>CAVYVA010000002.1:0-1189718 GCA_963771835.1 uncultured Actinomycetota bacterium
TCTACTCAGGTCCATCCAACGGTCATAAGTGCCACCACGGCGAAGCCGGTTAGCAGCGCCAGTTCGTGGCGTCGGAGCGGCACTACGCGTGCCCGCCGCATCACCTGCTTGGCAAGGCAGTGGGCAGACCAGCATTCACTCGCACAAGCGCCGCCATCCGCCATTCGAGTTGCGAGCCATCGCCGAACAATAGGCCAAGCCAGTGCTTTCGGTTGATGGAGAATGCCGGTTCTGGGGTGTCGAGGCGAAGCTGCGGCGTCCGACCCTGGGCAACGCGTCCTCACGGTTATCTCGGCCTCGACACCCGCACATACTGCCGGTTCTTGGGCTGTCGACAACCCCGGATCGTGGGGCCCTGGTCATCGTCCGGGGAGGTTCCCTCATGTCCGAGCAGTCGACCCTGATGCGTCCCGACTCCTTCGATCCGTTCTCCAGCGCCCGCCTGGCCGCGGCCGGGTTCCTGGCCCGCTACGCCGGGCGCACCCGCGAGGCTTACGCCGCAGATCTGAGGACCTACCTGACCTGGTGCGCCAACCGGCAGCTCGACGTGTTCGCGGTGACCCGGGCGCACATCGAGGTCTACGTCCGGTGGCTCGAGGAAGAACGCCACCTCGCCCCCGCCACCGTGGCCCCGCGGCTGTCCACGGTGATCGGGTTCTACCGCTGCCTGGTCATCGACGGGCGGCTGGAGAAGTCACCCGCCGACTACGTCCGCCGACCCCGGGTCTCCCCGGACTCCCAGGCCCTCGGCCTGGACCGGATGCAACTCGGCGCCCTGGTCGCGGCCGCCCGCGGGTCCAGCCCGATGGACGCCGCCCTGATCACCCTGCTCGGCCTTCTCGGGCTCCGGATCTCCGAAGCCTGCTCCATCGACATCGAGGACTTCGGGGTCGAACGCGGGCACCGCACCCTGCACATCATCGGCAAAGGCGGCAAGCCCGCCCTCCTCCCGCTCCCGCCACCGGTGGCCCGCACCCTCGACCTCGCCGCCGACGAACGCGGCACCGGGCCGTTGCTGCTCACCCGCACCGGGCGGCGGATGGACCGCTACGCCGCGACCCGGATCGTGCACCGCCTCGCGAAGAGAGCCGGGATCGCCCACCAGATCGGCTGCCACTCCCTTCGCCACTCCTACATCACCGCCGCCCTCGACGCCGGCGTCCCCCTTCGCGACGTCCAGATCGCCGCCCGGCAGGCCGACCCGCGGACCACCACCCGCTACGACCGCGCCCGCGGCAACCTCGACCGCCACGCCAACTACATCGTCGCCGCCTTCATCGCCGGCGCCGCCTGACAGCCCAAGAACCGGCATTCGGTGCGCCGTCCCCCCGCGACGGCGGAGACAACGCGGCGGGGGTTGTTTCGGGAAGGGCGCAGATCTCGTCATGTAACCGCGCGGCTATCCCAGGCGTCATTGGGCTGGGATCGTCCCTGCCAGGACTGTCGGACAGGAGGCCCGCATGGTTGGAGGGCCGGGGGGTGGCGCCGCCGCGGAGTTCGACTTGTTCTATGCCGGTACCGCGACGCGGGTCCTGCGTCAAATGGTTCTGCTGACCGGTGATCTGGCAGAGGCGGAGGACGTCACACAGGAGGCGTTCGAGCGGGCCTGGCTGCGGTGGTCGACGGTCCAGGACTGCGGGTCGCCTGAGGCGTGGGTGCGCACTGTTGCCCGGCGGCTAGCAGTGAGTCGGTGGCGCCGGTTGCGCAATGCGTCCGCTGCCTGGCTTAGACGCGGTGCAACTCCGGACTCACCCGGGCTGGACCCCGAGCGCGTTGCGCTGCTGATCGCCCTGGGCCAGCTGCCCGAGGCGCAGCGCGTGGCGATCGTCCTGCACCACCTAGCCGACCTGCCGGTAGAGCAGGTCGCGAAGGAGACGGGAGCGAGCGTGTCCGCAGTGAAGCAACGGCTGGTCCGCGGACGCGCAGCGCTTGCCGTGCTTCTGGCAGACGACCAGCTCGCGTCCGAGCCGTTGCAGCCTGGCCCGACGATCGTTCGAGAAGGTGAGCAATGAGCGATCTATTGACCGAGCGCCTGCACGCGAGCGCCGAGCGGATCCCCGGAGCCGTGCGCCCCGCCCGCGAGGTGCGGCGAGAAGCCGAACGCGCTCGCCGGGTGCGGCGCGTGGTAGGCGGAGCGCTGGTGGGCGCCGTCGTGGTGGCCGTTCTTTTCGGAGTCGGCTTGGGCGGGCACACCCTGTCCGAGCCTGAGCCGATCACCACACCCAGTCCGAAACCAACGCCGGGGGTGTACACCCTTGCCCCGGACCCGTTCCTGTCTGGTGTCGGCTGGGCCGGCTTCTGGGGTGCTGGGGGACCTACCGTGAATCGTACGAACACCGAGCCGGCGCTCATGGAGTGCATCGGCGACGTGCACCAGTTGGGGGCAACCGAGATCGCGGCCGCGACCTACGTGCAGCCCGGAGGGGGGTTCAACAACGAGTTCGTGCTGCGCTATGACGACGGCGGCAGCGCCACCACCGCGTTCGCAAACATGCGCACCAAGTTCGCGCGTTGTCACCGCCAGCAGAGCAATCCTGCGTTCCTCTACCCGATCCCTGACTCCGTGTTCGTGGCGCCCACCGGCCCGATCGATGACATGTTCGAAGGGGAAGATCCGGGCCACTACCAGGTGTACGCGGCCCGCGAGGGCAACGTCGTCGTGGCCGTTGAGTCGCTTGGAGGCTGGGGCGACCGGCCAGGTAACACCCTGAGCGGTCTTCTGGACAGAGCGCTGGGACCGGATTGGTCGACGCAGTGAGTCACCGGATCGGTTCAGGCACGGTTGGCGAACGGTCCAGCCAGGGTTTCCCTGTCGGGAGGCTGGCGCACCGAAGTGCCGTTATGCAGCGGTCGGTATGTCGCCGGCGGATCTCTCATTCCATCCGCGGCCCGTAGCACCGTCTGGTGGCGGAAGCAGTAGACCATCCCCGCCAGCCTTCCGTCGTCTTCGACGCCCAGGTGAGCTGCCCTGGCAGCCAGCGGTCGTCGTGGAGGACCTCGACGCCGGGGGGTGGCTCGAGACAGCCCTTCCTCAGGCTGAAGCGGTCGACTGCCTTCCTGCATGGCGGGCCTTCAGATGAGAGCATCGGGTGTGCGTGAGGTTCGCATCGACCCGGTATCGCTGGAACGGCTGGCACGACTCCTGGACGCGGAGCGTGCTGGGCGGCTCAAGAGCAACGTGGTCCTCGCCCGTCGCATCCTGGACGGTCGGGTCGTGTGGAACGTGAACGCGACGGCCTCCGGTGGAGGGGTCGCAGAGATGCTCACGACGCTGTTGGCCTATACCCGCGGGGCAGGTGTCGACGCGCGTTGGCTGGTCCTGGAGGGGAACCCGAGGTTCTTCCGGATCACCAAGCGTCTGCACAACCTCCTGCACGGGGCCCCTGGTGACGGTGGCCCACTGGGTGACGCGGAGCGGGACGAGTACGAGTCGGTCCTCGCCGGCAACCTCGACAACGTGAAGTCACGGGTGCGGGCTGGGGACATCGTGCTCCTACACGACCCGCAGGCAGCAGGGATGGCAGAGGGACTGCGAGCGGCGGGCGCTCATGTCGTGTGGCGCTGTCACATCGGCCGGGACACACCGACCGAGCTCACCGACGTCGGCTGGAACTTCTTGGAGCCCTACGTCAATCAGGCGGACGCCACGATCTTCTCGCGCGAAGCCTACGGCCCCCGATGGTTGGATCGGCGACGCTCGCGGATCATCGCTCCCTCGCTGGACCCGTTCAGCACCAAGAATGTTCAGCTG
The DNA here is from genome assembly GCA_963771835.1 of uncultured Actinomycetota bacterium. Classification (GTDB taxonomy): domain Bacteria; phylum Actinomycetota; class Actinomycetes; order Prado026; family Prado026; genus CAVQCJ01. The sequence continues at coordinate 3,752 of CAVYVA010000002.1, forward strand.
CCACCAGCCGATGTCGACGCGACCCTGCGCTACGCCGGCCTTGTGGCCAGGCCCGGGGAGCAGGGCAGTTTGGCCTTCGGCCGGCGCGACGGGTCCTCTGGTACGGTGCGCGCCCACGGCAACCTCGTCGTCGCCGGCGACATGGTGCCCGGGGACGTGCGCGTCGTAGTACAGATCAGCCGTTGGGACCGGCTCAAGGACATGGCCGGGGTACTCACCGCCTTCGCCACCAACCTATCCAGACTGCCGAGCGATGCTCACCTGATGCTGGTGGGGCCCGATGTGTTGGGGGTGAGCGACGACCCGGAGGGCGCCGAAGTGCTCTTCGAGTGCGTCGACATGTGGAAGACGCTGCCGATTGAGGCGAGACAACGTGTGCATCTGGTCTCGTTGCCGATGGACGACGTGGACGAGAACGCCCACCTCGTCAACGCCTTGCAGCGGCACGCCACTGTCGTCGTGCAGAAGAGCCTCGTGGAGGGCTTCGGGCTGACGGTGACCGAGCCGATGTGGAAGAACCGTCCGGTAGTCGCCTCCGCTGTCGGTGGCATCCAGGACCAGATCGTGGACGGGGAGAGTGGCTTGATGCTGGCCGACCCAGCCGACCTGAGTGGGTTCACGGATCTGATCGCTACCGTGCTCGATGATGACAACCTCGCACAGCGGCTCGGTGTCGCCGCCGGCAAGAGGGTGCGCGACCAGTACCTCGGCGACCGGCACCTGATCCAATACACAGAACTATTCAACGAGCTACTGCGGGAGTAGCCCCGGTTCCCGCCGTAGCTTGATGAACTACCGCGGGACCAATGGCACTCCGTCATCTCCGGGTCGTTTGTGTTTGTGGAGGAAGGTCAGCGGAGCCGCGACAAGTTCATGTCCTCGGGGCAGAACGTGGCCATCAAAGGGACGGTCAAGGGCTACTACGTGTTCAAGCGCTGCCCCGAGAACCGATCGGAGGCATGACCCGCCAAGGCCTGACCATGACGCCGGGTGACTGCCCAGGGAGCGCCTCTCCCACGATTCGCCGAAGCCACGGGGAAGAGCAGCTCCCACACGACGACAGCCGGCCCGAGAGCCGGCCGCCCGCTCAACCACAAGCAAAACTCACATATGTCGCACCACGGCGCTCGCGTTCGCGACGTTTGCCCGGTGCCTATCCCCGCGCGGGGCAGGTCGGCTGGAACGGCTGGTCGCCAACGTAGCGCGCCCACTCCGTCGTCGTCAGGTCGCGGCCGGCGAACGTGCACGCATCAGCCAGCCACTGCCGAGGCGTGCCGGGCATCGTGAACCAGGTGTCCGCGACGGCGTCGGTGACGTCACGGGGCATCGTCCCGGCGATGTCGCCCGTCGGCGTCACCCAGGACCAGGCCGGGCCAACCCGACCGAGTGTCGTAGCCGCGCCCAGCCGCCGCAGCGTGGCGGCGTCCCACATCGCCACGGTGCCGTCGCTCCCGGACGAGACGAGCATGCTCCCGTCGGATGCGTACGACAGCGCGAGGGTCACGCCGGTGTGCGCGAGCACCCGGTCCGTGAGCGGCGCCAGTGTGGCCGCGTCGAACTCGGCGATGGTGCCGCCGCCGGTGCCGACCGCGAGCCGGGCGTCGTCCGGCGACCACGCCAGCACCGTCGCCGGCAACGAACCCAGCTCGGCCTGCGCGTCCGTCCTACCCGAGGCCGTGTCGACCAGGACGAGTGACTGCGACCGGTGCGGAGCCGTCCCGGACACCCCACCCGAGGCTGCCTCGCCTCGGGGCTGGTAGGCCATCACCAGCAGACCCCCGCGGGGGTCCACCTCAAAAGGGATCGCCCACTGCAGGTGCGCCTGGGGTCCGGCGAACGTCAGTGTCAGGGTGCGCTGCACGCGTCCCGAGGCGACGTCGATCTGCTGCAGCTCGTACTGGTCGACCCCTGCGAAGATCGTGCGCCCGTCGGCGGAGGGGGCGGCCACGAACGCCACGGCAGGGTCGTGTTCCGGGACGTTTGCCGGGTGGTCGAGCAGTACCGCCCCGGTGGCCAGGTCCATCACCACGAACCGGGCAAAGGTGCCCGTGCTGCCTAGGCTGAGAACGGCGCGTGCGCCGTCGGGCGTCGCGGTGACCCACTCGATGGTCAGGCCGGCGGGCACGGTGAGGGGCCAGGCGGTCGTCGTTGCGGTTCGAAGATCCGTGCGGTAGACCTGCTCGGCTCCCTGACCCCCGCCCGACGCCGGTCGGGTCCCGACGAGGTAATGCCCGAACAGCGCCTGGTCCTGGTCGTCCGGCGGCACGGCCGCGCCGGCCTGCACCGTGCGCGGCACCGAGCGCAGGTCCCAGGAGACGATCTGGGAGTCCAGACCGTCGGTGTACAGCGAAGCCGAGCTGCCGCTGCCGGCCCAGGCCAGACCCTGGATGGCGCCGTTCCCGGTCTGGGACACCACCGTGGCGCCAGCCGGCGCGGTGAGCACGAGAACCGAGCCGTCGCTGGCGGCCGCGGCCAGCCGGGTCCCGTCCGGTGAGAAGGCCAGGTGCGTGATCGAGGTCCCGAGCCCCTGGCCGGAGCGCGCCGGTCCCGACAGCGCCGTCACGGCCGTCTGCTCGGGGGTCTGCGGGTCGGTCGGGTCGACGTACGCCACCCGGTCACCTGCGCGGTCGATCGCGACGACGCAGTAGACCGTGTCGTTCGTGCAGGTGGCCGCTCCCGCGGGCCGGCCGCCGGCCACCACGTGCAGGTCGGACGCCTTGACGACCTCCAGCGACTCGTCGCTGCGCTGGATCACCACGCGGTCGTCGCCGGTTGCGAACGACGCGATGGGCACGCCCGAACGGAAGATGCGGGGCGCGGCGGCCCAGTTCGCGGTGTCGTAGACCTCGAGCCGGTCCGCCAGCCCACTGCCCGATGCCGAGGCGGTCACGACCAGGAACCGGCCGTTGCCGGTGAAGTGCGCGCACGTGGGCGTGCTCGCCTCCGTTGCGACGCTGTCCAGCGCACGCACCACCGATCCGGTGCGCGCATCCGCGACGAGCACTCCCTGTCCGTCGTCCTGCCCGCACTCCGCCAGCATCGAGCCGTCGGGGCTGATGTCGCCGACGCTGTCTCCCACCAGCCGGTAGGCGGTGACCAGCTTTTGGCTGGCCGGGTCGAACACGAGGACGTTGCGGCTGTTGTCGAACGCGAGCAGCCGCGACCCGTCGGCCGGTGCTCCCACCCACAGCAGCCGGTTCTCGGTCTGGATCCGGAACGCCGCACCCCCGTCCGCCTGGACCGCCGACAGCAGTGCCCCCCGCGTGTCGGGTGAGTCCTGCAGCCGGTACGAAGCGGCGGCGAGCAGCAACGAGGTGGTCCGGTCCGGGACCGTGTACGACTGTGCGGCCAGCCGACGCGCGTCCGCGGACAGCGCGGCCCGGTCGGCGTTGTCGCGTTCGTGCAGCGCGACTGCGCCCACGGCGGTCGCGACCAGCGCGGCCACCGCGACACCCGCGGTCGCGGCCGTGAGCCGCCGGCGGCGACGGCGTTCCCTGGCCAGCTCGGCCCCAACCGCGGCGCGGGACGCCTCGACGTACTCGCGTTCGGGTCCCGACAGGTCGTCGGGGTGCTGCTCGGCCCACTCCAGCGCCGCCTGCAGCCGCGGCCCGCGGAGCAGGTCCGCGTCCGGGCGCCCGGCATGCACCCACGCCTTCGTCGACCCGGCCAGGTGCTCGAGCTGGTCCGCGACAACGGCGCGTTCGTCCAGCCACGTCCGCAGCCGTGGCCACCCGCCGAGCAGGGCCTCGTGGGCGAGCTCGGCGGTGCCGGCGCCGACCGTGACCAGTCGAGCCACGGCCAGCTGCGCCAGCGCGTCCCGCGCCGCTTCGTCGCCCTCAGGCACGATGTCGGGGAGCTGCACCGGCCGACGGGTCCACACCCCGCCCGAACGGGTCGCCATCCGGAGCAGCATCCGGCGCGCCGCTGCCTGCGCGGGCGCCCCGAGGGCGGCGAACGACTCCTCGGCCATCGACTCCAGCGCCCCGCGCACGCCACCGGCATGGTGGTACGCCTCCAGTGTCAGCCGGTCACCGGTGCGCTCGTGCCAGGTGCGCTCGAGTGCGGCCGACAGCAACGGCAGCGAGCCGGCCTGCCCGCGCACGTCCGCGACCACCGTCTCGGCGAGGCCGGGCGCGACGGCGACGCCGGCGGCGGCAGCGGGCTCGACGACGACGCGGTGGATCTCCTCCTCGGTCATCGGCCCGACCAGCACCGTGGCGGCGCCGATGCGGCCGGTGAAGACCTCCAGCTCGGCGAGGCGGCCGTAGAAGTCGGCCCGCAGCACCAGCACCAGCCGCGTCCCAGCAGACAGCAGCGCAGCAAGCCGGCGCCCGACCGCCGTACGGTCGACTCCACCCGCCAGCGTGAACAGCTCTTCAGCCTGGTCGACCACGAGCAGATCGACCTGCGCCGACTCGATCACCTGCAGCGGGTCCGCGCCCGGCGTGGTAACCCGGAGCCGCCAGGCCGCGCTGCCCGGGATCGCGCCATGGCGCAGCGCGGGCACCAGCCCGGCGCGCACCAGCGACGACTTGCCGGCGCCAGACGGGCCGGCCAGCACCAAGAGGTCGTTGTCGACAAGCCGGCCCGCGAGCTCGGCGGTCAGCCGCTCCCGACCGACGAACACGGCCGCGTCGTCCTCGCCGTACGCCGACAGGCCGCGATAGGGGCAGCCGCCCACCGAGGCAGCGGCGACCGACAGCCGCTCCGCCGGTGCGTCGGTGGCAAGCGCCAGCAGCGGGTCGGGCACGGCTGCGCCGCCCCCCAACGCTCCGGCCGCCAACGGCCCGGCGCCGTCCGGCCTCGACGCAGCCGTGGTGAGCCGGACCACCGGTGCCACCGAAGGGAGCGGGGCAAGGAGCGACGGGTCCTGGTCGAGCACCCGTACCTCGAGTGCCCGCAACGACGGCGACGGTTCCAGGCCCAGGTCGTCGACCATGCGCTCGCGGGCCCGCCGGTAGGCGGCCAGCGCGTCCCCCTGTCGACCCGACCGGTACAAAGCCACGACGAGCTGCTCCCAGGAGCGCTCGCGGTACGGCTCGTTCCGGACCCGGAGCTCGAGGTCGGCGACGAGCTCGCCGCTCGCACCGAGCGCCAGCGCCGCCTCGGTCCGCGCCTCCCTTCCCAGCGCGCACAGCTCGCCCAGGCGCAACCGTTCCGACACCGCGAACGCCGCGTCCGGGAACTCCGCGTACGCATCCCCGCGCCACCACGACAGCGCCTGGTCCAGTACCTGCCTCGCTGCGAGCGGGTCGCCGTCGACCAGGGTGCGACGGCCGGCGTCCAGGTCCCGTTCGAAGCACCACGCGTCGAGGGTGGAGCCGTCCACGTCGAGGCGGTAGCCGCCGGGGTCGGTGATCAGCGGTGATGGACCGGCGTCACGGCCGAGGTCGTCGCGCAGCCGCACGACGTGGCTCTGCAGTGTCTTGTCGGCCGTCGCGGGTGGCGCGTCCGACCACAGGTCGTCGATCAAGGTGTCCACGGGAACGGTCCGGCCCACCCGGGCGAGCAGGGCGGCCAGCAGCCGACGGCGGGCCGGTCCACCCAACCGAACCGGCGTCCCGTCGTCTTCCGTCACAGTCAGAGTGCCGAGCACCCCGAACCACACGCCGCCACGGTAGCCAGCCGTTCTCCCCGGCGGGTTCGGAAACGCGAACACGTCGGCGCCGCCGCCAGGACGAGCGGACGAGGGGAGGCCCGCGCCTCGGCGCGGGCCCTCCCTTGGCGTCGTCGGTCTCACTGACCGCCTCGCGACTCGAAGAAGTGTCGCTCCGGGTCCGCGCCGGACCTGGTCGGGGTGGAACCTGTCGGTGCGGACACGACCGGCGTGCCCTGCGCGTCGACGAGGGCGCGGGCACCGTACAAGTGCCGCTCGGCGTCGGCACCGGTGCGCTGCCCGCCGACCTGGGCCCCGACCACTGTGGCACCGACTGGCGCGGCCTTGGCCGGGATGGGCGTGCTCCGGTGGGACAGCACGAGGATCGCGGCGATCACCGCGAGGACGATCAGTCCCGCGCCGACCCAGCGCAGCGCGTGCGGTCGCCCGGGCTGCGAGAGGCGCCCGGTCGGGCCGGTCGTGGGGGTGGTCGTCCGGGTGGGGCTGGTGGTGGTGGCCATGTCGAGCTCCTTCACGAGGGGTTTCGGTGCCCCGGGCTTGGTGGGGCGGGAACGACCCTCGCTGCTACTGGTGGCTAGCCAGCCGCAGCCCGGTTGAAGCCCGGTTGAAGCAGCCCCCAGCACGTCCGGCCAGGCGCCTGCGCGGCCTCCGAGTCAGCCGATCGCGGCATACAGGCGCCAGCGGTCGGGGAATCCCTTCAGCTCGTGCTCGCCGGCATCCTCGAAGACCAGACCGCTGCCGGACGGGAGATCTCTGACAGTGGAGGACATCGGCGCTCGGGAAGGCTGAGCGCGCCCGGCCACTCTGGCGCCGATGTGTACCGCGATGCTCGCACGCCGCCCTCTGCCATTTGGACCTCGCCCCGGGTGTAGACCCGCCCGAGTCTGCAGCCCCAGCGGACGACAGCCTCAGCGATGGCCTTCGCGCAGCGAACTCCGCGCGCCGGGCCGTCGAACGTGGCCACAAGCGGAGCGCGAGACTGGTCGGCGATTCCGGTCACAGTCTCCCCCGCACTGAAGGCTCGATCGCCGCGACCTCTGTCGGTGGTGCTCCCTGACGAGTACCCGGGCAGTTTCATCGTGGTTGGAGTGAGCTGGCCTTTGACCGCCCGGATGGGTACGACCGGTGGGGCCACGGGTCAACGCCTGCCAACGGCTCACGCGCAGGTCAGAGGCGCTCTGGCGATTCGTCGAGCACGCACCAGGCACCGTTGGCGAGTCCGGGCTCTACTACGGACCTGCAGCCGCGCACCCCGTCTGACCTGCGCAGACGTCAGGCGGATGCCCCGCCAGTCCACTGAAGTTCCGACGAGCGACGAGGACCGGCTCCACCGCGGTCCTCGTCGCGTCGTCCGGCCCTTCACAACGCCCGGATCCAGGCGGCAGGATCGCAGCCACACCGGCCTCGACGCGGTAGGGCGGTGGTCGCGGTAGCGCTTCGGCGGTGCCCTTTGTCGGGAGGACAGTGATGGACGGCGCACCGATGCCAGCAGACCAGAGGTCCTTGGGCAGGCTCAAGCATCGCTTCGAGTCCGAGGCGGAACGTTTCGAGCAGAGCATGGAGGACTTCGCGGACCCGTCACAGGAGTGGCGGCGGCTGTTCTCCGAGCTTCTCGGCACCTTCTTCCTGGTCCTGGTCGCCGCCGGGGGCGGGATGATGGGGCAGGCGTTCCCGAACACGATCAGCCGGACCGCCGCCGTCGTGGCTCCTGCGCTCATGGTCCTCGGCGTCATCTTGTTCATGGGCAAGGTGTCCGGAGCCCACCTCAACCCCGCCGTGACAGTGGCGTTCTGGCTTCGAGGCGACTTCCCGGTGCGGCGGGTGCCGGGGTACATCGTGGTGCAGCTCGCCGGTGCCTGCCTGGCAGCCTGGTTCCTGCAGGCCACAGTGCACGTGTCAGCCTCGTTCGGGTCCAACTACCCGGCGTCGGGGTTCAGCGCGGGCAACGCCTTCGTGATGGAGACGGTCCTGACCTTCGGCTTGGTCAGCGTCATCCTCGGAACGGCATCCGGTGCGCAGAACCTTGGCGTCATCGGTGCCATCGGTGTCGGTGGTTACATCGCGCTCGCGGGCCTGTGGGGCAGCCCTATCTCGGGTGCCTCCATGAACCCTGCCCGCACCTTCGGGCCGGACGCGATCAGTGCCGACTTCGGCTCGTACTGGGTGTATGTGGCCGGGCCCCTGGTCGGCGCAGTCATCGCCGTGGGTGTCGCCTTCGTCCTGCGAGGGCGTGGCGGTGGGCTGGCCGGCTCCGGGGCGGCCCAAGGTGCCTTGGACACAGAGGTGCAGCGGCCTGACCAACGTTAGATGAACAGGCGGTGGTAGCCGATGTTCTGGTTCGCCATGTTCGCGCTCGTCCTGGTGATCGCCGTCGTGGCCGTGGAGGTATCGGCCGACTGGTACCCCCGACCCGACGGCGGCTCCGGCCGGCAGTACTGGGACGGCGAGGTCTGGACGGACCAGACGAAGCCCTGAGCCGCTCGGCCGGGCGCGTGCCGGCGAGGATGCCGGATTTCGTCTCGTCCACCCATCAGGAGCCTTAGGGTCGCCGGGTGGCACTCCCCCTTCCGCTGTCGTTGCGCGGGTACCAGAGGACGTGGCTGACCGGCGACGTGATCGCGGGGCTGACGCTGGCCGCGGTGGCGATCCCCGAGTGCATGGGCTACACCTCGATCTCGCAGACGCCCCTCGTCACCGGCCTCTACACCATCATCTTCCCGACGCTGATGTTCGCCCTGATCGGCGCGTCCCGGATGCTGGTCGTGGGCGCCGACTCGGCCACCGCCGCGATCCTGTCCGCCGGGCTCATCGGCGCCGGCATCTCCGGGGCGACCCCGAACTCCCCGGAGTGGGTGGCGCTGACCAGCCTGACCGCCCTGGTCTGCGGCGTCATGCTGATCCTGGCGCGGCTGCTGCGGCTGGGGTTCCTCGGAGACTTCCTGTCCGCCTCGGTGCTGGTCGGCTTCCTCACCGGCGTCGGGATCCAGGTGGCCACCGGGCAGATCCCGAGCATGCTCGGCGTCGCCAAGGGCACCGGCAACTGGTTCGAGCAGCAGTGGACGTGGATCAAGGAGATCCCGGACACAAGCTGGGCCACCTTCGCGTTCGCTGTCGGCACGATCGCCGTCATCTTCATCTGCAAGTTCTGGGCGCCCAAGGTCCCGGGCGCGGTCATCGCCGTCGTCGCCACCATCGTGATCTCCACGCTGACCGACGCAGCCGCGCACGGGGTGAAGGTCGTCGGCACGGTGCAGGGCGGGTTCCCGCCGATCGGGCTTCCGCCGGGCATGACCTGGTCGGACGTGCTCAAGGTCGTCCCGGTCGCGTTCTCCTGCTTCGTGATGATCATCGCGCAGAGCGCGGCGACCTCGCGCAGCTTCGCGATGAAGCACGGCCAGCGCGCGGACATCAACCGCGACATCGTCGGTCTCGCCGGCGCCAACCTCGCCGCCGGTCTCAGCGGCGCGTTCGTCGTGAACGGCAGCCCGACGAAGACGCAGATCCTGGACGAGCAGCGCGGCAAGACCCAGCTCGCCAACATGACCATGTCTTTGATCGTGCTGCTGTTCGTCATGTTCGCCACCGGGCTGTTGAAGAACATGCCGTCCTCGGTGCTGGCCGCGATCGTGTTCACGATCGGCGTCGACCTGATCGACGTGAAGAACCTGCGGCTGATCGCGGCCCGGCGGCGCAGCGAGTTCGTCATCGCCGCGGTCACCGGCGTGACCGTGTTCGCGGTCGGTGTCGAGCAGGGGATCATCCTCGCGATCGTCCTGTCGATCCTGGAGATCATCCGCCGCCAGTACTCGCCGAAAGACTTCGTCATCGCGGTGACGGACAAGGGTGAGCCGACGTTCAGCTCCGCGGTCCCTGGGGCGCAGAGCGCACCCGGGCTCATCGTGTTCCGCTACGACGCCGACCTGTTCTACGCGAACGTCAACCGGTTCGTCGACGACGTGGAAGGGCTCGTCAGCGGTGCCCCGGACCCGGTCCGGTGGCTGGTCCTGGACGCCGGCGCGCTCAACGACGTCGACTACTCCGCCAGCGTCGCGCTGTCCGGGCTGGCCGACTTCCTCGAGGCTCACCAGGTGAGGTTCGTCCTGACCCGGGCCGACAGCGGCCTCCTGAGCACGCTGCAGCACTACGGACTGATGAAGCGGATCGGTACCGAGAACGTCTACCCGAACCTCGTGGACGCCGTTCGGGCCTTCGCGGCCCTCCCGGCGCCACCGCCGCAACCGGCGGCACCGCCGACCTAGGCCCTGCCGGCCTTGCCGGGCCAGCCGTCGAGCGGTCGGCGGCCGGCGAACCCCAGGTCCAGCCGGTGGTACCAGGTCAGCTCGTCGTCGCCTTCCAGCCAGCACAGCAGAACCGGGAGCCCGTCCAGCCGGGCCGGGAAGTCCAGCAGCAGCGGCGCGAAACCTTTGACCTCGACGCCCGACGACCGGATCGTCCCGACCAGCTCCTCCAGCCGGGCCTGCGCACCCTTGAGCTCGGGGACCCCGCCGGCCACGGCGGCCGGCGGGCCGCCGGCGAGACTCGCGGCGAGCTCGGCGGCGTCGGCCCGGAGCGCGACGAACTCCGCCAGCAGCGGCTGGAGGCGGGCCAGCTCGGCCCTGGCCTGCTCGACGGTGAAGGCGGCCACGGTGCCGAGCATGGCACCCGACGGGGCGGCCCCGGGTCCGTCCGCAAGGTCGACCGGGCTCCAGGACAACCCGGACGGTCATCTGGCCGTCACAGATATAGGCAGTCCGTAATCGTGCCGAGATGTCTGATAACGGCATTTGACCGGATCGTGTTCTAACGTTGACTCCCCCGTACCCACAGGTTGGACATCGCTCGTGGCCCGTAGACCCGCCAGCTCGACCTTCGCCGTCACCGCGCTCGCCGTCGTGACGGCTCTGGTCGTCGCGGGCTGCACGGTCGCCAAGGCGTCGACCCCGTCGGCCTCCCCGGGCACGTCCACCACCTCCCCGTCGGCAGCACCGGCCGCCTACCAGGTCGCCCTCGACGTCGCCGCCGAGCAGCCCTTCGACGCCCCCTCCTCGGTCAAGGTGACCGGTGGCCGGCTGACGGCGGTGACGGTGACCCGGCACGGACGCAGCGGCACGCTGACCGGGCACGTCGCCGCCGACGGATCCGCCTGGTCGTCGGCCGCGCTGCCCGTCGAGGGCGCCAGCTACGACGTCGTCGCCATCGCCGCCGACGCCTCCGGCGCCGTGCACCGGCTCACCGGCGCGTTCGCGGTGCAGGTCCGCACCGGCGGGTCGACGGTCAGCTACGACATCACCCCGTCCGGGAGCATGACGGTCGGGGTGTACGCGCCGATCGTGATCCGTTTCCACTCCAAGGTCACCGACCGCGCCGCCGTCGAGCACGCGCTCGTCGTGCAGTCGAGCAAGCCGGTGGTCGGTGCGTGGCACTGGATCAACTCGACCGAGGTGCACTTCCGCCCGCAGGTCGCGTGGCCCACGCACACCAAGATCCGCGTCATCGTCGCGCTGCACAACGTCCGTCTCGGCCGGAATGTGTGGGGCGCGACGAGCAAGACCCTGAACCTCCAGACGGGCGACGTGCACACCGCCCGCGTCGACGGCAAGAAGCACACGTTCACCGTGTACGTGAACGGCAAGGTGTGGGCGAAGTGGCCGACCAGCATGGGCCGGCCCGAGTTCGTGACCCGCAGCGGCAACTACATCGTGCTCGAGAAGAAGCCGATGGTCGAGATGACGTCCTGCAGCGTGCACATCGCCTGCGACCCCAAGGACCCGAACTTCTACGACCTCAAGGTCATGCAGGACGTCCGCCTCACCTGGTCCGGGACGTTCGTGCACGCGGCGCCGTGGTCGGTGTCGCACCAGGGCTTCGCCAACGTCTCGCACGGCTGCATCAACCTGAGCACGTCGCGGGCGACGTCGTTCTACGACCTGGTGACGTACGGCGACCTGGTGACGGTCACGCACACCGCTCGGGACGCCCAGGACCTCATCGACAAGGGCGACCCGGGGATGACCGACTGGAACACGCCCTGGTCCCAGTGGGTCGCCGGATCCGCGCTCAAGGCGCCGGTCACCACCAGCGCGCTGGCCTGATCGCGGCCTGCCCCGCGGGCCCGAGGAGGCCTCTGCATGTCCGACACCGTCGTCGCCCACGGCCCGACCCACTGCCCGACGTGCCAGCAGGTGCTGCCACAGCCCAAGCCGGCGCCGCAGCCGTACACGCGCAGCGAGAACTCCGTCATGGCCAGGCTCCGCACCGGCCAGGACAACGTCACCGACGCGATCACCAGCTTCGCCGGGAGCCTGAAGTTCGTCTACCTGCACACCGCGTGGTTCGGCGTGTGGATCCTGATCAACGCTGGGCTGTTCGGTGCCGCGCTCGTGTTCGACAAGTTCCCGTACGGCTTGCTCACGATGATCGTCAGCCTGGAGGCGATCTTCCTGTCGACGTTCGTGATGGTCAGCCAGAACCGGCAGGCCGCCAGGGCCGACGTCCGGGCCGAGCTCGACTTCGAGACGAACCTGCGCTCGGAGATCTGGTCGGTCAGCATCGGCCGCAAGCTCGGGCCTCGACCCGCACGAGGTCGAGCAGCACGTGGCTCGGATCGTGCAGGCCAGCCGGGACGAGATCGCCGGCCCGGCGGGGGCGAGCGCCCAGGACGCCTTCGACCCGGACACCGCCTAGCGCGTCAGGGAGCCGGGAGCTGCACCTTCACCGGGTGACCGCCCACCGTCCCGGTCAACGTCGCGATGGCACCGAGGGCCCGCGCGTCCCAGCTGCCGCGCACCGTCCCTGCGACGGTCGAGCCCGGCACCGCCACGCCGGCCGAGTCCACCTGCACGAACGTCAGCCGCACCGTGACCTGGTGCGAGTCGTAGCCCCACTTCACCGTGCCGGAGACGGCCAGGTCCGGCGCGAGCCGCACCTGCTCGAGCGTGAACGTGTACGGGTCGCCGCCGGCGTAGCGCCACCGGCCTCCGTAGAGGCCGACTCCGTTGCCGTCGTAGTTGTTCCACCAGCGGTCCAGCACGTCCGCGGTGGTCAGCACCGCGGACGCGACGGCGCGCCGGCCGTCGGTGCCGACGGCGTTCCCCGCCAGGGCCGACGCGGGGTCGACCGAGGCGTACGAGCGCGGGAAGACCGGCAGCGCGCGCACCGGCGGGACCAGGCTGGTACACGCCAGGACCGCGGGCGTGATGCCGTGCCGCGGGTCCTGGACGAAGGCCCGCAGGACGCCCTCGGCGCAGTGGTCCTCGTCGCCGTCGGCGGTCACGTGGAAGCTGTTCGCGATGCGCACCAGCACGGCGTCGGGGAACTGGCTGCGCACCAGCGCGCCCTCGGCAGGCGTCGTGATCGTGTCGAGCTCGCCGGTCAGCACGAGCACCGGGACGTCCGGGTAGTGCCCGGCCAGCGGCATCGGCGGACCGGCCGGGTGCGCCGCCGAGGCGACCGGCCAGCGCAGGCACCAGTCCTGCTCCTCCCAGACCGAGTCCAGGTACTCCTGCACGGTGAACGGTGCGTAGACCCCGGGGTCGGCGAGCTCCTGCGCCTGCACCGCGGCATCGAACTCGACCCGGCGCTGGGCCGGCGGCGCGGTCATGTCGTACAGCTGCGGGTAGTCGTGGCAGCTGACCGCCGCGTCGGCGCCCTCGCTGTAGTCGACCGGGTCGCCCGCGTCCCCGGACACGTAGTCGGCCTCCGCGACCAGCCTGACCAGGGGCTGGTGGTCACCGGCCAGCGCCGACCGCAGCGCGCCGGGCAGCTCGCGGTACCAGGCCGGCCCGTACGTCGCGCCGAACGCGAGCCCGACCAGGTTGGCGCCGTTCACCACGACCCGGTGCCGGATCCCGTCGGCGTCGTGGCCGATGCCGGTGTACGGCGTCCGCCGGACCTGCGCGAGCACGCGCTCCAGCAGCGTCGAGGTCGGGATGCCGTAGGCGGCGCACGAGGGGGTGCGCGCGCACACCAGGTCGATCGACGCGACCATCGCCGGGCCCTGCGTCGGGTACCAGGCCGTCTCGCCGTACGTCGGGTACGACGCGTCCAGCACCACCGACCGCAGCAAATCGGGATGACGCCCGGCGAACACCTGCGCGAAGAACGTGCCGTACGAGTCGCCGTACAGGTCGACCCGGCCCAGGCCCAGCGCTCGGACCACCGCGGCGAGGTCGTCGGCCGACAGCGCGCTGCCGTACAGGTCGGCGTGGTCCCCGAGCTGCTTGCCGCACCTGGCCGCAGCCGGCGCGTACTTCGTGACCAGGTCCTGCAGCGCCGGGCAGTCGATCGGCGCCGTGCGGCCGGTCCCGCGCTGGTCGACGACCAGGAAGTTGCGCCGGCGCAGCAGCGGCCCGTACATGTCGTAGTACGCCTGCGCGCTGCCGGTCGTGCTGTAGCCGGGGCCGCCCTCGTGCGGGACCACGGTCCCCAGCACCGGTCGGGACGGGTCGGCCGCCGGCACGAACGCGAAGCCGACGCGCACCGTCCCGGCGACCGCACCGCTGGGGTCCCACGGCTGCCCGAGGCTGCCGCAGTAGGCTCCGGCGACCACCGAGCAGGGTCGCAGCGTGAGCGAGCCGACCTGGATCGGTGACCTGGTCGCGGCGTGCGCGTGGACGGCGGCCACGGCGGACGGCCCGGTGGCCGCACCGGCCGGCGCCGCCGTCAGCCCTGCGAGCAGGCAGCCCGCAGCGACCAGCGACCCGACCGCGCCAGCCCTCCGCACGCCTGGGACTGTAACCGGGCCGCGGGCGCTCCCGGGCTACGTTCCGGACACGCTTCGCGCATCCTGCTGACTAGCGCAACAGTCAGTAGCGGTTCGCTCACACGCCCGGTCACGCGGCCCGGCGGATCGCCTCGCTGGGCCACATCGCCCGCAGCACCGCCACGCACACCAGGCCCGCCGCGCCGGCCAGGCTCACCGCCTTGGCCGGCCCGATCCCGCTGATGCTGGCCACCCAGCCGGTCACCGCGAACGCCAGGGCCGTGAGGAAGTTGAAGCCGGCGCCGGCCAGGCCGAGCACCCGCCCGCGCCGCTCGCGCGGGGTCAGCAGCGTGACGGCGGCGATCACCGTGAGCACGTACGCCTGCAGCACGCCGGCCACGAACCACAGCGCGCCGGCCACCGTCGGCGGCGGGTCCACCGATGTCGCGAACAGCGGCAGGCAGGACAGCGCCGCCAGCGGCAGCAGCAGCCGCAGCTGGTCGCGCATGCTCAGCCGAGGGATCAGCAGGGCCCCCACGGCGGACCCGGCGGGGACGGCGGCCAGCAGCGCGCCGCCCATCGCCCCGGACAGGCCCGGCCGGTAGCCCAGCGCGACCGCCTCGGGTGCCACCAGGAACAGGGCGGACATCCAGCCGAGCAGGGTGATCGCACGCCGCACCGGGTCGCGGAAGATCTCCTCCGCCCCGACCTTGGCGTCCGCCACCATGCGCCGGGGCGAGGTGCCTGGCTCGGCCGCCACCGAGCGCTCCCGTACGTACAGCCGCACCACGAGGAACGAGAACGCGAACGTCAGCGCGTCGAATGCCAGGGTGGACGCGACACCGAGCGCGTCGACGAGCAGGCCGCCCACGATCGCGCCGACGACCTGGGTGGCCAGGTGCACCGTGCGGGACAGCCCCTGCGCCGTGACGTAGTCCGCTCGGTCGGGGACGACGTCCGGGTAGAGCGAGGCGCGCGCAGTGCCGAACGGCATCGCCACGAACTCGCTCACCAGCAGGACCACGAACACCGCAGGCAGCGGGACGTCGTGCGCCACCGCCACCGCGAGACCGCCGATCAGGAGCAGCCGCAGCAGGTCGCAGGCGAGCATGATCGCCCGGCGGCGGTAGCGGTCCGCGAGCGAGCCGAGCACCGCCTGGCCGAGCACGCCCGGCAGGTAGGAGATCGCCAGCGCGAGCGCGCCGTAGAAGATGTCCCCGGTGCGGTCCAGGACCAGCAGCGCGATCGCGACCCGGGCCGCCTGGTCGCCGAGGTCGGAGGCCGTCTGGGCGACGAGCAGGCCGAGCGCCTCACGGTTGGCGAAGACACGGTGGTAGGTCCCGGCCGTCGACACCGCACGGCCGCCGGTCCTGCCGGGCTCGCTCACGCGTAGAAAACCCTCTCAACGACGGCACGGGCCCTGCGCGTCGCGCGCAGGTAGTCCTCGACGAGCTGGCCTGTCCCGCCCGGAGCGTAGCCCAGCACGTGGCCCAGACCCGCGAGCTCGCGGGTGTCGCCGGGCAGTGTGTCGGCGGGGCGGCCGCGGACCAGCACGAGGGCGTTGCGCACCCTTGTCGCCAGCTGCCAAGCATGCTCGAGCGTGATCTCGTCGGCCGGGTCGAGCAGTCCAGCCGCGGCAGCCGCCCGCAGGGCCTCCACCGTCCGGGTGGTGCGCAGCGCGGGGACCGTGGCGCCGTGCCGGAGCTGGATCAGCTGAGCGGTCCACTCCACGTCGGCCAGCCCGCCCCGGCCGAGCTTGGTGTGCAGGGCCGGGTCGGCGCCGCGCGGCATCCGCTCCGCCTCCACCCGGGCCTTGATCCGGCGGATCTCCCGCACGTCGGCCTCGGTCAGGCCGTCCGCCGGGTACCGGAGCGTGTCCACGAGCCGGACGAATCGCTCGCCGAGCCCGACGTCGCCGGCCACCGGCTCGGCCCGCAGCAGGGCCTGGCTCTCCCACACCAGCGACCACCGGTCGTAGTACGCCGCGTACGAGGCCAGGGTGCGCACCAGCGGGCCCTGCCGTCCCTCCGGACGCAGGTCGGCGTCGACGACGAGCTGCGGGTCCGGCCCCGGTAGCGCCAGCAGCCGGCGCAGCTCGCCGACCACCGCGTGCGCCGCCTCGGTCGCGTCCCGCTCGTCCGCGCCGGGGAGCGGATCGTGCACGAACAGGACGTCGGCGTCGCTGCCGTACCCCACCTCGCCACCGCCGAAGCGGCCCACCGCGATCACGGCGACCGCCGTCGGCAGCCCGCCGCCCCGCGCGGCCTCGACCACGCGGGTGGCGATCGCCAGCCCGCCGGCGACCGTCGCGGCGGTGACGTCGGTCAGCGCGGTGCCGACGGCCTCGACGTCGAGGCGGCCGAGGACGTCCGCCACCGCGGTCCGGAACAGCTCCCGGCGGCGGCCTGCGCGGACGGCGGCCACCGCCACTTCGGGTGCCTCGTGCCGACCGGCGGCCGCCAGCGCCTCGGCGACGACCACCGGACGACCGCGCGGGGTCAGCTCGGCGTCGTCGCCGAGCATCGCCACCGCCTCCGGGGCTCGTAGCAGCAGGTCGGTCGCGTAGCGCGAGGAAGCGAGCACCCGCGCGAGCCGCTCGGCGACGGCTCCCCCGTCGCGCAGCAGCCCGAGGTACCAGTGCGTCGAGCCGAGCGCGTCCGAGACCTGCCGGAACCCGAGCAGCCCGGCGTCCGGGTCCGGCGCCTCGGCGAACCATCCGAGCATGACCGGAAGCAGAGTGCGCTGGATCGCCGCCCGCCGGCTCAGGCCGGAGATGAGCGCCTCCAGGTGCCGCAGCGCGCCGGCCGGGTCGGCGTAGCCGAGCGCCTCCAGGCGGGCGGCCGCCGCCTCCAGCGTGAGTCGGGCCTCGCCCGGGTCCAGCCGAGCGACCGCGTTGAGCAGCGGCCGGTAGAAGAGCTTCTCGTGCAGCCGGCGGACCTCGCGCGCGTGCTGCCGCCACTGCTCGACGAGCTCGGCCGCCGGGTCGCGCCGGAACCCCATCGACCGGGCGATCCGGCGCAGGTCGGCCTCGTCGGTCGGCACGACGTGGGTGCGGCGCAGCCGGTACAGCTGGATCCGGTGCTCCATCGTGCGCAGGAACCGGTACGCGCGGTCCAGCTCGGCGGCGTCGGCCCGCCCGACGTACCCGTGCGTGGACAGCTGCTCCAGCGCGACCAGCGTCGTGGGGCTGCGGACGAAGATGTCGCTCCGACCGTGCACCAGCTGCAGGAGCTGGACCGAGAACTCCACGTCCCGCAGCCCGCCGGGTCCCAGCTTGAGCTCGCGGTCGGCGTCCCGGGCCGGGATGTTCTCCTCGACCCGGCGGCGCATCGCCCGGGCGTCGTCCACGAACCCGGGCCGTTGCGCGGCGTTCCAGACCAGCGGCGCGAGCGCGTCGACGTACCGCAGGCCGAGCTCGAGGTCGCCGGCGACCGGCCGGGCCTTGAGCAGGGCCTGGAACTCCCAGGTCTGCGCCCACCGCTCGTAGTACGCGAGATGGCTGGCGAGCGTGCGGACCAGGGCGCCGGAGCGACCCTCCGGGCGCAGGTTCGCGTCGACCGGCCAGATTGTGCCCTCGGCGGTCTGGGCCGAGCAGACCCGCATCAGGGCCCCGGCCAGCGTGGTCGCCGTCTCCAGCGCCGACTTCTCGTCGCCGCCGTCGTACGGCTCGGCCACGAACACGACGTCGACGTCGCTGACGTAGTTGAGCTCGCGGCCGCCGCACTTGCCGAGGGCGACGACGGACAGCCGCACCGGCGTCGCCTCCGGCGGCAGCTCGGCCGTCGCCACGGCGAGAGCGGCGTCCAGCGTGGCGCCGGCGAGGTCGGCGAGCTCGCCGGCCACGTCCTCCACGCTGGCGGCACCGGACAGGTCACGGGCGGCCAGCGCGAGCAGCCGGCGCCGGTAGGCGACCCGCAGCGCGTCCATGGCCCCGGTGCCCTGCGCCTCGACGGCAGCGAGCAGCTCGGCCCGGAGCCCGGCCGCAGTCGGCCTGGACGCGGCGGCCTGCTCCCCGGACAGGGCGCGCCATTGCTCGGGGTGCCGGGCCAGGTGGTCCCCGAGCGCCGCACTCGCCCCGAGCACCGCGAGCAGCCGCTCCCGGATGCCGTCGTCCGCGGCCAGCGCGGCCCGCAGCGCCGGCTGCGCCGGATCGGGCAGCGCGTCGACCAGCCGGGTGAGGCCGTCGAGTGCGAGGTCGGGGTCGGCCGCCAGGCCCAGGGCCTCGGCCAGGTCGTCGGCGGGCAGGTCCGGCCCGGCCAGCGCGCCGACCCGGATCTGAGCGCCGGCCACGTCGGCGAAGCCGAGCCGGGCGAGCCGGGCCGCTTCGGTGGTGATCCGGCCCGTCGTCACGGGCTCGACGCTAGAGGACGGGGAGGTAGCGGTCGCGCTCGAACGGGGTGATCTGGGCCCGGTACTCCTCCCACTCCCGCCGCTTGTTGCGCAGGAAGAAGTCGAAGACGTGCTCGCCCAGCGTCTCGGCGACCAGCTCGCTGCCCTCCATGGCTGCGACGGCCTCGCTGAGGTTCTGCGGCAGCGGCCGGATCCCCAGCGCCCGCCGCTCGGCCTCGGTCAGGGACCAGACGTCGTCTTCGGCGCCGTCGGGCAGCTCGTAGCCTTCCTCGACGCCCTTGAGCCCGGCCGCGAGCAGCAGCGCGAACGCCAGGTACGGGTTGCAGGCGCTGTCCAGCGAGCGGACCTCGATCCGGGTGGACTGCCCTTTCGCCGGCTTGTACATGGGCACGCGGACCATCGCCGACCGGTTGTTGTGCCCCCAGCAGACGTACGCCGGTGCCTCGCCGCCCCCGTACAGGCGCTTGTACGAGTTCACCCACTGGTCGGTCACGGCCGTGATCTCGGCCGCGTGGCGCAGGAGCCCGGCGATGAACGAGCGCCCGACCTTGGAGAGCTGGAACTGCGCGCCGGCCTCGAAGAAGGCGTTGCGGTCGCCCTCGAACAGCGACAGGTGCGTGTGCATGCCGGAGCCGGGGTGCTCCGCGAACGGCTTGGGCATGAACGAGGCGAAGATGCCCTGCTCGAGCGCGACCTGCTTCATCACCAGCCGGAACGTCATGATGTTGTCCGCCGTGGTCAGAGCGTCGGCGTAGCGCAGGTCGATCTCGTTCTGGCCGGGGGCGCCTTCGTGGTGGCTGAACTCCACCGAGATCCCCATCGACTCCAGCACCGTGATCGCCTGCCGCCGGAAGTCCTGGCCGAGGCCGTGCGGGGTGTGGTCGAAGTACCCGCTGGTGTCGATCGGCACCGGCAGCTCGCCCGGGCCAGGCTTGCGCTCGAACAGGAAGAACTCGATCTCCGGGTGCGTGTAGAACGTGAACCCGAGGTCGGCGGCCTTGGTGAGCGCGCGCTTGAGCACGTAGCGCGGGTCGGCGTACGACGGCGTGCCGTCCGGCAGCAGGATGTCGCAGAACATCCGGGCCGCGCCCGGGGCCTCCGACCGCCACGGCAGCACCTGGAAGGTCGCGGGGTCGGGCTTGGCGAGCATGTCCGACTCGTACACGCGGGCGAAGCCTTCGATCGCGGAACCGTCGAAACCGATGCCCTCCGCGAACGCCCCTTCCAGCTCGGCCGGGGCGACCGCGACCGACTTCAGGAACCCGAGCACGTCGGTGAACCAGAGCCGGACGAACCGGATGTCGCGCTCCTCGAGCGTGCGGAGGACGAACTCCTGCTGCTTGTCCACGGCCCGGAGTCTGGCCGGGCCGTGTTTCGGCCGTGTTACACGGCCGCGAAACCCGCACGACCGCGGTCGGCGCGGCCCGCTAGGTTCGGGAACCGTGTCCACACCCGAGCAGCCCCTGATCAGCGCCCGGGGGCTGACCAAGCGGTTCGGCGAGGCCGTCGCGGTGGACGGGATCGACGTCGAGGTCCACCGCGGCGAGGCGTTCGGCTTCCTGGGCCCGAACGGCGCCGGCAAGAGCTCGACCATGCGGATGATCGGGTGCGTCTCCCCCGTCTCCGGCGGCGAGCTGCACCTGTTCGGCCTGGACCCCGCCACGCACGGCCCGCAGATCCGGGCCCGGATCGGGGTGGTCCCGCAGGACGACACGCTCGACCTGGACCTGAGCGTCCGCGACAACCTGCTCATCTACGCGCGGTACTTCGGCATCCCGCGCTCGGTCGCCCGGCCGCGGGCGGACCGGCTGCTGGAGTTCGTCCAGCTGTCCGAGCGCGCCACCTCCAAGGTCGAGCCGCTGTCCGGCGGGATGAAGCGGCGGCTGACCATCGCCAGGTCCCTGGTCAACGAACCCGAGCTGCTGCTGCTCGACGAGCCCACCACCGGGCTGGACCCGCAGGCCCGGCACGCCGTCTGGGAACGGCTCTTCCAGCTGCGCGAGCAGGGCGTCACCCTGGTGCTGACGACGCACTACATGGACGAGGCCGAGCAGCTCTGCGACCGGCTGGTGGTGATGGACAAGGGCCGCATCGCCGCCGAGGGCTCGCCGGCCGAGCTCATCCGCGAGTGGTCCACCCGCGAGGTCGTCGAGCTGCGCTACGCGGCGACCACCGCCGACGGCAGCCGTCCGCACGCGCAGATGGCGGACGCGTTCGAAGGCATCGCACAGCGCGTCGAGGTGCTGCCCGACCGGCTGCTGCTGTACGTCGACGACGGGGACGCCGCGGTCACCGCGGTCCATGCCAAGGGCCTGCACCCGGCCAGCACCCTGGTGCGCCGCAGCAGCCTGGAGGACGTCTTCCTGCGGCTCACCGGCCGCACGCTGGTGGACTGACGCCGTGGCCGTCGTTGGGGTGCCGTCGGACCGGTTCGCGGGCGGGCGCGCGGTCGCCGCGTTCTTCGCCTGGCTGCAGGTCTACCGGCGCGTCTGGCGGGGCAGCGCGGTCAACACGGTGCTGGTCCCGGTGCTCAACCTGCTCGCGCTCGGGTACGGGCTGGGCACGCTGGTGAACGGGAACGGCGGGATCGACGGCGTGCCCTACGCGCAGTACCTCGCCCCCGGGCTGCTCGCGGCCGGGGTGATGCAGACCGCGACCGACGAGTCGATGTTCCCGGTGATGGGGGCGCTGCGCTGGAACCGCACCTACTTCGCGATGACGGCCACCCCGCTCACCGCCGCCGAGGTGTTCGTCGGCCACCTGATGTACGTCCTGGCCAGGGCCTGGTCGGGCGCGCTCGTCTTCGGGTGCGTGCTGCTCGCGTTCCGGCTCACCCACGGTCCGTCGGCGCTGTGGGTCCTGCCGTTCTCGCTGCTGCTGGCCGCGGCGTTCGCGACGCCGGTGATGGCCTTCTCGGTCAACGCCCGCAACGACGAGGCGTTCGCCATGCTCTACCGCTTCGTGTGGATCCCGATGTTCCTGTTCTCCGGCGCGTTCTTCCCGGTCTCCCAGCTGCCGACCTGGATCCGCGTGATCGCCGAGGTCACGCCGCTGTACCACGGCGTCGAGCTGGTCCGGGCGGCCACGCTGGATGAGCTGACCTGGCCGGCCGTGGGCGTGCACGTGGTCTACCTGTCGGTGTTCGCGGTGGTGGGGTTCTTCTGGGCGGTGCGCGCCTACAAGCGCGTGCTGGCCAGGTAGGCGGCCGACATGACCACCCTCGCGCTGCGGCTGACCCCGTCACTGCTGGTCGGCAGCCGTGCACCGGCGATCGTCGAGCGCAACCTCATCGTGTACCGGCGCAGCTGGCTGCTCCTCGTGAGCGGTCTGCTCGAACCGCTGTTCTACCTGCTCTCGCTCGGGGTCGGGGTCGGCAAGCTCGTCGGCGACGTCACCGGGCCGGGCGGGCAGACCATCACCTACGCGGCCTTCGTCGCACCGGCCATGCTGGCCAGCTCGATCATGAACGGCGCGATCATCGACACCTCGTTCAACGTCTTCTTCAAGCTCAAGTACGCCAAGGTCTACGACGCTGTGCTGAGCACGCCGGTCTCCCCCACTGACGTCACGGTCGGCGAGATCGCCTGGTCGCTGGGCCGCGGGATCCTGTACTCCGCCGCGTTCCTGCTGTTCATGGTGGTGACCGGGCTGGTGCTGTCGTGGTGGGCGGTGCTCGTGCTGCCGATCGCGGTGCTGGCCGGGTTCGCGTTCGCCGCGGTCGGCATGGCCTGCACCACCTACATGCGCTCGTGGCAGGACTTCGAGTGGGTCACGCTGGCGACGCTGCCGATGTTCCTGCTCTCCGCCACGTTCTACCCGTTGACGACCTACCCGCCGGCTCTGCAGACCGTGGTGCGCTGGACGCCGCTGTACCAGGTGGTCGACCTGGTCCGCTCGTGCACGACCGGCGCGATGCATCCGGGGCTGGCGTTCAACGTCGTCTACCTCGTGGTGATCGGCGCGGTCGGTCTGCTCGTCACCCGGCGCCGCCTGGCCGGTCTGCTGCTGCGCTGACCATCCTGCGTAGGCTGGCCGGGTGGCCCAGCTGCGCGTCGCCCTTGCCCAGGCCGACCCCACGGTCGGCGACCTGGAGGGCAACGCCGCTCAGGTGCTCGCGCTGGCCAAGGAGGCCGCCGCCGAGGGCGCCCACCTGGTCGCGTTCCCCGAGATGTTCCTGACCGGCTACCCGGTCGAGGACCTGGCGCTGCGCGCGTCGTTCGTCGACGCGAGCCGGGCCACCCTCGACCGGCTGGCGACCGCGCTGGTCGACGAGGGGGTCGGCGACCTGGCCGTGGTGGTCGGTTTCCTCGACCGCTCCCCCGGTCGGGCCGAGGCGCTCGGCCGCCCGGCCGGCAGCCCGCAGAACGCCGCGGCGGTGCTGCACGGCGGTGCGGTCGTGGCCCGGTACGCCAAGCACCACCTGCCGAACTACGGCGTGTTCGACGAGTACCGGTACTTCGTGCCGGGGACGAGCCCGTGCGTCGTGCGGGTGCACGGCGTCGACGTGGCGCTGGCGATCTGCGAGGACCTCTGGCAGGACGGCGGGCCGGTCGCCGAGACGCGGGCGGCCGGCGCCGGCCTGCTGCTGGTCGTCAACGGGTCGCCGTACGAGCTGGCGAAGGACGACGTCCGGCTGGAGCTGTGCCGGCGGCGGGCGGCCGAGGCCGGCTGCACGCTCGCCTACCTGAACATGGTGGGCGGCCAGGACGAGCTCGTGTTCGACGGCGACTCGCTCGTCGTCGCCGCCGACGGGCGGGTGCTGCACCGGGCCGGGCAGTTCGTCGAGGAGCTGGTGGTCGTCGACCTGGAGCTGCCCGCAGCCGATGTCTCGCGTCCGGTGGACGCGGTGGTCGGTGCCGGCCCGGTGCCGGCCCTCCCGGCCCGCGAACCGCTGCTGTCCGACCGGCTGGACGACGACGCGGAGGTGTACGCGGCGCTCACGCTCGGCCTGCGCGACTACGTCCGCAAGAACGGTTTCACGAGCGTCGTGCTGGGGCTGTCCGGAGGGATCGACTCCGCGCTGGTGGCCGCGATCGCCTGCGACGCGCTGGGCGCCGAGCACGTGCACGGGGTCAGCCTGCCGAGCGCGTACTCGTCCGGGCACTCGCGCGACGACGCGGCCGACCTGGCCCGCCGCACCGGCTGCCACCTGCGCACCGTCCCGATCGCGCCGATGGTCGATGCGTACCAGGACTCGCTGCACCTGTCCGGACTGGCCGCCGAGAACCTGCAGGCCCGGGTCCGCGGGACCACCCTGATGGCGCTGTCGAACGCCGAGGGCCACCTGGTGCTCGCCACCGGCAACAAGAGCGAGGTGTCGGTCGGCTACTCGACGATCTACGGCGACGCGGTGGGCGGGTTCGCCCCGATCAAGGACGTGGCCAAGACCCGGGTCTGGCGGCTGTCCCGGTGGCGCAACGAGGAGGCCGTACGGCGTGGGCAGACCCCGCCGATCCCGCCGAGCAGCATCGAGAAGCCACCGTCGGCCGAGCTGCGGCCGGGGCAGCTCGACACCGACTCGCTGCCGGACTACGGGCTGCTCGACGACGTGCTCGACGACTACGTGGAGCAGGACCGGGGCGCCGGGCAGATCGTCGCCGCCGGTTTCGACCCGGCGCTGGTCGAGCGGGTGCTCCAGCTGGTGGACGGCGCCGAGTACAAGCGGCGGCAGTACCCGCCCGGCCCCAAGATCTCGCTGAAGGCGTTCGGCCGGGACCGGCGCCTCCCGATCACCAACCGCTGGCGCGAGTCCCCGCCACCGTCACCGGGTTGATCGTGGGGTGGCGGGGGCGGCGATGCCGGACAGGACCAGGTCGACCAGTGCCTGCGACAGCTCCGGACCAGGGGCACCGCTCGCGGCCTGCACCATATTCAGGTACACCATCGGCGCCGTCACCAGCGTGACGGCGAGCGGCACGTCCAGGTCGGGCCGCAGCTCGCCGGACTCGACGCCCGCCCGCAGCGCCGCCGCCACCCGGTCGCGCCGGGGGCCGATGACCTGGTCGTAGAACAGCTTGAACAGGTCCGGGGAACGGCTGGCGTGCGACAGCATCCGCGGCATGATCCGGCCGGTGAGCGTCTCCGGGCTCTTGCAGCGGATCTGCTCGAGCATGTCGATCAGCTGACCGCGCACCGAGGACTGGACCGGCGCGATGGCCGGGACCTCCTCGGCCAGCCGGGCCAGCGCCTCCTCGACCAGCGCCTCCTTGCTCGGCCAGCGCCGGTAGATCGTCGCCTTGCCGACGCCCGCCCTGACCGCCACCGACTCCACCGAGAGGCCGGTCAGGCCCTGCTCGGCGATGAGCTCGAGGGTCGCGTCGACGATCGCGGCGTCCGCCTCGGCGCTGCGCGGACGGCCCCGCCGGGCGCCGGTGTCGCCGCGCTCGACCGGCTCGGCCGGCTCGGCCGGCTCGACGACCGCGGTCACGGGGACTCCGGCCCGGCTGACGTCTCCACCACCGCCGATGGCTCCCGGACCGACGACGCCTCCGCGTCCGCCTCGGCCTCCTGGACGGCCGGGTCGCGCGGCACCTCGCCGTCGGGGGCTCCCGGGTGCGCCTTGGACGGCGGGGTGATCTGCGGCAGCAGGAAGCCGACGACCGCGGCTGCGATCAGGATCACCACGGTGGAGATCGCCGTGGTGAAGTGCGACGCCGACAGGAAGGCGTCGTAGGCCCCGGCGCGGATGTGGTCGATGACCGCGGCCGGCGCACCGGCCGCCTCGGCCCTCTTCAGCACCAGCTCGGTCAGCTGCACCGAGCTTCCGGCCGTCCCGCGCGGACCCGGGGGCAGCGAAGCGAGGGCCGGTCTGGCCGCGCTGGCGTACCGGGTGGCGAGGATCGTGCCGATCACGGCGACGCCGAAGGCACCGAAGACCTGGCGCACGGTGTTCTGCACCGCGGACCCGGCCCCGACCCGCGCCAGCGGCAGGACGTTCTGCATGACCGTCGACGCGGGCGCGATCACGTTGCCCATGCCGAACCCGAAGAGGAAGAAGATCCCGATGATCGCCCACGGGTTGGTCTCCATGCCCAGCTTGGTGAGCAGGAACAGCGCGATGCCGACCAGGACCAGTCCGGTGGTCATGACCAGCCGGTAGCCGAACCTGGCCACCATCGCCGCGCTGCGCGGTGCGGCGAGCAGCTGCCCGATCGCGAACGGGACGAAGAAGAGCCCGGCCGTGAGCGTGCTGTAGCCACGCAGGGTCTGCAGGTAGAAGGGCAGCGAGAACGTCACGCCGGACAAGGCGAAGAAGGCCAGGCTCACCGCGACGATGCTCACCGTGTATCCCCGGTTGGTGAACAGCGAGACGTCGAAGGACTTGTGGTCGCTGCGCGACTCGTACACGACGAACCCGGCGAGCACGAGGACGCCGAAGACGATCGGGACCAGCACCGACGCGGCGGTCCAGCTCAGCGTCTCCGACGCGTGGATGATCCCGTAGACCAGCGAGACGAGGCCCACGAACGAGATCACCAGGCCGGCGATGTCCAGCCGCTGCGGGTGCGGGTTGAGCGACTCGGGCACGATCCGCCAGATCCCGACCAGGCCGACAGCCACGATCGGGACGTTGATCAGGAACACCGAGCCCCAGTCGTTGCCGGTGAGCCAGTTGGTCCAGCTCGGGTACTGCAGCAGCAGCCCGCCGAGGACGGGGCCCAGCGCCACCGCGCCCCCGACCGCCGCGGCCCACAGGCCGATCGCGCGACCGCGTTCGTGCCGCGGGAAGACGACGGTGATGATCGCGAGCGTCACCGGCAGCACCGCGGCGCCGCCGATGCCCATGATCGCGCGGAAGGCGATCAGCATCCCCGAGCTCGCCGAGAACGCACAGACGGCTGAGGCGATGCCGAAGATCGTCAGACCGATCATCAGGATCCGCTTGCGGCCGTACTTGTCGCCGAGGACACCCCAGGTGAACAGCAGGGCCGCGAACACCAGGACGTACGCGTCGACCGCCCAGATGAGCTCGCTCTGGCTTGCGCCCAGGTCCCGCTGGATGGTCGGGAGGGCGATGTTCAGCACGGTGTTGTCGAGGACGACCACCAGCAGGCTGACGACCAGCACACGCAGGATGGCCCACCGCCTGGGGTGGCCGGCGTCGGTGGGCACGTATACGGCCCACTTGCTGCCGCTGAGGGTGGTGGCGTGGGCTGGGTCGTCGGGGTCGTGGGCCTGGGCCACGGAGGGGGACTGCTCAGTCACGGCTGGGCTCCATCACTTGAACGGAACGGTCTCGTATCGGAAGTCGCTCCCGGCACGCTAACCCACCGTGTTCCGATACGCAACGGTTCCGTTTCGTTGAACTCGCCTCCCGGCCTGCTCGCCACGCCCCGCCCGGCATGCGATCCTGAAGGCCTCCGTACGGGGACCCCGCCTGGGGCCTCGAGATAGGAGTACCCGCCATGGACGACGCCCGCCCGGACCTCCCGGCGCCGCGCCCACAGCCCCAGCCGCTCTTCGGCGGCACCTCCGCCCGCCGCCTCACCATCCGTGACCTCGCCGCCGCGAAGGCGCGCGGCGAGCGCTGGCCCATGCTCACCGCGTACGACCAGTACGCAGCCGGCCTGTTCGACGCGGCCGGGATCCCGGTCCTGCTGGTGGGCGACTCGGCGGCCAACAACGTGCTCGGCTACGAGAACACCGTCCCGGTGACCGTGGACGAGCTGGTGCCGTTCGTCCGGGCCGTGGTCGGCAGCACCCGGCGGGCCCTGGTCGTGGCCGACTTCCCGTTCGGCTCGTACGAGGCGTCGCCGCAGCAGGCGCTGGAGACCGGGGTCCGCTTCCTCAAGGAGGGCGGGGCCCAGGCGGTGAAGCTCGAGGGCGGGCGAAGGGTGGTCCCGCAGGTGGAGTCGCTGGTCGCGGCCGGCATCCCGGTGATGGGCCACCTGGGCCTGACCCCGCAGTCGGTGAACACCCTCGGCGGCTACCGCGTCCAGGGGCGCGGCGAGGCGGGTGACCAGCTGCTGCGCGATGCCAAGGAGCTCGAGCACGCCGGGGCGTTCGCCGTCGTGCTCGAGGTGGTTCCGGCCGACCTGGCCCGCCGGGTGACCGAGTCGCTGACGATCCCGACCATCGGGATCGGCGCCGGCAACGGTACCGACGCGCAGGTGCTCGTGTGGCAGGACCTGCTCGGCCTGAACCCCGCGGCGCCGCGGTTCGTGCAGCCGTACGCGG
Organism: uncultured Actinomycetota bacterium; assembly: GCA_963771835.1. GTDB lineage: Bacteria > Actinomycetota > Actinomycetes > Prado026 > Prado026 > CAVQCJ01. The sequence goes on from CAVYVA010000002.1 coordinate 31,597, forward strand.
ACCTGCGCTCGGTGATGACCGACGCGGTGCTGGCGTGGGCCGGGGACGTCGTCTCCGGCAGCTTCCCGGACACCGAGCACTCGTTCAGCTGAGCTGTCGCTCCAGCAGGTCGCGGGCCTCGACGAGGGACGGGCCGTACCAGGTCAGGTGCCGGCCGGACACGAGTGCGACCCGACGTCCCTCGAACGCCTCCGGGCCGTCGGCGGCGGTGAACCGGTACGGCTCGTCGGGCAGCACGACCAGGTCCGGGTGCCGCGCGCCGATGTCGTCGAGGGCCACCTTGGGGTAGCGCTCGGCCGCATCGGCGAAGACGTTCCCGAACCCGAGGTGGGCGAGCACGTCGCCGGCGAAGGTGTCCCGACCCACGACCATCCATGGTCGGCGCCAGATCGGAACCGCCACGGTCGCCGTCACCGGGCTGCCGTCCACGGTGTTGGACCACACCCGGCGGGCCTCGTCCAGCCACGGTGGCGGCTCCAGCCCGCATGCGGACAGCATGCGGGCGAGCGAGCCGAACGCCTGGGCCAGCGTGCGCGGCGCGGTGACCCAGACCGACAGCCCGGCCGCGCGCAGCGCCGCGATGTCCTGGGGGCGGTTCTCCTCCTCGTTGGCCAGCACGAGGTCCGGCGCGAGGGCGAGCACGTCGGCCACCCGCGGGTTCTTGGTGCCGCCCACCCGGGCGAGGTCCAGGTCGGCCGGGTGGGTGCAGAAGTCGGTCGCGCCGACCAGCAACCCCGAGGCGGTCGCGGCGACCGACTCGGTCAGCGACGGCACCAGCGAGACCACCCGGTGCACGTCCGCGGGCGCCACCGGCGGTGCGGTACCGAGGTCGTCCGCGCCGCTCATCCGTCCTCGCCGACGTCGGTGACGCGCAGCCCGGCGTGCGCCTTGTACCGGCGGTTGACCGCGATGAGGTTCGCGGTGAGCGCCTCCAGCTGGTGCGCGTTGCGCAACCGTCCGGCGTACACCCCGCGCATCCCGGGGATGCGGCCGGCGAGCGCCTGCACGACGTCGGTGGCGGCGCGGTCGTCCCCCACGACGAGGACGTCGGTGTCCACCCGGGCCACGGCAGGGTCGTTGAGCAGCACCGCGCTGACATGGTGGAACGCGCCGACCACGGTCGAGTCCGGCAGGAGCCGCTCGGCCTGCTGCGCCGCCGAGCCCTCCGGTACCACCAGTGCGTACGCCCCCTGCTGGTCGAAGCCGAGCGGGTTGACGCAGTCGATGACGACCTTGCCCGCGAGCTCGGCGACCAGCCCGGTCAGCAGCTGCGCGTGCCCTTCCCACGGGACGGCGACGACGACCAGGTCGGCGGCGGCCGCGCAGGCGGCGTTGTCGGCCCCGTGCACGCCGTGGCCGAGCTCCGCCGCCGCGGTCCTGGCCCGCTCGGCGTCGCGCGAGCCGACGACCACACGCTGCCCGGTCGCGGCCAGGCGGAACGCGAGCCCGCGGCCCTGCGGCCCGGTACCGCCGAGCACGCCGACGACCAGACCGTCGACGGCGGAGCCGGGCCCGGCGACACCTGCGGCCACGTCCATGCCCGGGATCCTCTCAACCCGGCAGCCTTGGGGCACGATGAGGGGTCATGGACGCAGGCCAGGTCGCCGCCCTGCGCGAGCTGCTGGCCTCGACCGGCTGGGTGGAGCGGACGGTCTCGTTCGCCGGCACCATGCGGCGCTCCACCCGGACCCCGGGCGGGCTGCTGCTCGTCGGCACCCCGACCGAGGAGCCCTGGCACCTCGCGGCGCACCTGGACGACGAGTCGCGCTGGTCCGGCGTGGTCGAGATCGCGCCGACGCTGGTGCGCTGGGCCGTGCCCGAGGGCGCTCCCGCGCACCTGGCGGTCACCCTCGAGCGGCTCGAACGGGCCGGCCGCGGCGAGACCGTCCTGGTCGTGGCCGAGGAGGCGGCCCCCGAACGGCTCCTCGAACGAGCCTGGGACGCCCGCAGGCACGGAGCCACCGTCCTGTCGCTGGACGGCGGCGACGAGCAGCTCGCCGAGGTCGCGCACGAGTCGCTGACCGTCGCCGGCACCGACCTCGTCGTGCCCGACCTGTCGTTCGACTCGGTGCAGCACCTGGTGAGCGTGGCGGCCGGGGCGGGCGGACCCGACACCGGTTCGGCGCGCGCGAGGGCCGGTTTCCGCAGCCGGCTCGCACGGGCGCTGGACACGATCAGCGGCAGCCCCGGCCGCAGCTGAAACCGGGTGGCGCGCCGCCTCCCGCGGTGCCGATGATGGTGACTCGTGGGTCGACGGACGGGTGAGCTGATGCGGCGGCTCCGTCTTGACACGAGCCCCTTGCGCAACTCCCGTGACTTCCGTCTCCTGTTCGTCGGCAGCTCGATCAGTCGCGTCGGCTCGATGGTCACGTACGTGTGCCTGCCGTTCCAGATCAAGCAGCTGACCGGTTCGTTCCTGCTGGTCGGCGTGCTCGGACTCGTCGAGCTGCTTCCGCTGGTCGTGTTCGGCCTGTACGGCGGCGCGCTCGCCGACGCCGTCGACCGGCGGCGGATGGTGCTGCTCACCGAGGCCGCGTTCCTGGTGTTGTCAGCGGTGCTGATGGTGAACGCGTTGCTCCCGCACCCACAGCTCGCGCCGATCTACACGTTCGCTTTCGTCGCGGCTGCGCTGGACGGGCTGCAGCGGCCGTCACTGGACGCGCTGCTGCCACGGATCGTCGCGCACGACCAGCTGGTCGCGGCAGGTGCGCTGAACGGCCTCAGCATGAGTCTTGCGACGATGGCCGGTCCGGCGTTCGGCGGGGTGCTGATCGCGACCGTCGGGGTGTGGGCCGGGTACGCGTTCGACATCGCGACGTTCGCGGCCTCGATGCTGGCGTTGCTCCTGATGCGCGCGGTGCCGCCGCCCAGCGGGGCCGACCGGCCGAGCCTGCGCGGCATCGCCGAAGGGCTCGGGTACGCCTGGTCCCGCAAGGACCTGCTCGGCACGTACCTGGTCGACCTGTCGGCGATGTTCTTCGCGTTCCCGTACGCGCTCTTCCCGTTCGTCGCGGACGCGCTGCACGCCCCGTGGGCGCTGGGACTGCTGTACTCGGCCGGATTCCTGGGCGGTGCGCTGGCGACCGCGACCAGCGGCTGGACCCGGCACGTGCACCACCACGGACGCGCGATCGTGTACGCCTCCGCCCTCTGGGGGGCCGCGATCGCGCTGTTCGGCCTCGCGCACGACATCTGGACGGCGCTGGCGATGCTCGCGGTCGCCGGCGCGGGCGACATGGTCAGCGGCATCTTCCGCCAGCTGATGTGGAACCAGACGATCCCGGACGAGATCCGCGGCCGGATGGCCGGGACCGAGCTGCTCTCGTACTCGCTCGGACCGCAGCTCGGGCAGGTGCGATCGAGCCTCGTCGCGCAGTGGACGTCGTTGCGCGTGTCGATCGTGAGCGGTGGTGCGGCCTGTGTCGCGGGTGCTTTCGTCCTGGCGGTCGCACTGCCGTCGTTGTGGACGTACGACGAGCGGACCGACGAGAACGCGGCGCGCGAACGCGCGGTGCGGGCGCTGCGAGCAGCGGCGGACGACGACCGCACGCGTGACACGCGCACGATCTGAACGTCACGGAGCGTGCGCATCTCGCGATGTTCTGACACGCTCATCTTCAACATGTCCGGCGCGCACGCCGGACCCGCCCCCGGGAGGCGCGCACCCTGCCTCTCACAGACCGGTTCCACTCCGTCTAGAAGACAGCTGGAGGTACGGGCGTGAGCGTCACGACTGCCCGCAAGACCACAAAGAAAGCCGTGCCCGCGAGAAAAGCCGCGGCACGCAAGACGACCGTGAAGAAGGCGGCACCTGCCCGCAAGACCACGGCCCGCAAGACGGTCGCCAAGAAAGCGGCGACCGCGCGCAAGACCGCAGTGAAGAAGGCCACGACGGCTCGCAAGACCGTCGCCAGGAGGGCCACGACGGCCCGGAAGACCGCAGTCAAGCGGGCCACCACGGCACGCAAGACCGCCGTCAAGAAGGCCACGACGGCCCGGAAGACCGCAGTCAAGCGGGCCACCACGGCACGCAAGACCGCCGTCAAGAGGGCCACAGCGCGCAAGACCACCGCGCGCAAGGCTCCGGCCCGCAAGACCGCCGCCCGCAAGACGACGGCACGTAAGACGACGGCACGCAAGGCTCCGGCCGCAAGACCCTGCCCGCAAGACCACGGCGCGCAAGACCACGGCGCGCAAGACCACCGCGCGCAAGGCTCCGGCCCGCAAGACCACGGCGCGCAAGACCACGGCGCGCAAGGCTCCGGCCCGCAAGGTCGCAACGAAGAAGGCCGCTCCCGCCCGCAAGACCGCCGCCCGCAAGACGACGGCACGGAAGGCTCCGGCCCGCAAGACCGCCGCTCGCAAGACCACGGCGCGCAAGACGACCGCTCGCAAGACGACCGCTCGCAAGACCACGGCCAGGAAGACCACCGCGCGCAGGGCTCCGGTCCGCCGCGCGGCCAAGAAGGCCTAGCCACCGGGGCGGTGCGCCGCCCCCGAGTACGGGAGCCCTCGGCAGTTCCGGCCGAGGGCTCCCGTACGTCCGGGATGGTCGGCCTGCTTCGTAGACTGGTCGCATGACCGTCCTCGTGCCCGGCGTAGTCGGCCCGCAGCGGGCCGTGCCCGCGACCATCCCGCGGCCGGAGTACGTGGGTCGCCGCGCGCCCGAACGGTTCTCCGGCCCCGAGGTGAAGGACGCCGGCACGATCGCGCGGATACGGGTCGCGGCGCAGCTCGCGGCGCAGGCGCTCGAGGAGGTCGGCCGGCACATCCGGCCCGGGGTGACGACCGACGAGCTCGACCGCGTCGGGCACACGTTCCTCGTCGAGCACGACGCCTACCCGAGCACCCTCGGCTACAAGGGCTTCCCGAAGTCGCTGTGCACGAGCCTCAACGAGGTCATCTGTCACGGCATCCCCGACAGCACCGTGGTGCGCGACGGCGACATCGTCAACATCGACATCACGGCTTTCATCGACGGGGTCCACGGCGACACGAACGCCACGTACCTGGCCGGCGACGTCGACGAGGAGTCCCGGCTGCTCGTGGAGCGCACCCGCGAGGCGACGATGCGCGGGATCAAGGCGGTGGCCCCCGGCCGCGCCATCAACGTCGTCGGCCGCGTCATCGAGTCGTACGCCCGCCGCTTCGGGTACGGGGTGGTGCGCGACTTCACCGGGCACGGGATCGGGACGGCGTTCCACTCCGGGCTCGTCGTCCCCCACTTCGACGACCCGCGCGCCACCACCGTGATGGAACCCGGGATGACCTTCACGATCGAGCCGATGCTGACGCTGGGTACGTACGAGTACGACATCTGGGACGACGGCTGGACGGTCGTCACGGCCGACGGGCGCCGCAGCGCCCAGTTCGAGCACACGGTCCTGGTGACCGAGGACGGCGTCGAGATCCTGACCCTGCCGTGAGCCGGTCCTCCCCTAGCCTGGGGCCATGAGCAGCGACTGGCCCGCCGACGTACGGACCCTGGCCGTGGACGTCGGCGGCAGCGGGTTCAAGGCTGCCGTCCTGGACCTGGACGGCACGATGCTCACCGAGCGGGCCCGGGTGGACACGCCGTACCCGTGCCCGCCGCCGACCTTCGTGGCCGCGCTCCGCGGGCTGGTCGACCAGCTGACCGTCGACTACCACCGGGTCTCCGTCGGGTTCCCGGGCCTGGTCCGGCACGGGCGCGTCTACAACATCCCGTCGCTGTCCCGGCGCGAGTACGGCGGGGCGGCCGACCCTGAGCTGTCGGCCGCGTGGAGCGGGTTCGACCTGGGCGCAGCCCTGACGGCTGCGTTCGAGGCGCCGGTGAAAGTCGCCAACGACGCCGACGTCCAGGGTTGCGCCGTCGCCCAGGGCAGCGGCTTCGAGTTCGTGATCACGCTCGGGACCGGGGTGGGCACGGCTCTGTTCTCCCAGCGGGTGCTGCTGACCCACCTGGAGCTGGGGCACGCGCAGTTCCGCAAGGGCGAGACGTTCGAGGACCAGCTCGGGAACATGGCGCGCAAGGTGGTCGGGAACGAGCGCTGGACGGCCCGGCTGCTGAAGGCCCTGGACGCCTACGACCGGTTCCTCTTCTACGACCACGTCTACCTGGGCGGCGGCAACTCCAAGCACCTCAGGGCGGAGGAGCTGCCGGCGAAGGCGACGATCGTCCCCAACACCGCCGGGATCCTCGGTGGGGTCCGCCTCTGGGAGATGGACCTGCACGTCTGACCCACCCCGCGGCCCCTCGACTCGTGTCCGGGTGGTTTGTGGTACGTGATTCAACTATCCTGGGACGTATGAGTGCCCAGGCGACGGACGTGCGCTGGCTCAGCGCCGAGGAGCAGGCCTCGTGGCGCGCGTGGATCTCCGCGAGCGTGCTGCTCCAGGAGCGGCTCGAGCGGGACATGAAGGCCCAGCACGGCCTGAGCATGGCCGAGTACGAGGTGATGGTCCGGCTCTCCGAGGCCCCCGAGCGGCGGCTGCGGATGAGCGAGCTGGCCGGCCGCACGCTGGCGTCCAAGAGCCGGCTGTCGCACCAGATCTCCCGGATGGAAGCGGCGGGTCTGGTCCAGCGTCAGGGCTGCCTGCAGGACCGTCGCGGTGCCTTCGCGGTGCTCACCGACAAGGGCTGGGAGGCACTCGTCGCCGCCGCGCCGGACCATGTGACGTCCGTCCGCGCCTGGCTGGTCGACACGATGACCCCCGAGGAGTTCGCCCAGCTCGGCCTGCTCTCCGAGCGGGTGGCCGAGCGGCTCAAGTCCGGCTGCGCCGCCGAAGAGAGCTGACCAGCAGCGTCGCCCAGCAGCGAGTAGCCCAGGTACACCCAGACGTTGGCGGTCACGGCGCGGTCCACGCCCGACAGTCGGCCGGCCTGCTGTGCGGCGTCGAGCCACTTGGGGTTCAGCACCGCGGTGGCGACGACCAGCACCGCCGCGACCGAGGCGGCCGGGCGGCTCCAGGTCCACAGCTCCACCGTGGCGAACACGAGCACGACGACCCAGGCCCAGTGGTGGTCCCACGAGATCGGCGAGCTCAGCAGGCCGGCCAGCGCGACCATCGCCAGCGGCACCAGCTGATGGCCCAGCGCGATCGAGCGACGCACCACCACGACCGTCGCCGCCAGCACGACCGCGGCCAGCACGAACCACAGCGCGTGCGTGGGCGCGCCGTCACCCCAGAAGCGCTCCAGCACCGCGTACGTGGACAGGTTCCCGACGTACGCCGGCGGGCCTATCCGGGCCGGGTCGCGCAACGCGTGGAACCAGTAGTACGACGACTCGTGCGGGAGGGCGACCGCCGCGACCAGGCGTGAGCACCGCGAACGTGACCAGCACCCGGACCACGGCCGCGCCGGTCCCGGCGCAGCACCAGCAGCAGCAGGAAGACCAGCGGAGTCAGCTTCACGGCAGCGAGCACCCCGGTCAGCACACCGCGGAACCGGGCCGGGACCACGAGCATGTCCACCGTGACCGCGGCCACCAGCAGGAGGTCCACCTGCCCGTAGTTGAGTGCCGACCAGACCGGTTCGAGGAACAGCGCTGCCCCGGCGACCGCCGCCGCCAGCGCCAGCGTCGGACGACCGCCGGCCAGCGGTTGCAGGCATCCCCAGCAGGTGGCCAGCACTGCGAGCCCGCTGAGCACGAGCAGGGTCGTGGCGGCCACCGGGAACGGCAGCCAGGCCAGCGGGGCCAGGACGAAGATCGCGATCGGCGGGTACGTGAACGGCAGCCCGACCTCGGTGACGGAGATGTCGTACAGCGGCCTGCCGTCGCCGAACTGGTGGACGGAGTCGCGGTAGACGCGCAGATCCAGCCAGCCGAGCGGGTTGCCGCGCCTGATCTGGATGACGACCATGCACGTCCAGAGCACCGCTGCGAGCGCCCAGAGCAGCCGGCGCGCGGTGCGCGAACCCAGGACCGGCGCGAGGATCGCGACGGCGGCCGGCGGCGAGGCGGCGGAGCCGGGCACGCGACGACCTCCTGCGGTGCCGGAGCGGGGGCCGGGCGCTCGCCCGGGCGGCCAGGCTACCCGTGGGCGCCGGGCGCTCCGATCAGGTCGCTCAACGGCACGGATGGGTCGGCGAGGCGGCCGGTGTCGACGACCGTCCCGGCGGCACCGGACCTGACGAGCTCGGAGAGGTCGGCGGTCACGTCCCAGACGTTCACGTTCATCCCGGCCAGCACCCGACCGCCCAGCAGCCAGAACGCGATGAACTCGCGGGCCGCGACGTCGCCCCGGTAGACGACCGCGTCGTAGCCGTCGGGACCGACCGCGCCGGAGTACTCCATCCCGAGGTCGTACTGGTCGGTGTAGAAGTACGGGACCCGGTCGTAGGACACGTCCTGGCCGAGCATCGAACGCGCTGCGGCCGGACCGCCGTGCAGGGCGTTCGCCCAGTGCTCCACGCGCAGCCGTCGACCCAGCAGCGGGTGGTAGGCGTTCGCCACGTCACCCGCCGCGAAGACGTCGGCGTCCGAGGTGCGCAGGTCCGAGCCGACGAGGATCCCGTTGTCGACCTCGAGGCCGGCCTGCTCGGCCAGCCCGACGTTGGGGACGATGCCGACGCCGACGACCACGACGTCGGCCGGGACCGGGTCGCCGCCGTCGGTGACCACGCCGGTCACCCGGCCCCCGGTCCCGGTCAGCTCGCGCACGCCGGTGCCCAGGCGCAGGTCGACGCCGTGCTCGCGGTGCAGGTCGGCGAACACCGCGCCCAGCTCGTCGCCGAGGGCCGCGCGCAGCGGAACCGGCTGCGGCTCGATCACGGTGACCTCGTTGCCGTAGCCGCGAGCGGCCGCGGCGGTCTCCAGGCCGATCCAGCCCGGCCCCGACCACCACGACCCGGCGGCCACCGCCGGACGAGCGCCGCCCGCAGCCGGTCGGCGTCCTCGATCATCCGCAGGTACAGCACGCCGTCCAGCTCGGCGCCGGGGACCGTGAGCCGCCGGGGCGAGGACCCGGTGGCGATCAGCAGCTTGTCGTACCCGAGCTGCTCGCCCCCGGTCAGCGTGACGGCGCGAGCGGCAGCGTCCACCCCGACCACGGGCGTCGACAGACGCAGGTCGACGTCGTGCTCGCCGTACCAGGACTCGTCGTGCACGAACGCGGACGACCGCTCGGCCGAGCCGTTGAGGTAGCCCTTGGACAGCGGCGGACGCTCGTACGGGCGCTCCGGCTCGGCCGACGCGAGCACGACCCGCCCGTCGAACCCCTCTTCGCGCAGCGTCTGGACCGCCTTCGCCCCGGCCAGCCCGCCCCCGACGACCACGAACGTCCGGTCCTGGCTCACGGCTGCGCCGCCCTTCTCGCCCCGGTCCCCGTCCTGTCACCCTAACCGGGCATGCTGCGCCATGACCCTCTCGTTGAGCGGCCTGCGGACCGCCATCTACCCGGCCCCCGACCTCGACGCCGCGAAGGACTGGTGGCGGCGCGTGCTGGGCATCGAGCCGTACTTCGACCAGCCGTTCTACGTGGGCTTCGACGTCGCCGGGTACGAGCTCGGCCTGCTGCCGGACGCCGACCCCGCCGACGGCGCGCTCGTCTACTGGGGAGTCGACGACGTGGACGAGGCGGTCACCGAAGCGGTCGCGGCCGGGGCCGGTGTCCACGTCCCTGCGAGCGAGGTCGGCGACGGGATCGTGACCGCGACGGTACGGACGCCGGACGGCACCATCCTCGGGCTGATCTTCAACCCGCACTTCCTCTCCGGCGAATCGGGCGCCGGCGGGACCTGAGCGGAGCGGTCAACGGATGGCTCGGAGGGTCGCCGCAGCCTCGGTGCGGTTGCTGACGCCGAGCTTGGCCAGGATGTTGGACACGTGGACGCTGACCGTCTTCTCGCTGATGAACAGCGTCTGGGCGATGGCGCGGTTGGTGAGACCGGTCGAGAGCAGGTCGAGCACCTGGCTCTCGCGGGGGGTCAGCTCGTGCTGCTCGCTCGACCCGGCATCGTCGGCGCCCGCCGAGCCCTCCCGCAGTCGCATGCCCAGCCGCAGCGCCAGCCGCTCGGCCGCGAGCGCTGCGTCGCCGGCGCCGCAGGACCGGGCGTCCCCGAGCGCCTGCTCCAGCGTGGCCCTGACCTCGGACGGTGCGATCCCGTTGGCGACCTGCTCGGCGGCGAGCCGCACTCGTGCGTCGCACGCACGGGGTAGGTGCCCCAGGTGCTCCCATGTGCTGACCGCCCGCTGCCTGGCCTCCAGGGCGACCGCGGTGCCGGCCTCGGCGCAGTCGGCGTCGATCTCCGCGACGAAGCCCGCGCGTCCTGGGCGCGAGCGGCGATCCCAGGCGCGGCAGCCGCTGTCTGAGACCGTCGGCAACCAGCCGGGCCCGCGCCGCCATGCCGGCAGGGTCTGCGACGCCGGCCTCGGCCGCGAGCGCGGCCCTGCGCAGCTCGGCCCGGCTGCCGACGGCGCACAGGACGGCGACGAAATGCGCGGTGTCGACCTCCCAGGTCGCCTCCAAGCCATGGCGGACCAGAGACGCTGCTCCGGCCGGATCGTCCTCCGCCAGCGCCTGCTCGGCCCGGGCGACCGCGATCACGGCCAGCTCCCAGGGCAGCTCGGTCGGCGGCATCAGACGCAGGCCCGCGTCCAGGTGCGTGCGTGCTCCGGCCACGTCTCCCCGCCGCCGCAGGATGGCGGCCAGGTCGATCTCGGCGAAGGCGATCGGCCGGTCTTCGGAGCGGTCGCTCCCCAGGTACGCGCGGCACAGGTCTTCGGCCTCGTCGAGCCGGCCCAGCTCGGTCAGCCGGTCGATGAGGGCCGCCAACCCGCACTCGCCGTAGGAACGGTCGAGGCCGAACTGCACGGCCAGGGCGTAGGTCTCGTGCAGCAGCGCCACGGCCTCAGAGGAGCGACCCGCCATCCACCAACCCATCGCCAGCGAAGACCGCACATCGACGCGCCACTCCGGATCGGCGTCGCGGTCAGCCGGCCCCAGCGCCTTCTCCATCAAGGCGGAGCCCTCGTCCGCGTGGCCGAGCCATACCAGGCAGAAGCCCTGGCTGTACCGGGCCTGGGCCTCCTCCCACGCTGCGTCGCAGGCCCGGGCGACATCGACCGCCTGGCCGAACACGGCGACCGCGGCGGCGTTCCGGTCCCAGCTCAGCAGCAGCCAACCTTTGAGCAGCAGCAGGCGGCCCTGCACGAGACTCGGCCCCGCGGGCAGGACGGCCATGGCCTCGCTCAGCGCAAACGCCATCGCGGGCAGGTCCTCGAGGAAGAACTGCACGAACGCGAGCCATCCCCATGCCTCGGCCCGCTGCTCCGCCGGTGCGCCGTCCGCCTCCAGCGCGCGGATCGTCTCCTCCGACAGCACGACGGCGCGGCGGTAGTCGCCGGAGTTCCTCGCCGCCGTCGTCGCCCGGTCGAGGAGGTCGACGCGTTGCAGGGGACTCTCCGCCGCGGCCCCGGGTGCGGCGTCCCAGAGCTCGAGGGCGCGGTCGTAGTGCCGATGCGCCTCCGCCGGCGCGCCGGCCAGGTCGGCAGCGATCCCGGCAGCGACCGACGCCAGCAACGCCTTGCCCTGGTCGTGCGCCTCCCACCAGTGGACGGCGAGCTCGGCGCGTGCGGCCGCCGTCGGCTGCGGACCCGCGGACATGACCCGTTCCATCGAGCGGGCGAGGGCCGCGTGCAGCCGGGTCCGCTCCCCAGGGAGCAGATCCTGGTAGACCGCCTCGGCCAGGAGCGCGTGCCGGAAGGCGTACCCGTCGGTGTCTGCGTCGACCACGAGCACGTGCTGGTCGACAGCTGCTCGCAGCCATCGGTCCAGCTCGGCCGGGTCGTCGTCGGTGAGCTCGGCGACGGCCTCGTGACTGACTCGGCCGCCGGCTGCCGCCACCACCCGCAGCACCGCCACGCACGGCTCCGGGAGCTCGTACACCCGGGTCAGCATCAGGTCGCTCAGTCCCGGCGGGAGCCGCTGTCCGGGCGGTGCTGTCAGAAGCTCCTCGGCGTACAGCGGGTTCCCCTGAGATCGGGCGAGCACCTCACCGACCACGGCGCCGGACGGCTCGACCTCCAGGATCTGACCGGCGAGCTCGACGATCTCGGCGCGACCGAACGGCTCGAGCACCAGCGTCTCGCACCGGCCGCTGCGGTCGGCCTCGGCCAGGAATCCCCGCAGGGGGTGTCGTCGGTGCAGCTCGTCCGTCCGGTACGAGAGCAGGAGCAGCACGTGGTCGGGCACGTTCCTGACGAGGAAGGCCAGCACGGCCCGGGTGGACTCGTCCGACCAGTGCAGGTCTTCGACCGTGACCAGCACCGGAGCGCCGGCTCCCAGCTGGTCGAGGACGTGGTGCACCGCTTCGGCCATGCGGTCCGGCCCTGCCGACCCGTCCGATGCGTCGCTGTCCGTGGCCGAGCCCACCCCCGGGTGGTCGGTCGACGCCGCGAAGGCCGTCGGGACCAGAGCTCTCAACGCACCCGAGTACGGCCCCGAAGCCTTCTCGAGGGTGGCCGCGTCGAGCTGTGACGCCAGGCGTCGGACGACCTCGACCACCGGGGTGTACGCGATCAGACCGTCGCCCACGTCGAGGCACGACCCGACTGTCACGAGGAACCCGCGGGCAGCAGCCTCGGCCGCCACCTCGCGCAGGAGCCGCGTCTTGCCGATGCCCGCGTCGCCGGCCAGCGCATAGACCGCGCCCGCTCCGGCGCGCGCGCCGTCCAGCGCCTGTACGAGCAGTGACAGCTGTCGCTGTCTCCCGACGAGGCGTGAGCTGGTGACGCGAGGGGTCACGGCCCGATCGTCCTCCACTTCCAGGGCCTAGTGGGCTCCCGAGCGGAGAAACCCGACGATGAGCGGCCACGGCCGCATGGTGGTCGCCGACCCGCTGTGCTGCGACCGCGAGCGGCTCGGACGTGGCGGGCGGACGACCCGGGCGGGTCGTGGTCCCCCGGCTGCCCACCGGTCGCGGACCTCCTGCTGACCGACCAGCGATGCGCTGACCCGCGATGCTGCGTACATCTGCCACCTCCGGAGGGATCGCTGCCACCCACGAGGTTGCGGCTAAGGCCGAGCCGGGCGGATCGGGAAGATGTCCTATCTCGGTCCGGGTCACCCCCTTAGGCACGCGGACGCTCCGGAAGCGCCTCACCCTGAGTGACTCAGGAATCGCTGCGCGGAGTGTGAGCCAGGTCACCACTCGAATGGCGTAAGCACACCCGCCGCATGAGGTCTTACGGGCGTGCCGAAGGCCGACCTCGGCACCTGCTCCACACCCCGTCGGACACGCCCTCGACCCAGGTGGAGAACCCGATGACCACGATCACCGCAGCGGAACCCGAACGACAGGTGGCACCCCCGGAACCGATGGCGCTGTGGCTGTGCGGCTGCGACGCGCCGATCGACGTCGAGCAGCTGCGCGAGTACCGGGTGCGCGGACGACTGCGCGAGGTCCACACCGTGTGCCCGCGGCACGGGCTGACGACGCTGGCCCGGGTGTACCCGGTCGGTCGCGGAGGCCAGACTGAGGCGTGACCCGCTGGGTGCTGCACGTCGACCTCGACCAGTTCATCGCAGCCGTCGAGGTGCTCCGCCGACCTGAGCTGCGCGGCCTCCCGGTCGTCGTCGGCGGCGACGGCGACCCGACCAAGCGAGGCGTCGTCAGCACCGCCTCGTACGAGGCGCGCGCGTTCGGCGTCCACTCCGGCGTGGCGCTGCGCACCGCTGCCAAGCGATGCCCGGACGCCGTCTTCCTGCCCGTCGACCGGGAGGCGTACGACGCGGCATCCGCGCAGGTCATGCAGGCGTTGCGCGGCTTCGACGCCGTCGTCGAGGTCCTGGGCTGGGACGAGGCGTTCATGGGCGTCGAGACCGACGACCCCGAGGAGCTCGCGCGGGACGTGCAGGCCGCCGTACGCGACGCCACTCGGCTCGAGAGCAGCGTCGGGATCGGCGGGAACAAGCTGCAGGCCAAGATCGCCACCTCGTACGGCAAGCCGGCGGGGGTGTTCCGGCTGACCGACGCAAACTGGTACGACGTGCTCGGCGACCAGCCCACGAACGCGCTGTGGGGCATCGGCGCCAAGACCGCGCGCAAGCTCTCGGCGGCCGGCGTCGACACCGTCCGTCAGCTGGCGGCCGCCGAGCCGGCCGAGCTCGCCGCCCTGTTCGGGCCGACGATCGGGCCTTGGCTGGTCCGGCTGGGACGCGGGCACGACCGCAGCCCGGTCGTCGGCGAGCCGTACGTCGCCAGGTCGCGCAGCCGCGAGGTCACGTTCCAGCAGGACCTGGAGGACTGGGACGAGGTGCGCGCCCAGGTCGCGCTGCTGGCCCGCCGGGTGACCGAGGACGTCGTCGCGGACGGACGGCCCGCGGCCCGGGTGGTGGTGAAGGTCCGGTTCAGGCCGTTCTGGACGAAGACGCACGGGCACGCACTGCCGGTCGCCACCTCGGACGGCTCGGCGATCGAGGCGGCCGCCCTCGCCGCGTTCGACCGGTTCGACGAACGCCGGCCGGTCCGCCTGCTGGGTGTGCGCGCCGAGCTCGAGCGCGCACCCTGACCGGACCCGCGGAGCGTTGCCATGTGCCCGCGAGGCAGATCACCACTACCGCCTCCGCGAGGCGCGCTTGCGCGGGAGAGTGGACGCCGGACGTGGCGAGTACGGGAGGCGGCATGGACCCGATCGGGACACTGACGATGGTTCAGGTCGACGCGGACGACCCCGCCTCGCTGGCCGGGTTCTGGAGCGTCGTGCTCGGACGGCCCTTGGCCGCGCCCCTGGGCGATCCGCCGCACTACGTCGGCTTGGAGCCCGCGCCCGGCGAGGTGTCGACCGTGTCGTTCGTGCGAGTGCCCGAGGCCAAGGCCACCAAGAACAGGTTGCACTTCGACGTCTGGGTGGACGATGTCGACCGCGCCCAGGAAGCGATCGAGTCGCTCGGCGGCCGGCACGCACCGGTCGCCGACTTCCACGAGTACGGGTTCCACTGGCGGCAGATGACCGACCCCGAGGGCAACGAGTTCTGCCTCATCTTCGAAGGTGCGGCCGGTTCTCCCTGAAGCCTTGTGCGATCCCGGGCCTAGGCCGCACCGAAGTACATGCGGCGGACGACCTCGTCGGCGACCAGACCGTCGGGTCCGCGTGCCTCGAGGAACGCGAACCCGGCAAGGGTTGGATCCGCCTCTTGCGCTTGCCGGTGCCCGGCCCGTAGACGGTCGGCCTCGTCCCCCACATCCATGCCGAGGATGTTCCACCACAGGTCGTAGTGGCGGATCACGTCGAAGTAGCGCGCTCGTCGTTGCGCGTACTCGTTGATGGCGGCCGGCCAGTCGTCGTCGGCGAGCAGCAGGTCGCTCAGCTCGCGAACGTCACGGAACACTAGAGCCGTCCCGTGACCCTGGGTGGGGTCGGGCGACCCCGCGGCGTCCCCGACCAGGACGACGTCATTGCCGGCGATCCGGGTCGCCCACGTGTCGCTGTTCGGGAAGAAGCCCATCGGGCCTTCCTGTTCGGCGCTCTCGAGCGCGCGTTCCGGCATGAAGCCGGCCGCGAACGCCAGGAGCGCCTCGAAGGATCGGTCGATGCCCCGGTCACGGAGCTGCGCCTGCGTCATCATCACGTACAAGCGGGTTGTCTCAGGGCCCTGGGCGAACCAGTTCACCCCAATGCCCGGGGGCCCGGCCAGGTTGTCGGTGTCACGGTCATCGGTGCGGACGCCCGAGACCGCCACCCCGCCGAACCGGTGATGCTCGGGATCCGCAGCGCTCACCCCACCCGTCCACCGCCGCGCCTGAGACATCTTGCCGTCGGCACCCACGACCAACCGGGCCCGAACCTGCTCCGACCGCCCTTCAAGGACACCGCTGACCGTGGCCACCCCGTTGTGCGAGAAGTCGTCCACCTTCATCGGCCGGCACACGCACGCGCCCTGGGACTGCGCCCAGGAGAAGGCGACTTCCTGAAGCCGCGGGTGCGAGAACCCGACCTCGTTCACCCCGTCGACGGAGTCCTTCGCCCAGCGATGCGGGGGCACTCCGAGCTTGCGATCCTCGTACAGGCCCAGGCCGACAAGCTCGACCCCATCGGCCTGCTCGAACAACCCATCGACCCCGAGACGCACGGCTTCCGCCACACCCCAGGGAAACGTGCCCTCACCGCGGACGCGGTCCCTGAAGCGCGGCTCCTTCTCGGCCACGAGAACCTCGACGCCGGCCCGCGCCAGCACGCCGGCCAGCAGCGAGCCCGCAATGCCGCCACCGACCACGACCACGTCGTAGCTGCCTGCAATGGCCATACTCGCTGCCGCCTGACCTGGCTTGGCTGTCGCAGGGCAGTGTTCACCTGGCCTCACCACCTGGCAACCATCAAGATCCGCACAGACTGTCGGCGGGCGGCGGACGAGTCCGCCGGCGAGCAGCGCCGGGGATCAGCCGCATTGCCGAGATCGGCACGGCCACCGGCTGCCAGCGGCACCGCGCTCGGATGGTCTGACCGCCACGGGACCATCGACCCTGCCGACGCGGCCGAACCACAGCGACGCTGGAACCATGGTTCCCGGCATCTCCATCGGCACACAGGGGCTGACGAAGTACTACCGCCGCCAACGCGGCGTCGAGGACCTGAATCTTGAGGTGTACGCGGGCGAGGTCTTCGGGTTCCTCGGTCCGAACGGGGCCGGCAAGACGACGACGATCCGTCTCCTCCTGGGGCTGTTGCACCCGACCCGGGGCCAGGCCCAGGTCCTAGGGCTGGGCGTCGAGCGCGACGGGGTGGCCATTCGCAGCCGCACCGGGTACCTGCCCGGGGAGCTGTCGATGTACGAGAACCTGACCGGGCACGAGTTCTTGCACTTCATGGCGCAGATGCGCGGCGGCGTCCCGAAGGAGCGGATCCGCAAGCTGGCCGAGCGGCTGGACATGGATCTGTCCCGACACATCCACGACCTGTCCAAGGGCAACAAGCAGAAGCTGGGCGTCATCCAGGCGTTCATGCACTCCCCCGAGCTTCTGGTCCTGGACGAGCCGACGTCCGGGCTGGACCCGATCGTGCAGCTGGAGTTCCACGAGCTGGTGCGCGAGGCGGCAGCAGGCGGCGCGTCAGTCTTCTTGTCCTCGCACGTGCTCACCGAGGTCGAGCAGCTCGCCGACCGGGTGGGCATCGTCGTCGACGGCCGGCTCGTCGTGGTCGAGCACATCGCTGCCCTCAAGCACCGGGCCCTGCGCCGCCTGGACCTCGACCTGGGGCGGCCCGCCGACCCCGCCCCGTTCCGCGCCACCGCCGGCGTCAGCGATGTCAGCGTGCACGGCGATGTCGTGTCGTGCGCCGTGACTGGGCCGGTCACCGAGCTGCTCGCGACCGCGGCCGAGCAAGGGGTTGTGAACGTGACGAGCCACGAGCCTGACCTGGAGGAGATCTTCCTCGGCTACGTGGAAGGAGGTGCTGACCGTGCTGGCTACCTTGGTCGTCAAGACCTGGCGTGACCACTGGCGCGCCATGCTCGGCTGGTCGCTGGGCCTGGCCGGGATCGCCTCCGTGCAGCTGGCCGTCTATCCGAGCGTCCGCGACGCCGCTGCCGGCACCAGCCAGCTCATGAACAGCTTCCCGGAGGCGTTCAAGACGATGTTCCGGATCACGGACTACACGTCCGGGCCGGGCTACCTGGGTGCTGAGCTCTTCAGCATCATGGTGCCGCTGGTGTTCATCGGGGTGGGCGCGAGCTTCGGCTCCAGCGCGACCGCGGTGGAGGAGGAGCGCGGGACCGCTGACCTGTTGCTGACGCTCCCCGTGACTCGGACGAAGGTGCTGCTCGCCAAGCTGCTCGCACTGCTGGCGGCTCAGGCCGCGCTCGGGCTGGCGCTGTGGCTGGTACTGCTGGTCGGTACGCGGGCGGTCGACCTGTCCGGCGTCAGTGCCTGGGGGCTGCTGGCCGCCTGCACGGCCGCCGTTCTGCTCGGGTGGCTCTACACCGGCATCGGCCTTGCCGTCGGCGCATGGTCCGGGCACCGTGCCGTCGCGCTCGGTGCCGCGATCGGGCTGGCACTCGCGGCCTTCCTGCTCTTCTCGCTCGGCCCGCTCGTCGACGCGCTACAACCCTGGCTGAAGGTGACGCCGTTCCACTGGGCCATGGGCAACGACCCCCTGCGCAACGGCATGTCTGCCGGCTACGTCGCCCTCCTGGTCGGCGCGAGCCTCGCGCTGTACGGGCTGGCCGTCCTCGCCTTCCTGCGCCGAGATATCAGTACATGAAGCGGGTGGGGCGGACGAGTCGGCCTGTACACCGGGTTCTGTTCGAGCGTCGCACTGACCTGGA
This sequence comes from uncultured Actinomycetota bacterium, assembly GCA_963771835.1. GTDB lineage: Bacteria > Actinomycetota > Actinomycetes > Prado026 > Prado026 > CAVQCJ01. The sequence continues at coordinate 49,843 of CAVYVA010000002.1, forward strand.
CTGATCTGCGCCATACCAGCCCTGACCTGCGGCGACGTTACTGACGAGGTCCGAGGGGGACCGAGCAGTTCCGAGCATCGTGCGGACTAACAGCGGACTAACCAAGATCGTTCTGATGGCGCCTCCCGTGGCGTCCACCATCCGTTCTAGTCGCCCTTCGTGACGCTCGTTGGGACGGTTGTGGTGCGCTTCCCCAGCGTGACGCTCGAGCGCACGCCGCGCAGCGCGAGCCCGACTGTCCTGGTGCGTTCACTAGGTACGCTCAGAGGGCTAACCCGCCTCCGTCGCGAGGGACGTCTCATGGGCGTCACGTTCGACCGCAGCCCGGCTGCGATGAGGGCCTTGGGGCGCCTCCCCAAGCGGAAGTACGACTGGCCGCGCTTGTCCGAGTTGTACGTCCAGGGCGAGATCGTTGACGGCGAGCGCGTGTGGCAGTCCACCGATGCAATCGCCCACGCGGAGGGGATCGTCCCTGAGCGGGTGCGTCGGGCGTGTGCGCGCGACGGGTGGGTCAAGCAGCGGCAGCGGTTCCGCGCCGAGTTGACCCGGGCCGCGCGCAAGGCCGCCCAGGAGCTGGCGGTGGGGCAAGTGGTGGACCTTGATACCGAGGTCATCGACGGTGCCTACCGTGGCGTACGGCTGGTTACGGCCCGGATCGCCGAGATCGAGGATGCCGTTGACGCACAGGAGGTCGCGCGGGCCGCGTACCAGGCGCTAGTGGCGACCGGAGCGAGCGCCGACGAGTTGGCGGCGACCGGGCACGACCCCTGGCAGGCCAGCGTGGTGTATGCGCGTGAGATCCAGGCCCTGGCCGTCGCGGTGCAAGCCCTGCACGCGACCGCGCACAGGGCGGTGGGCGATGTGGACATGCGCCGCCTTGAGTTCAACGGCCCTGGGGGGACAGCGATCGAGGTCGACCACACCGTGCACGCCGAACTGACCCGACCGGACCCCGAGCGGCTGCTGCGGCTGTTCCAGGCCGCGGCCCGGGCGACCTTTGGCCAGCCCGAGGAGATCGAGCGCGAGCGCGGTCATGTCGTCAATGCGGACGTGGTCGAGGACTGACCAGGATCACCTAGCGACCACAGAGCCGGGCCAGTGGTTCTCCTCGATCATCGTTGCGGGGCCGGACGAGGGCGGACGTTACGGCCGTGGCTGCTGGACTCCCTGATGGTCAGCCGCACCGTGGCAACGATGCACGGCGCAGTCGCACGGTCCCCCTCGTGATGTCAGCGCCGCAGATGGCGCGCGGCGTTCCTCATCGTCCCTACAACCACGACCAGGAGGAGAGCGCAAACCGCAGCGGGGAAGGGCGAGCCAGCCCGGCCCTCATCGAACAGGCCCGCTAAGAGCCCGACCGCGAAGAGGCTCCCAACCGCGAGCGCTAACACCGCCGCAACCCGGTCGACAGTCCTGCGTCCTGTGCCAAGGTGACTCACGGCGCCAAGTATGCCGAGTTCCAGACTCCGGTATCGACCACTGGGTGCGCAGGTCTCTTGGCACGCGGCAAATTGCGCTGACCCCCGAGTCTGATCCTCGAGCGACCCAACCGGAGCGGAGGCCCACTCCTCATGGACTCACTTCTAGGGCCGGTGTGCGGCGAAGGCCGCCGGCCCTAGGCCTGCCGGCTACGTTCCACCGACGGCGCGGACCAGGGAAGCAAGAACGATGATGTTGTCGCGGTAGTGGCCGGTTGCGGGGTCGATCGGGCCGCCGCACGTGATCAGCCGAAGCGCGGCGTGGTTGGTGTTGCCGTAGACGAGCTGCGTTGGGAACGCGGTCTTGTGGTAGCGGCGGACCTGGTCGACAGCGAAGACCGCCACCGAACCGTCTGCGCGGGTGATCATCACGGTGTCGTGCACGTGCAAGCTGCCAACTCGGAAGAAGACCGATGGTCCGCTAGTGGAGTCCAGATGGCCGACGATTACGGCGGGCCCGAGCGAGCCGGGGGTGGGTGAATACCGGTACCAGCCGGCCTCGTCGTAGTGCCGGCTGCCCGGTGCCGGGACCTGTAAGGAGCCGTCGGGGTTCTGTCCGAGGCTGCTGCAAGCGCGAATTGACCCCGATCGCCGGGATGCTGATAGCGACGGGCATGGATGCTGGGAGCACCAGCCCAACCACCGAAGTCGCAGCGTGCGGCGACACCGGCGGATGGCCGGCGGATGCGGTACCGGTCGCCGAGGGTGGCGACGTGGTCGACCGTGGCCAGCGGTGGTTGCGGTGGCATGCTGCTGGTGCGCGACAACGATGCCGACGCACGTCATCCCGGTTAGCGCGAGCAGACCGGTAACCGCTCCGGCGGCCAAACGACGCCGACCACGGACGGGACGGACATGGGCCCAGGTCATCGGGCGGTCGCTGTCCTCGCCCTCAAGAGGCCGACGCCAGAACAGTGCGCTGATACCCGCGGCTAGGAGCAGGACTCACGCCCAGGGTCAGAAGCCAGGTGTCACGTGAGGCAGGCCACGGTCGACCCGCTCCCCGGTCTGCACCCCGCCAGTGGGCACGCGTGAAACCTGCGGCGTTTGCAGATGGATGACCTCGAGATTGATCTGGAGGATCCGGATCACCGTGACCCGTCCGCCTGCGTTCCCCCGGTGATCCACACGCATTTGCAGCCTCGCCCTTGGAACTCGTGTCCGGGAAGGTGCGCGGCGGGAAGGCGAAGAAGCCGGCCGCATTCGTCGTGATCATTGGCGGGCCGGTGAATTCGAAATCACCACCTGTTTCCCAGGTCATCCCGGCCCCGGCCATGCGAAGTCCGGTGGTGGTGTCCACCACCCGCCCCTTGATCGTGAACGGGCCGCGGCCCGGCGGCACGAGCGCGGGCACGGTGGCCGCCGACAGGCGCGGCACGTGGGTCCCGACGACGGTCAATGTCGGCGCGCCGGCGATCTGGTGCTCGGTCGGGTTTGGGTTGCGCCTCGCTGGGCTGCCCCTCCCAGATCGACGCTAGGGCATAGGTGCCTTTCGCGGTGGACGGGATCAGCATCGTCGCCGCCCAGACCCCGTCCGAACCGGTGCCCGAGACGAACATTCGCACCTGCGCAGAGGAACGGAGACCCGGCTATCGTCGGTGAGCCGTACAACCAACGAACCAAAGAAAGAAGTCCTGGGTTGACAGCGGAGTACTGTCGGTGATGTGGACGGTCACCGTCACGGGCTTGGTGTCCAGCCCGCCGACCGACACAGATGACGCCGAATACGTGGTGGACACCACCGTGAAGGGGTCCACAGCCGCGCCGGCCGGACTGGCAAGGAGAGCCGACCCGCCGGGGACTATCGACAGCGCGCACACCACCGCGGCCAAGCGCCGCTTGCCGGTCGTGATCATTGGGTGCCTCCGAGAGGATCGACCCGCCGACGCCAGAACAGTGCGCTGATCCCCGCCGCCAGGAGCAGGACTCCACCAAGGGCCAGCAGCCGGACCTGAGGCGAGCCGGCGGTCGACTCACTCCCGGTCTGAACCCCGCCGGTGGGCACCCGTGAGACCTGCGGCGCTTGCAGATGGATGGGCACCTCGAGATTGATCTGGAGGATCAGTATTACCGTGCCGTCCGCCTGCGTCCCCCAGTGATCGTGCACGCAGTTGACCTCGCCTTGGAAGCTCGGTATCGGGGAAGGTGCTGCGGCGGGAAGGCGAAGAAGCCGGCCGCAGTTCGTCGGTGGTCATGGTCGGCCGGTGGAATACCGCAGTCGTCGAAGCCGATAGCCCAGGTCATCCCCGCCCCGGCCATGCCAAGTCCGGTCGGTGCTGTCCACCACCCGTCCCTTGATCGTGAACGGACCGCGGCCCGGCGGAAGGAGCGCGGGAACGGTGGCCGCCGACAGACGCGGCATGGTGGGTCCCGACGACGGTCAATGTCGGCGCCCCGCTGACGTCGATGCATTCGGTCGGGTCCGGGTTGAGCGTCGCTGGGCTGCCCCTCGAAGATCGACCGCTAGGGCACACGTGCCCGTTCGCGGTGGACGGGATCAGCATCGTCGCCGCCCAAACCCCGTCCGAACCAGTGCCTGAGACGAACACGGCGCCGGCGAAGAGGGTGCTTGGCAGGGACGACCCGCTGTCGACGATGGCCCGCAGCAGAAGTCGAACCAAAGGAAGAAGTCTGGATCGGCAGCGGAGGTGTCGGTGATGTGGACGGTCGCCGTGACCGGCTCGGTGTTCAGCCCGCTGACCGTCACCGACGACACCGAATACGAGATGGACACCACTGTGAAGTCGTCCACGACCGCGCCCGCTGGACTGGCAAGTAGAACCAGACTGCCGGTGACCGTTGACAGCGTGCACACCACCGCGACGAAGCGCCGCTTGCCCGTCGTGATCATCTGGTGCCTCCGAGACCGGGGACACCGCATCGACCCAATGCTTGTGTGAGACCTCGGGTTTCAGGCCAGTGGATTGGGACGGGATCGACGTATGGCGTGCCCCCACGGTTGATCCGTAACCGACGAGGCGGGGTAATCCGGCAGGCGGGTTCAGCGGACGTTCGCCCACGGTCAACGGTGCGGCGGGCCGCCACACCGTGCGCATCACTGTCCGCCATGCCGGACTCCAGGGCAATAGCGACGATTCATAACATTCCGGGTCATCTCGCCGGCGGCCCTGTCAGGGTTGTCTTGGGCGTACCGAATGGGCCGGACGTTGCACCCGCTGTGACGACGTATTGGCAGACGCGCGACGGCACCACGCAGGTGCTGGCCGACGGCGTGTCGGTCACGTCCGAGCCGCTGTGGTGGACGGCGACGGACGACCTGCAGGCGATGGTCGAGCCCTAGCAGTGGGGTCCGACAGGGTTCCCGTGGTGCTCGTACGGAGCAATATCGGCACTGTGCTTCCGGAACTCAGAGTGGGGGAATCCGTACAGAAGGGGCCCTGGCGATGTTCCCAGTCCTTGATCGACTAGCCCCACTGGTGGTACGCCCCCTCGGCCCGACTCCGCCGACCCGCCCGGCACGCCGGAGTGGCTGCGCTGCAGCGTTGTGGCGAGCGCGCGTCCTTGGCCGCGGCGGACGCCGGCGCAGCCGATCCACCTGGTCGTGCACCGTCCGATACGCCCTGCCCATCTCCCGGGCGATCTGCTTGGACGGCACCCCCGCCCGCCACCGCTGCTCAATCGCGCCTTCTCCGCCACCGTCAACCGCACCATCGGCCACCTCCGATCGACACACCCACACAAGGGTGTTGCCTCGACCGGTTGAGACCACCGCCGTTCCTGGGCGGGTGGCCGGCGCGAACTGACCTAGGACAAGCCGAACATGTCGGACTTCGAGTTGTGTTGCTTGTTCAAGCCAAGAGCGCGCTTGCGCGCGCAACGCCCGGACAGCGTACGAAACCACTCAGGGGGTGGTGCTTCCTGTGTCTGGAGTGCAGTTCTCGGGGGCGGAGTTGCCGCTGATGGTGAAGTCCTGACAGCTAAGCATGTGGGGATGCTGGGTGCCCACGAGGTAGGAGGCGAGCATGACAACGACGACTGCCGCGGCCGCGGTAAGTGCTTGCTTCCTCTGCAGCGTCCCGGCTCCGGGGATGAGCAGGCGGACCATGAGCGCGGCGAGGGCGGGCATGCCGACGAGGGTGATGGCGATGCCGAACCAGAAGAGTACGTCGCGCAGGGGTGAGGTGCCGGCGACCGGGAGGAGCCAGACGAGCAGGAGCCAGAGCGAGGGCAGCAGGAGGGTCCAGAGCACGGGCCGTCGCCAGGCTCGTCGCCCGCCGGCCAGTCCTGCGCCGAGGAAGGCGCCGGTGGCGGCCGCCCAGAGTGCCATGTGCTGCTCGAAGAAGATCACGTGGTAGACGCCCAGGGTGAACGCCGGCCACCAGCCCAGGGCGGCGCCGGCGACCGCGACGGCGGCGACCCGCTGTGTCTCGGGATCCAGCCGCCCTCGCGGAGGGGTCTGGGTCGCTGTCTCGACCATGCCGTCCACCGCCCTCTTGCCTACCTACTGCGTACCGGCGGTCGCCGTCGCTTCGTCCGGACCGGCTGCGCGGGTATGCGTGCGGCCTGCGCAGGTTTCGACCGCAGCGGTAACGGTGGGGTGGAAGTGCTCGGCCCCGATCAGCTCGGTCAGACCTGTCTCGTCGAACTGGTCGCGGAGCTCGACGGTGGCGCGGGCGACGTCGAAGGTGATGTTGCGGCTGCTGAGCCCGGCGTGGATCTCGCGAACAGCTCCGACGGCGGCGGCGTCCACCCCGCTCACCATCGCCGCGTCCAGGACGAGGTGGTGAACGGGTTTGGGGGCGCCGTCGACGGCGGCCCAGACCCGGCGCTTGAGGAAGTGCGCGTTGGCGAAGAACAGCCTCCCCTGGATCCGGTACACGACGACCCCGGGGGTGACCCCGGCGGCGGGGTGTGTCCCGTACGTCGGCGTAGCGCTGGTCGCGGCGGGAGTAGCCCAGCACGGCATCGCCGGGGGAGGCGGTCCGGCGCACGACGTCGAGGATGGACAGCACGACGGCGACGACGATCGCCGGCAGCACGCCGACGGCGAGGACGACAACGGCGGTGATGGCCGCGATAGCGACCTCGAAGCGGCTGCTGCGCGCGAGCTCGCGCCACTGGTCCGGCTCGATCAGCTTCAGCGCCGCGAACACGATCACGGCACCCAGCACCGCCGAGGGCAGGTAGCGGATCGGGGCGGTGAGGAACAGCAGGATCACGGCGATCGCGGCGAAGCTGACCAGGCCGCTGACCTGGCTGGTGGCCTTCATCGAGTCGTTGACCGCGGTGCGCGAGCCGCTGGTGCCGATCGGCATGGCCTGGGAGAAGCCGGCGCCGGCGTTCGCGAGGCTGAAGGCCAGCATCTCTTGGTCGGCGTCGATGGTCTCGCCGTGTCGGGCGGCGAACGAGCGGGCCGTGAGGATCGCGTCGGCGAAGCTCAGCAGGAAGATGGCGAGGGCGGGTCCGACGAGCGAGAGCATCTGAGAGCTGGTGACGTCTGGTCGGGCGAAGGAGGGTAGCCCGGCGGGGATGGGCCCGGTGACCTTGACCCCGTGCGATTCGAGGTCGAGCAGCCACGACGCGAGGATGCCGAGGACCACCACGACTAGCGCTCCTGGCACGCGCGGCAGGAACCGGCCGAAGACCCAGAGGAGCCCGAAGGCGACGGCCCCGACGGCCAGTGTCGTCAGGCTGCTGTCGGCGAGGTGGGTGATGACGTCGACGGCCGCCTTAACCGAGTTCTCCTCCGTGCTGGAGATGCCAGCCAGCTTCTCCGTCTGGTCCAGGATCAGCAGGACCGCGACGCCGGTGATGTAGCCGACCAGCACGGACTGGGAGAAGTAGTCCGCCAGCCAGCCCAGCCGCAGCAGCCTCGCGGCCAGGAACACGACGGCGACGGCTACCGCCAGGGCCGCGGCGAGCGTCGCGTACTCGGCCGACCCGGCGGCCGCCAGCGGCGCCAGCGCGCTGGCGACCAACAGCGCCACCGCTGCTTCGGGGCCGATCACCACCCGCAGCCCGGTGCCGAGGAGCGCGTAGGCCAACACCGGGAGCAGCAGCGCGTACAGTCCGGCGGTCACGGGCAGTCCGGCCATCTCGGCGTAGGCCATCGCCGACGGCAGTGCCAGTGCGGCGACGGTCAGCCCTGCCAGCGCGTCAGTACCGATCTTGCTCCGCGAGTAGCTGCGCATGGACTCGGCGAACGGCAGGTAGCGACGCACCCAGGGGGGCTTGGTGGCGGCGGCGAACGGGGACCGGCTCCCGTAGGCGGTCGCGAACGGGACGAGCGGCGCGTCCGGCCCGTGGTGCCGCGTCGCTCCCTCGGTCTGGTACTCCTGGGTCATCGCGCCACCTCCGCGGCGTGTCGCGTCAGCGGGCTAGACGTCGAGCAGCGCGTCGCTCCACCACGCCGGGGGTGCCGGCATGGGGTCCAGAGCGGGCGTGCCGTGTGAGGGCCCGTGGACTGGCGTGGCGGCGTCGTCCACCTGCGCCTGCCGCGCGGTGACCGCGTCCTCGGTGACGTTGAAGACTGTCAGGTCCTGGCTGACCGTCACCGCGCCGCCGTAGTGCGCGCCCATCTCCTCGAAGACTTGGTCGACGCCAGGTGTGACGTCCAGGTGCCACAGCGCGCCCATTCGGGGCTTGGTCAGATGGAAGATCTTGCCCATCTGCTCCGGGATGGTGTGCGCGAGCCGGGTGATCTGCAACGCCGTCTCCAAGGGAAGCCCGGTCACCCGTGCGAACACGGCCGGGGACTGGAAGCACTCGTGGATCAGCAGGTCGGCGTCCGCCGCCGCCTCCACCACGTGCCGGCACGGCCTTGTGTCACCGGAGAACACGACCTTCCGCCCGCCGTACTCGATGGCGTAGCCGACGGCCCCGCTCAGGCCGTGGATCGCCGGGAAGCTGGTGACCACCACGCCGTTGCGGTCGTAAACCGTTTCCGGCCGGTCGAACGGGAACTCGTGCGCCACCGCCGCGAAGCCTGTGGTGGGGCGTACCCCACGCACCGAGGCGGTGTCCCAGGCCATCGCCTTGCCGATGTGCTCGACGAAGGAGGCCAGCCCGAGCGCTGGGTCCTCGCTGGCGCCGCCCCAGATCTCCACCGGGTCGATCCGCCCGGCCTTGGCGAGACTGCCCAGCAGACCGGGGATGTCCCCGACGTGATCGGCGTGCAGGTGCGACAGGAACACCTTGGTCGTAGCCTCCACCGGCAGCCGTAACGCCGTGAAGTTGGCCAGCGAGCCGGAGCCGAGGTCGAAGAAGAAGAAGTCCCGCTCCGGGTTGCCCACCTCGACCAGCAACGACCCCGACGCCTGGCTCCGCCGGATCCACGGGTCACCGCTGCCGAGTACAGTGACCCGGATCTCGCCGGGGTTGAGCTCCTCCGCTCCGGGCACGAAGGTCGACGGGCGGGCCGCGATGGGCACCCCGACGACCGGAGCGCTGGTCAACGCGTGCGTCCCACCGCGGTAGGCCAGGGTGGGAAGGGGGTTCGACGGCTCGGACATGACGACCTCGCTCATCCGGAAGCGCCACCACCGGAGCGGAGTGGCTTCTTGGCGCTCACGCTAAGAGGACGAGTCAGACCCCACACGGGTCGAAAGTCCCACCCCCGAAGGCGACACACCTGAACGCTCGATCACCCGCGCCCAAGGGGGCTGATTAGTGATGGACGAGGTTGGACAGTGCGGTCGGGCCGCCTTGGGACGAGTGCTGGATGTGGTGGCGTCGGTCCAGGTGTGCGGCCAACCGCAGCCCGGGAAGGCAATCGGCCTGCCGGTATGTGACTCAGCTCCCCAAGGCCCTTGCCGTTGACCCGCTCGTCCTCCGCAGGAGCCGTAGGCACACGACCACCAGCCCACTCAATAACCGGCACTATGTGCGGGTGGTCGAGGGTTCTGACTGGCGATTGACAGCGCGGGTACCGGCCTTCTCCCGAGATGGCAGGTTGTGATCACCGGCCCTGGAAGGAGCGATCCATGCCGAACACGATCCGACTGAGTTCCGTCACCCTGAACTGTGACGACGCTCAGGCCCTGGCGAACTTCTATGCCCTCGTCACCGACGGTGAGGTCACCTTCTGTCGTGGGGGATGGGCAACAGTCGCAACCCCCGGCGGTCGCATCGACGTCCAGGCCGTCGAGGGCTACCAGCGCCCACAGTGGCCGGGACCGGCAGGAACATCCATCCTGCACCTGGACTTCCTCGTGGAAGACCTCGCCGCCGCTGAGCAGAAGGTTCTGCAGGCGGGTGCTGTCCGGTTCGAGTTCCAGCCCAACGCCGCGCACTGCCTGGTCTTCGCCGACCCGGCCGGACACCCGTTCTGCCTGACCACGGTTGACGAACTCGGCTAACGGAAGACTTGGTCCTACCCCACCCAGGGATGACCCAGGTCGCACATACGTGCCGTTCTGTGCGCCCCAGAAACGGCATTCTGTTCGGCCATCCCCGGTGGTGGTGAGGTTGACCGGCACCGCGAGGGTGCTCTTTACTCGGCCGCAGTGGCGATGGACCCCGCCCGGCCTGGGCTCGTCTTCGGGCCGAACCGCCGAGTCGGCTGATGGCTCCTGCTGAGCGGCAGGAGTCATCGTGATCTGTCTCGACTGCGTGCAGGAGTCCGGGATCCAGCGTGTCACGGTCGGTGTCTGCGCCTCGTGTGGCGCGGGGGTCTGCATGGCTCACACCGTCGTGACACGGCAGGCGCACCCACCGGGGACCTTTTCGGCGCTCGCGTCGGCGTCGGCGCTACCGGGCCGGAAGCTGACCTGCGTGGTCTGCTACGAGGCTGTGTTTGGTCCGGCTGGGGATCGGCTAGTTGCTGAGATGGACGCTTCGCGGCGACCACGGATGTTCCGCCGCCGTCCTCGGGTGTGGGTGGGTCGGTCGTGAACGTGTACTACGTGGCCGCGATCTGGGTCGGGATGGCGTTGCTGGCCTCGGTGATCAGTATCCGGATCGCCATGCCGGTCGCGTTGGTCGAGATCGTTGTCGGTGCGGTCGCCGCGAACCTGCCTCGGGTGCACGTGTATGTCACCCAGCCGGAGTTCGTCACGTTCCTGGCCGGTCTGGGCTCGGTGCTGCTCACATTCCTGGCCGGTGCGGAGATCGATCCAGTGTCGCTGCGCAGGCACTGGAAGGCGTCCGTGGCGATCGGAGTGGTGTCCTTCGCGCTGCCCTTCTTGGCGGCGTTCGCGGTGTGCGCCTGGGTGCTGCACTGGGACCTGCACGCCGCCGAGATCGGTGGGATCGCCCTGAGCACTACCTCGGTGGCGGTGGTGTACGCGGTGATGGTGGAGACGGGGCTGAACCGTCAAGACCTCGGCAAGCTCATCCTGGCGGCCTGCTTCGTCACCGACCTGGGAACAGTCTTGGCGCTGGGCGGGCTGTTCGCGAACTACACCTGGCTGCTGCTGGTCTTCGTCGTGGTCACTGTCGGTGTGCTGCTGGTGCTGCCGACGATGCTGCGCTTCGTCATCGCCCATCTGGGGCACCGGGTAAGCGAACCAGAGATCAAGCTCCTGCTGGTGGTACTCCTCGGCCTGGGTGGCCTGGCCACCGCTGCGGGCAGCGAGGCCGTGCTGCCCGCGTATATCGCCGGGCTGGTCATCGCCGGGGTGTTCTTGCATGACCGGGTGCTCATGGACCGGCTGCGAGCGGTGGCGTTCGCGCTGTTGACTCCGTTCTTCTTCTTGCGCGCAGGCACCCTCATCTCTGCACCTGCACTCATCTCAGGGGCCGGCGTGATCGGGCTGCTGCTGCTGGTCAAGCTGGCCGCCAAGATGGTTGGGGTCTGGCCCACCGCGGCGGCCTTCCACATCCCGAACCGGGAGCGGACCTACACGACACTCCTCATGGCCACCGGGCTCACCTTCGGGTCCATCGCAGCCCTGTACGGGTACAACCACCACCTGATCAGCCAGATCCAGTACACCGAGCTCGTCACCGTCGTCATCCTGTCGGCGTTCGTACCCACCGTCATCGCCCAACAGTTGTTCCAGCCGATCATGGTCGACACCGAGGAAGACGAAGCACTCGGTACCGAAGACCTCTCCCTCATCCACCACACCCAAGACGCACACCAGACCGAGCCCACGTCCGTGGACAGCGACGACGGCTGAGCTGAATACGGCAATCTCGGCCGAGGGTTGCGGTACGAACAGGAGGACTAGGTCCGTGGTTAGTTTCCTCCTGTCAGTTACGTTCGCCTGCGGGCTGGTCATCGCGGTTGCCCACGTCCTCAACAAGAGCTTCGTCGCGCCCGCCTACGACGTCGCGGCGAACCTAACCGCCTTCAGTTGTGCCGTAGCCGCCTCAGTGCTGCTCGGCCACTGGGCTCCCGCGCTGCTCTCCTCCGGTGCGATTGCGTGCTGGCTGGTTCTGGCGCGCCGAACGATCCTCGCCCGCCGCCAGTGACGGTGCAATGCGTCCCGGCGTTCGTCGTGGCCGCTGGACTGGAGGCGCGTAGCAGTCCTTCCGGTGGCACCGGGGGCGGGCTTAGGCCCCCAAAGGACGCGCACCGATGTGCCATATGGTGCGCCCGTTGCCGCTGGCATCAAACGAGTATTGAGGCCCGGATCGAGCCGTCGGCAGCGTCCGTGGGTCTGTCACCCCTGGTCACGACCTGAGTGATGTGGAAGCCATTCAGGAGATGCAGCGCGGACAACGCCCTGGTCACCGGTCCGTTGTTGTCGGTGAGGATCAAGAGCCGGCCGTGGGCAGTGGCTCGATGGTTTGCCCCGATCAGCAGGCGGCGCCGCTTCTGTCGATGGACCGTACCTCGCGCACGTCCAACCGCGCCCATGACCCGAAGGTCATTGCTGCCGGGCGTTCCTACGCTCACCTGTCTGCTGACGACACGTCCGGCTGTGCGAGCCTCACAGACAAAGCCAAGGCCCGAGCGGACGTCGACTCGCTCAACGCATCTTGCTCCGGTCGGGGCGGTTCGTTCACGCCGGCCCGGACCGCTCCCGGACCGCGCACTCCGAGGGTAGCAGCCGTCAAGGGCCGTCAGTAACGCCCGAACGGCCACCCCCCGAAACCCGTTGCCGGGTAAGGGATTCACGCTCTGAACCGGCCCCGGCCCGGGTGGGCGGCGGACGAGTCGGCCTGTACGCCGGGTTCTGTGGCCGTGACGCCTTGCGGCACTGTCACGGCCGGCGGCCATCCATCTAGACCTGCCGTTGCCGACAGGCTCGTGCGGTCTACCCGCAGGCTCGGGCGGGCCGCCCTCGAACGCCTGCGCAGGACCCGCGACCGAAGCCGCGAGCCCCTTTTGACCTTGCTCCTGGTGGGGTTTGCCGAGCCGCCCGGGTCACCCCGGGCGCTGGTGGTCTCTTACACCGCCGTTTCACCCTTACCGGCTCGCGCCCTGCTTGCGCAGAGCCCGGACCGGCGGTCTGTTTTCTGTGGCACTTTCCCGCGGGTCGCCCCGGGTGGGTGTTACCCACCACCTTGCCCTGTGGAGCCCGGACGTTCCTCGACGCCGCCATCGCTGGCACCGCCGCGGCCGCCCGGCCGGCTCGTCCGCCGTCCAGCCAGGGTAGCGGCGCTGGTGTCTACGCCGGGACGAAGCGCACGACCCGCCTCGCGACGTCTGCCTCGTGCAGCCGCACGCGCAGCGGCTCGCCGAGCGGGAGCGGGCCGTGGGTCGCCTCGCACCGGGCCAGGACGGCGGGGTCGGCGAGCTGCGACGGTGCCACCGCCGCGGCGCTCGTCGACGTCGACGACCAGCCCGTCGAAGACCTTCCCGACGGACGGCGCCAGCACGACGGCCTCGACCAGGTCGACCATCGCCCGGTCGAGGGCGTGCCCTCGCTGGTCGCCCTTGGCCATCTCCTCGGGCAGGTCGGGCAGCGCGTCCCGTGCCCACGCCGGCACCTGCTGCGCCCGCCGCACAGCGCCAGGCAGACCTCACCGGCGTAGCGGTCGACGAGCCGTCGCAGCGGCGCGGTGCAGTGGGCGTACGGCGCGGCGATCGCGGCGTGCGTGGTCCGGCCCGGGCGGCTGGCCGTCGAACGCGGTGTAGGCGGCGCCGCGGAACAACGCGGTGGCCTCGGTGAGGAAGGCCTCGACGCGGCCGTGGTCCACGGGTGGCTGCCGGCCGATGCGGTCCAGCAACGCCGCGTACGTCTCGTCGGCCGGCCAGTCGAGGCCGAGGCCGCGGGCGACCCGGCGCAGGCGGGCGACGTCGCGGTCGTCGGCGGGCGGCATGGTGCGCAGGACCCCGATCCCGCCGGCGAGCATGAGCTCTGCGGCCGCCATGCCGGTGAGCAGGGAGATCTGGGCGTTCCAGTCCTCGACGGGCAGCCCGGCACGGAACCGCAGCTGCCACCCGTGGCCGTCGGGCACGACCTCCTGGGCGGGCACGGCGAGGTTCATGCCGCCGCGGTCGCGCTGGCGGTCGAGCCGCAGCAGCCCGACCTCGCGCAGCAGCTGCACCGGCCCGGGCGCGGTGCCGGCGTCCAGAGCCGCCTGCACCGACGGGTAGTCCTGCTGCTCCCGACTGCGTACCAGCGCGCGCCGCACGTCGGTGTGCTGCAGCTCGCCGTCGTGGTCGAGGTCGAGGGTCCACACCAGCGCCGGCGCGGTCTGCCCGGGCAGCAGGGACGCGGCACCCTCGCTGAGGCTCGGCGGGTACAGCGGGGTGCGCCGGTCCGGGGCGTACAGGGTCTCGACGCGGCGGTGCGCCTCGAGGTCGACGGGATCGCCGGCGGCCACGAAGGCGGCGACGTCGGCGATGGCGTACCGGACGCGGTAGCCGGCACCGGACCGTTCGATGGCATACGCCTGGTCGAGGTCGCGCGAACCCGGCGGGTCGAGCGTGGCGAACGCGACGTCGGTGAGGTCGAGCGCGGGCAGCCGCGGAGCGCGGCGCCGCGGCCCCGGCGGCAGCGAGGACGGCCGGGTCGAAGGCGTCCGGGACACCGAGCTCGGTGCGCACCTGCTCGAACCCGGCGAGCAGCTCGGCGCCGTCGCCGGCGGGGAGGCTGACGTGACGGCGCGGCACCCGCGCAGGCTACCCACGCCCGGTCGCCCAGGCGCGGGCGCGACGCACCGCCGGTTAGGGTCGGTGACCGTGCTCGTCCTGCTGCCGCCGTCCGAGGGGAAGTCGACCTCCCGCCGCCGCGGTGCCCCGGTCGACGTCGAACGCCTCTCGTTCCCCGAGCTCAACGCCACCCGCGAGCGGCTGCTCGACGAGCTGGTCGGCCGTCTGCGACGGAGACCGGGAGAAGGCCCGCGAGGTGCTCGGCCTGCCGACCGGCCTGGCCGCCGAGGTCGACCGCGACCGGCTGCTGCGGTCCGCTCCGGCCGTCCGGGTCGACCAGCTGTACACCGGCGTCCTCTACGACGCGCTCGACCTCGCCTCGCTCGACCCGGCGGCGCGACGACGCGCCAACCGCGCGCTGGTTGTCCTCAGCGGGCTGTGGGGTGCCCTGCGGCTGACCGACCGGGTGCCCGCCTACCGGCTCGCCCCCGACGTCGCACTCCCGGGCACCGGACCGGTGGCGGCCCTGTGGCGCCCGGTCCTGCCGGGCGTGCTCGAGCAGGAGGCGCGGCGCGGACTCGTGCTGGACCTGCGATCGACCGCGTACACGGCGATGGGCAGGCTGACCGGGCCGGTGGCCGACCGCACGCGTGGGCGTGCGCGTCCTGCACGAACGGGTCCCGGGCGAGCCGGCGTCGCGGGTGGTCGTCAGCCACTTCAACAAGGCCACGAAGGGACGGCTGGTCCGCGCGCTGCTCGGACAGCGCCGCCGACCCGCGCACCGCGGCCGCGCTGGTGACGGTGCTGCGCGACCTCGGCTACGACGCGGTGCCGCGGCCGGACGGCCGCCGCGAACGACCTCGACGTCGTCGTCGTCGAGCTCTGAGGTCGCGTCACCGGGTCCCGGAGTCAGACGTGCTGGAACGGCAGCAGGCCGCCGAGGTGCTGGGTGTCGTTGAGGCTGCGCAGCGACGCGTTGCCGTCGTCGAACCACAGCACGGTCGACAGCGAGGCCGGCGCCAGCTCCATCCGGTACGCCGCCCGGGCCGGCGCCTGCAGGGCCAGCAGCACCAGGGTCTTGATCGGTGTCACGTGCGAGACCACCACGACGGTGCCGGCGTGCGCCCGGTCCAGCAACCGGTCCCGTGCCGCACGCACCCGGTCCAGCACCGCGTCGAACGACTCGCCACCCGGCGGTGCCACCGCCGTCGAGGCCAGCCACGCGGCGAGCTCGTCCGGCCAGCGCTCCTCGACCTCGCGCGAACGTCAGGCCCTCCCACGCGCCGAACCCGCACTCGGCGAGGTCGTCGTCGACCTCGAGCGGGACCTCGAGCAGGTCGGCGACGACCTGCGCGGTCTCGCGCGCCCGCAGCAGCGGCGACGTGACGACCAGGTCGACGCCGCCGAGCTCGGCCAGCCGGCGCCCGGACGCGACCGCCTGCGCACGACCGTCCTCGGACAGCGGCGGGTCGTCGCCGCCGGAGCCGCTGAACCGCTTCTGGCGGGTGTGCGCGGTCTCGCCGTGCCGCAGCAGCACGAAGGTCGTCGGCTCGCCCAGGTCGTGGCGCCCAGCCGACCAGCTTGTTCGGCGGCGCGTCCTCGAGCTCGTCGGCCAGCCCCGGGCCGGCGCCGTCGTCGTCCTGCAGGGACCCGGGGACCACCCCGGAGGCCGACTCGACCCACGGCCGGCCCGCCTCGGCAAGGTCGAGCGCCTCGTTCACCAGCCGGTCCGCCGCCTTGTTCTTCGCCCGCGGGATCCAGGTGTACGTGACCCGGCCCGGCGGCCAGATCGCCAGCGCCCGCTTGGCGAGCGTCCGCATGTCCGGGTGCTTGACCTGCCAGCGCCCGGACAGCTGCTCGACCACGAGCTTGGAGTCCATCCGCACGTCGACCTCGGCCTCCGGGTCGAGGTCGCGCGCGGCCGTCAGCCCGGCGATGATCCCCCGGTACTCGGCGACGTTGTTGGACGCCGTGCCGATGTGCTCGGCCACCTGGGCCAGCACCTCGCCGCTGGCGCCGTCGAACACCACCGCGCCGTACGCAGCCGGTCCGGGGTTGCCGCGCGAGCCGCCGTCGGTCTCGACGACGAGCCGCCGCCGGCCGGACCCGGTCGGGTCGCTCACCCGGAGGTGCCCGGCCGGACCAGGATCCGGCGGCACTCCTCGCAGCGGTGCACCTCGTCGGCCGGTGCCGCGGCGATCCGCGCCAGCTCGGTCGGGGTCTGCTCGAGCCGGCAGCCCATGCAGCGGCCGCCCTGCAGCGCGGCCGCGCCGACGCCGCCGTTGTCCGCGCGCAGCTTCTCGTACAGGGCCATCAGGTCGGCCGGCAGACCCGTCGCGGCCCGGCCGCGCTCCCCGGCGAGGTACGCCGTGTCCTTGTCGATGTCGGTGAACGCCTCGTCGCGCTGCGCCTCGAGGTCGGCCTGCTCGGCGGCCAGCGCGGCGGACCGCACGGTCAGCTCGTCGACCCGGGCCGAGACGTCCTCGAGGCGTTGCATGGCCTCCAGCTCGACCTCTTCGAGGTCGCTCTGCCGCTTGGCCAGCGACCCCAGCTCGTGCTGCAGCGCCTCGAGCTCCTTGGCCGAGCCGACCGCCCCGGCGTCCATCCGCTGCCGGTCCCGGGCTGCGCGCTGCCGGACGGTCTCGACGTCCTGCTCGGACTTGGCGACCTCGCGCTCGATGTCGGACTGCTCGGTCTGCGCGCCGACCAGCAGGTCGCGGACCTGGGTGGTCTCACCGGTCACCCGGTCCAGCTCGGCCAGCTGCGGCAACGTCCGGCGCCGGTGGGCCAGCTGGTCGATCCTGGCGTCGAGCGCCTGGACGTCCAGCAGGCGCAGCTGGTCGGCATGATCGGCGTTCAGGGCCGGCTCCCCTCGATGTGCTCGCGGATGTGGTCGCGTCCGCGATCCCGGACGCGATCGTGCGTGACCAGCGCGGTCCACGGGTCCGTGACCAGGTACGAGATGCGGACGTCCACCGTATCGGCCAGCTCGGCGGCCAACGCCCGGGCCGCCGCCGGCAGCCACGGCCACTCGCTGGCCCAGTGCCCCGGGTCGATCAGCGCCGGGCCGCCGCGGGCCACGAGCTCGCTGCTGTAGTGGTGCCGCAGGTCGGCGGTCACGAACACGTCGGCCCGGGCCTGCTGCGCGTGCTCGAGGAACTGGTCGCCGGCGCCGCCGCACACCGCCACCCGGTGCACGGGCCGGGCCAGGTCCCCGGCCACCCGCAGCCCGACTGGGGTCGCGGGCAGCGCGTCCGCGACCCGCTGGGCGAACGCGCCCAGCGTCGTCGGGTGGCCAAGGTCGCCGACCCGGCCCGAGCCCGTCCCGGCCGGACCCGTCGGCGACGGGACCAGTGGCACCGGATCGAACACGCCGAGCACCCGGGCCAGCTCGGCGCTCACCCCGCCCGGGGCGTCGTCGGCGTTCGTGTGCGCGACGTAGAGCCCGCAGCCGGCGGTGAGCAGCCGGGTGACGAGCCGGCCCTTGGTGGTCCCGCCGTAGACCGTCGAGGTGCCGCGCAGGTACAGCGGGTGGTGCGTGACCAGGAGCTGGGCGCCGAGGGCGATCGCCTCGTCGACCACCGCCTCGACCGGGTCGACGGCGAGCAGCACCGTCCGCACCGGGCCGGCCGGGTCGCCGCAGACCGGGCCGACCGCGTCCCAGTCCGCGGCCGTCTCCGGCGGGTAGAGGCGGTCCAGCACGGCCACCACGTCGGCGAGCGAGGGCGGCGGGGGCGGCGGCGGCACGGCTCCGAGGCTATCCCCCGCGGTCCCGGGCTCGATCAGACGATGGCCTCGTCGACGAAGCACCAGCGCCAGGACTCCCCCGGCTGGAAGGACCGCATGACCGGGTGCCCGGTGCTCTCGAAGTGCTTCGTGGCGTGCCGGTTCTTGGAGGAGTCGCAGCAGCCGATGTTCCCGCACGACAGGCACTCGCGCAGGTGCACCCAGCGGTCGCCGAGGGCCAGGCACTCGCCGCAGCCTTCGGGCGTCAGCGGCTCGACGGTCGGGGACAGGTCGGCCAGATGGGGACAGGCGGTCATGGCACGATCATGCGGGCAGCACCGGTTCGGGCCAAACCGGGTCCGGCCGGGTCGGGCCGGGAGGGTGCCGTGAGCGAGCTCGGCGTGCTGCTGCTCGTGACCGGCGCGGTCGCGGTCGCCGGGATCTCGCGTCGCAAGGGCTGGCCGGCACCGCTGGTCGTCGTCCTGGTCGCGCTGGTGGTCTCTGAGCTGCCACACATGCCGCGGGTCGAGATCAACCCCGACCTCGTCCTGGACGTCTTCCTGCCGCCGCTGCTGTACTCCGCCGCGCAGGAGTCCTCGTACCTGTCGATCCGGCGGAACCTGCGCCCGATCGCGCTGCTGTCGGTCGGGCTGGTCGTGTTCACGACCGTTGTCGTCGCCGTCGCGTCGTGGTGGCTGATCGGACCGCTCTCGCTCGGCACGGCGTTCGTGCTCGGCGCGGTCGTCGCGCCGCCGGACGCGGTGGCCGCGACCGCGGTCGGTCGCACCCTCGGGCTGCCCAGGCGGGTCCTGACGATCCTGGGCGGGGAGAGCCTGCTCAACGACGGCACCGCGCTCACGCTGTACCAGGTCGCGGTCGCCGCGGTGGTCAGCGGCACGATCAGCGTCGCCGCGGGCTTCGGGCTGTTCGTGGTCACCGCGGCCGGCGGCATCCTGGTCGGCCTGCTCATCGGCAAGGCCGCCATCTGGCTCCTGTGCCGGCTGTACGACGGCGTGCTCGAGAACACCGTGTCGTTGCTGGTCCCGTTCGTCGCGTTCACCGTCGCCCAGGCCCTGCACACCTCCGGTGTGCTCGCCGTGGTGCTCGCCGGCCTGACGATCGGGCACGCTGCCCCGCGGACGCTGTCGTACGCCGCCCGGCTGCAGTCCGAAGCGGTCTGGCGCATGATCGACTTCCTGCTCGAGTCCGTGGTGTTCATGGTGATCGGGCTGCAGCTGCCGACGGCGCTGGAACAGGTGAGCGGCTTCGCGAGCAGCTGGCAGCTGGTCGGCTGGGGCGCGTTCGTCCTGCTCGTCGTCATCGTGAGCCGGCTGGTCTGGGTGTACCCCGCCACGTACGTCCCGCGCTGGATCCCCAGCGTCGCCAGGCGGGACCCGGCGCCCCCGGCGGCGGTGCCGACGGTGATCGGCTGGGCCGGCATGCGCGGGGTCGTCTCGATCGCGGCCGCCGTCGCCCTACCCCTGAGCACGGACGCGGGCGCAGCGTTCCCGCAGCGCGACCTGGTGATCTACCTGGCGTTCGTCGTGGTGGTCGGGACGCTGGTCATCCAGGGGTTCACGCTGCCCTGGCTGATCCGCCGGCTGCACGTGACCGGCGACGACACGGCCGACCTGCTCGCCGAGGCGGAGGCGCAGCAGCGGGCCGCGGCCGCCGCCGTCGACCGGCTGGACGTGCTGCTCGCCGACGAGCCCGACGTCGACGACGACGTGGTGGAGCGGCTGCGCGCCCGGACCCAGGGACGGGCGTTGACGGCTTGGGAGCGGCTCGGCGGCGAGGGCTCGCCGGAGGCGCCCAGCGCGACCTACCGACGGCTGCGCCGGCAGATGCTCGCGGCCGAGCGGGACGCCTTCGTCAAGATGCGCGACGCTGGTCGTCTCGACGACGAGCTCCTGCGCAAGGTGCACCGCGAGCTGGACCTGGAAGAGGCGATGCTCGCCCGCGAATGACGGCCGGGGAAGTCGGACGCCTAGCTCTTCTTGGGCGGGACGATGACGACCGAGTGGTTGGCCGCGTCCACCTTGGCCCGCTTGTCCGCCCGCTTCTCCTTGATGGACTTGCCGGACTTCTTGCTCTTGGAATCGTGCGGGGACTTGTCACCCATCGTCACTCCTCGGCCGGGAGTCCGGAAGGCTCCGTCGCCGTGACAGTACGCCTCCGGAAAGCCGGTCCGTGGCAGCCTCGGGTGGGCTAGCGTCTGAGGCGACCTCGGGGAGAGTCGCATGACACGCACATCGTTGGCGGGCAAGCCGCTGGTCCAGGCCTCGTACCGTCTCCTGCTCCGCGACAAGTCCATGATCCTTCTGCTGTTCATCGGCGGGATCTGCTCGGCCGTGGCTTTCGGGCTGGTCGTCGGGGGTGCGTCCGTCGTCCACGGCGGATGGCTCACGGACCGCGACGGCGTGCTCGGGCTCGGCGTCTACGCGCTCGCCCTCCTGCTGTCGACCTTCGTGTCGACGATCTTCATGGGTGCCGTCGTGGGTGCGGCGATGCTCCGCGCCGACGGCGGCGAGCCGGACGTGTCGTCGGCCCTGTCGCTCGCCTGGGACCGGCGCGGCCCGCTGCTGGCCTGGGCAGCCATGTCCACCGTGGTCGGGGTCGTCATGAACGTGCTCCAGCGGTTCGGCGTCGCGGCGCTGCTCGTGCGGCTGTTCGCCGGCCTGGCATGGGCCGTGGCGACGATGTTCGCGGTGCCGGTGATCATGACCGAAGGCACCATGCCCGTCCAGACCGTCCGCCGGTCCGCGCACATCCTGACGTCGCGCTTCGGTACGAACGTGCGGGCGACGTTCCGGCTCGGCGTGCAGTGGACGCTCGCCATCTTCGCCTCGACCGGGGCCGCCGTCATCGGCTTCGGGCTGCTGAGCTCGGCCACCGACGGCGCCGCTGTCGTCCAGCGCCTGGTCGGAGGTGTGCTCCTGGTCTGCGGCGTCGTCGCGTTCTTCGTCGTCTCGGCGATCTACTCGGCCGTCTCGGTCTACCTGCGCACCGTGCTGTTCCGCTACGCGACCGGTCGTCCGACCCCCGGCATCGAGGCGTCTGCCCTTCCGTTCATGTACGGCGACGCCCAGGCGTGAGCGAAGTCCCGGCGCGTGGCTGACCGCAGGCACGGCCGTCCGGCGCCGGAGACCACCGACACGGTCAGGTCCGAGGACTGGCAGGGCCGCGACCTCGACGGGCAGCAGTTCAGCCGCACCAGCTTCGTCGACGTGGACCTCACGGAGGCGACCGGCGACGGCGCCTCGTTCGACGAGTGCGTCTTCCGGAGCTGCCGCCTCAACTGCGCGACGTTCTCGGACAGTGCGTTCACCAACTGCACGTTCGTCCGCTGCAACCTGTTCGAGGCGAGCTTCACCCGGTGCAAGCTGGTCGGCAGCCTGTTCGACGAGTGCACGTACACACTGCTGAAGGTCACCGGCGGCGACTGGTCGTTCGTGGGACTGCCCGGGGCCGACCTGCGCGGGGTCAGGTTCGAGGGCGCGCGGTTCCGCGAGGCCGACCTGACCGGCGCCCGTTGCCAGGACGCCTGCCTGCGCGACCTGGACCTGTCCGGTGCATCGCTGCACGGCGCCGACCTGTCCACCGCGGACCTGCGCGGCAGCGACCTGTCCGCGCTCGACCCGTTCACCACGAAGGTCGCGGCCGCCGTGATCACCTGGGAGCAGGCCACCGTCCTGGCTCGCGGCATCGGGCTCGACGTCCGTCCCGAATGACCTCCTTCGACGCGCGGCGGGCGGCGGCCGAGCTGCAGCGACGGCTGGACGAGCACGCCGACCCGGTCCGCGCCGTGAACGCGCAGGCGTACCTCAAGCACGAGGTCCCGCACCTGGGCGTCGCCGTTCCCGTGGTCCGGGCGTCGGTGCGCGCGGTGCTGCACGACGAGCCGGCGCTGGACTGCCACGGCCCGATGACCGCCCTGGTCGGCGCGCTGTGGCGGCGGCCGACGTTCGAGGAGCGGCTCGCCGCCGTCGAGGTGCTCGCCGCGCGCCCGGCCCTGGTCGGTACCGCCGACCTGCCGCAGCTGGAGCGGATGCTGCGCGAGTCCGGCACGTGGGCGCTGGTCGACCCGCTGGCCGGTGACGTCGTCGGCCGGCTGGTGCTGCGCGACCCGGACGAGGCGACCCTGACCGGCACCCTGGAGCGCTGGGTCGTCGACGACGACTTCTGGATCCGCCGCTCCGCGCTGCTCTCGCAGCTCGGCCGGCTCCGGCGGGCCGAGGCGACCGACGTCGACTTCGCGCCGTTCGCGCGCTGGGCGGACACGATGCTGGACGAGAAGGAGTTCTTCGTCCGCAAGGCCATCGGCTGGGTCCTGCGGGAGACCTCGAAGAAGCACCCCGACCGCGTCGTCGACTATGTGCGACCACGGGCGGCCCGGATGTCCGGCGTCACCTTCCGCGAAGCGGTGCGGCGGCTGCCGCCGAACCGCGCCGACGAGCTGCGAGCGATGCGATGAGCCAGCTCGTCGAGGTGCGCCGCTCGGTTCACGCGGTCTCCCACAACCGGCGGCTGCTCCGCGCGCAGTCGGCGTACGCGCTCTTCGCGGTGAACGAGCAGGCGCTCTGGGTGGCCGTGCTGCTCTGGGCGTACGACACCGGCGGCACCGCGCTGGCCGGACTGGTCGCGGTGCTCCAGCTGCTGCCGGCCGCGGCGCTCGCGCCGCTGGGCGGGGTCGTCGGCGACCGGATGTCGCGGGACAGCGCGCTGCGGCTCGTGTACGGACTGCAGGCGGTCACGATGGCGGTGACCGCCGTGCTGGTCGCCGCCGGCGCTCCCCGCGGACCGGTCGTGCTGGCCGCAGTGGCCGCCACCGTCGTGATCGGGTGGACCAGACCGCCGCACTACGCCGCCGCGGCGGAGCTGTCGTCCTCGCCGGGCGAGGCCGCTGCGGCCAACTCGCTTTCCGGCACCCTGGAGAGTCTGGGCTGCTTCGTGGGCCCCGCGCTGGCGGGTCTGGGCGCGCTGGTCGGCGGCGTCGCCGTCGTCGTGGGCGGCTGCGCGGTGCTGGCCGCCGCCGCGGCGCTGCTGGTGACCGGCCTCGGCCTGGCCCGGCCGAGCCCCCGCGCCCGCCGGAGCCGGGCGGCTGCCGGATCACGGACCCGGCCCGACAACCTGACCCGCGCGCTGTGGCGCCGTCCGGCCGCAGCCGTCGTGCTGCTGCTCGTCGGTGCGCAGTTCGTCGCGCAGGGCGCGATGGAGATCCTGGGCGTCGCGTACGCCGTGCAGCGGCTCGGCGAGGGTCCGGCCGCGGCCGGTCTGCTGATCGGCTCGCTCGGGGTCGGCGGCACCGTGGGCGCGGCCGCCGCCGTCGTGCTGTGCGGTTGGCAGCGGCTCGCCGCAGCGGTCGCCGGCAGCCTGCTGGCGGGCGGCCTCCCGCTGCTGCTGATGCCGCATCTGGGCGCGCTGGTCCCAGCCCTCATCGTCGGTGTCGCGGCCGGCGCCGGGCTGGCGTTCTTCGCCGTGGCGGGCATCACGCTGCTGCAGCGCACGGTCGACGACTCGCTGCTGGCCAGGGTGCTGGCGCTGCGCGAGTCCGCCCTGCTCGCCGGCCTGGCGGTCGGCGCCGCCGCCGCGCCGCTGCTCGCTCGGGCAGTGGGCGCCGCGGCGGCGTACGCCGTGCTGGGCGGCACCCTCGCGGTCGTCGCCGTGCTCGCCGTGCCGATCCTGCTGCGGCTGGACCGGCAGGCCGTGTACCGCCCCGACGTCCTCCGGCTGCTCCGCGGCGTCGAGTTCCTCGCCGTGCTCGACGTCCGTGCACTCGAACGGCTCGCCCAGCAGGCCCGCCGCAAGGACGTGGTCGCCGGCACCGCCGTGGTCCGCCAGGGCGAACGCGGCGACGGGTACTACCTGGTCGAGCGCGGACGGCTCGAGGTGAGCGTGGCCGGCCGGCCGGAGCGTGTGGTGCTGGGACCCGGCGACGGGTTCGGCGAGATCGCGCTGCTGCGCGACGTGCCGCGGACCGCGACCGTCAGCGCCACCGGCGACTGCACGCTCTGGTACGTGAGCCGCACGGACTTCCTGGCGACGGTCGCCGGGTCAGCGGGTGTCGAGCTGGCCCACCGGCACATGGCTGACCGGCTGGAGCGGCTTGCCTGACGGTGCTCGGGCACTACTGTGCGCGGGTGCGGCTGATCCTGCTGGGTGTGCGCGGGTCCACGCCCGCGCCCGGAGCGGAGTTCGTCCGCTACGGCGGCCACACCTCCTGTGTCGCAGTCCTGCCGGACGGTGCCGACGTCCCGACGCTCGTGCTGGACGCCGGGACCGGGCTGCGCACTCTGACGCCGATGCTCGGCGGCGCCGCGTTCCGGGGCGCGATCCTGGTCAGCCACCTGCACTGGGACCACGTCCAGGGCCTGCCGTTCTTCGTCGCCGGCGACCGCCCGGACTCGCGTGTCGACCTGTACGTGCCGGAGCAGGGCGGCCGAAGCGGCCGCGACCTGCTGGCGGCGCACATGTCCCCGCCCAGCTTCCCGATCACGCCGGAGGGACTGCAGGGCGAGTGGTCGTTCCACGCGATCGAAGATGGCGAGCACGAGCTGGCCGGGTTCACGCTGCAGGCCGTCGACGTCGCCCACAAGGGCGGCCGCACGTTCGGCTACCGGGTCGCGGACGGTACCTCGTCGGCCGCGTACCTGCCCGACCACATCGTGTCCGGCGGGGTGGAGCCGGCGGTGCACGCGCTGGTCGAGGACGTCGACGTCCTGCTGCACGACGCGCAGTTCGTCGAGTCGGAGCGGGCCCTCGCCGACGCGTACGGCCACTCCACCGTCGCCGACGCGGTGGACCTGGCGCTGCGCTGCCGGGTCCGCCACCTCGTGCTGTTCCACCACGGGCCGGCCCGCACCGACGACGCCCTGGACGCGATCGCAGCGGATCTGGGTGCCACCGTCACCGGCTCGGCCGACGGCGTAGAACGCTCACTGCGGGTGACAGTCGCAGCACAAGGGATGAGCATCGTCCTCCCTGGTTGAGACTTCATCGACCAATTCCTTGACGGCGCCTCAGACCCCGCGGTGAGATGTGCGCACCCAGGGGGAAGATCACCGGGACACGGTGGGCGTGTGCGTGGGGAGCGGGGTCCGTCGTCCCGCGTCAGAGGAGCGCCGATCGCCATGGCCAGAGGTCCTTACGCCCGCACCGTGTCCCGTCGGCTGCTCGCCGTCGTCGCGGTCGCTTCCACCGCCATGGCCGGCCTGGCTGCCGTGGCATCGCCCTCCGGCGCCCTCGCGCTGCAGTCGGTGCGCTTCAGCGTCTCCACCGGTGGGCCGGCGTACACGTCGACGCCGATCAAGGCCGACTTCACGCTGGCCAACCCCGCGAGCAACACCGGGTCGGTCCTGGCCTTCACCATCGTGGTCCCGCCCGGCGTCGGCACGGTGAAGGGGGCCGGCGTCACCGGACCAGGCAACTGGCGCGAAGCGGTCCTGCCCTGCGGCAGCACATCCCCGTGCTCGTCCCTCGTCCTGGTCTACGCGACGCTGCCCCTGACCACGTCGGCGCTCAAGCCGGGCAAGTCGCTGATCGCCTCCATCACGTTCACAACCCCCTCCTCGCCCACCTCGCTGCCGTTCAAGATGATCGGTATCGGCAACGGGATCTTCACGACCACGGACGTCCCGACCGTCACGGTCATCGCCGGCGACGCGGCCGACTTCACGATCACGGCTGTCCCGACGGCCACCTCCTCGGTCGCGGGTCAGACGCAGGCGTTCACGCTGCAGGCGCAGAACGTGAACAACGTCAACGTCCCCTACGCCGGTGGTGAGGTGCGGGTCGAGCTCGGCGCCGACGACCCGTGGCCGGCGACCCTGGCCCTGGGGAGCGGGACACCCGTGGCGTTCGCACCGAAGCTGAACCCGGTGAGCAACGCGACCAAGTACGCCGTGCTGCCCGTCCTGCCGGCCTCCGCCACCGGCACCTACACCCTGAACATCCGGTTCTTCGCCGCGGGTCCGACGAGCATCGCGGTGAACGACACGACCAAGACCGCCGTGAAGGGCGTCCTCCCGTGGACCGTCCTGGCCGGTCCCCCGGCGTCCGTGGGGCTCGACTCGATCAAGGACGGCTCGACGACCCCCTCGCTGCCCAACCCCGTCAAGCTCAAGAACCTGGTGGCGTCGTTCCACCTGAACGACCAGTACAACAACCCGACCATGCTGCAGGGCAGCGGCGTGTCGCTGTCGGCGGGCGGCCCGGGCCTGCTCAGCGCGCAGGCGCTCGTCGGCCCGAACCTCGGCGTCGACCCGCCCACCCTCGGGACGGTGACGACCACCTACAGCCAGTCCGTCCCACCGGTGAACTTCCAGCTGTCGCTCACCCCGGGAGGTGCGTTGTCGAACGTCGTCGCGTCCCCGGTGGACGGCAGCGGGACGGCGAGCGTGTTCCAGCCGACGGTGGCCGGTGGGCTTACCGACACGACCAACTGCACCCTCTCCCTGACGGACCCGGTGTGTTCGAGCGCCAGCTTCCCGAACGGGGCGAACGGCCAGGTCGACCTGGTCCAGCAGCTGTGCGTCACGAGCACGGACATCCCGTTGTGCGGAGCGAACCCTGGCAAGCCGGTCATCACCCTCGTCCAGGGCGACTTCACGGACGGCCACGGCGGCAGCCTGTACACGCGCAGCAGCCCGGCGTCGATGACCATCACCTGCCTGGTCAGCGCTTGCATCGACCCGGACGACGGCGACTTCGCGACGGACCAGTCAACGGAGGACGTGCAGGAGGCCATCGCCGCCTACCCCGGCCACGCCATCTCGTCGGCGCCGTGGTCGGGCGACCCCACCCCGGCGTGGCAGACGCTGGTCGCCTGCCAGGTGCCGTCAGAACTCGGCGGCAACATCATCCCGTCCGACCAGATCTTCTGCTCCGACCACAGCTCCTACCACCTGGACTCCCAGGGCAACCTGTCGTTCACGATCAAGTACCTGGCCGACCCTCGGGGCGGGCCGTGATCGGGCCGACCGGTCAGCTGCCCACATAACCCTGGCGGGCCAGGTCCTCGCGACCCCGTCGCTCGAGATCCTCGGCGGCGGGGTCGCCCTGCGCCCGCGCGACGGCGGCCATCTCCACCAGGACCCCGCCGATGTCCCACTGACCCTCCTCGGCACACGCCGCCAGGGCGAGGTCGAGGTCCGCCCGTGCCTCTTCGAGCCGTCCCAGGCCGAGGAGCGCCCGGGCCCGGTGGCGGTGCAGCAGGCGGACCGCGTTCGCCACGTCGAGCGCGACCGCCCCGGGCAGTGCCGCGTCAACCTGCTCCAGAGCCTCCTCCCACCGACCCCGGGCAAGCGTCACCTCCACCAGCGCCGCGTCGGTCTCGACCACCTCGGTCGCGAGCGCGAGCTGGGCGAGCTCGGCACGCGCCTGGGTGAGCAGGGCGAGGCCCTCGTCGAGCCGGCCGGCGCGCACCGCCGCTCGACCGAGCTCACGCCGGGTCACCTCGGTCCACTCGCCGCTGCCGAGGGACCGGAAGACCGCAAGGATGCGCCCGAGCACCTGCTCCGCCTCGGCCAGACGCCCCTGGTGGATCAGCAGGTCACCGGTGTTGTAGTCGGCCGTCGCCGCGCCGAGCACGTCGCCGGCCCTGCTGTAGGCGTCCCGGGCGCTGGCGTACAGCTCGGCGGCCTCGTCGACGTCCCCCTCGACGGCCGCGGCGAACCCGAGGTGGTTGAGGGAGCGCGCCTGACGGTAGGCGTCGTCCATCTCGCGGAAGAGCTCGAGCGCCATCGAGCCATAGGGTCGAGGCGGCGTGCGCCCCATGTACAGGTGCCCGAGGAAGAGTGCCTCGTAGGCCTCGGCCAGGGCGGCCGCGTCGGCTGCCGCCTCGGCGTCGGCCTGGGCCAGCGTGGCCCACCGGATGCCCTCCTTGGAGCGACCCTGCTTGAGGCGGCACCACGCGTACCAGACCTTGAGCTGCGCCCGGCGGCCGAGCAGCTCGGGCGAGCCATCGTCGGTGCCCAGCAGTCGCAGCCCGCGGTTGACCGTCCGGATCGCCTGCGGGATGCGGTCCAGCCGGTGGTCGAGGAGCACCTCCTTGCGCAGCAGGTCGGCCACCCTCAGCCGGTCGTTCGGGACCAGCCTGCGGGCGGCGCGGAACGCCTCCAGCGCGTCGACGAAGGCGCCGGAGCTCGTCTGGGAGTCGCCAAGTGCCTCCAGGACGTCCACGCGGTCACGGACGTCCAGGGCAGGCAGACCACCGGCCACCTCGATGGCTCGGCGGTAGAACTGTGCCGCATCTGCCGACGCGAACTTCTCCCGGGCGCGGTCGCCCGCCACCCGCGAGTAGTACCAGGCTTTCTCCGGCAGTCCGGCGTGGAAGTAGTGCAGGGAGAGAAGCTCCGAGACGTCGTCGGGGTCGGGGGTCGTCGTCTCCAGACGCCGTCCGACCAGACCGTGCAGGTCCTGCCGACGCCGGTACGGGAGCCCTTCGTACGCCGCGTCGCGGATCAGCGCGTGCTCGAACCGGAACCGGCCGTGGCCGGCACGATGAAGGAAGCTGCCCATGCGGGCGAGCGCGGACCGGCTGGTCGGGAGCTCGTGCCCGGCGAGGATCGCGCGCAGGTCCGCCTCGCCGAACTCGACGCCGAGCACCGATGCGTAGCGCAGGACCGTCCGCTCGTCCGGCGGGAGCCGGTCGATCTGGCTGGTGACGAGAGCCTCGACCGACCCTGGCAGCGCGTCCAACGACGCTCCGCTGCGGGCGGCGAGCACCAGACCCCGCAGGAAGAGCGGGTTCCCGCCGGCACGCTCGGCCAGGGCGGCGATCTGGTCCGGCCGCAGCTGCGCGTCGCCGAGCTGCCCGGCCACGAGGCCGAGCGCCTGCGCCGTGCCGAGCGGGGCGGGGTGCACGGAGAGCACGCCGGACGAGTCGTCGGGGACGTAGCCCGTCGGCTGGTCGCGACGGGTGACGAGCAGCATCCACGGCTTGTTCGCGACTCCGGACGCGAGACGTTCGAGCAGCTCGGTCGACGCGTCGTCCATCAGGTGGACGTCATCGAAGACGAGCAGCGTCGTGCCCGGGAGCAGCGCCGCGAGCAGCCGCGCGGTCACCTCCTCGAGGCGGTCCTTCCGGAACCTCTCGTCAAGGCTCCCCGTCTGCGGCGTCGGCTGCATCTCGAGGTCGAGGACCGCCGCGACCAGCGGCAGCCACGGCACCAGATCGGGCGCGACCGACTCGGCGCGCGTCACGAGGCCGGCGACGGTCTCGTCCTCGCCCATGCCGGTCAGGCCCAGCGCGTCGCGCAGGACGCCGCGGAAGGGGTAGTACGCGGTGGCGGACTCGTACTCGTCGCACGTCGCCTGCACCACCGTCGCGTCGGTGGCGGCCACCCGCAGCTCGGCCACCAGACGTGACTTGCCGATGCCGGGCTCGCCCACCAGCTCGACCAGCCGCCCGCGTCCGGATCGCGCGTCGGACAGCGCGTCGGTGAGCACAGCCATCTCCACCTCCCGGCCGACGAGCGGTGTCATCGCGCCCTGGTCTGACCGCTCCCCCACTGCCGGGCCCACGCTCGACGCGTGCACCGGCTGCGACTTGCCCTTGACCATGAACGGCGCGAGCGGCTCGACGTCGAACACGGTCGTCGCCCGGTCGAGCACGGCGGTGGTCGCGAGCACCTGACCGGCGGCAGCCTTTCCCATCACGCGGGCGGCCAGGTTGACTGCGTCGCCCTTGACGCTGAACGTCTTGCGGAACGAGGGTCCGAAGTCACCGGCGAAGACCCCGCCACGGTTGACCCCGATGCGCAGCGGCAGCACGCCGACGCGGTCCATGATGCGGCGCGCCGCGCGCAGCATGCGCTCCTCGTCGTGGTCGGAGCTGCGCGGAGCCCCGGCCGTCAGCATGATCTTGCCCCCGTCCCTGTTGATGTCGGTCTCGAAGAACGTGACCCCGTGCTGCGACGTCGCCTCCTGCACGTTGCGGACCGTCTCGTCCAGCGCCGCCGCGAGCGCCTCGGTGCCCTGCTCGACGAGCAGGGCGTCGGTGCCCGAGAACTGCACGAAGGCGACGGCGATCTGGCGGTGCTCGGCCTCGCCCCCGGCCTGCAGGAGGTGCTCACGGATCGCTAAGGGCAGGGTCGAGCCGAGGTCGAGGCCGTCGGAGGGTGGGCGCAGGACCGCCAGGAGGTCGTCCAGGCGCGGCTGGCCCGCGAGCATCAGGCCGTCGCCCTTCGGCTCGCCGACGACGGACGCCGGGAGCATCGCGGCGGTCTCGTGGCTGATCGCGATCTGGCCGGCCTCGGCCAGCGCCTCCAGCTCCGCACAGCGGCTGGCGGCCGGTCCACACATGAGCAGCTCACGGTGGATCGCCGGGTCGCCGACGAGGAAGAACTGGAACGTGCCGCTGTGGATGCCCACCGACATCCGGAGCACGACGTGCCCCGCCGACGTGTCGAGCTGGCCGATGCGGCGCATGCGCATCCGCATGCGGTAGGCCGCCCGGCACGCCCGGGCGGCGTGGTCGGGGCCCTGGAAGAGCAGCAGGACGGCGTCCCCGCCCCACTTCACCAGACCGGCGCCGTCCAGGTAGGCCACGACGAGCAGCTGCGCGAACGTCGCGTTGAGCAGGTCGCTCATCTCCTCGGCGCCGACCTTGCCCCGGCGCGCGAGCCGCTCGGTCAGGGTCGTGAACCCGGAGATGTCGACGAACGCCAGCGACCCCTCGACCTCGCGCACCATGGCGTCGGGCGTATCCCGCAACCAGTCGACCACCAGACGCGGGACATACGGCTCGAGGGCAGCGTTCGCGTCACGGACCACCGCCAGGCCCTGCCGGCGCTGCAGCGGGGCCGGTCGCACCAGCGCCGGTCCCGTCAGAGCCGGTCCCTCGTCCACCCGTTCATCATGCCGGTCCGGGTCAGACGCCGTCCGCCCTCTCGCGTGCTCGCGTCCGCGAACCTCGCCGGCTCGCCAGCACGATCGGGGCGTCCGGAGGCGCCAGGTGCTCGGCGAGGAACGCCGTGACGACGGGACGCAGCCGGGCGTGCACGGCGTCGCGGTCGACGCCGGGACGGTCGCTGCACAGCGGCACCCCGTTCGCCTCCCTGTCGCCGGTGCACCGGTTCAGGTACACGAAATGCCCCTCCCCGCCGTCCAGCCGGGTGAAGACGGCTCCGGGGATGTGCCGCGCGTACCGGGCCGCGTGCTGCTCCAAGGGCAGGAAGTCGTTGTGGACCGAACCCACCACGAGCGCCGGAACCTGCACCGCCGCGAGCGACCCCTCGTCGAACCCCGGACCCAGCGCCGGGTCCAGCGCGACGACGGCGCGGACCCGGGGATCGGGTCGCCGCACCGGCCCGGCCGGCACCGGCGACCGGACGCGTTCGGGCGCCGCGCCCGGACCGCTGCCGTAGCCGCAGCCCTTGTCGTCGCGCGCACCATCGCCGGCGCAGTAGGCCTGCATCCGGTCCGGCTCGAACACCCCGCCGGCGAGCGTGACCACGGTCGCCCCGCCCGACGAGTGCCCGAGCGCCCCCACCCGGGCCGGGTCCGCGTGCGCTCGCAACGGGGACGCCTCCAGGAGGTGGTCCAGCGCGAACGAGCAGTCCTGCGCCCGGTCGTCGAGCTGCCCGGCGGCCTGCGGGTCGATCGTGTCGACCCCGTGCACGTACGACTCGCGGAAGTGCGAGACGCCGCACACGACGTAGCCGGCCCGGGCCAGGTGCTCGGCGAGCCAGGAGTAGTTGCGCGCCGCCCCGAAGGCCCCGTGCGAGAGCAGCACGACCGGGAACGCCCCGGTGGCCGGATGCGCGTCCTCGGCCGCGCGGCCGGTGCCCAGGCCGTACGACCGTACGGTTTCGGCCGCCGGCGCCGCTGCCGGGTACCACGCGTCCACGACGACCGGCCTGGACCTGGCGGCGTCGTGCAGCCAGAACGTCGTGTAGCCGCAGGCGAACTCGGGCAAACCCACGCTCCGGACGAGGACGGTCAGTCGAACGTGACCTCGGCCAGGTCGTAGAAGGTCGGGATGCCGTCCATCGCCGCCATGAACTGCTCCATCATCGGCGAGTCCCCCATCGCCTTCTCGTTCTCGCGGGCCTCGGCCTCGGAGGTGAAGTACGACGCCTGGGTGAAGGTCCCGTCGCCGTGCCAGGCGACGATCCCGCCGATGAGGTCCGGACGGACCCGGCGCAGCTCGGCCTCCATGGCCTCGTCCTGACCGCGCAGGAACTCCGGGTCCTTGGCGCGGGCCTGCATGATCTGGACGAACCCGGCCTGGTCCGAGCCACCGGCAAGCAGCTCGTCGACATCGGTGCAGTCGTGGAAGATGATCTCGCCCTCGTACGCCTTGGCGTACTGCTCGAACCATGCGCCCTGCTCGGGGCGGTCGCTGTTGGCCCGGGCCGCCGCCTCCGTCTCGAAGCGGGCCACGGTGATGGCGTACCCGCCGGCGGTGATCCCGCTGGTGGCGCCGAGGAACCCGGTGCTGTGCGGCTTGACCTGCTCGCGCCAGGCCCGTGACGCGCTGCGCCACAGGTCGACGTCGGCCAGCTGTCCCTGGATGACCTGAACGAACATGGCTGTCTCCGTCCCGGACGACCCCCGCGGGGCGCAGCGTACTCAGCCACCGGTCCCGCGCCAGACCCCCGCAGCAGCCCTCGACGGGGTAACCTACGGTGGCGTAAGTTACTTTCCGGTAGGGAGACGTCCTGTGTCGGTCCGGACCGCTGTGCTGCACGGCCAGGAGATCGCGTACGTCCATACGCAGGGCTCCGGTCCCCTGCTGCTGCTGGTCCACGGCATGGGCTCCAGCAGCCGGACCTGGGACACCGTCGTCCCGTTGCTCGACGCGCAGGGCGCGCACACCGTCGTCGTCGACCTGCCCGGTCACGGTCGCTCCGGCAAGGGCCGCGGGGACTACAGCCTGGGCTCGCTCGCGAGCACGCTGCGGGACCTCCTCGACCACCTCGGGCAGGACCGGGCGGTCGTGGTCGGACACTCGCTCGGCGGTGGCGTGGCGCTGCAGTTCGCGTACCAGTACCCCCAGCGCACCGAGGGGCTGGTGCTGGTCTCCAGCGGCGGTCTGGGACGGGAGGCCTCGGCGCTGCTGCGGGCGGCGTCGCTGCCGGGGGCCGAGCTCGTGATCCCGGTGATCGCGCACCCGCGGTCGGTGTCCGTGATCGCCACGGCCGCCCGGCTGCTCGCCGCGGTGCGCGGCACGCAAGCCCTGCCGGACGACGCGATCGTCACCCTCACCGAGCTCGCCGACGCCGACTCCCGGGCGGCGTTCCTGGCCACCCTGCGCAGCGTGGTCGACGCATCCGGGCAACGGGTCTCCGCGCTGGCCAAGCTGACCTCCGCCGCGCACCTGCCGACCCTGCTGGTCTGGGGCGACCGGGACGCGATCATCCCGTGCGAGCACGGACGGCAGGCCGTCGAGCAGCTGCCGTCCGGGCGGCTGGTGATCTTCCCGGGCGCCGGGCACGAACCGCACCGGCACGACCCGGAGCGGTTCACGGTGCTGCTGATGGAGCACGCGGGCGTCGTGGCGGCAGCAGGCCTTCCGCCGGCTCCCCGCGCTCGCTAGCGTGGATCGCCTCGCGGACCCCCGTCGCTGCATCCCCCGCTGGCGCCGGGGGTCCGTGCTGCCGCGCAGGCTGAGGAGGCTGTGATGTCCGGACCGAGCGACGACATGCTCGTTCCGCCCGCCGTCCCCATGCACCCCGACGCTGCGCAGACCATCGCCGCCGAGCTGCGCACGCCGCGCGCCGCCGGGCTGGCCGGCATCATCTTCGCCGTCACGCTGGGCGCCGTGGCCATCCTTTGGCGGTCGGCGATCCCCACCAACGGCGACTCGTCCGCGTGGATCACCGACGCCTCGCGCCGGCACGCCCTGAACGTCGCGCTGCTGCTGATCCCGTACGCAGGGATCGCGTTCCTGTGGTTCATCGGCGTGATCCGGTCCCGCCTCGGCGCCCGCGAGGACAAGCTGTTCGCCACCGCCTTCCTCGGGTCGGGTCTGCTGTTCGTCGCGATGCTGTTCACGGCCGCGGCGCTCATGGGCGGGCTGCTGGCGCTGTACGACACCCCGCGGCACGCCTCGCTCGACAACATCCGGCTGGTCGGCGCGGTCAGCACCACCCTGCTGACCACCTTCAGCATCAGGATGGCGGCAGTGTTCACCCTCGTCGTGACCAACCTCGGCTGGCGCACCCGGATCGTGCCGCGCTGGCTGGCTGTCGTCGGCTTCGCGACCGCGCTGGTGCTGCTGCTGGCCCCACCGCACACGGTCTGGGCGACGATGCTGTTCCCGACCTGGGTGCTGCTCGTGAGCCTGGTGATCATCTTCACGTCGAGCCGGTCCGCGGCACGATGAGCTCGTTCACGCAGTCCATGGACCACGTGGCCCAGGTCTTCGAGGTCATCGGGGCGGGGGTGCTGCTCGGCGGGCTGTTCGTCTCGGTGGCGCTCGCCGTGCGGTCGCTGCGCCGGTCGCGGGACGGGCAGCTGGCGTACCGGGTGCTGCGCGAGTCGTTCGGGGGCGTGATCCTGCTGGGGCTGGAGATTCTCGTCGCCGCCGACCTGGTCCGCACCGTCGCCGTGTCGCCGACGCTCACCAACGTCGTGATCCTGGGTCTCATCGTGCTGATCAGGACCCTGCTCAGCTTCTCGATCGAGATCGAGATCGAGGGCGTCGTGCCGTGGCGCCGGCGGGCTCTGACCAGCGGCGCGGGGCTCGTGGCCAGCGCTGCCAGGCGCAGCAGCGCGACGAGAGTCTCAGGAGACGCGTAGCCCGGTGATCGCGAACCGTTCGACCGCGCGCAGATGGCCACCGGTCGACACGGCGACCGTGAGCACGGCGGCGCTGGGCGCGGAGAACGCGACGGTCGCCGACCACGGGGTGCGCAGCCCGCCCGCGGGGATGTTCGAGGCCCGTCCGGCGAGCCCGGACAACGAGCGCACCTGCACCTGCAGGTTCTCGTCGACGCCGGTGATCCGACCACCGACGGTGACCGGGGAGACCACCGACGCGCCGTACCTCGGCGTGGTGAGGGTCAGCGTGGTGTCACGGCTGCCGACGACCTCCCAAGGCGGGTTCGGAGCGGCACCGATCCGGGCGAGGTGCAGGACGGCTGCGGCGTGCGCCTGCCCCGACACGGGCGCGGCGCCGACGGGGACCCACGCCTCCCGGCCCGAGCGCTCGATCGTGCCGACCACCCGGTCGATCTCGCGGTAGCCGAGGAAGTCCCGCGTGAAGGCCAGCGCGGTCTGCGCGGGGTCGAGGTGCCACGGTTGCGCTCCGGTGGCTCGGTAGCTCGCCTGCCAGGCCGCGGCGTCGGCGACCCCCCGGAACGGCCACAACGGCACGTACCGGAAGGCCGGCACGACCAACGTCGGCGTGGGAGCCGGCGTGACGGAGGCCGGGGCGGACACGCTAGGCGAGGGTGCCGCGGTCGGCCCCGCGGCGGGCCCCGCCGAGCGGTACGCCGGCAGCCGCAGCCCCACCACGAACGCCACCACGGCGACGACGACGAGGACGACCACCGCAACGACGACCCGGGGACGAGCGTGCCGCGGGCCCGGCCCACCGGAACCGTCGGGACCTGTTCGTACGAGCTGGGCGCTCACAGTCTCACCTCAGTGGCGAGGCCGCCGATCGCCTCGCCGACCGGGCCACGCCTCAAGCGTCCGACGGCCGGCGGCTCGGGGCCAGGGTCTAAGGACCCGATGTCGACGACCCGCCAGGACCTTGGACCCTGGGGCCGCTGACCACCTTTTGATGTGCTGGTCCCGAGCAGAGGAGGTCGACATGACCAGAGAGATTGCTCACCCGGAGAAGGCACGTACCGCGCCCACGCGTCCGCCGACGATGTGGGAGTGGTTCGGGAACAGCTGGCCGACAGCGCTGCGGATGTTCGAGCCGGAGCGGATGATGCGGCTGGAGGAGCTCGTCAAGGACAACCGTTACATCGTCCGGACCGAGCTGCCCGGGATCGATCCCGACAAGGACGTCGAGATCACGATCGAGGACGGGGTCCTGCACATCCACGGCGAGCGGCGGGAGGAGCACACGGACGCGCAACGGTCCGAGTTCTCCTACGGCTCGTTCTCGCGCAGCGTCGTGCTGCCGAGCACCGCGGACGAGGACGACGTCCAGGCCACCTACAAGGACGGGATCCTGGAGGTGAGCGTCAAGCTCGGCGAGCGCAAGCCGGACACCCGCAAGATCGCCGTTCAGCACACCACCTGAGCTGCGGACAGGTCGCGGCTCCCGACGGGGATCGTGACCACTATGCCCTCCGTGACCGCTATGCCCTCCCCCGGCCTCACGGTCGCCGAGGCCGCCCGACGGCTGGCGGCCGGCGGGCCGAACTCGGTGCCCGGTCGAGCCCGCGTCTCGGTCTGGTCCCGCATCGGCGCCCAGCTCCGCGACCCGCTGATCGTCGTCCTGCTCGCCGCCAGCGCCCTCACGGTGCTCACCGGCGACCTCGCCGACACGGTCGTGATCGCTCTCGTCGTTGTCGTCAACACAGCCGTCGGCGTCAGCCAGGAGATGCGGGCGGACCGCGCGATCACGGCGCTGGCGGAGCTCACCGCGCCTTCGGTGCGGGTCGTGCGCGGAGGGACCGAGCAGCTGGTGCCGTCCGCGGACCTGGTGCCGGACGATCTGGTCGTGCTCGCGGAAGGGGACATCGTCCCCGCCGACGGCGCGGTGCTCGAGGCGTCGGCGCTGCTCGTGGACGAGTCCGCCCTCACCGGCGAGTCGGTGCCCGTGGGTCACGGGGTCGGGCAGGACGGGTCAGAGGCAGACGTGCTCAGCGCCGGGACCATCGTGGTCAAAGGTCGCGCCGTCCTGCGCGTGACGGCGACCGGCCGGTCCAGCGCCCTCGGACGTATCGCCGCGCTGGTCGACACCCGACCGCAGCCCACGCCGCTGCAGCTCCGGCTCGTCGCGCTCGGTCGGGTGCTCGCCCTGGTGGCCGTCTCGCTGTGCGCCGTCGTGCTCGCGACCGGCCTCGTGCGCGGCGAGCCGCTGGAGCTGATGCTGGTCACCGCCGTCAGCCTCGCCGTGGCGGCGGTCCCAGAGTCGTTGCCGGCCGTCGTGACGGTGAGCCTCACGCTCGGCGCGCGGCGGATGGCCAAGCGGAACGCGATCATCCGCCGCCTCGCTGCGGTCGAGACGCTGGGCTCGGTGTCCGTCCTGGCCACGGACAAGACCGGGACCCTCACCCAGGGCCGGATGGCGGTGCGCGAGATCTGGACGCCACGGCACCGCGTGACCGTGACCGACGAGACGGCGGGACCGGTCGACGAGGAGTACGAGCCGGACGTGATCGCGGTGCTGCGCGCCGCGGTCCTGTGCAACGACGCGCAGCTGGTGGCGTCGACGCCGCCGCCCACCGGACGTCAGGGCCTGGGCGACCCCACCGAGATCGCTCTGCTCGCCGCTGCGAACCGGGTCGGGCTCACGAGAGCCGGTCTGGATCGTGCGTACCCCCGGGTGGACGAGGTGCCCTTCGACAGCCGGACCCGAAGCATGACGACCGTCCACGCGATGCCGGGCGCGGGCTCGCCGCGGGTGCTCGTGGTCACGAAGGGCTCGCCCGAGTCCCTCGCGAACCGCGAGGGACGGCACGCCGGTGAGTGGCGGACCATGCTGCGGAGGGCGAGCGAGCTGGCGGACACCGGCCACCGCGTGCTCGCCTTCACTGCCGGCGTGGCGCCCGCCCGGGGTGACTGGTCCGCCGCAGAGCACGAGCTGCTCGGCCTGGTAGCCATGGACGACCCGGCCAAACCGGCAGCCCGGGCCACGATCGACGCCTGCGTCCGTGCGGGGATCACTCCGGTCCTCATCACCGGGGACCACCCGGCGACCGCACTGGCGATGGCCGAACGGGTCGGCGTGCTCAGCGCCGCGGACGGCACCGGCACAGCCTCGGTCGCCACCGGTGACCGGGTGGCGGCGGGAGCGATCCCCGACCTCACCGTGCCGCGCGTCTTCGCCCGCGCGAACCCGGAGCAGAAGCTGGCCATCGTCCAGGCGTGGAAGGACCGTGGCGCTGTGGTCGCCATGACCGGCGACGGCGTCAACGACGGACCCGCGCTGCGTCGCGCCGACATCGGCGTGGCGATGGGACACCGCGGCACCGAGGTCGCCCGCCAGGCCGCCGACCTCGTCCTGGCCGACGACGACCTGGGCACAGTGGTGGCGGCGGTCGAGGAGGGTCGACGGGTCTACGCGAACATCCGGCGCTTCCTCGTCTTCGGGCTGTCCGGCGGCTCCGCCGAGATCCTGGTGATGCTGCTCGGGCCGTTCGCCGGCCTGACCCTGCCGCTGCTGGCTGCCCAGATCCTGTGGATCAACCTGCTCACGCACGGGTTGACCGGTGTCGCGCTCGGAGCGGAGCCGGTCGAGCCACATGTCATGGAGCGGGCTCCCCGACCGCCCGAGGAGAGCGTCCTGGGCGACGGGCTGTGGCAACGGGTCCTGGTCATCGGGACGCTGCTGGCAGCGACCTCGATCACGTTCGGCGTCTGGGCCGAAGGGACCGGTCGGGCCTGGCAGACCATGCTGTTCCTTGCTCTCACCAGCCTCCAGCTCGGGGTGGCGTACGGCTTGCGGCCGCGCCTGTTCACGCGGCAGAACCCGCTGCTGCCGGCTGCGATCGCCGGCTCGCTGGTCCTCGCGCTGGCCGGCGTCTACCTCCCCGCCCTGCGCGACCTTCTCGGGACGACCAGCCTGCCCGCCGCGGACACCGCCCTGGCCCTGTCGACCGCCTGTGTCGGTTTCGTCGTGACCCGGCTCCCGCTGACGTGGACGCGGCGATGGTCGCGTTGATCATCCCCGCTCGTCCTCAGGTACTGCCGTCCGGACGGGGATGCCGGGCGCGGTACCTGGCGTGGACGCCCGCCCAGTCGATGCGACCGAGGAGCACCAGGCCCGCGAGCAGCAGCAGCTGGACACCGATCGCCCACGGCGAGGTCAGCGAGTCGGTGAGCAGCTGACCGAAGCTCGTCTCGCGGACGACCCCGGCTCCGGCCACGTACAGGGCGTAGCTGGCCAGGCGGCCGGCGAAGAACGCGAGCGTGAACGGCAGCAGGCGAACATCCATGAGGCCGGCCGCCTCGAACAGCTGAGCGGACGGCACGGGCGACAGCGCGAACAGCCCCAGTCCGACCACCGATCCGCGCGGGCTGGACGTCAGCAGGTCGCCCGCGGCACGGGTGTTCGCGACGTACGACTTGGGCAACCACCGGGCCAGATGGCGGGTGGCGACAGCGAGCACGAACCGGCCGGACGCTGCTGCCGCGGCGCCGACCACCACCAACGGGACCGGCGCCACTTCGGTCCCCAGCCGGAGCAGGACCAGGACCGCCCAGGTCGGCGGGCCGAACGCCGGCATGAGGTTGACCGCGAACACCACCAGCGCGATGAGCAGGTAGTCACGCACCGCATGCGCCCTTCCGGTCCCGGACGGTTCAGGTGCCCAGGATGGACGTCCCGGGCGCGCGGCGGCAGAGGCCAACGACCCTCACCCGCCCGCCCGCCATGCCGGAACCAGCGCCATCCGATCCGATCAGGATTCGAGAAGCGCCGGAGTGCGGCCGGGCCTAGCCTCGGTGCGGAAGGTCGGCAGTCCGCCGAGCCGATGAGCGTCGAGAGGAACCCCCCAATGCCCACGAAGAAGGCCGAGACCGGGTCGGACGGTTTCAGCGCCGAGGAGCGCGCCGCCATGAAGAAGCGCGCCGCCGAGCTGCGCGCCGAGGGCAAGCAGGGAGTCAAGAGGGCCGACGGCCTGCAAGCGGTCCTCGACAGCATCGCCGAGATGGCGCCGTCGGACCGCGCGCTCGCCGAGCGCGTGCATGTGACGGTGACCGCGACCGCCCCCGAGCTGTCGCCCAAGACCTGGTACGGGATGCCCGCCTACACGAACGAGGACGGCAAGGTCGTCGTCTTCTTCCAGGACGCGGGAAAGTTCAAGTACCGGTACTCGACCCTGGGCTTCCAGGACGCGGCGACGCTCGACGACGGCGACGTGTGGCCGGTGTCGTACGCACTCCTGAGGTGGAGCCCCGCGGTGGAGAAGAAGGTCGTCGAGCTCGTGAAGGCCGCGATCTCCTGACCTTCCGAGGACCAGACCCCCACGCAGAGCGCCGAATAATGCTCTCCGCGCCGTGAACTCGGCCGCCAGGGTGGCCAAGGGCTGAGGTACGCCGAGCGGCAGGCCCTGGGGCAGCATTGTGGCGCAGCGAACGGCACACATGTTCGGCTAGCGAGTCAGCCTGATGTGGCGTTCACCGGACCCCTGCTGCTGAACCGGACGGGTCGGCGGATAGACCGCTACGCCACCTCCCGGATCGTGCACCGCCTGGCGAAGAAGGCCGGGATCGAGCACCGGGTCGGCTGCCACCCCTTGCGCCACTGCTACATCCCCGCCCCATGGACGCCGGCGTCCCGTTCCGAGACGTCCAGATCGCCGCCCGCCACGCCGACCCCCGCACAGCCACCCGCTACGACCGAGCCCGCCGCAACCTGGACCGACACGCCAACTACATCGTCGCCGCCTTCATTGCCGGCGCCGCCTGACCGCCCAAGAACAAACCCGAAACCACACTCCTGGCACCGATGGACCTGAATTCGTCACCAGCCAAAAGGGTTCGAAGCTCAGCCGCCAGGTCAGCGTTGCGTGCCGGGCTTCTCAGCGGTGGAATCAGGTGGTTGGCGGCCTGCTGAACACTAAAGACGTGGATCGACGGGCAGTCAGAACCCGTGCAGACGGGGCACGTGACGCCGGGCGCCATGTTTCGAATTCCTCCTCGCAGCGAAGGGCAGGCTCAGTGGCTGTCTCTAGCCTGACGTTGCTGCCTGAGGTTAGTCGCCGACGCCGGACAGCCAGCCGCACGGCGCGCCAATAGCGGGCTGTTGGGTCAAGGATGCGCACATGTCCCCTACGTAACGCCGCAGTCGTCGCCACCGTTTGATCGATCAAGCTGTGACGGCTAGCGCAGAAGTGCCATTCGGTTCGGAACCGGACGCTATGGGCTGGCGTCCAGGTCGAGCTCTAGGTCGACGATGTGGTCGTCGTCGGGCAACGGAGACGCGGCGAATCGGAGTCCGAACTCATCGATCACCGGCGAGAGCTGCAAACCCATCGGGCCGCCCTGAGCGAGTACCACCGTCACTCGCCGAACCTCCGGCGCGGTTCGGACAAGGATGAACTCTGGAAGGCCTGTGGCCCGCCCCACCCACGAGTTGACCTTCTGGCCCGGGTAGAGCGCGGGGCCGCCCATCCCGGACGTGGCTGTGAACGAGCCCCGCTGCCGCTGGACGAAAGAGAACATCTCACCGCGGTCGCCACGACCAGCCAGAACTTTCCAGCTCACGTCATCGGCTTGGCCAGCCCAGACCTCGCGCAGGTCTTCCACGGGATCCATCCTGCGCCGCCAAGCCCACCCTGGGCGCGTGCGCACCGATGTGCCGTCTTGTTCGCCCCGCCCAGCGCTTGATCCGGCAGTATGTGCGCGACAGGCGAAGCAAGGAGCGGCTGGGCTGCAGCCGCCGCCGGAGATCGTCGGCCTCATGCAGGTGGAGAGAGCGTGCGGCGAACTGAGGTGCAGTTGGTGCGTGCGGTGGATGGCACGTACCTGGCCTACCAGAGCTTCGGGACGGGGCCGATCGAGGTCTTCTGGCAGACGGAGGGCTGGGCGGCTGTTGACCAGTTCTGGGACTCACCGCCCGAACGGGCCTGGCACGAGGGCTTGGCCGACTTCGCCCGGGTGACCATCTACGACAGACGGGGCATCGGCCTTTCAAGTCGAAACGTGGCTCCCGGGAACCTGGAGACGCAGGTCGAGGACGTGCTCGCCGTGCTAGACGTTCAGGGAATCGACCGAGTTGTTCTTGGCGGGTTCCTGGAGTCCGGTGCAGTGAACGCGCTCCTGGCCGCTACGCACCCGGGTCGGGTGCATTCGCTGGTGTGGATCTACCCAACCCCAAGGACGACAGCGGCGCCCGACTACCCGTGGGGGGTCGGGCCCGAATATGTCGAGCGAGATCTGGCAATTCAGGAGCATTGGGGCACGTCGGGCTGGGCCCGCGAGTTCTTCGAGCTGAACGCTGGCGTCTTGGGTGGCGTATGGGGAACCGATGAGTACCGGAGTTTCCTCACCAGGGTCAGCCTCCGCACCTGCACCCCCGACGTTGCAAGAGAGCTCAGCCGGATCTGGAACGAGACCGACGTGCGTGGAATCTTGTCCGCGATCCAGGCGCCGACCCTGCTCGTGACACCTGATTCTGCGGACGACCTCGCGCTGGCTCGATCTATGGCCGCTCAGATTCCGCGCACGGAGATCTTCACGTTCCCTGGCTCATCTCTCGAACTTGATGACTTCGCGGTGATACATGAGGCCATCCGCAGATTCATTGGCGCCGAGCGGCCGCATGTCGGCATGGACTCGGTTCTCACCACCGCATTGTTCACCGACATCGTCGGGTCCACCCAGCGGCAGGCCACCCTGGGCGACCGAGCCTGGAAGCAGCTCGTTGAGCAGCACCACGCGCTCGTCCGTGACGTGTTGGCGCAGTGGCGGGGGGTGGAGAACGACACCGCCGGCGACGGGTTCTACGCGACCTTCGACGGGCCGGCCCGAGCTATCCGCTGCGCGCAGGAGATTTGCGAACGGGTCGGCGCCCTGGGCATCGAGGTCAGGGCCGGGATCCACACCGGCGAGTGCGAGCTGATCGACGGAAAGATCGGCGGGATCGCCGTCAG
The DNA here is from genome assembly GCA_963771835.1 of uncultured Actinomycetota bacterium. Taxonomy (GTDB): domain Bacteria; phylum Actinomycetota; class Actinomycetes; order Prado026; family Prado026; genus CAVQCJ01. The sequence goes on from CAVYVA010000002.1 coordinate 92,724, forward strand.
CATCGGCGCCCGCATCGCGACTGTGGCCGAGCCCTCCCAGGTCCTCATCTCCCAGACCGTCAAAGACCTGGTCGCCGGCTCTGGCCTGACCTTGAGCGACGTCGGCGAGCACGAACTCAAGGGAGTCCCCGACCGCTGGCACCTCTACGCCGCCACCGGCTGACCTGAAGCCAAACTGATGTGCCGTTCTGTTCGCCCAACCCAAGCGCGCGATCCGGCACTATGAGCGGGTGGCCGAAACTGGGCGGATAGTCATCGAGCGTCCCAGTAAGAGCGTGCGCGGCCGCATGCGCAGGTACAAGATCACGGTGGATGGGCTGGTTGTCGGCAAGATCGCCAGCGGCGGGCAGCTCGCGCTAGATGTCCCGGTCGGTCCACACATCGTGAAAGGGAAGCTCGACTGGGGAACTAGTCCCGCGATCGCTGTCGACGTTCGTGAAGGTTCTGACATACACCTGATCATTGGACCTGGACGTCCGCATCTCTCGCTGACCGCCAAGTGATCGGATCGGCCGTCGGTCACCCGCGAAGGTCGTGCGGCTAACCACCGGCGGCGAGTGGTTGCTCAGTTGCGAAGACCAGGTCACCAGACAGGTAAGACCGGTCGTGGGGGTTCTCGAACCACAAGATTTGCGCGTTCGCGAGTTGGCCTTGGTCACGGCTGAAGATCCAGCGGAACTGCCCCGGCTCCTCATCCCATTTGTATTCGCCGTGGGTCGCAGGCGCGAGCACCGTCCAGTCGACCAGCCGCCACAGTGCGTCCAGGAGGGCCGCAAGGGGGTCGGAGAGTACGTGGGAGGCAGTAAGCCGGGCTGAGCCCGCATCGTCACCCACACTGGCCACGACACCGCTATCCAGCGGCGTGTAGGTGAACTCCACCAATGGAGCCTGACAGACCGGGCCGACCTGCGGCACCGGGATTGAACGGCACGCGGCCTGCGCTGGGGAGCTCAGACCGCACCGAAGTGCCCTTCACGGGCTCATCCACAGCCGCCCCGGCGGTCGGGCAGGATGTGCCCGTGGAGTTGCCCCCGGCCCTGCCGCGACTGCGTACGCCGCGCCTACTGCTGCGTGAATGGCGGGATCCGGACCGGGACACGTTCGCGGCAATGAACCGGGACCCGCAGGTCATGGAGTACTTCCCCGGCCCGATGCCGCGTACTGCGTCTGATGCCCTTGTCGACCGTCTGGAGGAGCTCCACGCGTCGTTGGGATACACCTTGTGGGTGGTCGAAGTGCTCAGCAGTCCCCGGGGTTCAACATCGTTCGCAGGCTTCACCGGGCTGATGCCTCCGTCGTTCGACCCTCCATTTGCCCACGCCGATCCCTGTGTCGAAGTGGGTTGGCGGCTGTGGCCCCAGTGGTGGGGGCTGGGCCTCGCCACCGAGGCAGCGAGGGCCAGCATCGATTACGGCTTGACCGAGGTCGGTCTGCCCGAGATTGTCTCGTTCACGGTCGTGGCCAACACCAGGTCGCGGGCGGTGATGGAGCGACTCGGGATGACGGCCGTGGGCGAGTTCGACCATCCGCGTGCTCAGCCGGGTGATCACTGGCGTCGCCATGTGCTGTATCGGATCCAACCATGACGCCGTCCGGAAGAGACCTGCCGCGCACAGAAGTGATGCTATGTGCGGGACGCAGCCGCCCCTGTCACGGCACTCTGTGTGTGTGAGCCGTGAGTCGATGGGCCTGGTGATGAGCCCTGAAGTCGACGCCGTGTGCCAGGAACTCGCAGCCCGAGAGCCGATCTTCCATCACCCGGAGCTGGGCGCGACCCGCCACGACTTCATGGCTCAGACGGTCCCGGACTTTTGGGAGGTTGGCGCGTCAGGGACCGAGTACCAGCGGGCCGAGATTTGGCCCATCCTCGAGGCGCGGTACGGCGATCCTGCCTACCGCGACGAGTGGGAGGCGTCGGACTTCTTCTGTCGTCAACTAGGCAGGGACTACTACCTGCTCACGTACGTCCTGCGTGAGGGCGCGAGGGTCACGCGGAGGGCTACTGTCTGGCGTCGTGTTTCGGCTATCTGGCAGGTCGTCTACCACCAAGGAACGATCGTCGACTCCGGCGCCGAGTAGCATAGGCGTGCCGTTCAAGTGCGCCCGGGTCCGAATGCCCAAGCCACCATCGGTGCGAACTCTTGGCGCCAGAATGGGTCGCCGTGGGATCCGGCCCGCTCCGTCATAACGACGTCCGCGCCTGCGCCGCGCAATGCTGCTGCCCACCGAGTCGCGTTCTCGCGGAAGAACGGCTCTCGCGTGCCGGCGACGAAGTACGCGCGCGGAAGCGAGCTCGGCATCTCGGCAGGCGGTTGGTAACCCGCGCCCGGAGAGGCGCAGAAGATCACGCCATAGACATCCGGATGCCGAAGCCCCAAAGCGAGCGCCAGCTCTCCGCTCGCCGAAACTCCGAACACCGCGGTTCGCTCGGAAGGAAGCGCTACACCGAACCGCGACACCGTCCATTGGCGGACATCGTCGACGAAGAACCTCTTGTGCGCCGCGAACCGTTCCGGGTCAAACCGCGGCGAGTACTCGTGAAGGCGCAGCGTGTCATCGGCCACCCGGTGAACACCAACGATCAACGTGGCCGAGACGTCGGCCGACTCGAGGTCTGGACCCCACTGTGAGAGCAGCTGCCCGTCGCCGGTGAACACCACTGCCTCGGGAGGATTCGGGGGGATGTAGACCGTGACCTGACGACCGCCGTCGTAGTCAAACGTTTCGCTGATGAACTCGCCCAGGATGGAGACCAACGTCGCTGCCTCCCCTCCAGCGTGGCGGCCGGTCTGGCGTGCACTCTGAGCCGCCAAATCATCCGACGACCTGCTCCTGAGAACGCCGTGCGCACATCAAGGTCTTCTGTCCCAAGCCCGCGCCTTTCGCTGACGATCCCATAGACCGCACCGAAGTGCCGTTCTGTTCGGCCAGCCCGAGCGCCCGATCCGGCAGTACGCGCTGTCTCCGGCGATCCTTCAGAGGCTAAGACTCCATCGCTCACACCCCCGGACGACACGGCACGACCGGACTTGCTCAAGTCTTGTGATGTCCAGTCGGCAACTCGCCGACCGAAATTCCCCGTCGACCACCTCGAGCGCGGCCCTGGACGTGGTTCACGAGCCACGGAAGTCCCACCCAGGTGGCGGCGAGGAGAACCGCGCCGACACCCCAAAGCGCTGTCCCACTCATCCCAGCACCGACCCAGAAGGCTTGCGGCCCGCCCATGTCGGTGATGACCACGGCGTCGAGGGTGTCTCGGGCGCGGCGAGCGGAGCCGCCGGCGAGGGCTACGTCGTCGAGCGAGGGGGATCGCGGGTCGGAGGGGGTGAACGTGCCGTACCACGAACAGTCGTCCTCGCTGGTGCAGCGGTACTGGGTCGACACCCAGGTCCCTGGGGTGCCGTGGCCGGCGCTGACTTGGTAGGCATCCCAGAACTGATTCAGACCGATCCCGAGCACAACTAGCCCCACCAGCAGCCAGACCACCACCCCGACCACGATTCCTGCAGCCTTGCCAACGCGAACCAGCGGCGCCGCCGCCCGGCCGGAGCGCGGGCCTTCGTACCGCGGCGGCTCGGCGGGATGGGGCGCGGCCTCGGGCATGCGATCCTCCGACCACAAGATACCGGTCGAGCGCCGTCGTACCGCCGGAGTTCTTAGAGTCCGCTGGCGCCCGACAATGCCCGACACCAAAGTGCCGTTACAAGGCTGAACTGATCCGGCATTCGGTGCGGGTCCGGGCCGACTGAATAGCCTCACGCCACGCCCGCCGGGTCCTGACCGGCCTGCACAGCGGCCGTTGGAGAAGATCTCGTGGGTGCACGTCGGAGGCCCTCTCCCGGGGTAGGTGAGAGGGCCTCCGACATCTGCGCAAAGGTGTGCGGCAACGACGGCGGAGCCTTCAGTTGAACTCGGGCACCTGCTGGCGGTACGTCGAGCCCTGGCTCGCCCAGGTGTTTGTGGAACCGTGCCGGGCGGCGTAGGGGACCTGCTGGGTGTACGTCGACCCGCCGGGCTCGTAGGAGCTGGCGCGGGAGCGCAGCCAGACGACGGCCGCGTGGGGCACCTGCTCGGTGAGCGTGCCGCCGTACAGGCTTGTGCCGCCCCCCTGGACGGTGACCGCCTGCCTGCTAAGCGTGGTGGCGGTGGAGCCGGCGGACGGCTGGCTCAGCCGGGGGACGGCCACTGCGATGGTCGCCCCGACGGCAATACCCGCCAGACCTGAGACCACGGCGGTGAGGACGTGGGGGCGGTGTGACTGGCTGGTGGGCTGGGCGGTGAGAGTGGTCATGAGCTGTGCCTCCTGGGAACGAGTGGCCCGGTCGTCCTGAACGCCGTGCCCGGAGAACTTCTCCGCCGCGGTGGTGTCAGCGCGCGGCCTGGGCGGTAACAGCCCGGTATCAGCCGGCTTGACGGTGGTGATGGCGCGGTCGACAGTCGCGGCATGGGTATCGCCGTCCTCGGCCCGCTCCAGGTCGATGGACACGACAACGGACTCGGCCCAAGGGACCGGGTGGTGCTGTCGGCGTTCGTCGTGCACGCCGGCGAGGCGGTCAGCAAGGAGGCCCTCGCCGACGCGCTGTGGGGCGACCGGGCGCCGGCGACGTGGTCGAAGGTCGTCCAGGGATGCGTCATGCGGCTGCGGCGACGCCTGGGTGCGGCGGCGATCGAGTCCGCGGCTTTCGGCTACCGCCTGACCGTCAGTGACGACGAGCTGGACCACCGGTTGTTCGAGCGGCTGCTGGAGCTGGCGAGGGAGGCACTGGCCGGCGGTGACCCGGCTCGGTCGTCGTACCTGGTGAAGGAGTCCCTGGACCTGTGGCGGGGGCGGGCCCTCGTCGAGCTGGAGGAATGGGAGCCGGGACGGGTCGAGGCGGCGCGACTCGAGGGCCTGCGGATGGACGCCGAGGAGCTGCGGGTGGAGGCGGAGATCGCCGCCGGTCGAGCCACCGTGGTGCTCGAGCAGGCGCGGACCCTGACCGCCCGAGCGCCCTTCCGGGAGCATCGGTGGGCACTGCTCGCCACCGCCCTCTACCAGGTCGGTCGACAGCCGGAGGCGCTCGGTGCCCTGAAGCGGGCGCGGGCGATGCTGGTCGACGAGCTGGGCCTGGACCCGGGCCGGGAGCTGGTCGAGCTCGAGCAGCAGCTGCTGCGCCAGGACCCGGTACTCACGCCGCCGGTCTGGCGCGAGGTGAGCGTGGTGTGCCCCTACCGCGGCCTGCTGCCCTACGACGCAGAGCATGCCGACGCGTTCTTCGGTCGCGAGGACGACGTCGCGGCATGCCTCGAGCGGCTGCGCGCCTCCGGGGCGGTGACGGTGGCCGGCCCATCCGGTGTCGGCAAGTCCTCCCTCGTGCGCGCTGGCGTCGTGGCCGCACTGGTGCGCACCAGGACCCCGGTGCTGGTGACCACGCCAGGAGCGCACCCAGTCGACACCCTGTCGGGGCTGAGGCCGGGTGGGCTGCAGACCCTGGTGGTGGACCAGGCCGAGGAGGCGGTCACGGTGTGCCGCGACGTCGCCGAGCGCGGGCGCTACTTCACCGCCCTGGCCGGCCACGTGCACGCCGGCGGCGCGCTTGTCCTGTCAGTGCGCGCCGACCATCTCGGGGACCTGGCGGCGTACCCGGACATCGCCCGCATCGTGGAGGACGGCCTCCTGCTCCTCGGGCCGATGAGCGAGCCGCACCTGCGCAGCGCGATCGAGGGCCCGGCGCGGCGTGCCGGGCTGCGGCTCGAACCAGGACTGGTCGATCTGCTGGTCCGCGAGGTTGAGGACGAGCCGGGTGCCCTGCCGCTGCTCTCGCACGTCCTGCGGGAGACCTGGCAGCGGCGCGAAGGTCCGACGCTGACCGTGGCCGGGTACCGGTCCACGGGCGGGATCCGCGGGGCCGTCTCGCAGACCGCCGAGACGCTGTACGACGGGATGGACGAGGTCCAGCGCGGCCAGCTGCGGAGCCTGCTCCTGCGCCTGGTGATGCCGACCGAGGACGGCGAGCCGGTGCGGGCACGGGTGCCCCGCGCCCAGGTGGCCGGCGACGACGCGCACAGCCGTCTGGTGGAACAGCTCGTGGGTGCTCGGCTGGTCAGCATCGACGGGGACACGGTGCAGATCGCGCACGAAGCCATGGTGCGGGCCTGGCCGCGGCTGCGTGGCTGGCTCGACGACGACATCGACGGCCAGCGCGTCCTTCGGCATCTGGCCGGGGCCGCCGACGCATGGGAGGGCCTGGGTCGGTCGGACAGCGAGCTGTACCGCGGCGCCCGGCTCAGCCGCGCGCTGGAGTGGCGGACCCGCGCCACGCCGGACCTGACCGGCACCGAGGCTGCCTTCCTCGACGCCTCGACCGCCCTGTCCGAGACCGAGCAGCGCGCCGCCGAGGCGCGGCTCGCGCACGAGCGCACAGTCAACCGCCGGTTCCGCACCGCCCTTGTCGGCGTCTGCGCCCTCGTCGTGCTCGCGCTTGTGGCCGGGCTTGTCGCCGTCCGGATCTCCGGGCGCGCGCAGCAGGACCGGAGCGCCGCGTCGCTCGCCGAGGGGTCCCGCAGAGCCAGCGCACAGGCGCTGCTCAGCGACGATGTCGCGACATCTTTGCTCTTCTCGGTCGCCGCCGTCCGCTCCGACCCCTCGCCCGAGGCCATGGACGCCCTGGGCACCGGACTTGCCCGGACACCCCAGCTGGTGGCAGTCCGCGACACGGGCGGTTCGGTCCAATCCCCCCTCACCAGTCCGGACGGCAAGCTGCTGGCCGTAGCGAGCCCGGCGGCGGGGGTCCGGCTCTTCGACGCAAGCTCGCTCGCGCCCATCCCTTTCGCAGACCACACACCAGCGAGTTCGGTGACGTTCTCTCCGGACGGTCGACTCATGGCCATGACGGCTTGGACCGACCCCGGGCCGCGCCTCGATGGCCGGCTCGTCCGGCTGTACGACCTTCCCAGCCTGGCACCGTCCGCACGTCAGCTCGGCGGACTACCACAGCTGGGCGCCATCGACCACGTCGCATTCAACCGGAGCGGGACCCGGGTCGCCGCCGTGGTCGTGCGCGCCAGCAGCCCCACTGACTGGACGGGAGCGGAGGCCACCGTCTGGGACCTGGCGCACCCGTCGACGCCGATCTTCCAGTCGCCCGTGGAATGGGACGCCAGCGTGACGCTGAGCCCGGACGGACGGTCGCTGTATGCGGTCACGCCGGGCGGCCGCCCGCTACAGATGTTCGACGTCGACACGCGCAGCGCAGTCCGCGCGGCTGACTTCGCGCCCCTGGACGGGGTCTCCGCGGCAGACATCGACGTTAGCCCAGACGGTTCGACGCTCGCCGTCGCGGCCGCGGACGTGATCTACCGCTTCGACACCAGGACGCTCAAGCCCCGCGGAGCCGCGCTGAGCGGCCCCACCGATGCTGTGACCGACATGCAGTACTCCCACGACGGCACGCTGCTGCTGTCCGCGTCGGCCGACCAGTCCGTGGCCGTGTGGGACGCCGCCTCCAACAAGCCGGTGCAGCGGTTCGACGTGCAGGCCGGGGTCACCGGCGCGACGTTCGCAGCCGATGACCGGACGGTCTACAGCTCGTCGGCCGACGGCCGCGTCATGGCCTGGGACCTCACCGGGCAGCGCGGTGTCCTGGCTCCGACGACGTCCCGACCTGCGGTCGACGCCCCGTACCGGTGGTCGCTCCTCGCCCCCGACGGGCACACGGTCGTGCGCGCGAAGGCCGACACGATGTGGGTGGTCGACACTCGGACGGGTCGCACCACGCCTCCGACGAGCACGGCCGGCACCGACCACTTCGTGTGGTCACCCGACTCCCGCTGGCTGCTCTCCATGGGCGCCGACCAGGACAACGAAGGAAACGCGAGACTGGTCAAACTGTGGGACGCGACCTCGGGCCAGGTGGTCGGTACCCGAGCCTTCAGGTCCGGCCACACGTTCCGTGTCGCCTTCGACCCAACGAGCCACGCGGTGTATGTCGCAGACGGCGCGGGCATCCTGTTCACGTTCGACCGAGCTGCCCTGGCGGGAGACGTCCTCGCTCCCGACCTGGGCGGCACGGGTGCCCGCGGGGCCATGCTCGTCGACGGCGACATCGCCGCTCTGGTGCCGCACCCTCGCGATGGTTCGGTGCTCGTCCTGCGAAGCGACGGCTCGTTCGCCCAGGTCGATCCCGACACGCGATCGACGCTCGCACAGGCTCCGCCGGGAACCATGGCCGCTGATGGGCCAACGCCCGTCTTCTCCCCGTCGGGCACGGTCATGGCGGCTGCCCGACCGGACGGGGTCGTCGGGCTCGTGAACGTCGACACGTTGCAGTGGGTCGGCCGCGGGCCCGCCGTCACACGGGGTGGGAGCGCGACCTTCGCCCCGGACGGAAGCCAGTTCGCGTTGGTCCAGGAAGGTCGGATCAGGTTCTGGGACGGCCGAACCGGCGCGTACCAGGGCAGCGTCCCGCTGCCGAACCCAGCCGAACAGGTCACGATCAGCTACACGTCGGGTGGCAGCGATCTGCTGGCGGCATCCACCGACGGCAGAACCTGGGTCGTGGACACCCGCACCGGCACCTGGATCGAACGTGCATGTGCGATCGCGGGCCGCAACCTCACGCAGCGGGAGTGGTCGCGACTCTTCCCCGACCGGCCGTACGAGGTCATCTGTCCACGCTGGCCGGCCGGGACCTGAAGTTGCGCAAAGGCGCTCAAGGACGGCGCCTTCCTCTGGCGTCGATCCAGAGCGAGAAACGGTCGCTCGACCCGCCTGGCCACCCCTCGAAGATGCGGTGATGCTGGGCCTCGCGGCGCGCCGAGTACACCTTGCCCGTGAGGCCACATCTTGCGCGGCTCCAGGACGGTGTCGGGCAAGCCCTATCGCGAGTGGCGAATCTCGGCAGCCCTGCTGATCTCGGCACGAGTAACCATCCACACCGACCACTGACGAACGATCGTCACCAACGGCGAACACGGCGACCCGGCCCCGTCCGTTGGAACAGCTGCCTCGCGCACCGAAGTGCCGTTCTGTTCGCCTGGCCGGGAGCCCTCAATCCGGCATTCGGTGCACCTGATCACTTGCTTCGAGTGGTGACGATCAACGGTCGAGTGCCACGCGCCGGAAGGCGGTCTGCCCGTCCTTCGAGTAGTGCGTCACCCGGACAGCATGGCCGTTTCGGGTGACGCGGTCAGGGACCTCCGGCCCTGGGCGTGACCGCTGAGGGCGCGCAGCGTGATGGCATGAAGCGGCGGACGTTCCTGGCGATGGCTGCGGCTCCTGCGGCGCTAGCGCTGACATCCTGCTCGACCGGGACGGCGACGCCCGGACCGTCCGGGCTCGGGTCGAGCCTCCTGCCACCGCCGGCCATCGAGGGGCCGACGCTGGCTGCCGTCTTGGCGCGGCGGCGGTCGGTGCGCGAGTACGCCGAGGCGGGCGTCCTGACCGCCCAGGAGGTCTCACAGCTGCTCTGGGCCGCGCAGGGCGTGACCTCCCCGCAGGGGTTCCGGACCGCGCCATCCGCCGGTGCGCTGTACCCATTGACCCTGTACGTGGTCGACCCCGAGGGGCTACATCGCTACGACGCGGACCGACACGCCCTCGAGCTACTCTCCCGTACCGACTCCCGGGCGGCTCTGTCCGAGGCGGCGATGGGACAGGAGCCGGTGCGCGCCGCGCCGATGGTGTTCGTCCTCGCCGGCAACCCGTCGGTCACGGCGCGCAAGTACGGGACGAGGGCGGATCGGTTCGTGTTCCTGGAGGCGGGCCACGCGGCACAGAACCTGCTGCTCGCGGCGACTGCGCTCGGGCTCGGTGGCGTCTCGATCGGCTCGTTCGACGACGACGTGGTGCACGAGCTGTTGAACCTGCCGGGCGAGCAGCAGGTTGTCTATCTCGTGCCCGTGGGCCGCCCTCGCTGAGTGCCAGCTCCCCGGCCCGGTCCGCGGCCGACACTGTGGCTCCGAGCACTGTGGCTCCGAACTCGAGGGTGGGTGCACCGCCGCAACGCCGCGGCTCGTGCGGCTCCCGGAGGCGCATGGGCCCTTCGCCCCTGGCGTGGCCACCGGAACCTGTCCAACGATTGACGGTGAGGGAGGTGCATGTCATGTCCTTCGAGAAGCATTCCCCGCGAGTTCAAGACCGTTCGCAGTGGGGCAACTCGCTGGCGCGCGCGTGGGTGAGTGTCGCTCTCATTCCGGTGTTTCTGTTCGCCTCCGTGATCCTGACGCTGTTGCTGTACGACTGGTTCGGGTACAAACCCGAGAACGCCGATGCCCCCCTGTGGGTCGATCTTGTGACCGGCGTCGTGGCCATCGCCGTCTTCCTGGTGCCGTGCGTAGCTGCCGCGCTCTACGGCCGGCAGGCGAACCGCGACGGGCGTCGTCGGGGCCTGATTCCCCTGGGCATCGGCGTCCTCGCGGGCCTGGCAGTCACGATCCTGACCGTCGTTAGCACCCTTGGACCGTTCTAAGGACGGTGGCTGGCCACGGGAAGCACTACGTGCCGTTCCGCCCGCCTTCAAACGAGTGGTGAGGCCGGGATCGAGCCGGCTTCAGCGTCTGTGCGTCTGTTCCGGGTGTCACGACCAGGGTGACGTGGAAGCCGTTCAGGAGATGCAGCGCCGACAACGCCCTGGTCACAGGTCCGGTGTTGTCGGTGAGGACCAAAAGCCGTCCGAGGGCAGCGGCTCGATGGTTCGCCCCGACCAGCAGGGCGATACCGCTTCTGTCGATGGACCGTACGTCGCGCACGTCCAACCGGACGCCGGTCTGGCCCGTCACCTGCAGGGCGTCGAACAACTGCTCACGCAGGTTCGCGGTCACCTGCCCGCTGATGTCGCCCGCCCACGCCAACTGAACCTCGCGTCTGTCGGCGCGCGATCTGTCTTGTGTCGCCATCGGGGCACCTCCCCGGTCGATCAGTGCCATCGTCGAGCTGTCGCGCCAATCGGCCCTAGGGGCGAAGGTCCTGGCGCCCATTCGGCGGCAGAAGATCGGGCGCACCGATGTGCCGTTCGGTGCGGCTGGGTGCGCTTTCCGGCGCGGTCACTGGCCGGTGGCCTCCGACGCGATGCCCGAAAAGTACGTCGATGTGCTGACCGCGACCGGGCTGGCTGGCGTCCGGGTGGTCAAGACGTCTTGTCCTGGGGACTTTGTCCTCTACCCCGCCCTCGACGGCGCGGCGAACGTCGAGGCCATGCGCATTCGTGCGGCCCGGCGGCGGCTCGTCCGCGGCGGCACGACCGTCGGCACAGCCCTCGCGGCGCTCCTACTGATCACGGCTCCAGCCCAGGGCGCGGCAGCCAACGCCCGCACGGGAAGCGCCGCCGTGGCACCGATGGCCGCGACGTCCGACGGGCCGTTCGTGACTCTCTTGTTCAGCCGCAGCGAGGTCGCCGCCGCGGACCGCACCCCGCCCGTGCGCGACAACCGGAACATCGCGGGTCTCGTCACGGTGGTCGCACCGTTCCTCGCCTCGAACGGCCTCGTGGCGACGGCCACGATCCAGACCGCCACCACCAAGCAGTCGACGGTGAGCTTCACGCACTACGGGTTCACCGCGTCGATCTCGTGGGACGCCGCAAGCCGGCTCGCGGGCACGTACGGCTGGACGTTCGTCTCGCACAGCGCGACGTACCCGACGAGCTGGACCGGCCTGTCGACGAGCCGGATCTGGGCCGAGACCTGCGGCTCTGCCGCGACGATCGCCGCCCACGGCCTGCCAGGGTCCGCGGGGCTGTACGCCTGGCCGTCGGACAAGTACGTCGACGCGATCCAGTCTGCGTACGTGAGCACCTGCATCGCGTTCGGCCGGCAGTACTCGAAGCTGCCCACGACCCGCACGGACGCGCTGACCCAGCCCTACTACCAGCACACCGAGGGTCTGAACGGTGGCTCGTGCAACGACCGGACGAAGCCGTGCTGGACGGTGGCCGGCATCCCGTCCCACTACGACCTTCCGAAGGCCGTCATCGACCGCATCAGCGACACCGGCCCCGGCCAGTGGTTCACCCTGCAGGCGTACGTGCTCGTCACCGGCAAGAGCCCGGCCTACCAGACCAACACGACCAGGTGGGACTGCACGTCGGCCGATCCCCGACAGCACTGGTCCAACGACAACGAGCGGTACTGCTGGCAGGACTACCAGGCGATTGTCCGCGCCATCCCGCCGTCGGCGGTCGTCACCGACCCCCTCTCGGTGGCGCACCTGTGGGGACGGCCAGGCTACTGAGCGCATGCGAACGAACGCGACAGGGAAGCGGCGAGTTGCCGAGGACCTCCTATTCGTGAGCTACCCGTTAACGATCACGACCGGGAACACGATGGGGTCGATGGGTTGCAACTGACCTGGGGGTCCGGCGGTGGTCACAGTGCAAGTCGTGCCGGCGGCTGCGGACTTCGCGGCCCTGGCTGGGTAGGAGCCGCGGGGAACAGCAAGACCGCGATGGTGCCGACCACCGGGCGGTCCGGACCGGGAAGGTCCGGCGTTGGTCCAGGCAACTTGGCCGAGGCCGGTGCACGTGCGGGCGAGACTGAGGCACCATCGTCGGACGGCGAGGCCTCCGCCGCAGCGGTGGAGAAGCACCCCGCCGCTTGGGCGACCTAGGCGGGGATCAGCCCAATGTCCGTGTGCGGGTTCCCGCCGGACTTCTCGCGGTCGGCCGTGTTCGTCATGCGGCCGGACGGCTCCAACCTGCACCGGGTCACTCCCTGGGACGACCAAGACTGCGACAACGGCTGGGCTCCGGACGGCAGGCATCTAGCCGTCTCCAGCAACGCCTTCCGGCCCAACGGTGGCCTCGTGTTCGTCGTCGACACCTGGACCCGTCACCTCGTCCAGCTCACAGACCTGCCCCTGGACTATCAGGGGTTCGGCGACTTCGACGTCGCCTGGTCGGGTGATGGCAGCCGGATCGCGTTCGCCACGGACCGGGACGGCTGCTGCGACATCGAGGCCGTCGACGTGCGCACGCGGGCGATCACCGACCTGACACCGGGCAACCCACCGTGGGACTCCGCCCCAAGCTGGTCCGCCGCCTTCACGGGCCGAGCCACCCGCTGACAGCCCGGGCGCTCGGCGAGCAGGGTCCGAAGGTCTGTGCGTGCGCTGGGCCATCCCGTCGCCTGCGCGTTGGGCTCCCGCACTGGCCGCGCGGTGCCATGGTCCTTGCGGCGACGATGGCGTTTGGGACCGGCGCTCGCCCCGTCTCCACGCTCCTGTGGTGCCTGAACTACGAGACCCTGAGCTCCACCTGCGGAACCCTCCGCGAGGGTTCCCTGAGTGCGAACGATTGGCGGCAGCGTCTCAAGCAGAACCGTCTCAAAACGGACAGCTACGGCCGCGTGACACACCCGGACTGTCACGCGGGGGCATGCCCGAGTCGCCGCTCTGGACGCTTTCGACGCCCCAGGGGCCGCCCTTGACGGCTGCCGGGGCGAGCGGTCAACTGGCGGCAATCGAGATGCGCAGGAGGTCTGTCGCATGGCGCAAGTCGTGGCAACCGCCGGCTTGACCGCGGGCGGTGTAGCCGCCGAGGTCGGCGACTCGTACCTGAGCGCCAAGAGCACACCGCGCCACCCTCTTGTGGCAGCCGCCTATGAGCACCTGCAGCAGGAGACGGACCGACTCTTTGATGCCCTCGTCAATGTCCCCCGACCGCGCGCGGTACGGATCGTCTTCACCCGCGGTCGGAACCCGTACGACAGTGATGCGGAGCTCATCGCAGCCGTACGCGCATGCCGCGTTCTCGAGGTGACCACTGCGGCTGTAAGCCGCGAGCCGCTCCACCCCCTGCTGGGCTGTGACTACGGAGGCCCGTTCGACCGCTTTCGTGCCGTCCACGACCTCGTCGGCCACGCCATGACCGGGTTCGGTTTCGGACTCACCGACGAACTTGGCGCGTGGCGGGTTCAGGACGCGCTCCACGGCCCGCTCGCGCGCTGGGCTCTGGCCACCGAGATCCTGGCCATCAACTGTGCGCGATCCATCGTCGGCGAGGCGCCGGAGCAGAAGGCCATGCTCCTGGGGCCGCGGCTGGTGCAGCGCTCGAGGTCGGTAGCAGCGGGAGGTGCCGCTACGGCAGGGTCAGCATGGCGATGACGGGCGCAGGCCCTGGCGCCACATGAGGTCTACTCGGACTGTAGGGACGGCCCAACCTGCCTGGCAACGGTTCGCGGACCGCCATGGGTGAGGGATACCGGCGAACGGACTCGGACCGTCCGGCTTTGTGGGCGCAGCAGGGCTCGAACCTGCGACTTCCTGCTTGTAAGGCAGGTGCTCTGACCAACTGAGCTATGCGCCCGGGCCCAGAGCGTACCGGCGCGCGCCCCCTCGTAACCTACGGGCAGGTAAGGCCGAAAAGTGCTCGTACCTGCCCGTAGGTTTCGCGCAGGCGCGGCCGGGAGCGGGTCAGGTGGGGAGGGCGGCGAGGGCCTTCTCGTAGTCGTCGGCGTCCCGGGCCTCGCCCATCTCGTGGATGACCGACCACCGCAGGATCCCGGCCTTGTCGATGATGAACGTGCCCCGCTTGGCGGCGCCCTTCGCCTCGACGAACACGCCGTACTCGGTCGCGACAGCCCCGTGCGGCCAGAAGTCGGCCAGCAGCCGGAACATGTAGCCCTCCTGGTCAGCGAATGCCCGCAGCGTGTACTTGTGGTCGATCGAGACGGCGAGCGTGACGGTCTCGTCGTTGTCGAAGCTGGCGAGGCGGTCGCGGATCTCGCACAGCTCGCCGGTGCAGGTGCTGCTGAACGCGTAGGGATAGAAGAGCAGCACGACGTTCTTGCTCCCGCGGAACTGCGACAGCGTTACCGGCTCCCCGTGCTGGTCGACCAGCGCGAAGTCCGGCGCCTCCTGCCCGATCTCGATCATCGTCCGTCCCTTCGACAAGTCGGGGTCAGCGCCGGGGCGACCGGGGGGTGACCAGCCGCGTGCCGGACCAGTCCGCCGCGGCGGCGACGCTGGAGGTCGCGGACAGCCCGGCCGTCGGCGCGGCCTCGCCGATGTCGGACGGCTCGACGTGGCCGGGACGGCCGGCCTTGGGGGTGAGGAGCCAGATGACGCCGCCGTCGGCCAGTGGCCCGAGCGCGTCGACCAGGGCGTCCACCAGGTCGCCGTCGCCGTCGCGCCACCACAGCACCACGGCGTCGACGACGTCGTCGTAGTCCTCGTCGACGAGGGAGCTGCCGATGACGTGCTCGACCGCGACCCGCAGGCCCTCGTCGCAGTCCTCGTCCCACCCGATCTCCTGGACGACCTGGCCCTGCTGCAGGGCCAGCCGGGCGGCCAGCTGACGGTGGTGCTCCGCGGCGTCCGCGGTCGCGCTCACGGGTGGGTCCTCTCGCCTCGGGGCCGGGCGGGTGCCCGGACCTCGTTGGCGCGTAGTCCACCGGAGGGGGCACCCCCGGTGCAAGTCCTTCGCCCACCTGCGTGCCGCGAGTCGGGAGGTGACGCCCCATTTGCCCAGGGGACAGAATGGGGTGTGACCACCGGACGCGACCGCCTCCCGCTCATCAACGCCGGCCTGCCCACGCAGCTGGTCGACGTCGACCCCGAAGAGACCCAGGAGTGGCGCGAGTCGCTCGACGAGGTCATCGACAGGGCCGGTCCCTACCGTGCGCGGTTCCTCATGCTGAGCCTGCTGCAGCGGGCCAGGGAGCGCGCCGTCGGGGTTCCCTCGCTGACCACCACGGACTACATCAACACGATCACCCCGGAGCAGGAGCCCTGGTTCCCGGGCGACGAGTGGGTCGAGCGACGGATCCGGGCGTACTGCCGGTGGAACGCCGCGATCATGGTCCACCGCGCGCAGCGACCCGGCGTGGGGGTCGGCGGCCACATCTCGACGTACGCCTCGTCGGCCTCGCTGTACGAGGTCGGCTTCAACCACTTCTTCCGCGGCAAGGACCACCCCGGCGGCGGCGACCAGATCTACTTCCAGGGCCATGCCTCACCCGGCATGTACGCCCGGGCGTTCCTCGAGGGCCGGCTGAGCACCGACCAGCTGGACGGGTTCCGGCAGGAGCTGACGCACTCGGACCGCGGGCTGTCCTCCTACCCGCACCCCCGGCTGATGCCGGACTTCTGGGAGTTCCCGACGGTCTCGATGGGCCTGGGGCCGCTCAACGCGATCTACCAGGCGCGGTTCAACAAGTACCTGAACGCGCGCGGGATCAAGGACACGACCGACCAGCACGTCTGGGCGTTCCTGGGCGACGGCGAGATGGACGAGGTCGAGTCCGTGGGCGCCATCGGGCTGGCGGCCCGCGAGGAGCTCGACAACCTCACGTTCGTCGTGAACTGCAACCTGCAGCGGCTGGACGGCCCGGTGCGCGGCAACGGCAAGATCATCCAGGAGCTGGAGGCGCTCTTCCGCGGCGCCGGCTGGAACGTCATCAAGGTCGTCTGGGGGCGCAACTGGGACCAGCTGCTGGCCGCTGACACCGACGGCGCCCTGGTCAACATCATGAACACCACCCCGGACGGGGACTACCAGACGTTCAAGGCGGAGAACGGCGGGTTCATCCGCGAGAACTTCTTCGGCCGCGACCCGCGGACCCGCAAGATGGTCGAGGACTGGACCGACGAGGAGATCTGGGCCCTGCAGCGCGGCGGGCACGACTACCGCAAGCTCTACGCCGCCTACAAGTCGGCCACCGAGCACTCCGGGCAGCCGACGGTGATCCTGGCCAAGACGATCAAGGGCTGGACCCTCGGCAGCCACTTCGAGGCCCGCAACGCCACGCACCAGATGAAGAAGCTGTCGCTCGAGGACCTGCAGGAGTTCCGCGACCGGCTGCAGATCCCGATCAGCGACGAGCAGCTGGACGAGAAGCTGCCGCCCTACTACCACCCCGGCGCCGACTCGGACGTGATCCGGTACCTGCACGAGCGGCGGCATGCGCTGGGCGGCTACCTGCCCGAGCGGCGCACCGCCGCGAAACCGCTGACCCTGCCGGGCGACGCGCCGTACGAGGTGATGCGCCGCGGCTCCGGCAAGCAGCTGGTCGCGACGACGATGGCCTTCGTACGCCTGCTCAAGGAGCTGCTCAAGGACCCCGAGATCGGCGCGCGGTTCGTCCCGATCATCCCGGACGAGGCGCGCACGTTCGGGATGGACTCGTTGTTCCCGACGCAGAAGATCTACAACCCGCTCGGGCAGCGGTACCTGTCGGTGGACCGCGAGCTGGTGCTGTCGTACCAGGAGTCCGAGACCGGCGTGATCCTGCACGAGGGGATCAACGAGGCCGGGTCGGTCGCCTCGTTCACCGCGGCCGGGACGTCGTACGCCACCCACGGCGAGCCGAT
Source organism: uncultured Actinomycetota bacterium (assembly GCA_963771835.1). Lineage (GTDB taxonomy): Bacteria > Actinomycetota > Actinomycetes > Prado026 > Prado026 > CAVQCJ01. The sequence continues at coordinate 110,008 of CAVYVA010000002.1, forward strand.
GATCCCGATCTACGTCTTCTACTCGATGTTCGGCTTCCAGCGGACGGGGGACGGCTTCTGGGCGGCCGGGGACCAGATGGCCCGCGGCTTCGTCCTCGGCGCCACCGCCGGGCGGACGACCCTGAACGGCGAGGGCCTGCAGCACGAGGACGGCCACTCGCCGCTGCTCGCCTCGACCAACCCGGCGGTGGTGCACTACGACCCGGCGTTCGGCTTCGAGGTCGGGCACATCGTCAAGGACGGGCTGCGCCGGATGTACGGCGACCAGCCCGAGGACGTCTTCTTCTACCTGACGATCTACAACGAGCCCTACGTGCAGCCCGTCGAGCCCGAGGGGCTCGACGTCACGTCGCTGCTGCGCGGGATGTACCTGTACTCGGCGGCCGACGCCCCGGCGGACGCCCCGCGGGCCCAGGTGCTGGCGTCCGGCGTGGCCATGCAGTGGGCGCTGCGCGCGGCCGAGCTGCTGCGCGACGACTGGGGCGTGCACGCCGACGTGTGGTCGGTGACGTCGTGGAACGAGCTGCGCCGGGACGGGGTGGACGTGGACCGGCGCAACCTGCTCGAGCCGGGCGACACGCCCCGTACGGCGTTCGTGACAGGGCAGCTGACCGGCCGCCCGGGCCCGGTGGTGGCGGTGTCGGACTTCATGCGCGCGGTGCAGGACCAGATCCAGCCGTGGGTGCCCGGCGGCGAGCTGACGGCGCTCGGCACGGACGGCTGGGGGTTGTCGGACACCCGCGGCGCACTGCGCCGGCACTTCAAGGTGGACGCGGAGTCGATCACGGTGGCGACGCTGGAGGCGCTGGTACGGCGGGGCGAGGTCGACGCCGCGCTGCCGGGCAAGGCCATCGAGAAGTACCAGCTGCTGGACGTCCGAGCCGCCGACCCGGGTCTGTCGATGGGCGACTCGTAGGCTCAACCGCTGCGGTGGCCGTGGGCGAGGACGTCCGCCAGCGGCCACGTGTCGATCACCGTGTCGGCTCCGACACCGCACTCCTGCGCGCGCTCGCAGCCGTACGGCTGCCAGTCGAGCTGGCCGGGGGCGTGCGCGTCGGTGTCGATCGAGAACAGGCAGCCCGTCTCGACCGCGAGCCCCAGCAGGCGGCGCGGCGGGTCGAGGCGCTCGGGGCGGGAGTTCACCTCGACGGCGACCCCGAACCGCCGGCACGCCTCGAAGACGATCTCCGCGTCGAACTCCGACTCCGGCCGGTTGCGGTTGCCCGTCACCATCCGGCCGGTGCAGTGACCCAGCACGTCGACGGCCGGGTTGGCGATCGCGGCGACCATCCGCGGGGTCATGGACGCCGAGGGCATCCGCAGCTTGGAGTGCACCGAGGCGACCACGACGTCGAGGCGGGCCAGCAGCGCCGGGTCCTGGTCGAGCGAGCCGTCGTCGAGGATGTCCACCTCGATGCCGGTCAGGATCCGGAACGGCGCCAGCTCCTCGTTCAGCGCGGCCACGATGTCGAGCTGCCGGAGCAGTCGCTCCAGCCGACAGGCCGTTGGCGACCGTGAGCCGGGGCGAGTGGTCGGTGAGCGCGACGTACTCGTGCCCGAGGTCCCGCGCCGCCAGCGCCATCTCGCGGATCGGCGAGCCGCCGTCGGACCAGTCCGAGTGCGTGTGCAGGTCACCGCGCAGCCGGGCCCGCAGCTCGGCGCCCCCGGCCGCGACCGGACCGTCGTGCTCGGCCTCGAGCCGTCCCAGGTACTCCGGGACCTCGCCCGCCGCGGCCTGCACGATGACCCGCTCGGTGACGGCGCCGATGCCGGGCAGCTCCTTGAGGGTCCCGGCCCGCAGCCGGGCCGCCAGGTCGGCCTCGTCCAGGTCGTCGACCACCGCGGCCGCCGTGCGGAAGGCCTGCACCCGGTACGTCGGCTCCAGCGCCCGCTCCAGGAGGTACGCGATCCGCCGCAGCGCGACCGTCGCCGACTCCCGGGCACCCACCCGCCCAGGCTAGGCCCGCCCGCACTCCCTCCCTCGCCCCGAAGGGGCCGGGGGGTTGTGGGAGTTGGACAACACGAGTCGCAGGGGTCCCCCTAGTCTGGCCGGGTGAGTACGGGTCCGGTGGCCACCGTCCGCCGGCTGGAGCGGGCCATCTCCCGGCTCGCCGCCGAGGCGATCGAGCGCATGGACGAGACCCTGCCCTGGTACGCCGCGATGCCGCCCGACCAGCGGTCCTGGGTCGGGCTGGTCGCCCAGGCGGGCATCGCCGCGTTCATCGAGTGGTTCCGCGACCCCGGGCCGGAGCCGGCCATCACCGCGGACGTGTTCGGGACGGCGCCACGCGAGCTGGCCCGGGCGGTGACCCTGCAGCAGACGGTCGAGCTGATCCGGGTGACGATCGCGGTCGTCGAGGACAACGCCGCGGAGCTCGCCGCCCCGGGCGACGAGCAGATGCTGCGCGAGTCCGTGCTGCGCTACTCGCGGGAGATCGCCTTCGCCGCCGCCCAGGTCTACGCGCAGGCGGCCGAGTCACGCGGCGCCTGGGACGCCAGGCTGGAGGCCCTCGTCGTGGACGCGCTCCTGCGCGGCGAGGTCGACGAGCCGGTTCGGAGCCGGGCGTCCGCGCTCGGCTGGGGGCAACGCGGCAATGTCGCGGTCCTCGTCGGCCTGGCCAGGGACGCTGCTCCCGACGCGGTCGCCGAAGGCGTGCAGCGGGCGGCCCGCGCGACCGGGCTGGACGCGATCAGCGCGGTGCACGGCGACCGGCTCGTGGTCGCGGTCGACGGGGTTCGGGACGCGGACGCCGTCAAGCCGGCCCGGCACTTCGCCGCGCAGTTCGCGCCCGGGCCGGTGGTGGTCGGGCCGGTCGTCTCCGACCTGACCGAGGCGGGAAGGTCGGCCGCGGAGGCGGTCGCCGGGCTCCGAGCCGCCGCCGCCTGGCCGTCCGCACCGCGGCCGGTGGCGTCCGACCAGCTGCTGCCCGAGCGCGCGCTGGACGGCGACCCGCTGGCCCGGGCCCGGCTGGTCGCACAGGGCTTCCGGCCGATCGTGGGCACCAGCGGGGACCTCCTGAGCACGCTGACCGCGTACCTGGAGGCGTCCGGCTCGATCGAGGGCGCCGCCCGGGCGTTGTTCGTGCACCCCAACACCGTCCGGTACCGGCTTCGGCGCGTGGGCGGCCTCACCGGCTTCGTCCCGACCGAGCCGCGCGGGGCGTTCGCGCTGCGGCTGGCGCTCGCCCTCGGCCGCCTCGACGACACCGATCTTGTAGGAAACCTCTAACTTCGGACCCGCAACGTCGTCGAGGTCGATACCGCTTGCACCGGCCCGACTGCGGAAGCGTGGACCCCGTGCTCGCCATCGTCGCGCCCGGACAGGGCGCCCAGGTCCCCGGTTTCCTCGCCCCCTGGCTCGAGCTCCCCCAGGTGCGTCCTCGGCTGAACTGGCTGTCCGCATGTGCGGGCATGGATCTGGCCCACTTCGGCACGGAGGCCGACGCGGAGACGATCCGGGACACCGCAGTCGCGCAGCCGCTCATCGTGGCCGCCGGCCTGCTCCCGCTGCTCGAGCTGTTCCCGCACCCGACCGAGGCGTTCCGGCTGGTCGGCGTCGGCGCCGGCCACTCGGTCGGCGAGCTGACCGCGGCGGCCGCCGCGCACGTGATCTCGGCCGAGCAGGCCATGGTCCTCGTGCGCGAGCGCGGCCGGGCCATGGCGGAGGCCGCGGCGGCCACCCCGACCGGCATGACCGCGATCCTCGGCGGCGACCGGGACACGGTCCTGGCCAAGCTGGCCGAGCACGGCCTGGTCGCGGCCAACGAGAACGGCGCCGGGCAGATCGTCGCCGGCGGCACGCTGGAGCAGCTGGCCGCGCTGCAGGCCGACCCGCCCGAGGGCGCCCGGCTGCGACCGCTGGAGGTCGCCGGCGCCTTCCACACCGAGCACATGGCGTCCGCCGCCGGACACCTGCGCGCACTGGCCGGATCGGTCAGCACCCACGACCCGCGCACCAGGCTGCTGTCCAACCGCGACGGTGCCGTGGTGCACGACGGGCGCGCGGTCCTGGCCCGGATGGTCGACCAGCTGGCGAACCCGGTCCGCTGGGACCTGTGCATGCGGACGATGTCCGACCTCGGCGTCACCGGGCTGCTCGAGCTGCCGCCGGCGGGCACCCTGACGGGGCTGGCCAAGCGCGCCATCCCCGGCGTCGAGGTCGTCGCCCTGAAGACGCCGGACGACCTGGACGCGGCCCGCGACCTGGTCCGCCGGCACGGCAGCACGAACCCGGTCAACGACTCCCCCACCTGGCGCCTGCTGGTCGCACCGGCCAAGGGAACCTTCCGGCGCTCGGAGCAGGCCGCCCAGCTGTCTCCCGGCCAGTCCGTCGGGATGGTCATCACCCTCCGCGACGAGCAGCCCGTGCTGGCGCCGCACGGCGGTCACGTGGTCGAGTGGCTGGTCGAGGACGGAGACCCGGTCGCCCCGGGCCAGCCCCTGGTCCGGCTCCACCCCGAGGCGGTGCCCGCATGAGCGGCGAAGCGAAGAGCCGCAAGACGGCCCTGGCCACCACCAAGGCGGGGGCCACCCACGCGCGCATCCTCGGGGTCGGCGGCTACCGCCCCGCCCAGGTCATCACCAACGAGGACGTCGTCACCCGGATCGACTCCTCCGACGAGTGGATCCGCGAGCGGTCCGGGATCGTCACCCGGCACGCCGCGGCCGCCGACGAGTCCGTCATCGACATGTCCGCCGTTGCCGCGGAGAAGGCCCTGGCCAATGCCGGCGTCACCGCCGACCAGCTCAGCTGCGTGATCGTCGCCACCGTCACGCACCTGTGGCAGACCCCGTCCGCGGCCGCGATCCTCGGCAACCGGCTCGGCGCGACGAACGCCGCGGCGTTCGACATCTCCGCGGCCTGCGCCGGCTTCTGCCACGCGCTGGCCCTCGCCAACGACATGGTCCGCGCCGGCACCGCCGAGCACGTCCTCATCGTCGGCGTCGAGAAGCTGACCGACATGGTCGACCCGTACGACCGCGGGACGGCGTTCCTGTTCGGCGACGGCGCGGGCGCGGCCGTCGTCGGCCGCGCGGCCTCCCCCGGGATCGGACCGGTCGTGTGGGGCGCCGACGGCAGCCAGTCCAGCGCGATCACGCAGACCGAGTCGTGGCAGGTGCTCAAGGACGATCCGGGGCACAAGTTCCCGACCCTGGCCATGAACGGGCAGCAGGTGTTCCGGTGGGCGGTGTTCCAGATGGCGCCCGTCTGCGAGCAGGCCCTGGCCGCGGCGGGCATCACCGCGGCCGACCTGGACGCCTTCATCCCGCACCAGGCCAACCTGCGGATCATCGACGCCATGGTCAAGAAGCTCGAGCTCCCCGACACGGTCGCGGTCGCCCGGGACATCGTCGACACCGGCAACACCTCGGCTGCGTCGGTCCCGCTCGCCATGGAGCGCATGCTCGACAGCGGGCAGGCCCCGCACGGCGGGGTGGCCCTGCTGATCGGGTTCGGTGCCGGCCTGTCGTTCGCCGCCCAGGTCGTGATCCTGCCGTGAGAGCCGCCGCCCGCGCTCCCCGATAACCTCACCCCGCACCGTCCGCGCCCGCGGTCGGCACCCCTCCCCGAAGGAGCACCCCCAGCATGGCCACCCAGCAGGAGATCCTCTCCGGCCTCGCCGACATCGTGAACGAGGTCGCCGGCGTCCCGGTCGAAGACGTCCAGATGGACAAGTCGTTCATCGACGACCTGGACATCGACTCGCTGTCCATGGTCGAGGTCGTCGTGGCCGCCGAGGAGCGCTTCGACGTGAAGATCCCGGACGACGACGTGAAGGGCCTGCAGACCGTGGGCGACGCCGTCACGTACATCGCGAAGGCCGGCGGCTGACCGCCGGCACCGCCCCCGACACCGACGCACGAGGAGGAACGACCGAAGTGGGCGAGCAGACCGACCGGCCCGACCGGAGCACCGTGGTGGTCACCGGGCTGGGCGCGTCCTCCCCGCTCGGCGGCGACGTCGCCACGACGTGGGCGGGGATGCTGGCCGGGCGGTCGGGCATCCGCACGCTCACCCAGGAGTGGGCCGCGGACCTGCCCGTCCGGTTCGCCGGCACGGTGGCCGTCGAACCGCTCGAGGTGATGGACCGGGTCGAGGCGCGCAAGCTCGACCGCACCGAGCAGCTGGCGCTCATCGCGTCGCGGGAGGCGTGGGCCGACGCCGGCTCGCCGCAGCCCGACCCCGAGCGGCTCGGCGTCGTCATCGGGACCGGCATCGGCGGCGCGATCAGCCTGCTGGACGCGTGGGACACCCTGCGCGAGAAGGGCCCGCGGCGGGTGTCCCCGCACACCATCACCATGCTCATGCCGAACGGTCCGGCGGCTTGGGTGGGGCTGGAGCTGGGCGCCCAGGCGGGCGTCCACACCCCCGTGTCGGCGTGCGCGTCCGGCGCCGAGGCAGTCTCGGCCGGGGTGCAGATGATCCGCTCCGGTCGGGCCGACATCGTGGTCGTGGGCGGTACCGAAGCGTGCATCCACCCGCTCCCGCTGGCAGCGTTCGCCTCGATGATGGCGCTGTCCAAGCGCAACGACGAGCCGGAGCGCGCCTCCCGCCCGTACGACAAGGGGCGGGACGGCTTCGTGTTCGGCGAGGGCGCGGGCGTCCTCGTGCTCGAGTCCGCCGAGCACGCCGCCGCGCGCGGGGCCCGGGTCTACGCGACGGTGGACGGCATCGGCATCACCTCGGACGGGCACCACATCGCCCAGCCCGACCCGGACGGGTCCGGCGCGATCCGGGCGATCCGTGCCGCGATCGCGGACGCCGGCGCGACATCGGACGAGATCGTGCACGTCAACGCGCACGCCACCTCCACCCCGCAGGGCGACGTCGCCGAGGCCAACGCCATCCGGGGCGCGCTCGGCGACGCGGCCGACCACGCCGCGGTCTCCGCGACGAAGTCGATGACCGGGCACCTGCTCGGCGCAGCCGGCGCGATCGAGTCGATCGCCACCGTCCTGGCCCTGCACGACAAGGTCGCGCCCCCGACGATCAACCTCGAGGACCCCGACGACGAGGTGCGCCTGGACGTGGTCAGCGGCTCGCCACGACCGCTTGCGGCGAGCACCGCGGGCGGACGGCTCGCCGCGCTGAACAACTCCTTCGGCTTCGGCGGGCACAACGTCGCCGTGCTGTTCCGGAGCGCCCCGTGACCATTGCCGAGGCCAAGGACGGCAAACCCGCGGTGCAGGCGGCGACCGCGGCCGCGGCACCGGCGGCGGACCCGCGCAACCCCAAGGTCCGGATGGCCGCGCTGTTCGACGCCGGCTCGTTCACGACCATCACCGCCGAGGACGACAGCGGGATGCTCGCCGGGGTCGGCCGGATCAACGGCGGTCAGGCGGTGGCGTTCGCCTCCGACCCGACCGTGCAGGGCGGCGCCATGGGGTCGGCCGGTTGCAAGGTGATCCTCGCCGCCTACGCGCGGGCGCTCGCGGACAACTGCCCGGTCATCGGCCTCTGGCACTCCGGCGGCGCCCGGCTGCGCGAGGGAGTCCTGTCGCTGCACGCGGTCGGCGAGGTCTTCGCGATCATGACGCGGGCGTCCGGGCGGATCGCGCAGATCTCCGTCGTGCTCGGTGCGGCCGCCGGCGGCGCGGCGTACGGTCCGGCGCTCACCGACATCGTGATCATGGGTCCGGCCGGCCGGGTGTTCGTCACCGGGCCGGACGTCGTCCGCTCGGTCACCGGCGAAGAGGTCGACATGGAACGGCTCGGTGGTCCCGAGCCGCACGGCCGCCGCAGCGGCGTCGTCCACATCACGACCGACTCCGAGACCGAGGCCATGGAAGCCGCCCGCTCGGTGGCATCGCTGCTCGGACAGCAGGGCACGCTCGGGGAGGTGGCCGACGCCGACCTCGGCGGGCTGCTCCCCGACAGCGCCAAGCGCGCCTACGACGTGCATCCGCTGGTCGGCGGGCTGCTCGACGTGGGCAGCGCGATCGAGCTGCACGAGCGCTGGGCCCCGAACATCGTCACCACGCTCGGTCGGCTCGGGGGTCGCACCGTCGGCGTCGTGGCCAACAACCCGTTGCGGCTCGGCGGCTGCCTGGACTCAGCCTCCGCCGAGAAGGCCGCACGGTTCGTGCGGATGTGCGACGCGCTCGGCGTCCCGCTCGTCGTGCTCGTGGACGTTCCCGGCTACCTGCCCGGGGTCGCCCAGGAGTGGGAGGGCGTCGTGCGTCGCGGCGCCAAGCTGCTGCACGCCTTCGCCGAGTGCGTCGTGCCACGGGTGACCGTCGTGACCCGCAAGGCGTACGGCGGCGCGTACATCGCCATGAACGCCCGCGCGCTGGGCGCGACCAAAGTCTTCGCGTGGGACGGTGCGACCGTCGCCGTCATGGGCTCGGTCGCTGCTGTCCGGGTGCTGCACCGGCGACGGCTGGCCGACGCGCCCGACGACCTGCGTCCGGCCCTCGAGCAAGAGCTCGCCGACGAGCACGAGCTGATCGCCGGCGGCATCGACCGGGCCATCGCGATCGGCGTCGTCGACGAGGTCATCGACCCCGGCGTCACCCGCACCGCGGTCGCCCGAGCGATCTCCGAGGCGCCGGCCGTGCGCGGCGCTCACGGCAACATCCCGCTCTGAGGCTCGATCCCCTGGAAACCTACGGGCAGGTAAGGCCGGAATTCGGCCTTACCTGCCCGTAGGTCCTGTCGTCCGGCCGGGTTCCGGCGGTCAGACGACCTGGTGCAGCCAGCGGACAGGGGCACCCTCGCCGGCCCACCTGAAAGTCTCGAGCTCGTCGTCCCACGGCTTGCCGAGCAGCTTGTCCAGCTCGTCCTCGATCGGCGTCGCCTTCGCCGTCGCCCGGACCATCGCCGCGCGCAGCCGGTCCTCGGGCACCATCAAGTCCCCGTGCACGCCCGTGATCGCATGGAAGACCCCCAGCTCGGGGGTGTACGAGTACCGAGCGCCTTCGAACCCGGCCGTCGGCTCCTCGGTCACCTCGTAGCGCAGATGCAGCCAGCCGCGCAGCGCCGAGGCGAGCTTGGACGACGTCCCGGGCTCGCCGGTCCAGGACAGCTCGGCCCGCCACAGGCCCGGCTCGGCAGGCTGCGGGGTCCAGTCGAGGGAGACGCGCATGCCGAGCACCCCCGCCAACGCCCATTCGACGTGCGGGCACAACGCAGAGGTGGCCGAGTGGACGTAGACCACACCGCGAGTCGTCACCTGGGGCTCCTTGGGTCGGACGGTTGTCGAGGGACGCCTTCCCCAGCGGCCTCGCCGTCCGTCCACGCGGTATCCCGAGGGACGATGCGGGCATTGTGCCCCATCCGTACCGTCTGCCCCAAGCACCCCGCTCGGATCGGGCCCCGTGTCGCGGCCTGATCGGGCCGGCCGGGGGCTCAGGGGGCCTCGGTAGGCTGCTCGCCGCTGCGGGGCGGTAGCTCAGCTGGTCAGAGCAGGGGACTCATAATCCCTGGGTCGCAGGTTCGAGCCCTGCCCGCCCCACGACCTGCGCCACGACCTGCGTCAGCCCCACTGCCCCACCGGCCCCGCCGGTGGCGTGCGCTAGCGTGATCGCAAGGGCTAAGGGGAATCGATCATGAACGCGCCGCTTCTCATCCTGGTCGTCGTCGTCCTGGTCGTCGTCGTCCTTGCGATCGCGTTCAACGGCTTGGTCAAGAGGCGCAACCGCACCCAGGAAGCCTGGTCGCAGATCGATGTCGAGCTCAGACGCCGGCACGACCTGATCCCGAACCTGGTCGAGACGGTGAAGGGGTACGCAGCCCACGAGCGCGGGACGTTCGAGTCCGTCACCAACGCGCGGGCGGCGGCGGTGAACGCCGGGGCCACGGGCGACCCGGCCAAGGTAGCTCCCGCCGAAGACACGTTGACCCGGTCGCTGCGGTCGTTGTTCGCCGTGTCCGAGAACTATCCCCAGCTGAAGGCCGCCGACAACTTCAGGGACCTGCAGGAGCAGCTGACGGCGACGGAGGACAAGATCGAGTTCGCGCGGCGGTACTACAACACGAGCGTGCGGGACTTCAACACCGCGTTGCAGAGCTTCCCCCGGAACCTGATGGCAAGACCGCTGGGATTCCGGTCAGCGGAGTACTTCGCGGCCGACGCCGACGATCGGGCGGTGCCCAGCGCGAGCTTCAGCAGTACCGGACAGACAACTTAAGCCGTCTGTCCGCTGGCGATCTGCTCGAGCACCGCGATGCGCTCCGCGAGCGGCGGATGGGTGTCGAAGAGATGATGGAACCAGTCCCCGTGGTGCTGCAGCGGGTCGTCGATGCACATGGCCGCGGTGGCGTGGTTGAACTTCGCGAACGGCTTGTCGTTGGCCTCGAGCTTGCGCAGCGCGCTGATGAGGCCCGCCGGGTTGCGGGTCAGTTCGACGCTGCTCACGTCGGCCAACGACTCGCGTCGTCGTGACAGTGCCAGCCGGACCAGCGGGCCGACGATGAACGCGACGACGGCCAGCAGAGCACCGGCCGCGAAGACGAGCAGCATCATCTGGTCCGAGTCCCGACCACGCGGTCGCATGTAGAACGCGCTCCGCCAGACCAGGCTCGCCAGCAAGCCGGCCATGCCGATCAGGGTGCTGACGATCAGGATGAGCCGCACGTCGTAGTTCTTGATGTGGCTCATCTCGTGCCCGAGGACGCCCTCCAGCTCTTCCCTGTTCATCGTGTCTAGGAGCCCCGTGGTCGCGGTGATGGCGGCCTTCGCTGGGCTGATGCCGGTGGCGAACGCATTCGGGGACGGGTCGGCGATCACGTAGACCTGCGGCTTGGGAAGGCCGTCGCCGATGGCGAGCGCCTCGACGATGTTGTGGAGCTGCTGGTACTGGCCTGGGTCCGCCGGGTGCGCGCCGGACACCGAGAGCACCAGACCGGCCCCCGAGGTCAACGTGAACGCGATCCCGGCCAGCGCGAGCAGCCCCGCGACGACCATCCCAACGACGACGTCCCCGGCGGTCGACGACGAGGATGCGGACGAGGCGCCGACGAGCCAACCGAGGACCGCCCCGACCCCGATCCACACGAGGAAGAACAGCCCGATGTAGACGACCGCTCGACGCTTGTTTCGGGCGATCTGCTCATACACGTCAGCCACGATACGCGCGCAGGCTGAGGGTCCGTTTGCCAGCCCCTTACCGGGCGGACGGTATCTGTGGATGGTGGACCTGTATCGAAACGGCGCAAGGCCCGAGCCTCTCGGCGACCTCATGGCGACGGCCAGCGGTCGGACGCACCGCGACGACCCCGTGCGGGGTCGGACCGGTGGACCCGCCGGGAACGCCCGGCTCACCTCGTGGACCGGACTGGTCCTGCTGGTGCTCCTGGCCGTCGAGGGTGCGACGCTGCTGGCGCTGGGCAGCCTGCTCGGCGTGCACATCCTCGTCGGGGCCGTGGTCGTACCGCCGGTCCTGCTGAAGACCGCGACGACGGGATGGCGTTTCCTCCGGTACTACGGCGGAGATCAGGACTACCGCCTGGCCGGTCCTCCCCCACTCGTTCTGCGGATCCTCGGCCCGCTCGTGATCGTGAGCACGTTGGCGGTACTCGGTTCCGGTCTCGGTCTTGTCGTCATGGGCGCGGACGGGCTGCGGCCGCTCGTCGGCGCCGGCGGCCTCGACGTGAGCATGACGACGCTGCACAAGGCGAGCTTCATCGTCTGGTTCGCCGTGATGACCCTCCACGTGCTCGCCCGCACCGTGCCGGCGTTGCGTGCGGTCGGATCCGCGCAGTCACGTTCACGGCAGGTCCGCGGCGGACCGGGCCGGCTGGCCGTGCTGGGCGTGAGTCTGTTCGCCGGTGTCCTGCTCGGTGTCCTGGCACTCGCCAGCTCGTCCTGGTGGACCACGACGTGGGTGCAGCACTGAGGCTGACACGGGGTTTACCTGGCGTAGACCGGCCGGGACGGTCGCGACGTTCAGGTTCCTCTCATGTTCATCCCCCACGCTCGATGCCGTGACGAGCACGGCCGCGCGGACGTCGTCGACAGCTGCACGTTCGACGCCCGGCAGGGCTGCGCTGGGACTGCAGCCGACAACCCTGCTCGTCCTGGTCGGGCTGGGTGCCTTCGTCGCTGTCGGGCTCTGGTTCGTCAGTACGCCCCCGGACCTGCACGGCCCCGCCGACTGGCTCACCAACGCCGGCCGGATCACCGGCCTCCTGGGCGGCTACGGCTGCGTCGTCCTCGTCCTGCTGATGGCGCGCATCCCCGGCGTCGAGCGAGGGGTGGGCACCGATCGGCTGGCCCGGTGGCACTCAATGGGCGGCCGGTACGTCATCTGCCTGCTCGTCGCTCATGCCATGCTGATCGTGCTCGGCTATGCCGCCACCACGGGCGCCTCCCCCGTGACGCAGACGCACACCCTGCTCTTCGCCTACGCCGACATCATGATGGCGACGGTCGCGCTCGGACTCTTCGTGGGCGTGGGCGTGGTGTCAATGCGCGCGGCGCGCGCCCGACTGCGGTACGAGACCTGGTACTACCTGCACTTCTACACCTATCTAGCACTGGCGCTGTCGTTCGCGCACACGTTCGCCAACGGTGCGCAGTTCATGGCGAGCGCACCGGCACGCACCTACTGGAGCATCCTGTACGCCGGAGCTGCGGTCCTGCTCCTCTGGTTCCGGGTCGCCGTCCCGACCCGACAGAATCTCCGGCACCGGATGCGCGTGTCCCACATCGTCCGGGAGGCCCCCGACGTGGTCTCCGTGGTCGTTTCGGGCCGTCACCTCGACGAGCTCCAGGCCGAGGCAGGGCACTTCTTCCGATGGCGGTTCCTCACCCGCGACGGCTGGTGGCAGTCACACCCGTACTCGCTCTCGGCGCCGCCTCACCGCCAGTTCCTTCGATTCACGGTTAAGGACCTGGGCGACCACTCGGCCACGCTCGCGCGGATCACCCCGGGGACCAGGGTGATAGCCGAAGGCCCGTTCGGCGCCCTGACTCAGGCCCGCCGCACCCAGAACAAGGTCTTACTGGTGGCGGGCGGTGTCGGCATCACCCCGTTGCGCGCCCTGTTCGAATCCCTCCCGGGACGTCTAGGAGACGTCGAGCTCATCTACCGGGCCGGATCCGACGCGGACATCGTGCTGCACCGCGAGCTGGATGAGATCTCCCGGACCCGCGGCCGGGTCGTGCACTACGCCGTCGGACACCGCGGTGGCCCGGCTGACCCCTTCGTCGGAAGCCGGCTGGCTCGACTGGTCCCGGACGTGCGCCAGCGCGACGTCTACCTGTGCGGGCCACCCGGGATGACCGCGGCGGCGTTCGCCTCGCTGCGTCGTGCCGGCGTACCGGAGCACCACATCCACACCGAAGGATTCGAGTTCTGAGCACCGAGGAGGCACGACCGTGCGACGCGTCCTGCTGGCAGTGACGGGGACGGTGGCCGTCCTGGTGATGCTGCTGGGGTTCAAGACATCGCCACCGACGGCCAGGGGGCCAGCCAGTGCCGTCGGACCGCCAGCACCGGCTGGCGCCAGCGCGGGCGCCGGGTCGGGCGCCGGCGGAACGCTCGCGTCCGGGACGGTCTCCGGCCAGTCCGTGGACACCCGGTACGGTCCGGTGCAGGTACAGATCACCGTCGCCGACGGGCGCATCACCCAGGTCCAGGCACTCCAGCTCCCCGAGAACAGCCCGCGAGACCAGCAGATCAGTGCGTATGCGGGCCCGGCCCTGGCCCAGGAGGCTGTCCAGGCCCAGAGCGCCCAGATCGACGTGATCTCCGGTGCGACCTACACCAGCGAGGGGTACGCACAGTCGCTCCAGTCCGCGATCGACCAGGCCCGTGGCTGACTCTGTCCTCCCGCTGCTGCGCCACGCCGAGCCGGTGATGGGTACGGTCGTGAGCTTCGCCGTCCGGACCGATGGTCGCGACACCGAGGCCCGGGAGGCGGTCCGTCTGGCGGTCGCAGGGCTGCACGATGTCGATGCGCGCTTCTCGCCGTACCGCTCCGACTCGGAGGTCAGCCGCATCGAGAGCGGATCCCTGAGCGTCGACGACGCGTCCGGCGACCTGAAGGAGGTCTTGCGGCTGGGCCAAGACGTCGCCGCAATGAGCGACGGGTACTTCACGACCTCGCCGTGGGGACACTTCGACCCGTCCGGCATCGTCAAGGGCTGGGCCGTCGAGCGGGCTGCACAAGTCCTTCTGGACCACGGATTCCATGATCACTGTGTGGCGGGGGGTGGGGACGTCCAGGTGCATGGCATCCGTGCGGACGGCTCCCCCTGGGTCGTCGGGATCGCGGACCCGCACCGTCCGCAGGAGGTGCTGGCCACCTTGCCGATGCGGGACGGCGCGGTAGCCACGTCGGGGACAGCCGAACGCGGCGCTCACGTAGTCGACCCGCACACCGGTCGTGCTGCGACCGCTCTGGCCTCGGTGACGCTGGTCGGACGTCACCTCAGCCGTGTCGACGCCTGCGCCACCGCTGCACTGGCCATGGGCTCGGCTTCGCTGAGATGGGTATCGCGGCAGGACGGACTCGAGGCCCTCGTCGTCCACGACCACGGCACTGTCAGCTGGACAGCAGGCTGGCCGGGGACGCGACCGGTCCGGCTGGGCTGATTGCGTCGGGGCCGTGCTGCCCGTGCCTCCTGGACACCGGAGCCCCCCAGGAGTAGGTCGACGACCGGTCCGGGCCATCGAAGCCCCACCAGCGAACTCTGAACCGCCGGCGCCACGCCGGCCTGTGCGCCGATCCTCAGGGGGCTACGCGGCCTCGGACGCCTTGTTCGGGGGCACTGTCGCGATCGACTGCGCCTGGTCGGCTGGTCCCGACCGGGTACCGGCGGCGGCCGCGGACTCGCCGGCGATGAACGAGCCGAGCTCGGCGATGGTGGTCATGATCGGCGACGGGAACACCACCGTGGTGTTCTTGTCGACACCGATCTCCACCAGGCTCTGCAGGTTCCGTAGCTGGAGGGCCAACGGGTGGGCGACCATGATGTCCGACGCCTCTCCGAGCGCCGCTGCAGCCAGGGACTCGCCCTCGGCATTGATGATCTTCGCCCGCTTCTCGCGCTCGGCTTCGGCCTGCCTGGCCATGGCACGCTTCATCGCATCAGGCAACTGGATGTCCTTCAGCTCCACCAGGGTCACTTCGACACCCCAGTCGACAGTGGTCCTGTCGAGGATCTGGCGGATGTCCATGTTGATCCGGTCGGTCTCTGAGAGGGTCTCGTCCAGCGTGTGCTGACCGACCACCTTGCGCAGCGTCGTCTGGGCTATCTGGTCGATAGCGGCCAAGACGTTCTCGATCGCGATGACTGACTTCACCGGATCGACCACGCGCGAGTAGGCGACCGCGGAGATGCCGACGCTGACGTTGTCGCGGGTGATGATCCCCTGCGACTGGATCGGCATCGTCACGATCCGCAGGGACACCCGGTGCATGACGTCGACGAAGGGGATGATCACCCGGAATCCGGGCTCCCGAACGCCCTGGAGGCGGCCGAACCGGAGCACCACGCCACGCTCGTACTGCTTCACAACCCTGATCGCCAGCGCGAACAGCACCACGATCAGCAGCACGATGCCGACGAGAACGATGATCTGCACGATGCTCATCAGAGCCTCCCAGGACGGACCGCCCGCTGGTGCCAGCGTGCGCCTGCGTCGACCGCCCGGCGAGGGTCATAAGTCCTCTCGGGTTCCGGCTCACGAGCCGTGGGCGTCGTGACCTGCCCCTGCCAGGTGCCTGCCGAACCAGTCGCCGGCGAGGCGCGAGACAGCCTCAAGCGCGCCCGCCTCCTCGAACAGGTGGGTGGCGCCGGGCACGATCACGAGCCGGTTCTCGCACCGCAGCCGGGTCTGGGCGTCCCGGTTCAGCCTGATCACCACGTCGTCGTTGCCGCCGACGACGAGGAGAGTGGGGGCCTTGACCAGACCGAGCCTGGGCCCGGCGAGATCGGGACGACCGCCACGCGAGACGACCGCAGCGACGTCAGCGTCCGGGTCCGCGGCGGCCCACAGCGCGGCGCCTGCGCCGGTGCTGGCTCCGAAGTAGCCGATGCGGGCACCTGCGGTGTGCGGCTGCGCCCGCAGCCACCGGGTTGCATCCAGGAGCCGGCCGGCCAGCAGACCGATGTCGAACACGTTGCCCCGATCGGACTCCTCCTCGACCGTGAGCAGGTCGAGCAGCAACGTGCCCAGCCCTGCGGAGTTCAGCGCGCCGGCGACGGACCTGTTCCGCGGGCTGCGCCGCGAGCTGCCACTGCCGTGCGCGAACAGGACGATCCCCCGGGCGCCGTCGGGCACCGTGAGGCGAGCGGGGAGCCGCACCGCCCCGGCCGGCACCACGACGTCCCCGTCCTCGAACGGCAGGCCTGCTGTCCCGGGACGCGCGGCGGCCCGCACCCCCGGCCCGGGCTGCTCGGCGGCCTTGCGCAGCAAGTCGACGACCTCCTCGTCTTGGGTCTGGGCGAAGTCGTCGTAGAACTGGCCGATGGCTAGGAAATCGCTCGGGGTGGCGAGGCAGACGACCTCGTCCGCGTCCGGCCGCATGCGGCGTTCGACGCCGACCGGCGCCACCGGCACCGCGAGCACGACCCGTCTCGCGCCTCTGGCCCTCGCCACCTGGCAAGCCATCCGAGCGGTCGACCCCGTCGCGATCCCGTCATCCACCACGATGACGGTTCGGCCGGCGAGCGGCACCGACGGACGGTCGCCGCGGAACCGCCGGACCCGCCGCTGCAGCTCTGCCCGCTCCATCTGCTCGACCTCGGCGAACTCCCAGGGAGTCACCCCGGCCAGCCGGACGACCTCGTCATCGACGACCCGGGCGTCGCCCTCTCCGATCGCGCCCATGCCCAGCTCGGGTTGGAACGGCACACCGAGCTTGCGCCCGATGATCACGTCCAGGGGCGCGCCGAGCGCGCGGGCGACCTCGAAGGCGACCGGCACCCCGCCACGCGGCAGGCCGACCACGACGACGTTCTCGCCGGCCAGAGCCTGCAGGGCACCGGCGAGACGGCGCCCTGCCTCCATGCGGTCGGTGAACATGGCCACCTCCAGCGACCTTGACCGATCAGGGCACGACCAGGACCGGCGCCTCACTGAGCTCCACCACCTGTTGGGCGACCCGGCCGAGGACCGGCTGCGAGCGGAGCGCCTGTGCGCAGCGCCCGACGACCACGAGCTCCGC
The DNA here is from genome assembly GCA_963771835.1 of uncultured Actinomycetota bacterium. GTDB lineage: Bacteria > Actinomycetota > Actinomycetes > Prado026 > Prado026 > CAVQCJ01. Next base: position 127,127 of record CAVYVA010000002.1, read on the forward strand.
CGCCCATCGGCGCGCCTCGGACACGATCTCGATGCCGGGCTCTCCCGCCAGCTCGACCGTGTCCGCATGGACGTCTTCGTCGGTCGCGAGCCTCTCGACGTGGTGCAGCAACGCTTCCGCCGAGGTGTGCAGCCGGTCCACCCCCGCTGCCTCGGTCGACGCTCGGGCGAGCGCACGGGAGACCACTCCGTCCTGGACGACTGTCACCACGAGCAGCCTGGCGGAGGTGGCGGCCGCGATCGCGATGGCTGTACGCGCGGCGCGAAGGGACTGCGGCGAGTCATCGACCGCCACGAGGATCCGCGCGGGCGCAGCCTGCGGACCGAGCGCCTGCCCGGCTCCGGTGGTCATGGGCCGACCCCGGCCCGGCTCGGGCGCACCTCTCGCGAACCGACTGCCCACCTGAGCCGGACCGCCTCTTCGCTCTCATTCTCGGCGAGCATCAGCTCCAGGCCCACCCGCGCCTGTTCCATCCGGGGGATCCAGTGGTCCTCGATCGCGCGCAGCCGCAGACCAGTCGTGGCGATCTCGTCGTCGACCACGCGCAGAGCCGCCGTCGCCACGGCACAGTCCACGACCGCGACGAGCAACGAGCGGTAGGCCGCTGTGGCGACGACGGCGGACGCGCTCGGCGGCACGTGCGCGTCCCGGGGCTCCTGGGGGAGCCGGAGTCTCGCCTCGGACGGGAAGCGGGCTCCGATCAGGGCCGACCACTCGATGTCCACGTCCGCCGATGGCGATCGAGCCGGCGGGTCAAGCGCCTCCTCCCCGGCGATGAGGGCTGCCCGTAGAGCCGACCGCTCGGCATCGGCGACCAGCTGCTCGACCTGGGCGCGGGTGTCCCGGCTCCGTTGCTGGAACAGCGCCTGCTGACGGCGAAGGATGACGAGCCTGCGGTCGAGCAGCCCCGAGCTACGGCGAGCCGCCGCCAGCCGGCGGATCAGCCAGGTGCGCCCCGCGCGCCCTGGCGGCATCGAGCGCAGGCCGGTCATCGCCGCTCGCTCCGGGACTGTGCGGACTCCGGCGCGTAGTGCAGGTCCAGCTGCGCAGAGGGGATCATCGTCAGCTCTCGACGGGGAAGACCCGACAGGACGCGCCAGCAACGCGCAAGCGTCTCGTCCAACGTGCGGCCCTCGTCCGGGCGTTGGTCGAGCAGGATGCTCTCCAGGGCGGTCTCGAACGCCAGGTAGTCCCGCTCGGTCGGGCCGAGCGCGGGCTCACCCACCAGGTCGGCGAGCTCGCCGACCTGACGGGCGTGCGCCAGGCCGGCCATGAGCTGGCCCGCCACGTCGAGATGGTCCGCACGCGTACGCCCCGGCCCGGCGCCCTGCCGCATCAGCCGCGACAGCGAGGACAAGGGGTCGACCGGTGGGTAGACGCCGTGGCCGTTCATCTCGGCGGAGAGCACCACCTGGCCCTCGGTGATGTAGCCCGTGAGGTCCGGCACCGGGTGCGTGATGTCGCCGGCCGGCATCGTCAGGACGGGCATCAACGTCAGGGAACCCGGCAGTCCGCGCACCCTGCCACAGCGTTCGTACATGGACGCGAGGTCGCTGTAGAGGTAGCCCGGGAAGGCGCGGCGGGCCGGGAACTCCCCGCGGGCCGAGGAGACCTCCCTGAGCGCCTCGCAGTAGCTGGTCATGTCGGCCATCACGACGAGCACGTGCCTGCCGAGAGTGAAGGCCAGGTGCTCGGCGACCGTCAACGCGATCCGCGGCGTGAGGATGCGCTCGATCACGGGGTCGTCGGCTGTGTTGACGACCAGGACCAGCTCGCCGGCGGCGGAGCGCTCGTCGAGGGTGTCGCGCACGGCAGCCGCCTCGGCGTGCGTAAGGCCCATCCCGGCGAACACCACGCAGAACGGCTCGCCGGCCGTCGACGACTGCGCGGCGATCTGCGCAGCCAGCTCGAGGTGCGGCAGGCCGGCGACCGAGAACACGGCCAGCTTCTGACCCCGGACCAGGGTGGTGAGGGCGTCGATCGCACTGACCCCGGTGATCACGGGCTGCGACGGCGGCTCGCGCCGGGTCGGATTCAGCGGGGCTCCAGCGACCGCTGCGGAGGTGGCAGCGAGGATCGGCGGGCCCCCGTCGGTCGGTTCGCCCCGGCCGTTGCAGCTGCGGCCGAGCCAGGCCTCCCCGACCTGGATGCGCAACGGGCTCCCGTCGAACGATGTCCAGGTGTCCTGCGGGTCGATGCCGGCGGTGCCTTCGAGGACCTCGACGACAGCCAGGTCACGGTCGACCTCGAGCACGAGACCGCGCCGGACCTGGCCGTCCCCGAGGCGTATGCGCGCGAACTCGTCCCAGCCCACACCGTGCACGCCTTCGACGACCAGGAGCGGGCCTTCGACGGACCGTGCTCCGCCGTACTCGGTACGAGCCCATCCGCCGGTCACGGCAACGCCTCGATCCGCTTCAGTACGCTGTCGCGAGCCGCATAGATGGCGGCCACGGCCGACGGGTCGTCGGCCGGCGCTTCTTCTCTCGCCCGCAGGACGGGGCTGAAGTCGAGCTCCTCCACCGTCGCGGCGGGCACGCCTCGGCCGACAGCCGCCTGTGCGGCGTCCACGACGTCGAGCACCATCTGCACCAGTGCGTCGGTGCGCAGTGGCCCGCTGCTCGTGTCGACGGCGCTGAGCGCCGACTGCTGGAGCACGCCTTCGCGCACGAGGCGTCCTCCCAGCAGCACCACGCGTTCGTACCCGGGGAGCACCCCGGCCCCCATGAGCTCGGCCAACGCCGAGAGGCGGTCCGCCTCCGCGAGCAGCGACGTCAGCCGCGCTCGGTGCTGAGCCCAGCGTGCGGTTCCGTGGGCGGTGTACCAGCTGCCGAGAGCGGACAGGTCACGCGAGAAGGAGCCCGACCAGGACACCGCGGGGTAGTGACGGGCGTAGGCGAGGTCCCGGTCGAGAGTCCACAGCGACCGGACGAACCGCTGCGTGTGCGCCGTGACCGGTTCGGTCATGTCGCCGCCCTGCGGCGAGACGGCTCCGATCACCGTCACCGACCCCTCGGAACCACCGAGCGTGCGCACCCGGCCCGCGCGCTCGTAGAACGCGGCCAGCGCCGAGGACAGACCGGCCGGATAGCCCTCCTCGGCGGGCAGCGCTCCCGTGCGGGACGCGAACTCTCGCAGCGCCTCCGCCCAGCGCGACGTCGAGTCGGCGATCACCACAGCGTCGTGGCCCATGTCGCGGTAGAACTCGGCAACGGTCACCGCTGAGTGGATGCTCGCCTCCCGCGCCATCATCGGCATGTTCGAGGTGTTCGCCAGCACCACCATGCGGTCGATCAACCGACCCCCCGTGACAGGGTCGGAGAGGGCGGCGAACTCGGACAGGACGTCAGCCATCTCGTTGCCGCGCTCGCCACACCCGACGTACACGATGACGTCCGCCTTGCACCACTTGGCGATCTGCTGCAGGAGAACCGTCTTGCCGGTGCCGAAGCCGCCGGGGACGGCCGCGGTCCCGCCCAGCGTGAGCGGGAACACGGCGTCGATGACCCGCTGCCCGGTCACCAGCGGGCCGTCGGCATCGAGCCGTACGGTCACCGGACGCGGCACCCGCACCGGCCACCACGAGCTGAGCGTGACCGCCTGCCCGCCCACGACGGCCACGGCGTCGTCGTCGGCACAGTCGCTGGCGTCCCGAACCTGCGACACCGCTCCGCCGACTCCAGCCGGGACGAGGACTCGGTGCTCGACCGCACGTCCGCGGGCGACCCCGAGGACGGCGCCGGCAACGACGGACTGCCCGGCCGTGACCCCGGGAACCCACGGCCAGGTCTGCCCTGCGTCGACCGCTGTGCGCGCACCGGCCTCGAGCCAGAGGCCGGCCGCGGTGAGCGGGCGCAGCAGGCCGTCGAACACGCTGCCGAGAAGTCCGGGGCCCAGCCGCGCAGCGAGCGGGTGCGCGAGCGTCGAGACGGGGTCGCCGACTGCGAGCCCTCCCGTGTACTCGTAGGCCTGGATGCCGACGGTGTCCCCGTGGATGGCCACGACCTCGCCGAGCAGGCGGGCAGGGCCGAGCTCGGCCAGCCACGACATCGCCACCTGGTCAAGACCCTCGGCCTCGACAAGGGGCCCGTCGACCCGGACGACACGGCCGCCGCTGGTCATGGCGCCCACAGTCTCGGTACCTCGTCCCCCAGGCGCTCGAGCATCCGCTCGGCGAGGCCTTCCAGCGTCAGCTCTGCACGCCGGGAGCCTGCCTCGGCAACCACACCGGACGGGGTTGCCGTGACGACGGCGTCGTCCCCGACCGCCGCCCGAGCGACCGCGAACAGCCCGGACTGCACCTGCGGCCAGGCAGGGTCGGTCCGCATCGAGCCGACTGCCTCCCGGCAGGCGACGACCAGGTTCTCGTGCGCCGTTCGCTGGGCGGCCAGGACGACCGCACGAGCGCCGCGGCGCATCCTGGCCGCAGTCACAGCAGACGCGGCCGCTGCCTCCGCACGACCCTGACGCCGCGCCGCGTCGACGATGTCCCGCGCCCGTGCGTCCGCCCGGGCGAGGATCTCGCGAACCTGCGCCTCGGCAGCGGTGACCTCTCGGTCCGCGTCGGCCTGCGCGCTGGCCAGCAGCGCTTCCCGGACGGGCGCCAGTGCGGGCGGGAGCGACGGCATCACGGCAGCACCACGACCAGGGGCCTGGTGGGGACCGGTGCCGCTGCGAGCTGCTCGCCCAGGACGCGCGCGGCGGCGGGGCTGAGCACGACGACCGCGACATCGGCCTCGTCGCGAGGCCATGCCGCGGCCACCGCGTTGTCGTCGTCGGCCGTGCGGATGTCGGCGCCGGCCAGCGCGAACCCGCTCACCCGCCCACGCTCCCCGATCACGACGATGCGACCCATGACGTCAGGCCTTCTGGATGAGGACCACGGCGACGACCAGCCCGTAGATGGCGATCCCCTCGGCGAGGCCGACGACGACCATCGCCCGACCGAAGAGCTCGGGTCGCTCGCTCATCGCGGCAAGTGCGGCAGCGCCGGTGTACGCGACGGCGATGGCGGCCCCGATGGACGAGCCGGCCACCGAGATCGCCGCCCCGAGGAGGGCTGCCCAGCTGGCGGACGACGCGGTCGCGGCGGCAGCCACCGGGACCAGGGCCGGTGATGCGGGTGAGGCGGCCGACGCGCCGCCGCCGCCGAGGGAGACCAGCAGCACAGCGAGGGCCCCGACGAGCAGGACGCCACCGGTCACCGCGAGTATCGCGGCTGCTCGGCGGGGCCGGCGTCGCGCGAGGAGCACGGCAGCGGTCACCGCCACGGCGATGAGCGGCAGCATGACGAGGGCGGTGATGATCGCAGTCACGAGTGCTCCTCCTGTCGTGCGGCGGCCGCCGTCCCGGCGACCGGGATGTGCCATGGCCGGAAGGGCCGGCCCTCGGGCTGGAAGACTCGGGAGAACAGCTCGTAGTACTCCAGCCGCAAGGCCTGGACGCCGGCGACGAGCGCCTCGAGCGCGAACGACGCCGCGGTGCCGACCACGAACACGACGATGGCCAGACCGGCGCCCAGGGTCGAGGCCGTCCACAACGCCACGGTCGCGGTCCAGACCACCGCCGACAAGGCAGCGTGGGTCAGCCCGAACGCGCCCAGCCGCGCGAAGGAGACCACGTTCGCGCCGAGCCGGACGACCAGGTCGAACAGCTCGATCGCGGCCTCGACCGCCCCGGTACCGCCGCCGCCGGCGACGGCGAACAGCCCGATGTACGCGAGGACGAGTCCGCTCAGCGCGACCGCCAGCCCGAGCAGGGTCACCCACTCGGGGCCGGCGACCAGACCGAGCAGCACGAGGCCTGCCCCGAGGAAGAGCGTCGAGCCCGCTACTCCCGTCGGCGCGTACAGCGCGTAGCTCCAGCCACCCTCGCGGACCCGGTTGACCGTGCCGAGGGCGTAGGACCCGGCCAGCAGCACGACGCCCAGTCCCACCGCGACGACGAGCAGCTTGAGCGGTTCGTCCATCGGCGCGATCCACAGCACCGGTATCACGCCGGTGGGACCGAAGAACTCGCCGTACAGCAGGCCGAACACGATGCCTGACACCCCGAGCGCGCCGATGAAGAGCGCCACATCACGCAGCCGGCCGAGGATGTGCGGCCGACCCAGGCGGGCGAGCACGGCTGCGAGCACCAGCAGCAGACCATCGCCGACGTCACCGAACATCATCCCGAACATCACGACGTACGCCACGGCAGCGAACGGTGTGGGGTCGACGTCGGCGTACGGCGTGGTCGCGTACGTCTCCACCAGGGATGTGAACGGCCGTCCCGGGCCGTGCCGGCGCAGCACGGTCGGCGGCTGAGAGCCGCGCGGGCGAGCCAGCGGGACCACCGCGGCGCCCACCTGTGCCAGGCGGCGGCTCAGGTCCGGCAGAGCGTCGGTGGGCGCCCAGCCGGCGAGCGCGGACGCGGCGCCGTCGCAGACCGCCTGCCCGCCCATCTGCTCCAGGGCTGCCTCTCCCGCGAGCAGGTCGGCCCGGCCCGACCGTTCGAGGGCGTCGAGGTCGGGCGCCTCCGGCACGAGCAGGGGCTCGGCTCGAGCACCCACCCGTTGGAGGCGACGCGCGAGGTCTCCGGAGCCGACCTCGGGACCGACCGGCAGGTCGATGTCGACCACCCCGGCCGCGGCCACCCGTACGAGCATGTCGCGCAGGGCCGGAGCAGGCGCCACCAGCGCCACCCTCTGCATGGGCAGCGGGCCCACCCGGTCAGCCCAGGGCATCGAAGGCTCCGAGGGGAGCGCCGCCGCGAGCGGCCAACGCGAGCGCGGCACGGACCCGCCAGGCGTCGGCGGACAGCATGGCCAGGGCGGCCGTGATCTGGGCCGGCGGAGAGCTGGCCGAGTGCGACGACGCGTTCGCCTCCGACTCCAACCGGGCCCACCAGGCGGTCTCCGCGACGACCAGATCGTCGAGGGTTCGAGCCGTCAGCACCGACCACCGGGCACACGTGGGCAGCTGGGCGGCCAGCTGGTCCAGCGAGGTCGCCGACGTCAACTCGCGCCCCACAGCCCGCGAGACGAGCGAGGGTTGAACGTCCAGCACGTGACCTTGGGCCAGCTCCCGTCCAAGCATCAGCGCAGCCGCCCCGGCCGCCCACTCGTGCGCCCCGGGGACACTGGTCCTGACCCTGGCCGCCCAGTGCAGCCGCATCGCGACAGAGATGCTGCGATCGTCCTCGCCGCCAGGATCGCCCCACGGTGTCGCAGCGAGCCGTCGACGCAGGTCGCCCCGGTCGCGGGCCGCAGCCAGCCTCGGCCACGCCGTCGCCAGGGACCCGAGCTGGTAGGGCGAGGGGCCGGCGGCCCCGCCCGCGAACCCCTCCAGCAGACCGTCGACGTTCGCGATCTCAAACCAGCCCGCCAGCACCCGGACGGCCTGCGCACCCTCGCGCGGCAGCCATCCGGCGAGCACCCTGCAGTGCCAGAGCAACGTTGCCGCGACGGCGCGCTGCGCCTGGATGACCGTCTGCCCCGGCTGCACGTACTTGCCGTACGGTCCGCCGGCCAGCACGGCCAGCGCAGCGCCGAGATCATGGCTGGCGGCCAGCGACCGCGCGCCCGCCGGTCCCATCCGTCGGCGCGTGATCGCCCGCGCCCTGACGACGCCGGCCACCCAACCCGCGCTCACAGCGGGCCACCCAGGCCCAGTTCCGCCCGCGCAGCGTCGACCACCCGCGCCGCCAGCGCAGGGATCCGCTCCGCGGCGAGCCGCGCGATGCGGTGAGCCTCCTGCGTCGCCCGAGACAGCTCGCCCTCCGCCTGGACCTGCTGGCGCTGGTGCTGGTCGGCGACGGCGTCCGCCCGCTCATTGGCCGCCCGCAGACCGGCGTCCGCGACCGTCGCCTCCGCACGGGTCCTCGCGTGCGTGATCAAGCGTTCCGCACGGGCCCGGCCCGCCGCCCGCATCTGCTCGCACTGCCGCTCGGTCTCCTGCAGCCCGGCCAGCACAGGCGCAAGCTCGGCCTCGAGATCGGCCCTGCTGTCCGCCGGGACTCCGACCGGGCCGGCAGGCCCAGGGGTGCCGACCGGCCGGAACCGTTCGAGCAAGTCTCGGACACCTGGCACCGCAGCACCTCCCATCGTGACCGACCCCCATCGTCGCCCGTTCCCGGCACCCGACTCAGGGGCCAAGGTCCTGACGATCCGGCTCAGTTCGGGGACAGCCAGCCGCCCCGCCACCGTCGCAGGCCGTCGACTCGGCTTCCCACAGGTCGCCGGTACGAGGGATGAAACCGACGAGACTTCTTCGGCAAGCTCGTCTCGACGGTCATTGCGAGAGGGTCGGCGCGGGCAAGATGCGTACGGTCGCCTTGCTAACAGACGACTGGCGTTCCGGCGACGGCACGGCTCAGGTGTCGATGGTGACCGGCACCCTCGCCACCGGCAGGGGCAACTCGGGGTTCCTCGTAGGCGTCGGTGGCGGCGTGCCTGTTTGCGATCCATCCACCAGCCTGCGTCGGCCCAGGCAGTGTGGCCCGCGGGTAAGCACCGCTGCTTGGGCACCTGGCGTCTCGCCAACAGCAGAGTATTCGTCGCCGCACGGTCGCCCATCCCCCGCGTCCCACGCTCGGTCGCACAGCGCTCAGGCGTGGATCACTCATAATCCCTGGGTCGCAGGTTCGAGCCCTGCCCGCCCCACGACGTGCGGGAGTCGGCCATGTCCGCGTTTTCACTCCTCTTGGGCCTTGCGGCCGCGACCGTGCGTTGCGCAGACTGCGGCTGCGATGTCCGGCAGTCGGCCCTTCCGGGAGCACAAATTGGCGGATGACCAGATCGGAGCCCTCATCGATGCTCAGGCGTGGGAGCAGCTCGGCTTGACCGGACAGGAGTTCCGGCGGGCCTGGTACGCCGGCAGGTTCAAGGGTGACGACCGGCCGGAGCTGACGGGGCTGCTGCAGCTGATGCTCGATGGCCAGTGGAACGCGTATCCCGCCGATTCTCTCCGCTAGGCCGCGTTGCAGCCGAGGAATCCCAGCGTTTCGCGCAGAATTCCGTGCCCGTGCGGTTTGAACTGGGTTGGTGACGAACCTCACGATAGGCGGGTTATCCGAGGAATTACTTGCGGGTGATCTAGCCAGTGCGTACGTTCTTTTACGGAGCTGGCCTCCGGCTTACGGAAGTCCTCCACCAGATGGAAGGCATACCATGCGTAATACACGCATAGCCCTCTACGACATCAACTCAGGCACCTATGAAGAGGTCGTCAGCCAGGCAAGGACGGGACTGGTCCCGGTCTTCCAGTCCAGCCCGGGCTTCCTCTCGATGGGCGTAGCCAAGGTCGGCAAGGCCGCGTTCGTTTCCCTCAGCAAGTGGGAGACCCGCGAGCAGGCCGACACTGCCACCACGAAGGCAGCGGACTGGGTGAAGGCCAACAGCCACGGGCACTTCACGCTCCGAGAGACCTACGTCGGTGACCTCACGATCGACACCGACTCTCGCGAGCCGATGCTCAAGGTCTGATTCACGCAGCTCAGACAGCACCAGGCCTGGCCAGACAATTGGCCGGGCCTGGTGCGTGTTTATCAATAGGAAATTAGTGCACATACACGACTGTAAACAGAGCTCGTATATAAGTCCTCCGAATCGAGGCACCACCGGGCACCCCAACAGCGCAGTGAGGTTATGACATGACGCTTCAACAGGAGAACGTACTGATCGGCTCAAATGCCCGCGAGGTCAGCGAGGTGCTGCTCCAGGTCGCGGAGCTCGCCCAGTGGAACCCGGCCTTCGTGTCCATCGACGGCAGCCCGACTGCCCGCGTCGGTGAGCCCCACCCGATCCGTGTCCGGGGAGGGCTGTCCGGCCACTTCCAGTACGACGTGATCAACCCGGACACCATCGAGTCCTCATGGGGGGTGCCGGGCCTGCGGGAGACCAGTCGCTGGCAGCTTCACCCGGCCGCAGACCAGTGCACCGTCGTGAGCCACGACTTCGCCCAGAGCGGGCCGCTCGCTGCCCTGCCGGGACGTTCAGCCGTCCGGGTGGCCAAGCTTCGGCTGGGTCGACTCAAGGCACGCGTGGAAGAACGCACCGACCAGAACGATCTCCTCGGTTAGGTCGCGATCGTCCCGGCAGGCTCGACCGAACCGGCTACGGCACCATCGCGAACACCGTGTCGAACCGGACGATCTCCAGGGCCCGCAGGCAGATTCCCGACGCGCCCACGAGTGTGACCTGGCCGCCTCGTTCCAGAGCCGTCCGTCGTAGCCGTACCAGGAAAGCCAGGCCGGTGGTGTCCATGAACGTGACTTGTCGCAGGTCAACCCGTGCACTGGGCCAGTGGCCTTCGCGAAAGTCCTGGAGGTAGGAGGTCAGGACAGGCTCCTCGGGAAGGTCGATCGCGCCACTCAGCCTCACGCTGAAGACGCCGAGGTCCCTGGGCTCGTGGGTGTCAACCAAGGTCGGTGGTGTCCCCGCGGTCAGCGCCTGGTGCAGACGATCCATCGCCTGTTGTTGCCAGGATGGCTTGAGACAGGAGTGAGACATCGTCACGCGGACCACCTCGGCAAGTGGGACTTGGGTCGCCAAGTGCCGGGGTCTCGGGCACGGGCAGCGGGGCTGCCGAGCGGAGTGTCGCACACGTCGGGGCTCCGGTACACAGCTGCCCGTCGAGGCTCGGGTCGACCGTGCGTGCACGGCCACTTCACAGGAGCTGCACGACCGCTGGGGACAAACCATCGGTCCGGATCAAGCCCGGGGCTTCGTGGTCGCCGGTAGCTGGGTCTGCAGGCCGGCCAGCAGGATGTCCAGGCCGCGTTCGAGCTCGGCGGCTCCGTCATAGGTGGCCAGGACGGGTGCGATGCTGCGCAGCCGGGGAAACTCGCGCAGTGGGAGCCGGTGCAGCCCCAGGCGCAGGAGATCGTCGGTCTCCTCGGGATTCTCGACCAGTTCCTGGAGTTCGTTCAGCACGTGGCCGTGCAGGAACCCGAACAGTGAGCGGTACACGTGCAGTGCGTCGACTCCTGTGAAGCCGGCGCGAGTCAACAGCTCCAGACAGCCCTCCAGAGGGCGCAAGGTACCCAACGGCCGCAGGGCGAGTGGCGTGGCCAGCGGCCTCGTCACCATCAGCGGGACCACATGCGGGTGCGCCAGGGCGAGGCTGCGGTACGAGCGGGCGACCGAGCGCAGCTCGGCGGCCCAGTCGTCGGCGGCGGTGTCGACGGTGAGCTGCTCCAGGACGAGTTCGGCGACGCCGTCGAGCAGCGCGGTCTTGTTGGCTGCGTAGCGGTACAGGGACATCGGGTCGCGGTGCAGGGCCTGACCGAGGCGTCGCATGGACAGTCCCTCGACGCCGTCCCGGTCGATCATCGCCAGCGCGGTGCTCAGGACGAGCTCGCGGCTCATCCGCGGAGCCACGAAGGCGGGGTTGTCAGCGAGGTCGGTCACGTGTCTTGGGCCTCTCCAGGTCGAGTCAGGTCGGACCGGGGGTCTCGAACCACCCGATCTGCACTGCAGGACGACACTGTAGACCTACAGCATTGACACCGCCACGGATTGAGCGTTGACTGTCCCTGCACCGGAGGACTTCCACAGTTCTCGGGCACCTCGCCCGGACCCGCGGGGCTCACAGCGAATCTCTCGCAGGAGCACGTGGAGGCAGGGCCATGATCGTGATCATCGGGCTGCTCGTACTCATCGCGGCGGCCGTGGTCGCTGTGGTGGGGGTCGGGACCAACCTGGGCAGCGCTCACCCAGTGGGCGACAACTTTGCAGTCTTCGGGCACCCGCTGAGCGGGCTGTCCACCGGACAGCTGTTCTTGTGCGGAATCGTGGTCGGCGGCGTGGCGATGCTCGGGGTGAGCATGCTGCTCGGCGTCTTCTCCAGGAGCATGGCCTCCCGAGGGTCGCGGCGCGAGCTGAGGGGATCCCGGCGCGAGACCAGCGAGGTGCGCGCGGACCGCGATCGGCTCGCACAGCAGCTCGACGACGAGCACGGCGAACCACTCCGAGCCGAGCCGTCCACCGCCGTGGACGCGCCGGACGTCGCAGAGCGAACCGGCAGTCGGTGACCAACCATCCAACGACCCGTGTCAGCGTGCGATGTGCGCATGAGACCGGACAGTGAGGAAGACACAATGATCATCTTCGGCGTCATCCTTCTCGTCGTCGGCCTGATAGCCAAGATTCCCGTGCTGGAGACCATCGGTCTCGTCCTCGCGGTCATCGGAGTGGCCCTCATGCTCGTCGGCAGTCGCGGCCACGCCGTGGCCGGCCGACGCCACTACTGGTAACCGGGCAGGAGGGAGCCGCGCCGTGAAGTGGTTCTGGATGTCGATCGGTCTCTGTGCGGGTTTTGTCCTGGGTACGCGGGTGGGCAAGGAGCGGTTCGCTCGTTCGATCCGTTGGTCAAAGGCGCACGGACTCATCTGGCGGGACTCCTACCGACGGCACCGGCAGTCGGGTGACAGCGGTCACGTGGATGTCACCGGCTCAGGGCCGGATGTCCGCCCGACACTCATGGAGGCATCACGATGAACACCCTCGACACCAAGTCCGACGAGCGACCCTATGCCATCACGGGCGACAAGCTGCACGGTCGGGTTGCTCTGGTGACCGGCGGTACGCGAGGCATCGGTGCCGCCATCTGCCGCAGCCTGGCCACCCAAGGTGCCTCGGTCGCCGCGGGCTACAGCGCGCATCTTGAGCGCGCCGAACAGTTCCTCAAGGACTTCGAGGCGGACTTCCCCGGCGAGGGCAAAGCGAGCATCCACCAGGGCAACGTCTCCGAACCGGGCGACTGCCGTCGCGTGGTCAGGGAGGTTCTCGACGAGCATGGACGGCTCGACATCCTGGTCAACAACGCGGGGATCACCATCGACAAGATGGCGATGAAGATGTCGGTGGAGGACTGGAACACAGTTCTCGCGGTGAACCTGTCGGGCTCGTTCTACATGGCTCAGCCGGCGCTGGAGCACATGCTCGAACGTGGGACCGGTCGCATCATCTTCGTCTCCTCTGTCATCGGCGAGCACGGAAACGTCGGGCAGGCCAACTACGCCGCCTCCAAAGCCGGGATGCTCGGCTTGACGAAGGCCCTCGCCAAGGAGGCTGCCTTCATCCTCGAGCGGGCGGGCAAGAGCGCAGACGACAGCATCGGCATCACGGTGAACACCGTGACGCCCGGCTTCGTGGCGACCGAGATGCTCGAGAACGTCCCGCAGAAGGTGCAGGACAGGATCAGAGCACAGATCCCGGTCGGCCGGTTCTGCCGCCCCGAGGAGATCGCGCGCGTGGTCCACTTCCTTGCCGCGGACGCATCGGCGTACATCACCGGCCAGGTCTGGGGCGTCAACGGCGGACTGGAGATCTAGTCACGGGGGGGCCGCGCGATTGGCGGTGCTTGACATCCCAAGCATACGGTGCGTATGGTGTGCATGTGCAGCGGAGACCCCGTGCACCGTGCAAGCCGAGGAGTTCCCATGACGACCACAACCACCAAGACCACGCCCACCAACGAGATGCCCGAGCTCGCTCAGAAGATCCGCGAGCAGCTGGTGTCCACCGTGCAGCAGGGACAGCAGATGTCCATCGACGCCGCCCAGACCTGGGTCAAGGCCGTGTCTGTGCTCCCCGTCCCCGACATGCCCATGGTTCCGGGCGTCCCCGCGCTCCCCGGCGTCGAGGCCGCAACCAAGTACACCTTCGACGTGGCGACCGACCTGCTCAACGCGCAGCGCGAGTTCGCGCTTCAGATGGCGAACGTGCTGGCCCCCCACAAGTCGGCCTGATCCCAGACCGGCACGACCAGCCATACGAGTACGCAGATGGCAGCCGCAGACGACGACGCCCGGCGCATGCTGGGCAGCTTCATCCGGGCGCAGCGACAGATGGCCAACCTGTCGCTGCGCCAGCTGTCTGCGATGACCGAGGTGTCCAACCCCTACCTGAGCCAGGTCGAGCGCGGACTGCACGAGCCTTCCGTGCGCGTGCTCAAGTCGATCGCCGAAGCGCTGAACGTGTCGGCGGAGACGTGGCTCGAGCAGGCAGGACTGATCAGCACGGACGAGAGCCAGGACGAGGACGACGCCACCGAGCGCGCGATTCGCGACGACCGGCGGCTGACCCAGGCGCAACGGCGTGCGCTGCTGAGCGTCTACCACAGCTACATCGAGGCCAATACGGAAGAGTCCTGAACCTCCGCGAGGTGCAGCACTGAATTCCGAAATGGGCCATTGAGGAGTCGCACCATGACGGCACAGGCAACCGAGTCGGCCGGGGGTGCCCTGCTCGACCGCCTGGGCGTCGTGGAGCAGCCGATGGCCGCCGCCGACCCGGTCTCGTTCCTTCGCTCCCTCCTTGCCGCCGGTGCCGGGCTGGTCAAGAACCCGGCTGCTGCGGTGGCCGCCAACACCCGTCTGGCCATCGGGATGGCTGCGGCGCTGCGCGCCACGGCCGAACGCACGATAGGCATCGACGCTCCGGGCCCGCTGTCCCCCGCGGCCGGTGACAAACGGTTCGTCGACGCGGCCTACACCGACAACCCTGGCTACTTCCTGCTCCAGCAGCAGTACCTGCTGGGCAGCCAGCTCGTGCTGGAGCTGGTGGACGCAGCCGGCCTGAAAGGCAGTCAGGACATCAAGGCGCGGTTCGCCGCCCAGTTCATCCTCGACACGCTCGCTCCCACGAACACCCTGCCCGGTAACCCTGCGGCGCTGCGCACCGCCTTCGACAGCGGCGGCAAGAGCGTGCTGCGCGGCGCGAGAAACATGCTCGGCGACATCCGGCACAACGGTGGATGGCCGGCGCAGGTCGACGCGACAGACTTCGAGGTGGGTGTCAACATGGCGGCGACGCCGGGCTCCGTCGTCTACCGCAGCGAGCTGATCGAGCTGATCCAGTACGAGCCCCAGGTCAAGCGGGTGCACGCGGTCCCGCTGCTGTTCTGCCCGCCGTGGATCAACAAGTACTACATCATGGATCTCGCGCCGGGTAAGAGCCTGATCGAGTGGGCGGTCCAGCACGGCCACACGTGTTTCGCGATCAGCTACCGCAATCCGGACGAGTCGATGCGCGACCTCGGCTTCGAGGACTACCTGCGTGACGGCCCGCTGGATGCCGTGCGGGTCGTTCGTGAGATCACCGGCGCTCCGCAGGTGAACACGCTGTCGGTCTGCCTGGGCGGCACGCTGACGGCGATCGGGCTCGCGTACAACGCAGCGGTCGGTGACAAGTCGATCAAGTCCGCCACCTTCCTCAACACCCACACGGACTTCAGCGTCCCCGGGACTCTCGGAGTGTTCACCGACGAGGCGACGATCGCCGGCCTCGAGAAGCAGATGGCCAAGCGTGGCTTCCTCGAGTCGGACAAGATGGCGCACACGTTCGACGCGTTGCGCGCGAACGATCTGGTGTTCGGATACGTGGTGAACAACTGGCTCCTCGGGAAGAAGCCGCCGGCGTTCGACCTGCTCGTGTGGAACAAGGACAGCACCCGGATGCCCGCCAAGATGCACTCGGAGTATCTCCGGTCGTGCTACCTGCGCAACGAGTTCGCCCGCGGAGAGTTCGAGGTCGACGGCTACAAGCTGGACCCCGCGCGGGTCGATGCAGACACCTACGTGCTGTCCGCCGTCGACGACCACATCGTGCCGTGGGTCTCCGGCTACAAGACCACCCAGCTGCTCGGTGGGAACAGCCGGTTCGTGCTGAGCACCTCCGGTCACATCGCCGGCATCGTCAACCCGCCCAGCACCAAGGCCAAGCACTGGACCAACGAGGCGCATCCCGCGGACCCGCAGGAGTGGAAGGCCACAGCGCAGCTGCAGGACACCACCTGGTGGGAGGACTGGGCCACGTGGATCGCGAAGCAGGGCGGTCCCAAGGTGGCCCCCCCGCCCCGGCTCGGCAATGCGGACCACCCACCGATCGAAGCTGCGCCCGGCAGCTACGTACGCACTCGCGCGTGACCCGGACCCGACTGCGGGCCCGCGACTCCGCGCTGGTTCGGGTCTGCGGGTACCCGCTGCGCATCCTCGTGGAAGGCGACGGGGAACCGTTGCTGCTGCTCAACGGACTGACTCGGCCACTGGAGAGCTGGGGGCCGTTCACGCAGGCGCTGAGCGGCCGCACCGTCGTGAGGTTCGACCTGCCGGGCGTCGGCGGCAGCCCTACCCCGCTCCTGCCCGCATCGATACCGATGCTGGCCCGCGTCGTCGCCTCGGTGCTCGATGTCGTCGGGCTGGACCGGGCCGATGTGCTGGGTTTCTCCCTCGGGGGTGCTGTCGCGCAACAGCTCGCGGTGCAGTCCCCGGCCAGCGTCCGTCGGTTGGTGCTGGTGTCGACGTCGTGCGGCGTCGGAGCGAGTCCGGGTAGCACGGGTTCGCTGCGGAGCCTTCGTGCGCCGTCGGGATCGGTCTCCTGGCCCCGGACGGACCCCGTAGGAGCGCTGTGGCACTCGCTGGCCATCGCCAGCTGGTCGAGCGTCCCGTTCCTGGGTGCGATCCGAGCGCCCACCCTGGTCGTCTGCGGGACCTACGACCGAGTGGTGCCTGCGGCGAACAGCGCGTTCCTGGCCCGACGCATCCCCGGCGCCGAGCTGGTCATGCTCCCGGCCGGGCACGACCTGCAGCGGCGGGGTCCGGCGCACGCGCTGGTCGCTGCCGTGGAGCCGTTCCTGGACGCGAGCCACGGCCCCGGCCCGCAAGCCACGGGCGTCTGATCGGCGTGTTTCCTGTGCAGTATTGGCAAGCGCCTGCAAGACTGCATCTAGCGGCACTGTCTTGAGCGCCGGTCGCACCGACTGCCAGAGGGGGCTGGTCACGTGGAGCACAGACCCCCTGGCCAGATGTACGAGGCGTTCGGCGCCTATGTCCGCAGCCAGCGTGAGCTGGCTCAGCTGAGCCTGCGGCAAGCCGCCGTGCTGGCCCGCATCTCCAACCCCTACCTCAGCCAGATCGAGCACGGGATGGCGCTGCCGTCCATCGCCGTCATCGGTGCGCTCGCCGACGCCCTGGAGGTCTCGGCCGACACCCTTCTGCTCCGTGCGGCCGGCGTGGCGTCCGACGACACCACGACGCGCTCGGCGACCACCGAGGACGCCATTCGACAGGACCCGAGGCTCGACGACGGGCAGAAGCGCGCCCTGCTCGCCGTCTTGAGCTCGTACGTCGGAGTCACTCGAGCACCGCGCCGGCGGCGACCGCCGAAGGCCGAAACACGGGACAGAGAGGTTCGTGCCGATGCCTGACCTGCGCTTCGACGGACGAGTGGCCATCATCACCGGCGCCGGCGGTGGTCTCGGCCGCTCGCACGCGCTCGCGCTCGCCCGTCGAGGCGCCCGCGTGCTGGTGAACGACCTGGGCGGAACGCTGGACGGCAACGGCTCGTCGCGGTCCGCCGCGGAGGAGGTGGTCGACGAGATCACCGCGTGCGGCGGCACCGCGGTGGCCAACGGCGACAGCGTGGCGACGGCGGAAGGTGGCCGGGCGATCGTGCAGGCCGCGCTCGACGCCTTCGGCCGGGTCGACGTGCTGGTCAACAACGCAGGCATCCTGCGTGACAAGGCCTTCCACAAGATGGACGGCACCATGATCGACCCGGTGATCGATGTCCACCTCAAAGGCGCGCTCTACGTCACTCAGCCGGCGTTCCGCCTGATGCGCGAACAGGGCTACGGCCGGATCCTCAACACCAGCTCGGCCTCCGGCCTGTTCGGCAACTTCGGTCAGGCCAACTACGGTGCGGCCAAGGCAGGCCTGGCCGGTCTGACCCGCGTCCTGGCACTCGAGGGCGCCGGCCACGGCATCAAAGTCAACGCGATCGCACCGATCGCCGCGACCAGGATGACCGAGGACGTCCTGGGTGACCTGGCGGCCAAGGTCTCACCGGACTCGGTCAGTCCGTTGGTCGTCTACCTCGCTCATGAGGATTGCTCGGTCAACGGGCACGTCTACTCGGTCGCGGGCGGCCGGGTCGCCAGGATCTTCATCGCCGAGACGCACGGAGTCGTCCTCCCTGAGAACACCCCCGAGGCCATCCGGACACATCTTCCCGACATCGACCGGCTCGATGCCAGCCGCTACCACCAGCCGTCGTCGCTGCACGAAGAGACCACGATCATCGCCAAGGCACTCGCAGAGGCGCCCTGAGCTACCCGAACGCGAGCTGGACGTCCGCCACCGACGGCGGGGTGGGGGGCGGGCGCCGGCCCGGGGATGTCGGGATGCCGTCCGGTCGTGGCGACTCGGTACCGGTCGCCACGACCGCCGGATCGATGCGCATCACGAGGTATCCGGCCACGGCGCCGGCTCCGAAGCCCGGAGTGAATATCCGCGCGGGCTCCTTGATGACGCCGTCACGGACGGCGTCATGGATCGCCAACGGGATGCTCGCCGAGGACGCGTTGCCGACCTGTTCGATGTTGAAGTACAGGCTCTCGGCAGACAGCCCGGCTTGCATGGCCAGCTGGCTCACCATCGTCTTGTTGGCCTGGTGGGGCACGATGACGTCGATGCTCTCCAGGAGCGACCCCGCGATCCCGTCCGGGTCGGGGAGCGCCTTGAGCTCGTCGATCATCTGCTCCAGGTAGCGGCCGGCGAGGGCCTTGACCTCCGGTCCGTACACCGTGATGTTGTTGTCGAAGTCGGGATTCGGCCAGATGATCGAGTTGACCTCGGTCACCGGGCCGCTGGCGTACGTCTGCATGAACTCGATGTCGGGCGGCTCGCCCGGTGGAGCGACCCCGACGACGAACGCGGCTGCGCCGTCGCCGAAGATCATGCGGGACGGCCGGACGTTGCCGATCTTGTCCGAGAACTTCTCCACGCACACGACCAGTACCGGGCGGCGCACCTCCTGGAGGATCCGCGTCGCGTCGGACATGCCGTACGGCATCCCGGCGCAGGCGGCGACGATGTCGCAGGAGGTGTGTGTCTGGAAGATCCCGAGCTGGCCGGAGACCCACGTCGCCACCGAGGGGATCATCCGGGTACTCGTGCAGGTGCACACCAGCACCGCTCCGATGTCCTCGGGCCCTCGGCCGGCGTGCGCGAGCGCGGCCTGGGCGGCCTTCAGCGCGATCTCCTCGAGGCTCTGCGACGTGTAACGGCGCTGCTCGATGCCGGTCTTGTCCCGGATCTCCTCAGCTGACATCGGTGACCAGTTGTACGCGGCGTTCCGGATCAGGTCGTCGTTCGTGCAGACCACATCGCCGTGGACGACGGCGAGCGCCTCGATCCGGGGCATCACCGAGAACTGCGTCCGCACGTTCACCGGCGGGTAGGGGCGCACCGGCTGGACGGCCGGTACGGCCACAGGACCGACGGTCGCCACCTCGCCCGCCTCGAGGCGTCGCAGGAAGCGCCGGACCTCCTGGTCGCGTGGGTGGAAGACCACGACATGGTCGTCGTCGCGCAGCTGCCCGACCTCGACGAGCTCGGCCTGGGACCGGTCCCACGGGTACTGGTTGTGCAGCACCATCGCCCAGCGGTTCAGGGCCTCGAGCTCGGGAACTTCTTGCGCACAGTCGACGATGTCGGCGAGCTCGTAGACATCGAAATCGGGGTCGTAGCCGGGCAGCCGGAAGGTGAGGTTGGTCGGGTCGGACAGGATCTCGGCCACGGTCGGCTTGATCGTCGGAAGATCGCTGGCATGGTGCTTGCGGTGCCCGAACACGTCGAACAGCACCCGAAAGATGCCGTCCTCCACCTCGCCGTCCCACGTCGGTGGCAGGCGGTCGTAGGCCTCCTGGACGGCTGCGATCTTGCGGTCGCCGTCCTCCCACGGCGTCAGGACCGGCAGGTAGACGTCGGTCCGGGTCCGCGGCACGTCGGACCAGCGGGTCGGTCGCTTCTCGTACAGCGTCATCGCGAAGCGGTTGGTCCAGAAGAGGTTGAGCGCGAGGTCGCGCATCAGCTCGTAGCGGCTCGAGTAGACGCCCTCCTCGACCCGGTGCACGATGTCCGTCCCCGTCGGCGCCTTCACCTCGAAGTCTCGTCTGATGACCGCGTCGAGCTGCTCGAGGCTGTGGATGACGGACAGGTCCAGCTCGGGGACGAAGTTGGACGGGAAGACGATCCGGCCGTGACGGTTGACGACGAAGGGCTGCATTGCGGGTCCTTTGCTCGAGCCGGCGGACAGGACATGGGGCAGGCGTCAGGAGGCCTCCGGGTCACTGGGGCCCAGCACGGTCCGGCGCAAGCCGCGCTCGACGGCCCCGATCAGGTACGGCCGCAGCTCCCGAGCCGGGATGATCGCGTGCACGGAACCGACGGCGCGCGCCCGCTCGATGTCGTGGACCTGCTCGAAGTCCCTGGCCACCTCGCCGAGCTTCGCCGAGCGCACCGCGACCCGCAGGTCCGCGAGCTCGACGCGCAGGCGCGCGCGGTCCGGGTCGTCGGCCTCGGCCAGGCGGGCCTCCATCGCCGCGACCCGGGCGTCCTGGGACGTGCGAGTCGCCACCTCGCGCGAGAACACGACCGCCGCGGCCGGCGCACCGCCGATCACCGATGCGAACGAGCCTTCGACGGCGATCACTTCCATGTTGTCGTTCAGGACGCCGGAGAAGACGACGAACGCTCCCCCGTGGTAGCGCGAGATCACGCAGAAGACGATCGGGCCGTCGAAGTTCACGATCGCCCGTCCGATCTCGGCGCCGTACTCGAGCTGCATCTTGCTCAGCGACTCCGGTGAGCCGTCGAACCCGGACAGGTTCGCCAGCACGACCAGGGGTCGGTTGCCGCTGGCGGCGTTGACGGCCCGTGCCGTCTTCTTCGACGACATCGGGAACAGCGTCCCGGCGGTCCACTGGTCCGGGCCGTCGGCCGGGTACCAGCCCTTGCGAGGGATCGGCCTGGACTCGATGCCGAGCACCGTGACCGGGTAGCCGCCGAGGTGGGCGTCCACAACGACGCTCGTGTCGGCGTCCGCCATCCCGGCCCACCGTTCCAGCACGGCGTGGTCCTGGTCGACCACGGCCGCCATGACCGTACGGATGTCGAAGGGTTGCTTGCGCTCGTGGTTGACCTCGTCGGAGAAGATGTCGCCCACGGTCCTGAAGTCGCTGCCGGGATGGACGTGCGGGTAGCTGCGCACGTCACGGTCGTGCGGGTCCTGGGTGCCGGCCCGTCGCGCGGTGCGCTCCCCCGGCGCGACGTACGCGTGCTCGTAGTGCGCGAACAGAACGCCGCACGCGGCGGTCAGGTTGGGCGCCCAGTACTGCGCCTGCCCGTTGGGCCCCATGACCCGGTCGTACCCGCCGATCCCGAAGTTGTCTTCGGCCGACACGCCCCCCGAATAGTCCAGAGAGTGCTTGCCGGTCAGCACCATCGCACTGTCCGGCGTCATGACCAGGATGCCCTTGGTGTGCATCAGCATGGTCGCCTCGGCGTTCCAGTACGGTTGCGCGCCGACGTTGATCCCGGCGACGACCACGTTCACCTCGCCGCCGGCCTGGGTGAAGGTGATCAACCGGCGCAGGGCTCGCGCGACCCAGTCCATGTTCTCGGTGCCGCTGGCCATCGAGATCATCGCACCGGAGGACAGCGCGAACCACTCCACCGGCACCGCCAGCTCTTCGGCGAGGTCGAGCGCGGCGATGACCAGCGCACACTCCGGCTCTGCCACCGAACCCAGCGCCTTGGTCGGGTCGCCGAGCAGAGCGACGCGGACCATGCCTTCGGGGTAGCGGGCGGACGGCGTCGAGACCAGACCGGCGACGATCGCCGCCCGGTTGTGCCCCGGCGCGCGGTCCACCGGCACGAGCCGGCCGGTCTCGTCCAGGTCGTGCTCGACGAAGCTACCGGCGGCTCCGGTGATCAGCGGGACGATCTCGTACGGGTAGACGGCCCCGCGGGCCCGCGATCGCCGCACCTTCTGCGTGTACTCGTCCAGCGTCGCCAGCGGCTCCGTCGGCGGCGACGTCACCGTCACACCGACGCCCGCGCCGGGTCGGTACGAGAACAGCAGCGCCACCTCCCTGGGCGCGGTGTCCGGCTGGTCCAGGAGGCGGGCCAGCAGCATGATCTCCTCCAGCCCCGCGCCGACCGTCAAGGGTGCGGTCGCTCGGGCGAAACCGCTCAGCTCCTCCAGGGTGACCTCGATCGGGGGCCACACGTACAGGAAGATGCGGTTGGCATCCAGCCGCCGTCCGGTCCCACGCTCGGTCTGGGCACCGCGGATGCTCTCCAGGCAGGCCGCCAGCGAGCGCTCGAGGGCGGGGAACGCGACGACGTGACCGGCGGCGTCCCGCAACGGTGTGACGTCCCGAACCTCCGCCACGGCCACGAGCCGCTGGTCGTCGGCGTTGTCCGGCGCTACGCAGTGGAAGAGGTAGGTGTCCTCCGCCGAACGAAGCCGCGTGCCATCGAAGTTCTTCAGCCGCCACAGGTCGAGACGCTGACCGGTCAACGGATGCATGCCGCGGATCACGCGCTCCTCCACCATCCGCCCGTGCGCGGGCCGGAAGGTGAGCTGCAGTACCTGCGACCCGTCGTGGCTGCACGTGGTGACGGTCACCCGCCGGCCGGCGAGCGAGCGCCGGCACCTCGCCCAGCGCGCCGGCCAGTGCTTCCGCGACCGAGTCCGCGTCCTCGGAGAGCGCGCTCGACGACAGATACACGTCGGTGACGACGTTCGTCGGGTCGTCGACCTTCGCAGCCAGGCGCCCGGCACCCGCCAGTACTGCCGGCAGCTCGGCGGCCTTGCCCATGGTCGAGATGAGGTGCAGACGCTTCCCGCTCAGGTCGAACGCCCCCGTCACGAACTGCTGACCGTCGATGCGCGTGGCGTGGACCTCCTCCAGCCGGCGGATCTTGTAGTACCGGCGGGTGAGCACCTCGAGCATCGGCTCGACACCGGAGCCGTCGAGTGCGACGCGCTGGGCCAGCAGCCGGATGAGCGGTTCCGGGCTGGCCGCCATGGCCTCGATCCGTTGCGCGCGGTCCGCGGCCTCCGGATGCCCGTCGAGGTGGCGCAGGTGCTCGCGCACACCGGCGTAGATCGTCTCCCGCGCCTGCTCGATCAGCGGCTGGTCGAAGAGCCGGAAGCGGATGCTTCGGGCCAGGTCGCCCAACGCTGGGTAGCGCAGCTGCGTGGCCACGATCAGCCGGTCGAGGACCTCCCCGATCTCGTCGTGCGCGGGGCCCGTGGCCAGGTCGTCCTGCCCGAGCCATCGCTCGAGGAGTGCGGTGACGACCGGGATCTGGTCGGGTGCCCGCTCCTGAGCCAGGAACATCCGGTAGACGGCCTCCTCGAGCTCGGGACCCGGAGCCAGGTCGCCGACGCCGTAGTGGCGCAGCGCTCGCGACAGCTTCGCGCGGAACGCAGCCGGGAGGTTCTCCCGTTCGAGGTCCAGGGAGTGCAGGTAGGTGTGGAAGTACTCGCGCGGGCTGTGGACGCGCTCGTCGGGATCCTCCTCCTCCCTGGTGGGGCGGTTGCGGGACAGCTCGCACAGGTCCGCGAACGTCGTGAGCAGCGCGAGCTCCTCGCGACCGAGCTCGGCAGCGTCCAGCGCCGCCCCGTCGCGCAGCTCGCCGTAGCCTGCGACCAGCGACTTGGCACGGCTGGCGCTGACGTCGTAGCCGGTGATCACCGCTCGCAGTGCTTCCAGCAGCTCACGCGCGCGCGTCGACGGGTCGGGCAGAACGCCGGACGTCCATTCCGTGAAGGCGACC
This sequence comes from uncultured Actinomycetota bacterium, assembly GCA_963771835.1. Classification (GTDB taxonomy): domain Bacteria; phylum Actinomycetota; class Actinomycetes; order Prado026; family Prado026; genus CAVQCJ01. Next base: position 150,743 of record CAVYVA010000002.1, read on the forward strand.
CGCGGAGCGTCGGAGACCGTCCGTCGCTGAGCCGGCCGATTGATGTGCAGCAGCGGCTGCCCGGCGTCGACCTGGGAGTTGACGGTCGCGACGACATCGCGCACCGCCCCCGAGTGCGGGGCCCGCACAGCCGTCTCCATCTTCATGCTTTCGAGTACGGCGACGGTCGCTCCGGCCTCGACGTCGTCCCCGGGCTTGACGAGCACCGCGACCACTACCGCCGGGGCTGGTGCGCGAACCACCCCGGTCTCATCCCTTGCGATCCGGTGGCTGACACCGTCGACCTCGACCAGGTGGTCGCTGTGGCCGGCGACCGACACGATGCGGAAGGGGAGCTCCCCCCGGACGGCGAGCCGGCTCTCGAACGCACTCAGGCGGTCGACGTCGACGTCGACGAGTCCCCCGTCGACCTCCAGCCGATAGCGGCGGTACCCGACCCGGGCCACGACCAGCCGGTAAGTCTGCGTCCGGTACCCGAGCTCGACGCCGCGACCGACCGCGTCGTTCGCGCGGGGCCTGCCACCGCGAGCGGACGCCAGGAACGCTTCCCGCTCGACTGCCTCCTCGGCATCGTAGACATCGATCGCCGCAGCCAGCAGGGCGATGTCCGCGTGCCGTGGCGGTGCTTTCGGCGTCGAAGCGCTGGTGCGGTCCAGCCAGCCGGTGTCGGCTGTCCCGGACACGACTTCGGGACGGCCGACCAGATCGAGCAGGAACGACTTCGTGGTCATGCCACCGCGGATCACGACGGTGGTCTCGCGCAAGGCGCAACGCAACCTGGCCAACGCCTCGGGGCGGTCGCGCCCCCAGGCGATGATCTTGGCAACCATCGAGTCGTGGTCCGGCGGGATCTCGTCGCCCGCAGCGATCCCGGTGTCCACACGGATGCCTGGACCTGAAGGCAGCTGGAGGAGGACCACCCGGCCCGGGGCCGGCGCGAACCCTTGGTCGGCGTCCTGCGCGTTGAGGCGGACCTCGATCGAGTGGCCGACCTCCGGCGGCGGTTCTCCGACCAGGCGCTCGCCGCCGGCGATCAGCAGCTGCAGCTTGACCAGGTCGAGACCCGTTGTCACCTCGGTGACCGCGTGCTCGACCTGCAGCCGCGTGCTCACCTCCAGGAAGGCGAACGACTTCTCGGTCGGCTGGTACAGGAACTCGACCGTGCCGACGCCGCGGTATCGGGCTGCCCGCACGAGCGAGATGGCTGCTTCGCGCAGCCGGTCCTCTTGTTCGGTGCTCAGGGCCGGCGACCTGGACTCCTCGACCAGCTTCTGGTTGCGTCGCTGGATCGAGCAGTCGCGGACTCCAGGTGCCCACACCGTGCCGTAGGCGTCGGCAATGATCTGCACCTCTATGTGCCGGCCTCCGACGACCAGCCGCTCGAGATACACCACCGGGTCACCGAAGGTTCGGGACGCCTCAGTCCGGGTTCGGACGAACGCGTCGTCGAGCTCGTCAGCTGACTGGACGACACGGATGCCTCGCCCGCCGCCACCGCTCCTGGCTCTGACGATGAGCGGGTACCCGATCCGAAGGGCATGCGCAGCGGCTTCCGCCACGGTGTCGATGGGGCCGCCGCTCCAGGCGGCGACCGGGACGCCGCACTCCTCGGCCAGCAGCTTGGCCTCGATCTTGTCGCCCAGCCTGCGCATCGCCGCCGGCGGCGGACCGATGAACAGCACCCCCAGGCGTTCGCACAGGTCGGCGAAGAGCGGGTCCTCGGCCACGAAGCCCCAGCCCACCCATGCCGCGTCGGCGCGGCTGTCCACCAGGGCCCGTTCGAGCTCTTCGTGATCGAGGTAGGCACCACCGGCGCCAAGGACGTCGCGCAGGCACACCGCCTCGTCGGCCGCGCGCACGAACAGCGCCCGCCGCTCCGCCTGAGTGTGCAGGGCGATCACCCGGATGCCCCATCCGTGCTGCTCGTTCAGCTCGCGGACCGCTCGGATCAGCCGGATCGCGGGCTCACCACGATTGACGACTGCGACCCGGCTGAACATCGCGCAACCTCCATCGACGAGCTGGTTCGGCGATCCGGAGGCTTGCGCTCTTCCGGACTCTGCACGATCTCAATCCGCTCATCCCGGCGTGGTCGCTCGGAACGATGGGTGCGAGGGCCTCGTCAGCGGACATCAGCCTGTCATCGAGAGCCTTGCGCCGCGAACGCGACCCGTCCGTCATCCTTGTGCTGGCGCCCGTGGTCGGTGTCAGCCGGGGGCGTGCTGCGGGCGTTCGTGTCTTGCCGCAGCCTCCGGCGCAGGAGGTCCCGGTCACGCCGGCTGCGACCGCCCCACACTCCCTCGAGCCCGGGGATGTCCTGCGCCCACTGCCGGCAGGCCGCCATCACCGGGCAGATGATGCACAGTCGCTTCGCCTCCGCCTCCTGGGCCCGAGCTGCCTGTCCGACACCGACGGGGAAGAAGAGGTCGGGGTCGATCACCGGGTTGGCGCAGAGCGCATGGGCGCGCCAATGCGTCACGGGTCGGTCGAGCACAGCCGGTCCGCCTCTGCCACTGTTCATTGATCGCCTCACGAGACCAGGTTCGTCACAAGGACGTGTCACCGGGTCTGGGGCAGCACGAAGACTCTCGTCGCTGCCAACGTACGCTCCGGCCCACTCCCTGACAATGGGCGCCACGAGCCGCCCTCAGCGGGCTGTGAGGTCCGGGAGGCTCGCGGGATCGGTGAGCACGGTGACCGCGACGACGCCCAGGCGCAGGCCATGGTTGCGGCAGTATGCCCGCAGCATCGTGAAGGCCTCGTCGACACCGCAGCCGTGGATCTGGGCGATCGCGCCCTTGGCTTGTTCGATGATGACGCGGCTGTTCAGAGCGTTCTGCAGCTGTTCCGCCAGGAGCTCGCCGCGGTGCACCGCCCGCTCCTGGAGCAAGCCGATCGTGGCGACGTCAGCCAGAGCCTGCACGACGTGCACGTCGGCTGTCTCCATGAGTCCGACATCGGTACCGAAGAGGTTCAAGGTGCCGATCACGTGTTGTCGCAGTCGCAGCGGGAACGCGTGCACGGAACGGAACCCGGCTGCGACCGCGCGAGGAGCGAACTGCCGGCCAGGCGCTCCCGGCCTCGCCCAGGTCCGCTGCGCTGACCGCCACCCCGGTCCGGTAACAGTCCTGGCACGGACCCTCCCGAGCCTGCAGCTGGAACAGCTCGAGGAGCTCGGTCTGCTCGTCCGAGGCGGCCATGAACTGCAGCCGGCCTTCAGGGTCGGCCAGCAGCAGTCCGGCGGCCGCAGCCCCCACCAGCTCGGAGGTGCGGGCTGTCACCATCTGCAGGAACTCGATCAGGTCGAACTCGTCAACGAGGGTGTCGGCGACCTCGACGAAGACCTCGGCGACACGCTCCGCGGGCAGTGTGGTCATCGCAGGCGTCCCTTCGGTGGATGCCGACGGTTCATCGGACGTCCCGAGTCAGAGTCAGTCTACGGTCGATGACGTCGCGGGCGACGTCGCCGAGGCGACGGTCGTGGGCATAAGCGTAGGCCCGCAGCCGGACCAGCGCCTCGGCCAGGCTGACCCGCAGCTGCACCATGACCATCCCTTGGGCCTGATGAATGTGGAACTGGGACTCGAGCGCGTCGTCGAGGCCGGCGGGGATCCGGCCGGCCGCAGCCCCAGCCTGCCCGTCCAGCACGGTCGCCGTGGCGGTCTCTGCGAAGGCGAAGGCCTCGGTCAGCGCGCCCCCCGACAGCGCTCCTGGCCGGGCGCGGAAGACGTCGAGGGCACCCAGACGGGCCGCGCCGACCTGCAGAGGGAACGCGAAGACCGCCCGCACGCCTCGGTCCTGGGCCGCCGGCACGAATCCCGGCCACCGCGTCGCGACGACCTCGGCGAGGTCGGGGACCAGCACTGCCCGTCCGGTGGCAAACGCGTCGAGGCACGGCCCCTCGCCGAACGTGAACTGCACCTCCTCGAGGAGCCCGCCGGTCGTGTCCGAGGCTGCCACCGTCGCCAACGATCGGGTGTCCGTCACCAGGCTCACGGCCACCGCAGAGGCCGGCAGTGCGCGAGCTGCAGCGAGGCACAGCCGCCGCAGCCGGCCCGCAGTCCCTGCGCCCGCGTCCGACCCAGGCTCGGCGGCGATCAGCTCGCGGACATGGGCCAACGACCCGTCCACGGTCCTCACACCACCTTGCGTCGTGGGCGTCGTGGTCGTGGGTCTCGCGCCAGACGGCTACCGAGGAACCGGCACGGAACAGCCCGAACGGGACAGCCCCTGCATCGTTGGTGACTCTGCTGCATCCCTGCCCCACCTCGCATGGAGGCTGCCGAGGGCCAGGGCAGCGAAAGGAGCGACGAACACCGACGACGGTACTCGCACATGGGACGCCGGGCTGGTGCGCTTGTTGGGAGGCGGCCAACCCTGGGTCGCAGGCTCGAGTTCCGCCGACCGTAGCGGGCCGCAGATCAGGCCACCTGTCCCGCGGTGGCATCCTCGTGCGTCTCGCGTTCGAAGATCAGCTCGTAGTACCTGGCGGCACCGAACGCAGCGACGCCCGGCGCGAAGATCTGCACGAGCCGCCAGCCGTCACGTGCATGCTCACGCACGACGTCCTGGTAGCTGTTCCGAGCCTCGTCCTGCGGGCCGAGGAACGCCGAGAACCGGTACTCCCCGAGACGAACGAACTTGTACTCGAAGGCCTTGACCATCTGCGCGTCCATCGTCTTCACCTCCACCCTCACGGTCTCGCGACGCGCAACAGCCGGGTAGAGGCCAACGGCCCCAGTACGCGCGGTGGCCAAGGTGGTTCTCGGCGGCGCACTCGCAGGGCGCCGTCTGTGCGTGCGACCTAGAGCAGCTGCTCGGCCGCCGGCGGCATAGGTCCGCTCAGGTCCATGCCGTGCACCTCCGCGACCTTGCCGATGAACCACTGGTCGAAGGAGTCTCCGGACTGGGCCATGGAACCGACGTAGCCGTCCGAGCCGGGTCCATCCTGCACAACGATGGCTACGTGACCACCGTCCGGGTTGGTCTGCAGCCATGCGTGGTGGGCCGTGAGTCCATGCCGGAGGTTCGAAGCGTCGAACTCGGCCTTGCGGGCACCGGTCACCTCGGACATCCAGGCACGCCAGGTGTCGACCTTGTGCGGAAGGATCGGAGCTGCCATTGCGAACACGCGGTTCCCCTAGCGTCGAGATCGGGGCAGCTCGGGTGAACTGTCGCCGTCACAGTCCTCTGTCTGCCGACCGAGCGCAATTCGACCGAGTGCAATGCCGGACGGGCTCAGCGGAAACGTGCTCAGGTCAGGTGCGCGGCCAGCCGGTCCAGGAACGGCCGCTGGCCCTCGACCAGCTTCGGCCTTCCGTCCTCCACGTCGAACCACTCGACGCGGTCCAGCTCGGGGAACTCCTCGATGCGTCCAGACCGGGGCGGCCACTCCATCGTGAACGTCCCCGGCATCGCCGTCGTCGGGTCCAGGTCTGCCTCGACCGCCCACACGGTGACGACTTTGCCGGAGCGCTGGGTGACCTCGCCCAGCGAGACCAGGTCGCCCTCCGGGGCCGGCAGCCCGAGCTCCTCCTCGAACTCGCGCCGGGCCGCCTGCAACGCGGTCTCGTCCCCGTCGTACTGACCCTTGGGGATCGACCACCCGCCCAGGTCCCTGGCCGCCCACAACGGCCCGCCCATGTGTCCGAGCAGCACCTCGACGCGCGCGCCGGAGCGCCGGAACAGCAGCAGGCCGGCGCTGCGTCTGACCACCGTGGGCGCCTTCCCTGGATCCGTGTGACCGTCGCTCAGGACCCGAGTAGGGTCCAGAGCACGATCCCCAAGCGTCGGGCGGGCTCGCCCGGCTCCATCTGCGAAGGTAACAAGGAGGCACCATGGGAGTCGGCCCCGTCGACGTGATCATCATCGGGTTCCCGGGCAACAAGTTCACCGGCAAGATCGCACCCGCCATCATGGAGCTGGTCGAGGCCGGGACGATCCGGGTGATCGACCTGCTCTTCGTCATGAAGGACGGCACCGGCGCGGTCACCACGATCGCCGCGAAGGACCTCGACCCGGACACCGGCCCGAGCTTCATGGCCATCGACATCGCCCAGCCCGGCGCGCTCGGCAACGAGGACGCCGAGGAGGTCAGCGACGACCTGCCGCTGAACAGCTCCGCGCTCCTCATCGCGTTCGAGAACAGCTGGGCCGCGAAGGTCGTCGCCGCCTGCCAGGAGGCGGACGCCGTCGTCATCGACCAGATCCGCATCCCCGCCGACGTCGTCCAGGCCGTCCTGACCGCCTAGCCCACGCCATCCGCTCGCACCAGCGAGCACTGACCTGACGTACGAGAACGAGAGGCACACATATGGGACTCCTCCGCATGGCCACCCGTACGGCCGTCGTCGCGGGCACCGCGACCGCGGTGTCCGGACGGGTCGCCCGCCGGCAGGCTTCGAAGTACGACGCGCAGGCGCAGCAGCAGGCCGAGCAGGCGCCGCCCCCGCAGCAGTACGCGGCCCCGCCCCCTCCGCCCGCACCGGCCGAGGACGACTCGATGGCCAAGCTCACCGAGCTCGCCCAGCTGCACACCCAGGGCGTCCTCTCCGACGAGGAGTTCGCGGCCGCCAAGGCCAAGATCCTGGGGATCTGACCGCGCTCCACGGGACTGCGCTGCACGTGAACGAGGTCGAGGCCTACTCACGGCTGGCAGGGGTCTACGACGAGATCGTCGTGGACCCCTGCTACGACCGCTGGGCCGCCTACCTGCACGAGCTGTGGGCGACGGACCCGACCCCGGTGCGCGACGTGCTCGACGTCTGCTGCGGCACCGGGCTGATGGGTGCCGAGCTGGTCGGCCTCGGCTACCGGGTTGTCGGCGTGGACTCCTCCCCGGCGATGCTCGCCCGGGCCCGCCGGCGGCTGGGTCCCGATGTGGTCCTGATCCAGGCCACCCTTCCCGACCTGACCGTCGACGGCGTCTTCGACGCCGCGGTCTCGACCTTCGACGGGCTGAACTACCTCACGCCGGCCGGGCTGTGCGCGACGCTGACCGCGGTGTCGCGCCGGCTCCGCCCGGGCGGCTGGCTGGTCTTCGACCTGCACACGGACGCGATGATGGACTTCACCGTCGTCAACCCGTCGGTGGCCGGCGAGGCGGACGGCCACAGGTTCTCGATCACCAGCCTCGTCGACCCCGGCGCCCGGACCTGCGACACCCGGGTCGTCATCACCAGGACCGCCGACGGCGACACGTTCACCGAGCAGCACCGGCAGTACTTCTTCAGCGACGAGCAGGTCCGTGGCGCACTGGCAGCCGCGGGGTTCGATCTGGTCGAGGTGACCGACGGAGTACTCCCGCGCGCCGGCCGACGAGTCGACGCTGCGCGCGACCTGGAGCGCCCGCCGCACCGAGGCGTAGCGTGAGCCGCAGCGAGGAGGTGGTGGAGCATGCTGGACGTGATCGTCTCCGTCACAGTCGCCCTGGTGCTCGTGTCCGCGGCCGCGATGGTCGCGATGATCACCGTCGGCCTGACCGGCATCATCAGCGGCTCGCGCGTCGTCGTGGGCTGCCCGCAGTGCGGACGGTGGCGGTTGGAGAAGGCGGCGAACAGCCGGGACGTGTGCATGCACTGCGCCCACCCCGACCGGTTCACCTGGGAGCCCTCGCTCCTGCACCCGCACCGGCCACGGACCCGCTAGGAGCCGGTCACCGCACCCGGACCGGGACCCGCTGCGCGCTGTTGTTGGCCATCCCCTGCCGGTTCCACGGCTGGTCGACCGGCTGAACCTCGCCGGTGCCGTCGGTGGCGCGGCACAGGACCTCCGTGTCGCCCGGGACGTCCGCCACCCACGGGTAGCTCCAGCCGACCCACGCCCAGGGACCGCAGCCGGCTTCGAGCGTGGCGTCCGCCCACGTCCGTCCGGCGTCGACGCTCACCTCGACCCGGGTGATCGGCGCGGACCCCGACCAGGCCCGGCCGCGCAGCATGTGCTCGCCCCGGTCCAGCACGCGGGTGCGGGTCATGAAGTCGGGGAAGCCCGGTGGCGCCACCAGCGCGCGCGGTCGGATCCGGGCGACCGGCTCGCCCGGCTCGTCACCCTGCTTGAGCCGGTAGGCGACGGCGTTCTGGAACCCCTCGAACGGCTCGCGCGCGACGTCGATCCGGCTCAGCCACTTCACGTGCGCCATCCCGTACCAGCCGGGCGCGACGACCCGGACCGGAGCTCCGTGCTGGGGTGGCAGCGGCTGGCCGTTCATCTCGTACGCGAGCAGCAGGTCGCTGTGCATGACGTGCGCGAGCGACATCCCACGTTGGTAGTCCTGCTCGACCCCTCGCTCGGTCCCGTGGTCGGCGCCGGTGAACACGACCTCGAGCGCATCCTCGCCCAGGCCGCACTCGGCGAGCAGCGGCGCCAGCCGGGTGCCGGTCCACTCCGCGGTCCCGACCGCCTCGACCAGCCATGGCTGGCTGATCGGGCGCGGCTGCAACCGGGCCCGGCCGTTGCCGGCGCACTCGATCGTCACCCGCAGGGTCTCGCGGGGGCGGGCGCGCAACGCGTCCAGGTCGAGCTCGAGCGTCCGGTCGACCTGACCGCCGATCCGCAGCCGCCACGTCAGCGGGTCGATGTCCGGGATGTCGTAGTGGACGAGCAGGTAGTGCAGGCCCACCGGCGTCACCGGGTACCGCAGGGCCTCCAACGGCATGCCGTGGTTGCGCGTCGCGAGCTGCAGCTCGTCGAGGGAGATCGCCTCGTCGGGGTCGGCGACGCGGGCCCGTTCCTCCATGGGCCGACGGTAGCGTCCGGTGACAGCCCCCGGGCACTCAAGTGACCAGGCTCACGACGCCCTTCACGACCAGCACGACTGCGACCAGCCCGACCACGGCGAGCACGGCCAGCGAGCTGTTGGCGATCAGCCAGTGCCGCCACCGCTCGTAGACCTGCGGCGCCTGGTCGCGGCGGAAGACGACCACGGCCAGCGGCGCGGCCACCCCGATCGACGCGACGAGCACGAACGCCACCAGCGCTGCCACCAACCCGGCCGAGTGCAGGTCGCTGCTCAGCATCTGGTCGACGGCGGCGACGACGAGCACGTAGTTCGGCAGGAACGCGCCCAGCACGAACGCCAGCGCCGGCGGCGCCTCGTCCAGCCGCCCCATCCACTTCGGCTCGGTCGGCGCCTTGACCCGGGGGTGGCGGTGCCGCGCCACCACCCAGCCGCCGAGCGCGACGCCCGCGGCGATCGACACCCAGGCGAGGACGCCGGAGGTGCTCGATGTCCGCGGGACCTGCGGGTACAGCGCGAACGTGAGCACGGCCACCGCGGTCAGCGCGAGCATCCACCCGACGACGTACGCGACCTCCTTGGCCACGCCCCGGCGCGAGCTGACCAGCAGGATCCCCGCGACCACCGACCATGGCTGCGCGGCGAGGGCCAGGGCGAGCACGAGCAGGGTGATGAGCGAGCCCCAGTCCACTGCCGCCTCCTGTTCCGTGCCCGCACAGTACGGGTCGGCCGGCCCGGGCGACGGCGCACCCCGCGAAGAGAGTGCGCTAGCGACCGAGCGCCGGTCGCTGCGCGGGACCGTCGGCGAACCGCGCCAGGCCGAAGCCGGCCACGTCCTCGTCCGGGGTCCGGCCCTCGGCCAGGTCGGCGAGGACCTCGCCCATCAGCGCGGAGAACTTGAAGCCCTCACCGGAGTCGCCGCAGGCCAGCACGACCCGCCCGGACGGCAGCCGGTCGAGGACGAACCGCCCGTCCGGCGAGTCGGTCCAGGAGCACACCTGCGACGACACGGCGACCGGCTCGACGCTGTCCAGGTCGGTCCCGACCCGAGTGACGATGTCGGCGTCGATCGAAGGGTCCGGGGTGCGGTCCAGGTCGCCGGGCTCGAGCTGGCGCAACGGCCGGTCGGTGCCGATCTTGTACCCGTACCCGGGCGTAGGCATGGCGTACAGGCCCACCCGACCGTCGTGCTCGCCCTCGTACCAGCACGGCAGGTCCTCCCAGCCGGGCCGTCCGCGCAGGTAGGTGACCTGCTCGAGCACCGGCCGCAGCACCAGGTCGATCCCGAGCGAGTCCAGCAGGGCCGGGGCGCCCGGCCCGGGCGCGAGCACCACGACGTCGGCGCGGAGCCCGGCCGACCCCGAGGCCAGCGACACCCCGGCCGAGTCGGCGCCGACTTCGACGCCGGTGACGGTCTCGCCGGAGAGCACCGACCCGCCGGCGGCCTCGAGCGCCGCGAGCTGGACGGCCAGCGCGACGTCCGCGCGCACCGGTCCCGCGTCGGCCTGCCACACCGCGTCGGCGCCGTTGGGCCGCAGGCCGCGGAAGAACCGCCCGACGTCCCCCGCGTCCACGGCGGTCCACGGGACCGACTCGGCGTCGAGCGCGGCCGCGACGTCGGCGATGGACCCCGGGTCGCGCCACAGCAGTCCCCGGCGCAGCAACAGCTGCTGACCGCTGCGCTGCTCCAGCCGGCGCCAGGCCTGGACGGCCCGGCCGGCCAGCCGTACCCGGGTGCGGTCGGGATGGGACAGACGCCACAGGCGGCTCGGTCCGGAGGAGGACCCGAAAGCGTTCCCGGGGCCGTGCTCGTCGACGAGCGTCACCCGGTGGCCACGACGGGCGAGCTCGGCGGCGGCCGGCAGCCCCCAGGCTCCGGCGCCCACGACGACGACTCGCACGTGCCGCACCGTAACAGCCGCCCCGCCTGCCCCACGCCTCCCGGCAGCGGTGGGCCGAACGGCCCATGTACGCCGGCCGAACGACTACCTAGGTTGCGGTCGAGGGGTAGGGCTGGGAGGCCGGGGGGTCGGGGCTTGGTGCTGCACGAGCCGGGGAGGCAGGCGATGACGGTGCCCGCACGTCCATGGAGCACAGCTGCGTCGGGCGGAATCCGACGGCGCCGCGGGCTGGTGCTCGGGCTCACGACGACCGCGATCTTCGCGGCGCTCGTCGGGCCGGGAGGGGTGGCCCAGGCGGCGACGTCGAACCTGAGCCAGGCCGTCGACAACACCTACCAGACGAACAGCCGGGTCAACGCGATCCTGCCGATCGGCGACACGATCTACATCGGCGGGCGGTTCACGTCGGTGCGGCCGGCCGGCTCCACGGTCTCGGTCACCCGGAACCACCTCGCCGCGTTCGACCGCGTGACCGGCGCGCTGCTGCCGTGGAACCCCAACTCGGACAAAGAGGTCCTCGCGCTCTCGGCGTCGCCGGACGGCACCTCGGTCTTCATCGGTGGCGCGTTCTCCAATCTCGGCGGCCTCAAGCGGCTGCGCCTCGGCCAGGTGGACGCCGCCAGCGGCGCGGTCCTGCCCTGGGCGCCGACCAGCGACAACCAGGTCAACACCATCGCGGTGACCCCGACGCTGCTGTACATCGGCGGCGACTTCGACATCATGAACGGCCAGCCCCGCAGCGACCTCGCCGCGGTGGACTACTCGGGCGTGCTCAGCACGACCTGGGCGCCGGCGGCCGACGACCGCGTTCGCGTCATCACGCCGTCGCTGGACGGCACCTCGCTGTTCGTCGGCGGCGACTTCCTGTCCATCAACGGTGACGGCGTGCAGAAGATCCTCGCTCGGCTGTCACCGGTCGACGGCTCGCCGCAGCCGTGGAAGTTCCACCCCGGGTACCCGATCCACGCGTTCGGCTTCTTCGGCGGGCTGCTGTTCGCGGCCGGGGACGGATCCGGCGGGCACATCGGCGCGTTCGACATGAACACCGGCGCACGGATGTGGACGCAGCAGACCGACGGTGGCGTCCAGTCGATGTCGATCATGGACGGCGTGGTCTACGGCGGCGGGCACTTCGACAACGTGTGCGTCGGCGTCACCGACGGTGCGACCAGCGGGTTCCACTGCCCGACCAACCTGGCCACCCGGCACAAGCTGGTCGCCATCGACGCTGTCACCGGCGCCCTCGACCCGTGGAACCCGGGCGCGAACACCCCGCTCGGCGTCTTCGCGGTCGCCAACGACGCCGGCTCGCTCGAGGTGGGCGGGGACTTCACCAAGATCGGGAACCCGAACGCCTCGCACAACCCGACCACGGCGCAGCAGGGCTACGCGCAGTTCAGCCCTGCGCCGTAGCCCGTCTCAGCCGACGGCGACGTCGAACTCGTTGCCCTCGGGGTCGGCGAGCGTGCGCCAGGAGAAGCCCTCCAGGGTCTTCTCGAGCTGACCCGGCCAGGACCCGCCGAGCTCGAGGACCCGTGCGGTCGCGTCCTCGAGGTCGCTCACCGAGACGTCGATGTGCATGCGGGTCTTGCCGCTCTTGGCTTCCGGCACGCGCTGGAAGCACAGCACCGGCAGCGAGTCGGCGCCCTTGAGGAACACGTACCGGCCCTCGTCCATGGTCGTGTCGACCTCGGTACCGAGGACGGCGGCCCAGAAGCGCGCCAGCCGCTCGGGGTCCGCGCAGTCGATCGTGGCGAACAGGAACCTGCCGACGGCCACGGGCTCCTCCTCGATCCGGTCCCGGTACGGGGACGATCCTGCCAGCCCGGGCGCCGAACAATGGTCAAACGAGTACCGGGCGTTGACCTTCCTCTCAGGGGCCGCTCAGGTCGACGCGTCAGGGTCGTCGCATGACTCGGGAACCGAACGAGACCGGCAGGGCCCGCGAGCGCGACCGGAACCTGCGGCTGCTGTCGGTGGCCACGGCCGCGGTCGCGGTCGCCGGACTGGTGGGTGGCGGCGCCGCCGTCGCGGCCGCGGTCGCGGCCGACAGCGGCGCCAAGTCGACCACGACCACGACGTCCGACTCGTCCACGTCCGACGACTCCGGCTCGGACAGCTCCAGCGGCGACACGCTGCAGGCCCCGACCACCGCCCCGACCGCCGCGAGCAACGGCACGGGGAACAGTTCGTCGGGCGGTACCACCGTGACGAGCGGCTCGTGACCAGCGGCAACGCGCTCTGGTACCTGAGCCGGGCGACCGGGCTGGTGTCGCTGGTCCTGCTCACCCTGACCGTGCTCGGCGGGATCCTGGTCCGGCGCGGCGTCACCCCGAACCGACTTCCCCGGTTCGTGCTGTGGGGCCTGCACCGCAACGTCGCCCTGCTCAGCGTCGCGTTCCTCGGGCTGCACATCGCGACCGTGGTGCTCGACTCGTACGTCCCGATCAACCTCCTGGACGCGGTGGTCCCGTTCACGTCCGCGTACCGGCCCGTCTGGCTCGGCCTGGGCGCCGTCGCCTTCGACCTCCTGCTCGCGGTGATCGTCACCTCGTTGCTCCGGGCCCGGATCGGGCACCGCACCTGGCGCGCGGTGCACTGGCTCGGGTACGCGCTGTGGCCGACGGCGGTCGTGCACGGCCTGGGCACCGGCTCGGACGTCGGGAACCTGTGGTTCCTGGCGGTCACCGTCAGCTGCATCCTCGCCGTCGGCGCAGCCGTCACGTGGCGGCTGTCGGCGACGGTCCAGCGCTCGAACGCGGTGCGCTCGTCAGCGCCGGTCGGCGCTGCGGCACGACCCCTCGCGACGACCTCGGCCGGTGCCCGATGACCGCTTCAGCCGTCGAGACCGCCGGCCGCAGGCACTCCCCCGACGCGGGCACCCGGCTGCTGGCTGCGATGACCGGACCCGGCCTCGCCGACCACGTCTCCGCTCGCGGCCCGCTCCCGGCGCTGCCCGCGCCGGGGACCTTGCTCGACCTCGTCGAGGTCTCCGGGCTGACCGGCCGGGGCGGGGCATCATTCCCGACGCACCGCAAGCTGCGAGCCGTCGCGGCCGGCGACCGCCCGGTCGTGATCGCCAACGGGGCCGAGGGCGAACCGGCCAGCGGCAAGGACCGGGTGCTGCTGGTGCACGCACCGCACCTCGTGCTGGACGGGATCCAGGTGGCCTGCAGGGCGGTGGGTGCCCGGCGGGCCCACCTGTACGTGCCCCGGGTCCCGGCCGTGCTGGAGTCCGTGCGACGTGCGGTCGACGAGCGGAGCCGGCGGGGCCTGGACGCCGTCCCGGTCGAGGTGGTGACCGCGCCACCGAGGTTCATCTCCGGCCAGGAGTCTGCGGCGGTTGCGCGGGTCGGCGGGGCACAGGCGCTGCCCCGGTTCGCCGTCCCGCCCGTCTACCAGCGCGGCCTGAAGAACCAGCCGACCCTGGTGCAGAACGTCGAGACCCTCGCGCACCTCGCGTTGATCGTCCGGTACGGCGCGGCCTGGTTCCGCTCGGTCGGGACGCCGGACGAGCCGGGCACCGCACTGTTCACCGTCGGCGGCGCCGTGGGCCATCCCGGCGTGGTCGAGGAACCGGTCGGCACCCGGCTGCGCGGGCTGCTCGAGGCCGCGGGCGGGGTCACCGGACCGTTGCGCGCGGTCCTTGTCGGCGGCTACCACGGGGCGTGGGTGCCGGCCCCGCAGGCGTTCGACCTCGCGATGTCCAACGCTGCGCTCCGCCCGTACGGCGCGTCGGTCGGGGCCGGCGTCGTCTGCGCGCTGCCGGAGAGTGCGTGCGGCGTGGTGGAGACCGCGCGCGTCGTGCGCTACCTCGCCGACGAGTCGGCCGGGCAGTGCGGGCCGTGCCTCAACGGACTGCCGGCCATCGCCGGTGGGCTGGTCGAGCTGGCCGGGTCCCGGCCGCGGGCCCGGGTGCGCGCCGACGTCGAGCGGTGGGCCGGACTGGTCGTCGGCCGGGGGGCGTGCGCGCACCCGGACGGGACGGTCCGGATGGTCCGCAGCGCCCTGCAGGTCTTCGCCGCCGAGATCGACCTGCACGGCCACGGCCGTTGCTCCGCGACCGGCAACCGCGCCGTGCTGCCGCTGCCGGCCGGACCTCGTACCGCGGACTGGTGGTGAGCCCGATGACCGGCCGGCTACGGGTCGACCCGGTGGCCTGCGACGGTCGCGGGCTGTGCGCCGAGCTCCTGCCGGAGCTGATCACGGCGGACGAGTGGGGCTACCCGATCCTGTCCGCGCAGCCCGTCCCCGCGCACCTCGACAAGCACGTGCAGCGGGCGGTCGCCGCCTGCCCGGTGCTCGCGCTGCGGCTGACCGGCTGAGCCCAGCACGAACCCCCGTCGCCGACGGGGGATGCAGCGACGGGGGCCGTGTAGGACAAACACGTTACCGACCGCGCGCTCGACCCGGAAGTGCAGGTTCGCGGCCCCGGCGATCGGTTTCCGGGTGGAAAACGGGGTTCGGCTTGACCAGGGTGCTCGCGAGGTATCAACTGCCCCACACGCACCCAGGAGGAGTCCCCGAGATGGCCCGTCACAGCCGTGACCCCGTTCCCAGAGCAAGCCGGTCGCGCCGGGGACGCCTTGTCGTCGTCGTCCTGGCACCGCTCCTGGTGCTCGCGCCGCTGTCGGCCTGGGCCGTCGGCTCGTCCACGGTCTCTTCCCCCAGCCATCACGTGAAGAAGGCGGCCGGAAACGTGGCCGCCGGGAGCGCCTGGTCGCGATCCTTCTCCCCGCCGCTGGCACTCCTGGTGCACGGGACGACCGCCGGGTTCGTGTCGCTGCCGCTGAGCATGTCCGCCGCCGGCTCGCAGAAGGCCACCGCGACCGCCACCTTCCGCACCAGCTGGGTGGACGTGAGGGCTCTGAAGGACGGCCCCAACATCGCCCAGCAGGGGCTGTCGATCCACCCGCCCCAGTTCAAGCTGCAGATCGCGCACGGCCCGCGTCCGTCCGACCACCGCGGGGACTGCCACATCGAGGGCGCGACCGGACACGTCCTGGCCGTGGGTCCGAACATCGACGTCGCCGACGGCAGATGGCACACGATCACCTGCATCAAGTACGCCGACACCGCGAAGGGCACCAAGGTCGTCGTGATCGTGGACGGGGTCGCGGGGAAGCCCAAGTGGAGCAGCACCCCGATCGGCAGCATCCGTCCCGTGGGCGGGGTCCGCCTCGGCGGCCGCTCCGCCGTCGCCAGCACCGACTCGCTCGACGGCTGGATCAAGCGCGTGGGCTTCAAGCTCAGCTGACGGCACCGCCAAGGTAGGCCTGCGCTCCGCCCGCGTTCGACGGGACCTACGCCTCTAGCGAGCCGTTGAGCTCTGGCCGGATCCTGGTACTGGCTGGGAGGTCGGCATGAGCACCCTCGGCGTTGGTCGGCTGGCGGTCTGGCTCGCGGCTGGTGCGCTTGCGGTGGTTGCCTGCAGCAGTTCGACCGGCACCTCGCCGACCTCATCACCGTCACCCTCCGGCGCACCGCCGTCCACGGCGAGCTCGGCTCCGCAGTCCGCCTCGACCTCGACGGCACCGTCCTCGTCGACGTCGAGCAGCGGGAACACACTCGCGGACGGGCGGTACGCGGCCCGCATCACCGGCGTGGACACCCGTCGCCGGCTGGTGACCTTCGACGTCGTGCAGTTCTTCACCGGCAAGGCGGCCGCATCCGCGGCCGCTGCGGACCACGCATCCGAGGTCCCGCCGCCGAACGACTACTGGATCCGCAACTCCAGCCGCGTGCTGCGAACCCTGTACGTGAGCTCCACGGCCCCGATCACCGTGAACGACCTCGGCGCGGACATCACCGGCAACGCGACGCAGAACCTGCGGGTCTCCCTGTCGAGGCTGGCCGCGTTCCCCGGGCTCCGCAACGGCCTGTTCTGGCTGACGTCCGAGCACCAGGTTGTCACCCGCATCGCCGAGCAGTACCTGCCATGACTGCGCGGGTGCTGGGTCTCGTGACCGGCGACACCCGCGCGGTGCCGCCGAGCCATCGCGACCTGGTCGAGTGCCCGCCGGTGGCCGCACTCACGACGATCACCGTGGCGGGGTACCCGCAGACCTCGCCCGTGTGGTGCGACTTCGACGGAACGTTCGTGCGGGTGAACACGATGCGAGGCTTCGCCAAGGAACGGAACATGCGCCGCAACCCACGGGTCGTGCTGCTCTGCTACGACCCGAGCCTGCCGCTGCGTTACCTGGAGATCCGCGGCACGGTCGTCAGCCTCAGCGAGGAAGGTGCCGCGGAGCACCTGGACCTGCTGGCGTCCAAGTACGCCGGCCGGCCGCGTCCGGTACTTCGGTGATGTCATCCCGGCCGAGTTCGGCCGCACCGAGGTCCCGGTCCTGTGCCTGATCCGGCCCGACCACGTGGTCGCGATGGACGCCACCGAGCCGAAGGGCGAGCCATGACCGCCACGACCACTCGACCGCCGCCGGCGCCGCGACCACGGCGACCATCCCGGCCAGCCACCTCGACCTGCTGGTCCGGCCGGTCAGCGCCGTGCTGACGCACGATCGGCTCGGACGGCTCACCGCAGTCCAGCATCGTGTGGGTGGACTACGACGGCGCCTGCGTACGGGTCAACACCACCGCAGAGCGCCAGAAGGCCCGCAACATGCGGCGCGAACCCGAAGGTCAGCCTGCTCGTCGTGGACCCGGAGAACAGCGCCCGGTACCTGCAGATCCGCGGCGACGTCGAGGTGGTCACCCGAGGCGCGATCGAGCACCTCGATGCGCTCACCCGCAAGTACACCCGGCACCCTCGGTACTACGGCTTCGTCTATCCCGTCGAGCAGCAGGCCCGGGAGACGCGGATCGTGTGCCGCATCCACCCGAAGCGGGTCACCGTCGACGCAGTCCATTCCTGAGGCCGGGCGGCGGCCGCTGTCAGCTCAACCGGTGACGACGCGGATCACGACGTTCCCGATCTTCTGGCCGGTCTCGACGTAGCGGTACGCCTCGACGATGTCATCCAGCGCGTACGTCCGGTCGACGACGGGCGTGAAGGCGCCGGCTTCGATCAATCCCTTGAAGCGGCGGATCTGGGCCTGGTCGCGCCTGGGCGGGATCGGGATGCTGACCGTCCGGCCCGGTGCCCACGCGGTGGCCAGCATCAGGAGCGGGTTCTGGCCCTTGGGCCCCAGGTCGGTGGACAGGTAGGCGCCGTCGGGGTCGAGGAGCCGGCGGCAGGCGCGGAACGAGCTCTTGCCCACCGCGTCGAGCACCGCGCGGTACGTCCGGTCGTCGCGGGTGAAGTCCGTCGCCGTCCGGTCGATGACCCGTTGCGCGCCCAGCCCCCGGACGAGCTCGAGGTGCTCGGGACCGCAGACGGCGGTCACGTCGGCGCCGAGGAAGGCGAGGAACTGGACGGCGGCTGTCCCGATCGCGCCGGTCGCACCGTAGACGAGGACGGGATCGCCGCGACGAAGCCGAGCCGCGCGGACCAGGCCGACCGCGTAGTGGGAGGCCTCGGTGGCCGCCACTACCGACCCGAACTCCGCCTGGGCGGGCATCGTGGCGATCGGCCCGTCCACTGCGATCGCCAAGTACTCGGCGTGCGCGCCCAGCCCTTCTTCGCTGTAGCCGAACACCCGCTCGCCGACGGCGAAACTGGAGACCGCGCCGCCGACGGCTTCGACGACCCCGGCGAACTCCCCGCCGAGGATCGAGTGCCGCGGGCGCGGGAACCCGGTGATGAACCTGGCGAAGTAAGGGCTCCCCGAGCGGAAACCGCAGTCGGTGCGGTTCACGGTCGTCGCGTGCACGCGGACCAGCACGTCGTGCTCTCCCACCACGGGGGTGGGTACCTCGGTCAGGTGCACGACCTCGGGCGGCCCGTACGCAGTGGACACGGCTGCCCTCATCGGTGGCCGCCCCGGCAGAACCTCAGGCGGCTGCATGCAGACTCGTTCGTCACCCGCCTATCCTGCCCGGAGCTCATGATCCCTGGGCGGGGCCGGCTCCCACGACCCGTGCTCCCGCAGACCGACTGCGCAGAACTCGTCCCACGTTGCTGACCGCGACCGCGTTGCCGAACGCGACCGCGGCGAAGACGGCGATGTACACGATCTGGATGCCGATCGGCGTCTGCCCTGATCCCTGCGATGCTCCGCTGATTGCCCAGGCGCCGGCGAGGATGACATACGCGACGGGTACGAGGATCAGACCCACCGGGAGAACAAGGACGATCGTGGCGAGCTCGGCCGGCTGGAACCC
The DNA here is from genome assembly GCA_963771835.1 of uncultured Actinomycetota bacterium. Lineage (GTDB taxonomy): Bacteria > Actinomycetota > Actinomycetes > Prado026 > Prado026 > CAVQCJ01. The sequence continues at coordinate 169,601 of CAVYVA010000002.1, forward strand.
GCCGGAGTCGTGCCGGACCCACGTCCAGGTGAGGACGGCTACGACGGCGACGTAGATGGATACGGCGACGATCCACCGGGGTGAAGTCCTCATGGGGTTCATTCTGCTCTGCAGCAAGGTGGAACCAGGCTCTGACCTGCGATTTCGGTGGCTCCCGCGACTGGACTCGAACCAGTAACCTGCCGGTTAACAGCCGGCTGCTCTGCCAATTGAGCTACGCGGGATCGTTGCGATGCGGCGGCCAGATTATCAGCGGCCGGGAGCCGTCCGTCACAGCCCGGTCGCGGCCTGCAGGTAGGTGATCGCCGCATCGGCGGCCTCCCGGAGCTGCGGGTCCCCCGGGTCCAGGCCCTGGTCGAACACGACGTTCCAGCTCACCTCACCCGGCCCGACGAGCGGCCGGCGGGCCGTGATCCGCGCTCCGGCGGACCCGATCAGCGGCACGTGCTCGCTCACCACGATGCTGGCGGTGACCCGGTCCCGCACGGTCTGGGGGACGAGGCCGGGCTCGTCCAGCAGCAGGCTGAACCGGCGCCGGTTCGGGCCGACGGTGACGATCTCGAGCGTCGGCTCGTCCCAGGTGGCCGCCGCGACCGTCTCGTACGGAAGGCGCTCGTGCCCGCCGCCGGCGGTCGTCGGCAGCCGGCAGGTAGAGCGCCGCGGTCGAGGCGACGACGGGCCGACCGGTCGCGTCCATGGTCCAGGCCAGCACCCGCTCGCCGGGGCCGGCCACCGCCCGGACCTGCGCGGGCGTGGCCGACGGGAACAGGCGTCGGCGCGGCAACTCAGGCCCCGCCGGCGGCGCGCTCGCGCAACCGGCGGCGCTGCTGCTCCAGCTCGATCAGCTCGCCGAAGACCTGCTGGTACTCGTCGGCCTCGGGGTCGATGCGCTGCAGCTGGGACCGCACCTCGGCGACCCGGCTCTGCACCATGCGCTCGTGCAGGTGGCTGACCTGCTCGTCGACGTAGCGCGCGTCCGGCTCGCCGGCCAGGCGCAGCGGCTCCACCGCGAGCTCGGTGACCACGGACCGGACGGCGTCGTTGGCGGCGGCCTCGAGGACGCGGGCGACCCACAGCTCGCCGGACTCCTTCGCCCCGATCGCCGTCCCGCCGGCGGCTTCGATGGCGGCCCGGACGGCGACGTACGCGGGGTGCCCGAACGCCGCACTCGGCAGCTCGTCGAAGGCGTCCCCGGTGAGCGCCGGGTACTGCAGCGCCGTCTTGAGCGCCTCGCGGTCGACGAGCAGGGCCCGCTCGCCGGGCCGTGGCCGGTCGGCGACGACGGTCGCCTCGCCCGCCGGAGCCGGCCCGCTCGCCTGCTGCGCGGGCGCCCGCGAGCCCGACCGCGCCGCGGCCGCCACGGCGGTCATGACCGGCTCGACCTCCATCCCCAGCCAGCCGGCCAGCGACCGGGCGTACTCGGGGCGCAGCGACGCGTCCTTGGTGCGCGCGACGACCGGCGCCGCGGCGCGCAGGGCGGCGACCCGTCCCTCGGGGTTGGTGAGGTCGTAGTCGGCGAGCACGCTCTTGACGACGAACTCGGACAGCGGCACCCGCGCGGCGACCAGCGCCCGTACCGCCTCGGGGCCCCTGGCCTGCCACAGCTCGCACGGGTCCAGGCCGTCCGGCTGGACGGCGACGAAGGTCTGCGTCACGAAGTTGCGGTCCTCGGTGAACGCCCGGACCGCGGCCTTCTGCCCGGCCGAGTCGCCGTCGAAGGTGAAGACCACCTCGCCGCGCAGCTCGTTGCGGTCCATCAGCAGCCGCCGCAGCACCCGGACGTGGTCCTCGCCGAACGACGTCCCGCAGGTGGCGACCGCGGTGCCGACGCCGGACAGGTGACAGGCCATGACATCGGTGTAGCCCTCGACGACCACCGCCTGCTGCAGCCGACCGATCTCGCGCCTGGCGAGGTCGAGCCCGAACAGCACCTCGCTCTTGCGGTACACCGGCGTCTCGGGCGTGTTGAGGTACTTCGGCCCGGTGTCGTCGTCGTAGAGCTTGCGCGCGCCGAAGCCGATGACGTCGCCGGACGGCGAGTGGATCGGCCACACCAGGCGGCCCCGGAACCGGTCGTACGACCCGCCGCCGGTCTTCTGGCTGAGCAGGCCGCCGGCGAGCAGCTCGGCATCGCCGTAGCCGAGCCCGCGCAGGTGCCGGTTGAGCGAGTCCCAGCCCTTCGGGGCGTAGCCGATGCCGAACGTCTCGGCGGCGGCCTGGTCGAAGCCACGCTCGGCGAGGAAGTGCCGCCCGGCCTCGGCCTCCGCCGAGGTCGCGAGCTGGGCGGCATAGAACTGCTGGGCCGCCCGGTTCGCCTCGAGGTAGCGGGTCTTGGGCGCCCGCTCCCGCCCCGCCCCGGAACCGCCCTCCTCGTAGCGGAGCTGGACCCCGAACTTGCCGGCGAGCCGCTCGACCGCCTCGGCGAAGGACAGGTTGTCGATCTTCTGCAGGAACTTGATGACGTCGCCGCCCTCGGAGCAGCCGAAGCAGTAGAACAGGCCCCGGCTCGGGGTGACGTTGAACGAGGGCGACTTCTCGTCGTGGAAGGGGCACAGCCCCGACAGCGAGCTGCCGCCGGAGGCGCGCAGGGCGACGTACTCGCCCACGACCTCGTCGATCCGGGCCCGCTCGCGGACCAGCGCGACGTCCTCGGTACGGATCCGGCCGGCCACGGGCCGGAGTCTACGTGCGGGGCCGGACGGGGGCGGGTCCGTACCCTGGGGGGATGCGCAGCCGACTGGTCGTCCTCGGGCTGGCGGCCGCCCTGGTCGCCGGCTGCTCCTCGTCCGGCGCCCCGGCGGCCTCCGGTTCCCCGGCGCCGACCACCGCGGCGGCGCTCCCGTCCACCCCCGCCGCGCTGCCGAGCAGCCCGTCGCCGACGCCCTCGCACAAGCCCTCCGCGACCGTCAAGCCGACCCCGACCCACACGACCAAGCCGAGCCCCAAGCCGGTCGTCACCGTCGTGGCGAGCGGCGGCCGGTACGTGTTCCCGTTGCGCTGCTCCGGCGTGAGCTACGGGCACAGCCACCACGACTACCCGGCGACGGACATGTTCGCACCCAAGGGCTGCGCGATCGTCTCGCCGGTCGACGGCGTGGTCGACGAGGTCAGCACCGTGGACACGTGGAGCTCGTCGACCAACCTCGGGTCCACCCGCGGCGGGCTGTCGTTCTCGATCGTCGGCGTGGACGGGGTGCGCTACTACGGCTCGCACCTGTCAGTGCTGAACACCAACATCCGGCCGGGCGTGCACGTGCGCGCGGGCCAGTCGATCGGCAAGGTCGGCAACACCGGTGACGCCCGCGGCGGACCGACCCACATGCACTTCGGGATCTCCTGGCCCACCGCCCACGGGATCTGGTGGGTGCGCCGCGGCGAGCTGTACCCGTGGCCCTACCTGGACGCCTGGCGGGCCGGCGTGATGCGGTCACCCGGCGCGGCGGTGCGCGCGCTCCACCGCACGGTCGGCGACCACGGCTGCACGGTCGACTGCTGACGCGGGGCCGGCCGCACCGACCGGACGAGCACGACGCCGAGCACCGCCAGCGCGCCCCCGACGACCGCCACCACGGTGGGACGCTCGCCCAGCCACACCCACGCCATCGCCACGGCCACGACCGGGACCAGGTACAGCGACACGGTGCTTCGCGCGATCGAGGTCCGCGCCACGGCCTTGGTCCAGGTCAGGAAGCCGATCGCCGACGGCACCACACCGAGGTAGACCGCGGCGGCGGTGGCGGACGTGCCCGCCCGCGGCATCTCCCGCACCAGCTGTGGCAGCGCCGGGAGCAGCAGGACCGCGCCGGCCCAGGTCGTCCAGGCGGTGGCGGCGACGGCGCCGAGCTGCTCGGCGAGCGGCTTGACCACGACGTGGAAGAGGCCCTGGCACAGCGCCGCCGCCAGGACCACGGCGGCGCCGACCCAGCCGCCGACCCCGCCGCCGACCCCGAGCGAGAGACCGACCGCGCCGCGCCGGCGAACGCCACCGCCATGCCGACCCACCGGCGTCCCAGCCGCTCCCGCAGCAGCACCGAGGCGCCGAGCACGCTGAACACCGGGGCGGTCGCGATCAGCAGGCTGGCGGTCCCGGCCGGGACGGTGCGCTCACCGGTCATCAGCAGCCCCTGGTACAGGGTCTGCCCGAGCAGCCCGGCCAGGACGATCCGTGGCCACGCCGTCCCGGCGGCAGCCGCAGCCCGGCGAACAGCGCGACGGCGCCCAGCACCGCCGACGCCACCAGCAGCCGGAGCAGGGCGAGCGCCCACGGGCCGTACCCGTCCAGCCCCACCCGGATCGCCGGGAACGCCGACGCCCAGGTCAGCACCGTGACGGCGAGGGCCGCGTCACCGACCCGGTCAGACTTGCTCATGCACCCAGGCTGACCTGAAACAGTCATCAGTACGACTACCAGTCTGAGGATGATGCCATTAGAGTTGCTACATGCTGGACGTGCGCAGGCTCGAGGTGCTGACCGCCGCCCTCCGCGAGGGCTCGATCGCCGGCGCGGCCCGGGTCCTCGCGATCACGCCGTCCGCAGCGAGCCAGGCGTTGTCGGCGCTGGAGGCGCAGACCGGGACCGCGCTGCTCGAGCGGCTCCCCCGCGGCGTACGGCCGACGGCCGCCGGCGAGCGGCTGGCCGCGCACGGCGAGGCGGTGCTCAGCCTGCTGTCCAGGGCGGAGTCGGAGATGGGCTCCCGCAGCCGCAGCCTGCGGGTCGCGGCGTTCCCGACGGCGGTGCTCGGGCTGCTGCCGGCGGCGCTCGTCGAGCTGCGCCGGGTCAGCCAGGACCTGCACGTCGAGATCGTCGAGCTGGAGCCGGACGAGGCCCGCGCGGCCCTGCGCGCCGGGGAGGTCGACGTCGCGCTGGTCAACCACCACGCGGTGCTGGCGCCCGACGTCCGGGGGCCCTGGCGGGTCGTCCACCTGCTGGACGAGCCGGTCCTGGCCGCGCTCCCGCGCTCGCACCGGCTGGCCGGGAAGGCAGCCATCGAGGTCGACGGGCTCCGCGACGACCCGTGGATCATGCAGAAGCCGGCCTCGCCGTGCCAGGACCTGGTCCAGCGCGTCTGCGGCGGCAGCGGGTTCGCGCCGACCGTCACGGCGAGCTGCGGCGACTACCGGTCGATCCTCGCCCTGGTCGGCGCCGGGTTCGGCGTGTCGCTGGTGCCGGCTATGGCGGCGGCCGGGCTGGACCTGACGTCGGTGGCCCTGGTCCCGCTGCGACCGGCGGTCCGCCGCCGCGTCAACGCGCTGGTGTCCAGGCGTCCCGGGGCCTCGCTCGCCGCCCGCCCGCTCCTGGACCTGCTGGCCGACTCGGCCGCGGCGGCCGTCGGCTAGGGCAGGGGACGCCACATCCGGTAGTGCGGGCCTGCGTACCGGACGTCGAACTCCTCGCCCACCGCCTCGAACCCGAACCGGCGGTAGAAGCCCAGCGCGCCCGTCCGCGCGTTGCACCAGGCCACCTCGGCGCCGGCGGCCGCGCCCCGCTCCAGACCCGCGGCGACCAGCAGCGCGCCGACCCCCTGGCCCCGCACCGACTCGACCGTGGCCATCCCGCGCAGCCGCCACCCCGGGCGCCCGTCCCACGGCTCGGGCGACCAGGTGCTGCACCCGACGACCTCACCGGCGCCGTCCAGCGCCGCGAGGTGCACGGTCGTCGGCAGGTCGTCCTGCTCGTAGCGGGCCAGGTCGACCGGCAGCCCGGGCCGCAGCACGGCCGCCCGCACCGGCAGGACCACGTCCGACCCGACCGCCGTCGACGCGCACGCGCCGTCATCGGACCAGCTCGCGGTGCAGCGCCTCGGCGGATGCGTCGGTCAGGCCCGCCACCCGGTCGACCACGGCACGCAGGCGGTCGGCGTCGTCGGCGGCGGCCGCGAACGCCGGCGCCAGCTCGGGCCCGAGCGTTCCCGGCGCCCCGGCGAGCACCGCCTCGGCCAGCTCGGTGACCAGGTCGCGCTGCCGCGCGTACGCCTGCTGCGCCCCGAGCCGGCCCATCACGAACACCGCGGCCACCGCCTTGAGCGCCGCGCACTCGCGCCGGGCCCACGCCGGCACCAGCAGCTCGGCCTCGTAGCGGGCCAGCCGACCGCCGCCGTACCCGTCGCGGGTCAGGTCGTGCGCCGCGTCGACGAACCGCCCGATCAGCTGGCTGGTCAGGTTCTTCAGACCGGCGAGCGCCGGCAGCGACCCGTCGTACGAGGTCGGCCACCACGGCTCGCGCTGCAGGTCCGCGAGCGCCGCGTCGATGTCGTCCGTCGTGGCGCCGAGCGCGGGGTCCACGTACCGCTCGACCGCGACCTTGACGACCTCGGCGCGGTCGGCCGGGTCGTCGAGCTGCTCCAGCCGCAGGTGGCCGGCATGCACCGCGTCCTCGACGTCGTGCACGGAGTAGGCGATGTCGTCGGCCCAGTCCATGACCTGCGCCTCCAGGCAGCGCGCCCGCTCGGTCGTCCCGGCGCGCAGCCAGGCGAACACCTCGGCGTCGTCGGCGTAGACGCCGTACTTCGGGCCGCCGCCGGCCTCGCCGCGGAACCACGGGTACTTCGCCACCGCGTCCAGCCCGGCCCGGGTGAGGTTCAGGCCGACGCTGCGGCCGGCCGCGGGCACCGGCCCGGGGGCGAACGTCTTGGCCTCCAGCCGGCTCAGGATCCGCAGCGTCTGCGCGTTGCCCTCGAAGCCGCCGCACGCCTGCGCGACCTCGTCCAGCGCCTGCTCGCCGTTGTGCCCGAACGGCGGGTGGCCGAGGTCGTGCGCCAGGCAGGCCGTCTCCACCACGTCCGGGTCGGCGCCCAGCGCGCGCCCGAGCCCGCGGCCGATCTGGGCGACCTCCAGCGAGTGCGTGAGCCGGGTCCGCAGGAAGTCGGACTCGCCGGCCGCGAGCACCTGGGTCTTCCCGGCCAGCCTGCGGAACGACGCCGCGTGCACGACCCTGGCGCGGTCACGCTCGAACGCGTCCCGGCCGGGCCGCTTCGGCGGTTCGCGCACCCAGCGCTCGCGGGCGTGCTCGTCGTACGGGTCGGTCACGACCGAGAACCTAGCCGCCGGAGAGGGCGAGCTCGGCTCCCACCGGCACCAGGTCGTCCTCGGGGTCGTCGAGCCAGCGGTCGGGCAACGAGACCGGCCGTACGCCGGTGGTACGGCCGCGCGGGCTGCCCAGCACGACCTCGGGGAACTCCTGGTCCAGCTCGAGCGCGGACAGCAGCGCGTCGAGCTCGGCGAGCGACCCCACCATCCCGAGCGCCTGCCGGGCAGCGGAACCCACCCGGAAGCCCTTGAGGTACCAGGCGACGTGCTTGCGGAAGTCGCGGCAGCCCCGGCCCTCGTCGCCGAGCGCCTCGGCGAGCAGCTCGGCGTGCCGTCGCATGACCCGGGCCACCTGCGCCAGCCCCGGGCGGGCCACGTCCCCGGGCCGACCCTCGAACGCCGCGGCGAGGTCGCCGAACAGCCACGGGCGGCCCAGGCATCCGCGGCCGACCACCACGCCGTCGCAGCCGGTGCGCTCGACCATCCGGACCGCGTCGGACGCCTCCCACAGGTCGCCGTTGCCCAGGACCGGGATGTCCAGCGCAGCCTTGAGCTCCCCGATCGAGTCCCAGTCGGCGCGGCCGGAGTACAGCTGCGCGGCGGTCCGGCCGTGCAGGGCCACCCAGGTGGCCCCCGCGTCCTGCGCGATCCGGCCGGCGTCCAGGAAGGTCAGGTGGTCCTCGTCGATCCCCTTGCGCATCTTCACCGTGACGGGCAACGGGCCGGCCGCGCCGACGGCCGCGCCGACGATCGAGCCGAACAGCCGCCGCTTGTACGGCAGCGCGCTGCCGCCGCCCTTGCGGGTCACCTTGGGCACCGGGCAGCCGAAGTTCAGGTCGACGTGGTCGGCGAGACCCTCGTCGACCACCATCCGGACGGCGGCGCCGACCACGTCCGGGTCGATGCCGTACAGCTGCAACGAGCGCGGCGCCTCGTCCGGCGCGAACGCGACCATCCGCAGCGTCTCCCGGTCGCGCTCGACCAGGGCGCGCGAGGTGACCATCTCGGACACGTACAGGCCGGCGCCGTACTCGCGGCACAGCCGGCGGAACGCGACGTTGGTGATCCCGGCCATCGGGGCCAGCACGACCGGCGGCCACACCCGGTGCCCGCCGAGGGCGAGCGGGCCGGCCACCCGCTGCTGGTCGTTCACACCCGCAGGGTGTCACGCAGGTAGGCGCGGCGGGCCAGCCGGACCAGCACCAGGGTCCAGGCCCCCACGACGACCCACCCCTTCAGCGGCCACCACTCGCCGGTGAACGCCGAGTGCGCGGCCTGGACCAGCCAGTACGACGGGATCAGCTCGGCGAGGTCGTGCACGAAGCCGTTGTCGCCGGCGATCGGCCCCCACGCCCCGCCGAGCAGCGCGAACAGCGCCGTGACGCCACCGATGACCGGACCCATGCTGTCCACCGACAGGACGTGCCCGAGCCAGATGCCCAGCGCGGCGAACGGGACGAGCCCGATGAGGATCAGCGACCGTCATCCGCCCCCACGAGGACAGCGGCAGCCGGACGCCGAAGGCGATGCCGACCCCGTACAGCAGCACGATGCTCACCCCCGCCATCCCGTACCCGCTGAGCACCTTCGCGCCGAAGTACGTCGGCACCCGCAGCGGGGTGAGCCGCAGCTGCCGGACCCAGCCGATCGAGCGCTCCAGCGCGATCCGGGCACCGCCGGCGATCACGGCCGCCATCGCACCCCACGCGACCATGCCGACCATGTAGTAGAGCGAGAACGCGAGCCCGGTGCCGGCGAAGTCCTTGACGTTGCGGTTCCCGCCGACCACGACGACGTAGAGGATCACCGGGAACACCAGCGAGAACACGAAGAACCGGACGTTGCGGAACGTGCGCAGCACCTCGAGCCGCACGTACGTCGAGCCGCTCACGGCTGCACCCCGCTGGCCGGCTCGGCGAGCGTCGGGTCACCGGTCAGCTGACGGAACGCCTCGTCCAGGCCGCCGCCGCGAACCTCGATGTCCCGCACCGAGTCGTAGGCAGCCAGCAGCGCACGCAGCGCCAGGTCCGAGTCCGAGCACCGCAGCAGGATCGAGTCGCCGTGCCGCTCGGCCTCGCGCACGCCGGGCAGGCGCTCCAGCTCGTCCGAACCGACATCGGGCAGCGTGGCCCGGATCGTGCGCACGTCCACGACCGACTTGATCTCGGTCGAAGAGCCGTCGGCCACGATCCGTCCCCCGGACATCAGCACGATCCGGTCGGCGAACTGGTCGGCCTCTTCGAGGTAGTGCGTCGCGAACAGCACCGTGCGCCCCTGCTCGGCGAAGCCGCGCATGGTCTCCCAGAAACCGTGCCGGGCCGAGACGTCCAGGGACGCGGTCGGCTCGTCGAGCACCATCAGCTCGGGGTCGCTGACCAGGGCGACCGCGAAACGCACCCGCTGGGTCTGGCCGCCGGACAGCCTGCCGGCCTGCTGGTCCGCGACCTCGTCGAGCCCGGCCACCCGCAGCACGTCGTCGACCGGGCGCGGCGTGGGGTAGAGCGAGGCCATCATCGTGATCAGCTCGCGGACCGACAGCTGCTGGATCACCCCGCCGGTCTGCAGCATCGCACCGACCGACCCGGCCGCGATCGCGTCGGCCGGCGTGCCGCCGAACAGCCGGACCGCGCCCGCGTCGGCCCGGCCGAGCCCGAGCAGGATGTCGATCGTCGTGGACTTCCCGGCCCCGTTCGGCCCGAGCAGCGCCACGACCTCCCCCGCCGCCACGGCGAGGTCGACGCCGTCGACGGCCTTCGTCTCGCCGTACGCCTTGTGCAGGCCGACCAGCTCGATCGCCGGGGCGGGGCTCGATGTGCTCACGCCCCCACCTTTACCCGGTGGGCCGCCGCAGACCAACTCGGCGCACCGGGATGCGTACGCTGCGGCCATGGTCGACCTCTCCACGCTGGAGCAGCAGGCCGCGCGGCAGCTGGACGCGACGGTGATGGACTACTTCCGCGGCGGCGCCGACGAGGAGACCACGGTCGCCGACAACGTCGCCGCCTGGCAGCGGCTGCGCCTGCGGCCGCACGTGCTCAGGGACGTGTCGACCGTCGCGGTCGCCACGACCGTGCTCGGCACTGCCGGTGCGCTCTCCGGTCCTGGTCGCGCCGACCGCCTTCCACGAGCTCGCCGACCCGGGCGGCGAGTCGGCGACGGCCCGGGCGGCCTCGGCCTGCGGGACGGTGATGGTCGTCTCGACGTTCGCCACGCAGACACTGGAGACGGTCGCCGCCGCGGCGCCGGGCGCGAGCCGGTGGTTCCAGCTCTACGTGCACAAGGACCGCGGCTGGACCCGAGAGCTGGTCGACCGCGCCGTCGCGGCGGGGTACCGGGCGATCGTCCTCACGGTCGACTTCCCGGTGCTCGGCTTCCGCCGGCGGGACGAGCGCAACCGCTTCGCGCTGCCGCCCAACGTCGTGCTCGCCCACTCCCCCGAGGCGTCGCCGCGGCATGCCGACGGCGAGCCCGCCGGCTCGGCGCTGGCGGCGCACGCGCGCAACGCGGTCGACCCGGCTGTCACCTTCGACGACATCGGCTGGCTGCGCGAGGTCTCCGGGCTGCCCGTGGTCGCCAAGGGGGTGCTGCGCGGCGACGACGCCGCCGCCTGCGTCGCCGCCGGCGCCGCCGCCGTGTCGGTGTCGAACCACGGCGGCCGGCAGCTGGACGGCGCCGTCGCCACCGCAGACGCGCTGCCCGAGGTGGTCGACGCGGTCGCCGCCGCCGGTGCACAGGCCGAGGTGTACGTCGACGGCGGGATCCGCTCCGGCGTGGACGTGCTGCGCGCGCTGGCGCTCGGTGCCCGCGCCGTGATGGTGGGCCGGCCGGTGGTCTACGGACTCGCGCTCGACGGCGAGGCCGGCGTGCGGGACGTCCTGGAGACGCTCGCCGACGAGCTCGTCCGCGCGATGGCCCTGTGCGGCGCCCCCGACCTCGCGGCGCTGGACCGTGACCTGCTCGCCGCCGGTCCGCGGCCGTGCTGAGGCCGGTCACCGCCACCCGCTACGTGACACCGCTGCGCGAGGGCGGGTCGCTCCCCGGGCTGATGGAGGCCGACGACCTCGGCACGTACGTGGTCAAGTTCCACGGTGCCGGCCAGGGACGGAAGGCGCTCGTCGCCGAGGTGATCTGCGCCCACCTGGCCCGCGGGCTCGGGCTGCTCGTACCCGACCTCGTGACCGTCGAGGTCGATGCGGCGCTGGCTCCGGGTGAGCCGGACCAGGAGGTCCAGGACCTGCTGCGGGCCAGCGGCGGGACGAACCTCGGTGTCGACTACCTGCCCGGCGCGCTGGACTTCGACCCGGCGGCGTTCGGCGTCGACGCCGCCCTGGCCGGACGGGTGGTCTGGTTCGACGCGCTGGTCCAGAACGCCGACCGGTCCTGGCGCAACCCCAACCTCCTGTACTGGCACGGCCGGCTGCACCTCATCGACCACGGCGCGACGCTGACGTTCCAGCACCGGTGGTCCGCGGTCGCCGACCCGGCCCGCGGGTACGACGTGCGCGACCACGCGCTGGTGGAGGCGGGTGCCGACGTCGCCGGCGCCGACGCGGCGTTGGCCCCGTTGGTGACCGAGGCGCTGCTGACCGCCGCCGTGGGCGACGTCCCCGACGTCTGGCTGGTCGACGACCCGGACCTCGGCGGGCCCGGACAGGTGCGTGCTGCCTTCGTCGAGCGGCTGCTGCTGCGGCTGGGTACGCGCGATCGCTGGCTGCCCGAGCTGGTCGCCTCGGCCGGCCGGCGCGGCGCAGACCGAGTGACTCGGGTGGCGCGCAGCGCGCGGCCGGCCTGGCTCAGCGGGCCGGGGGTCGCGTCGTGACCGGGCGGCGGGAGATCTTCGAGTACGCGGTCCTGCGGGTGGTGCCGCGGGTGGACCGGGGCGAGTCGATCAACGCCGGCCTGCTGCTGTGGTGCAAGCAGCTCGGCTACCTCGGCGCCCGCGTGCACCTCGACCACGCCCGGCTGCTGGCCCTGGACCCGACGGCGGACGCCGGCGCGGTTGAGGCCGCCCTGCGGGCCGCGTGCGACCTGGCCCCGGGGCCTGGCCCCGACGCCGGCGCGGCTGCCCTGGACGAGGTGGGGCGCACCTTCCGCTGGCTGACCTCCCCGCGCAGCACCGTGGTGCAGCCGGGTCCGGTGCACACCGGGCTCACCGACGACCCGGCCGCCGAGGCCGACCGGCTGTTCCGGCTGCTGGTGCTGCCGGTCGACGCCGGTCCGCAGGCCACCCGGGGCACCCCTGGTCCAGGCGGGTGACGCGCGCCCGAGGTGCGGAACCCCGACGGCGGTCCGGCCGTCCCACGGCCATGAGGACCAGGTCGCGGACCACTGCCGGGCTGCTCGGCGGGCTGGCTGCGCTGACGCTGACGGTGCTCACGGTGCTTTCAGTGGCCGGGTGCGCCGCACCCTCCCGGAGGCGGGCCGGGAAGCACGCCGTCCAGCCCGCCGCAGCCGGGCGGGTTGCGCGGGACCGAGGTCGTCGCGGTCGAGTGCAAGGCGGCGATCGCGCAGCCGGACGGGGCGCAGGCCCGCACGCTGCCCGGTGCGCCCGCACGCATCGTCATCTGCCCGCTTCCCATGCCCAACGCCGCCGGTCCGCCGGTCGACCTGCGCCCGGCACCGCCGGCGCTGGTGCAGGCCCTGTCGCTGCCGGACGCGCCCAAGCCGACCGGTCAGTACGCCTGCCCGGCCTACGCCGACGTCCCGCGGCTGATCTACGCGGAGCTGGCCGACGGGTCGCTGTACCTGCTGCACATCCCGGTCGACGAGTGCTCGCACTACCTGGGTGCCGCGCTGAAGGTCATCGCCGAGTACGCCCACGACGGACCGGTCGTGAGCTAGGACGCCGGGGAGCGGCCCTGCCGGCCACGGGTCAGCAGGCCGGGAGGCGTTCGGCCAGCCAGCCGCGGACCGCGGCGATCGGGATCCGTTCCTGGCTCATGCTGTCGCGCTCGCGCACGGTCACCGCATCGTCCTCGAGCGTCTCGAAGTCGACCGTCACGCAGTACGGCGTGCCGATCTCGTCCTGCCGGCGGTAACGGCGGCCGATCGCGCCCGCGTCGTCGAAGTCCACGTTCCAGGACGTGCGCAGCTCGACGGCCAGGTCCCGCGCCTTCGGAGACAGGTCGGCGTTGCGGGACAGCGGCAGCACCGCGGCCTTCACCGGCGCGAGCCGCGGGTCGAAGCGCAGCACCGTCCGCTTGTCCACGCCGCCCTTGGCGTTCGGCGCCTCGTCCTCGGCGTACGCGTCCATGAGGAACGCGAGCACGGCCCGGGTCAGGCCGGCCGCGGGCTCGATGACGTACGGGACGTAGCGCTCGTTCTTCTCCGCGTCGAGGTAGGTCAGGTTCGCGCCCGAGTGCTCGGCGTGCGTGCGCAGGTCGAAGTCGGTGCGGTTGGCGATGCCCTCGAGCTCGGAGAACTCCTGACCGCCGAACAGGAACCGGTACTCGATGTCGACCGTGCGCTTCGAGTAGTGCGAGAGCTTCTCCTTGGGGTGCTCGTAGAAGCGCAGGTTCTCCGGCCGGATGCCCAGGCCGACGTACCAGTCCCACCGCTCCCGCAGCCAGTACTCGTGCCACTGCTCGTCGGTGCCCGGCTCGACGAAGTACTCCATCTCCATCTGCTCGAACTCGCGGGTGCGGAAGATGAAGTTGCCCGGCGTGATCTCGTTGCGGAACGACTTGCCGGTCTGCGCGATGCCGAACGGCGGCTTGCGCCGCGCGGCCGTGAGCACGTTGAGGAAGTTGACGAAGATGCCCTGCGCGGTCTCCGGGCGCAGGTAGTGCAGGCCCTCGTCGGACTCGACCGGGCCGAGGTAGGTCTTGAGCAGGCCGTTGAACATCCGCGGCTCGGTCCAGGCGCCGCGGGTGCCGCAGTTCGGGCACGCGATCCCGGCCAGCCCACCGTCGGCCGGGCGGCCGTGCCTGGCCTCGAACTGCTCCTCGAGCTGGTCGGCGCGGAACCGGTGGTGGCACGACTGGCACTCGACCAGCGGGTCGACGAACGCCTCGACGTGACCGGACGCCACCCAGACCTCGCGCGGCAGGATCACGGCCGAGTCAAGGCCGACGATGTCGTCGCGGCTGCGCACCATCGACTGCCACCACTGGCGGCGGACGTTCTCCTTGAGCTCGACGCCGAGCGGGCCGTAGTCCCACGCCGACCGGGTGCCCCCGTAGATCTCGCCGCTGGGGAAGACGAACCCCCGCCGCTTGGCGAGGCTGACGATGGTGTCGACGAGATCTGCGGCCACGGGGCGCTCCATCCGGCTGGCTGTCGGCGGGTCTGTGCTGGGTCTACGGCGGCTCTACTGCTGGGTCTGCTGCTGGTCGGGAGGGAGCGGCCAGGGTACCTGGGCGGTGGCGAGCAGCCTGACCACCTCTTCGGTCGGGGTCGGGGCGAAGTCGTCGTACGCCCAGCCGACCGCGCGGAACAGCAGCGGTCGGCGCAGGCAGACGACCAGGTCGGCCTCGCGCTCGAGCACGTCCAGGGTCTCGCGCGGGGCGACCGGCAGCGCGACGACGACCCGCACGGCACCGGCGGCCCGCACCGCGCGCACGGCGGCCCGGACCGTCGCACCGGTGGCCGCGCCGTCGTCGACGACCACCACCTCGGCGCCGTGCAGGTCGGGGCGGGGACGGTCGCCGCGGTACCGGACCTCGTCGGCCAGCGCGGCCGCGGCGGCGTCCGCCACCCGGTCGGCGACCTCCTGCGGACCCAGCTCCTCGGCCTGGACCACCCGGTCGTTCAGCAGGACGGTGCCGTCGGAGGTCACCGCCCCGAGCGCGAGCTCGGGGTTGCCGGGGGCGCCGATCTTGCGCACGCCGACGGCGTCGACGGCCAGCCCCAGGTCGTGCGCCGTGACCACGGCGACGGCGACACCGCCCCTGGGCAGGCCGAGCAGGAGCACCCGGCTCTCTGGCCCGGCCGCACCGCGTCCCGGGGGCAGCACGGGTCCGAGCGCGACAGCCAGCTGGTGGCCGGCGTCCGCGCGGTCCCGGAACCGGCCGGTCACGGCGCTCACGGCTCCACGGCCAGGTCAGAGGGCGCAGCCAGACCGTCCGCCCCGAGGCCGGCCGCGGCCAGCACCTCGTATGCCGTCGGCTCGTCGACCGCGTGGGCCAGCAGCGGCATGGCCAGGACGCGTACGTCGGGCGGGGACAGCGCCCGGCGGTAGCTGCCGACGGAGTCCCACTCGGTCGTCAGGACCCACAGGCCGGGGTCGTCGACCGCCCGCCCGATCCGGCCGGCGCGCCAGCCCGGTCGGTCCGCGAACGCCACGAGCACGGCCCGGGCGTCCGCCAGGAACGTGGGCAGCGCCGTCGCGGCCGGGCGCAGGCGGATCACGACCAGCACGGCGACACCTCCCCTCGTCATGGGGGACCATGGACGTGTCAGCCCATCGTCGCACCGCCCGCCGCACCCCCGGACCCGCAGGAGCCCCTCGTGGCCGACCGACCGCCCGACCAGTCCCGCAGCAAGCGCAGCGGGAACCCGGCCGTGCGCGCCGGTGCCGTCCCCCCGTCCCCGGTCCGGGCCGGGGTGGAGCGGCGCAGCCGGCCGCTGCTGATGCGCCTCAACGCTGTCCCACGCTGGCTGCTGCTGGTCGTCGTCCTGGTGCTGGCGGTCGCCGGGCTGCTCCTGCCGGGCGTGCTGGGTGCGGTCCTGCTGCTCGTCGTCGGCGGCCTGGCCGCCTGGCTCCTGGTGCTGTCGTGGCCGGCTCTCGGCCCCGGCGCCCGGGCGGCGAGGGTCCTCATCGTGCTGCTGATCGCGTTCGACGTCGGGTTGAAGCTGACCGGACGGGCCGGCTGACCCGGACGACCGGACCCGCCCCGCGCGGGGTCGCCCGATCGGCGGCTCACATGCGGCTTCGAACATGTGTTAGTTTTCGCATATGTCGTTGCCCGCGGTCTCGCCCGCCCTCGAGCTCGAGGCGGTGAGCGCGCTCTTCAAGGCGCTCGGCTCGCCGCTGCGGCTGGCCGTCGTGACGACCCTCGACGAGCACGGGCCACTGTGCGTGCACGAGCTCGTCTCGCGGCTGGCCGTCCCCCAGCCCCTGGTCTCCCAGCACCTGCGGGTGCTGCGCGACGCCGACCTCGTCCGCGGGGTGCGGCGGGGCAAGGAGATTGCGTACGAGATCGCCGACCTGCACGTCGCGAACGTCGTGCGCGACGCGATCCGGCACACCGGCGAGACCTCGGGCGGCTCGGCGTGACCGGCCACGCCCACGGCCTGCCGGTGACCAGCGCCGGGGCGCGCTACCGCGGCCGGCTGGCGATCGTGCTGGGCATCACGCTGGGGACGCTGCTGGCCGAGGTGGTCGGCGGGGTGCTGTCCGGGTCGCTGGCGCTGCTCGCCGACGCCGGCCACCTGCTCACCGACGCCATCGGCACCGGGATCGCGCTGGTCGCGGTGACCGTCGCGAACCGGCCGGCGCCGGCGAAGCGCAGCTACGGCAACTTCCGGGCCGAGATCCTCGGCGCGCTGGTCAACGGCGTGCTCCTGCTCGTGGTCTGCGCCGTCGTGCTCGTCGAAGCCGTCCGCCGGCTGCTCCACCCCGGCGCGGTGTCGGCCGGGCCGGTCATCGTCCTCGGCGTGGTGGCGCTCGTCGCCAACGCCGTGTCGCTGCGGCTCCTGCACGAGGGCCAGGCACAGAGCCTGAACGTGCGCGGCGCGTACCTCGAGGTGCTCGGCGACCTGCTCGGGTCGATCGCGGTGATCGTCGGCGGCGTCGTCATCGCCGTCACCGGCTGGGTGCGGGCCGACGCCGTCGCCTCGCTGGTGATCGCCGGGCTGATCGCGCCGCGGGCGGTGGCGCTGCTGCGCGAGGCGCTGCACGTCCTCGCCGAGGGCACCCCGCGCGGCGTCGACCTGGACGAGCTGCGCACCCATCTGGCCGAGGTGCCTGGCGTCGTCGACGTCCACGACCTGCACGTCTGGACGATCACCAGCGGGATGCCCGTGCTGTCCGCTCACATCGTGGTCGCCGACGGCGCCGCGGAGGCCGCGGCCGGTTGCGGGGACGGCAGCGTGCTGGACCGGCTGGCCGCCTGCGTCGGCGACCATTTCGACGTGGAGCACAGCACGTTCCAGATCGAGGCGGCCGGCCACGCGCAGCACGAGACCGCGCACCACGACTGACCCGGACCGGAGCGACGCGGATCACACGGTCCCCGCCGAACCGTGCGGGCACGTGGAGCGTCCCCAGTACATGACACCTGCCGATGGCGCAGCTGGAGCAGCCGGCGACGACCTCGCCGACCTGGCCGGTCTCGCCGACCTCGCGGACGACGAGCTCCTCCGCGATCACCTGCTCCAGGACCACCGCCGGGTGGCGCACGAGCTCGCCGGGCTGCCGCTGGTGTCCGTGCACGAGCTGGAGCACTTCGACGACACTCTCGGGCTGCTGCGCCTGCGCCACCGGCACGGTCGTCGCTGACGCCATCGGGTCGTTCCCGCGCGGGACGTTGGTCCCTACCTGACCGGACCCCCCCGGACGCATCGTGGCGGCATGAGGTACACGGTGCGGGACGCGATGCGATGGCTCCTGTCGGCCCTGGTCGCCGCCGGCGCCTCGATCGGGGGCGGCATGCCGGCCGCGGAGCCGCAGCCCGACGTCTCGCCGGCTGCGGCCCGGGCACCCCGGCACGGCCGGCAGTGGGTCGAGCGGGAGGCCGCCCGCGGCATCGTCGAGCTCGAACGGTTCCTCGAGCGCGGCCCGCGGGTCTGAGCGGCTACCTCGCGACGCCGTAGCGGCGGTCCCGGCTCGCGTACGTGTCGATCGCCTGCCACAGGTGCCGCCGGTCGAAGTCCGGCCAGAGCACGTCGAGGAAGACGAACTCGGCGTACGCCGACTGCCAGAGCAGGAAGTTGGAGATGCGCTGCTCCCCCGACGAGCGGACGAACAGGTCCACGTCCGGCATGTCGGGCTCGTCGAGGAAGCGCGCGAAGACCTTCTCGTCGACCTTGTCGGGATTGAGCCGGCCGTCCCTGGCCGCGCGCGCCAGGGCGGCCGCCGCGTCGGCGATCTCGGCGCGCCCGCCGTAGTTCACGCACATCGTCAGCGTGAGCACGTCGTTGTCGCGGGTGAGCTCCTCGGCGACCTCCAGCTCGTCGATGACGCTCTTCCAAAGCCGGGGGCGGCGTCCGGCCCAGCGCACCCGGACGCCCATCGCGTGCATCTCGTCGCGTCGGCGCCGGATCACGTCCCGGTTGAAGCCCATCAGGAAGCGGACCTCGTCCGGCGAGCGCCGCCAGTTCTCGGTGGAGAACGCGTACGCGGACAGCCACCGCACGCCGGACTCGATCGCGCCCTCGACGACGTCGAACAGGGCCGCCTCGCCGGCGGTGTGGCCGGCCGTTCGGGGCAGGCCGCGCTGGTTGGCCCACCGTCCGTTGCCGTCCATGACGACGGCGACGTGCCGCGGGACCTGGTCGGCGGCGAGCTGCGGCGGCCGGGCACCGCTCGGGTGCGGGCTCGGCGGGCGGACGGCGGCTCGGCGCGGGCTCACCGGCCTCAGCCGGCCCAGTCGCGCTCGACGAACGGCAGCGAGCGCAGCCCACGCTCCAGGTGCCACTGCAGGTAGGCGGAGACGAGCCCGGTCCCCTCGCGGCGGTTGCGCGGCTCGGCGGCCTCCGCGACCGCCCAGTCGCCGCTGAGCAGCGCGGCCAGCAGCGTCAGGGTCGCCGGGTCGGGTGCGGCCGAACCGGGCGTGCGGCAGTCCGGGCACACCGACCCGCCGCCGGAGATGGCGAAGGCCCGGTGCGGTCCTTCGGCGCCGCATCGCGCACAGGCGTCGAAGGACGGCGCGTAGCCGGCCACCGCCAGCGAACGGAGCAGGTAGGAGTCCAGGACCAGGCCCGGGTCGTGCTCGCCGGCCGCCAGCGCGCGCAGCCCGCCGACCAGCAGCAGGTACTGCTGGACGGCCGGCTCGTGCTCCTCGGCGGTGAGCCGTTCGGCCGTCTCGAGCATCGCGGTACCGGCGGTGTACCGGCCGTAGTCGCCGGCCATGCCGGCCCCGAACGCGGTGAGCGTCTCGGCCTGGGTGACGACGTCCAGCGACCGGCCGGTGTACAGCTGGACGTCGACGTGGGTGAACGGCTCGAGCCGGGCGCCGAACTTGGACTTGGTCCGGCGCACCCCCTTGCCGACCGCGCGCACCCGCCCGTTCTCGCGGGTGAGCAGCGTGATGATGCGGTCGGCCTCGCCGAGCTTCTGGGTGCGCAGGACCACACCCTCGTCCCGGTAGAGGTTCACCGCCCCATTCTGTCCCCCACCCCCGACCCCTCACCCCGTTGATCTTGAGCGACACACCGGCGACACGCCGACGAGGGGGATGCTCCGCTCACGATCGACGCGGCAGGGATCGGGTCAGCGGGGGTGGGCAGCGCGGTTGACGGCGCTCACCACGGCCTTGAGGGAGGCGGTGACGATGTTCGGGTCGATGCCGACGCCCCAAAGCACCCGGTCGCCGACCGCGCACTCGAGGTAGGCCGCGGCCCTGGCGTCACCGCCGGCCGAGAGCGCGTGCTCGTGGTAGTCCAGCACCCGCACCTCGTGCCCGATCGTCGCGAGCGCGTCCACGAACGCGGCGATCGGACCGTTGCCGCGGCCGTCCAGCTCGCGCCGCTCGCCGTCCACGTACAGGCCGACGTGGAGCGCGTCCTGCTCACCGGCCGCCGACGACGTGTGCACCGCGTTGAGCTCCAGCGGGCGGGACGGCTGGAGGTACTCGGCCGCGAACGCCTCCCACATCTGCGACGGCGTGACCTCGCCGCCCTCGTCGTCCGTGCGCGCCTGGATCACCTGCGAGAACTCGATCTGGAGCCGTCGCGGCAGCTCGAGGGAGTGCTCGCTCTTCATGATGTACGCGACGCCGCCCTTGCCGGACTGGCTGTTGACCCGGATCACAGCCTCGTACGAGCGGCCGACGTCCTTCGGGTCGATCGGCAGGTACGGGACCGCCCAGGTCAGGTCGGCGACGGTGCGCCCGGACGACTCGGCGTCCGCGGCCATCGCCTCGAACCCCTTCTTGATCGCGTCCTGGTGGGAGCCGGAGAACGCCGTGTAGACCAGGTCGCCGCCGTACGGGTGCCGCTCGTGCACCGGCAGCTGGTTGCAGTACTCGACGGTCCGGCGGATCTCGTCGATGTCGGAGAAGTCGATCTGCGGGTCGATGCCCTGCGAGAACAGGTTCAGCCCCAGCGTCACCAGGTCGACGTTGCCGGTCCGCTCGCCGTTGCCGAACAGCGTGCCCTCGATCCGGTCCGCGCCGGCCAGGTACCCCAGCTCGGCCGCGGCGACGGCGGTCCCACGGTCGTTGTGCGGGTGCAGCGACAGCAGCACCGACTCGCGGTAGGCCAGCCGCCGGCTCATCCACTCGATCGAGTCGGCGTAGATGTTGGGCGTGGCCATCTCCACGGTCGCGGGCAGGTTGACGATCGTCTTGCGGTCCGGGCTGGGCTGCCACACGTCGTTCACCGCGTCGCACACCTCGAGCGCGTACTCCAGCTCGGTGCCGGTGTACGACTCCGGCGAGTACTCGAACCGTATGTCGGTGCCGGGCAGCGTGTCGGCCAGCTTGCGGCACAGCTTGGCCGCGTCGACGGCCATGGCCTTGATGCCGTCCTTGTCCATCCCGAACACCACCCGACGCTGCAGGGTGGACGTCGAGTTGTACAGGTGCATGACGGCGTTGTGCGCGCCGCGGATCGACTCGTACGTCCGCTCGATCAGCTCCGCGCGGGCCTGCGTCAGCACCTGGATGGTCACGTCGTCCGGGACGAGGTCCTGCTCGACCAGCTCGCGGACGAAGTCGAAGTCGGTCTGCGACGCGGACGGGAAGCCGACCTCGATCTCCTTGTAGCCCATGCGGACGAGCAGGTCGAACATCGTGCGCTTGCGGGCCGGGGTCATCGGGTCGATCAGCGCCTGGTTGCCGTCGCGCAGGTCGACGCTGCACCACAGCGGCGCGCGGGTGGCGGTGCGCTCGGGCCAGGTGCGGTCGTGCAGGCCGATCGGCGCGAACGGGACATAGCGGTGGATCGGCATCGTGCTGGGATGCTGCGGATGGCCGTGGGTGGTCTCGGCCGAGTCGTTGCTCATGACGGGGGCTCCTCGGGATCGCGGGTCCTGGTAGCCGGCTGGACGACGCGCACGTCGTCACTCCGCGACGAGGGAGCCGGCCTGTTAGAGGCTCTCGCCGCGGCGGCTAAGAAGGAGCAGTCCGCGCATGGTCCGGCAAGCGTAGCCCATCAGAATCCCAGGCGGCGCAGGGCCTTCGGGTCGGACTGCCAGTCCTTCGCCACCCGGACGTGCAGGTCCAGGAACACCGGCGTGCCCAGCAGGCGCTCGATCTGGCCGCGGGCCTTGGTCCCGACGTCCCGGAGCCGCTCGCCGCCACGCCCGATCACGATCGCCTTCTGGCTGGGCCGCTCCACGTACAGCTCGACCCGGACGTCCAGCAGCGGGCGGTCGGCCGGGCGGCCCTCGCGCGGGGTCATCTCCTCGACGACCACGGCCAGCGAGTGGGGCAGCTCGTCCCGGACGCCCTCCAGGACGGCCTCGCGGACCAGCTCGGCGACCATGGTCGCCTCCGGCTCGTCGGTCAGCTCGCCGCCCGGGTACAGCTCGGGCCCGGGTGGCATCAGCGCGACCAGCAGGTCGGCCAGCAGCGCCACCTGGTCCCCGGACTTCGCCGACACGGGCACCACCTCGGCGAAGTCGGTCAACGCCGACACGGCCATCAGCTGTTCGGCGAGCTGGTCGCGGCCGACCAGGTCGGTCTTGGTCACGACCGCGACCTTCGGGGTACGGCGGACCTCGGCCAGCTCGTGGGCGATGAACCGGTCCCCCGGCCCCACCTTCTGGTCCGCCGGGACGCAGAAGCCGATGACGTCCACCTCGGTCAGCGTCTCGCGCACGACGTCGTTGAGGCGCTGGCCGAGCAGGGTCCGCGGCCGGTGCAGGCCGGGGGTGTCGACCAGGACCAGCTGCGCGTCAGGACGGTTCACGATGCCGCGGATCGTGTGCCGGGTCGTCTGCGGCCGCGACGAGGTGATCGCGACCTTCTCGCCGACGAGCGCGTTCGTCAGCGTCGACTTCCCCACGTTGGGGCGGCCGACGAAGCAGGCGAACCCGGAGCGGAACTCGGGGTCGGGTCCGGGCTGGGGACCGCGGTCGCGACCGGGCTCGGGACCTGACATCGCGCCGCCGGCCCTCAGGCCGAGACCGTGCTGCGGACGGCGCCGTCGAGCCCGGCGACCAGGATCGGCGTGCCGGGACCGCCGAGGTCGCGCACCGCGGCGACGTCGGCCGCGGTCGGCCCGGTCGTGTCGGCGACCACGGCGGCGGCCTCCAGCGAGCGGGCGCCGCTGGACGCGGCCATGACGACGGCCGCACGCAGCGCGGACAGCTCGAGGCTGGGCAGGTTGACCGCCGCCGCCGTGTAGGTGCGGCCGGTTTCGTCGCGCACCGCGGCTCCCTCGGACGAGCCGGCCCGGGCCCGGCTGGACCTGGCCAGCGTGACCAGCTTGGCGTCCTCGGGGTCGAGCCCGCCGGTGGCCGCGGCATCGTCAGCCATCGGCAGCCTCCCGGGAAGCGTCGACGGCACGCACGGGTCCGGCCGCGTCGGCCGCGTCCGCCGTCCCGGATCCGCCGGCGGCCCCGGCCGGCTGGTCCAGCCGGTGGACGAGCACCGTGCTGATCCGGTTGCGCCGGCCGGCCAGCGACTCGGCCCGCAGCAGCAGCCCGTGGAACTTCGCCTGGGAGCCGGCGATCGGCACCATGCCCAGCATCGCGGCGAGCAGGCCGCCGACGCTGTCGACGTCCTCGATCTCCTCGTCGGCGACGGTGAGGTCGAAGTGCTCGACCAGGTCGTCCACGTGCAGGCGAGCGCTCACCCGGACGTCGCCGTCGGGCAGCTCCTCGATCTCCGGAGCGTCGGTGTCGTACTCGTCGGTGATCTCGCCGACGATCTCCTCCAGGATGTCCTCGATCGTCACCAGCCCGGCGGTCCCGCCGTACTCGTCGACCACGATGACCGCGTGCGTGTGCCGCGCCTGCATCTCCCGCAGCAGCTCGTCCACCGGCTTGCTGTCCGGCACGAACGTCGCCGGCCGCATCACGTCGTCGACGTGCTCGTTCTGCTCCGCCTCGCGGTACTCGTGGATGCGCCGCACCACGTCCTTGAGGTACACGAACCCGACGACGTCGTCGACGCTCGAGCCGACGACCGGGATCCGGGAGAAACCCGAGCGCAGCGCCAGCGACATCGCCTGCCGCAGCTTCTTGTCCCGCTCGATGACCACCATGTCCGGGCGGGGCACCATCACCTCGCGGGCCAGGGTGTCGCCGAGCTCGAAGACCGAGTGGATCATCTGCCGCTCGTCGTCCTCGATGAGCCGGTCGCGCTCGGCCAGGTCGACCAGCTCGCGCAGCTCCGCCTCGGACGTGAACGGCCCCTGCCGGAAGCCGCGACCGGGAGTCAGCGAGTTGCCGAGAAGGATCAGCAGCCGCGTGATCGGGCCGAGCACCGTCGCGAGCAGCGACACCGGCCCGGCCGCGGCCAGCGCCACCCGAGGCGCGTGCTGGCGGGCCAGCGTCCGCGGCGCCACGCCCACGAAGACGTACGAGACGACGACCATCGACGCCGTGGCCACCAGCACGGCCGGCCACACCTGCGCGATCCGCTCCAGGCAGACCCTGGCGACGAGCACCGTGGCCAGCACCTCGCAGAACACCCGGCCGAGCAGCGCGACGTTCAGGTAGCGGGCCGGGTCCTCGATGACGCGGGCCAGCCGCGGCGCACCGCGCCGGCCCTGTCTGGCGAGGTCCTCGACGGCCGTCCGCGAGACCCTGGCCAGCGCGGTGTCGGCGGCCGCGAAGCCTGCGGCGAACGCCACGAGCACAGCCGCCAGCAGCAACCACGCCACGTCCTGCCCGGTCACGTCCGTGGACCCGTCATCCGGCCCGGCGCTCGCGCCAGGCGGCGAGCAGCTCGCCCTGCAGGCCGAACATCTCCCGCTCCTCGGCCGGCTCGGCGTGGTCGTAGCCCAGCAGGTGCAGGATCCCGTGCGTGGCGAGAAGGTCCAGCTCGTCCTGGGTGGAGTGGCCCGCGGCCAGGGCCTGCCGTTCGGCTACCGCCGGGCACAGCACGACGTCGCCGAGGACGCCTGGCTCCGGAGCCTCGTCGCGGTCCCGCGGCGGGCGCAGCTCGTCCATCGGGAACGACAGCACGTCGGTCGGCCCGGGCTCGTCCATCCAGCGCTCGTGCAGGGCGGTCATCGTGCCCTCGTCGACGACCTTCACCGACAGCTCCGCCTGCGGGTGGATGCGCAGCCGGTCGAGCACGAACCGGGACAGGGCGACCAGCCGCTCGGCGTCCACCGCGGCGCCGCTCTCGTCGAGCACCTCGACGCTCAGCGTCGCTCACCCGGTCTGCGTCCGCCCTTGCGCGGCGTGGCCGCGGCGGCCTGGCTGGCGGCGCGCTCGCTGTCGTGCCGCCCGTACGCGTCGACGATGTCGCTGACCAGCCGGTGCCGGACGACGTCCTTGCTGGTCAGGCGCAGGAACGCGACGTCGCCGATGCCGGCGAGCACCTCCTGGGCCTCGTTCAGCCCGCTGCGGGTGCCGCCGGGGAGGTCGGTCTGCGTGACGTCACCGGTGACCACCATCTTCGAGCTGAACCCCAGCCTGGTCAGGAACATCTTCATCTGCTCGGGCGTCGTGTTCTGCGCCTCGTCCAGGATGATGAACGCGTCGTTGAGCGTGTTGTGGGTGACGAGGAAGTCGTCGGTCACGTACAGCGAGTCCTGAGCTGCGACGCAGATGCACACGCAGTCGGCCTCACCCGCGGGCTCGATGCTGTCGATCATGCGCATCGGCCGGCCTCCGCCGTGCGCCTCGTACACCTCCCGCTTGCGGGCCAGCCGGAACGGCTCCGTCCCCTCCGGCAGCCGGATCTCGATGACGTACGCGTCGCTGCGGTGCCAGATGGGACGTGCAGAGGTTCCCCCAGGACGCCGCCCCGCAGCACGCCTCGTCCTCGTGTACGCCACACCGCCGAGGGAGCGCACGAGGTAGACGACGTCGTCCCGCAACCGGTCCGAGCAGGTGGTGTACTGGATCCGGCAGGTCCGGCCGAGCTGTCGCACCGGGCCGCCGTCGGAGTCGAGCAGACCCTGGAGCAACGCCAGTCGAACGTCGACCGAGTTGACGAGGTAGTCCATCGGGACGAACTTCGTCGTCGACCGCGTGCCGTCGAGCCCGAGGTCCCGCAGGTCCGCGGTCACCGGGTTCGCGACCGCGAGGCCCCGGCCCCGCTGCTGGTGCTGCAAGACGTAGTCGACCCTCGACTTGCGCCGCAGAGCGATCCCGGGGAGCGCTCGCTCGAGCGCCTCGGCGAGCTCGGGGTCGGCGGTCGCGAAGCTCGGTGTCGTGGAAAGGGTGAGGCACCCGTCACCGAGGAGCAGCCCGAGGGCGTACGCGTCGATCGGGACCTCGCGCGGTTCCATCTCGACCGGCCGGACCAGCGGCAGCTCGAACCGGCGGTAGTGCGAACGCCGCAGGTCGCCGATCATCTCCCTCGTCTGGAGGACGCGGCCGGGCCGTCCACGCCGGCGGTCGTCACGCGTGGTGACGAACCAGAGGTGCTCCCCGCACGCGAGGGTCGAGGCGCCGTCCTGGGTGGCCAGCCGGTAGACCTTCTTGCGGCCCTGCGGGTAGACGCCGAGCACCGGGGTCGGCCGGCCGTCCGAGCCGACCACGAGGTCACCGACCCGCAGCGAACCGATCGACCGGAAACCGGCGGGGGTGAGCACCGGGGTGTCGACGGGTTGGGCACGGCCCCGCATGTATGCCAGGGGGGCCACCTCGATCGTCCCGGCGGCCATCAGCCGCGGGATCGAGTCCGGGTCGATCATGTCGTGCAGCGCGTCGTACAGCGGCCGCAGGTACGGGTCGATCTTCTCGTAGAGCGTGCCCGGCAGGAAGCCGAGCCGCTCGCCGGCCTCGACCGCCGGTCGGGTCAGGATGATCCGGCTGACCTGCTTGGACTGCAGCGCCTGCACCGCCTTGGCGACCGCGAGGTACGTCTTGCCGGTGCCGGCCGGCCCGATGCCGAAGACCACCGTGTGCTGGTCGATCGCGTCGACGTACTTCTTCTGGTTGAGGGTCTTCGGACGGATCGTCCGGCCGCGGTTGCTGAGGATGTTGAACGTGAGGACGTCGGCCGGGGTCGCGGCGAAGCCGCTGCTGCGCAGCATCGTGACACTGCGCTCGATCGCCTCGGCGGTCAGCGGCTGACCGGTGCGCAGCACGATCACCAGCTCGTCGATCAGGCGCTCGACGAGGGCCACCTCGGCCGCGTCGCCGGTCACGGTGATCTCGTTGCCCCGGACGTGGATGGCGGTAGCGCCGAAGGCCTGCTCGACCACGCGCAAGAACTCGTCCCGGGCGCCCAGCAGCCCCACCATCGGTACCGCGGCGGGCACCACGATCTTGTGCTCGGTGGCGGCCGTCCCGGGGACGTCCGGCGTGGTCTGCGACATCGCACCCATGCTACGGGGCGGGGTCGGCGTGGGGCGCGCCGAATACCCGGGCGTCCCGGGTGAAGCCGTAGGTCGCCCAGTGCATCCGCACGACGGCGCCGGAGCCGTCCCGGACGACCCGCAGCAGCTCCCCGGCCTCGCGGCCGGACACCGTCCGCCACCGGTCGTCCCCTCGGGGGCGAAGACGGCGGGAGGCCTGTTGGCGGGCGCGCCCACCACCCGGGCCTCGAGGTGGCCGCCGTGCCACCCGAACACGAACTCGGTGCCCTCGGACCACCACCGGCCGAGCAGCGGTGCGGCGGCCTCGTCGACAGCCGGCCCCGGCGTCCACGGCTCGGGGTCGGGCGGCTCTGCGGTGAGGACCACGTCGACGAGCCCGGCGGCGAGCGTGCCCGGCTGCGCCCCGGAGGTGGCGTTCACCAGCGCAACGGCGCCGACACCGTCCTGCCGGCGCACCCACATCGCGGCCAGGAACCCGGGCATCGCCCCCTCGTGACCGGCCAGCACCCGGTCGCCGTCGCGCATCAGCATCAGCCCCAGCCCCCACCCGAGGGTCCAGGCGTCCACGTCCCACATGACGTGCGGCTGGCACATCTCCTCGACGGTGTCGGCGGCCAGCACCTCTGGCACCGGGTCGGCCCAGAAGGCGGCCCAGCGACCCAGGTCGGCAGCGGTGGACCACAGCTGCGCGGCCGGACCGAGGCCGGCGACGGGCAGGTCGGGCTCGCGGTGCAGCAGGTCGGCGTACGGGTCGGTGAGGTACCCGACGGCGCGCGGTGCGGTCGGCTCGAGGGTGGTCCTGGTCATCCCGAGCGGGTCGAGGACGCGGGCCTGCAGCGACTGCTCCCAGCTCCGGCGGTCCAGCCGGGCCGCCAGCTCGCCGAGCAGGGCGTAGGCGAGGTTCGAGTAGTGCCAGCGACGGTACGGCGCCGACACCGACTCGGCCTCCTCCAGACCGGCCACGAGCTCTTCGGGGCCCGGCGGCTGCAACGTCCACCACACGTCGCCCACCGGCTCGCGCTGCAGCCCGGACAGGTGGGTGAGCAGCTGGCGGACGGTGACCGCACCGTGGCGGCTGCCGGGCAGGTGGATGCCCAGCGGGTCGTCCAGGCGCAGCCGACCTTCGTCCCGCAGCGCCAGCACCAGGGCGGCGGTGAAGGTCTTGGTGATCGAACCGATCCGGTACTGCAGGTCCGGACCCGCCGCGGTGCCGGCGTCGGCGTCCGCCAGGCCGACGCCGTGCGCGAAGACCTGCTCGCCGTCGCGCACCACCGCGCCGACGACCGACGCCGCCCGCCAGTCGCGCTGGCTGCCCGCTACCCGGCGGCGCAGCTCGGTGACTGTGGTGCCGAGCAGGGATGCCGTCACCCGGGCGGCCAGGTCATCGGGCGACCGCCGAGCACGTGCGCGTGCACGTGCCCGACCGTCTGGCCGCCCTCGCGACCGGTGTTCAGCACGATCCGGTAGCCGGTCGTCGCCGTCCCCTCCAGCACCGCGACAGCGGTCGCCTCCGCGAGCAGGGCGGCCGCGAGCCCGGGGTCGGCGGCGGCCAGCGCCGCGACGTCCGGGTAGTGGTCGCGGGTCACGACCAGCACGTGCGTCGGTGCCTGCGGATCGATGTCCCGGAAGGCGACCGTACGGTCGGACTCGCGGACGAGGTCGCCGGGGATCTCGCCGGCCACGATCCGGCAGAACAGGCAGTCCGCGACAGCGATGCGCGCGCTCGGCTCGCCTTCCGGGCTGAGGGCCTCCATGCGGGCAGAGTAGCGACCGGGCACGGTAAACCGGCCGGGCCCGGTCGGCGTCGTACGGGTATGCAGGCCGGCGTCACGCGGACCCCTGGCCCCGGAAGGGTCGCCGGGTGGGAGGTCGGCATGGACGGGTCGGACGACCCGAGGACCTGGGACGCCGACCAGGCGGTCACGGTCCTGCACGCCGCGCACTACCGGTCGCTGGTGCGGACGGCGGCCCTGCTGCTGCGGCGCACGGACCTCGCCGAGGAGGTCGTCCAGGACGCGTTCGTCGGGCTGCACCGCCGGTGGGGGCGGCTGCGCGACCCTGAGCGCGCGGTGGCCTACCTGCGCCAGTCGACCGTGAACGGGGCCCGCTCCGCCACCCGGCGCGCAGCCACCGCGACCCGGAACCAGCCGTTGCTGGCCGTCGACGCGCGCTCGGTCCCGGACCCGGCCGGCGCCGTGGCCGACCGGTCCGCGGTCATGGCGGCGCTGTCTTCGTTGCCCGACCGGCAGCGCGAGGTGCTCGTGCTGCGCTACTACGCGGACCTGTCCGAGGCCGCGATCGCCGACGCCCTGGGGATCAGCCCGGGGACCGTCAAGGCCCATGCTTCGCGCGGCCTGGCCGCGCTCCGCCCGACGCTGGAGCAGGTGCGATGAACACCGGACCGATCGACAACGGCACCGACCCCGAGGCCGCGGCCGGCCACCGGCTGACCGAGGTGCTCGGGGGCGTCGCCGACACGGTGCAGCCCTCCGACGGCTCGCTCGACCGGGTGCTCACCCGGGCGCACCAGCGCTCGGTGTGGTCGTGGGGCACCCCGGTGCTCGCGGCCGCCGCGACAGTGCTGCTCGTCGCGGGGGTCGGCGTCTACGCGGGCACCCGCGGTCACGACAACGCGCAGGTGGGCGGCCCGTCCGCGACCGGTTCCTCGGCCGCCACCGGGCCGTCGGTGTCGGCCTCGACGACGACGTCCAACCACACGTCTCCCACGACCGGCACCGGCCCGCTGCACGCCCTGCCGGTCTACTACGCGGCCGAGTTCAACGGGCAGGCGCGGCTGTACCGGGAGTTCCACCCGGTGCGCACGTCGACACCGGCGACGGCCGCGATCGACCAGCTGCTGACCGTCAGGCCGACCGACCCGGACTACGAGTCGCTGTGGCCGGCCACGACGACGCTGGTCACGTACGAGCGGTCCGGCACGCTGGCGTCGGTGAAGCTGTCGAACGGACCGTCCCGCTTCCCGGTCGCGGCGTTCCAGCAGATCGTCTACACGGTCACGGCCGCCGACCCGGCGGTGCACTCGGTGCAGATCTCGTACGGCTCCGTCACCCAGAACCCGATGGGGCGCGGCTCGTCGCTCGTGACGATCGCCCCGGTCTGGCTGCTGGCCCCGACACAGGGCGCGACGGTCTCGTCGCCGGTGACGCTGTCCGGCCTGGCCGGGGTGTTCGAGGCAACCGTGAACTGGGAGGTGGACACCGCCGACGGGGCGCCGGTCCAGTCCGGATCGGCGATGACCCCCGAGGCGTTCAAGATGGGCCCGTGGTCGACGCAGGTGACCCTGCCGGCCGGCTCCTACGTCGCCAAGGCCTTCGAGATCTCGGCCAAGGACGGGCTCTGGACCTGGGTGGACAGCAAGGCGTTCACCGTCCAGTAGCGGGCAGCTGACCGGCGCTGACCGGTCAGGCGGCCGCGAGCAGCCGCGCGCGGACGGCCGCCCGGTCGACGCCGAACCGGTCGAGCAGCTCGCCGGCCGGGTCGGGGGTCGCGCAGTCGAGCAGGGCCAGCAGCAGGTCCGCCGGCTCGATCCGGCCGGCCCTGCGCACGCTGGCTGACCGCACGGTGCGGCCGAGCGTCTCCTTCGCCGCCGCCGTGAACGGGACCCGACCCGGCCCGAGCGCCCGCGGGGCGGGGCGGGGCGGCGGCGGCTGGAATCCGGTGACGTCGATGCCGACGGAGGCCAGCGCCTGCGCGTCCAGGGCGTCGAGCGCGGCGCGGGCGCCTGCGACATCGACCCCGAGCTGTACGGCGGCGACGCCGGCCGGGTCGTCGAGCAGCCCGAGCAGCAGGTGCTCGGTGCCGACCCTGCGGTCGCCGCGGCGGCCGGCTTCGGCCACCGCGTCGGTCACCGCGGTCCGGGTGCTACGGGCGAAGCGTTCGAACATCTGGGCTCACCTCTCGCCGGCTTGGCCGTGCTTCTTGTGGGCGGCCTGCCTGGACACGCCGAGGGCATCGCCGATCTGCTCCCACGACCAGCCGCGGGCCCTGGCCGCGGCGACCTGGACCGCCTCCACCTGTTCGGCGAGCCGTTGCAGGGCGACGACCGCGCGCAGCCCGACAGCGGGGTCGTCCGACCGGATAGCCGTGGTCAGGTCCGGACCGCTCATGCTGTCAATCTAGATTGACACTCCTGAGTCTGTCAACCTGGATTGACACCGAGCGGGTCTACCGCCAGCGGGCGGAGGAGCTCAGCAGGACCGCTGCCGCCACCGTGCCGGCTGTCGACGTCCGCAGCACGGTCGGCCCGAGCCGGACGGCCGCCGCACCTGCGGCCGCGAACGTCGCCAGCTCGTCGTCGGTCAGTCCCCCTTCGGGGCCGACCACGACCACGATCTCCCCCGCCACCGGGACCGCCACCTCCGGCAGCGCCGTCGCCGCCCCCTCGTGCAGGACCAGGCCGAGGGCTGCACCGGCCAGCAGGTCGGCCACGAGCGAGGTCCCGGCCGGCGGCTCGACCTGCGGCCACCAGGTCCGCCTCGACTGCTTCGCCGCCTCGCGCGCGGTCGACCGCCACCGCTCCAGCGCCTTGGCCCCGCGCTCGTCCCGCCAGCGCGTCACGCACCGGGCCGCCGCCCACGGGACGACCCGGTCCACGCCGACCTCGGTGAGCGTCTCCACCGCCACCTCGCCGCGGTCGCCCTTGGGCAGGGCCTGCACCACGGTGACCCTCAACGCCGGCGGTGGCTGCTCGACGCGCTCGACGACGTCGAGGACGAGGTGGTCCCTGCCGGCACCGACCACGGTCGCGGTGGCCGCCAGTCCGTACCCGTCGGTGAGCACGACGGTCTCGCCCGGCTCGATCCGCCGGACCGCGGCGGCGTGCCGGCCCTCGGTGCCGTCCAGGACGACCCGGTCACCGGCGAGCAGCACGGCCCGATCGGCGAAGAACACGGGCGCGCTCACGCCGCTGCCACCCGCCCCGCGTCAGCGGCCGTTGAAGGCGTCGCGCAGCCGGGAGAACAGGCTCTGCTGGCCTGGTGCGAACTGCCCGACCGGACGCTCCTCGCCGCGCAGCGCCGCGAGCCGCCGCAGCAGCTCCTCCTGCTCGTCGTCCAGCTTCGTCGGCGTCTGCACCTCGACGTGGACGAACAGGTCGCCACGTCCGCCGGCCCGCAGGTGCCCGACCCCCTTGCCCCGCAGCGGGATCTCCTGGCCGGACTGCGTCCCGGGCCGGACGTCCACCGTCTCGACCCCGTCCAGCGTCTCCAGCTCGACCGAGGTCCCCAGGGCGGCGGCGGTCATCGGCACCGGGAGCATGACGTGCAGGTCGTCGCCGCGGCGGACGAACAGCGGGTGCGGCTTCTCGACCACCTCGACGTACAGGTCCCCGGGCGGACCGCCACCGGGACCCACCTCGCCCTCGCCGGTCAGCTGGATGCGCGTGCCGGTGTCGACGCCGGCCGGGATCCGCACGTCCAGCGAGCGGCGGGTCCGGACCCGCCCGTCGCCCGAGCACTCCGGGCACGGGTTCTTGATCACCGTGCCGAACCCGCCGCACTGCGGACACGGCCGGGACGTCATCACCTGGCCGAGGAAGGAGCGCTGCACCTGCTGGATGTCGCCGCGCCCGTGGCACATGTCGCAGGTCGTCGGCGCGGTCCCGGGGGCGGTGCCGCCGCCCGAGCAGCTCGGGCACACGACGGCGGTGTCCACCTGCAGGTCCCGGGTCGACCCGAACGCCGCCTCGGCCAGCTCGATCTCGATCCGGATCAGCGCATCCTGGCCACGCCGCCTGCGCTGCCGCGGTCCGCGGGTGGCCGTACCGCCGAAGAACGCGTCCATGATGTCGCCGAACCCGAACCCGGCCCCGCCGGCCGCGAAACCGCCGTTGGAGAACGGGTCGCCGCCGAGGTCGTACCGCTCCCGCTTGGCCGGGTCGGACAGCACCTCGTACGCCGCGGTGACCTCCTTGAACCGGTCCTGTGTCGCCGGGTCGGGGTTCACGTCCGGGTGCAGCTCACGGGCGAGCCGACGGTAGGCGCGCTTGATCTCGTCCTGGCCGGCGTCGCGGCCGACGCCCAACAGCTCGTAGAGGTCGGTCGCCACTAGGACTCCGTCACGATCCGGCCCACATAGCGGGCGACCGCCTGCACGGCCCTGATCGTGCCCGGGTAGTCCATCCGGGTGGGTCCGACGACGCCCAGCCGGGCCACCGTCTCCTCCTCGCCGTAGCCCACGGTGACCACCGACGTGCCGCTCAGGCCCTCGAAGGAGTTCTCGTGGCCGATGCGCACGCTGACCTCGTCGGGGCCGCTGGCCTCGCCGAGCAGCCGCATCAGCACGACCTGCTCCTCGAGCGCCTCGAGCACCGGCTGCACCGTCGCCGGGAAGTCCTGGCCGAACCGGGTGAGGTTCGCCGTGCCGCCCAGGACCACCCGCTCCTCGCTGTCCTCGACCAGCGTCTCGACCAGGGTCGCGACGACGGCGGCGACGGTCGCTCGGTCGGTGAGCGCGAAGGCGGCGGGCAGCTCGTCGACCACGTCGGCGACCTCGGTCAGCCGGCGGCCCACCGCGAGGGCGTTGACGCGGGCCCGCAGGTCACCGAGCAGCGCGTCGTCGACCGGGCCCGGACAGTCCACCACCCGCTGCTCCACCCGGCCGGTGTTGGTGATCACGACCAGCATGATGCGGTTCGGCGGCATCGCGATGACCTCGACGTGCCGGAGCGTCGAACGGCTCAGGCTCGGGTACTGCACGACGGCGACCTGACGCGTCACCTGCGCGAGCAGCCGGACGGTGCGGGACACGATGTCGTCCAGGTCGACCGCGCCCTCGAGGAACGTCGCGATCGCGCGGCGCTCGGCCGGCGACAACGGCTTGACCGCTGCCAGCCGGTCCACGAACAGGCGGTACCCCTTGTCGGTCGGGATCCGCCCGGCACTCGTGTGCGGCTGGGCGATGAGACCGTCCTCCTCGAGCGCCGCCATGTCGTTGCGGATCGTGGCCGGCGAGACACCGAGCCGGTGCCGCTCGACCAAGGCCCTCGACCCCACCGGCTCCTGGGTCGCGACGTAGTCCTCGACGATCGCGCGCAGCACCGCCAGCCTGCGGTCGTCGCTCATCGCCACCTCCAGCCGCGACGCTGGCACTCACCCAGCGTGAGTGCCAAGTGTACGGGGCGCGGGCATCATGGACCCATGCCAGGCAAACGGGGTGTCGCCGGGGCCGTCCCGTTCGGCGTGACGGGGGCCACCGGGCACATCGGTGCGGGCGTGGCGCACCGGCTCGCGGCCGCGGGGGTCCGGCAGCGGCTGGTCGTCCGGGACCCACGGCGGGCACCCACGCTGCCCGGCGCCACGGTGGCCCAGGCGCAGTATCGGGACGGGGACGCCATGCGCGCCGCGCTGACCGGCGTGGACACCCTGCTGCTGGTCTCGGCCGCCGAGTCGGCCGACCGGGTCACCGAGCACCTGACCGCCGTCGAGGCGGCCCGGCGGGCGGGGGTGCGGAGGGTCGTCTACACCTCGTTCCTCGGCGCGGGACCGCAGAGCACGTTCACGCTCGCCCGGCAGCACTGGACCACGGAGGAGGCGCTGCGGGCCAGCGCGATGGCGGTGACGTTCCTGCGGGACTCGATGTACGCCGACTTCATCCCTTTCATGGCCTCCGGCGAAGACCGGACGATCCGGGGTCCGGCCGGGGACGGCCGGGTGGCAACGGTGGCCCGGGACGACGTCTGCGACGTCGCGGCCGCCGTGCTGCTCGCCGACGGTACGCACGACGGCCGGACGTACGACCTCACCGGACCGCAGGCCGTGACGATGCAGGAGGCCGCCGACCTCCTGACCGAGGTCACCGGCCGGCCGGTCGGGTACGTCGCCGAGACGCTCGAGGAGGCGTACCGGTCGCGGGAGAAGTACGGTGCGCCGAGCTGGGAGGTCGAAGGCTGGGTCACGTCGTACGCGGCCGTCGCGGCCGGCGAGCTGGCGGTGGTCAGCCGCGACGTCGAGACGATCTCCGGCCACCCGGCCACCGGACTGCGGGACCTGTTCGCCCGGCACCCGGAGCTGTACGCGCACCTGGTCTGAGGTGCGCCCGGTGAGGCGCGTACGGCTGCGTCCCGCCGCGGCCGTCGCGACCCCCCGCCCCGGCGAGCCACGGTCGGCCCGCTGCCGCGCGCGGGTAGCGTGCTGGGACCACGTTCGGTCGCCCGGGAGGTGCCATGAGCGAGCCGGCACCTGGCCCGGTCCCCAAGTACTGGCAGCAGCGTCGTCCCCCTCGGTGGCTGCCGCGCGCGGCGCTGGTCGCCGCGGTCGTCTTCCTGGCCGTCCAGGTCAGCTGGGGCATCGTCACCCAGCTCAAGGACCTCCTGGTGATCCTGCTCGCGGCGCTGTTCGTGGCGTTCGCCATCGAGCCCGGCGTGGACTTCCTGGCCAGGCACGGGATCAGGCGCGGCGCCGGGACCGGGCTGATCTACCTGTCGATCGTGCTGGCCTTCGTCGCTATGGGCTACCTCATGGGCGGCCTGATCGTCGACCAGGTCGCCCAGCTGGCGAAGTCGTTGCCGAACAACGTCAGCTCGCTGGCGACGTTCCTGCACGACAAGCTGCACCTGAACCTGCAGGACGAGCTGGACAAGCTCAAGAACAACCTCGGGACGGTCGGCGGCGTGGTCGCCTCGAACGCCCTCGGCATCGGGGCGACCATCGTCAGCTCGATCTTCGGTCTGCTGACGGTGGCGCTGTTCGCGTTCTACTTCGCCGCCGAGGGCCCGCAGTTCCGCCGCGGCGTGTGCTCGGTGCTGCCGCCCAAGCGCCAGCACCTCGTCCTGCAGGTGTGGGAGCTGGCGATCGCGAAGACCGCGGGATACCTGTACTCGCGGCTGCTGCTCGCCGGGGTCTCGGCGGTGGCGCACGGGGTGTTCTTCGCGGCGATCGGCCTGCCGTACGCCGCGACGATGGGGTTGTTCGTCGGTCTGGTCGGGCAGTTCATCCCGACCGTCGGCACGTACATCGGGGCGGCGCTGCCGGTGCTGGTCGCGCTGAGCCTGAGCCCGACGAAGGCGTTGCTGGTCATCATCTTCGCCGTGCTCTACCAGCAGGTCGAGAACTACGTGCTGACGCCGCCGCTGTCGGCACGCACGATGGAGCTGCACCCGGCGGTCGCGTTCGGGGCGGTCCTCGTCGGCGTGACCCTGCTCGGCCCGATCGGCGCGCTGCTCGCGCTGCCGATCACCGCGACGGTGCAGGCGGTGGTGAGCAGCTACGTGCAACGGCACGAGCTCGTCGACTCCGACCTGCTCAAGGAGCCGATGTCCGCGAAGCAGCAGGCCAGGGCGGACGCCGAGGACGAGCTGGAGGACGAGGCCGAGGTCGACGGCGAGGTCGACGACGAGGTCGACGAGGTCGACGGGACGGCGAGGGTGACGAGCCGGTGCCCGAGCCGGCCAACGGCTGATGCGGGACTACGGGCCGGACATCCTCGCCTCGTTCAAGCCCCGGCCCGGTCCGGCGCCCGAGGTCCCGGTCGAGGTCGACCTCGTCGTCGAGTGCGCGTCGACCGGCTTCTGCGGAGCCGTCGTGCGGGTGGGCAAGGACCATGTCGAGCTCGAGGACCGGCACGGCACCCGGCGTTCGTTCGCGCTCGCGCCCTCGGCGTTCCTGCTCGAGGGACGCCCGGTGACGCTCGTCCGGGCGACGCCGGTCGCCGGTGCGGCCCGTCCCGGCCGGTCCGCGTCGGGGTCGGTCGCCGTGCTCGGGGCCCGCGCCCAGGTGGCCCGGGCGAGCCGGCTGTACGTCGAGGGCAGGCACGACGCCGAGCTCGTGGAGAAGGTCTGGGGCCACGACCTGCGGCTCGCCGGCGTGGTCGTCGAACAGCTGGACGGGGTCGACGTGCTGCCCGACGCGGTCGCCTCCTTCGGTCCCGGCCCCGGGCGTCGCCTCGGCGTGCTCGTCGACCATCTGGTGCCGGGCAGCAAGGAGACTCGGACAGCCGCGCAGGTCGCCGGCCCGCACGTGCTCGTCGTCGGGCATCCGTACGTGGACATCTGGCAGGCCGTGCGTCCCGGAGCGGTCGGCCTCGACGCGTGGCCGGACATCCCGCGCGGACGCCCGTGGAAGGAAGGCGTCTGCGCGGCCGCTGGGCTGGCCGCATGCCGACCAGGCCGACCTCGCGGCCGCCTGGCAGCGGGTCCTCGCCGCAGTGTCCACGTACGCGGACCTCGAGCCGGCGTTGCTCGGGCGGGTCGAAGAGCTCATCGACTTCGTCACCGCCGGCGACCCCTGACCTCAGTCGAGCAGGTCACGGACGACGGCGTCGGCCAGCAGGCGGCCGCGCAGTGTCAGCACCAGCCGGTCGGCGCGCAGCGCGGACGCCTCGAGCAGGCCGTCCTGCGCGAGCCTCGCGGCGGCCGGCGCGGCGGCGCGTCCGACCGCGCCGACCGGCAGGCCCTCGGCCAGGCGGATCCCCAGCATGGTGCGCTCGACCGCACGGTCGGCTTCGCCCAGCAGCTCACGCGCCTGCGCCGGCGAGGTCCCCGCGGCCAGTCGTTCGGCGTACGCGGCAGGGTGCTTCACGTTCCACCAGCGCACGCCGCCGACGTGGCTGTGCGCCCCGGGTCCGGCGCCCCACCAGTCGTCGCTGCGCCAGTAGCCCAGGTTGTGCCGGCAGCGTGCCGCGCCGGCACGGGCCCAGTTGCTCACCTCGTACCAGCTGTGGCCCGCGGCGGCGAGCGTCCCGTCGGCCTGCAGGTACCGCTCGGCCAGCACGTCGTCGTCGGTGGCCGGGACCTCGCCCCGGCGGACCTGGCCGGCCAGCCGGGTGCCCTCCTCGACCACGAGCGCGTAGGCCGAGACGTGATCCGGCTCCAGGGCGACGGCCGCGTCGAGCGAGGCCTGCCAGTCCGCGCTGCTCTCCCCTGCCGTGCCGTAGATGAGGTCGAGGCTCAGCTGCTCGAAGCCGGCCGCGCGGGCCTCGGCGACAGCCTCGGTGACGCGTCCGGGGCGATGCGTGCGGTCGAGCGTCGCCAGGACGTGCGGCACCGCGGACTGCATCCCCAGGCTGATCCGGGTGAACCCGGCGGATCGCAGCTCGTCGAGGGACCCGGCGGTCACCGAGTCCGGGTTCGCCTCGGTCGTGACCTCGACGCCCGGCGGCCAGCCCGAACTCGTCACCGATGGTGCGCAGGATCCTGGCCAGGTCCGCCGACGGCAGCAGGGTCGGCGTCCCGCCGCCGAAGAAGACGGTATGCCACCGGCCGGTGCACGTCGCCGAGGACCCGCCGCGCCAGCCGCAGCTCGGCAACCACCTGGTCGGCGTACGTCGCCCGGCTGACTCCGGGGCCCAGCTCGGTGGCGGTGTAGGTGTTGAAGTCGCAGTACCCGCACCGCGTCGTGCAGAACGGCACGTGCACGTAGACGCCGAACGGCCGCCCCGCGGCCGCGTTGCCGGCGAACTCGGCGGACGCGTCGTCCGGGATCGAGCCGTCCGTGGGGACCGGTACGCCGTCAGGCAGGGCTGCGGGCACGCGGTCAGTCTTGCAGCGTTGCGAATGGGCTCACGCCGCGCGGTGGTAGGCGTGACGTAGCCAGGGTGGTGGGGTGAATTGAGGTTGGCCGTGTTCGTCGATCCGGACGGTCCAGCCGCGGTGGTGGATGGTGTCGTGGTGATGCCCGCACAACAGCACCAGGTTGGACAGTGCGGTCGGGCCGCCTTGGGACCAGTGGTGGATGTGGTGGGCGTCGGTCCAGGTGTGCGGCCGGTCACAGCCGGGGAACGCGCAGCCTTGGTCGCGGTGGACCAGCGCGGTTCGGATCCGGGCCGGCACCGTGCGGGAGCGCCGGCCGATGTCCAGCACCTGCGAGCGGGAGCCGAGCACGATCGGGATGATCCCGGCGTCGCAGGCCAGCCGGCGCACGGTGCCCGCCGCGATCACGGCGCCATCGTCGCCGCGGCCGGGGAGCCCGGCCTGCAGCTCGGCGAGGGTGATGGTAACTGCCAGGATGGGCCGGCCCAACCCGGGCGCCGGCTCCGGCTGCGCCACCGCCTGGCGCAGCAGGTCTGCCAGGGTGTCGTGGCGGCGCCGCCCAGCGGTGCGCTCGTCCGGGCCGGTGTCGGTGCTGGGGCGGGGGGCGGAGCCGGCGTCGATCAGGGCCCGAAGCTGGGTACCCAGGGCCGGGTCCAGCCAGAACACCCCGTCCACCGACCCGTCGTGGCGGGAGCGCAGGTCCAGGAAGTACCCCGGGTCGGGCTGGTCCCGGTCTTCGGGCTGGGGGCCGTCAGGGTCCAGCGCGGTGTGCAGGCGCTGGGCCAGGCGGGTCAGCCGGGTCGGGGTGAACCGGCCCGCCTCCGCCACCAGAGTCTGCTCGGCGGGCTGCAGGGTTGCACCGTCCACGGTCGCCGGGAGGGCGTCCAATGCCTGGGTGATCACCTGCGCCTGCTCGACCGTGATCGCCGCCTCGGCCAGTGCTCCCGCGGTCTGCGGATGCTCGGTCAACGCCCGGGCGAGCCGGACCTGGCGGCGGGCCGGGCCGTGGTTCCACCGCAGCCGGGCCGTCAGCCACGCCGCGGTGGTCGGCGCCCCGGCGTCGGGGGCCAGCCCTCGGGCGTCGATCTCGGCCAACCGGCGCAACGCCTGCGCGTTGATCTGGGTGATCAACCGGTACAGGTGCTCGGTGTCGGCGATCAGGTCCGAGTCCAGCACAGCGACCAGTGGCTGGTCGGCCAGTGCGCGCACAGCGGCGGGCACCCCGAGGGTGATCGGCATGACAAGATCTTACCCGGCCGTACCGACGCCGAACCGCCGAAAGTCCTTTATCCACAACAACTTTCCGCATTCGGTGCGCCCATCCACAACGCCCACAGCCACACCTTCGCCAGCGGGTTGGTGCCATCACCGCGCAGACGCCTGTGGTCGAACACGCACAGGGCCGGGCAGGATGAGCGTCATGCGCCGGACCGCGCCCCACCGCGACGCTGTCGACCACGGGCTCGCCCACGCGGGCGTCGCCCAGGCGCGGCACCTGGTCGCATCGGTCGAGTCCGCGGCGCTGGCCGGGACCGGCGCCGCAGTTCTGTTCACCTGCGCGGGGTACCTGCTCGCGCGCCAGCCAGGCATCCTGGGCGAGAGCCCGGACCTGCGCTGGTACACCGACTCGGGGCACCGGACCAGCGTCGTGGTCGCAGTGAACCTCGCTGCGCTGGGCGTGGTGGCGTTCCTGTGGTTCATGGCCGTGGTCCGTCGCCGGCTCGGCGAGCGCGAGGACCAGTTCTTCGCGACCGTGTTCCTCGGCGCCGGCCTGGCGCTCAGTGTGCTCGTCATCGCCGCGGCGGTGGCGGCCGCATTGCCGACACTCGTGGTGTGGCTCGGCTACCGGGAAGTCCCCGACCGGGACACGGTCACCCTCGCGCACGCGCTCTGGTACGGGCTGTGGGGGATCGGCGGCTCGCGGCTCGTCGGCGTGTTCATGGCGGCGACCTCGACGGTCGGCCTCCGGTTCGGCGCGTTCCCGCGGTGGCTCGGGGTGTTCGGCATCGTCATGGGTGCCATCCTCGGGCTCACCGGCGCCTTCGTCGGGCCCCTCGACATCTTGTTCCCCCTGTGGCTCCTCGTGGTGAGCCTCACGCTGCTCGTCACCGGGCGCGCGCGCCGGCGGTCGGTTCCGGACGGCGCCTGACCGCGTCTACAGCGGCGTGGTCGTGTCAGGGACGAAGGCCGGGCCGTGCCCGGGGACCACCAGCACCGGCGCCAGCCCCAGCACGCGTGCGCGGGACGCGCGGAGCACGTCGGCGTCGGGCGCGTAGGGGTCCTCCAGCGGACCCGCCGAGCTCCACCACAGGTGCGTGCAGACGACCAGCCCGGCCTCGGTCATCACCGCGGTGGTGATGTCCTGCGGGGTGTGGCCGGGCGTCTCCAGCAGCCACACCGACTCGGCCAGGTGGAAGCCCTCGGCCTCCCGGTCGTCCCACACGTCGTCGGTGTAGATCGCCTGGTGGTCGTGGAAGTGCGCCGCCGGGAACAGCGCCGCGTTGAGCGTGTGGTCGGGATGGTGGTGACTGAACACGACGTCGGTGACCGACTCCGGCGCGACGCCGAGCGCGGCCAACGGCCCCAGGATGACCGACCGCGACGCGACCATGCCCGGGTCGACGACCACCACCGCGTCACCGTCGCGCACGAGCACGACCGAGGAGGCGACGCGGTCGTCCGCGTAGCCCTCGGCCAGCACGTCGAGGCGGGCCGTCACGAGCGTGCGGCGTACATGGACTCGATGAGGACGGAGAACTTCGCCTCGACGACGGCCCGCTTCACCTTGAGCGACGGTGTGAGCTCGCCCTCGTCGATCGACAGGTCGCGGTCCAGGACCCGGAACTGCTTGATGGACTCCCACCGGTTGAGCCGGCCGTTGAGCTCGTCGAGGCAGTGCTGCACGTACGCCAGGGTCTGCGGGTGCTTGGTCAGCGCGGCGAAGTCGCCCTCGAGGCCCTTGGCGTGCCCCCACTGGACGAGCCCGTCGACGTCGAGCGTGATGAGCGCGGCCGCGAAGTTGCGCGCGGTCACGATCATCTGGCTGGCGATCGGGCAGATCGCCTTGAACTCGGACTCGATGTGCTGCGGGGCGATGTACTTCCCTCCCGAGGTCTTCAGCAGGTCCTTCTTGCGGTCGGTGATGCGAACCCGGCCCTGCGCGTCGAGCTCGCCGACGTCACCGGTGGCGAACCATCCGTCGCCCGGCAGGACCTGTGCGGTCTGCTCCGGCAGGTTGTGGTAGCCGCGCATGACACCGCCACCGCGGACCATGATCTCGCCGTCGTCCGCGATGCGGATCTCGGTGCCAGGGAAGGGCTGCCCCACCGTGCCGAACCCGACCTTGCCGGGGAGGTTGATCGTGGTCGCCGCGCTGGTCTCGGTGAGGCCGTAGCCCTCGAGCAGCACGAGCCCGGCCGCGTCGAACCACCTGGCGACGTCGGGCGACAGCGCGGCGCTGCCGGAGGCGAACAACCGGATGCGGCCACCCATCCGCTCCTTGATCTTGCTGAACACCAGCCGGTCGGCGACGGGGTACTGCGCCTTGAGCAGCGCCCCGGGTTCGCGCCCCTCGGCCCGCGCCGCGGCCACCTTGCCGCCCACGCTGAACGCCCACTGGAAGATCCTGAGCTTGACCCCGCCCTCCTCCTCGGCGAGCTGGACGACCCGGCCGTAGACCTTCTCGAAGATGCGCGGCACGCCGGCCATGAACGTGGGCCGGATCGTGCCGAGGTTCTCGACGATCTTGTCGACCCGGCCGTCGACGGCCGAGGCGAAGCCGACCTGGCACTGCACCGCGAGCAGCACCTTCCCGAACGAGTGCGCGAGCGGCAGCCACAGGTACTGCACGTCGTCCAGGCGCAGGATGTCGACGGAGTCGACGGCCGCCCCCTCGTAGCACCAGTTGGCGTGCGTGAGCTGGACGCCCTTGGGCCGCCCGGTGGTGCCCGAGGTGTAGATGAGCGTGGCCAGGTGGTCGGGCCTGGACGCCGCGACCGCGTCCTCGACCGCGGACGGCTTCTCGGCGAGGTACTGGCGGCCGAGGTCCTCCAGCGCGCCCAGCGTCATCACCCAGTCGCCGTCCGCCTCGGTCAGCGGTCCGTCGACGACGATGACCTTCTCGACGTCCTTGACCTGGTCGCGGCGCTCGCGCAGCTTGGCCACCTGGGTCTCGTCCTCGGCGACGACGAACCGCGAGCCGGAGTCGGCGACGATGAAGGCCACGTCGTCCGCGAGCGTCGTCGGGTACACCGTCGTCACCGCACCGCCGGCGCACATCACCGCGAAGTCGGCCAGGATCCACTCGACCCGGGTCGAGCATGCGATCGCGACCCGCTCCTCGGTGGCCAGGCCGAGCGCGAGCAGCCCGGCGGCCAGGCGGGCCACGCGCTCGCCGGTCTCGCCCCAGCTCAGCGCGGCCCACCCGGGGCCGGACGGGTAGCGGAACGCCTCGGCGTTCGGCGTCGCCGCGACGCGGTCCAGCAGCAGACGCCCGAACGAGGGAGCGGCCGGCTTCAGGCCGGTCGCCGTGGTACCCGACGAGCTGACGGTCATGGTCGTCTCCTGGTCCGCATGCGGCCCGCCCGCAGTCGTGCCACGCAGCCTAGGCAGCCCGACCGGCGAAAGCGATGTCAGGTGACAGCCGGGTCAGGCGGTACGGCGAAGCTGGTCGGTGATGGCGTCCACCAGCGGCGGGTGCAGGTCGTCCCCCTCGTCCAGCAGCCGCCGCAGCCGGGCCGGGTCGGCCAGCCGCACGCGGAAGACCTCACCGACCGTAACCCCGTGCGCGGGCCGGTGGACCACCTCGACCCGGGCGCCGGCGGTGATGACGCCCTCGACGAGCACCCGCAGGTAGGTCCCGGGGGCGCCGTGCTCGGTGAACCGGCGCACCCAGTGCGGCTCCCCCATCCAGGCCTGGAAGGTCACGCAGGGCATCCGCGGCGCGGTCACCTGCAGGAGGACGGGGTCCGTGCCGTCCGCGCCGGCCAGCTGCCACGTCTCGCCGACGACGGCACCGGTCACGTCGAGGCCCTCGGTCGTCAGGTTCTCGCCGAAGGCGCCCGGCGCGAGGTCGCGGGACAGCAGCCCGGCCCAGTCCAGGAGGTCCTCGGCCGCGTACGCGTACACCGCCTGGTCGCGCCCGCCGTGGTGCTTGCGGTCGAGGACCGTGTCGCCCACCGGACCCAGCTCCTGGATGGTCACCGGCCCGCTGACCGCG
Organism: uncultured Actinomycetota bacterium; assembly: GCA_963771835.1. Lineage (GTDB taxonomy): Bacteria > Actinomycetota > Actinomycetes > Prado026 > Prado026 > CAVQCJ01. The sequence continues at coordinate 212,881 of CAVYVA010000002.1, forward strand.
CGCTTGTCGATGGCGGTACGACCCACGTCGCCGAGGGGGTCGGGGACGATCGCGTGCACCATGTTGACGGAGACGATCCGAGCCTGGGTCATGGGCCGATCCTCCCGCACGAGCCTTTACTTGGCCCGCGTCGACACCAGGTGCCCGAAGACGATCATGCGGTGCGAGGAGTTCCAGCGCGGGTTGCACGTGGTCAGCGTGATCAGCGCCCGGGTCGGGGTGGCCTGCGGATGGCCGGGCACCGGCCCGATGACCCAGACGTCCGTGGGCAGGACGATCGTGCGGTTCGGGTCGTTGTCGACGACGTACGTGTACACGGCCGCCTCGGTCTCGACGATCACCAGGTCGCCGGGCCGCAGCAGGTTGAGGTTCGCGAACGGCTGCCCGTGGGTGGCCCGGTGGCCGGCGACCGCGAAGTTCCCGACCTGGCCGGGCAGCGCCGTCTGCCGGTAGTGCACGACGCCGTCGGCGAGCTCGTCGAGCGCGATGTCCTTGCCCTTGGGCTGGATGACCGGCGAGGACCACTTCTTGCCGAGCCGCGGGATCGTCATGATCGCGAACGGCTGGCCGGGGGTGACCGCGAGCGCAGACGGGTCGACGCTGCGGTTCGGGTCGTTGTGCGGACGTTCGGTCGCCCACTGCTGGCGCAGGTCGCCGCTGAGGCCGGCGGCCGCCGCGTCCGAGCGCACGTTCGTCCAGGCGAGCAGGTACACGACGAACAGCAGCACCACGATGCCGAGCGTGATCAGCACCTCGCCGAGCAGGTGCGCACCCTGCCGAACCCGGACGGTCGTCATGGACTGCCGGCTACCGCGCCGGCCTGGCAGCGGGGTCGACGTCGGTCGAGAGCGCGGCGATGAAGGCCTCCTGCGGTACTTCGACCCGGCCGACCATCTTCATCCGCTTCTTGCCCTCCTTCTGCTTCTCCAGCAGCTTGCGCTTGCGGGTGATGTCGCCGCCGTAGCACTTGGCGAGCACGTCCTTGCGCAGCGCCCGGATGTTCTCGCGGGCGATGACCCGGGAGCCGATCGCCGCCTGGATCGGCACCTCGAACTGCTGCCGCGGGATCAGCTTGCGCAGCTTCCCGGTCATCGCGACGCCGTACGCGTACGCCTTGTCCTTGTGCACGATCGCGCTGAACGCGTCGACGGGCTCGCCCTGCAGCAGGATGTCGACCTTGACCAGGTCGGCCTCCTGCTCGCTGGTGGGCTCGTAGTCGAGCGAGCCGTAGCCCCGGGTGCGCGACTTCAGCGCGTCGAAGAAGTCGAAGACGATCTCGGCGAGCGGCAGCGTATAGCGCAGCTCGACCCGGTCCTCGGACAGGTAGTCCATGCCGAGCAGCGCGCCGCGCCGGCCCTGGCACAGCTCCATGATCGTGCCGACGTACTCGCTCGGCGACAGGATCGTCGCCCGCACGACCGGCTCGCGGACGGACTCCACCTTGCCGGTCGGGAACTCGCTCGGGTTGGTGACCTCGAGCTCGGTGCCGTCCTCCATCGTCAGGTGGTAGACGACGTTCGGCGCCGTCGCGATGAGGTCCAGGCCGAACTCGCGCTCGAGCCGTTCGCGGACGATCTCCAGGTGCAGCAGCCCGAGGAACCCGCAGCGGAAGCCGAAGCCCAGAGCCGCCGACGTCTCGGGCACCCAGACCAGCGCAGCGTCGTTGAGCTGCAGCCGCTCGAGCGCGTCGCGCAGGTCCGGGTAGTCGTCGCCGTCGATCGGGTACAGGCCGGAGAACACCATCGGCACCGGGTCCCGGTAGCCGCCGAGCGCCTGGGACGCCGGCCGGGACGCCGACGTGACGGTGTCGCCGACGCGGGACTGCCGCACGTCCTTCACGCCGGTGATCAGGTAGCCCACCTCGCCGACGCCCAGACCCTGGCTCACCACCGGCTCCGGCGAGATCACCCCGACCTCGAGCATCTCGTGGGTGGCCCTGGTGGAGAGCATGAGGATCCGCTCGCGGGTGCTCAGCTCGCCGTCGATGACGCGGACGTACGTGACGACCCCGCGGTAGGTGTCGTAGACCGAGTCGAAGATCATCGCCCGGGCGGGTGCGTCCGGGTCGCCCACCGGGTGCGGGACGGTCGCGACGACCTCGTCGAGCAGCTCGCGCACGCCCTCGCCGGTCTTCGCGCTCACCCGCAGCACGTCGGCCGCGTCACAGCCCATGATGTGCGCGATCTCGGCGGCGTACTTGTCCGGCTGGGCGGAGGCCAGGTCGATCTTGTTGAGCACCGGGATCACGTGCAGGTCGTTCTCCATCGCGAGGTAGAGGTTCGCGAGGGTCTGCGCCTCGATCCCCTGCGCCGCGTCGACCAGCAGCACCGCGCCCTCGCACGCGGCGAGCGAGCGCGACACCTCGTACGTGAAGTCCACGTGCCCGGGGGTGTCGATGAGGTTCAGGACGTACCGACCGGCGTCGGAGGCGGTGTACGGGAGCCGCACGGCCTGGCTCTTGATCGTGATCCCGCGCTCGCGCTCGATGTCCATCCGGTCCAGGTACTGCGCGCGCATCTGCCGGTCGTCGACCACGCCGGTCAGCTGGAGCATCCGGTCGGCGAGCGTCGACTTGCCGTGGTCGATGTGGGCGATGATGCAGAAGTTCCGGATCAGCTCGGGCGGCGTGCGGCCCGGTGCGAGCAGCGCAGGCTGTGCCGAGGAGGCTCCGGCGGTACCGGGGCGGGTCGGGGGCACGGCGGTCTGGACCTCGCGATCGGGGTGGCTGGGACGGGTCTTACGTCAGGTTCGGCTCTCGTCCGGTCATGGTCCCATGCGGGCGGCCGACGGACGGACCAACCGCTGCGTACGATCAGGTGGTGCTGCGCCGCGTGGGCAACCTGCTCGGCTGGTTGCGTCCCGGCGGCCCGGCCAACCGGGCGCGCACTCCGGTGGGGACGGTCCCCGGGCTCGCGCGGCCCGGCGCGGGCCCGGCCCAGGCGCACGGGCGGCACCCGCCCGACGACGGCATCCCGCCGCCCGCGTCCCAACTTGGGACGGCGACGCACGCGCACGACTACCGGGGCCCGGTCGAGGTCTCCTACGAGCCGACGTCGGACGGCCACCCGGACCCGGGCGAGGTGGTGTGGACCTGGGTGCCGTACGAAGAGGACCCGTCGGTCGGCAAGGACCGGCCGGTGGTGGTGCTCGGGCGGGCGGTCGAGGCGCCGGGCCGAGAGCTGGCCGTCGTCATGCTGTCCAGCCACGAGCACGACGGCGACCCCCACTGGCTGCACCTGGGCAGCGGGGCGTGGGACGCCGAGGGAAGGCCGAGCAGCGTCCGGGTGGACCGGGTGCTGGCCGTGGCCCCGGACGCCGTCCGTCGCGAGGGCGCGGCCCTGGACCGGGCCCGGTTCGAGCGTGTGGCAGCCGCCGTCGAGCGGGCGCGGCCCGCCGGCTGAGCGCTTCGGGTTTGGGTGCTCCGCGGGCCCGCTGGTACCTTGGGCAGCCGCGTGCGCCCGTCCACGCGCGTACGTGCGTGCCCCCACTCCAGACCGAGGCTGATTCTTCGTGGCGAACATCAAGTCCCAGATCAAGCGGAACCGGACCAACGAGCAGGCCCGGCTGCGGAACAAGGCGACCAAGTCGTCGCTGAAGACCGCGGTGAAGAAGTTCCGCACTGCCGCCGACACCGGCGACACCGAGACGGCGACCGCCCTGCTCAAGGAAGCCTCCCGCGAGCTCGACAAGGCCGCGAGCAAGGGCGTCATCCACAAGAACCAGGCTGCGAACCGCAAGTCCGCCCTCGCGAAGTCCCTCAACAGCAAGGCCTGACTTCTGCGTTGATCAGGCGGCTCCGGCTCCGGCTCCCGCACGGGCGGAGCCGATCTGGACGACCACCTTCTCCAGGGCGTACGCCGGGTCGCCCGCCCCGTACGCCCCCTTCACCGCCGCGTCCGCGTCGGCTACCGCGGTGATCGCCTCGGCGAGGGCGTCGGCGGACCAGCCGCGGACCTGGCGGCGCACCACGTCGACTTTCCACGGCGGCATCCCCAGGTCACGGGCCAGGTCGGCCGGCCGGGCGCCACGCGGCGCCGAGGCCACCCGCCCGATCGAGCGCAATGCCTGGGCGAGCGCACTCGTCACCAGGACCGGGGCGACCCCGGACCCGAGCGCGTGCCGAAGCTGCCCGAGCGCCTCGCTGGTACGGCCGTCGACGGCGAGGTCGGCGACCTGGAAGCTGGACACCTCGGCCCGGCCCTCGTAGTAGGTGGCGACCACCTCCGGGGTGATCGCCCCCTCGGTGTCCGAGACCAGCTGGGCGGTGGCGGCAGCCAGCTCGCGCAGGTCGCTGCCCACCGCGTCGACGAGGGCCCGCCCGGCATCGTCCGCCAACCGGCGGCCGGCGGCCCGGGCCTCCGCCCGGACGAAGTCCACCCGTTCGCCGACCTTGCTGACCTTCGGGCACGGGATCTCGCGGGCGTGCGCGTCCTTGCAGGCCTCGAGGACGGCCTTGGCGCGGTTCGACTGACCCGAGTGCACCAGCACCAGGGCCACCTGCTCGGCCGGGAAGCGCACCAGCTTCGCCACTTCGGCCGCCTGTTCGGCCACGAGCTCGTGGGCCCGCTCGATCACCAGCAACGTCGTCTCGCCGAACAGGCTCGGGCTGGTCAGCTCGACCAGCGCGCCGGTCTCGAGGTCGCTCCCGGCGAGGCGGCGGACCTCCACCTCGGGGTCGAGCTCCCTGGCCCGGGTGATCAACCGGGAGACCGCGCGCTCGGCGAGGAACTCCTCCGGACCGAGCACTAGCGTGACCCCCGCCGGCGCCGGACCGGCGTCGGCCGCAGCGTCGTCCTGGGTGTCGTCGAACGGGTCCTCGTCAGCCACGGCGCCGAGCATGCCACGGCCGCAGTTTCTCCCCGCATGCCGCCCTCCCAAGGGTCAGTGGAGCAGCTCAGCAAGGCGAGAGGCGGCTCGTCGGGCCCCGTCACGTTCGACGTCCCTGTAGTCGACCTCACGGCCGATCTCGGCCGCGATCGCGTCGGCGATGACCTCGGGGGTGGCGGTCTCGAAGTCCATCCTGCGACCTGCGCGGTAGCGCTCGAGCCGGTGAACGACGTGATAGTTCTGCTCGAAATGATGCTGCAGCGGGAAGTACAGGAACGGGCGCTTGTTCGCCACCAGCTCCATCGCCGTGCTCAGACCACCCTGGACCACGGCGAGGTCGCAGGCTGCGAGGTGGCGGTACAGATGGTGGACGTAGGACCGTACCTCCAGGCCGTCCGCCGACGGGACGGACGAGGGGTCGATCCGGGGGCCGGCGACGACGATCATCCGTAGCGCAGGCACCCGCTTCTTGGCGCTCGGGAACGCGGCCACCACCCGCCTGAGGAGCTGTGCTCCCACCCCCGTGCCCCCGACAGTCACGATGCACACCTGCTCGTCGTCGCGGTAGCCGAGCTCGTGCCGCAGAGCCGAGCGGTCGTTGAACTGGGACGGGTCGAACCCGGTGACGTACCCGACGAAGTCGAAGTGGTCGGCCGTCCAGTCACGGATCACCGGGAGATCGGGTCCGAACGCACCTGGCACGATGTCGTCGGCGTTCCCGACGAAGAGCGCCCGGTCGCGCACCTGAGGGTGACGGGCGATGTGCTCGACCATCTCGCCGTTGTAGTCGGCGGTCAGGCGGGCCTCGGCCGGCCCGCCGTCCGGCATCGGCAGCCACCCCACGAAGTCGGTGAGCCACGCGAACGGGGCGCGCTTCTCGCCGGGGTTCTCGTGCAGGTAGAAGTCGATGTCCCAGCCCTCGTCCGCTATGCACAGGTCGTACCGGGCCTCCTGGACGACGTCGTGGAAGACCATGAAGTTCGCGACCAGGATCTCGTCCATGCGCCGGATCGCCTGGAAGCAGTGCAGATCGTGCCCGGCCGACTCGGACTCGATGTGCCGGGACTCGCTCGAGAGGTACTTGCTGGCCGGGTGGATCCGCTCGTCCTCCAGAGCGAGGACGTCCGTCACCGGACTCTGCGCGAGCCAGTCGATCTGGATGTCAGGGACGACGGCGCGGAGCTCGTTGGCGATGGCGACGTCGCGCTGGGCATGCCCGAGTCCGATGGGTGAGGACACGTACAGGACCCGGGGCCGCGGGTCCATGCCGTGCGCGCGGCTCCCGGCGGGTCCTGGCGTGGCCGCCGTCGACCGCCGGACCACGGAGTCCTCGGCCAGCCGACGGATGGCCAGGTTCACCGGGACCGGCTTCCGGGCATGTGGTGCGTGGCTGCCGTCGGGGACAGTCAGAAGCCTGCCGCCCGTCACCTCGGCCAGCGCCTTCGCGTCCGCATGGGCGGTGACAGCGTCGTTCCGGGCGGAGATGACGAGGACGGGGCATCTCACCCGCCTGGCCAGCGCCAGCTGCGCACCGCGCGTGCTCGGTGCGGCGCCGGATGCGACCGCGCTGGCGATCAGGGCGTCCGGGTCCGTCTCGTGCCCCCACCCGATCGCGTCCTCGATCTGCTTGGTCGAGTGAGGCGTGTTGAGCATGCGGCGGACGAACCATTCGACGAAGTCGCCATAGTCGGTGCGCCAGTAGGCGCCGTTGAACTTGCCCCACCACCGCGCCACCACCGGCCGGCGGAACATCATTCCGCGCAACCGCGGGTCGTCCATGATCCGCCAACGCAGTCCGCCCAGCGGACTGGCCGGGAACCACGGTGCGATGAACGCAGCCGCGAGCACGCGTTCGGGGTGCTCGGCGGCGAGCAGCAGCGTGCGCTGCGCCCCGCGCGAGAAACCGACGACCACGGCCTGCGCCGTGTCCGTCGCGTCCATCACGGCCACCGCGTCCGCGCAGAACTCCGACTCGGCGTAGAGCTGAGGATCGGTCGGTCGGTCCGACCCTCCGTTTCCGCGGGGGTCGAACGTCAGGACCCGAAAATGGCGTGCGAGGTAGGCGATCTGAGCCTTCCACGTCCGGGAGTGCAGCAGCGTCCAGGTCGGAAGGAGGAGAACCGTGGGGTCGCCGGTGCCGTAACGCTCCCAGTGCACTTTCACGCCGGCGCGTTCGACGTACCCCTCGTCGTCCGGGTAGCAGGCACGCGTCTGTTCTCTGGCGCCGACCCCTGCTTGTCCGGAGTAGACCACGCTCTCGATCGTAGGACTCCGGAGCAGGTTCCGGGCAGGCAGTCGTGCTGCCGGACCCCGGGAAGAGCCGTCCGGCTCGCGGTCCGTCATGGGGGCCGCCGGGGCACGAGCGCGACGCCGCCCGCGGTCACGACCACCGCGACGTCGCCGTCGCGGTCGGTACGCTCCACCTGCATGCCGTCGGACTGCAGCATCTGCAGGGTGCTGGGCGCCGGGTGCCCGTACGGGTTGCCGACGCCGACCGAGATCACTGCCAACCGTGCACCGGTGGCCTGCAGGAACCGGGGGTCCTGGTTGGCGGAGCCGTGGTGCGGCACCTTGAGCACGTCCGCTCGCAGGTCGCCGGGATCTGCCTCGAGGATGGCCGCCTGAGCCTCGGGCTCGACATCACCGGTCAGCAGGACGACCACTCCGCGGCACTGCAGCCGGAGGACGACGCTGGCGTTGTTCGGCAGAGAGCCCGCGTGGATGATCCGCTGCGGCCAGAGCACCTTCCAGCTCACGTCGCCGACGGACCGCTCCTCTCCGACGCCCGCGACGACCACCGGGACCCCCGCGTCGGAGGCCCAGCCGCGGACTCGGCGCACCTCGTCGGGAGGGTCCGCGAGCGGCGACACCTCGATCTGCGCCACCGCGCGACCGCGCAGCACGCCGGGCAGTCCCTCCACGTGGTCCGCGTGGAAGTGCGTGAGCAGCACGAGCGGGATCCGGCGCACTCCCAGGTCGTGCAGGCACCGGTCCATCGGCGCCGGGTCGGGCCCGGTGTCGACGACCACCGCGCTGCCCACCCCGTCGGCGACGACCAGCCCGTCGCCCTGGCCGACGTCGCAGGCGACCAGCAGCCACCCGGGCGGCGGCCAGCCGCGGTCGACGATCGCGGGCACGGCGACGGACGAGGCGCCGACCACGACCACCGCGACCGCCACGGACAGACCGCGATGACGCATCGCGACCGGGAGTGCGACGCGACCGACCAGCAGCGCGACCAGCATCAGGACCACCCCGACGGCCCCGGTCGGCCATGCGACCGAAGCGAGCGGCGCACCGGCCGCGACGTGCGCGACCGTGACCAGCCACCACGCCGGCACGGCTGCCAGGTGAGCGAGCACGTGCGCCAGCGAGGGGAAGGCCGGACCGACCACAGCGACCAGGGCCCCGAGCACCGTGGCGACGGCGACGGCCGGCTCGGCGAGCACGTTGGCCGGGACCGACACCAGGCCGACCTGCGGCGCGATCAGGACGAGCACGGGAGCAGTCGCGACCTGGGCGGCGAGCGCGATCGCGACGGCGTCTGCCAGCGGGCGTGGCCAGCGCCGGGCCAGCCGGGCGCGCCAGCCCGGCGCGAGGACGAGCAGCCCGGCGGTGGCGAGCACCGACAGGGCGAAGCCGGCCGAGCGAGCCAGGAACGGGTCGACCATCAGCAGGACGACCACGGCCGCCGCGAGCGTCGCGGGGCCGGCGCGGTCCCGGGCTCCGCGCACCGTGGTCGCGAGGACGAGCAGCCCCATCAGCGTCGCCCGCGCCACGCTCGGCTCGGGCCGGGCGAGCACGAGGAACCCGCAGAGCCCGAACGCACCCGCGGCCGGCACCCAGTACCCGCGCAGACCGAGCCAGCGGGCCGCGATCAGCACCGCGGCGAGCACGAACGCCACGTTCGAGCCGGAGACCGCGACGAGATGGGTCATCCCTGCGGTCTTGAAGTCCTGCGCGTCGTCTCGGGGAGGGCGGACGTGTCGCCGTCGACGAGACCGGGCAGCAGGCCGCGCTCGGCCGGTGCGAGCCCGGCGACAGACTCGCGCAACCGGGCCCGTACGGCTCCGGCGAGACGCTGCAGCGGCGGCGGCCGGCCCAGCCAGCCGCGCCGGGCCACGAACCGACAGGACCGCTGCGACGTCGTCGCCGGCCCGAGGGTCCGACGGCCGCAGCCGGCCGGCGACGCGGACGGCCTGCCCGGGCAGCAGGTCCGCCCACTCGGTGCCCGGACGCGATCACGAGCACCGGCTACGCGCTGTCGTCACCGTCATCCCGCGACCGGTGCAGCGCGAACGAGGTCGGCGCGCACGGCGTACTCGGTCGGGGCGCGGGTGTTGCCGACGACGCGGGACGCGGACGCGGGCCGGGTCGGCCGTCACGACGACGTCGGCCGTGATCCCGGCGCCCTCGTCGGCGAGCCGGACGATCGGTCCACTGTCGATCACGTGGACGTGGATCGCGGCGGCGACAGATGCACCCGCTGCACAGGCGCACGCGGCGGCCGCGACCAGCAGAGCCGATCGCCGGGTGGCCGGGTCGGCGGGACAGGCTCGGCGGTGGCGATGCGCTCCCGCCGCCAGCACCCCGCCGGCAACGGCCAGCACCATACCGACGACCATCGCCGTCCGCGGGTCTCGACCCAGCGCCACGAGCGCCGCCACCCACGCCGCGGCCGCGGGGACAGCGAGGCGCAGGTCGACCGCCGGCGAGCCGTCGGCCGACACGGGACGGGAGGTCACAACCGCACCCGCGGCACGATGTCCGCCAGCTTCTTGGCACCGATCCCCCCGACGTCGCCGAGCTCGTCGATGCTGCTGAACCGTCCGTGCGCGGTTCGCCAGTCGAGGATGCGCTGGGCCAGCACCGGGCCGACCCCCGGCAAGCGAGTCGAGCTGTTCGAGAGTCGCGGTGTTCAGGTCGACCAGTGCGTCTGGTGCCGAGCCGTTGGAAGCCGCTCCCCCGGCGGCGCGGCACCGCTCGCCCCGACCACGACCTGCTCTCCGTCGGCGAGAGCACGAGCCAGGTTCACCGTCGTCAGGTCCACCCCCGGCAGCGCCCCGCCGGCGGCCGACGAGCGCGTCGGCCACCCGCGCCCCCGCCGGCAGGTGCACCAGCCCCGGATGCCGGACCCGGCCCGCCACGTCGATGACCAGCCCGGCCGACGACGCCGACGGTGTCGCGCTCGACGCGAGCCCAGGCGGCGACGACCCGAACGTGGCGGCCGCCACGACACCCGCGACCTTTGTGCCGGGAGCTGCCGGCTCGGGTACCGCCGCCGAGCGCCAGGCGAACCATCCCGCCAGCGCGACAGCCGCCGCTGCGACGACCGCGAGCACCGTCGCCGCCCGGGGTTCCAGCGCGAGCCGTCCGCCGCGAACGGCCGGCGGCAGCACCTCGCGCAGAGCCCCCTCCTGCTCATCGACCCAGGGGAGCTGGTCCAACCCACCGACGGCTCCGGCGCCGACCCCGATCAGCGCCGCCCAACCGAACCCCGGCCCGGTCAACGGTCGACCGGGCACCGCGACTCGAGGACAGGAGACATCGCAGCAGGCTGACCGAACGCGGCGAGCGACGAACGAGCGCGAAGACGCGCTGTGGACGGTCACGCTCGCCTACCTGCTGTGGACGACGAGGACACGTCCCTGCCGCGCTCAGCCGGTCGCGGGGTCCTCCGCCGACCGACCGCGGGGCCTCGGCGTGCGGTGGCGGCCGAAGAAGTTCGCGCGGTGCCGGAACACGACGATCGCGGCGAGCGCGCACGCCCACACGCAGCAGCCGGCCCGACAGCGGATCGTCGTGCCGCACCCACCCGACGAACGCGAGCACCGCGACCGCCAGCGCGGCGAGCACCGAGCCCAGCGCCACCCAGCGGCTGACCAGGAACACGACCAGGAACACGCCGAGCCCGGCCAGGCCCCACCACGGCGCGGTCCCGAGGATCGCGCCGAACGACGTCGCCACCCCCTTGCCCCCGTGCCCGCGCAGCCACGGGGACGTGCAGTGCCCGACCACGGCAGCGACGCCGGCGACCATCCCGGCGGTCGGGTCGGCCAGCGCGCCGAACACGAGCACCGGCACGAGGCCCTTGGCCACGTCCAGCGCCCCGACGAGGTAGCCGAACCGCCGCCCGAGCACCCGACCGGCGTTCGTCGCTCCGGGGTTTCCCGACCCGGCGTGCAACAGGTCGATGCCGCGTGCCCGCGCGATCAGGGCGGCCGGGCTCAAGGACCCGACGAGATAACCGACGACGGCCGCGCAGACGAGCCACGGCCAGGAGACCGGCGGGGGCACGACCGCTCCCGGTCAGACCGGGGAGACCGCGACGGCGAGCATCCCCGGCCCGACGTGCGCGCCGACGACGGCGCCGACCTCGCTGACGACCAGCTCCCGCAGACCCGGGATCCGGCTCCGCAGCGCCGACGCGAGCTGGTCGGCCCGCGCCGGCGAGGCGAGGTGGTGCACGGCCACGTCGACCTCCGCGGTCCCGGCCCGCTCGACCGCGATCTCCTCCAGCCGGGCCAGCGCGCGCGACGCGGTGCGGACCTTCTCCAGCGGAGCGATCCGCCCGTCGACCAGGTGCAGCAACGGCTTCACGGACAGCGCGGACCCGAGAAGGGCCGCCGCCGGGCCGATCCGCCCGCCGCGGCGCAGGTACTCCAGCGTGTCGACGTAGAAGAAGGCCGACGACGCCGCGCACCGCTTCTCCGCCGCCCGGGCGACGTCGTCGAGCGAGCCGCCGGCCGCGGCCACCTCGGCCGCCGTGACGACGGCGAAGCCCATGGCCATGCCGAGCGTCCTGGAGTCGACGACGCGCACCGGCACCTGCGACTCGTCGGCGGCGAGCTGGGCGGACGCGAGCGTCCCGGACATCTCCCCGGACAGGTGCACCGAGACGATCGCATCGGCGCCGGACCGCACCGCGCGCGCGTACGCCTCGAGGAAGCCCTGCGGGCTCGGGCGCGACGTCGTGACCGGCCGCCACTCGCGCAGCGCCTCGGCCACGGCGTCGGAGGAGACGCCCACACCCTCGTCGAAGCTCTCGCCGCCGATGACGACCTGGACCGGGACGACCTGGATGCCATGCCGTTCGAGCAGCACGGCCGGCAGGTACGCCGTCGAGTCGGTCACCAGCGCGACGCCGCTCATGTCGTCACGCGCACGCCGATGGTCGCCCGATCATGGCTTCAGGCTATCGGCCGGCGGCCGTACCGGACTGCTTCGCGGCTCGACCGGCTGGCGCAGGATGGTCCGCAGCCGCTCCGGCGCCGACGTGCGCGGGTCGCCCAGGTAGATCTCGTGGTGGCGGCCACGCGGCGCAGACCCGTGCTCGGCGATGGCCTCGTGCAGCGTCCGGATGGTGGCGGGCTCGGTGGCGTAGGGACCGACGTGCATGATCTGGGCGCTCGGACCCTCGGCCCACCGCTCGAAGCGCAGGGCGTCCAGCGATGGCACGGCCTTCTTCGCCGTCACCTCCGCGACGGCCTGCTCGACCACCGAAGAGTCGATCGGCGGGAGCTGCGCGATCATCGCGCACCAGCGCCACCGGCTCCGGTCGGCGTCGGCCAGGCTGGCCGCGCCGGACGCGAACCCCTCCATGGTCTCCTGCGCGTCCGGACCCACCACCCACCAGAGCGCCTCGAGCGGCATCACCCTCGGCGCCGCGCGTCCGGCCTTGCGCACGCCGAAGTGCGCGGCATAGCTGACCGAGTACAGCGCCTGGATCGCGTCGGCGAAAGCGTCGTCCGCCGGGGGCTCCTGCCCCGTCGACCATGATGAAGCCGAGCTCAGGCACGTCCACGAACTCGACCCTCCCCCGGCGGGGGGCGTACAGCGCGTCGACGGCCGGGTCCCCGGTGCTCTTGGTCGACATGGGTCGATCGTCGTCGCCGCACCGGCGAACCGCCATGGACCAAAGGCCCCGCCGCTGCGGGATCAGACCGGGACGATGTTGACCAGCTTGGGCGCGCGGACGATGACGGTGCGGATCGCCCGGCCGTGCCAGCGCCCGCTGGACCGGCTCGGCGGCCAGCGCCCGCTCGCGCAGCTCGTCCTCGCCGATGTCCGGCGGGACGTCCAGCCGGTGCCGCACCTTGCCGGCGATCTGCACGACCGCCGTCACCGACTCCTCCACCAGCAGCGCAGGGTCGACGGCCGGCCAGCCGGCCAGCGCCACCGACGGTTCGTGGCCCAGCCGTTCCCACATCTCCTCGGCGGTGTACGGACCGAACAGCGACAGCAGGATCGCGATCGCCTCGACCGCCTCCCGCACGGCCGGGTCGGCCGGTCCGCAGCCGCTGTCGACCGCCCGCCGGGTGGCGTTGACCAGCTCCATCATCCGGGCGACCGCGACGTTGAAGCGGAACTTCTCGACCGCCTTCGCCGCACCGTCGACCGCCTGGTGGGTGGCCTTGCGCAGGCCGGCGTCGCCGGCGGTCACGTCGACGCCGACGGGAGCCTGCACCTCACCGGACAACCGCCAGCACCGGTTCAGGAACTTGACCGAGCCGGTCGGTGAGACGTCGGCCCAGTCGATGTCGTCCTCGGGCGGGCCGGCGAACACCATGGTCAGCCGCACCGCGTCGACGCCGTGGTGGGCCAGCTCGTCGGACAGCCGGACCATGTTGCCGCGCCCCTTGCTCATCGCGGAGCCGTCCAGCTGCACCATGCCCTGGTTCAGCAGCCGGGTGAACGGCTCCTCGAAGTCGACCATGCCCAGGTCGTGCAGCACCTTGACGAAGAACCGCGCGTACAGCAGGTGCAGGATCGCGTGCGTCACCCCGCCGACGTACTGGTCGACCGGCATCCACCGGCTGACCTCGGCCGGGTCGAACGGCGCGGTCTCCAGCTGCGGCGACAGGTAGCGCAGGTAGTACCAGGACGAGTCGACGAACGTGTCCATGGTGTCGGTGTCGCGGGTGGCCGGGCCGCCGCACTTCGGGCAGGTGACGTTCAGCCACTCGGTCGCCGCCCCCAGCGGGGAGGTGCCCTTCGGGGTCAGGTCCAGCCCCTGCGACGGCGGCAGCTCGACCGGCAGCTGGTCGTCGGGGACCGCGACCTCGCCGTCGACCGGGCAGTGCACGATCGGGATCGGCGTCCCCCAGTACCGCTGCCGCGAGATCAGCCAGTCGCGCAGGCGGTAGTTGACCGCGGCCCGGCCCAGGCCCTTGCCCTCCAGGTCGGCGACGATGGCGGCGATCGCGCGCTCCTTGTCCAGCCCGTCCAGCAGGCCGGAGTTGACCAGCACCCCGTCGCCGGGGGTCGCGACACCGCTGACGGCGGGGTCCTCGGCGTCGGTCTCCACCACGACCCGCACCGGCAGCCCGAAGGCCCGGGCGAAGTCCAGGTCGCGCTGGTCGTGGGCGGGCACCGCCATGATCGCCCCGTGGCCGTAGTCGGCCAGCACGTAGTCGGCCGCGTAGATCGGCAGCCGCTCACCGTCGACCGGGTTCACGGCGTACCGCTCCAGGAACACGCCGGTCTTGGGCCGCTCGGTCTCCATCCGCTCGATCTCGGTGGTCTGCCGCACCTTCGCCAGGTACTCGTCGAACTCCGCCCGGACCGACGGCGAGGCGTCCGCGGCCAGCTCGGAGGCCAGGTCGGAGTCGGCGGCGACGACGAAGAACGTCGCCCCGAACAGCGTGTCCGGCCGGGTCGTGTAGATGGTGACGGGCTGCTCGCGGCCCTCGATGACGAACTCCACGTCGGCGCCGGTGGACCGGCCGATCCAGTTGCGCTGCATGGTCAGCACCTTGTCCGGCCACGCGCCCTCCAGCTGGGCCATGTCCGCCAGCAGCCGGTCGGCGTAGTCGGTGATGCGCAGGTACCACTGGGTCAGCTTCTTCTTGGTGACCGGGGTCCCGCAGCGCTCGCACCGGCCGCCGACGACCTGCTCGTTGGCCAGCACCGTCTGGTCCTTGGGGCACCAGTTCACCTGCGAGCCCTTGCGGTAGGCCAGCCCACGCTCGAACATCCGCAGGAAGATCCACTGGTTCCACCGGTAGAAGTCCGGGTCGCAGGTGTTCAGCACCCGGTCCCAGTCGAACGAGCAGGCGTACCGCCGCATGGACGCCTTCTGCGCCGCGATGTTCTCGTACGTCCACGCGGCCGGGTCGATGCCGCGGTTGATCGCGGCGTTCTCGGCGGGCAGGCCGAACGCGTCCCACCCGATCGGGTGCAGCACGTTGAAGCCCTGCTGCACCCAGTACCGCGCGATGACGTCGCCCAGCGCGTACGCCTCCGCGTGCCCCATGTGCAGGTCGCCGGAGGGGTACGGGAACATGTCCAGCACGTACTTGCGCGGGCGCGGGTCGTCGGGCCGCCCGGACCGGAACGGCGCGATCTCGTCCCAGACCGGGACCCACTTGGCCTGCACGGCCTGCACGTCGTAGGTCTCCTCGGCCTCGGACGTCGTGGTCGCGGAGCCGGCGGCAGCTCTCTCACTGTCGGACATCGTCGCCTCTCGTCACCCGGTCGCACCTGCGACCGCTCTGGTCCCGGACATAGAAGAACCCCTCACGCAGGAGGGGTTGCCGCGCCGACGGTCTCGCAGTCAGCGCGGCCCGGTAAGGAGCAGTCCCTGGCGCATGCGCACAGGTTAGCGCACGCCGGCCGGGAACCCTGGTCCCGACAGCGCCTCGGCGGCGGCGAGCCCGACCAGCCGATGCGCCGCCCAGGACCAGTGCAGGCCGTCCGGGTTGCCGCTGCCGTCGGCCAGGCTCGGCCCGACCAGCGGGTCGAGCTCGACCATCGGCAGGTCCCACCGTGCGGCCCAGCGCCGCGCCGCCTCGACGGCCGGACGATGGCTGCGCCCCGACGGGTAGGCCGCCGACCGCCACGGCGAGGGTCCCAGCAGCACGACGGGGAGCGCGTCCCCGGGCGGCGCCAGATGCCGCACCGCCTGCAGCAGCCGGTCCAGGTAGGTGTCGGTCGCCGGCTGCGGCAGCTGACGCAGCCGGCCGCCGGTGGCGCGGATGACGACCGGCCCGGCCCGTCGGTACGCCTGCCGGACGCGCCGGCGCAGCGAGCCGGGCCGCAGGTACGGGATGCCGTCCCGCAGGTAGGTCGGCACGGCGGCGGGCAGCTGGTCCATCTGCCCGACCGCGAGCACCAGGGCGTCCGCGCGCGGCGCCAGCACGGACGCGACGACCGGGTCCTTGGTGAGCGCCCACCACGCGTCCCTGGCCGTCCAGCCCAGCCGCGCGACCACGTCGACCCGGATCTCGCCGCCCGGCGACCCGCCGACGACAGCCGCTCCGCGAGGACGTTCGGGTACAGCCGCGGGTCGCGAAGCGCGACCGGGCCCTGCGGTCCGTGGAAGGTCAGGGAGTCGCCGAACACGAGCACGTGCCTGGTCGTCACCGGCAGATCGTCGCAGCCCCCGCCGCCGGCTCCGGGCGCGCCTACGATCGCTGGTATGAGCGGCACCGGTCCGGCGGGGCCCGACCTCCTCGAGGGCGGCGGTCCGGACCGTCCGGGCCGGCTCGAGGGCCGCTCGACCGGACTGCTGCCCGGACCGGTGCAGGCGTTCGTCCGGCGGCACCGGCGGGCGACCGCCTGGCTGACCGCCGGGGTCGTCGTTGCCGGCTTCCTCGCAGCGCGCTGGTACGGGGACCGACCGCCGGTCGCACCCGCCGTGCAGGTCACCCAGGACCGTTCGGCCGAGTCCGTGCCGCTGTGGTCGGCGGGGCGCGACGGCCGGCCCGGTTCGCCGGTCACGCTCTCGGTCTCGGCCCGGCTGTCCACGCCCGACCACCACCCGGGCGACCCGCAGGTGATCGCCGTCGGACTGGCCGGGCCGGGGGTGTCGGCGCCGGGGGTCTTCCCGCACACGGCGATCGTGACCCGGCCGCAGGACTTCGACCTGACCGGGCAGGTCGCGTGCGACCAGGTCCCGATCCCCCTGCCCAGGACGGCGTTCCTGGTCCAGCTGCTGGTGCGGGACGGATCGCGGACGAGCACGGCGTCGGTGCCGCTGCAGGGCAGCGAGGAAGCGGTGCGCCAGCGCGTGACGTTCGGCTGCAGCACGTGGCTCGCGGCCAGGGACCTCACGGTGACGGCGCTGTCGGCACGGGTCGACCCGAGCCGGCCGCACGTGGACCTGACGATGACCGTCACGAACCGTGGCCCGCGGGACGGTCTGGTCTGGATCGATGACCTGACCGGCACCGGGGTGCGGGTGCCGGCGGTGCAGCGCACGGTGCCGGCGCACCGACCGCGGCCGTCGCGCTCCCGGTCGACCTGGACACGTGCCCCTCCTGGAGCCAGACCGGCCGTCCCCTGACCACCGCCGACACCCCGGTCCCGCTGCTCGGCGCCGTCGGGGTCGGCCAGCCGCTGCCCGCGGACGCCTTCCCGCTCTCGCAGGGGCCGAACGGCGTGCTGCTGTCCCCCGCGGTCGCCCAGCATCTGCAG
Organism: uncultured Actinomycetota bacterium; assembly: GCA_963771835.1. Taxonomy (GTDB): domain Bacteria; phylum Actinomycetota; class Actinomycetes; order Prado026; family Prado026; genus CAVQCJ01. Next base: position 230,125 of record CAVYVA010000002.1, read on the forward strand.
GACGTCCTGGTCCAGGCCTGCGGCGGGGTGGCCTCCCCGGTGATGCTGACCGAGCAGGGCTCCAGCCGGTACGACACGAAGTCGCGCGTGCTCACGTCGAAAGTGCTGGTCGACCTGCCTCCAGGCGTGGTCGGGGCGGTCGAGCTGCTCCCCGGTAGCGACCCCGGCAGCGGGATCGTGCCGTTGTTCACCTCGTCGCCGTGGCTCATCCCCGACCGGAGCGGGCAGGTCGGCTGGCAGGTGCGGTTCTCGGTCCCGGCCGACGTGGCCTGCCTCGGCGGAGGTCCCTACCTGACTCTGATCACCTTGCTGCGGGTGCCGACCCCGGACGGGACGACGCGGGTGGCGAGCTTCCAGCTGTACGCCGAGACGATGCTGCCGCAGCGCGAGCTCGATGCGGCCTGCGCCCGGGGCAACGGCTGACCGTCGCACGGTCCGGGCCTGGTCGGGCTAGTCGTGCACCGGGCGGGTGGGGCGCAGCACGGTCTCGCGGCGAAGCGACCGCCGCCGGTACATCTCCCGGTCGGCCTGGTCCAGCAGCGACGCGAGGTCGCCGTCGTCCCACGGGGCGAGCATCGCCGAGCCGGCGCTGACCCGCGGCAGCCAGCCGGGTACGTCCTCGGGCGGCAGCTCCTGCACCCGCGCCACGATCCGCTTCTCCAGGTCGACCGGTGCGGTCCCCGGACCGGGGCCCAGGACGCAGAACTCGTCCCCGCCCCAACGCGCGACCACGTCGCCGCCGCGCACGGACAGCCGGACCGCGTCGGAGACGGCCAGCAGGACCCGGTCCCCGGCCAGGTGGCCGAGCCGGTCGTTGACGTCCTTGAGGCCGTCGATGTCCACGAACACGCAGTGCACGGCGTTGCCGGAACGTCGCGCCGCCGCGACGACCTGCTCGCCGACCATGGCCAGGCCGCGCCGGTTGAGCAGGCCGGTCAGGTCGTCCTGAACGGCCGCCCGCTCGGCCCGCTCGAGCAGGTCGGACAGCTCGTCCACCGTCGACCGGCGCATGGCGCCCAGGAAGACCCCGAGCACGGTGGCGCCCAGCGACGGCGAGCAGCCAGTGCCACCGGTCCGTCGGGACGGGCACGGAGACGAACGCCACGACCCACAGCGCCCACACGGCGGCCAGCGCTCCGAGCATCCAGCGCAGGTCCAGCACGAGCGCCCCGGTGGCGACGACGAGCAGCACGATGTTGCTGGTGAGCCGGACGTCCGCCGCCAGGTAGAGGTGGACGGCGGAGTCGACGGTGCAGACCACGATGATCGCGACGAGGACGGGGTGCGCCCAGCGCGCCGGCAGCTGGTGACCGAGCAGCCACACGCGGGTGGCCAGCAGGGCGAGCGCGGTCCCGGCGGCCAGCGCCACGGTCGTCGTCCGGGTGGTCCCGGTGGTCAGGGCGAGGTTCGCCACGAGCAGCACCGACACGACCACGGCCATGACGGAGGCCACCGGGGGCACGACCGCACCCACGGCGGCGTCGTAGCGATCAGATCGCCGATCACCCCCCACCTGGAAGTGTTCGGCGAACATGGGTCCCATCTTGACGCGGGGCGGCCGTCGGCGGTGCCCGTTGGAGCAGGCCGTTCGGGTGACATTTCGGGCCTGTTCGGTCGACGGCCGAGGCTATATTTCCTAGTACTTTAGTGTGGACGCACGTGTGCGCGCAGATGGTCCGCCGCAGCCACGTCGACCTCCGTCGGGTGGCACTCACCAGATGTCGCCGACGCGCTAGCGGGACGGGCGGCGGCTGCGCCGTCCGGGCTGGCCGGACTGGCCGCGGACTGCCCGGGCTGGCCGCCGCGGCGGGCCTGGGCGGCCCGTCCGGACTGGCCGCACGCCGCCGCGCTGCGGCCGGCGACGGGACGGGGCCGCCGACTCGACGGACGGCTTGGTCCGCGGGGTGACGTGCGGCGCCGGCGGTCCGGTGAGCTCGACGATGGCCGACGCACCGGGCCGCACGGTGGTCGTCCGCGCCCCGATCGCGGCCTTGCGGGTGAGGCTGGCCACGTCGCGCATCTGGTCGCCGGTGGCCACCGTGACCACGGTGCCGGCGGCGCCGGCCCGAGCAGTGCGGCCGGACCGGTGCAGGTAGGCCTTGTGCTCGGTGGGCGGGTCGACGTGGACGACCAGCTCGATGTCGTCCACGTGGATGCCGCGCGCGGCGATGTCGGTGGCGACCAGCACCCGCACCGCGCCCGAGGAGAAGTCCGCGAGGTTGCGGGCCCTGGCGTTCTGGGCGAGGTTCCCGTGCAGCTCGACGGCGGGGACGCCGGCGGCGGTCAGCTGTGCGGCCAGCCGCTTCGCGCCGTGCTTGGTGCGGGTGAACAGCAGCGAACGGCCGTGCCCGGAGGCGAGCTCCCGGACGACGGCCGCCTTGTCCCCATGGTCGACCTGGAACACGTGGTGCTCCATCTCGTGCGCGGCCTCACCGGTCGCGGTGTCGACCGAGTGGGTGGCCGGCTGGTCCAGGTACCGGCGGACGAGGACGTCGACCCCGTTGTCCAGCGTGGCCGAGAACAGCATCCGCTGCCCGCCGGCCGGGGTGAGGTCGAGCAACCGGCGGACGGCCGGCAGGAAGCCGAGGTCGGCCATGTGGTCGGCCTCGTCCAGCACCGTGACCTCGACCCGGTCGAGGCGGACGTGGCGCTGGGCGATGAGGTCCTCGAGCCGACCGGGGCAGGCGACCAGGATGTCGACGCCGCCGCGCAGCGCACGGACCTGCGAGGACTGGCTGACACCGCCGTACACGAGGGCGGTCCGCATCCGCAGCGCTGCGGCGAGCGGGGCGATGGTGGCCTCGACCTGGTTGGCGAGCTCACGGGTGGGGACGAGGACGAGCGCCCGGGGGGACGACGGCTCGCGCCGGCTGCCGAGGTCGCAGAGCCGCGCGACGACCGGCAGGGCGAAGGCCAGCGTCTTGCCGGAGCCGGTGCGGCCGCGCCCGAGGATGTCGCGGCCGCCGAGCGAGTCGGGCAGCGTCGCGGCCTGGATCGGGAACGCGGTGGTGATCCCCTGAGCCGCCAGGACGGCGACGAGGGAGGCGGGGACGCCGAGGTCGGCGAAGGAGTCGGAGGTACGGGCGGGCGCGCTCGAGGCGGCGTTCAAGGCAGGAAGGTCCTTCCGGGCGACGCGTCCACGCTGGACGTGCCGTCACCGGTCACTGGGCCGGCCGTGGAGAACCGCGCACCTGCTGTGCGCATCTCCGGGAGTGCGTCTCGCTGAGTCCCTCGAACGGGGGCAGTGTCACCCGTGTGGTCTCCGTGGGTCTAGGACCCGAAGGGGACCGGCGGTCCAGCAAGCACCCTCAGGGTACCTCACCTGGGGCCGGCGCCTTGACCACGCGCGGCTCGGGCGGCCCCTGCGGCCAGTGCACCCGCGAGACCCAGCCCAGCGACTCCATGGCACGCAGGACGGTTGCGGAGACGTCGATCTGGTGCCGGCCGCGGCCGTGCACGGCGCAGCTGGGGTCGGCGTGGTGCCCGTTGTGCCAGCTCTCGCCGAACGAGAGCAGGGACAGCGCCCACACGTCGCCCGCGCGGTCGAACCGGCGGGTCGCGTACGGCCGCCGGCCGGCGACGTGGCAGATCGAGTTGATGCTCCAGGTCACGTGCTGCAGCAGCGCCACCCGCACCAGCCCGGCCCACAGCAGGGTGACGAACGCCCCGCCCAGCGAACGGGTGACCGCGAGCCCGGCGAGGAACGGGATGGCCAGCGAGGCCGCGCACAGGTACGGGAAGGCCGAGTCGACCGCCCGCAGGCCTCGGTCGCCGACGACGTCGGGCGCGTACTTCTCGGCCGGGATCTGCTCGCTGCGCCAGAACCAGCCCACGTGCGACTCGACCAGCCCGTGCAGCTGGGCCCGCGCCGAGGTGCCGAAGCGGTACGGCGAGTGCGGGTCGCCCGGCTCGTCGGTGAAGGCGTGGTGCTTGCGGTGCGTGGACACCCAGTTGGCCACCGACCCCTGGAAGCTCATCGAGGCGGCCGCGGCCAGGGTGACCCGCAGCCACTGCCGCGCCTGGTACGAGCGGTGCGTGATGCCGCGATGGAACCCGAGGGTGACGCCGAGCCCGGTGAGGACGTACAGGAAGGCCGCGAACGCCAGCGGGAACCAGTCGAGGCCGTTCATCACCGACACGACGATGGCCACGACGAGGCCGATCAGGGGGCCGACGACCAGGGTCATGGTGACCAGGGCGGGCAGGCTGAGCCACGGGAAGCGGGCGTCGGGTGCCGCCTCGCCGAACGGCCGGTCGCCGTCGTAGTCGGTGTCTCGTTGGGACTGGGTCTGGACGGCGGTGGGGACGGGTGGCGTGGGGGGCATGCGTACTCCTCGAGCCGGATGTCTGCAGCAGCGAGTGCGACGCGGCCGGTGGAGTGAGAACCGAGAGAGCTGATGCCTGGTACGGCAAGTATGCGCCGAACGGGCGCAAACTTCTAGAAACGAAGTCCTAGAAAGCAAGATCTAGAAAGAAAGATCTTGGGAAGCGATTGATTGCGAAGCGAAGACCCCCGCCCCCGCCGGAGCGGGAACGGGGGTCTGCACGGCCTCGATGAGGCGGTAAGGCTTAGAGCGGGCGGACCGACTCGGCCTGCGGGCCCTTCTGGCCCTGCGTGACGTCGAACTCGACCTTCTGGCCCTCGTCGAGCGAGCGGTAGCCCTCAGCCGCGATGGCGGAGAAGTGCACGAAGACGTCGGCGCCGCCGTCGTCGGGGGCGATGAAGCCGAAGCCCTTCTCGGCGTTGAACCACTTGACGGTTCCCTGAACCATGGATCTCTCCTACTGGACGGCGCCCCAGATCTGGGGCCCAGCCGCCGCGGTGCCTCTCGATGAAAGGCGAACGCCCGCGGAAATCCCGCGGGCGCAAGGCACGAACGAGAAAGCGACTGCCGCAACCATAGACCCCCCGGGCTCATCTGCCTAGGCGACGGCGCGCCAGCGTGGTCAGCGAGCCGCCGAGCACCACCAGCAGCAGCCCGACCGGGATGAGCCCCAGGCCGGCGGCCCCGGTGTGCGGCAGCGGCCCTCCCCCGGACCCGCCGCCGGCCGCCAGCACCTCGGTCGGTGCCGACGAGCTGTTGTTGTCCGGGACGGGGTCCAGCGTGCTGGCGAGCACCTGGGCGCTGTTCGTGAGGCTGGTCGGGCTGCTCGGGGCGGTCACGACCACGCTGATCGTCGGAGCGGTGGCGCCGTTCGCGAGGGTCGCCCTCGTGCAGGTCACCGACACGTCGCCGGCGTGGCTGCAGGTCCAGCCGGAGCCGCTCGCGGAGACGAACGTGACGCCGGGCGGCAGCGTGTCGACGACCCGGACCGTGGTCGCCGCGTCCGGACCGGCGTTGGTCACGACCAGGTGGTACGCGAGCGCTCCCCCGGCCACGACCGTCGCGGGCCCTGTCTTGACCAGGGACAGGTCGGCGGCCGCGCCGACCACCGTGGCGGCGGACGCGGTGTTGTTCGACAGGTCGGGGTCGAGCACGGCGTTGGTCACGGTCGCCGTGTTCGTCAGCGTGGCGGCCTGCGCGGGTGCTGTCACGACCACGGTGATGACCGGGGCGGTGGTCCCGGCGCCGATCGTGGGCCTGGTGCACGTCATCGAGACGTTGCCGACGTTCGTACAGGTCCAGCCCGTGCCGGTCGCGGACACGAACGTGACGCCGGCCGGCAAGGTGTCCGAGACCGAGACCGTCGTGGCGTCGGACGGACCGGCGTCGTGCGCCGTCAGCAGGTAGGTGATGCTGCCGCCGGGAGCCACCGTCGCGGGTCCGGTCTTGGTGAGGGACACGTCGGCGGCCGGGCCGACCGCCGTGACCAGGGTCGAGGTGTTGTTCGCCGGGTCCGGGTCGGCCGTGGCCGCGGCGACATCGGCCACGTTGGTCAGCGTGGCGTTCACGGCCGGGGCGGTCACGACGAGGTCGATCACGGGTGCGGTCGTCCCCGCGGCCAGGGCGGGACGGGTGCAGGTGACGGACACGTTGCCGGCGTTGGTGCAGGTCCAGCCGGTGCCGGTCGCCGAGACGAACGCGACCCCGGCCGGCAGCGTGTCCGTGACGGTGAGCGACGCGGCGTCCGAGGGGCCGAGGTCGGTGACCGTGAGGTGGTAGGCGACCGCCGTGCTCGCGAGGACGTTGGCCGGCCCGGTCTTGACGATCGCCAGGTCGGCGGAGGCGGTGACCGTCGAGGTCGCGGTGGAGGTGTTGTCCGTCGGGTCGGGGTCGGGGGTGCTCGACGTGACCGATGCCGCGTTGCTGAACGAGCCGGCCTGCGCGGGCGCGGTCACCGTCACCGTGATCGTGGGCGCGGTGGCGCCGGTCGCCAGGACCGGCCGGGTGCAGGTCACCGAGACGTTGCCGACGTTCGAGCAGGCCCAGCCGGTGCCGGTCGCGGACACGAAGGTGACGCCGGCCGGCAGCGTGTCGGTCACCGAGACGTTCGCCGCGTCGGAGGGACCGCTGCTGACCACGACGAGCGAGTACGCCACGCTGCCGCCGGCGACCACCGTGGCCGGACCGGTCTTGGTGATCGCCAGGTCGGCCGACGGCGGTCACCGTCGGTCACGGCCGTCGAGGTGTTGTTCGCCGGGTTCGGGTCGGCTCGTCGTGACCGCCACGCTCGCCGTGTTCGACAGGCTGCCCGCCTGCGCCGGTGCCGTCACCACCACGGTGATCACCGCTGCCGCCGCCCCGGCGGCCAGCGTCGGCGCCGTGCAGGTGGCCGACACGTTCCCCACGCTGGTGCAGGTCCAGCCGGTGCCGGTCGCCGAGACGAACGTCACCCCGGCCGGCAGCGTGTCGGTCACCGACAGGTTCGCGGCATCCGAGGGGCCGTTGTTCGTGACCGTGAGCTGGTAGGTCACCGTGCCCGCCGCGACGACCGTCGCCGGACCGGTCTTGGTGATCGCCAGGTCCGCCGACGCCTCCGACGCCCGTCGTCACCGACGAGGTGTTGTCGGTCGGGTCCGGGTCGGCGGTCGTGCTGGACACCGACGCCGTGTTCGTCAACGAGCCTGCCTGCGCCGGCGCGGTCACCACCACCGTGATCGTCGGGGCGGTGGCGCCGGTGGCGAGCAGCGGGCGCGTGCAGGTCGCCGACACGTTCCCGACGTTGGAGCAGGCCCAGCCGGCCCCGGCCGCGGACACGAACGTCACCCCGGCCGGCAAGGTGTCCGTCACCGACACGTTCGCCGCGTCCGAAGGGCCGCCGTTGACGACCACCAGCGAGTACGACACCGACCCGCCGGCCGTCACCGTCGGCGGCCCCAGCTTCGTGATCGACAGATCGGCCGAGGCGGTCACGGTGGTCGAGACGGCGTCCTGGTTGTTCGCCAGGACCGGGTCGAACGTCGCCGACGAAACGGCCGCATTGTTGGTCAGGGTCGCCGCCTGGCCGGGCGCGGTCACGGTGACCGTGACCACCGGCGCCGCGGCACCGGTGGCGAGGCCGGCCGTCGTACAGGTCACCGAGACGTTGCCGACGTTCGTGCAGGACCAGCCGGCGCCGCTCGCGGACACGAACACCACGCCGGCCGGCAGGGTGTCCGTCACGGACAGGCCGGTCGCGTCCGAGGGCCCGAGGTTGTCGACCGACAGCTGGTACGCGACCGTGCCTGCCGGCCACGACGGTCGCCGGGCCGGTCTTGGCGATCGCCAGGTCGGCCGACGCCGTCACCGCCGTGACCGCGGTCGAGGTGTTGTTCGCTGCGTCGGGGTCGGCGGTCGTGGCCGTCACCGACGCGGTGTTCGACAGGGTCGCCGCCTGTGCGGGCGCGGTCACCACCACGGTGATCGTGGGTGCGGTGGCGCCGGTCGCGAGTGCCGGTCGGGTGCAGCCGACCGAGACGTTGCCCACGTTCGTGCACGTCCAGCCGGCGCCGGTCGCGGACACGAAGGTGATCCCGACCGGCAGGGAGTCCCCGACTGTCAGCGCGACGGCGTCGGACGGCCCGTTGTTCACGACCACCAGCGAGTAGGCCACGGCTCCGTCGGCGAGGACGGTCGCCGGCCCGGTCTTGGCGATCGCGAGGTCGGCCGACGCGGTCACCGTGGTCACCGCCGTCGAGGTGTTGTCCGCGGGGTTCGGGTCACTCGTCGTACTCGCCACGCTCGCCGTGTCCGACAGGCTGCCGGCCTGCGCGGGGGCCGTCACCGTCACCGTGATCGTGGGCGCCAGCGCGCCGGTCGCCAGCGACCGGCCGCGTGCAGGTCACCGAGACGTTTCCGGCGTTGCCGCAGGCCCAGCCGGTGCCCGTCGCGGACACGAACGTGACTCCGGTCGGCAAGGCGTCGGTCACCGTCAGGTTCGCGGCGTCGGACGGCCCGTTGTTCACGACCACCAGGGAGTAGGAGACGCTGCCGCCCGCGACCACCGTAGCCGGACCGGTCTTGGTGATCGCCAGGTCGGCGGACGCCGTGACCGTGGTGCTCGCCGACGCGGTGTTGTCGGTCAGGTCGGGGTCGGCAACCGTCGACGACACCGACGCTGTGTTGGACAGCGTCGCGGCCTGGCCCGGCGCGGTCACCGTCACGGTGATGGGTGGCGCAGAGGTGCCGGCGGCAAGGGTCGCCAGCGTGCAGTCGACCGAGACGTTCCCCACGTTCGTACAGGTCCAGCCCGCCCCGGCCGCGGACACGAAGGTGACGCCGGCCGGAAGGGTGTCCGCGACCAGGACGTTGGGTGCGTCGGACGGACCGTTGTTTACGACCACCATGGAGTAGGAGACGCTGCCGCCCGCGACCACCGTCGCCGGAGCGGTCTTGGTGATCGCCAGGTCAGCCGAAGCCGTCACCCCGGTCGTCACCGACGAGGTGTTGTTCGCCGGCACCGGGTCCGCCGTCGTGGAGGCCACCGACGCGGTGTTCGTCAACGAACCCGCCTGCGCCGGCGCCGTCACCGTCACCGTGATCGTCGGCGCCGTCGCACCCGCCGCCAACGCCGGCCGAGTACACGTCGCCGACACGTTCCCCACGTTCGAGCACGCCCACCCGCCCCCGGCCGCGGACACGAACGTCACCCCAGCCGGCAACGTGTCCGTCACCGACAGGTTCGCCGCATCCGACGGACCGTTGTTCACCACCACCAGCGAGTACGCCACCGACCCACCCGCCACCACCGTCGGCGGCCCCAGCTTGGTCATCACCAGGTCCGCCGACGCCGTCACCGCCGTCACCGCGGTCGAGGTGTTGTTCCCCGGGACCGGGTCCGCGGTCGTCGAGGCCACCGACGCGGTGTCCGACAGGCTGGCCGCCTGCGCCGGCGCCGTCACCGTCACCGTGATCGTCGGCGCCGTCGCACCCGCGACCAGCGCCGGCCCGGGTGCACGTCGCCGACACGTTCCCCACGTTCGAGCACGCCCACCCGGCCCCGGTCGCCGACACGAACGTCACCCCAGCCGGCAGCGTGTCGGTCACCGACAGCGAGGCGGCGTCCGACGGACCGTTGTTCACCACCACCAGCGAGTACGCCACGCTGACCCGCCCGCCACCACCGTCGCCGGACCGGTCTTGGTGATCGCCAGATCCGCCGACGCCGTCACCGTCGTGGACGCCGACGAGATGTTGTTCGCCGGGTTCGGGTCGGCGGTTGCGGACGACACCGTCGCCGTGTTCGACAGCGACCCGGCCTGGGCGGGCGCGGTCACCAGCACCGTGATCGTGGGTGCGGTGGCGCCAGTCGCCAGCAGCGGCATGGTGCAGGTCACGGACACGTTGCCGGCGTTGGTGCAGGTCCAGCCGGTGCCGGTCGCCGACACGAACGTGACCCCGGCCGGGAGGGTGTCGGTCACCGAGACGCCGGTCGCGTCGGACGGTCCGTTGTTGGTCGCCGTGAGCTGGTAGGAGACGCCGCCCGCGGCGACCACCGTGGCCGGACCGGTCTTGGTGATCGCCAGATCCGCGGCGCCGGTGACCGAGGTACTCGTCGACGAGGTGTTGTTCGACGGATCCGGGTCGGCCGTGGTCGAGGAGGCGGACGCGGTGTTGGCCAGAGTCCCGGCCTGGTTCGGTGCCGTCATCGTCACGGTGATGGTCGGTGCTGTCGCGCCCGCGGCGAGGGCCGGCCGGGTGCAGGTGACCGACACGTTCCCCACGTTCGTGCAGGTCCAGCCGGCGCCGGTCGCCGACACGAACGTCACCCCGGCCGGCAGGGTGTCCGCGACGGAGAGGTTCGCCGCATCCGACGGACCGTTGTTCACCACCACCAGCGAGTACGCCACCGACCCGCCCGCCACCACCGTCGCCGGACCGGTCTTGGTGATCGCCAGGTCAGCCGAGCGCGGTCACCGTCGTGACCGCGGTCGAGGTGTTGTTCGCCGGGTTCGGGTCGGCGGTGGTGGCCGCGACCGAGGCCGTGTTGGACAGGCTCGCCGCCTGGGCGGGGGCCGTCACGACGATCGTGATCGACGGGGCCGTCGCCCCGGCCGCCAGCGCCGGCAACGTGCAGGTCGCCGACACGTTCCCCACGTTGGTGCAGGTCCAGCCGGCCCCGGCCGCGGACACGAACGTCACCCCGGCCGGCAAGGTGTCGGTCACCGACAGGTTCGCCGCGTCCGAGGGACCGTTGTCAGTGACCACCAGCTGGTAGGACACGGCACCGCCGGCCACCACCGTCGCCGGAGCGGTCTTGGTGATCGCCAGGTCAGCCGAAGCCGTCACCCCGGTCGTCACCGACGAGGTGTTGTTCGCCGGCACCGGGTCCGCCGTCGTGGAGGCCACCGACGCGGTGTTCGTCAACGAACCCGCCTGCGCCGGCGCCGTCACCGTCACCGTGATCGTCGGCGCCGTCGCACCCGCCGCCAACGCCGGCCGAGTGCACGTCGCCGACACGTTCCCCACGTTCGAGCACGCCCACCCGGCCCCGGCCGCGGACACGAACGTCACCCCAGCCGGCAACGTGTCCGTCACCGACAGGTTCGCCGCATCCGACGGACCGTTGTTCACCACCACCAGCGAGTACGCCACCGACCCACCCGCCACCACCGTCGGCGGCCCCAGCTTGGTCATCACCAGGTCCGCCGACGCCGTCACCGCCGTCACCGCGGTCGAGGTGTTGTTCCCCGGCACCGGGTCCGCCGTGGTCGAGGCCACCGACGCGGTGTCCGACAACGACCCGGCCTGCGCCGGCGCCGTCACCGTCACCGTGATCGTCGGTGCGGTGGCGCCCGCGACCAACACGGCCCGCGTGCAGGTCGCCGACACGTTCCCCACGTTCGAGCACGCCCACCCGGCCCCGGTCGCGGACACGAACGTCACCCCAGCCGGCAGCGTGTCGGTCACCGTCAGCGAGGCGGCGTCCGACGGACCGTTGTTCACCACCACCAGCGAGTACGCCACCGACCCGCCCGCCACCACCGTCGCCGGACCGGTCTTGGTGATCGCCAGATCCGCCGACGCCGTCACCGTCGTGGACGCCGACGAGGTGTTGTTCGCCGGGTTCGGGTCACTCGTCGTACTCGCCACGCTCGCCGTGTTCGACAGGCTGCCCGGCCTGCGCCGGTGCCGTCACCGTCACGGTGATGGTCGGTGCTGTCGCGCCCGCGGCGAGGGCCGGCCGGGTGCAGGTGACCGACACGTTCCCCACGTTCGTGCAGGTCCAGCCGGCGCCGGTCGCCGACACGAACGTCACCCCGGCCGGCAGGGTGTCCGCGACGGAGAGGTTCGCCGCATCCGACGGACCGTTGTTCACCACCACCAGCGAGTACGCCACCGACCCACCCGCCACCACCGTCGCCGGACCGGTCTTGGTGATCGCCAGGTCAGCCGAGCGCGGTCACCGTCGTGACCGCGGTCGAGGTGTTGTTCGCCGGGTTCGGGTCGGCGGTGGTGGCCGCGACCGAGGCCGTGTTGGACAGGCTCGCCGCCTGGGCGGGGGCCGTCACGACGATCGTGATCGACGGGGCCGTCGCCCCGGCCGCCAGCGCCGGCAACGTGCAGGTCGCCGACACGTTCCCCACGTTCGTGCAGGTCCAGCCGGCCCCGGCCGCGGACACGAACGTCACCCCGGCCGGCAAGGTGTCGGTCACCGACAGGTTCGCCGCGTCCGAGGGACCGTTGTCAGTGACCACCAGCTGGTAGGACACGGCACCGCCGGCCACCACCGTCGCCGGAGCGGTCTTGGTGATCGCCAGGTCAGCCGAAGCCGTCACCCCGGTCGTCACCGACGAGGTGTTGTTCGCCGGCACCGGGTCCGCCGTCGTGGAGGCCACCGACGCGGTGTTCGTCAACGAACCCGCCTGCGCCGGCGCCGTCACCGTCACCGTGATCGTCGGCGCCGTCGCACCCGCCGCCAACGCCGGCCGGGTGCACGTCGCCGACACGTTCCCCACGTTCGAGCACGCCCACCCGGCCCCGGCCGCGGACACGAACGTCACCCCAGCCGGCAACGTGTCCGTCACCGACAGGTTCGCCGCATCCGACGGACCGTTGTTCACCACCACCAGCGAGTACGCCACCGACCCACCCGCCACCACCGTCGGCGGCCCCAGCTTGGTCATCACCAGGTCCGCCGACGCCGTCACCGCCGTCACCGCGGTCGAGGTGTTGTTCCCCGGCACCGGGTCCGCCGTGGTCGAGGCCACCGACGCGGTGTCCGACAACGACCCGGCCTGCGCCGGCGCCGTCACCGTCACCGTGATCGTCGGCGCGGTGGCGCCCGCGACCAACGCGGCCCGCGTGCAGGTCGCCGACACGTTCCCCACGTTCGAGCACGCCCACCCGGCCCCGGACGCGGACACGAACGTCACCCCAGCCGGCAGCGTGTCGGTCACCGTCAGCGAGGCGGCGTCCGACGGACCGTTGTTCACCACCACCAGCGAGTACGCCACCGACCCACCCGCCACCACCGTCGCCGGACCGGTCTTGGTGATCGCCAGATCCGCCGACGCCGTCACCGTCGTGGACGCCGACGAGGTGTTGTTCGCCGCGTTCGGGTCGGCGGTGCTCGAGGTCACGGTCGCGGTGTCCGTCAACGCCGCCGCCTGGGCCGGGGCAGTCACCGTCACCGTGATCGTCGGGGCGGTCGCGCCGGTCGCCAGCGCCGGGCGGGTGCACGACGCCGACACGTTCCCCACGTTCGTGCAGGTCCAGCCGGTCGCCGGTCGCCGACACGAACGTCACCCCGGCCGGCAGAGTGTCCGCGACGGAGAGGTTCGCCGCATCCGACGGACCGTTGTTCACCACCACCAGCGAGTACGCCACCGACCCGCCCGCCACCACCGTCGCCGGACCGGTCTTGGTGATCGCCAGGTCAGCCGACGGCGTGACCGTCGTCGTCGCTGTCGCGGTGTTGTTCGCCGCGTTCGGGTCGGGGGTCGCGGACGCCACGGTCGCCGAGTCGGTCAGAGTCGCACCCTGGGCGGGGGCCGTCACCGTGATCGTGATCACCGGAGCTGCCGCACCGGCGGCCAGCGCCGGGCGGGTACAGGTCGCCGACACGTTCCCCACGTTCGTGCAGGTCCAACCCGCCCCCGTCGCCGACACGAACGTCACCCCCGCCGGGAGGGTATCCGTGACGGAGAGGTTCGCCGCGTCGGACGGCCCGTTGTCCGTGACGGTCAGCTGGTAAGCCACGCTGCCCGCCGCCACCACCGAGGCCGGACCGGTCTTCGTGATCGCCAGGTCGGCCGACGCGGTCACCGCGGTGACCGCGGTCGAGGTGTTGTTCGCGGCGTTGGGGTCCGCGGTGGCGGCCGAAACCGTCGCCGTGTTGGACAGCGACCCGGCCTGGGCCGGGGCGGTCACGACGACGTGATCGTCGGCGCGGTCGCGCCGGTCGCCAGCGCCGGCCTGGTGCACGTGGCCGATACGTTCCCGACGTTCGAGCACGCCCAACCGGCCCCGGTCGCCGACACGAACGTCACCCCGGCCGGCAACGTGTCCGCGACCGACAGGTTCGCCGCATCCGACGGACCGTTGTTCACCACCACCAGCGAGTACGCCACCAGGGAACCGGCGACCACGGTGGCCGGACCGGTCTTGGTGATCGCCAGGTCGGCCGACGCGGTCACCGTCGTGACTGCGACCGCCGTGTTGTTCGCGGGGTTCGGGTCGGCAGTCGTGGACGAGACGGATGCGGTGTTGCTGAGCGAGGCAGCCTGGGCGGGAGCGGTCACCGTGATCGTGATCACCGGAGCCGTCGCGCCCGCCGACAGCGCCGCACGGGTGCACGTCACCGAGACGTTGCCGACGTTGGTGCACACCCAGCCGCCACCGGTCGCCGAGACGAAGGTGACGCCCGCCGGGAGGGTGTCGGTGACCGAGACGTTGGCGGCGTCGGACGGGCCGTTGTCCGTCACCGTGAGCTGGTAGGCCACGCTGCCAGCCGCCACCACCGTGGCCGGACCGGTCTTGGTGATCGCCAGGTCAGCCGATCCGGTCACAGCGGTGGTCACGGACGAGGTGTTGTTCGCGGGGTTCGGGTCGGCGGTGGTGGACGACACCGAGGCGGTGTTGGTCAGGGTCGCGATCTGCGGGGGCGCGGTGACCACGAGGGTGATGGTGGGTGCGGTCGCACCGGTGGCGAGCGCCGGACGCGTGCAGCTCGCCGAGACGTTGCCCGCGTTGGTGCAGGTCCAGCCGGTCCCGGTCGCGGACACGAAGGTGACCCCGGCCGGCAGGGTGTCCGTAACGGTCAGGTTCGCGGCGTCGGACGGGCCGTTGTCTACCACCACCAGTGAGTAGGTCACCGTGCCTGCGGCGGTCACGGTGGGCGGGCCGGTCTTGGTCATGGACAGGTCGGCGGACCCGGTGACCGTGGTGCTGGCGGTCGCGGTGTCGTTGGCCGGGTTGGGGTCCGGGGTGGCCGAGGAGACCGTCGCGCTGTTGGTCAGCGTGCCGGCCTGGCCGGGCGCGGTCACCACCACGGTGATCACCGGTGCGCTGGACCCGGCGGTGAGCGTCGGGCGCGTACAGGTCGCCGAGACGTTGCCGACGTTGCTGCACGTCCAGCCCGCGCCGCCGGCCGAGACGAAGGTGACGCCGGCGGGCAGGGTGTCCGCGACGGACAGGCCGGAGGCGTCCGACGGGCCGTTGTTCGTGACGGTCAGCTGGTAGGACACGCTGCCCGCCGCCACGACCGAGGCCGGACCGGTCTTGGTGATCGCCAGGTCCGCCACCGGGCCGACAGCCGTCGTGACCGAGCTGGTGTTGTTGGCCGCGTTCGGGTCGGCGGTCGCCGCGGACACGGTCGCCGTGTTGGTCAGGGTGGCCGCCGTCGGCGGCGCGGTCACCACCAGCGTGATGGCGGGGGCGGTGGTCCCGGTCGCCAGCGCCGGCCTGGTGCAGGTGACCGAGACGTTGCCGACGTTCGTGCACGTCCAGCCGGTCCCGGTCGCGGACACGAACGTCACCCCGGCGGGGAGCGTGTCCAGCACCGACAGGTTCGCGGCGTCCGAAGGACCGATGTCGGTGACCGAGAGCTGGTAGGACACCGCTCCGGACGCGAGGACGTTGGCCGGACCGGTCTTGGTGATCGCCAGGTCGGCGGACGCCGTCACGGTGGTGCTCGTCGTCGAGGTGTTGTTCGCGGCGTTGGGGTCGGGGGTGGCCGAGGTGACCGTCGACGTGTTCGTGAGCGTCGCCGCCTGCGCGGGCGCCGTCACCACGACGGTGATCGTCGGCGCGGTCCCGCCGGCCGCCAGCGCCGGCCGGGTGCAGGTCGCGGAGACGTTCCCGACGTTGGTGCAGGTCCATCCGGCGCCGGTGGCCGACACGAAGGTGACGCCCGCCGGAAGGGTGTCCGTGACCGACAGGTTCGCCGCGTCCGAAGGGCCGTTGTTCAGCACCACCAGCGAGTAGCTGACCGAGCCGGCGGCGACCACGGTGGCGGGCCCTGACTTGGTGATCGACAGGTCGGCCGACGCGGTCACGGCCGTGCTGGTCGAGGAGGCGTTGTTCGCCGGGTTCGGGTCGCTGGTCGTACTGGCCACGCTCGAGCTGTTGACCATGGTGCCGGCCTGGGCCGGAGCCGTGACCACGAGGGTGATCGTCGGCGCCGTCGCCCCCGCGGCCAGGGCGGGCCGGGTGCAGGTGGCCGAGACGTTCCCGACGTTGGTGCAGGTCCAACCCGCCCCGGTCGCCGACACGAACGTGACTCCGACCGGCAGCGTGTCGGTGACCGACAGGTTCGCCGCGTCCGACGGACCGTTGTTCACCACGACCAGCGAGTACGACACATTGTTCCCGGCCACGACCGTCGCCGGAGCGGTCTTGGTGATCGCCAGGTCGGCCGACGCCGTCACCGCGGTCACGGCGGTCGAGGTGTTGTTCGCCGGCACCGGGTCCGCCGTGGTCGACGACACCGACGCGGTGTTCGACAGCGAGCCGGCCTGGTTCGGCGCCTTCACCACGACCGTGATCGTCGGCGCCGTCGCACCCGTCGCCAACGCCGGCCGGGTACACGTCGCCGACACGTTCCCGACGTTCGTGCACGTCCACCCCGCCCCGGACGCCGACACGAAGGTGACGCCCGCCGGCAGGGTGTCCGCGACCGACAGGTTCGCCGCATCCGAGGGACCGTTGTTCACCACCACCAGCGAGTACGACACATTGTTCCCGGCCACCACCGTGGCCGGACCGGTCTTGGTGATCGCCAGGTCCGCCGAGGCGGTCACTGTGGTGTTCGCGACCGAGGTGTTGTTGGCGGCGTTCGGGTCGGCGGTCGTGCTCGACACGCTGGACGTGTTCGACAGCACCGCGGCCTGGCCCGGAGCCGTCACGACGATCGTGATCGTCGGCGCAGTCGCCCCGGTCACGAGGGCAGGCCTGGTGCAGGTCACCGACACGTTCCCGACGTTGGTGCAGGTCCAGCCGGCGCCGGTGGCCGACACGAAGGTGATCCCGGCCGGCAGCGTGTCCGCGACCGACAGGTTCGCCGCGTCGGACGGACCGTTGTTCACCACCACCAGCGAGTACGACACCGACCCGCCGGCCACCACCGTCGCCGGACCGGTCTTGGTGATCGCCAGGTCCGCCGAAGCCGTCACCCCGGTCGTCACCGACGAGGTGTTGTTCGCCGGGACCGGGTCCGCCGTGGTCGATGAGACCGACGCGGTGTTCGTCAACGAACCCGCCTGCGCCGGCGCCGTCACCGTCACCGTGATCGTCGGCGCCGTCGCCCCCGCGGCCAGCGCGGCCCGGGTGCAGGTCGCCGACACGTTCCCGACGTTCGAGCACACCCAACCCGTGCCGGTCGCCGACACGAAGGTGACGCCCGCCGGCAGGGTGTCCGCGACCGACAGGTTCGCCGCGTCCGACGGACCGTTGTTCACCACCACCAGCGAGTACGCCACCGACCCGCCCGCCACCACCGTCGGCGGCCCCAGCTTGGTCATCACCAGGTCCGCCGACGCCGTCACCGCCGTCACGGCGGTCGAGGTGTTGTTCGCCGGCACCGGGTCCGCCGTGGTCGACGACACCGACGCGGTGTTCGACAGCGAGCCGGCCTGGTTCGGCGCCTTCACCACGACCGTGATCGTCGGCGCCGTCGCACCCGTCGCCAACGCCGGCCGGGTACACGTCGCCGACACGTTCCCGACGTTCGTGCACGTCCACCCCGCCCCGGACGCCGACACGAAGGTGACGCCCGCCGGCAGGGTGTCCGCGACCGACAGGTTCGCCGCATCCGAGGGACCGTTGTTCACCACCACCAGCGAGTACGACACATTGTTCCCGGCCACCACCGTGGCCGGACCGGTCTTGGTGATCGCCAGGTCCGCCGAGGCGGTCACTGTGGTGTTCGCGACCGAGGTGTTGTTGGCGGCGTTCGGGTCGGCGGTCGTGCTCGACACGCTGGACGTGTTCGACAGCACCGCGGCCTGGCCCGGAGCCGTCACGACGATCGTGATCGTCGGCGCAGTCGCCCCGGTCACGAGGGCAGGCCTGGTGCACGACACCGACACGTTTCCCACGTTGGTGCAGGTCCAGCCGGCGCCGGTGGCCGAGACGAAGGTGATCCCGGCCGGCAGCGTGTCCGTCACCGTCAGCGCGGCGGCGTCCGACGGACCGTTGTTCACCACCACCAACGAGTACGACACCGACCCGCCCGCCACCACCGTCGCCGGACCGGTCTTGGTGATCGCCAGGTCGGCCGACGGCGTGACCGTGGTGCTCAGCGACGAGCTGTTGTTCGCTGCGTTCGGGTCGGTCGTGGTCGCCGCCACCGATGCGACGTTCGACAGCATCGCCCCCTGGGCCGGCGCGGTCACCGTCACCGTGATCGCGGGCGCGGACGTCCCGGTGGCGAGCGCGGGTCTCGTGCAGCTGACCGACACGTTCCCCGTGTTGGTGCAGGTCCAGCCCGCCCCGGTCGCCGACACGAACGTCACCCCGGCCGGCAGGGTGTCCGTCACCGTCAGCGAGGCGGCGTCGGACGGGCCGGCGTTCGCGACCGCGAGCGAGTAGCTCACGCTGGCGCCGGCCGCCACCGTCGCCGGACCGGTCTTGACGATGGACAGGTCGGCCAGCGCGGTGACCGTCGTCGACGCGGTGGAGGTGTTGTTCGCGGGCGTCTGGTCCGGCGTGGTGGCCGTCACGGTCGCGGTGTCGGTCAAGGTCGCGGCCTGGGCCGGCGCGGTCACGACCACGGTGATCGCCGGGGCGGTCGCGCCGTTGGCCAGCGCCGGACGCGTGCAGGTGGCCGACACGTTCCCGACATTGGTGCAGGTCCAGCCGGTCCCGGTCGCCGACACGAACGTCACCCCGGCCGGCAGCGTGTCGGTGACCGACAACCCGGTCGCGGCGGCCGGGCCCGCGTTCGCGACCGTCAACGTGTAGGTCACGGACCCCAGCGCGTTCACGGTGGCCGGGCCCGTCTTCGTGATCGACAGGTCGGCGCACTCGGCACCGCCGCTGACACCCGGGATGGTGGCGGGGGCGGCGGTCGCCGTCTGGCCGGCGGTGCCCGCCGACGACCCGTACACCAGGTTCCCGGTGGTGGTGATGCCGTTGGCTCCGGCGGTCACGGTCTGGGCGGTCGGCGCACTGGAGGTGAAGATCCAGCCGCCGCCACCACCGCCACCGGGACCGTGCGCGTTCGCCGCGCCCGCCTGCGTGGCCCAGGCGTCGCCGCCGCGGCCGCCGTTCGCGTTGAGGGTCGCGCCGGCGAGCGAGCCGCTCGGTGAGGTGAGGACGATGGTCCCGCCCGCACCTCCGCCACCGCCGCCGTCGTTCGCGGTGAGGTTGTACGCGGCGGCGCCGTTGGCCGTGATGGTGCCGGCGCCGCCGACCGACGCCGCCCGGATCAGCACCATGCCGCCGCCGGCCGCGCCGCTGGAGTTCGGGGCGGTGAAGTTGTTGCCGGTGCCCGCGCCGCCGCCGCCGCCGAGGACGACCCGCGCAGACGTCGCCGGGATGGCCACGCCGCCGTACCCGCCCGTGGCCACCCCCGAGTTCCACGCGTTGCCGCCCTGGCCGCCGGTCCCGCCGTTGCCGCCGCCGCCGCCGCCGGTGTTCTGGTCGTTCACGGTCGGGTTCCCGTCCGTGCCGCCGCCGCCGGCGTTCGCCGGCGCTCCCCTGGCCACGTCGCCGCCGGGATAGCCGTCGCCGGCCGTGGTCTGGGTCGGGGTTCCGGCGATGCCCTCGCCCTTGGTCCCGTCGGTGCCGATCGTCGCGCTACGGACGACGTCGGTGTTGGCGGTCCCCGCGGCCCCGGTGCGCTGGATGCCGATGCCGCCGCGGAACCCGAGGCCATCGACGCTCACGGTCCCGTTGAGGGTGAGGGTTGCGATCGTGTCCAGGGCGAGGACACCGCCGACGGATCCGTTCCACGCCGAAGCCGTCAGCGCGGAGCTGGTGGTCGCCGTCGTGTACTGCGGGACCCGCACCACCTGGAAGGTCTTCTGCCCGGACGTGGCCGTCGCGGCCGCGGTGACGTAGCCGTTGATCAGGCCGGCGCCCGCGCCGAGACCGGAGATGCCCACCGAGCCGGCCACGACCGCCGACGTGGCCCGCACGTACTCGTACAGGCCGGACGCGTTGAGCGCGGTGTAACCGGATGCCGGCGCCGCCGCCACCCCGTCGCCGTAGGCGTTCGTGTTCGTCGAGTTGATGTCGGCGGCCTGCATCTCGATGACCAGAAGCAGGTCACCGGCGGCGATCGGGGTCGCGGCCCCGGACGGGGCGCCGACGGAGATGCTGGTGGCGCCGGCGGCCGGCGAACCCACGCCCGGGTAGTAGGTGTTGACGACTCCGCTGAGCACGCCGCCGGCCCCGGAGCCGCCGGGCGTCGCGCAGGCGCCCGCGGCGCTCGCCGGGGCGGCCAGCAGGACAGTCGGACCGAGGGTCAGCGCGCACGCCAAGGACGCCGCCGACAGGACGGCGACGCCCTTGTTCCTCCCCCGTCGACGGTCGGTCGCCAGCATGGACCAGCTTCTCCTCGCAGCCGGGCCGAGCCTAAGGGAAGGGGTGGGCCGGGATCACTCTCCGAAGGCCGTGTCTGCTGACCGATCGCGTTGTCCACAGCCCCTGCTGCGGACCCGCCCGATCCGGTCAGCCGGCGACCTGCCGGTCGGCGCTGAGCAGCACCGGCCCCGACAGCGGGACACGCCCCTCGCTGGTCCGGTCGAACAGCAGGAGCTGGGTCGGGTCGACCCGGACGCGGATGCGTTCGTCGATGCGCGGGTTGACCCGAGGGGGCGCCCGGAACACGAGCGGCTTCGTGGCGCGGTCGACCCCTTCGGCCCAGGCGTGCACGAGGTTCTCGTTCCCCAGGGCCTCGACGTAGGAGACGACCACCTCGAAGCCCGGATCGTCGTCGGCTCCGGCCGGGGAGAGCGCTTCGGGCCGGATGCCGAGGACCACCTCGCCGTCGGGTGCACCCGGCACCACCAGCCGGAGCGGGCCCGCGGTCAGGGTGCCGCGGTCGACCCGGCCGTCCAGCAGGTTCATGCTCGGCGTGCCGAGGAAGCCGGCCACGAACAGGTTCACCGGGTTCTCGTAGACCTGGGCCGGTGCCCCGGCCTGCTGCAGCCGACCGTCCCGCATGACGACGATCCGCTCGCCCAGCGTCATGGCCTCGACCTGGTCGTGGGTGACGTAGATGCTCGTGATCCCGAGCCTGCGGTGCACCTCGGCGATCTCGCTGCGCATCTGGGTGCGGAGCTTGGCATCCAGGTTGCTCAGCGGCTCGTCCAGGAGGAACGCCAGCGGCTCGCGGACCAGGGCGCGCCCCATGGCGACGCGCTGCCGCTGCCCGCCGGACAGCTGTCCAGGCCGCCGCCGCAGCAGCGGGGTCAGCTCGAGCATCTCGGCCACCCGCCGGACCTCCGCGTCGAGCCGGGCGCGCGGGACATGCCGCTCCTTGAGCGGGAAGGCCAGGTTCTTGTACACCGTCAGGTGCGGGTAGAGCGCATAGCTCTGGAAGACCATCGCGATGTCGCGCTTGCCCGGCGGCAGCTCCTGGACCTCGCGGCCGGCGATCAGCACCCGCCCGGCGGACAGCTTCTCCAGCCCGGCGACACACCGCAGCACCGTGCTCTTCCCGCAGCCGGACGGGCCGACGAAGGCCACCAGCTCGCCGTCGTCGATGGTGAGGTCCAGCCCCTCGAGGGCCACCACGGGCGGTTTGCCCGGGTAGACCTTGCGCAGTCCCTGGAGCACGATCGGTGCCATCGACGAGTCCCTCTACTTGATCCCGGACGAGGCGATCGACCGCACGAACATGCGCTGGCCGACAAGGAACAGAACGATCACCGGCAGCTGGCTCATCAGCGTCGCGGCCATCAGCAGCGGCCAGTCGGTCAGGTGGGCGCCCTGGAACGTGGACAGGCCCAGCTGCATGGTCATGTTGTCCGGGTTCTGGATCGCGACCAGCGGCCACAGGAAGTCGTTCCAGATGCTCAGGAACGTCAGGACGGCGAGCGTGGCCAGCGGCGGTCCCATCAACGGCACGAGGATCTTCAGGAATACCCCCAGCCGGCTCGCCCCGTCGATGCGTCCGGCCTCCTCCAGGTCCGGGGGCAGGGCCAGGAAGAACTGGCGCATCATGAAGATGCCGAACGCCGTGACGAGGTTGGGCACGATCAGTGCGCCCAGGGTGTCGATCAGCCCGAACGACTTGACGATCAGCAGCGTCGGGATCAGCACGACCTGGAACGGCACCATCAGGGTGGCCAGCAGCAGCATGAAGGCGAGCCCGGAGCCGCGGAACCTAAGGCGGGCGAAGGCGTACCCGGCGAGGCTGCACAGGACCAGGTTGGAGATCACCACGATCACGGACACGATCGCGGTGTTCACCAGCCAGCGTCCGAACGGCGACCCGGTCCACACGGCGGAGAAGTTGGACCACTGGATCGAGCGTCGGCAGGACCGGCGGGAACTGCCGCGCCTCCGCGTTGGTGGAGACCGCGGTCACGACCATCCAGACCAGCGGGGTCAGCATCACCAGCGCGAGCGGCAGCAGCAGCAGGTGCCAGCGCGCTCGGTCGCCGGCTCCGCGGGGCGGTGGCGAGGTCGTACTCCGGCAGCGGGTCGACGAGCACGGGAGGCAGCGGAACCGGGTGGGCCATCGTTCACCGCTCCCCGTGCGAGAGCCGGCGGCCGACCGTGAGCTGGACGGCCGTGACGACCAGGATCGCCAGGAACAGCACGTACGCGATCGCCGACGCGTAGCCACCGTTGAAGAACTGGAACGCCTGGACGTACAGGTAGTAGACGACGACCGTCGTCGCCCCCACCGGTCCGCCCTTGGTGGTCACGAAGATCTCGTCGAACAGCTGCAGGGCGTTGATCGTCAGCCAGATCACGAGGAACAGCGTGGCCGGCGCCAGCAGCGGCACCTCGACCCGCCAGAACGCACGCCATCGGGTGCACCCGTCCATCGCCGCCGCCTCGAGCAGGTCGGCCGGGACGCTCTGCAGCGCGGCGAGGTAGATGATCACCCCGAAGCCCAGCCAGCCCCACACGGTCATCAGGACGATCGACAGCAGGGCCTCGTGCGGGTCGCGGAAGAAGCCCTGGCTCGCGATGCCGACCTTGTTCAGAGCGGCGTTCACCAGGCCGAAGTCCGGGTCGAGCAGCCAGTTGAACATGGTCGCCGTGGCGACGGTGGACGTGACCACCGGGATGAACACCGCCAACCGGTAGAACGAGATCCCGCGGACCCGGCGGTTGAGCGCACTGGCCACGAGCATCGAGCCGATCAGGCAGACCGGCACGAAGACGAGGGTGTAGACGATCGTGTTGCGCACCGAGTTGGCGAACTGCGGGTCGTGCAGGAGCTTGCGGTAGTTGTCGAGCCCGACCCACGTGCCCGGCGCCGATCAGGTCGTTGTGCTCGAACGACAGGACGAACGCCCACACGACCGGGACGAGCCCGAACAGACCGATCAGCAGGACCGACGGGCTGATGAACGCCCAGCCGGCGAAGGTGTCCGACCACCACACCCGCCGCAGCAGGGGCGGGCGCGCCCGGGTCGGGGCCGCTCCCGCCGGGAGCGGTGCGCGGGTGGTCGGTCGTCACCGTCGCTGCGCTCGCCGTCACTGACCAGAGGCGATGGCGGAGTCGGCCTGCTGGGCTGCCGCGTCGAGGGCTTCCTTCGGCGGCGTCTGCCCGATCAGGACGCCCTGCATCTGGCTGCCGATGGCCTGGCTGATCTGCGGGTAGGTCTTGGTGTTGGGGCGGGCCTTGGTGACGTTGGTCAGGTTGAGGACGAACACCGCGTCGCCCGGGTACTTGGCCAGGTAGGCCGTGTAGCCGTCCGCCTTGGTCTCCGACTCCCGGGTGGGCAGGTCGCCGGTGCCGAGGATGAACTGCGCGTGGGTCTGCGTGCTGGTCAGCCAGGTGAGGAAGGTCCAGGCGGCCTGCTCGCGGGCGCCGCCGTTGTTGAAGAGCATCCAGTTGTCCGGCCCGGCGATGCTCGAGTGGGTGCCGCTGGCCGCAGGCAGGATCTGCGTCCCGTAGCTGACGTCGGAGTTGATGCTGGACAGGTCCCACGGCCCGGTCCAGAGCATCCCGATCTTGCCCGAGTTGAACAGGTTCAGGTAGTTGCCGTTGCCCGGGTCGAGGTAGACCGACTTGTCCGTCACGGCCATGTCGTGCAGCAGCTGGGTGGCCTGCAGACCTGCCGGTGAGTCGAACGCGGACTTGGTCCCGTCCGAGCTCAGCAGATCGCCACCGGCCTGCCAGAGCATCGCGATCCACCGCCAGGTGGTGTCCTCCGACCCGTCCGCGACGTACGCCCACCCGTACTGCTTCTTGGCGCTGTCGGTCAGCTTCTTGGCCGCCGCCCGGAAGTCGTCCCAGGTCCAGGTGTCCGTCGGGTAGGCCACTCCGGCGGCGTCGAAGAGCTTCTTGTTGTAGACCAGCGCGAGGTTGTCGACGAGCGCGGGCACGCCGTAGACCTTGCCGTCGGTCGTGGCCGCGTCGCGCTCGAAGGAGTAGAAGTCGTTCCAGTCGAAGCTCGCCGCCTTGACCTTGCTCGGTGAGGTCGACGACCTGCGGCCGGCCGGCCAGCGCGGCGATGGACGAGCCGTACTCGTACGCGATGTCGGGCATGGTGCCGGCGGCCATGCCGGCCAGCGTCTTCTGTCAGCGCCCCGTCGTTGCCGCCGTTGAAGAGCAGCTTGACCTGGATCTTCGGGTTCGCCGCGTTCCAGGCCGCCACCTGCGCGGTGATCACCTTGGCCTCGACGTCGGTGTAGCCGTGCGAGAGCGTGATCTGCACGACCCCCCCGGAGGAGGACGTCGGGCCGTTGCTCGAGCCACCACCGCTGCTGCTGCTCGTGCAGGCCGCAAGAGACAGCGCGGCAACTGCGGCACCCGCCAGTGCGGCGCTTCGACGCGGGCTCCATGCCATGGTGAGGCTCCTCGAGGACGATGGTCAGGACGCGGAGTGGTCCAGGATGACCGAGCGGGTGAGGTTACGTGGTCGGTCCGGGTCCAGGTCGCGGTGGGCCGCCAGTGCCAGGGCCAGTCGCTGGGCCCGCACCAGCTGCGCGAGCGGGTCGAGCCCGTCGTCAGACGACCGTCGCACCGGTGGCCAGGACTGCGTCCACCAGGCCGTCCGGTGCGGTGCCGAAGATCCAGACCAGGGTGCGGCCGGTCGGCGACGGCGATCGGGCCGTGCCGGTAGTCCATCGCGGGGTACGACTCCGACCATGCCTGGGCGGCCTCGCGAACCTTGAGCGCGGCCTCGTGCGCCAGCCCGACCGTCCAGCCGGTACCGAGGAAGACGAACTGGTCGAAGTCCCCCGGGTCGACCGGGAGCCGGCCCGCCACAGCGGTCTGGCAGTCGGCGAGGGCGCCGGACAGGTCCTCGCCCAGGGCGGCCCGCACGAGGGCCAGCAGGGTGGTCGGGAAACGCGTCTGCACGACGCTCGACTCGTCGGCGAAGTCGAGAAGCAGCCGCTCGTCCGAGACCGCGTCGACGGCCTGCCCGGTGACTGCGGTGACCGCGACCCTGGTCTGCCCCACCGGGACCCGCGCGAGGGCGTCGAGGATCTCGGTCGTCGTGCCCGACCGGGTGATGGCGACGACCCGGTCGTAGCGCCGGCCGGCGGGGACCTCCGAGGCGTACGCGGCGTCGGTCTCACCCAGTCCCGCGCGCTCGCGCAGCACGGCGTACGCCATCGCGACGAACGCGGACGTGCCGCAGCCGATGGC
Source organism: uncultured Actinomycetota bacterium (assembly GCA_963771835.1). Classification (GTDB taxonomy): domain Bacteria; phylum Actinomycetota; class Actinomycetes; order Prado026; family Prado026; genus CAVQCJ01. Next base: position 255,715 of record CAVYVA010000002.1, read on the forward strand.
CAGGACGCGCTCGCCCGGGGCGCCGAGCAGGGTGCGCGCCTCCTCGACGAGGCTCAGGGCCTGCTGCCACATCGCCGGCTGGCTGGCGATCTCCTGCTCGGTGACCGGCGTCGCGCGCTGACCGTTCTCGCCGGTGCTGTGCGAAGGCATGTCGCGAGTATGGTCATCTGTGAGCGATCTGTGCAGTAGTCGACAGAATATGGACATTCGAGATGAGCGAATCTCCGCGCTATTGCCGGCTCCGGGATGCTCGCACTGGTCGGAGCCGGCGCCACGGCCGACTAGCGCACGGCCCGGGCACGGGACTGGTGGGCCACGGAGCGGTCTGACCCCGGCTCCGCCCTTCAGAACCCGGGATCCGCAGTCGACGTTACGGACGGGGGCCGGCCGCGGCGTGGGCCAGCCGGTGCCCGGGAGGAAGTGATGGACCCGACCCTGTCGCTGCCGGACGTGCTCGTCGCGCTGGCGGACGTGCGCGCCACGGGCTGCCTGCGCGTGGATGCCGTGCCCGGCAACGCGCTGGTGTTCCTGCGCGACGGGCAGGTCTACGCCGCGACGGTGCCCACCCAGCGCGAACCGCTGGGTGCCCGCCTCGTCGCGGCCGGCATCCTGGCGGACGAGGACCTCGCCGCCGCGCTGGACGCGCAGCACGAGGAGCTCCTGGTCGCCTGGCGCCTCGGCGAGCTCGTGGTGCACCTGGGGATGGCCGACCGGCTCGCCGTCGAGCGCGTCGTGGCCGCCCTGCTGCTCGAGGACCTGGACGTCCTGCTGTCATGGCCGGTGAGCAGCGCCCGGTTCCGGCCCGGGGTGCGCACCCGGCAGGACGTGTCGCCGGCGGTCACGATCCCCGCGCTGCTCGACCCGGTCTGGCGCACGCTGCCGGACCCGGAGCCGGCCGCCGGCGCCGCCGGGCAGGCTCCGTTCGTCCTCGAGCCCGGCGAGCCCGACCGCGTCGTCGAGTACGCGTTCGTCGGCGCCGCGATGGACGAGTTCGCGGCGGAACCGGCGACCGCCCAGGCAGTGGCGATGCTCCACCCCGAGCCGGCGGTCGAGTCCCAGGACCCGCTGCCGGAGGTCGTCGACACCGCCGACGTCCTTCGACAGATCCGCGGGCTCAACCGGTTCGAGGACGACACCGACGGACACGGCGAGCACGACGGACCCAGCGGACGCGACGGGTCCAGCGGGCGTGCCGAGCACACCGATCCCGCGTACCGCGTCGATCCCGGCCAGCGCGTCGCCCCGACCGAACCGGACGAACGGCCGCCTGCGCGGCTCGAGCTGAACGCGCTGGCCGAGCAGGCAAGGGTCGCGCCGGCGCCGCGGCCGCGCCGCGGGCTGTTCCGCCGCAACCGCTAGCGGCCCTCCCGGCCGTCCCGACGGTCAGTCGGGCGCGGCCGTCACCAGCACCCGCAGCGACCGGGCCACCACGTCGGCCATGGCGTCCCGGGCGGGGGCCAGGTAGCGGCGCGGGTCGACCACAGCCGGGTCCTGGTCGAGCTCGGCACGGACGACCGAGGTGAACGCGATGTTCAGCGCCGTCCCGATGTTGACCTTGACGATGCCGGCGCGGACGGCACGCTGCAGCTCCTGGTCGGGGACCCCGGACGAGCCGTGCAGCACCAGCGGGACGTCGATCGCCGCCGCCAGGCGCGCGATGAGGTCGAGGTCGAGCCTGGCCGTGCGGTCGAGCATCGCGTGCGAGCTGCCGACCGCTACCGCCAGCGCGTCGACGCCGGTCGCCCGGACGTAGGCCGCGGCCTCGCCGGGGTCGGTCCGCGCACCGGGCGCGTGCGCGCCGTCCTTGCCACCCACCGCGCCGAGCTCGGACTCGACCCACAGCCCGTGCTCGTGCCCCCAGCGCGCGGCCGCCGCGGTCGCCGCGACGTTCTCGTCGTAGGGCCGGGTCGAGGCGTCGTACATGACGGACCCGAAGCCGTGCCCGGCGGCGGCGCGCAGGAGATCGTCGGACTCGACGTGGTCCAGGTGCAGGGCGACCTCGGCCGACGACGCGCGGGCCACCGCGGCGCAGGCCTCGGCCAGCGGGGCGAGCTGCCCGCCGTGGAACTTCACGGCGTTCTCGCTGATCTGCATGATCACGGGCAGGCCCGCCTGCTCCGCACCTGCGGCGATGGCCTCGGCGTGCTCGAGGCAGATCGCGTTGAACGCGCCGACGCCCTGGCCGGCCGCGCGGGCGCCGTCCACCAGGACGGCCGTGGTCAGCAGGGTCACCAGGTCACCGGTGCGCGCAACGGCTCGGGCAGCAGGTCGCCGTGCGCTTCGGTCAGCGCGTCGCACAAGGCCCAGATCCGGTCCACCGACAAGGTGGCGGCCGTGTTGGGGTCGACCATCGCCGCCTGCCGCACCAGCCGCGGGTCGCCCTCGACAGCCGCCCGGACCGCGAGCTCGCCGACGCTGACGTACGAGCGGTTCAACGCGGCGCACTGCGGCGGCAGGTCGCCGACGTGCATCGGATGCGCACCGAGCTCGTCCAGCGCGGTGGGCACCTCGACCGCGTACCCGTCGGGCAGGTTGGTGATCAGACCCAGGTTCGGGACGTTCGCGAAGATCGTCCGTGGCGTCCCCGTCTCGAGCGAGTGGATCACCTGCGGCGCGTACTCGGTGCTGTCCCGGTCGATCTCCAGCCGCTCCCCCGCCAGCAGGCTGTCGCGCACCTGGACGTACTCGGCGAGGTTCTCCTCGCTGATCCGGACGTAGTCCCCGACCGGGATGCGCAACCGCTCGACCTCGGCGTCGTCGTGCAGGTACCACGGCACGTACTCGCTGGAGTGCTCGCTGGTCTCCGTCGGGTAGAACCCGAGCCGGCGGTACATGTCCACCCGCACGCGCCGGCGCAGCTCGGGGTCGGCGGCGATGCGCTCGTCCAGCAGCGGGTACAGGCTCTCGCCGTCCCGTTCCCAGCGCAGCACCCAGGCCTGGTGGTTGACCCCGGCCGACCAGCAGGACACCTCGTCGTACGGGACGTCGACGACGTCGCACAGCCCTCGCACCGTCCAGTAGACCGAGTGGCACAGGCCGAGGACCTTGAGCCGCGGCGCCGCCGCGTGCAGGTACGCCACGTTCATCGCCATCGGGTTGGTGTAGTTGAGCAGCCACGCGTCCGGGCAGACCTCGAGCATGTCCCGGGCGATCGCGTCGAGGACCGGGAAGGTGCGCAGCCCGCGGAAGATGCCGCCGACCCCGATCGTGTCGCCGATCGTCTGGCGAAGCCCGAACGACGCCGGCACCTCGATGTCGCGGACGGTGGCCGCGTGCATGCCGACCTGGATCGAGTTCACGACGTAGGAGGCACCGTCCAGGGCCCGGCGCCGGTCGGCCGAGGCCACGATCTGCGGCTTGACGCCGAGCTGGTCGGCGGTGGCGGCGGCGATCGCCTCCGCGGTCCGGAGCCGCTCCGGGTCGATGTCGTGGAGCACGAGCCGCACGTCGGCCAGCTCGGCGAAGCCGAGGATGTCGCCGAGCAGCTCGCGGGTGAACACGACGCTGCCCGCTCCGAGGAACGTGATCGTGGTCGGTGCTCGTCCGGGGCTCATGGCTGAAGTGTTGCGTCTGGCTGGCCAAACGCTCAAGAACGTACGAGAATGCGTGCAAAGTGAACGTCCGGAGGTGAGCGATCCGCTGGCCCCCGAGGGACCGCCGGAGGAAGCCGCCCCGTGGCACGAGTCTCACTGCGCCGAGCCGACCGGGTCTCGGCGATCCTCGAGAGGCTGGCGGCCGAGCACTCGCTCAACGCCGCCGACCTGGCCGAGGAGTTCGGCGTCTCGTCGGCGACGCTGCGCCGCGACCTGCAGATGCTCGAGGACCAGCGGCTGCTCTCGCGCACGCACGGCGGGGCGCTGGCGCAGGACGTCGCCTACGAGCTCCCGGTCCGCTACCGGGGCGGACGCAACCGGGACCAGAAGCGCAGGATCGCGACCGCCGCCGCCGCACTGCTGCCCAAGGGTCCGTTGACGATGGGGCTGACCGGGGGCACCACGACCAGCGAGGTCGCCAGGATCATCGCCGACCGGGTCGACCTGACGATCATCACCAACGCGCTCAACGTGGCCACCGAGCTCGCGCTGCGGCCGCGACTGAAGATCATCGTGACCGGTGGGGTGAGCCGACCGCAGTCGTACGAGCTCGTCGGCCCCCTCGCCGACCAGACGCTGACCGGACTGCACATGGAGGTCGCCGTCGTCGGGGTCGACGGCATCAGCGCCGACGCGGGGCTGACGACGCACGACGAGGTCGAGGCGCACACCAACCGCGCGATGATCGCGCGCGCCTCGCGGGTCATGGTGGTAGCCGACGGGTCGAAGGTCGGCCGCGTCCTGCTGGCGCGCATCTGCCCCACGTCCGCGGTGCACGAGCTGATCACCGACGGTTCCGCCGACCCCGAGGCGCTGGACGCGCTGCGCGCCAGCGGGATCGGCGTGCACGTAGTCGAAGAATGAAGAGCGTCGAAGGATGAAGCGCGGTCAGCGGTGAGGAGGGCGTGCAACTCCCGATGTCCACCTGCCCCAAGACGCTCGACGCGCCGGGCCGCAGGCGGTAGACCTCGCCCCGAGTGACGAACAGCGTCGCGGCACCGGTGGAGGTCGTCGATGTCTCCTGCCCGAACGGTCCGCCGGCTCGCTGCCGGCGTCGCCGCAGCCCTTGCGGTCGCCATGACGGTCGTGCCGTCCGCCTCAGCCGCACCCGCAGCCGTACCAGCAGGAGCCGCAGTCGCAGCCCCGGCCCCGGTGCCGTGCCACCACTGCTGGCACCCCGCGCTCAGGACCAGCTGGGACTGGGTGCTGTCCACGGTGCCGAAAGCGCCGTTCCGTGCGGTCTCCATGTACGACATCGACGGCTTCGACACCACCGCCGCCGACGTGGCCTCGCTGCACGCGCACGGCATCAAGGTGGTCTGCTACCTGAGTGCCGGTACGTGGGAGAACTGGCGGCCGGACGCAGCCTCCTTCCCGGCCAGGCTCCTCGGGAAGGGCAACGGCTGGCCGGGCGAGAAGTGGCTGGACATCCGGGAGATCCAGAAGGCCGGAAGCAAGCTGCGCGCGATCATGGACCGGCGCCTGGACATGTGCAGATGGAAGGGGTTCGACGCGGTCGAGCTCGACAACGTCGACGGCTACAGCAACAGGACCGGGTTCGCGCTCAGCCCGGCCGACCAGATCTTCTACGACGCCACCCTGGCCAACGACTCGCACCACCGAGGGCTGAGCGTCCTGCAGAAGAACGACATCGAGCAGATCCCCGCGCTCCTGCCGTACTTCGACGCCGCGCTCAACGAGCAGTGCAACCAGTACCAGGAGTGCACGACCGCGCAGAACGGCTCCTTCGGTCTCGACCAGTACGTGCGGGCGGGCAAGGCGGTCTTCCAGGCCGAGTACTCGCTCGCGACCGCCAGGTTCTGCCCTGCCGACAACCGCAACGACTTCAACGGCGTGAAGTTCGACCTCGACCTGGACGGCGCGGTCTTCAAGCCCTGCCGCTAGGAGCCCACCCGGCCAGCTCGTCCGGGGTGGCCTGGGCGGCCGTCCCGCCGGCGGCTCGGGTCGACAGCGAACCGCAGGCGACGGCACGTTCCAGGCACTCCTGGGGCGACAGGCCGTCGACGAGCGCGCTCACGAAGCCGGCGTCGAAGGAGTCGCCGGCCCCGGTCGTGTCGACGACTTCAACCGCGATCCCTGGCGCGGTCAGCCGCGACCCGTCGGCGGTCCAGAGCACGCCGCCCTCGGCACCGTCCTTGAGCGCCACCGCGCACCCCAGGGCCGTGACCCGCGCCGCAGCCGCGTCCACGTCCGACTCGCCGGTCAGCGCCGCGAGCTCGACGGCGTTCGGCAGCAGCGTGCCCACATGAGGGCAGCAAGTGCTCGACGCCGGACCACCGCTCGGCCGGGTCCCAGTTCGTGTCCAGGGACGTCGTGAGCCCCAGCTCTCGTGCGTGCCGGAAGATCCCCTCGAGGGCGGGCGCGAGCATCGGCAGCAGGAAGTACGACGCCGCGTGCACGTGCCGCAACGACGGGAGCAGGTCCAGGTCGGGGACGGCCGCGGCGGTCGTGGTGCTCAGCGCACCGGGGTGCGTGAGGATCGCGCGGTCGCCCGCGGAGATCACCACGGTCAGCGCCGTGGGCCGCACCGGGTCGGTGCCGAGCCAGCGGGTGTCCACCCCGCGCTCTTCCAGCGCCGTCCGGACGAAGCCGCCCATCAGGTCGTCCCCCACCAGACCCGCGATCGCCGTCGGCACGCCGAGCCGGGCGAGCCCGCAGGCCATGATCGCGGCCGACCCGCCGAGCACGAGGTCGGCCGCGTCCAGCAGCCGCTCGGCCTGACCGAACGTCGGCCCGCTGTCGCCGCGCAGGACCAGGTCGGGGTTCGTGTCGCCGATGACGAGCACGACCGGATCGATGGGCACGGGACTCCTTGCGGGACGCTCAGCTCGACATGAGCGAAAGTGACTGATTCACCAGGGTTCGCAACGATAACGCTCGGCGGAAACGTACGGGCCTTGTCGTTCGTCCTCACCGACGACAAGTCCGTCGTCGTACGGACCCGCCGGAGGGATCCCCATGTCCACTGTCTCCCCCGCCGTGGCTCGCCGCCATCCCGCCGCCATCGGCCTGTCCACCGCGTTCGCGGCGGCCGGCTGTCTGCTGCTGGCCGCCTGCGGCTCGTCGACCTCTGCGGGCTCGTCGGCGACCGCGACGACCACCGCGACGACCACCGCAGCCACCACCGGCTCCAGCCCCACGGCGACCGGGTCCGCCGTCGGCACCACCGCCCTGATCCCCACCTCGTGCGCCGGCATCCCCCTCACGCTCATCGGCGCCGACATCGGCGGGGTCGCGGTCACCCGCTCCCTGGGCACGGCGCCGTCGTTGTCCTGTGAGTTCGCCAACGCCGGCGCCACGCACATCATCGTGGTCAACCTCGGCGCCGGGGGGGCCGCGCAGTTCGCCGTGCTCAAGGCCGCGTCCGCTGGCGGCGGGCGGACGATCACGCCGATCCCCGGTCTGGGCAGCTCGGCGTTCGAGATCTCCAAGGCCGGCGTCGTCCGCGGAGTGGACGCGCTCAGCGCGCGGAACGTCGTGGTCTCCGTGTCGGCCGACCAGCCGCTGCCGAAGACCGAGGCGATCGTCCAGCAGCTCGTCAGCCTGTACTGAGCGGGGCGATCACGCCCGCAGGCCCGTGCGGTCAGGCTCGGCGCTCCCAGATCACCATGACGCCGCTCTGCTCGCTCGTCAGCGGCTCGACCTCTTCACGACCGACCTCGGTGAACCCGGCGTGGAACGCCACGCGCCCGGACGCCGGGTTGGCGGCGTCGTGCTTGATCACCACGCGCTCGATCCCGGGCACCCGCAGGCCGGTCTCGGCCAGGATGGTGGCGGCCGCGGTGGCATAGCCGCGGCCGGTGTACGCGGTGTGCACCCAGTACCCGATCTCCAGGACGCCCGGCCCCATCCGCGTCATCAGCCCGCACGAGCCGACCACGACGCCCGCCCTGTCGAGCATGCCGTAGTTCCAGGTCTGCCCCGAGTCCCACTCGGCCACCGAGCGCTCGAGGTACTCGCGGGTCTGCTCCAGCCCGTGGTCGTCGGTGGCCCAGGGCATGAACCGCTGCAGCTCGGGCAGCGACTCGCTGATCGCCCTGTCGAGCTGCTCATCCCGGTCGATGCTCCAGCGGCGCAGGGTGATCGACCCGGCCCGCAGCACCTGCGCCTGTTCCATCCGCGGATACTCCCGACCCCGGCACCCCCGGGCAACCCGAATAGACGACACCCTCGCCGACTATCCCGTCCCTGCCGGGGCGGCCCGCAACCCGGCGTCCTCCAGCGTCGCCGCGACCAGGCCGTCGTAGCGTCCGGCGGCGAGATCCCCGAAGGGATCACGGGTGTAGGTCAGCAGGACTCCGTACGGCAGGCCGAAGGCGGCCCGCGACGCCATGAGCCGTCGTATCTCGGGGTCTGTCGGGTTGGTCAGGACGGTTCCCGCGGCGGTCAGTGAACGGATCTGTCTGATCCGTCGGGGAAGCACCGCGAGCAGCAGCACGAGGGTCGGCAACAGGGCCACCAGCACGCCGAGGATCAGCGCGAGCCGGTGCACGTACTCGATGCCCTGCTGGCCCAGCGAGGTCAGGTTGCCCCCGCTGCCCGAGCCCGCGCCGTTCAGCGCGTTCGCCAGCGAGCCGCCCACGATGGGCACGCCGCTGACCGCACTGGCCGCGGACCCGAAGCCCTTCTGGATGGACGTCCCGGTCTCGGCGGCGGCCGAGCCGAACACGGTCAGGCGGTCCACCGCCTGGTACGTCTTCACGCCGCACCAGACGAAGAACACGATCAGCAGCAGGCACAGCACGTCCCGGGTGATCGTGGACCGGCGCAGCGACGGGACACCCGGATAGACCCTGACCGTTCCAGACATCGACGGTCCCTCCTGCTCGGGGACGAGCCCGGCCGGGCGTTCGTCCGACTCGACCTGGCCGGCGATGCGCCGGCTGCCGCGCCTCGCAGGCTAGCGGCGCGCACAGGTCATCCATCGCGAACGTTCAGCCGGCTCGGTGTGGCTGCGCGGAAAGTCGGGGCGGGCGCTGGAGGCGAACGCGGCGCCGCTCGCCCGTGCGTCCGTGCCAGCCCGAGCCTTAGTCCTTCCGCAGGATGGTTTCCTCGATATGGCCTCTCCGGCCGGGTGCGAACGAGGTCTCGGTTCCGATGGTCTTGAAACCAGCCTTCTGGAGGACTCTGAGCGAGGCGACGTTGTCGCTGGCCGCGCGGGCGTGCAGCGGCCGGGTGGGGACCAGGTCCATGAGCAGCTCCAGCGCCCGGCTCGCGATGCCGCGTCCCCAGGATGCGCGGTCGATCCAGTAGGTGACCTCGGTCTCGCCATCGACGATGAAGGAACCAACGCTGCCGACAAGCTGGCCGTCACACGTCACCGCGCGCAGCGTGGTGTCGGGCGAGGATCTCACCTTGGCCATGTGCGCCTCGAATGCGCTCTTGTCGTCCGGGTCGTCGGGCGTGAAGGCGGCCATCCAGACCGACTCGGGGTCGCGCATCTGATCGAACAGCGCGTCGAGGTCAGCGTCATCGACCGGTCTTATCGCGATGACTGGCATGTCTGTCATCCCTGCTTCCCGGTGGGCCGCGCAAGCCATGGTGCAGATCGTATGCTGCTCGGGCGCCGGGACCCCGCGCCAGGAGCACCCCGGACGGACTCGGTGGTAATCCCGGCAGCGTTGCGTGATCACCGCACTGCGGCTCGTAGCGTGCCTAGCGGGCCCGAGCGTTTTGGTGTAGGCCTGCGGCCAGCGGTGATCGCCACGCCTGGCGTCGCCGCAGTCCACACACTCTGGAGGGATCCATGCGCAGAGCCACGCTGGTACTCAGGACACTCACCGCCTGCGGTCTGGCCGTTGGCGTCGCGTTCGCGATGGGGCCCGCGACGGCATCGGCCACCGGGCCGTCCGTCACTGTCATCGCCTCACATTTGAACAACCCGCGGGCACTGTCCGCTGAGGCGGCAAGCTCTACCTTGCCGAGGCCGGGCGCGGCGGCACCACCTGTGTCGGCGGCAACTGCGCGGGGCTGACCGGGTCGATCGACCAGGTTGGGACCAACGGCGTAACCCGGCTGGTGACCGGCCTGATCTCGCTCTCGGGCCACGGCGGGGTCGCAGCGGAGGGATGGTCTCAGTGTCCGCGTCCGGGGGCGTGGTGTACGGGCAGTTCGGCGCGAACACCTTCGGGATCCCGCCGGGCGGTTCCCCACGTTCTTGCTTCAGGCGGCGCAGAAGGACCTGGGCCAGTTCGGGCGGGCACGAACGGGTCGTTCGTGGACAAGGCTGGGGTCGGTGACCACGACTACATCTGGGCGAGGCGCACACAAGCCTGAACCCGCAGTTCCCCGACTCCAACCCCAACGGGGTACTGGTCACCGGCGGCCAGATGTTCGTCGCCGACGCGGGCGCGAACACCCTCGACCAGGTCATGCCCAACGGGACGGTCAAGGTCCTGACCTACCTCAACGTGCCATCGGGCAGCCCGACGGACGGAGTCCCGACCTGCGTCGCCAAGGGGCCCGACGGTGCGCTGTACGTCGGTGAGCTGCTCGGCGGCAACTTCGCCCCCGGGAACGCACGCGTGTGGCGGGTCGTGGTCAAGAACGGTAAGGCGACCAAGTCGGTGTGGGCCCGTGGCCTGACCACCGTGCAGGGCTGCGGGTTCGACAGCGCAGGGAACTTCTACGCCACCGAGTTCCAGGTCAACGGGCTGGACGAGTCCCCGACCGCCAACCCGACGGGGGCCGTCGTGAAGATCGCCCCCAACGGCACCCGGACGACCCTGGGCATGGGCAGCCTGTTCTTCCCGTCCGGGTTCGCGGCCTGGAACGGCACGGTGTACGTGTCCAACTGCAGCATCGCCCCGGCGACCGGCCTGGCGCCCACGCTGTGCGCGAACGGCGGCCAGGTGGTGGCGATCCACTAGCACCCGGGAAGGGCGCATGAGACTGCGGGCCGGCACGACCACCGTGCTGGCCCGCAGCCACGCCCACGCGGCGCTGACACGCCGCGTCTATGCTGGCGCCGGGCCGGAGGTACGGGGTCGACCGGCGATAAGTTCCTCCTACGGGACGCGGCTGCAGTGAGTCACGTCCAGTGTCAAGACGCACGCGTGAGGCGATGAGCGGATGACGAAGAGAGCCAGTACTACCGTTCGGTACGAGACGCGCTCGACCATCGACCGACCCATCAGCGAGGTGTTCGCGCGTCTGGCCGACCTGGACGGATACCGGACGTGGATGCACCGCACGGGTTTGTTCCGCCGGTCCGGGCAGACTTCCGACGGCCCTCTCGGCTTGGGAACGGCTTACTTCGACGCCACGAGGATGGGTACCTTCCGCGGTGAAGTGACCGACTACGAGCCACCGGCGCGGATCGGTTTCCGCGAGACTCTCCGCTGGTTCGGCTCCGACCTGATGGAGGCGCGGCCCGACTTCATCCTCGAGGCGGACGGGGACAAGACGATGGTTCATCACATAGCGGAGGGTGAGCTCTTCGGAATGATGCGGTTGATGAAGCCGGTTGCTGCTCTGATGGCGAGAAGCGAGCGGGCCCGAACCGTCGAGTCCTTGAGGCGTTCGCTGGGGTCGGACTAGGCGCCCGAGCCCACCGGACGGCACGTTGTAGCGCGCCCCGGCCGCGGTGCTGCCGTGCCGGGGTGTCAGGAGTTGTCGAGCAGGTGACGGATCCAGTCGCTGGATGCAGCAGCGGCTACAGTCTTGCCGTTCGCGTCGACGTCGGTTGGCCGCGCTCCGTGACCGAGGAGCAGGGCGATGATGCGGCGCTGTTCGTCCTTGGCCATGCCCGACCCTGAACCACTTTTGCCGGTGTTCTGCACGGCGAGATGCAACGGGGTCGAACCGCTCCTGTTCTTCAGCCGCGGATCTGCTCCCGCCTCGACGAGGGCTCTGACCGCGTTCGAGCTCCGAGTTCGAACGGCGCGATGTATCGGGGCGACACCGCTGTTGTCCTTGGCGTTGGGATCTGCTCCCGCCTTGATGAGGTACGTGATCACCTCACGCTGGCCATCCGGTTTCCCGTAGATGGCACCGGGGCTTCCGTCCGCCGCGTAGTGGATCGGTTCGGCTCCTCTTCTGTTCCGGGCGCGAACATCTGCTCCTCGCCCGACGACAGAATTCGCCAGTCGTCGTGTGTGCGCTGCGGCAACGACGTGCAGCGCAGTGTCGCCGGCGTAGAGGTGGTGATGAATCGCACGAAGGAAGTACGACTCGGGATCCTGGCGGGTCGCTCCGATACGAACTGGTCGGGTGGCGAGGCCGGGAACATCGTCAAGCAGTCTTGTGAACTCCCGGTCATCGCCTGAGACGATGGCAGCGAAGAGCGCCATCAGCAGATCGTCGTCGGAGCCATCGAGCCGTTGACCTGACCCCGTCATCCGGACAGACTGCCCGACCCATACCCGCTGAACAAGCTGTCATCAGTCCGGACCGCGCCGGGCCACAGGTCGACAGATCCGCGCTGGGCTCTGCTAGGAGGTGGCCCCGGCCGGATGCTTCGGGCCGGGTCGAGGTTGCACGAGCAGGGCGACGGTGGCGACGACAGTGATCACGATTCCCGAGACCGCGATCGTCACGTTGGCGCCGATGTGGTTGATGAGGATGGCAACGACGGGAAGCCCGAGGGCTCCTGCGGCGACGACGACGAACCGTTGTGCGGCGTAGGTGCGAGCCAGAAGATGTCCCGGCAAAGTCTTGGCGATGTGAACGTCGACGGTGACGTTGGCCAGTGGGGTGCAGATGCCCAGGGCTGCGCTGCCGACGAGGAACAGCGGGTAGTCGGGCGCCCCCGCCACTGCGAGGAACCCGACGCCGGCCAGTCCCCAGGCGATCGCGCACCAGCGCAGCAGGTGCAGGTCGCCCAGGCGACCGCTGATCATGTTCCCGACGAGGTTCCCAGCGCCGAACGCACCCATGACCAGCCCGTACGCGCCGATGCCGAGGTGGTAGCGGTCGGCGACGACGAACGGCGCTCCGATGGTGAAGGCCGGCCAGGCAAGGTTGCACAGCCCGCGCAGGATCAGCGCGTGGCGTAGCTCGGGTCGGTGGGCGAGCTCACGCCAGCCTGCAGTCAGCACGGACATGCGCGAACCGGTCGCCGCTGCCGCGGACTCCGGCCTCGGTCTGGCCGTCCTCAACAGGACGCTCAGGCACAGCGCCGAAGCCAGGAAGCTGACCGAGTCCAGCGTGAACAGGTGGATCTCGGGGACCAGGACCGCCAGCAGCCCCACGGCCCCCGGACCCAGCACCCGCCCAAGCCGGTCAGTGCTGTCGAGCAGGGCGACCATCGGTGTCAGCCGCGCTGGCTCGACCAGCCGCGGCAGAGAAGCCTGCACCGCAGGCAGGAAGAACGCCTCCATCGAGCTGAGCACCGCAGCAACGATCGCCAGACCGATGAGGTGCAAACATCCCGGCTAGTACATGACGGGAAGGACGGCGACCACGCCCGCCCGGATCAGGTCAACCGTGCGGGCCAGCCGCAGCCCGTCCCGCATGTCCGCGACCGCGCCAGCCAACAGGCTCACGGCCAGGAACGGCACCGTGTCGGCAAGAGTGATCACAGCGACCGCGGCTGCTGAACCAGTGAGCTGGACCGTGAACCAGACCACTGCCACGCCGTAGAGCCGATCACCCGCTACCGAGGCCACCTGCCCCAGCCACAGAAGCCGCGGCGGACCTTGCCGTAACAGGCCCAGAGGGTTCACGACGACAGTCTCTCGGCGACTCGGTCCGATTGCCTTGGTGGGGCGCTGAGACTGCCCGTCCACCGACTGTGCAGCCAGCCGCCATGAGGTTCTGACCCGTACCCGGTGCCGGTTCTTCTGCTGCGGACAGCCGGATCGTTGGGCCCTCGTCCTCGTCCGGGGAGTGTGGCCTGGTCCCGGCGGGGAACTCTCGCTCTAGAGTGCAACGCTGACGCACCCGATGACGGTGTCGCCACCGGGGTGCCGTGTCCGGAGATCGCAGATGGAAGGATGAGACGGCGTTGACTCAGCGCACACAGCGAGTGCCCATCCGCTTCGAAGCCACGCTTGCCACGATCGACCCGTGGACCGTGCTGCGGGTGCCCGCGACGGCGAGCAACGATCTGCCCTCGCGCGGGCAGGTGGCCGTCCACGGAACGATCAATGGCGTCGAGTTCCAGACGGTACTCGAACCCGATGGACTGTCTGGCCACTGGATGAGGGTCGATGACACGCTGCAGCGCGCGGCTGGCGTCAGCGCGGGTGACACCGCGACCCTCGACATCGAGGTGACCAAGGACTGGCCAGAGCCGAGCGTGCCCCAGGATCTCGCGGCAGCCCTGGTCGCTGCCCCGCAGAAGATCCAGGACCTGTGGAACGAGATCACCCCGATGGCGCGTTGGGAATGGGTGCGTTGGGTCAACGCGACGAAGAACCCCGACACGCGCCGACGACGGGTCGACGTGAGCATCTCGAAGATGAAGAGCGGGAAGCGACGGCCCTGCTGTTTCAACCTCTCCGCATGCACCGACCCGGACCTGTCGAAGAACGGCAGGCTCCTCGAGCCGGGGGACGACCACCCCTGAGGGCCAGCCTCAGGAGGCGTCGCGCCACCAGATGAAGAGGCGAGTGAGGTCCTGGATCCACCCAAGATCCTGCTCTGCTCGGAGATGATGCTCGACATGCCCTGGACTGCGCCCGACCACCCGCGGCGCGAAGAGCCGTTCGTGGGGGACGAGCGGGCCACGCTGGAAGGCTTGTTGGACTGGTATCGCGCGAGCCTGCTGGCCAGATGCTCCGGGCTGACCGGTCAGCAAGCCGCAGAGCGGCGGACCGTGCCGCGTCGAACATGTCGCTGCTCGGGCTGGTCCGGCATCTCACGGATGTGGAACGGAGCTGGTTCCGCGTGCGGTTCGGCCACGAGCAGCTCGCGGACCACGCTGTTCTCCCGACCCGAGCGACCGGACGCCGCCTTCGAGGAGGTCGACGGGGTGCTTGCCGCACGTGATCTTGAACGGTTGACCGCAGAGCAGGATTCCGCCCGTCGCGCTGTGGCTGGGCTCCTCCTCGACGCGGTGTTCGTCAGCGAACGCTGGGGGGAGATGTCACTGCGCTGGGTCTTCTCGCACATGATCGCGGAGTACGCGGGTCACTGCGGCCACGCCGATCTGATCCGGGAGCGAATCGATGGAAGGACGGGCTTCTAGGACCACGGGTCGCGGAGTGTAACGGATCGCACCGTTGTCTCAGAGGTGCGGAGCTACCTGCATTCGTTTGATCCGGCGGGGAGTGTGGTGAAGTCTCTGGCTGTGCCCACCGCCTCCGAGGTCGTCCAGCAGCTCATGCACACGACCGACCAGTCGGTGTGGAGCGCGACGGCGCTGTGTCTGGTGCTCGATGGACGCGCGTCGACCGGTCTGCAGGACGCCGCGGCCGACGTCCTGGCCTCGCTCGGGCTTGACGGTGCTTCGTCCCTTGGCGACCTCGACGGCCCGGGGGTCGCGGCGCAGGCGGCCGCGCCGGTCCTGCAGGCAGCCGCACTGCTGAGGGGCGACGGTGACGTGTGGGCGACGCAGTCCGATGCCGCCTTGCTGGCACAGGGCCGCGCCAGCGCGCAGGGCGCCGCGATGTTCGCACAGTTCGCGCTACCCAGGCTGGAGGGCCTGGCCAGGGCCATCTCGCAGCCCGGCGCCCGGATGCTCGACGTCGGGACCGGGGTCGCCGCGCTCGCCGTCGCCTACGCCGAGCAGTTCCCGGAGCTGACGGTCGTCGGCATCGACGTCCTCCCGCGGGTGCTCGTCCTCGCCGCAGCAACCGTTGCCTCCAGCGCGGTCGCGGACCGCGTCGTGCTGCGCAACCAGGACATCGCGACCCTCGACGATCGCGCCACCTACGCACTGGCCTGGGTCCCGGCGCCGTTCGTGCCTGCAGCCGCGCTCGACGTCGGGATGGCTCGCGTCGCTCAGGCGCTGACTCCCGGCGGCTGGCTGATGCTCGGCCACGGACGATTCACCGGTGATCCTGTCAACGACGCCCTCACCCGGTTCAAGACCGTCGCCTTCGGTGGCACGCCGTTCGATGATGAACAGGCGCAGCGGTTCGTGGCAGACGCCGGCCTCGAGTCCGTGTCGACCCTGCCAACGCCGCCTGGCGCGCCGGTGATCACGGTAGGCCAACGTCCCCGCTAGCTGGGGCGATCCCCGCAGGCTAGGGCGTGAACCTGTCGATCCAGCGCAGGACCGGCCCGCTGAAGCGTCCGTTCTGCCAACCGTGGCGGAGGACGACCTCACGGCCGGTCTTGAACGCACACCCTTCCTCGGGCGGCGAGTCCGTGGTCCCCGCGCACCACGTCGTTCTGCTCGCGGGCGCGGCGATGAAGGAACTTCGCGCACTGGAAGCAGACGCCGGCCTCCGGGCGCATCCCCAGCCGCACCAGCCTCTCCTCGGGAAAGTGCCGCCCGCAGCACCAGCAGTCGGCTCCGGCTCCGCCTCGTCGTGATCGACGGCGACCGCGGCGCGCTCATCGCAGAACCTCCGCCAGCTGATCCACCGTTGGGGACCCAGCCAGACCCTCGGGTGTGACGTAGAGGCGGCACGCGAGGCCGACCGGCGAGCCCGGCGCGGCGAACGGGTCGCTCCCGTCGATCAGCACCGTGGGCGAGCCGATGAAACCCAGCCGTTCAGCATCCTCGGCGGTCTCCACCTTCTCGTGGGCCACGGAGACATCCGCGTGTCCGGCTGAGGTCCAGTGCCTCCCGCAGCCGAGCATCCGCCGTCTGCCAGTTCGGGCAGCCGTCGAAGAACCGCAGACTCACGCGCACGGCTCCAGCGTCGCACACGAGCGTCGCACACCCACGGGGCTATGCACGGATCTTGGCGGGGATCGCGGCGAGGACCGCGCCGACCATGATGTCGGTGGCTTCCTGGTCGGTGAGGCCTGCGTCTCGGCAGAGCGACTCCCACGTGCTCACGCCGCAGGGCGTGTGCCAGGGCAGCGGCCAACCGGTGGGCGGCGGCCCCGGGCGTGGAACCCCGGCTGAGAACGGTCACGCGAGCCTTCTCGTCAGCGGCCAAGTGGTGGCCCGACGAAGGCCGGCATCGGAGTCGACGTCGCGGTAGATCATGGTCATCATCGGGGCCGCCGGTGCGCGACCAGGCGTAGGTCTCGGACAGGGCCGTGCGAAGCCGCTGCACGGGGTCCTCGATCGCGCCCACGGCTCGGGTCAGGGCGTGGGTGCAGCTGCGCGCCAGTGCGCGGAGCAGGCGCTGACGAGCGACTGCTCGTCGGGGAAGTGCCGATAGACCGTGAGCCGGGTGACTCCCGCCTCCTCCGCGATCGCCGACACCGTGGTCGCCGCGCGGGCCAACCGTCTCGTGCAGGCGCATCGTCGCCTCGGTGATCCGCAGGCGCGTCTCGTCGACGGCTCTCCTGCCGTGCTCGCATCGTGTAGGTGCGCGCTTTCGGTGACCTGCTGTTCGCGCCGCCAATCTTGACACCTCCGTTCCCGAGGAGGAGAGTCTATTTCGAGTATACACATGTTGTTCACTGAATTGCTTCACTCGCTTTCGAGGAGTCGCCACCATGACAGTCCTCGCTTCCGACCACCCTGGCGGAGGCGACTGCGCCCGGCCGCGTCACTGCCGCTCACGGTGCTGGCCGGCGCCCCACGGGCCGGACCGTTCCATCGGCTCGATCGGCGTCGGCTTCCGGCTCGGCGGCGAGCAGACCGGCGGCCAGGTGGCCGTCGTCGAGCACCCGTTCCCGCCCGGTGCGCTGGTGCCTCCGCACGTTCACACCCGAGAGGACGAGTTCTCCATCGTGACCGCCGGTGCGATCGGCTTCCGGTCCGGGTCGGACGAGGTCGTCCTCGAGGCAGGTGGCTACATCGCCAAGCCCCGGGGCGAGTTGCACACGATGTGGAACGCCGGCCCGGTCGAGGCTCGCATGATCGAAATCATCACCCCGGCCGGGTTCGAGCGCTTCTTCCGCGAGCTGGCCGAGATGATCGAGGCCGGCCCGCCCGACCCGGCCGCGCTGGAGTCGCTCGCGGCCTCCTACGGGCTGTTCTTCGACCCGACCTGGGTGCCGGAGCTCATGGAGAAGTACGGACTCAGCTCCCCCTTCGGATGAGTGACCCACGGACCGGCCGCGCCGCGGACGCAGGTGTACCGGCGGCTGGAGGATCGGTGCCGCCACCTGACCAGCCGGGCGGTCAGGTGGGGTCGTGACACCGTGGAAGGCGCCAGGACGCAGTACGCCAAGACACGCGCTCAGCCTTCCCAGGTGTTGGTGTCCTCGACCGTGACCTCACCGCCGGCAGCGGTCTTGCCTTCGAGGACGCCGGCGAGCACGAGCCGAGGGAGTCCCCGAGTGCTGGCACCTGTACGCCGCGATCGGCTGACTCGAAGACCCCAAGTCCGCGCGTTCGCGTGGTCTCTTCTCGTCACATCTCCTCACGCCGGGCGACCTAGCCGAACGTGAAGCAGAAGATCTGCGCCTCGGGGTCCAGGAAGGTGATCTCGACGGTCCGGTCGGTGATGCGCCGTCCTGCTGACGCACGAGCTGGTGCAGCCGCTGCTCGGCCAGCGTCCCGTTGCCTGCCTCGTCCACGTCGTCGCCGTGCGCCGCGCCGGGGGCCTGGCCGTCGACACGCACCCGGAAGCGCAGCGACGTCCCGCGCACCGCCGGCCCCATGACCAGGTTGACGTCGCGGGCATGGAAGCGGCACGTCACCTGCCCGCCCGCGGTGTCGAGGTCGCCGGCTGCCCGTCGACCGTCCAGTCGCCGGACAGCGCCCACTCGTTGAGCCGCAGCTGCGCAGGGGCCGTGTACGGCTGCGGCTTGCCGGGTCGCAGCCCCTCGGGTGACGCGAAACCCTCAGCCGGTCGTAGCCGGTGTAGGTCTCCGGCGTCCTGAGGGTCTGCCAGTCGGCCGCGACCTCGAGCCCGCGCGGCTCGACGACACCCGCTCCCGACCCGGGCTGGAGCCGGCCTCGACGAGCAGCTGCTGGATGACCATCTCCGACTGCTCGTACTCGCCCTCGCCGTAGTGGTGGTGCCGGATCCGGCCCTGCGCGTCGGCGAAGTACAGCGCCGGCCAGAAGTGGTTGCCGAACGCCTGCCAACGCCGGTAGCTCGCTGTCGATCGCCACCGGGTAGGCGATGCGGCGCAGCGCCACCGCGGCGCGGATGTTGTCCACGTCCCGCTCGAAGCCGAACTCGGGCGTGTGCACGCCGACCACGACGAGCCCATGCTCGGCGTACCGGTCGGCCCAGGCGCGCACGTACGGGAGCTGGCGCAGCCAGTTGACGCACGTGTACGTCCAGAAGTCGACCAGAACCACCTTCCCGAGCAGGCCGGCCGGCGTGAGCGGGTCGAGTTGAGCCACCCCGTAGCGCCGTCGAACGACGCCAGCCGGCCTTCGACGGGCAGCTCGGCGCCGTGCGTGTGCAGCCCCGCCGGCGTCGCCCAGTCCCAGCTCATGCGGTCACGCTCATCGCGACCTCCTCGCGGTGTCGGGCACGACGTCCGAACCGGAGCCGCCGCGTGGTGGTGGCGCTCGGGCCGTGGCCCCGACAACACTGGCCCGGCCGCACCCAGCCTGTCCAGGGCTCCGGACCGAAGCGCATAGTGTCGGCCAGGTCCTTTGCGGGCTGGCCCGTGTGCACAGATCGGAGATGCGGAGCGGGATGACTTCTCACCTCGTCGCGCTCTGCTTCGATGCGAACGACCCGCTCCGTCTCGCGCGCTTCTGGGCCGGCGTCCTGGGCTGGGAGATGGCCGACGACCCCCACGACGGCATCGCGCTCCTGCCGAGCGATGACACCGGGTTCCGGATCCGGTTCCTTCCGACCCAGGAGCAGAAGGCCGGCCAGAACCAGATGCACTTCGACCTGACGAGCACGTCCCTCGAGGACCAGCAGCAGACGGTGGCGAGGTCGCTCGGACTCGGCGCCCGGCACATCGACATCGGTCAACGCCCGGAGGAGGGTCATGTGGTGCTCGCCGACCCCGAAGGCAACGAGTTCTGCGTCATCGAGCCGGGCAACAACTTCCTTGCCGACTGCGGATTCATCGGAGCGCTCTCGTGCGACGGTTCGCAGGAGGTCGGGTACTTCTGGAGCGAAGCGCTGGGCTGGCCGTTGGTCTGGGACCAGGACCAGGAGACCGCGATCCGCTCGCCGCGCGGCGGTCCGAAGATCACGTGGGGCGGTCCGCCGCTGATGCCGAAGACCGGGAAGAACCGGCTGCATTTCGACCTCGCTCCACCTGTCGACGGTGATCAGCAAGCGGAGGTCGACCGTCTCGTCTCCCTCGGGGCGACTCGGATCGACATCGGCCAGGGCGAGGTCAGCTGGGTGGTGATGGCCGATCCCGATGGCAACGAGTTCTGTGTGTGGCCCCCCCGCCGAACGGAGCCCTGGGTGTCGCCGAGGTTGGGCACCTGGGCTGACCTGCGCCGATTTGCCCGCGACCAGAGCCTCCGCCTTGGCCTGGTCCTACCCACCTCGGCAGGGTCTGCAGTTTGCGGGGTCGAGTGGCCGAGATTGGCGATTGATGACGCGGGTATCGGCCATCCCCCGGATGGCAGGTTGTGATACCGGCCTTGGAGGAGCGATCGGTGCCGAACACGACTCCGACTGAGTTCCGTCACCCTGAACTGTGATGACGCTCGGCCATGGCAAACTCTATGCCCTCGTCACCGACGGTGAGGGAGCCTACTGCGGTGGCGGATGGGCCACGGTTTCAACACCCGGCGATAGCATCGACATCCAGGCCGTCGAGGGCTAGGGCGACCACAGTGGCCTGGCCCGGCAGGAACATCCATTCTGCCTCTCACCTACAGATGGAAGACCTGGCCGCCGCTGAGCAAAGGTCTGCGGGCGAGCCATGCGGATTTGATACCAACACAACGCCCGCACTGCCTGGTCTTCGCCGACCCGGCGGACACCCTTTCTGCCTGACCACGGTTGACGAACTGGGCTAAGGGAAGCCTTGGTCGTACCCACGGGATGACCCCAGGTCGCGCACACGTGCCGTTCTGGCACGCCTACCGTCAGGGGCTGGTGGCCTCCAGCCGGATCGACTGGTGACCCAGGAGCTGACCGCGCGGCGATTCCTGGCGAACGTCCGATGGGACATCATGTCAGGGACCTCGCTCGCTGACCATCGGCGAGAACGGCGTCGAGATTTCCGGGCTACGGCGGCGGGAAGCGCTCGATCCAACCCGCGTCCCCATCGATCCGGCTGCCTGTTGGGTTCCCTGGGCGACCTCTACATCCGCTTGGTCGACCCAGAGATCACAGAGCCACCAGTGGCCGCCATCCCCCTGTGGATGCGGCCTGCCGTCTCGGCACATTCGAACGGGCGGGCTACCGCGTCGAGCGCACCTGGCACCTGTTTGCGTCAGCCGACAGGCTGCCCTGACCGCCCCGAAAGCTTCCCGGGCGGAGGATGAGAACCCCGCGACCGAGACGTTCGAGAACTGGCGTGCCCCGGGTCCGCAAGCGCGACCAAGATCCCGGAGCGGCAATTGAAGCCGGGTTGGCCGGGGCGACATGTGGCGCCGAACTGCCATGGACGCCGAACGTCAGCATCCACCTCGGGTGGCTCAACGGGGCCGCGACCTATAGCCCTGGGTTGGGAACTGGATTCACTTCAAGTCGGATCCACCGCTACGGTGACGACGCGATGGCTGAGCTACTTCGTGAACTCGCAGACGACGCCGAGTAGCGCGCAGAAGTGCCATACCGAGCTAATGCCGACCCGGTATCGGGTCCGGCTCATGTTGTAGCGTGCGCCATGTCGAGTCGCTGGGACGGCGGCGGACCGCGGGCTCAGGTCGGGGACGCCCTTCAGTTCGTACCGGGTGGCGGGGGACTGGTCGCCGCATCCGGCGGACCTGGCGGGTCGCCAAGTAGCCCGAGGTCCGTCTCCGGCCGCATGTCGAGGCGCAGTGTCAGCGCGACGGTCGACTCGCGTTGAGCAGCGCCCATACCGACCAGTCGAACGCCTACATCGTCGATCTTGATTGGCGCGGCGCATCAGCCACCGCCGGGACAGGCAAGGGCCGCGGTCTCTTGCTCATCGGATGGTTCGCGCGAGCGCGACCATGTTCGGCAGCGTGGCGTGACACACGATGGTGACGAATCCGCGCTGCGGCAGCTGCGCTTCGAGGTCGGAACGGGCGAGCTCGCTCCGGACTCGAGATTCCACCCGCATGGCCACACGGTCGTGATCGATGTGACGGGCGTCCTCTAGCCAGCGTCGGTGGCCTCCTCGCAAGGTCACCGCTGGACTACACGGCAGTGGCTCATCGCCCCGAGCTCGCTGCGAGCAATATGTTCCCCGCACATAGCGATCGACGACGAGGACGATGAAGAACCCCGGCTGACCAAGAACGTGACTGGCCTGCTCCGGCAGCTGCTTCCCCTGGTCCTGGGCCGAAGAGCACCGTTGGGTCCGACGAGCCCAATGCCGAAATCAAGCTCCACGGCGACCAGCCCTGAACGGCAATTCAGTGCGGTCTGAGCTCCCCAGCGCGGGCCGCGTGCCGCGCCGATTAGTTGATGATCGCCGCGTGCATCTGCGCGGATCGCCGCCAGTCGGTCGCGCCATGCCTGTAGCGCCGCCGGGGTTTGCCGCGTCCAGTAGGTCACCTCGCCGACGATCCTGAGAGGATCTCTGCTTCGGTAGGACCGGGTTGGGTTACCGGGGAACTTCTTGTCTGTCACGTTAGGTCGTCCTCGAACGCCCCTGTCGGCTCAACGGCGAAGACGCGCGGAGCAGCTTCGCCTGCCGCGAGCTCCGCAGCGAGCCCGGCACCGTCAGGCAGTGCGGTCGAGGTCGATGTGGATCATCACGACATCCGACCGGTAGTTCGACCGGAAGCCCGCGGTGGGGAGATCGCCGAGCCGCAGATCGGCTTTCGTACCGTGGAAGAACGGGCCTGCGCCCGGCACCGTCACTCACCGCCAGAGCCCGGAACAACAACCGTCCGATCCTCGGATTGTCCGTTGAGCGGATCATCGTCGACGGCTCGTTGCCTCGGTGGTCGCCCACGCATCTTGCCGGATCGGGCCGCCCGATACCGGCGCTCTGTCCGTGGGATGGACTGATTCAAGCGCCGACGACAACAACGGTCGCTGGTGATCGGCCAACGGTGGACCGACAGGCCATAACCGCCTTCGCTCATCCACGGCGCCGGCCACGGCGGCTGGTGCTGGGACGCCGTCTCGGGGGTCCTCCGCGGTCGGGGTACCGGGTGGCGGCGCCGGACATGCCGATCGAGGACGATCGGCTGGGCTCGACGACTACGCGCGAGTGGCGGTCGCCGCGCTGGACGGCAGCTCAGCGGACATGATCGTCGTCGGGCATTCGCTCGGAGGTCTTGTCGTCCCCATTCGTCGCGTCACGTGTGACGGTCCCCGCGTGGTGTTCGTTGCAGGGATCGTCGGTGCGCCTGACGCCGGCCTCGAGTCGCTCGCCGAGGTGGACGCCGACCGCGACCGACCGATGCAGGCGAGGACCTGGAGGCCGACAACGTGAGCCGGTACCGCTTCACCGCGTCCGGCGCGCGCCGCCTGTCTTCCACGACTGCCCGCCCGAGGTGGCCGACGCCGCCATCGCTGGGCTGCGGTACCAGCGCTCGCTGTGGACGGAAGTCGCCCACTTCGGCGAGTGGCCGCGGACCGAGGTGGTCGCGGTGGTGTGCGCCGCGACCGGGGATCGACCCAGAGTGGGCTGACCGGGCGCCCGCGAGCGCCTCAGGGTGGAGCCCGTCCACTGCCCGGGGGCCATTGTGCATTACTATCCCGGCTTGCCGAGCTCGCAGAGGTGCTCGCTGACGGGCTGTGCGCCCTCGACAGGCGAGGTCCGGCGCCGGCGCGCGACGTGGACTGGCGGGTCTCCGAAGGGGGAGAACTGGGTGACCTCTTCGCCCGGGTGGAGTCGCGGATCGGAGGCGTAGCGGCCGTACAGCTGGGTCTCGGCGTCGAGACTGCCGGCGTCGGCCGCCAGTAACAGGTCGGAGATCTCGGAGACGAGTGCGCGCACGTCGGGCGGCACGGATGCTCGACGGGGGGAATAGCGACCAGCCGTCCAGAGGAGAACGTCGTCTCCGTAGCGATCAAGACTTCATGAACCCCTCACCCACCGCGACCGCTCCCCGCTGAACGGGCCCCGGGTACGACGCCGTAGCGGGTCGGGTCGACGTCTCCGGACTCCATCAGCGTGAACACCTCGGCTGCCGTCTGGAACGGAGCACTCGCGCCGACGTCGAGGTCTGAGGGATCAGGCAGCAGTGCCGAGGCGGGGTCGACCTCGGATCGAATACCACCAGCGCGACCCGACCCAGTACTCCGGGACAACGTGGTCGAAGCGCGCGCCGGGTCGAAGTAGCCGGCGAAGCCGACCCGGCTGCGTGCGGGCAGTCCATTGCTCCGCAGGACCCCAAGCGCAAAAAGCGTGTAGTCACGGCAACAACCCTGGCGTCGCTTTCCACTGGTCGGGCCACCGTGCAACGGTCGTGGGTGGCGGCGCTCATCAGTGGTCAGCTGATCGGAGAGCCAGACGCGAGTCGGTGTCGTCGCGGGTCTCTCCGGGCAGGTCGACCTGCTGCGCCCGGTAGTGCGCAATGAGGTTGCGATCGACAATCCCGATGTCGAGCGGGTACGGGGGCATCGTCGGCAAGTCAGGGCGACGAACTCGGCGGGGGCACTGGTCGCCATACGGGCTGCCCGGTCGGCCGGCGTCGGCCTCGTGCTCAACTCGATCGTCATGACCCGAGTATGCGCAGATCCGTCGACGAGCCAGTGTCAGCGATGATCGAAGCCTGCCCAGTGTCGCACCTGATCGGCACTTCGATCTCAGCCAAGTTAGCCCGCCGCCGCGTGACTACTCGCGTTTCCTCAGCTGACCTGCGGACCTGCGCGGCCGTCCCGGACCAGGTGTGGGCCGATAGGTCACGACCTCCTCGAGGTGGGCGAGGGAGTTCGTCAGGTGGTGGGGTGGGAACGCGCGGGAACGTGAGGACTCGTGCGCTGACTCCGTGCGCCCGACCAGTCGTAGGTCGGAGTGACCTCGGTGCTGCCGACGCCGGCCACGGCGAGGTCGTAGCGCCGAAGCCAGCCGCCGAACGCGAGTAGGCCTCGTCGTCGATGAACCCGGGCTGGCTCGCGATGGCTCTGGGACGGTCAACGCCTCGACCAGGTTGTTCATGCCGTTCTTCTTGTCGGGGTAGTCGGGGTGGAACATGCCATCCGAAAGATCTGTCCCACCGAGGTGAGTTGCTCCTGGTCGTGCGATCCGCGTACCCAGCCAGTGCCATCGATCGCGGCGTGCGTGGCCGGGTCGGCCAGAGGCCGAACGAGATCTCCGCCGGGGCCCGGATCGTCCTCGTCGCGCTGACGCTCTACTCGTTCGGATGGACGCCCACCTAGTAGGAGTGATGGCGGTTTGGACGGCCCACCGCTTCTGAACCGACTGCCGGGTCCTGAGCGGGCCCGAACCCGGGAGGGGCCAAGGGTTGCACGACCGAGGCTACGGCAACCAAGTCCCGCTGCGTGATCGGTCACAGCCTCAGCGGGACCACCAGGCTGCCGGTGCCGGTCCCGCTGGTTTGGAGCGGGAGCGTGACGCGCGCGCGAACGGCCGCCTGGACGTTCAACAGCGGTGACCTCGCCAGTGTGTGCCCGGACCACACCCGAGCGATCGCCAGGCCAAGGCCGGCTCCGCCCGCGCCGCGTGACCGGCTGGGTTGTCACGGTGGAGACGGTCGAAGATCAGGTGGAGCTGCTCAGCGGGCACCGCATCCCGTGGTCACAGACCGCAGCTCGGCCTGGAGGCCATCGGCTGCGAGCGACACGACGACCGTCATGCGGGCGTGTCGCACGGCGTTGTCGAGGAGGTTGCGCATCGTCCGCTCCAGTGCCGCCTGGTCGCCGGCGACCTCCACCGGTACGTCCGGGACGTGCACCTGCACGGGCACGCGCCCGTTGCCGGCGCCCACCGGTCCGACCTCGGCGTCGACGCCACGGCCACGCATGTCGACCCGGTCCGTGCGCACCAACCGGTCGGCGTCCGTGCGCGCCAGCAGCAGCAGGTCGTCGATGATCGCGGTGAGCCGGCGTGCCTGCTGGATCGCGGTCGGCGCTCGCAGCGTCCCAGTCCGTCCCGCCGCCGCCCGTCCGGGCCACGTCCAGCCCGGCCAGCAGCGTGGTCAGCGGCGTCCGCAGCTCGTGCGCAGCGTCGGCCGCGAAGTCGCGCTGCTGCCGGGCCGACGCGCGCAGGCGTTCGAGCATGTCGTTCAGGGTGACGGCGAGGCGGGCCAGCTCGTCATCGGTGGGCGGCACCGGCAGGGTGCGCTCCGGACGGGTCGGGTCGTCCGCGGCGCCGAGCTCCTGCGCGGCGGCCGCCATCTCGTCGACGGGCCGCAGCGCAGCGCCCAGGGCGTACCAGGCGGCCAGCCCGGCGGCGAGCACGACCAGCGGGGTGACGACGAGCACCACCCGCCGCAGCTGGGCGAGCGTCGACTGCAGGTCGGCGACGGACGCCGCAGCGACGATGTGGACCGGCGTCCCGGACAGCGTGGCCGGCTCCACGAGCAGCCGCAGCTGCCCCGCGCCGAACCCGGTCTCGTCGGCGCTCGCCGGTCCCTTCCCGGACAGCGTCGCGAGCTCCGCGGCGGGCGCGATCGGCAGCACCCGGCCCGCGGACGGCGTCGACGCGAGGACGGTGCCCGCGGTGTCGACGACCTGGGCGAGCACCGGGCTGCCGGGCGGTACCGGCAGCGGCTGGGTCAGCTGGTCGGACGACACCAGCGCGTGCAGCGTGCTCGCCTCGGTCTGGATCTGCGTGTCGAGGTCGGCCGTGCGGGCCCGGGCGAACAGCGCGCTGAGCCCGAGCACGCCCACCGTGAGACCCAGCGCCAGCACCCCCGTGGCCACGATCGTCAGCCGCAGCCGCAGCGAGCGACGCCGCCACCAGCCGGTCACGGGCGACCTCACGGCCCGGTCGCCGGCGTCACGCCTGCACGGCGAAGCCGGTGCCGCGCACGGTCCGGATCGCGTGCGGCCCCAGCTTGCGGCGCAGGTAGCCGACGTACACCTGCACGACGTTCGGGTCGCCGTCCGGGCCCACGTCCCACACGTGCTCGAGCAGCTCGGTCTTGCTGACCGGGCGCTCGGCGTGCGTCATGAGGTACTCGAGCAGCCGGAACTCGCGGCGGGTCAGCGCTCACCGGCTCCCCCGCGACCGTCACGTCTCGCGCGGCCGGGTCCAGGACGATGTCCGCCGGCCACCAGGACCGTGGGCCTGGGCTGACGGCCGCGCCGGACGAGCGCGCGCAGCCGCGCCAGCAGCACGACGAACGAGAACGGCTTCGCGAGGAAGTCGTCGGCCCCGAGGTCCAGCGCGTCGGCCTGGTCGTACTCGCCGTCCTTCGCCGACAGCACCAGGATCGGCGTCCAGTCCGCCGCGCCCCGAGCTGTGCGGGCCACGTCGTAGCCCGAGATCCCGGGCAGCCTCAGGTCGAGCAGGATCACGTCGTACGACCCGTCGGCCGCCAGCTCCAGGGCGCGGTGCCCGTCGGGCGCGACGTCGACCGCGAAGCCCTCGCGGACGAGCCCGGCGCAGCGCCGCGGCGAGGCGCTGCTCGTCCTCGACCACCAGGAGCCGCACCGGACCTCCATCGGCTCGCTCGGTGGCGCAGCATCGTCACCAGCAGGCGGCCGCCTGCGGCCCTCTCGACAGGGTCCTCTCATGTCCTTCGCGTACGTGGTCGCCATGCGCGCTCACCGCACGCCGACTCCGCTGGGCCGTCCCCTTCGTCGCCGGGGCGGCCGTCGCCGCCGCCGCGATCCTGCCCGGGGTGGCCGCTGGCTCCGACCACCCGAACCTGCCGGCCCGCAGCGCCCAGCAGCTGCTCACCGACCTGCCCGCGGCCGGGCGCCGGCTCTGTCGGGGACGGTCGTCGAGACCGCGCACCTCGGGCTGCCCGAGCTGCCGACACCCGGCGGGGCCGGGTCGGCCGAGCTGTCCTGGCCGAACCTGGTGACCGGGTCGCACACGCTGCGGGTCTGGCTCGACGGCCCGGAGAAGCAGCGGGTCGCCCTGGTCGGCGAGCTCGCCGAGAGCGACGTCGTCCACAACGGCACCAGCGTCTGGCTGTACTCCTCCCGCGCCAACCAGGCCACCCAGATCACCGTCCCCGCGGACGCCGGGAAGTCGGCCGAGGACCAGGTCATCCGGCAGCTGCCGACGCCTGCCGAGGCCGCGGCGCAGGCGATCGCCGCGATCACCCCGACGACGAAGATCAGCGTCGACGACACGGCGCGCGTCGCCGGCCGTCCCGCCTACCAGCTCGTGCTGCAGCCCAAGGACTCCGCTCGCTCGTCGGCAGGTGAAGATCGCCGTCGACAGCGACACGTCGGTGCCGCTGCGGGTCCAGGTGTTCGCACGGGCGCCGCCGACACCGGCGTTCGAGACCAGGTACACCGACGTCACGTTCTCGAGCACCCCCGCGAGCGTGTTCCGCTTCATCCCGCCGACCGGCGCGAAGGTCACCACCGCGTCGGCGGGTCGGTCCTCACCGGTCAGCGTCGCCGGAGACGGCGCGGTCCGGCGTACAAGGTCACTCCGACGACCGGCGCCGGCCAGCTCCCGCCGCTGCGGACCGCGACCGGAAGGCCGACCACGGAGTCGCGACGATCGGCACCGGATGGACCGCAGTAGTGGTCACGGACGGGTCCGCCCTGAGCCCGGACGGGAACGGGGACAGCGTCAGCCAGGCGCAGTCGCTCCTGCTGGGGCGGCGCGGAAGGTGTCCGGTGGTCGGTTGATCACCACTGCGCTGGTCTCGATACTGCTCACCGACGACGGCCGGCTGTTCGTGGGCGCGGTGGACCGGGGCATCGCTGCAGAAGGTGGCCGCCACCGGGCCGTGGCCGTCCGGCTGTGAGCGCAGGCGTCGCCACGGTCGACCTGACCCGGCGCTTCGGTCGGTTGACCGCGGTCGACGACGTCAGCCTGGACGTCCCGCGAGGCGCGGTGTACGGGTTCCTCGGGCCCAACGGCTCCGGCAAGACGACGACGATCCGGATGCTGCTCGGGCTGGTGGCCCCGCACAGCGGCCGAGGTCGAGCTGCTCGGCCAGGCGATGCCGTCCGCCGCGCGGCGTGTCCTGCCGCGCGTCGGCGCCCTGGTCGAAGGGGCCGGCCTTCCACCCGTACCTCTCGGGTCGGACAACCTGCGCCGCCTGGATGCCTGCGATGCGACCGCCGACCCGGCGACCCGCACCAGCGCATCGAGGCCGCGCTCGACCGGGTCGGGCTGACGCCGCTGCGCGGCAAGAAGTTCCGCCAGTACTCGCTCGGGGATGAAGCAGCGGCTCGGGCTGGCGGCTGCACTGCTGCAGCCGCGCGACCTGCTGATCCTCGACGAGCCGACGAACGGCCTGGATCCGCAGGGCACCCGCGAGGTCCGCAACCTGGTCCGTTAGCTCGCCGCTGACGGCACCACCGTCCTGGTCTCCAGCCACCTGCTCGCCGAGATCGAGCAGGTCGCCACCCACGTCGGGATCATGAGCGCCGGCCGGCTGCTCACCCAGGGGCCGCTGACCGACGTGCTCGGCGGGTCCGCCACGACCATCGTCGTCCGTACAGCGATCCGGCGCGCGCCGCTGTCGTGCTGACCCGGCTGGGTCTCGTGTCCGTCGGCGCAGTACCTGCATCCACGGACTCCCACAGCATCGTCAGTGCCGCTCTGGGCGACCGCGACCCCGAAGACATCAACCGGGGCTGGTGCTCGCTGACGTGCCCGCCGGCCTGGCAGTCGCGCAGCCCACCCTCGAGGACCTGTTCGTCAGCCTCACCGGGGAGGGCTTCGATGTCGCCCAGTGACCCGCGCCCCGGCGTACCCATGCTGGCCATCCCGGCCACCGCAACGGCCGACCGCTCCCGGCCGGGTCGGATCGGCGACGGGGACCACCCGGCGTCATCCGTGGCACCGGTTGGGGCGGCGCCGTCGCACGAAAGGCGTGCGCGCCGCGGGGGTTTCCGTCGCCTGGCTCTCAGTGAGATCGGCCTGGTGTTCCGGCGCAAGCGCAACCTCGCACTGCTGGCCGTGCTCGCCGGTCCGCCCATCCTCATCGGGATCGCGGTGCGGTCGGCCACCCCGCGCCGTGGTGAGGGCCCGGCCTTCTTAGGACAGATCAGCGGCAACGGGCTCTTCCTGGTCTTCACCGCGCTGACGGTCTGCCTGCCGCTCTTCCTGCCGCTGGCCGTAGGCGTCGTGTCCGGGGACAGCGTGGCCGGTGAGGCCGGATCCGGAACCCTGCGTTACCTGCTGACCATCCCGGTCGGCCGCAGCCGTCTGCTCGCGGCCAAAGCCATGGAGTCGTGACCTTCACCGCGGCTGCGGTGCTGATGGTGGCCGTCTCCGGGCTGGTCACAGGGGCGATCCTTCGGGCTGCACGCCCTGACCCTGCTGTCCGGAGACACCGTGTCGCTCGCGAACGGGTTGCTTCGGGCGGTCGGTATCGCGGCCTACGTCGTCGTGGCGCTGCTTGGAATCGTCGCCATCGGCATGTTTATCTCCACCCTGACCGAGGTGCCCATCGCGGCGATGGCCGCAACGGTCGCGGTCACGATCATCGTGGAGGTGCTCGACCAGGTTCCGCAGATCGGGTCGCTACGGACCCTGCTGTTCACCCACCACTGGCTCGGCTTCGGAGACCTGTTGCGCGGGTACTCGACGTCGGCACCTTGGTCAGCAACTCGCTGCTGCAGCTGCCACATCGTCGTCTTCGGTGCGTTGGCCTGGGCCCGCTTTACCAGCAAGGACATCACCAGCTGACCCGCCGGCGCCGGCCGCCGCGTCCCAGAACTCCACTGCTGCGTGGTTCGTCGCCGCCTCCCGGACGACGACCGGCCCCGGCTCCGACTTATCCACAGCACAGAACCGGCATCCGGCGCGGTTCCGCAGCCCGTAAGTGCCGTTCCAGGGCGCGTCGAACTGGCCCTGCTTGCCAGTGCTGGCCCTACGCTCGTCCTTGAGAGTCGATCTGCTGCACCAGCGGCGCGGCTTATGGTCCCTGCGTCGCCGGATCGTCAAAGGAGGATGGTCTGGCGCGGAACCAAAGTGGCGCGGCCCTGGGATGGACCTTCTTGCGGCATCATGATGTTCATGCTGGGCTGGTGGTGGTTCTTCGCCGGACTCACCGGGATCCTCAAGGACGACATCTTCGTGAAGACTCCCAAGTACGTCTTCAAGTTCGACATCACCACGTGGGGCTGGATCCACCTGTTGCTCGGGATCCTTGTCGTGGTGGCGAGCGGCGCACTTTTCGTGGGAGCGCTGTGGGCCAGGATCGTCGGTGTGATTCTGGCGGTGGCCAGCGGACTGATCGGGTTCGCCTGGCTGCCGATGTACCCGATCTGGGGGGTCATCTTCATCACGTCGTCTGTCTTCGTTGTCTGGGCGCTGACGGTCCACGGCACTGACATCGCCATCGAGGAGCCGAACTAGCGGCGCCGCGCCCAGGCGTCCACCTCCGTCGGTCCTGTGCGTGACCCGAGAACGGCTCAGTGCCGATCATGGGCGCCCGCGTGGATCTTGGAGAAGATGCGGCATGGCTGCCTTCGGGACGGGTTCCCAGCTCTGGCGTGTCGACATCGTGCCGCGCCGTGGCACTGCGGCATCGAGCACCCAGACGAGAGTCCTCGAGACGCTGGCCACGTGGCTGGCCGATCTGCCCACGCCGGCGGACGAGGAGGTCCACCCAAGCCTGCAGGGCACCTACTCCTACGACTTGACGGCTCCCGAGGGGGAGATCGGCGTCTCATGCTGGGTGCGGGCTGACTCGCTTGGGGAGGCGGCGCAGACCGGCTACGAGGTGGTCGCCCGTGCGTTTGAAGACGCAGTTGGGAGCCCTGCCGAACTCTGGGACCTGCGACTGGTGCCCCGGACCGCCATCACCGACAGCCGGGAGTCGTAGCGCACTGCAGTGCAGTTCGAGAGCTGATCCCGAGCACGCGGAATGATCATCTGTCGAACCGCCAGCACGAGCCGAGGATATGGACAGCGCTAGGAGCGATGTCCGATAGTCCGGAAACAGCAATGATCGGGCGCGCCGTACGCGCCGGCCGTACCTCACCCGCGGTGCTGGTCTCCACTGAGGAAGGACTCGCCTGCCATGGCAGAAAGCGAACTGTTCGAGAGGGGCCTTCAGGCGCGCCGAGATGTGCTGGGTGCTGAGTACGTCGACGCGAACCTGGCTGACACCGACGAGTTCATGATGGCATTTCAGCGCGTCGTGACCGAGTGGGCGTGGGGATACGCCTGGAGCAGGCCAGGTCTGGATCGCAAGACACGGAGCATGCTGAATCTTGCGATCCTGACGGCGCTGGGGCGGCCCGACGAGCTGGGCATTTACGTGAAGGGCGCGCTTGCTACCGGCGTATCGGTCGACGAGATCAAGGAGGTACTGATTCACGCCACCGTGTACTGCGGCACGCCAGCCGGGCGTCAGGCGTTCCGGGCAGCGCACGAGGCTCTCCTGGCAGAGGGCGCGTTGCCTCGTCTCGGCTGAGCGCCTGGAACCTCGCTAGGACGGCGATCGCGCCGAAGTGCCGTTAGAGGGCTGACCGGGGCAACCTGGACCGACACGCCACCTACGTCGTCACCACGATCATCGACGGCGCCGCCTGACAGCCGAAGAACTGGCATTAGGCGCGGCTCTCGATTCGCTGCCGCTGCTCAGACCGCTCGAACTTCGGCGAGCCGCTTGACTGCGTACTCGTCGTCCCAGCAGACGGCGGCTTCCCATGCGGCCGACGCTTGCGCGGCGATGTCGTGCGCGCCGTCGTCGAGACCGGCGGCGTTGTGGGGCAGCACCAGGTCGAGGTCGGGGACGTCGACGTGCGACTCGTCCCAGTCGATCAGCGCGACCCGATCCGCGGTCATGCGGACGTTGCCAGGGTTGGGGTCGCCGTGGACGACGCACGTCTGACGTCCGGTGAGCCGCGCCCACGCTGCTCGGCATCGAGCAACGCCCTCAGGCGGCATCGCGCCGAGGTCGATCTTCGTCCCGGTCTCGGCGTGCAGGAGGTCGGTCGACGATCGCCAGCCCGGGCGCTGCGGCCAGCCCTGCGTCAACCGATGCAGCTGGCGGAGCGTGTCGGCCACGCGACGCCAGTCGGCCTCCGTCTCGGGCGGTCCGCCCTCCACGTAGGTCATCACCACCAGACCGTCGGCGAACAGCCGGCCGTCCGTCGTCGGGATCGGCACCGGCACGGTCAGACCTTCACGGTCGAGGTGTTGGAGGAGCTCGGTCTCCCACGCGAGATCAGCGTCGCTCCGGGCGCCGAGACGACCGACCGCGAGGTGCCCGTTGACGCGCACGCTCCACACGTCGTTGGCGACTCCGCCAGCGAGCGGTTCGATGCGAGCGACGTCGTCACCCCACTGCTCGAGTGCCTCCCATCCCACTGGCCACATCTTCGCGGAGTTCCGAACATCGCTCGCGTGCGAGGCACGGTAATGAAGCGCAGCCGGTCGCTGTCCCGGCTTCGTCAAGGACCGTCAGTCCACTTTCGATTGGACTCGGGACACCAACCGACCGTGGGTAAGTCCGAGGAACACGAAGGCGCCATCATCGTCACGGGACCGCGCGGCGTACTCGATGCCGTCGACCTGGGCGACAACTTGCTCCTCGACCGAACTGGACCGGCTCGACGGTCGAGCCACCGATAGCACCTCCCTTGCTAAGGTCGGCTCGTGCGCGACCGTGGTTACCATCCTGGATTGGATGGCGTCCGTGGCGTGGCAATTCTTCTGGTCCTCGGCCAGCACTCCCCCACTAAGCCGCTCATCGACGGCTTCGTCGGTGTGACAGTGTTCTTTTGCCTGTCGGGGTATCTCATCACCAGCCTATGGTCCGCGAACTCCAAACCGGCACCATCGATGTCCGCTGCGTTCTATCGCCGACGCGCGGCGCGCCTCTGCCCGCGTTGGTGACGGTCGTGGCGGTGACGATCGTGGTGCTGCTAATAGGTCGACGAGACCTCGGTGTCGGGCAGATTTTCGCACCCGCCGGCGCAGCTGTTGCATATAGAACAACCTCTTTGACTGGACTGGCCACTTTTTCGCCACGAAGGACTACTTCAACTACACATGGCCGCTCTCGGTCGAGGAGCAGTTCTACTTGCTGTGGCCGTCGCCCTGCTCTGGGGCTATCGTCGCAATCCTCGGCTGTTCGCCGCGCTCACGGGTCGTTCATCGGGATACCCTGGCGCTCAACCTCTACCTCGGCCTGAGCCGAGAGGTGATCTTCGATCAGCACGAGTATTTCGGGAGCGACACAAATGCGCTGCCCATCCTGGTCGGCTCATTGCTCGCGATAGTCGTTCACAACGATTGGCTGTCGCGGACGGTTCAGTATCTTGCGCCCTGCGCGTTGCTAGCCGTTGCCCTCCTGCCAGTCCTGGCATATCGAAACCATCTTCCGCCTCCCTGGTGATCGTCGCAGATCGGACTGACGCTCGTGACATTGATCAGTGTCGTGACACGGCCATGATCGGCAGTTGGGTCGCTGTTGGCAAGCCGCCCAATGCGGTGGCTCGGCGAACGCGCGTATTCAATCTATCTGTGGAATGTCTTCGCGCCAATCGCAATACTCGATACCTCCGACATACGGTGGTCGGTGATATCGTCTCGATTGCCATGTTCGTCGTGCTGGCGAGGCGAGCTTCCGGTCGTCGAGCGTCCGATGCGGGCTCATTTTGCACCTAGATCTGGTATACCCGGCCGCCACATTTTCGAGCCAGTTGGTCTGGGACTACCACGAATGTTGTGAACGGTCGCCGGATGCCACAGTATGCGGATGCGACTCAGCAGACTGTCCGGCCCACTCTTCGGTCCAGTCCGTTTGAGAATGCCGCGCTTGTGCTGACCCGCTGTGGGAGCCCTGGCTGCCCGAATGGGTCTCGGCGCCGAGGTGGCTGACGATCTTGCACGTTGCCCGGACCGACCGTAGGTGCCGTTCTAGGTGTAGCGCTCAGGAGGTTCGTCAATCGAGTGATCGGCGGGCCTGGCCATTCGGGACAGTACCGGTCGCATGCCGAGCGGCTCGAACAACCGTTCGATCCGTGCCATACTCGCTCATGGCGGCCGGCGGGATGAAGTACGGCGAGGACCGGCCCTCGCTCGCCCAGCGACCGATCGGCGGGCAGCCGAGCCCGGACCAGCGCAACCCTCAGCCGGACGACGGCAAGCCCTGCTGGGTACAGCTCGGCGACCAGCAGACTCCCGCGACTGTGTACGCCTGGCGCCAGGACAGCCACGGGCACTGGCAAGCCCTCGTCGTGGCCTGGCTTCCCCCAGCGCCGTCACCAAGCGAGACCCTGGAGACGCCTCGGCGATGTGACAAGCGACGAGGAATCGGCGAAGGCGACGAGCCTCCGGGACCGGTGGTCAGCGGGAGTCCACTAACCGGCGTACTGTCATGAGCAGAACCCCCCACCGACCCCAGCTAGTCGGGCAGCGGAGGGCTCGTACGGGCTCCCCGCCGCCGCTCCTCCCCCCGGAGATTGGGCGGCGAGGGGGCCCGCCTCTAGCGAGACGACCCGGGCAGCGGGGCTCGTCTCGGGGGCCGTGCGGCCGCCCAAGACCCGGCAGTATGTGCGCCCGCCTGATCGGTGAGATGCGTCTTTCGCGCGCATGGGAATTGTCGAGGCGATGGTGTCAACCTGGCGGGCGCTCGTGCGACTTGGTGGTCGACACCGAGCTCGAAGGGGCTGCGATGAGAGGCACCGACGAGGACGTGGGAGGGCGCCGACCCCCCACGATCGCGCAGCGCGGCGGTCACCCTGTTGTTCCACCTGCACTGTCGGCGCCTGGTCCGATTGGCCGGTCTGTTGGTCGACGATCGGGAGACCGCCGAGGAGGTCGTCCAGGACGCCTTCGAGAGCCTGTACCGCCGCTGGGGCTCGTTGCGCGACCCGGCGGGGGCGGTTGTCTATCTCGACAAGAGCGTGGTGTATGGGTCCCGGACCAGGATCCGTCGGCGGTACACCGAACGCTCCCTCTATCTCCGCCGAAGGGGGAACCGCTCCGTCCGCCGAGAGTTCGGGCGTCGACCGCCAGCAAGGCGACGACCTGTTCGCGGCGGTTCAGCGGCTCCCGCAGCGCCAGCGCGAGGTCATCGTGCTGCGCTACTACCTCGATCTCTCCGAGGACCAGATCGCCCACTGGCTGGGTGTCAGCTCCGGTTCGGTGAAGAAGCACGCCAGCCGAGCCACCGCCACCCTGCAGAAGCGGATGGAGGCCTGGGCATGAACGAGTTCGCCTCGGCGCTGTCCACCGCGCTGCACCAGAGAGCCCGGGAGATCGACATGTCCCTCGACACGCAAGACGCCGAGCGCCACCTCCACGAGTCCCTCCGTTCCGTCGACCGTCACCGCCGCGTCTGGGTCGCCGTTGGCGCGGCCGCCGTTCTGATCGTCGTCGCAGGGGTTGCGTTCGCGCATCAACCGACCCACGGCCCAGCCCGCTCAGCCCCAGCCGACACCGAGCACGCAGGCGCGGCCGCCGATCGAGGTCTTCGCCGACACCATGACCCCTCCGATGACCGTGCAGCTGCCGCACTGGATCGCCTCGGCCGCCACCGAGTCCGACCCCGGCGCCTACGGGTACGCCCAGGCCGACTGCGGGCCAGCGCCAGCACTCTGCGCAACCGGCAAGGATCGCTCCATCCGGTTGTACACGGTCAACTACATGTACCCGCTGGACGGCACCACGGTCACCCAGCCGACCTACGCCACCCAGCCGACCTACGCCCAGTACGTCGACGACTGGAAGGCCGTCCAGCGGCTCGGGTATGGCACCGTCACCGACGTCGCGACGACCACGGTGGACGGCAAGCCCGCGCCACCACCATGACGGTGGCGCTGAGGAAGTTCGCCGCCGGGCTGGCCCGCTGCAACTTCGCATATGACGCACGGACCAACTGCTGGTCAGCCTCACCGGGACGGACGTTCCACCTGGCGATCGTCGACCAGGGCAAAGGAACGGCCGCCACCTTGCTGTACGAGGGCTACAACACCGACAACCCAGACACACAGGCGATCGCCACCGAGTTCACCACATGGCTCGGCACGGTCCACTTCTAGTAGCTACCCAAACGAAACGGGGCGCAGCCCCGCGGGCTCTCCCCGCGGGGCTGCGTGCCGTCCAAAGGTCCATCACACGCGAGCTCGCGAGCGGACCGACGTGCCGTTCTGTTCGCCTGGCCGAGAGCCTCAATCCGGCATTAGGTGCGCCGGCGTCAGCCGCTCCGGGCGCTGGCCCCCACTCCCGCAGCGGCCCATCCCAGCCAGCCAACCGCGATCGCTAGGTAGGCAAGGGCTTGGGTGGTGGAGGGCGCTGACGGCATGGTGCCCGCTAGGTAGGGCGCGACAGCCAGGATGCCCGCGCCGACTCCCAGGAGCGCCATACCCGTCCGGGCTGCCTGTGCGGTCGTCAGCCATGCCAGGGCGGCCACGAGTTGCCAATGGCCGATGGCGGCAATCCCGAAGCCGGCGGCGCGCAGGAGCGTGCCGAACTGAAACGTCGCATCGGCGTGCTGGTGTCTTTGCGCCGTCAGGACATCGGCCAGAGCGAAGAGCCCGTACCCCGATGCCAGGGCGACCTGTGTCACGCGTCGGCGAATCGGCCAGTCACGTCGTGACGCCGCCGACACACGCCTGCGTTGCCCCCATGCCGCTCGGTACCAGGCCCACCATCCCGCGGCGATGGCCCCGTAGCCGGCGGCAGAGATGACCACGACGCGGACGAGGGGCGTCGGGATGACCGTCTTGGCCTCGGCAGAGGCCACGGCGAGCTGTCCAGCCGCGAGGAGACCTCCCGCGATGGCCAGCAGACGAAACGCCGGCCCAGCGGCGGTAGCAGTGTTGCGGAAAGGAAGTGCGCGGACGAACAGCACAACTCCAACGGCCAGCAGGACAGAACCAGCGATGTTGGCCTCGACGGTTCCCCGTGAGGCCGCTGGGTTGAGTCGGCTGATCTCCCACAGTTCAAGGCACTGTGCAGCGGCGAGCAGAGGTATCCGCCGCCCAGCCCCACTTGGACGAGGGCGCTGCTGACTTCGTCCGTTCGCGGGACGTTGGGGTCCCGCGCCCCCGCCTTCCGCTGATGAGGAGCCGGCACACTGAGGATGCTAGGCGCTCAACTCTCGGCAACGCGCGCAGAAGTGCGCCGATAGTGGGCGTGGGTCGCCAGGCGGAGTGCCCCGTGCCGGTCAGCGCGGCCCAAGCAGATGCCTTCTACGTTGAGGCCATGCGCGAGTGCACGGTGTTGGGCATCAAGGACGCCGGTGGCTTCCCCGCGCTCATGGTGACGGCGAGACCAGAGCGATGCCGTTCTGGTCTCTGCGCAGCCGGGCTGAGACTCGCCGAGTTCGCGCAAGGCGGCAAGTGCAGCGTAGTACTGACCGGTGGAGGCGCCGCATACTATGACCTGTGCTCACCGACGTGCTGCGGATGGAAGTTAACGGCAACGATCCCGATGACGAGGAGGTGGCGCTCCTTGAGCACGAAGGCTGGGGACACTTCACAGCCATGCAGGTCCGCAACGGCCGAACGCGCGGTCTTGACTTTCACCTGACCCGGCTGGCTGGCGCGCACCGTGAATCTACGGCCGGGAACTTGACGGAGATCTCGTTCGGGCTCGCATTCGGCACGCGCTCGATGGCGTGCCTGACGCAAGCGTCCGCGTTTACGGATACTGGGCCGGGCTGATCGTGACAGTTCGCGACCGAAGGAGATGCCGATGCGCCCGCATTCCATGCTGACCCAGCACTTCCAGCGGCCGGTCGCCCGGCTCAAGCACGCGGGGAGGGGGACAAGGCAGATTCGGCCAGATCGCGGCGGCGGCGGGCTTTGACGAGGCTCTGCTTGTCGACGAGACGGGCCGGATCGCCGAGGGCGAGGTCACGAACGTCGGGTTCTGGCGCGACGGCACAGTCGTCGGCCTGACGGCCCGCGGCTGGACGGCATAACGATGCTCGCCATCCAGCGTGAGCTCAGCGCCGCAGGCGCACCGCAGGCCGACGCGACTGTCCGGGTGGGGGACCTCGCGGAGTGCACCGGCATGATCTTGTGCAACTCGCGCGCGGCTGGGCACCAGTTGGCCGCGTCGACGACCTGCGGGTCTCGAGGACGACGCATTCACTCGCCTGATCGCGACCGCTTATGACTCTTGCCCGCGGGATGAGATCTAGATTTGCTCGCACCAGTACGGCCTCCTGACCGTCATCAGAGGCGGGACAAACGCGGAAGCCGTGTATGCAGCCGAAGCGACCGCAGCACGGAGTTGCTGTCCGGAGGGCCGCACCGAAATGCCGTTAGCGGCTCATCCTGCGAGTGGTTCTTGCTGACGGCTGTGGAGGCTCAGACGCCTGAGGCGGGTAAATCGCGCAGTCGGCGTGGCCCTGGCCTTCACAGGCGGAGCGGGGGGC
Organism: uncultured Actinomycetota bacterium; assembly: GCA_963771835.1. GTDB lineage: Bacteria > Actinomycetota > Actinomycetes > Prado026 > Prado026 > CAVQCJ01. The sequence continues at coordinate 294,766 of CAVYVA010000002.1, forward strand.
TGGGGAGCGAACGCGGGCGCGGCGGAGGGCGATTGTGAACCATGACCGGGGCGCCTATGGTCGCTGCGCGGGGGGCGACCCTGGGAGGCGAGGTGTTCGATGTCGTGGTCGTGGGCGGGGTGCTGCAGGCTGCGTCGTCGCGGCGCGTCTCGCTGAACCGAAGACCCGTTCTGTGCTCCTGCTCGAGGCCGGGCCTGATCGACGTTTGGACATGCCGCCCGAACTTCGTAACGGATGGACGATTGAGCGCGAGGCCTTCGACTGGGGTTACTCGAGTGCGCAACGCCGACAGCCGGTGCGGCGGAAGAGAATCTTGGGTGGCACATCGTGGCTGACCCGGTTCACGCCGCGCGGCGCACCTGCCGACTACGACGGTTGGGCCGCGTTCGGTGTCTCGCACTGGGCCTGGAAGGACGTGTTGCCGTACTTCGTCAGTCTCGAGTCGGACCTGGACTTCGGCGGTCGGCCGTGGCATGGCGATGCCGGTCCGATGCCGTCCTCGCGCCAGTTGCACCTCGACTTCACCGACGTGGGCAGTGCCGGTCTCGAGGCCCTCGCTGCTGGGGGCTTCCAGTGGGTGGATGACCACACCAGCCCCGCACAGTCGGCGCCGGCAGGATGCCAATGAACGTCCGCGACGGACGGCGGGTCACGACGGTTGACGCTTACCTGCCGCCTTAGCCGAACGCCGAAGAGCCTTACCGTGCGCGGTGAGGCTCTTGTCGACCGAGTGATGTTCGACGGTACCCGGGCGGTCGGTGTTCAACTCGCCGACGGATCGGTCGTCGAGGCCGGCCATGTCGTGCTGTGCGCGGGTGTATACGGCAGCCCGGCGATCCTGCTCCGATCCGGGATCGGCCCAGGCGGGCCGCTGGCCGACCTGCCCGCAGTAGGGGCGAACCTGGTGGACCATCCCTCGATCGCTCTCGACTGCGGCCCGACCAAGTCAGGGCGGGACAGCCCGATCCTGCATGCCATCGCGACTTGGCACAGCGAGGGCCGCGCTAGCGATGAGACTCCAGATCTCATGCTGTGGTTGAGCGACCCTGAGGGCGACCCACCCACTTTCGAGATCGGCATCGTGCTCCTTCGCCCCCGCTCGCGCGGCGTTGTGCGACTGCGGTCTCACGATCCGCTGGACCCACCAGTTATCGAGTTGCCCGACCTGCAGGATCCCTCTGACCTGACCAGGCTCGTCGAGGGCTACCGGCGTGCTGTCCACGTCGCTACGCAGCCGACGCTCCTTCGGTACTGCTTCGGCCCGGAGCGGGTCGAGCCCGACAATCTCGAGGCGTGGATCCGCTCGGAACTGTTCTCGATTCCCCACACCGTCGGTACTTGTGCGATGGGATCCGTAGTGGATGCGTCGGGTGGGCTTCTAGGCTTCGACGGCATCAGTGTCGTCGACGCCTCGATCATGCCCGACGTGCCATCGGGATTCACCCACATCCCGACGATCATGATCGCAGAACGCCTATCTGCAGCAATCGCGGCTCTCCTCTGACCCACCGCAACCAACTCGTCCCGGGGCGCCTGACCGCACCGAAGTGCCGCCATGTGCGGGACGGAGCCACCCAGTCCCGGCACTAGGTTCGGGTCGCGCTAAGACACTTCAGGGCGGCAGGAGGCATGATCCACTGGTGGCTCAACCGTCCCACCCACACGCCCGGCGGGTCGTCCTGGTGCGGCCGCACGCTGCGATTCTCGCTGTCGCATGGGTGGGCCTTGTGTTCTTCCTGACCCTCGCAGTGCTGTTCGGCGTCAACGGCCCACCGCTCGGGAAAGCGCTCTTCGATGCCGCCCTGTTTGGCGGATGCGCGGGTCTCGATGTAGGGATCTTGCGTATCCGGCTGATGGGTTGGCGCAGCGCCGTTGAGGCCATCAACTTCTTCACTACTTGGAGCCTGCCCATCGGAAGGATCGTTTCCGTTGAGGGCGATGACGGGCTCTACTTCGTAGTCAGGCACGAGGACGGCTCCACGGCGAAGGCACGAAGTTCCGCGTACTCGTGGTCACTTGGCGGCCAGCTGGCGGGCTTCCGGCGAGGTCGTCGCCTTGCCAGCGAACTGACCGCTTGGCTGGCCGACCGGCCAGAGACCCTGACATCGGACTGGCCGGTCCGGACTCGCACGTGGGCATCGGTTGGTCTGATCCTCGGCGGGGCAGTGGTCGGAGCCGCCATCTGCGGCGTCGCGCACGCCGTCTGGGCCGGCTAGCACCGATGTGCCGTTCTGTTCGCCCAGCCCGAGCGCCCGATCCGGCATGATGCGCTCGTGGGGACGGACACCCAGGAACTGACGGCAAGGGTGGCGCGCTCCGGTGGGGCGGTGCTGTACCTCGGGGCCATGGTCTTGTTTGGGGCCCTTGCCGGTGCCGGCCTGGGCCTTTGGTATCAGGGCGCCCACGGGTGCAACTCCCTCTCAATCTGCCGTCTGGTGCCGCTGCCCGAAGGGTCGAGCACGTCATTCGCCTGCGCCCCGGATCCCTGCTTACCGTTCTGGAGCATCAATGGGGCGACCATCGTGGGCGCTGCTCTGGGGGCGGCGGCCATTGGTGCGCTGGTGATCGCGCTACGCCGACTCCGGTCGAGCAAGCGGTCCTAACGTTGCCGACGCGCCCTGAGGCGCACTCCGAAGAGCCGTTCAGTCGCGCCCGGGTCCGAATGCCCACGCCACCATCGGTGCGAGCTCCTGGCGCCAAAATGCGTCGCCGTGGGAGCCGGCCCGCTCCGTCATGACGACGTCCGCGCCTGCGCCGCGCAGTGCTGCGGCCCACCGCGTCGCGTTCTCGTGGAAGAACGGCTCCAACGTGCCGGCGACGAAGTACGCCCGCGGAAGCGAGCTCGGCATCACGCCAGGCGGTCGGTAACCCGCGCCTGGAGAGGCGCAGAAGATCGCGCCGTAGACGTCCGGATGCCTAAGCCCCAAAGCGAGCGCGAGCTCTCCGCTCGCCGAAACTCCGAACACCGCGGTTCGCTCGGAAGAAGGCGCTACACCGAACCGCGACACCGTCCAGCGGCGGACTTCCTCGACGAAGAACCTCTCGTGCGCCGCGAACCGGTGCGGGTCAAACCGCGGCGAGTACTCGTGAAGGCGCAGCGTCTCATCAGCCGCCCGGTGAACACCAACGATCAACGTGGCCGGGACGTCGGCCGCCTCGAGGTCTGCACCCCACTGTGAGAGCAGCTCACCATCGCCGGTGAACACGACTGCCTCGGGAGGATTCGGTGGGACGTACGCCGTGACCTGGCGACCAGAGTCGTAGTCAAACGTCTCGCTGACGAACTCGCCCAAGATGGAGACCATCGGCGCTACCTCCCGTCAGCATGCATTCGAGCTGGCGTGCACTCTAAGCCGCCACTCAATCCGACGACTCGCGTGGTCGTCAGCAAAAGGCGCGGGCTGGCGAAAGAAGACCCTGATGTTGCGCTGCTGTGACTGTCAAGCGGGCCGGATCGAGCCGGACCCTCATGCCACTTTGATCAGTGCCCTGCCAGCGTGACCACTCCGGGTGGCAGACTCGACTGATGACCGCGACCAACGACGTACGACCAAGCCTGTACGACGTCGCGGGCGGGGAGCCGGCGATGCTGGCCCTGGCCGCGGCGCACCACGCGCGCTGTCTTGCTGACCCCGAGCTGAACCACCCGTTCTCGCACGATGACCTGGACCCGAACCACGTGGCCCACCTTGCTGACTACTGGGGCGAGGTGCTCGGCGGACCAGCCCGGTACTCCGAGCGGCTCGGAAGCCAGACGTCGCTGCTGACGATGCACGCCGGGAATGGCGACCTGACCGACCTCGGCCAGCGGTTCGTCGACTGCTTCGTCGGCGCGATTGACGACGCCGGGCTCCCGGCCGACGCCGGGCTACGGATGGCGCTGCGCGAGTACATGGAGTGGGCGGTGGCAGACATGATCGCCTACCCCGACGAGGGTTCGGACGTCCCAGCCGGGCTGCCGGTGCCGCGGTGGTCGTGGGAGGGGCTGGTGGGCGGCCAGACAGGAACTCGCTGATCTCCTCGCGTCGCATCTGGACGCACCGAAGTGCCGTTCTGTTCGCCTGGCCGGAGCCCTCGATCCGCCAGTATGTGCGGGTGCCCGCGACGCTGCGTCGCCCGTCTCCTTCCTGGGCGGCCCGATCCGTCGTGGTCCGGGAGGGTGGATCATGAAACTGGGCGTGCATCTGCCCTTGGCTGATTTGGGTGGCGGCCACCCGACCGGTGCTGACCTCCGTACCTACGCCAGTACGGCCAGGGATCTGGGCTACACGACGCTGGCTGCCAACGACCACCTACTCTGGCGCTACCCCTGGCTCGACGGCCCGACCGCACTCGCGAGCGTCATCTCCGCTGCCGGCGACATGGTCCTCGCCACGAGCATCACGCTGCCAGTGGTGCGCCACCCTGTCGTGGTCGCAAAGATGTTGACAACCCTCGCAGCCCTGGCGCAAGGCCCGGTGGTCGGCGGCCTCGGCCCCGGATCGAGCCAGGTCGACTACGACGCCGTCGGCATCCCCTTCGCGGAGCGATGGGCGCGGTTCGACGAGGCGCTGCGACTGGTCCGCGGCCTCGTGCGGGGCGAGTCGGCCGAGCCCGGGACGTTCTATGCGTCGGATGCCCAGCTCGCCCCGCTGCCCGACCCTCCCCCACAGGTCTGGTTCGGCAGCGGGGGTCCGACCGGCGGCTCGCCGCAATGGCGGCTGAGGCGGACGGCTGGTTTGCCTCTGCGTACAACGCGACTCCCAACCAGTTCGCAGAGGCGCGTGCGCGGCTCGACGACCACCTGCGGGCTGCCGGTCGCGAGCCGGACGCCTTCCCGGACGCCGTCGCCACCATGTGGCTCTACGTCACCGAAAGCCGCCGGGAGGCGGAGCAGATGCTTACCGAGGTGTTGGCGCCAGCGCTGAACCGCGACCCGGCGCTGCTCGCAGACCTCCCGGTCGGGAGCGCCCAGCACTGCGCGGAGGTCCTGGCCAAGTACGCCTCCGCAGGGGCACGCGAGGTTCTGCTCTGGCCGATCCGTGGCAGCGTCCTCCAGATCGAGCTCGGAATGGTCGCTGCGTCCTCGATCTGAACCGACTGATCGGCTCGGCTGACAGGTTCGAACGGCGCCGGGGACCATCCCGTTCGACGCCCAGAAGTCGAGCGAGCAGAAGTGCCGTTCACGGGCGGGTGCCGGATGAGCAACACGGCATCCTGCAGGTTACCGAGGAAATACCCTTGCCCTCCGACGCTGTGGCCCAGCGGCTGGCGAGGCTGGCCGACGACCTGGAACTCGCCCTTCGAGACAGCGCCGTGGTAGAGCGTGCGGATCTTCGTCGAGGCCAGGCGGGGCCGTCCAGGCAAGCATCGCGCCGCGACGAGCCGGCGCGCTCCGCGTGGCCTGGCTCGACTTCGGGAACGCCCTGCGAGTTGCAGGCGGCCACAACGGCGGCCGGTTGGAACTCGACCGCGTGGAAGTCACTCGCGCCGACGGCACCGTCGTCCACAAGACGGGCGTCCGGGGGGTCGTCTACGAGTAGTGAACCGAAGTGCCGTTCTAGCGCGCCTGCGCGGCAGTCGGCTGAAGACCTCTGATCGCTGCACTAGCGGTTGACCATCTGCTGCATGGCCTCCGGGTAGCGTTCGCCGACGATCTTGACTTCGGCTGAGGCGTCATCGAGTTCGGCGAAGTCCGCGTTGGTCAACGCCACGTTGGCCGCCGCGATGTTCTCCTCGAGTCGGGGCAGGCGACGGGTGCCGGGGATGGGGACGATCGCCGGATCCTGAGCAAGGAGCCACGCCAGTGCCACCTGCCCGACGGTGGCGCCTTGGCGCTCGGCCACGACGCGAACCCGGTCGACCAGCGCGAGGTTCCTTCCGGGCTTCGCGGTGAACCGTGGGAGGCCGGCCCGAATGTCACCGTCCGAGAACTCGGTGGCGGCGTCGACCGTCCCGGTGAGGAAGCCCCGGCCCAGTGGGCTGAAGGGGACGAAGCCGATCGACGAGCTCCCGCAGCGCTTGGCAGGATGGCGCCCTCCGGCTCACGCCAGAACAGCGAGTATCGCTCTGCAGGGCGGACACCGGCTGGACGGCGTGGGCGCGGCGAATGATCTGGCGCCCGCCTCGCAGAGGCCGAAGTGGCGGACCTTGCCGGCGTGGATGAGCTCTTTGACCGTCCCGGCCACGTCCTCGATCGGTACGCGGGGTCGACGCGGTGCTGGTAGAGCAGGTCGACGTGGTCGCTGCGTAGCCGGCGCAGCGAGCCTCGAATGACTTCACGGATGTGGTCGGGTCGGCTGTCCAGCTGTCGGTCGCTGCGTCGAGGGCGAACCCGAACTTGGTGGCGACGACCACCTCGTCGCGAACCGGCTCGAGCGCCGCCCCGACGATCTGCTCGTTCTCGCAGGGCCCGTACAGCTCGGCGGTGTCGAAGAAGGTGACTCCGTGCTCGACAACGCTTCGCGCAGGAAGGCCACCATTGTGGGCCCGTGTCGGGCGAGGGCCCGAACGACTGGCTGATCCCCATGCAGCCGAGGCCGATGGCGGAGACCTCGAGCCCGGCGGCGCCCAGTATTCGCTTGTCCATGGCGATGGTGCTCCTTCGAGTTGACAACGATCGGTCTCAGCCAGCAGGTTGCCGGGTCTGCGTCCGGTGACGCGTGACCGCTCGATACTCCCTCGCCTGCGAGACGCATGCCAGGCCACGGCTCCTGAAAGGCCAGGCCGGTCCCAGACCTCGTCACCTGCTCGGCCGCACCGAAATGCCGTTGGAGGGCTGATCGAACCGGCAATAGGTTCCTTGGACTCGGCTCAGCGTTTCGTCCCGGCGTCGTCGTAGGCGAGCGACGATGACAGTTCGCGGTTGGCGCCAGCCTGTTCGAGAAGCAGCTTGGCCCGGCTCTCGAACGTGTCCACGGCATCCGCCCCGGCGGGGAACCGCAGTGGCGGCTCGTCCAGCGCACAGAGGTACACCAGCGCACGTGCGAGCTTGACGGGTCCCCGCTCTGCTGGCCGTTCATGCTCTTCCAGCTGGTGACTGTCTGTTCGGTCCGCCCTGTGTAGTCCTCGATGGACGGCTCCGCATACTCGGTCGACTCGGGCGTCAAGAGTTCGGTGCGGAAGAAGCCGGGCTCGACCAGCATGGTGCGGATCCCGAACGGCGCGATCTCGGGGGCGAGCGACTCCATCCAGCCTTCGATCCCGAACTTCGATGCGGCGTAGGCGGTGGGGAACTCCCCGCCAGCGATCCCTGCCGTTGAGGAGATCGTCACGACGAGACCAGAGCGTTGAGATCGCATGATCGGCAAGGTGGCACACGTGACGTTGACCGGGCCGAACAAGGTCGTCTCGATCTGCGCCCGGAACGCCTCCGCCGTCAGTTCCTCGAAGAAGCCCGCATTGAAGTTGCCTGCGTTGTTGACCAGCACGTCGATACGCCCGAACTCGTCGACGCTGGCTCGGACGGCAAGGCCGGCGCTGTATGGGTCGGTGACATCCAGCGGGACCACCAACAGGTCGTCCGCGCCTCCGACCGCCTCGGACACCCGCTCCGGATCCCGCCCTGTCGCGACGACTCGGTATCCCGCGTCCAGGGCCGCCCGGGCAATGTCGACGCCCATCCCACGCCCCGCGCCGGTGACGAACCAGACCTTCTTGTCGATCATGGTCATGCCCTTCACACATCGGGATCAGCCGAGAGGCCGAGCGCAATGCCACCAACCTAGGTGCTCGCGCTGGGCCGCCGACACTCGCGAGATGGGCGCACCTATGTGCCGTTCTGGCGCGCCCGTCGGGCACCATGACTACCGGGGATGATGAGGTGCTCGGGGCGTTGCAGCGCCCCCGGGCTGTTGCCTGGCTGTGCCCCCAGGCGGACACTGAGGCTGGCTACGATCGGGTGCCGTGCGGGAGGCAGTGCAGGGCGCGTTCAGGAGGCGGGTTCGCGACGGCTGCCGCGCGACGGAACTACCAAGGTGAGCAGCTCATGAGATCACAACCAATTCGCCGACGCCTCGCCCCATCGGTCGCCGCCATCCTGGCGCTGCTCGTGATGCTGGCGGGTGCCGGCGCAGTCGCTCTGGGCGCCGCCAGCGCAGCGGCTGACGCGGGCCTACAGGTCTACGTCGGCTACATGGACACCCACTCGCACCCGGTGCCATCGCTCAGCTCGCCCAGCCCCTGGCCGAACACGGACGCGGCCGCCTTCATCGGCACCGCCTGCCCGCAGTGGCCCACCTCGTCGGCCTACAACATCTGCTGGGACGCCGCGGCCATCCGGCTGGTCGACACCACCAGCTCGCCGATCAGCGCGGTCAGCGCGAAGGTGGTGATCAGTAACGGCACCACGACCAAGACCTACAGCCTGTGGGGCACCTTCACCGTGCAGGCCAACGGCCAGATGGTTCTGACCGAGACGAGCACGGGGAACCTCGACCTCTCCGACAAGGCGCCCAACTCCTACAACGGCGGCAACACGGCCTCTTGCGTGAACTCCGGCGCCATCCCGGTCGTCAACGTGACCGCCGGCGGGGTGACCACCGGCTACCCGGACACCGGCCAGGTGCTCAACACCGGCGGTGTGGACGCCCGGCACTGCGTCAACGGCACCTACACCTCCTCCGGGAGGAACGAATCCGAGCCGTGGACCCAGGTGTTCCCTGGCAGTTCACCAAGTCCGTCATCCTCCCCAACCAACACGACGTCCTCCCCGTCACCGTCCCCGACCAGCACGGTGACGTCTTCTTCGTCTCCGTCCCCGACCAGCACGGTGACGTCCTCTCGTCTCCGTCCCCGACCAGCACCGTGACGTCCTCTCCGTCACCGTCCCCGACCAGCACTGCGACCGGTTTCGCGCTCGGTGGCACGGTCGGCTCCGCGCAAGGCAGCATGACCTCTGCCCCGGTCACGGTCCCGGCCGGCGGGGTACAGCCGGTAGTCTGGTGGTCGTCGGAATCGCCTCGTATACCGCGTCCGAGGCCTTCACCGTCAGCGACTCGGCGGGCAACGCCTACGCCCTGGACAACTCCCGGATCTTCTCGTCGCCCTACGGTTACCAGTTCCACTCGCTGACCGGAGCCACACTGCCAGCGGGAACCACCATTTCGGTGCAGTGGGGAGGGGTGAGCATCGACGCGGTCATCGAGGCAATCTGGTCTCCACGGGCTATACGTCGGTGAGCAAGGATCTTGCTGTGTCGGGCCACGGCAGCGGAACCGCCCTGTCAACGGGGAACACCAAAGCGACCGCCTTCGCCAATGAGTTGGTCGTGGGCATGGGTGGGCCGCGGATGCCCGGGGCAGCCGCCTACCAGGACGACACCGTTGACGGCTACAGCCAGGCATTGTCCACCGGTGACAGCAAGCAGAGCAACGATCTGTCCTACAAGGTCGTGACTGCGGCTGGCGTCTTCGACTACAAGCCCACCATCGGCGTGTCCTCGTCCTGGGTGGACCTGCTGACCACATACAACGGGAACTGAGTCCGTGGGAGCGCCGCGCGCCGAATCGTTGGGGCTCGCCGCCGCCTCAAGCCGCGCATCGGCTGCGCCGAATGATCGCGCCGCGCCCCTGGGCTCACGGTGACTGTGGCCTCGTCCGTCAGCCATCAGGGCTCCTGAACACGTGGCGCACTCGCGCAGACCCAGCTACGCGGTTTGTCGGACCCCGGCGTCAGGCTCATGAGCTATCGACGAAAGGAGCCCAGGATGACCGACGCAACAGGCTCGGGCGCCGTCGCAGCGGGTACCCCGGCCGCCCTCGCGACCGCGCTGGCCTACTTCGAGAGCTGGACCTCCGGTGACCTCGACAGGGCGATGACGTACATCGCCGACGACATCACGTGCGACGCGCCCGCGGGCAGGCTCGAGGGCACGGCGGCTTCCGTGGGTTCATGGGCCCGTTTGTCGGGAGCCTCACAGGTGCGCAACTCCTCGCCAACTTTGGGGATGAGATCCACGCCGTCGTCGTCTACGACACGCAGACCCGGCCCGTGCCATCGGCACCTGGAGCCGAGTGGACCACGGTCGCCGACGGTCGCATAGCCCACATGCGGATCATCTTCGACCGGCTCCCCTTCGAGGAGGCCAGACGCGCTGCCGCTGAGTGACCACAACGAGTATCGTCTCCCGCCTCGTCCCCATGGACAGCGCCAGAGGAAACGTGCCGGGCGCTGACCAAGTGTGCTCCAGTTCACACCAAGCCCTTGGGACCGGACCCAGGAGTTGGTGCGTCTCAGGAGACGTGCCTGACGAGACTCGCCGTGCAGGAATGACGCTCTATGCCAACTGGCTGTGCGGCTGCGAATCGAGATGACCGAAGCCGAACTGCGAGTCTGGGAGACCGTGCAGCTGATGCGGCAGGTCCTACACGACTGTCCTCGACACGGGTATACGTCGTTGGCATGGTGCACGTCCGCCAGCACCTCGTCCCCGGATCACCGGTGACACAGCGGGCCGCGCGAAGGCCCGTCGATGTCGTGCCTATGAGCCGGTAACAGCCATAGTGATCGTCGCGATCGACGCGGAACGTCGCCCCGCCGGCCGCTCACGCTTGATCCGCAGACCCCGAGGCCACTCTCGCAAGATCATCTCGGATCGGTGATCTTGGCGGCTCTGAGGAACCCACCACCCTCGGGGAGGGAGGGAACAACGGGAGTTGCCGCAAGCCGCCCGCATCAAAGTGGCAGCGCACCCGATCCGGCATTCTGTGTGTATGAACCGTGAGTCGATGGGTCTGGTGATGAGTCCTGAAGTCGACGCCGTGTGCCGGGAACTCGCAGCCCGAGAACCGATCCTCCATCACCCGGAGCTGGGCGCGACCCACCACGACTTCATGGCCCAGACGGTCCCGGACTTCTGGAGGTTGGCGCGTCAGGGACCAAGTACCAGCGGGCCGAGATTTGGCTCATCCTCGAGGCGCGGTACGGCGATCCTGCCTACCGCGACGAGTGGGAGCCGTCGGACTTCTTCTGTCGTCAACTAGGTACCGACTACTACCTGCTCACGTATGTCCTGCGTGAGGACGCGAGGGTCACGCGGAGGGCTACGGTCTGGCGTCGTGTTTCGGCCGTCTGGCAGGTCGTCTACCACCAAGGAACGATCGTTGACTCTGGCGCCGAGTAGGAGATCAGCGACGTTCCCGGTGGCATCCCGTGATGGTCCTGTCAGACGAGTTGCCGCGCGTCACCAACCGGGCAGGCGCCGAGCTGCACTCCGACGACGCGCCCCGGACTGCCGATACAGGGCGGCGCTGCCGCACACGTGTGGATGTTGACTGGAGCCTGATCAGGTTCTCCGGGCAGGGCGCGGTGTGGTGGGTTCAGGCATCAGTTCAGCGGCCAACCATGGTGCCTGCTGCCGTAACAGGGCTCCAGCGAAGCTTCGTGCCGCGAGTGCTACCGGGGGCCGCTCGCGGCAACCATCGTGTTTGTGCCCATGATGCGGCGCATCCGCGCGTCCGGCTGGACGACGACGACACGGGTTCCGCTGCGCCGGACCCGCGCGGCCTCGCGCTCCAGCTGTGCGCGAGCCGGTAACCGGAGGGCATTGCCGGCGTCGGCCGCGACCCAGTCGAGCGTCGACAGCGGTGCGGAGACCACGACCGCGTCTAGCCCCAGCCCGGCCAGCAGATCGAGGCTCACCAGCGAGTACGCGCCCCCATCGACGAAGCGCCGGCCGTCGATCAGCACTGGTTCGAAGTACCCGGGGACCGCGCAGGACGCCGCCACCGCGTCGCCCACCGAAGCCGATGCATCCCGCCCGAACACCACCCGGCAGCCATCACTGAGATCGACCGCGCAGATCCACAGTGAGCGCTTCGGCCAGCTACGGAACAGCGACCGCAGCCGGGCGGCCCCGGGATCGACCGGGCGAGTGCCTGCTGGCAGCAACGCGGCTGCTGCCACTCCCGGTCTGTATCGCCAGGGTCGCCGCGCCACCGCACGGGCAAGATCTGGGGCGGCCGGGCTCCGCTGCCCGCGCGTCGCGGGTGGCGGGTCGACCAACGACGGCAGGGCGCCGAGGATCGCCTCGCCCTCGGCAGACATCGGCTGCCCTGTCACTCGGCGGACGTAGTCACCTGGTGGAAACCCGGTCCGCATCAGCGCGGCGGCCGTCGATCCGGCCGACGTCCCCACGATGACCTCGGCGTCCCGCGCATCCCACCCGATCTCCTCGACAAGGGCGCACAGGACGCCCGCGTGGAAAGCGGTGCCGGTCAGTCCGCCACCGCCGAGCGCCACTCCGATCCTCACACCGCCATCTTCTTCGCCGCGCCGCCCACGCGCACGGGTGTGCCGATGGCGTGCCGATCAGCGTGCACGCGAAGTGCCGTTCTGTTCGCCCAGCCCGAGCGCTCCAGAACTGACATTCGGTGCGCTGCGGCGGTCGGTCTCGGGGAGCTGGGCACCAGAGTCTTGTGGGAGACGTGGCCAGGGCAGAGCATGTGGCCGTGAAGATTCCCGACCCGCGATACGTGCGGACTGATGACGGCACCTATCTGGCCTACCAGGTGGTCGGGGACGGCCCGGTGGACATCGCCTGGCAGCTCGACCACAACATGGACTGCGTCTGGGAAAGCCCGTACACGCGCGCGTGGCTGGGGGCCTGGCATCGTTCGGGCGGCTGATCCTGCACGACCGTCGCGCGACCGGCCTGTCCAGCCGGAACGTGGATCCGCCCAACCTGGAGACGCGGGCTGCGGATCTGCGGGTGGTGCTGGACGAGGTCGGGTCGCAGAGCACCGTGATCGGCGGCTGGTTCGAGGACGCGGCTCCCGGGGTGTTGCTGGCGGCGACTGACCCGGACCGGGTGCGCGGGCTGGTGTGGTGGAACCCGACACCGCGCACGACGTGGGCGCACGACTACCCGTGGGGTTGGAGTCCGGAGGAGGTCGAGGCTGACCTGGCCGGGCTCGCAGCACTGGGGCACCATCGAGTACGGGGAGGCCTGGGCAGACCAGTTCGAGGCCATGGACGGGCCCACGACCGCCCGATGGACGAGATCCGCGCCGAGGCCAAGGCGAGCCGCAACACCTGCACACCCGACGTTGCCATAGCGCTGGCACGGCTGTGGCTCGAGACCGACCTGCGCGCCGTCCTGCCGGCGGTCCGCGTCCCCACCCTGCTGTTGGTCGACTCGGCGACGCCCGCCACCTCGCCAAGGCCGAGCACGTCGCCGCCTTGATGCCCGCGAGCCGCAGATGGTTCTCGTCCCGGACGACGTGGCCGACCCCGGAGACCATGGATGCCGTACTCGGGCCGCCGCTGGAGGCGGTGCGCCACTTCGTCGGGCTGGAGCCGGCTCGGCCAGGGCTGGACTCGGTGCTGGCCTCGGTGCTGTTCACCGACATCGTCGGCTCCACCCAGCGGCAGGCCGCCCTCGGCGACCATGCCTGGAAGGAGCTCGTCGAGCGGCACCACGCACTGGTCCGCGGGGCACTGGCCCAGTGGCGGGGAGTCGAGAACGACACTGCCGGCGACGGGTTCTACGCCACCTTCGACGGCCCAGCCCGAGCCATCCGATGCGCCCTGGAGATCAGCGAGCGGGTCCGCGACCTGGGCATCGAGATCAGGGCCGGGATCCACACCGGCGAGTGCGAGTTGATCGACGGCAAGGTCGGCGGGATCGCCGTCAGCATCGGTGCCCGAATCTCGGCCCTCGCCGCGCCTTCGCAGGTGTTGATCTCCCAGACGGTCAAGGATCTCGTCGCCGGCTCCGGGCTGACCTTCCCCGACGCCGGCGAGCACGAGCTCAAGGGCGTCCCCGACAGATGGCACCTGTACGCGGCGAAAGGCTGACCGGACCGAACAGTACGTGCCGTTCTGTGCGCCGGCCCACCCAACAACCGATCAGTTCCAACTGGCACCGGCGCCGGTGGACACGCAACCCGCGGGCAATTGCCAACGCGGCGAGCACCGACGGACAACGCTTTCGGGGCGACCAGCACCTGATTCACCGGCGCCCTGGGGTGTTTGGCTCCCCGTTAGGGTCCCCGAGCCCCGTAGACGATCAAGCCGGCCACGCCTAACAGCGTCGTCACCGGCTCTGACCTGCGGCGTTTCCCGGTGGAGCTAAGGGGATTCGAACCCCTGACCCCTTGCCTGCCGAGCAAGTGCTCTACCAGCTGAGCTATAGCCCCGGGTGCCCTCGCGGGCCGGGACAGCATAGCCGCTGGCCCGAGCGGCCCGAAAACGGCCGGACCGCCCTCAGGCGTCGTCGGTGCCGGCCACCGGCTCCGGCAGCCGGCCAGCGTTGTGCTCCTCCAGGCGCCACCCGTGGACGCCCTCCTCGAGCACCGACCACGAGCAGTTGGCCAGGCCGCCGAGCACGTGCCACGAGCCGTCCGGCAGGCCGAGGAGCCGGCCGATCAGCGCGCGGGCCGTACCCCCGTGCGTCGCCACCACCAGCACGCCACCGTCCGGCAGACCGACGAGGGTGTCGCCCACGGCTGCGGCGGCGCGGTCGGCGACCTCTCCCCGGGTCTCGCCGCCGCCGGGGCGCACGTGCGGGTCGCCGGCCTGCCAGGCGTCCCAGAGCGCCTGGTCGGAGGCTTTGATCTCCGCGGCGAGCAGGCCCTCCCACCGGCCCGCGTGCGTCTCGCGCAGGCGTGGGTCGGTCGGGACGGCGAGCCCGGTCAGCCTGGCCAGCTCGGCTGCGGTGTCGGCGGCTCGGCTCAGGTCGGAGCTGACCAGCGCGGTCGGAGGCAGGGCGGCCAGCAGCCGGGCGGACCGGCGGGCCTGCCGACGGCCGTGCTCGTCCAAGCCGATGTCCGTCTGGCCCTGGAATCGCCGCAGGTCGTTCCACTCGGTCCGCCCGTGCCGCCAGAGCACGATCCGCCGCTGGCTCAGCGCGACTCCTGGGCGCTCGCCGCCCGGCCGCTCCCGGAGGTCACGGCCTCGGGCAGCTCGATCACCGGGCAGTCCCGCCAGATCCGCTCGAGCGAGTAGTAGACGCGCTCCTCGACGTGCTGGACGTGGACGACGACGTCGACGAAGTCGAGCAGGACCCAGCGGGCGTCGCGGTCACCCTCGCGGCGGACCGGCTTGACGCCCAGCTGCACCCGGGCCTGCTCCTCGATCTCGTCCACGATGGCGACGACCTGCCGGTCGTTGGCCGCCGAGCAGACCAGGAACGCGTCGGTGATCACCAGCTGCTCGCTGACGTCGAACGCCACGATGTCGTCGGCCTGCTTGTCGGATGCGGCCTGGGCGGCCACGGCCACCAGGGCCAGGGCCTCGGGAGATGCAGTCACTGCGTGGGCTTCCGGTCGGGTACGTCGGCGCTCCGCCGACCCTGCCAGGGTCTCACGCCTTGAAGTCGGCCCCGAGGATGACGACCACGTCGGCGATGGTCTGGCCCTGGTCGGTGAGCGCCACGTCACTGCTCGGCAGCCCGAGCGCCCTGGCCACGGCCTGGCCCTGCTTGACGCCGGCGTCCCCGGAGCCGGTGGGGACGAGCACCAGCGAGTGCGCGTAGCCGAAGTGCCCGGCGTTGCCGCCGCTCACGTACGTGATCCCGGCCACGACGAGCTTGGTCCGCGCCTTGGCGCCCAGTCCGGGGGTGCCCACGCCGTTCTGGATCACCACCCGGATCGCGCCCTGGGGTCGCTGGGCGGGCAGGGAGCCGGAGAAGCTGTTCTTGACCAGGGCGTCCGTCGCCGTCGGGTCGATCAGCAGCGTGGGGGTCCCGGTGCCCAGGTCCAGGGACCGGGTGGGCAGGGTGTCGAAAGCCAGCCGGTCGCCGGTCGCGTCGCCGCGCAGAGCCGCCCAGGAAGGTGTCCAGCTGCGGACGGCCGGACGGTGGCGCTGCTGTGCGCGCCGAGCGCGTTCAGCAGCGCGGCACGCGCCGCGGAGTCGGCCGGCAGCTTGGGGAACAGCGCGCCGAGGACCTCGGCGAACCGGGCCAGCCTGCTCTGCTCGGGCTCCTGCGCGGCCAGGTAGGTGGCGAACGCCGCCGCGGCGGCACCGGTCAGGTGCTGGTGGCCGGCCGCGGCGAGGGTCTGGGTGCCGCCGCCGCGACCGTCACGGTGACGTCGCGGTCCACGTCGACGTCCACGCCGCCGACGCTGTCGACCAGCGCCGCGAGCCCGGCACCGTCGAGGACCCAGGTGCCGTCGACGGTGACCCCGATGACGTCGGACAGGGTTGCGGCCGACGAGTCGGCCGACCCGCTGGCCGAGGTCGCGCCGAACGTCCCCGCGCCCGACCCGGAGGAGTCCACCGCGAGCGAGCTGGGGACGAGGGCGCCGAACCCGGTGCCCTGGGCCCGGGTGTCGTGCGCCAGGAGGACCGCCGCGACGGTCTGCCGCTGGCCGTTCACGACCTCGAGCAGGAGCGTGGTCTGCGGCCGGACGACGGTTGCCGGTGCCGCCGGGCCCGCGGAGCCGTTGCCGAGCAGGATCCGGTACCCGGCGAAAACGGCGACCGCCGCGAGCACGGCGACGAGGCCGCCCCCCAGCAGCCGGGTCCGGCGCGAGCGCCGCTTCTTCTGCTCGCGCGCCGCGCGCCGGGCCGACGAGCCGACCGGCAGCACGGGCGCCGCCTCGGCGGCCGACCCGGTGCCCACGGGGGCCGAGAAGGCGGCTGGCGTCGGGATGAGGTCCACCACCGGAGCAGGTGCGACCGGGGCCGGAGCTGCCGGGAGCCTGCACGGGAGCCTGGACGGAAGCCTGGACGGGAGCCTGGACCGGTGCCCGGACGTGGGCCGGGACCTGGACCGGGGCCGAGGTCGGCGGCGGGAACGCCGGCACGGCAGGTTCGAGGGCCCCAGTGGCGGCCCACGTCTCGTCGAGCGCCGGACCGTCCTTGCTGTGACGTCCGGGCATCAGGCCTGACCGCCTTCCAGGCGGTAGAGGCCACTCTTGGCGATGTACTGCACGACTCCGTCCGGCACGAGATACCAGATCGGCTGATTAAGCCCCACCCTTTCGCGACAATCGCTGCTGGATATCGCCAGGGCCGGGATCTCGACCAGGCTGACCCGCCCGTTCGGCAGCCCCGGGTCGGTCAGCAGGTGCCCGGGACGGGTCACCCCGACGAAGTGGGCCATGGTCGCGATCCGGTCGGCGTCCCGCCAGGACAGGATCTGGCCGAGGGCGTCCGCGCCGGTGATGAAGTACATCTCGACGTCGTCGCCGCGCTCGGCCCGCAGGTCGGTGAGGGTGTCGATCGTGTACGTGGGCCCGTCCCGGTCCAGGTCGACCCGGCTCACGCTGAACCGGGGGTTCGAGGCGGTGGCGATCACGGTCATGAGGTACCGGTGCTCGGCGGCGGTCACCCGCCGCCCCGTCTTCTGCCAGGGCTCCCCGGTGGGCACGAACACGACCTCGTCCAGCTCGAACCGGGCCGCCACCTCGCTGGCGGCGACCAGGTGCCCGTGGTGCACGGGGTCGAACGTGCCGCCCATCACGCCGAGCCGACGCGCTGCCATCCGAGCAGGCTAACCGCGGGGGCGGCCCGATCCCGGACAGCCGCGCCCGGCTACGGCGCCAGCCGCTCCTGGCCCGCGTAGACCGTCACCCGGCCGGCGCGGGCGAAGGCGGCCAGGGTGAGCCCGAACTCGCGCGCCACCTTCACCGCCAGCGACGACGGCGCCGACACCGCGACCAGCGCCACGACGCCGGCTCCCACGGCCTTCTGGCAGAGCTCGTACGAGGCGCGCCCGCTCACCACGAGCACGTGGCCGTGCAGCGGGAGCCGATCGGCGAGCAACGCCCAGCCGACCACCTTGTCCACCGCGTTGTGCCGCCCCACGTCCTCCCGCACGACCAGCGGCTCGCCGGTCACCGCGTCGAACAGCCCCGCTGCGTGCAGCCCGCCGGTGCGCTCGAACACCGACTGCCGCTCGCCGAGCCGCTCGGGCAGCGACGCGAGCAGGTGCGGGTCGAGCGGTGGTCCCACCGGCGCCTGGTGGTAGCCGCGGCCGTGGAGGTCGTCCAGGGTCTCCCGGCCGCAGACACCGCACGCGCTGGAGACCAGGAACGGCCGCGAACCGCCCGGATCGGCGCCCGGGTCGACCAGGTCGACCGTGACCACGTTGAAGCGCTCGTCCGGGTCGAGCTCGACGTCGGTGCAGTAGCGCACCCCGCGGACGTCGTCGTGACCGGTGAGGAGCCCTTCGCTGAGCAGCCAGCCGACGGCCAGCTCGAAGTCCGCGCCCGGCGTCCGCATGGTGACCGCGACCCGCCGCTGGCCGACCCGGACCTCGAGCGGCTCCTCGGTGGCCAGGTGGTCCTCGCGGGGCACCCCGCCCCCGCCTGGCTCGAACAGGACCGTGCGCACCCGGGTGACCGGCCCGGGCCGGCGCGGCTGCTCGTCGACGGGTTCCTGGTCTTCGTTGCCGGCCGGCGCCCCACCAGCCCCGTCCGTCCCACCGGCACCAGCCGCGATCTCGGCCATGCCGACAACCTAACCCGGCTGCGGAGCCTGCGTTCGGGAGGCCGGAGGTTCAGGTCCGGCGAGAAGGTGTCGAACCGGTAACGACGTGGGTAGGTTGTGCGTCCAGTCGAGTCTCCCGGGAGTCGTTGCGTGATCAGTTCGTGGCAGCGTGCACGCACGTACGTGCTCGCGACCCTGCTGGCTACCCTGGCCGCGCCGGTGCTCGCCGGCGCGCTGGCGGTCCCGGCCTCGGCGTCGGTCCCCTCGTTCGAGTCCAAGCTCCTGTCGCTGACGAACGCCGACCGGGCCAGGCACGGGCTGGCCCCGCTGCAG
This sequence comes from uncultured Actinomycetota bacterium, assembly GCA_963771835.1. Lineage (GTDB taxonomy): Bacteria > Actinomycetota > Actinomycetes > Prado026 > Prado026 > CAVQCJ01. The sequence goes on from CAVYVA010000002.1 coordinate 313,453, forward strand.
AGCTCGAGCACGTTGGTGTCGATCGCCAGGGCCTGGTCGAACCACATGGCCGCGACCGGTCAGCTCGCCCACAACCCGTCGCTGGCCAGCCAGGTGAGCGGCTGGTCCTCGTTGGGCGAGAACGCCGCGGTCGCCGCGTCGGCGACCCAGGCCGAGTCGTTGTTCATGGCCAGCGCCGGGCACCGGGCGAACATCCTGAACCGCAGCTACAACAAGGTCGGCATCGGCGTCACCGTCGGCAAGAACGGGAACTACTGGTTCACGATCGACTTCGAGCAGACCTCCGGCTACCACGCGCCCGCGACCACCGCGCCCAAGCCGGTCAAGCACACGACGACCCACGTCACGCACACGTCGTCGACGGCCGCGGCGCGCGCGGCAAGGGCGGCCAGGGCGTCCAGGTCGGCGGTGCGCGGCGCGGTCCCCGCTGCCAAGGTCGCCGTGGTCCCGGCCGCGTCGCCGGCGGCTGCGGCCCTGACCGCCCGGCTCGCGGCCCTCGACGCACGCAGCGCGGCCGCCGGCATCTTCCCGGCCGGCGCCTTCGATGCGCCGACGGCGCCCGCCGCCGGACGGGTGCCCGCCGCCGTGTCAATGATCGTGTGCGGCGGCCTCGCAGTCACGCTGCTGGCAGGCCTGGCTACGGCTCGCCCGTCCCGGCTGCGCAACCCGTTCAGGCGGGCAGCAGGCGGGTGACGAACCGCTCCAGCTGAGCGACCGTCCGGCACTCCACCATCTCGACCACCTCGGCGTAGCGCGGCGCGGCCGAGTCGCCGCCACCCCACTGTCCGCGCGGCTCCGGGTTCAGCCAGTACGTGTGCCGGGCCGCGCCGGCCAGCCGGCGCAGGGTGGCCAGACCCGGATCGCGGTAGTTCGTGCGGCCGTCGCCGAGGATCAGCAGCGACGCCGCCGGGGTGACCGCCGAGGCGTACCGCTGCGCGAACTCCTCGAAGGCGTGCCCGTAGTCGGAGTGCCCGTCGAACCAGACCAGCCGGGCGTCCCGGTTGATCCGCGACAGCGCGTCCGGGAGGTCGTCCGCGAGGTCGAGGAACCGGGTCACCTCGTCGCAGCCGTCCACGAACGCGAACGCCCGCACCTTGGCGAACTGCTCGTGCAGCGCCCAGGTGAGCATGAGCGTGAACCCGGCGAACGAGGACACCGAGCCGGAGAGGTCGCACAGCAGGACCAGCTCGGGCCGGTGCGGTCGCCGCGTCCGGTGCCGGGTCACCACCGGGACTCCCCCGGTGCCCATGGAGGCTCGGATGGTCCGGCGGACGTCCAGGCGGCCGCTGCGGCCGGTCCGCCGCCTGGCCGCCAGCCGGGTGGCGAGGCGTCGGGCCAGCGGGTGCACGGCGCGGCGCAGCGCCGCCAGGTCGTCCCGGGACGCGCGCAGGAACTCGACCTGGTCCAGCAGCGGCGGTGCCGAGGTCCTGGCCACGGCCTGCGGCCCACGATCTTCCGCCAGCCGGCGGCGCACGTCCGCGTCGACGAAGCGGGAGAACGTCGCCACCCGCCCGCGGACGAGCCGGCGGGCGACCTCCTCGTCGAAGGGCGAGACGGCGTCCGAACCGGCGGAGCGGTCCAGGAGGGCGGCCGCCACCCCGGCCACCAGCGTGTCCGGCGACAGAGCACGCAGGACCCGGTACCCGAAGTACGCCTGCCGGCCCGGGCTGGTCTCGGCCCGGCCGAGTGCGCCGACCGAAGCCACGGCGACACCGCGCAGGGCACCGTCGTCCCCGGCGAGCAGGGCGAGACGGAGCTGCGCGCGCAGCTCACCGCGCAGGTCGGCGCCGGAGCCGTCGGTCGGCCCGGGAGCGCCCGACTCCCCGGTGACCGCCGGGAACCACAGGTCGAAGAGCGTGTCGAACGTCGGCCGGTGCGCCGACCGCTTGACCAGCGTGGCGGCCAGGCCGGCCCGCAGCGCGTCGCGGTCCAGCAGCTCGAGGGCGCCGAGCACGCGCGCCGCCTCGACGGTCTCCGCCGGTGATGCGGGCAGCCCGGCGACCCGCAGCGCCTCGGTGAGGCCGACGAGGCGGTCGAGCAGCGCAGTGGCCGTCAGCGGTCCTTGTTGAACCGGGTGACGATGAACAGGGCGAGCAGCAGGGTGCCGAGGGCCACGAGCCCGAGCACGGCCGGCGCGGGGGTGGGGTTCTCCGTCGTGGACTCGGCCAGCAACGCCGCGATCGCACTCGTCATGGCCGGGAGCCTAACGTCGCAGCCGGGCCGGATCCACGTGCAGCGCCCAGTGGAGCCGTTCGCGCCGGACCCGTTCGGCGTTCATCGCGATCCACACGCACAGGGCGGCCAGCGGTAGCTCGACGACGAGGGCGGTGAGCAAGGCCGCGCTCGCCCCGGTCCGGGTGCTCGCCGTGGTCACGTCGAACCACGCGTCCACGATGAGCAGCGTCGCCGACGCGACGGCCGGCAGCTCCACGTGGTCCAGACCCCGCCACGCGGTCCAGCCGGTGCGGGCCAGGGCCAGCGCCAGCATCAGGTCGAACCCGACCCACGCCAGCCGGTAGTGCTCGGACAGGTCCCGGCTGGGCAGCCGCAGCCACAGGAACACGATCCACGGCAGCGTCACCGCGGCCAGCACGAAGAACACCGGCCCCACCCAGCCGGGCACCGGCCGGCCGGGATCCGGCGGCGCTGCGGCAGGCCCGTCGACGGAGTCGCTCGGCCCGGCCATTTCCGCAGCGTACAAACGGATGAACGCGAGCACGACTCCGGCGGACGGCCGGGGCGGTCCTGGTACCGTCCCCGCCGTGAGCGTCGGCCAGGGGGGCGGCTCGCCGGCGGCGCCAGGCGGGCCCGAGCCGGCGTCGGACCCGTACGCCTACCCTCCGGTCTATCGGCCGGCGTACCCGGCGCTGCCGGACCACCTGGCGTACCGCGGCTCCCCGACCACGACGAACCCCGGGTACGGGGCCTACCCGACCTACCCCGGCTACCCCGGTTACCCCGGTTACCCCAGCTACCCAGCTGCGCCGCCGAAGCGCGGACGCGGGCTGCTGGTCGGGCTCGTCGCCTCGCTGGTCGTGCTCGTCCTCCTCGCCGCGATCGTCGGCGTGAACCGTTCGCACCGGACGAACAGCGCGGCCGACAACGCCGCGCTCGCGGTCTCCCGGGCCAAGATCCTCGCCGAGCTCCCCCGCCTGCAGGCCTGGATCGCGTCCGACCGCGGCCTGGCGTGGAAGAAGTCGGTGAACCCGGAGGTGCTCTCCGACGCCGACTTCGTGGCCGCGCTGGACAGCGGCGGCGGCTCGGATCCGACGCAGCTGCCCGGCGACCCGGACGACATCGGCACGACGTTCGCGGCGATGGGGCTCGTCCCGGACGCCGACTCGTTCTACAACGCGGACCGGTCCGCGACCACGTCGGACGTCGTCGGCTTCTACAACAACGACAGCGGACGGCTGGTCGTGCGCGGGACCACGTGGACGCCGTCGATGGAGTACACGCTGGTGCACGAGCTCACCCACGCGCTGCAGGACCAGAACTTCGACCTGGGCCGCCTCGACGCGTCCGCGCGCACCGACGACGAGACGATCCTTACCACCCGGGCCCTCGTCGAGGGTGACGCCGAGCGGGTCGCCGACGACTACTACGACGAGCAGAGCACCGCCTGGCAGGACCAGGTGGACGCGGACCAGGGCTCGGCCCCGGCCTCGTCGGCGCCGATCGTCGACGTCTTCGAGGGGATCCCCTATGCGTTCGGGGAGCAGTTCGTCGACGGGCTCGTGAAGGCCGGCGGCAACGCCGCGGTGGACAAGGCGTTCCGAACCCCGCCGGCCACGTCGGCACAGATCCTGCACCCGGCGCAGTGGCTCGACGGGTCGCTGCCGGCGCCGACCCGCCCGCCGACGCCGAAGGCGCCGCCCGGGGACGTCGCGGACATCGGGGTCCTGGGCCAGCTGGGGCTGTGGGCCGCGGTCGACGCCGCGCACCCGCATCGCGTCGACACGGCCAAGCTCGACGGATGGGCCGGCGACTCGTACGTGTCGACGGACGGCGGCTCGGGAACCTGCTTCGTCGACGACGCCACCTTCACCAGCGCCGCGACCAGGACCACCGCCGTGCAGTTCCTCGAGTCGTGGACCGACGCCCAGCACATCAAGGTTCAGCTCCAGGGCACCGCCGGCCTGCGCCTGTCGGCCTGCCAGAGCTGACCCCGGTCGCCCCAGGGCCGACCTAGCCGCGGATGTGGCCGTCGCCGACGACCACGTACGTGGTCGTGGTCAGCTCGGGCAGGCCCATCGGCCCGCGCGCGTGCAGCTTCTGCGTCGAGATCCCGATCTCGGCGCCGAAGCCGAACTCGCCGCCGTCGGTGAAGCGCGTCGACGCGTTCACCATCACGGCAGCCGCATCGACGCCGGCCACGAACCTGCGCACCGCCGTCTCGCTGTCGGCGACGATGGCCTCGGTGTGCCCGCTGCCGTACCGGCGGATGTGCGTCAGCGCGGCATCGATCGAGTCGACGACCCCGGCCGCGATGTCCAGGGAGTAGTACTCGGCGAACCAGTCCTCCTCGGTGACGGACTCGAACGCGGCGCCGGCGGACCGCGCGTACGGCTCGATGCGCGCGTCGCCGTGCACGGTGACCCCAGCCTCGCGCAGCGCCGCCAGCGCGGCCGGCAGGAACGTGCCCGCCAGGTCCGCGTGCACCAGGAACGTCTCGGCGGCGTTGCACACGCTGGTCCGCTGCGCCTTGGAGTTGACCAGGATCGCGACCGCCTTCGGCACGTCGGCCGACGCGTCGACGTAGACGTGGCAGTTCCCGATGCCGGTCTCGATCACCGGGACCGTCGAGCCCTCGACCACGCTGCGGATCAGTCCCGCGCCGCCGCGCGGGATCAGCACGTCGACCAGGCCCCGGGCGGTCATCAGGTGCCGGACGGAGTCGTGCGAAGTCCCGGGGACCAGCTGGACCGCGTCCCGCGGCAGCCCGGCGGAGGCCAGGGCCTCCTGCATGACCGCGACCAGGGCGGTGTTCGTGCGGTACGCCGAGGACGAGCCGCGCAGCAGCACGGCGTTGCCGCTCTTGAGGCAGAGCCCGGCGGCGTCCACGGTGACGTTGGGGCGGGCCTCGTACACGATGCCGACCACGCCCAGCGGGACGCGGACCTGGCGCAGCTCGAGCCCGTTGGCCAGCCGCGAGCCGCGGACCACGTCGCCGACCGGGTCGGGCAGGTCGGCCACGTCCCGCAGCGCGGCCGACACGTCCGCGATGCGGTCGGCGGTCAGCGTGAGCCGGTCGACCAGACCGGCCTGGGTACCGTCGGCGACGGCGAGCGCCACGTCCTCGGCGTTCGCGGCGACGATGTCGAGGGCCTGCTTGTCGAGCGCGTCGGCCATGGCGACCAGCGCCGCGTCCTTGACGGCGCGCGGCAGGGCCGCGAGCGCGACCGCGGCGGCCCGGGCCCTCGTCGCGCACGCCAGCACGGCGGAGCGCTCCTCGTCCGGGGGCTCGGGCGGACCGCAGTCCCCGGGTGCGACGGTGTCCATCGGACCAGGGTAGTCAGCGCCGCAGGGGCCGCAGCCCGCCGACTCCGGCCAGGCGGATGTCGAGCTCGCCGGTCCGGCCGCGCTGGTGGAACGTCTCGCGCTCGAGGACCTCCAGCCCCAGCACCTCCCAGTGCGGCAGCTGTGCGGTGGCCCGGTGCTCGCCCCACAGCCGCAGGGCCATCGCCGCCGCGTCCTCGAGGTACTCCGCCTCTTCCCAGTAGCGCACCTCGGCGCGGTCGTCGGCGTACCGCCCGTCCAGCAGGAAGCGGTGCTCGGCGGCCAGCCGTTCCAGGGCCGCCCTGATCTCCTCGACCGGCACAGTCTCGCCGCCGACGGTGAGCGTCACGTGCCACAGCCGGGCCGCGCTCTCCACCTCGATGTCGCGCCCATCGGGGACGGGGTGCAGGCCGGGCGGGGTGGCCGCTTGGTCCATCGGCCACCTCCGGTCCGCGTCAGCGGCGCAGCAGCACCAGGTCGTCGCGGTGCACGACCTCGCGTTCGTACGCCGGTCCCAGCTCCCGGGCCAGGTCGCGGGTAGAACGACCGAGAAGTCCGGGAAGTTCGGATGCATCGAAGTTGACCAGACCTCGGGCCACGGCGTGACCGGTTTCGTCGAGAAGGTCCACCGGATCGCCCACAGCGAAGTCGCCGTCCACGCCGGTCACCCCCGCGGGCAGCAACGACAGCCGCCGGTCGACGACGGCCCGCACCGCCCCCGCGTCCAGGTGCAGGCGCCCGCGCGGCGTGGCCGCGTGCGCGAGCCAGAGCTGGCGTGCGCCGCGCCGCGAGCCGGTCGGGTGGAACCACGTGCCGACCGGCTCCCCGGCCAGGGCCGGCCCGGCGAGGGCCGCGGACGTCACCAGCGCCGGGATGCCGGACGAGGTCGCCAGCCGGGCCGCCTCCACCTTGGTCTGCATGCCGCCGGTCCCGACGCCGGCCGCGCCGGCCCGGCCGGCCCGGCCCAGGTCCACGTGCTCGAGGTCCGCCGGGCTGCGGACCTCCTCGAGCATCCTGGTCCCCGGGCGCCCCGGGTCGCCGTCGTACAGGCCGTCGACGTCGGACAGCAGCACCAGCAGGTCGGCCTGGACCAGGTGCGCGACGAGGGCGGCCAGACGGTCGTTGTCGCCGAACCGGATCTCCTCGGTGGCCACGGTGTCGTTCTCGTTCACCACCGGCACCGCCCCGACGGCAAGCAGCCGGTCGAACGTGCGGAACGCGTTGCGGTAGTGGGTGCGGCGCACCAGGTCGTCGGCGGTCAGCAGCACCTGGCCGACGGTCCGCCCGTGCCGGGCGAACGCCTCCGTGTAGCGGTGCACGAGCAGGCCCTGCCCGACGCTGGCGGCCGCCTGCTGGGTGGCCAGGTCGCGCGGACGCGCCTTCAGCCCCAGCGGCGCGAGCCCGGCCGCGATCGCGCCGGAGGAGACCAGCACGACCTGGGCGCCCTCCGCCGGGCGCAGGACCAGGGCGTCGACGAGCGCGTCGACAGCCCCGGCGTCCAGGCCGCCGGCGCGGCTGGTGATCGACGACGACCCGACCTTGACGACGATCCGGCGGGCCGAGCGGGCCGCCTCGCGCACCGGGGCTACCGCCCCTCGAGCCGCTGGTCGCTGCCGCGCGGGCTGGCGGCCAGGTGCTCGGCCCCGGCGCTGAGGGTCGGCTCCCAGTCGAAGACGACCCCGCCGACGCCGCCCACGACGACCTCGTCGTCCGGGCCGGCGCCGGCCGCGCGCAGCGCGTCCTCGACCCCGAGCCGGGCGAGCCGGTCGGACAGGTAGCCGACCGCCTCGTCGTTGCTGAAGTCGGTCTGCCGAACCCATCGCTCGGGCTTGGCGCCGCGGACGATGTACCGGCCGTCCTCGACCGTGAGCGTGAAGCCGGAGTCGTCCACGGCCCGGGGCCGCAGCACGATCCGGGTGGGGTCCGGCGGCGGCGCCGACGCGCGCGCCCTGGCCACCAGCTCGGCCATCGCGAACGACAACGGGCGCAGGCCCTCGTGGGTCGCGGCGCTGACCTCGTACACGGCCAGGCCACGGGCCTGCAGGTCGGAGCTGACCATGTCGGCCAGCTCGCGCGCCTGCGGAACGTCGATCTTGTTCAGGACCACGAGCCGGGGCCGGTCCTCGAGGCCTCCGTACGCCGCCAGCTCCGCCTCGATCACGTCCAGGTCGCTGACGGGGTCCCGACCGGGCTCGAGGGTCGCGCAGTCGAGCACGTGCACCAGGGCCGCGCAGCGCTCCACGTGGCGCAGGAACTGCAGACCCAGCCCCTTGCCCTCGCTCGCGCCGGGGATCAGCCCCGGGACGTCCGCGACGGTGTACCTGGTCTCGCCCGCCTCGACGACACCGAGGTTCGGCACCAGCGTCGTGAACGGGTAGTCGGCGATCTTGGGGCGGGCCGCCGACATCGCCGCCACGAGGCTGGACTTGCCGGCGCTCGGGAAGCCGACCAGGCCCACGTCCGCGACGGTCTTGAGCTCGAGGACGACGTCGCGGGCCTCCCCCGGCTCGCCGAGCAGGGCGAACCCGGGGGCCTTGCGCCGGGTGGACGCCAGCGCCGCGTTGCCGAGGCCGCCGCGCCCGCCGGCCGCGACGACAGCCGTCGCCCCCGCGCCGACCAGGTCCGCGAGCACGGTCCCGTCGCTGTCGGTGACGACGGTGCCGTCCGGCACCGGGAGGACCAGGTCCTCGCCGTCCGCGCCGTTGCGGTGGTCGCCCATCCCGGGCCGGCCGTTGGTGGCGCGACGGTGCGGGGAGCGGTGGTAGTCCAGCAGCGTGGTCGTGGACGGGTCGACGACGAGCCGGATCTCGCCGCCGTGGCCGCCGTTCCCGCCGTCCGGGCCGCCCAGCGGCTTGAACTTCTCCCGGTGGACCGAGACGCAGCCGTGGCCGCCGGACCCGGCCGCGACGTGCAGGACGACGCGGTCGACGAAGGTGGCCATACCGCATTGTCCCGCATGCGGGACCCGGCCGCCGACGCGCGAGAGCGGCCGGCCCCTTGAACGGGGCGGCCGCTCTCGGACGCGAAGGGTGGCTACTCGGCCGACGAGACCACGTTGACCACCCGGCGGCCCCGCCGGGTGCCGAACTCGACGTTGCCCGGCACCAGCGCGAAGAGGGTGTCGTCGCCGCCGCGTCCCACGCCGACGCCGGGGTGGAAGTGCGTGCCGCGCTGGCGGACGAGGATCTCGCCCGCGCCGACCAGCTGGCCGCCGAAGCGCTTCACGCCGAGCCGCTGGGCGTTGGAGTCGCGCCCGTTGCGCGAGGAGGACGCGCCCTTCTTGTGTGCCATGAGTTCCGGACCTACTTCGTCTCGATGCCGGTGACCTTGACCTGCGTCAGCTTCTGACGATGGCCCTGCCGCTTGCGGTAGCCGGTCTTGTTCTTGTACTTGAGGATGTCGATCTTGGGGCCCTTGGTGGCGGCCACGATCTCTGCGGTCACGGTGATCCCGGACAGCGCGGCCGCGTCGGAGGTGACGGAGTCGCCGTCGACCAGCAGGAGGGCCGGCAGCCGCACCGAGTCGCCGGGCTCCCCCGAGAGCCGGTCGACCTCGAGGACGTCACCGACGGCGACCTTCTCCTGACGGCCACCGGCGCGGACGATCGCGTACACCGTGGACTCCTGTCCTGCTCGTGAACGGGCACCCGGCCGGCTCGCAGGGCCACGGTCAAGGACCACGGTCGAGGCGGCACGACGAGGGCGCGGACGTCTGGACGTGCCTGGCACGCCGAAGGGCAAGGGTACGGGGGCGTCGCAGGGGGGTCAAACCGGTGGTCGGGCCGGCGGCCGGGCGGCCGGGGGCCGGCTCAGGTCCGGCAGCCGGAGCACCCGGTCGCCGACCAGATCGGCCTCGGCCAGGTCGTGCGTGACGTGCACGGCCGGCGTCCCGAGCCGGTGCAGGAGGGCCCGCACGTCGCCGGCCAGCCGGTCGCGCAGGTCCCGGTCGAGCGCGCCGAACGGCTCGTCCAGCAGGAGCAGCCGGGGAGACGGGGCCAGCGCCCTGGCCAGCGCCACCCGCTGCGCCTCGCCGCCGGACAGGGTCGCGACCGAGCGCGGGCCGTACCCGTCGAGGCCGACCAGCCCGAGCAGTGCCGCCACCCGGGCAGCCACCTCGGTCCGGGACCGCCCGGCCACCCGCAGCCCGTAGCCGATGTTCGCGGCGACGTCGAGGTGCGGGAACAGCAGGGCGTCCTGGAACACCAGCCCGAACCGGCGCCGGTGCGCCGGCGTCCCGGACAGGTCGGTGCCGGCCCACGCAGACCCGGCCGCCGTCCGGCGCGAGCAGGCCGGCGACCACCTGCAGCAGCGTCGACTTGCCCGACCCGCTCGGCCCGAGCAGGCAGACGATCTCGTCCGGACCGACCTCGAGGCCGACGTGGTCCAGCACCGTCCGGCCGTCGAACGCCACGGTCACGTCCTCGACCACGAGCGCGCCGCCGGTCACCGGCCCACCCTCCGCGCTGCCGGCTGCGCGAGCTCGGCCAGCAGGAGCGCCAGCACGGTCACCAGCATGAGGACCGTGGCCAGCGCCAGGGCCGCGCCGTAGCGCACCTCGCCAGGGCGCTGCAGCAGCGTCGCGATCTGCACCGGGAGCGTCGGCGAGCCCGACCTGGCCAGGAACGCGGTCGCGCCGAACTCCCCCAGCGAGACGGCGAACGCGAACCCCGCCCCCACCGCCAGCGCCCGGCCGAGCAGCGGCAGGTCGACCGTGCGCCACGCGCGGGCCGGCCGCGCGCCCAGCATCGCGGCCACCTGGCGCAGCCGCGGGTCGATGGAGCGCAGGACGGGGAGCACGACCGCGAGCACCAGCGGCACCGCCACCAGGGTGTGCGCCAGCGGCACCAGCCACCACGACCCGCGCAGGTCCAGCGGGGCCCGCGAGAACGCCAGCACCATCCCGAAGCCGACCGTCACCGCCGACGTCCCCAGCGGCAGGGTGGCCGCCGTGCCGAGCAGCCCGCCGGCGCGACCGGAGTAGGCGACGGCGCAGGCGGCCAGCCCGCCGACCAGCACCGCCAGGACCGCGGTGACGACGGCGTACTGGAGCGAGACCCGGACCGAGTCCCAGGGCGGGGCGTACGCGGTCGTGCCGGCGTCGACCGAGCCCAGGGCCCGCCACCAGCTGAGCCCCCAGGCCCCGTGCACGCGCAGCGAGCCGACCACGAGGGCCGCCATCGGCAGCACCAGCAGCCCCGCCACCGACACCAGGACGGCGCCGAGGAGCAGCCGGCGGCCGGCGCCGCGGACCGCCCCGCCGTGCTGCCCGGGCGCGCGCAGCGCCTGCCGCACCGAGCCCCGGGCCTGCACCCGCGCCGCCACCAGCAGGACGACGCCGAGCAGCACCAGCTGGAGCACGGCGAGCACCGCGGCGCCGGGCAGGTCGAGCAGCTGCGCGGTGCGCCGGTAGACCTCGACCTCGAGCGTGCTGCTGCCCGGACCGCCGAGCAGCAGCACCACCCCGAACGAGGTGAACGTGAACAGGAAGACCAGCACGGTCGCCGCCACCACGGCGGGCCGCAGCAGCGGCCATGTCACCGTGCGGAAGGCGCGCCACGGCCGCGCCCCGAGGCTGCGGGCAGCCTGCTCGTACCGCGGGTCCAGCTGGCCCCAGAGCCCGCCGACGACCCGCACCACGACGGCGTAGTTGAAGAAGACGTGGGCGACGAGGATCGCGGCGAGCGTCCCCACCCAGGACGGCGGGAGCACCTGCCGGAACGCCAGCCCGACCACCACCGTCGGCAGCACGAACGGCACCGTCATGACCACCACCAGTGCCCGCCGCCCACGGAACGCCAGCCGGGCCGTGACGTACGCACCCGGAAGTGCCACGCACAGCGTCAGCACGGTCGACAGCACCGCCTGGACCAGCGTGAACCGCACGACCTGCCACGTGTAGGGGTCGGACAGCCGGGCCAGCCCGGCGGTCGACAACCCACGGGAGAGGATGCTGACCAGCGGCCACGCGAAGAACAACGCCAGGAACGCGGCCGGCACCAGCCCGAGCACCCAGGCCGGCGCCGGTCCTGGGGCCGCCACCGGTCCCCGCACAGGCACCGGTCCGCCCGCGGGCCCCGGTCCGGTGGCGACCGGGGCGCTCGTCAGTGCAGCACCGTCTGCGTCCACTGCTCGACCCACTGCTCGCGGTTCTTGGTGATCTCGGCCGGCGCGACGGTCAACGGATGCTGCGACTGCACCGCCCACTGGCTGAACACCGGTGGCAGCGCAGTCGAGCCGACCGAGGGGAACACGTACATGGACAGCGGGATGCCGGCCTGGAACTGCGGGGACAGCAGGAAGTCGACCACCATCCGAGCGGCCTGCGGCTGCCGGGTGCCGGCCAGCACGCCGGCGAACTCCACCTGGCGGAAGCAGCTGTCCGCGAGCACGCTGACCGTCGGCCGGGTCGGCTTCGGGTCGGCGAACTCGATGCTCGCGACCGGGTCGGTGCCGTAGCTGACCACCAGCGGGTACGTGCCCTTCTGCCCGCCGCCGGTGAAGTCGCTGTCGTAGGCGTTCGTCCAGCCGTCGTCGACCTTGACGCCGTTCGCGCGCAGCCGCGTCCAGAAGTCCTGCCAGCCGCCGGAGCCGTACCTGGCGACGGTGGCGAGCAGGAAGGCCAGCCCCGGCGAGGAGGTCGCGGGGTTCTCGACGACGAGCCGCCCGCGGTACGCGGGTCTGCGAGGTCGGCCATCGAGGTCGGCTCGGCGACGCCGTGCCGGGCGAACCAGCTGTCGTCGGCGACGACGCAGACGTCGCCGTAGTCGACCGGGACCACGGCGTCGCCGGGGACCAGCGCACGCAACGACGGGTCGACCTGCTGCAGCGCGGCCGGCCGGTACGGCGCGAACGTGCCGGCGCCGACCGCGCGGGACAGCAGGGTGTTGTCGACGCCGAACAGCACGTCGCCCTCGGGGTTGCCGGCCGTGAGCACGGCCTTGTTGACCACCTCGCCTGCGTCGCCGCCGGTGACGACCTTGACGGTGATGCCGGTGCGCTGCCGGAACGACTCGAGCAGGGACTTGTCGACCGCGAAGGCGTCGTGGGTCAGGAGCGTCACCGTGGTCGGCGCGACCGACGCGGGCGGGGCCTTGGTCACGTCGCCGGCGGTCGCGCCGGTGACCCGGCGGTGGAGCACGCGGCCAGCAACGAGCCGGCGACGGCGGCTGCGGCCAGCACGCGGGCCGGACGCGTGCGCGCCGTGATCCGCGACGCGCACGGGAGCAGGGGACCCATCCGATACCTCCGCTGGCATTACCCAGATCAGGTTCGAGGGTCGGTGGCGGCGTGCCACCCTCTCAGCCCGCCGTTCCTGCGAGCTCCCCTTGGTTTCGCCCCGACTCTAGCCGACCGGTGTCGGGCGCCCCTTGCGCCTTGGTGGCCCGGCGGCGCGGACGCGCGGCCGGCTTCGTGTCGGCCGGCTTCGTGTCGGCCGGCTTCGTGTCGGTCGGTCGCGCTCGGGTGCGGCCGCGGCCGACTTGGCCCGGGACCGGCGTGGACGTGCAGCGGTCGCCTTCCCGTCGGCGGGGCCGTCGGTCGATCCGTCGCCCGCACCGCCGTCGGCAGGTCGGTGCGCGACCGCCTTCGCGGCCCTGGCCACCCGCTCGACCCGGTCGACGTTCTCGCCCGAGTGCCGCAGCCCGGTCCGCGCCTCGACCGGCTCGAGGTGCACCTTCACCCCTCGGCCGTTGCAGTGCTCGCACGGCTCGGAGAAGGCCTCGAGCAGGCCTTGGCCGATCCGCTTGCGGGTCATCTGGACCAGGCCCAGCGAGGTCACCTCGGCGACCTGGTGCTTGGTGCGGTCGCGACCGAGGCACTCGGTGAGCCGGCGCAGCACCAGCTCCCGGTTCGACTCGAGCACCATGTCGATGAAGTCGATGACGATGATGCCGCCGATGTCGCGCAGCCGGAGCTGACGCACGATCTCCTCGGCCGCCTCCAGGTTGTTCCTGGTGACCGTCTCCTCGAGGTTGCCCGAGCCCTTGCCGACGAACTTGCCGGTGTTGACGTCGACCACGGTCATCGCCTCGGTGCGGTCGATGACCAGCGAGCCGCCGGACGGCAGCCAGACCTTGCGGTCCAGGCCCTTGGAGATCTGCTCGTCCACCCGGTACGCCGAGAAGACGTCCTCCTTGGCGACGTACTTCTCCACCCGGTCGAGCAGGTCGGGGGCGACGTGGCCGACATAGGACTGGACGGTGTCCCAGGCCGAGTCGCCGGAGACCACGAGCCGCTCGAAGTCCTCGTTGAAGAGGTCGCGGATCACCCGGACGGTGAGGTCCGGCTCGGAGGACAGCAGCTCGGGTGCGGTGGCGGTCCTGGCCTTCTTCTCGATGTCCTCCCACTGCGCCTGCAGCCGGGCGACGTCGTGCGTCAGCTGTTCCTCCGTCGCGCCCTCCGCAGCGGTGCGGACGATCACCCCGGCGTCGTCCGGGACGACCTTCTTCAGGATCGCCTTGAGCCGGCTGCGCTCCTTGTCCGGCAGCTTGCGGCTGATCCCGCTCATCGAGCCGTCGGGGACGTACACGAGGAAGCGTCCGGCGAGGGAGATGTTGCTGGTCAGGCGGGAACCCTTGTGACCCATCGGGTCCTTGGTCACCTGCGTCAGCACCGAGTCGCCGGACTTGAGCACGTGCTCGATCCGCTTGGGCTGCCCGTCCAGGGCGGCTGCGTCCCAGTTCACCTCGCCCGCGTAGAGCACCGCGTTGCGGCCGCGGCCGATGTCGACGAACGCGGCCTCCATGCTCGGCAGGACGTTCTGGACCTTGCCGAGGTACACGTTGCCGACCATCGTCGACGACGAGGCGCTGGCCACGTAGTGCTCGACGAGCACGTCGTCCTCGAGGACGGCGATCTGGGTGAGGTCGGCACGCTGCCGGACCACCATGACCCGGCGCACCGACTCGCGACGGGCGAGGAACTCGGCCTCGGACAGGATCGGCGGACGTCGGCGCCCGGCGTCGCGCCCCTCCCGGCGGCGCTGCTTCTTGGCCTCGAGCCGGGTGGAGCCGCGCATCGCGGTCACCTCGCCGGACCCGGATCCGGACCCGGATCCGGACCCGGACTTGGTACGGGTCCGTGGCTCGCGGACGTGCACGACGGCGTTGTCGTCGTCGCCGCTCGCGTCCGCGTCCGAACCCTTGCGGCGGCGCCGGCGCCGGCGCCGGGTTCCCGCGGAGCCTTCCTCCTCGGAGTCGGATCCGTCGGTGCCGTCGGTGCCCTCGCCGGTCGCGTCGCCGGCCTCGTCGCCGTCGGACCCGGCGGACCCGCGGGACTTCGCGTCCTGCGTCCGGGCGCCGTCCTGGGCGCCGTCGTCGGTGTCGGCCCCGCCGTCCTGGTCGGTCCCGGTGCGGCGCCTGCGGCCGCGTCCGCCCCGGCGCCGCCGGCGCCGCCGAGCGGCGTCGCCGCTCTCGCCGGGCTCGGCGTTGTCGTCGCGCTCGTTCCCGTCTGAGCCCTCGCTGCCCTGGTCGTCGTCGGAGACCCGGTCGACGTCGTCGAGGTCGTCGCTGTGCTCGCCGGCGTCCGGGGCCGGCGCTGCGGCCTTCTTCCGGCGGCCGCCGGAAGGCGGCTCGGGTGCCTGGAACAGCACGGCGGGGGCGGCAGCGGCCTTGCGGCGCCGGGCCGGGGCCTTCGCGGTCCCGTCGGTGCCGTCGCTGGTGGCGGCGGTCGGCTCTGCTGCCGGAGCCGCCGCGGCCGACGGAGCCGCCGCAGCCGAGGGAGCCGCCTTCTTGGAGCGCTGCCTGGTCGTCTTGGCCGCAGCCTTGGTCGGGGTCGCCTTCGCCGCGGCGCCGGCCGGCTCGGGTTCGGCTCGTGGTCGTTGTCCTGGTGGATGGGGTGGGCGGGCCGGCCGGTCGGGCCGCGGCCCGGCGTCGGCGGGGCGTCCCGGTCGTCGCGGACGCGGCCGCGGAGCCGCCCTCGGCCGGCGTGCCTTCGCCGGTGGTGTTCTCGCTGTCGAGCATCGGTGCAGTCCTACTCCGCCCTCCGGGCGCCCTGGCGAGCCTGGGCACCGCACGGAGGTGCTGGTCGTGCGGCCCACCCGTGGGCGGGCCGAAGTTCGTGGGGTGCCGGCCGGCGGTCTAGGCCCGGTCGGGCACCAGTGGGTCTGACACGTCACCCGCAACTGCGTCGAGCGGCCCCTGCGCCAGCCGGGTCACCTGGGGTGGGATCGGCGGCGCTAGGTCGGCCACCTGACGCAGCGCCTCGAGGACGTCATCAGGGCGGACAGCCGGCGTGTGGTGCCGGACGACCAGTCGAAGTATCGCACACGGGCCGGCGGCCGGACCCGCGCCGCCCTCGACACGCCCGGGCCGGACGACCAGGGAGACGACCGGCTCACGGGCGTCGAACCGGCGCATCCCGTTCTTGGTGAGCCGCTCGATCTCGACCCGTCCGGACGCCAGGAAGGCGTCCGCCGCGTCCCGGGCGGCGTCGACCGACACCCCGTCCAGCCGGATCTCGTACACCGACGCCTCCAGCCGGTCGACCAGCGAGGTGCCGGTCGCGGCCTGGACCACCTCGAGGACGTCCAGTCCCGGCGGGAGCGACTCGTCCAGGACCGCCCGCACCCAGGCCGGGTCGCGCACCTCGACCAGCCCGATCTCCACGTACTCCGCCTCGCTGGCCACCCCCGTCGGCGCAGCGTTGGCGTAGGAGATCTTGGGGTGCGGGGAGAACCCCGCGCTGTACGCCATCGGGACGCCGGCCCGACGCAGGGCCCGCTCGAACGCGCGCTGGAAGTCGCGGTGCGAGGAGAAGCGCAGGCGGCCGCGCTTGGCGTACCGCAGCCGCAGCCGCTGGACCGCAGGTGGCGGCGGCGGCCCGTCGGGGGTCCTGGCCACGTCAGTCCCCCGCTGCCCCCGCTGCCCCGGCCGCGGCGGACTGCTGCCAGCGCGGCCGCGACCCAGGTCAGCGCGGCCTCCTTCTCGGCCGGGGGCAGCGGCGGCAGGACGTCGAGCCAGACCGGCAGCATCGAGCCGCGCAGCTGCAGCTGTCCCAGCGGGCGCGGGAAGAACCACAGGTGGAAGTGCCCCGAGCCGTCGCCCCAGCGGGCCACGTGGATGCGGGCCACGTCGGGCAGCGTGAGCATGGCCCGCTCGATCCGTGCGGTCAGCGGACCCGAGCTCGGCCAGCAGCTCGGGCGGGAGGTCGGCGAACGAGTCGTAGTGGCCGCGCGGCTCGAGCAGCACGATCCCGGCGATCGGGCCCGGCTCGCCGTAGCCGCGAAGCCGCCAGTGCTCGTCCGTCCAGATGTAGTCGGAGTCGTCCCCGACGCAGACCCGGCAGTCCTCGGCGCGGACGTGCTGGCGCTCCGGCTCCGGCACCTGGCGCGGGAGGAGCTGCTTGACCCGCACGTCGCCCTCGAACGGGAACCAGGGGTCGGCGACCAGCTCCGCCAGGGTGGTCACGCGGAGCCGCCGACGGCGGTCAGCGGCAGCAGCTTCACGCCGGTGGGCCCGACCTGGATCTGGGTGTCCAGCTGCGGGCAGACGCCGCAGTCGAAGCACGGCGTCCAGCGGCAGTCGTCCACCTCGACCGCCTCCGGGCCGGCGACCGCGTCCTGCCAGTCCTCCCAGAGCCAGTCCTTGTCCAGGCCGCTGTCGATGTGGTCCCAGGGCAGGACCTCGCTCTGCTCGCGCTCGCGGGTGGTGTACCAGGCGACGTCGACCCCGGTGCCGGCGAGGCCGCGGTCGGCGGCGGACATCCAGCGGTCGAACGAGAAGTGCTCGCTCCAGCCGTCGAACCGGGCGCCGTCCTCCCACGCGGCCCGCACCACCGCGGCGACGCGGCGGTCGCCCCGCGAGAGCAGCCCTTCGATCGTGCCCGGCCGGCCGTCGTGGTAGCGGAAACCGATCGCGCGGCCGACCTCGCGGTCGCCGCGGATCGCGTCGCGGAGCTTGGCCAGCCGCGCGTCGGTGCCCTCGTGGTCGAGCTGGGCGGCCCACTGGAACGGGGTGTGCGGCTTGGGCACGAAGCCGCCGATCGACACCGTGCAGCGGATGTCCCGGCTGCCGGTGACCTTGCGCCCCGTGCGGATCACCTCGCGAGCGAGGTCGGCGATCTGCAGGACGTCCTCGTCGGTCTCGGTCGGCAGACCGCACATGAAGTACAGCTTCACCTGGCGCCAGCCGGCGCCGTACGCGGCGGTGACCGTGCGGATCAGGTCCTCCTCGGTGACCATCTTGTTGATCACCTTGCGCAGCCGCTCCGAACCGCCCTCGGGCGCGAACGTGAGCCCCGAGCGGCGGCCGTTGCGGGACAGCTCGTTGGCCAGGTCGATGTTGAACGCGTCGACGCGGGTGGACGGGAGCGACAGCCCCACGTTCGTACCCTCGTAGCGGTCGGCGAGGCCCTTGGCGATGTCCGCGATCTCGGAGTGGTCCGCGCTCGACAACGACAGCAGCCCGACCTCCTCGAAGCCGGTCGCGGCCAGCGAGTGGTCGACCATCTCGGCGATGCCGGTGATCGAGCGCTCACGGACCGGACGGGTGATCATCCCGGCCTGGCAGAACCGGCAGCCGCGGGTGCAGCCGCGGAAGATCTCGACGCTGGCGCGCTCGTGCACGGTCTCCGCGAGCGGCACCAGGGGCGTGCGCGGGTAGGGCCACTGGTCCAGGTCCATCACCGTGTGCTTGGCGACCCGCCAGGGCACGCCGGCGCGGTTCGGTGCGACCCGGCGGATGCGGCCGTCCGGCAGGTAGTCGACGTCGTAGAACGCCGGGACGTACACCGTGCCGGTGCGCGCCAGGCGCAGCAGGAGCTCCTCGCGCCCGCCCGGCGCACCCTCGTCCTTCCAGGCGCGGACGATGTCG
This sequence comes from uncultured Actinomycetota bacterium, assembly GCA_963771835.1. Classification (GTDB taxonomy): domain Bacteria; phylum Actinomycetota; class Actinomycetes; order Prado026; family Prado026; genus CAVQCJ01. Next base: position 331,760 of record CAVYVA010000002.1, read on the forward strand.
CTGATCCGCAGCACAGCCTGCTCGCCGTCACCGACGACCGCCGCGTCGATGAACTCGGCGACCGGCTCCGGGTTGAACGCGGCGTGCCCGCCGGCCACGACGACCGGGTGCGCCTCGGTCCGGTCGGCGGCGCTGAGCGGGATCCCGGCGAGGTCGAGCGCGGTGAGCAGGTTCGTGTAGCCGAGCTCGGTCGCGAAGCTGACCCCGAGCAGGTCGAAGGCGGCGACCGGGCGGTGCCCGTCCACGGTGAACTGCGGGACCCCGTGCGTCCGCATGAGCGCCTCGAGGTCCGGCCAGACGCTGTACGTGCGCTCGGCCAGCACTCCGTCGCGCTCGTTGAGGACCTCGTACAGGATCTGCAGCCCCTGGTTCGGCAGCCCCACCTCGTACGCGTCGGGGTACATGAGCGCCCACCGGACCTGGCACGCGTCCCAGTCCTTCGTGCGGGCGTTGAGCTCACCGCCGACGTACTGGATCGGCTTGCGGACCAGCGGCAGCAGCGCCTCCAGCCGCCCGAAGACCGACTCCACTGGCATCCGTCGACCCTACCCCGCCGCCCCCGCCCTCCCCATCCCCGCGATCTTGAGATGCAGGTGCGACACGGCGTGTCGCCCCTGATCTCTCAGAGCGCACCGGGATGCACAGGTTCGAGGTGGGACGTTGTCCAGGGCCTCACGCGAGGTGAGGGTCGCGATCCATGACCGGACGCGACCGCGCACTCTGCAGCGCGCTCGACCTTGCTCGGGACCAGGCGGACCTCATCTCGCGCAGACACGCTCTCGGCGCGGGGATGACCCCGGCCGCCGTCGACTGGCTGCTCAGGCAGGGCAGGTGGGCTGCCTTGCTAGCGGTGTCTACACCGTGCGCGCCGCCCTGTACGGACGAGTCTGGACCGAGCTGTCGTTCGTCATGCGCCTGCAGGCAGCGCTCTTGGCCCACGGCCCCGGCTGTGTCGCGGTGATGGAGACGGCCAGTCAGCGTCCTGCGCACCCACCTGGGCCCGCGATCTTGAGACATCCAGAGGCGACACGCCGTTGCGGTCTCTGAATCTCTCAAGATCGCGGGGGTTAGGCGTAGCGGCGCATGTGGACGTTCTGGAGGAGGCCCACGGCCATCATGGTCACGAACATGGAGGTGCCCCCGTACGAGACGAGCGGCAACGGCACCCCGGTGACCGGCATGATGCCCAGGGCCATCCCGATGTTCTCGAACGCCTGGAACGTGAACCAGCAGACGATGCCGGTGGCCACGAGGGTGCCGAACAGGTCCTCTGCCCGGACCGCGATCCGCATGCCGCGCCACAGCACCACTCCGAGCAGCACGATGAGCAGGCCGGCACCGATGAAGCCGAGCTCCTCGCCCGCGACGGTGAACACGAAGTCGGTCTGCTGCTCCGGCACGAACTTGCCGTTCGTCTGCGTGCCGTGGAACAGCCCCTTGCCGAACCATCCGCCGGAGCCGATCGCGATCCGTGCCTGCTTGACGTTGTAGCCGGCGCCCTGCGGGTCTCGGGCGGGGTCGGCGAACGCCGCGAACCGGTCGAGCTGGTACTGAGCCAGCACCCCGAGCCGCACGGCGGCGAACGCCCCGAGCGCGCCCAGCGCGATCAGCGCGGCGATCCACCGGGTCGGCGTGTTCGCGACCGCGAGGACGCCCAGGATGATGACGCCGATGACGATGGTCGTGCCCAGGTCGGGCTGCAGCATGATCAGCGTGACCGGGACCAGCGCCACCCCCAGGGCAAGAGCGACGTCGGAGAGCCGTGGTTCGACCTCGGCGTCCCGGCGTTCGGCCAGCAGCATCGGCAGCGCGACGCACAGCGCGACTTTGGCGAACTCCGACGGTTGGATCGAGAAACCCGCCGGGAGCAGGATCCACGAGTGCGAGCCGTTGATGGTCTTGCCGATCCCGGGCGTCAGCACCGCCATCAGGCCGAGGACGGACAGCACGTACACCACCGGCGCGTAGGCCCGCAGCGAGCGGTAGTCGAACAGCGCGGTCATCGCGCCGAGGATCAGCCCGAGCGTGATGTTGATGAGGTGCTTGCGCAAGAACGCGTTCGGGTCCAGCCCGTCGTCGATCTGCCGTTGCTTGGTCGCCGACCAGACCAGCAGCGTTCCCATCACCAGCAGGCCGCCGACGGCGATCAGCAGCACCCAGTCGAGCCTGCGCAGCACCGAGTCGCGGTCCACGACCCGCGAGCCGAACGACCGCCGCGGCGGGTTGTACGTGGAGGCGCTCGCGCGCAGCCCGGACGTCATGGCCCGCCCGCCTGCTGGCGGCCGCGCTCGGGCGAGGGGTACACCGCGACCGGGGCCGGCAGGGCGGCGGGCGTCCCGGAGCCGCCGGTCCCGGACGCCGGCGACGCGGGAGCGACCGGCTGCTGCGTGGCCGTGACCTTCGGCAGCACCGAGCCGGGCGGCAGGATCCGGCCGTCCTGCGTGGTGACCGGAAGCTTGACCGGCAGGACGCCGTTGGGCAGCACCGAGGTCTTCGGGTCGACGGTCAGGCCGTGCACGCCGAACAGCTGTCGGTACACCGCCTTGACCGAGTCGGCGGACGTGGTGGAGCCGAAGCCGCCCTGGCTGACCATCATCACGACGGCGTACTGCGGCTTGTTCGCCGGTGCGTACGTGGCGAACCAGGACGTGGTCTGCTTGCCGGCGACCTCGGCCGTACCGGTCTTCGCGGCGATCGGGATCTGGTTGAGCGGCCAGTCCTTGAACTGGTTGTCGGCGGTGCCCTTGACCGTCACCTGGCTGAGCGCGTGCTGCAGGAACGCCAGCGTGCCCTTGGCCACCGGGAGCCGGCCCTCGGCGACCGGCTTGATCTGCTCGACGACCTGGCCCGTCGGCGACAGCACGGCCTTGCCCAGCTGCGGCGTCCAGAGGGTGCCGCCGTTGGCGATCGCGGCGTACACCTGGGCCATCTTCAGCGGCGTGGTGAGCGTGTCGCCCTGCCCGATGATGAAGTTGACCGCGTCACCGGGCAGGTACACCGAGCCGGACGGCGCGCAGTTGTCGACCGCGTAGGCCTTGAGCAGCGCTGCGCGGGCCGGGTCGGTCTTCGCGACCTCGGGGTAGCCGCTCTTGGCCCGACGGCAGTACTCGGCCCGGTTGGTCTTCCAGGTGTTGATCCGGTCCTGCCGGGTGAGGATGCTGCCGGACGACTCCCCCGGCAGGTCGATGCCGGTCTTCTTGCCGAACCCCCAGGCGAGCGCGGCGTTGATGAAGATGTCCTTCGGGTGCACCGGGTGGGCGCCGCCGTCGCGCACCCACTCGGCGTTGGCCACGCCGTAGAAGACCGTGTCGCACGACACCTCGATCGCTCGCTCCAGGTTGATCGGCCCGTAGCTCTTGCTCTCGGAGTTGGTGAACTTGCGACCGCCGATCGTGAGGTTCGACGGGCACGGGTACGGCCCGGCCTGCGTGTACCGACCGCTCTGCAGCATCGCCGTCGACGAGACCACCTTGAACGTCGAGCCGGGGGCGAAGCCGCCCTGGAACGCGCGGGAGACCAGCGGCTGCCCGGACGACTTCGACGTCAGCGCGCCGAACTCCTTGGTCGTGATGCCGCCGACCCAGATCGACGGGTCGTACGTCGGCAGGCTCGCCATCGCGATCACGTGCCCGTTGCGCACGTCGATCACGACGCCGGCGGCGGAGTCGGCCTTGAGCGGCTTGCCGGTCTGCGGGTCGGTCTGGCCGCGGGCGCGCTGCACGGCGGCGGCGAGCTGCTGCTCGAGCACCGCCTGGACCCGCGCGTCGATGTTCGTCACCAGGTTGTCCCCGGCCTGCGCCGGAGTCTCGCCCACGGTGCCGGTGACATTGCCGGCCCGGTCGACCGCGAGCTTCTTGATCCCGTTGACGCCGCGCAGCACCGAGTCGTACTCGGCCTCCAGGCCGTTGCGGCCGACGAGGTCGCTCAGGTACAGGGGGTTCTTGCTGTGGGCGGACTGGTCGAGCTCGTCCTGGGTCACCGGGCCGACGTAGCCGAGCTCGTGCGCGGCGTTGGCGCGGTACGGCTGCGGGTACTCGCGCTCGGACTCCAGCTCGGCGGCCACGCCCGGGTAGTCCTCGGCTCGCTCCAGGATCGACAGCGCCAGCTGCTGGGTGACGTCCTTGGCCACCGGGATCGGCTGGACCGGCGTGCCGCTCCAGCACACGTACGGCTTGGAGATGACCTTCCCGGTGTCGTCCTTCGTGCCGCACAGGGTGATCTTGTCGGTCAGGGCCTCCGGCGTGGTCTTGAGCGCGCGGGCCAGCCTGGCGACGATGGCGACCCGTTCGGCCTTCTTGACCTGGTCCAGCACGCTGCGGTTCACGGTGATGACCAGCGTGGTCTTGTTCCGGACCAGCTGGCGGCCCATGTCGTCCAGGATCTGGCCCCGGACCGCCTCGGTCACGACCTCGCGGGTGAAGTTCTTGGTGGCCGCCGTGCGGTACTCGTCGCCGGACACGATCTGCAGGAACCACAGCCGGCCGACCAGCGTGAGCAGCAGCGAGACGACCAGCACCTGCAGGACGGTCAGGCGCAGACGCGATCGGTCGCTCACGGGGTCGTCTCCTGGAGCGCTTGCGGCTCGGTTCCGGTTCGGGGGTCCGGGAGTTCCGACGACCGCGACGCCGTTCGCGTTCCCCACGCCGGGGTGACGCCGGTCACCGGAAGGTCCGAGCGTACGTCGTGGACGGCTCGACACGCCGGGCCAGCCGCATGAGCAGCGGGACCAGGAACGGGGCCAGCAGGACGTCGTACAGGACCGCGGTCGGCAGCGCCCGCAGCACGGAAGCCCCGTCGACCCGGGGGTCGCCGAGCGCGAACCCGATCGCGGCGTAGCCGAGCACGGCTCCGGCCGAGGCCAGGCCCACGACCAGCACCGGGACCAGGGCCGAGGTCTCCGCGGCGTCCATGGCCCGCCCGGCGAACCAGCCGACCAGGGCCAGCACGAACGCCCACCGGCCGACCTGCCCGTCCGCGGGCGGGACCACGTCCAGGAGCAGCCCGCCGGCGAAACCCACCAGGCAACCGGTCGTGGAGCCCTGGGCCAGCGCCAGCGAGACCACCACGATCAGCACCAGGTCCGGGGTGGCCCCCGGCAGCGGGATCTGGGACAGCACCACTGTCTGCAGCACCACCGCCACGACGAGCAGCAGCCCGAACAGCAGGATGCGCCTGGTCGTCACGTGTGGCTCGCGGACGGGTTGGGCGACGCGGTGGAGGTCGCGGTCGATCCGGGCGACGCCGTGGAAGACGGCGACGGTCTCGGCGGCGGGGACGGGAGCACCGAGTCGCGGGGGTCGGTGCGCGGCAGCACGATGACGATCCCGACCAGGTCGAGCGACGCGAAGCTCACGAACGGACGAAGTGTCGCCGAGCGGTTGTTCGAACCGACCGGTCCCTGCGCCGACACCAGCGTGCCGACCGGGATGCCGCCGGGAACGTTCAGCGCGGCCTGCTGCCAGGTCACCACGACGGTCCCCGGCGCCATCACCTGCTGCGGGTCGAACGGCACGTACTGCATCGGCTGGCCGGTCCCGGCGCCCGAGACGTAGCCGAGGTCGAGCGTGGTCGCCAGCCGGGTGCCGACCTTGTACTGCGGGTCGATCGCCAGCAGGACGGTCGCGGTCGAGGCCGTGACCGCCTTGACCCGGCCGACCAGGCCGTCCCCGTTGATGACGGTCATCCCGACCTTGAGACCGTCACGGCTGCCGGCGTCCACCAGCACGGTGTTCGAGAACCCCTGCGCCGGGGAGATGCCGATGACCTGGGCCGGCACGATCGTGTACTGCCCGAGGCCGGCGATCTTGAGCAGCGCGTCGAGCTCGGCGGCCCGCGCGTGGTCGAAGTCGTTCGCCCGTTCCTGCAGGCGCAGCCGGTCGTTCTCCTTCTGCAGCTGGTCGAGGCGGACCTGCTGGTCGTGCCCGAGCCCGCCGAAGAAGTCGTGCACGGGACGGAAGGCCGCGGCCGCAGCCCGCTGCACCGGGCCGAACACGGCACCGCCGGCGGAGCGCAGCGCCTTCCCCGGACCCGAGCTCCCGCCGCCGAGGGCGATCAGGGTGAGCGAGGCCAGCAGCAGCACGACGAGGACGACCCGCCGGCGACGGGTGTCCCTCATCGACGGCCGGTGGCCACGGGGAAGCCGGAGAGCTCGAGAGCTGTCAGTGCCGCGGCTCGGAGATCAGGACCTGCTGCAGGGCCTCGAACTCCTCGACGCACTTGCCGGACCCGAGCGCGACGCAGTCGAGCGGGCGGTCGGCGATGTGGATCGGCATGCCGGTCTCGTGCCTGAGCCGCTCGTCGAGACCCTTGAGCAGGGCGCCACCACCGGTCAGCACGATGCCGCGGTCCATGATGTCGCCGGACAGCTCGGGCGGGCACTTGTCGAGCGTGGTCTTGACTGCGTCGACGACCGCGTTGACGGGCTCCTCGAGCGCCTTGCGGATCTCCTCGCTCGACACGACGATCGTCTTCGGCAGTCCGGTGACGAGGTCGCGCCCGCGGATCTCCGCGTGCGGCTCGTCCGGCATCGGGAACGCCGAGCCGATCGCCATCTTGATCTCTTCGGAGGTCCGCTCGCCGAGCAGCAGCGAGTACTCCTTCTTCACGTACTGGATGATCGCGTTGTCGAGCTCGTCGCCGCCGACGCGGATGCTCTGCGCGGTCACGATGCCGCCGAGTGAGATCACGGCGACCTCGGTCGTACCGCCGCCGATGTCGACGACCATGTTGCCGGTCGGCTCGTGCACCGGCAGCCCGGACCCGATCGCCGCGGCCATCGGCTCCTCGATGATGTACACCTTGCGCGCGCCCGCGGCGTAGCCCGCGTCCTTGACCGCGCGCTGCTCGACCCCGGTGATGCCGGACGGGACGCAGACGACGATGCGGGGCTTGGCCAGGTGACGCCGCTTGTGCACCTTCTGGATGAAGTAGCGCAGCATCCGCTCGGTGGTGTCGAAGTCCGCGATGACGCCGTCCTTGAGCGGGCGGATCGCGACGATGTTGCCCGGCGTGCGGCCGATCATCTTCTTGGCCTCGACGCCGACGGCAAGGATCCCGCCGCTGTTCTGGTTGATCGCGACGACCGAGGGCTCGTTCAGGACGATGCCGCGGCCGCGGACGTACACCAGGGTGTTGGCCGTGCCGAGGTCGACGGCCATGTCACGGCCGATGAACGACATGTTGTTCGCCATGGGGAAGCTCGCGCCTTCCGGGGGGATCGCTGGGCCGACCCATCGTAACGGCGGACCGCAGGTCCCCAGAACCCGAACGCGTAAGCCCGTGGGCCGGCGGCTACCCCAGGTCGGGGAAGAACAGGGCGATCTCGCGGGCCGCGGACTCGGCTGAGTCCGAGCCGTGGGCGATGTTCTCGGTGGTCAGGCTGGCCAGATCGCCCCGGATCGTGCCCGGGGCGGCCTTGACCGGGTTGGTCGCGCCCATGAGGGAGCGCCAGGCCTCGATCACGTCGGGCCCCTCGGCCACGGCGGCCAGCAGCGGTCCGGACGTGATGAACGCCACGAGCTCTCCGAAGAACGGCTTCTCCGTGTGCTCGGCGTAGTGGGTCCGCGCCACCTCGACGGTGATCGTCCGCAGCTCGGCGGCCACCAGACGGTAGCCCTTGCGCTCGATCCGGCCGAGGACCTCCCCGACCAGGCCACGGGCGACGCCGTCGGGCTTGACCAGGACCAGGGTGCGCTCGGACACGACGGTTCTCCAGCTTCGTCCAGGTTCGGCTCCGTCACGGCTGCGACGGGCGCCGCGTAGCGTATCCCGCTCAGCCGGCGGCAGGCGGAGCCGACGGCCCCGGCGGGATCCCCGGGCCCTGCGCCGCGGCGCGTTTGGCCGCCAGCACCATCTCGGCCCTGCGGGCGACGAGGATCGCCGAGATCCACAGCAGCGCGAACAACCCGCCGAGGAAGAACATCACCGGCAGCACGAGACCGGCCGCGACGACGAGCACCTGCACCGCGGACCCGAGCACGTACCCGGTCGGCGAGCGCAGCATCGCGGCGGCGAGCACGCACAGCACGACGACCGTCAGCCCACCGACCAGGACCGGGGTGTGGTGGGCGTCCGTCAGGGTCAGCGCCGGCACGATCGCCAACGCGACGACGAGCGCCTCGAACGCCAGCACCGAGGCGCACAACGTACGCATCGCGGCTCAGTCCCCGATCCCGGCGCTCGCGTCCGCCGCGCGCACCCGGCGCAGCAGCATGCGCGCCTCGCCGACGGTGACGATCGAACCGGTGACGAGGACGCCGGCGCCAGCTGGCGGTGCCGTCCGCCTCGGCCAGCGCGATCGCCTCGTCGAGAGCGTCCGGCAGCCGCGGTGCGACACTGACCCGGTCGGCGCCGAAGACGTCCACCGCGAGTGCGCCGAGCGCGTCGGCCGGCAGCGCGCGCGGCGACGCGCTCTGCGTCACGACCACCTGGTCGAGTACCGGCTCCAGCGCTGCCAGCACTCCGTGCGCGTCCTTGTCGTCCAGCACCGCGACGACGGCGACCAGCCGCGCGAACGAGAAGTCGGTGACGAGCGCCTGTGCCAGAGCCCTGGCCCCGGCCGGGTTGTGCGCCGCGTCCAGCAGCACCGTCGGACCACGGCGGACCACCTCGAGCCGGCCCGGCGACGTCGCGGCAGCGAACCCCACCCGCACCGCGTCGAGGTCGAGCTGCTCCCGACCGTCGCCGAGCAGCGCCTCGACGGCAGCCAGCGCCACCGCGGCGTTGTCGGCCTGGTGCGGTCCCAGCAGCGGCACCAGCACGTCCGGGTACGTCCCGGCCAGGCCGCGCAGCTCGAGCAGCTGGCCCCCGACCGCCAGCGATCGGGTGAGCACGCCGAACTCGAGCCCTTCGCGGGCGACCGTCGCGCCGACCTCGGCCACGCGGCGCAACAGGACCTCGGCCGCGGCCACCTCCTGCCGGGCCAGGACGGCGAAGCCGCCGGACTTGACGATCCCGGCCTTCTCCCCCGCGATCTGCTCGATCGTGTCGCCCAGGTAGGCCTGGTGGTCCAGCCCGACCGGGGTGACCACCGCGACGGTCGCGTCCACGACGTTCGTCGCGTCCCACGTGCCGCCCATGCCCACCTCGACCACCGCGACGTCGACGGGCGCGTCGGCGAACACGGCGTACGCGAGCGCGGTGAGCGTCTCGAAGTACGACAGCGGGTGCTCGTGCCGGGCGTCGACCAGGTCGAGGTAGGGCTCGATCTCGGTGAACGCGGAGACGAAGCGGTCGTCGGCGAGCGGCTCGCCGTCCAGGCTGACCCGCTCGGTCACCCGCTCCAGGTGCGGACTGGTGTAGCGGCCGACCCGCAGACCCAGCTCGCGCAGGAGGGCGTCGGCCATCCGGGCCGTGGACGTCTTGCCGTTGGTGCCGGCCACCAGCAGCACCGGGTACGCCGTCTGCGGGCTGCCCAGGACGTCGAGCAGGTCCCGGACGCGATCCAGCGTGGGGTCCAGTCGGGACTCGGGCCAGCGCCGGGCGAGCGCCGACTCCACCTCGGCCAGCGAGCGCTCGGTCACGGTCGCCGAGTCTAGGCGCGGGCTCCGTAGAATCGCCGACCATGGACCGCGCCCAGCCACCGGACAAGCCCACCGTCGACGGCCTCGAGGACCGTTGGGCGGCGGTATGGGAGGAGCAGGGCACCTACCGCTTCGACCGCACCAAGGAGCGCGCGGAGATCTACTCGATCGACACCCCGCCGCCGACCGTGAGCGGGTCGCTGCACGTCGGGCACGTGTTCTCGTTCACCCACACGGACACGATCGCGCGCTACCAGCGGATGACCGGCCGCGAGGTGTTCTACCCGATGGGCTGGGACGACAACGGGCTGCCGACCGAGCGCCGGGTGCAGAACTACTACGGCGTCCGCTGCGACCCGTCCCTGCCGTACGACCCGCAGTTCCAGCCGCCCGAGAAGCCGGGCAAGCAACAGGTCGGCGTCTCCCGGCAGAACTTCGTCGAGCTGTGCCACCGGCTGACCGGCGAGGACGAGGTCGCGTACGAGGAGCTGTGGCGCCGGTTGGGACTGTCGGTCGACTGGTCGCTGACGTACGCCACGATCGACGACAACGCGCGCACCGTGGCGCAGCGCGCGTTCCTGGACAACCTGGCCCGCGGGGAGGCCTACCAGTCCGAGGCACCCACGCTGTGGGACGTCACGTTCCGGACCGCCGTGGCCCAGGCCGAGCTCAAGGACGAGGAACGGCCGGCTGCGTTCCATCGGCTCACGTTCCACCGCGGCGACGCCGGCACCGTCGAGATCGAGACGACCCGGCCCGAGCTGCTGGCCGCCTGCGTCGCGCTGGTCGCGCACCCGGACGACGACCGCTACCGACCGCTGTTCGGCAGCACCGTGCGGACGCCGGTGTTCGGGGTCGACGTGCCGGTCGTCGCGCACCGGCTGGCCGAGCCGGACAAGGGCACCGGGATCGCCATGGTCTGCACGTTCGGCGACCTGACCGACGTCACGTGGTGGCGCGAGCTGCAGCTGGCCACGCGCGCCATCATCGGCCGCGACGGACGCGTGCTGCCCGACCCTCCGGACGGGTTGACCGACGCGGCCGGCAGGCACGCGTACGGACAGCTCGCCGGCCTGACCGTGTTCTCGGCGCGGGAGAAGTCGGTCGAGCTGCTGCGCGCGAGCGGTGACCTGGTCGGCGAGCCGCGGACGACGACGCACATGGTCAAGTTCTACGACAAGGGCGACCGGCCGCTCGAGATCGTCACGTCACGGCAGTGGTACATCCGCAACGGCGGGCGCGACGAGGCGCTGCGGGCGGACCTGGTCCGGCGCGGGCAGGAGCTGGACTGGCACCCGGCGTTCATGCGTTCGCGCTACGAGAACTGGGTCGAGGGGCTCAACGGCGACTGGCTGGTGAGCCGGCAACGGTTCTTCGGCGTGCCGTTCCCGGTGTGGTACCGACTGGACGGGTCCGGTGAGCCCGACCACGACCACCCGCTGCTGGCCTCCCTGGACAGTCTGCCCGTCGACCCGTCGTCCGACTGCCCGGACGGGTTCGGCCCCGACCAGCGCGGGGTCCCCGGCGGCTTCGTCGCGGACCCGGACGTGATGGACACGTGGGCGACCTCGTCGCTGAGTCCGCAGATCGCGGGCGGCTGGGGCCGCGACGACGACCTGTTCGCCCGGGTGTTCCCGATGGACCTGCGACCGCAGGGGCACGACATCATCCGGACCTGGTTGTTCGGGACCGTCGTCCGCAGCCATTTCGAGTTCGGCACCGTTCCGTGGCGCAACGCCGCGATCTCCGGCTGGATCCTCGACCCGGACCGCAAGAAGATGGGCAAGTCGACCGGCAACGCGCTGACGCCGCTCGGGGTCCTCGCCGAGCACGGGTCTGACGCGGTCCGCTACTGGGCGTCGAGCGGGCGCCCGGGTACCGACACGGCCTTCGAGGTCGGGCAGATGAAGATCGGGCGGCGCCTCGCGATCAAGATCCTGAACGCGAGCAAGTTCGTGCTCGGGCTGGACATCGAGGCCTCGGCGACCGGGCCCGGCGCCGCGGTGACCGAGCCGCTCGACCGCGCGCTGCTGGCCGAGCTGGCCTCCGTCGTGGAGCGGGCCACCCGGGCCTTCGAGTCCTACGAGTACGGCCGCGCCCTGGAGGCGGCCGAGACGTTCTTCTGGACGTTCTGCGACGACTACCTGGAGCTGGTCAAGGAGCGCGCGTACGGCGGGCGCGACAGCGGCGCGGCCGAGTCGGCCAAGGCGACGCTCGGGGTCGCGCTGTCCGTGCTGCAGCGGTTGTTCGCGCCGGTGCTGCCGTTCGTCACCGAGGAGGTCTGGTCCTGGTGGCAGGACGGCTCGGTGCACCGGTCCTCGTGGCCGGTGCGCGACGAGCTGGGCCCGGCCGCCGCAGCCGGCGACCCGGCGCTGCTGCGGGACGTCTCGATCGTGCTGTCGCTGGTCCGCAGGGCGAAGTCCGAGGCCAAGGTCTCGATGCGCGCGGACGTCGCCCGGGTGTTCGTGACCGGCCCGGCCGAAGCGCTGCAGCACGTGCTGGCCGCGGCCGACGACCTGCGCGCCACCGGGCGGGTCGCCGAGCTGGCTGTCGAGGAGTCCGACGGGCCGCTCGCGGCGACCGTCGAGCTGGCTGAGGACAGCGCCGCCTGACTGCGATCCGCCGCCGTCAGCGCTTCGGCTTGCGGCGCGGACGGGCGGCGGCGACCACGGCCGGCGTTGGCCGATTCGCTGCCGCCGGGGAACTCCCGCTCGACCGGGCTCGGCGCAGCAGCGCGGTGCGCAGAGTGATGTCGGTGGCGCCGACCACGCCGCCGCGGGCCATCGCCTCGCGCAGGGAGGGGTCGGCCCCGAACGACTGCGCGCCGGCGGCGTCGGGGAACTCGATGAGGACCAGGACGTCGTTCCCGTCCCGCAGCACCCGGTGACCGGTCGCACCGTGGTTGCGCCGGACCGGCTCGTGGCCGTCGAACTCGGTGATCCAGCTGTCGAAGTCCTGCACCGACTGAAGTACGGCGAGAGTGGTCATCGAGCCCTCCATGCCAGTCGCTTACTAGATCTCTAGTAATCAGATGTCAAGCAACAGGAGCGGCTGCCGCGACGACCGACGTCGCCAGCGCCCGCACCTGGGCGGGCCCCGTGGCGTCCAGGGCACGGGCGGCGAGGTCGGCGCAGTCCAGCAGGTCCAGCCCGCGGACGGCCCGCTTCACGGCCGGGACGGACTGCGGGGAGACGCTGAGCTCGCGGACCCCGAGGCCGAGCAGGATCGGGACCGCGAGCTCGTCCGCAGCGAGCTCGCCGCACACCGCGACCGGGATGCGCCCGGCCGCGGCCCTGCAGACCATCGCCACCAGCCGGAGCACGGCGGGGTCCAGCGCGTCGGCGATCGCCGAGACCGCGGCGTTCCCGCGCTCGGCGGCCAGCGTGTACTGGGTGAGGTCGTTGGTCCCGATGCTGACGAAGTCCACGTACGGCAGGAAAGCGCCGATCGACAGCGCCGCCGCGGGCACCTCGACCATCATCCCGACCCGCAGCCCGGGCGGCGGGCCGCCGGGACCGGCGACCTGCGTCAGGACTGCCCGGGAACGGACCATCTCCTCGACCGTGGAGACCATCGGGAACATCACGCTCACCGGATGGTCGAGCGCCGTCCTGCACAGCGCCTCGAGCTGCTCCGCCAGCAGGTGCGGCCGCTCGAGGGCGAGACGGATCCCGCGCAGGCCGAGGAACGGGTTGTCCTCCCTCGGCATCGGCAGGTACGACAGCGGTTTGTCGCCACCGACGTCCAGCGTGCGCACAGTCACCGGGCGGCCCGCCATGGCGGCCGCGACGGCCCGGTACTCGCGCTCCTGCTCGTCGACGTCGGGCGCGTGCTCGCGACCCAGGAAGAGGAACTCGCTGCGCAGCAGGCCCACCGAGTCCGCTCCGGCCGCCAGCGCCGACCGCGCGTCGGCGACGGAGCCGATGTTCGCGGCGACCTCGACCTCGACGCCGTCCCGGGTGGCCGCCGGCCGGGCCGCCTCGGCCAGGTCGACCTGCGCGGCGCGGGCCAGCTCGGCGGCGGCGTCCCGGTACTTCAGCAGCACGTCGGCCGACGGGTCGACGACCAGCGTGCCCGCGGTGCCGTCGACCACGACGACGGTCCCTTCCGCGAGCTCGAGGACCTCGCGCCCGGCGCCGACGACGGCCGGGATGCCCTGCGCCCGGGCCAAGACCGCGACGTGCGAGGTCGGGCTGCCGCCGACCAGGACGAGGGCGTCGACCTGGTCGCGGTCCAGCTCGGCGACGTCGGCCGGCGTGAGCGAGCGCGCGACCACCACGCCGACCGCGGTGCGACGGACGGCCGGGCTGCCCAGCAGGCCGCGCAGCACCTGGTCCCCGACCGCGCGGACGTCCTCGGCGCGGGCGCGCAGGTAGGGGTCCGGGAGCGCGGCCCACTGCATCTCGACGTCGCTGATGCATCCGGCCCAGGCGGCCGCGGCCCCCTCGCCGGCGTTCACCCGGCGCTTGACGTCGCCGAGCAGCTCGGTGTCGCCCAGCAGCATCAGGTGCGCGTCGAAGATCCCTGCCTCCTGCGCGCCTGCCTCGCGCGCAGCCACCGCGCGCAGGCGTTCGACCTCGCGTCGCACCTCGGCGACGGCCTCGACGACGCGTCGCCACTGCGCCGGCGGCGGCGCGGAGGCGTCCGGGTCGTCCTGGTACCTGGCCGGCTCCAGCACGATCCGGCAGACCGGGCCGATCCCGATCCCGGGCGAGGCCGGCTGCAGGACACCCTCGGCCGACAGCCGGTCGCCGGCGGAGTCGGCGGCACCGTCGCCGGCTGCGTCCAGGGGCACGGGTTCGTCGAACCGGCGCGCGGCCAGCGCCAGGACGTGCTCGACGGCGTCGGTGGCCTGCGGACCGCTGGCCAGCACCTCGACCCGGTGACCGTGCAAGGCCGCGAGGGTCGCGACCCGGCTCAGGCTCGAGGCCGGCACCGCCGCGCTGCCCGTCGTGAGGTTCCGGACCCGGACCACGGCATCCAGTCCGCGCACCTCGGAGACCAGCCGGGCCGCCGGGCGCGCGTGCAGGCCGTGCACGTTGTCCACGGTGAACACGGCGACGACGTCGGCCGCTGTCGGGGGGACGGGATCGGAGTCCGAGTCGGGCTCGGGGCCGCTGCTGAGGTGCGCGGTCTTGCCCATCAGCGCGGCCCGGGCCTCGGACGCGACCTCGGTGGCGGCCGCGCCGCCGGCCGCGGCGACCGCCGCGACGACCAGGCCCTCGACCAGCGGTGCCGGGCACAGGACGACACGGTCGCGGGCCGTCGGGTCGTCGAGCAGGTCGAGGGCGAGCTCGGCACTGAGCACGGCGCTGCCGAGGTCCATCAGGACGACGACGCCGTCCGGTCCGTCCATCTCCTCGATCGCAGACTTGATCTGGACCGCGTCGGTCCCGAACGTCGACTCGTCCAGCCCGGCCGCCACGGCGACCCGGAACTCGCGACCGTGGACCATCTCCGCGGCGAGCGCCACCGCCGCGCGCGCCAACGGCCGGCTGTGCGACACCACCACGATGCCTACGCCGGAGCCGCCGGTCCTGACCGTCATGTCAGAACACCTGGTCGGCCGCGACGATCAGCAGGGTCGCGCTCGTCGCGCCGGGGTCCTGGTGACCGACGCTGCGTTCGCCGAGGTAGCTGGCCCGACCCTTGCGGGCGAGCATGTCCACGGTCGCGTCGCGGCCGGCCTCGGCCGCCGACCGCGCCTGCGCGAACACCTCACCCAACGGCTCGTCGGCCGCGACGGCACGGTCGACGGCATCGACCGCCGGCGCGAGCGCGTCGAACATCGTCTTGTCGCCGGCCTCCGCCTTGCCCCGGGCCACGACGCCGTCGAGCCCGGCCCGCAGCGCGGCGGCGAGCTGGGCGCCCGCCACCGGCCCGGTGTCGGGGAGCGCGCCGCCGAGCCGCAGGAACAACGTCCCGTACAACGGCCCGCTCGCGCCGCCCACGGTGGAGACCAGGGTCATCCCCACCTTGGTGAACAGCGCGGACGGGTCCGTGAACGCGCCTTCGTCCAGCGCGGCCACGGCGGCCTTGAGACCCCTGTCCATGTTCGCGCCGTGGTCGGCATCGCCGATCGCCGCGTCGAGCTCGGTCAGGTCGTCCTTGTTGTCCTGGATCAGGGCCGCGAACGTCCGCACCCACTGCTCCAGCTCCGCCGTGGTCGCGCTGCCGGTCATGTGCTCAGATCCCCCACCTCAGGGCCGGGGTCCGGACCGGGGCGTCCCACAGCGACAGCAGCTCGTCGTCGACCTTCAGCAAGGTCACCGACGTGCCGGCCATGTCGAGCGAGGTGATGTACGAACCGACGAGCGACCTCGCGACCCGCACACCGTGCCCGGCCAGGATCTTGTCCACCTCGTTGTACATCACGTAGAGCTCGATCAGCGGCGTGCCACCCAGGCCGTTGACGAACGCGATGACCTGGTCCCCGGCCGAGAACGGAAGGTCGGCCAGGATCGGCTCGACCAGCATGGCCGCGATGTCCCTGGCGGGCGCCAGCGGCACCCGCTGCCGACCAGGCTCGCCGTGGATGCCGACGCCGAGCTCCATCTCGTCCTCACCGAGGTCGAACGTGGGCTTGCCGGCGGCGGGCACCGTGCACGAGGTGAGGGCCAGCCCCATGCTCCGCCCGTTGGCGTTGACGGTCCTGGCGACGTCGGCGACGGCGTCCAGGTCCCGCCCCGCCTCGGCCGCCGCGCCCGCGATCTTCTCCAGCAGGACCGTGACGCCGACCCCGCGGCGGCCGGCCGTCCAGGTGCTGTCCTGGACCGCGACGTCGTCGTCGGTCACCACCGAGACCACCCGTGCGCCGGTCTCCGCCGCCGCGAGCTCGGCCCCCATCTCGAAGTTCATGACGTCGCCGGTGTAGTTCTTCACCACGTGCAGCACTCCGGCGCCACCGTCCACGAGCTTGGTCGCTGCCAGCATCTGGTCCGGCACCGGGGAGGTGAACACCTCCCCCGCGCAGGCCGCGTCGAGCATGCCGAGGCCGACGAACCCGCCGTGCAGCGGCTCGTGCCCCGACCCGCCGCCGGAGATGATTCCGACCTTGCCCCGCTTGGGTGCGTCGGCCCGGTAGATGATCTTGTTCTGGTGGTCGACGGCCAGGTCGGGATGGGCGGCCTCGACACCGCGCAGGGCGTCGGAGACGACATCGTCGGGTGCGTTGATCAGCTTCTTCATCGTGGGCCTTCCTCAGCGTGGGGGGCGTCGGGAGCGACGGGAGCGTCGAAGTCGTGGGGGCTGGTCAGCTCGAGCTCGACGAGCTGGCCAGGGAGGCGCCTTCCGGGTCGCCCAGGTCGATGCCCGCGCCGGCCGAGCCGTCTGCCGGCGTGCGGCTGATGACGCCGAAGGCGAGCGCGGCGACGACGCCGGCCAGGAGCTCGGCAACCAGGTACACCGGGAGCTGGCTCCACTTGACGGTGCCTCCGGCGATCTGCTGCACGAGCATGGGTCCGACGGTACGGGCCGGGTTGATCGAGGCGCCGGTGGCCGGGGCGACCGGGATGATCGCGGCGAACACCACGAGTCCGATGGCGACACCGGCGAAACCCGCCGCGGCCTTGCGGTGGATGACGCCGAAGATCGTGAAGACCAGGATGAACGTCCCGACGAACTCCGCCGTGAACGCCTGGACCCAGCTGATGTCGCCGTACGAGGCGACGCCGAGGCCGACGTCGCTGGCCTTCTTGCCCAGCACGCCGATGATCGCGGCCGCGCCGAGGATCGCACCGCCCACCTGCGCGGCGATGTACGGGCCGACCTGCGACCAGGGGAACTTGCCGGAGACGGCGAGCCCGAGCGTCACGGCCGGGTTGATGTGGTTGCCCCCGACGTGGCCGAGGGCGTAGACGGTCGCCACGACGATCGTGCCGAAGGCGAGCGAGATCATTCCGAGGTCCGCCATGGTGAACGGGGCGTTCCCGTTCACGATCAGCGTGGCGGGCACCGAGCCCACGCCGATGAAGACCAGGAACGCCGTTCCGATGAACTCGGCGGTGAGCCGTTGGGCCAGAGAGGTCTCGTCGAGCATTGGCCTGGACCCTTCCTGTGTTGGGTAAGATCCCGAATGACATTCGATAATGTCGAATGTCTCGCGGAAGTTACACAACTGATTCACTCTTGGCAAGGGTTCTGCGAGATTCTGCCCTCGATGTGTCGCTCCCCGAGCGTGGCCCGAGAACGGAGAGTGCCCCGGTGATCCAGTCCGTCGACCGCGCGATCCGCGTGCTGACCGCTCTGCAGGGCGCCCGCCGGATGACTCTGACCGAGCTCTCGGCTCGGCTGGAGCTGCCGCCGTCCACGGTGCACGGGCTGGTGAAGACGCTCGTCGGGCACGGGATGGTGGTGCAGGAGCACGGCTCGAGCCGCTACCAGCTGGGCCCGGCCGTCCTGCGGCTGGGCAACGTCTACCTGGACACGCTCGAGCTGCGGTCGAAGGCGATCCCCTGGGCCGAGGACCTGGCCAAGCGGACCGGGCTGGCGGTCCGCAGCGGCGTGCTGCTGCTCGACGACGTGGTGATCATCCACCACGAACCGCGGCCGGACGGCAGCCGCCAGATGCCCGAGGTGGGGATCGTGATCCCGGCGCACGCGAGCTCCCTGGGCAAGGCGATGCTCGCGTTCATGCCCGAGGAGGAGGCCCGGCTGCTGGCCGGCGGCCCGCTGCGCAGCATGACCGGCGAGACGATCACGTCCGCCGGCCAGCTCGCCGAGCAGCTGGCCGCCACCCGCGTGGGCGGAACCGCCGTCGAGGTCGACGAGGCGGTGCTCGGCGAGTGCGGGCTGGCCGCCCCGCTGTTCGACTCGTCCCGGACGGTCGCCGGCGCGATCGGCATCGTGGTGCCCAGCGGCGCCTGGCCGGTCGACGACGTGACCAGGGACGCCGTACGGGAGGCGGCCCGCGCGATCTCCCGCGAGCTCGGCGCCAGCACCTGGCCGCCGCCGCCGCCCTGAGCCTCCCCCAGGGGAGCGCTCCGCCCGGGCCTGCCGGCCGGAAACGGATCAGGGACCATCAAGTGCCCTCGTGAACCGGTCGAATCAATCGGTGGCCTAACCAACGAGGGGTGCCCGATGAGCGACAACCGGTTCTCGTCTGCGACGCCGACCGGCGGCGACGACCGTTTCGGCTACTTCGGCGCGCCCACCCAGGGTGCCGGACCGGCCCCGGGCGGTCAGTTCGGCGGCGGCCCGGCCGCTCCGACGGCCCCGAACCCGTTCGGCACCCCGCCGGGCCTGGCAGCGCCGTTCGGCACGCCCGCCTATGGCACCCCCACGCCCGCCGCACCCGCCCCGTCGTCCTCCAGGGCCAAGCCGATCCTGCTCGCCTTCCTCGCGATCGCCCTGCTGTCGGCGCTCGGCGTCGGCTACCGCGCCTACGAGCACTCGCGCCCGGTCGTCCTGCCCGCCAGCCTCGACGGGCTCCCGGCCTCGACCACACCGGCCGTGCTCACCGCGGTGGACAACGCCCAGCAGCAGCTCGAGCAGGAGAACCCGGGCATCCAGATGCAGATCAAGGCGTACGGCGTGGACAACACCCGCATCCTGATCGCGGCCGCCGGCCGCGGCCGGACCAACGTCGACTCCGACCTCTCGGCGTTCGGCAACAACGTCGGCGCCACGCAGTCGGTCGACGGGACCACCTGCGCGACCTCGACCGCCGCGCACATCACCGTCTGCGAGCGCTCCGACGGCGACCTGACCGTGCTGGCCGTCAGCGTGACGCGCGCACCGGCGGCCGACGAGCATGCGGTGGCCGCCCTGGTCAACCAGATCTGGACCTCGGTCTAGGTCCCAAGAGCCACGCCAGAACGCGCGGAAGGTCGCGGCGATGGCCGGGAACCAGTTCGGCGGTTCGGGCGGCGCCGACGACCGGTTCGGCTACTACGCCGCCACCGTGACCAAGCCCACCGCGGCGGTCGGGGCATCCGTCGGCGCCCGTGCGGGCGCCTTCGGCTCGCCGTACCAGGCGAGCCCGGTGGAGCGGGAGCGGTCCGGTGCGCTGTGGGTGGCCCTGCTGGTGGTCATCGTGCTGTCGATCGGCGCCGTCGTCGGCTTCGGGTGGTGGAAGCACCACGACCGGCTGGTCGTGCCCCAGCAGCTGGGCGGGATGCAGCTGAACACGACCGCTCAGGCCGGCCAGGCCCTGGACGCGGCACTCGCGCATGCGGCCGACCGGGCCGGCGGCAACAACAAGATCGCGGGCGGCTTCTACGGCAGCAGCCTCACCGACCCGACCGTGCTGCTGGTCAGCCGCGGCCCCGACGTCTCGGCCGCGCAGCCACTGCCGCTCGGTCAGGCCGGGGTCCACGCCTACGGGCCCGACCTGTGCCAGTCCACCGGCAAGCTCGTCACGTGCGTCCGGGTCCGCGGCGGCCTGGCCGTCGTCGTCATGGCGTACCGCAAGGCCGTACCTGTCCCGCCGGCCGTGGTGGCCGGGTGGGCCGACGAGGCGTGGGCCGCTCAGTAAGGGCAGCCGACGCAGGAGGCCGTGAGCCCGCCGCGGCGGGCGGTCAGGCGGACTTCTCGCGCCGCTCGCGCTTGGGCGCCTCGCGCGGGACGAGCGTCGGGTTCACGTGCTCGAGGACGACCTCGCGGTTGATCAGGACCCGGGCGACGTCCTTGCGCGACGGCACCTCGTACATCACCGAGAGCAGGACCTCTTCCATGATCGCCCGCAGCCCGCGGGCGCCGGTGCCGCGCAGGATCGCCTGGTCCGCGATCGCCTCGAGGGCGTCGTCGCTGAACTCGAGCTCGACGCCGTCGAGCTCGAAGAGCCGCTTGTACTGACGCACCAGGGCGTTCTTCGGCTCGGTGAGGATCCGGATCAGGGCGATGCGGTCCAGGTTGTGCACGCTGGTCAGGACCGGGAGCCGGCCGATGAACTCGGGGATCATGCCGAACTTGAGCAGGTCCTCGGGCATGACCTCGGCGAAGGCGTCCGCCGCGTCGATGTCGGCCTTCGAGCGGATCGCGGCGCCGAAGCCGATGCCCTTCTTGCCGGCCCGCTGCTCGATGATCTTCTCGAGCCCGGAGAAGGCGCCGCCCACGATGAACAGGACGTTCGTGGTGTCGATCTGGATGAACTCCTGGTGCGGGTGCTTGCGGCCGCCCTGCGGGGGGACCGACGCGGTGGTGCCCTCCAGGATCTTCAGCAAGGCCTGCTGGACGCCCTCGCCGGAGACGTCACGGGTGATCGACGGGTTCTCGCTCTTGCGGGCGATCTTGTCGACCTCGTCGATGTAGATGATCCCGGTCTCGGCCTTCTTGACGTCGTAGTCGGCGGCCTGGATCAGCTTGAGCAGGATGTTCTCGACGTCCTCGCCGACGTAGCCGGCCTCGGTCAGCGCCGTGGCGTCGGCGATCGCGAACGGGACGTTGAGCATCCGCGCGAGGGTCTGCGCCAGCAGGGTCTTGCCGCAGCCGGTGGGACCCAGCAGCAAGATGTTGGACTTGGCCAGCTCGACCTGCTCCTCGCGGCCACGCACGTCGCCGCCGGCCTGCACCCGCTTGTAATGGTTGTAGACCGCGACAGAGAGCGCCTTCTTCGCGGAGTCCTGGCCGATGACGTAGCCGTCGAGGAACTCGTAGATCTCCCGCGGCTTGGGCAGCTCGTCCCACTGCAGCTCGGAGGACTCGGACAGCTCCTCCTCGATGATCTCGTTGCACAGGTCGATGCACTCGTCGCAGATGTACACGCCGGGGCCCGCGATGAGCTTCTTGACCTGCTTCTGGCTCTTCCCGCAGAACGAGCACTTGAGCAGGTCGCCACCGTCGCCGATGCGTGCCACCGAGGAGATCTCCTTCGCTGCGGAGCGACGCCGACCGGCGCCAGGACAGACGCCGGTCGGTCGGGCCGGACGGATCGACCGTACCCCGTCCGTCGGACGGGGGGACCGCCATTCGGTGGCGCGTCGCGGCTGTCCGCTGAGAGCGGACAGGCCTCAGACGGCGGCCGAGGCCTTGCGGGAGGGGATGACCTGGTCGACCAGGCCGTACTCCAGGGCGTCGTCCGCGGTGAGGATCTTGTCCCGCTCGATGTCCTTCTGGATCTGGGCCACGTCGCGGCCGGTGTGCAGGGCGAGGATGCCCTCCATCTCGGCCCGCATCCGCAGGATCTCGTTGGCCTGGATCTCGATGTCCGAGCCCTGCCCGCCACCCTCGGTGTAAGGCTGGTGGATCAGGATCCGGGAGTGCGGCAGCGCGAACCGCTTGCCCGGCGACCCGGCCGCCAGCAGCACGGCGGCCGCCGAGGCGGCCTGGCCGAGGCAGACGGTGTGGATGTCCGGCTTGACGAACCGCATCGTGTCGTAGATCGCGGTCATGGCCGTGTACGAGCCGCCCGGGGAGTTGATGTAGATCTGGATGTCCCGGTCGGGGTCCATCGACTCCAGGCACAGCAGCTGCGCCATCACGTCGTCCGCGGACGCGTCGTCGATCTGGACGCCGAGGAAGATGATCCGCTCCTCGAAGAGCTTCGCGTACGGGTTGTACTCGCGAAAGCCCTGCGCCGTCCGCTCGATGAAGTTGGGCAGGATGTAGCGCGACTGCGGGGCGGGGGTCTGCAGCTGCGAGCGCTGGTCCACGGGGTGTCCTCTGCTTGTCTCGGTCGGTTCAGGAGCCGACGCCGCCGCCGGCGACCTCACGGGCGCTGGTGACGACGTGGTCGACGAATCCGTAGTCCTTGGCGCCCTCGGCGTCGAACCAGCGGTCGCGGTCGGAGTCGGCCTCGATGGTGTCCAGCTCCTGGCCGGTGTGCTGGGCGATCAGCTGGGCGAGGCGCTTCTTCGTGAACAGCATCTGCTCGGCCTGGATCTTGATGTCCGAGGCGGTGCCACCGAGGCCGCCGGACGGCTGGTGCATCATGATCCGCGCGTTGGGGGTGGCGTACCGCTTGCCCTTCTCGCCGGCCGAGAGCAGGAACTGCCCCATCGAGGCCGCCAGCCCCATGGCCACCGTCGCCACGTCGCTCTTGACGAACTGCATCGTGTCGTAGATGGCCAGGCCGGCGGAGACCGACCCGCCCGGCGAGTTGATGTAGAGCCAGATGTCTCGGCCCGGGTCCTCGGCGTCCAGGAGCAGCATCTGCGCGCAGATCGCGTTCGCGTTGGTGTCCTCGACCACCGAGCCGAGGAAGATGATCCGCTCGCGCAGCAGCCGCTGGTAGACGGAGTCGTCCAGACCCATCCCGGAGCCCTGCGGTGCACGGGCGGTCGGGACCGTCAGGCCCGGCGTCTCGAGGTGCGTCACGACTGTCCACCCTTCTCGGAGCTACTCGACTCGCAGCGTCACGTGTTTGCGAGTTGCACGGACCCTAACGCGACGGCACCCCCCGACCATCCGGCGACCGAGGGGTGTTCGCTGAGGGGGTAACGACCGGCTCAGGCCGGCTGGGACAGCACCTGGTCGTTCCGCAGCGACTCCAGGTCCACCGGGTTCCCCGACACGTCGGTGACCGTGGCGGCCTGCAGGACCTGGGCCAGCGCCTTGGCCCGGACCACCTCGCCGATCACGGCGGGGATCTGGCCGGACGCGACGATCTGGTCGGCGAAGTCGTCGGGGGTCATGCCGTAGCGGGAGGCGTTGCGGACGATGTACTCCGACAGCTCGCCCTCGCCGACGGACAGCTCCTCCTTGGCCGCGATCGCGTCCAGGACGAACTGCGCGGTGAGCGCCTCGCGGGCCTGCTTCTCGAACTCGGCCTTGTGCTCCTCGTCGCCGTGCCCGTCGTCGAAGTGGTCGGCCACCTGGGCCTCGACCAGCCGGTCCGGCAACGGCACCTCCACCTTGGACAGCAAGGACTCCAGGACCTTGTCCCTGGCCTGGACGCCCTGCTGGAGCTTCTTGACCGCCTCGAGCCGGCGGCGCAGGTCCGCCTCGAGATCGGCGAGCGTGTCGAACTCGCTGGCCAGCTGGGCGAAGTCGTCGTCCAGCGGCGGGAGCTCGCGCTCGCGCACCGACTGCACCGTGACCGTCACGTCGACGTCGTGGTCGGTGTGCTCACCGGCCCGCAGCGGAGTGCGCAGGTCGGCCGACTCGGTGGCGGACATCCCGACCAGCACCTCGTCCAGCCCGTCCAGGAACTGCCCGCTGCCCACCTCGTACGACAGGCCGCTGGCGGACGCGTCCTCGATCGGCTCCCCCTCGTCCGCCGCGGACAGGTCGATCATCACGAAGTCGCCGTCGGCGACCGGCCGGTCGACCACGGTCAGGGAGGCGAACCGGGCCTGCAGGCTGCGCAGCTGCTCGGCCACGTCCTCGTCGCTGACCACGGCGTCGTCGACCGTCACCGGGATCCCGGTGTAGTCGGGCAGCTCGATGTCCGGCCGGACGTCCACCTCGGCCGTGAACGTCAGGTCGGCGCCGTCCTCGACCGGGGTGACGTCGAGCTCGGGCTGGCCCAGCGGCTTGACCTTGTGCTCGTCGACGGCCGCGTTGTACGCCTTCGGGAGGTGCTCGTTGACAGCCTCCTCGAGGACCACTCCGCGCCCGACCCGCTGGTCGATCACCATCGCCGGGACCCGGCCCTTGCGGAAGCCGGGGATGGTGATCTGCGCGGCGATCCGCTTGTACGCGGAGTCGAGGCTGGGCTTCAGCTCGGAGAACGGCACCTCGACGGTGAGCCGGACCCGGGTGGGGTTCAGGGTCTCGACGGAGCTCTTCACGGTCGTGCGACTCCTCGCGGAAGGGTGGGGAAGGTGGGGTTCTGGTCGGGGCGGGGAGAGTCGAACTCCCGATCTCCTGCCCCCAAAGCAGGCGCGCTGGCCACTACGCTACGCCCCGAAGTGGCGCCGGTCGGACGCCCGTAGCGTAGTCGGTCAGAGGGCGACATCGGCCGCCCGGGCCGGCGCCCCGCCGCCGAACGAATGGCCCAGAGCGGTCATCGCAGCGGCCACGGCGGTCTCCCCCGGCGACGGGTCCGCCGCCGTGGCGGCGTCGGCGCGCAGCCCGTCCAGGGCCATGCTCACGAACCGTGCCGAGGCGCTCGACGCGTGGTCGGCGGTGCGCCGCACCAGGCCCGCGTTCGCCATCAGCAGCAGCACGAGGTCCTCCGGCACGTAGTCGGTCCGGAGCGCACCGGCCGCCCTGGCCCGGTCGACCAGCCGGACGAAGCCGACGTACGCCTGCGCCCGCAGCTCCTCCAGCTCCGGGGCGCCGGTCAGCCGGGTCGTCAGCAGGTCGGCGAGGCCGCGGTCCGCCGACTGCAGGCCGCAGACGAAACTGACGTAGTCACGGAAGCCGTTCCACGGGTCGGGGTCGGCCAGCGAGCGGTGCATGACCGCGAGGACGTCGCGCAGGGTGTCCGCGAACACCGCCGCCACCAGGTCGTGCCGGGAGGGAAAGCGCCGGTAGAGCGTGGCGTTGCCCACGCCGGCGCGCCGCGCGATCTCGTCGAGCGGGGCGTCGAGCCCGCGCTCACCGAACACCTCGCGGGCGGCGGCCACCAGCGCCAGCCGGTTGCGCTCGGCGTCGGCGCGCAGGACCGGCTGGCAGGACACCCGGCCAGGGTAGCCGAAGTGGGGATGACTCCACGCTTGTGCTAGCGTCGCGCAGGCAATCGGGGATCACTCCCCGTTTCCTGCCTCGCCACCCAGACCGAACCGGACCAAGGAGTGATCAGGATGCGCGCGCTGGCCATCGCCGAACGGGAGTCCCAGCCGGCTGTGCAGGAGGTCCCGACCGGGACGCCGGGTCCCGGGCAGGTCCAGGTGGCCGTCGAGGCCGCGTCCGTCAACGGCATCGACGCCTTCACCGCGGCCGGCTACCTCTGGGACGCCATGCCGCACACGTTCCCGGTCGTGCTCGGCCGTGACTTCGCCGGGACCGTCTCGGCCGTCGGTGCCGGTACCGGCGCCTGGGCGGTCGGCGACCGCGTGCTCGGGGTGGTGACCGCGCTCGAGCTCGGCAGCGGCGCCATCGCCGAGTCGGTGACCGCCGACGCACACAGCCTGGTCGCAGTACCCGACCGGGTCTCCAGCGCGCAGGCCGCCGCGGTCGGGCTGGCGGGGGCCACCGCCACCGCGCTGGTCCAGGCGATCGACCCGGCCAAGGAGGACGTGGTGCTGGTCAGCGGGGCCACCGGCGGGGTCGGCGCCCTCGCGCTCCAGCTCGTCGGTGCCACCGGGGCCCGCGTCCTGGCCACGGCCCGACCGGGGGCCGGTTCCGACTTCGTCCGCTCCCTCGGCGCCGACGTCGTCGTCGACCACACCGGCGACCTGACGTCCGCGGTACGGGCGGCGGCGCCGGACGGCGTCGACGCGGTGCTGCACCTGGCCGGCGACGCGAGCGTGCTCGGCGCCCTGCTGCGACCCGGCGGACGGTTCGCGACGTCACTCGGTGCGACGGCCGAGCAGATCGGTCGTGACGACATCACCGTCACCCCGGTCATGGCCGACTCGAGTGCGGCCACGCTGCGCCACCTGCTCGACGCGGTCGCGGACGGGACTCTGGCGGTCCCCGTCCACCGCACGTACGCCTTGGCTGACGCGACCGCCGCGATCGCCGACTTCGGTGCGCCCAAGCTCGGCAAGCTCGTCGTCACCAACCCCTGAGGCCCGGCTCCGGTACCGTTGCGAAGCCTCCCGTAGAGGCTCCGCGGGTGTAGCTCAATGGCAGAGCCCCAGCCTTCCAAGCTGGCCATGCCGGTTCGATCCCGGTCACCCGCTCGATACCGCTGGTGTCCTTCAGCTCGAAGGCGGAGTCAAGGAGACGCCGATCATCGCGAACGACTCGGCGCCAAGCCGGACGCGGCGTTGATGTCTTCGACCTGCGGATGAGCACACCTCGACTGAGACGGTGGTCGGTCACGCCGACGATGTGAGGCGGGTAGCCGTCGCAGGCCTCGAAGTTCAACGGCTCGTCGAGGTTGAGCGCCTGTGCTAGCCTTCCCGACGTTCTCAGCCGGAGTCGAGGCTCAGGCTGTTCATCCACCTGGCTTCCAGGATGCCTTTCCCGGGATTGCGAGCATGGCGAAGTGTTGAGGCGGTCAAAGCTCCATTTGCCTTATTCACCGGAGAAAGAGGCGGGTTGGGACCTGCTGTGGATCAGCTACTTCCAACGCGAACCGAAACAGCAGCTCTCCCTGCAGGCGAGCGTCAACCCCCCGCCCCTCCCGGCGACCCGCGACGCGATGGTCGATGACGACAAGCTCTTCATCGGCTGCGATGCAGCTGCCATATCGGGCAAGACGGTCCTCGAGCTGGGGTGCGGGGCCGGCTACCTCCCGAAACTCATAGCCAAACAAACGGAACTGTTCATCGGCGTCGACTGGAGTGGCCTGGCTCTGCTGGTCGCCAGGCGGACCTGCCCCGACCGGACCGAGTTCATCCACCCGGGCGATCTGGCTGCCCTGGAGAAGCACATCGGCAGAGTCGACAGCGTCCTCTGTCGGCATTTCGTCATCCACCAGAACCTCGCGCGGATGGAGTCACTACTCACGTTCGAGGCTGAGATGCTCAAGCCGGGCGGCCGGGTCTTCGCCGACTTCTGGCTTGACAACCCGGACAAGCACGACGGCCATGGCGTCTTCGAGGCTGACGACCAGGGATCACTGCCGATGAACGCTGTGTACCGCTATTCCGATGCGCAGATCAAACACCTTGCCGACGTCTCTGGCTTGCTGCTGGTTGACGATTACCCACGTCCCGACAAGCTGCGTCGCTTCGTGACTTTCGAGAAGCCGCGCGGTCGCGGGTAACTCACCGAGACGAGAGCGTCGGCCCGACGTCCGGGCGTCGTAACGCCCGGATGCGCGCTCACCACAGCGGTGACCAGGTGTCCGGCCGACCGTTGAAGTTCCCCACCGGACGATGTCATGGCCGTGGCGGTCGGTGCCGTCGAACACGGACCTGAACTCGAGCAGCCCTGGTACTCGGCGCACCTGGTGACGGCGACGTCGTCGTCGATGTCCATCCGCCTTGTGCGCTCTCGGGGACGATCGGTACGCCGGCCAGGTCCTACCCGAGGAGGTCTGTCAGGCGCCCGTGCGAAGCCACGCGTCATCACCTCAATCAGCACAGATGACGATGCCCGCTCATCACATCCCCTCATACGTTTCGGACGAACCAGCGGACCACCGAACGTGCCCGGCGCCGGCTGAGATCCAGCCGAGCGAGCACCAGCAAGGGGAACACCATGAGCGGCACCTCGACCCGCCGGCAGCCCGAGCCCGGACGGTACGAGATCCGCACCAAGGGGCACCTCGATCCCCGGTGGGTCGCCTGGTTCGACGGACTGAGCCTCACCCGTGAGCCGGACGGCACCACCGTCATCGCCGGCCCCGTGCTCGACCAGGCCGCGCTGTACGGCCTGCTGATGAAGCTGCGCGACCTGGGCCTGCCGCTGGTCTCAGTCACTCAGACCCCACTCACTCAGACCGCACTCACTCAGACCGCACTCACTCAGACCGCAGTCACTCCGGTCGCACCCGACCAGCCCGACCCGCCCACCAGCGATCCCCGATAGCCCACCCACCCTCGAAGGAGCACTGACATGGCGAACGACGGCCGCACTGCACGAACGAGCAGGGTCCCCATGGACTCGATGAGGAAGACCGCGCTCGTCGCGGGCATCTTCTACCTGATCACGTTCATCTCGATCCCCACTCTCGGCCTCTACGGGTCGTTGAAGACCGACGTGAACTTCATCACCAGCCCGGGCAGCAGCACCGGCGTGCTCTGGGGAGCGTTCCTCGAAGTGATCGTCGCCCTCGCGGGCATCGGCACCGCGGTCACGCTGTTCCCGGTGGTCAAGCGGCAGAACGAAGGCATGGCGCTCGGCTTCGCCGCGGTGCGTACGCTCGAGGCCGCCATGATCTTCACCGGTGTCCTGAGCCTTCTGTCGATCGTGCACCTGCGACAGGGCCTCGGCGCGGCCGCCGGGGCGGACAAAGCCTCGCTCGTCACCACCGGCGCTTCGCTCGTCTCGACCTACAACGGGACGATGCTGCTCGGGCAGACGCTGATGCCGTGCATGAGCGCGCTCCTGCTGGGGACCTTGATGTACCGATCAGGCCTCGTGCCGCGGGCCATCCCCTTGCTGGGACTCATCGGCGCGCCCCTGCTCATCACCTCCACGATCGCGGCGTTCTTCGGCGTCATCCCGCAGGTCTCCGCGTGGTCCGGGATCGCGACCCTCCCGGTGGCCCTGTGGGAGCTGTCGCTCGGCCTCTGGCTGACGTTCAAGGGCTTCAAGCCGTCCCCGATCACCGCCGGCACGGTCCCCGCCAGCTCCCCCCGCGTCTACAGCGACGCCGTCGCCTGACGAGCACTTACGACACGGCCGGGCCCGCTCAGGGCCCGGCCGTGACCATGTGGGTCGACGAGACGGGCTCGGGGCTGCACGGGCAGCCTCGACAGACCCCTGGCTTCGTGACACCGTAGCCAGGCCTGGCAGCCTCGCAACGACGAGCACCCTGCACGTCACGCGCGTGAGTGCCTCCCGATCGCCGCCTGGCAACAGGCCGCCAACAGGAGCGCGATGCCAGACCCCTCAGGCCCCGTGGGTGGCACCCCCACCGCCGCGCTGGCGGCTGAGTCGCCGGCCGCACCGCGGGTCGGATGGGGCTTCGTCTCGCTGTACACGCTGGCGTACATGAGCACCTGTCTGGTGTTCCTCGCGCCGGCGCTGGTCACGTTGGCGTTGAAGGTCAACTCGATCGTCGGGATCGAACAGGCGCCGAGGAGCCTGGCGCTGGTCACCGGGATCGGCGCGCTGGTGTCGATGTTCGGCAACCCGTTCTTCGGCAGGATGAGCGACCGCACGTCGTCGCCCTGGGGCATGCGGCGGCCCTGGATGGTCATCGGCCTGGTCGGGGGTTCCCTCGGCATCCTCACGGTCGCGCTGGCACCGGACATCCCGGTCGTCCTGGCCGGCTGGTGCATGGCCCAGCTGTTCTTCAACGCGCTGCTCGCCGCGATGGTCGCCGTCCTGCCGGACCAGGTCCCGGTCGCTCAACGCGGCCAGGTGTCCGGTGTCCTCGGTGTCTGCCTGCCCATCGCCTCGGTGACCGGGACCTTCCTGGTCCAGCTGTTCACCGGCCACCAGCTCGCCATGTTCATGGTCCCGTGCGCGGTCGGCGGGTTCTTCATCCTGCTCTTCGCGGTCACGCTGAACGATCGGCGGCTCGACCGGGCGGTCACGCCGACCTGGTCGCTGCGAGAGCTCCTCGGCACGTTCTACGTCGCCCCGCGCAAGAGCCCGGACTTCGCCTGGGCCTTCGCCAGCCGCTTCATGTTCGTCCTGGCCTATGCCTTCCTGGTGACCTACCAGGCCTACTACCTGCTGGAAGCGATCGGCAGCGCCACCGCCGAGGTGCCGCACCAGATCTTCCTCGGCACACTGGTGCAGTCCGTGGTCCTCGTCGTCGCCTCCCTCGTCGCCGGCCGACTGTCGGACCGGACGGGCCGGCGGAAGATCTTCGTCCTCACTGCGTCGATCGTGTACGGGCTGGCGATGTTCGTGGTCGCCGTCGCCAGCAGCTTCAACAGCTTCCTCGTCGGCATGGCCATCGGGGGTCTCGGCTTCGGCATGTACATGGCCGTCGACCTCGCGCTCGTCGCCGACGTGCTGCCGGACAAGGACACCGTCGCGAAGGACCTCGGCGTGTTCAACATCGCCGGCGCGCTTCCCTTCGCCATCGCACCGGCGATCGCACCGGTCATCCTGGCGGTCGGCGGCGGAAGCTACGGAGTCCTGTACGCGGTCGCGGGAGTCTGCGCGATCGTCGGAGCCTTCGCCGTCCTGCCGGTCAAGGGTGTCCGATGACTCGCACCTGGACGCGACACGTGCCGAACGGTTCGTGAGGGGCGGTGGCCATGACGGGTCCGCTGCTCGCGACCAAGCTCCACGTCCCGAGGATGAGGCGCGGGCTGGTGGTACGTCCGAGGCTGAGCGAGCGCCTGAGCCGTGGGACGGAGTCGACGCTGACGCTGGTGTCAGCCCCTGCCGGGTTCGGCAAGACGACGTTGCTGACCGAGTGGCTGGCGGCCGCGGCCACGGCCGGACGGTCCGTCGCATGGCTCTCGCTCGACCAGCGCGACAACGATCCGGCACTGTTCTGGACCTACTTCGTCGCGGCGCTGAGGACGGTCGAGCCGGAGGTCGGTGCGGGTGCGCTGGCGCTCCTGCAGCCCCCGCAGGCCCCGATCGACGCGGTGCTGGCCAGTCTGCTCAACGACCTCCACGAGGTCACGGGCGACGTCGTGCTCGTGCTCGACGACTACCACGCCATCGACGCCGGTGACGTGCACGACGGGATGACGTTCCTGCTGGAGCACCTGCCCCCGCAGGTACATCTGGTGATCGCCGGTCGCACCGACCCGACCCTGCCGCTGCCGCGGTTGCGAGCACGTGGCGAGCTCGTCGAGATCCGCGCCGCCGACCTGCGCTTCACTCCCGAGGAGGCCGCGGCTTACCTCAACGAGGGGATGGGCCTGGCGCTGACGGCGCAGGACGTCGCCGCGCTCGAGGAGCGCACCGAGGGCTGGATCGCGGCGCTCCAGCTGGCGGCGCTGTCGATGCAGGGACGGGACGACATCGCGGCGTTCATCGCCGGCTTCGCCGGAGACGACCGGTACATCGTCGACTACCTGGCGGAGGAGGTCCTGCACCGCCAGCCCGATCAGGTCCAGCAGTTCCTGCTGCAGACTTCCGTCCTCGACCGGCTGACCGGTTCTCTCTGCGACGCCGTCACCGGCCAGGACGGTGGCAAGGCCACGCTGACGACGCTGGAGCGGGGCAATCTCTTCCTCGTCCCGCTCGACGACCGGCGCGAGTGGTACCGCTACCACCATCTCTTCGCCGACGTGCTCCGGGCGCACCTGCTCGACGAGCACCCCGCCGAGGTGCCCGGGCTGCACCGCAGAGCCAGCGAGTGGTACGCGGAGAACGGTGAGCCGTCCGAGGCGATCCGGCACGCCCTGGATGCCCGGGACTTCGAGCGAGCGGCGGACCTGGTCGAGCTGTCGATCCCGGCGATGCGCAGGACCAGGCAGGAGGCGGCGGTGCTCGGCTGGCTCAGGGCTCTGCCCGACGAGGTGGTCCGCGTCCGGCCCGTGCTCAGCGTCGGGCTCGCGGGGGCGATGCTGGCCGTCGGCGAGACCGAAGGCGTCGAGGACCGGCTGCGGGACGCCGAGCCGTGGCTGGACGCAACGACAGGTACCCCCAGGCGATCGCGCCGGCCAGCCGCCGAGTACCTCGACGACGAGGAGTTCCGCCGCCTCCCCGCGGTGATCGAGCTGTACCGAGCCGCGCTGGCCCTGGCTCGCGGCGATGACACCAGTACCGTGCGGCACGCCCGTCGGGCGCACGATCTGGCGTCGGAGGAGGACGACCTGTGCCGTGCTTCGGCAGCGGGTCTGTCGGGACTCGCCTACTGGGCGCGCGGGGACCTCGAGGCGGCCCACGAGTCGTACACAGAATGCGTGGCCGGCCTGCTTCAGGCCGGGCACACGGCCGACACCCTCGGGTGCGCGATCGCGCTGGCGGACATCCGGCTCGCCCAGGGCCGTCTCGGCGATGCCATGCGCACGTACGAGAACGCCCTGCGGCGTGCGAACGGAGCAGGCGAGTCGGTTCTGCGAGGAACGGCAGACATGTACGTGGGGATGAGCGAGGTCCTCCTCGAACGCGACGACCGATCCGCCGCCACGCAGGCGCTCCTGCGGAGCCAGGAACTCGGCGAGCACACCGGGCTGCCGCAGAACCGCTATCGCTCGCGGGTCGCCGCAGCTCGGATCCTTGCGGCCGAAGGTGACCTGGCCGGCGCGCTCAACCTGCTCGACGAGGCCGAGCGCGTGTACGTAAGCGACTTCTTCCCCAACGTCCGACCGATCCCGGCCGTCAAGGCCCGGGTGCACGTCGCGCGGGGGGAGCTGGGCGAAGCGCTCGGCTGGGTGCGCGAGCGTGGTCTTTCCGCCGGGGACGACCTGAGCTACCTGCGCGAGTACGAGCACATCACCCTCGCCCGCGTACTCCTGGCCAGGGGCGCGTCGCAGGGTTCGGAGCCCGACCTCCCCGAGGTGAGCCGGTTCCTGGACCGCCTGCTGACGGCTGCGGAGGCGGGAGCCAGGACGCGAAGCGTGATCGAGATCCTGGTGCTCCAGTCGCTCGCCCACCACACCGGAGGGGACGACGCCTCCGCGCTCGCATCACTCGGGCGGGCGCTGTCGCTGGCTGAACCGGAGGGCTACGTCCGGGTCATCGTGGACGAGGGTCGACCGATGGCCTCGCTGCTCGGAGGGTTGGCGAAGAAGGGGACCGCCGGTGACTATGTCCGTCGCCTCCAGGCGGCCATCGCCACGACCGAGCACCATCCGGCCGACGGGCAGGGCTTGGTCGAGCCACTGAGCGAACGCGAGCTCGACGTGCTCCGGCTGCTCGGGACCGACCTGGACGGCCCGGACATCGCTCGCGAGCTCTTCCTGTCCCTGAGCACGGTCCGGACACACACCCAGCGGATCTACGCCAAGCTCGGCGTGAACAACCGTCGGGCCGCGGTCCGCGTGGCCGAGGAACGCAACCTCCTGCCGCGAGCTCGCTGAGGCTGAGCGCTGCGCCCGCGCCCGGAACCAGACTCGGGTCGGGCCCGTCGGATCCACCGACACCCGACGAGCGACCCGAGGGGACAGCCGATGGCCGGAACCCGGTCCGCGCTGCACGGCACGCTGCACCGGGGGGCACTCGTGCTCGCCTGCGCGCTCGCCCTGGCCGGTTGCGGCACGCTGTCCCCCGGCCCCGGCCCGACCGGACCAGCAGGACCGGCGGCACCGGCGGTGTCGGCGCCGTCGTCCGCGGGAGGATCGAACATGCGCGCAGCCGGGACCGACCTGACGATCGTCGTCGACGACGGACGGGGAGGCAGCACCACCTGGCGGCTCACCTGCGACCCCGCCGGCGGCGACCACCCGAACCCGGCGGTGGCGTGCGCTGTGCTGCGCGAGCACGGTGCGCGCTGGCTGCCCGCGGTGCCCGCCGACACGGCCTGCACCGAGATCTACGGCGGCCCGCAGACCGCACGCATCACCGGGACCTGGGAGGGGAAAGCCATCGACGCGAGGCTGTCGAAGACCGACGGGTGCCAGATCGCCCGCTGGAACGGCCTGTCCGGTCTGCTGCCCAGCACCTAGGCGGCGGCCGGACCGGGCATCGGGTAGTAGTTCTCGTACACCGCCTGCGCCTGCACGCGCGCGTCCTCCCACGACCACGTCCTGGGGACGAACCGATCAGGGCTGAGCGAACGGACGTACGGCGAGGGGTCCGGGCGCATGCTCTCGACCAGGTGCATCGCGAGGCCGGCCGAACCGGAGACCCCGTGCGCGTTGCACCCGGCCGCGAAGACCAGCCCGCGCACCGCCGACACCGGACCCACCACGAACCGGCCGTCCGGCGTGAAAGCGGGCCAGCCCTGGAACGTCGCGCCGACGCCGGCGTCGTCGATCCCGGGCGCGAACCGGGCCAGGCTGGCCGCGAAGGTGCCGAGCACTTCCCAGTCCGGCGTGGCGGTCAGCGCGTCTTCCGCCCGCACCCGGGCCGGATCCAGGCTGGTGCCACCGGACTCGAACCCGCCGCACAGAAGACGGCCGCTCTCGCCGCGCGCGTAGACCTGGACCTCGGGGATCCGCAGGCAGGGCAGGGCCGCGTCCCACCCCGGCAGCGGTTCGGTGACGAAGTACTCGTGCAGCACCGGGACGATGGGCAGCTCGAGGCCGGCCATCGCGGCGACAGCGACCGACCAGGGGCCGGCGGCGACCACCACCGTCTCGGTCCGTCGTTCGCCGAGCGCGGTCCGGACCGACCTGACCTCGCCGTGGTCGATCCCGATCCCGGTGACGGCACAGTGCGTGGCGACGGTCACCCCGAGGTCGCGGGCCGCGCGCACGTACGCGTCCACCATGCTGTTCGGCTGCAGGTAGCCGCACGTCGGCGACCACAGAGCGGCCCGCACCGACGAGACGTCCTCGAGGACCGGGTACACCTCGCGCAGCCGGGCCGGGGCGAGGAACTCGACCGGCAGCCCGACGTGCGCCGCCGTCGCGGCGATCTGGGTCAGCTCCGCCTCCGACTGCTCGGACAGTGCCAGCCGCACGGCCCCGGACTCGCGGAAGTCCATCGAGTACCCGGTGCGCGCCTCGAACGTCCGGTAGAGGTCCGCGGCGGCCATCGTGAGCCGGGTCCGGTCCACCGTCGGGCGGGCCTGGCCGACCATCCCGGCCGCCTGGCTGCTGGTGGCCCCGCACAGCTCGCCCTTCTCCAGCAGCTGCACGTCGGACCACCCCTCGCGGGCCAGCAGGTACGCGACCGCCGCACCGATCCCGCCGCCGCCGACCACGGTCACCTGGGCGTCGCGCGGTTCGTTCATGCCGGATCTCTACGGCATCGCACCCGACTTGTCAGCCCCTCGCGCCGGCGCCCCTATCCTGCGGCGATGACCGGGCCACGCCGACCGCTCGACGGTTGCACGGTGGTGGTCCTTGCGCCGAGTGCCCGTGGCAGGGCGGTCCTGGTGCGGGCTCCGTCGGGCCCGGCGCCGTCCGGCTCCGCGCCGCTGGAGCTCCCGACGGTCGTGACCGAGCCGGAGCCGGGCGGACCCGCCCTGGTGGCGGCGCTGGAATCGCTGCTCGGCCCGGTGACGGTGCTCCGGGCCAACGCCGTGGACTGGAACGAGTCGTTCGACTCGACTCTGCTGATCGCCGAGGTCGAGCCGCTGGCGGCACCTGCCCCGCCGGGACTGGCCTGGGCCGACCTCGACACCGCCGCGGCCGAGCGGGTCGAGCCGGAGCGGACCCGGGGCGCCGTCCAGCGCTGGATCACCGAGCGGGACGGCGGGTGGTCGCCGTTGCGTCCGCCCTGGTCACGGCCGGGCTGGGCGAAGCGGGCTGGCGCCTGGATGCTCGCGCAGATGGCGGCGAGCGGCTACGCCGACCCCGGGCCGGTGACCCTGGTCCAGCTGTGGGGGCTGTCCGTCGTCCTGTGCGCGGACTCCGCGCGCGGCCGTGCGTTCTTCAAGTCCAGCAGCGGTCTGTTCCGGCACGAGCCTGCGCTGACCGCCCGGCTCGCCGAGCTCACTCCCGAGCTCGTGCCCGAAGTGCTCGCGATCGACGAGGACGAGGGCTGGCTGCTCATGGCCGACCTCGGCGGCGCCGAGTCCGGCGAACGGGGGGAACCGGAGTGCGCCGCGGGCCTGACCGCGCACGCGGCGCTGCAGCAGGCCTGGCAGGGACGCACCGAGACACTGCTCGAGGCGGGCGCCCCGTCGCGGCCGGTGGGCGAGCTGGCCGACTGGGTCCTGGCCGCGCACGAGGACGAGGGCTTGATGGGTCGCCTCGGACCGGACCTGCGAGACGCGTGGGACGCGGCCACGCCGGCGTTCGCCGACTCCTGCCGCCGGCTGGCCGAGATCGGGCCCGAGCCGACGCTCGTGCACGGGGACCTGCATCCGTGGAACGTGTCGATCGGGCCCGGCGGCGTCCGCGTCTTCGACTGGACCGACGGCGCCGTCTCGCACCCGTTCGTGGACCTGGTCACGTACGTCCCGAGGATCCCGGACGAAGCCTCCAGGCGCACGCTGCTGGCCGGTTACCTGGCGCTGTGGCGCGACCACATCCCGCCCGACGAGCTGGCCCGCGCGGGCGAGCTCGCCCTCGTGGTCGGATCCCTCTACCAGGTGCGGAGCTACCGGACCCTGCTGCCGACACTGCTCCCCGACGACCTGGGCAGCTTGCGCGACGGCGACGTCGCCTGGGTGCGCCGCAGCCTGCGTCGGCTCGAGAGCGGCCTGGCCGGGACGTACTAGCCGGCGCCCGGGCCGACGCCGTCCGACAATTGGTCCAGACCTATTCCGCTCACGTCCGGATGCTCCTAGGCTCGCCGCAACCGAGCTCGCAGGGGTGCCCATGGTCCGTTCCCGCCGGCGTGCGGTACTGGTCCCGGTCGCGGTGGCCGCCGTGACCGCCTGCCTGGTGACCGGTACTAGCCCCGCGGCGGCCGGCGCGGCGGACGTGGTGCGGCGTGCCGCACACGCCACGATTCCCGCGCACGTCTTCGCGCCGTACTTCGAGACGTACGCCGGGAGCAGCCTCGCGACGCTGTCGCACGACTCGGGGGCGACGTACCTGACGCTCGCTTTCCTGCAGACCCCGGCCAGGGGATCGTGCGAGGTCGCCTGGAACGGTGACCTCACGACGCCGGTCTCCTGGTCCACCTACGGAGCGGACATCCGCCGGATCCGGGCAGCCGGTGGTGACGTGGTCCCGTCGTTCGGCGGCTACTCGGCCGACCACGACGGCACCGAGATCGCGGACAGCTGCACAAGCGTCCCGCTGATCGCGGCGGCGTACGAGAACGTCATCCGCACGTACGGAGTCACCCGGATCGACCTGGACGTCGAGGACCGCTCGCTGGACAAACCGGCGGCCATCGACCGGCGCAACCGGGCCATCCACCTGGTGCAGGAGTGGGCCGCAGCGCACGACCGGACGGTGCAGTTCGTCTACACGCTCCCGACCGGGACGGCCGGACTGGACCCGACGGGGGTCGCCCTGCTGCAGGACGCGGCGCGCGACGGCGCGCGCGTGCAGGTGGTGAACATCATGACCTTCGACTACTACGACGACGCACCGCACGAGATGGCCAGGGACACCCGGGTCGCCGCGGACGCCGTCATCGCCCAGCTGCGGACCGTGTACCCGCGCGCGTCCCGGCACGCGCTGTGGTCGATGCTCGGGATCACCGAGATGATCGGCATCGACGACTTCGGCAGCCCGGAGACGCTCACCACCGCCGACGCGCGCCGGGTCGAGCGGTGGGCGACCGCGCGCGGGGTCGCCGAGCTGTCGTTCTGGGCTCTGCAGCGCGACAACGGCGGCTGCCCGGGAACCGCCGGCAGCGACGACTGCTCCGGGGTGCGACAGTCCATGTGGCAGTTCAGCAACACCTTCAGGCCGTTCACCCGCTGACCGGCGACCGTTCCCGCCGGACCCCGGTCAGGCCGACGGCGGCGACCAGACGTACGGCGTCGTCGTGGTGATGGCCACGAAGCCCAGCCGCTCCAGGATCGGCCGGCTGTCGTCGGAGGCGTCGACCTGCAGGTAGCGCACACCGTGGTCGGCCGCGACCCGCGCCCGCGCCGCGACCAGCGCGCGGTACAGACCCTTCCCACGCCAGGGCGCCAGCGTCGAGCCACCCCACAGTCCGGCGAACTCGGTGCCAGGGGTGAGCATCAACCAGGCTGCCGAGACGATCTCGCCCGCGTCCCCAGCGCCGGCCTCGGCGACGAACACGAACGTCAGCCTGGGCTCGGCCGCGACCATCTCCACGAGCTCGGGCGCGAGCCAGGTCCGGTCGTCGTCCCACACCTGGCCCTCCATGGCGGCGATCCGATCCATGTCCGCCGCCGCGACCACCTCGTGCACCGTCACGTCAGCCGGCAGGGGCACGTCGGCCAGCACGTCCTCGACGCGCGCCACGACCACGGTCTCGCGCTCCTCCGGGACGAACCCCGCGGCCAGCAGCCGGTCGGACAGATCCGGCGGCTCGTCGTGCGCGCGGGTCTTCCACTCCACCGCCTCGCCACGCGCGGCGAACCAGTCCCGCTGCCGGGCGATCAGCGCGTCGAGGTCGGCGCCGCGCACGCCGAGGTCGCGCGGAGTCGCGAGGAAACCCCGGTGCAGGCCGCTGACCCGCAGCACCGGACCGTCCCGCTCGACGACGGCCCGGGGCGGCAGCGTGTCCACCTCGGCGGCGCGCAGCTGGGAGTCGTAGGCCTCGAGTAGCGCGGTCGTGTCGATCACGGAGGGCTCCCGGATGCTGTTCGGGTGGACGACGGGTGACGATAGCGGCGGGCGGGTTGTCGGCGCCCGCGCTTAGTCTCCGTGTGCGGCTGCAGCGTCAGCAGCGGCCCGACCACGCCTGCCCCGACCCCGAGGAGACGCCCATGACCGAGCCCGAGGTGTTCGTGCACGCCGACCGCGCGCTCGACGGCGTTGTCGCCCGGATCGCCGACGACCAGTGGGACATGCCCATGCCGCCGGACTTCGCCCGCCGGGGAAGCTCGGACGTGCCCACGCTGCGGACGATCATCGGCTACCACGCCTACGACGACTCCTGGGTCCCGGACATGCTGTCCGGCCGGACCATGGCCGAGGTGGGCGACGACGCGTACAAGGGCGACCTGCTGGGAGACGAGCCGAAGGCCGCGTTCAGCGCGATCGTCGACCGCGCGTGCGCGGCGGCCACCGGGTTCTCCGACCTCGAGCGCACGGTGCACTGCTCGTTCGGCGACTTCACCGCCCAGCAGTACTTCTGGCAGATCAACATGTTCCGTGGCTTGCGCGCGCACGACATCGCCAAGGTGATCGGGGTCGACCCGTCGCTGCCGGAGGCCCTCGTCCAGGGCCTGTGGGACGAGATCAGCCCGAACGCCGAGGAGTGGCGCTCGTACGGCCTGTTCCCCGCCGCCGTCCCGGTCCCGGCCGACGCGTCGCTGCTCGACCGGCTGCTCGGGCTTACCGGGCGGCATCCGGACCACCCCTGAGCCCTGCTGGGCCGTACTGAGCGGCAGCGGTCCGGTCAGGGCGCCAGCGGCGCGCTGCCGGGGTGCGCCGGCGCCAGGATCGCCCGGCTGACCACCGGCAGCGCCTCGATCCGCC
The DNA here is from genome assembly GCA_963771835.1 of uncultured Actinomycetota bacterium. GTDB lineage: Bacteria > Actinomycetota > Actinomycetes > Prado026 > Prado026 > CAVQCJ01. The sequence goes on from CAVYVA010000002.1 coordinate 370,932, forward strand.
GCTCCAGCTCGGCGAGCGTGGCCGGCCACCTCGGACTCCGGGTGGTCGGCGACCAGGTCGACCCAGACCAGCACGTAGACCCAGGGGCCCTCGGGAATGTGGCGGGCATCGCATATCTGGGTGCCGTCATCGCGCTGCGGGTGCGACGCTGACCGCCACACCAACGCTGCGGAGGTCATCGTGCAGGTCGAGCTCATCGACGACCCGGCCGAGTTCCTGCGCCGCTCTGTGAGCCTACGCGCGGCCGAGCCGGTGCTGACCAACGTCGTGGGCACGGTGGCCCAGTCGGCCGTGGACGGCCGGACGTTCGAGGACTGCTGGTGGTGGCTCGTGTCCGACGAGGCCGGCGAACCGCTCGCGTGCGCGATGCGGACCGCGCCCTGGAACCTGGCACTCGGGCCGACCTCCGAGGCGGCGGCTGCCGCCCTCGGACGTGCGGTCACGGCGGCCGACCCGCAGCTGCCGGGTGTGGTCGGGCCGGCCGCGGCCGTGCAGGCGCTCGTGTCGGCGCTGCCCGGCCAGCCCGCGACCCGCGTGACGATGAACGACGTGGTGCACGTCCTCGACGCGCTCGTCGACCCGCCACAGGTGCCGGGCGAGCTGGTGGTCGCCGACCGCTCCCAGCTGGAGCGGCTCATGGAGTGGCACGTGGACTTCGCCCGCGACGCCGGGCTCGCCGACCGGGACCTGCGCCCGTCCATAGTGCAGCGGCTGGACCAGCGCGGGCTGTTCTGGTGGTGCGTCGAAGGCGAGCCGGTGTCGATGGCGGGGCACACGCTTCCGCTCTCGACGCCGGGCGGGACGGTCGGCCGGATCGGGCCGGTGTTCACGCCGGCGCCGTTCCGTCGGCGTGGGTACGCGGCGGCGCTGACCGCGGCGGTGGTGCGCAGGCTGCAGTCGGCCTGCTCGGTCGTCATGCTGTTCGCGGATGCCGCCAACGCGACCAGCAACGGGGTGTACGAGCGACTGGGCTTCCGAAGGGCAGCAGAGATCGTCGAGGTCGAGCTGGTGCGCGCCCAGGGATAGCGCGGCGACCGCCGGTGGTGCCGCGGCGTCAGTAGTAGTGCCGCATCAGGTCGTGCGACCACTGCGGCTGGCGCACCGGCCCGCGCGGGCCGAACTCGGCCAGATGCGGCTTGACGTCCAGCACCGGTGTGCCGTCGATCGCGTCGAGCCCGCGGACCAGCAGCCGGTTACCCTCCACCGCGACCAGCTCGCACGTCGAGACGCCGAGCCGGTTGGGCCGGTCCTTGGCGCGCTGCGCGAAGATCCCGACCAGCGGCCAGTCGGGGTTGCCGCGCGGGTGCCGTGCGTGCGGCACCGGACGAGCCGGGTCGACGAGGTGGAACAGGTACACGACGTCGATGTGGCTGAACTCCGACAGACCGGCGACCGAGTCCACCCCGTACGGCGGGAGCAGGGTGATGGTCGCGTCGACCGGACCCCACTGGTCGTCGACCGGTGCCGTGCGGGCGGACGCGACGGTCCCGACCGGGCGCACGGTGTACACGGCGGTCACGGTGTGCGCACCGCAGTCATCGCGATCCCCTCCCGCCGGTCCCGGTGCACGCACCCTAGGCTGCGCCGATGACCGAGTACCAGATCACGTCGTGGCGGGAGCTGCCGTCCCTGGTCGTGGCCAGGGACGGCGACCACGTCGCCAAGGTGCCCCTCCCCCAGCGGTTCCAGGAGGCGATCGACGAGGCGGCGATGCGGCTGGGCGAGACGTCCAGCGACGCGTACCTCGACGGCTGGCAGCGCACCGGATGGTCGCCGTCGGACGGCGCGCCGTCGGACGTCGCGGCGCAGGTGGCCGCGGGCCTGGAGGAGCAGTGGCCGCAGCCGACGGTGCAGGCGTTCCTGGACCGGATCGGACCGAGCCCGGCCTGACTCCCGGCCTCGCCGGGATCACGGCACCGGGAACGCGGTGAGCATGATGTACCCGACCGGGCTGGCCGGCTCCCGGATCAGCACGACCTTGACCCGCGTCCCCTCCTCCATGGATCGCGAACCCCTGCGCACGGTGGTGCCCACCGCCGTGCGCATCTCGGTGAGGAACTCCAGCTCGGGTCTGTCGCTCCCCAGCCACTCGGCGATGTCGACGGCCTGCCGGTCCATCGCCTCGGCGACGAGCTGCTCGGCGGCGGAGCGGTCGGCGAACGCGGACGCGGCCTTGAGCCGGTACTTCGCGATGCGCCGGCGCAGGTCAGCGGGATCGAGGCCGACGTGCCGGTCCAGGAGGTGCCCACCGGCCGCCTCGTGCCAGATCAACCCGCCGCCGGGGGCCAGCCGCGACGAGAGCCGGCCGCCGAGCGAGAGGTAGGTCTGCGCCCAGTCGTGCGCGTCGAGCAGCTCCTGCGCGCGACGCAGCTCCTCGGCGACCCTGGTGCTCGCAGCCAGCAGGTCGGCGCTGCGGATCCCGCGGGCGATCCCGTACGCGCCGCCGCTGCCCGCAGTCATGAGAGTGCCCGGCACGACGGTGCCCACCCAGTGGCCCCAGTCGCCCTGACGGACGTCCTGCCAGTCGACGACCGTCCCGAGCAGCTCGCCCGGGTGCGTGACGGCACGCCCGACCCCGTGCCCCAACCGGCTCCAGCTGTCCCCGACGGATCCATCCGCTCCCAGCAGACCGCCCACGAGGCCCAGCGGCCCGGTGACGTCGCCCCGCAACGCGTCGAGCACTCCGGCCACTCGCGAACCGGCCGACCCGTCCTCGGCGGGGAGCGCGCCCGCGGCCACAAGAGCGTCGTGCTGCCGCTGGACCGCAGCCGCGCGCGCTGCGGTCGTGCCCGAGGCCAACGCATCGAAGACGCTGCACGCCCGGTCGACCGCCAGCCGCGCCTCCTCCGCCGCGGTCCGCGCCTGCTCGGCCACCTGGTCGGCAGCGGTACGGATCGCCGCCGCCCAGGCCTGCAACCGCTCCAGCTCGGCGGCCGCGAGCTCGGCCCCGGCGATCAGCTCGCCCGCCTGGACCGGTGACGGCAGGACGGCCACGGCCTGGACCCTGGAGGCGTCGTAGCGGCGCCACGCGGCCCCAAGGTCGTCGCACTCGCGGACCAGGTGCTCGGCCCGCCGGGCAGCCTCCCTGGCTCGCCCCTGAGCCACGTCCAGCGACTGCGCGTACTGGACGCAGGCCGCACCGGCGAGCAGCAGGACGCGACCGGCGGTCGCCAGCCGGTCGGTCCGCCCCGCGACCTCACCCTCGTACTGAGCGGAGGCGACCCCGCACCACCGCTGGGTCGCGCGCATCGCCTCGCCGTCGGCGCGCAGCCGCCACGCGACCAGGCCCAGGGCCTGCCCGGCATCGGTCAGCGGGCCCGCGCGCTGACGGACCCCGGCAGGGTCTCCGGGTGGTACCACGACCTCCGGCAGCCGCACGCGCAGACCGGGGACGGCCGCGTCGGTCACGGCGCACCCGCCGCCGAGGCGTCGGTGCGCAGGTAGTCGGCGGCGGCCGACTCGACCGAGGCCGACAGCTCGCCGATCTGACGCGCGAGCAGGCCCAGCTCGTCGAGCCAAGCCCGGCCCATCCCGGTGAACGAGCTCTGCGCCGCCCCGAACAACCCGACCGCGTCGAGGCTGGCGGCGAGCGACGCGACCGACTCGTCGACCACGCGGACGGCGGCCCGGACTCCCGCGGCCGCCTCGACCAGCGCCGGTGGGCGCACCACGATCGGCCCACCGGCCGGCTCGCGAGGCTGCGCGAACGGCGTCAACGACCGAAGCGGGCCGCGACGGACTGTTCGTTGGCGGCGTAGTCCGCGGCGGCGCCCTGCATCAGCACTGCGATGTCGGACAGTGCCTGCTGCAGCTGGTGCGAGCTGTTCTGCCACTGCTGCCACAGCTGGGTGAAGCGAGCCTGGGCGGCGCCGGCCCAGTCCGTGCCGAGCGGTGCCACGTCGGCGGCCAGCCGTCCCAGCGTGCTCTCGATTCCGTCGGCGCCGCCGCGCAACCGGCCGGCGACGCCGGCCAGCTGGTCGGGAGTGACCCGGATCAGGCCCGTGCTCACAGATGACCTCCTGTGGACGCCGGACCGGGCTGGTCCGGGTGCGTCCGGTAGAAAACGGGGTCCCACCCGTCCACGGCAACCGGCGACGGCGTGCCTGTGGACACTCCCGCAGCGGCGGACAACCGCCCGACCAACCGGAGGTCTTGCGATGACTGCGCCGGCACCGGCCGGTTCGACCCCGGTGTTCCGGGCCGGGCGGCGCTACCGCCCGCTGCCGGCGACGCGCGATATCGCGCTGGCCGCACCCCCTCCGCACGACGACGGACCTGAGCCGGGGCAGGCACCTGCGCTGCTCGCCGCACTGCTGTCGGCCGGGTCGGGCGCCGGCTTCGCGGTGCTGTCCGGCGACCCGCGCTACCTGTTCGTGTGCCTGGTGCTCGCCCTGGCGTCGCTGACCACCGGCCGGCTGACGACGCGAGCAGCCCGACGCGCCCGGGATCGCAGCCGTGCACACCGCGCCGATGCGTACCTCGCGCACGTGGACCGAGCCGGCGCGCACGCCCGCGTGTTCGCGCAGCAGCAGCGGGACGCACTTCAGGCCCGGCACCCTTCGGCGACACGGGCGTGCGCGGTGCTGACCGGTCACCTCGACCGGGAGGGCTCGCTCCCGCTGTGGCGGCACCGGCCCGAGGATGCCGACTTCGGCTCCGTCCGCGTCGGAACCGGGCCGGTGGCCGCCCGCGTCACTCTTTCCGCGCCGCCCTCGGAGCAACCGTTCGACCCGGGGGCGGAACCGCTGCGGGCGGCCGCCACCCTCGCCGCCGACGCCGCGAGAACGGTCCTCGGCTGCCCGGTTCTTCTCGACCTGCACGGTCTGCGCTGCGTCGCCGTCGTGGGGCCGGCGGCGCAGGTGCGCGCCCACGTGCGCGCCTGGCTCGTCCAGCTGGCCGCGACGCACGCCCCGACCGACCTGCTCGTGGTCATCCCGCAGCCGGCGGAGGGTCGCGCCGACGCGCAGGTGCAGCTCGACTGGGGCTGGGCCGGCTGGCTCCCGCACACCCGGACACCGCCGGCCTTCGGCGGTGACCGACGGGACCTCAGCCGTGCCGCACGCACCGTCGCCGTCGCAGCCGACGCCGTCGGTCCTTTGCTGCTGGCGTGGCCCGCGTGGGCGGTCGTGGTGGTCGACGGCTCCGCTCGTGGCCGCCCGGTGGTCCTGCCCGGCCGGGCCACGCCGGCCGGCGACCCCTCGACCACCTACGTCGTGACGATCTCGACCGACGCGGAGCTCCCGGCCGGGTACGACGCCGTCGTGCGTCTCGAGCCGGACGGGACCTGCTCGATCGTCCGGGCCGGGCCCGACGGTGCGGTCGTCACCGGCGTCGTCCCGGAGCCGCTGACGGACGCCGCGGCCCACCGGGCGGCGCTCGCCCTCGCTCCCTTTGTGGTGACCGGAGCCGACGACGAGCACAGCCCCGCGCCGAACGTGCGCCCGGTGACGCTGGCCGAGCTCCTCGCCGCGTCGCCGCACCTGCCGCCGCTGGTCGTCCCCATCGGTCGCGGCGCCGACGGCTGGCGGCTCGACCTCGACCTGCGCGAGGCCGCGGACGGCGGCGACGGGCCGCACGGCGTCCTCGTCGGCGCCACCGGGTCGGGCAAGTCCGAGCTGTTGCGGTCCCTGGTGCTCGGGCTCGCCGCGAGCTGCCACCCCGACGACCTGGCGCTGGTCCTGGTCGACTTCAAGGGCGGTGCCACGTTCGACCCTGTAGCGACGCTGCCGCACGTGGCCGGACTCGTCACGAACCTGGCCGCCGACGTGGCCGGGATCGCCCGCTTCCAGCGCTCGCTCGAGGGCGAGCTGGACGAGCGGCAGCAGCGACTCAGGTCCGCCGGCTGCGAGTCCGTCCGGCAGCTCCGCCGGACGGCGGCTGCCAGCGACACGGACCGGTACGCGCACGCACCGACGCCGAACCTGCTGGTCGTGGTCGACGAGTTCGGCGAGCTGCTCGAGGTGCAGCCCGACCTGCTGGACACGTTCGTCCGGATCGGGCGACTCGGCCGGTCGCTCGGCGTGCACCTGCTGCTGTCCTCGCAGCGGCTGGACGAGGGCCGGCTGCGCGGGCTCGAGTCGCACCTGGGCTACCGGATCGCGCTGCGCACGTACACGACGGCCGAGTCGATGGCGGTGCTCGGGACGCCGGCGGCGCACGAGCTCCCACGTACGCCCGGTCTCGGGCTGCTGCGGACGTCCGCCGGGATCCGCGCGTTCCGGGCTGCCACCGCCTCGAGCCTGCATCCGGCCCGGACCGGCCCGGGTCACGAGATCGTGCGGCTGATGGCGCCCTGGTCCCCGACCCCACCCACGACACCGATCCCACCCACGACGCCGATCCCACCCTCGACACCGACCCCACCGACCGCGCAGCCTGCGCAGACGGCCGGCACCGCGGACGGTCTCGGCGCACTCGTCGACCGGATCCGAGCGTCGACGGCGGCGCGAGCCCGTCCGGTCTGCCTGCCGGCCCTTCCCGAACGCCTGCCGTTGGCGGACCTGATGCGCGCAGGTCCGGGTCCGGGCACGGTCGTCGGAATGGTCGACCGACCGGCCTCACGGCGCCAGGAGGTCCTGCGCCTCGACCTGGTCGACGGCGGGCACCTCGCTGTCGTCGGCACGCTTCGGTCCGGGCGTTCCACCCTCCTGCGGACCCTCGCAGCGGCGATGGCCGCCGACCACGACGCGTCCGTTCTCCGTGTGTACGCCCTCGACCTCGGCGACTCGTTGGCCGGCCTGAGCACACTCCCGCAGACGGCTGCGGTGGCAGCGGGGCGCGACCGGCGGGCGCTGCGGGCGGTGCTCGACGAGCTCGCCGCGGTCGTGGCCGAACGGGCCGACGAGCCGGGGACCGGCGACCTACCCGCGCTGCTGCACCTGCTGCTCGTCGACGACGTCGGCCGGCTGCGCCGCGAGCACCCGGACGCGGAGGAGTCGTTGGTCGGGCTGGCCGCGGCCGGCCGCTCCGCCGGCCTGCGCCTCGCACTGACCGCGGCTCGCTGGACGGACCTGCGCCCGGCTCTGCTGGACTCCGTCGCGACCCGGCTGGAGCTGCACCTGGACGAACCCGCCGACTCGCGCTGGCCGCGGGCGTACGCGACCACACTCCCGGCCGGACCCGGCGGCGGGCTGGCGCCGGACGGGGCGCCGATGCGGCTGGCGGTCGCGGACGGCAGCGAGCCTGTCGCCAGCCACCCGGCCGGCGTGCGCGCCCCGGCCGTGGTCCCGTTGCCGAGCCGGATCGTCGAGGAGGACATCGCCGCCGCGATCGGCGACACCGACGACACCGACACCGACGACGCCGACGACGCCGACGCCTTCGTGCTCGGCGTCCGCGAGCGACGCTCGGCGCCGGTCCTGATCCGGCTGCTGCGGCCCGGGGCGCACCTGCTTCTGCTCGGCGACCGGGGCAGCGGCCGCACCACGCAGCTCCTGCGGGCCGCACGCCGGCTCGCAGCCGGCCACCGGGTCGACCGGATCCGCCTGCACGTCGTCGACCCTCGCCGGTCGCTGGCCGCGCTGGCCGAACTGCCGCACGTCGAGGCGCACGCTTGCGACCAGCCTTCGCTCGAGTCGCTCGTCACCGGGCTGGCGGCCATCTTGCAGGCGCGGCGTCCGCCGGCCGGTCTGCCGTTGCGGGACCTCGCGGCACGACGCTGGTGGGACGGGCCGGAGCACATCCTGGTGGTGGACGACCAGGACCTGCTGCCCGGCGCCGACCCGGCCGTGTTCGCGCTGGCGTCGGGCTCGGGACCGGGTCTGGCCGAACTGGCCGGGTTCCTGCCGCACGCCGCCGACCTGGGTTTGCACGTGCTGCTGGCGCGTCCCGTGACAGGGCTGGCGCGTGCCGCGTACGACCCGTTCCTGACCCGCCTGCGCGAGTGCGCGACCGCGACCCTCGTGCTCTCCGGCGACCGCACCGAGGGACCGGTGGCCGGCGGGGTCGGCGCGGTCGCGATGCCGCCTGGTCGCGGTCGGCTGCTGCTCGCGTCCGGCGGGCCCGCGGACGGTGAGCTCGTGCAGTGCGCGCTGCCGGTCGACGCGGTCTCCCGGTGACCGACGGCGAGGCTGTGCTGCTGCGGGTGCGCGCGGCCGCACGAACCGGCGGGGGTCCCGGTGTCGAGATCGCGGTGGCGGCCCTGGCCGACGTTCCCGTCGCGACCTTGGCGGCAGCGCTGTCCCGGCTGGACGGGCTGGACGGGCTGGCCGCGCCGGGCAGGTCCTGCGCGGCGACGACCAACGAGACCTGGGTGCTCGCCCCGGACGACCGCTGTCCCGCCTGGCCCCCCGATGCGACGCTGCGAACACTCGGCGTCCTGGACGGCACCCCGATCGTGCTGCGCCTGGACTCCGGCGGGGTCAGCGCCGCCAGATCATGACGACCGCGCGGTCGTCGCTCTCCCCCGCGCGCAACGCGTCGAGCAGGCGACGGGCTCCGCGCCGGAAGCCGCGCGGCACGAGTCGTTCGGCCTCGCCGAGGAGCCGGTCGATGCCGACGGTGATGTCACGCCCCGGACGCTCCACCAGACCGTCGGTGTAGAGAAGCAGCGCGTCGCCGTGCCCGAGGTTGCCGCGAGCTGAAGTCGTACTTCGCCTGCGGTTCGATCCCCAGCGCGATGCCCTCAGCGTCCAACAGCTGCCACGTGCCGGACCCGGCGGTGAAGTGCGCGGCCGGCGGGTGCCCTGCGGACGCCACGAGGAAGTCGCCGTCGTGCAGGTCGATCGCGACGTGCACCGCGGTCGCGAACCCCTCCTCCCATCCCTGCCGCACGAGGTACGCGTTCGCGGCGGCGAGGAACTCCTCGGACGGGGTCGCACCCAGGAGGCCGCCGAACGCGCCGGACAGCAGCAGCGCACGGGTCCCCGCGTCGACACCCTTGCCGGACACGTCCACGAGCACGATCTCGAGGCGGTCGTCCGTACCCTGGCCGGCGACCAGGAAGTCACCGGAGAAGGACGCGCCGCCGGCCGGTCGGAGCACGACGTCCGTCGACCAGTCCGGCGGAAGCTCGGGCAGCTCGCCCTGTGCGCGCAACCGGTCCCGCAGGTCGACCAGCATCGACTCCCCGCGCATGCCCTGCACCCCCAGCCGCGCGCGCGAGCGGGCCACCAGCAGCACGATGATCGCCGTCGCGGCGATGACGATCAGGTTGCCCTGACGCACCGAGCGGATCCCGTTGTGGCCGATCAGCCAGGCCAGCTCACCGGCGACGACGCCCAGCAGCAGCACCAGGCTGCGCGGCGAGAGCGTGAACCCGCCGATGAGGATCACCAGGACCACGGCGGCCGGTGGCACCCACTCCGGCGAGCTGGTGGTGGCCAGGCCGATCAGGAGGATGGCCGCGACGAGGGCCAGCAGAGCGAACCCGTCGGTCCGCAGGAACCCCCGGCGCAGGCGGGCCCAGGCCCGTGCGACGGAACGGACCGCTCGGACCGGTAGTGAGGGGGAGCTACCGGTAGCCATCGCGGCGACATTACCGGCGCGGGCCCTGGCCGGGGTCCTGATCACCGGCGCCACCGGCCACAGATCACCCGTGCGGGTGCAAACCCGGTCGACCAGGGCCCGGGCGTCCGGTAGGAAGGCCGCGTGACGCCTTCGCCGATCGGGGTCCGCACCTGCACGACGGACGACTGGGCCACCCTGGTCCGGATCGACGAGCTCGCGTTCGGTTACACGTACGAGGGCGATCCAACGCTCGCCGCCGAGATGGCCGTGTTCGAGGTCGAGCGGACCCACCTCGCCGACCTGGACGGGCAGCCCGCCGGGATCACGTCCGCGTACACCATGCGGATGTCGGTGCCCGGCGGTGAGGTTCCGATCGCGGGAGTGACCTGGGTGGGTGTGGTCCCGACGCTGCGCCGCCGCGGTGTGCTGCGCGCGCTGATGACGGCACAGCTGGCCGACGTGCACCGGCGGGGCGAACCGGTCGCAGCGCTGTTCGCGTCGGAGCCCGGTATCTACCGGCGCTTCGGCTACGGGTTGGCCAGCACGCACATCACCATGACCGTGCGTCGCGGTGACGGGTCGCTCACGGCGCCCGACGACGCCCACCTGACGGCACGCATCCTCGCGGCCCCCGAAGCGCTGCCGTCGCTGGCCGAGGTGTACGACGCGGTGCGCGCGTCCCGTGCCGGCATGCCCGCCCGCGACAAGCTGTGGTGGGAACGCATCATCGACGACCAGCCCAGCCACCGCAGCGGCGCGAGCGAGCTCCGTGCGCTCGTCGTCCGCGACCGCGACGCAGCCAGCGGGTACGCGTTGTTCACGGCGAAGGCGAACTGGGCCGGCGGGTCGGCCGAGAACGTCGTCGAGGTGCGCGAGGCGCTGTCCGCCGACGCGGCGGCGAGCGGCCTGCTGTGGAGCACGCTCCTGTCCATGGACCTGGTCGGTTCGGTGGTGGTTCCCCGCATCTCGGTCGACGACCGGCTGCTGCACCAGCTGGTCGACCTGCGGCGGGCCCGGCCCGAGCTGCGGGACGGGCTGTTCGTGCGCGTGGTCAACCTGCCCGCGGCGCTGCTGGCCCGTTCGTACGCCGGATCGTGGAGCGGCGTCGTCGAGGTGGCCGACAGCACGTGCCCCTGGAACGCCGGGCGGTGGCGGCTGGCGCTCGGCCCCGGCGATGCGGCCGTCGAGCGCAGCGACCTGCAGCCCGACCTGTCGTTGGACATCGGCGAGCTCGGCGGTGCGTACCTCGGCGGCGGCGCGCTGGTAGCGCGGGCGCAGGCCGGCTTCGTCGACGAGCACACCCCGGGCGCGGTGGCGGCGTTGGCGTCGGCGCTGCACCACGAGCCGGCGCCGTTCTGCGCGACCGGATTCTGACGATCCACCCCGTGGACGCGCCACCTGTTCCCGGCCCGGACGCTCCCGTACTCGGGGTGGACGGGTGCCGCGGCGACTGGCTCGCGGCACGCGTGCGCGGCGACGACCGGGCGGCGCGGCTCGTCGGGTGGGCGCTGGGCCGCTTCGCCGACGTGCTGGACGGCGACGCCGAGCCGGACGAGGTCGTGGCGGTGGACATCCCGGTCGGGCTGCCGGAGACCGGACGACGTGCCTGCGACGTCGCCGGCCGCGCAGCGCTCGGCGGCGGGGCCGCCGCGCGGCTGTTCTTCGCGCCGCCGCGGTACGCGCTCGAGGCTCCCGGCCTGGCCACCGCCAACGACCTGCTGCGAGCCCGTGGCGAGCCGGGCGCGTCCGCGCAGACGTACGCGCTTCGCGCCGCCGTGCTGGAGATCGCGAAGTTCCAGGAGGTCGCGGCCGACTCGCGGGTGTGCGAGGTGCACCCGGACCTGTCGTTCACGTCGATGGCCGGGCACGTGCTCGCGTCCAAGCACACGGCCACCGGCGTGCAGGAACGGATGGACGCGTTGGCCGGCTGGGTCGACGTGCGCGCGGCGGTCTCCTCGGCGCCCGCCAGGGTCGGCGTGGACGACGTGCTCGACGCGCTGGCCGCCGCCTGGACGGCCACCCGGATCCGGTCCGGGCGCGCGATCAGCTACCCCGCCGGCGCCGCGCACGGCGCGCCGACGATCCGGGCGTGATCAGGGAGTGGGACCGCTCAGGTCAGCCGCCTCGGCCGCCTCGGTCGCCTTCCGGGCGATGTACGCGCGGACGGGTGCGGTGAAGTACGAGCCTTCGACGCGCAGCCCGTCGCGGCCGGACTCGTCCCGCAACGATCGCTTGAGCCGCTCGGCGTGCTCGGGCGGCACCGGCCCGTCCGGGTGGGCCATCAGAGCCTGCCTGACCTCCGCCGGGAGGCCGTTCCACCAGTCGTCGAAGGGATCGCCGAACCGGGCGATGAACGCGGCCCGGTCGTCGCCGACCCAGTGGTCGGTGAGGTGGTGCCGGTCGCGCAGCCGCCGGATGTCGGCCCACCCCTGGACAGTCACCGCGGGCCGGTCGTCCGCGAAAGTGGCCGTGAACGAGCCGTCGGCCAGCCGGGCGAGCTCGAGGAACCGTTCGGACACGCGTTCAGCGTATGTCCCTGCGGTGCAGACGCGTCCGTGAGCCGCGAGCGCATGCACGACGACGAGGTCGACATCGACCGGCGGCTCGTCCGGCGGCTCGTCGACGGGCAGTTCCCGCAGTGGACCGGGCTCGGGCTCGAACCGGTCGCGTCCGCCGGCACCGACAACGCGCTGTACCGCCTGGGTTCGGACCTGGTCGTCCGGCTGCCGCGGATCGGGTGGGCCGTCGAGGCCGTGGCGAAGGAGCAGCGGTGGCTGCCGCGGCTCGCCCCCGGGCTGCCGGTCGCGATCCCGGAACCGATCGGGCGGGGCGAGCCGGCGCACGGCTACCCGTGGAGCTGGTCCGTGTACCGATGGCTCGACGGCGCCAACCCGGTCGTCGGCGGGCTCGCCGACCCCACGGCCCTCGCGTCCGGGCTGGCACAGTTCATCCGGGCGCTGCAACGGGTCGACCCGGCCGGCGGCCCGCGGTCGCACCGCAGCGGTCCGCTGCACGGCCAGGAGGAGTCCACCCGCGAGGCGCTGGCTGCGCTCGAGGCCCTGCTCCCCAGCGCCGTCGGCCTCGGAGCCGTCGACCTCGGCGCGGTGACGCGGGTGTGGGAGGCGGCGCTGGAGGTCCCCGCCTGGACGGGTCCGCCGGTCTGGGTGCACGGGGACCTGTCCCCCGGCAACCTCCTGCTCGCCGACGGCCGGCTCGGCGCGGTCATCGACTTCGGTGCGGTGGGCGTCGGCGACCCGGCCTGCGACCTGATCGTCGCGTGGAACCTGCTGACCGCCTCCGCACGGGAGGTGCTCCGCGTCGAGCTCGGGGTCGACGACGCGCTGTGGGAGCGCGGTCGCGGCTGGGCGCTTTCGATCGCGCTGGTCGCGCTCCCGTACTACCACCGCACGAACACCGTGCTCGCGGACAGCGCCCGGCACGTGATCGGCGAGGTGCTCGCCGAGGCCTGAGCCGCTGGGGGCCGACCGGCGAGCTGCTACCGAGTCGGCGTTACCAGAGGTCGGCGTTGCTGGCCTTGTACGCGGGCCGCCACTGCTGGGCGTAGGCCGCGCGCTGGTGCTCGTCCAGGCCGCTGAGCACCGACTCCGCCCGGTCCGGATGCGCGCCGTCGAGCAGGAACGGCAGCACCGCGCCGGCGCCGCCCGGACCCGGGTCGGCAGCCCAGGCGGACACGAACGCGCTCCAGTCGGACGGGTCCAGCCACTGCGCGACCAGCGGCAGCAGCCGCCGCTCCTCCAGACCGAAGTGGTGGTCGGCCAGCACGGCCGCCCGCTCGGCCGCCTGGGCGAGCTCCTCGCGCCTGCTGCGGTCGGTGAAGGCGTCCGCGACGGCGAACCGCTCGCTGGTCACCGCCAGCGCCACGAACAGGCCCTCCTGCTGCTCGTCGGCGACGTCCAGCGCCCCGCTCTCCTCGGCCGGGACCACGGCCCGCAACCGCGGCCACAGGATCTCGTCCTCCGCTCGCTCGTGCGCGGCGACCACGCCGGCCAGCAGCGTCCACCGCTCCCGCAGGGCCTGCGCCCGCGGCGGCCGCACCGGCGAGGTGCCGCCGGTCAGCGAGACAGTGCGGGCCAGGTCACGGCGGACGGCGTCATGGACAGCGAACATCGCGCCGAAGTCGGGGGACACGGTGGCAAACCCTGCCAGAGCCATCCCGGGCAGCCGCGCCCGGGGCGCGGATTCGGTTACGGTGGTCCGACGCGAAGGGGCGGCGGTGTCCCGCGACGTCGTCGGCGCCACCGGCCGGCGGCACGGGGCCGGCTCCGGAGGACCGACGAGGAGATCGACCTGTGAGCGGTAACAACCTGACCCGGGCCGAGGCCGCCGAGCGCGCCCGGCTGCTGACCGTCGGCAGCTACGACGTCGCCCTGGACCTGACGGTGGCCGAGTCCGAGTTCGCCTCGACCAGCGTGGTCCGCTTCGCCTGCTCCGAGCCGGGGGCGACCACCTTCGTCGACCTCATCGCCGCGTCGATCGGGTCGATCGAGCTGAACGGCGTCCCGCTCGACCCGGGGTCCGTCGTCGACGGGAACCGGATCACCCTGGCCGGCCTCGCCGCCGACAACGAGCTCCGCGTCGAGGCGAGGTGCCGCTTCTCCCGCACCGGCGAGGGCATGCACCGCTTCGTCGACCCGGTCGACGACGCGGTCTACATCTACACGCAGTTCGAGCCGGCCGACGCCAAGCGCGGCTTCGCCTGCTTCGACCAGCCCGACCTCAAGGCGACCTTCTCGTTCGCCGTCACCGCGCCGGAGGGCTGGGAGGTCGTCTCCAACGAGCCCGCAGGGGAGGCCGAGCCGCTCGGCGACGCCCGCGCGGTCACCCGCTTCGCGACCACCCCGCGGATGTCCACGTACATCACGGCGTTCGTCGCCGGTCCGTACGCCGTGGTCCGCGACCACTGGGACTCCCCCGGCGGCGGCACGATCCCGCTCGGCCTGTACTGCCGCGCCTCGCTCGCGCAGTACCTCGACGCCGACGAGATCCTGGAGATCACCAAGCAGGGCTTCGGTTTCTTCGAGGAGCAGTTCGGCCGCCCGTACCCGTTCACCAAGTACGACCAGCTGTTCGTCCCCGAGTTCAACGCCGGCGCGATGGAGAACGCCGGCTGCGTGACGTTCCTCGAGGACTACGTCTTCCGCTCCAAGGTCACGCAGGCCGCCCGGGACGCGCGGGCCAACACGATCCTGCACGAGATGGCGCACATGTGGTTCGGCGATCTCGTCACCATGCGCTGGTGGGACGACCTGTGGCTGAACGAGTCCTTCGCCGAGTTCATGGCGTACCACTCGGCCGCGTCGGCGACCCGCTTCACCGACGCGTGGACCGGCTTCGCGACCAGCCGCAAGGCGTGGGGCTACCGGCAGGACCAGCTGCCCACGACGCACCCCATCGCGGCCGACGCCCCGGACCTGGAGACGGCCAAGACCAACTTCGACGGCATCACGTACGCCAAGGGCGCCGCGGTGCTGCGCCAGCTGGTCGCCTGGGTCGGGCTGGAGCACTTCATGGCCGGGGTCCGGACGTACTTCGACAAGTACGCGTGGTCGAACACCAAGCTCGCCGACCTGCTCGCCGAGCTGGAGACCACCTCCGGCCGCGACCTCGCGGAGTGGTCGAAGGAGTGGCTGCAGACCGCGGGCTGCAACACGCTGCGCCCGTCGTTCGAGCTGGACGGCGACGGCGCCTACAGCCAGTTCACGGTCGAGCAGGAGGCCCCGGCCGACCATCCGACGCTGCGCTCGCACCGGATCGCGATCGGCCTGTACGACCGCGGGGCGCGGGGCCTGGTCCGCCGCCGCCGGGTCGAGATCGACGTGGTCGGTCCGGTGACCGAGGTGCCGGCGCTGGTCGGCGAGACCCAGCCGGATCTGCTGCTCCTCAACGACGACGACCTGACGTTCGCCAAGATCCGGCTGGACGACCGCTCGCTGGCCACGCTGACGTCCTCGCTCGGCGAGCTGGACAGCTCGCTCGCACGCGCCCTGTGCTGGAGCGCCGCGTGGGACATGACCCGCGACGCGGAGATGCGCGGGCGGGACTTCGTCCGGCTCGTCTGCAACGGCGCGGCCGCCGAGAGCGACATCATCACGGTGCAGTCGGTGCTCCGGCAGGCCTCGTCCGCCGTCGACCTGTTCATCGACCCGGGGCACCGGGCCCTGGCCAAGGCCGAGCTGGCCAGCGCCATGCGCGACCTGGCCTTGGCCGCCGAACCGGGCAGCGACCACCAGCTGGCCCTGGTCCGGGCGTTCGCGGGCGTCGCCGCGGACCCGGCCGACCTCGAGCTGCTCGCCGGGCTGCTGGACGGCTCGACGGGCCTGCCCGGGCTGGACATCGACACCGACCTGCGGTGGGCGCTGCTGCGCCGGCTGGTCTCCACCGGGGTGCGCGCGGACGACGCGATCGACGCCGAGCTCGCCCGGGACAACACCGCGTCCGGGCAGCGCCACGCCGCGACGGCCCGCGCGTCGAGGCCTACCGCGGCGGCCAAGGACGAGGCGTGGACCGCGGTCGTGGAGACCGACAACCTGCCGAACGCCCTGCAGACCGCGACGATCGCCGGGTTCCAGGACCCGGACCACCGCGACCTGCTCGAGCCGTTCGTCGACCGTTACTTCGCGTCCGTGGGGCCGGTGTGGGACACCCGGACCAGCGAGATGGCGGCGAACATCGTCATCGGCCTCTACCCGGCGCTGGTCGTCGATCCCGGCGTCGCGGCCAAGACCGACGCCTACCTCGACGCCGAGCACCCGCCGGCACCGCTGGCCCGGTTGCTCGCCGAGGGTCGGGACGGGATCCAGCGCGCGCTGCGCTGCCAGGCTCGCGACGCCGGCTGAGCCCCGCTTCTCCAGGTTCGGTGCGGGTCCAGGATCAGCGCTGGTCGACGATCAGGGCTCGTCGAGGTGCAGGACCCGCGGGTGCCGCGCGTGCTCGGCCAGCGTGCGTACCCCGTTGACGATCCCGCCGTCGAGAGCGCCGGCGGAGAACGACGTCGTCATCGACAGGACCGCCAGCCCGCACGAGCGGTCGTCCAGCCAGCGCCGGGATGCCGCACCGGTGACGATCTCCACCCGGCGCGACCCGGGGTCGACCGCGACCAGCACGGCACGCTCGTGCTCAGGCAGCCGGTGGTGCAGCGCCGCCGCCGTCTCGCGCGACTCGTCGCCGAGCGCACCGACGTACACCGAGAAGAGCAGGTCGGTGTCGGCCTCGGCGAGCCGGACGGCGCGCTCGATGTCCTCCCGCTCGTGGTCGGTGAAGACCTCGTCACCACCGACCACGTGCGCCGCCCTCACCCTCGCCGGCCCCGGCGCCCTCGGCACCGGACGCCTCGACCTGGGCCGGGCCGCCGTCCCGGTCGCCGAACCACTGCGGGTCGGCGGTCCACGGCTCGCCGGCCGGGTAGCGCGGGCCGCGCCGCCCGGTCAGTCCGTACACGAGCGCGTAGATGACGCCGATGACGAGCAACGGGATCCCGATGAAGATCCCGAGGGTCTCGGAGACGGTGAGGCCGGGGCCTGCGTCGTACGCGGTGTGCGGCACCGCGGCGAAGGCCGGGATGGCGAGGACCGCGGTCAGCGGCACGCCGGAGAGGACGACGAGGGCGCGGGTGGAGTTCCTCACCCGCGTCACGCTATCCGAACCGCCGCCGGGCCGGCCGCAGGTGGTCCGGACCGGTGCCCGCCCGACGCTCGACCGGATGCTCGACCAGCAGCTCAGCGGGTTGCTCAGCCGGCGCCGACCGACCGCGCGAGCGAGCGCACCCGCTCGGAGGTCACCACGTCCTCGAGCAGGACCGGGCGGCCGTCCGGGCCGGACAGCGGCAGCTGCCAGTTGGGGTACTGGGTGCTGGTCCCCGGTTGGTTCTGCGCGCGCACGTCGCCCACCGCGTCGGTCAGCGCGACGCCGAGCAGCCGGGCCGGCGTCGCCGCCACGTACCGGTGCAGCGCCTCGACCGTCTCGCGCTCGTCCGCACCCTCGCGGAGCAGCCCGCGGGCGCGAAGCGCGTCCTGCCACGCCTCCTGGTCCACCCGGTCGCCGGCGCGTTCCTCGGCCTCCGGGCGCACCAGCAGACCCAGCTCGGACCGGATCCGCAGGTGCTCGCCGCGCAGGTACCCGGCGGTCGGCGGCAGGTCGTGCGTGGTCACCGACGCCAGGCACAGGCGGCGCCAGTGCTCGGGGGGCAACGGCTCGCCGGCCAGCCCTCGTTCGAACCACAGCACCGACGTCCCGAGGATCCCGCGTTCGCGGAGCACGTCGCGCACCCACGGTTCCACCGTGCCCAGGTCCTCGCCGATGACCACGGCTCCGGCCCGGTGCGCCTCCAGGGCGAGGATCCCGACCAGCGCCTCGTGGTCGTAGCGGACGTAGGTCCCCGCCGACGGGTCGACACCGTCGGGGACCCACCACAACCGGAACAGGCCGAGCACGTGGTCCATCCGCAGCCCGCCACCGTGCCGCAGGGCGGCGCGGAGCATGTCGCGGTACGGCGCGTAGCCGTCCTCGGCCAGCGCGTCCGGGCGCCAGGGCGGCTGGGACCAGGTCTGGCCCTGCTGGTTGAAGGCGTCCGGCGGGGCACCCACGCTGACCCCCTGGGCCAACACGTCGTGCAGCTCCCACGCGTCGAACCCCTCGCTGTGCACCCCGACGGCGAGATCGTGCACGACCCCGACGGTCATCCCGGCCTCGAGCGCGGCCCGTTGCGCACCGGCCAGCTGCTCGTCCAGCCACCACTGCGCGCGCACGTGCAGCTCCACCGACTCGGCCAGCCGCAGACGCTCGGCGGCCACCTCCGGACCGAGCGGGTCGCGCAGCGCCGCCGGCCACTGCGGCCACGGGACACCGCGGTCCTCGACCAGCGCGCACCACGTCGCGAAGTCGACCAGGGACGCCCCCGAGCGGCGGCGGAAGTCGGCGAGCGCCGCGGCGCGGCCGGGCGACAGCGGTACCCGGGCCAGCACGGCCAGGGCCGCCCGCTTGGCCACCCAGGCGGCGTCGCGGTCCAGCCGTGCGTCGGTGACGGTGGGCTCGCCGGCGCCGAGGGCGGTCGCCGCCCCCAGGCGGTCGAGCTCGGCCCGTCCCGCGGCATCGAGGTACGCCGCCTCCGGCACGTCCTGGATCCGCAGGTACAGCGGGCTCACGAACCGCCGGGTCGACGGCAGGTACGGCGACGGCTCCACCGGCAGGGACGGCGCGGCGGCGTGCAGTGGGTTCACCAGCACGAAGCCGGCCCCGAGCTCGTACCCGCTCCACGCGGCCAGGTCGGCCAGGTCACGCAGGTCGCCGACGCCCCACGACTGCCGGGACCGCACCGAGTAGAGCTGCGTGAGGAAGCCCCAGGCCCGCTCGTCGGGCAGCTGCGGCGGCTCCAGCCCGGCTGGGGTGACCACCAGGACGGCGCTGTCCGGCGCGGGCGCCCCCGGCCCGGCCGCGCCGCCGACCAGGGTGTGCCAGCCGAGCGGCAGGTCCTCCGGCAGCGCGAACGTCGCCTCGCCGACGAGCACGCCGTCGATCTCCCGGGGCCGCACCCAGTGGTCCACCTGGACGAGGTCGTTGCGCACACCGCCGTCCTCGAGCCGGACGTACGCCCGGGCCGGCTCACCGTCTGGGACGTGCACCCACACCCGGGCCGGCTCCCCGGCGCGCACGACCGTGCAGGCCGGGACCGTCCGCTCCCAGCGCTGCCGCCGCCGAGCGGCCAGCGCTTCTTCGGCCGCGTGCGGCGTGGACGCGTCCGCGCCGAGCGCGGCGAGCACGGCGACGACCGTGGCCACCGGGACGAAGGCCTCCCGGCCCTGCCAGTCCCAGAACTCCGTCGCGACGCCGAGCGCCGTGGCCAGCTCACGCACCGCCGGGTGCACCGCGGCGCCCGGGTCCGCGTCGGTCGAGGTCGTCACCGGCGGCTGGGGTCCGGCTCGGCCGTCGCGCCGGTCTCGAACCGGTACCCGAAACCCCGCAGCGTCGTCAGCCGGGACGCGTCGCCGCCGGCCGCGGCGATCTTGCGGCGCAGCGCCGAGACGTGCATGTCCAGCGTCTTCGTCGAGCCGTACCAGTGCGCGTCCCACACGTTGGTCATCAGCTCGTCCCGGCTCACCGCCTCGCCGGCGCGCCGGACCAGCTCGGCGAGCAGGTCGAACTCGCGCGGGCGCAGGTGCACGTCGGTGTCGTCGACCATGCACCGGCGGCCGGCGAAATCCACCGTCAGCCCGCCGAGCTGCACCGGCGCGGCCCGCTCGTCCGCGACCCCGCGGCGCAGGTGCGCACGCACCCGGGCGAGCAGCTCGGCCAGGCCGAACGGCTTGGTGACGTAGTCGTCGGCGCCGGCGTCCAGGCCGACGACGACGTCGACCTCGGCCGACCGCGCGGTCAGCATCACGATGACGGCCTGCGGCAGCCGCTCGCGCAGCCGGCGCGCCACCTCCACCCCGTCCAGGTCGGGCAGGCCGAGGTCGAGCAGCACCAGGTCCGGCGGCGGCGGCTCCAGCGACAGGTCGAGCGCCTGCGCGCCATCGGCGGCCGCCCGGACCTGGTACCCCTGGCCTTCCAGGGCTCTGGCGAGGGGCACCGAGATGGCAGCGTCGTCCTCCACCAGGAGGATCACCGGACCGGTCACGACTACGAGCCTAAGCAGGGGCCGGCTCGCGGGCGTGCCGCGGTTGCCACTCGGCCATCAGGAGGGTGAACCGGGTCCCGTTCCCCGGGCGGGCGGCCAGCAGCCGGGCCCCTTCGGCCTCCGCCAGCGACCGCGCCAGCGCGAGACCGATGCCGGTGCCCCTGGCGGCCGGCGAGCGGCGCCGGAAGATCCCCTCGAGGTCGCCGTCCGGCAGCGAACCCTCGTCGTCCACCGCCACCGAGACGCCGGTGCCGCTGGGCTGAGCGGTGACCGTCACGGTGCCGCTGCCGTGCACGAGCGCGTTGTCGACCAGGACGTCGAGCACCTGCCGCAGCGCCGCCTCCGGGAACGCCGCCTGCGGCAGCGCGTCGCTCACGGCCAGGACCAGCGAGCGTCCCTGGCCGGCCAGCGGAGCGCGGTAGCGGTCGCGCAGGCTCTCCACGACCGGCCCCACCGACACCGGCTCGGAGGGCGCCGGCAGGTCGCGGGCCAGCTGCAGCAGGTCCTCGACGGTGCTCTCCAGCCGGTCGACCTGCGTCAACGCCTCGGCGGTGACGGTGTGCACCTCGGCCTCCGGGTCGACGGCCGCGCCCTCGAGCGTCAGCCGGAGCGCGGTGATCGGGGTCCGCAGCTGGTGCGACGCGTCGGCGCTGAACGCCCGCTCGCGCTGGAACCGGTCACCCAGCCGGCGCCCGGACTCCTCCAGCACCGCCCCCACCACGTCCACCTCCCGAACGCCCGTCCTGGGTACCTGGAGGCCGAACCCGCCGGCTCCTAGCGTGACCGCGCTCTCCGCGAGCTGCTCGAGGGGCGCCGACAGCCGCCTCGACAACCGCCCGGCCGCCCACCAGGCCAGCAGGAGGATGACCAGCGCCAGCGCGGCCATCAGGGTCCAGGCCCGCAGGTACCGCGCGGTCACCACCGAGCTCGGCACCGAGGCGCGGACGACCGCGACGGTCCCCTTGTCGTCGTCGGTGGGCACGAAGGTGGCCAGCTCGCCGTGCTCGCGGAAGGTCGCCTGGGCCCTGCTGGTGGCCACGCTGGCCGCCATTCCCGAGTGGGCGGGGCCGCTGCCGCTGATGCGGGACCCGGAAGCGTCGTAGACCGCCGTCCGCACGTCGGCGTCCAACGTCGCGGGCATCGCCTGGGCCTTGAGGATCTGGTTGTCGGGGATCTTCACGAGCACGTGCGAGGCGTCGCGCTCGAGACCCGACTCGGCCTGCTCGACGTAGGCGTTGCGGACCGCGTAGGCCAGCGGCAGGGCGAACACCAGCAGCGCCACCGCGGTCGCGACCAGGATCGCCGCGCGGAGCTGGCCGCGCAGCGGACGGTCGCGGCGGGTCCTGCTCACAGACGGGTCCTGCTCACAGAGGGAGAGCCTACGGCGCCGCCGCCAGCGGGAGCGCCAGCTCAGACACCCCGTGCCCGACGAGGTAGCGGGTCCAGACCGGGTCGTGCCGGCCGCTGGCCAGGACCCGCCAGGCCGGCCCGGTCGGCTGGGCCGGGGCGAAGCGCAGCCGCCAGCCCAGGTCGGCCGGGGTCCGGTCCGCCTTGAGCCGGTTGCAGCGATGACAGGCGGCCACCACGTTGTCCCAGGTGTGGCGGCCGCCGCGGCTTCGCGGCACCACATGGTCGATGCTCGCCGCCGCGGAGCCGCAGTAGGCGCAGCGGCCGCCGTCCCGGGCGAACACGGCCCGGCGGGTGAGCGGCACCGCACCACGGTGCGGGATCTTCACGAAACGGTTGAGCCGGATCACCGCCGGCAGGGCCAGGACCTGGTCGACGGACCGGGCCACCCGGTCGGACTCCTCGAGCGCCGTCGCCTTGGCGGCCAGCACCAGCAGGAGGGCGCGCCGCTCCCCCACCACGCCGAGCGGCTCGTACGTGGCGTTGAGCACGAGCGTGTGAGCCACGGACCAAGTGTCGGTGCCGACACGGCGGGGCGCCAGCGGCATTCGCGCAGCGACCCCCATAAGGTGACGCGCCATGACCGTGGACCCAGCCCTGGCCCCGCGCCTGGACCTCGTCGAGGAGGTGTCCGGACAGCGCATCGCCGACCCGTACCGCTGGCTCGAGGACACCGCGGACGAGCGCACCGGACGCTGGGCGGCGGCACAGGAACAGCTGTTCGAGGCGGACCGCGCCCGGTGGCCGCTGCGAGCGGCCTTCCACGCCCGCCTGGGCGAGCTGCTCGCGGCCGGCATGGTCAGCGCCCCGGTCTGGCGCGGCGAGCGGCAGTTCCTCATGCGCCGGACCGCGGAGCAGGAGCACGCGGTGCTGCTCACCATCGACCCGGACGGGACCGAGCGGGTCCTGGTCGACCCGATGGCGCTGGACCCCGAAGGCCTTACCACGCTGGACGCGTGGCAGCCGTCGAAAGAGGGCGACCTGCTGGCGTACCAGGTGTCCGAGGGCGGCACCGAGGAGTCGGTGGTGCGGGTCGTGGACGTGGTCAGCGGCGAGCTGGTCGACGGTCCGATCGACCGCGCGCGGTACTCCCCGATCGCCTTCCTGCCCGGCGGGCGGGCGTACTACTACGTCCGCCGGCTGGCGCCGGACCAGGTACCCGCCGGCGAGGAGCAGTTCCACCGCCGCGTCTGGCTGCACACCCTCGGGGCCGACCCCGACACCGACGTCCTGGTCTTCGGCGAGGGGCGCAAGGCCACCGAGTACTTCGGGGTGTCGGTCTCCAGGGACGGGCGCTGGCTGGTGGTGTCGGCGTCCGAGGGCACCGCGCCGCGCAACGACCTGTGGATCGCGGACCTGTCGGCGTCGTCCCCGACCGAGCCGGTGCTGCGCCCGGTCCAGGTCGACGTCGACGCGCAGACCGGGGTCGAGGTGGGACGCGACGGCCGGCTGTACGTCTTCACCGACCACGAGGCCCCGCGGGGACGGGTCTGCGTGACCGACCCCGAGCTGCCGACCGCCGAGCACTGGCAGGACCTGGTGCCCCAGGACCCGGTCGCCGTCCTGGACGGCTTCGCGGTGCTCGACGGCCCCAGGCTGGACCGCGGCGTGCTGCTGGCGTCCTGGACCCGGCACGCGGTCTCCGAGGTCACCGTCCACGACCTGGCCACCGGGGAGCGCACCGGCACGGTGCCGTTGCCCGGCCTCGGCTCGGTGGGAGGGCTCATCGAGCGGCCGGAGGGCGGGCACGAGGCATGGTTCGGCTACACCGACCACGTGACGCCCTCGTCCGTGCAGCACTACGACGCGCGCACCGGCGAGGTGACGCTGTGGGCGACCGCGCCCGGCACGGTGGACGTCCCGGAGATCACCGCGGAGCAGGTCGAGTACACCTCGGCGGACGGCACCACCGTGCGCATGTTCGTGCTCGCCGGCGCCGCAGCGACCGGAGCGGACGGCGCCCCGGACCGGCCGCGTCCGACCATCCTGTACGGGTACGGCGGGTTCGGGATCTCGCTGACCCCGGCGTACTCGGCCACGGTGCTGGCCTGGCTCGAGGCCGGCGGCGTCTACGCGATCGCCAACCTGCGCGGCGGCGGCGAGGAGGGCGAGGACTGGCACCGGGCCGGGATGCTCGACCGCAAGCAGAACGTGTACGAAGACCTGCACGCGGCCGCGCGATGGCTGGTCGACCAGGGGTGGACCACGGCCGACCGGCTGTCGATCTCCGGCGGTTCGAACGGCGGCCTGCTGGTGGGGGTCGCACTCACCCAGCACCCCGAGCTCTTCGCCGCCGTCGTCTGCTCGGCCCCGCTGCTGGACATGGTCCGCTACGAGAAGTTCGGGCTGGGGGCGACCTGGAACGTCGAGTACGGCAGTGCCGACGTGCCCGCCGAGCTGGCGTGGCTGCTGGCGTACTCGCCCTACCACGCGGCCGAGCGGCCGGCGCCGTACCCGGCCGTGCTGTTCACCGTGTTCGACGGCGACTCCCGGGTCGACCCGCTGCACGCCAGGAAGATGTGCGCCGCCCTGCAGCACTCCACCACGTCCGGTCGCCCGGTCCTGCTGCGCGCCGAGAAGGACGTCGGGCACGGCGCCAGGGCGGTGACCCGTGCCGTCGACCTGTCGGCCGACGCGCTGGCGTTCACGGCCACCTACACCGGACTGGACCCCGGTCCTGCCTAGGCTGTGAGCGTGACCAGCGTGGTGCTCGCCGGGACGCGGCTGTCGAACCTGCTGAGCAACCACTGGGGCGTCCTGCTCGCCATCGTGACCATCGTCCTGGTCGCGCTGCTGCTGCGCTGGATCATCCGCGTCCTGGTCAACCGGGTGGTCCGCAGCTTCACCGACTCGGCCACCAAGAAGCGCGCCGAGCGCGGCCGCGTAGGGCGCGAGCGCGCGGAGACCACGCAGCTCGTGGTCGAGCGGACGACCGCGCGGGCCCGGACGCTGGGCCAGCTGCTCAAGAGCGTGACGACGTTCGTGGTCTTCGGGACGGCGGTCGTCCTCGTCCTCAACCTGCTCGGCGTGAATGTCGGTCCGATCCTGGCCAGCGCCGGGATCGCCGGGATCGCGATCGGTTTCGGGGCGCAGAGCCTGATCAAGGACTTCCTCACCGGCATCTTCATGATCTTCGAGGACCAGTACGGGGTCGGCGACCTCGTGGACACCGGCCAGGCCGCCGGCACCGTCGAGGACGTCGGCCTGCGCGTCACCAAGCTGCGCGACGACAACGGCGTCATCTGGTACGTGCCGAACGGGTCCATCGCCAGGGTCGGCAACAAGTCGCAGGGCTGGGCCGTCGCGGACGTGCAGGTGCCGGTGCCGCCGACGTACGACCTGGACCGGGTGCAGGCCGTGCTCCGCCGGACCGCGACGCAGCTGGGTGACGAACCGCACTGGAGCCCGGACATCCTGGACGAACCGCCGGTCGTGTCGGTCGAGTCGATCACGCCCGAGGCGGTCCAGGTGCGGGTGCGGCTGCACACCAAGGCGACCCGTCAGGGCGCTGTCACCCGCGAGCTGCGCGTCCGGGTGAAGGAGAGCCTCGACGCTGCGGGGCTGTCCTACGCCAGGCCCCGGCAGCGGCCCGGTGGCGACGACCCGGGCGCACCGGATGGCGGGGCGGCCGGCGACTAGTGCGCGATGCCCAGCGCCGAGTAGCTCAGGCCCGGGAACACCTGGGTCACCGACGAGGCGCCGCAGCGCTTGACCAG
The DNA here is from genome assembly GCA_963771835.1 of uncultured Actinomycetota bacterium. Taxonomy (GTDB): domain Bacteria; phylum Actinomycetota; class Actinomycetes; order Prado026; family Prado026; genus CAVQCJ01. The sequence goes on from CAVYVA010000002.1 coordinate 396,135, forward strand.
CAGCTCGCCGATCAGGTTGCGGTAGTCGGTGGTCGCGGCCAGGTCGCCGTCGTCCAGGGCGGAGTCGGCCAGTCCGGGCCACGTGCCGTGCACCTTGCCGCCCACGATCCCGCCGCCGAGCAGCAGGACCGCGTTGCCGTGGCCGTGGTCGAGGCCGTGCGAACCGTTCTCCTCGACCCGGCGGCCGAACTCCGACAGCGTGAGCATGCTCACCCGCCCGGTCAGCGTCGGTCCGAGGTCGGTGAAGAACGCGGCGAGCGCACCCGACAGCTCGGTCAGCTTGTCGTGCATCCAGCCCTCGGTGGGGTCGAGGGTCTTGTCGGCCAGTCCCTCGTGCATGTCCCAGTCGCCGTAGTCGACCGCGGCGACCTGCAGCCCCACGTCCGCCTTGATCAGCCGGGCGACATCCCGCAACGACATGGCCAGGTCGCTGTTCTGGTCGTAGACCGCGGCGTTGTCCGGCGTGTACCCGGCCGCGGTCAGCGCACGGGTGGTCGCCAGCGCGCCGAGGGTGGTGGCCACCGGCCCCTGCACGGCGAGCGGGCCGCCGGCGTTCAGCGCGCGCAGCGCCGCGTCCCACGGCGTCAGGTCGTCGCCGGCCCCGGAGAGGTCGAAGTCGTCGATGCGGTAGAGGCCGAGCTCGGGCGCCGGTCCCTGGAACTGCGTCGTGACGCCGCCGTTGCCGATGGCCGCCGCCTGGAAGGCGGAGCCGATGCCGCGGTCGCCGAGCACGCGGTCGATCCAGCCGGTGCGCAGCGACGAGCCAGGCGCGGCCTTCTCCATCTCCTCCATCGCCTCGAAGTGCGATCGGGTCGGGTTCACCTGGCCGACTGCGTGCACGACGCCGAACGTCCCCGCGGCCCACATCGGCAGCAGTGGCGCCATGGCGGGGTGCAGCCCGAAGCGGTTGTCGTTGCCGTTGCCGGCGTTGCCCAGCGTGAGCAGCGTGCTGTCCGGGACCCGGATGTTCGGCCGCGCGGCCACCAGGTCGCTGTCACCGCGCGGCACCACGCAGGACAGGCCGTCGAAGCCGCCGCGGAAGGAGAGCACGACGAGGACGTCCCCGGCGTAGGCCGGGGTGGAGGCGAAGGCGACCCGGGTGGCCAGCTCACGACCCATCAGCCCGGTCGCCGCGGCCAGGACCGCCGACCGGCGCAGGAACGCGCGGCGGCCGAAACCGCGCGCGGTCGCCTCGGCGGTCCCCGCACCGGAGCCGGCGGATCCGCCGTGGTCCGGGCAGCCGCAGCTGCGCGGGCTGCTCGTCATGCCCGTCACCTCAGCGCGTGGTAGACCGAGTCGAGGATCAGGGCGAGGACGTACGGCAGCTTCCAGGTGACGGCGGCATCGGTGGACTTCAGCACGGACGCGGGGGTCTCGCCGAGGAACGCGACCACCGCGTCGCGCGCTGCCGGCGCCATCTTCTGGTAGACGAGCCGCTGCGCCATCGCGTCGACGAACGCGGCGTACGTCGACGGCAGCGGGCTCGGCAGGTACGAGGTCAGCGCGGGCGCCTGCAGCATGGGCGTGTTCTGCGGGTTCTTCGGGTCGAGGTTGCCCACCGGCCACCACTGGCCGGCGAGGGCCATGTGCAGGTTCCATCGCTCGAGGGTCTGGTTGGTGGACTGCCAGTCCACTGCGACGTCGGGGTAGCCGTTGGGCATCGGCCAGGCCAGCGGCATGTGGCCCAGGCTGTCGGACTCCCACCACAGCGCCTGCAGCCCGTCGGTGCCGCTGCCCGGGTCGGGCGTGATGGCGAGCGTGCGGCAGGAGGAGACCAGGTCCTCGACCGGCCGCTTCACCTTGGTGCCCTGGTGGGTGCGGAACTCAAGGCTGGCGAACAGCTGCTGCAGGACCGGGACGATCGCGGTGTCGGCGGCGAGGTAGGTCTTCGCCAGCGCCGCGGAGAGCTTGGGCACCGGCTCGTCGGAGACGAACCGCATGACCAGCTTGTCCGCGATTCGCCGCGCCGTCGCGGGGTGGTGCGCCAGGTACGAGACGTACGCCTTGCCGACGGTGAACCCCCCGGCCTGGTTGGGGTTCGCGTTGCTGAACCCCATCACCTGGACCGGACCCACGAAGTGGTTGTCCGGCTGGTACTCGAACAGGCCGTTCTTCGGGTCCGGCGGCTGCCCGTCCGGCCGCCACACGTCGTGCACGCCGAAGCCGCTCATGATCAGCGCGGAGTTGCGCATGTCGATCTCGGTGTAGCCCGCGTCGACGCCGACCGTGTGCAGCTCGAGCAGCTCGCGCCCGTAGTTCTCGTTGAAGTCCGGCGGCACGGAATCGGCGTTGTTGAGGTAGCGCATCATGGCCGGGTGGGTCGCGCTGGCCCACAGCAGGTCGGAGAACTTCCCGAGCGCGTAGGCACGGATCACCGTGCGGTCGTAGTCGTGCCGGTTGTCCCACACGTCGCTGCTCGGGTTCGTGATGTTCAGGTGGTTGGACCAGAACTCGACCATGACCTCGAACAGCTGGCGGCGGCTCCACACCATCCGCAGGAGCGTGGCCTGGCCGAGGTCGCTCATCAGGTCCCATGCGCCGCCGTCCAGGTTCGCCCGCGCCTGCGGGATCGACCAGCTCAGCCGCGGGTAGCGGGCCAGGTAGCTCGCGCACACGGAGTCGCTGATCACCGACGGGTTCAGCTGGGCGCGCAGCCACCCCTGCGGCCCGGACGACTCGATCTCGGCAACGGCGGCCGGCGACGGTCCGTACGTGAGCCGGCGCAGCAGGTGCATGTTGGTGCTGGTGGTGAGAACGGGACCGCTCGCCGCCGCCGGGGGGGAGGCGGCGGACGAGACGGCCCCGGAGGCCGCGACGGCGGCGCCTACGAAGGCGACGCGGAAGACGTCACGGCGTGCGACCTGGGAGGGAGGGGTCACTGGTGGAATGTCGTCCTTCGACAGTGCCGCTCCTGAGCGCCCACCCGGGTGATGCGCGGCCGGCTCGGTGCCGTCGGTGCCGGTCTGGGAAGATCCGCAGATGAGCGAGCCCACTCCGTACGAAGCGATGGGCGGGCGGCCCACCTTCGAGCGGCTGGTCGCCCGGTTCTACGCCGGGGTCGCGACAGACCCGGTGCTGCGGCCGCTGTACCCCGACGAGGACCTCGGGCCCGCCGCCGTCCGGCTCACGCTGTTCCTGGAGCAGTACTGGGGTGGTCCGCGCACCTACTCGGCCGAGCGCGGCCATCCGCGACTGCGGATGCGGCACGCGCCGTTCGCCGTCACACCGGTGGCCAGGGACCGCTGGCTCGCGCACATGCGCGACTCGGTCGACGAGCTACAGCTCCCGGCCGCGTGGGAGGCGGTGCTGTGGGACTACCTGGTGAACGCGGCCTACAGCATGGTGAACACGTTCGACGACCCGCCTGACGCCGCGGGCGCGTCCGGCTAACCGCCACCGCCGACCGGGCCGAGCAGGGACCACACGCCCAGGTCGAGCCCCAGACCGGTGCCGCTGCCGTCCGGGCGCAGGGCGACCGAACCGCCGGGGCACGCCAGCCGGACCCACGGCCCCGACTCCAGCGCCCTGACCTCGCCCTCGCGGGAGAGCAGCCCGGTGAGCTCGGCCGCGTGGGCGGCCCGGAGCGGGACGCCGGCCACCACCGGCCTGGCCCAGATCTCGGCGGCGACCGCCTCGAGGGCAGCCCGCGGCCTGGCGTCCACCGGCAGCAGGTCGACCCGACGCCGGAACGACTCGACACCCATCCGGACCGCGTCGTGGACCGAGGCCGCGGGCACGGCCGCCAGCTGTCGCCAGCCGCCGCGCGGCGGGAGCAGGCCGGCCCACGCGGGGCCGGGCACTGCCGCCGGCAGCTCGACCGGGACCGGTTCCGAAACCTCGGGGGGTGCGTCGCGGGGCGCGCCCTCGGGGGCGACCGCGTCCAGCCGCTCGAGCAGGCGCTGGGCGGAGACCGTCGCGTCGAGCGGTTCCGCGAGCGGTCCGGCCAGGGCGACCGGGCGCAGCGTCACCACGTCGAGCGGCGGACCTCCCCAGACGCCGAGCACGGTGGCCGCGCCCTGGACCCGGACCGCACCGCGATCGTCCAGCCCGACCAGCCGCACGAGGTAGGCGCGCAGCCCGGCCCACTCGTCGGCGCCGGCCAGCAGCAGCACCGTCACGGGGCCGACGTCACTGGGACGGCTCGCTCACTCGGCGGGCTCCATCACTCGGACGGCTCCAGGTAGGCACCCAGCCACCCCTTCTCCTGCGCGTTCAGCCGACGCGGCCGTTCGTTGGCGAAGTCGTACGGAACCATCACCGACGCGGCGCGCGCGTACACCGACCCGTCGTCGTCGTGCACCTCGTACGCCAGCGCGAAGAACGCCGCGCCGATCCTGGTCACCCACACGTCGATCGGCACCGGCGCGTGCCGGTGCAGCAGCGGCTTGATGTACTTGATCTCGCTGGAGGCCACCAGGATCCCGGACGTCACCTGGTCGACGCCGGACAGCGGCACCGCCTGGAACATCTCGACCCGTGCCTCTTCGACGTACGTCAGGAACTGCACGTTGTTGACGTGCCCGTACGCATCCATGTCGGACCAGCGCATGGCCACCCGGGCGGTGAAACGCGGCACGATCGCGGCCTAGCCGCGGGTGAGCTTGCGGTAGGTGGCGCGGTGCGGGCGGGCCGCCTCCGGGCCGAGCCGCTCGACCTTGTTCGTCTCGTACGACTCGAAGTTGCCCTCGAACCAGAACCAGGACGAGTCCCCTTCGTACGCGAGGATGTGCGTCGCCACCCGGTCGAGGAACCACCGGTCGTGGGAGACCACCACCGCGCAGCCGGGGAACTCGAGCAGGGCGTTCTCCAGGCTGCCGAGGGTGTCGACGTCCAGGTCGTTGGTCGGCTCGTCCAGCAGCAGCAGGTTGCCGCCCTGCTTGAGCGTCAGGGCCAGGTTGAGCCGGTTGCGCTCGCCGCCGGACAGCACTCCGGCAGGCTTCTGCTGGTCGGGGCCCTTGAAGCCGAAGGCGCTGACGTACGCGCGCGACGGCATCTCCACCTGGCCGACCTTGATCCAGTCCAGGCCGTCCGAGACGACCTCCCAGAGCGTCTTCTTCGGGTCGATACCGGAGCGGTTCTGGTCGACGTAGGAGATCTGCACCGTCTCGCCGACCCGCAGCAGGCCGTCGTCCGGCTTCTCCTCCCCGATCACCATCTTGAACAGGGTGGTCTTGCCCACGCCGTTGGGGCCGATGACGCCGACGATCCCGTTGCGGGGCAGCGAGAACGACAGATCGTCGATCAGCAGCCTCTCGCCGAACCCCTTCGCCAGGTGCTCGGACTCCACGACGATGCTGCCGAGCCTGGGACCGGGCGGGATCTGGATCTCCTCGAAGTCCAGCTTGCGGGTCTTCTCGGCCTCGGCCGCCATCTCCTCGTAGCGAGCCAGCCGCGACTTGCTCTTGGCCTGCCGGCCCTTGGCGTTGGAGCGCACCCACTCCAGCTCGTCGGCGAGCCGTTTGGCCCGCTTCACGTCCTTGGCGCCCTCGACCTTCAGCCGGGTCTGCTTGGTCTCCAGGTAGGTCGAGTAGTTCCCCTCGTACGGGTACGCGCGGCCGCGGTCGAGCTCGAGGATCCACTCCGCGACGTTGTCGAGGAAGTAGCGGTCGTGGGTGACGGCGACCACGGTGCCCGCGTACTGCTCGAGGTGCTGCTCCAGCCACTGGACCGACTCGGCGTCGAGGTGGTTGGTCGGCTCGTCGAGCAGGAGCAGGTCCGGGGCCTGCAGCAGCAGCTTGCACAGCGCCACCCGGCGCTTCTCGCCGCCGGACAGGACGGCCACGTCGGCGTCGCCGGGCGGGCACCTCAGCGCGTCCATGGCCTGCTCCAGCTGGGAGTCCAGGTCCCAGGCCTGCCGGTGGTCGAGCTGTTCCTGCAGGTTGCCCATCTCGGTGAGCAGGGTGTCGTAGTCGGCCTCCGGGTCGGCGAGCGCGGCGGAGACCTCGTTGAAGCGGTCCAGCAGCGCCCTGGTCTGGGCCACGCCGTCCTGGACGTTCTCCAGCACCGAGCGCGCCTCGTCGAGCTTCGGCTCCTGCTCGAGGAACCCCACCGTGTACCCGGGCGAGAGGTAGGCGTCACCGTTGGACGGCGTGTCGAGCCCGGCCATGATCCGCAGCACGCTCGACTTGCCCGCGCCGTTCGGCCCGAGAACGCCGATCTTGGCCCCCGGCAGGAACGACAGTGTCACGTCGTCCAGGACGACCTTGTCGCCGTGCGCTTTGCGCGCACGGCGCATCGTGTAGATGAACTCCGCCATGGCCGGTCAGCCTAATGGCCTCACGCGGCCGCCCCCGCCGCCGCTGCGCCCGCCGCGGCTCCGCTCGCCGGCTCCTTGCGCCCGGCATCCGCACCGGACCCGGCCGACTCGGCCGCCATGGCCTCCCGGCCCACCTGCTCGGCCAGCTCGTCGGCCTCGGAGCGGGCGGGACGCTCGCTCTCGCGCGGCTTCATGCGGGTGAACGCCGAGACGCCGCGCGCCAGGTCGTGACCGGCGGCGGCTGCCTCGAGCTCGACCGCTGTTCCGGACCGCCCGTCGTCACCGGTCCACTGCCGCATCCGCATCCGGCCGTGCACGACGACCGGGTCGCCCTTCGACAGCGACGCCGCCACGTGCTCGGCCAGCGAGCGCCAGCAGACCACCGTCACATACAGCGTGTCGAGATCGGCCCAGCCCCCGCGGCCCCGCTCGAACCGGCGGGTCGTCGACGCGATCCGGAAGCTGCTGATCGGCACTCCGGCCTGGCTGGTGGTGGTCCGCACGTCGGTGGCGACGTTGCCGACCAGGGTCACGACGGTCTCGTTCACGACAGGCTCCTCCCCGGCCCCGCGGCGGGACCGACCCGGCAGACCCTGCCTGCGAGCCACCGACCACCACCAGTGCGGGCGTGGGCCTGTGGACGAACCGCCGCCGACCCCGACCTGTGGGCGGATCCGGTCCCGGCGCGTCGCTCGATGCCCGGCTCAGGACATGTCCGGTACCGGACATGTGGACATCCGCCGGACGACCGCGGCATTCCACTAGACCGATGACGTGCCCCCTGACGTGTGCTCTGAAGCGCCTGCCCGACCGGACCGGCTCCCCACGTACCGGCTGCTCGGACCGCCCGCGGTCCGGGTCGACGGCTCGCTGCGCCTGTGCTCCGGGCCGCGGCAGGCGCTGCTGCTGGCCATCCTGGCGCTGTCGCCGGGCACCCCGGTCGACAGCGGGCGGCTGTGCGACGCGCTCTGGCCGGGGAACCTGCCGGGCGAGCCCGCCAACGCGCTGCAGTCCCAGGTCTCGCGCCTGCGCCGTCTGGTCGGCACGGCATCGGTGCTGCTCACCAGCGGCGGCTACGTCCTGCGGGCCGCCCGCGACGACGTGGACGCCTCCGCGTTCGAGGACGATGTCGTCCAGGCCCGGCGGCAGCTCACCGCCGGTGCGTTCGTCGCCGCGCGCACCGCGGTCACCGATGCCGACCGGCTGTGGTGCGGCGAGCCGATGGCGGAAGTCCAGGACGACCCCACCGTGCGCCGGGCCACCACGCGGCTGGCCGAGCTGCGGCTGGACGCAGCGGTGGTCCGGGTCGAGGCCGAGATCGCGCTCGGCCTGCACGACCACGCGGTCGGCCCGCTCAGGGCGCTCGTCGATCAGCACCCGCTGCGCGAGGATCTCTGGGCGCTCCTGGTCACGGCGCTGTACCGCTCCGGTCGCACCGCGGACGCGCTGCTCGCGCACCGCCGGGCCCGTCGCGTGCTGGTTCGCGAGCTCGGGCTCGACCCCGGGCCCCGGCTGCGCGACCTGGAACGCGACATCCTCGGACGCGCGCCGCACCTGGCACCGCCCCCGCACCCGTGCGCGGCGCACGCGCCGCTGCTCGCCGGGCCGTCCGGCCGCAACCACCTCGCGGACCTGCCCCCGTCCCCCGGACCGCTCGGTCCCAGCGCCGGCTGGGCGGACTACCCGGCGACCAGGCTCTTCCTGGACCGGCTGCAGCTCGCCCACCCGGACCGCCCCCGGCCCACCCCCGACCGGCAGCAGGCCGCGGACATCGTCACGTTGTGCCGCCTGCTGGCCGGCGAGCCGTTGGCGATCGAGCTGGCCGCGGCGTCGCTCGGGCCGGAGGGGCTCGGCGGCCTCGCCGACCTGCTGGCCCGGCACCGGCGCTCGGCCGACGCTGTCAACGCGGCCGACGCAGCTGGTGCCGTCAGACCAAGGTGACGTCCGGTGGCGGCCCGAACGCTCACACGTCCTGCAGCGTGCGGACGGCGAGCAGACCGCCGAAGCCGACCAGACCGAGGCCGGCAGCACCGTCGACCACGCGCAGGCCGCGGTCACCGAGCCGGCGCCCGACCAGGTGCAGGCTCACCGCGAGCACGGTGAACCACGCCATGCTGCCGACCCCGATCCCGACCAGCAGCTCGACCGTGCTGCCCGACGAGGCGGTGAACTGCGCCGTCGTGGCGGCCGCGAACACCGCACCCCACGAGGCGATGGTCAGCGGGTTCGAGGCCGTCGCGGCCAGCGAGGTGCGCAGCGCCGCGCCCGGCGTCGCGACCTCGTCGTCGGACTCCGCGCCCAGCCGCACCCGGAACGCCGACCGGATGGTCCGTCCGCCCATCACGATCAGCACGACCGCACCGGCCAGGCCGAGTGCGACGTGCAGGCCGGTGATGCGCAGCAGACCCGCAGCGCCGACGACGCCGAGGCAGGCGTAGCAGAAGTCGACCACTGCGGCGCCCAGCCCCACGGCCAGCCCGGCGACCAGCCCGCTGCGCAGCGAGGTCCGGGCGCACAGCAGCCAGATCGGCCCCACCTGCGCGCCGACGACGAATCCGAGGACGAACCCCGCGCCGAGCGCGCTCATGACCGGTGCCCCGCGCCGGTGCCCGGACCGGCGCGCGTCCCGCGCCCGGTGAGCACTCCGCTGACCAAGCCCGCGACCACGACGGCGACGCCGGCGAGCAGGGGCACGAGCGCGACCGCCCCGAAGCCGTACTGCTGGGCCAGCGGCGCCCCGAGCGCCGGAGCCAGCAGGTAGCCGACCATCCCGATCTGCGACCAGACGACCATCGCGGTGACGATGCGATCGGTGGGCACGACGTCGAGCAGCACCCCGGTGGAGCCGGTCTCGGTGGCGCCGGTCCCGGCGCCGATCACCGCCAGCGCGAGCAGCCATGCCCATACGGCCCCGGTCATCGCGGCCGTCGCGATGCCGCCGATCACGGCGACCCCGCCCACGAGCAGCACCGGGACCGGGCGCACCCGTCCGGCGGCCGTCGCCGAGACCGCGACGACCAGGGCGGTCAGCGCGTACGCCAGCCCGATCTGCGACTGGGTCAGCTTGGTCGCGAAGTGCAGTGGCAGCACCCCGTCGAGCATGCCGGGCGCCATCATCGCGAACATCACCGCCAGCGCTGAGAACCAGAACCCGCGCAGCCGCAGGGCCGATCGGTCCTGCACCGTCGGCAGCCGTACCGCCGGGGACGGCAGCATCAGCACGGCCGGCACCGCCAGCAGGAGCAGGCCCAGGTAGGCAGCGAAGGGCAGGTGCGAGCCCGGCAGGCTGCCGAGCGCCGGACCGACGAGTGCGCCGACCGAGTACGCCGCGATGACACGGCTCATGCACCGGTACTCCTGTCCCGGCCAGTACTCCAGGGTGCGGAAGGTGACCGCGATCCACAGCGCGCCGGACCCGACTCCCATGACCATCCGCCCGGCGAAGAGCGCACCCAGCCCGTCCGTGAAGATGAACGGCAGCGACCCGACCGCGAGCAGCCCCAGTGCCCCCAGGAAGATGGCGTCCGGCCGGGAGATCCGCAGCAGCCGGACCGCGAGCAGGTAGCCGACCAGCATGGTCAGCGGAAACGCCGCGGTGAGCCAGCCCAAAGTGCGCGGCGAGGCACCAGTGGTGATCGCCAGCGACGGCAGCACCGGTCCGATGACGCTGTACCCGGCAGCGTCGATCGCGCCCAGCGCCAGCAGCACCGGGTAGGCGATCTCGCGTCCGCGCAGCGAGCGCCGCACCGATCGCGCGGCGGGGTCGGCGCCGGCCGCGGCAGCTGACCGCCCGCCCGCGCCCGCGAGCAGCACGGGCATCCGCCGAGTATGGCCCGCGCTGACGCGCCAGTCAGCAGCATTAGGGCCGCTCCGCGCCGGCCGGACCGGGTCGGCTCAGTGCACGGTGACCACCGGGTCCGGGCCCGGGACCCGGACGTCCCCGAGCCAGCCGGCCGGCAGCTCGAACGGTCGCCCGGGCACCATCGGCCGGACCGAGCGGGCCCGCCAGAGCAGCCGACCGCCCTGCCGCACCTCGACCTCGGGCCGGCGCCGGTGCTCGCCGGGCCAGAGCACGAACCGGCCCCGCGGCGGAGCGGTCAGGTCCACCCCGACGCGCCCCGGCGCGATCCAGCGCAGGGGTTCGCCCAGGTCGAACCCGACCGAGCCCGGCGCCCGGTGCTCCGAAGACCTGGCGGGAGGTGACCGCAACGCGGCCATGGCCGAGGCCGCCGCGGTCGGCGCGTCGAGCGCGGCCGCGTCCGCGGTCAGCACCGGGTGCACGAGGTTGCCGGCGCACAGCAGGCCGGTCCGTGCAGTACGCAGCGCGGTGTCCACCACGGGTGCGGTGCTCGCCGGGTCGACCGCCACGCCGGCGGCGCCGTCGGCACCGGCGATTCCGGCGATGCGCACGAGCTCGTTCTCGGCCACCCAGTCGCCGGTGAAGACCACGGTGTCGCACTCGACCAGCCGGGTCCCGCCGTCCGGGCCGGCCAGCTCGACCGCCTCGACCCGGCCGTGCCCGAGGATGCGGGTGACCCGTGCGCCGGTCAGCAACGGGAACCGGTAGCGCGCGGCCGCGGCCAGCCGGAACGCCTCGTACGACTGGTGCCGGGGCCGGTCGGTGACCATCGCCGCCACGCCGGTCCCGGCGTGGTGCAGGGTGAGCACGGCCGAGAAGCTCACGTGCTCGGCACCGACGACGAGCGCGCGCCGCCCGACGGACAGCCCGTGCTCGTACACGGTGCGCTGCAGCAGGCCGGTGGTCAGCACCCCGGCCGGGCGGTCCCCGGGTACCCAGCGGGCCGGGCGCGGCCGCTCGCGCGCCCCGGTGGCGAGCACCACGACGCCGGCCTCGATCCGCTCCAGCCCGTCGGGCGACGTGGTCTCCAGCGCCAGCGGCCCGGCCCAGCCGGTGACGCTCACGCCGGTGCGGAGCTCGACACCGGCGGCGACGGCGCGCTCGACCAGCCGTGCGGCGTACCGCGGCCCGGACATCGGCCGGCGGAGGTCACGCAGGCCGAACCCGCCGTGGTGGCAGAACCGCGGGATCCCGCCGGGGTGCGGCTCCCGGTCGAGCACCTCGACCCGCCCGGCCCCGAGCCGGGCCAGCTCGGCGGCGGTCGCCAGGCCGGCCGGGCCGGCCCCGACCACCACGACGTCGACCGCCCGGTCGCGCCGCATCAGTGCCGGCCCCCGGCGGCGGACGACTCGACCATCGCCCGCACGGTGGCCCCGCAGTGGAAGCCCTGGCAGCGGCCGTTGGCGGCCCGGGTCCGGCGGCGCAGCCCCTCCATCGAGCGGGCCGGCACCGGCGCGACCAGCGCGTCGCGCAGCTCCCCCAGCGACACGCGCTCGCAGTGGCAGACGATCCGGCCGTACGCGGGGTCGGCGGCCACCAGGTCCTCGCGCCGGTACGGACGCGGGTCGGCCTCACCGAGCGCGGGCATCGCGCGGCGCCTTCGCCGGTCGGCGCGGACCCAGCGCCAGGCCAGCGTCGCGGAGCAGCTCGACCACGTGCTCGCCGATCGCCATCGACGCGGTCAGGCCGGTCGAGCGGATGCCGCCGACGCAGACGTACCGCTGGTCCGGGTAGGCGATGATCCGGTAGTCGGCGTGCTCGGTGGCCGCACGCAGCCCCGCGTACACCGCGGTGACCTCCTCGTCGAGCAGCCGCGGCAGGATCGCTCGGCCACGGCTGCGCAGCATCGCCAGGCCGGACGCGGTGGACGCTGTGTCGCTGCGGTCCGGAACGTCCTCGGCGGTCGGCCCGAGCAGGACGTTGCCGAACACCGTCGGTGCCACGAGCACGCCCTTGCCGCGGGCCGTCGGCACCGGCAGCAGGATGTGGTCGACCAGGCTGCGGGCGAGCTTGTCGAAGACGACCAGCTCGCCGCGTCGCGGGGTGACCGTGAAGTCGTGGTGACCGAGCATCGCGTCGAGCGAGTCGGCCGACAGCCCGGCCGCGTTGACCAGCCAGCCGCAGCGGACCCGTCCGGCCGACGTGCCCAGATCGTGCCCGCCGTCGACCGAGTCGACCGAGTCGACCCGGCGCCCGAGCTGCAGGTCCGCGCCGGCGAGCACGGCCTCGGTCGCGAACGCGAGCGGCGTGCTCCAGGGGTCGACGATGCTCTCGTCCGGCACGGCGAGCGCGCCGAGCGCACCCGGCCCCAGCCACGGCTCGAGCCGGTACAGCTCGTCCACCGGGACCGCCGGTCGTGCGCTGGTAGCCGTTCGCCACGGCCTTCGCCTCGAGGCCGGGCAGCGCAGCCAGCTGGTCCGCGTCCCAGGCGACGAGCAGCGCGCCGGTCCGCTCGCACCGCGATCCCGGCCGCGGCCGCGTAGTCGGTGAGCAGCTGGTACCCGCGGCGGACCAGCCGCGCCTCGAGCGTGCCGGGGGTCGCGTCGAAGCCCGTGTGCAGGATCGCGGTGTTGGCCTTGGTGGTCCCCTCGCCCACGTCGTCCGCAGCGTCGAGCACGGCCACCCGCAGGGGGTAGCGTCGCGAGCTCGCGGGCGATCGCGAGCCCGACTACGCCGGCGCCCACCACGGCGACGTCGTACCAGTCGGCGGGCAACGGTCCGGTCGTCACGGCTCGTCCCGTCGCAGGCACCCGGCGACGGCGGTACGGAAAGCCGCAAGCCGGTCGCCGGCCTGCGCCGCGGACACCTGCGGCTCGTACAGCGCGGCGGGCCGCCACGGCGGTACGGCATCGGCCGGCGCGAGGTCCGGCTGCAGCCCGACCCGCGTCGCCGCGGCGACGCCCAGGGCGGTCGCGTCCGGCGAGGCGAACACCTCGACCGGCACCTGCAGCAGGTCGGCCTGGGTCTGCATGAGCAGCCGTGACCGGGTCAGCCCGCCGTCGACCCGCAGCGCGACCGGCGGCACGCCGGTGTCCGCGGCCGCCGCGTCGACGAGCGCGGCGACCTGCGCGGCGATGCCCTCGACCAATGCCCGCACCAGGTTTCCGGCGCTGGTGTCGAGGCCGAGCCCGGTGACGGCGCCCCTGGCGTCCGGCCGCCACCACGGACCACCGAGCCCGGCCAGCGCCGGGACGAACGTCACCCCGCCGGCATCGATCACGCCCGAGCCGACCCGGTCCAGGTCGTCCGCGGAGCCCAGCACACCGATGTCGACCAGCCAGCGCACCGCCGAGGCCACAGTGAACACCTGCCCGTCCAGGCAGTACGTGGGCGAGCCGTCGAACCGCCAGGCCACCGAGGCGGTGAGCCCGTTCGTCGACCGGCGGGCGGCCGTGCCGAGGTTGGCCAGCAGGAAGGCCCCGGTGCCGTAGGTGCACTTGGCCTCGCCCGGCCGGAGGCAGCCCTCGCCGAGCAGCGCAGCCTGCTGGTCGACCAGCAGCCCGGTCAGCGGGATCCGCGACCCGAACGCCTCGGTCGCGCCGAACGTCCCGCTCGCGTCGACGACGTCCGGCCGCACCTCGTCGTCCAGCCCGAAGGCCGCGCACGCCTCGGCGGACCAGCGGCACTCGTCCAGGTCGAGCAGCATGGTGCGCGAGGCGGTCGACGCGTCGGTCACGAACGCCCCGGTCAGCGCGTGCACCAGCCACGCGTCGGAGGTGGTGACGACACCGTCCCCGGTCAGGTTCTCCCGAAGCCAGACCATCTTCGGTGCGGCGAAGTACGGGTCGAGGGCCAGCCCGGTCAGGTCGGCCAGCCGCTGCGCCGTACCGTCGACGGCGGCCATCCGCCGGCACACCGCCTCCGACCTGCGGTCCTGCCACCCGATCGCGTCGGTCAGCGGCTCGCCGGTGGACCGGTCCCAGGCGAGCACCGTCTCGCCCTGGTTGGCCAGCCCCACCGCCGCCACCGGCACACCCGCCTGCGCCACCGCGCGGCGGCCGGCCTCGACCACCGAGGCGAGCAGCTCGGCCGGGTCCTGCTCGACCAGCCCGTCGGCGCCGTAGCGCGGTCGTACGGTCACCTGGGCCGACGCCAGCACCGAGCCGTCGGCCGCGACCACGAGCGCCTTGGTCCCGGACGTGCCCTGGTCGACGGCCAGCACGGGGCGGTCGGGGCCGTGGCTGCCGCGCGGTGCCAACCGGACCTCCCGCGGTCGAGGGTGCGCCAGCCGAAACTAGCGGACGGCGGTGCCGGGCGGTCCTCTGGCAGCATCGAGGGATGGACCTCACCGTCGTCGACGTCCCCGAGCTGTCCCGGTACGAGGCGCGCTTGGGCGACGCGCTCGCGGGCGTCTCCATGTACCAGGCCGCCGACCGGTTGATCGTGTTCACCCACACCGAGGTCGAGCCGGAGTACGAGGGTCAGGGCGTCGGCGGGCGGCTGGTGCAGGCGGCGCTCGACGACGTCCGGGCGCGCGGTCTGCACATCCTTGCGCTGTGCCCGTTCGTCAAGACGTGGATCGAGCGGCACCCGGAGTACGCGGACCTGGTCTTCGGGGCGCCGCCCAGCCGCGTCAGCGACTGATCGCGGACGCACCGGGGCGGCGCCCGACGAACCGTTACGACTCGACCGCCAGGCGGATGCCGAAGCCGATGAGGATGACACCGGTCGCCCGGTCGAGGCGGCGACGGATGCGCGGGTCGTTCATCCAGCCGGTCACCCGGCCGGCCAGCACGAGCAGCACCGCGAAGTAGGCAGCGGTCAGCACGATGAAGATGGCGCCGAGCAGCACCGACACCAGCCCGATCGGCTCGCCGTGCGGCACGAAGCCGGGCAGGAAGGTCACGAAGAAGACGCCGACCTTGGGGTTGAGCAGGTCGGTGGCCAACCCGGCGCCGAACCCGGACAGGTAGACCCGGCGGTCCGACGACGCCGGCTCGAGATCGGTGTCGACATCCACGCGCAGATGGCCGAGGGGGGACGCGGCTTCGCCGCGTCGCGCTCGCAACGACACGACGCCGAGCCAGACCAGGTACACGGCGCCGGCGATGCGCAGCGCGGTGTAGCCGCTCTCGCTGGCCCGCAGCAGAGCGGACAGGCCGAGCGCCGCCGCGGTCACCCAGACGGCGAGCCCGGTGAGCACGCCGACCACCGTCAGCGCAGCCCTGGCCCGGCCGTGCCGCAGCAGGCTGCGCAGCACCACGAGCGTGTCGGGCCCGGGCAGCAGCACGATGAGCACCGCGGCCAGGGTGAACGTGAGGACGGCGGTACGCATGCCGGTCTCAGCCGGTCGGCGGTTCGAACGACCGGGTGCGGACCATGCCGGCCGCGCGGCCCTTGGTCGACACGACCAGCGCCATCTTGCGGGACGCCTCGTCGATCATCTCCTCGCCGAGCATGGCCGCGCCGCGGGCGCCGCCGGCCGCCGAGGTGTACCAGTCGTAGGCGTCCAGGATCAGCTCGGCGTGGTCGTAGTCCTCCTGCCGGGGCGCGTACACCTCGTTGCACGCGTCGATCTGTCCCGGGTGCAGGCACCACTTGCCGTCGAAACCGAGGGCCGCCGACCGGCCGGCGACCCGGCGGAACCCGTCCAGGTCCCGGATCTGCAGGTAGGGCCCGTCGATGGCCTGCTTGTCGTTCGCCCGGGCCGCCATGAGGATCGACATGAGGATGTGGTGGTAGGCGTCGCCGACGTCGTACCCGGGCGGCTGCTCACCGACGACGAGCGACTTCATGTTGATGCTGGCCATGAAGTCGGCCGGCCCGAAGATGACGGTCTCGACCCGTGCCGACGCGCGCGCGATCGCGTCGACCTCGATCAGCCCGCGTGCGTCCTCGATCTGCGCCTCGATGCCGATCCGGCCGACCTCGTACCCCATCGTCTTCTCGACCTGCGTGATCAGCAGGTCGAGAGCGACGACCTGGTGGGCGCCCGCCACCTTGGGCAGCATGATGCAGTCCAGGTTCGCGCCGGCCCCCTCGACGACCTCGACCACGTCGCGGTACGTCCACTCGGTGGTCCAGTCGTTCACCCGGACCACCCGCGTCTTCTCGCCCCAGCCGCCCTCGTTGAGCGCCGCCACGATCGAGCCGCGGGCGGCCGGCTTGGCCAGCGGGGCGCAGGCGTCCTCGAGGTCGAGGAAGACCTGGTCAGCGGGCAGGGTGCGGGCCTTGTCCATCATCTTGGTGCTGCTGCCCGGCACGGCCAGGCAGGACCGGCGCGAGCGCAGGACGCGGGGGCGGGGGTCCGTCATGGCGGGCAATCTAGCCGGGCGGCGCCTCCCGCGGACCGTCCAGGGGGTCCACGGGCGGGGAGCTGCTGACCACCAGCGCGACGCCGGCGAGCAGCAGCAGCGCGGCCGGGATGATGCCCCACGGTGGGTGCTGGCCGAGCCAGACCGCGGCGATCAACGCTGCGCCGGGCATCTCGAACAGGATCGACAACGACACGACAGTCGGCGAGCTGGTCTGCAGGACCACGTTGATGAGCGAGTGGCCGAGCAGCTGCGCGCCGAGCGTGAGCAGCACGAGCTTGACCCAGGTGTTCGCGTCGTACCCCACGAGCTGCTGCCGCCCGGACAGGCACGTGACCAGCAGCAGCACCGAGCACGCGCCGTAGCAGACGAAGGTGTACGTGGTGGTCGACACCGTCTGGCGGACGCGGGATCCGACGGTGACGTACGCGGCCGCGAAGACGGCGCCCGCAAGCGCGAGCAGGTCGCCGAACAGCGCCCGGGCGGACAGCGTGAGGTCGATGCCGGTCAGCGTCAGCACGCCGGCGAACGCGACGACCATCCCCAGCCACGCACGGCCGGGCACCAGCTGGCCACCGGCGCGGGCGATGAGCGCGGCCCAGACCGGCTGGGTCGCCACGAGGGCGGTCGAGGACGCGACGGACGTGTACGTCAGCGACGGCACCCACGTCGCGAAGTGCAGGGCGAGCAGGGCGCCGGCCACGAGCGCCAGGCGCCACTCGCGGCGGTCCAACGACACCAGCTCGCGGCGGCGGCCGCCGGTCAGTGCGAACGGCGCGATAGCGGCGGTGCCGAAGGCGTTGCGCCAGAAGCCGATGGCCAGCGCCGGGGCGGCCGTGGCGGCGATGAGCGGCGCCGACGTGGAGATCGCCGCCACCGCGACCGCCATGAGGCCGATGTCCCGCGGCGCCGGACGCCCGACCACGCTCGGCCCGCCCGGAGCCGTCGGCCGCGTCACGCGGACATCCTGGCAGGATGCGTGCTGTGACCAGCGGGTTCGATTCGGCGCTCGTCGACGAGGCCGGGCGCAAGTCGGCGGTGCTGTGGGTGGCGGTCCCCGGTGCCGCTGCAACCGCTCGGGGCCTGGCACGTGTGGGTCGACGGCGCGGCGGTGGTCGTGCACGAGGGCGACGAGCAGACGCTGCCAGGGCTGCGGGCCGCCGGCCACGCCGAGATGCTGCTGCGCAGCAAGGACAAGGGCGGCCTGCTCGTCCGCGTGCCCGTACGGGTCGAGGCCGTCGAACCGGGCTCCGGCACGTGGGACGCGTCGGTAGCGGCGCTGCACGCCGCCCGGCAGAGCGCGCCCGACGGCGAGGCGCAGCCGGCGCGCTGGGCGGCGACGTCGCTGGTCACCCGGCTGGTCCCGGACGGTCCCGTGCTCGAGGGCCCCGGCAGGTATCCCGTGGCGGACCGGCGCGCCGCTGCCGTCCCCACGCCGGCGACGACGCTGGACCTGCGCCCGATGGTGCTGGGCCGCAGGTCGCGCCGCCGCCCCAAGCTGTGACGACTGCCGCTGTGACGACTACCCCTGTGACGAGTACTCCGGTGACGGGTCCTGCGGCACGCTGACCCGACCCTGCGCGACCGGAAGGACCTCGCCGGCGACGTGGACCCGGACCGCCTGCCCGGACACGACCTCGACCCGGCACGACAGCAGCGACGGCCGCCCCATCTCGACGCCCTGGTGCACGGTGTACGCGGACGCACCGGTCCGGCCGGGCTGATCGGCCCCGACCAGTCCGCAGGCCGCCAGCCACACCCCGTACGCGAGGGCCGCCGAACCGGTCGCCGGGTCCTCGGTGCTGCTGCCCAGGTCCCCGGCGAACATCCTCGCTCGTGCGGTTCGCGCGCCGGCGTCCCAAGCGACCGCGTAGATCCCGCTCGCCGGCGAGTCCGGGCCCGCGAACGCGGCCAGCCCGGCGTGGTCGGGCACGCAGCGCACCAGCGCGTCGGGATGAACGTCCAGGATCGTGTACGGGAGCCCGGTACCGCAGACCCGCGCGGGCCGGCCCAGCGGGTCGACCAGGTCCGCCGGCGACAGGCCGACCGCCGCGAGCGCCGCGGCCGGGTCGACGGGGTCCGAGCACGTCGGCGCGGCGCCGGTGAGCTCGACCGGTCCGCCGTCCGCGGACACCTCGAGCGGGAGGTCACCGGCTCCGCACGCCTGGACGACCCGGCCCGGCCGTACCCGGCCGAGCCTGACCATCAGCCAGGCAGCGCCGACGCTGGGGTGCCCGGCGAACGGCAGCTCGACGTCCGGGGTGAAGATGCGCAGCCGGTAGTCCACCCCGCGGGCGCGCTCCACGTCGGTCGCGGCCAGCGGGTACACCGTCTCGGACAGGCCGAACTCACGCGCCAGCGTCTGCATCGCGGCGGTGCCCAGCCCGTCGGCGTCGAGCACGACCGCGAGCGGGTTACCGGCGAACGGCTCCGCCGCGAACACGTCCAGCACGTGGTACGGCAGCGCCGAGGCGGTCACCGGTCAGCCTCCCAGCTTCGTGGGGTCCACCACGTCGCTCGGCCCGGGGGGCACGATCGTCGCGGGGACGTTCCAGTCCGAGAAGGTGGGCGGGTCCGACGTGGGGTCCTTCGGCTGGATCTGCACCGGGTACGGCGGCCCGGTCAGCGCCACGTACAACGTCTGCCCGCCGGAGTCGTGGACCCCGACGACCGGCTGGCCGGCGACGGCGGACACGCCGGACTTGGACAACGTCCCGGTCGGTGCGAGGACGGTGTCCACCAGCCTTCCGACATCGGTGAACTGGTCCAGCCCCGAGGTGTCGATTCCCTTGGTCGAGCCGGCGACCACCCACTTGCCGGCGAGCACGTCGCCGCTTCCCACCCCGGACGCGTTGTCCCAGAACGCCTTGTCGCCCTTGATGTACGTCGTGCCGTCCACGGCCAGCAGCTGCGCGGTGAGCCCGCCCTCGGTGACCGAGCCGGTTGCGGTGTCCTTGCCGACCGTGAGGTCCAGCCTCGTGCCGTTCTGCGTCCCGGCCACGTGCACCCAGGACGCCGCCTTCGCCGCCGCCTTGGACCGGTCGAGGATCTGCTGCGCGGTCAGGTCCTGCACGCCGTTCGCGCCCGTGCGCGACGCCGACGGCGGACCACCGGGACCGGAGCCACCGGTACAAGCCGCCAGCACCGGTCCGGCCAGCACCAGTCCGGCCAGCACCAGCATGGCGGCCGGGAACCGGTCGGAACGCACAGGGGCTCCCCCACTGGGCCGGGGCCGGGCCGGGCGGCCCGGGAACCCGAACGGTACCTGGCCGGACATCGCGTCGCGGTCGGGCTCGCCGCGTGCGCGCCGGTAGCCTCGCCCCGTGAGCGCAACGCCGGACCGCGTCTTCATCGCGCGCCTGGCCTCGGTCGCTGTCTTCGACCCCAACGGCGACCAGGTCGGGCGGATCCGCGACGTCGTCGTGGCCGTGCGTGCCGGCCGCGACCTTCCGCGCGTGCTCGGGCTCGTCGTCGAGGTGCCGATGCGGCGCCGGATCTTCCTGCCCATCACGCGGGTGACCGCCCTGGACGCGCGACAGGTCCTGACCACGGGCGTGATCAACATGCGCCGGTTCGAGCAGCGTCAGAACGAGACCCTCGTGCTCGCGGAGATCCTCGACCGCAAGGTGACCCTCGTCTCCAGCGGCGAGGAGGTGACCGTCGTCGACGCCGGCATGGAGCAGGACCGGACCCGCGACTGGGAGATCACCGAGCTCTTCGTCCGCAAGGGCGGCAGCGGCTTCCGGCGCCGTGGCGAGACCCTGATCGTCGACTGGACCGAGGTCACCGGGCTCACCCAGCCCGAGTCCAACCAGGGCACGGCCGCCCTGCTCGCCACGTACGAGAAGATGCGCCCCGCCGACCTCGCCGGCGCTCTGCACGACCTGTCGCCGAAGCGCCGGGCCGAGGTGGCCGCCGCCCTCGACGACGAGAAGCTGGCCGACGTCCTCGAAGAGCTCCCCGAGGACGACCAGATCGAGATCCTCGGGCAGCTCAAGCGGGAGCGGGCCGCCGACGTCCTGGAGGCGATGGCGCCGGACGACGCGGCCGACCTGCTCGGCGAGCTCCCGCCCGACCAGGCGGAGCACCTGCTCGCGCTGATGGAGCCGGACGAGGCCGAGGACGTGCGCCGGCTGCTGTCCTACGACGAGTACACCGCCGGCGGCATGATGACCACGGAGCCGGTGATCCTGCCGCCGCACGCCACCGTCGCCGAGGCGCTCGCCCGGGTCCGCAACGCCGAGCTCACGCCGGCGCTGGCCTCGCAGGTCTACGTGTGCCGCCCGCCGCTGGACACCCCGACCGGCCGGTTCGTCGGCATCGCGTACACCCAGCGGCTGCTCCGCGAGCCGCCGTCCGCGCTCGTTTCCGGGGTCTGCGACACCGACCTCGAACCGGTCGCGCCCACGGCGACGCTGCCCGAGGTCACCCGGTACCTGGCCACGTACAACCTGGTCGCGCTGCCCGTCGTGGACGAGCACGACCACCTGCTCGGCGCGGTCACCGTCGACGACGTGCTCGACCACCTGCTCCCGGACGACTGGCGGGACGCCGACGATGGCCGCTGAGGAGACCCGCCGCGAGGCGCGACGGCGCTCGCGCCACCCCGGGCTGGACCAGCCGTACGTGCCGCGGCGCGGCGTCTCGGTGCGGCCCGACTGGGACCCGGACCGGTTCGGCCGCTACTCCGAGCGGATCGCACGCTTCATCGGCAGCTGGAAGTTCATCGCCTACATGACGGCGTTCATCATCGTCTGGTTCGGCTGGAACACGCTCGGGCCGCACAGCCTGCGGTTCGACCCGTACGCCTTCCTGTTCATGACGCTGCTGCTGTCCTTGCAGGCTTCGTACGCCGCACCGCTCATCCTGCTCGCACAGAACCGGCAGGCCGACCGCGACCGCGTGCAGTACGAGCAGGACCGCGGCCGGGACGAGCGGTCCGTGGCCGACACCGAGTACCTCGTGCGTGAGGTGGCCGACCTGCGCATCGCCCTCGGCGAGGTCGCCACCCGCGACTTCGTGCGCTCGGAGCTGCGGGACCTGCTCGAAGAGCTCGCCGCGCAGCTCGAGGGGGCCGGGTCGGCCGAAGAGGATCTGAGCGCCTCGACCCGCCCGTCGGTCGAGCCCGCCGGCGACACGTAGCATCGGGGCATGGCCCCTGCACCGACCGAAGACCTCGTGATGGCCGCGCTGGCGACGGTCGACGACCCGGAGATCCGCCGCCCGATCACCGAGCTGGACATGGTCCGGTCGGTCGTGGTCGGTGCGGACGGGGCTGTCGCCGTGGAGGTCCTGCTTACCGTCTCCGGCTGCCCGATGCGCGACGAGATCACCCGGCGCGTCACCTCCGCCGTGTCCCAGGTGCCCGGAGTCACCGCGGTCGCGGTCGAGCTCGGCGTGATGACCGAGGACCAGCGCAAGGCGATGACCTCGCGGCTGCGCGGTGGCCAGGCCGACAAAGAGGTGCCGTTCGCCAAGCCGGGGTCACTCACCAAGGTCTTCGCGGTGGCGTCCGGCAAGGGCGGGGTCGGCAAGTCGTCGGTCACGGTCAACCTCGCCGTGGCGATGGCCGCCGGCGGCCTCTCCGTCGGCGTGGTCGACGCCGACATCTACGGCCACTCGATCCCGCGCATGCTGGGCGTCGAGGGCCGGCCGACGCAGGTCGACGAGATGATCATGCCGCCGTCCGCGCACGGTGTCCGGGTCATCTCCATCGGCATGTTCACGCCCGGAAACACCCCGGTCGTCTGGCGTGGCCCGATGCTGCACCGTGCGCTCCAGCAGTTCCTGTCCGACGTGTACTGGGGCGACCTCGACGTCCTGCTCATCGACCTGCCGCCCGGTACCGGCGACGTCGCGATCTCCGTCGCCCAGCTCGTCCCCAACGGCGAGATCCTCGTCGTGACGACACCGCAGCTGGCTGCAGCCGAGGTCGCCGAGCGGGCCGGGACGATCGCGCTGCAGACGCACCAGCGCATCGCCGGGGTCGTCGAGAACATGTCATGGCTCGATCTGCCCGACGGGTCGCGGATCGAGCCGTTCGGCTCCGGCGGCGGTGCCGTCGTGGCCGAGGCGCTCACCCGGGCGATCGGTGCGCCGGTCCCGCTGCTCGGCCAGGTGCCCATGGACACCGCGCTGCGCGAGGGGAGCGACGAAGGCGTCCCGCTCGTGCTGTCCGCGCCGGACAGTCCCGCCGCGAAGGTGCTGCGCACGGTCGCCGACCAGCTCGCCGGCAAGCCGCGCGGCCTGGCTGGCATGTCCCTGTCCCTGACTCCGCGCTGAGCACCTGCCGGAACGAGCCGGCACCGGTCGACATCGTCAGGAGCGGCTACGACGCCGCTTCGTACCTCTACCGCTCCGACGACGACTTCCCCGACGAGTACCGGTCCTGGGTCGCTGTTCTGCTCGAGCGACTCTCGGCTGGAAGCCGTGTCCTCGACCTCGGATGCGGCTGCGGCATCCCGGTGGCGCGAAAGGTCTCCGAGGCCGGGCACCGCGTGACAGGCGTGGACCTCAGCGACGCTCAGATCGAGCGAGCACGACACCTCGTGCCCGCCGCCACCTTCGTCCGGGCGGACATGACCGCCCTGGACCTGCCCGCGGGATCGTTCGACGCGGTCGTCTGTCTCTACTCGATGATCCACGTACCCGTTGAGCAGCAGCTCGGGCTGCTGACCAGAGTGGTCGCATGGCTCGCGCCTGGCGGGACGCTCTTGCTCACCGCGGGCTGGGAGGCGTGGACCGGGTCCGAGGAGCGCTGGCTGGGCGGCTCGGCGCCGATGTGGTGGAGCCACGCGGACGTGGACACCTACCGCACCTGGCTCACGCGGGCCGGTCTGCACGTCGAGACGCTGGAGCACGTGCCGGAAGGTGACACCGGGCACAGCCTCTTCTGGGCCGTCAAGCCCGACCACCGCCAGGGAGGCTGACGGAGTCCTTCGCTCACGACGGATCGATCACCCTGCTCACGACCCATGCGTGCTTGCCGACCTGCCGGCCGCGGGTGAACCCGTACTGCTCGAAGAGCTCGACGGTCGCACTGAACAGGAAGCGGCCCGGCGCCTCGCGGCCGGCCGTCACCTCGGGGATGGCCTCCACGAGGCCGCCACCGGCGTGGGCGATCTGGTCGAGCGCGCCCTCCAGCGCCGCCCGTGCGATGCCCTCGCCACGATGCTTCCTGTCGACGTAGAAGCACGTGATCCGCCAGTCCGGAAGGGGCGGCGCCTTCTTGTCGTACTCGCGCCGGTGCTTGATGTTCGGGAGCTCTTCGGGGCTGCCGTACTGGCACCACCCCTGGGCGGCGCCGTCCTCGTCGAGGACCAGCGCCGCGTGCGCGCGACCGGTCCGGACCCGGTCCTCCTTGACCGAGCGGTAGTCGATCCCCTTCTGGCCGCACTCCGGGTGGTACCCGATGCACCAGCACCCGCCGAAGATCCCGTTGTTGCGCTCGACGAGCTCCGCGAAGGCATCCCAGGTGGCAGCCTCGAGAGGCCGGGTCGTCAGGGGCATCGTGGAGAGTTCGTCAGCCCAGGCTCACCTTGATGACGCGGGTGCCCCAGTTGCGTTGGCCCGTGGTCGTCTGGCTCGACTTCGGCGGCATGTACTCGGTCGCGAGCCAGGCCGCGTCCGAGGTCCAGTCGGGCACCGCGAACGAGTAGTCACCCCATCGGGTGGCGTTCTTGTCGTACGGGCCCGAACCGGCGGCGGCGACGACCGGCGCGGAGAAGTCCGCACCGCCCGAGGCCAGCACCGAGAAGCCGACGCTCGGGTACTGGCTGGGGCCGGTGAGGGTGAACACCATCGCGGCGTTGCCGGCAGCGTCCGGCTGGATCGCCGGGTACAGGACATTCTGCCCGCGGACTGCGACGTAGCCCTGCCGGACGATCGTCGCGCCCGTGATCTTGTTCCCGGTCAGCTTCGGCCGCACCTGGAACCACGCGGCACCGGCGCGGTCGGCGTTGTCGCCCGTCGGACGCAGCGCGGTCCCGAGCTCCCCCCACAGCGTGCCGTTGACGAACGACGCCTGCTGCATCCGGTCGTCGCCAGAGTCGATCAGGCTCGACGAGCCGCGCTGCTGGGATGCGGGCGGGATCGCGTACGCCTCGGAGGAGATCACGACCTTGCTCAACGTCGGAGACCCGCCGGTGGCGACCTTGTCACGGTTCGTCATGGCCCAGACGCCGATGCGGTTGTCACCGTTGCCGTCGGCGTCGATCTGGCTGAGGAAGTACTCCGCCGGGGGCGTGCCGATGGACAGCGCCGGCTGGGGTGCCCCGGCCAACGCGCCGCCGAGGTGCAGGTTGCCGAACCGCACGAAGTGCGCGTTCGTCGCGCCCGCGACCAGGTCGGCCTTCGAGATCGCGTAGATCTGCCCGCCGTGGAACTGCGGGCCGTTGATGGAGAACTCGTCGGTCGTCACGTAGAGGTTCGTCTGGTCGATGCCCAGCCGCGGCTGGTCGCCGAAGCAGGGGCAGCCGGACAGGTTCGGCTCCCCGTCACGTCCGTCGAACGTCGCGTCGATCTGGTACTCGTTCCACAGCCCGGTCGGTGACGTGTTCGGGTTGACGGCGATGTCGATGCGGCCCTCGGTGAACGTGTCGTTCAGGAAGAGGATGACGGCGAACCAGGTGTGCGTGGTCGGGTCGTACCAGCAGCGCGGGTCGCTGGTGAACTCCTTGCCGCCCTCGTTGAACAGCTCGTTGACGTTGAACGCCCCGCGGAGAGTCTTCCCGCTGGTGCTGAAGATGCGGTAAGCGGAGTTGACCGGCTCCAGGACGAAGCCGGCGCCGGCGCACAGTCCCTGGTCCGGTGGCTCGAACTTGGCGTCGAAGTTGGTGAACTGGCTGTCCTTGCTGCTCGTGCCGTCGAAGCTGCGGAGCAGGTGGGCGGCGGTGCCGCTCGCAGTGTCAGGGGCGGCGCCAGCCACGGCCGGGGCCGCGATCCGTGCGGGCGCTGCCGAGGTGGCGCGCGGCAGCAGCCTCGCGCCGTGCGGACGCGAAGAGACGGCCGCCGAGGACGAGGCGGCCGCGGTCGCGGTGCGCAGGACTTTCGCGGCCAGCCCGGGCTGGCCGGTCTGCGAGCCGCCCGCGGTGGAGCCTGTGCTCGACGTCGGGGCGGTCGGACTGGCCTGGGCGGGCAGGCTGCTCGCCGCGACGAGCAGGCCGCCTCCGGCGGCAGCGACGACGAGGATCCTGCGGACGCGGTGGTTCTTCATGGGTACCCCTCGGGCCGTGAAGAGGCGCCGGACACCGGCGTCCTTCGCGGAGTATGTCCCCCGATCTGCTCGACGAACAGGGGTATGACGGATACGGCCCGCGTCGCAACCCCGAGTAGCCGAAGGTTGGCCGGCTCGACTCGTCAGGGCGAGCAGCCGCTCCGGCTTCCGCTCACCCTGACAACGTGGGTGGCCGGCGTGGACGAGGCCGGACTCCGCCCGCGGTCACGGCATCGTCACGCGCCACACCTTCGAGCTCGTGCCCTCTTCGCCGGTGTACACGGTCCCCGCGGTGTAGCCGGGCGTGATCGACTCGCCAGGCTGCGGCATCCCGAACACGACCGGCGTCGCGCCGAGCTTCGCGTACAGGTAAGCCCGCTCGTACCCGCGCAGCACGAACCGGGTCCCGTCGATGAAAGCGCCGTCGCTCAACGTCACCGGCGCGGTACCCACCTTGACCAGCACGTTGGTCGCCGTCGTCGACAGGTTCGCCGGCGCCTGGTAGATGACGCCGCCCGCCGTGTCCTTGGTGACGATGTACATCCTCAGCGTGGAGGGGTTCACCATCAGCGTCTCGGCGTTGTGCGGACCGTCCGGGTAGCGGAACGTCCACGTCGTCGCGTCGAGCGAGCCGTTCTTCAACGTGGTCGGCTCGATCACGCGGTGCACGGCGATCGTGGGCCGCTTCTTGCCGTTGTCGCCGATGTCACCGAGGTACAGCCAGTGGTAGGCGCCCGACGACGCGCTCGCCATGCCCTCCCAGTCCTTGGCGGACACGTTGTTGACGGTGTACGTCGCGACCGTGGACCCGTTCGCGGCGATGGCGTACAGCACCGGCCCGCCGCCGCTGTCGTTGGAGGTCCAGAGCACCCCCTTGCCGTACGCGCTGCGCGCCAGCGAGCTGGACTCGACGATGCGCTGGTCCGAGAGCACCCGGTCGACGACCGCGGGAGCCGGTGCGGCGGACGCGGCACCGCTCACGTACGGGTTGAGGATGAGGATCGCGGCGAGCGCGAGAAGCGTCAGGGACGCCGCCCGGACCGACCGCCGACGGGCGACCGGGACGGTCTTCGTTCCTGCGTGCATGGGAGTAGGACCTTTCGTGGGCCCCCCCACGGTTCCCCGGCACGGTACGTGGCCGGCCGCGCCCGAGTCGAACCGGCGCGCGCGTCGTGCCCGAGACGGCTCAGGTCGCGTCGGAGTCGTACGCGGTGGGCGGGGTCGGCGCCGGCTCCGCCGACGCGGCCGTGCCGGCGCCGGCCTGGCCAGGTGCCGGCTTGGGTGTGGAGTCGTCCATGAGGGCGCTGGTGATCATCGCCCGGGGGTCGAGCTTGCGCAGCTGGTTGAGCTGGTTGAGGTCCTTCAGATCCTTGAGCACGTCCAGGTCGCCGATCTCCGGACCGATCGCCTCGGTGAGCTGCTCGCGCGCGCCGGTGGCCATGGCGCGCAGCTGGCGCAGCGCCCGGACCGCCTGGGCGGTGACCTGCGGCAGGCGGTCGGGACCGAAGACGAACAGGGCGGCGATGATCAGCACCCCGAACTCGCCCATCCCGATGTCGAACACCGTGCTCCCGCCTGATTCCTAGTGGTGCCTCGCGTGCCCTGCGTGTCCCGTCGTGAGTCGTCGTGCCTGCGCCCTCCCCGAAGGGTAGACGGCCCGGGCACCTCCCGGCTCAGCCGCGCTGCTCACCCAGTGTGACGGTCGCCGTGCTCGTGGCCGACCCGGTCCCGCCGCGCCGGTACCCGAGCTCGATCGTGTCGCCCGGCTGCTTGCTACGGATCGCCACGATGAGCTCCTCGGGAGCGGTCACCGGCTTCCCGTCGACGCTGACCACGACGTCGCCCACCTGCAGCCCGGCCTTCTCGGCGCCGCCGCCCGCGGTGATCCGGGCGATGCGTACGCCGACGCCGTCGTAGGTCGGGTCGAGGCCGGCCCCGACGACCGGGTAGGTCGCGTACCCGCGCTGGATCAGCTGCTCGGCCACCCTCCGGGCCTGGTTGACCGGGATCGAGAACCCGAGCCCGATCGACCCGGACTGCTCGCTGCCGCTGGTGCCCAGCGTCGCGATCGCGGAGTTGACCCCGATGACGCGGCCCTGGCCGTCGACGAGCGGGCCGCCGGAGTTCCCGGGGTTGATGGCCGCGTCGGTCTGCAGCGCGCTGAGGTACGAGGGCTCGCTGCCGCTGGCCGCACCGGTGGTGACCGGCCGGTGGGTCGCGCTGATGATGCCGCTGGTGACCGTTCCGGCCAGCCCGAGGGGCGAGCCCACCGCGATGCACTGGTCGCCGACGACGACGTCGTCGGAGTCACCGAGAGTGGCGATCGGCAGCCCGGTGCGGCTCACCTTCACGACAGCGAGGTCGTATGCCGGCGAGCGGCCGACGATCCGTCCGTCCGCGGTCGACCCGTCGTTGAAGTGCACCGTGATCGTGCCGCCGTCGGCGGCGTCGGCCACGACGTGGTTGTTGGTGACGATGTAGCCGTCGGCCCGCACCACGAAGCCGGAGCCGGTGCCGCCGTTGCCGTTGCTGCCCCGCACGTCGATGGACACCACCACGGGCAGCACGCGCTGGGCGATCCCGGCGACCGAGTCGGGGGGCCGCGACAGCGACCCGGCCGGCACGGAACCGAGGCTCGCACCAGGCTCGGTGAGCGAGGTGTCCCGGTTGGCCCACCAGGCGCCGACGAGACCGCCCACGAGGCCGGCGACGAGCGCCAGGACGATCCCGGCCAGGACGAGCCCGCCGGTACGGCGCGGCCGCGGCTCGCCCACCGGCCGGCCGAGGGTGTCCAGGCCCGCAGCCTGGTCCCCGTCGGGCTCGTGGGCCGCCTGGCCGTACGGATCGAGCACGTCGGGGGCCGCCAGGTCGCCGGCGGGACCGGTGGCGGTGCCGGGCCCGGCGTCGGCCGCGGAACCGGGAGCCGGCTCGGCCTGCGGCATCCACCAGGCCGGTGGAGCGGGCTGCTGCGGCCGCGGTGGTGCCCACGGGTCGTGGGGCGGTCCTTCGTCGCTCATCGTGGCAGTTCCTCGGCTGCGGGCGCTCCGGCCTGGAGCGTGTCCCGCGCTCGGTCAGTCGAACGGGTCGACCCAGGAGACCACGCGGGCGACACCTCGCTCCACCCGGGCCCACCCGGTGGGCGCCGCGCCGGTGTGCGGCAGGTCGGCGACCACGCGCGCCACGACGTCCCGGTCGGAGTCGGCGACCACCGTCAGCACGAACCCACCGGCCCCCCACATCAGCTGCCGCGGGTGCCCGGCGACCACCAGGACGGCCTGGCCGGAGACATCGGCCCGGCGCGCGCCGGGGAGGTCGTCGCCGGCCAGACGCCCCCGCTGGACGAACACTGAGACCGTCGACAGCCCGTCCGAGTAGGTCAGGTGCAGCACGGCGGACCCGGTGCCTGGGACGGCGCGCACGTCGAACAGCGTGAGACCGCCGACCTGCTCGGGGCACGGGTACCCGCGAGCGACCCACGAGTCCAGCGCACGGCTGTCCAGCGACGCCGGCCG
Organism: uncultured Actinomycetota bacterium; assembly: GCA_963771835.1. GTDB lineage: Bacteria > Actinomycetota > Actinomycetes > Prado026 > Prado026 > CAVQCJ01. Next base: position 425,230 of record CAVYVA010000002.1, read on the forward strand.
GACCGCCGGGAGCAGCGGCGGCAGGTAGGCCACCGGCGCCTGCGGGCGCGGGCCCAGGCTCAGGACCAGCGACGCCGACGTCCCCCCGGACCGGTCCATGACTTCCCGCCGAAGCAGCAGGCCGGTGGCGTCGTCCAGCCAGAAGCGGGCGGCGACCTGCCCGTCCGGGCGCTGGGCGACCACGACGTGCGCGGGGCGCCCGGCCACCGCGCCGGTGCCACCGAGCACGAGCCGGTAGCTGTGCTGGAGCAGAGCGACGAGCAGGTCGGGTCGCCGGACGTCTGCGCCGAGGAAGCCCGCCCGGGTCGCCGCACCGGCCCCGTCGGTGAACAGCACCGTGCCCTCGCCGGCCACGTGGCTCACCTCGACGACCTGGTCCACCGTCGTCCCGGCGGAGCTTGAGGTGTCCGAGGTGTCCGGGCCGTCCGAGGTGTCTGCGGGTCCGTCGTCGGAGTCGGTGACCACCTCGACCCCGCCGTACGTCAGCGCCGTCTCGGCCCGCACGGCCCCGCCGAGCAGCGCGAGCGCAACCGGGTCGCTGCCCGGCACGACGCCGGTGGTGGCCGCCTGCGAGGACCCGGTGACGAGCGGGCCGACGAGAGCTGCCAGGGCGAGCACCGGCAGCCAGCGCGGGCCCACCCTCATCGGGACCTCATCGCCGGGTCACCGGGGTGACGAGTACCGGTTGGTTGACCAGCACCGAGCTCGGCGCCTGCACGAGCTGGTAGAGCGCCGGACCGGTGAGCGGCACGCCGACCGAGACCGCCGCGTGCTCGCGGACGTACTGGTCCACCGGCGGCACGACCGGGGCGCCGTCTTCGGTCCCGCCGAGCAGGTAGGCACCCCCGGCCGCGACGAACGTGAACGCGACCGCGGCCGCCGACACGCGCGTACGGCGGCTGACCGGGGCCCGCCGGACGGGCACCGGCGCGGCGCGCTGGGCCGCGATCAGCTCGGACAGCCGGCCCTGCAGCTCGACCGGTGCGGTCGGCGAGTCGAGCCCGCGAAGCAGCCCTTTGAGGGACAGCTGAGCGTCGTAGTCGGCGAGGCAGTCCCGGCAGCGGGTCAGGTGCTCGATGACCCGGGTGCGGTCGGGCTCGCCCAGCCGTCCGTCGACCAGGGCGGCGAGCCGGTCACCGGGGTGCCGCTCGCGTGCGCTCATGGGCGTTCGGCCCCTCGGCCGTCACCGGTCGCCGGGGTCGGCAACGACGGCGCCCGGTGCGCGAGCGCCTTGCGCAGCTGGCTGCGGCCGCGATGGATACGGCTGCGGACCGTGCCCAGCTTCACGTCCAACGCCTGGGCGATCTCTTCGTACGTGAGTCCCTCGATGTCCGCGAGGACGACCGCGGCCCGGAACTCCGGCAGCAACGCGTCCAGGGCCCGCTGCACGTCGTCGTCGAAGTGCGTCGCGTCGTACGCCTCGGCCGGCGTGGCCTCCCGGCCGGCGATGCGGTCGGCGGCGTCGTCGGGCAGCCCGTCGAAGCGGATCCGCTGGCGCCGGCGTACGTGGTCGAGGAACAGGTTGGTCGTGATCCGGTGCAGCCAGCCCTCGAACGCCCCCGGCGTGTACGACGACAGCGAGCGGAACACCCGGACGAAGACGTCCTGGGTGAGGTCCTCGGCGTCGTGCCGGTTGCCGGTGAGCCGGTACGCCAGCCGGTACACCCGGGCCGAGTGAGCGGTGACCACGTCGTCCCAGGAGGGCGGGACCCAGGTCTCGTCGTCGTCGGCCGCACGACTTCCGGAGCCGTCGGAGGTGTCGGGCACGAGCACACCTCCGGACGTCGACAGCACGGGCGAGCTCCCATTCTGACGCACCGATCGACCGGCGGGTTCACCGCGCCGGGCACGCACACCACCGCCTGAACGTCCCGGGGAGGGCAGCCGGTTCCCGGCCCGCACCTGACGCGGTCCCGTGCCGCGGGGACCGCGGATCGCTAGCCTGGCCCTGCCAGCCGCCCCGAGGAGGCCCCCGATCAGCGCCAGCCTGCAGAACAGCTGGGCGTACGCCGAGGCGTACGTCCCCGAGGACGAGGTCCTCGCCACCGCCCGGCAGCGGGCCGCCGAGGTCGGGTGCGTGCCTATCGGGCCCGGCGGCGGGGCCACGCTCCGGTTCGTCGCCGCGGCCCTGGACGCGCGCGCGGTCGTCGAGATCGGGACCGGTACCGGCGTGTCCGGGGTGTGGATGCTGCGCGGGATGGCCGCCGACGGCATCCTCACCACCGTCGAGGCCGAGCCCGAGCACCAGCGGCTCGCCCGGCTGACGTTCAACGAGGCCGGGTTCGGGGCCGGTCGCACCCGGACGATCCTCGGACGTGCGCTCGAGGTGCTCCCCCGGCTGACCGACGGCGGCTACGACCTGGTCTTCTGCGACGGCGACAAGCGCGAGTACCCCGACTACCTCACCGAGGCGCACCGCCTGCTGCGACCCGGTGGCGTGCTGGCGATGGACAACGCGCTCTGGCACGACAAGGTGGCGGACCCGGCGCAGCGCGACCCCGACACCGTGGCGCTGCGCGAGGTGGGCCGGTCGCTGCTGGAGGACGAGCGGTTCGTCCCGCTGCTGCTCGCGACCGGCGACGGTCTGCTGCTGGGCGTGCGCCGCTGAGCGCACTGAGCGCACTGAGCGCACTGAGCCCGCGGCCGGCTAGACCCTGACGCGAGTTCCGTAGGACAGCCAGAACCGGGTCGACCCCGGTGCCCGGAGCCGCGAACGGCGTGGGCACCGGGGTCGACCCGGTTCGTCGGGTGTCAGCCCGCAGCGGACCTGAGAGCGTCCGCGAGGTCACCGGCCTCGGCGGCGGACAGCTCGACGACGAGACGCCCGCCACCCTCGAGCGGGACGCGCATCACGATGCCGCGCCCCTCCTTGGTGACCTCGAGCGGACCGTCACCCGTCCGCGGCTTCATCGCCGCCATCGGCACTCCCCTTCCTCGTGCTGACCGCCACCCGGGCGCGCGGGGCGAAGCCCCGCGGCGGATGACGGCAGATCGGACTGCGAGCCATTATCCCGTACCGCGTGCCGTGCCACAGACCATGTGCCGATTGGTCGCGCTCGGGTCGTCGCCACACCCCGGCTCCTCGCCTCGCCGCTGCGGGCCTCATGGTCGCGCTCGGGTCGTCGCCACACCCCGGCTCCTCGCCTCGCCGCTGCGGGCCTCCTGGTCGCGCTCGGGTCGTCGCCACACCCCGGCTCCTCGCCTCGCCGCTCCGGGCAGGCAGACTGAACGGGTGCACGCCCGTTCCGCGCTCTTCGACCTCTACGGGGACCACCTCGGTCCGCGTGGGGGGCAGGCGCCGGTGGCCGCCCTGGTCCGGCTGCTGGAACCGCTCGGCGTCGCCGCGCCGGCGGTACGGACGGCGATCTCGCGGATGGTCCGCCAGGAGTGGCTGGCGCCGGTGGCGCTGCCGGCCGGGCCCGGGTACCGGCTGACCGACCGGGGCTCGACCCGGCTGGAGCAGGCCGGTGCCCGGATCTACCGGGTCGGCGCGCCGAGCTGGGACGGCTGCTGGCACCTGCTGGTGCTCGAGCGAGTGCCCGGGCGCGCGGCCCGCGAGCGGCTGCGGGCCGGCCTGGGGTTCCTGGGGTACGCGCAGCTCGCCGACGCGACCTGGCTGGCGCCGCGGCCCTCCCCCGAGGTCGACGAGCTGCTCGCGGCCGAGGGGGTGCGCGCCGACCGCTTCACGACCAGCGGCCACCGCCGAGCCGGGCACCGAGGCCGCCCGCCTCGTCCGCCGCGCGTGGGACCTGGACGCGCTGGCGCACGCGTACTCGCACTGGCTCGGCGACCGCGCGCTCGATCGTCGGCGACGGCGGTCCGCAGGACGACCGCTCGGCGTTCGCCACCCGCAGCGAGCTCGTGCACGAGTGGCGCAAGTTCCTGTTCACCGACCCGGGCCTGCCGCGGGCGCTGCTGCCGGAGGCGTGGCCGGGCGACCGCGCCGCCGAGTTCTTCACCGTCGAGGCCGAGCGGCTCCGCCCGGCCGCGGACCGCTTCGTGGACGCCTGCCTCGCCGACCCGCGCTAGCCGCAACCGCGGCGCCACCGCGGGCGTGGCACCCGAGCAGGTGGTCGTCGACCATCCCGGTCGCCTGCATCAGCGCGTACGCGGTCGTCGGACCGACGAAGACGAAGCCGGCCCGCTTGAGCCCGCGCGCCATGGCCACCGACTCCGGCGACGACGGCCGCAGGTCGGACAGCGTGCGCGGCGGCGGTCCGGCGACCTCGGGCGCGAACGACCAGACCAGCTCGGACAGACCGCCCGGCAGCACCGCGGCGACCCGCGCGTTGGTCAGCGCGGCGCTGATCTTGGCCCGGTTGCGGACGATCCCGGCGTCGGCCATGAGCCGCTCCTCGTCGGCCGGCCCGAACCGGGCGACGGCCTCGATCGAGAACCCCGCGAACGCGGCCCGGAACGCCTCGCGCTTGCGCAGGATCGTCAGCCAGGACAGCCCGGACTGGAACGCCTCCAGGGTCAGCCGTTCGAACATCCGGTCGTCGCCGCGCAGCGGCCGTCCCCACTCGGTGTCGTGGTAGAGCACGTACTCGGGGGCGGCCAGGCCCCACGGACATCGGGCCAGCCCGTCGGGCCCGACGACCGGACCGCCTTCGGCCGGCGTGTTCACCCGCCCTGCTCGACGTACCGGGCCAACCGGCGCAACGACGCGCGGACCCCAGCGACCATCGCTGGGCGTACCAGCGGCCACCCGGCCCGGCCCAGCCGTCCCAGCGGCAGGTCGAGCTCCTCGGTCCAGACGAACCGCGACCGGCCGCCCGGGAGCGCGAACACCTCGAAGATGCCCTCGCCGCGGACGACCGAGCCGGTGTGCCGCACGACGCAGCGGTTCGGCGGCTCCCACTCGGTGATGACCATCGGGTCGGTGACGGCCAGCGGTCCGGCACCCGTGACGGCCTCGAGCCTCGCGCCCATGCCCTCGGAGCGGTCGCCGACGACGTGGACCCGGGTCCCGAGCATCCAGGCGTCCTGGGACTCCCAGTCGACGACCGCCGCCCAGACCGCCTCCACCGGTGCGTCGACGATGACGTCGACGGTGACCACCGACGGTTCAGCCACCCGCGGGCTCCGGCGGGCCGTCCTGTGCGGGTCCGTCTCCGGAGGCGGGAGCGGCGAACCTGCCGTCGGTCTGCTGGAACGGGACGATCATGGTCCGGCCGACCTGGACCTCGTCGTCCTCGGTGTCGGGCTGCTCGACCTGGGGCTGCTCGACCTGGGGCTGCTCGACCTGGGGCTGCTCGACCTGGGGCTGCTCGACCTCGGGCTGCTCGACCTCGGGCTGCTCGGCCTCGGGCTGCTCCGCCGCAGGCTCGGTGGCCGGCGGTTCGGCGACCCCTGCTTCGCGTACCTCGCGCTCGAGGACCGCGATGCGCTCGTCCCTGGCCTCCAGGTCCAACGCCAGGCGGTCAAGGACGTCGTCGACCTCGTCCATCCGGTAGCCACGCAGCCCGACCGAGAACCGGACCTGGTCGACGTCGGCGCGCGCCAGCGGGCCGTCGGCGGGCAGCGCCAGGTCAGGACGGTCGGGCTCGGCCGCGGTGAGCCCTTCGCCGCGCCCGGCGGCGACCACCGCGACGCCGCCGAGGACGAGGATGCCCAGCAAGACCCAGACGAGTGCCACGGCCCCGATCGTGCCACGCTGAGGGCTCCCCGACCGGCAGGAGGAGCCGTGCCGATGCGGCTGGGAGCCCGTACGTTCGCGGACCACGAGCTCGTGGTGATGGCGATCGTCAACCGCACGCCGGACTCGTTCTACGACCGCGGTGCGACTTTCTCCGACGGTGCAGCGCTGGACGCCGTCGACCGGGCTGTCGACGAAGGCGCTGCGATCGTCGACGTCGGCGGCGTGAAGGCGGGTCCCGGTGACGACGTCGACGCCGCCGAGGAGATCCGGCGGACCGCGACCTTCGTAGCCCAGGTGCGGGCCCGCTACCCCGGGCTGGTGATCAGCGTCGACACGTGGCGGCACGAGGTCGCCGACGTCGTGTGCGCGGAAGGTGCCGACCTGGTCAACGACGCGTGGGGTGGGGTCGACCCGAAGCTGCTCGAGGTCGCGGCCGCCGCGGACGCCGGGTACGTCTGCACGCACGCCGGCGGGTACGCGCCACGGACCCGGCCGCACCGGGTCGCCTACGACGACGTCGTCGCCGACGTGCTGCGGACCACGGTCGGCCTGGCCGAGCGCGCCGTCGCGGCCGGGGTGCGCGCCGACGCCGTGCTCATCGACCCCGGGCACGACTTCGGCAAGAACACCCGCCACTCGCTGGAGTCGACCCGGCGGCTGGGCGAGCTCGTCGCCACCGGGTGGCCGGTCCTGGTCTCGTTGTCCAACAAGGACTTCGTCGGCGAGACGCTGGACCGTCCCGTCGGTGAGCGGCTGGTCGGGACGCTGGCCGCGACGTCGGTCAGCGCGTGGCTCGGCGCCCGCGTCTTCCGCGCCCACAACGTCGCCGAGACCAGGCAGACGCTCGACATGGTGGCGTCGATCGCCGGGACCCGTCCCCCGGCCGTCGCCCGCCGCGGGCTGGCGTGACGACCGGCCCGCTCAGGTCTGCCCCTCGAGGTACTCCTCCGCCTCCTCGCGACCGCGCGGGTGGTCACGGACCGGCTCGGCCGCCCGCGGCCGCGATCCCGGCGGCCAACGCGTCGAAGGCGTTGCCGACCGTGCGCACCCACTGCACGGCGGCCGCGGCCGCCGGGCGGACGAAGCCGGCCTCGACCAGCGCCTCGACCTGCGCGCGCAGCGGCTGGTACAGGTCGTCCGGGTCCAGCACCACCACCGGCTTGCCGTGCATCCCCAGCGACCGCGCGACCCAGATCTCGAGGAGCTCCTCGAGAGTCCCGATGCCGCCGGGGAGCGCGAGGAACGCGTCGGCCCGAGCGTCCATCAGCCCCTTGCGATCGCGCATGCCCTCGGTGACCACGAGCTCGTCGGCCTGGTGGTCGGCGACCTCGGCGGCCTCCAGCGCACGCGGGATCACCCCGAGCGTGTGCGCTCCGCCCGCCCGCGCCGCCCGCGCGACCGCGCCCATCATCGACACCGAGCCGCCGCCCGAGACGAGCCGCCAGCCACGCTCGGCGACCGCGGCTCCGACCTGCGCCGCGAGCTCGACGTACGCCGGGTCGATGCGTTCGCTCGACGAGCAGAAGACGCACAGCGCCGGCGGGGGCCCCGCCATCGGGACAGCGGCGTCCGGGCTCACGTGCCGTTGCGGGGCGGCTCGCCGGCGGCCCGCATCTCGGCGTCCGCCAGCGCGACCAGCGAGGCACGCTCGTTCGACGAGCGCACCTCACGCTCCCGGCCGGCCATCGTCAGGGCGGCGATCGCCTCGTCCAGGTCGTCGGTGAGGTGCACCAGACCGAGGTCGGGCACGGAGATCTTCCCGGACGGCAGGACGGTCGCGCGCAGCCAGTCGAGCAGCCCGCCCCAGTACTGCGTGCCGACCAGCACCACGGGGAAGGCCGTGACCTTGCGCGTCTGCACCAGAGTCAGCGCCTCGAACAGCTCGTCGAGGGTGCCGAAACCGCCCGGCAGCACGACGAAGCCCTGCGAGTACTTCACGAACATCGTCTTCCGGGCGAAGAAGTACCGGAACACGATGCCGACGTCGACCCAGTCGTTCATCTTCTGCTCGAAGGGCAGCTCGATCCCGAGTCCGACCGACACCCCGCCGGCGTCGCAGCAGCCTTTGTTGGCGCCCTCCATCACCCCGGGGCCACCGCCGGTGATGACGGCGTAGCCGGCATCGGCCAGCGCAGCCCCGAGCCGCTCCGCGAACCGGTACTCGTCGTGGTCCCGCGGCGTCCTCGCGCTGCCGAACACGGACACAGCCGGTCCGAGCTCGGCGAGCGTGCCGAAACCCTCGACGAACTCGGACTGGATCCGCAGCACCCGCCACGGGTCGGTGTGCACCCAGTCGGTCGGCCCGCGCGAGTCCAGCAGCCGCTGGTCGGTGGTGCTGTCCGGGACCTGGTTGCCGCGCAGCCGTACCGGTCCGCGCTGACGCTCCTGGGACTGCGCCCGGTGCTCCGGTGCCGGCATCTCGGGCTGGGGATCGCTCACGGCTCCACGCTAGCCCGGCCGGCCGGGCCTGCCGGGGACGTTCAGGGGCCGTTCACCCGACCGCCGAGGTTGCGCCTGGAATAGTTCTATGTTCAACTATGTTCATTGAGCATTCAACAAAGTCGGAGAGCCTCCACCGCTCTCCGCCGGAGCCCCGAGGAGCACCCCATGACCGACCTTTCGACCGTCAGCGGTACCTGGAACCTGGACGTCGCGCACACGCGGCTCGGCTTCGCGGCCAAGCACGCGATGGTCACGACCGTGCGAGGCGCGTTCGGTGAGTTCGAGGGCTCCCTGACCCTCGACGGCGACAACCCGGCCGACTCACGTGCCGAGGTCACCATCCAGGCCGCGAGCTTCAACAGCGGCAACGAGCAGCGCGACGGCCACGTCCGCGGCGCCGACTTCCTGGACGTCGAGAGCTACCCCACGCTGACCTTCCGTTCCACCGAGGTCCGCACCGACGGCGACGAGTTCGTGCTCGTCGGCGACCTGACCATCCGCGGCACCACCCGGCCCGTCCAGATCGCGGTCGAGCTCGAGGGCGTGGAGAAGGACCCGTTCGGGAACCAGCGCATCGGGTTCTCCGGCGAGACCACGATCAGCCGCAAGGAGTTCGGCCTGACCTGGAACGTCCCGCTCGACGGCGGCGGCCTCCTCGTCTCGGACAAGGTGAAGATCACCCTGGACGTCTCGGCGGTCCGCGTGGACGTGCTCGCGAACGCCTGACCCGACCTGCCTGCTCCGGCCTGCGGCCCCGGCGCCCTCAAGGGTTCCGGGGCCGCGGCCTGTCCTCCCTCAGGGAACCCCGCCCTCATGAACCCCGGTGAGCCAGGTCCGCAGGCGGTCCTCGCACTCGACGATCTGCGCCACCGGCACGCTCTCCTCGCGGGTATGGGCGAGCTCGGGGTCGCCGGGGCCGTAGTTGACCGCGGGGATGCCCAGCGCCGCGAAGCGCGCCACGTCCGTCCAGCCGAACTTCGGCCGCGGCTGCCCCCCGACCGAGGCCAGGAAGGCGACCACAGCCGGGGCGCCGAGGCCAGGGCCGCGCTCCCGCCGCGCCGTCCAGCCGCTCCACCTCGAACCCGTCGAAGACCTCCCGCGTGTGGTCCTCGGCCTCGTCCAGCGTGCGGTCGGGAGCGAACCGGTAGTTGACCGTCACCGTGCACTCGTCCGGGATGACGTTGCCGGCCACCCCGCCGGCGATCCGCACCGCGTTGAGCCCTTCGCGGTACTCGAGTCCGTCGACGAGCACCCGCCGTGGCTCGTAGGCCCGCAGCCGGTCCAGCACCGGGGCTGCTGCGTGGATGGCGTTGACGCCGGTCCACGAGCGCGCGCTGTGCGCGCGCCGCCCCTCGGTCCGCACCCGCACCCGCAGGCTCCCCTGGCAGCCGGCCTCGACGGTCGCTCCGGTGGGCTCCATCAGGACGGCCAGGTCGGCGGTGAGCCAGTCGGGGTGCCGCTCGGCCAGGCGGCGCAGGCCGTTGCGCGGCTCCTCGACCTCCTCGCCGTCGTAGAAGACGTACGTGACGTCGTGGCCGGGTTCTGGCAGCGACGCGGCCAGCCGGAGCGCGACCGCGACGCCGCCTTTCATGTCGCAGGCCCCGAGCCCGTGCAGCACCCCGCGGTCGATCCGGCCAGGGAAGTTGCCCGCCTCCGGCACGGTGTCCAGGTGCCCGGCCAGCACGACCCGCTGCGCACGTCCGATCGACGTCCTCGCCACCACCGCGTCGCCGTCGCGGTGCACCTGCAGGTGCTCGAGCCCGGTCAGCGCCGTCTGCACGGCGTCCGCCAGCTCACCCTCGGAACCGCTCACCGAGTACACGTCGACCAGCGCCGCGGCCAGCGTCGGGCCGTCCTGACCCAGGTCCAGGGTGATCACCCGGCTACCGTAGCGGCGTGGACGAGGCACCCGGCGGGCGCAGCGCGGCAGGGGTCGGGCTGGCGACGTACGACCGCGACGGCCGCGTGCTCGACGTGTACTTCCCGCAGCCGGTGCTCGGCCCGGACGCGCCGGTGCCTGCCGGGCTGGCCGACCTGGCCGGCACCGACGAGCTGCGCCGGACCCGCAGCGAGATCGTGGTGATCGCTGCCGAGCTCGACGCGCCGCCCGCCGACGCGACCGATGTGTACCTGCGCCTGCACCTGCTCTCGCACCGGCTGGTCCGACCGCACGGCTGCTCGCTGGAGGGACTGTTCGGGTTGCTGTCCAACGTGGTCTGGACGAGCGCCGGTCCGTGCGCCGTCGACGACTTCGAGGCGGTCCGCACCGGCCTGCGCGGTCGCGCGCCGCTGACCGTCCTCGGCGTGGACAAGTTCCCGCGGATGGTCGACTACGTGCTGCCGACGGGCGTGCGGATCGCCGACGCCGACCGGGTGCGGCTCGGCGCGCACCTGGCCGAGGGCACCACCGTGATGCACGAGGGGTTCGTCAACTACAACGCCGGGACGCTCGGCGCGTCGATGGTCGAGGGCCGGATCTCCGCCGGCGTCGTCGTCGACGACGGCTCGGACATCGGCGGCGGGGCCTCGGTCATGGGGACGCTGTCCGGGGGCGGCAAGGAGGTCGTCCGGATCGGGCGTCGCTGCCTCGTCGGGGCCAATGCCGGCATCGGTATCTCGCTCGGGGACGACTGCGTGGTCGAGGCCGGCTGCTACGTCACCGCCGGCGCCAAGGTGGTGCTCCCGGACGGCTCCGCGCGCAAGGCTGTGGAGCTGTCCGGCCGGCCGGGGCTGCTGTTCCGCCGCAACAGCGTCACGGGCGCGCTGGAGGCGCTGCCCCGCACCGGGGACTGGGGCGGGCTGAACGAGGCCCTGCACAGCAACGACTAGCACCCGGTCCCCGCACCCGCGCACTCATACATCCTGCGGCGTCAGCCGATACACCCCTGGAGGGGTTTCCGGCAGGGCCAAGGGGATGTTCAGCGTGCAGCTGGTCACGCGCGGCCGTACGGAGGGGACGCCGCAGGAGCGGCGTGCCGCGCTGCTGCGCGCCTACCACCTGGTCGAAGACCTGCAGACCCCCGCCGCGGACCGGGCCCGCGCCGAGGTGGCCGGCGCGGTCACCGCCGCCGCCGAGGCCGGTTGGACCGAGGTCTGTACCGCCCTGCGCTATGCCCAGGCCGTCGACGCGGTCACCCACTCCCCCGCCGAGGCCCTGACCGCCTGCAACCGGCTGGTCGACGACGCCGAGGCGGCCGGCGACCTCGGCCTGCTCGCCGCCGCGCTCGGGATGCGCGCCGAGCTCGCGATCAGGGACGGCGACGTCGTCGGGTTCGGCCGGGACGCGAGCCGCGGCGTCGTGCTCCTGGACGCGGACGGCGACCCGCTGGCGCGGGTGAGCGGGATGATCAGCGTCGCCGTCGCGTACGAAGCATTGAACCTGTGGGAGCTCGGCGACGAGCTGTACACCAGGGCCGAGGATCTGCTCCCGCTGTGCGACGACCCGCTGCTGGAACCGGTGATCGGGCTGAACCGCGCGCTGACCTGGTTCTGGTGGACGGCCGCGCTGCTCGAGATCGGCGACCTCGATGCGGCCGCGCGCGTGCCCCGGACCGGTGCGGTCGAGCACGCCGAGCTGCCGGACGGGTGGGGCCGCGAGCTGCAGGTCAGCCTGCTGGCCCGGCTGGTGCTGCTCGGCCAGACCGACGATGACGCGGTGCGCACGCTCACCCAGCTCGGAGCCGAGGTCGAAGGGCGGGACTGGTTGCCCTCGACGCAGGTGCACCTGGCGCTGGCGCACGCGCACCTGCAGGCCGGCCGGCTCGAGCCGGCCATGGCCGAGGCTCTCGCCGCGCAGGCGCTGACGCGCGCCCAGGGGACGATGTACGAGCAGTCGTTCGCGGACTGGACCGTGCAGCTCGTCGAGCACGCGCTCGAGCCGGGTCACGGGACGGCCGTGCGTGCGTACGCGACGAGCCTGGCCAGGCAGCGGTGGGAGGACCGGCTCGGGCGGCTGGCGAGCGCGCGCGAGCAGGTGCACCACCAGCGGCTGCGCGCCGAGCACGAGCACCTGCTGCGCGTCACCCTCGAGGACCCGCTCACCGGGCTCGGCAACCGCCGGGCCTTCGACGAGCGGCTGGACTACCTGCGGGCGACGCTCGCCGTCGGTGCCCCGGTGGCGATGCTCGTCGTGGACGTAGACCGGTTCAAACCGGTCAACGACGTGTTCGGGCACGAGGCCGGCGACGAGGTGCTGCGCCGGATCGGGGCGCTGGTCACGTCCGTGCTGCGGCCCGACGACCTGGCGGTACGGCTGGGCGGCGACGAGTTCGGCGCGGTCATCACCGGCGCGCCGGCCGATGTGGTCCGGACCCGAGCGGACGCGGTCGGACGGCTGGTCGACGCCGAGGACTGGTCGCGGATCCGGCCGGGGTTGACGGTGACGGTCAGCGTCGGCGCCGCGTGCGGGGAAGGTCCCGACGACCTCGACACGCTGTACCGGCGGGCCGACGAGGCACTGTACGGCGCCAAGGCCGACGGCCGCGGACTCTTGCGGATCGCCCGCTGAACCGCCTCCCCGCCCCGGGGTCGCCGACTCAGGACAGGCGGGCGGCTGCGGCGGCGACGCGATCGTCGGTCGCCGTGAGCGCGACCCGCACGTGCCGGGCCCCGGCAGCGCCGTAGAAGTCACCGGGGGCGACCAGGATCCCGCGCTCGGCCAGCCACCGCACGGTGTCCCAGCACGGCTCGTCCCTGGTCGCCCACAGGTACAGCCCCGCCTGCGAGTGGCTGATCGTGAAGCCGGCGCGGCCGAACGCCGCCACCAGCACCTCGCGCCGGCGCAGGTACCGTTCGCGCTGCACCACCACGTGCTCGTCGTCGTCGAGCGCCGCAGCCATCGCGGCCTGGACCGGGGCCGGGACCATCAGCCCGAGGTGCTTGCGCAGCGCGATGAGCTCGGCGACCAGCGCGGGGTCCCCGGTGACGAACCCGGCCCGGTAGCCGGCGAGGTTCGAGCGTTTGGACAGCGAGTGCACGGCGAGCAGTCCTTCGTGGCTGCCGCCGCAGACGTCCGGGTGCAGCACGGACACCGGCTGCGCCGACCACCCCAGCTCCACGTAGCACTCGTCGGAGGCGACCACGGCGCCACGCTCGCGGGCCCACGCGACCACCTTGGCCAGGTGCTCGGCCGGCAGCACCCGTCCGGTGGGGTTGGACGGGGAGTTCAGCCAGACCAGGTCGACCCGCGCAGGTCCCAGCGCGACCAGCGAGTCGCCGGCCACGACGTGCGCACCGGCGACCAGCGCGCCCACGGCGTACGTCGGGTAGGCCAGCTCGGGCACGAGCACCCGGGCACCCGGTCCGAGACCGAGCAGGCCGGCCAGCCCGGCGACGAGCTCCTTGGAACCGATGGTCGGCAGGACGTCGCCCGGGTCGACCCGCGCGTGCAGCGTCCGGTCCACCCAGCCGGCGGCCGCCTCGCGCAACCGGGCGGTGCCCTGCACCGTCGGGTAGCCGGGCGCGTCGGACGCCGCGCGCAGCGCCTCCTGGACGACGGCCGGCGTCGGGTCTACCGGCGTGCCGACGGACAGGTCGACGATGCCGTCGGGGTGCGAACGGGCGCGCTCGGCGTCCGCGGTCAGCAGGTCCCAGGGGAAGTCGGGCAGCCGCCCGGAGACCGGTCCGGTCAGTGCTCGACCGCCTGCGGGGGGAGCGCCGCCACGATCGGGTGGTCCTTCTCGATCTTGCCGAGCTTGGCCGCGCCGCCGGGTGAGCCGAGGTCGTCGAAGAACTCGACGTTCGCCTTGTAGTACTCCTTCCACTGCTCGGGGACGTCGTCCTCGTAGAAGATCGCCTCGACCGGGCAGACCGGTTCGCACGCACCGCAGTCCACGCACTCGTCCGGGTGGATGTAGAGCATCCGCTCGCCCTCGTAGATGCAGTCGACCGGGCACTCCTCGATGCACGCCCGGTCGAGGACATCGACACATGGCAGGGCGATGACGTAGGTCACCGAGCTCCTCCTTGCTGCGGCGCCCGGGCGATCCCGGCGCGTCTGGACGCCACCTAGTATCGCCAGCGCCCCGCTCCATGTCTTGCCCGGGTCACCGCTAGGAGGGGCCGCGTGTCGTCGCCGGACTGCCGGACCACCGTGGCGAGCCTGGAGGCTGTGGCCGCCCGCGGCTGGCGGGGCACCGAGACCGAGCCGCTGGGCGGCTGGCTGCTGCGAGCGGCGGGCGGTTTCACCGGACGGGCCAACTCAGCCCTTCCGCTCGGTGACCCGGGGCTGCCGATCGGCCCGGCGATCGCCCGGGTCGAGGAGTGGTACGCGGCCCGCGGGCTGTCGCCCCGGTTCCTGCTCCCGCTGCCGGACGCCCGGGCGGTCGACGACGTGCTGGCCGCACGCGGCTGGCCGCTCGGCGACGTCGTCCGGGTGCTCGTCGCACCGGTCGCCGGCCTGGCGGCGGAAGGTGCGGCGGACCGGGCGGCCGGACGCCCGGCGGTACGGCTGGACGCCCGGCCGGACGACGCGTGGGTGGCGGCGTACCACTACCGGGGCGGCGTGCTGCCGCCGCACGCGCGCGAGGTCATCGAGCACGGCGACACGCTCGCGTTCGCGTCGGTCCGCGACAACGACGGACGCGTGCTCGCGATCGCCCGCGGCTCGGTCGACGCGGACGCCGACGGGGTCGGCTGGCTCGGGGTCACCGCGGTCGAGGTGGACCCGCCGTCGCGTCGCCGCGGCCTGGGCGGGGTGATCCTGCGCGGGCTCGCCGGCTGGGCGCAGGAGCAGCGGCGCCCGCTGCTGCTACCTGCAGGTCGCGGCGGACAACGCCCCGGCCCTCGCCCTGTACGCAGGAGCGGGGTTCACCGAGCACCACACCTACCAGTACCGGCTGGCCCCGAGCTGACCATCGTCTCGTTATACGAGACGATGTGTCCCATATCGTGGATGGCGCGGGTAGGGTCGGCAGCATGGGCTGGGACGCGCAGGCGTACGACGAGCGGTTCGGGTTCGTCAGCGGCTACGGCCGCGGCCTCGTCGAGCTGCTCGACCCGCGCTCCGGCGAGACGGTGCTGGACCTGGGCTCGGGGACCGGGCAGCTCGCCGCCGAGATCGCCGCGTCCGGCGCATCCGTGGAAGGGCTGGACCGCGACGAGCAGATGGTCCTGCGGGCCCGCGTCCGGCACCCCCGACCTGAGGTTCCGGCTCGCCGACGCCCGCACCTTCACCGTGCCGGAGCCGGTCGACGCGGTGTTCTCCAACGCGACCCTGCACTGGGTCCCGGTCGGCGACCAGCCCACGGTCCTGGACCGGGTCCGCGCCGCGCTTCGTCCGGGCGGACGCTTCGTCGCCGAGATGGGCGGCGCGCGGAACGTCGCCGCGCTGGTGGCCGCCGCCGACGCGGCGCTGGTCGAGCTCGGGCTGGAGCCGGTCCCGCACCCGTGGTGCTTCCCGTCGCCGGCCGAGCAGGACGCGCGGCTGCGGTCGGCCGGCTTCGACGTCCGGCTGCTGGAGCACTTCGACCGGCCGACGCCGCTCGCCGACGGCGACAGCGCCGCGGACTGGTTCCGGATGTTCGGCCGGTGGCTGCTCGAGGCCACTGCGCCGGACCGCCACGACGAGCTGCTCGCCGCCGTCGACCGCCGGGCCGCCCCGGCCCTGCGCGACGCCGACGGCCGGTGGACCGCCGACTACGTACGGCTGCGGTGGTGGGCCGTCGCCCGGTAGCCCGCCGAGGCCCGGCCCGCCAGGATGGGGGACGGTGCCGAACGAGCCGGAGCGAAAGACCCTGGGAAGGCCCGAAGAACCCCGAGGAGAACAGCCATGCAGCTGGGAATGGTCGGCCTGGGACGGATGGGCGCCGGCATGGTACGGCGGCTGATGCGCGCAGGCCACGAGTGCGTGGTCTTCGACGTGAACCAGGACTCCGTCGCCGCGCTCGCCGCGGACGGGGCCCGGGGCGCGTCCTCGCTGGCGGAGTTCGTCGGGATGCTGGCCGGCCCGAAGACGGCCTGGGTGATGGTGCCCGCGGCCTTCACCCAGCAGACGGTCGACGAGCTCGCGGCTCTCATGGGCGAGGGCGACATCATCGTCGACGGCGGCAACTCGTACTACCGCGACGACGTGGACACCGCGGCCCGGCTGGCACCGCGCGGGATCCGGTACGTGGACTGCGGCACCAGCGGCGGGGTGTTCGGGCTCGAGCGCGGCTACTGCCTGATGGTCGGCGGCCCCGACGACGCGGTCGGGCACCTCGCCCCGGTCTTCGAAAGCCTCGCCCCCGGTTTCGACGCGGCTGCGCGAACCCCCGGTTTCGACGGCGACCCGGGCACCGCCGAGCGGGGCTGGTTGCACTGCGGCCCGAACGGTGCCGGCCACTTCGTGAAGATGGTGCACAACGGGATCGAGTACGGGCTCATGGCGGCCTACGCCGAGGGGCTGGCGATCCTGCACCACGCCGACGCCGGGCGCGAGGAGCGCACCGCCGACGCCGAGACGACCCCGCTGCGCGACCCGCAGTACTACCAGTACCAGCTGGACATCCCGGCCGTCGCCGAGGTCTGGCGGCGCGGCAGCGTGGTCGCGTCCTGGCTGCTCGACCTCACGTCCAAGGCACTGCACGCGGACCCCGAGCTGTCCGGGTTCGGCGGGCGGGTCTCGGACTCGGGCGAGGGACGGTGGACCGTGCTCGCCGCGGTGGACGAGGGGGTGCCCGCGTACACGATCACGGCCGCACTGTTCGAGCGGTTCTCCTCGCGCGGGAACGCCGAGTACGCCGACAAGATCCTCTCCGCGATGCGCAAGGAGTTCGGCGGGCACGCCGAGCAGGCGCACGGCGGGAGGAGCTGAGCCGATGGCGTACCGGATCGATCGGACCCCGCAGTGGGCCGCGCTGCAGGCGCACCGCGACGAGCTCGGCGACGTGACGCTGCGCGAGCTGTTCGCGGCGGACCCGGCCCGCGGCACCGCGCTGACCGTCCAGGCCGGTGACCTGTACCTGGACTACTCCAAGAACATCCTCACCGCGCAGACCGTACGGCTGCTGGTGGCGCTGGCCGAGCGGGCCGGGCTGCGCGAGCGGATCGAGGCGATGTTCACCGGCGAGCACATCAACACGACCGAGGACCGGGCCGTCCTGCACGTCGCCCTGCGCATGCCGCGGACCGAGACCCTCGTCGTCGACGGTCAGGACGTCGTCGCCGACGTGCACGAGGTGCTCGACCGGATGGGCACGTTCGCCCGCGACGTCCGCGGGCGGCGCCTGGACCGGCCACACCGGGCTGCGCATCCGTACGGTCGTGAACATCGGCATCGGCGGGTCCGACCTCGGGCCCGCGATGGCGTACCAGGCGCTCGCGCGCGTACGCGGACCGGTCGCTGGAGCTCCGCTTCGTCTCCAACGTCGACCCGACCGACATGGCCGAGGCGCTTCAGGGGCTGGACCCCGAGCAGACGCTGTTCATCGTGTGCTCGAAGACGTTCTCCACGCAGGAGACGCTGGCCAACGCGACCGCCGCACGCACCTGGCTGCTGCGCGGCCTCGGGCTCGAGGAGGGCAAGGACGAAGGCGCCGTCGCGCGGCACTTCGTCGCGGTCTCGACCCAGGCCGACCGGGTCGCCGCGTTCGGGATCGACACCGCCAACATGTTCGGGTTCTGGGACTGGGTCGGCGGGCGCTACTCGTTCGACTCGGCGATCGGGCTGTCGTTGATGGTCGCCATCGGCCCGGTGCAGTTCGGCGAGATGCTCGCCGGGTTCCGCACGATCGACGAGCACGTCCGGCACGCGCCGTTCGAGCGGAACCTGCCCGTGCTCCTCGGGCTGATCTCGCTCTGGTACGGCGACTTCTTCGGCGCGCAGAGCCAGGCCGTGCTGCCGTACAGCCAGTACCTGGCGCGGTTCCCCGCCTACCTGCAGCAGCTGTGCATGGAGAGCAACGGCAAGTCGGTGACCCGCGAGGGCGACCCGGTGCACTGGGACACCGGCGAGATCGTCTGGGGCGAGCCCGGGACCAACGGGCAGCACGCGTTCTACCAGCTGCTGCACCAGGGCACCCGGCTGGTGCCGGCCGACTTCATCGGCTTCGCGCAGCCGGTGCACGACCTGGACGGCATGCACGACCTGTTCAGCTCCAACCTGCTCGCCCAGCCGCGCGCGCTCGCGTTCGGCAAGACGGCCGACGAGGTGGCCGCCGAGGGCACGGCGCCGGACGTCGTCGCCCACAAGGTCATGCCGGGCAACCGGCCGTCGAACACGATCCTCGCCCCGCAGGTGACACCGTCCGTGCTCGGTCAGCTGGTGGCGACGTACGAGCACCGGGTGCTGACCCAGGGCGTGGTGTGGGGGCTGGACTCGTTCGACCAGTGGGGGGTGGAGCTCGGCAAGGTGATGGCCAACCAGCTCGCGCCGCTGCTCACCTCGACGGGCGCGCCGGACGTCTCCGGCCTGGACTCCTCGACGGCCGAGCTGGTGCGGCGGCTGCGCGCCGGCCGCCACGGCTGACCGCGGCATCGGACCCGTCGTGCTGCGCCTGTACGACACCCGCGCCCGCGCCGCCGTCGACATCGTGCCGGCCCGGGCCGGTGCGTTGACGCTGTACTGCTGCGGTCCGACCGTGTACCGCGACGCGCACGTCGGCAACCTGCGGACGTTCCTGCTCGGCGACCTGGTCCGGCGCACGGCCGAGCTGGACGGCCTGCAGGTGCGGATGGTGCAGAACATCACCGACGTCGGGCACATGGCCGACGACGACGACCTGGCCGTGTCCGGGTCGGACAAGGTGCTCGCCGGGGCTGCGGCCGCAGGGGCTGCGACCCGATGGACGTGGCCCGCCACTACGAGGCCGCGTTCCACTCCGACCTGTCGCTGCTCGGGATCCGGCCGGCGCAGGCCTACCCGCGCGCCAGCGAGTCCATCGGGCTCATGCTCGACCTCATCGGCCGGCTGGTCGAGCGCGGGCACGCGTACGTCGGCGAGGACGGCTCGGTGTTCTACGACGCGGCGAGCTTCCCGACGTACGGCGCGCTGTCCGGGAACCGGCTCGACGCACTGCGTCCCGGGCACCGCTTCGAGGGCGCGGTCGACGAGGCCAAGCGGTTCCACGCGGACTGGGCGCTGTGGAAGCGTGCCGGGGACCGCCGCCAGCTCGTGTGGGACTCGCCGTGGGGGCCCGGGTTCCCCGGCTGGCACATCGAGTGCTCGGCGATGTCGGTGCACTTCCTCGGCGACGTGATCGACGTGCACACCGGCGGGATCGACCTGCGCTTCCCGCACCACGAGGACGAGCGCGCGCAGTCGGACGCCGCGGTCGGGCACGAGGTCGTGCGGCACTGGGTGCACGGCGAGCACCTGCTGTTCGAGGGGCGCAAGATGGCCAAGTCGAGCGGCAACGTCGTCCTGCTGCGCGACGTCGTCGCGCGCGGGCTGGACCCGCTCGCCCTGCGGCTGGCGTTCCTGGGCACCCGGTACCGCACCCAGGTGGACCTGAGCTGGGACGCGATCGCCGCCGCCGACCGGCAGCTGACCCGGTGGCGGGACCGCGTCGCCGACTGGGCCGAGGAGCCGTCGCGACCGGTCCCCGCGGAGCTGGCCGAGGTGCTGCTCGGCTGTGCTGCGCGACGACCTGGACACCCCGCGCGCCCTGCAGGTCCTGCGCCGGCTGGAGCGCGACGAGGCAGTGCCGGCCGGCGCGAAGTTCGAGACGTTCGCGTACGCCGACCGGGTGCTCGGCCTGGACCTGGTCCGGTGGGTCGGCCGGCCGCGGGACGCGGGCGCAGCGGCAGACCTGCCCGACGGCGCGGCGGAGCTGCTGGCGGCGCGCGAAGCGACCCGGGCAGCCAGAGACTGGCCCGAGTCGGACCGGTTGCGGGACGCACTGGCCGCGCTCGGCGTCCAGGTCACCGACACCCCGGCCGGCCAGACCTGGACCCGCACCCACCCCTGACCCACCGTCCACACCCGGCGTCGGGGTGGATCGCACGGTCTGCTGCGCGTACTACCCCGACACCGTGCGTGGAACCAGGGTGGGGAGGTTGACGACGATCGCCTCCTGGGTGCTGCGGGCGATCACCACCACGGCCTCCTCGTCCGGAGACGGGTTCTCCTCGCGGTGCGGCGCGTACGGCGGCACGAAGACGAAGTCACCGGGGGCGGTCTCGATCCGTACCTCGGCGCCGCGGTCGGCGAACACGAAGACCGGATGGCCGGCGACGACGTAGATCGCCGTCTCGGACTCGCCGTGGTGGTGGTCGCCCGAGCTCGTCGCCGGGTCGACATGGGTACGGCCCATCCACAGCCGCTCGGACCCGACGGTGACCCCGGAGACCGCGGCGTACCGGCGCATGCCCGGCGTCTGCGCCGTGTCCGGGGTCAGCGACGTCCCGGCGACGTGCTCGAGGCGGCGGTGCCATGCCGCGTCGCCGGCGCTGGTCGTGCCGGAACCACCCACGGTCGGATCGTACGACCGCTGGCCGGTACGGCCGTCCTTGCCGGGCGGCCGGGCGCGGGAGACACTCCGAGCATGGCGACCCTGGACCTGCCGTCCGCCGGATCCGACCCGATCGACGTCGGGTCGATCGACGTCGGGCCGGACGTCGAGTTCTCCGACGTGCCGGACGCCGGGCCGGACGTCCCTGTCGACCCGCACTGGGCGGACCTGCGCGGCGGCGTGCTCCCGGCGGTCTACCTGCCGCCGTCGATGGCAGGCATCGGGCCACGGTCGACGTGGCTGCGCGGCGTGGCCGTGGTCCTCGCCGCGATGTTCGTGCTCGCGACGGCGGCCGGTGTTTGCCTCACGTACGGGCCGCCGCACGTCTGGCCCTGACCGCTCGGTGGTCCGCACCCTGCGCTACGGCCCGCATCCCGAGCAGTACGCGGACGTCCGGCTGCCCGACGGTCCCGGCCCGCACCCGGCCGTGGTGAGCCTGCACGGCGGGTACTTCCAGGCGCAGTACGGGCTGGACCTGCACGAGCCGATGGCACGCCGGCTCGTCGCCGCCGGCTGCGCGGTCGCGAACGTCGAGTACCGGCGCGCCGACGCGGGCGGGTCGTTCGAGGAGACCACCGCGGACGTCGTCGCGGCCGTGAGCGCGCTGCACGGGCTCGAGGATGTGGACCTGCGGCCGGGGCTGGCCGTCGTGGGGCACTCGGCCGGGGGGTACCTCGCGCTGTGGGCGGCCGCGCACCCGCAGGTGCACCTGGTCGTCGCCCTCGCGGCCGCGTCCGACCTGGTGGACTGCGTGCGCGGCGGGTACGACGGCGGCGGTATCGTGCGCTGGATGGGCGCGACACCGCAGACCGCGCCGGAGCGGTACGCCGGCGCCGACCTGCTCGCGCGGCTGCCCACCGGGGCGACCACCTGGCTGTTCCACGGCACCGCGGACCCGCTCGTCCCGGCCGCGCAGAGCGTCCGGTTCGCTGCCGCGGCACAGGCCGCCGGCGACGACGCGCACCTCGAGCTCCTCGACTCCGAAGGCCACTTCACGGTCATCGAGCCCGGCACGGACGCGTTCGAGCGATGGTTCGGCGTGGTCCGGGCATGGGCGGAGCCGGGCGGATGACGACCGACCAGCTCGCCGACCAGGCCGGGCAGCTGGACGCGGCAGACCCGCTGGCCGGGCTGCGCGACCGGTTCGCGCTGCCGCCCGGCATCGTCTACCTGGACGGCAACTCCCTCGGCGCGCTGCCGGCCTCGGTGCCTGCCCGGGTGGACGACGTGGTGCGCCGGCAGTGGGGGCAGCAGCTGATCGGCGCCTGGGACGGCAGCGACTGGTGGCAGGCGCCGCAGCGCGTCGGTGACCGGGTCGCCCGCTTCCTCGGCGCCGCGCAGGGGCAGGTCGTCGTCACCGACAGCACCAGCGTGAACCTGTTCAAGCTGCTCGTCGCGGCGCTGCGGACCGCAGCCCTGAGCAGCCAAGGCCGCCGCGCAGAGATCCTCCTGGACGGGCACACGTTCCCCACGGACGCGTACGTGGCGGAGTCGGTCGGGCGGCTGACCGGTGCGAGCGTGCGCCGGGTCGACCCGGACGGCCTCGGCGACGCGCTGTCGGAGCGGACGGCAGTGGTGCTGCTCAACCACGTCGACTACCGGACCGGGCGCCTGCTGGACATGGCGGCGCTGACGACGACGGTCCACGGCGCGGGTGCGCTCGCGTTCTGGGACGTCTCGCACAGCGTCGGCGTGCTGCCGCTCGAGCTGGACCGGCTCGGCGTCGACCTCGCAGTCGGCGCCACGTACAAGTTCCTCAACGGCGGGCCGGGCGCACCGTCGTTCGTCTACGTCCCGCACGCGGCGCAGCCCGGGCTCGACCAGCCGCTGACCGGTTGGGGCGGGCACGCCGACCCGTTCGCGATGCGACCGGAGTACGTCCCGGCCGACGGGATCGCGCGCGTCCGCAGCGGGACGCCCGACATCGTCTCGTTGCTGACCCTGGACGCTGCGCTGGACGTCTGGGACGGCGTCGACCTGGCGCAGGTCAGGGCGAAAGGGCTGCGGCTGACGGCGTTCTTCATGGACTGCGTCGACGCGCTGGTGCCGCCTGGCGCCGCCACGGTGGTCACCCCGCGCGGCGACGACCGCGGGCATCAGGTCAGTGTCGAGGTCGCCGAAGCGGCGGGTCTGGTTACCGCCCTCGCTGGGAAAGGTGTCGTCGTGGACCACCGGCCGCCGGCACTGCTGCGGTTCGGGTTCGCGCCGCTGTACATCGGCTACCGGGACGCCCTGCGGGCCGCGCAGGTGCTGGCGGGGGTGCTCGCCGGCTAGGTCTCCTGCTGCACCGCGACCGCGGCGGTCCGGCTCTGCCGCAGCGCCCAGTCGTACACGACCGAGGTGCGCAGCACGACGTCCTGGACCGAACGGTTGCCGCGGCTGAGCAGGATCCAGCCCAGCCCGATCGGGAAGAACACGCAGAACGCGGCGCGCACGAACGCGCCCGGCCACGACATCCGGTTCCCGCGCCAGTTGACGACCCGCAGGCCGAGCAGCTGGCCGCCGTAGGTGCGGCCGGTCGTCGCCCAGGCGATGGTCAGGTAGAGGGTCGAGACGATGTACCCGTCCACCAGCACCAGCCCGATCGACGGCGCCGGGAACGTGAACGACTTCGGATCCAGGATGAAACGAATGGCGGCCCAGCCGAGCCAGGTGCCGATCAGCACCGCGATGACCAGTGCGAGGTCGACGCCGGCGGCGAGCACGCGCGTGACGATGCCCGCGCGATGGCCCTGGAAGTCCCGCGCCACCTGCGGCACCTCGCTGCGGCCAGGGCCGACGGGCACGGCGGTCACGGCTGCTCCGGGGCGTCGCCGGGCGGCGATGCCGGTCTTGCGACCGCCGCGCCGCAGCAGCATCCGGTCCACGAACCGCGAGACGGCGCGGTCGGCGTCGATGCTCTGCAGCCGGATGCCCTGCACCGTCTCGTAAGCCATCGACCCGCTGGACTCGCGGATGATCTCCGGCAGGTCGATCTCCTCGATCACGTACTCCGCGACGGTCGCCAGGTCCACCCGCTGCATCACGAGCTGGGTCAGGTCCAGCTGGTCGAGCGCGTCGTTGACGACCACGCCGAGGTCGACCTTGTCCACGACGAGGGTCGTCAGGTCGATCTCCGCGAGCACCTGTTCGACGAGCAGCCCGACGTCGATGCGGGTGACGGCGTCGCCGACCAGACGGTCCAGGTCCAGCTCGGCGAGCGCCTGCGCGGCGGCGTCGTCCAGGTCGAGGCGGGCCAGCGCCTGGCGTACCAGCTCGTCCAGGTCGAGCCGGGCCATCACGCGGTCGACGACGGCCGCGATGTCGACGCGGTCCACGACCGCGGCGAGCAGCCGGTCGACGTCCACCAGGTCGAACGCCAGCCCGACGGTGTCGGTCGCCACCGAGCCGGACCACCGGCCGAGCTCACCGACCGCCACCGGGCGCTGCCGGCGCCAGGCCGCGGCCGCGTGCTCCAGCGCCGTCGCGGGGTGCAGCGCGCGCGGCACCAGCGGCGGCGCCAGCGCGAGACCGACCACGGGGGCGGCGACCCGGCCGCCCAGCCGGACGACCTGGCCGCCGACCCGGGCCGCGCCCCAGCCCAGTCCCAGACCGACCTCGACCACGGAAGCCGCCGGCAACGGTGACGGCGACCGCGCGCCGGCCGTCCGCTCGGGCACAGCGGTCGCCGAGCCGCCGGCCGCCCGGACGAGCATCTCGAGGCCGAGCGCCACGAGACCGAACGCCGCCGTCACCGCCTCCGCGACGAAGGCGGCCGTGTCCGGTGCCGGCGCCGCGACGACGACCGGCAAGGTGCCCGGTCCAGACGGGGTGCTCGCGTCCATGCCGCTCCTGCCTCGGCCACCCGACGGGTGCCGACTGAGCCAAACCTACGGTGGAGTACGCCAGTAAGGCTGCCGTACTCGACCGTAGGTTTCGGCTGTGGGCGGAGGGGAGGCGGGCGGTCAGTCGGTGAGGCGGCGGTAGTGGCCGCGGTGGTACATGAGGGGCTCGGCGGTCGGGTCCTCGACCGTGGCGCCGAGCACCTGGCCGACCACGATGGTGTGGTCGCCGCCGTCGAGCTCGGCGGTGGTCCGGCACTCGAAGACGGACAGCGACCCGTCGAGCACCGCGGCACCGGTGAGCGGCCCGCGCCGGTGCGGGATCCGGTCGAGCTGCCCCTCCAGCGGGCGGCCCTTGGTGGCCAGCCACGCCGCCGACGCCAGCGCGGACTCCGGCAGCACGGACACCGCCCAGAGCCGGGCCGCCAGCACCGCGTCGTGGAACCGGGTCGACCGCTCGGCGCACACCAGCACGAGCATCGGGTCGAGCGAGACCGCGGTGAACGAGTTGACCGTCATCGCGTGGTCGACGCCGTCCAGCACGGTGGTGACGACGGTGATGCCGGTCGCGAACTGCGACGCCGCACGCCGGAAGTCGGCCTCGGACGGTGGTCCTGCTGACGGCACCACTGGACCCTACCCGGGCCGCACCGGGGCAGCCCGCGAGCGACCGGCGGTCGGCTCAGCCCAGGACGTGCCCGGACAGGCGGGCGTTCTCGATGACCAGCGCCGCCGGCGACTCGACCAGCCGCAACGTGTTCAGCGAAGTCTCGCCCCAGGCGTTCTTGGTCGCGCTGGACAGGCCGAGCACCCCGATGATCCGGCCCCGGGCCTTCAGCGGCATCGACAGGAACGTCGCCATGCCGCCCTCGTCCTCGGCACCGAGCATGCCGTTGGGGTCGGCCACCCGCGGGACCAGGTCGGCCACGTCGACCGACTGGCCGGTCACCTGGCCGGCCGCGCCCGCGATCGCACCGAAGAACTCCGCGTACTGCTGGTGCGAGGTGTCCCGCGCGAACGTCACGTACGTCGAGCGGTCGTCGAGCATCAGCACCGCTGCGAGGTCGTAGTCGACGACCCGGCCGAGCACCGTCAGCACCGCGGCCACGGTGTCCTCGAACCCGAACACCTCGGACGCGATGGACGTGACCTCCGCGTGCACCTGCGCCTCGAACAGCTTGCGGTCGAGCAGGTCGCCGATCCGCGCGTACACGTCGTCGTCGACCAGCTGCACCGGGTCGGGCACCAGGCGGGCCCGGCCGCCGCGGCGCTCGTCGGCCGCGGCGATGACCTCGCGGACGGCGGCCACGAGCTGCGGCGCCTCGAAGTCCTTGGACAGGAACCGGTCGGCGCCGACCAGCGCGCCCCAGTAGCGGTCGGTCGCGGCGTCCAGCGAGGTCAGCAGGATCACCGGGATGTCCGCGGTCTGCCAGTCGTCCTTGAGCACGCGGGCCGCGACGTAGCCGGACACGCGCGGCATCTGGACGTCCAGGATCACCGCGTCGGGCTGGGTGGCGAAGACCGTCTGCACGGCCTCGACGCCGTCCTCGGCCTGGACCGTGCGCATGCCGTCGCGCTCGAGGACGGTGCCCACGATCTTGCGCAGCGTGGGGCTGTCGTCCGCGATCACCACGGTGAGCTGCGGTGCGTTGTCGCTGTCCACAGTGCGGTCCTGGCCCTTCTGGGGTCTGTCAGCGCCCGATCAGGCGACGGACGGTATCTACGAGGTCGGCCTGATCGAACTCACTCTTGAGCAGGTAGGCACTGGCTCCCGCATCCAGGCCGGCCCGCTTGTCGGCGTCGTCGCCGCGCGAGGTCATGATCACGACCGGGACGTTCTCCCAGCCGCGGGTGCGCCGGATCTTGCGGGTGAGCGTGAACCCGTCCATGCCGGGCATCTCCACGTCGGACAGCACCAGGTCCACCGGGGCCTGGCCCAGCCGGGCGGCGCCGTCCGACCCGTCGACGGCGGTGACCACGTCGTAGCCCGCCCCCTCGAGGATGACCCGCTGCAGCTCGCGCACGCCGACCGAGTCCTCGACGACGAGCACCCGCGGACGCTTGCGCTTCGCCGCGGCACCGGCGGCGTCCGCCGGCTGGCCGGGCCCTCCCGGTTCGGACGCGGGGCCCGCGGCCGGGTCGACGGCGGAGCTGCCGTGCGGGGCGAGCACCGGCAGCCCGGCGCCGAGCTGGTGCAGGGCGAGCTCGCGCAGGTCGAGCAGCAGCATCACGCCACCGTCGCCGTCGATCGTCGCCCCGCCGAGCGCCGGCATCCGGCCCATGAACGCGCCCAGGTCCTTCACGACGAGCTCCAGCTCGCCCTCCAGCACGTCGACGGCCCAGGCCAGCTGCTCCCCGGTGCCGCCGTACCGCACGACCACGGCCGCCTTCTGCGACCGCTGCCCGGGTACGTCCAGGGCGCTGCCGAGGTCGGCCAGCGGGATCGTCGACCCGTGCCGCACCAGCACGGGCGCGCCGGCGACCGTCTGCATCGGGGTGTCCTTCAGGTTCAGCGTCTCCACCACGTTGGTGACCGGGAGCGCGTACCGCTCGTCGCCCACCCGGGCGACCAGGCACCGCAGCACGCCGAGGGTCACCGGCAGGGTCATCTCGAACCGGGTCCCGGCCCCGGGCTCGCTGTCCACCTCGACCGAGCCGCCCAGGTCCTCGACCGCCATCCGCACGACGTCCAGGCCGACGCCGCGGCCCGAGGTCTCGGTGACCTGGCTCCGGGTGGTGAAGCCGGGCACGAACATCACCGACAGCAGCGCCTGGCCGGTCGCGGTGGTGTCCGCGGGCAGCAGGCCGGCCTCGACGGCGGCCGCGCGCAACGCGTCCTCGTCGATGCCCACGCCGTCGTCGGCCACCTGGATCACCACGGCGGCGCCGGCGGCCCGGGCCGACACCCGGACGACGGCCGGGCCGTGCTTGCCGGCGGCGGCGCGTTCGGCCGCGGACTGGCAGCCGTGGTCGACGGCGTTCGTCACCAGGTGCTTGAGCGCGTCGGCGACGCCGTCCAGCACCCGGGTGTCCAGCTCGACGTCCTCGCCCTCCAGCACCAGCCGCACGTCCTTGCCGGTCGCCGTGGCGACCTCGCGGACGAGCTGCGGGAAGCTGGCCACGACCCGGCGGACCGGGACCATCGCCAGGCCCATCGCGCCCTCGCGGACCGAGCCGACCTTGGCCTGGGTGTCCTCGAGCCGGCCGCGCAGGTCGCGGGTGGCCGCCTGCAGCCGGTCCCCCAGCGCGATCAGTGCGTGCACGTGCTCGGCGATCGCCTCGGCGCCCTCGCCACGGTGCAGGACCGCCTGCCGCAGCACCCCGGTCCACTGCGCGTGGTCCGCCGCAGCGGCACCGAGCCGCCCGACGGCGCGCTCCATCCGGCGCAGCTCGAGCTCGGCCTCGCCGACCACGTCGAGCAGGTCGTGCACCCGTCGGGTGGGCACGCGGACGGTGTCGCCGCGACGGCCGTACGTCTCCGCCGCCTCGGCCGCGTCGTCGGCCTCGGCCTCGGGGCTGCCGAGCCGGGGCACCTCGACCGGGTCCTCACCGTCCAGGGCGCGGTCCAGGGCGGCGGCCAGGGCCGCCAGGTCGTCCGGGCTCGCGGGCCGGTCGGTGCCGGGCATCGCGCGGCCGATCCCCTCGGCCGCCGCCAGCAGCAGGTCCACGAGGTCACGACGGACCGCGAACCGTCCGTCCCGCAGCGCGCCGAGCAGGTCCTCCGAGCGGTGCGCGAGGCTGACCACACCTTCCAGGGCGAGCGCGCGCGCAGAGCCCTTGACGGTGTGCGCGTCGCGGAACAGCGACGCGATCAGCTGCTTGGGCGCCGGGTGCTCCTCGAGCCGGAGCAGCCCGTCCCGCAGCGAGGCCAGCTTCTCGTCCACCTCCGCGCGGAAGATCGTGACGAGCTCGGGGTCGTCGGTCCAGCCGCTCATCGGCAGCGCCCGGCCTCAGCTGACCCGGAACTGCGCGATGGACGCGCGCAGCTCGGCGGCCAGCTCGTTGAGCTGCGCGGCCGCTGCGGCCGACTGCTTGGACCCGACCACGTACTGGCGGGACACGTCCGACACCTGGGTCATCGCGGACACGACCTGGTCCGACGCCGACCGCTGCTGCTGGGTCGCGATGGAGATCTCCTTGGCGGCGGTCGTGGTCTCGTCGACCATGCCCGAGATCCGCTCCAGCGCGTCGACCACGTCACGGGCCAGCTCTGAGCCGTGCCGCACCTCGCGGGTGCCCTCCTCGCTGGCCAGGATCGTCGCGTTCGTCTCGGACTGGATCTGGGCGACGATCGCCTGGATCTGGCCGGTCGACTCCTGCGCGCGCTCGGCCAGCTTGCGCACCTCGGCGGCCACCACGGCGAACCCGCGGCCGTGCTCACCGGCCCTGGCGGCCTCGATCGCCGCGTTCAGCGCGAGCAGGTTGGTCTGGTCGGCCAGGTCGTCGATGACCTCGAGGATGCGACCGATCTCCTGGCTCTTCTCGCCCAGGGACAGGGCACGGCTGCTGATCGAGTCCACCCGGGCCGCGATCGAGTCCATCGCCCCGACCGAGGCGTTGACCGCGACCCGGCCGTCCTCGGCGTAGCGCAGCGTCTCGGCCGCGTAGCGGGCCACCGACTCGGCGGTGTCCGCGATCTGGGCGGCGGTGGCCGCCAGCTCCTCGATCGTCGAGGTGGTCTCGGCGACGGCCGAGGACTGCTGCGTCGCGCTCGCCGCGTGCTCCTCGGCGGTGGCCAGCAGCTCCCCGGCACTGCCCGAGAGCTGGTCGCCGCCGGCACGGATCTGGGCCACGAGCAGCCGCAGGTTGGCCACGGTGTTGTTGAAGGAGCTGGACAGCTCGCTCAGCGCCGCGTAGTTGTCGCTGTCGTGCGAGACCTGCGGGGCCAGCACGGACAGGTCGCCCTCGGCCGCGAGCACCAGCGCCCGGGAGAGCTCGCCGACCTGGACCGCGAGCTCGGTGCGCTCCTCCTGGGCCCGGCGCTCCTGGTCGAGGACGGTGGTGGCGAGCTGGCCGCTCACCAGGGTCATGATCGGGATCGTGAGCAGCGCCACGCTGCCCATGGCGTAGTTGCTGGTGATCCACGTGTGCGACAGGTAGCCGACCAGGAACACGGCCAGTGCCAGGGCCAGCGCGAACAGCGGCGTCTGCCGCCGGCTGAGGACCAGAGCCGCTGAACAGCGGGACCAGGATCAGCATCACGCAGCCGCCGCCGTTGAGCCCGCCGGTGACGACGGCGATGCCGGTGATGTACACGACCTCCAGCAGCAGGATCTGCCGCGAGGTCCGCTGGACCACGGCGATGTCGGTCTGCCCGCGCAGCGCGACGGCGGACAGGTACGTCGTCAGGGCCGCCAGGGCCACGCCGAACGCCGTCCAGACGCCTGCGGCGATCCAGTGGATCGCGGCCACGTGCAGCACCGGCCCGGTGAGGATGGCCGCGAACACGGCGAAGAAGACCCCACCCCACATGGTGAGCCCTGCCGCCGCGGCGAGCCGCTTCGAGACGTCCACGCGTCGTACCCCTCCCGACTGTCCGGCGCCCCGCCTGACCTGGTGTCCGCTGCCTGTATCGGCATCGGGCGTCGCGGCCCTCGGCTGTAGGCCGTCCGGGGGACCGGTGTGCGCCCGGGGCGCCGGGTCAGCGCGACGACGGCAGGGCCGAGCGCAACGCCAGAAGTGCCTGGGCGTCCAGCAGCGACAACGGGCCCGAGGCGTCGGTGACGACGCCGTGGACGAGCGAGGTGGCGGACACGCTCGCGGTCGCCGGCGGCGCCTCGGGCTCGGCCTCGCCAGCCTCCAGCAGCCCGGCCACGGCCTCGACCACCATCCCCGCCTCGACCCCGTCGACGGACAGGACCAGCAGGCGGGCGCTGCTGGGCAGCGGGATGGTCTCGGCGCCGAGCAGCGAGCGCGGGTCGACGACGGCCAGCACCCGGCCGCGCCAGTTCACGACGCCGGCCAGCCAGCGCGGGCAGCCGGGCACGCGGCTCATCGGTGGCACCGCGACGACCTCGGCCACGCTGGCCATGTCGACGGCGTAGCGCGACCCGCCGAAGCGGACGACCACGCCCGTCGGGTAGCCGGTCGGCCGGACCTGTTCCGCTACCTGCTCCACGTCCGGCTCATCGGCGTGAGCGCCGCGCCGCTGAAGCCGCCGGATCTAGTCGAAGGTGGGCTGGCCCTCACGCAGGTCGATGGTCCGGCCGCGGGCGCGCGCGGCCTCGAGGATGTCGGTGATCTCCCGCCCGACCAGCTCGTGCCGCTCGACCAGAGCGTCGCGCAGGGCCTCGACCAGGTGCCGGTTCGCGTCCAGCAGGGTCAGCGCGCGGGTCTTCTGCTGCTGCAGCAGGTCCTCCACCCGGGCCCGGCTGTCCGGGTCGCCCAGCACCCGGCCGACCAGGTTGGTGTCGACCATCGCCGAGCTCTGCACGGCGCCGAACGAGATCAGGCTGTCGGCCATGCCGACCGCGCCGACCATCTGTGCGGCGATGTTGGTGGCGTAGAGCAGGTCGCCGCCGGGACCGGTGGAGATGTCGCCGAAGAACAGCTCCTCGGCCACCTGCCCGCCCATCGCGATCTGGATCAGGGCCAGCATCTCGTTGCGGGAGCGGGTGAAGACGTCCTCGCGGTCGCCGTGCGCGAGCATCCCGAGCGCCTGCCGGCGCTTCACGATGGTGAGCACCTCCAGCCGTCGCTGCGGCGCGACCATCCAGGCCATCGCGGCGTGGCCAGCCTCGTGGGTGGCGATCAGCCGCGTCTCGTGGTCGGTGTACGCGACCGGCTGCCCGAGGCCCACCTCGAGCACCAGCCGGGCCTCCTCCACGTCGGCCCAGCGCATCGAGCGGCGGTTGTCGCGCAGCGCCTGGATGAGCGCGTCGTCGAGCATCCGCTCCAGCAGCGCCGGGCTGTACTCCTGGGTGATCGCAGCCAGCGCGTCGCGCCGCTCGGCGTCGTCGAGCTCGGGGTCGTGCACCTTCTTCGCCAGGAAGTAGTCGATCAGCTCGCGCCGGGACCGTTTGGTCGGGAGCTCGAACGTCAGCCGCTGGTCGAACCGACCCGGCCGCATCAGGGCCGGGTCGAGGGCGTCCGCGCGGTTGGTCGAGGCGATCAGCAGGATGTTCGCGTACGGAACCTTCGGTGCGCTGAGCTGGCGGTGCATAGGCAGGAAGAGGTTGACCTTGGCGACCAGGCTGCCGAGCAGCTTGCGCATCCCGCTCGGCTCGTCGAAGGACTGCATCTGCACCAGCAGCTCGTTGACGCCCATCTGCAGGTCGCCGCCGCCGCCGTAGCCCGCCTGGACCAGCGACCCGGACGGCATCGCCATCGACGGAAGCCCCTCCAGCCCGCCGCAGTGCATGGCCGACGACAGCGGCGCGAAGCCGGCCGCCGTCCCGGTGGCCCGGGTGGTGACGCCGGAGCGGGTCATGCCGATCGCGTCGAACTCGTCGATGAAGCCGATCGCGCCGCCCTCCTTCAGCGCCACCTTGCGCAGCGCGCGGAAGTACGAGCGGATCTTGCGCGCCGTCGCGCCCTGGAAGCTGGAGTGGAAGGACGTGCCGGAGGCGAACAGGAACGGGACGTTGGCCTCGGCCGCGAGCGCCTTCGCCGTGTGCGTCTTGCCGGTGCCGGGCGCGCCCTCGAACATCACCCCGCGGCGCGCGCGGCCGCCCAGGTTCTCGGCCAGGTCGCGGTTGGACAGGAACAGGTTGAGCGAGTGCACGACCTCGTCGCGGACCGTGTCGATGCCGACCACGTCCGACAGCCGGATGTCGAGCTGCTCGGGCCGGTACAGCACGTGCGGTGACCGCATGCCGATGGTCAGCGGGACCATCACTCCCGCGAGCAGCGCGATGATGAACAGGAAGTAGAGCGCCGAGAACGGGTCGATGGTCGGCATCTCGAAGAAGTCGAACGGGTCGCCGGTGAGGATGCCCCGCCAGAGCAGCAGCAGCGGGACCGCCAGGATCACCGCCAGCGTGGTCAGGCGCTTGCGCCGGAGGACCTCGCGCTCGCGGCCGACATCGGCTGTCCGTGCGTCCAGCACGGCCATCGTGTCCCGGTCCGCGCCCTGCTCCGTCATCGACACCGAGCCTCCCGCCGTTGGACTTGTGCACCTACCCAACTGCGAGTGTTCCCCAGGCCCAAGGGGGCAAGACCGCCGTTCACCCGGACGGCGCAACAAGTGTGGCCGAACGTGCTAGGCGACCCCGTCGAACAGGTCCGTCTCGCGGCCCTCCTCGTCCAGGTTCGCGCCGGGCCTGCCCTTGACGAGGCTGAAGAACTCCCGGCCCATGGCGTCGGGGCCGATCTCCTCGGCGAACGCGAAGAACGGGCCCTCGAGGTCGACCTGGGTCCGGTGCGCGCGCAGGGCCTCGAGCTTGCGCGGCTCGTACTTGCGCCCGTCGATGTGCGCCGTCACCAGCGCGTCGTCGGTGAGGAAGGGCAGCTCGTCGGCGCTCTCCACGCCGAAGAACGCGGTCTTGCCGGCCTTCACCAGCGTCTCGATGCCCTGCTGCACGTACGAGCGCGGGATCGCGGTCCAGTAGATCTTCGGGACGTCCCAGACCGGGCCGAGCTCGGGCCGGAACGCCGGGGCCGCCGCGAGCTGGGCGCCGTACATCGCCGCCCGGTGGGCCTGGATGTGGTCGGGGTGGCCGTACCCGCCGAAGGTGTCGTAGGTGACCAGCACCTGCGGCCGGGTCTCCCGGACGACCGCGGCCACCTCGGCGGCCGCCTCGAGCAGGTCGGCCCGCCAGAAGGCGTCGGCGCGGTCGTTGGTCGGCAGGCCCATCATCCCGGAGTCGCGCCAGCGGCCGGTCCCGCCGAGGAAGCGGTGGTCGGTGACACCGAGCACGGCCATCGCCGCGGCCAGCTCGCTCTCGCGGTGCGCCCCGAGCTCGTCGTCGTGGGCGGCGCCCAGGTGCTCCAGGTCGGGGACGAGGACCTCGCCCTCCTCGCCGCGCGTGCAGGTCAGCAGGGTCACCGCGGCGCCCTCGTCGGCGTACCGGGCCATGGTCACGCCGCTGGCGATCGTCTCGTCGTCCGGGTGGGCGTGGACCAGGAGCAGGCGGCGCGCGGGAGGGCTCATGCGCCGAGCCTACGATCCGGTGCCGACCGCGGCCCGGCTGGCAGGATCTGGCCATGACCGTCGACTCCAGCAGCCCGGCCGACCCCGAGTCGTTCCCCCGGCGCTACGCCAGGACGGCCCGGTTCACCGCCGGGGCCCCGCGCGGCTTCCAGGTGTCCGGCGACGGCGGACGGGTCGCGTTCCTACGCTCGGGCTCCGGCACCGACCGGGCCACCGCGCTGTGGGTCCTGGACGTGGGCACCGGGACCGAGCGGATGGTGGCCGACCCGGTCGAGCTGCTGGCCGGCGGCGGGGAGCAGCTCACCGACGTCGAGCGGGCCAGGCGGGAGCGGATGCGCGAGTCCGGGGCGGGCATCACCGCGTTCGCCCTCGACGACGCCGGGGCCAGCGCTGCCTTCGCGCTCTCCTCCCGGCTGTTCGTGGCCGACCTCGTGACCGGTGCCGAGGCCCGCGAGCTCACCGTGGCCGGGGCCGTCGTCGACCCGCGGCTGTCGCCGGACGGATCGCTGGTCGCGTACGTGTCGGGCGGCGCCCTGCACCTGGTGCCGGTCGACGGCGGCGCCGGGGTGGTGCTGGCCGAGCCGGAGTCGGCCGACGTCACGTACGGGCTGGCCGAGTTCGCCGCGGCCGAGGAGCTCGACCGCCACCGCGGGCACTGGTGGTCGCCGACGTCCGACCGGCTGCTGGTCGAGCGGGCCGACGTCGGCAAGGTGCAGGTGTGGCACGTGGCCGACCCCGAGAACCCGGACCGTCCGCCGGCCGAGCACCGGTACCCGGTCGCGGGCTCGGCCAACGCCGACGTCACCCTCTGGCTGCTGCGGCCGGACGGCCGGCGGCTGCCGGTCGAGTGGGACCACGAGGCGTACGAGTACCTGTCCTCGGTGAGCTGGACGGCGGACGGACCGCCGCTGCTCCAGGTGCTGAGCCGCCGCCAGGACCGCGGGCTGGTCCTGTCCGTGGACCCGGCGTCCGGGCAGACCACCGTGGTCCGCGAGCTGGCCGACCCGGCGTGGGTGGACGTCGTCCCCGGCACGCCGGCGTGGACCGCGGAGGGCACCCTCGTCACGGTCGAGGTGGTCGAGGACAGGTACGCCCTCTGCGTGGACGGGCGGCCCGTCTCGCCGGACGGCGTCCAGGTCCGGCGGGTCCAGGTCGCCGGCCCGCGGGTGCTCACGCACTGCACCCGAGGGCTGGGGGAGGACGTCGTCTGTGCCTGGTCAGCAGCCGACGGCTGGACCGAGGTCTCGTCCGGACCCGGATCGCACGCCGCGGTCGCCGGGCCCGACGGGCTCGTGCTGCTGGCGACGTCGCACGCGGACGCGCCGCGCACCACGTACGAGCTGCGCACCGCCGGCGGCCACGTCGTGCCGGTCACCTCGCACGCCGAGCTGCCGCCGCTGCAGCCGCGCCCGCGGCTGGCTGCCGCCGGTCCGCGCGGGATCCCGACGGCGTTGCTGCTGCCCGGCGGCTGGAACCCGGGCGACCCGCCGCTGCCGGTCCTGATGGACCCGTACGGCGGGCCGCACCATGCCCTGGTGCACAACGCGGCACGGGGCTACCTGGAGTCGCAGTGGTGGGCCGATCAGGGCTTCGCCGTCGTGGTCGCCGACGGGCGCGGCACCCCCGGCACGCCGTCCTGGGAGCGGGAGGTCCGGTTCGACCTGGCCGGCGCACCGCTGGCGGACCAGGTCGACGCGCTGCAGTCGGTGGCGGCCGCGCACCCCGGCGTGCTGGACCTGGACCGGGTGGCGATCCGCGGGTGGTCGTTCGGGGGTTACCTGGCCGGGCTCGCCGTGCTGAGCCGGCCGGAGGTGTTCCACGCGGCGATCGCGGGCGCGCCGGTCACCCAGTGGCGGCTGTACGACACGGCGTACACCGAGCGCTACCTGGGGCTGCCGGACGAGCACCCGGAGGCGTACGCCCGCGGCGACCTGGTCGAGATGGCCGCCGACCTGGCCCGACCGCTGCTGGTCATCCACGGGCTCGCCGACGACAACGTGGCCGCGGCGAACTCGCTGCGCCTGTCGTCGGCCCTGCTGGCCGCGGGTCGCGCGCACACGTTCCTGCCGCTGTCCGGGGTGACCCACATGACCCCGCAGGAGGTGGTCGCCGAGAACCTCCTCCTGCTCCAGCTCGACTTCCTCCGCCGCGCCCTCGCCCGCTGACCTGTCAGCCTGAGCGGCGCCCAGGGCGGCCGCTGGGGCGGACAAGTGCGCGGATGAGTTCAGAACGAGCTCGTTGGAGCGTTCCATGTCGTCCCAGTAGCGCCGGGGCAGCAGGTGCACCGCTCCGTCGACCTCTGCCACGACATGCACGCCGTCTTCGCGAACCCACTCGGCGTCGAGGTACCGACGTCGACCCGAGGCTTCGACCCGCACGGCCTGTCTGGTCGGCTCCGGCAACCCATGCCGTCTGCAGAGTCGAGCGAAGTCGATCTCCGAGAGCGCCTGCGACCCACCGGCGATGTCCGCGGCCGCGGCCGCCAGCAGCCGACGGTGGCGGATCCGCCCTGCTCCGCCCAGCTCTCGCTGCAGGTCTTCCGGCCTCGCCAGGCCTTGCTGCACCACTGCCGCCAGGACCCCGACCGCGGTCCGTGAGCTGGGGCTCCAGGCTGCCGAGTCGACGGCGCTGCGTGCGGTCCGGGTCCGCGGGGGTCGACGGGTCGGATGCAGATGCAGCTGCGGGTCGAACCGGCGCGACTCGTGGACACGCACCCCCGGCGGCCGAGGACCGGTGACACCCCTGGGAACGACGACCTCGATCACCGGTCGGCTCCACCCGGCCAGCCCGTCGGCCTCCAGCGCCGTGAATGCGCACAGAGCCGCCCTCGGCCCTGCGTTCAGGAGGGCGACCCACCACTGCTGTCGACGAGTGAGCGGTCCGTTGTGGAGGACGATCGCATTCGGTGGTGAGGCGGTCCAACGGTGGGCCACGAGCTGGGCAAGCTCGGCCTTCGCGCCGACGCCGCACTCCCTGAGCTGCTGGCGTGAGACGACGCAGTCCTGCTGCTCGGCGAGCCGACTCAGGGCCGGACAGTCGAGGCGGGGCATCGCGGCACAGTTCCAGATCAGGTCACGAGACGCCGGCGTTTGTCCACAGCCTCGACGTGTCAGCGTCAGTGGCCGCTCTGACCGCCGCTCGGGCTGACAAATCTCAGATCAGGCGCGCTTGGCGCGGGCTCGGGTCTTCTCGCGCTCGGTCTGGTCGAGGACCACCTTGCGCAGCCGTACCGTCGCCGGCGTCACCTCGACGCACTCGTCCTCACGGCAGTACTCCAGCGCCTGCTCCATCGAGATCTGCTTGTGCGGGATCAACGGCACCAGGACGTCGGAGGAGGACTGCCGCATGTTGGTGAGCTTCTTCTCCTTGGTGGCGTTGACGTCCATGTCGTCGGAGCGGGAGTTCTCCCCGACGATCATGCCCTCGTACACCTCCGTGCCCGGGCCCACGAACATCGTCCCGCGCTCTTGCAGGTTCGCCAGCGCGAACCCGGTCGTCGCGCCGCGCCGGTCCGCCACCAACGACCCGGTCGGACGGGTGCGCAGGTCGCCGTGCCACGGCTCGTACCGGTCGAAGACGTGGTGCAGGAGTCCGGTGCCGCGCGTCTCGGTGAGGAACTCGGTACGGAAGCCGATCAGCCCGCGCGCCGGCACGACGTACTCCAGCCGTACCCAGCCCGTCCCGTGGTTGACCATCTGCTCCATCCGGCCCTTGCGCAGGGCCATCAGCTGGGTGACCACGCCGAGGTAGTCCTCGGGGATGTCCACCGTCAGCCGCTCGACCGGCTCGTGCACGTGGCCGCCGACGATCCGGGTCACCACCTGCGGCTTGCCGACGGTGAGCTCGAAGCCCTCGCGGCGCATGATCTCCACCAGGACGGCCAGCTGCAGCTCGCCGCGCCCCTGCACCTCCCAGGTGTCCGGCCGCTCGGTCGGCAGCATCCGGATCGACACGTTGCCGACCAGCTCGGCCTCCAGCCGGTTCTTCACCAGCCGGGCGGTGAGCTTCTTGCCGCTCTGGCCGGCCAGTGGCGAGGTGTTGATCCCGATGGTCATCGAGATCGACGGCTCGTCGACCGTGATCAGCGGCAGCGCCACCGGGTTCTCCGGGTCGGCGAGCGTCTCCCCGATCGTGATCTCCGGGATGCCGGCCACCGCGATGATGTCGCCGGGCCCGGCCTCCTCGGCCGGCACCCGGTCCAGCGCCTCGGTCACCAGCAGCTCGGTCACCTTGATCCGCTCGACGGTGCCGTCGGTCTTGCACCACGCCACCTGCTGGCCCTTGCGGATCCAGCCCTCGCGGACCCGGCACAGCGCCAGCCGGCCCAGGTACGCGGACGCGTCCAGGTTCGTCACGTGCGCCTGCAACGGCGCGTCCGGGGTGTACGAGGGCGCGGGGATGGTGCTCAGGATCGTCCGGAACAGCGGCTCCAGGTCGGTCGCGTCCGGCAGCGTGCCGTCGGCAGGTCGCTGCATCGAGGCCCGGCCGGCCCTGGCGGAGGCGTACACGATCGGGAACTCGATCTGGTGCTCGTCGGCGTCCAGGTCCAGGAACAGCTCGTACGTCTCGTCGACGACCTCGGCGATCCGCGCGTCCGGGCGGTCGACCTTGTTCACCACGAGGACGACCGGGAGCCGCTTCTGCAGCGCCTTGCGCAACACGAACCGGGTCTGCGGGAGCGGCCCCTCGCTCGCGTCCACCAGCAGGAGCACGCCGTCGACCATCTCCAGCCCTCGCTCGACCTCGCCGCCGAAGTCCGCGTGGCCGGGGGTGTCGATGATGTTCAGCGTGACCGCGACCCCGTCGGTGGTGTGCCGCACCGCGGTGTTCTTGGCCAGGATCGTGATGCCCTTCTCGCGCTCCAGGTCCATCGAGTCCATGATCCGGTCCTGGACCGAGCCCTCCTCGGCCTGGTGCGCGCTGAACGCGCCGCTCTGCCAGAGCATGGCGTCCACGAGCGTGGTCTTGCCGTGGTCGACGTGGGCGACGATCGCCAGGTTGCGGAGGTCCTCGCGCAGGTGGGTGGTCACCGGTCAGCCTCTCGCTGGATGAAGCCGGCCATACCCGGCACTGTGAAGGCGACGAAGCCGTACTCCGGCGCGTAGATCAGACCCTTGCCGATCAGGCCGGCCCGGATCGGACCGAGGTTGCCCATGGTCCGGCCCAGCCGTGCGGCGACGTCGGAGGTCTTGGTGTCCCGCCCACTGTCTCCCGACATCGCGTGCAGGAACAAACGCTCGGTGGCCGTCGCCCGGTCCCAGCGGGACCGGAAGAAGCCGTTGTCCAGGGTCGCGCGGCCCAGGCTGATCCCGTTGCGCGCGTCGGCGGCGCCGACCACCGGCCCGGCCGCCACGTTCCACGTCGCCGACCCGAACTCCTGCAGGAAGTACGGGTAGCCGCCGGCGGCCGCCACCACGGCGTCCAGCGCCTCGTCCGACCAGCGCACACCCATCTCGGCGGCCGGCCCGGCCAGGGCCTGCGCGGCGACCACGGGGTCCAGCTGCCCCAGCGGCCGGTAGTCGAACAGCCGCTCGGCGTACGACTTCGCCTCCGCCAGCCGCCCGGCGAGGTTCGGCAGCCCGGCCCCGATGAGCACGAACGGCACGCTGCGCTGCCCGGCCACGTGCGCGCCGGCCGCGAGCGCGGCCATACCGGCCCGGTCGAGCTCGTGCAGCTCGTCCACCAGCAGCACCGCCCCGACCCCGGCCTCCATGGCGGCCCGGCCCACGTCCACGGCCAACGCGGTGAAGTCGACCTCCAGGTCGCTGGGGCCGTGCGGCGCCCCCGTCCGGGAGCCCGCGGACGCCTGCACCGACGCGCTGACCGTGCCGGAGGTGTCGAGCGTGACGGTGAACGCGGTGATGCTGGCCAGCGCCTTTCGGGCGAGGTCCGACAGCCGCGGCCCGTGCAGCCGCCGGATCCCCGCGGTCAGCTGCGCGGCCAGTGCGGTCATCATCGCGGGAGCACCCTCGCGGCGGGTCTCGGCCTGGACCGTCACCCAGCCGCGCCCCTCGGCCCGGGTCGCCAGCTCGTTGATCAGGACGGTCTTGCCGACGCCGCGCAGTCCGGTCATGACCAGCCCGCGGGAGACCCGGCCCAGCTCGCCGCGGTGCAGGATCGCGTCGAAGGCGTCCAGCTCGCCCTGCCGGCCGGCGAGCAACGGCGGACGCAGGCCGGCGCCGGGTGCGTACGGGTTGTCGACGACGTCCACGGCACGAGTCTAGCGAGTTCTAGGCCTCTCTAGGATTTCCCTAGACTCTCCTAGAGCTCTCCCGCCCGCCGTCCGCGATCAGAGCCGCGGCGGCCTGGGCAGGCTCCCGGTCACCGGGCAGCCAGGCCACCGAGTCGATGGCGTGCGGGTCGACCCAGCGGACCTCGTCGTGCTGCTCGCGGGCGACCGGCTCGGCCCCGTCGACGAGCCGGGCGAGCCACACCCGCAGCACGTACCGGCCCAGCGGCCAGTCGCCGCCGACCCGCGCGCCCAGGACGATCCCCACGCCCAGCTCCTCGTCGATCTCCCGGACCAGCGCCTGCTCCTCGGTCTCCCCGGCCTCGACCTTGCCACCGGGCAGCTCCCAGCCGCCGGCCAGGTGCGGCGGCTCGGTACGGCGGGCGGCGAGCAGCCGCCCGTCGCGGACGATGGCGGCACCCACCACGAGCACCGGGTCGCGCGGCGGCTCGCTCACCGGGCCAGGCTCCCACCCACAGGCGGTGCGGCGCGCCCGAAGGCGTGCGACATCTCACAACCGAACGTGAACACCCGGTGAGCGCAGCGGGTCGCCGGGTGGCCATACTGACCTCGGTCGGGGCCCTGGGACGGTCCGCGGCGCGGCGGGAACGGTCGAGAGGACTGCGATGGCGAACAGCACGCTGGCCGGCGGCACCTCTGCACCCGGGCGGGCCAGGATCGCGGCCCGCACGCTGCGCACGGACAACTGGCGGAAGGCCCCGATCCTCACCGCCCTCGGCCTGATCGCCTGGCTCACGTACGCGACGGTCCGCGTCTTCATGCAGAAGGACTACTGGGTCGGCGACTACCACTACCTGACACCGTTCTACTCGCCCTGCCTGTCCAACGGCTGCACACCGGAGTCGGCGGAGTTCGGCACGTTCCTGCCCGACGTCTGGTGGCTGCCGTACGCCGCGCTCACGCTGCCGTTCCTGCTGCTGTTCCGGCTCACCTGCTACTACTACCGGCGCGCGTACTACCGCGCGTTCTGGTTCTCCCCGCCGGCCTGCGCGGTGCCGGACGGGCACGCGCGGTACACCGGCGAGACGCGGTTCCCGCTGATCGGGCAGAACATCCACCGGTACTTCTTCTACGCCGCGGTGGTCATCTCGCTGATCAACACCTGGGACGCGGTCCGGGCCTTCCACAGCCCGCAGGGGTTCGGGTTCGGGCTCGGCAACGTGATCCTGGTCGCGAACGTCGTGCTGCTGTGGGCGTACACGGTGTCGTGCCACTCGTGCCGGCACGCGATCGGTGGCCGCCTCAAGCACTTCTCCAAGCACCCGTTGCGGTACAAGGCCTGGACGTTCGTGTCCAGGCTGAACACCCGGCACATGCTGCTGGCCTGGGTGACCCTCGCATCGCTCGCGGTCACCGACTTCTACGTGATGTCGGTCGCCGCCGGGTGGATCTCCGACCTGCGCTTCATCCACTGACAGGAGCGAGCCCTCCACCATGACCGAGCTCGAGCGGCACACCTACGACGTCGTCGTGATCGGCGCCGGCGGCGCCGGACTGCGCGCTGCGATCGAGGCCCGCAGCCGTGGCCTGCGTACGGCAATCGTCTGCAAGTCGCTGTTCGGCAAGGCGCACACGGTCATGGCCGAGGGCGGCATCGCCGCCTCGATGGGCAACGTCAACAGCCGCGACAGCTGGCAGGTGCACTTCCGCGACACGATGCGGGGTGGCAAGTTCCTCAACCACTGGCGGATGGCCGAGCTGCATGCCAAGGAGGCGCCGGACCGGGTCTGGGAGCTGGAGACCTGGGGGGCGCTGTTCGACCGCACGCCGGACGGCCGGATCAGCCAGCGCAACTTCGGCGGGCACGAGTACCCGCGGCTGGCCCACGTCGGCGACCGGACCGGGCTGGAACTGATCCGCACCCTGCAGCAGCAGGTGGTGGCGCTGCAGCAGCAGGACCAGCGTGAGCTGGGCGACTACGAGGCGCGGCTGAAGGTCTTCGCCGAGTGCACGGTCACGCGGCTCATGCAGGACCCGGCTGCAGCCGACGGAACCCCCGGTGCGGTCAGCGGGGCGTTCGGCTACTACCGCGAGACGGGCCGTTTCGTGCTGTTCGAGGCACCCGCGGTCATCATCGCCACCGGCGGGATCGGCAAGTCGTTCAAGGTGACCAGCAACTCGTGGGAGTACACCGGCGACGGGCACGCGCTGGCCCTTCGCGCCGGCAGCACGCTGGTCAACATGGAGTTCATCCAGTTCCACCCGACCGGCATGGTCTGGCCGCCCAGCGTCAAAGGCATCCTCGTCACCGAGTCGGTGCGCGGTGACGGCGGCGTGCTGACGAACTCGGAGGGCAAGCGGTTCATGTTCGGCTACGTGCCCGACGTCTTCCGCAAGCAGTACGCGGAGACCGAGGACGAGGCGGACCGCTGGTACAAGGACGCGGACAGCAACCGCCGTCCGCCCGAGCTGCTCCCCCGCGACGAAGTCGCGCGCTCGATCAACTCCGAGGTGAAGGCGGGCCGCGGCTCGCCGCACGGCGGAGTGTTCCTGGACGTGTCGAGCCGGCTGCCGGCCGAGGAGATCCGCCGGCGGTTGCCGTCGATGTACCACCAGTTCAAGGAGCTGGCGGACGTCGACATCACGGCCGAGCCGATGGAGGTCGGGCCGACGTGCCACTACGTGATGGGCGGCGTCGAGGTCGAGCCGGACACCGCGGCAGCGGCACGGGTCCCGGGCCTGTTCGCGGCCGGTGAGTCCGCCGGCGGGATGCACGGCTCGAACCGGCTCGGCGGCAACTCGCTCTCGGACCTGCTCGTGTTCGGCCGCCGGGCCGGCCTGGGCGCCGCGGACTACGTGGCCTCGCTGGGTGAGCAGCGCCCCCAGGTGGCCGGCGCGGACGTCGACGCCGCGGCTGCCGCGGCGCTGGCGCCGTTCACGAACACCGGCGGGGAGAACCCGTACACCCTGCACACCGAGCTGCAGCAGACGATGAACGACCTGGTCGGCATCATCCGCACGAAGGCGGAGGTCGAGCAGGCGCTCGAGCGGCTCCAGGTGCTCAAGGCCCGGGCGAAGACGGTCACCGTCGAAGGACACCGCCAGTTCAACCCGGGCTGGCACCTCGCCCTCGACCTGGACAACATGCTGCTGGTCTCCGAGTGCGTCGCCCGGGCCGCGCTCGAACGCGAGGAGTCCCGCGGCGGGCACACCCGCGACGACTTCCCGCAGATGAGCCAGCAGTGGCGGCAGGTGAACCTGATCTGCTCGACCGACGGCGACGGGGTCAAGGTCGAGCACCAGCCGCTGCCGACGATGCCGACCGAGCTCCTGGGTCTGTTCGACCGTGCCGAGCTGGCCAAGTACATGACCGCCGAAGAGCTCGGTTCGTTGCCCGAGAGCGCGGAGGGGAACCACTGATGGGGTACGACGCGAAGTTCCGGGTCTGGCGCGGAGACGCCTCGGACGGGGACCTGCACGACTACACGGTCGAGGTGAACGAGGGCGAGGTCGTGCTCGACGTCATCCACCGGCTGCAGGCGACGCAGACCCCCGACCTGGCCGTCCGGTGGAACTGCAAGGCGGGCAAGTGCGGGTCGTGCAGCGCGGAGGTCAACGGGCGGCCGCGGCTGATGTGCATGACGCGGATGAGCACCTTCACGCCGGAGGAGACGGTGACCGTCACCCCGCTGCGCGCGTTCCCCGTCATGCGCGACCTGGTCACCGACGTCTCGTTCAACTACGAGAAGGCCCGCACCGTGCCGTCGTTCGCACCACCGGCCGGCCTGGGGGCGGGCGAGTACCGGATGCAGCAGGTCGACGTCGAGCGCAGCCAGGAGTTCCGCAAGTGCATCGAGTGCTACCTGTGCCAGAACACCTGCCACGTGGTGCGCGACCACGAGGAGAACAAGAAGTCGTTCGCCGGCCCGCGGTTCCTCATCCGGCTCGCCGAGCTGGACATGCACCCGCTGGACACCCTCGACCGCAAGCAGGCGGCGCAGGACGAGCACGGGCTCGGCTTCTGCAACATCACCAAGTGCTGCACCGAGGTCTGCCCAGAGCACATCAAGATCACCG
Source organism: uncultured Actinomycetota bacterium (assembly GCA_963771835.1). Taxonomy (GTDB): domain Bacteria; phylum Actinomycetota; class Actinomycetes; order Prado026; family Prado026; genus CAVQCJ01. Next base: position 468,923 of record CAVYVA010000002.1, read on the forward strand.
ACAACGCCATCATCCCGCTCAAGGAGCGGGTGGCCGACCGGCGCTTCGACCCGTTGAAGATGCTCGGCGCGAAGATCCGCGGGCGGCGACCGGGCGACGTCGGCGACTGACCGCGTGACGGCTAGGCTCGGAGCCGAGATGACCGACATGAGCACCACCGCCGACCACGACGACCTGGGTAACGTCGCCGACCGCACGAACAAGCTGCGGGCCGGGGTCCTGGGAGCCAACGACGGGATCGTGTCCATCGCCGGACTCGTTCTCGGCGTCGCGGCGACGACCATCGCGCGTGGACCGATCCTCACCGCCGGCGTGGCCGGGCTGGTCGCCGGCGCGATGTCGATGGCCGTCGGCGAGTACGTCTCCGTCTCGACCCAGCGCGACACCGAGACCGCGCTGCTGGCCAAGGAGCGGCACGAGCTCGCCACCGACCCCGAGGGCGAGATGGCCGAGCTGGCCGAGCTCTACGTGCGCCGGGGGCTGACGCCCGACCTCGCCCAGCAGGTGGCCGAGCAGCTGCACGCGGGGCCGCGCACGCTCGAGGCGCACGCCGAGGTCGAGCTCGGGATCAGCGTGCACCACCAGGTCAGCCCGTGGAGCGCGGCGATCTCCTCGTTCCTGGCGTTCAGCCTCGGAGCGCTGCTGCCGCTCATCGCGATCCTGGTGCCGCCGCCCGCCTGGCGGTCGGGCGTGACGTTCGTCGCGATGGTGCTCGCGCTGGCGCTGACCGGTTCGGTGAGCGCGCGGCTCGGCGGCGCGGACCGCAAGCGCGCGGTGGTCCGGGTCGTCGTCGGCGGAGCGCTGGCGATGGCCATCACGTACGGCATCGGGCGGCTGGTCGGGACGCACGTCTGACCCGCGCTGGGCTGCCGTGCCCGCGTGCCGCACAGCGGTGCGGACGCAGTCCCCGATAGCCTGCCCGTGGTCCGAACGGACCGGTGCATCACCCGGAAGGGGCCGCCGTGCGCAAGTACCTGGTCGAGTTCATCGGGACGTTCTTCCTAGTCTTCACGGTGACGTGCGCGGTGCTCTCCGGCGCGCCACTGGCACCGCTCGGCATCGGCGCCGTGCTGATGGTCATGGTGTTCGCCGGCGGGCACATCTCCGGAGGCCACTTCAACCCCGCAGTCACACTGGCAGTGCTGCTGCGCGGACGGATCACGTCCGCCGAGGCGGTGCCGTATTGGGTCACCCAGCTCGTCGCCGGTGTCGTGGCCGCGCTTGTGGGCAAGTACGTGATCGACCCCAAGGACCAGCCCCCGGCGACTGAGCTCACCGGTGGACACCTCATCGTGGCTTCGCTGCTCGCCGAGCTGCTGTTCACGTTCGCGTTGGCGTGGGTCGTCCTCAACGTCGCGACCAGCAAGGACCACCCGAACAACTCGTTCTACGGACTGGCCATCGGCTTCACTGTCCTCGCCGGCGCCGTGGCCGTCGGCGGCGTGTCCGGTGGCGCGTTCAACCCGGCGGTCGCGCTGGGCATCATGACGGCCGGGATCTCCGCCTGGAAGAACATCTGGATCTTCTGGCTGGCCGAGCTGGCCGGTGCGGCGCTCGCCGCGTACGCGTTCAAGGCCGCGAACCCGGACGACGCCTGACCTTCCAAGGCGGTCTCGCTCGGGCGGCACAGCGGGAGGAGCACCCGGGAGTCGATCGGGGGATCTGACTCCTCGGAGGGGGGCTCCCGTTCAGGTGCCCCTCCCGCGTCGGCCGGCGCCGCGTACGCCGTCCCCCGTTGCAGGGTCGACGGGCGTGGCGCCGGATCTGTTCACCGGTGCGCGTACCCGCCATCCCCCGATCCGTTGCTGGCGGGGACGCGCACCGATGAGCTATTGGTTCTGGCCTGTCTCCTTCCCACGCCTGCAGCGTGGTCGGCGGGTCAGTAGAAGGTGATCGAGCTGGTCTGGTTGTCCATCGAGCCGAGCGAGTCGTCGTAGTTCGCCGGTCCCAGCGACGGACCGCTGGCGTTGCCGTCCTTCCACAGCTTCACCTGGCAGTTGTTGTAGCCCTGGAACGAGCCGACCCGGTCGTTCCAGCCCGCGGGCATCGTGCCGACGGTGAAGTCCAGGTCCGAGCTCGTGTCGCAGCCCGTGGCCGCCGTCACGTTGAAGTAGCTGCCGGAGCCGTCGCGGTCCGCGAGGTCGTAGAAGCGACCCAGGAGGACGGCCCCAGCGCCGCCCGCCGCAGGCCGCGCCAGCCGGCCGGTCGTCGCCGGGTCGGCCGTCGTGCACGTGAACTCGCCGGTCGTGAGGTTGAGCGTGCAGTCCTGCGGCGTCGTGTCCGCGGCGGCGCTTCCCGCACCCAGCACGCCGATCCCGACCATCGTCGTCAGCGCCCCCACCAGCACCCACGCAGCGCGCAGGCGCACCCGATTGCCCATGGCAGTCCATCCCCTTCGTCGGAAGCCCCGTTTCCGACAGGGTGTTGTCCGCACCCGGGCAGGCGTTGCGATGTGTCCAGAATGCGGACACCTGGACGAAACCGGTCACCGTCGTCAACCCTCCGAGGTCGGCAGCCCCAGCTGGGCGCAGGTCTCGTGGTTGTACGCCGGGAACACACCGACGCTCCCCTTCGGCAGGACGCAGGCGATCAGCGGCGGGGGCGTGGCCGGCACCGGCGACTGGCCCTTGGGCTCGGTGTACGGCGGGGTCGTGGTGATGGAGCCGCCGGCCCACAGGCTGCGGCAGACGTCGAGTGCGGCCGACGCCGAGTCCTGCCCGATCTCCATGGCGTCCCCGCCCAGCGCCGGGTTGTCGAAGTCCGTGGTCCAGATCGGGTAGCAGTGCGTCTCGCTGCGCTCGGTGGCCCGCTCCAGCGCGATCCTGGCCGCAGCCGTCCCGAGCACGACGACGACGGCCGCCGCGACCACCGTGACGAGCACGCGGCGTCGCCGGGCCCGGCGACGGTACGGGCCGTGCCCGCGCCGCAGGATCCGGCCGACCGGCTGGGCAGGGGTCGACTCCGACGCCGTCGCCTCGCGGAGCGCGGCGAGGTGCCGTTCGCGGGCCTCGGCGGGCACTCCCGGCGCCGGCAGCTCGCGCAGCAGCCGGTCGACGTCTTCGTCCTCGAACGTCATCGCTGCGCACCCCCGTCCGTCCCCTGATTCAGCTGCTCCAGCAGCACGCGCAGGCGGGCCCTGGCGCGGCTCAGCCGCGAGCGCACCGTGCCGGCCGGCAGGTCCAGGGCCAGCGCCACCTCGGTCGGCGTGAGACCTTCGGCCACGCACAGCAGCAGCAGGTCCCGGTCGTCGTCGCCGAGGTGCTCCATCGCCAGCCGGAGCAGCTCGAGCTCGCGCTGGCTGTCCAGCTGCCCGGCCAGGTCCTCGGCGAAGTCCGGGACGCTCGGCTCGGGCGACTGGGCCGACAGGAAGGCCTGGTAGCGCTGCTGCTTGCGGCCGGCGTTGCGCATCAGGTTGGCCGCGACGCCGAGCAGCCACGGCAGGATCGCCTCGTCCGGAGCAAGGTCGACCTCGCCCCGGCGGCGCCAGGCCTCCAGGAACACCCCGCTGGTGATCTCGTCGGCGAGGTCCCACGAGCCGCAGCGTCGGAACGCGAACCCGTGCACCCGGTCCGCGTGCAGACCGTAGACGCGCTCGAACGCCTCGGGGTCGCCGGCCGCGATCCGCGACCAGAGACTCCCCATCGTCGTCAACGCACCTGCCAACACGTCTAGGAACTGTCGTCGCCGGGGACTGCGTTGCGTATCCGCTGGAACGCCGGCAGCGCCGCGAGCGCAGGCTACGCCGGGGCGACGCCCGACGTAGGCGGTCCGGCCGGTCCTACCCTCGAGGGGTGGAGCTCACGGGTGCCGGCATCGTCCTGCGGTCGCTGGAGCCGGACGACGTGCCCGAGCTCGTGCGGATCAGGCGCACCCCCGAGGTGGCCGGCCGCTGGGGAGACGTGGACGCCGAGCCGGACTGGCCGTACGACGACGACGAGGCGGTGTGCTTCACGGTGCTCCTCGGGGCCGCCGTCGTCGGCATGATCCAGTACAGCGAGGAGAGCACGCCGCAGTACCGGCACGCGGGAATCGACCTCTTCCTGGACCCGGCTGTGCACGGCCGCGGGGTGGGCCGCGACTGCGTACGGACGCTGGCCCGCCACCTCATCCTGGAGCGGGGCCACCACCGCCTCGTCATCGACCCGGCGGCGGACAACGAGGCGGCGATCCGCTGCTACGCGTCGGTGGGGTTCCGGCCGGTCGGCGTGATGCGTGCGTACGAACGCGACGTCGACGGCCGCGGCTGGCACGACGGTCTGCTCATGGACATGCTCGCCGCCGAGCTCGCCGGCCACCCCTGACCCCGGTGTTCGGTTCCGGACTCGGGACGGTTCAGACGTTGAACCGGAACTCGACGACGTCGCCGTCCTGCATCGCGTAGTCCTTGCCCTCGATCCGGACCTGACCCCGGGCCCTGGCCTCGGCCATCGAACCGGCCGCGACCAGCGCGTCGAACGAGACGACCTCGGCCTTGATGAAGCCGCGCTGGAAGTCGGTGTGGATGACTCCGGCCGCCACCGGGGCCGGGTCGCCCTTGTGGATCGTCCAGGCCCGGGTCTCCTTCGGGCCGGCCGTGAGGAATGTCTGCAGGCCCAGCGTGTCGAACCCGACCCTGGCCAGCAGGGCGAGGCCGGACTCGTCCTGCCCGATCGAACGGAGCAGCTCGAGAGCCTCGTCGTCGGGCAGCTCGGCGAGCTCGGCCTCGATCTTGGCGTCGAGGAAGATCGCCTCGGCCGGGGCGACCAGCGCCCGGAGCTCGCCCTTCAGCGGCTCGTCGGCGAGCTCGCCGTCGTCGAGGTTGAACACGTAGAGGAAGGGCTTGGCGGTGAGCAGCTGCAGCTCGGACAGCGGCTCGAGGTCGAGGCCGGCGGAGAACAGCGTCGTCCCGCCGTCGAGCAGCTCGCGCGCCTTCTCCACGGCGGCGAGCACCGGCGCGCGGTCCTTGCTGGTCCGCGCCTCCTTCTGCAGCCTTGGCAGCGCCCGGTCCACGGTCTGAAGGTCGGCCAGGATCAGCTCGGTGTTGATGGTCGCGATGTCCTCGCCGGGGTCGACCCGGCCGTCCACGTGCACCACGTCGGGGTCGGTGAAGACCCGGATGACCTGGCAGATGGCGTCGGCCTCGCGGATGTGCGAGAGGAACTTGTTACCCAGGCCCTGACCCTCCGACGCGCCCTTGACGATGCCCGCGATGTCGACGAACGAGACCGTCGCCGGGAGCACCCTGGCCGAGCCGAACAACCCGGCCAGGACCTGCAGACGCGGGTCCGGGACCCCGACCACGCCGACGTTCGGCTCGATCGTGGCGAACGGGTAGTTGGCCGCGAGCACGTCGTTCTTGGTGAGGGCGTTGAACAGGGTGGACTTGCCGACGTTGGGCAGGCCGACGATGCCGATCGAGAGACTCATCGGCGGGGAGTCTAGGCGGCGCCTCCCAGGATCTGTCACACAGCCGTTGCACACTCGGCGCATGAACTCCACGGGCTTGCTCCTGCTGACCGTCGGGCTGCTCGTCGGCCTGGGGGCCGGCGCCGCCGCCGGGCTGGCGCTGGGCCGCTCCGGCTCGGGCGCTCCGGCGCGCTCGGGTGCCGACCTGGCCCGGGCGACGGCCGAGCGCGACGCGGCCCGGTCCGAGGCGGAGCGGCTGCGGGCCGACGGGATCGCCCAGACCGGGCGCGCCCGCGAGGCCGAGCTTGAGGTGGCCAGGGTGTCGGCGGCCCTGGCGGCGGCCCAGGCCGAGGGTGCGCAGCGGCTCGAGGACCTGCGCCGGGCCCAGGGCGAGCTGACCGAGCAGTTCCGGTTGCTGTCCCACGAGGCCCTCGACCGCAACAGCAAGCGTCTGCTCGAGCTGACCGAGGAGCGGCAGCGGGCCACGGACAAGACCGCGGCCGCCGAGCTGGAGCAGCGCCGCCAGGCGGTCGCCGGCCTGGTCAAGCCCATCGAGGAGCACCTGCAGCGGGTCGCGACGCAGATCGACGACAGCGAGCGACGGCGGGCGCAGGCGTTCTCGACGCTCGGCGAGCAGATGCGTCAGATGGGCGAGTCGGGCTCGCTGCTGCGCCGTGAGACCGAGCTGCTGAAGACCGCCCTGCGGCGCCCCGAGATCCGCGGCAGCTGGGGCGAGCACCAGCTGCGCCAGGTCGTCGAGCTGGCCGGCATGGTCGAGTACTGCGACTTCAGCACCCAGGAGACCCTGGCCAGCGACGACGGCAAGCGTCGGCCCGACATGATCGTCCGGCTGGCCGGCGGACGGCACTTCGTCGTCGACTCGAAGGTGTCGATCTCGGCCTTCCACGACGCGCTGAACGCCACCGACGAGGCGGTCCGGGCGGAGCGGCTCGCGGCGCACGCCCGGCACATCCGCACGCACGTCGACCAGCTCGCGAGCAAGGCGTACTGGGCCCTGGTCACGCCGTCCCCGGAGTTCGTCATCGCGTTCGTGCCCGGCGAGGCCATGCTCGCGCAGGCCCTCGAGACCGACCCCTCGCTGGTGGAGTACGCCGCCGCCAAGGCCGTGGTGCTGGCCAGCCCGCTCACGCTGATCGCCACCTTGCGGACGGCTGCCTACGCCTGGAAGGAGACCAAGCTCGCCGAGAACGCCCAGCGGGTCTTCGACGAGGGCCGCGGCCTGTACAAGAGGCTCGGCACGATGGGTGACCACCTCGACCGGCTCGGCCGGTCGCTGACCGGCTCGGTGAAGGCCTACAACCAGGCGGTCGGCTCGCTGGAGCGCCAGGTGCTCCCGAGCGCGCGACGGCTGCACGATCTCGACGTCACCGACGTCGCGATCCGGCCGCCGGCCCCGGTCGACGAGCCGGTCCGGCCGCTGTCGGCCGCGGAGCTCGTGACGGCCGCCGACGAGCGGCGGCATGTCCGGGCGCTGCCCTCCCGGACCCTCGGCGGCGCCGACGAGGTCGAGGTCGACCCGCGGTACGGCGTCGACCTCCTGCCGCTCGCTGGCGACGACGCGGACGACGCGGGGCACCGTGCCACCGGAAGCGGGGCGTAGCGTTGTCGAGCGTGCAGACCCCCGCCGAGGACCGCCCGTACCGCTCGGTCGACATCCCAGGCGTGATCCCGCCCGGCCAGCCGATGCCGCCGCGACAGGCGATCCAGCTGCCGCCCGAGCTCTCCGTACGTCCGGCCCCGGCCGCTCAGACCGCACCGGCACCGGCGCGCGCGGTCGCGAGCTCCCCGGACTCACGGCGCCCGGCGTGGTCGTCGTCGTGGGTGCGGTCTGCCTGGTGGCGATGTTGGTCGACACGTTCACCGGCGGTGGCGTGGGCTGGTTGTTCGGCGGGCTGTTCATCCTGGTCAGCGGGTACGCCGCGCTGCAGGTCCGGCGACAGGACCTCGTGTGGTCGGTGATCGTCCCGCCGCTGGTGTTCGCGGTGCTGGTCTGCGCTCACGCGGCGTACACGGCGCCCGGCGACCTGCTGTCCAAGGTGGTCGCCATGATGAACGGCCTGCTCGACTACGGGCCGATGCTGTGGATCGGCACCGGGCTGGCCGGGGCGATCGCCGCCTGGCGGCGCTGGGGCGGCTCGGTCAGGAGGTCGTAGCGGCCGAGGTCCGACCGGCGGCCTTGAGGTCACGGCGCAGCTCGGGCGGGAGCGCGAACAACAGGTGCTCCTCGGCCGACCGGACCTGCTCCACACCGCCGTAGCCGCGCTCCGCCAGCCAGGCCAGCACCCCCTCGACCAGCACCTCGGGCACCGACGCCCCGCTCGTCACCCCGACCGTCGAGACACCCTCGAGCCAAGCCTCGTCGATCTCGGCGGCGGCGTCGACCAGCCGGGCCGCCCCCGCGCCCCCGGTGAGCGCCACCTCGACCAGCCGCACCGAGTTCGACGAGTTCCGCGACCCGACGACGATCACGAGGTCGGACTCGGCCGCGATCTGCTTCACCGCCTCCTGGCGGTTCTGGGTGGCGTAGCAGATGTCGTCGCTGGGGGGGTCGATCATCGCCGGGAACCGCTCGCGCAGCGCCCGGACGGTCTCCTCGGTCTCGTCGACCGACAGCGTCGTCTGGGACAGCCAGGCGATCCGCTCGGGGTCCTCGACCTCGATCCGGGCCGCAGCGGCCGGACCGTCCACGAGCGTGATGTGCTCCGGTGCCTCCCCCGCGGTGCCCACGACCTCCTCGTGGCCCTCGTGACCGATCAGGAGGATCTGGAAGCCCTCCTCGGCGAACCGGCGGGCCTCGACGTGCACCTTGGTGACCAGCGGGCAGGTCGCGTCGATCGTGCGCAGGTTCCGCCGGGCGGCCTCCTCGTGCACGACGGGGGCGACCCCGTGCGCGGAGAACACCACGATCGCGCCCTCGGGCACCTCCTCGGTCTCGTCGACGAAGACGGCGCCGCGGGCCTCCAGCCGCTCGACGACGAACCTGTTGTGCACGATCTGCTTGCGCACGTACACCGGCGGCCCGTACAGCTCGAGCGCCTTCTCGACCGTGACGACCGCCCGGTCCACGCCGGCGCAGTAGCCGCGCGGGCTGGCGAGCAGCACCCGGCCGCGCGGCGCGGGGCTGGGGACGGTGGGGGGCACTGCTCCATCGTAGGCGCCTAGTCTGCGGGCATGCCGTTGGAGACCTCGCCGGAGCATCCCGTGCCGGTGCGGACCGTCGCGCGCCTGATCAGCGACTGGGTCGGGCGGCTCGGCCGGGTCTGGGTCGAGGGCCAGGTGGCCCAGCTGTCCCGCCGGCCCGGCGCCGGGACGGTCTTCCTCACGCTGCGCGACCCGGTCGCCGAGGCGTCGCTGACCATCACCGCACCCCGGGCCGTCCTGGACGCCGTCCAGCCACCGCTGGTCGAGGGGGCCCGGGTCGTGGTGCACGGCAAGCCGGACTTCTACCTGGCCAGAGGGACCCTGTCGCTGGTCGCGGCGGAGATCCGGCCGGTCGGTCTGGGCGAGCTGCTGGCCCGGCTGGAACGGCTGAAGGCGTTGCTGGCCGCCGAAGGGCTCTTCGAGACCGCCCGCAAGCGGCCGCTGCCGTTCCTGCCGCGCGCGGTCGGCCTGATCTGCGGGCGCGGGTCCGCAGCGGAGCGGGACGTGCTCGAGACCGCCAGGGCCCGCTGGCCGGCTGTCCGGTTCACGATCGAGAACGTCGCCGTCCAGGGCGTGTACGCGGTGACCGAGGTCACCGACGCACTGCGCCGGCTGGACCGAGACCCCGAGGTCGACGTGATCGTGGTCGCCCGCGGCGGCGGCGCTGTGGAGGACCTGCTGCCGTTCTCGGACGAGGCGATGGTCCGGGCGGTCGCGGCCTGCCTGACGCCGGTCGTCAGCGCGATCGGGCACGAGCCGGACACCCCGCTGATCGACCTGGTGGCGGACGTACGCGCGTCCACGCCGACCGACGCGGCCCGCCGGGTGGTGCCGGACGTCCGCGCGGAGCAGGCCGGGCTGAGCCGCTCGCTGGGTGCCCTGCGACGGGCCGTGGGCGGGCTGGTGGACCGGGAGGCCGGGCGGCTGGAGTCACTGCGCTCACGCCCGGTGCTGGCCGACCCGGTGACGGGCCTGGTCCAGCCGAGGCTGGCCGAGGTCCTGTCGACCCGGGACCGGTCCCGGCGGGCGTTCGGCCACCACCTGGACCGCGCGGCCGCCGAGCTCGCGCACGCCCGGGCCCAGGTGCGGGCCCTGTCCCCGGCCGCGACGCTCGACCGCGGGTACGCGGTGGTCCAGCTCCCGGACGGGACGGTGGTGCGCGACCCGGAGCAGGTCGACGTCGGCACGGACCTGCGGGTCCGGCTGGCCGCGGGCGAGCTGGCCGCCCGGCGCGTGCCGGCCGGCGCGGATGCGGCCCCGTGATGGCTAGGGTGACCGCCGTGCCGAGCGACCCAGCCAGCCCCGACCCCGGCTACGAGCAGGCCCGCGACGAGCTGGTCGACGTCGTCCGCCGGCTGGAGGCCGGCGGGACCACGCTGGAGGAGTCGCTCGCGCTGTGGGAGCGGGGAGAGCAGCTCGCGGCGATCTGCCAGCGATGGCTGGACGGCGCCAGGGCCCGCCTGGCGGCCGCGTCGACGTCCGCCGACGGCGAAGCGGCGAACCAGGGCGACGAAGAACCCGCCGAGCCCGCGGATCCGACGGCTCCGACAGCTCAGTCCTGACCGGACTTCCGGCCGGCCGGCGTCAGGACGGTCCCGGCGCGGGCGCCTTCGCGCAGCGGTACCAGACCACCCGGTCGGCGTTCGGGCCGCCGTCGACCGCCCGAGCGTGCACGACCGCCACCTGCAGGTACTGGACCTGCTCCGGCTCACCCTCGGCCAGGATGCAGCCGGGCGGGCCGGTGCGCACGGTGCCGTCGGGTGCCAACCACACGGCCCCGTCGAGCCGGTAGTCGTAGCGCAGCGCCCCGGGGGTCGAGGCGCCGGGGACGCTCTCGGCGACCACTTCCATGCCGCCGCTGCCGGGCAGGGTCTGCGCGTGGACCACCTCCGGCACGACCACCCCGGACCCCGCGGCCGCCGACGCCGTGGACGCGGTGGACGTGGCGGCCGGACGCGTCGCCGTCTGCGGCGCAGCGAGCATGTGGGCGCCCAGCGCGCCGACGAGCACACCGAACGCTCCGGAGGCGACCGGCACGAGCCACGGCGGGCGTGGCCGGCCGATGACCGGCAGCCGCGGCTCGTCCCCGTCGTCAGGCCCGCCCGCGAGCACCTCGGCGTCCGTCGTACCGCTCATCGCCCGCCCTCCTCGCTGTCAGGTGCCCGGCCGCAACGAACCGGCCAGCGCCTCGAGGACCGGCCAGTCGGCCGAGCCGTCGACCACGACCGTCACGCCGCCGTCGGTGCGGACCAGGGCGCGCCGGTCGCCTGCGCCGTCGGTCCAGCGCTCCCAGGTCACCCCGCCGGCGTCGACGGTGCCGCCGGTCCGGGTGGGGTCGCCGAGGACGTCGTGCAGGGTGCCGATCGCGATCCCGTTGGTCTGCTCGAACCCCGCGTACCTGTCGTCGGGGGTGATGAAGCCGACGTGCCAGCCGGTGACGCCTGGGACGCCAGCCGTGGCGCCGCCCTGCGGGCCGTCGAAGTAGGCCGAGGTGGCCTGCCAGCCGGACGGCAGCCCGACCGGCGCCAGCAGCGGGAACGCCGACCCGGTCCGGGCCTGGGCGAGCGTGGCCCGGTAGTCGACGACGTGCACAGCCTGTCCGTGCGGGCGGAAGGTGATGAGCAGCAGGACGACGACCGCGCCAAGCACGAGGCCGAGCGAGCGCACCATGTCGCCGACCGTCTTCGGCCCACGCGCCCTCGGCGCCGGCTGCGGGACCGGCTGCTCCACCGCCATGGCCCCATCGTCGCTGATCGTCACGCCGGCGGCGCCTCGTACTTCTTCCGGTTGATCCTCAGCACCTCGCCGAGCGTGGCCCAGTACGGGCCGCCGAGCCGCGCGACCGGGCCGAGCAGGCGCACGTCCACCCGCCCGTCCACGACGATCGACTCGGCGATGGCGATCCGGACGACCCGCCCGAACACCACGGTCGACGCCGCCTCGTCGGTGCCGAACGGGTGGAACCCGACCACGACGCACTCGAGGGCCACCGGCGAGTCGCGGACCCGCGGCGGTGCGACCAGGGCCGACGGCTCGCGCTCGACCCCGACGGTGTCGAACTCCCCCATCGCCCGCGGGTAGTCCGTGGCGGTCTCGTTGACCACCAGGGCGAGCGCCTCGGTGGCCACGTTGACCACGAACTCGCCGGTCTCCTCGACGTTGCGCAGCGTGTCCTTGCGCCCGACCGAGGTGAACTGCACGACCGGCGGAGCCTGGCTGGCGACGGTGAAGAACGAGTGCGGGGCGAGGTTGTCGACGCCGGTCGCCGACCGGCTGGACACCCACGCGATGGGCCGCGGCACGACGACCTGGGTGAGCCAGGAGTAGCTGGCCCGAGGGCCGATCTCGGCCGGGTCGAGCTCGAGGCGGGTCACGGTCCCAGCCTCCCAGACCCCCGATCGGCTGAGGATGGCGCGTCCGGGCGCTGAGTACGATCCCGGGCAGCCGAGAGCGCGCCGTCCGCGCGCCCCGAGCGGAGGGACCTGGCGCGATGACCTCGACCGCAGCGGCAGGCCCGCACGGGCCTGGGGCGCCCGACCGCAACCTGGCCCTCGAGCTGGTCCGGGTCACCGAGGCGGCCGCCATGGCCGCGGGCCGCTGGGTCGGGCGCGGCGACAAGAACGGTGCGGACGGGGCCGCCGTCAACGCGATGCGCCGGTTGATCTCCTCGGTGTCGATGAACGGTGTCGTGGTGATCGGCGAAGGCGAGAAGGACCAGGCGCCGATGCTGTTCAACGGCGAGCGGGTCGGTACCGGTGAGGGCCCGGAGGCGGACGTCGCCGTCGACCCCATCGACGGGACGACGTTGTGCGCGAAGGGGATGAACAACGCGCTGGCTGTGATGGCCGTCGCCCCGCGCGGGTCGATGTTCGACCCCTCGGCGGTCTTCTACATGGAGAAGCTCGTCACCGGCCCGGAGGCGGCCGGGTTCGTCGACATCACCGCCCCGGTCGCGGAGAACATCCGCCGGGTGGCCGCGGCGAAGGGCGAGACGGCCGCCGAGATCACGGTCTGCATCCTGGACCGGCCGCGGCACGACCGGCTCGCCGCCGACGTCCGCGCGACCGGCGCCCGGATCAAGTTCATCACCGACGGCGACGTCGCGGGCGCGATCATGGCCGCCCGTGAGGGGACCGGCATCGACATGCTCGTCGGCATCGGCGGAACCCCGGAGGGGATCATCTCGGCCTGCGCCATGCGCTGCCTGGGTGGGGTGATCCAGGGCCGGCTGTGGCCGCGGGACGAGGACGAGCGGCGCAAGGCGCTGGACGCCGGGCACGACCTGGACCGGGTCCTGGTGACCGACGACCTGGTGACCAGCGACGACGTCTTCTTCGTCGCCACCGGCATCACCGACGGCGAGCTGCTGCGCGGCGTGCGCTACCACGGGCGCGGGTCGGAGACGCACTCGCTGGTGATGCGCTCACGCAGCGGCACCATCCGCGAGATCAGCAGCGAGCACCGGCTCGACAAGCTCAGCGAGTACGCCGACGTCGACTACCGCTGACGGCGGACGCCGCCGGAGTCCGGGCTTCACAGCGTCAGGTCCAGCTTCAGCGTGAGGAACGCGTCCCGGTCGACCTGCGCGCGCGTGGTCAGCTGGTGGTCGGCGGTCGGGTAGAGGACCACCTGCGCCTGCGGGTCGGCCGTCGTGAAGCGGTCGCGGACGGCCTCCGGCACATACACGTCCTGGCCGGCCCACTGCAGCAGCAGCCGCGGGCCGAGCCGGGCCACGTGCCGCACCGGCTGCAGCCCGTGGAACAAGGCGTTGTACGTCCGCGCCTTCGCGCCGGTATAGCCGAGCCAGTACGTCGAGAACCAGTTCCCCCACGTCGCGTCCGGGGCCGAGAAGACCGCGGCGGCGAGATCCGGGTGCAGGTCGGCGATCAGCGAGCCGTACATCGCACCGTAGTCGTGACCGACCAGCGCGACCCGCTTCGGGTCGACGCTGCGGACCCGCTCGAGCAGGCGGAGCGCAGCGTCGAACGCCTGCCGCTGCTCGATGACCGTCTCGACGTCGGAGGCGTCGCCGACGGGGTCGGCCTTCCACGGGAAGCCGCCCTGCGGCAGCAGCGAGACCGCCCCGTGCGAGGCCAGGTCGATCGCCTCGGAGAGGAACTCGGTCCGGTCCGAGTGGATCTGCCCGAGCCAGTGCAGGAACAGGATCCCGGCGCGGCTGCGCGGCGCGGCGTCGCCCGCCTCGTGCACGAGGTAGGCCGGCACCGACGCCTGGCCGGGCACCGGCACGAGCACGTCCTCGACGATGACCCGTCCGACCGACTGGACGGCCGAGTCGGCCACCGACCTGGCCGCGGAACGACTGGCCGTGGCCCCGGACGCGGCCGGGGCCACCCCGAGGGCGACCACCGCCGCGGTGCCGACCGCCGCGGTCACTGTGACCCACCTGGCACGGCCCATCATCCCTCCCGTGCTCGTCACGTCAGCATCAAGAGACCCTGAGATGCTGACGGACTCTAGAGTCGGTAGCCTGAGGCGTCAAGCAACTGACGCCGGGCGAAGAACCGGGGCTGGGAGGCAGGAGTACGTGGCCGAGCGCAGGGTCTTCCCGGCCGAGTGGCTGGCCTCACCGCTCCCGAGCTCTTCCGGCACCGGCAGCGCCCCCGGCGCCGTCGGTGATCTCGACCTCGTCGTCCTGCTCGTCAACTCCCTGGACCTGCTCGCGGCCGAGCCGGACCGGCTCGGCGACCTGACCTGGTTCGGCACCGCCCTGCGCCAGACCGGTCACCGCGCACTGGCCGACCAGCTCACCGACCGCGACCTGCCCGCCCTGCGGCAGCTGCGCGAAGACCTGCGGTCGGTGTTCGAGTCCGCCGACCCCGCTGCGGTGGCCGAGCACCTGAACGCGATGCTCCGGCGCAGCCGGGCGGTGCCGGTCCTCGTGCCGGACGCCGACCGGCTCCGGCTGGCCGTGGCTCCGGACCGCATCGGCTCCGACGCGCTGCTCGCGCGGCTGCCCGCGGCGCTGGCGGCGTACGTCGCCGAGCACGGCCTCGCCCGGCTCGGCATCTGCGGTTCGGACCCGTGCCGGTGCGCGTTCGTCGACCGCACCAGGGCCGGTACCCGTCGGTACTGCTGCGGCTGGTGCAACGACCGGCGGGCGGCGCGCGCCTACCGCCGGCGCCGTGCGGGCGGCGCCTGACCAGCAGCAGCGTCTCCCGCCGCGGCCACGGCGACGGTCAGGCAGGCGGCGCGAAGAACTCGAGCGCGATGTTGTCCGGGTCGCGGAAGGACAGTCCCGAGCCGTAGGACGCGTCCACGATCCCGCCGTGAGGGACGCCCAGTTCGTCCAGCCGCCCGGCCCACTTCTCCAGCTCGGTCCGGCTCGCACACGCGAACGCCACATGGTCCAGACCCGGACGGCGCGCGTCGAACGCGTCGCTGCTGGTCAGCGCCGGGAACTGGTGGAGTCCGACCAGGTTCCCCGGCCCCACCGCCCACACGACGTGCCGGAACGGCCCGGTGTCCTCGTCGAGGACCGGCTTCGCGCCGAAGAGAGCCTCGTACCAAGGAATGCTCCGGTCGAGATCGGTGACTGTCACCGCCACATGGCCAAGCCCAGGGAACGTCGACATGCGCGTCTCCTCACCATTTGTCGCAGCACCGACTCCGGTACCGCACCCGATACCGGGCCAACGCCGCTGCCGGATGGCCGGTTCACCGATCGCATTGTGCTCCTGGTCACGTCAAGTCGGACCGGCGACGGCCTAGCCTCGCGCCGTCGGCAGGAGCACGCTGTCCCCGTGCGGGTTCGGGCGGTGGTCTCGGCGGGGGCCTCGATGGTGTGCGCGGCTGTGCTCGCGGTGCCCGCCCCTGTCGCCGGCGCGGCGACGCCGGCCCCGGTGGTGTGGGGCGCGACCGTGCGGTTCACCGGGAACCAGACGCCGCTGCAGGCGGTGCAGGCGTTCCAGGCGAAGGTGGGCCAGACCCTGCGTGCCACCCGCGACTTCCTGTTCTGGGACTCGCCGTTCCCCACCGCGTACGAGGTCGGTCTGCGGGCCCAGGGGACGACGATCGTGCTTTCGGTCGCGACCCGGACCCGCAGCGGCACCGGGCAGCCGTGGGCGTCGATCGCGGCGGCGCGCCCCGGCTCCGCGCTGTACACGCAGATGCAGTCGTGGGCCGACCGCGTCCGCGACTTCGGCGCACCGATGTGGGTGACGATGCAGCACGAGCCCGAGGAGGCCGGGAACAACGCGCTGGGGACCCAGGCCGCCTACATCGCGGCGTGGCGGAACTGGGTGTCGGTGTTCCGGGCCGAAGGCGCGACCAACGTGCACTTCATGTTCATCACGACGGCGTACGGCTACACCGTCAAGCCCGCGAACCGCAAGTACGTGCCGGCGTTCTACCCCGGGGACGACGTCGTCGACGGGATCGCCGTGGATGCGTACAACTGGTTCAACTGCCCGAACCACCCGACCGTGCCGTGGAACTCGTTGCAGTTCCTCATCCGCGGCCAGCTGGCGTTCGCGGCCGCGCACCCGGGCGAGCAGCTGTGGATCACGGAGTTCGCCTCCGTGAACGACCCGGCGAACCCGTCCAGGCGGGCGCAGTGGATCGCCGACGCGCAGGCGCTGTTCCAGACGGCGCCGTACTCCGGCTACCGCGGCGTCATGTACTTCGACCTGAACAAGGCCTGCGACTGGCGCGTCGAGACGTCGCCGTCCGCGCTGGCCGCTTTCGCCGCGATGGGGGCCGACCCGTACTACGCGGGCTAGGCCCGCGCTGGGCCTGACACGAGGTTCAGCCGATGACCACCCGCACGGTCACGTCGGAGTCGCCACCGGACGTCGTCGCGGACAGCCCGACCGCCTTGAGGTTCTGCAGCTCCGGGGAGCCCACGGTCGTGCCGGACGCCTTCAGCGACGACCAGAGCTTGACCAGGTTCACGTAGAGGATCGCCTGGGCGTGGTCCGGGTCGGCCACGGCGGCCCGGAAGAGGTCGCTGTCGGTGACCTTGGCCGCCGACGCGCTGTCCTTGCCCGCCGCGACGACGTCGTCGGACGAGCCCACGTACAGGGTGTCGCCGTCGACCGTGGTCGAGATGCCGAGCACGCTGTCCGGCCCGGCCAGCGCGAGCAGCTTGTCGAGCACCGCCTTGCCGGCCTGTGGGTCTTTGGAGGTGGCCGTGGCCAGGACCGACGGCGTCCCGGTGGGGTCGCCGCCGACGCTCAGCGTCAGCTGGTCCCCGACCAGCGCGACCAGGTCGTCGGGCAGCGTGAGCCCGGCCTGCCGGGCCTGGTCGGCGATGTCGGAGTAGCCGGGCAGCGAGCTGAGCTGCTTCCACTGCTCGGACACCGAGCGGCCGTAGCCGGAGACCGCGAGGACGGCGAAGGCGTCCGGCGCCACGTGCGCCAGCTTCACCGGCGGGGCCGGCGGGGCGGACGACGCGGCCCCGAACGTCCGCATCCGCATCTCGACCGACTCGTCTGCGGCGTGGATGCCGAGCACCCAGCGCCCCTTCCAGCTCGCGCCGAGCATCGCGTCCAGCTGCCCGCTGTCGACGCCGGCGACGTTGCCGAGCGAGTCCTTGAGCAGCTGGCCGGCCTTGGCGGCGTCGACCCAGGCGGTGACGACCTGGTCCGAGCCGAGCGAGTCGACGTCGGAGGTGAAGCGGGAGTCGGCCGCCAGCGACGACTTCTGACCGTCGGCGACGATCCGGGCCGCGCCCCTCGCCGAGTCCGGGGTGACGACGAGGTAGCCGTCGGCGAAGGCGAAGCCCAGGTGGTCCGAGCCGTGCGCGCGCAGCTTGGTCATCGCGGCGGTGGCGGCCTGCTCGTCGGTCTCCTGCACGACGAGCACGCCGTCGACAGGGCTGCCGCCGGTGCCCGAGCCCGCCGGCGCCGGTACGGCCGCGACCGCGAACCGCTTGCCCAGCCAGGGCTGGACGTCCTTGCCGAAGTCGAGCGCGTCGCCGGAACTGCCGGACTCGGACAGGCGCCGGACCAGCCAGTCGCCGAAGTCGGCGTCGGTGGACTTCAGGCCGGAGCTGTCCGGGAACTTGTGCAGCAGGTTGAGCAGGGCGAGCTTCTGGCCCGCTGACGGGTCGAGGTCGACCTCGGCGAAGGCGACCGTGCCGGCCGGCAGGACCTCGGCCGGCTGCGGGCCGTTGCCGTTGAGCCGGGACCAGGCCGCGTACGCGCCACCGGCCGTCACCAGCACGGCGGCGGCGGTGATCCCGGCGACCAGCGCCCGGCTGCGGCGCCGACCGGTCGGGGCGCCGCCGTCGGTGCCGTCGCCGCCCGGCAGCACCGACCAGGTCGGCGCGGTGACGCTGTCGAGGACCTCCGGCGCCCACGGAGGTGGCAGGGCGGCAGGCGGCGACATCTCGGTCCCGCCGCTCGCGGCGACCGGGTCCGGTCCGCCTGCGGGCTCCCCCGTCACGTGCTCGTCCACGACCTATCTCCCTCCCTGGGCCGGCGCAGGTCAGCACCGGGGAGCGGACATCATGCCTGGCCCGCCCCGTCCTTGTTTCGGCCCCACGCACCCGTGCCTGTACCGGCTGCCGCGGGAACCTACGCTGGGGCCATGGCGAACTTCCTGTTCAGCGAGCTGCTGCCCACCGGGCCGGACGGCACCGAGTACCGGCTGCTGACCACCGACGGCGTGAGCACGGTCGAGGCGGCCGGGCGGACGTTCCTGGAAGTCGTCCCGGACGCCCTGACCCGGCTGGCGTACGAGGCCATGCACGACATCGCGCACTTCCTGCGGCCCGCCCACCTGCGCCAGCTGCGGTCGATCCTGGACGACCCGGAGGCCTCGCCGAACGACCGCTTCGTCGCGCTCGACCTGCTCAAGAACGCCAACGTGTCCGCGGGCGGGGTGCTGCCGATGTGCCAGGACACCGGTACCGCGATCGTGCTCGGCAAGAAGGACGAGACCGTGCTGACCGGCGGCGGTGACGAGGAGGCCCTGGCGCGCGGCATCTACGACGCCTACACGCGGCTCAACCTCCGGTACAGCCAGCTCGCGCCGCTGACCATGTGGGACGAGCGGAACACCGGCACGAACCTGCCGGCGCAGATCGAGCTGTACGCCAGCGAGCCGCACCACGGCCAGGGCGGGCCGTCGTACTCGTTCCTGTTCATGGCCAAGGGCGGCGGCTCGGCGAACAAGTCCTTCCTCTACCAGGAGACCAAGGCCGTGCTGAACCCGGCGGCGATGACCCGGTTCCTGGACGAGAAGCTGCGCGCGCTCGGCACCGCGGCCTGCCCGCCGTACCACCTCGCGGTCGTCATCGGCGGGACCTCGGCCGAGCACGCCCTGAAGACCGCCAAGCTCGCGTCGGCGAAGTACCTGGACACGCTGCCGACCGCCGGCTCCGCGAGCGGCCACGCGTTCCGCGACCTGGAGATGGAGGCGGAGGTCCTCGGGCTGACGCAGGCGTTCGGCATCGGCGCGCAGTTCGGCGGCAAGTACTTCTGCCACGACGTGCGGGTGGTGCGGCTGCCGCGGCACGGGGCGTCGGTGCCGGTCGCGATCGCGGTCTCCTGCTCGGCGGACCGGCAGGCGCGGGCCCGCATCACCGCGGAGGGCGTGTTCCTCGAGCAGCTCGACCGCGACCCGGCCCGGTTCCTGCCCGAGACCACCGACGAGCACCTGTCCGACGACGTGGTCCGCATCGACCTGAACCGGCCGATGGACCAGATCCGCGCCGAGCTGACGAAGTACCCGGTGCGGACACGGCTGTCGCTGACCGGTCCGCTCGTGGTCGCGCGTGACATCGCGCACGCGAAGATCAAGGAGCTGCTCGACGCCGGCCGGCCCATGCCGGCCTACCTGCGCGACATGGCGGTGTACTACGCCGGCCCGGCCAAGACCCCGCAGGGCTACGCCTCCGGGTCGTTCGGGCCGACCACGGCCGGGCGGATGGACTCCTACGTCGACCAGTTCCAGGCGGCCGGCGGCTCGCTGGTGATGCTGGCCAAGGGCAACCGCTCGGCGGCCGTGACGAAGGCCTGCGCCGAGCACGGCGGCTTCTACCTGGGCTCGATCGGCGGTCCGGCCGCGCGGCTGGCCCAGGACTGCATCCGCAAGGTCGATGTGCTCGAGTACCCCGAGCTGGGCATGGAGGCCGTCTGGCGGATCGAGGTCGAGGACTTCCCGGCGTTCGTGGTCGTCGACGACAAGGGCAACGACTTCTTCGCCGAGGTGTCCCGCCCGCTCACCCTGACGATCGGCGACCGCCCCGCCTGAGCCTGGGTCGTCCGCGGGCGCGGCAGGATGGGGCGCATGGACGAGACGCCGGCCGAGCTGGCCGACCTGCAGGAGCTCATCGACCGTAGCTTCGCGTCCGCCGGGGACCACCTGCGGGCGATCGTCCGCCCGGAGCGGCGGCTGACCGCCCGTCAGGTCGCGGCCTACCTGCAGGGCGTCAAGCACCTCGCCGTCGCCACCGTGACGGCGAGCGGGCAGCCACGGGTCGCCCCCGTCGACGGCCTGTTCTGGCACGGCTACTTCCACTTCAGCACCGCCGCGTCGTCGGTCCGGGCCCGGCACCTGACCGCGCGGCCGGCGGTGAGCGCCGCGCACGTCGTCGCAGACCAGGTGGCGTTCTGGACCTACGGTCGCGCCCAGCTGGTGCGGCCCGGCGACGCGGTCTGGGACGCGTTCGAGGAGCACTGGCGCGAGGTCTACGACGGGGGGGCGGCCAGCGACTGGGCGCCGGACCCCGTCTACGTCCGGATCGTCCCCGAGCGGTTCTTCGCGTACGCGTTCGTGGCCGCGGCGATCCCCACCGAGCCGGCGGCCGCCGACGGCACCCGCGTCGAGCACGACACGATGGGCGAGGTACGGGTCCCGGCCGGCGCGCTCTACCGGGCGCAGACGCAGCGAGCGGTGCAGAACTTCCCGGTCAGCGGCGAGCCGGTGCCGGTCGAGCTGGTGCACGCGCTGGCCCGGATCAAGGAGGCGGCGGCGGCCACCAACGCCGCGCTGGGGGTGCTCCCCCGCGACGTCGCCGACGCGGTCGTGCTGGCCGCCCGCGCGGTGGCGGCCGGCGAGCACGACGACCAGTTCCCGGTGGACGTCTTCCAGACCGGGTCGGGCACGTCGACGAACATGAACGTCAACGAGGTGCTGGCCACGCTCGCGTCCCGCGCGCTCGACCGGCCCGTGCACCCGAACGACGACGTGAACGCCTCGCAGTCGAGCAACGACGACTTCCCGTCGGCCGTGCACCTGGCCGCGCTGCGGTCCGCACGCGAGGGGCTGCTGCCGGCCCTGGACCACCTCGCCGCGACCTTCGAGGCCAAGGCCGCCGAGCTCGACGACGTGGTCAAGTCCGGCCGCACGCACCTGATGGACGCGGTGCCGGTGACCGTCGGCCAGGAGCTGCACGGATACGCCACCCAGGTCCGCCGCGGCGCCGAGCGGGTCGCCGGCACGCTGCCGCGGGTGGCCGAGATCCCGCTCGGCGGCACCGCGGTCGGCACCGGGCTCAACACCCCGCCGGGATGGCGCGCGGCCGTCGTCGCCGAGGTGGCGGCGATCACCGGCCAGCCCGTCACGGCGGCCCGGGACGGGCTGGAGTCGCAGTCGGCGCGCGACGCGCTGGTCGAGCTGTCCGGGCAGCTGCGGGTGCTGGCGGTCAGCCTCACGAAGATCTGCAACGACCTCCGCTGGATGGGCTCAGGGCCGCGGGCCGGCCTCGGCGAGCTGCACCTTCCGGACCTGCAGCCGGGGTCCTCGATCATGCCCGGCAAGGTGAACCCGGTGGTGCCGGAGGCGGTGCTGCAGGTCTGCGCACAGGTCGTCGGGAACGACACGGCCGTCGCCTGGGGCGGGGCCGCGGGCGCGTTCGAGCTCAACGTCATGGTGCCCGTGATCGCCCGCAACCTGCTGCAGTCGCTGCGGCTGCTCACCTCGGCGTCCCGGCTGCTCGCCGACCGGTGCGTGGCCGGTATCACCGCGGACGCCGACCACGCGCTCGCGCTGGCGCAGTCGTCGCCCGCCATCGCGACCGGGCTCAACCGTTACCTCGGCTACGAGGAGGTCGCCGCCGTCGTCAAGCAGTCCGTCGCCGAGCGACGCACGATCCGCGACGTCGTCGTCGACCGCGGGCATGTCCGGGACGGACGCATCACCCAGGAGCAGCTGGACGAGGCGCTGGACGTCCGTCGGATGGCCCGCCCGCAGGAGTGACCAGCCCGCTCTCGTAGGCGACGACGATCAGCTGCGCGCGGTCGCGCGAGCCGAGCTTCATCAGCAGCCGGCTGACGTGCGTCTTCACCGTCGCCGGGGTCACGAAGATCTGCTCGGCGATCTCGGTGTTGGAGAGCCCGCGCGCGACCAGCACCAGGACCTCGACCTCGCGCT
Source organism: uncultured Actinomycetota bacterium (assembly GCA_963771835.1). Taxonomy (GTDB): domain Bacteria; phylum Actinomycetota; class Actinomycetes; order Prado026; family Prado026; genus CAVQCJ01. Next base: position 490,808 of record CAVYVA010000002.1, read on the forward strand.
CGGTGAGGTCGCCGAGCTCCGGCGGCGCCGGCCTGGTCTCGGGCCGGCCACGGACGAACTCCTCGATCAGGTGCCGGGTCACGCTCGGGGCGAGCAGCGCCTCGCCGGCCGCGACCACCCGGATCCCGGCGAGCAGGTCGGCCGGCGGGGTGTCCTTGAGCAGGAACCCGCTGGCGCCCGCCTTCAAGGCGCCGAACACGTGCTCGTCCAGGTCGAACGTGGTGAGCACCAGCACGCGCACGTCGTCGGTCGCCGCGGTGATCGCCGCCGTCGCCTCCAGGCCGTCCATGACCGGCATCCGGATGTCCATCAGCACCACGTCGGGGGCGAGCGACGCGGCCAGCAGCACCGCCTCCGCACCGTCGGCCGCCTCGCCGACGACCTCGAGGTCCGCGGCGGAGTCGACGAGCACCCGGAAGCCGGCGCGCACCAGCGCCTGGTCGTCGACCACCAGGACCCGGATCATCGCCCCGCCCCCTCGTACGGCAGGCGGGCCCGGACCCGGAACCCGCCGCCGGGCACCGGCCCGGCCTCGAAGTCGCCGCCGAACACGGCGACCCGCTCGCGCATGCCGATGATCCCGTGCCCGGACGACCCGTCGGTGACCGTGGCGGGCGCGGCCGACCCGACCCGGGCAGCACCCGGCGCCGGCCGGTCGCTGACCTGCACGACGAGCGCGTCGGGGCCGTAGTCGAGCACGACGTCCGCGAGCGAGCCGCCGTGCTTGATGACGTTGGTCAGCGCCTCCTGCACGATCCGGTACGCCGACAGGTCCACCCCCGGCGCCAGCTCGTGCGGCTCGCCACGCACCTGGACGTCCGCCTGCACGCCGCCGGCCCGGACCTGCTCGACCAGGTCCGGCACGTCGGCCAGGCCGGGCGCCGGCGTCAGCGCGGTCGCCGGGTCACCGTCCGGACGCAGCACGCCGAGCAGCCGGCGCATCTCCGCCAGCGCGGACCGGCTGGTCGTCTCGATCGCGGCCAGCGCGGCACGCGCCTGCTCGGGCTGGGTGTCGATGACGTGGTTGCCCACTCCGGACTGCACCGCGATGACGCTCATCGAGTGCGCGACGACGTCGTGCAGCTCGCGGGCGATCCGCAGCCGCTCCTCGGCCACTGCCTGGGCCGCACGCTCCTCCCGGTCGCGCTCGAGCCGGTTCGCCCGTTGCTCCAGCGCCGCGAGCCGGGCCCGGCGGTTGCGCTGGTTCTCACCGAGCAGCCAGGCGACCGCGGTGGCCAGCAGGGTCGACGTCCACTGCGAGCCGGTCGCGACGCCCGGCGGCTGCATCGCGAGCGCGACGCTGAACACCGCGAGGCTCACCGCGAGCGCGACCAGGGCGGTCCGACGGCTGCCGTGCAGGGCGATCGCGAACAGCAGGACCCACAGGCTCAGCCCCGGGAACGCCGCGTACTGCCGGGCCGCGAACAGCAGCAGCGACCCGCTCACCACGGCGAGCGCGAGCATCGGGTGCCGGCGGTGCACGGCGAAGGGCAGGCACAGCCCGAGCGAGAGCAGGTACGCCAGCGCGTCGCCGCCGCGCTGCCCGGTCTCCGGGGCCTTCCCCGCGATCGACAGCACCATCACCGCGAGCAGCACAAGGGCCACGACGGCGTCCAGGACCCGTGGCCGCATGCGCGGGCGGCGCAGTCGGCGCAGGTCCTGGACGGCGGGCACGGCCCCACCGTAGCCAGGCCGTGCCGCCCGGGTCGTCCGTCTCCGGACGTACGCCTGCGGGCTGACGGCCCCGTCTGCGACCAGCCGCAGGGAGCACCGCAGGTTCCGCCTGCGCGCCGACGACGGCCGCCCTCGCCACGACGAGTCTTGAGGACGTCAGCAGCAGCACCCGCAGACTTCAGGAGCCTCCCGATGTACGACCTGACCTTCGACCACCTGACCAAGCGCTTCGGCGCCGTCACCGCTCTCGACTCGTTCACCGCGCACGTGCAGCCCGGTCGCATCACCGCTTTCCTCGGCGCCAACGGCTCCGGGAAGACGACCAGCATGCGCGTGCTGCTCGGCCTGGCCGCGCCCACCACGGGTACGGCCCGGATCGGTGGCCGCGACTACCGGGACCTCGAGCACCCGCTGCGCACCGTTGGGGCGGTCCTGGACCAGGGCTTCCACCCGAACCGCAGCGCCCGCAACCACCTGCGCATGACGGCGCGCGCAGCCGGCATGCCGGACTCGCGCGCCGACGAGGTGCTCGAACTGGTCGGCCTCACCGAGGCGGCCCGCCGTCGCACCGGCGGCTTCTCCCTCGGCATGCGGCAGCGGCTCGCGCTGGGCTCGGCGCTCGTCGGCGACCCCGGCGTGCTGGTGATGGACGAGCCGTTCAACGGTCTCGACCCGGACGGCATCTACACGCTGCGCACGTTCCTGCGCTCCTTCGCGGACCGGGGCGGGACGGTCTTCCTGTCCAGCCACCTGCTCGCCGAGGTCGCGCACAGCGCGGACGACGCGGTCGTCATCGACCACGGACGGCTGGTCACGGCCGGTCCGGTCGCCGACCTCGTCCCCGCCGGCGACTCGCTCGAGTCCGCCTTCCACGCACTGGTGCACTCCCCCGGAAAGGAACTGTCATGACCACCACCGAAGGCCTCCGTCGCCAGGTCGGCCTCGAGCTGTTCAAGATGCGCACCACCCCTGCTGTCTACGTGTCGCTCGGCACCTCCGCGGTGCTGGCCGTCGTCGCGGCGGCGACCGCGATCCTGGTGGCCGGGACCAACGGCACGCCCGCGCTCGGCACTGTCGACAACGTCGTCAAGACTCTGTCGATATCGGCCGTCACGTCGATGGCGATGCTCGTGCTCGGCATCCTCGTGTCGGCCGGCGAGTACCGGACCAGGACCGCGGCGGCCACGTACCTCGGCGAACCACGCCGCGGCCGGGTCGTCGTCGCCAAGCTGATCGCCGTGGGTGCGGTCAGCGCGGTGGTCGGGTTCGTCAGCTTCGGTCTGGCGCTCGCGGTGGCCGTCCCGATGTACGCGGCCAAGGGCGTGCACCACCTGCCGGTCGACGTGTTCCGGCTGTACTGGGGCTCGGTGCTCGCCACGGTGGCGTTCGGGCTGCTCGGTGTCGCGCTCGGTGCGCTGACCCGCAACACCTTCGGCGCGATCGTCGGCGGGCTGCTGTGGATCCAGCTGGTCGAGGTCGCGATCCTGCAGAACGTCGCCCCGTCGGTCGGCCGCTGGCTGCCGACCGAGGCGGCGGTGTCGCTGACCGGCGCCGGCAGCGGGACGGTCGGGCTGCTGGCCCCCGGGCTGGCCGCGCTGGTCCTGGTGGGCTGGGCGGCCGCACTCACGGCCGGCTCGGTGGCCCTGACGCTGCCGCGCGACGTGGCCTGACGGCCGGCCAACGGCCCTTCGGGGCCCGACGAGGAAGCCCCCTGCGGTCCGACCGGAGCTGCAGGGGGCTTCCTCGCGGCGCCGGGGGGCGCCTCAGTACCAGAGGTGGTCCTGCCAGAAGCCCCAGGCCGAGCAGGGCGTCCCGTACGTGCGGGCGATGTAGGCCAGCCCCCAGGCGATCTGGGTCGCGGCACTGGTGCGCCAGGACGGTCCGGCCGAGGTCATCTTCGAGCCCGGCTGGGCCTGCGGGATGCCGTATGCGCCGCTGCCCGAGTTGTACGCGCCGACGCGCCAGTGGCTCTCCCTGGTCCACAGCTCGTCCAGGCAGGCGAACTGCTGGCCGGTCCAGCCGCGCGCGGCAGCCATCGTCTGGCCGAGTGCGCGCACCGAGCCCGGGACGACGGTGCGCACCGACGAACGGGTGACGTTCGACGACGAGACCGCGCCGCGCTGCTTCGCGAGCTGCGCCATGTGCGCGGCGTGCAGCGCACTTGCCTGCGCGATGTCGCCGGCATGCTCGACGCGCAGCCGCGCCGCATGCAGCTGTGCCATCTCCGCGGACGTCCCTTCCGTCTGCGGCATGTAGGCAGTGACGAGCACGGCCGCCGACAGCGACGACGTCACCGGGTTCGTCATGGCTGAGTGACCCGTCGGGGCGGGTGCGCCCCAGGCGAGCGAAGTCACCGCGATCGCAGCCGCGGCGAAGCCGACCCCCCGGACCGGGATCCGGTTCATCGAGCGTTGTCCTTCCAGTACGTCACGAACAGTGCTGACACCGGTCGCGATCGGTACCCCGGCCACGGGTCGCACCAGCTCGCATGCTCGGGGCCGGGGACACTGGCTCCGCCGAGCCGTCGAGGAGGACTTCCTCGAGGGGATGTGGTGCGGAGCGGCGCGTGGAAGAAGTCCATGCGCAGGGTCTGACGTGGATCAACCCTCCAGGAACAGGTGCGCAGAGGCAAGCCGGGAGGGGGTGCCATGGGTCACATCGGGTACATGAAACACGCTACGTGCGTGCTAGATCACACTCCGCCGATACGAGGCCTCCCAACGGGTCTGAACCCTGACCTCAACCCTCGCCGTCAACCTCGATCCGACGTTGAGGGCACGAACTCTCGACCCTTCCCCGACTGATGCGCATGTGTGGGGCCTTGGCGGGTGCCGAAGGCCCGACACATGTGCATCAGTCGGAGGGTGGTGCGGTGCTGGGGCAATGATGGGTCAGCCGGGCAGCTCCTCGAGCATCTCGGTCACCAGCGCGGCGATCGGCGAACGCTCGCTGCGCGTCAATGTGACGTGCGCGAACAACGGATGTCCCTTGAGCCGTTCGACGACCGCGACGACACCGTCGTGACGTCCGACGCGCAGGTTGTCGCGTTGCGCGACGTCGTGCGTGAGCACCACGCGTGAACCCGATCCGATGCGCGACAGCACGGTGAGCAGGACGTTGCGTTCGAGCGACTGCGCCTCGTCGACGATGACGAACGCGTCGTGCAGCGAACGTCCGCGGATGTGCGTCAGCGGCAGCACCTCGAGCATGCCGCGGTCGACCACCTCGTCGACGACGTCCTGTGTCGTCAGCGCACCGAGAGTGTCGAACACCGCCTGCCCCCACGGCGTCATCTTCTCCGCCTCAGTGCCCGGCAGGTAGCCGAGGTCCTGACCGCCGACGGCGTACAACGGACGGAACACGACGACGCGTCGGTGCTGGTGCCGCTCGAGCACCGCCTCGAGCCCGGCGCAGAGGGCGAGCGCCGACTTGCCCGTGCCGGCGCGGCCGCCGAGCGACACGATCCCGACGTCCGGGTCGAGCAGCAGGTCCAGGGCGATCCGCTGCTCGGCGCTGCGCCCGTGCAGACCGAAGGCGTCCCGGTCGCCCCGGACCAGCCGGACGCTCTTGTCCGGCAGGACCCGGCCCAGCGCGCTGCCCCGCTCGGACAGCAGGACCAGGCCGGTGTGGCAGGGCAGCTCGGCCGCGGCCAGGATCTCGACCCGGTCCTGCTCGTAGAGGCGGTCGAGATCGTCCGCGCCGACCTCGAGCTCGGCCATCCCGGTCCAGCCGGACTCCACCGCCAGCTCGGCCCGGTACTCCTCGGCCGCCAGACCGACCGCCGACGCCTTGACCCGCAGCGGCAGGTCCTTGGACACCAGGACGACGTCGTGCCCCTCGGCGGCCAGGTTTCGGGCCACCGCGAGGATGCGGCTGTCGTTGTCCCCGAGCCGGAACCCGGCCGGCAGCAGCGCGGCGTCGGTGTGGTTGAGCTCGACCCGGAGCGTGCCGCCCTCGACACCGAGCGGGATCGGTTCGTCCAGCCGCCCGTGCGTGACCCGCATGTCGTCGAGCAGCCGCAAGGCCTGCCGCGCGAAGTACCCGAGCTCGGGATGCGCCCGTTTGGCCTCCAGCTCGGTCACGATCACGACCGGCAGCACCACCTCGTGCTCGGCGAACCGCAGCAGCGCCGACGGGTCGCTGAGCAGCACGCTGGTGTCGAGCACGTACGTCCGACGGCCGCAGCCGCGACGTGAGGTGCGGGAGGCATCGGGGACACGACGGGCAGCAGCCACGTTCCACTCCTGCACGGGCGCGCACCACGCCCGGAGGTCACTCGTGCGCCGAGGACCGGGACCGGGCCCGAGGGCCGGGTGCCGGCCCCCTTCCGCGCAGCGTCTGCATGCGGTGGTGGGCCTCCCGAACGACGCGGCGGGTGCCGAGCCGTCCCGCCGAAGGTACGACCGAGGCGGGCCGGATCCGCGACGCCACGCCGCCACAGGCGCCTCACCCGTCCCGGGGTCGAGTCGGGGAATCCTGGTGCCGATACAGGCAACGACGAGATGGACGATCCCGGGGCCCCCTCAGGCCCCCCGACCGATGGGACTCGCATGTCCGCACCCGCCCGCACCCCTGCGCCCGACGCCGCCGAGGGCGGGTCCAGCCCCACCAGGCGCCGGCTCCTGCTCGGTGGCGCGACGGCCGTCGCGGTTTCCGCGGCCGGCGCCGTCATCGCGCAGCCGGCGTCCGCCGCGAACGGGGCGGCGGTGGTGCTCGGTCACGCGAACTCCGCGACCGCCGCCACCGGGATCACCGCGACGACGACCGCGAACGCCCTCGCGGTGACCAACACCAGCAGCGGCTCGGCGACCACGCTCACCAGCTACACCGGGCACGGCTGCCTGACCAGCACGCGCGCCGGCAACAAGTGGGGGCTGTCGGCCTCGAACAGCTCCGCGACGAACAGCGGCGGCGGGGCACTGCTCGCGAACGGCGGCAAGACCGTCGGCGCGCTGCTCACCTCGTCGGGCATCGGCGTCTCCGCACTGGTCGCGACGCAGACCGTCCCGCTGGCCAGCGTCAACGGCAACGAGGCCGGCGTGACCGCGATCGGCGCGGCCGCCAACGGCGTGGTCGCCAGCACCACCAACGAGCTCTCGTACGGCGTCGTCTCCACGCAGTTCGGCGGCGGCACGGCGGTCCTGGCGAGCTCGGACGGCGCCCAGGCCGTCGGCGTCCAGGGCATCGCGACCGGTGGCGGCGTCGGGGTCTTCGCCCAGGCCGACGACGCCGGCTCGACCGCGCTCGTCGCGGACGGCGTCGCGGTGTTCCTGGGCGACGTCGTCGTGCAGGGCACGCTGTACGCGCCCAACTTCCAGAACAACCTGCCGCCGGTGCCCGTCGGCGACGTCGTCCGGGCGGCCGGCGCGTCGGCGCGACGGGTGGCCGCGCGCGCGGCAAGGACGGCCGCGAAGATCCGGGCGAGCCAGGTGACGCTCGGCTAGCTGCCGTAGCGGCGGCTGCGTGCGGCGTACGACCGGAGCGCGCGCAGGAAGTCGACCTTGCGGAAGTCCGGCCAGTACGCCTCGCAGAAGTAGAACTCCGAGTGCGCGCTCTGCCAGAGCAGGAAGCCGGAGAGCCGCTGCTCACCGGACGTGCGGATCACCAGGTCCGGGTCCGGCTGCCCGCGGGTGTACAGGTGCTCGGCGATGTGCTCGACGTCGAGCACCTCGGCCAGCTCCTCGATCGACGTCCCGCGGCCGGCGTGCTCCTGCAGCATGCCGCGCACCGCATCGGCGATCTCGCGGCGGCCGCCGTACCCGACGGCGACGTTCACCATCAGCCCGTCGATGTCCGCGGTCTCGTCGGCCGCGGCCTTGAGCACCGACGCGGTCTCGTCCGGGAGCAGGTCCAGCGCGCCCATCGGGTGCACGCGCCACCGGCCGGTCGCCGCCAGCTGCCGCACGGTCTCCTCGATGATCCCCAGCAGCGGCGCCAGCTCGGACTCGGGGCGGTTCAGGTTGTCGGTCGACAGCAGCCACAGCGTGACGACCTCGACCCCGACCTCCTCGCACCAGCCGAGCACCTCCTCGATCTTGTCGGCGCCGGCCTGGTGCCCGTGCGCCGCGGAGGTGCCCTCCTGGCGCGCCCAGCGGCGGTTGCCGTCGAGGATCACGCCCACGTGCCGGGGGATCCGCTGCTTGGGCAGCGACGCCGCGATCCGGCGCCCGTAGGCCCGGTAGAGGAAGTCGGACAGGCCCATTGCGGCGACGGCACCTTTCGGGAAGATCGAGACTGCGAGCGTACCGCCGCGGGCCCCGATCGTTTCGTAACCTACGCTTGCGTAGGTTACGGTGCCTTGTGCACATCGAGGAGGTCGACCCGTCCGCGCCGGTGGCGCCGCCGGCCTCCGCCGCGGTCCCGCCGTCGTCCGGTCTGCCCGGCCGGATCGAGGAGGCCGTCGACCATCGCCTCGGCGCCGCGGTCGAGCGGGCCGGCGGGCACGTCCCGGCCAACGTCAAGCCCAGGTTGCGCGGGTGGCTGCACGCGGGGGCCGTCCCGGTCTCGGTCGTCGCCGGCATCGTGCTGGTCTCGCTGTCCCGCGGCGCCGCCGAGATCATCGCGTCCGCCGTCTACGCGGTGACGACCGTGCTGCTGTTCACGGTCAGCGCGGTGTACCACCGCGGGGCGTGGGAGGCGCGCACGCTGGGCGTGCTCAAGCGGCTCGACCACGCCAACATCTTCCTGATCATCGCCGGCAGCTACACGCCGTTCGCCGTGCTGCTGCTGCCCGGCGGCCAACGGACCGCGCTGCTGCTCATCGTCTGGATCGGCGCGCTCGTCGGCGTCGGTTTCCGCGTGCTCTGGGTGGGCGCGCCGCGCTGGTTGTACGTGCCCGCGTACGTCGCGCTCGGCTGGGTGGCCGTGGCGTTCCTGCCGGAGTTCACCCGTGCGGGCGGTGTCGCGATGCTCGTGCTGATCGCGGTCGGCGGGTTGCTGTACACCGTCGGCGGCATCGTCTACGGGACGCGCCGACCGGACCCGTACCCGACCTGGTTCGGGTACCACGAGGTGTTCCACACGCTCACGTTGATGGCGTACGTGTGCCAGTACGTCGCCGTGTCGCTGGTCGTCTACTCGAACTGAGCCCTTCCGGCTCGTTGCATACGGATTGGGGGTCATAGCCCCCAATCCGTATGCAACGACCGCGGGGTGGGACCGGTCAGGCGCCGGGGCCTTCGGCGCGGACCTTGGAGACCTGCTCCATCGCGGTGCGCAGGTCCCCGAGCCAGCCGTCGGCGTTCTTGCCGACCAGCTTCACGCACCACGCCAGCGCCTCGGACCGGGAACGGGCCACGCCCGCGTCCACCAACGTGTCCAGCACCAGCCGCTCGGGCTGCCGCAACCGCGTCATGACCGGCACCGAGAGCGTCGTGAACAGCTCGCGCCGCTCGCCGACCTGGACGCCCCACGCGACCTTGCGCCCGGTGCGGTGCTCGAGCTCGCGGGCGACCTCGATGCGCTGGTCGCGGGTGCGCTCCCGGAACTCCTTGATGCGGCCCGCGGTCGCCGCTGCCTGCTCGGCCTCGGACGCGCCCTCGGCCGTCGCCGGCGCGACCAGCGTGCCCACGACCGTGATCTCCTCGCGGTCCAGCAGCACCTCGGGGGCGCCCTCGAACCAGTCCTGGGGCAGCCGGCCGGTCAGCCAGCCGCGGATCTTCTCGATGTGCTCGTTGTTCGTCGTCATGAAGGCACGATTACACGATTACGTTGTTAGCACCAGGCCCGTCGGCGGATGTTCGCCGCGGGCGGACACGGCGGCCGCGAGCACCGGCGCGTCCGCCGTCGGGGCGTCGCAGACGAAGCCCCGGCACACGTACGCCGTCGCCCGGCCGTCCCGCATCGGGCGGTCGACCAGCAGCGGGACGGTCTGGTCCGCGTCCGGGTCGGCGTCCGTACCGGGGTCGCCCCAGGCGATGACCAGCCCCGGCGCCGTGCCGCGACGGGCCGTCCGCAGCAGCTCGTCGAAGCCCGGGTCGCCGCGGCGGCCGACCACGGCCACCTCGCGCGGCCCGTCCAGCCCGGCCTCCGCCACGGCCATCCCCCAGCCGCCGAAGCGCGGGTAGCGCCGAGCCAGCTCCGCGTACACCCCGAGCGCCTGCTCGGCCGCCTCCCGGTGCCGGCTCGAGCCCGTGTACGCGGCGTACGACAGCAGCGCGCCGGCCGCCGCGGACGTCCCGGACGGGGTGGCGTTGTCGGACGGGTCCTGCGGGCGGCGCAGCAGCGGTTCCGCGTCGTCGGCCGTGTCGAAGAGCGAACCGTCCTCGGCACGGAAGTGGTCCAGCACCTCCTCGAGCAACCGGCCGGCGTGCCGCAGCCAGCGCGCGTCGCCGGTCGCCGCGTACAGAGCACAGGAAGCCCTCCGCCACATCCGCCTGGTCCTCCAGCACGCCCGCATGCGCGCCGACCGTCCCGTCGCGCGACACCCGCCGCAGCCGGCCGTCCCGTCCCCGGCGCAGACCGCCATGCACCCGTACGAGCAGCTCGCCGCACCGCACGGCGGCATCCAGCCATGCCGGCTCGTCGAACAGCACCGCCGCGTCCGCGAGGGCCGCGATCGCCAGCCCGTTCCAGGCCGCGACGACCTTGTCGTCCCGGGACGGCTGCTCGCGGCTCGCCCGCACCTCGAACAGCGCCATCCGGACCCGCGCCCACCGGTCCGCGTCGTCCGGGTCGCGCCGCAGCTGCAACGTGGAGGCGCCGTCCTCGAACGTCCCGTCGGCGGTCACCTCGAGCAGCGCCGCGGCCCACGCGCCGTCGTCGCCACCCAGCGCCGCCATCAGCTGCGGCGGTGTCCAGACGTACGTCAGACCCTCGTGCCCGGCCGTGTCCGCGTCCAGGGCGGAAGCGAACCCGCCCTGCTCGGTGCGCAGGTCGCGGAGCAGGAACTGCGCCGTCTCGCGCGCCACCCGGGCCGCGAGCGGCGCGCCCGTCGCCCGCCACCAGTGCGCGTACACCCGAAGCAGCAACGCGTTGTCGTACAACATCTTCTCGAAGTGCGGGACCACCCACCCGCCGTCCACGCTGTACCGCGCGAACCCGCCCGCCAGCTGGTCGTAGATGCCGCCGCGGGCCATCGCCTCGCAGGTCCCGGACACCATGTCCAGGGCCACCGTCGAACCGGTGCTCGCGTGGTGGCGCAGCAAGAACTCCAGCACCATCGACGGCGGGAACTTCGGCGCACCGCCGAACCCGCCGGCCGCGCGGTCGTACTGGCTGAGCAGACCTCGCGTCGCCGTCGCGAGGTCGTCGCGCGTCGGCGGCTGCTGCGTCGGGAGGTCGCCGAGGCCGGCGCGCTCGGCCAGGCGCCCGGCGATGGTCCTCGCCGCGGAGGTTACCTGCTCGCGTTCGCTCTCCCAGCTCTCCGAGATCGCCGTCAGCACCTGGGTGAACGACGGCATCCCGCGCGTGGGGGTGGGCGGGAAGTACGTGCCCGCGTAGAACGGCTCGCGGTCCGGCGTCAGGAACGCGGTCATCGGCCAGCCGCCGTGCCCGGTCATCGCCTGGACCGCCTCCATGTAGACGGCGTCGACGTCCGGGCGCTCCTCGCGGTCCACCTTGATGGTGACGAAGCGCTCGTTCATGAGGGCGGCCGTCGCGTCGTCCTCGAAGGACTCGTGCGCCATCACGTGGCACCAGTGGCAGGCCGCGTACCCGACGGAGAGCAGGACCGGGACGTTGCGTGCGCGCGCCTCCGCGAACGCCTCGTCGCCCCACTCCTGCCAGTCGACCGGGTTGTCCTTGTGCTGCAACAGGTACGGGCTCGTCGAGCTCGCCAGGCGGTTGGGCACGGCGGCTCCTCGGGTCGGGTTCGGACCGGCTGAGTTCCCATCCTGCCCCGTCGACCTCGCGCTCGGCTCCGGCACCGTGGCCGCACCGTCCTCCACCTCGGGGGTAGAGGGGCCGATCGGTGCGAGCATCGGTCCGTGAACCTTGGAGATCCCCTTCGCGGATATGCCGACCTCGCAGCCGAGAACCCGTTGCTGCTCCTGTTCACCTTGTTGGCCGTGGGCAGCGCCATCGGCGCGATCCGCTGGCGCGGGTTCGGCCTGGGACCGGCCGCGGTCCTGTTCGTGGCGCTGGCCTTCTCGGCCTACGACGAGCGGCTCCGGCTTCCCCTGGTGCTGGGCCAGCTCGGGCTCGCGCTGTTCGCATACACGATCGGGGTCTCGGCCGGCCCGTCGTTCTTCGCGACCCTGCGCACCGGCGGCCGGTCGCTGGTGCTCGCGGCCGGCCTGCTCGTCCTCGCGGCGATGGTGACGGTGGGCGTCTGCCTGCTCCTGGGCCTGCGCGGCCCGGTGCTGTCCGGGGTCTACACGGGATCGCTCACCAACACCCCCGCTCTGGCTGCCAGCCTGGAGCAGCTCAAGTCGTCGGCGCCCACCGTGGGCTACTCCGTCACGTACCTGTTCGGCGTCGTCGGCATGCTGCTGGCCTCGGCGCGCAGCCTGCGTCGCGGGACGCTCGCCGCGGACGTGGCCGAGCCCGGCCCGGTGCCCAGCCTCGAACAGCGCACGGTCCGCGTCGACGTGGACGGGCTGCCGTCCCTGCGGGCGCTCGAGGAGCGATACGACAACAAGGTCGTCTTCTCCCGGATCATGCACGGCGACTCGCCGGGGCATCCCGGCACCGTCGCGGTCGCGTCGGACCAGGCCGTACCTGTCGTCGGCGACGTGCTCACGGCCGTGGGCGACGCCGCCGTCGTCGATGGAGTGGTGCGCGACCTGGGGCACCTGTCGACCGTGCCGCTCGTGCTCGACCGGTCGCAGCTCGACTTCCGCCGGATCACCGTGTCCAGCCGGGAGGTGGCGGGTCGCCGCCTGGACCAGCTGGCGCTGGCGCGGCGCTTCGGCGCGACCGCGACCCGGGTCCGGCGAGGCGACGTCGACCTGCTGGCGTCCGACGACCTGGTCCTGCAGCTCGGCGACCGGGTACGCGTCGTGGCCCGCAGGGAGCAGATGGGATCGGTCGCCGCGTTCCTCGGGGACTCCGAGCGCGGTGCCTTCGACCTGAACCCTGTCGGGCTCGCAGTCGGCCTCGTGCTCGGCCTGCTGCTCGGGCTGGTCGAGGTGCCGAAACCGGGCGGTGGGACCTTCGCGCTCGGCGTTGCCGGCGGTCCCCTGCTGGTGGGACTGGTGCTCGGCCGGATCCAGCGGACCGGGCCGGTCCTGTGGACCATCCCGTACCAGGCGTCGGGCGCGGTCAACCAGCTCGGGGTGCTGCTCTTCCTGGCCTACGCCGGGTCGACCGCCGGGCACGCGCTGGCACAGGCGGCGACCAGCGACGAGGGGCCCCGCCTGCTCCTGGCCGGCATCACGGTCACCGGCCTGACGGCCGTGACGATGCTGTACGCGTGGCCGTACCTGGCCGGGGTGACCGGTCCGCGGCTGGCCGGTCAGGTCGCAGCGGTCGGCACCCAGCCGGCGGTGCTCGCCTATGCCAACGAGCGCACCGGACAGGATCCGCGGGTCAACCTCGACTACGCGCTGGTGTACCCGGTGGCGATGATCCTCAAGGTGGTCCTGGCCCCGATCGTCGGCACGATCACCTGACCCTCGACCGTGGCTACAGCCAGTCCTTGCGCTTGAACGTGATGTACAGCGCGGTCGAGATCACCACGATGAGCAGACAGGACACGACCAGGCCGGAGGTCTGCGCGAAACCCGGGTAGGGCAGGTTCTGCCCGTAGAAACCGGTGATCGCCGTCGGGACCGCGATGATCGCCGCCCAGCTCGTCACCTTCTTGGTGATGACGTTGAGCCGGTTCCCCTGCAGGGTCAGGTTGGTCTCGACGATCGTCGTCACCAGGTCTCGCAGCGACTCGGTCCACTCGGTGGCCCGGAGCACGTGGTCGTACACGTCCTGGAAGTACGGAGCCATGGCCGGGGTGGCGATCGCGAGGTCGCGCCGCAGCAGCGAGTTCACGACTTCTCGCATCGGGAGCACCACCCGGCGCAGCGTGACCAGGCTGGCGCGCAGGGCGAAGCTCCGACGCTGCACGGCCTGGTCGTGCGGCCGCTCGTCGAACAGCAGGTCCTCCAGGCCCTCGATCTGCTCGTCCATGGTCTGCACGGCGTCGAAGTGGCCGTCCACGACATGGTCGATCAGCCCCCACAGAAGGAACCCCACCCCGTTGACGGCCAGGTCGACGGAGTCGTCCCACCGCGACACCACCGCGTCCATGTCGAACGACCGGTCCTTGCGCACGGTCACGAGCGTCCGCGGCGTGACGAACGCGGAGATCTCGCTGAGCTGGATCCGACCGCTGTCCGGGTCCAGCCGGACCGCGTACATGTTCAGGAACTCGTGCGTCTCGTACCGGTCCAGCTTCGGACGCTGGCGAGGGGCGATGGCGTCGTCGACCGCGAGGGCGTGCAGGCCCAGCTCGCTCGCGACGACGGCGAGGTCCGTCCGGTCCGGAGCACACAGGTCCACCCAGAGCACGGTGTCCGGCTCGGCCAGGAAGGTCGACAGGTCCTCGACCGGGAAGTCCTCCTTCGCCAGCCGCCCGGCACGGTACAGGCGGGTGCGAGCCACCAGGTCGGTCGGTGTCTCGCCCATTGCGCTCCTCCAGATGCCCGTCCAGTATGTGCTCCGCCAGGTACAGCCCTTAGTCCAGGATCCACGACCCGCGGTCCGGACGACGCAGTAGGGACCTTTGGCCCTGCTCGCGCCTTCGAGCCGCCCCCTAGCGTCGGGACGTCGGATGGGGTCATCTGGACATCTCTGGAGGCGTTATGTCCGCATTGCTCACCAGCGTCGCTCAGGCCGCCGGGCCGCCACTCGCCGGCAATCTCGACCAGCCCGCCCACTACCTCGACTGGGGGCCGGTGCAGATCTCGGTCGGGAACCTGGTGATGATCGGCGTGATCATCGTCCTGTTCGTCCTGGCGATCCTGCTGCCGTTCCCGAAGGGGCGGAAGCGGCCATGAGCAGCGAGCAGCCGACCACCTGGACCGGGCGCCTGCGCGAGCGGTTCTTCGGCACGTTCCCGCCCGAGAAGCTCCTCCCCGAGGAGCAGCCCGAGTATGTCGCGTCGTGGATCTACGTGTTCGGCGTGGCCACGATCGCGGCGCTGGTCTTCATCATCGGGTCCGGGCTCGTCCTGACCCTCGAAGGCCCGCAGTGGTACCACTCCTCCTCTGTCGGCCTCTTCTTCAACAGCGTGCACCTGTGGAGCGTGGAGCTGTTCTTCTTGTTCATGGTCGTGCACCTGTGGGGGAAGTTCTGGATGGCCGCCTGGCGCGGCCGGCGGGCGATGACCTGGATCACCGGGGTCGTCTGCTTCCTCGCCTCGATCGGGACCGCGTTCACCGGATACCTCATCCAGACCAACTTCGACTCCCAGTGGATCTCCACCCAGGCCAAGGACGGCCTGAACTCTGTCGGCATCGGGGCGTGGTTCAACGTCCTGAACGTCGGCCAGATGCTGCTGTACCACGTGGCGCTGCTGCCGCTGGTGCTCGGAGCCCTCGTGGTGTGGCACGTGCTGCTCGTACGCAAGCACGGCGTCGTCCCGCCGATCGCAGCGACGGAAGCGGACTTCACGCCCGCTGCCGACCTCGGGACCGAGCCTGGCGCCAAGACCGAACCTGACCTCACGACGGAGGCGACGTCATGACGGCGCACGCTGACCTCGCCCGGCGTCCCTGGGCCGGGGCCAACCGCGAGTACGACCTGGTCAAGGAGTTCGTGATCGCGATCCTGGTCGTGGGCGCGCTCACCCTCGGACTGGCCGTCGCCTTCGGGTCGCCGGACGACCGGAGCACCACGATGAAGACGTGGGCGACGGCCGCACCGTCCGACTTCGTGTCGACCACGGCGCAGGAGCTCGCCGGAACCAGCGGGACGGCGGGGTACGGGCAGCCGTACAACGACACCGCGGACGCCGCGCAGCACGTCGGACCGCTGCAGCTGCAGAAGTGGGCCGGGGTCCGGATCCCGATCAACACGGCGAACGACTTCGTGATCGGCCCGCTGTCGTCCATGCCGCCGGACAGCACGACGACGGCGGCGCTGGCCCAGTGGAAGGGCGCCTCGGCGGACCAGCAGGCGAAGTGGGCCGGCGACTACTCGGACGCGATCGCGGCCGCACCGGACGGCGACTACACCAAGGCGGCGCCCGGCGAGTACGGACCGGTGCCGGCGCTGGCGGCGGCCGAGCTGGCTGCCGCGCAGGGTGGCGCGCTCGACAGCGTGATCCAGGCGCAGGGGCAGTTCTACAACACCGACTACACGTACTCGCTGCTGTTCCTCGCCGACGGCACCTTCCTGGAGGACCAGGCCCGGGCCCAGAACCTCGGCGGCGACCAGTGGGGGATGATGAACGAGACCGGCAGCTACCCCGGCCAGTCCTGGCTGTGGCTGTACACGTTCTGGTACCAGGTCAAGCCGTTCAGCGACGAGAGCACGACGGTGGGCGCGAACGCGGACGCCTACGTCTGGGTGCTGATGATGCTGCTGACGCTCGGACTGATCCTGGTGCCGTTCATCCCCGGCATCCGGTCGCTACCCCGGTGGATCCCCATCCACCGCCTGATCTGGCGCGACTACTACCGCACGCACAGTCGCACCTGACCGACCCCGCCTCCGGGGAACCTACGGGCAGGTAAGGCCGAATTCCGGCCTTACCTGCCCGTAGGTCTGCCCAGCGAGCGACCAGTCGAGGTCGACGATCAACGGGACGTGGTCGCTGTGACCCGGGGCGACCCAGTCGGCGAAGGTACCGACGCGCACGTCCCGGACTCGATCCATGCGGCTCTCGTGGAGCAGCACGTAGTCGATGTGCCACCCGGCCGCTTCCTTGCGCTGATGGAAGTAGGTGGACCTGGTGGCCGACCCGAACGGCTCCTCGTAGAAGGCGTGGTAGACGCTGACGAGCCCGAGCGCTTCCCAGCGCGCCCGCGCTCCCGAGCTCCCGCCGTCGCCCGCCGGGCCGCTCGCCGGCTGACCGATGTTGAAGTCCCCGGCCACGATCATGTCGCCGGCGGTCAGCAGGTCCGCGTACGCCTCGAGGGAGTCGACCACCTGCGCCCGGTAGGCGAGAGCGCTCGGCCGCGGCGGTCGGCTCCACACCCCGAGCACGGACGGTCCTGCGGTGGCCTTCGCGGCGACCGTCCACTGCCCCTCGGCCTCGCGAGGACCCAGACGTTCCAGCTCGCCGGCGAACGAAGCGATCGCCACGGCCTTGTTCGGGATGTCTCCGGCGGACAACCAGCCGAGTGCCGGCTCGGTGAGCGTGGGCGTGGGCGACCGGCGCGGGTCGCGCAGGGGCGCCTCGCAGATGACGGCCAGATCGACCCCCAGCTGCTCCAGCGCGCGGACCTTCGCGACGCCGCCGGAGCAGCAGTTCCAGGTCGCGAATCGCACGGCCGCACCCTAGCCAGTGCGGCAGGCGATTCCGGCCCCCTCACTTGGAGAGGGCGACTCCCAGGGACGCGGCGCCGGCCCACCTGGGGCCACCCTTCTCGTAGAAGACGTCGAGCTCGGTGATCGTGAACCCCGCCTCCGTGACCATCGACTCGATCTCGCGGGTCAGGTGGCAGCCGCCCACCACCCGCTTCCACGGCGGCTCGATCCGGTGCTGCCACTTGCGCACCTTCGCGTCCGGCGCGAGCCCGTGCTCCACGAAGTGCAACGTCCCGCCCGGCCGCAGCACCCGCCGCAGCTCCCCCAGTGCAGCCGCCGCATCCGGGATCGTGCACATCGTCCAGGTCGACAGGGCCGCGTCGAACGAGTCGTCGTCGAACGGCAGCGACTGGCCGTCCAGCCCCGCCCGCTCGATCGGCACCGTGGCCACCGCGAGCCGCTTGCCGGCCAGCTGCCACCCGATGTCGGACGGCTCGACCGCGGCCACCCGGGTCACGCCCGACGGGTAGAAGGGCACGTTCAGACCGGACCCGAACCCGATCTCGACGACTTCCCCGGCCAGTCCCTCGCAGGTGCGCCGGCGCAGCGGCGCGATCCCCTTGGTCCCACCCGCGACGTCCAGCAACCGGGGCAGGACGTGGGTCCCGTAGTAGCCCATGACGCGCGCCTCCTAGATCTTCCGGCCGAGCGCCATCAGGTACTCCGGCGGGACGTTCTGGTCGTACATCCTGGCGAAGTCCTCCCGCAGCTGCGGCCATACACCCTTGGCCTCCAGCATGGGCTTGGCCATGATCAGCGGGCCGAAGTTCTCGGCGGACCAGTCCGCGGCCTCGTAGCCGGAGGCGAACCGCTGCGGCTCGACCGCCGTCGCCCGCTCGAACTCGAGGGTGACCCCGGAACCGGCGAAGAGCTGCCGCACGTGCGCCTCGGTCCCCCACAGCAGCGGCGGCTGCGCGAACGGCGGCGGGGGCGGCAGGTGCGCGCCCAGCACCCGGAACGACTCGCCCTGCGCCCCCTCCGGCGTCCACGAGCAGATGCCCAGACGCCCACCGGGTCGCAGCACGCGGACGAGCTCGTCGGCGGCGACCTGGTGCCGCGGTGCGAACATCACGCCGAACGTCGACAGCACGAGGTCGAAGCTGGCGTCCTCGAACGGGAGGTCCTCGGCGTCGCCCTCGACCCACTCGACGGTGACGCCGGCGTCCTCGGCGAGCCGGCGGCCGGCCTCGAGCAGCTCTGGCGTGATGTCGACGCCGGTGACGCGGCCACCCGCCTCGGCGGCGCGCAGGGCGACGTTCCCGGTGCCGCAGGCGACGTCCAGCACGTCCTCGCCGACGCCGACCCCGACGCGGCGGACAAGCTCGTCGCCGACGTTCCACAGCGACCGCCGGGCGACCTCGGCGAAGTCACCGAGTGCCCAGGTGGTCCTGGTCATCTTCTTCAGCTGGGCGAGCATCTCCGGGGCGACATCGGTGGTCATGGCGGTCTCCCTGCTGGCGGTGGTACGTCCTGGTCAGGGACCGTAGGGAGCGCGGGCGAGGGCGTCATGAGGCGTTCGCCTCATCTTCTGCGCCCGGGTCGAGCCGGGCTAAGCCGACTCGAAGTACCCGGTCAGGCCGTGCTGGGTGGCGAACAGCGTCGCGGCCGCCCGGCTGGAGACGCCGAGCTTGGCGTAGATGTGCTCGACGTGGTTCGACGCGGTCTTCTGTGCCACCCCGAGCTCACGCGCGATCTGCTTGTTGGACTGGCCGCGCGCCACCAGCGTGAGCACCTCGACCTCGCGCGCGGTGAGCCCGCGCGGCCACTCCCGCCGGGCCGGCGCCCGCTGGCCGGCGGCGGCGAGCACGGCGTTGACGGAGTCACCGTCCAGGCGCCCGGCCCGGGCCTCGGCCTGCATCCGCCGCGCCGCCTCGGTGCCGGCGAACGCCGGCCGGTACGGCCGCGGCTCGGTCATCGCGTGGTAAGCGTCCGCGGCCGCGAGCAGCCGGTCGGACGGGGTGAGCGACGCCGCGGTGAGACCGCGCGGATAGCCGGACCCGTCGAGCCGCTCGTGGTGCCGGGACGCGACCTCGCGGCTGCGACCGAGGGCCCAGACCCGGGCGAGCATGCGGTCGGTGAGGTACGGGTGCAGCCGGACCCGCTCGACGTCGGCCTCCTTCAGCGCAGCGGGCCGGTCCCAGATGCCGTTGGAGACCCCGAGCCGGCCGAGGTCGTGGACGAGCGCGGCCCGCCGCAGCACGGTGACCTCGTCGTCCGGCAGCCCGGACCCGCGGGCGGCGGCCGCGACGAGGTTGGCCACGCCCCTGGAGTGCCCGGCGAGGTACGGCGACTTGATGTCGACGAGGTCGGCCATGGCCTCGAGCACCTGGTCGAGCTCGGCGCCGGACACGCGGCGGGACAGCCCGGGCTCGGCGGCGAGGACGGCGTCCCACTCGGAGGCTTCGTCGAGGCCGTCGAGGATCTGCTCCGCGTGCTCGACGAACAGGTCGGCGAGCCCGGTGTCGAGCTGGGTGCCACTGCGCTTGCGGACGATCGCGCGCGCTCCCTCGACGCCGCGCCGACGGTTGTACACCTCGGCCATGGCGGCCAGCGGGACGAGCCGGGCGGGCAGGCCGATCTGCTGGCCGCGCAGGTGCTGCGGGCAACCCTTGCCGTCCCACTGCTCGTACGCCTGGTACATGGCGGTGCTGACGGTCTCGTCGAGGCCGATGCGGGTGGCGAACTGCGACCCGAGCGTGCAGTGCGTGGTGAGGAACTCCTCGGCGCGACGCTGTCCCACCAGCGGGACCTGGACGACGCGCTTGGCCCGCTCGATGCCGGTGCCGTGCGAGCCGACCCGGCGCAGCAGCCAGGCGAGGGTCTGGACGGTGCTCATGTCCAGCAGCTCCCAGCCGTCGCCCTTGAAGCTGATGTCGTCGCCGAACCACGTGGCCTGCTCGGCGGCGTCCGCGTGGCAGTACGAGTTGGCGAGCAGGCCGAGGTAGAAGGTCGCCTCGCGGTCGGCGTCGTCGGCGCCGGCGAGGTCGGCCAGCCGCAGCGCGATGACGGTCTGCCGCATGCAGTGGTCCATCGGCTGGCCGAGCCCGAGGTCGGCGGCGTACGAGAGGGTGGCCACCAGCTCCGCGATCGGCACGCTGGTGGTCGCCGTCTGGGCCGGCCGGCCCGGACGAACCGCCATGCGCGGCAGTGTACGAGCGGCGGACCGGACCTGGCAGGGGCCGACCGGGCTCGGCCACCATCACCGCGTCGGCTCTGACCGGGGGGCGGCACGAGGCCCTACGCTCTGGGCGTGGACGCGTACGAGGTCAGCCTGCAGGTGGCCTTCCAGCCGGCGCTGACGATCGCCAAGCAGCAGCGGGCGATGGAGTGCCTGGAGGCGCTGGCGCCCCGGCAGCTCGAGGTGACCAACTCCCTGTGCCTGGTCCGCGTCGTGGTACCGGCACCGGACTCCGAGGCCGCTCGCAACGACGCGGAGTTCGCGGTCGCCCGGGCCCTGTCCACGGCGGGGCACACGATGATCACGGCGCCGATCAAGACGGAGTCGGTGCGCCTGACGTCGAACGGATAGCCGCGTCCAGCTGCTCGGCCAGGCCCGCGGCGCCCAGCCCTGCCAGCGTGGCCCGGGCCCGCTCGAGGTGCTCGGGGGGGACCCCGCCGGACGGCAGCACCCACGCCGCCGCGATCGTCGCGCGGGCGTGGTCCAGCGGGAGGTCGAGGCGGACCCACCCGTCCAGGGCGGCTGCGACCTCGTCCGCGCCGGTCTGCGGGCCGTCGACGAGCACCGCGGCGACAGCCCGGCCGCTCTTGCGGACGAGCTCGTACCACTGACCGCGCAGAGCCGACGTGTCGTGCAGCACCGCGTCGATCGACGCGGGGTCGTGCTCGGCGGCGGCCGCCTGCACGGCCATCCAGGCTGAGTTGCCGGCGTTGCCGCCGGACGGCTCGATCCGCACCCCCGCCAGCGCATCGACCAGCGCCCCCGCCGAGTTGCCCGCCGAGAGCAGGACGACCGCGTTCGAGCGCAGGTACCACGACCGCATCTGGACCGAGTCCCACCGGTCCTGGACCGGCTCCAGGGTCTCGATCAGGGCCCGGGCGTCCGCGGCCCGGCCGCGCATCGCGGCGAGCATCGCCCTGGTGACGACCAGACCGTCCTCCTGCTCCCGGCCGGGCATGGCCTCGGCCTCGTCGAGCGCGTGGTCCGCGACATCCCAAACGCCGACGTCCGCAGCCGCCTCCGCACCGTTGGCCAGGTTGAGCCAGCGCAGCGGCCGGATGCCGGCCTTGAGCGCGATGTCGGCGGCCTGCAGGAAGGCCTCCATCGCACCCCGCGGGTCGTCCTCGCTGAGCAGGATGCCCAGCGCCATCCGGGCCCGGGCCACCTCGAACGCGCTCCCTGTCTGCGCGGCCACGTCGATGACCCCGCGGGCCAGCAGCGCGGCCTCCCAGTGCCGTCCCGCGTTGAACAGAGCCCAGGAGCGGGCGCCGGCGGCGGCCCGCAGCGCGTCGTAGGCGTCGCTCTCCTCGGCCAGCTCCATCGCCTGCTCGGACCAGGTCAGCGCGGACTGCGTCTCGCCCGCGTGCGAGGAGCGGTCGGCCAGCAGTGCAGCCATCAGCGCGGCGGCCGGTCCGCGTCGACCGCGCATCACCTCCGCCGTCGTGTCCACGATCTCGTCGAACTCGGTGACCTGGACGCGGCCGATGAACGGCCGGACGGCCTCGGCGACGAACCGGCCCAGCGCGTCCGGGTCGCCGGAGGCCCGGTACGCCGGGACCGCGTCGGCGGCCAGTGCGGCGCCCCTGGTCAGGTCACCGGCGAAGAACGCGGCCTGGGCGGCGAGACGGAGCAGGACGGCGCGGTCGGCCGCGTCGACAGCCAGCGGGAGCGACAGCTCGGCGTACGCGAGCGCTTGCTCCGGGGAGCCCAGCGACTGCGCGCGCTCGGCCGCGCGGGTCAGCCAGGTCCGCGCCTGGGCCGCGACGTCCTCGGCTCCCGGGGCGCCGGGCTCGGCCTTGTACGCCTCCAGGTAGTGGCTGGCGACGATGCCCGACATCTCCACGTCCTCGAGGCCCTCGAAGAACCGGGCTGCCGCCAGGTGCTTGGCCCGGCGCACCGGCTTGGACAACGTCGAGTAGGCGACCTCGCGGATCACGCCCTGCATGAAGCCGTACTGACCGCGCTCCGGCGAGCGCGGGTCGACGTCCTGGGCGAGCAGCTCCTTGCGGGTCAGGGCGCGCAGCCGGGGCTCGAGCTCGTCCGGGTGGCGGCCGCCGACCGCGGCGAGCGAACGGATCGTGAAGTGCTGCCCGACCACCGCGGCGTCCTGCAGCAGCGACCGCTCGTCCTCCGGCAGGCCGTCCATCCGGGCGGCGACCAGTGCGTGCAGCGTCTCGGGGATGTCCAGCTCGCCGGCGAGGTCGGCGACGACCCGGTACGCCTCGCCGACCTGCTCGAGCACACCGCGGTCGGCGAGCATCCGCACGGTCTCCACCGCGTACAGCGGCACTCCCTCGGACCGCTCGACGAGGCGGGCGAGCCCGTCGCCGGGCAGCCCGTGCACGTAGCCGGTGACGAGCTGCCCGACCGTCGGGTCGGGCAGCGGGCCCAGGTGCAGGCTGGTGACGTTGCCCAGCCCGGTGCCCCAGGTCGGGCGTCGCTCCAGCAGCTCGGGCCGGGCCAGCGCGATCACGAGGATCGGTGCACTGCGCGACCACTCCAGCAACGACTCGATGAAGTCGAGCAGGCCGGGGTCGGCCCAGTGCAGGTCCTCGAAGACGAGCACGGTCGTCCCGCGGTCGGCGACGCGTTCGATGTACCGACGCCAGGCGCCGAACAGCTCCTCGCGGTCGCCCATCGGGGCCGAGGCCAGGCCCAGCAGATGGCCCAGACGCGGCTCCATCCAGCGCCGCTCGTCCTCGTCCGGGACGAGGTCCGCGAGGGACTCCGCGAGCCTGGCGCGCGCGGTGTCGGCATCCTCGCTCTCCTTGATCCCGGCCCGGCGCCGGACCATCTCGCCGAAGGCGTAGAAGGTGATGCCCTCGCCGTACGAGGGGCAGCGGCCCTGGTGCCAGTAGATGTCCTCGGTCAGCCCGTCGACGTACTTCTGCAGCTCCCAGACCAGGCGCGACTTGCCGATCCCGGCGACCCCCGACACGTGCACGAGCCGGGGCCGCGGCTCGCGGCCGGTGGCGAGCAGCAGCTCCTTGACCAGCCGCAGGTCCTCGTCCCGGCCCACGAACGGCGGCTCCGGGGTCTTGCCGCGCATCGAGCCACCGCGCTCGGACATCACCCGGACGGCCCGCCAGGCCGGCACCGACTCCTGCTTGCCCTTGAGCATCAACGGCTCGACCGGGACGAACGCCACCGCCCGCGAGGCGGCCCGGTAGGTGCGCTCGCCGACGAGCACGGTGCCGGGCTCCGCGGCGCCCTGCAGCCGCGACGCGGTGTTGACCAGGTCACCGGTGACCAGGGCCTGGTCGACGGCGCCGATGCTGGCAGCAGCCTCGCCGGTGAGGACGGCGGCCCGGGCCTGCAGCGGCAGGCCGAGCTCGCGTCCCAGCGCGGCCACGTCCGGGACGATCTCCAGCGCGGCGCGGACCGCGCGCTCGGCGTCGTCCTCGTGCGCGAGCGGCGTGCCCCAGACCGCCATCACCGCGTCGCCGATGTACTTCTCGACGATGCCGCCATGGCACTGCACGGCGTCGGCGGCGAGGTCGAAGTAGCGGCTGAGCACGGTCCGGACGTCCTCGGCGTCGCGGTCCTCGGCGAACCCGGTGAACCCGACCAGGTCGACGAACAGCACCGAGACGAGCCGCCGCTCGGTGTACGGCTCAGGCCGGCACGACCGGCGCCGCACCGGGGACGACCCCGGCGACCAGCGCCGTGCCGCACTCGCCGCAGAACTTGCTGGTCGGCGGGTTCTCGGTGCCGCAGACCGCGCACACCAGCATCAGCGCGGAGCCGCACTCCGCGCAGAACTTCCGACCGGCCTCGTTGACCGTCCCGCAATGCGCGCAGGTCATGTCGCTACCCAGGACTCCACCCGGCCGCGACCCGGGCTGCCGCCGCCCGACGCACCAGCGCCGTCGGCCGCGATCGCGGCACCGATCGCCTTCGCCTCGATGCCGATCTCGCGCAGCAGCCCCGCGAGCAGGACCTCGATCCCGGCGAAGTACAGGTCGGGAGCCTGCGGGAGCGTCCGTGCGCCGTGCACCAGCGGGACGCCCACGTCGTCCAGCACGCCCAGGTGGCCGACGACGTCCTCGAGCCCGGGCCGGAAGCCGGTCGCGGCGATCACCGCGTCGACCTCGAGCGCGGTGCCGTCGGACAGCCGGACCGAGCCGTCCGGCTCGATCGCCTCGACGGCGGCGACCACGCGGATGCGACCGCCGCGTACCGCGGCCACGAAACCGTGGTCGAGGATCGGCACGGTCCGGGTGCGCAGGAACTGGCTGAAGCCGTCGCCGGGCGGCGCCGGCAGCCCGTACGAGGACAGGTCGGGCACGCTGAGGCGGCGGAGCAGGCCGGCCACCGGGTTCATCACGCTCTCCGGCACCCTGCGCAAGGCGATCCCGAGCAGCTGCGACGGGACGCCGAGGGTGTCCCGGCGGACGATGTTCGGCGGCGTGCGCACCGACAGCGTGACGTCCACGCCGGCCGAGGCGAGGTCGACCGCGATCTCGGCCGCGGAGTTCCCGGCGCCGACCACGAGGACCCGCCCACCCGCGTACGGCGCAGGGTTGGCGTAGGCCGAGGAGTGGACGACCGGGGGCGCGCTGGCGCCGGCCCAGTCGGGCAGGTACGGCCGGTTGCTGTAGCTCGTGGCGAGCACGACCACCGGGGCACGGCGCTGCCCGGCCGACGTGTGCACGACCCAGCCGTCACCCCCGGGGTCGCGGTCGATCCGGGTGACCTCGACCCCGAGCTCGGGGTGCACACCGGCCCGGTCCGCGTATTCGTGCAGGTAGCGGACGACGTCGTCGCGAGCGACCCACCGGCCGTACGCCCGTGGGATCGGGGCGCCCGGAAGGCCGGACAGCCAGCGGATCGTGTGCAGGTGCAGGCTGTCGTACCGGCCGGCCCAGGCCGAGCCGACCGCGTCCGCGCGGTCGACGACCGCGCACGGGATGCCGCCGCGCTGCAACGTGGCCGCGACGGCCAGCCCGGCCGCCCCGGCCCCGACGACGAGAGGTTGGCCGGTCACGCCTGCAGGCTACGCCGAGCGAGCTCGGGGCGAACCTACGGGCAGGTAAGGCCGATTTCCGGCCGTACCTGCCCGTAGGTTCTGGGGGTGGACTTCGAGCCGAGCGCGCGAGCCGTGGAGTACCTCGAGCGGCTGCAGGACTTCATGGACGCGCGGGTCTACCCCGCCGAGCCGGTGTACGCCGAGCAGCGCGTCGCGCTGGCGGCCGATGGCCGGCCGCACGACCTGCCGACGGTGGTCGAGGAGCTCAAGGCCGAGGCCCGTTCGCGCGGGCTGTGGAACCTGTTCCTGCCCGACTCCGACGACCCGCCGCACGGCCTTTCGGTGCTCGACTACGCGCCGCTCGCCGAGCTGACCGGACGGTCCCCGGAGATCGCCCCCGAGGCGCTGAACTGCGCGGCGCCGGACACCGGGAACATGGAGGTCCTGCACCTGTTCGGGACGCCGGAGCAGAAGGAGCGCTGGCTTGCACCGCTGCTGGCCGGCGAGATCCGCTCGGGGTTCGCGATGACCGAGCCGGACGTCGCCAGCAGCGACGCCACGAACATCGCCACCCGGATCGAGCGCGACGGCGACGAGTACGTCGTCAACGGCCGCAAGTGGTGGACGACCGGCTCAGCCGACCCGCGCTGCCGGATCCTCATCGTGATGGGCAAGACCGACCCGGACGCAGACGCGCACCACCAGCAGTCGATGGTGCTGGTCCCGATGGACACGGCGGGGCTCGAGGTCGTCCGGTCGCTGCCGGTGTTCGGCTACCACGACCAGCACGGGCACGGCGAGCTGCGCTTCACCGACGTGCGGGTGCCGGTGTCAAACCTGATCGGGACCGAGGGGTCGGGCTTCGCGATCGCCCAGGCGCGGCTCGGTCCGGGGCGGATCCACCACTGCATGCGCTCGCTCGGCATCGCGGAGCGTGCGCTGGACCTGATGTGCGAGCGGGCGCTGTCCCGGGTGGCGTTCGGGCGACCGCTGGCGGGGCAGGGAGTCGTCCGCGAGTGGATCGCGCAGTCGCGGATCGCGATCGACCAGGCGCGGCTGCTCACGCTGAAGGCCGCCTGGCTGGTGGACCGCGGCGGCCCGAAGTCGGCTCGCGCCGAGATCGCCGCCATCAAGGTGGTGGCGCCGAACGTCGCGCTGGACGTCCTCGACCGCGCGATCCAGCTGTACGGCGGGGCCGGCGTCAGCGACGACGTACCGCTCGCGGCGATGTGGGCCGCCGTCCGCACCCTGCGCATCGCCGACGGACCCGACGAGGTGCACCTGCGCGACGTCGCCCGCGTCGAGCTGCGCAAGCACTGAGCTGCGCGAGCCTTCGCGCGCGCCTTCCGCGCGCGGTCGGGCTACCGGAGCGGGATGCCGGAGTCGTCGCCGTCGGCGCGGGCGCCGTGCAGGCGGCGGTCGGCCGCGTCGATGCGGACGTCGTTGATGCTCGCCTCGCGGCGCCGCATCAGACCGTCGTCGGCGAACTCCCAGTTCTCGTTCCCGTACGAGCGCCACCACTGGCCGGCGGCGTCGTGCCACTCGTACTGGAACCGGACCGCGATCCGGTTCCCCTCGAACGCCCACAGGTCCTTGCGGAGCACGTAGTCGAGCTCTCGCTCCCACTTGCGGGTCAGGAACGCGACGATCGCATCGCGGCCGGTGAGGAACTCGTCCCGGTTCCGCCACTGCGAGTCCTCGGTGTACGCCCCGGCGACCCGCTCGGGCTCGCGGGTGTTCCAGGCCGCCTCGGCGGCACGCACCTTCTGCAGGGCGGTCGCGGCGGTGAACGGCGGGAACGGCGGACGGCTCATCCCCACATCCTGCCCCAGCCCCGACAACCTTTCCGGGGTTCCGGGGCGTACACATAGTGAGGGCGCACCAGCGACCGGAGGGGCGGCAGAGGTGACCGGCGGGACGGACGGGCGGGCGGACTTCGCCGGCTTCGTCGCGGCCCGGTCCCAGCGGCTCCTGCGCACGGCCTACCTGCTCACGCAGGACCGCGGCACCGCCGAGGACCTCCTGCAGACCGCGCTCGCCAAGTCCTGGCAGGCCTGGGGGCGGATCGACGACGACCCCGAGCCGTACGTCCGCGCGGTGCTGGTGAACACGTACACCTCGTGGTGGCGGCGCCGCTGGCGGGGTGAGATCGCGAGCGGCGAGCCGCCGGAGGTCGCCCACCCGGACCCGGCTGCCGGCATCGAGGAGCGGCACGCCCTGTGGCAGGCCCTCGCCCGGCTGCCCCGCCGGCCACGGGCCGTGATCGTGCTGCGGTACCTCGAGGACCTGTCCGAGGCCGAGACCGCCCGCATGCTCGGCGTCAGTGTCGGCACGGTCAAGAGCCAGACGAGCCGGGCGCTCGCGGCGTTGCGCGTGGACGGCGCCCTGGCCGAGGCAGACCCCGACGCCGAGAACAGCGGGCTGCGGCAGCCCGGCCTACGAGGAGGGCACTGACATGGCCGTCACCGAGTCCGGCCTCGCCGTCGTCTTCGACGAGTGGACCGACCAGCTCCCCGCCGCGACCGACCGGCTGGGCGCGGTCGAGCGCCGGGTCCGCCGGCGCCGCACCCGGGTCCGCGTCGCCGGCGCGGCGGCGGTGTGCGCGGTGCTCGTCGCCGGTGTGCTCGCCGCCGGCCACGGGAGCACCGCCGGTGACCAGCGCCCGGCGGTCCGTCGTGGCCCGAGCCACCCGGCGCTGACCTTCCCGACCCACTTCGCCGGCTCGACACTCAGCGGCCAGGTCTCCGGGTTCGGCCGGCAGACCCGGAGCACGACGTTGACCTGGCCGGCGAGCAAGCAGGTCGCGGTGGTCCTGCAGTGCTCGGCCGCCGGAGGGCTGGTGCAGATCGTGGTGACCGGCCAGAGCCAGCCGCTCTACCAGGCGTGCTCCGGATTGGACACGGCGTTCGTCGGCGACGGCTCCCAGTACTTCCCGCACGTGCCGGCCGGTTCCGTGGTCAGGCTGGAGGTGAGCGCGGATGCCGGGGTCGCCGGGCCCTGGGCAGTGGGCGTGCTCGCCCGGGACCCGCACTGGCTGCCGGGCGGATCGCCGGCCGCGACCCGGCAGGGCAAGAAGCTCCAGATCTGGCTGAGCGGCGGCACCGGCGGCACCGCCGACATCAGCGCCACCGGGGACACCCACCCGGTGTTCGTGCTCACCTGCGGTCAGCCCGGCCGCATGTCGCTGCTGATCAACGGCCACGACGTCGGCACGGTGAACTGCGCCGACGCGACCTGGAGCACGCAGGTCCTGCCGGTCTCCGTGCAGAGTCTGGCGTCCGCGGGTTGGGTCCCCGGGCGCAAGGCGTTGCTCTCGTTCGGCTGGGAGGGGACGAGCTGGGCGTTCGTCGGCGTCGCGGTGTACGGCGGCTAGGGTGGCGACCCGGCCGCGGCGGCGTCCTTCGCGGCGTTGATGTCCCGCATCACGTAGTGCTCGGCGACGAACGACATGAACGGGATCGTGCCGGCCAGCAGCACCAGCACTGTCTTCAGCAGCGACCAGCGCGCCCGCCAGGCCAGGTCCGCGGCGGTGATCAGGTACAGCAGGTATCCGTACCCGTGGATCGCGCCGAAGACCTGCACGGGCCCGTCGTTCTTCGGCGGGCCCAGCTGCAGGTAGATCGCCACGCACAGCAGCAGCAGCATGACGCCGGTGAAGTACGCCATGAAGCGGTAGCGCAGGACGCTGCCGGGGGTGATCCGTCGCACGTCGACGAGCCTAACCCGGGCCCTCGTCGACGATCCGGCCGGCCGGACCGGCCGACCCCACCAGCGGGACGGCGTCCCCGCGCAGCTCGTCCCGCAGGATCCTGACCCAGAACGCCACGACGAACACCGCGAACAGCCACCACAGGCCGACGTAGCCCAGATGCTGCAGGAAGAATCCGGGCACTGCGGTCCCCGGCGGGTCGGCGCGCACCACGGTCAGCGCGGCGGCGTCCGTCGGTGCCGGCGGCGACGCGACCACGTACCCGTCGTGCACGGGGTAGGACACCGTGTCCAGCAGGTTGACCGGGTTGACCGCCGCCAGCTGTCCGGCCGGCAGCGGCACCCCGGGCGCGCGGCCGCCGTCGGAGGGCTCGGACGCGGCCAGCCGCCCGGTCACCGTGACGGTCCCGGCCGGCACGGCGGGCAGGACCGGGTTGTCGCCGGCGGTCCAGCCGCGCACCACGGCCACGCCGGAGCCGTCCGGCAGGCGCAGCAGCCCGACCGCCCACAGCCCGCTCCCATGGCCGCCGTCCGGGGCGCGGTCGGGCACGACGAAACCGTGCGCGGCGTCGTACCTACCGGTGACCGTGACCCGCCGGCCGACTGCTTCGGCCGGCAGCGCGCCGGTCGGCGCCGAGAGCGTGGAGAGCTCGACCGGTGCCGGGTCCGGGGCACCACCCAGGAACGCGTCGGCCCGGGACAGCTGCCACAGACCGAGCAGCACGAAGGCGGCGACCAGCAGCAGCGCCGTCAGCGTGAGCGCCACCCATCGACGGGTCAGCAGCCGACCGGACATGCCGCCCATCCTCCCCCGCCGCGGCCCGGCTGGCGCCGCCTCACCGCTCGAGGTCCTGGGAGAGCCACACCCGGTCCAGCAACGGGATCCCGTCCACCACGATGGGGTCCGGGTAGCCGGTCACCGGGGTGAAGGCGTCCCGCTCGACGGAGAGCATCCGGAAGCCCAGGCGCTGGTAGAAGCGCAGGTTCCCGACGTCGGCGGCGCCGGTGCCGACCACCATCCGCTGCCAGCCCTGCGCGGCGGCCCGGTCGAGCGCCGCGGTGACGAGGGCACGGCCGACCCCGGTGCCCTGGCGCGGCGCGGCCACGGCCATGTTCTTGAGCTCGATCTCCCCGGGGCGCCCGGTCGGCACCAGCTGGAGGTGCCCGATCGTCTCCGGACCGCTGACGGCCACCAGGACGCGGCCCTGGTCGATGTACCCGTCCAGCAGGCTCCGCGAGTCGTCGGCCAGCTCGAACAGCGGACGCAGCCCGGACCGCGGCCCGACGTGCCAGTCGATCTCCAGCGTCACCCGGTCCGCTCCCTACTCGCCCGCGAGCACCCAGAACTCCCGGAACGGAGTCGTCAGGAACCAGGTGGTCACGGCTCCCTTCGGGAGCGAGGCCATGTCCCCGGGCCCGAGGTCGAGGGTGTCCCCGTCGCGGATCTCGATGCGGGCGCGCCCTTCGAGCACGAGGAGGACCTCCCGCGTCGGCGGCGTCCACTCGATCGGCCCGTCCGAGTGGTCCACCCGGGTCAGCCCGGCCTCGACCCCGCCCGTCGAGCACAGGACGTGCATCAGCCCTGGGACATCGGGATCCGGCTCCCACTCCGACGTCGACAGGCTCGACGCGAAGACACCTTGGCGCACCGTCATGGCAACCTCCTCGATCCGGACTCCCACCGGCGGCTCGAAGTGTCCCACCGCGGAGCGGGCAGGGTCTGCCGATGGCTCAGGGCCACCGTCGTCTCTGCACGGGCGGCTCTGGCGAGCGGCGCGCGCGCGCCTCTACGATGCGCCCGGGGGGCCGCCTCGGAAGAGATCTCTTCCGGGCGCCTAGGTCCAGAGCGCCCGTCGAGCGATCGACGTGACGGCGGAGGACGCCGTCGGGCTGTTCCGAAGGGAGTCCCATGACGGGAGCCATCCGCGCACGCATCCGCCGACCCCTCCTCACCGCAGCGGTGGTTCTGCTGCCGGCGGTGCTCGCCTCGGGGTGCAGCAGCTCGTCCGGGACGACGAGCTCGTCGACGCCCGCGGCAGCCGCGTCGACCACTGCGGTAGCCGCGACCCCGGCATCGACGCCCAGCCCGTCGTCACCCACGGCGGCCCCCGCCGGCGCTCTCACCGGCAAGTGGTCCGGGTCTTACACCGGCTCCTACACCGGCACCTTCGAGCTGACCTGGATCGAGTCGTCCGGGAACCTGAAGGGGACGATCAACCTGTCGACGGCGGGCACGCTGCCCCTGAACGGGACCGTGAACGGCAGTGCCATCACGTTCGGAACGGTCGGCTCGACGGTCATCACGTACACCGGCACGGTGTCCGGCGACACCATGTCAGGTACCTACGCGGTGGCCGGTTCGCAGAACGGCAGCTGGCAGGCCCACCGGACGTCGTGACGGTCAGGCCTCGTCGGCCTATCGTGAAGCCGGTGATCAGTGCCGCGCACCTGTTGCTCTTCAGTGCGGACGCCGAGGCCGACCGGAGGTTCCTGCGAGACGTGCTCGGCTGGCCGTTCGTGTCTGCCGGGGGCCCTGGCGACACGTGGTTGATCTTCCGGCTGCCGCCGGCCGAGGTGGCCGTTCATCCCACCGACGGACCGCCGTCCACCGAGCTGTACCTGATGTGCGCCGACCTGACCGCCACCTTGGCCGAGCTGGCCGGCAAGGGCGTCACGCCGACCGGCGCGACGCACGACCGGGGCTGGGGCATCGTCACGTCCATCCGCCTGCCCAGCGGCACCGAGCTGGGCCTGTACCAACCCAGGCACGCCACCGCTTTCGACCTGTGAGCCGGTTCACCGGGCTTCACTGCGGGCCCGGCCTGGCCCGGAGGACGCGTCGGACGTCAGAGCCGACGGGTTGAAGCCTCTGACCAGCAACCACACGGCGAGGACCATCTCCTGGACGGCGATGGGCAGGAAGAGCCCCACATACCCGGTCACCGAGTTGTCACTGAACAGCGCCAGCAGGCAGGCGGTCATCGCCGACAGCGCCGCGGCCAGGCCCCAGCCCGACAACCATCGCGGGACGAGCCGGGACCGGTACATCACGACGTAGTACATGGATGCACCCACGATGAACGCGAAGACCGCGACGAGAGCGGAGTGTTCGCGCATGCTCACGAGTGAGTCGGCCAGGGTGGCCATCGGGGCACGATCGCCGGCCGATGCCGTGACGAGCTGCTGGCTGAGGGTCGCGATGGAGAGCAGGCACACGACCTCGGCTGTGTAGAAGACCGCTTCGATGGTCCTGAAGACCACCGCGCCCAGCGCCAGGGCGGCGTCGACCGCCTTCAGCACCGGGTAGAGGGCGATGGCGATCCCGACGCTGGCGCCGGCCGCCACCAGGTACAGGAGCGCAGCGGCGGCCATCTGATCGGAGTGCTCGCCGATCCCCGTCAGGTAGTCCGCCCCGGTGAGGGCGGGCAGGAGCGCAGCGGCCGCGACCGCCGAGACGGTCGCGAGAATGAACAGTCCTCCCGTTGCGATCGCGATCTTTCGCGTTTCGCTCATGGTGAAGTCCCTTCTCGGAGTCAGGAATCAGCGGTGGAGCCACTCCCCTCGCGCGGTTCGAGGACGACCACGGGCGTCTGGACCGATCGCAGTCCGGCGTACGCGTCGATCCTCGGGTCGACCGCGACCCAGCGCTGCCACAGCCGGTCACGCTCGTCCCCCGTGGCCGCGTGCGCGCGGGCCGGGCGGGGGCGTCGGCCCGCCAGCCGAACCATGCAGTCCGGGTGCGCCTCCAGGTTGAGCCACCACGATGGATGGCCCTCGTCCCAGCCGTTCATCGCGAGCGCGACGAGGTTCGGGCCGTCCTCGACGTAGCCGATGATGACGCTGCGTTCCTGCCCGGACCTGCGTCCGACGGTCGACAGGCGCAGCGCACCCCAGCCGCGCTTGTTCGACGTCGTCCACAGGAAGCGGCCGCCACTGACTCGGTAGAGCGCTCGGTGAGCGCGCCAGGCCACGTGCGCGAACCACGGCGGCGGAACTCTCGGCGGTCGGGGTGCCGTCGTGCTCATGCAACACTCACCTCCGGGCCGCCGAACGAGGAGCCGGGGCTACGCCGCCCCGGGCGGCCACCGAAGAGCCTCGCAGCCTGGCCGTCCGCGCCCGTAGAGGCGAAGGTCACCAGCTGGCGTCGACCCACGTCACCTGTTCGGGCGCTGTGAGGCGACCGCCACCCCGTCGACTGACCAGGCATGAGCGGATCGACTGCCCCCGAGCTGGGCCGACGCGTCGCCGAACCGTTCCGCTCCGATCCTGACTTCTGGCAGTCGGTGTGCGCGAGCGCGGACGCGGTCGTGCTGCTCGCGGTCGCGGTGGCCGGCGCCGCGGCGCTTCGCCTCGCCGGTGCCGGCGCCATCCTGGTCTGGCTGCCGTTCGCGCTGCCCGCGATCTTCCTGGTCCGGGCGGCCGTGAGCGGGTCCCGCTTCCGCCGCGGCCACGAGCCGCTGCCCGCCGTCGTCGACACCGTCCAGGGCGAGCAGTCGTGGCGCGACGCCGAGCGGGCCGCCGTCGCTGAGGTGTTCGGCCGCGCCCTCGTACGCAGCCGACGTCGGTGGATGTCAGCGGGTTAGCCACAGCGCGGTGGTCGTGCCGAGGAGCAGGAGCGGGACGCCGAGGAGCCCGGCGAGGGCGAAGGTGCCGGCCTTGACCTCAACGCTGCCGGGAAACCCAGGATCGGGAGCACTCGAGCCAGATCGGTCCAGACCCAGCTTTCAGTCACTCCACGACATCACGGCTGCGGAGGGTCTCGGCACGCGAGGCCCGCTCATCGACGAGCGAGGCGACGTCCGCTCGGGGTGGTGGGCGGAGTGTAGTTCTGCTGGAAGTGGTGGTAGAGGGCCGACTCGTCCGCCTGGGACAGCTCCTCGCCATGCAGCTGGAGGTCTGGCGCGGAGCGCACCAGCTCCTTGCTCACACTCACCTGCAGCGAGTCAGGGCTGACCAGGACCCCGTCGAGAGGCACGAAGGTCAGATGGCGGCGTCCGAACATGCCCTCTTTGACCGTGGCGAACTGCGGCTGGTCAGTCTCGACGTCGACGTAGACGTCCTCGAGGTTTCCGATGTTCTCACCAGCGCTGTCAACGAGCATCCTGCCGTGCCACTCGGCCACGCTCCACTGGGCCTGCCCCTGATCATCGACCATGCCGACCTCCTGGTCCGTACGAACGATAGGGCGGACCCCCGGCGGCTGCATCCGAAGATAGCCGGGGGCCCGCGATGTCGATCTACCCCACGCAGCCGCCGGAACACCGATTCATGAAGTGACCTTCCTGACACCACGAACCTGGCGGTGCGGATCGGGTGGCGGGAGGCGGGTGACGGGTGGAGCCGAGGATCAACCCGAGGTCCACCCTGGGGTGGACGCCACGAGGCGACCGCGACGGCAGCCTGGTGGCCATGACGATCTTCGACTACGTCCTCAACTTCGTTCTCGTCGCGCTCGTGGTGCTGCAGATGCGCGGACGGCGGTTGGACCGCCGCGGACTGGTGCTCCCGTTGGCGCTCGTGGCCTGGGCGGCTTCCCACTACCTGCACGGCATCCCGACCGTGGGTGACGACAGCCTCCTGGTCACGGCTGGAGTCCTTGCCGGCCTGACCCTGGGGTCGGCGTCGGCTGTGCTGACCCGGCTGGAGCTGGACCGTGACGGGGTCGCGGTGGCCCGCGCCACGTTGGGTGCGGCCGCACTGTGGGTCGTGGGTATCGGTGGTCGGATGGGCTTCTCGCTGTTCATGGAGCACGGGGGCGGCCCGACTGTGGTGCGGTTCAGCCAGGCGCACCAGCTGACCGGGGCCGGGTGGGTAACGGCGATGGTGCTGATGGCGTTCGTGGAGGTCGTCAGTCGCACTCTGCTGCTGTGGGCGCGGTCACGGTCCTTGATGGTCGGCCAGCGAGCCGCCGTCTCGGTTGGCTGAGCTCACCCTCCAGCGGATGATGAGCGCGTGGCGGACGGTCATGGACGCTGAGCAGGCGCGGGTCGCGTCGCCCGAGCCGCCGGTGCGCACGTCGTTGCGGCTGGTCTGGCTGGCCGGGCTGGTGTACGCCGTGGCCGCGGCAACCCAGCCCGGCACGGCCGGACGTCACCTGGCCGCCACGTTCCTGACCCTCACTACGGCTCTGGGCTGGGCGGCGTGGCTGACCGCCCGGTACTACCGGAACGTGCCGGCGAGCATCGCCGGCGTCGTGGTCATCGCCGCCAGCGGTGGGGCCCTCGTGGTTCTGCACCCCATCGGGGTCGCGGTCGTCGGCGTCGCGGGGATGTGCGCGGCCAGCTTGTTCGACATCGTCCCGGCTGCCGTGATGACCGCTCCCGCGGTCGTCACCGCCGCACTCGCCGCGGCGGTCAGCGGCCATCCGGCCGGGGTCGTCTGGGGAGCTGCCAGCGGTGGCGCGGCCGGCTTGGTCGTGGGGATGGGGCGTCGGCAGAGCGCCCAGCAAGTGCGGCAAGAAGCCGAGCTGGCCCTCGCGCAGCAGCGAACCGAGCTCGAGCACGAGCGGGCGGAGGTGCTCGACGAGCGGAACCGGATCGCGCGCGAGGTTCACGATGTGCTGGGGCACACTCTCAGCGCTCTGAGCCTTCAGCTGGAGGCGCTCGGCGGCCTCATCGACGATGGAGCTTCCATGGACGTCCTGAGCACGGTCGCTACCCGGTCAAGTCGTCTGGTCAAGGAGGGTCTCACGGAGACGCAGCGGGCGGTTCG
This sequence comes from uncultured Actinomycetota bacterium, assembly GCA_963771835.1. Lineage (GTDB taxonomy): Bacteria > Actinomycetota > Actinomycetes > Prado026 > Prado026 > CAVQCJ01. Next base: position 526,456 of record CAVYVA010000002.1, read on the forward strand.
GGTGCTCAGGGACGAGCCGGTGGCCGTCGTCGAGCAGATCGCCGTCCTGACCTACGACTCGCAGATCACCATGCACGTGCAGGGCGACCCGCGGCCGCTCGCGCCGGCCACCGGCCTGGTCCTGGTCAGGGTGGCCCAGGAAGCCGTCACCAACGCGCGCAAGCACGCAGCGGGCGCCGGCGTGACCATCAGCCTCGCATTCACCGACGCCGGGGCCGAGCTGACCGTGGACAACGCTTTCACCGGGCCCTCCCCGTTGACGGCCGCCGGTGGCGGGTACGGGCTGCAGGGGATGCGCGAACGGGTCGAGCTCGTCGGCGGCACCCTCTCCGCCGGCCCTCAGGAACACGGTTGGCGCGTGCACGCGGAAGTCCCGGCGTGAGGCTGATCATCGTGGACGACCAGACCGTCATCAGGGACGGCCTTGCCACGATCTGCGAACGAATCCCCGACGTCGACGTCGTCGCCTGCGCCGCAGATGGCGAGGAGGCGCTGGCATTGGTCGCCGAGCACGAACCGGATGTAGTCCTGATGGACCTGCGAATGCCCCGGATGGACGGCATCGAAGCCACCCGCGCGATCCGGGACCACCACCCCGGCACGCAAGTGGTCGTCCTCACGACGTTCAGCGACGACGAGTCCATCACCCGCGCGCTGGCTGCCGGCGCCGTCGGCTACCTCACCAAGGACTCCGGCCGGGAGGACATCAGGCGCGCCCTCGAGTCCGCCACCCGTGGCCAGGCACTCCTGGACCCTGCCGTACACGCCCGGATAGTCCAGCTCGCTCAGCTGCAACCGCACCAGCCGTCCGGGCCGCTCCCCGGCGGTCTGACGGTCCGCGAGGCGGAGGTCCTCGCTCACATCGGACGCGGGCTCTCCAACCAGGAGATCGCCGAGAGGCTCTTCCTCAGCGAGGCGACCGTGAAGACCCACGTCAACCGGATCTTCGCCAAGACCCACAGCCGGGACCGCGCACAAGCGATGACCTTCGCTCGCGAGCACGGCCTCACGTGAGCCTGACTGGCTCGAGGGCATCGCGACCGGGCCGTGCCGGGGCCGGGTCAGTGGCCGCTCGTCGAGCCTGACCACGGGTGCAGCCGCGGCCACCAGGCGGGCACGGCGCGGCGGTAGGCCTCGTACTGCGCCCCGAACCGCCGAGCCAGCGCCGGCTCCTCGTAGCCGCGGACGAACCACGCCGCCACCAGCCAAACCGCGACCGCATAGACCAGCAGCGCCCGCTGCCCGAGGAGCAGCGCCTCACCGACGACGATCGCCAGCACACCGAGGTAGATCGGGTTCCGCACGTACCTGTTGAACCCGTGCACCACGAGCTCTTGCGTGAACGCGCCGGGAATCGGCGTCCCTCCGGCACGGACGAACGAGACGAAGGTCGAGACGACCGGCGCCAGACCCACGATGATGAGCCCCAGTCCTAACGCCTGCGCGAAACGCCAGTGCGACGACGGGTAGGCCACCCGCCATCCAGTGATCAACCAAGGAGCCCAGACCACACCGACGCCTGCCGCCAACGCGAACCAGGCGACAGTTCCGACTGTGGCCAGGAAGGTGCGCCGCTCGCCGCTTCCCGCCGTCACTCCCCAGATGATGCCGGGTCCTCCCGCCCGCCCCCTAGGGTCGTCACCTAGCCTCCGACCACCGACCCCCCGCCCGAGCGGGCAGACCCGGAAGGAAGCGTCCAGGTATGTGGGCACAGCTGCAGAAGGTGAGCACGAAACCGGACAGAGAGGCCGAGCTGCTCGACGTGTTCGAGCAGCTGCGCGGCATCGAACAGGCGGACTCGGGCCTGTTGCGGACCATGGTCATGCGGAGCCAGGCCGATCCGACTCTGGTGTACGTCCTGGTCGTGTTCGACAGCGAGGAGAAGGCGCGCGCGCGGGAGCAGGATCCCCGGCGCGAGCAAGGCCTGGAGCGCATCCGGGCTGCGATGGGGGACGTCCTGGACGGCCCGCCCGAGTTCTTCGACCTCGACGTGCTCCGGGACCAGTAGCCCACCGGCCTCGCCTAGCTCGACGGCTGGCCGAACCAGCACGCGCCACGCAGGCTCGGTGGATGGCTAGGGGCTCAGGCTCGTGGCTGGGCGATGCCGCGGACCAATCGAGGTGGCGTCCGAGGTCGACGTCGCCCGGCTCCTGGCGCGGCCAGCCGAGGAAGACCTGGGCCAGGCCGTCACGGTCGCACCGTCTGGGTGAACAACGTGACGAGTACTCGGCGAACCAGACAGGCTCGTACATGTTCGGTCGGGGCCCGATCAGGGGACGACACGAGGTCGTACAGGAGCCGGGCCGGCGCGCCCCCGCCGGGCTCGATCGCTGCGAACGTGCGGACGACGACCGGGGCGCACGAGGAGCAGGATGGCCGCCACGATGGCCGAGGCCCGCCCGATCCGGAACGGCTCGCCCTGGCTGACCGTCGCCTTCACCGCGTCGTAGGAACCAGCGACCTTCAGGTGAACGTATGCGTCGATCACCAGTCCCGCAACCGTGACGCCGACCAAGGCCTCGCAGCATGAACCATCGCGACCGCCCTCGCGAGGGCGGCTCCTGCCTGTGTGGACGGGTCCGCCGGTCGGCGGTTCACCACCGGGACCGGCCGCGCTGCCGGGGCGAGGCGCTGATCCTGGCGCTGACGGCCGGCCTGGCGTGGATCGCGGTCCTTTCGTTCGTGGATCGTGTGGCGCGAGCAGGGCACAGCGCACAGCTGCAGGCGGTCCTGCGTGAGAGGCTATGTGGCTGCGCGCGCCGGTCAGAGACCCGAAGGACCGAGACCGCGCGCGGGGGCAGGCTGTGGTGGTTGAGTGGTGCCGCTGACGCTGCTCTTCGCGGCGGAGCAAGGTGCATGCGCTGGAGGTCTGCCGGGACGGATCGTCCCGAGCGACGGCGTGGACATGGTGTTTTCTCGGAGTCGGACGCAGGGCACTCGCTGCTGCATGGCAGCTGGGGCTGGTTCGCGCTGATCGCGCTGATGGGTCTGGCTGAACACGGTGTGAGGCGAGGAGCTGTTGTTCCGCGGCGTGCTGCTACCACGGATGCGCGGTGCCTTCGGTCGCGGCGACTGGGTGGCGAACGGTGCGCTGTTCGCGGGCTACCACCTGCACGTGCCGTGGATGATCCCGTCGGTCCTGGTGGACATGTTCGTGCTGGCGTACCCGGCGCGGCGCTACCGCAGCGCGCTGCTGAGCATGGCGGTGCACAGCTCGCAAACCGTCGTGATCCTGCTGCTGACCTTGGGAGTGGTGCTCGGCCTCGGCTGAGGCTGCGCCGGCGATCCCGGCTCCTCCTGACCGGACGCGTCCGGACAAGGGATGATCGAGCACATGCCCGGCGACCTGCACGTCCGCGGCTCGGTCGTGATCCCGGAGGCCGAGCTGCGCTGGCGGTTCTCCCGGTCCTCCGGGCCGGGCGGGCAGGGCGTCAACACGACCGACTCGCGGGTCGAGCTCAGCTACGACGTCGGGCGCTCCCTCGCACTCGGGCCGACCTATCGGACGCGGGCACTCGAGCGGCTCGGCCCCAGGCTCGTGGACGGCGTGCTGACGGTGACCGCATCCGAGCAGCGCAGCCAGCTGCGCAACCGCGAGACGGCCGAGCAACGCCTCGTCGAGATCCTCGCGGAGGCGTTGGCGCCGCCGCCGCGCCCGCGCCGTCCGACCAGGGCCACGAAGGCCTCCGTCGAACGCCGGTTGGCGAGCAAGAAGCGGCGCGCGGACATCAAACGGCTGCGTCGTCGCTCTCCCGGCGGCGAATGATGCCCGACTCCCAGCCGACGAGCGAGGCCGCGGGCGGCCGGCAGAACGCGCACCTCACGTACAAGGGCAACCGCGATGTCGGTCGGCACGGCTGGCTGCGCCTGACGCCGGCGTACTCGGTCCGGCTGGTGCGCCAGCACGTCGCCGGGCTGCCGCCGTCCGCGGTCGTCACGGACCCGTTCTCCGGCACCGGCACGACGGCCCTGGCCGCCGCCGAGCACGGCTGCAGCGGACAGGCGCTCGACGTCAACCCGTTCCTGGTCTGGCTGGCCCGGGCCAAGACCGCGTCCTACTCCCCCGACGTCGTCGCGCAGGCGCGGGCAGACGCCGCAGCCGTGGTGAAGCTTGCGGCCGACCGTGCGGGCGCAGCCGGGCTCTGGCAGCCGCCGTTGCACAGCATCGACCGCTGGTGGTCGCTCCGCGTCCTGGAGGCGCTGAAGGCGGTCAGGTCAGCGCTCGACGAGCTGCCGCCCGGCCCGGCGCACGACCTGCTGCTGGTGGGTCTGTGCCGCACGGTGATCGCGACCAGCAACGCGGCGTTCGACCACCAGTCGATGTCGTTCCGACCTGCCGGCCCCGACGAGGTCACGGCACCGGGCGACGAGACCGGGCCGGTGCTCGCCACGTACGCCGCGCAGACCGCGGCGGTCATCGAGTCCGCGGCGGTCGCCCTGCCCGGCCGTGCCCGGATCGAGCTCGGGGACTCACGCAGCATGGACGCCGGCCTGGTCCCGTGCGACCTGCTGTTCACGTCCCCTCCCTACGTCAACCGGATGTCGTACATCCGCGAGCTGCGCCCGTACATGTACTGGCTGCGCTTCCTGGACGACGCGGCCGGCGCGGCCGACCTGGACTGGACCGCCATCGGCGGCACGTGGGGGACGGCGACCAGCCGGCTGATGTCGTGGCGGCCCTCGCGGCCCCTGCCCATCGACGACCGGCTCGGCGCAACGACCGCCGCGATCGAGCGGGACGGCGGCCGGAGCGGTCCCGTGCTGGCCCGCTACGTGCACAGGTACTTCGAGGACATGGCACGTCACGTGTCCGCCGCGCACAACGCCGTCCGCAGCGGTGGCCGAGCGACGTACATCATCGGCAACTCGACGTTCTACGGGCACATGGTGCCGGCGCAGGACTGGCTCGCCGTCCTGCTGGCGGACGCGGGGTTCACGGACGTGTCGGTGAGCACGATCCGCAAGCGCAGCTCGAAGAAGGACCTGTACGAGTACGACGTGACCGCGAGCAGGCCCTGACCACGACCCGAGACCCGGACCGGGCGGCGGTCAGCCGTCCCCGGCGCCGGGTCCGGGACCGGTGGCCGGCGGGTCGTCGAACGTCGGCGGGACCTTCGCGAGCTGCCGCCGGAACGAGCGCAGCAGGATCAGCACGGCCAGCCCCATCGCGAGGAACACGACCAGACCCAGCCAGCCCGGGCTCACCGTGTCGTCGTTGAGGACCTTGGCGTGGCCGGGGACCGGGTTCGACGTCGAGGAGGCGGCGAGCAGCGCACCGAGCAGGGTCATGCCTGCTCCCCGGGCTGCGCCGACCCGACCCGCTCGCGCACGCCGGCGAACAGGTCGTCCTCGGGCAGCTCGGTCTCGACCAGCGACCGGGCGAGCTGGAAGTCCTCCGTGGGCCAGACCTTGCGCTGCATGTCGAGGGGCACCGAGAACCACGGGCCGTGCGGGTCGACCTGGGTCGCGTGCGCGATCAGCGCGGCGTCGCGCACCGCGAAGTAGTCCCCGCACGGGACCCGGGTGGTGAGCCGGGCGGCGTCCTCGGGCTTGTCCTCCCACGTGTCCAGCCACTTGCCGAACGGGGACTCGACCCCCGAGGCGAGCGCCGCCTCGTGCAGCGCCTCGAGCCGGGCCTTGTGGAACGTCAGGTGGTAGTAGAGCTTCAGCGGCTGCCAGGGGTCGCCGGTACCGGGGTAGCGCTCCGGGTCGGCGGCCGCCTCGAACGCCTCGAGGGACACCTCGTGGGTCTTGATGTGGTCCGGGTGCGGGTAGCCGCCCTGCTCGTCGTACGTGAGGATGACGTGCGGTCGGAACCCGCGCACCATGCGGACCAGCGGCTCGCTTGCCACCTCGAGCGGCTGCAGCGCGAAGCACCCCTCGGGCAGCGGCGGCAACGGGTCGCCCTCGGGCAGGCCGGAGTCGACGAACCCGAGCCACGCGTGGTGCACGCCGAGGATCTCCCTGGCCAGCTCCATCTCGTTGCGCCGGATCCGCGGAAGGTCGGCGACGATCGTCGGGTCCTCGGCCAGCGCGGGGTTGAGGATCGACCCGCGCTCACCGCCGGTGCAGCTGACCACCAGGACCTGCACGCCCTCGCGGACGTACCTGGCCATCGTCGCCGCGCCCTTGCTCGACTCGTCGTCGGGGTGGGCGTGGACGGCGAGCAGGCGCAGGCCGTCCGGCCGGTCCGGCGCTGGGGTGGGCACCGTGGGCTCCTCTCGGCGTTGTCGGGCTGGCACTAGTGTCGCAAACCGTGCCGACCGAGCCGACCACCCCGATGGACGACCGGTACGGGCGCCGGCCCCAGGCGTCCCGGAACCGGATCACCCTGCTCGCGATCGTCGGGGTGGCGGTGCTGTTCGCCGCGACCACGATCGTGTTCGCCTGGTCGCGCTCGGGCGTCCAGGTGAGCGTGAGCGTGGGCGCGTACTTGGTGATCTCGGACGCCCGGACCTCGGTGACCTTCTCGGTCGAGAAGCCGGACGGAAGGCCGGTCAGCTGCCGGGTGATCGCCAAGGACCGGGCCGGGACCGTGGTGGGCAGCCAGGACGTCACCCTGCCGGCCGCCGGGACCCAGGTGTCCCGCACCGTCGAGCTGCGGACCCGCGGCCGGGCCGTGGTGGGCACCGTCGACTCGTGCGTGGTCGTCCCCGGCTGAGGCCCGGCGGTAGCCTTGTCGTTTCCCCTGAGCTCTACCCGACGCTCACCCTCTCGACCTGACGCTCGATCCGTAGGAGTCCCGCCGTGACCGACACCTGGCTGTCCCAGGATGCGTACGACCGGCTGCACGCCGAGTACGAGCACCTCGCCGGTCCGGGACGGACCGACATCGCCAAACGGATCGAGGCCGCCCGCGAGGAGGGCGACCTGAAGGAGAACGGCGGTTACCACGCCGCCAAGGAGGAGCAGGGCAAGATGGAGGCCCGGATCCGCCAGCTCCGTCAGCTCCTGGAGACCGCCCAGGTCGGCGAGGCGCCCGCGGCCGACGGGACCGTCAAGGCCGGCATGGTCGTCTCGGTCACCTTCGCCGGCGGAGCCGCCGACGGCGACGCGCTGCGCTTCCTGCTGGGCTCACGCGAGCAGGCCGGCGACGTCGACATCGAGGTGTACTCCGCCGGATCGCCGCTGGGTGCGGCAGTGCTCGGCCAGCAGGTCGGATCGCAGGCGTCGTACAAGCTGCCCAACGGCAGCACGCTGACCGTGCGCATCGACGACGCGCAGCCCTTCGCCGGCTGACCGCCGCTGGTCAGCCCTGACGCAGCAGGGCCTCGGCCTGGTCGACGGTGACCCGGCCGGCGGCGAGGTCGGCCAGGACCCGTTCGCGGTCCACAGCGACCGGCCGCTCCTCGAGGCCGAGCCGGCCGAGCACGTCGGCGAACCGCTGCCGCGCGGTCGGGTAGCTCACCCCGAGGTGCCGTTCCAGGTCCTTCATGTTGCCGCGCGAGACCAGGAAGACCCGCAGCAGGTCGAGGTCCTCGTCGGAGAGCCCGCAGTACGCGCAGGGCGCGAAGCCGCCGGAGATCTCGGTACCGCAGCTCGGGCAACCGAGCCTGGTCAGCGCCAACCGGTGCGAGCAGACCGGACAGTCGCGCGGCGGGCGGTGCTCGGGCATGCCGCCGGCGAGCGGGTCGTGCGCGTGCTGGCTCATGGGGTACGCACCTTGACCGAACCCATGACGACGTCGACGTCCATGCTCGCCACGCCCTCCCCGAGGACGAGCTCGTGCGAGCCGTCGCGGTCCACGACGCGGGTCACCGTCCCCTGGTCGTTCTTGATCTTGACCTCGCCCAGCTCGGTGCTGGTGCGCAGCCGTACGTCGCTGCCGGACTGCAGCCGCAGCTCGACGCTGCCGGACTCGATCCGGATGCGCGAGGCGCCGGCGACCGGACGGATGTCGAGCTTGGCGCTGCCGGCCCGGATGGTTCCGGTGAACGGGCCGGTGCAGTCGACGGCCTTGAGCGAACCCGCGGTCACCGAGAAGGTCAGCGGCCCGCGCAGCCCGTCGACGTCGACGGAGCCGGCCATCACCTCGACCTCGAGGGCCAGCTCGGGGTTGACCCGCAGGGTCAGCGGAACGCCCAGGTAGGTCGCCTGCGAGATCCAGCGCGAGAAGCCGGTCTTGCGCTCGTAGCGGTAGCTGCCCGGGGCGTCGTCGCCGGTCGACAGCACCGGGACCTCCACTCGGACGGTGCCGCCTTCTCGGCGCACGACGTGCGGACCGTCGACGGTCACGGTTGCCACGGAGCGGTCCGCGATGACGCGGACCGGTCGGGCCGAGGCCTGCACGAGGACGCGCTCGACGGGCGCGTCGGAGGCGCCCGTGTCCTCGCTCGGGGCTGCCCGCTCGCTCGGCGCAGGGGGCTCGGTAGGCGTAGCGGGCTCGGTAGGCGTAGCGGGCTCGGTAGGCGCAGCCGGGCCGGAGGGCGCCGAGGCACCGGCCGCGTCCAGGTCGGACAGTCGCCGGGCAGCCTCGGAAGGAGCCACGCGACCCTCGGCGACGTCGGCTAGCAGGGTGCGGAGTTCATCAGTCATGAATCAGAGTAGAAAGCATGAGTTCACTGATTGTCAAGTCTTCCTTTCCATTCCACATGTCCTCGGAGGGGCGACACTGGGAGCGTGGCCGTGACGATCGCCCGACCGCCCGGACCGAGCGGCCCGGAGACGCTGCGCCGCCTGCTCCTCGGCGGGGTGAGCGCCAATGAGCTGTTCGCGTCGGTCGCCGCCGAGCATCCGCGCATCGCCCACACCCGGCTGCTCCGCGAGCACCTGTACTTCGTCAACCACCCGGACACGGTGCGCGAGCTGTTCGTCGAGAACGGCCGCTTCACCGTCAAGGGACGGGCGCTGCAGCGGTCCCGCCAGCTGCTCGGCGACGGTCTGCTCACCAGCGAGGGCGAGCTGTGGCGGCGGCAACGACGGCTGGTCCAGCCGGCGTTCCACCAGGCGGCGGTCGACGCGGTACGCCGTCGACATGGTCGCCTGCGCCCGTGAGCACGCGGCCGTCCGCTGGCACGACGGCGCCGCGGTGGAGGTCGACCGGGAGATGGCCGCGCTGACGCTGGCCGTCGTCGGTCGCACGCTGTTCGGCAGCGACCTGCGCGGCGACGCCGGCGACATCGCCGCCTCGCTGCAGGACATGGTCGCGCAGTTCCAGCGCCGCGTGCTGCCCGGGTCGGAGGTGCTGGACCTGCTCCCGCTGCCGGCGAACCGCCGTGGCCTGGACGCGATGGGCCGGCTCGACGCGGTCGTCGCTGCGGCTGATCGACGAGCACCGCGCGGCCGGGCGGGACGCGCCGGACGACGTGCTCGCGGTGCTGCTCTCGTCCGGGATGAGCGACCGGCAGGTGCGCGACGAGGTGATGACCCTCGTCCTGGCCGGCCACGAGACCACCGCGAACGCGCTGACCTGGTCGTGGTTCCTGCTGTCCCGCGACGATCCGGCGCGCGAGCGCATGACGGCCGAGATCGACGCCGTGGTCGGGGTCCGCGACCCGGTCGCCGCCGACTACGCGCGGCTGCACCGCACCCGTGCCGTGCTGGCGGAGTCGCTGCGGCTGTACCCGCCGGCCTGGTCGCTGGGCCGCCGTCTGCGCGCCGACGTCGTCGTCGACGGATGGACGTTGCCGGCCGGCTCCCTCGTGGTGGGCTCGCAGTGGGTGCTGCACCGCGACCCGCGGTTCTGGCCCGACGCGGAGCCGTTCCGGCCCGAGCGCTGGCTGGACGCGGACGGGCGGTTCGACGAGACGGCGCCCGGCCAGCCGCGGGGCGCGTGGTTCCCGTTCGGGCTGGGGCAGCGCGTCTGCGTGGGCGAGCCGTTCGCCTGGATGGAGGGCGTGCTGCTGCTCGCGACGATCGCTGCGCGCTGGTCGGTCGAGGTCGACCCCGGGTACGCCGGGGCGGTGCAGCCGGCCGTGACGCTGCGCCCGCGCGACCACGTGCCCGCGGTGCTGCGGACCCGAGTCCGACCCGAAGTCAGTCCGACGACCGTGAGCCCTGCCGCGGGGGAACAGGTCAGGCGGGCGCGTGCCAGTACGCGTCGCCGGCGAGCACCAGGGCGGCGGCGCCGACGAGCCCGGCATCCTGGCCGAGCGCCGCCGGCACCACCTGGACCCCGCGCGCGTACGACAGCCGTGCGTGCCGGCGCAACGACTCCTCCAGCGGCTCGAACAGCAGCGGCCCGGCCTGCGAGAGCCCGCCGCCGATGGCGACGGTCTCCAGGTCGAGCAGCTGCGCGGCCGACGCGATGCCCACGCCGAGCGCCGCCCCGGCGCGACGGAGCGCGGCGATCGCGACCGGATGGCCACGACGGGCGTCGTCGACGAGGTCGTGCCCGGTGGGGCCGTCCGGCCGGGTCCGCCCGGTGCTGTGCCAGCCGTGCTCGCCGGCCCAGCGAACCAGGTTCGGACCGCTGGCGATCGCCTCGAGACAGCCGGTACCGCCGCACGCGCACAGCGGGCCCTCCGGCTCGACGACGACATGGCCGATGTGCCCCGCGTTGCCGGCCGCACCGTCGACGAGACGTCCGTCGAGCACGAGGCCGCCGCCGACGCCGGTCGAGACGACCATCCCGAGCATGTCCCGCCGGTTGCGGCCCGCCCCGCGCCAGTGCTCGCCGACGGCCATGCAGACCGCGTCGTTGTGCAGCCGTACCGGTATCGGGTCGAAGCGCTCGGACATCCGCGCCCGCAACGGGAAGTCGCGCCAGCCGGGGATGTTCAGCGGCGACACCGCACCGGCCGGCCAGATCATCGGACCGCCGCAGCCGATGCCCACCCCGATCAGCTGGTCCGCGCCCGGCGGACCGGCCAGCAGCGACGTGACCAGCTTGTCCAGCGCCTTCCAGAGCACTTCCGCGTCGGCCCGCGGCCCCTGCGGGGTGGGGGCCCGCGCCGCCCGCAGCAGCCGGCCGGTGCGGTCGACGAGCGCTGCCGCGAACTTCGAGCCGCCGACGTCGATCGCCAGGACGCTCACCGCCCACCGCCGAACGCCAGCACCGTCGCGGACTGGCCGTGCAGGTGGTTGCGTCCGGCGACCGGTCCGATCTCACCGGAGGCCATGAACCCGCCCACCGCGGGCGTCGCGAGGAGGGACCCGACCATCTGCACGTCGTGGTCGGCGGAGCCGAACAGCGCGCGGCCACGGCCGTTGCACGAGAACAGCAGGGCCCCGGCCGGCGGGTCGGTCGCCGAGTCGGCCTCGGCCCGGAACCGCGCCAGCACGGTACGCAGGTCGGCGGACGCCGCCGCCGCGTCGCGCACCTGGAACCGGACGGTGCGGCCCACGTCCACGACGTCGCCCACCGCGAGTCCGCCGCGGTCCCCGTCGACCCCGACCACGCCGCGCACGAGGTAGTCGCCCTGGCCGGGGTCCTCGAGGTACTCGTCGAGCGCGATCCCCACCTGCAGGCCGCGCGCGGCCAGCTCCTGGTCCTCCGGCGGCAGCGACTCGACCACCTCGTGCAGCTTGTCCACCGCAGGCGCCCCGGCCAGCCCGAGCAGGATGTTGCCCTCCGCCGCCGTCACCGTCATCGGCGGGCCGACCGGACGGCAGCCCTGCGAGACGACGGCCCTGGCGTCGACCGGCCCGCCGACCAGCACGCCGACGGCGCCGCGCTCGACCACGCGACCGTCCACCAGCAGCCGGACGGACCCGGCCCCCCGGGCTCCGTGCGCGAGCCCGCCCACCAGCGGCAGCCCATCCAGTGCCCGCGCCGAGCCGGCGACGAACGAGTCGGCCGGGAAGGTCCACGGGTCGGCCAGGGCGATGCCGACGACGTCGTCGGTGCGCAGGGTGGGCAGGCCGACGACGGCGATCGAGTCCGCGGTCCGCAGCACCTCGAGATGGAACGAGCGCAGCCTCGCCCCGGGCAGGACCGCGGCCCAGACGCTGACGGCCACCGTGTCCTCGGCGGCCCGGCCGGCGGCCAGCACCCCGTAGCCGGTGCAGCCGACGGTGGTCCCCGCGCCGAGACGTTCGGCGGCCAGCTGGAGGGCGGCCTCGACCACGGCGTGGTCGGCTCCGTTGACGAAGACGAGGGCCAGGTCAGGGGTGGCACCGCCCAGGGCGTCGGAGGCCTCGGCGACGGCGTCCAGGGCCGCCCGCAGCAGGTCGGGACCCACACCGAGACCGGCCCCGCAGCGGGGCTGCGGCGCACCCGTGCCGCCCGCCCCCGACGGGCGCCGCGCTGCAGGCCCTGCCATGGCGGTCATCCCACCACGATCAGGCCGATCCGTCTCGGGTCAGGCCGAGCCGGGCCCCCGACCCCGGCTGGGCCCGGCCGATCCGCGGGCGGATCCGCTGCCGGCGAACGGCCGGCGAGGTGCGCTGCGGACGTGGGCGACGTAGCGTCGAACGGTGAGCGACCCCACGAACCCCGCCCCGCCCGCCAACCCGACCCCACCGGCCACGCTGCCGGCGACCGTCGCGCAGCTGCGCTCGGCCGGGTACGCGTACCGCACCGTCAAGCAGGAGATCCGCGCGAACCTGATCGCCGTCCTGGCCGCCGGCGAGGACCCGTTCCCCGGCATCGTCGGTTTCGACGACACCGTCCGGCCCGAGCTCGAGCGGGCCCTGCTCGCAGGGCACGACCTCGTGCTGCTCGGCGAACGCGGCCAGGGCAAGACCCGGCTGATCCGCTCGCTGGTCGGGCTGCTCGACGAGTGGAGCCCGGTGCTCGCCGGCTCCGAGGTCAACGAGCACCCGTTCGCGCCGATCACGCCGTGGGGACGGCGGCTGCTGGCCGAGCACGGCGACAGCACCCCGGTCGGGTGGCGGCACCGGACCGAGCGCTACGGCGAGAAGCTCGCGACCCCGGACACGTCGGTGGGCGACCTGGTCGGCGACGTCGACCCGATCAAGGTGGCCGAGGGACGCACCCTGGGCGACCCCGAGACGGTGCACTACGGCCTGGTACCGCGGACGAACCGTGGCATCTTCGCGGTCAACGAGCTCCCCGACCTGGCCGAGCGGATCCAGGTGTCGTTGCTCAACGTGCTCGAGGAGCGCGACATCCAGGTGCGCGGCTACCAGTTGCGGCTGCCGCTGGACCTGTTGCTGGTGGCCAGCGCCAACCCCGAGGACTACACCAACCGCGGCCGCATCATCACCCCGCTCAAGGACCGGTTCGGAGCCGAGATCCGTACGCACTACCCGCTGCGCGTCGACGACGAGGTGGCGCTGGTCCGGCAGGAGGCCGAGCTGGTGGCCAGGGTGCCCAACCACCTGATCGAGGTGCTGGCCCGCTTCACCCGGATGGTCCGCGAGTCCTCCGCCGTGGACCAGCGCTCCGGGGTGTCGGCCCGGTTCCCGGTGGCCGGCGCGGAGACGGTCGCGGCGGGGGCGCTGCGCCGGGCAGCGCTCACCGGCGAGAGCGAGGCGGTGGCCCGCGTCTGCGACCTCAACGGGATCGTCGCGACGTTGCGCGGCAAGGTCGAGTTCGAGGCCGCCGAGGAAGGACGCGAGCTCGAGGTGCTCCGGCACCTGCTGCGCCGCTCGGTCGCGGAGACGTTCCGGCTGCGGCTGGCCGGCACCGACCTGTCCGCGCTGGTGGCCCGGTTCGAGGAGGGCGAGACGGTCGAGACCGGCGAGCTGGTCCCCGCCGACGAGCTGCTGCGCCGGGTCGGCCCGGTCGACGGGCTGGGCCGGCTGGTCACCCGCCTCGGCGAGGACGACGGCGAGTCGCCGGGGATGGCCGCGGCCGGGCTCGAGTTCGCCCTCGAGGGGCTGTACCTGCTCCGGCGGATCTCCAAGGACGAGATCGGCGGCCGCACGGTGTACGGCGGCGGCTGATGACCGGCACCCTCAACCCCACGGTCGTTGCATACGGATTGGGGGCTATGGCCCCCAATCCGTATGCAACGACGGGAGAACGGGGCGGCGGCTGATGCCGCAGGCGTACCGGTACGGGCCGTACGACGACGGGCCCGACCCGCTCGGCGCGCCGTACGACGTCGCCGACGCGCTCGACCAGGTCGGCGACGACGTGATGGCGGGGTCGTCGCCCGCGCAGGCGCTGCGCGACCTGATGCGCCGTGGGACGGACGGGTTGCGCGGCCTGGAGGAGCTTCGCCGCCAGGCGCGGCGGCAGGCCCGCGAGCTGCGCGAGCGCGGTCGCCTCGACGGCACGCTCGAGGAGGTCCGGGCGCTGCTGGACAAGGCCGTCGGCGAGGAGCGCGCCGCCCTGTTCCCGGACCCGGACGACGAGGCGCGGCTGCGCGAGGCCCGGCTGGACGGCCTCCCGCACGAGACGGCGAGTGCGGTGCGCGAGCTCGCCGACTACGACTGGCGCAGCCCGCAGGCCCGGCAGACGTTCGAGCAGCTGCAGGACCTGCTCCGCCGCGAGGTGCTGGACCGGCAGTTCCGCGGCCTCAAGCAGGCGCTGGAGAATCCCGACCCGCAGGCGCAGCAGCGGCTCAAGGACATGCTCGCCGACCTGAACGGGATGCTCGAGGCGGACGCGCGCGGCGAGCACACCCAGGCGGACTTCGACGCGTTCATGGACAAGTACGGCGACCTCTTCCCGGACCAGCCGCGCAACCTCGAGGAGCTGGTCGACGCGCTGGCCCGCCGGGCCGCGGCCGCCGAGCGCATGATGAACAGCCTCACCCGCCAGCAGCGCGAAGAGCTCGGCGCCCTGATGGACCAGGCCCTCGCCGACCTCGACCTGGCCAGCGAGATGGGCCGTCTCGGCGACCAGCTGCGGGCCCGCCGCCCCGACCTGGACTGGGACGGCCGCCGCCGGATGACCGGCGAGGAGGGGCTCGGCGTCGGGGACGCCACCACCGCACTCGAGGAGCTCGCCGACCTCGAGCAGCTGGAGGAGACCCTCGGGCAGTCGTACCCCGGCGCGGGGCTGGACGACGTCGACCCCGAGGCCGTCCGGCGCGCGCTGGGACGGGCCGCCGTCGACGACCTCGAACGGCTCCGGCAGGTGGAGCGTGAGCTGGAACGGCAGGGCTACCTCACCCGCAACCAGGGCCGGCTGGAGCTGACCGCGAAGGCGGTGCGACGGCTCGGGCGGACGGCCCTGCGCCGGGTGTTCTCCTCGTTGCAGGCGGCCCGCCGCGGCGACCACGACATCCGTGACGCAGGTGCGGCCGGGGAACCGACGGGAGCCGCGCGCGCCTGGCAGTTCGGCGACGAGCAGCCGCTGGACGTGGTCCGCACCGTCGGCAACGCGCTGCGTCGTACCGGGCCGCCCGGGCCCGGCGCCGCGGTGCGGCTGGTGGTCGACGACTTCGAGGTGACCGAGACAGAGCGGCGCACATCGGCGGCCGTCTGCCTCCTGGTGGACCTGTCGTACTCGATGGTCCTCAACGGCACGTGGGGCCCGGCCAAGCAGACCGCGCTGGCGCTGGAGACGCTGGTGGCGACGCAGTTCCCGCAGGACGCGCTGCAGGTCGTCGGGTTCTCGAACTACGCCCGGCAGCTGCGGCCGCACGAGGTCGCGATGCTGGACTCCGACATGGTCCAGGGCACCAACCTGCAGCACGCGCTCATGGTGGCCGGCCGGTTCCTGGATCGCCATCCCCAGTCCGACCCGGTGGTGCTGGTCGTGACCGACGGCGAGCCGACCGCGCACCTGCTCCGCAACGGCGAGGCCGCCTTCGACTGGCCGCCGTCGCCGGAGACGCTCGAGCTGACGCTGGCCGAGGTCGACCGGATGACCCGTCGCCGCGCCACCCTGAACATCTTCATGCTCGGCGAGGAGCCGCGGCTGCGGGAGTTCGTCGAGGAGGTGGCCCGGCGCAACGGCGGCCGGGTCTTCTCCCCCGACGCCGACCGTCTGGGCGAGTACGTGGTCAGCGACTTCCTGCGCACCCGCCGCACCCTGCGCTGACTCGACCGTAGGTTTGGCACGTGGCGATCCGGAACCCGTGGCGGGACCTGCCGCCCGAGGTCGCCGTGCTGTCGGCGGTGGCCTTCTCGGTCGCGCTCGGTTTCGGGATCGTGGCGCCGGCGATCCCGCTGTTCGCCAAGTACTTCCACGTCGACAACACCCAGGCGGTGGCCGTCGTCTCGGTGTTCGCACTGATGCGGCTGGTCTCCGCGCCGGTCGCCGGGCGGATGGTGAACCGGCTCGGCGAGCGGGTCGTGCTGGCGACCGGCATCGGCATCGTCGCGGTGTCGAGCCTGTTCGCGGGCTTCTCGCAGAGCTACCCCGAGCTGCTCGTCCTGCGCGGCGTCGGCGGCGCCGGCTCGGCGATGTTCACCGTCGGCGCGTACAGCCTCCTGCTGCGGGTCGCCGCCCCGGACCAGCGCGGCCGGTCCTCCAGCGCGTTCCAGGGCGGCTTCCTCATGGGCGGGATCACCGGCCCGCTGTTCGGCGGCACCGTCACCGCGTGGTCGCTGCGCGCCCCGTTCTTCCTGTACGCCGGCACGCTGGCCGTCGCCGGGACGGTCGCCATGGTCTACCTGGCCCGGGCCTCGCTGCGCGAACGCGAGATCGTCGCCGGGACCGCGCACCCGCCGACCCCGTTCCGCGCGGCGTTGCGCAAGTCCGCGTACCGGGCCGCGCTCACGAACGCCTTCGCCAACGGCTGGTCGGTGTTCGGGCTGCGGTCCTCGGTGGTGCCGCTGTTCGTCGCCGAGAGCCTGCGGCTGTCGCCGCGCTGGACCGGTGGCGGGCTGTTCGTGTGGGCGCTCGTCGAGGGCGCGGTGCTCCTCACCGCGGGCCGGCTCGTCGACGTCCGCGGCCGACGCCCGTACCTGCGCGCGGGCGCGGCGTTGTGCGTGCTGGCGGCGACGGTCCTGGCGTTCAGCGGCAGCGCCGTGCCGTTCCTGGTGGCGATGGGGCTGTTCGGCGGGGCGTCCGCGCTGCTCTCGACGTCCGGCTCGGCCATCGTCGGCGACGTCATCGGTGGCCGCGGCGGTACCGCGGTCGCGGGCTACCAGATGTCCCAGGACGCCGGCGCGTTCACC
Source organism: uncultured Actinomycetota bacterium (assembly GCA_963771835.1). Taxonomy (GTDB): domain Bacteria; phylum Actinomycetota; class Actinomycetes; order Prado026; family Prado026; genus CAVQCJ01. Next base: position 543,379 of record CAVYVA010000002.1, read on the forward strand.
GGTCCGCTGGTGGCCGGCAAGCTGTCCGACCTGTTCTCGTTCCGGGCCTCGTTCCTGGCCACGGCGCTCGTGTCGTCGATCGCCCTGGTCGGCGGGCTGCTGATGCCGGAGACCAAGCCGGCGTCAGTAGCCGGGAGCGCGGCGCCGCCAGGGCGCGAGCCGCTCGATCTGCGCGCTGAGGCCGAGGATGCGTGACTCGGTCCCGTCCGGGCCGACCACCTGCACCGCCAGCGGGGTGCCCACGCCCGGGTGGATGCCGGCCGGGACCGACGCCGCCGGGTACTGGAGCATGTTCCATGGCGCCGCGTAGGGCGCGAACCGCACGTTCGCCGCGACCACCCGCGCCCACGGCCGGGTGCCCCAGCGCGCGGCCGCGATCGGCGGTGCGGCCAGCACCGGCGTGAGGAGGAGGTCGTGGAACGAGAAGAACTCGGCCATGTCCGTGCGCCGCGACTCCCGGTCCGACTCGCGGACGAGCCCGCGCCGCCGGACCTGGTCGCCCATGCGCACGTGCGCGCGCACCGCCGGGTCGAGCAGGGTGCGGTCCAACCCTTCGGCGTCGAACGACGCGCCGCCGAACCAGCGGGCCAGCTCCGGGGTCGGGTTCACGGCGTACGGCGGGTCCACCTTGCTGATGATGTGGCCGGCCCGCTCCAGCAGGCGCGCGATCCGGACGACCGCGCGCAGGTGCTCCAGGTCGGCGCGGACGCCGGTGACCGGCGGCCGCAGCGAGACCGCGATGCGCAGCGGCCGGTCCGGCTCGACCACCTCGGCCAGCCCCGGCTCGGCCGCCATCACCGACAGGACGAGCGCCGCGTCGGCGACGGTCGTGGCCAGCGGCCCGTTCTCGCTCATGTCGTACCAGCCGTTTGCCCCCACACCCGAGGGCACGACGCCGTAGCCCGGCTTGATGCCGTACACCCCGCAGCACGCCGCCGGGATCCGGATCGAGCCCATCCCGTCGTTGCCGTGCGCGACCGGCACCAGCCCGCCGGCGACCGCCGCCGCGGAACCGCCGGAGGAGCCGCCGGGCGTACGGCTGCGGTCCCACGGGTTGTGGGTGATGCCGTAGCTGGAGTCGGTCGCACCGAAGACGCCCAGCTCGGGCATCCGGGTCAGTCCGACCACGACCGCACCCGCGGCGCGCAGCCGTTCCACCACCACGTGGTCGTACGTCCGCGGCGTGGCATCGGTGGCGGCCGAGCCGGACCGCATCGGCTCGTCCGCCACCGCGATGTTGTCCTTCACCGCGATCGGCACACCGGCCAGCGGCAGACCCTCGAGGTCCTGGCGACCTGCGGCCTCGACCGCCTCGTCGGCGGCCGCCCTGGCCCGGACCACCTGGAAGGCTCCGAGCCGGCCGTCGTGCGCGACGATCCGACGCAGGCTGGCCGCGACCGACTCCTGCGGGGTCAGCGTGCCCGCCCGCACCGCCGCCGCGATCCCGACCGCCGTCTCCGGGAACGGGTCCGACCGCACCACGACCGGCCCCGGGTCCTTGGCCGCCTTCGTGCCGCGGGCCGGCCGGCCCGACCCTCCGGTGCTGCTCGTGCCACTCGCCCGCGTCGACATGGCCCGGACCTTACGACGCCCCAGAGCCGGGCGGGAGGGGCAGCAGCACCACGGCTGTCGCGGCGAGCCGGGCAGCGGCCTGCGGGTGCTCGGCCGCGAGCAGCCCCGCGGCCGCCAGGACGTAGCGCTCGTCGACGGCCAGCCGGGCCCGTTCCGGTACGCGCCAGCCGCCGCCGTGGTCGTGGACCGCCGGGCCGAGCACCGTCCGCGCGGTCTGCGGGCCGCCGTGCCGGAGCACCCCGCCGGACCCGACGACGAGGCGGACCTGACGCAGGTCCTTGCCGGACGTGCGCACCTCGCCGGACTCCTGCGGGCGTGCGTGCCGGCGCAGCGCGACGGTGAGTGCCAGCTCGGCCAGCCGGGCGTCCACCGACCGGCCGTGCTCGTCGGTCGGCACCCAGCCGGGGTCGGCGGCCCGCAGCCGCGCCTCCGGCTCGAGCGCGTCGGCCGCCGCCGCGTCGAGGAGCCGCTCGGCGAGCGCCGCCACGACCACCCCGGGAGCGTTCCAGCGGACGCCGAGGTCGCCCTCGACGGTCCGGCTGCGCCACAGCGTCTCGACGACCTCGCGGCGCAGCGCGACCTCCTCCGGGTCCGGGGTGACGACCGAGTACACGTCGGTCGTCGCGCCGCCGACGTCCACGACGACGACGTCGCCGACCCCAGTCACCTCACTTGCGCCGTCGGCGAGCAGCTCCACGCCTGCCAGCACGGCGTCCGGCGTGGCGGCGCGCACCATGGCCGCGAACTCCGGCGAGCTCGACAGGTGCTTGCCGCCGATGACGTGCCGGATGAACACGTCGCGGATCGCCGCGCGCGCCGGCAGCGGGTCGAGGACGCCGATGCGCGGCAGCACGTTGGCGGCGGGACGCGTGTCCGGCACCGTGCTCCCGGGAGCCGTGAGCACGGCGACCGCCTCGTCCTGCACGACGACGTTGCCGGCCAGCACCACCGGTACCCGTGGCCCGCTCGCCGCGAGCACGCGGGCGTTGTGCAGCAGCACCTCGCTGTTCCCGCCGTCCGTTCCGCCCACGACCAGCAGGACGTCGGGGGCCGAGTCCGCGAGCGCGGCCAGCCCCGCCTCGTCGAGCCGACCCGTCGCGACGTGCACGACCTTCGCCCCCGCGGACAGCCCCACCCGGTAGCCGGCCTCGGCCGTGACCGCGCGCTCGTAGCCCACGACCGCGAGCCGAAGCCCGCCGCCGGCGCTGGAGCAGGCGAGCACCGGTCCGTTGACCGGCTCGCCGAGCGTCGCGTCGAGGTCCGCGAGCACGGCGCGGATCCCGTCCATGACATCGGTGCCCACCGTGGTCGGCCCGCTGGACGTCGCGAGCAGCTCGCCGCCGGGCAGCCGGACCGCCGCCGCCTTGGTGAACGTCGAGCCGACGTCGACGCATCGCACCACGGACGGAGCAACGTCGACGCGCACAGTCACGGCCCGACCCTACGGGTCACGGTGAAGGTAGCCGTACGGATGATGGTGGCCCCGTCCGTTAGCCCGCTTGGATGACCGGGACCGTTCTGAGGGGTACGGTCACCGGACAGATCGGGGCGGCAGCTCCAGGAGCTGGGGGGCAGGGGTGGGGCGGATGCGCACGTCCAGGTCGTCGATCGCGGCTCTCGTCGCGACGTTCGCGGCAGCCGCCGTGCTCGTCACCTCGCCGGCCATGGCCGCCGGCAGCGCCGGCACCGGTTCGGGCGACGGCTCGTCAGCCGGCCCGTCAACGCCGACGGGCGGCCCGATGGTGTGGGGCGCCACAGTCAAGAACACCAGCAGCAAGCAGACCCAGCTGCAGGCGGTGCAGGTGTTCCAGGGCAAGGTCGGCCGCAACCTGTCCGCCACCCGCGACTTCCTGTCCTGGGACTCGCCGTTCCCGACGGCGTACGAGAACGGTCTGCAGGCGCAGGGCACGACCGTCCTGCTCTCCGTCGCGGCCAACCGGTTGAACAAGACCAAGATCCTGTGGTCGGCCATCGCCACGGCCCAGCCCGGCGACTCGCTCTACGCCGACATGGTCTCGTGGGCGGACCGCGTGCGGGACTTCGGGGCGCCGATCTACGTGACGTTCCAGCACGAGCCGGAGGCGGCGGCCAACAACACGCTCGGCACGCAGGCGGACTACATCGCCGCCTGGCGCAACTGGGTCTCGGTGTTCCGCTCCGAGGGTGCGACCAACGCGTCGTTCATGTTCATCACCACGGCGTTCGGCTACACCGTGAAGACCACCGACCGCCGGTACGTGCCGAAGTGGTACCCGGGTGACGACGTCGTCGACGTCATCGCGGTGGACGCGTACAACTGGTTCACCTGCCGCGCCACGGTCAAGAACCCGTGGAACTCGCTGGCCTCGCTGATCGAGAAGCAGCGCCAGTTCGGGCTGCTGCACCCGGACAAGCCGCTGTGGCTGGCGGAGTTCGCCTCGGTCGAGGACCCGGCGACCCCCGGCCGACGGGCCCAGTGGATCAGCGACGCGGAAGCTCTCTTCCAGCAGCCGGGCTACGAGCAGTACCAGGGCATCCTGTACTTCGACCTGAAGAAGCAGTGCGACTGGCGCCTGGAGCCGGTGCCGGACGCGCTCACGGCGTTCACCGCGATGGGCGCCGACCCCTTCTACGCCGGCTGACCGCAGCACGATCGCGGTGCGTTCGCGAAGTCCAGTCCGTCAATCGCAATGCCTTTCTAGTCTTGTCTTGCTATTGTCGAGGCATGGCGTCTGAGTGGGGCTTCCTCACGAACCACGCAAGGGTCCTGCTGGCCATCGCCCGAGACCCGCAGACGCGGCTCCGGGACATCGCCACCGCGATCGACATCAGCGAGCGGCGCGCCTTCGGGATCGTGAACGACCTCTCCGAGGCGGGGTACGTCGTCAAGGAGCGAGACGGGCGGCGCAGCCGGTACCACGTCCAGTCGCACCTCCCGCTGCGCGAGCCGATGGCCGAGCGACGCCCGATCGGCGACATCCTCACGCTGCTGACTGAAGCGGACCTCGGCACGTCCCGTCCGTAGCCGCCAGCTGTCCGCCACCTCGCACACCTATTTTGACAGCCGTCCACGTCTGGGGCAGCGTTGGTACACGGGTCAGCCGAGCGAGCGCACGGGCTCAAGGGGGCGGCCCTCGACACGGAACGGACTTCGATGAGTCGCTGCCTCCTGCCCCGGAACCGTCCATGCCTGCTCGCCGCCATCGTCGCCGCACTGGCACTGGTGCTCGGCGTGACAGCGGCCGGGCCGGCCGCCGCCGCACCGGCCCGCTGCCTGCCGGAAGACAGCTACACCTACAGAAACGTCAAGGCCAGCCACGTGACCGTCGTCCCGTACGTGCAGGCCGGACCCGGGCACACGCTGTCGATCCAGCTGTCCGCCGGCACCACGATCACGGCGGGTCTCACCGGCACCGCCACCGGCGGGCTGTCTGCAGTCGTCGCCGGCGCGCAGGCCTCGGTGTCCGCGTCGCTGAGCGTCTCCATGACAGCGACGGTCACGTACGGGGACACCTGGACCGTCCCGGCCAGCGCGCACCAGGGTTACCTCGACGTCGGCGCCTCGTCGGACTCGATGACGTGGAAGCACGGCCACTACGCGGCGAGCTGCTCGTGGGTCATCGACTCCACCGGCACGCTCAACTCGCCGTGGCACCTGCCGGCGTTCTGGAGCTGGACCACGTGACGGCGAGCCATCGCCGCGCCGTGGCGGGCGGCGTTGCGACGTGCGCGGCCGTCGTGTCGATGCTGGCCGGGTGCGGGGACAGTTCGTCGCCGCACCCGGCGGCGGACCCCGCCTCGCCGCATGTCAGCGTGAGCGGCTCTGCCACGAACGGCCGTCCGCCGGCCTCCTCGGCACCGCCCCAGCCGATCGGGGCGACCGGTTCGCTGCTGGCCCAGGACAACGGGACCGGTTCCCGGGTCGTCAGGGCGCGGGCGACCCGGCCCGGGGTGCGGCTCACGGTCCGGCTGACCTGTTCCGGGCCGGGGCCGGCGCGGGTCACCGACGGGAGCGGCGGGCTCATCCTCGGCACCGGTGGGTGCGAGCGGGGCGTGATCTTCTCGTCCGCGTGGACCGCGACGAAGCACGACGGACGGTCGATCCAGGTCGTCGTCGGCCCGATGACCAGCTGGGCGGTGGAGCTGTGGTCCGGCACCGTCCCGGTCCACACCCTGACCACCTGACGCCGGAAGTCAGCCGAGGACGTCGTACAGGTGGTGGACGGGGTCGTGCACGAGGTAGCGGGCGAACGTCGAGACGGTGAAGGCTGCGCCGTCGCTGCGGAACCCGGTGCGCTCCCACTGGTCGCCGTCGACCCGGTCGAAGTCGTCGGCCAACGACCCGGCCGCGTCGAGCAGCTCGGCCGAGACGTGCGCGGGATCCTGCTCGCCGTACCGCGACTCGACCGCCGTGACGTCCTGGTCCCAGTTCGGGTAGTGCGGTCCGTCCTCGGCCAGCATGAGCCGCAGCCGCTCGTCGTACAGCCGGAACACGTCGCGGACGTGACACCCGTACTCCAGCGGCGACCAGACATCCGGCCGCGGCCGGGCCCGGACGACGACGTCGGGCGCGGCGAGCACCTCGCGCCAGGACGCGGCGTTCACGCGCAGCATCGCGCCCACCGAGCGCGGGTCCACGGTGCGGGTGTCGAGCCCGCACTCCGGGCACGGGCGGTCGAGCACCCAGGTCCAGTCCTTGTCGTCGGGGACGATCGCGGGCTCTTCGGGGAGCACGTCCCTGGACACGTCAGCTCCCCAGCGCGTGCGTCAGGTCCTCGAGCAGGTCGTCGGCCGTCTCCAGGCCGACCGACAGCCGGACCAGGTCGGCCGGCACCTCCAGCGGCGAGCCCGCGACGCTGGCGTGCGTCATGCGGTGCGGGTGCTCGATCAGCGACTCGACACCGCCGAGCGACTCGCCGAGGGTGAACAGCCGGGCGCGGTCGCAGACCTCGACCGCGGCCTCCTCGCCGCCGTCCACCTGGAACGACACGATCCCGCCGAAACGACGCATCTGCTTGGCCGCCACGTCGTGCCCGGGGTGCACCGCGAGCCCGGGATAGTGCACGGCGGTGACGCGCGGGTGCTCGAGGAGGAGCTGGGCGACCCGCTCGGCGTTGTCGCAGTGCCGCTCCATCCGTACGGCGAGCGTGCGGATGCCGCGCAGCACCAGCCACGAGTCGAACGGTCCGGCCACCGCCCCCATCGCGTTCTGGTGGTAGGCGAGGTCAGCGCCCAGCTGCGGGTCGGCCAGCACGAGGCCGCCGCCCACCACGTCGCTGTGGCCGCCGAGGTACTTGGTCGTCGAGTGCACGACGACATCCGCACCGTGCGCGAGCGGTTGCTGCAGGTAGGGCGACGCGAACGTGTTGTCGACGACGAGCAGCGCGTCCACCTCGTGCGCCACGTGGGCCAGCGCGGTGAGGTCGGCGATGCCCAGCAACGGGTTCGTCGGGGTCTCCACCCACACGACCTTGGTCCGGCCCGGACGCAGGGCGGCGCGCACGGCGTCGGGGTCGGAGACCCGCACCGGCGTGTGCTCGAGCCCCCACCGCTGCAGGACCTTGGCGAACAGCCGGTACGTGCCGCCGTACGCGTCGTCGGGCACCAGCACGTGGTCGCCGGGGCCGCAGACCGTCCGCAGCAGGGTGTCCTCGGCGGCCAGCCCGGAGGCGAACGCCAGACCGCGCGCCCCGCCCTCGATCGCCGCCAGGCACTCCTCCAGAGCCGTCCGGGTCGGGTTCGCGCTGCGGCTGTACTCGTACCCGCGCCGCAGTCCCCCGACGCCGTCCTGCTTGAACGTCGAGACCTGGTAGATCGGCGGGACGACCGCTCCGGTGCTGGGGTCGGGGTCCTGGCCGGCGTGGATGGCGAGGGTCTCGAAACCGGGGTTCTCGGGCATCCGCCGAGGCTAGTCCAGCACCGGTCCTTACGGGCCGGTGACGTCGGCGCCCGCCCCTGCCCTTGCCGGAACAGGCCCCGGTGCGGTGCGGTTCAGCAGGTACACATCCAGATGGAGGTCCACGTGCTGTTCGGCCGCAAGACCACGATGGTGACAGGCGACCAGGCTCTGCCCGGCCGCCCGGTCCGTCCGTTCCCCGTCCCGAAGACCCACGCCGTGCTCGGCACCCCGTTGGAGGGTCCCTGGCCGGCCGGCCTCGAGGTCGCGTACTTCGCCCTGGGCTGCTTCTGGGGAGGCGAGGAGCTGTTCTGGCAGCTGCCCGGGGTCTACTCCACGGCCGTCGGCTACGCCGGTGGGTCGACCGAGAACCCGACGTACGAGGAGACCTGCACCGCACGCACCGGCCACACCGAGGCGGTCCAGGTCGTGTACGACCCGGCGCTGGTCACCTACGAGCAGCTGCTGAAGGTGTTCTGGGAGAGCCACGACCCGACCCAGGGCTACCGGCAGGGCAACGACATCGGCACGCAGTACCGCTCGGCCGCGTACTGGACGACGCCCGAGCAGAAGGTCGTGCTCGAGCAGTCCCTGCAGGCGTACGCCGCGGTGCTCGCGCAGAAGGGGTACGACCCGATCACGACCGAGGTGGGTCCGGCCCCGACGTTCTACTACGCCGAGGGGTACCACCAGCAGTACCTGCACAAGGTTCCGCACGGGTACCGCTGCCACTCCGCGACCGGAGTGCCCTTCCCCGCCCTTCCCGCGCGATCTTGACAGATACGGGGCGCCGCTCGGCGTGTCGCCCCTGCATCTCTCAAGATCGCGGGCCTGGGAGAGGATGGCGGGATGCGGCTGCTGGTGCTCGGCGGGACCCACCACGTCGGACGGGCGGCCGTCGAGACGGCGCTGGCCCGCGGCGACGACGTCACGACGGTCAACCGCGGTTTGAGCCGTCCTCCCGCCGCCGGCACGACCGCGCTGGTCGCGGACCGTACGCAGCCGGGTGCGCTCGCCGCCGCGCTCGGCGACGGCAGCTGGGATGTGGTGCTCGACACCTGGAGCGGTGCCCCGCGGGTGGTCCGCGAGTCCGCCCGGCTGCTCGCGGGGCGTGTGCGGCACTACGGGTACGTGTCCAGCCGCTCGGTGTACCGCTGGCCGATGCCGCTGGGTGCGGACGAGAGCGCCCCGGTCGCCGACGCCGACCCCGGTTCGGACGACGCCGCCGACTACCAGGCCGCCAAGCGCGGCGGGGAGCTGGCGGTGCTGGAGAGCTTCGGCGACGCCGCCCTGGTGGCCAGGGCCGGCCTGATCCTCGGCCCGTACGAGGTCACGGGGCGGTTGCCCTGGTGGCTTCGGCGGCTGGCCGAGGGCGGCCGGGTGCTGGCTCCGGGCCCGCAGGACCGGCCGCTGCAGTACATCGACGGGCGCGACCTGGCCGCGTGGATGCTGGCAGGGGCCGACCGCGCCCTCGGCGGGACGTTCAACACGGTCAGCCGATCCGGCCACGCGACGATGGGCACGCTGCTCGAGGCCGGGGTCGAGGTGACCGGGGGGCACGCCGAGCTGGTCTGGGTGGCGCCCGAGGTGATCGAGGCGGCCGGGATCCAGGCCTGGACCGAGCTGCCGATCTGGTTGCCCCCCAACGGCGAGGGCGCCGGGATGCACGCCGGCGACGTCAGCGCGGCGTACGCGGGCGGGCTGCACTGCCGGCCGGTCACCGAGACGGTCGCCGACACCTGGGACTGGCTGCAGGCGGAGGGCTGGCCGCCGCCGCGTCCGGACCGGCCACCGAACGGTCTCGACCGCGCCCGCGAGGCCGCGGTGCTGGCCGGTCTGGGTCCCGCCTCGGCCTAGGCCGGACCCGGAGTCTCGTCGACCGGTTCGTCGAGAGCTTCGTCGACCACGTCCTCGACAGTGTCGAAGTCTTCGACCGTTCCGTCGGTCTCCAGGTCGGCCGGCTCCGGGCCGCCGGCGTCGACGTCCCCGCCCTCGAGGTCGTCGTCGAGGTCGCCGATCGCCGCGAAACCCTGCGCGACGCCGAGGACCGAGTCGTCCCAGTCGCGCTCCCACCTCTCGTCCCAGCCCTGCACCGCTCCGGACGAAAGGCCGTGCGGCGCGTTGCCATCGGAGCCATCGGAGCCGTCGGCCGCGTCGTCCTCCTCCTCGACCACTGTGAACGTGTCGATCGACGAGCTCAGCGTGTCCGCGAGCGCGGCCAGCTCGTCGGCGGACGCCGCGGCCTGACGCGAGCCCGCCGCGTACTCGTTCGACACCTCGCTGAGCCGGGTCATCACCACGACCACCTGGTCCGAGGCGGAGCGCTGCTGCTGCGTCGCGACCGAGATCTCCTTGACCGCGGTGGCCGCCTCCTCGACGCGGCCGGCGATCTGCTCGAGCACGCCCACCGCGTCGGCGGCGAGCCCCGACCCGACCTCGACCTCGGCGACGCCCTGCTCGGAGGCCGCCAGCGTCGCGCCCATCACGTGCTGGATGTCCGCGACCAGGGACTGGATCCGCTTGGTGGACTCGCGGGCCCGCTCGGCGAGCTTGCGCACCTCACCGGCCACCACCGCGAAGCCGCGCCCGTGCTCGCCGGCCCGCGCGGCCTCGATCGCCGCGTTGAGCGCGAGCAGGTTGGTCTGGTCGGACAGGTCGTCGAGCAGCGCCAGGATCCCGCCGATCTCCATGACCTTCTCGCCCAGCGAGGTGGTGCTCGACGTGATCGAGCCGACCCGGTCGGCGATCCGGTCCATCGCGCCGACCGAGTCGTTCACCGCGGTGCGCCCGGCCTCGGTCAGCGCGAGCATTTCCCCCGCCACCATGGCGACGGCCCCGGCCGACTCGGCGATCTGGCTCGCCGTGGCCGCCAGCTGCTGGATGGTGACGGTGGTCTCGGTGACGGCGGCCGACTGCTCCCCGGCCGAGTCGGCCTGCTGGCCGGCCAGCACGCGGAGCTCGGCGGCACTGCGGGAGACCGAGTCGCCGGACTCCTGCGCCTGTCCCACCAGGACCCGCAGCTTGGACAGCGTCAGGTCGAACGAGCCCACCATCGCCGACAGCGTCTCGTCGTCGAACCCCTCCACCGGAAGCTTGGCGCCCAGGTCTCCGGCGGCGACCTTGGCCAGCGCGGCGGACATCTCCGACAGGCGCTCGGCCAGGCGGTCCCGGTCGGCGACGGCCTCGGCCGCCGCTCGACGGCGTTCCCGGACTCCGCGCACCGTGAGCCACACGCCGACCGCGAGCAGGGCCAGCCCGGCTCCGAGCAGCACCCAGACCCAGATGCTCACACCGTTCGCCACGACCGGCGCGGAAGCCACGACGACCCAGGGGTCGATGCCGCTCTCCAGGTCGGTGGACAGCGTCGCGAAGGACAGGTGCGTGCTGCCGATCAGGCCGGTGCCGGTGTTGGAGCTGAACATGTCCTGGCGACCGAAGAAGTCGTTGTCGTCGGGCATCACCGGGTGGGTGACGCCACCCTTCATCAGCGCGTCCTGGGCGACCCGGCTGTCCATGACGACCAGCCCGCTGCCCGGGTCGACGACCCGGACCGTGAGCCCGGCGACGGAGGAGCCGATGATCGCCGACCGCAGGCTGTCCATGGTCAGCGAGAACGAGATCACGCCGACCGCCTTGCCGCCGGAGTACACCGCGGTCGAGTCGCTGACGACCCAGGCGCCGGACTGGTCCGAGATGTACGGCGCGCTGCGGAAGACCTTGCCCTCGCCGAGCGTGAGCGCCGGGCCGAAGTACAGCTGGTCGCGCACGTTCGTGAGCCAGCCCGGGAGCGAGACGCGCCCGCCGGCGAAGCGGGTGAGCTCGTTGCCCTGGATGTCGGCGAAGTTGGCGCTGTCGATCTGGCCGGGGAGCAGGGTCGGCAGGTAGCGGAGCTCGTTGTTGACCTCGGACAGCGACGACGTCTTGTCGGCCAGCTTCGCAGCGGTCGTGCGCGGGTCGGCGATCGACTCGGCGAACGAGGGGTCGCGGGCGAGGATCAGACCGATGGTTCGGATCCGCTCGAACGTCTGCGTCATCGAGTTCTCCGCGACGCGGGAGGCGTAGTTCACCTGCTGGTCGACCGAGTCGGCTGGCGGCGCTGTCCGCCCTGGCGCCGAGCAGGCCGATGGCAGTGGCCGCGGTCAAGCAGGCGACGCCCGCCACGAGCGCGGGCACACGCAGGCTCCTCACGAGAACGTCCCTCCCGGCTTCGATGCTCCCTACGCCCCGCATCGGCAGGAACCGTTCGGCGGTTGAGCCGAGAGAGTGAAGCCGCGGTGCCGGCGCCGGGTCAGGTACGCGCGGCGAGGTACCCGAGGAGGTCCTGCCTGGTCAGCACGCCGACCGGCTTGCCGTCGTCGAGGACGAGCAGCGCGTCGGCCCGCTCCAGCGTGGCCACGGCGCGCTCGACCTTCTCACCGGCTCCCAGGACCGGCAGCGCCGACGACATGTGGTCCTCGACCCGGTCGGCCAGCCGGGCATGCCCGGAGAACAGGGCGTCCAGGAGGTCCCGCTCGACCACCGACCCGGCCACCTCGGCCGCCATCACCGGCGGCTCGGCCCGTACCACCGGCATCTGCGAGACGCCGTACTCGCGCAGGATCGCGATGGCCTCCGCCAGCGTCTCGTTCGGGTGCGTGTGCACCAGCTGCGGCAGCTCCCCCGACTTGGCCCGCAGCACGTCCCGGACCGTGCGCCCGGAGTCCTCCGAGAGGAAGCCGTAGGAGGCGAGCCAGTCGTCGTCGAAGACCTTGGCCAGGTAACCGCGGCCGGAGTCCGGCAGCAGCACCACCACCACGTCGTCAGGCCCGAGCCGGGCGGCCACCTCCAGCGCCGCGACCACGGCCATCCCGCAGGACCCGCCGACGAGCAGGCCGTCCTCGCGGGCCAGCCGGCGCGTCATCGCGAACGAGTCGCCGTCGGAGACGGCCACGATCTCGTCGCACACCGACCGGTCGTACGCCTGCGGCCAGAAGTCCTCGCCGACCCCCTCGACCAGGTACGGGCGGCCGGTCCCGCCCGAGTACACCGACCCCTCCGGGTCGGCGCCCACCACCCGGACCCGCCCGCCGGAGACCTCCTTGAGGTAGCGCCCGGTCCCGCTGATCGTGCCGCCGGTCCCCACGCCCGCGACGAAGCAGGTGACCGTCCCGTCGGTGTCGGCCCAGATCTCCGGCCCGGTGCTCTCGTAGTGCGAGCGCGGGTTGTTCGGGTTCGCGTACTGGTCCGGCTTCCATGCGCCGGGGATCTCGCGCGCCAGCCGGTCCGAGACGTTGTAGTAGGAGTCGGGATGCTCCGGCGGCACAGCGGTCGGGCAGACGACAACCCGGGCGCCGTACGCCTGCAGGACGCGGATCTTGTCGGCCGAGACCTTGTCCGGGCACACGAACACGCACGAGTAGCCGCGCTGCTGGGCGACCAGCGCCAGCCCGACGCCGGTGTTGCCGGACGTCGGCTCGACGATGGTGCCGCCGGGCTTGAGCAGCCCCTCCTGCTCCGCGGCGTCGACCATCGCCAGGGCGATCCGGTCCTTCACCGAGCCGCCCGGGTTCAGGTACTCGACCTTGGCCAGGACGGTGGCCGCGATCGCCGGACGGTCCGCGGTGGCCCCGGTGACCGCACGAAGCCGGACCAGCGGGGTACCGCCGACGAGGTCGACCACCGAGTCGTAGACGCGCACGCGGTCACTGTAAGGGCTCTGCACGGGGGTACGGCCTCGGCGCCGGCCCGCTGCTGCCGCGGCGTCCGGCGGTTACAGTGCCCGCACGGGCGCGGCCGTACAGTGCCCGCACGGGCGCGGCCGGAAACCGGACCGGCTCGGCCAACCGCGGGGAGGTCCGATGGCACGGGCGGCGGTCGAGCTCGGACCCGGCGTGTGGCGGATCCCGACCGCGCCGTGGGACCTGGTCAACACGTTCGTGTTCCGCGACGACGACGGTCAGGTCACCCTGGTCGACGCCGGCATCAGGTCCGCCCCGCCGCAGATCCTGGCCGGCCTGGAACAGATCGGCTCCGCCCCGCAGGACGTGACCCGCATCGTCCTCACCCACGCGCACGGCGACCACGCGGGCGGCGCGGAGGTGCTGCGCTCCCGGGTCGGGCTGGCCGGCGTCGCGGCGCACGGCAACGACGCGAACTACCTGCGCACCGGCATCTCGCCGGCCAACGGCCGGCTGATCCGGCGCCTCGGCGCGTTCAGGGCGGTGCCGGTCACCGAGGAGCTGTACGACGGGCAGCTGGTCGACGTCGGCGGCGGGCTGCGCGTCGTGCACACGCCGGGGCACACCCCCGGCCACGTGTCGCTGGTGCACGAGCGCACCGCGCTGCTGATCACCGGCGACGCGATCTGGAACATGACCGGGCACCGGTCCTGGCCGTTGCTGGCCCTGTGCACGGACGCGGGGCTGACGCTGGAGACTGCCGCGGTGCTGGGGGAGCTGGAGTACGACACGGTGGCGTTCACGCACGGACCGGAGATCCGCACCGACGCGCGCGAGGCGGTGCGATCGTTCCTCGCCCACCCGAGGAGGTTTCTCGGGAGGTCGCGATGAGCCGCTCGGACCGGGCCCGGCGGATCGTCGCCGGAGCGGCGTACGGGGGCGGTGGCGCGGTCGGGCTGCTGGGCAGCGCGGTGGGGTTCCTCTGGGCGCAGAGCCTGATCGCGCGGCACCGGGTGGGGCACCCCCGCGAGGAGCCGTTCGCCGTGGACGGGCGGTACGAGCCCCGGGCCGGGACCGTCCGGGCCGACCCGTCCGGGCCCCCGCTGCGGATGGTCATGCTGGGCGACTCCGGCGGTGCCGGGCTCGGCGCCGCCGCCGTGGACGACACCCCGGCCGTCGTCGTCGCCCGCGGGCTCGCGGACGCCTCCGGCCGGCCCGTCGAGCTGCGGAACCGGTCGGTGGTGGGGGCCAGGACCTCCGATGTTCTCGAGCAGGTGGAGGCCGCGCTCGAGGTCTTCGACGGATCGGGTCCGGACGTGGCCGTGGTCATGGTCGGCGCGAACGACGTGACGCACCGGGTCCCGGCCCGGGTGTCGGTCCGCAGCCTCACCCGGGTGGTCGAGGCGCTGCGCGAGTCCGGCTGCGCGGTGGTGGTCGCGTGCTGCCCCGACCTCGGCACGGTCGAGCCGGTGCCGAACCCGCTGCGGCTGGTCGGGCGCCGGCTGTCCCGGACGCTGGCGGCGGCGCAGGCGATGGCCACCGAGGCGGCCGGCGGCTTCCCGGTCGAGCTCGGCGCGCTGCTGGGGCCCGAGTTCGCCGCCGAGCCCGGGGCCTACTTCAGCGAGGACCGGTTCCACCCGTCGTCGGTCGGCTACCGGCGCGCCGCTGAGGTGATCCTTCCGACCCTGCTGCACGCGATGGCGGTGCGAGGGGTCACAGAGCGTCCCGTAGCTCGCGGACGGCGGCCAGAGCGTCGTGCGCCCGCGCGCCTGCGCGGTCGCCGGCCGGCCCGCCGGGTCGCGCCCGGCGAGCCGCAGGGCGCGCACCAGGTCGGTCCCGGTGACCGCGACCTGGTCGCCGACAGCCAGGTCGTGCAGCCTGGGCACCGGCCGGCTCGGTGCGCCCTCCAGGGCGGCGGCGTGGTCGGCCATCCGCTGGGCCAGGGCGTGCGCCGCGTCCGCTCGGCTCCCGGCCGGGGGCAGCGGCCGGGCCAGCCGCACGTCGGACAGGGACCGCAGCCGGTCCGCCAGCCGGGCCACCGCGGCGGCCAGCTCGGCGGCCGCCGACGCCGCGCGGCCTCTCGCGATCGGCCTGTCGTGTCCCGGCTCACCGGACTATGGTGCAGGGCACCGGTCGACGCGATCCAGGGAGGGCCCATGGGTGTGCACCACTCCGAGGAGACTCACGCCAACCTCTTGGCCCGGGTGCCACAGGCAACCGGGCGAGACCTCAAAGAGTGGTTCCACTGCGTCGAGGACGGGCCGTCGTTCACGAGGTTCGACGAACGTGTCCACTGGCTCCAGGACGAGCACGAGGTGTCGCACGGGCTGGCCGTCGCGATCGTGCACGAGTACGACCGGCAGCGCGCCGCCCGCCGCTCCTCCTGACCGGTCCGTCGAGCCCCGCGTCAAGGACCTCCGGGAACCCGGTCAGTTGCGGTTGAGGATCGCCAGCAGGCGGAGCAGCTCGAGGTAGAGCCAGACCAGAGTGACCATCAGGCCGAAAGCCGCGCGCCAGGACTCGGCCTCCGGCAGCCCCGCGGCCACGCCCCGCTGGATCGCGTCGAAGTCCAGCACCAGGCTGAACGCCGCCAGCGCGACGCCCGCCGCGCAGAGCAGGATCCCGAGCGGGCCCACCCCGTAGAAGCCCCAGCCGCCGCCGGTGCCGAACAGGGCCGAGATGAAGCTGACCAGGGCGATCGCCCCGTACGAGACGAACGCGACGAGCATCATCTTCTGGAACCGCGGCGTGGCCCGCAGCCGGCCGCTGGTGTACAGCAGGAGCATCACGGCGAACGCCACGAATGTGCCGATGATCGCCTGCGTGACGATCCCGGTCGGCGTGCCCTTGACGGTGGAGACGTACACGTCGTACCAGCGGGAGATGCCGCCGAGGAAGATCCCCTCGAACGCTGCGTACAGCATGATCAGCGCGGGGCTCGAGCTGCGCTTGAAGATGACCGCCATCGCGAGACCGAACGCCACCAGGGCCGCCACCCACACGGCCGGCTGGGCCCGCTCCTCGAGCTGCCACCCGCCGAAGGCGAAGCCGACCAGGATCACGAACAGGATCCCGCTGCGGACGATGACGTCGTCCAGCGTCATCACCCGGGACGTGGTGCCGGCGGCCGGGCCGCCCGCGTCGTACATCTCCTGCAGCTGTGCAGCGCTCGGCGGCGGCTCGTGGAACGTCGCCAGCTGGGCGCTGCTGAACTCTCGGCTGAGCACCGGGTTACGGCTGTCCATGGGGAGTCCCTCCCTGTGTCCGGATGTCCACAGTAATCGCCGCCCGGGCGCCCCGACGCCAACCGGTCGGTCAGGCGGCCCCGAGCGGCGTACCCAGGCGACCCCGGCCGAAGAACAGCGCGCACCCGTACAGCAGGGCGGCCAGCAGCAGCAGCGCCTGGTAGCCGGTGATCAGCGACAGGTACTCCAGGCAGCCCCCGAGCATCGCGCCGAGCAGGTTCGCGGCAAACGCGGACGTGGCGTCCTCGGTCTGCGCGAACCGCTTCGCGAAGATGAGGTTGGCCACGAAGATCGGCGCGAACGCGACGGCCACGGCCGCGACGGCACGCGGTACGACCGGCAGGCCGAGCAGCAGCTCGGGCGGCAGCAGCCCGGCCAGCAGCAGCGTGCCGGCGAGCGCCGCATAGAGGTAGATCAGCCGTGGGGTTCGCCATCGGCGGGTGACCTCGACCGCGGCCAGCACGACCAGGAGCACCCCGGCGAACACCAGCGCGTTCACGATCCAGGTCGTGCCGAACAGCAGCGCGAAGCCGGTGATGCTCCTGGTCTCCAGGAGCAGGAACGCCGAGCCCAGGAAGAACAGGTCCACGTACGGGCTCATCCGGCGCAGCGGCCCGCCGACGACGCGCACCGCGACGATGCTGATCGCGAGCACGCCCAGCAGAGTGAACAGGTAGTACGCCGGGATCGACCGCCCGTACAGGTAGACGAACGGGTGGTCGTCGGTGGCCGGCGCCGGCCCGGCCGGGATCGCCTGCGTGCCGCACCTCTGGTCGGCCTCGGTGAGCCCTGCCGTGAAGACGGCCTGCACGCCGGACAGCGTGTCGACGCACGGCTCGTGCCCGAACGCCTCGTCAACGGTGCGGGCGAGCCGACCGATCAGCCAGTCCTCGCGGTAGGAGTTGTACATCGAGAAGGTGCCGCCCGGAGCCAGGTGGTCGCGCACCGACTGCATCGCCTCGACGGTGAACAGGTAGCTCTCCAGCCGCAGCGAGCTCGCCCCGGCCACCAGCGTCAACGAGTCCGGCAGCGCGAAGATGATCATGTCGTACTTGTCCGAGCTCCGTTCCAGGAACGCACGCCCGTCGTCGATGTGCACGTGCACCCTGGGGTCCTGGTACGGGAGGTCCGGGTGCCGCTGGGCGCCGATCTGCTGCAGCCTCGGGTCGATCTCGACCGCGTCGACGCTGGTCGCGCCGCGGGACAGGGCCAGCGCGACGTCGGTGCCCGTGCCGGCGCCCACGATGAGCACGCGGCCGGGCGCTGACCTGGTCGTCCGCTGGTACGGGAGCGCGTAGCGCGGCTCGAGCCGGGCCTTGGTCTCGGCGTCGGTGGCGTTCTGGTGCGGGACGCCGTTCACCGACACCGAGATCACCCGGAAGCCGTTCGCCTGATGCTCGGTGGTGACGACCTTGTAGTACGGCGACCAGCTCACGCCGGCGCCGAGCGACTCGACAGTCAGCAGCCCGACCACGACGACGGCGGGCACGGCGAGCAGCGCGATCCGCGCGGCCCGCGGGCGCCACAGCAGGACCACGATGAGCACGGACACCGCGACGCCCCACGCGACCGACGGTGCACGCAGCAGCGACAGCCCGGTGAAGGCCGCGATGCCGACCAGGCTGCCCAGCAGGTCGAGGCGGTAGGCATCCAGGCGCGGCAGCTGGACGAAGCAGCGCCCGACCATCTCGCCCGGACCGGCCATCACCCCGGCCACCCCGAGGAACACCAGCGGCAGCACGACCCACGGCGGCGGACCGGTCGTGTGCAGCGACGTGAAGAAGATGAGGTCCGTGCCGGACCGGTCCACCGTCACCGGGAACCTGAGGATGCCCGCCACCAGCAGGGCCAGCAGGATCGGGAAGTACACCGGGTCCCGGTCGGTCCGGTTGGTCCGCAGGAAGCCGACCCCGACCCCCAGGAACGACCCGAGCAGCACGAAGTTCGAGAAGTACCCGAGGTGGACGATGTTCGCGGCGGTCCAGCGGATCAGCGCCAGCTCCAGGAAGAGCATGAGCGCGCTGGACAGCAGCAACCGGAGGCGGGGACTCATGCGGTGAGTCTGCTGGGTCGACCGACGCAGCCCGCCCTTCGACACACGCGTACCCGTGGGGCGCCCGTCGACCGGGTCCGGGATCGGGCGACTACCCGTTCGAGCCCGGGCGGTCGGGCGCTGCCTGCACGGTCGCGAGGGCGTCGTCCAGCTGCCTGGACGACGCCGTCAGGTCGCGGACGCCGGCGTAGGGGGCCGCACCCGGACCCACCGGCCCGTCCAGGGTGGACCGCACGGCGCGGACGGCTCCCAGCAACGCGGTCACCCGCCCGCTGCCGAGCTCGTCCGGCGAGGTCGACAACAAGGTCCCGAGCGACCCCTCCAGCTCCGTGACCCGTGGTCGCGCGACCGTCCAGCCGCCGGCCTGCTCGGCCGGCGTGGCCGCGGTGCGGAGCGTGGGCAGCAGGTCGTGGGCGAGCCACTCGCTCTCGCGCAATGCTGCGGCGTACCCGGCCTCCCACTCCTGGCGGGCGCGGCGCGAACGCATCCAGAGCAGCAAGGCGACGACCAGCCCGGCGAGTGCGAGCGCGGCCACCAGCCACCACAGCCACTGCATCCCGGAGTCGGACGCGACCGGCTGGCCGGACACGCTGGCACTCGGCGTGGGCGTCGGCGTAGGTGTCGGCGTAGGTGTCGGCGTCGGCGTCGGCGTCGGAGTCGGCGTCGGAGTCGGCGTCGGCGTCGGTGTCGGCGTCGGTGTCGGCGTCGGTGTAGGCGTCGGTGTAGGCGTCGGTGTTGGTGTCGGTGTCGGCGTGCTGGGGCGGCTGACGGTCGGCAGCGAGACCGAAGGGGACAACGTCGGGCGCGACGTCGGGAGCGTGATACCGGAGCCGCCGCCGCAGCCGGCCAGCATCAGCACCAGCAGGGCACCGGCCGTCCCGTACGCGCCGCGCCTGATCCTCGCTCGACTGGTCACGGTCAGCTCCCCTGTCCGTCGGGCGGCGGTCGGCTCGGTGCGCGCTCGCCGCCAGCCTCGCAGACCAGACCCGTCCGGGCCACCGACCACGCGGACCAGCCAGGCCGGTCCGGTCCAGAGGTACCCCCGGTGGGAGTCGAACCCACACTGGGCCGCTCTTAAGGCGGCTGCCTCTGACCGGTTGGGCTACGGGGGCGCTTGTCGCCAGCGTACGGCGAGGTGCGGCCGTCAGGGGGCCGGCGGCTCGTTCGCCGCGTCCGCGAACTCCTTGAACGGCTCGTGGATCGGCCACAGCGACACGACCTCGCGGCGGAAGAACAACGCCTGCGTCCAGTCGATGAGCACCTGGATCTTGCGCGCCGTCGTCGGCACCCGGCTCACGTGGTACGTGCGGTGCGCGAACCATGCCACGAACCCCTTGAGCTTGATGCCGTAGACCTGCGCGACGCCCTTGTAGAGACCGAGCGACGCGACCGAGCCGACGTGCTTGTGCCGGTACTCGTGCAAGGTCTTCCCGCGCAGCGACGCGACGACGTTGTCCGCCAGCACCTTGGCCTGCCGCACCGCGTGCTGCGCCGACGGCGACGTGAACGTGCCGGGCTCGCCCGCCAGGTCCGGGATCGCGGCGCAGTCCCCCGACACCCACGCGTCGGTGTAGCCCTCGACGCGCAGCTGCGCCGTGCCGACGACTCGCCCCCGGTCGTCGAGCGCGAAACCGCTCGCGCGCACCAACGGGTTCGGCCGGACCCCGGCCGTCCACACGAGCGTCTCGCAGTCGAACTCGGTGCCGTCCGAGAGCACGACGCGACCGCCGACGACGGAGTCCAGCCGGGTGCCGAGGCGGCAGTCGATGCCGCGCTCGCGCAGCTGCAGCAACGCGTACTCGCCCATGTCCTTGCCGACCTCGGGAAGGATGCGGTCGCTGGCCTCGACCAGCGTCCAGCGCAGGTCGGACGGCACGATCGTGCGGTAGTAGCGGGTTGCGTAGCGGGACATGTCCTCGAGCTCGCCGAGCGCCTCGATACCGGCGTACCCGCCGCCGACGACGACGAAGCTCAGGTTGCGGCGCCGGATGTGCTCGTCGTGCGTGGACTCGGCGATGTCGAGACACTCCACGACCCGGTTGCGCAGCTCGATGGCCTCTTCGACGTTCTTGAACCCGGTCCCCCAGTCGGCCAGACCCGGGATCGGCAGCGTGCGGGCGACGGAGCCGGGCGCCAGCACCACGTGGTCGTACGAGATCGTGTACGGCTTGCCTTCCAGCGGCTGCACGGTGGCGCTCTTGTGCGCGTGGTCCAGACCGGTGACCGCGCCGCTGATCACCTCGGCACCGCGCAGGACGCGGCGAAGGGGGACGACGACGTGCCGCGGCTGGATCGAGCCGGCCGCGGCCTCGGGAAGGAACGGCTGGTACGTCATGTAGGAGCGCGGGTCGACCACCGTGACGGTGGCCTCACCGTCGCGGAGGCGACGCAGCAGGCGCATGGCTGTGTACATGCCGACGTACCCGCCGCCGATCACGAGGATCCGGGGCGCGGACGGCTGGAGCGGTTTGCCGGTCATGGTCCAACCCTAGGACCGGGCGACAGCGCCGCTACCGGCCCCGGCGGCGTCGGTGGGTGGCCCGTCTTGTCCATCCCGGCCCTTCCCCCGGCACTGATGCGCGTGTCAGTCGGGTCAGGAACGCGCCTCACAGCCCCCAGAACGACCCGGTCAGCCCCACCGAGCGGAAGTACTCGGCGGCCGTGGCAGGGTCGCGCCGCGTGTAACCGTGCTCGAGACGACCGTCGTACCAGTGCCGGGCGAGCCGCCACAGCGTGGGCAGGTCCAGCACGCTGCCCCGGACGTTGCCGGTACGCGCCAGCCAGGCCTGGACGCAGGGCTCATCGCAGTACAGGCGCTGGTTGCCGCACGAGTGCACGACGTCGTCCCAGATCCGGGCCACCGGGACCAGGAAGTGCGCGACCTCGGCGCCCGGCGGTGGCGAGTCCCGACCGACCACCCAGGCGAGCGGCGTGCCGCAGCCCGGACAGCGGGTCGAGACGAGCACCTCCGGTTCGTCCGCGACCAGGTGCGGCAACGCGAACGCGTCCCACGCACAGCCGCCCCACCACAGCGTCCGCTCACCCATCACCGCGAAGCCCAGCGGGATCGTGGCGAACGGGTGCGCCAGGACGATGCCGGTGTCGGCACCGGCACCGGCACCGGTCGCCGCTGCGGCGGCGGGTCGCAGCACCACGTGGCGCGCGTCGGCCAGGGCACGTAACCCGGCCCGTACGTCGTCGGGCTGCCGGCCGAGCGAGTCGGCGAGCACGCCGAGCGCCGGTACCCGCCCGGTCGCGGCCAGCGAGCGGTAGACCGCGACCCGCAGATCCTCGTGGTCAGGCTGCACGACACTCAGGGTGCCAGTCCCGCCGAAGCACCGCTAAGACGCTGCTGACCCCGCGGATGGTTCAGGCCCGATCCCGGCGAGCGCGACGGCGGTCGAGAGGACAGCGTCCAGCATGGGTCGGGTCAGCCGGCCGGTGAAGGTGTTCTGCTGGCTCGGGTGGTAGCTGCCCAGAAGGGTCAGCGAGCCGACGACCGCGGTCGCTCCGTGCCCGAACCGGGGGCGCGGGCGCGGCAGCTCGTCGCCGGCGCGGGCGAGCGCGGCCAGGGCGCCGTCCCAGGCGAAGGACCCGAGCGCGACCACGACGCGCAGCGACGGCCGGACGAACGCCAGCTCGGCGTCGAGCCACGGCGCGCAGGTGTCGCGCTCGAGCGGGGTCGGTTTGTTCTGCGGAGGTGCACAGCGGACCACCGCCACGATCCGGGTCTGCACCAGCTCCAGCCCGTCACCGGCGCGGACCGAGGTGGGGCGGTTCGCCAGGCCGGCGGCGTGCAGGGCCGCGAACAGCCAGTCGCCGCTGCGGTCGCCGGTGAACACACGGCCGGTACGGTTCCCGCCGTGCGCCGCCGGGGCCAGCCCCAGCACGAGGATCCTGGGCCGGGTCGCTCCCCATCCGGGCAGGGGGCGGCCCCAGTACGTCTCGTCGGCGAACGCGCGCCGCTTGTCCCTGGCGACCTCCTCGCGCCAGGCGACGAGCCGCGGGCAGGCGCGGCATGCGCAGACGCGGGCGTCGAGCAAGAGCAGGTCGGTAGCCGCCGCGGCCAGCGCCCGGACGTCCTCCGGCGACCCGGCGACCGGGACCGCCGCGGAGGCGGTCAACCGGTCAGGTGCGCGCGCAGGAACGCGAGGGTGCGGTCCCACGCCAGCGCGGACGCCTCTGCCGCGTGCACCTCGGGCCGGTGGTCGTTGAAGAATGCGTGCTGGGTGCCCGGGTAGTCGTACACCTCGACCGAACCGCCGGCCGACTCGATGCCCTTCACCGCGGCCACGATCCCTTCCGCAGCCGATGTGCCGTCCTCCTCCGAGCAGTGGATGAGCGCCGCCTTGCCGGCGTAGCCGGTCCAGTCCGGGCTCATCCGGTGCCAGGGCACCGCCGGGTAGAAGCCGACAGCCGCCACGATGTTGTCCGCCAGCGTGCCGGACCACAGCGACAGCGATCCGCCCATGCAGAAGCCCACCGAGCCGATCCCGGTACCGTCGACGTCCTCGCGCGCGCCGAGGTAGTCGGCGGCACCGGCCAGGTCCCTGGCCGCCCGGTCGATGGCCAGCCCCATGAGCAGCCGCATCGCCTCGTCCGGCTCGTCGGTGACGACCCCGTGGTAGAAGTCCGGCGCGAGCGCGACGAAGCCGGCCTCGGCGAACCGGTCCGTGACCTCCTCGATGTGCGGGACAAGTCCCCACCACTCCTGCACCACGAGCACGGCTGGGCCGTGACCGGCGGCCGGGGCGGCCAGGTACCCCTCGCAGGTGTCGCCGTTCGAAGCGAAGGTGACGCGCTCGCCCATCTGACCCTCCTCGTACGTCGGACTGCCCTGGCTCACCCTGTCACGCTCTCGCTCGTCACGTCCCGGCCACCCTCGCTCGCGCGACCATGCGCTCCCAGGCTGCGTCCCACGACGGTCGTGGTACGCGGAACCACGTCAGCGGGACGCGGCCCAGCAGGCCCTGCCCAGGACCGGTCCAGGTGAGCGCGGCCCGGACGCGCAGAGACTGCATCGCGCCGTCGAAGTCGGTCTGCGCACCGAAGACCCAGCCGTCGCGGACGACCAGCCACACCCACCAGGCCTGGTCGAGGTCGTGCCAGCCGGCGTCGGGGAGCGGGACCGGCGGCACCCCGGCCCACCGACGGCGCCCGGCGAGCATCTCGTCCAGGTCCGCGACCCAGGGAAAGGTCATGAGCGGCTCGGCTGCCGGCGCCGAAGGGTCGACCACGCGCAACGGCCCGGCCGCTGTCGGCCCCGGGTCGAACGGCAGCACCTCGACGGCGTCGAGCGGCCGCGCGCGCGACACGGGCAGGTGCAGCGACACCGGCCGCCCCGGGTTGCCGCTGTACATGGTGAACACTTCGAGGACGGGTCCCGGGTCATCGGTCATGCCGTCACCCTGCAGACCACGACCCACCCGGTCGAGCGCGCCCGGCCCGGCTGTGGACAACGGTCAGGTGCCGGTCGCGTCTGTGCGTTCGAGGATGTCGTAGCCGCCGACGTGCGCCACCTTCGTGTACCCCGCCGTGAGCACCGGGGCGAGGATCCCGTACGGGTCGATGTCCTTCGGCTTCTGGTACACGACGACGAACCGTGGCGCCCGCGGCCCGGACAGGTAGTCGGCCAGCAGCTGCCGCGCGCCAGGGATGTGCTCGACGTTGGCCTGCCACAGGTACGGGTAGCCGGTCAGCCGGTCGCTGAGCAGGTAGACGTCCGCCGACGCGACGAACGCGTAGACGCGGTCGCCGGGCGAGCTGTGCGTCCGCAGCCAGTCGGCCACCTCGTCGTTGCCGAGCAGCCGATGGTCGGTGACGACGGTCGTGGTCCGGTGCTCGGACGACCGCCCGGCGAGCACCGCCTGCAGTCCCAGCGGTACGGCCAGCGCCACGACCATCAGGCCCACCGCGGCGCGCCGGGACACCGATGCGGCGGCCACCCCCACGAGGACGGACAGCGGGGCCACCATCTGCACCCAGTAGTGCGGGTGCGCGTACGGGCCGCTGACGACGGCGAGCAGGGCGACGACCACCCACACCAGCATCGGCCACCACGGCACCGCCGGATGCCGCCGGCGCAGCAGCACCAGCCCGACGACCGCGACGACCGCGGCGCCGACCAGGTCCGGGGCGACATGCCAGGCCACGTGCCGGACCCCGTCCCAGCGGCCGGCCAGGGTCTGGCTCGCCCCGACCGTGCGCTGGAAGGTGACGACGGCGTACCACCAGTCAGACCAGCCGGTGACCGCCGCGTGCGCTGCCGCGGTGAGCAGCGCCAGGGCGATGCCGGCGCCCGCGAGCAGGACCGGCGCCCAGCGCCGCCGGGTGCAGGCCAGCGCGACCAGGACGACCGGCGTGTCCACGGCGGACTGCTTCATCAGCAGCGCCGACCCGCACAGCACCCCGGCTGGGACCAGCCAGCCGGGCCGCAGGCCGCCGGCGCGCCACCAGAACCCCAGCGCGAGCCCGGCGCAGCCGACGGCCGCGGCGGCCAGCTCACCGTTGAGCTGGTACCCCTCGATCAGCGAGCCGGCACCGAGCACGGCCGCGGTGACCGCCGCGAGCAGCCCGGCGATCCGGCCGGCACAGGGCCCACGCGACCGCTCCGACGCCCAGCGCGAGCACCACCGCGACCAGCACCGCCGCGACCCGGATCGCCGCCGCCGAGTACGACACGGACGTGACGGCACGGAACAGCACAAGCAGCCCCTGCGGCCGGTCGACCCAGGCCTGCGGGGAGTACAGCCGCTCGCCGGCCGCCCAACGCCGGGCGATGTACCCGTAGCCGCCTTCGTCCGGGTCCAGCGGGAGGCCGACCAGCGGCAGCCGCACCAGCAGCGTCAGCACCGCGACGCCGACAGCCCCCCACCAGGCGACGGTCCGCGCGCTGGTCACCCCCGCATCCTGCCCGACCACCGCGCCCGGACCTGCCCTCCGCCGATCACCCACCTGCTGATCACAAAGACAGGTGCAACCGCAGCGCCGCGTCCAGGCGCGTCATGAGGTTCGGCGGGACGACACCCAGTCGCGTCCCGACGCGTCCGTACGCCACCGACCGGACCTGTTCGGCCTGCGCCTTCGAGTCGATCGCCAGCCCGGTCTCGGACGCGAGCAGCAGGACCTGGAACGGGTGCACGCGCGTCACGTTCGAGGTGACCGGGACCACCGTCACGACGCCCAGACCCAGGTGCGTCGCGGTGGCGTTCGCACCGTCGTTGCTCACGATGACTGCAGGACGGCGCTTGTCCGCTTCGGCACCCCGGACCGGGTCGAGGTCGACCCAGCGGATCTCGCCACGCTGCATCAGTCGGCCACCGCGTCCCCGGCAGCCACAGCCCAAACGTCGGCATCGCCGGATGCCTCGAACTCCTGCCACGCCTGCGCGTAGTCCGATCCGATCTCGTTCGCACGGAGCAGCCGGACTGCTTCGTGTACGGCGGCGGACCGGGAGCTGTGCCCGTGCGCAAGCGCGAAGCCGTCGAGGAACTCGACATCGTCGTCAGGAAGGCTCACACTCAGCTTCATACCTGAGATGCTACTCTTGGTACTACTCAGGTAGCAACGACGCGTGATCGTTCACGCGAGGCTCCAGGCGATCCCGTCGAGGATGTCGTGCTCGCTGACCAGGACCTCGGCGGCGCCGGCGGCCGCAACCACCGCCTCCAGCACCAGCGCCCCGGCCGCGATCACGTCGACGCGGCCCGGGTGCATCACCGGGAGCCGGGCGCGCTCGGCGCGCGTCATCGCGAGCAGCCGGGCGGTCAGGTCGCGCACCGCTCCTGCGGGCAGCCGGTAGTGGTGCGTGACGTCCGGGTCGTAGGCCGGCAGCCCGGCGTCGATCGCCGCGAGCGTGGTCACCGACCCGGCTAGGCCGACCAGGGTCCTCGCCTCGGTCAGCGGCACGGCGACCGCCGCGTCCGCCACCGCGGCGGCGATGTCGGCGCGCGCCGCCCCGACCTCGTCCGGGGTCGGCGGGTCGGAGTGCAGGCGCCGCTCGGTGATCCGCACGCAGCCCACGTCGACCGAGCGCGCGGCGACCGGTCGGTCGTCGCCCAGCACGAACTCCGTCGAGCCGCCGCCGATGTCGACGACCAGGAACGGGCCCGGCTCGCGCCCCTGCAGCTCGCGGGTCGCGCCCGCGAACGAGAGCGCGGCCTCCTCGTCGCCGCTGACGACCTCGGCCGCGACCCCGAACCTCGCCCGCACTCCGGCGACGAAGTCGGCGGCGTTCTCCGCGTCCCGGGACGCCGACGTGGCGACGAACCGCACCCTTCCCGCCGCCAGCTCCGCGATCCTGGCCGCGTAGGCGTCGCAGGCGGCGAACGTCCGGTCCAGGGCGGCCTGGGCGAGCCGGCCGGTCCGGTCGACCCCTTCGCCGAGCCGGACGATCTCCATGCTCCGGTCCAGCTCGGTCAACGTCCCGGCGACCGGGTCGATGTCGGCGACCAGCAGCCTGATCGAGTTGGTGCCGCAGTCGACGGCGGCGACTCGGACGGCTCGGCTCACGGCTGCGGCACCTCCTCGGCCGGGACGCAGGGGCCGGCCGCCCACCACGGCGGCAGCAGGGCGAGCGCCTCGTCGCCGAGCGGGTTGGCGCCCGGTCCCGCCGCCAGGGCGTGCGCGACCAGGACGTGCAGGCACTTGACCCGGTCCGGCATGCCACCCGCCGACACGCCGCCGAGCTCGGGAACCACCTCGAGCCGGTCGCGGGCGGCGACATACCCCTCGTGCGCGTGCCGGTACGCGGCCGCGAGCCCGGTGTCCGCGGCCAGCCGCTCGGTCATCTCGCGCATCAGCCCGGACGACTCGAGCCGGCCGACAGCGGCGGTCGCCCGCGGACAGGTCAGGTAGTACAGCGTGGGGAACGGCGTCCCGTCGGGAAGCCGGGGCGCTGTCCGGACGACGTCCGGCAGACCGCAGGCGCACCGGTGCGCCACGTCGACGACGCCGCGGGGCTCCCGGCCCAGCTGGACGCCCACCGCCCGGACGTCGGCGTCGCCGAAGGCGCGGCCATCGGCAGCACTGGTCACCGGCTCAGCGCTCGCACAGGCTCAGTGCTCGCACAGGCTCAGTGCTGCGCAGGCTGGTCGGCGCCCTGCACGCTGTCCCACAGCTCGGTGTACCAGGCCGGCAGGACCTGCGCGGTCTGCCTCGGGAGGGTCTGCGGCTGGGCCGGGTGGTCCGGCTGCAGCACCACGTACGCCGTCTCGCCGGGCAGCACGAAGTGCAGCCTCTCGCGAGCCTGCGCCTGGACGTACGCCGGGTCGGCCCATCGCTTCTTCTGCGCCTCGAGGGCGTCGACCCTGGCCTGGGTCGCCGCCGACTGGGCGCGCAGCCTGGCCAGCTCGCCGTGCTGGCGGAGGTACTCCTTGACCGGCCAGGTGTACGCGACCGCAAGCATCGCTAGCACGACGAACAGGGCGGTGGCGCGTCCGGTGAGGCGCCGCCCGCGGGCCCGACCCGAAGGGACTGGCGTCGCCGTCGCGTCCGTCTCGATGGCGGCAGGAGCCCGCGCCGGCCGAACCGGCCGGTCGCGCCCGGGCGCGCGGCCCGCGGCGGGGCGCGGACCGGAACCGGCGCGGGCGGCCGCCCGAGAACGTCGGGGCGCCGTCATCGCGACCCGAGGGACGGCTGGGGCTGGTGGGGCGGAAGCACCGGTCCAGCATCTACCCCGCGAAGCGCGGGAACGCGGAGCGACCCGCGTACCGGGCCGCGTCGTCGAGCTCCTCCTCGATCCGCAGCAGCTGGTTGTACTTGGCGACCCGCTCGCTGCGGGCCGGCGCGCCGGTCTTGATCTGGCCGCAGTCCGTCGCGACGGCCAGGTCGGCGATCGTGGTGTCCTCGGTCTCGCCCGAACGGTGGCTGATCATGCAGCGGTAGCCGTTGCGGTGCGCGAGCGAGACCGCGTCGAGCGTCTCGGTCAGGCTGCCGATCTGGTTCACCTTGACCAGCAGCGCGTTGGCGGCGCCCTGGTCGATGCCGCGCTGGATCCGCTCCGGGTTGGTGACGAACAGGTCGTCGCCCACGATCTGCACCCGGTCGCCCAGCGCGGACGTCACGTGCACCCAGCCGGCCCAGTCCTGCTCGGACAGGGGGTCCTCGAGCGACACCAGCGGGAAGTCGGCGACCAGGCTCTCGTAGTACGCGGTCATCCACTCCGCCGACCGGTCGGAGCCCTCGAACCGGTAGCCCGCCTCCGAGTGGAACTCGGTCGCGGCGACGTCCACCGCGAGCGCGACGTCGGCGCCGGGGCGGTACCCGGCTTTCTCGATCGCCTCGGTGATCAGCTCGAGCGCGGCCCGGTTGCTCTCCAGGTCGGGCGCGAAGCCGCCCTCGTCGCCCAGCCCCGTGGACAGCCCGCGGGCCTTGAGCACCGCCTTGAGGCAGTGGTAGACCTCGGCGCCGCAGCGCAGCCCGTCCGCGAACGTGGCCGCGCCGATCGGCGCCACCATGAACTCCTGGATGTCCACGTTGCTGTCGGCGTGGGCGCCGCCGTTGACGATGTTCATCATCGGGACCGGGAGCAGGTGCGCGTTCGGGCCGCCCAGGTAGCGGAACAGCGGCAGCGAGGCCGACTGCGCGGCCGCCTTGGCCACGGCCAGGGAGACGCCGAGGATCGCGTTCGCGCCGAGGCGGGACTTCCCCGCGGTGCCGTCCAGGTCGATCAGAGCCTGGTCGACCAGGCGCTGCTCGGTGGCGTCGAAGCCGACCAGCTCGGGCCCGATCTCGTCGATCACCGCGAGCACGGCCTTCTCGACACCCTTGCCGCCGTACCGGGCCGCGTCGCCGTCTCGCAGCTCGACCGCCTCGAACGCCCCGGTCGAGGCACCGGACGGGACGGCCGCCCTCGACACGGTGCCGTCGTCGAGGGCGAGCTCGACCTCGACGGTGGGGTTGCCGCGCGAGTCGAGGATCTCGCGGGCTCCGACGGCCTCGATCGATGCCACGGCAGCACTCCTTCGTACGGGACGACTCGAGCGGACGCTCAGGCGTGCGGGAAGGGGCCCACCCTACCGGCGGCGGTCTAGAGCCCCAGCAGCGTGCGCAGGTGCCTGGGCGGCGGGGAGCCGTGCGCCAGCAGCTCGTCGTGCCGGGCCCGGACCGAGCGGTCGGCGCGGTCCGCCGCCAGCCGGCGGGACAGCTCGGAGACCTCGCTGTACCCGACGTAGTACGTGGAGAGCTGGGCGCTGGTGAGCAGGGCCCGGCGCCACTTGCCGGCCGCCTCGCCCAGCTCCTGGTGCCCGCGCCCGGTCATCAGGGCCAGCGCCTCACCCTCGGTCATCCCGTGCGCGTGCACCCGGACGTCGAGGATCGCGTTGATCGTCGTGCGGAGCTGCATCTTGAGCTGCTGGAGGGCCACGGCGCGGCCGCCGTACCCGGCCCGCACCATGAGCTCCTCGGCGTAGACGGCCCAGCCCTCGACGAACGGCCCGCTGTTCAGCGCGGCGCGCACCGGCGTCGGCCCGCCCGCCGCCGCAGCTGCCGCGGTCCGCGCCGAGCGGCTGGAGTGCGCCAGCTGCAGGACGTGCCCGGGCATCGCCTCGTGCACCGTGAGGTTGCGCAGCTGGTGCGCGTTGTACTCCCGGTAGAACGAGCGCACCCGGTCGGCGCTCCAGTCGGCCGGCGCCGGTGAGACGGCGAAGTACGTGGGCAGGTCGGCCGGCTCGAGCGGGCCGGGCGCGTCGCAGTACGCCACCGCCACCCCGCGGTGGATCTCCGGCATCTCGATGATCTGCACCCGCTCGTCCCAATGCTCGGGCACGGTGACCAGGCCGTTCGCCCGTACGAACTCGGTGCTCTCCGCGAGCGCCTCGGCGCACCGGCCGAGGACGGTCGAGTCGTCCACGAAGCCGGACTCGGCGTACTCGTCCAGGACCTCGCGCGGGTCGCGGCCCTCGACCAGGTCGGCGATCTCGGTCTCGACCCGCAGCAGGTCGCTCTCGGCCCTGACCAGCACCGAGTCCGGCGGGGTCTCGGTGTCCAGGGTGTGCCACAGCTTGGCCGCGTAGAGCTCGGGGCCGAGCCGTGGGTCGCGGTCGGCGTCGACCGGCCCGCCGACCGTCAGCGTCGCCTCCAGCCAGGTCAGGTGGTCGTCGAGCGCCTCCAGCGCGGCCGTCCTGGCCGGGTCCACCTCGGCGCGCAGGGCCGGCTCCTTCTGCAGCGCGTCGGCCACCTCGTGCTCGACCAGCGCGCGGGTGCCGCGGAACTGGCCGATGGCGGTCTCGACGTGCACGCGCGGCATCGCGCCCAGCGCGGCCCGCGCGACCGCGAGCGAGGCCGGGACCGCGGCCAGCCGGCCGGCCAGCGAGCGCAACCGGTCGCCGAGGGGGGCGAAGTCCCTGGCCAGCAGCAGGTACAGGGCGGTGCCCGGGTTGGCCGCGAGCGGGTCCCAGCTGGACGGGCGCAGGTCGTCGAGCTCGAACAGCCGGGCGGACAGGGCCGACCGCAGCATCTCGTGGTCGACCCGGTGGTCGGCCGACAGGAGGGGGTCGTCGACGGCGTCCACCGCGCCCAGCCATCCGCTGAGCACCCGCCGGGCCTCGTCCAGACCCTCGGGGCTGCGGTCGGGCAGCCGGTCGTCGTAGCGGTGCTCGCCCAGGCCGGTGGCCGACACGGGATCCAGCGCGAGCAGGTCGTCGAGGGCGTCCCTGGCGATCCGGGCGAACCCGGCGGTCACCGCGTCGGCGTCACCCATGGGCTCGGTGGGTCCTGTGCTCACCCGCACGACGCTACCGCTGCCGGGCTGAGGCCTCCTGCTCGGCGGCACGGACCCGCTCGGCGTACGCGCGCGCGGCTGCGCGCAGGGCCGCCTCCGCGTCGACCCCGGCGGCCGACGCGCGCGCGACGATGGCCAGCAGGAGCGCGCCGACCTCCTCCTGGGTGGGCCGGCCCGGCAGCCGGCGGTCCGGCGGCACCGACGTCCGGTACGGGCACGGCCACGCCGGCACGCTCGGCCCGGCCCAGCAGCTTGGCCGCCAGCGCCAGCGCCGGCTGGTCCAGCGGCACGCCGTCGACCGCGGACGTACGGCCCTTCTCGACTCGTTTGAGCTCGTCCCAGCGCGCGTCGACCTGCTCGGCCGTCGCGGCGGCCGTGCCGTCGGCCGGCGCGAACACGTGCGGGTGCCGGGCGATCAGCTTGTCCACGATGCCGGCGGCGACGTCGTCGACGGACCAGGGGCGCTGCGGGTGCTCCTCGCCGAGCCGGGCGTGGAACACCACCTGGAGCAGCAGGTCGCCGAGCTCCTCGCGCAGCCCGTCCAGGTCGTCGGTCTCCACCGCCTCGACGGTCTCGTAGGCCTCCTCGAGCAGGTACTGCAGCAGCGACCGGTGCGTCTGGGCCGCGTCCCACGGGCAGCCGCCGGGCGAACGCAGCCGGTCCATCACCGCCACCAGGTCGAGCAGGCGGGCACCCGGCAGGTCCCAGGAGCCGGCGACCAGCTCGACCTCGGGCGGCTCGGGCCGTCCCGCGTCGTCGCCGGCCTCGACCAGCCGGACCGCCAGCGCGTCGGTGAGACCGGCGTCCCCGTCCGGGCCCAGCAGCCAGACCACGGCCGCGGCCTCGGCCCGGCGCAGCAGGAACCCGGCCCGGGCCGGCGCGTCCGGCGCGTCCTCGGGGACCCGCAGCACGAGCCCGGCCAAGTCCAGGGCCGCGGCCAGCGGGTGCTCGGCAGAGGCCGCGTACACCTCGTCCGAGCCGGTCAGCGCCGACCAGCCCGCGAAGGACAGCAGCCCCGGGGCGACCCGGTGCGTGGTGGACAGCAGGACGAGCGGCACCGCGGAGGTCAGCCCGCGGGCGACGCGCTGGGCGACGGTGCCGGCGTGCTCCCGCCGGCCGGGACCGACAGGTCGTCGGCCAGAGCACCGATCTGCAGGGTCTTCGGGTCGAAGACGCCGTACCGCGGGCTCACCGCGACACCCACGTCGCCGGCGAGCTTGGTGATGTAGTCGTTGACGGCCTGGGTCTGCTCGTCGGCGGTCTTGCCCGGGGCCAGCCGCGGTCCGAGCTGCTGCTGGGTGAGGAACTCACGGGCCAGCGCGTCCAGCTCACCGGGCGGCAGCCACAGGTTCTCCTGCGCGGCGAGCTGCTTGTGCAGTGCGGCGCGGCCGCCCGACGTGGCGATCAGGTCGTCGATCTGGCCCTGGGTGATCTGGATGCCCTGCCGCTGGCCGGCGATGGCCACCAGCCGCGCGTCGACCTGGAACTCCACCTGGGCCTTCAGCAGCGCGTCCGTGGACGGGACCTGGGCGCCGTCCTTCTTCAGCTGGGCGATCACGGCCTTGGCGTCCGCGTCGACCTGGCTCTCGGTCACCCGGGTCTTGGCCACGACGGCGGCCGAGCCGGCCTGCAGCGGGTCGCAGCCGGTCAGGGCGAGCACGCCGACGGCGGCGACCGGCACGAGGGCCAGCAGGCGCCTGCGGGCGCGGGAGCGGTTCACGTCGTCCAGTCCTTCCGGTTCGGTCACAGCCCGTTCGGTAGAGCCCGGTTGATCACAGCATCGCGTCGACGACGCCCCGGCACCAGGCCAACAGCTCCAGGTCGCGCAGCGGCTGGCCCCCCACTCGGGCTGTGGTCGGGCGGGGCACCAGCATCGTACGGACAGCGGGCTTGACCACGGTTCTCGGGTACAGCCGCTGCAGCCGGAGCGTCGCCGACTCGGGGAGTTGGACGGGCGCGAACCGCACCGAGTTCCCTTGCAGGGTGACCTCGGTGATCCCCGCCTTGCGGGCGTGCGCCCGGAAGGTGGCGACCGCCAGCAGGTTCTCCACCGGGGTCGGCAGCGGGCCGTACCGGTCGGCGAGCTCCTCGCGAACCGCCTGGACGGCCGCGTCGTCGGTGGCCTCCGCGATCCGCCGGTACGCCTCCAGCCGCAGCCGCTCGGCCGGCACGTACGCGTGCGGCAGGTGCGCGTCGACCGGGAGCTCGACGCGGATGTCCGGGGTCGTCTCGACCGGCGCGCCGGTCTTGAACTCCTCCACCGCCTCGCCGACCAGGCGGACGTACAGGTCGAAGCCGACGCTGGCGATGTGCCCGGACTGCTCGCCGCCGAGCAGGTTCCCGGCGCCGCGGATCTCCAGGTCCTTCAGAGCCACCTGCATGCCCGCGCCGAGGTCGGTGTTGGCAGCGATCGTGGCCAGCCGGTCGTGCGCGGTCTCGGTCAGCGGCTTCTCCGGCGGGTACAGGAAGTACGCGTACGCGCGCTCGCGGCCGCGGCCCACCCGCCCGCGCAGCTGGTGCAGCTGGGAGAGCCCGAGCGCGTCGGCCCGCTCGACGATCAGCGTGTTGGCGTTGGCGATGTCGAGGCCGGACTCGACGATCGTCGTGCACACCAGCACGTCGAAGGCCTTCTCCCAGAAGTCGACGATGACCTGCTCCAGAGCCGTCTCGTTCATCTGGCCGTGCGCGGTGGCGATACGCGCGTCCGGGACCAGCTCGCGGAGCCTGGCCGCGGCCCGGTCGATCGACTCGACCCGGTTGTGGACGTAGAACACCTGGCCCTCGCGCAGCAGCTCGCGGCGTACGGCCGCGGCGATCTGCTTCTCGTCGTACGCCCCGACGAACGTCAGCACCGGGTGCCGCTCCTCCGGCGGTGTCTGCATCACCGACATCTCCCGGATGCCGGTGACCGCCATCTCCAGCGTGCGCGGGATCGGCGTGGCCGACATCGCCAGCACGTCCACCGCCGTGCGCAGCCGCTTGAGGTGCTCCTTGTGCTCGACGCCGAACCGCTGCTCCTCGTCGACGACGACCAGCCCGAGGTCCTTGAACCGCACGTCGGCGGTCAGCAGCCGGTGCGTCCCGATGACGATGTCCACGCTCCCGGCGGCGAGCCCGGCCACCACGGCGTCGGCCTCGCTGTCGGTCTGGAACCGCGACAGCGGCTGCACGACGACGGGGAAGTTCGCGTAGCGCTCGGAGAACGTCGACTGGTGCTGCTGGACCAGCAGCGTCGTGGGCACCAGCACGGCCACCTGCTTGCCGTCCTGCACCGCCTTGAACGCCGCACGCACCGCGATCTCGGTCTTGCCGTACCCCACGTCGCCGCAGACCAGCCGGTCCATCGGGACCGGCAGCTCCATGTCCGCCTTGACGTCCACGATCGCCGCGAGCTGGTCCGGCGTCTCCACGTAGGGGAAGGCGTCCTCGAGCTCGTGCTGCCACGGGGTGTCCGGGCCGAACGCGTACCCGGGCGAGGCCAGCCGGGCGCTGTAGAGCCTGATCAGCTCGGCGGCGATCTCGCGCACCGCCTTGCGGGCGCGGCCCTTGGCCTTGGCCCAGTCCGAGCCGCCGAGGCGGTGCAGCGACGGCGCCTCGCCGCCGACGTACCGGGTGACCTGGTCGAGCTGGTCGCTGGGCACGTACAGGCGGTCGGCGGGCTGGCCGCGCTTGGACGCGGCGTACTCGATGACGAGGTACTCGCGGGTGGCGCCGGCGACGGTGCGCTGCATCATCTCGACGTACCGCCCGACCCCGTGCTGCTCGTGCACCACGTAGTCGCCGGCGCGCAGCTGCAGGGGGTCGACGACGTGCCGCCGCTTGCTGGGCATGCGGCGCATGTCCTTGGTGGACGCACGCTGACCGACCAGGTCGGACTCGGTGAGCAGCACCAGCCCCAGCTCGGCGTGCACGAACCCGTGCTCGATCGAGGCCCGGGTGACGTGCACGACGGCCGGGTCGGGCTCGACGTCCAGGGCCGCGTCCAGGCGGGCTGCCAGGCCGGCCTCGCGCAGCCGCTCGTGCAGCCGCTCGGCCGGCCCGTGCCCCTCGGTCACCACGACGACGCGCCAGCCCGCCCGAAGCCACTCGCGCACGTCGTCCATCGCCCGGCCGGTGTCGCCGCGGTACGCCTCCGCGGCCGTCGCCTGCACCACGAGGGTGTCGGCGCCGGCGTCGAGCTCGACGTCCGGGGCGAACGGGGTCACGCTCCACCACGCGACGCCGCCGCGGCGGGCGTGGTCGCGGACGTCCGCAAGGCTGTGGTAGGCGGCCGACCCGAGGTCCAGCGGCGTGGCCCCGCCGGCCGCCGCGGCCGCCCATGAGGCGGCGAGGAACTCCTCGCCGGTCGCGAACAGGTCGTGCGCCCGGGTGCGCACCCGCTCGGGGTCGCAGAGCACCACGTGGGTGCCGGCGGGCAGCAGGTCCGGAAGGAGCTCCATCCGCTCGACCAGGACCGGGGCGAGCGACTCCATGCCGTCCACCGCGATGCCCTCGGCGAGCTTGTCGAACACGTCCGCCAGGCCGGGGTGCTCGACGGCCAGCTCGGCGGCCCGCGCCCGCACCGTGTCGTCGAGCAGCAGCTCCCGGCACGGCGGCGCCCACAGTCCGCGCTCGGCGATCTCCAGGCTGCGCTGGTCGGCGACCGCGAACCAGCGCACCTCCTCGACCGTGTCGCCCCAGAACTCCACCCGCACCGGGTGCTCCTCGGTCGGCGCGAACACGTCGAGGATCCCGCCGCGCACGGCGAACTCCCCGCGCCGCTCGACCATCTCGACCCGGGTGTACGCGGCGGCTGCCAGCCGCCGTACGGCGTCCTCCAGCGCGATGTCGTCGCCGGCGGCCAGCGCCACCGGCTCGAGGTCGCCGAGCCCGGCCACCAGCGGCTGCAGCAGGCTGCGGACGGGGGCGACGACCACCGACAGCGGCCCGTCGCCGCCGGGGTCGCCGGGGTGGGCGAGGCGACGGAGCACGGACAGCCGGCGGCCGACCGTGTCCGAGCGCGGCGAGAGCCGCTCGTGGGGCAGCGTCTCCCATGCGGGG
This sequence comes from uncultured Actinomycetota bacterium, assembly GCA_963771835.1. Lineage (GTDB taxonomy): Bacteria > Actinomycetota > Actinomycetes > Prado026 > Prado026 > CAVQCJ01. The sequence goes on from CAVYVA010000002.1 coordinate 579,542, forward strand.
AACGCCGCGATCGACTCGGGCGGCAGCAGGCAGCCGAGCGCCTCGACCAGGTCGTCCGCCTCGCGCCCGGTGGCGGTCACCGCGAGGACCGGCCGGCCGGCGCCGTCCGGCCCGGCGGAGGCCAGCGCGGCGACCAGGAAGGGGCGCAGCGGAGCCGGTGCGGCGAGGTCGAGCATCGGACGGTCGCCCGCCCGGGCGGCCCGGACAGCCTCGGCCACCGCCTTGTCGGCGGCGAGCGGGACGAGCAGACCGGCGAGGCTCATGGGATGAGCCAATCTACCCCGCGCCGGCCCACCCCCTCCCGTCCCCGACGACCCGGCTCGAGAGATGGAGGGGCTAGGGGGCGACGTGCAGGACGACGGTCCACATGGTGGCCTTGGCGCTCGAGGAGTCCGCGGTCGCGGTGAGCCCGGCGACCGGTCCGGTCGGCACCACGGCGTTGGTGTCGGTGAGCAGGGAGGTCACCCGGCCGCTCGACGTACCGACCGACAGGGAGCGCTGCGTCTGTCCGGCCGGGACCGTCCAGGTCGTCGTCGCCGACGACTTGTCCGCCCAGTACGACAGCACCCACGAGCCCGCCGACCCGACGTTCGCGCCCGGCGTCGTGTGTCCGGCCCGCGCGGTGGTCTCCCCCGCGGAGGCGAACGACGCGATCGGCGTGGTCGGGTCGACGCCCGAGTACGCCGCGATCACCAGGTCGACCTTGTTGACGGCCGCGTACGTCAGCGACAGCTGGGTCCCGGCGTCCGAGCCGGTGGCGACCTTCTCGTAGAGCCTGGTCCGGATGTCCGGGGCTCCCGAGGTCCGCTCGCCGACGAGGGTCCAGCCGGCCGGGTCGACGGTCGGTGCGGTGCCGTTGTTCGACGAGGCGAACAGCAGCATCACGTCGCCGGACTGGACCGCGGCCGGCACGGTGATCTTCTGGACGGCCGAGTTGGCCTGCGCCGACGCAGTCGCACGGAACGCGATGTGCGAGGACGCCACCGGTGCGACCGTGAGGTTGACGGTCTTGGTGGTCGGGGCACCGTCGTCGTCGGTCACCGTCAACGCCACCGTGTACGTGCCCTGGGTGGCGAAGGTGTGGCTGGTCGAGGCGGTCGACGCCGTGCCGGTGTCTCCGAAGCTCCAGGCGTAGGACACGACCGTGCCGTCCGGGTCCGAGGACGTGCTGCCGTCGAACGTGCACGACAGGCCGGTGCAGCTGCTGGTGAACGCGGCCACCGGCGGCTGGTTCGGCGGCGGCGGCGCGCCGTTCGGGGCGAGCACGAGCGTCCACATCGTCGCCTTGGCGCTGGCGGAGTCCGCGGTCGCGGTCACCCCGGCCGAGACACCGGGGGCGACGCCCGCGTTCGTGTCGGCCAGCGCCGAGGTGAGGTGGCCGCTGCCGGTCCCGGCCGACTGGCCACGCACGGTCAGCGTGCCGGGCACCGTCCACGTCGTGGTCGCCGCGGACTTGTCGGCCCAGTACGACAGCACCCAGGACCCGTTGACGGGCGCGCTCGCGCCCGGCGTGGTGTGACCGGTGCGCGAGGTCGTCTCGCCGGCCGACGCGAACGCCGCGACCGGGTTCGCCGGGTCGACGCCGGTGTAGGCAGCCAGCTGCAGGTCGACCTTGTTCGAGGCCGCGTACGTCACGGTGACCGTCGAGCCGGCGTCGGTGCCGGTCGCGACCTTGTCGTACAGGCGGGTGCGCAGGTCCGGCGAGCCGGAGGTCCGCTCGCCGAGGAAGGTCCACCCGGCCGGGTCGGTGCTGACCGCGTTGTTCGAGTTCGACGTCGCGAACAGCACCATCACGTCGCCGGTCTGGACCGCCGCAGGAACGGTGACCTTGGCCGCGGCCGCGCTCACCGAGGCCTTGGCGCCGGCGCGGAAGCCGATGGCCGCCGGCGCGCTGTCCACGACCTGGATCTGCAGCGTCGTCGAGCCGGTCGCCGACGCGTTGTCGGTGACGGTCAGCTGGACCGGGAAGGTCCCGCCCGCCGCGAACGTGTGCGTGGTCGTGCTGCCGGTCGCTGTCTGCCCGTCACCGAAGCTCCAGGCGTAGCCCGTCACGGTCCCGTCCGGGTCGAACGCCGCGCTCGCGTCGAAGGAGCAGGACAGCGCCGTGCACACCGGGCTGAACGCCGCCACCGGCGGCAGGTTCGGCGGCGAGGCCGGGCTGACCTGGACCGTCGAGGTCGCGGTCGCCCCGCGGTTGTCGGTCACGGTGAGCGTGGCCGTGTACGTCCCCCCGGTGGTGTACGGGTGGCTCATGGTCGCCGCGGCACCGTGCTGGCTGCCGTCGCCGAACGTCCAGTCGTACGTCGCGATGGTGCCGTCCGGGTCGACCGAGGTGGAGCCGTCGAACGTGCACACGTTCACCGAGCAGGACGCCGTCGCCGTGGCGGTCGGCGGCACGTTCGGCGACAGCGCCGGCGTGCCGTTCCAGACGAAGTCGCCGCGGGCGCGCCAGTCTATGGCGGAGTTCACCAGCGTGGCCGCGCCGGCGACGGTCCCTTCGGACAGCGTGCCGCCGCCGACCCCGTTCAGCTGGGCCGAGTACAGGTGCCCGTCGGACTTGTCGGCGAAGTACAGGGTCGTGCCGGAGGCGAACATGCCGGCCACGCGGTTCGGCGACATCGCCGAGCCGTTGACCACGGTGTTCCGGATCGAGCCGACGATCTGGCTCTCCGTGGTGAACCAGCGCCAGTACAGGTTGTTGTCGTTCGCGAGCGTGTAGTAGATCCGGCCGTTGAGGTACGCGATGCCGGTGATGTTCGGGAGGTCGGCGGTGAAGTTGCTCGCGAACAGGGTCACGTTCGCGGACGGGCCGAACGTCGTCCCGTCGAAGCTGCGCGCGCGCAGGGTGCCGTCGGCCCAGCCCGAGTACAGGGTGCCGTCGACGAAGAACGAGCCGCGCGACTGGCCCCAGGTCTCGGTCGACGGGATCGTCGACGGGTTGGTCGGCGTCGCCGAGGTCCCGTTCACGAACTGGCGGCGCACCACGTCGGCCCCGATCCCCGGGCCGGGCGTCACGTCGTTGTTGATGATCTCGATGCCGTTGACCAGCGGGTTCTCGACCTGGTGCACGAACGTGAGGTCCACCGAACCGTCGCTGGTCCGGGTGAAGGACATCATGTGCGCGACGTTCTGCCCGTAGGTCTTGGACAGGTCGATGTTCGAGGCCACAGTGCTGCCGTCGATCTGCACGCTGAAGATGCGCTGGTTCGGGTTCTGGGTGCAGGTGCACCTGTTCGCCATGTACAGCCTGACGGTGACGTGCGTGCCGGCCGGCACCGGGAAGTGCCACTGCATCTCCGGGCTGGCGCTGCCGTCCCAGCGCTCGCTGTCGAACAGCGCGAGCGGAGCGCGGTCCGTGGCGCTGCTCGGGATCGTCGAGTCGGGGGTCGCGGACGGGCTGTAGGTCGCGATGGACGACCCGGTGTTGCGCAGCGCGCTCGGGTCGCTCTGGTCGGCCGCCCAGTCCGGGCCGTCGTCGACCGACGCGATCGCCGGGCCGGCCGCGTTCACGCGGTACAGGACGCTCGGGTCGGTGCCGGCCGTCGGGCTGCCCAGCAGGTAGACGTCGTTGGGAAGCGTGCCCACAACGTGCGGCGGCATCGGGGAGCCGCCGCTCAGCGGGAAGAACGCGATCCGGTAGCGGTTCTCCCCACCGATCAGGGTCGGTGTCGCTGCCGACCCACAGCCCGGTCGCCGTGGCCAGCATGTCGAACACGCCGACACCGCGCTCCCGACCGGGGTTCCAGGACAGCGGCAGGCCGGTGGCCGGGTCCAGCGCGGCGATGCCCTCGCGCGGGACCGCGCCCGGTCCGGCCGCGTCGCCGGCGAGCGGGTTGTTCGCCCAGCGGAAGTGGCCGCCGACGTACACCGCGGTACCGCTGATCGCGACGGCGTACGTCGTGTCGCCGCCGGTGACATTGCGCCACACCGGCACCTGGCCGGGGTTCTCGTTGGTCAGGTCCCAGCGGGTCTGGGTGTCGCACGGGCTGGTCTGGCCGCCGTACGCGCCCGTGGTCGACACGACCGCATAGGTGCCGTCGGGCGAGATGTCCAGGTCGCGCATGTACGTGTCGAACGAGTGCGAGCAGCCCGGCGCGAAGAACGTCGTCGACCAGGTCGAGACGGCGGAGGCCGCTCCCGAGGTGTTGAGCAGGACCAGGAGGTCACGGTCGAGGCCGTCGACCGTGGAGAAGTTGCCGATGGCCATGACCCGGTTGCCGTCGGGCGTGGCGTCGATCTTCGTGACCGCGAGAACGCCGCCGTTGTGCGGGCCGGCGAAGGTGTGCTGCATGAACGAGGTCAGCTTGCCGGTGGTCGGGTCCAGCGACGCCAGCTGGCCGCGCGCGACCCCGCCGACGGTGGTGAACTGGCCGGCGATGATCAGCTGCCCACGCACCAGCCGGATGTCCTGCACGTTCGAGTTCGGGATCGCGGCCTTGAACCCGGGCACCACGGCGCCGGTGGTGACGTTCAGCCGCGTGAGCTTGCGCGTGGTGACACCGTTGACCGTGTTGAAGTAGCCGCCCACGTACACCGACGTCCCGTCACCGGACGGGATGATCGCCTGCACCGAGTTGTCCAGCGTCGGGTGGAACGTCGAGCTGATGATGCCGGTCGTCGCGTCGAACGCCACGATGTACGGCTGGCTGACCACCGGGGCGCCCACGGTGTTCTGCTGCTCCTGCGTGAACGTGCCGCCGAGCACCATCGTGCTGCCGACCTGCGCGATCGCGTCGACCTCGCCGTCGAGGACGTTGGGCGTCCAGTTCGCCGGGTCCGCGGTCACGATCGTCGACTGCGGGGTCTGCACCGCCCAGGCGGCCCCTGCACCCATCCCCACCGCAGTGGTCACGAACGTCGCCATCGCCGCGGCCACAGCCGCGAAGCGCCGGATGCTCAATGTGTCCTCCACGCCGAGCCCACGCCCGTGGCCCGTGGCACCGGCCCGGTCCCCCTCCCCAGGGTCACCGCGGCCTCGCCAGTCCGGGTCGTCCGTGTGCTGTCCCGAAGCGCCCGCCCTCGCACGCGCCGACGGTCATCATCACCCGCTGCGAAAACGGTGGCCACCAGTTGTGACGCATAGCGACCGAGCGGTGCGCCGGACTGTCCGAACGGCCGATACGGGTCAGGCTCGGCCCTGACGGTCCGTGACCCGGTCGCTACGAGAGGTGCGCCGGTTCCCAAGGACGGAGTACGTCCAGGTCCTCGAGGTCGTAACCGTACGCAGCCGCCCGCGGGCCGTAGGTCCGCACCAGCGAACGACGCAACGAGCGCCGCCACGGCCTGCGGTCCTGCGCCAGCGCGGCCCACCGGGCGGTGTACGCGTCGCTGCGGCCGGCCTGCCAGGCGGAGGCGTCCACCGGGCCGTCGAGCTCGAGGAACCGGCCGATCGCGTCGAGCTCGCCCACGGGGTCGCGCACCAGCTCCTCGTACCGCACGACGTGGACCGCGCGCAGCGACGGCAGGTCTGCGAGGAACGTGTCGTGGGCGGCGAACCAGTTGGCCATCGGTGTACGCAGGGTGCGGCCGCGCAGCCACTTGTCGGTGCCGAGCGAGACGACCACCGGGTGCCGGACGATCATCACGAACCGTGCCCGCGGGAACAGCTCCTGCAGGAACCGGCTCATGACCAGGTTCGGCGGCGACTTCTCCACCAGCACCGGGCGGTCCAGGTCCCAGTACGGCGACCAGGCGGCCGCGAGCCGGCGGGCGCTGTCCTGAGTGGCCAGCGGGGAGTCCTCGGTCAGGTGCGAGCGCGGGTCCAGCGCGAAGCGGCCCGCGCCGCCGTACGCCCGGGCCGGCGGGTAGACGTCCTGCAGGTGCTGGCCCTCGTCCTCGGTGGCGGAAGTGCCACTGAACCCGGCGACCTGCGGGTGGCCGGCCAGCACCCTGGTCAGCGGGGTGGTCCCGCTGCGGTGGGTCCCCCCGACGAAGACCAGGCGGTGGTCGGCGAGCGGTGCGCTCACCCGCCGCCGCCCTGACCCGTGTTGAAGTACGCCTGCTTGGCCATGGCCGTGAACGCGTGCCAAGGGTCCGTCCCCGGGACCAGGCTGAAGTCGCGGTCGCGGCCGCCGTCCTGGTGCCGGGCGTCGTAGTACACGACGCCCTTGACCTGCGGGTGCGCCTTGACGAACGCAGCGGTCCCGTTCATCCAGGCCAGCCGCTGCCCGGGCTCCGCATCCTCCGCGCCGTACTCGCCGATCAGCACCGGCTTGTCATGGCTGGCGGCCCAGGCCAGGAACTCGGCGGACACCTGGGCGAAGCTGAGATAGTCCGGCCCCGGGTAGACGTCGGTGCACAGCCACTCGACCTGGTCGTCCCCGGGGTAGTAGGCGGGACCGCCGGTCGCCTGGAAGTCGCTGGCGATGGGGCACCACACCCAGGCCGCGTTGGTGGCGCCGACCTCGGTGAAGATCTTCCGGATGTGCTTCCACGCGGCGACGTAGTCGGCCGCGCTCCACACACTGCCGGCCAGGTTCGGGCGGTTCATCTCCCAGCGCCAGCGCAGCAGGATCGGCGCGCCGAGCGCCTTGACCTCCTCGGCCCTGGCCCTGATCTCCTCGTCGTAGCGCCCCATCACGATCACCCGGGTGTCCGCCCCGGACCACGACAGCAGCAGCGTGCGGCCCTGGGCGACGAAGTTCTTGTCCGCGTCGCTGGGGAAGTCGTCGTCCCACTGGTGGTACACCTGCACGACGTCGAGCGGACGGCCCAGGTTCTCCTCGAACTTCGCGACCGCGGCGACCTGGCCGCTCTGCGTCGGCACCTCCGGCTTGACCCACGCCCCGACCCACGCACCGCTCGACGGAGGCTGCGGCCCGCGGGCCGGCGGCGCGGACGGCCCGCTGGCCATCGGCACGGTCACGGTCGGCCCCGGAGCGCCGTCGTCCGAGCTGGCGCCGCCGTAGGTGCCCGCGAGCAAGGCGTACGCGAGGCCGATCATCGCGAGCGCGGTCGCCAGCACCAGCCAGCGCCCCCGTCGGCTCAGCACGTCACCCTCCTCATCGGGCGGCCCCGGCGTGCGCACCGCGGTGGCGGCGCCTGGTCGCCCGGACGAGCGCGTCGAGCTCGAAGACGTCCTTCAGCCGCCAGGACGTGGCAGCGTACCCGGCGAAGCCCACCACGACGGCGCCGGCCAGCACCGGGCCGCTGGTCCCCAACGCCAGCCCGGTGACGAAGGGCAGCACACCGAGCCAGCAGCCGGCGACGAGCATGGCCAGCAGCGTGCCGCGGCCGAACGGGTGCAGCCGCATCGACACCGCGAGCTGGATGAGCGGGAGGACGTTGTTGACGACGATGCCTGCGCCCCAGCCGATCGCCGCGCCGAGGATGCCCAGGTCGGTGCTCGTCAGCAGGTAGTAGCTGAGGCTGATGTTCACGACCAGGGCGATCGTGGCGTTCATGAGCGTCCACGTGGTCTTGCCGGCCATCGCCAGCACGGCGTCGACCATGCCCGACGCCGTCGCGAACAGCATCGCGCCCGCGAGCACCACGAGCACGGCCGTCCCGGAGTTGTACCCGTGCCCGAAGATCAGCGGGATCTGCCGGGAGAACACCGCGAGCAGCAGGTAGACCGGCCAGCACAGCAGCACCAGCCAGCAGGTCGACACCTGGTAGATGTGCAGCGCGCCGTCGTGGTCCTCCTTGACCATCAGCGCGCCGATCTGCGGCTGCACCGCGGCCGTGATCGCCTGCGAGCCGAGCTGGCCGAACACCAGGAAGCGGGTGACCGCGGCGTACACGGCCGCATGCGCGGGCCCCAGCACGGCGGACACCAGCACGATCCCGAGCCGCTGCAGCGCGATCTGCACGATGCTCTGCATCGCCCTCGGGGTGGTGAACCGCCAGAACTCCGCCCACGGCGTCGGGGACTGGCCGCGGCCGATCCCGGCGCGGCGCTCGGCGCGGGCCACCAGCCGGTACGTCCAGACCAGCGCGATCGTCCCGCTGGCGGCGTACGGCAGCGCCCACGCCAGGCTCAGCCAGCCGGCCGCGTACGCACCGACGGCCGCGCCGAGCGCGATCGCCACCAGGGTGAACAGGACCTGCAGGACCGGGCGGCCCATCCGCTCCACGACGACCAGCGGCTTCATGCTGCCGAACGCGCGGGAGGCGTACAGCAGCGAGTCCGAGATGGCCGCGATCGGGATCAGCAGGGCGAGCAGCCGGATGGAGACCAGCGCCGCGTCCTGGTGCGAGCCGGCCATCCAGTGCGCGAGCGGGCTGCCGAACGCGAGCAGCAGCAGGCTCAGCAGGATCGAGCCGATGACCACCGGGACCAGGCCCGCGCGCAGGATGGCCCGCAGCGTGCCGACCTTGTCGAGCGTCCTGGCCCGCACCAGGAAGTACATCAGCCCGGTCGGGCAGCCCAGCCGCGCCGCGGTCTCGGCGATCAGGAACAGGGAGGTGGCGGCGAAGACCACACCGGCGGTGACCCGCCCGGCCGCGTGGATGACCACGAGCACGAGCACCAGGTTGAGCACCGCCGAGACGCCGGCGCCCACCAGCGCCAGCAGCCCGTCGCGGGCGAGCCGGTCGATCCGCTCGCCGGAGGCCGCCGTGGTGTCGACGCTCACGCGCGCCACCCCGGCCGGCGGCCCAGCCACGCCTCCAGCCGCTCGTCGTAGGGGCGGAAGTGCTCGTCCAGCCGCGCCGCGAGCTCGGGGTCCATCGGCGAGCGCGGGCGGGCGTTGTGCTGCTCGAACACGGCGCCGTCGAACTCCGGCAGCCCGAGGAAGTCCAGCACCGCGCCGTACGCGTCCGCGGGGCGCTCGAAGAACTCCTGGCTGTCCACGACGTGCACCCGGTCGCGGCCGAACAGCTCGGCGAGCCGCTCGAGCTGGTCCACGTACTGCCCGCGGGTGAGGTACGCGTTGTGCTGCAGGTGGAAGCTGTCGTACGCGGGGTCGACCCGCATCCGCTCCGCCTCGCCGAGGATCCGCTCCGGCTCGAGCTCCAGCGCGCGCTCGAACGTCTCGGTCTCGAAGCCGCGGGCCTTCTCGTGCGTGTACGCGGAGATCGCGCGCTCGACCGGGTCGCGGACCAGGACGACCAGCCGGACACCCGGCAGGTCGGCGGCGATCCGGTCGGCCGCGAGCGGGTGGAACATGTAGTACGGGCTCGACTCGCCGGTGATCGGGACCACGCCGACACGGCCCTCGACCCGGCCGGCGGACACCCGCAGCGGGAAGTGGCTGCGGTACCAGGCCGGCCCGCGGTCGTAGTTCTTGTCGAAGTAGTGAATGCCCTTCTGCAGCGCCGGGGCGAGCACGGCCGGGTGCTGGCGCAGCGTCTTGAACATCGAGGTCGTGCCGCAGCGCTGGGCGCCGACGATGAGGAACGCCGGTCGCATGCGCGACGAAGCGGTGGCCCGCCCGGCGGCGCGGCTGGCAACCCGCGCCCCCTTCAACAGCTGCCCCCGGACCCCTGTCAACCCTCCGCCGGCCACCTTCAGCGCTCCTTCGTCTCGGCCGCGGCGGACGCGGGTCCGCGCACCGCCCCTGGCGCGCTCTCCAGGACCGGCAGCAGCCAGTCCCCGAGGCGGCCGACGGCTGCGCCGGCCCCGTCCTGGTCGTCCGCCGCGTAGCGCACGCCGATCCCCCAAAGGTACGCAGCGGCCACCAGCGGCGCGTCCTGCGCCGCGACGCCGAACGGCGCGGTCAGCCGGGCGGCGTCGGCCAGCACGCGGCGCGCGGCCTGGCCCGGGTCGACGCCGGCGGAGATCGCCGACTGCAGGCTCAGGTGCAGCGCGTCGAAGCCGGCGGGTACGCCGCTCTCGTACCGTTCCCAGTCCCAGACCAGCACGGCACCGGGGACGACCGAGCAGTTGCCGGCGTTCCAGTCGCCGTGCCAGGCGCTCGGCGTGAGCACGCATCCGGCGGCGTCGGCCACCAGCCGGTCCCGGACCGCGGCCAGCCGGCTCGCGACGTCGCCGGGTGGCAGCGCCTCGAGCACCGCGGCCGTCCGCCCCCACCAGGGCAGGTCCACGAGCGCGCACGGCGTCCCGGTTCCGGTGCCGGCGACCGCGACCATGGCGTCGACCAGGCGAGTCCCGCCGCCCGGGTCGGCGGCCCGGCGGACCGGCAGCGGCGCCTGCACCAGCAACGGGTGCCCCTGCCACCTGCCCGAGTGCAGCACGTCGGGCACCCGGACCGGGCCGAGCCTGGTGTCGCCGGCGAGCTGGAGCAGGGCCGCCGTCTCCGCCCGTACCAGCCGGTCGGTCAGCGGGTTCGTGCCGAGCTTGGCGTAGGCGAGCAGCCTGCCCCGCGGCGACACCACCTGCAGCACGGGCTTGCGGTTCGCCCGGCGCGGACCGATGCGGATCCCGAGGCGGACGTCCTGACCGAGCAGGTCGGCCAGCGCCGTGTCGAGCCCGTCCCTGGCCCCTTCCGCCTGGGTCACCACCAGCCGGCCAGGCAGCAGCCGGCCGGCCAGCCCGACGCGGAAGGCCAGGGCCATGGAACGGTTCCGGACCGCCGCGCGGGTCGTGCCCGCCGCGGCCTGGCTGCGCGCGACAGCGGACGCCGCGGCCCACGGCCGCAACGGGATGGCGAGCCGGGCGTCGTCGACCGAGGGCAGCAGCGCGTAGGCGGTCGTACCTGGTTCGCGCCGCGCCTCGGCGAGCTCGCGGACGCTCCCGACGCGCACCCGCGCCGGGGCCGGCCACAGCAGGGCCGCGGCGTCGGCCAGGGAGCCGCCGCTCACCGCTGGCCCCCGGCGAACAGCCGTGGCCCGCCCTCCCGGTCGGCGGCCAGCTCGGCCGCGCGCTGCTCGCGCCTGGCCTGGTCGTTGCGCCACAGCAGGGCCATGCCCATCAACGTGATCGCCAGCGGCGACACGACCGAGGTGTAGAACAGCGAGTAGAAGATGCCCAGCAGCAGGACCAGCGTGCCGCCGATCCCCACCACGGAGTGGTCGCGCCAGTAGCGGACGACGCCCTGGAAGAGGAACAGCAGGTAGAGGATCGCGCCCGGGTAGCCCTGGGCCACCAGGAGCAGCCACAGCTGCCCGGTGCTGCCGATCACGCGGTTGCCGCAGCGCGGGCAGCCGGGGCTCTGCCCGATCGTGGCCGACTTGTCGCTGCCGATCGTCGACCGGGTGCTGCCGTAGCCGATCGGCGACGTCGCGGCGACCTTCAGCGACTCCAGCGACAGTGACCCGCGGACCTCGTTGCTGTGCGGCGTCGCGATCCGCGCCGTCACCACGTCCTGGAGCGGGGAGAGCACGACGGCGGCGCCGACGAGCCCGGCCGCGACCCCGAGTCCGAGCAGGATCGCGTAGCGGTGCTGCAGGGCCAGTCGCAGGGCGACGTACATGCGCGCCCAGCACCAGGCCCAGCCACATGCCGCGGTTCTGCGAGTACACGACCGGGACGACCGACACCGCGAGCACGACCAGCGCGACCACCCGGCGCCGGTCGGACGCGTACAGCAGCCAGCCGATGACGAACCAGACCAGCAGCATCGAGTAGTTGTTGCCCCAGGCGTTCGCGTACTCGAACGGCGCGCTGGGCCGCGGGTAGCCCAGCACGGTCTGGACCTGCGCGCTCTCGATGTGCGTGAACTGCTGGACGAAGTCGATGCTCTGCAGGCTGCCGGGCAGGAGCGCCTTGATCGGCGAGTCGTACCCGAAGTGCGGGGCGAACGTGCCGAGCAGCCCGCCGATGACCGTGACGACGAACACCACGCCCAGCCATCGGATCAGCCGCAGCCGGGGCAGCTCGCGCTCGGACAGGTTGCCGGTGTAGATCATCACCAGCGTGACGGACAGGTAGTTGAGCAGCCGGATCGCGTACGCGATGTAGTGGCCGGGTCCGCCGTTCACCGGCAGCGTGTCCGGCGCCTGCACGTCGACCATCAGGCCGCTGATGACCACCAGCGACAGGAACAGCGCCCACACCCAGAACATCGGCGGCAGCTTGATCGGGCGCCGCCTGGACAGCTGGAAGACCATCGGGATCGCGAAGAGCGTCCACACCAGCGGGGCGATCCCCAGCGCCCACCACAGCGGGTAGCCGAGCAGCAGCGCAGCCAGCGGCCACGCGGTCGGCAGCCGGCGCGCCGGCGCTGCGTGCGCCCCCGCGCGGGTCCCGGAAGTCCGCGGCCGGTACCGGTCCAGCCCGACCGCGCTCACGACGCCGTCACCCTGGTGCCCCTGGGCACCAGCAGCACCCAGGTCCGTCCCGGCCGCAGCCCGATCGGCTGCGGGCCGGCGGTGTACACGGTCACCACACCCGGGAACCGCCGGGTCCACACGACGCTCGCGCCGTGCTGCCCGGCATACACCGCGGCCGCGCCGGTGCCGACGGTGTCGGCGCTGCCGACGGTCGGCGACTTGTGCGGGGTGAACGTCTTGTACGGCACGAACTGCACGACGATGTTGGTCACCAGGCTGCCGGCCGGGCCGGCCCACGCCTTGCCGGTCCAGGTCCACGACATCGACGCCTGCCCGGGCACCGACACGACGACGTGCGACAGCGTCTTGGCACCCGTCGGCGCCGGTGCCGACGGCGACACGAAGGTCAGCGCACCGCCCATCGGTGCGGCCGCGCCGCGCACGCTGGCCCGCAACGCGGTGGTCGAGACGACCAGGCCACCGCTGCCGGTGCGGAACAACGACCGGTACGAGCCCGCCGCATCACGGGCGGTCACCGCGGGTGCCTTGGCCTGCGCGACGAACCCCGACGGGCCGCCGTCGAAGGCGTACGCGGGCGAGGTGAACAGGGTCAGCAGCCGCGGGTCGTCCGGCGCGGTGGCCGTGACCGGCCCGACCGACCCGGCGTCCGCCGACTGGTAGACCGCCAGCAGCCGCACGTGACCGGGACGGTCGAACTCCGCGTACACGACGTCCGCGGCCCCGATCCCGCTGACCGATCGGCCGGGTGCCATCTGGACCGCGACCGCGACCGCGCTCCGGTTCAGTGCCGCGGCGGTCGCGACGGCCACGCCGGTGAAGGGGGCGTAGCCGGCCGGGGCCACCGTGCTGGACGGGCTGGTCGACGCGGTGGCCGACGGCGACGTGGACACGGACGACGCGACCGTGGGGAGCGTGGACGGCAGGGCGTCCGAGCCGCCGCACCCGGCCAGACCGAGCAGCGCCGCTGCGCCGGCCGCAGCCGCCACCACCCTGGTGCTCTTGCGTCCCATGACCCCTCGCCGCCCCCAGCCGGTCACGTCAGGGCCGCGACGGCATGACCGTCTCGGCCGCAGCGCGCTCGGTCAGTTCACCCGCGGTCAGCTTCGCTGGCGCGGGCACGGTAGGGACCACCACAGCCCCCAGGACCAGTGCGCCGGACTGCTCGAGCTCTTCGAACGCGTGCCGCACGAGCGGCAGCTTGCTCGTTCCGAGCTCGACCACGACGAGGGCCGAACCGGCCCAGCGGGCCAGCTCCTGGGCGTCGGTGCCCTGCTGGACCTCGGGCGCCTCGATGATCACGCGGTGGCCGTCCTTGACCAGCTGGTCGACGAGGGCCGCCACCTTCTGCAGCGGGACCCGGTCGAACACCTCGGCGAGGTCGCGGCCCGGCACGACCACCCGCAGCCGTGGACGGCCCGGGACCGCCTGCGCGAGCTCCTCGAGCGGACGTTCCTCGAGCAGTGCCGAGCTCAGGCCCGGACCCTCCTTCAGGCCGAACATGGTCGCGATGGCGGAGTCGGGGTTGGCGCTGAGCAGCACGACCTCGGCACCCGAGCGGGCCATCGACAGACCGAGGTTGCCGGCGACGAAGGCCGTGCCGTGGCCGTCCTGCGCCGCGGTCACCACGACCGAGCTGGCCCGGTCCGGCGTGGCCGAGTCGAGCCGCAGCCGGAGCCGGTCGAACTCGCCGCTGCCGGTGCGCGCGGTGAGCACGCCGCCGACCACCTTGCCGCGGGCCGGCTTCGGGATCGAGGCGATGACCGGACGCCCGGCCCGCTGCTGGACGTCCTCGGGACGGCGGACGCGCTTGTCCATCCGGGCCGCGAGCACCGCGAGCGCGAGACCGAGCAGCAGGCCGGCGAACATGCCGGTGCCCACGTACAGGCCCGGGATCGGCTTGGACGGGCTCGTCGGGAGCGACGCGTCCTGGATGATCTCGCCGGCGGTCGGGTCGATCGTGGACAGCGGGGCGAGCCGGCCGGTCACGTCCGCGATGCTGGTCTTGAGGATGTCGAGCTCGGTGAGCGCGTACTGGTGCGCGGTCGACGACGGCGTGTTCGCCGCAGCCTGGCCGGCGTACTTGGCCGACGGACGCCTGCAGCGCGGCCAGCTGCTTGCCCAGCGCCTCGGTCAGCACCGCGATCTGGGCCTTGGCCTGGTCGGTGCGGTAGTTCAGGTACGCCAGCGCGAAGGCGTGCGAACCCGCGAGCGCCTTCTCCGGCGTGCTGGCCGAGAACGAGACGTCGATGACCGAGGTGTTCGCCGGCACGGTCGCGGTGAGCTGCCGCTCGAGCACGTCCGTCTCGGTGTCGACCCGCAGCAGCGCCTTCGCCGCGTCAGCGACCTTGTCGCTGGTGATGACCTGCAGCTCGTTGTCCATGTTGACGCTCGAGTTGGTCCTGGCGCCGGTCACCGACGTCTGGTCCGGCGGTGCGAGGACCTTCACCGTCGTGGTCGACGTGTACTGCTTCTGGATCAGGGTCACGGCGGCCGAGCCGGCCACCAGCCCCAACAAGCCTCCGAGCAGCACAAGCCACCAGAAGCGGCGGATGCGACCGATCGAGCGGACCGAGTCGCCGCCCCCGATGTCCCTAGCCAGTGCGTCCATGCGCGCGCGCCTCACAGGTGTTAGAGCTGAAAGTGGACGAAACCCCCTGGGCCCGCCCCCGGTCCCCGGTAGTGAGGATATCTGTCGCGAGAGCGTACGGAATGGTCGCGCACAGTGACGTCCTCTCAACGGTCGGTGCAGGTCCTCCGAACGGTCAGGGTCCCGTGGTCCACACGGTCACAACGACCGCCAGAACGTCCGGATCGACCGGGCACCGCTTCCCTCCGGTTGTCACCGTGCGTAGCGTTCGGTGTCGCGGCGAGCGCAGGTCGGGGAGGACCTCGCAGCCGAGGGGTTAGGGACGGTTGCATGTCTGAGACTGAGTCCGTCGCGTCGGCCGCGTCGGTCACCGGGCTGCGCGAGCCGGGGGTCGAGTCGGAGCTGGTGATCGACCTGACCGACGCGGGCCGTGCGCGCGCCGCTGCCCGCGCCGGCGCGATGCCCGCGAGCTGTCGGTCGACCGCCTCGAGGTCGTCACCGAGCCGAGGGCGCCGCGACGGCTGCCCGGTACCGCGATGCTGGTCGGGTCCAGCGGTGGGCACCTCGCGCAGCTGCAGACCGTCGCTCCGCTGTGGGACGCCGACCACCGCTCGTACGTCACCTTCGACACCGCGGACGCCTTGTCGTTGCTCGCCGGCGAGCGCGTGACCTGGGCGCACCACCCGACCACGCGCAACGTGCGCAACCTCGTGCGCAACAGCATGCTCGCCGTTCGCGAGCTGCGCCGCTCGCCGGCCCGACGTCGTGGTCTCCACCGGCGCCGCCGTCGCGTTCCCGTTCTTCCTCGCCGCCAGGGCGATGCGCATCCCGACCGTGTACGTCGAGGTGTACGACCGGATCGACAGCCCGACGCTCACCGGCCGGCTGTGCCGCCCGTTCACCACTCTGTTCTGCGTCCAGTGGCCCGAGCAGACCGCGTTCTACAAGCGGTCCGAGCTCGTCGGGAGCCTCATGTGACACCGCCGGACCACGCACCGGCGCAGACCGACGAGCCACCCCTGGTCCTGGTCGCCGTCGGCACCGACCACCACCCGTTCGACCGGCTGGTCGGCTGGGTGGACAGCTGGCTGGCCGACTCGGGGCCGCGACGCGCCGAGGTGCTCGTGCAGCACGGCCGCTCGACCGCGCCGGCCGTGGCGCAGGGACGTCCGCTGCTGGACCACGACGATCTGCAGGACGCGATGGGCCGGGCCGCCGCGGTGGTCTGCCACGGCGGCCCCGCGACCATCATGGAGGCCCGGCGAAACGGCCGGCTGCCGATCTGCGTCCCGCGGGACCCGAAACGGGGCGAGCACGTCGACCAGCACCAGCAGGACTTCGCCAGGCGGATGGGGGCCGAGGACGTCGTCCGGCTGGCCGAGACCGAGGAGCAGTTCCGCGCTGCGCTCGACGAGGCCCTGGACTTCCCGGACCGGTTCGCGCTCGGAGTCGAGTCAGGCTCGGTGGCCGCGCCCGGCCTGGACCGGTTCGCCGACCTGGTCGGTGAGCTGCTGCCGCCGCTGACCCCGGACGAGCGGGTGCCGGTGCTGTACATCGGCGGCCTGGGTCGCAGCGGCTCCACCCTGCTCGAGCGCTGCATCGGCCAGCTGGAGCAGGTGGCCTGCGTCGGCGAGGTGGTGCACCTGTGGGAGCGCGGCCTGCGCGACGACGAGCTGTGCGGCTGCGGCGACCGGTTCTCCGTGTGCACGTTCTGGCAGCGGGTGGGCAAGAGCGCGTACGGCGGGTGGGACAAGGTCGACGTCGGCCAGGTGCTGGCGCTGAAGGCATCCGTGGACCGCACCCGGTACGCACCTCGGCTGCTGCGGGCACCGGTGGACGGCAGGTTCGGCCGGCAGCTGCGCCGGTACGCCGACCTGCTGACGCGGCTGTACGCAGCCGTGCTCGACGTCTCCGGCGCGGAGGTCGTCGTCGACGCGAGCAAGCACGCCTCGACCGCGCTGGTGCTGCGTGCGGCGCCCGGCATCGACCTGAAAGTGCTGCACGTCGTCCGGGACAGCCCCGCGGTCGCGTACGCCTGGACCAAGCAGATCGCCCGACCCGAGGCCGGACCGGGCGAGTACATGGCCAGCTGGTCGCCGCTGCAGACCACGATGCACTGGACCACGGCCAACGTGCTGCTCGACCGGGCCGCCCGCGCGGGCACCCCGACCCGGCTGGTCCGCTACGAAGACTTCGTCCGCGACCCGCGGAGCACCCTCGCCGGCATCGTCGACTTC
Organism: uncultured Actinomycetota bacterium; assembly: GCA_963771835.1. Taxonomy (GTDB): domain Bacteria; phylum Actinomycetota; class Actinomycetes; order Prado026; family Prado026; genus CAVQCJ01. The sequence goes on from CAVYVA010000002.1 coordinate 596,501, forward strand.
ATCGGCCAGGACTCCGGTGCCGGCTCGCTGGGCTTCCTGGACGGGCGGCACATCACGCTGACTCCCTCGCACACGGTGGCCGGCAACCCGATGCGCTTCACCAACGGCAGCCTCGAGGTCGTCGAGGACGATGCCTGGCACGAGGCGTTCCCCGGCCAGCAGGCAGCGCATGGTCTCCACCCTGACCCGGCCGCTGCGCGGACGCTACGGCTACACCGGGGGGACGCGTTGACCGAGCAGGCCACGATGCCGGACGAGTCGGCGGACGGGTCTGGGGTCCTCGCCGACGGCTACCCCGAGGTCGACGTCGTCGTCCCGACGCGGGACCGGCCCGAGCTGCTGCGGCAGACCATCGACTCGATCCTCGCGCAGGACTACCCCGGCGTGGTGCGGGTGGTCGTCGTCTTCGACCAGTCAGACCCCGACCTCACGCTGGTGCGCCCCGACCCGATGCGGCCGGTGCTCGTGGTCACGAACAACCGCAAGCCCGGGCTGGCCGGCGGCCGCAACAGCGGGATCCTCGCGTCGCACGGCGAGCTGGTGGCCTTCTGCGACGACGACGACGTCTGGCTGCCGGGCAAGCTCTCGGCCCAGGTCACGCTGCTCAAGTCCGACCCCACCGCGTCCGTGGTCTCGTGCGGCATCCGGATCGACTACGACGGCACGCTGGTGGACCGGGTGCTGCCGCAGACGACGGTCCAGCTGCGGGACCTGCTCCGCGACCGGCTCACCGAGCTGCACCCGTCGACCTTCCTGATGCGCAGGGCCGCTGTGGTCGACGGCTTCGGGCTGGTGGACGAAGCGGTGCCGGGCTCCTTCGGCGAGGACTACGAGTTCCTGCTGCGCGGGGCGCGGACCGGTCCGGTCCGCACCGTCCCCGAGGTCGGTGTCGTCGTGCGGTGGCACAAGCAGTCGTACTTCACCAGCCGCTGGGACACGATGGCGCAGGGCCTGTCGTGGCTGCTGGAGCGCTACCCCGAGTTCTCCACGGTGCCGGCCGGCGAGGCCCGGGTGGCCGGACAGGTCGCCTTCGCGCGCGCCGCCCAGGGTGAGCGCCGCGAAGCTTTGCACTGGGTGGGCCGCACGGTCCGCCGCAACCCGTTGGAGCCGCGGGCGTACCTCGCGCTCGCCGTAGCCTCGGGCGCAGTCAAGCCCGACGCGATCGTCCGACGCCTGCACGACCACGGCCGCGGAATCTGACCCGAGCACTCAGTCGTCGTCGGCGGGTGGTCCGACGGTGTAGCGGTGGCCGGTCGGCATGGTCCAGACGAACCGTCCGGGGGCGGGTTGGCGCAGATCGACGGCCTTGTTCTGCTTGAAGCGGTGGTGGCGTCGGCACGGCGGGCTGAGGTTGGCCGGGTGGGTGGGTCCGGTCGGCCAGGCGACGGTGTGGTCGACGTCGTTGCGGCGCGCGTCCTGGCCGCAGGACGGATGCGGGCAGGTGCGGTCCCTGGCGATGATGTGCCGGGTCAACGCGGCTGAGGGCCGGTAGCGCGGTTCGGCGGGCCAGTCGGCGGCCACGGCTGCAGCCTGGTCGGCGGTGATCGGCTGGTGGACACGCACGACCGGGTACCGGCTGCCGGCGAGGGCCCGCGCGCTGACCCGGCGGCCCAGCGCTGCGGTGACAGGTCCGTATCCGGCCAGGTCGGGACCGCCCCCGGGTCGTGAACGTCGACGGTCAGGTCCAGGGCCGGGGCCTGGCCGTGCGCGACCGCCAACGCCAGGGGGCCGTCGGGCGTGCTGAGCCGGCCGGTGGCCAGCGCGGCCCAGAACGGTGCCGCCAACGCCGCGGCCCGCAGCTGGTCCTTGGAGCGGGTCTCCCCGCCCCGGCCGGCCATCGACACGGCGGCGGCGTCCAGGGCCAACCGGACCGCCAGGGCGTCTTCGGCGGTCAGGTGCGCGTCCAGCCAGGCGGTGTCGGTCAGGGCCGGGCTGATCCGCACCCACTGGTCTGCGCGGGCCCTTGCGGCCCTATCGGCGGCGCCCTGGGCATCGATCCGCAGCACAGCGCGGCGCACCGCCAGCCTGAACCGCCCCGGGGTGCCGCGTCCACCGCGCTCGAGGACGGCCCGTTCGACCGCTGCGGCATGTTCGGGTGCGCAGTCGCCGGCCTCCTCGAGCACGGCGTTCATTCGCGGGTAGTCGATCCGCCCTCCGGCCAGGGCTGCCAGCGTGGCGGGAAACCGGCCGACCAGCGCGACCGCGGTGGCGACCCGGACCTCCCCACCACGAACGGTCAAGCCGAGGGCGGGACCGATCTCGTCGCCGCCACCGAAGTCCCTGGCCACCTGCCCCAGGGGACGACGCACGGTCCTGGCGACGGCCGGGTCCGGTGGCGGGTAGATCACCGGGCGGCGCACGAACTCCGCGACCGCCGCGTAGTGCCGGGCCTGCGTCCAGGCAGTCAGGCGGTTCCAGGCCACCGCCACGTCCAGCACCTGCGCGTCGTGGTCCAGGTCGGCAGCATCAAGACCCGCCAGGAAGGTCGCCAGAGCCACCGCCGGAACAGTGCCGTCGGCGCACCGAGGCAGCGAGTCCAAGCCCGGCAGGAACACCAGATCCGACACGTCCACGCCGCTGGGGACCATGGTGGTCTCGCCAGCATCGGCGGTGGACGGGTTCGAACGCATGTACCAAGTCTGCCACCGGGTGCCGACAGACCAAACCCAGTGCAACTCATCTGTGCACACCATCTTCGACGACCCGCGCCGACTACGCACCGATCTCGCACACTCTCTGGACTGGCGAACCGCACCCTTTCCGCTCGGGGACTCCGCGTAGTGTCGTGGTGTGGATCCGGGCACTGAGAGCGAGCCCGTCGGGTCGATGGCAGCCGACAACAGTGATCGCGCGGAAACGATCTCCAGTGGTGCGAGTGGCAGCCGACGGGCATGGGTCGCAGCCCTCCTTGGAGGCGTACTGCTCGGCGCAGCCGGGATGCACTACCTGGACGGCAGCTCGTCCACGCCGGTCCCGGTAAGGGGAGTCGACGTCCGGGTGTCGTTGGGCGCCCAGGCAGGTGACTTCAGCGTCGGCTCAGGTGATCCTGTCGTCCCCGTCCCGCTGGTGATCACGAATGCCGGGCAGCAGTCGGTGACGCTGGCCTCGATCCGGGTCTCGGGGCCAGGGGCTTCCTTGGTCCCGGATCCGGGCGGGCGCCCGGTCCAGGTCCTTCCCACGATGTTGTTTCCGGGGCGACCGGTCGACACACGGATCGCGATCCGCTCGGACTGCACCGTGTCGGTAAGACCCGTACCGCAGGTCACGCTCGTCGTTCAGGACTCCGGTGGCCAGGCCCACGACGTTGCTGTGACGATCCCGGACCTCGACAGCATCTGGGGTCAGACACTGATCGCCCCCGCGTGCGGGCTGAAGTGAGCATCCGGAAGCTCGCACAGGGCACAGGGCACAGGTGTCCAGGTCCAGTACGGCCTGGCCCATGGGCCGTAGGTTTGCCGGATGCCGCACTGGGACTGGGTCACCCTCTCCGCGCTTGCGACGGCCTTCGGCACGCTCGTGCTCGCCGTGGCGACCTTCGCATCGGTCCGTTCCGGAAACCGCGCCGCCCGCAACGCCGAGCGTGCCCTGCTGCAGGGACTACGCCCGCTGCTGTTCCCGTCCCGGCTGTCGGACGAGCCGCTCAAAGTCTCGTACGTGGACCGCCACTGGGTCCGCGTGCCCGGCGGACAGGGGGTGGTCGAGGTGACCCCGGACGCCATCTACCTCGCTCTGTCGTTGCGCAACGTGGGCAGCGGTCTGGCTGTGCTCCACGGCTGGGTGGTCGAACCCCGACAGATCACCAGCCAGGACCGGGCCGGGCATGCCCCGCTCGACAGGTTCCGCCGACTCACCCGCGACCTGTTCGTGCCGCCCGGGGACATCTTCTTCTGGCAAGGCGCCCTGCGCGACCCCACGGAACCGGTCTACGGCGAGGTAGCCCAGGCCGTGCGGGAGGAGTCGGCGTTGACGATCGAGCTGCTCTACGGCGACGAGGAGGGCGGCCAACGCACCGTCACCCGTTACGCGCTGCTGCCGCATCGCGGCGAAGACGGCAGCCTGGTCTGGCTGGCCAGCGTCGGCCGGCACTGGAACATCGACCGGGCCGACCCGCGCTGACTTCGGCTCAGCATCGCGGCATGACCGACCCGACGCCCTACCTGTACTGCGTCCGCTCCGATGCGAAAGCATCATGCTTTCGCTGCTCGATACCGCGGCGCTCGCCCCCATAGACTGCTCGCACACTGGGAAGGGGGTGCCGCATGTACCGCCTTCGCTGTCTGCTGGGTCTCCATGTGTGGAGGAGGCAGACCGACGAGGACGGTGACGAGTTCACCGCTTGTCACAGATGCGGCGAGACCCGACAGGAGTCGGCGCCTACCGGCGGGATGGGGAACGACTATCCCGGCTCGTGGGGGCAACGGACGTAAGGGGAAGCGCCGCGGCGACCACGTTCGCCCCGCCTTGGGCGCACCGCCGCCTCCGCGCCGATGCGCCCATGGCGCACAGGACTAGTGGCGCCTGGCTCGGCGAGCTGCTGCGACGACGGCCAGACCCAGGAGCAGCAGTCCGGCGCCCAGCGCGGCGACCGGGCCGACGCCGGCCGAACCCGTTTGCGCCAGACTCGTGTCAGCCGCCAGCTTCACGGCGAGCACACTGGTCGAGGGGGCGGGCGCGGTGGTGGCCGTCGAGGTCGGCGAGACGGAGGCGGTCGTCGTCGTCGTCGGCGTGGGCGTGGGCGTGGGCGTCGAGGTGACGCATGGCTTGCCGTTCGGGTACTCCTGGCCCTTGAGCCCGTTCGGGCCGCTGCCGGCCGGGAACGTGATCGTCGGGGGGACCTGCGTCCCCAGGAACGCGTCGAGCTGGTAGGGCCCGCACGAGGGCACCTGTACGTGCAGCTCCAGGCGGCTGGTCCCGGCCGCGATGGTTCCGCGCACGACCTTGAAGAGCCGCTCCGGTTCGGTCTGGGTCTTCCACAGGCCGATGTAGGACGCGGCCGACACGGCGATGTCGGTCGTGGCCGGCCCGTTCGTCGTCGTGAACACGAACGTGCCGTCCGGTGCCACGGTGGCGGCGACCCCGCCGTGCGGCCCAGCCCAGGACACCCCCGCGGTCAGGACGAGCAGTCCAGCAGTCATCGCCAGGATCAGTGGTGCTCGGTACTTCATAGCGGTGTTCCCTTCGGATGCGCCCAGGAGGGTCCCCTCGGTGCCGCCCCCATGGGCAGAACCTAGCGGCTCAAGAACCCAGGTGGCGCACCGACGTGCCGCGAGGCGCGCCCGGACCCGAGCCAAGGCGTCGATGGACGATCTTGTTCGGGCCCGGCAGGCCTGGGTCCGGGTGTAAACCTACCGGGTGCCTCCAGCGAGTAGATGGGCATGACGAGCGCCGTCGACGGCCCGAACGGGCTCGACCTCGGACCGGGGCCGCTCGTGGAGCTGCGGGTCCGTGAACCGTTCGACAGCTTCTACCGACGTGAGCTGCCGGCCCTGGTCGCGTTCGCGCGGTCGCTGTCTGGGTCGGCCAGCGCGGACGACATCGCCCAGGACGCGATGCTGGCGGCCTACCGGCGGTGGGACGTCGTGTCCGGCATGGACGTGCCCGCCGCGTGGGTACGTCGCACGTGCGCGAACAGGGCCGTGTCCATGGTGCGTCGCCGGACCGTCGAGGCCCGCGGGCTTGGTCGCCTGCTCGCCCAGCGAGACCTCCGGGAGCCCTTGGACCAGGAGTACGACGCGTTCTGGCGGCAGGTCCGCAAGCTGCCCCGCCGGCAGGCCCAGGTGATCGCCCTGCTGTACATCTACGACCTCGGGGTCGCCGAGATCGCCCAGACCCTCGGGCTCGCCGAGGGCACCGTCAAGTCCCACCTGTTCCGAGGCCGCGCCGCGCTGGCGACCAGGCTGGGGCAGCCGACGGGGGAGGGCTCGTGACCATCGAAGACCTCGGCCGTGCCGCCGCCGGTGCTGCACGTCGCAAGGCAGCCCGGGAGGTCGAGCCCACGCTGATGCTCCGCAAGCTCCACCGCAGCCACCGCAACCGCAGCCTCGTCGCATCCGGCGGCGCCGCCCTGGCCGTCGCGATCGTCGCCGTGCTCCTCGCTCGGGGGCTGACCCCGTCAGTCGGCGGGCAGGCCCCCGGCGGCCCCCGGGCGTCCACGCCGCCGAGCACGACATGTCCGGCCGACCGTACCTGCCTGGGCGGCGACCGGTTCCTGGTGACTCTGCCGGTCCCGGTGACGGTGACCGTTCCCGGCACCTTCCAGGGCGCGCTGAGTCGCTTGGGGGTCAACGCCCTGGAGGACTACCGCAACGATCTCAGCACGACCGGCGTCACGATCCTGGAGAACGCGACCGCGGTGAAGGACGACAGGACCTGGACCGCGGACCCCTCGGCCGGGACGACGGCGGCGTCCATGGCTCGGTGGCTGTCCAGGCGGCCGTTCCTCCTGCACGGCACCCTCACCCGGACGAGCGTCGGCGGCCGTGCCGCCTGGCTGGTCACCGGCGTACTGCGCCCAGGCGTGCACCTCGCCGGCCTGAAGAACGGGACCGCTGCGGGCCCGACGTTCGCCGTTGACGGCGCCACGACCGGGTACACCCACCAGCTCACCGGGCAGTACATCCTCCTGGACCTTCCCGGTGCCGGCGTGACAGTGATCTGGTCGTGGACCCTCGGCCACGGCGTGGGCGCCCTGGCCGGCAACCAGGCGTTCATCGACACCCTGTCGTTCGGCTGACTCCCGGCCGTCCGGCCGGCGGACAGCGGTCGAGCCCCGGCCTCAAGAACAGGCTGTCCGGAGGTCGACACTCGTCCGGAGATGTCGAGCCGTCGGAGGTGCTCCCATGCGGGTGGTCTACGTCGTCGGAGACGGACCTTTGGAAGGAGCGACCTACGCCTTGGAGAGCCGCCTGCCCATCACTGAGGAGCTCGAGCTGCCCCTCCAGGAAGGGCCGGTCGCCGTCTACCGCGTCGGTCAGGACTCCAAGCTCTGGTTCATCCACCTGCTGCCGCCGACCTCCTAGGGTCGGCCAGCCGCGGCGGGCCACCCCCGCCGCACCGCAGACGGCACCGAGGACCGGACCTTCCGGTCCGGTCCTCGGTCGCCTTGCGAACGGGTCAGGTTGACGACGCGATCGCGGCCTTCCAGGCCTGCACCGAGTTGGTGTCGAGCAGGCGGTAGTCCTTCGTGATGGGTGAGTCGAAGTACGTCACGAACAACGCACTCTGCGCGGACAGGTACGCCGCCGACGCCCGCAGCCAGGCGGCACGCCCGGCCCCGGTGGTGTCACCGGCGACGATCTGGCTGCCGAACTCCGTGACGGCGAACGGCTTGCCGGTGGACTTCGACGTGGCCAGCACCGCGGCGAACTGCGCGGCAGGGTCGATGTACGAACCCTTGCCCCAGTACTGGTTGTAGCAGTCCCAGCCGAGGACGTCGATGTACGCCGACCCGGGGTAGTAGTCCGCGAAGGAGCGGCCCGAGTAGCTGGTCAGCGTGTAGCACATCAGGATCATCGTGGCGTGCAGACGCGGGTTCTGCGCCTTGTCGGCCAGCGTCGAGATCCGCTGCCACGCCGCCCGGTAGTCGGCCGCCGTGAAGTCGCCGGCCTCGATGTTGTCCTCGGGCTCGTGGTAGTACGTCCAGTAGATGTCGCGATCGCGCGGTGCCGTCTCGAACCAGCTGGTCAGCGTCGCGTCGTAGGTGCCGGACAGCACCTGCTGCGGGGTCGCCTTGAAGGAGACCGACACGGTCGTGCCGCTGTAGCCCGCGTTGCCGGGCCACGGCTTGGGCAGGCCCGGGTAGTAGACGCGGTCCACCGGAAGGTCGCCGAACTCCTTGACCCGACGCTGGTACGCCGTCTCGAAGGTCTCGCCGGGCTCCTGGTAGATGCTGGTGCCGAACAGCGTCCCGGACGGGTTGGTGACCGGGGGTGGCGTCGGGGTGGGGGTCGGCGTCGGCGTCACCGTCGGGGTGGTCGTCGGCGTCGGCCTCGCCGTCACCGTCGGCGTCGGGGTGGGCGTCGGGTCCTTGCTCGGCGACGGCGGGGGCGGGTCGGTGACGACGGTGTTCTCGGACAGCCACACGTCGTCGACCAGCAGCGCGTGCCCTGGCACGAGGTCACGGGCGAGCACGTTGAAGTCGAGCTGGTCGCCGGCCTTGACCGCCGTGTAGTCGAACTCGATCTTCGACCAGTCGGACGTCTTCAGCCGCAGCTGCCGGCTGTGCTGGCCGACCAGGTTGCCGGTGCCGGAGACCTCCCGGATGCGGAGCACGGCGTCCACGTAAGGCGTGGTCGTCCTGACCCATGCCGCGGCGTGGTAGACCGCGCCCTTGTCGGTCTTGGTCACCGAGTTGGGGCTGTCCTTCAGCGCCACGGTTCCGGCGCTCGCGCCCCAGAGCTTGGCGGAGAAGCCGCCCGTGTGGCCGTCGTTGGCCCGGTCCACGTGCTGCGGACCGGTCGGCGTGGTCCATCCGGTCAGGTCCTGCTCGAACCCGGGGTTCGCGATGAGGTTCGGGGATCCACCGGCCATCGACGTGCCGATCACTGCAGCGATGCCGGAGGCTGCGAGCAGCGACAGGACTGTCGCTGCTGAGGTCACTCGTCCAGCGGGGGTGAGACGGCGAGGGGACCGTCCCGGTGAGCGATGCCGCATGATGTTGTCTCCCGAGGGGTTTGCGAGCCGGTGAGGGGGCCGGTCTGCGAACGCTTCCCCCCTGGGATCGGCCCTCCGGCTTACCTCCTTGACCGCGCCGTGACCTTGCCAGAACAGGTCTAAAGGTCACGAATCATCACAAATCGGGCACTGCACCCGTTGGGGGTTCGAGACACCTTTTCGGGGGGTTCACTCGATCGGGTCAGCACCGACGGACTTACCGGGGCCAGGACTGTAACCGAGCGTGCCCGGCGGTCGCTCCCTGCTGTCGGGAACTGTGGATAACCCCTGTGGAGATCGCTCGGTCAGACCGAGGTCTCGGCCCCGTCGGACGGCGTGGCCGTCTGCTCGACGGAGTCGCCGTCGGCTCGCTGCCCGGCACCCGGCCGCGGCTCGTACCGGGACAGCGCCGGCAGCCCGTACGAGCGCCGCACCTGCATCCAGGCCAGAGAGCCGACGACGATCGTCACCAGGAGGATCCAGGCGAGTTCCGTGGTGCCGACGCCGACGAGCTTGAGACCGGACGCCAGCAGCACCAGCGTCAACGCCCGGCGGATGATCCCGCCCGGGGCCTGCGAGGAGAACCGCGCGCCGATGTACACGCCGGGGATGCAGCCCACCAGCAGCGACGCCGTGATGCCGAGCTGGAAGTCGCCGAACAGCACGTGCCCGAAGGCCGCTGCAGCGACCAGCGGCACCGCCTGGACCAGGTCGGTCCCGACGAGCTGATTGGCCTTGAGCACGGGGTAGAGCATCAGCAGCGCGATGATGATGAGCGAGCCCGACCCCACGCTGGTCATACCGACGACGAGGCCGCCGACCGCCCCGATCGCGACCGTGCGCAGGATCTTCACCTTCAGCGGCGGCGGCACCGAGCTCGTGTCGACCGGAAGTCCCTGCGAGCGCCGCTGCACCCGCTCGCGCAATGCCATGAAGGTCTTGACGATCAGGCCGAGGGCGGCCAGGAGCAGGGCGTAGCCCAGCGCCTGCTTGACCACGCCCTGCAGGTCGGCAGCGCCCAGCGCGCGGAGCACGAACACGCCGGCGAACGCGCACGGGACCGACCCGACGCACAACCACTTGACGAGCTCCCAGTTCACCGTGCCGCGGCGGATGTGGACAGCCGCGCCCACGGGCTTCATGAACATCGAGGCGACGAGGTCGCTGGAGACGGCAGCGAGCGGCTGGATGTGGAAGACCAGCACCAGGATCGGCGTCATCAGAGCGCCGCCGCCCATGCCGGTCAGCCCCACCACGACGCCGACGATCAGCCCGGCCAGAGCCAGTCCGTAGTCCATCAGCCGTCCTCTCCTCGTGCCGTGGGCGCGAAGCCGCGCAGGCGCAGCTCCGCCAGGACCATCTCCACCGCTGTAGCCACATCGACAGTCGACGTGTCCACCCGCAGGTCCGCGTCGGCAGGTTCTTCGTAGGGGTCGCTCACGCCGGTGAACTCCGGCAGCAGCCCGGCCCGGGCCTGGGCGTACAGCCCCTTCCGGTCCCGGGCCTCGCAGACCTCCAGCGGAGTGCTGACGTGCACGAGCAGGAACTCCCCGCCGGCGTCGGCCGCCATCGCGCGCACCGCGGCCCTGGTGCTGTCGTACGGCGCGATCGGCGCGCACAGCGCCACCCCGCCGTGCCTGGCCACCTCCGCGGCGACGTAGCCGATCCGGCGGACGTTCGTGTCCCGGTCCGCACGCGAGAAGCCCAGACCCTTGGACAGGTGCCGGCGCACGACGTCGCCGTCCAGCAAAGTCACGGTGCGGTCGGTGGACTCCAGCAGCGCCTCGGCGACCCCGTGCGCGACGGTCGACTTGCCCGACCCGGACAGGCCGGTGAAGAAGAGGACGACCCCGCGCCGCTGAGGCGGCGGGCGGTGTGCGCGCAGCACCTCCAGTGCTGCCTCGGGGAAGCCCGACCCCTGCTCGACCAGCCAGTCCAGCTCGGCCCGGGTCGCCGGCGGCAGGTGCAGAACCTGCGGCACGCCGTAGGCGTTCGCGACCGCCTCGCGCAGGGCCAGGTCAGCGGTCGTACCCGTCCCGGTCACAGGCAGCGCCACCGGGACGACGACGGATCCGTCCGGGAGCGCCGGCAACGTGGCCCGGAGCGCGCGCACTAGTCCGAAGGCGCCCGGGTACGGCGAGCGTCCGTGCCCGACCAGGGCCAGCACCAGGACCGGCTGCCCCGCCGACCCCGCGGCCACGACCTCCAGGTCGTCGGCGATGAGCGGGCGTGCGGTCGTGACGGCCAGGGCCGGCGGCACCGGGCGGGCCGCCACCTCGGCCGGCGTCAGCCGCATCCGGCGGAACGGGCCGTGGCTGAGCGGGCGCAGCCCGGTGACAGCACCGGCGGCCAGGACCGGTCCCTGCTCGCCGTTGCCGGAAGTACCCGCGCCATCGACGGCGACCGTCGCGGTGACCTCGACCAGGGCGACAGGAACGCCCTCGGCGTCCTCGAGCACCGCCCGGCCGCCCGCGACGACAGCGCCGGCGACCTCGGCCGGCACGGTCAGCGGGACCTGGAGCAGTGCGCCCGCTTCGCCGGGGAGCGTGAAACCGCCGGTGACGATCCCGGCCAGCTCCAGCTCGACCAGGTCCAGCGCCGCGCCCTCGACATGGACGGACGGCAGCGCGGCCAGCTCCTCGGGCAGCACCCCGACGCTGAGCGCCACCGCCTCGGCGACCACCTGCGCGACGACCTGGTCGGAGGTCAGGCCCTCGTCAGGGGGCCCGGCTTCCGACTCGGTCGTGTCGTCCATCGCCGCCTGTTCCATCGTTTCTGCGGGTACGGCGTTCAGTCGCCGGCCGTGATCATCCCGGCCGCGACGGTGCGGTTGGTCGCCTCGTCGACGAGCACGAAGCCCCCGGTGGTGCGGTTGCGCGAGTACGGGTCGCACAGCAGCGGCTGGGTGGTCCGCAGGCGTACCCGGCCGATCTCGTTGAGCCGCAGCTCATCGGCCGCCTCGTCGCGGTGCAGGGTGTTGACGTCGAGGCGGTACTGCAGGTCCTTGACCAGGGCCCGCACCCCGCGGGTGGTGTGCTTGACCGCCAGCTTCTGGCCGGCCCGCAACGACGAGGTGCCGTCCATCCAGCAGATCATCGCGTCGATGTCCTGGGTGACGAGCGGCTGGTTGTGCGGTCGGCAGACCATGTCGCCGCGGGAGACGTCGAGGTTGTCCTCCAGGCGCACGGTCACCGACATCGGCGGGTACGCCTCGTCCACCGGGCCGTCGCCGGTCTCGATGGACGCGATCCGCGACGTGAACCCCGACGGCAGCACGACGACCTCGTCGCCGGGCTTGAGCACCCCGCCGGCCACCTGGCCCGCGTAGCCGCGGTAGTCCGGGTACGCCGACGACTGCGGCCGGATCACGTACTGGACCGGGAACCGCACGTCGACCAGGTTGCGGTCGGAGGCCACGTGCACGTTCTCCAGGTGGTGCAGCAGCGACGGCCCGTCGTACCACGGCATCTTGTCGCTGCGGGTGACGACGTTGTCGCCGTTGAGCGCCGACACCGGGATGAACGTGAGGTCCGGGATGTTCAGCTTGGTCGCGAACGCGGTGAACTCCGCGCGGATGTCCTCGAACACCTGCTCGGAGAAGTCGACCAGGTCCATCTTGTTGATGCACAGCACCAGGTGCGGCACCCGCAGCAGCGTCGTGAGGAACGCGTGCCGGCGGCTCTGCTCGACCAGGCCGTTGCGCGCGTCGACCAGGATGATGGCGAGGTCGGCGGTCGAGGCCCCGGTGACCATGTTGCGCGTGTACTGGATGTGGCCGGGGGTGTCCGCGATGATGAACTTGCGCTTCGGGGTCGCGAAGTACCGGTAGGCCACGTCGATCGTGATGCCCTGCTCGCGCTCGGCCCGCAGCCCGTCCGTGAGCAGCGCGAGGTTGGTGTACTCGTCGCCGCGCTCGCGGCTGGTGCGCTCGACCGACTCGAGCTGGTCCTCGAAGATGGCCTTGCTGTCGTACAGGAGCCGCCCGATCAGCGTGCTCTTGCCGTCGTCGACCGAGCCGGCGGTGGCGAACCGGAGCAGGTCCATCAGAAGTAGCCTTCCTTCTTGCGGTCTTCCATCGCGGCCTCGCTGACCTTGTCGTCACCGCGGGTGGCGCCGCGCTCGGTCAGCCTGGTGACCGCGACCTCGTCGATGATCTTGTCCAGCGTGTCGGCCTCGGAGTAGACCGCCGCGGTCAGTGTCGCGTCGCCGACGGTGCGGTACCGGACCGTCGCCGTGAAGACCTCGTCGCCCGGCCGCGGACGGGAGAACTCGGTGACCGCCATCACCATCCCCTCGCGCAGGAACACCTCGCGCTGGTGCGCGAAGTAGATGGACGGGAGCGCGATCTGCTCAGTGGCGATGTACTGCCACACGTCCAGCTCGGTCCAGTTGGAGAGCGGGAAGACCCGGATGCTCTCCCCCGCGTGCACGCGCCCGTTGTAGAGGCTCCACAGCTCGGGGCGCTGGTTCTTGGGGTCCCACTGCCCGAACTCGTCGCGGAACGAGAACACCCGCTCCTTGGCCCGCGCCTTCTCCTCGTCCCGGCGGGCGCCGCCGAACAGCGAGTCGAAGCGGTACTTCTCCGCGGCCTCGAGCAGGACCTGGGTCTGGATCCGGTTGCGCGAGCCGTTGGGCTCCTCGCGCACCATGCCGCGGTCGATCGCGTCCTGGACCGAGGCGACGATCAGCTGCAGGCCGAGCTCGCCGGCGCGGCGGTCGCGGAACGCGAGCACCTCGGGGAAGTTGTGCCCGGTGTCCACGTGCAGCACCGGGAACGGGATCGCGGCCGGCCAGAACGCCTTCTCGGCCAGCCGCAGCATGACGATGGAGTCCTTGCCGCCGGAGAACATCAGCGCCGGGCGCTGCATCTCCGCGACCACCTCGCGGATGATGTGGATGGACTCCGCCTCGAGCGCCCTGAGCTGGCTCAGGTTGTAGTCACGGCCGGGCGCCCCCGGGTTGGTGTCGGCCGGCGTCACAGGTCAACCTCCGAGATCGTCGTCAGCACACGGTCCGCGAGCTCGGGCCGGCACACCACCAGGTCGGGCAGGAGGACGTCGCGGCGGTTGTACAGCAACGGCGACCCGTCCAGCCGGGAGGCGTGCAGCCCGGCTGCCAGGGCCACGGCGACCGGGGCCGCCGAGTCCCACTCGTACTGTCCGCCCGCGTGGACGTACAGGTCCACCTCGCCACGCACGACGGCCGCCACCTTGTAGCCCGCCGAGCCCATCGGCACCACCTCCAGGCCCAGCCGCTCGACCAGGCGCTCGGCGACCGCCGGCGGCCGGGTGCGGCTGACGGCCATCCGGAGCCGGGCGTCGGGGCCGCCGACCGGCGGGGGGACGACCGGCGCCGGGTCGGTGCCCAGGACCAGGTCCAGGCCAGGCAGCGCCACTGCACCGGCGGCCAGGCCCCCGTCGGCCCAGAGCGCGACATGGACGGCCCAGTCGTGCCGGCCCTCGGAGTACTCGCGGGTCCCGTCCAGCGGGTCGATGATCCAGACGCGGTCGGCGTCGAGGCGACGCAGGTCGTCGGCAGCCTCCTCGGAGAGCACCGCGTCGTCCGGGCACCATTGGGCGAGGCGCTGCGCGAGCAGGTCCTGGGAGGACCGGTCGCCGAGCCCTCTGAGCTCGGCCGGGTCGGCCCCGGGGTGTCCGGCCCGGACCGAGACGAGCAGCTGCCCGGCCTCGTACGCGAGCGCCGCGGCGCGATCGGCGTCGCTCGAGGTCGTCGGCACGGACACCATCCTAAGAACCTCGGTGACGCTGCGTGATCGCACGGTGGCGACGACCATCGGTTTCGTTGTTCCAGGCATCGGCGACCGCCTGCTCAGTACGCGCCGCTACCGCGGAGCACGGCACGGGCGGTCTTCCACAGGATGAGCAGGTCCGTCGCGAGGGTCCAGTTGTCCACGTAGCGCAGGTCCAGGCGGACGGACTCCTCCCAGGACAGGTCCGCGCGGCCGCTGACCTGCCAGAGCCCGGTCACGCCGGGGCGCACCAGCAGCCGGCGCCGGGTGTCGTCGGCGTACTCGGCGACCTCCTCCGGCAGCGGCGGGCGTGGCCCGACCAGAGACATCGAGCCGGTCAGCACGTTGAACAGCTGGGGCAGCTCGTCCAGGGAGTAGCGGCGCAGCCACGTGCCCACCCTGGTCACCCGCGGGTCGGCACGCATCTTGAACATCAGGCCGTCGCGGTCGGAGTGCTCGAGCAGCTGCTCGCGCAGCGCCTCGGCGTCGACCACCATCGAGCGGAACTTCCACATCGTGAACGGCTTGCCGTCCTTGCCGATCCGCTGCTGCCGGAAGAACGCCGGGCCGCGGCTGGTCAGCCGGACGGCCAGGGTGATCGCGAGCAGGACCGGGGAGAACAGCACGATCATCGCCAGCGCGAACGTCCGGTCGAAGGTCGACTTCACGATCCGGCGGCCGCCGGTGAACTGCGGCTGCTCGACCTGCAGCAGCGGCAGGCCGGTGACCGGGCGGATGCTCAGCCGGGGACCGGCGACCTCGACCAGCGACGGTGCGACGAGCAGGTCGGCCCCGGTCGGCTCGAGGTCCCAGGCCAGCCGGCGAAGCTGCTCGGGGCCGAAGTCGGGGCTGGCCAGCACCGCCACCGTGTCGGCGTCGGTGAGTCGGACGGCCTGCTCGACCGAGCCGAAGCCACCCACCACCGGGACACCGCGCTCCATCAGCGCGGGACGTTGGCCCGGCAGCGGCAGGCAAGCGGCCACCACCTGCAGGCCGTGGAAGCGTTCGTCGCCGAGCCGGCGCAGCATCTCCAGGACGGGCACCTCGTGCCCCACGACGACGACCCGGTGCAGGTACTCGCCCTTGGCCCGGCGGCTGTGCAGCCACTGGCGCAGCACGTACCTGGACCCGATGGTCAGCAAGGTGACCAGGGGCAGGCTGATCAGCACGAAGTGACGGGCCCTGGAGCGTGTCGGTGACGTACGCGCTGAACGCGACCAGCGCGGTGAGTGCCACGCCCGCCCGGGCGACCCGGCGGAACTCCTCCGACCCCACCCCCAGGAACCGTGGCTCGTAGGCCCGGTTCAGGCTGACCGAGCAGCAGCCAAACCACCGGGAGCAGGAACGACGCGACCCGGTACACGTCGACGTGCGTACCCTCGGGCGCAGTGAAGTAGGCGACCGACGCGGCGACCACCGCGGCCAGTGCGTCGACGCCGATGCAGAGCCGTACGTAGCGGCGCTGCCAGCGCGACTCCGGACGTACGACGGCGACGTCCCCCGAGCGCGCCGTGGTGACCGATGCCCGCCGCAGCCCCTCGCTCGGGGCCAGCCCCAGGCCCTCGCGATGGTCCAGCACAGCCATGAGTAGATCTCCCGCCCCTGTGCACACCACCCGTCCGGAGCCGACGAAGCCCGCCGCCCCCGGCCGGGTGATCCGGCGAGTCTAGGGAGGCGGTTCGTGCTGGTTAAAGGCCAGGAGACACGAATCGTCCGAACGTAGGACCTGTTCGACCGTTCGTCTCACGTAAGCAGGTCCGCCCGTCACTCAACGTGTCGAGAAGATGCCCCGGAGTTCGCCGTTCCACCCACCGAGGAGCCGCCCGGGCCTACTCGGGGTCGACGTGGAAGCGGTTCTGGGTGGGCTCCAGGCCGTCGAGGACCAGCGCCTCGACAGCGTCCGCGGCCCGGTCCACCAGGAACGGCACCTCCAGGGCCTGCGCCGACGAGAACGGCTTGAGCACGAACGCCGCCGGATCCTGGGTCCCGGGCGGCCGGCCGATCCCGAACCGGGTGCGCAGGTACCCGGGTCCGCCCAGCGACTTGGTGACCGACCGCAGCCCGTTGTGGCCGCCGTCGCCGCCGCCGCGCTTGAGCCGCAAGGTCCCGAACGGCAGGTCGAGCTCGTCGTGGACGACCACGATCCGCTCGTGCGGCACCTTGAAGAAGTCGCGCATCGACGCGACCGGGCCGCCGGACTCGTTCATGTACGACTTGGGCTTGACCAGCACCACCGGCTGCCGCTGCGGGGAGCCGGGTGCGCCGAACGCTCCCTCGACCAGGTCCGCGCGGCCGCGGTGCGCCTTGAACCGCGCACCCAGCCGTTCGGCGAGCAGGTCGACGACCAGGAACCCGGCGTTGTGCCGGGTGGCGGCGTACGACGGTCCGGGGTTGCCGAGGCCGACGATCAGCCAGCGACCGCCGTCGCTGCTGGACGTGGGCACGGTGCTCTCCGGGTGTGACGGACGAGGTGCCCGGGGTCAGCCCTCGTCGGCGGAGTCGGCCGGCTGGTCGCCGGCCGCGGCACCCTCGCCGGCCTCGCCGGCCTCGGCCACGGGCTCCGGCTCCTCCTCGACGGTCGGCGCGGCCGCGATGAGCACGATCTGGTCCGCGTCCGCGACCAGCGTGGTGCCTGCGGGCAGGACCAGGTCCCCGGCGCGGACGACGGTGCCCACCTCGAGGGTGTCGACCTCGAGCACGATCTCGCGCGGGATGTGGGTGGCCTCGGCCTCGACCGACACGGCGGCGGAGACGAGCTCGACGATCGCCCCGGCGACCCGGCCGTGGACGGACACCGGCACGTCGATGATGACCTTCTCACCGCTGCGGACGATCACCAGGTCGATGTGCTCGACGGTCTGCCGGACCGGGTCGCGCTGGATCGACTTCGGCAGCGTGAGCAGGTCGGTCCCGTCGGCGATGTCCACCCGGAGCAGGACGTTGGCGGTCTTGAGCGCGAGGGTGAGCTCGTGGCCGGGGAGGGCGACGTGCGCGGGAGCCGTGCCGTGGCCGTAGATGACACCGGGGACGTTGCCCGCCCGGCGGGTCCGGCGGGCGGCGCCCTTGCCGAACTCCTGGCGCTGCTCGGCCTTGATGCGGACCTCGGGCATCGCGGTGCTCCTCTGTTCTCGTCGATCACGGATCTCGGCGGCGACTCACCGCCGGTCCCTCGCCGGGCAGCGGGCAGTCTACGGGCGCCCCGCGCGCTCCCCCAAAACGGCGCGGGGTCGGGGTCAGGCGTTGCCGTCGAAGAGGCTGGTGACCGAGCCGTCGTCGAACACCTCGCGGATGGCCCGGGCGATGAGCGGGGCGATCGAGAGCTCGGTGAGCTTGTCGAACCGCTTGTCCTCGCTCAGCGGCAGTGTGTTCGTGACCACGACCTCCGACACCCGGCTGTTCTTGAGCCGGTCGACGGCCGGCCCCGAGAACACCGCGTGCGTCGCCGCGATGATCACGTCGGCGGCGCCGTAGTCGTACAGGGCGTCGGCGGCCTTCACGATCGTCCCGCCGGTGTCGATCATGTCGTCGACCAGGACGCAGACCCGCCCACGGACGTCCCCGACCACGCGGTTGGCGACGGCCTCGTTCGGGACCAGCGGGTCGCGGCTCTTGTGGATGAAGGCCAGCGGGCAGCCGCCGAGCACCTGGGTCCAGCGCTCGGCCACCCGCACCCGCCCGGCGTCCGGGGACACCACGGCCAGCTTGGCGACGTCGACCCGCCCGCGGACGTACTGGGCCAGCAGCGGCAGCGCGAACAGGTGGTCGACCGGGCCGTCGAAGAAGCCCTGGATCTGCGAGGTGTGCAGGTCGATGACCATCAGCCGGTCGGCACCGGCGGTCTTGAACAGGTCGGCGATCAGCCGCGCGGAGATCGGCTCGCGGCCGCGGTGCTTCTTGTCCTGGCGGGCGTACGGGTAGAACGGCATGACCACGGTGATGCGCTTGGCCGACGCCCGCTTGAGGGCGTCCACCATGATCAGCTGCTCCATCACCCACTTGTTGATGTCGGTCCCGTGGCTCTGCAGCACGAACGCGTCGCTGCCGCGCACGGACTCCTCGAACCGGACGAAGATCTCGCCGTTGGCGAAGTCGTACGACGAGGTGGGCGTGACGTCGGAGTCGAGGTACTCGGCCACCTCGTCCGCGAGCTCCGGGTAGGCGCGACCGGAGAAGAGCATCAGCTTCTTCTCGCTGCTCGTCTTGATCGAGCTCACTGGCCCTGCTCCTCGCTCTCGCACGGACGCCTCGGACGGCTCGGAGTGCTCTGCTCCCGATGATGCCGCAGCGGAAGCCGCCGCGGCGGCCCGGGCCGACTCCGAACCCGCGCGCCGCCGGGCCACCCAGCCGGCGATCGTCCGCTGCCGGGCCCGGCCGACCGCCATCGCCCCGGGCGGGACGTCCTCGGTGATGACCGAGCCCGCGGCGGTGTAGGCCCCGTCGCCGATGTCGACCGGAGCGACCAGCATGGTGTCCGAGCCGATCCGGACGTGGTCGCCCACGGTCGTGCGGTGCTTCGCCTCGCCGTCGTAGTTCACGAAGATCGTCGCGGCGCCGATGTTGCTGCCCGCCCCGATCTCGGCGTCCCCCACGTACGTCAGGTGCGGCACCTTGGAGCCGGTCCCGATCACGGCGTTCTTGGTCTCGACGTAGGCGCCGATCTTGCCGTCGGCCCCGAGCACCGTCCCGGCCCGCAGGTAGGCGAACGGCCCCACGCTGGCCCGCGGGCCGATCTGCGCGCCGGTGGCGTGGCTGCGCACGACGGTGGCCTGCGGCCCGACCGTGCAGTCCAGCAACGTGGTGTCCGGTCCCACGGTCGCCCCGGAGGCCACGTTCGTCGAGCCGAGCAGCTGGGTGCCCGGCAGCAGCGTGACGTCGGCGGCCAGCTCCACCCCGGCGTCCAGCCAGGTGGTCTGCGGGTCCACGACGGTCACGCCGGCGCGCATCCAGCCCTCGACCAGCCGGTCGCGCAGCACCCGGCCCAGGCGGGCCAGCTGGATCCGGTCGTTGACGCCCTCGGTCTCCCGGGAGTCCTCGACGAGCACGGCGTGCACCGAGTGCCCGCCGGAGCGCGCCATCGCGACGACGTCGGTGAGGTACGCCTCCCCGGCCGCGTTGTCGGTGGTCAACCGGCCCAGCGCGTCGGCCAGGAAGGCCGCGTCGAACGCGTAGATCCCGGTGTTCACCTCGGCGACGGCCGCCTGCTCGGGGGTCGCGTCCTTCTGCTCGACGATCGCCGCCACCGCGCCGTCGGCGTCGCGCAGGACCCGCCCGTAACCGGTGGGGTCGGCGAGCTCGGCGGTGAGCACGGTCACGGCGTCGCCGCCGGCTTCGTGCACCTCGACGAGCTCGCGCAGCGTGGTGGTGGTCAGCAGCGGGACGTCGCCGTAGGTCACCACGACCGTGCCGGACAGCTCGCCCACGCCGCCCAAGCGCGGCCAGCCCGCAGCTCGCGGCGCGACCGGTGCCCTTGACCTCGTCCTGGTCGGCGACGACGACGTCGGGGGCGATCGCGGCCAGATGGTCGACGACGGCGTCCCGCTCGTGCCGGACCACGACCACCAGGTGCAGGGGTTCCAGACCGCGCGCGGCGGCGATCGCGTGCCCGAGCAGGCTCCGGCCGGCGATCTCGTGCATGACCTTGGGCCGGGCGGAGCGCATGCGGGTGCCCTCGCCCGCGGCGAGCACGATGACGGCGGCCGGACGGCTGCGGCTCACGCGGCTCCTCGACGACAGCGGCGGGGACTGCGGGGCTGGGACCCGGTCGCTGGCCGCGGACCGGACCCTTCGAGGATACCGGGCCGGTCGGGGGCTCCGCCGCCTGGACTCGATCCAGGACCGCAAGCCTTCAAAGGGCTGCAGGCTACCAATTACCCCACGGCGGATCGGGCCGGAACAGGCCGCCACGTCAGTCTGGCACGGCAGGTCGTGGATGATGGCCGCGTGACCGACACCGACGACCCGGCCGCCCGCGCGACCCGGGGTCGTATGAGCGGCAAGGAACGGCGCGCCCAGCTCGTCGAGATCGGTCGGCAGCTGTTCGCGGAGAAGGGTCTCGAAGGCACCTCGGTCGAGGAGATCGCCGCGAAGGCCAGGGTGTCCAAGCCGGTCGTCTACGAGCACTTCGGCGGCAAGGAAGGGCTGTACGCCGTGGTCGTCGACCGCGAGATGCAGCGCCTGCTGGACGCCATCACCGGCGCCCTCACCGGCGGTCACCCGCGCGAGCTGCTCGAGCAGGCGGCGTTCGCGCTGCTGGACTACATCGAGGACAACGCCGACGGCTTCCGCATCCTGGTCCGCGACTCCGGCGTCGGCACGTCCACGGGCACGTTCACCAGCCTGATCAGCGACATCGCGACCCAGGTCGAGCACATCCTCGGGTCGGAGTTCAAGGCGCGCGGCTTCGACACCCGGTACGCCCCGCTGTACTCGCAGATGCTCGTCGGCATGGTGGCGCTGACCGGTCAGTGGTGGCTGGACGCCCGGCGTCCGAAGAAGTCCGAGGTGGCCGCGCACCTGGTCAACCTCGCGTGGAACGGGCTGTCCGGGCTCGAGCCGAAGCCGGCGCTGATCGGTCGGCACAACCGCTGACGGCTCCCCCGCCGACGCCGCCGCCGCCGCCGCCGAACAGGCTCGCGGTCGCGGCCCTGGTCGTCGGCATCATCGGCCTCGCGCTGTGCTGGGTCCCGTTCGTGGGGCTCGGGCTGCCGGTGCTCGCGCTCGGGCTGGGCGCCGCCGGGCTCGGCCGTGCCCGCGGGACCGGGCCGGGGCGCGGGCCCGGGCTCGCCGGGGTCGTCCTGGGTGGGCTGGGGCTGCTCGTCGCGGTGGCGACGACCATCGTGTTCGTCTTCATCTGGCCGAAGGTCTCGCCGTGCCTGGACTCGCGGCTGCCCCCGGACGCCCGGACGCAGTGCCTGCGCGACCACCTCGGGCTCCCGCCGGCCGATCCCACCGCGCCGGCCGGCGGGCAGCAGTTCAGCCGATCGTGAGCACCTTGGACCGGTCGACGACCATCTGGACGTACGCCCGGGTCTCCCGGAACGGTGGCACGCCGCGGTAGCGGCGCACCTGGTCCGGTCCGGCGTTGTAGGCGGCCAGCATGTTGCGCACGCGGTCTCCCGGGACCCCGGCGACGTCCTTCATGAGGACGCAGTCGAAGTGCGCGGCGGACGCGATCGCGTCCCGCGGGTTCCACACGTCCTTGACGCCGTCCCCGTCCCCGTCCACGGCGTAGGCCTGCCACACGGCGGGCATGAACTGGGCCATGCCCTGGGCGCCCACTCGGCTCGAGGCCCTGGCGTCCCACCCGCTCTCCTGCTCCAGCTGGGCCGCCAGCACCCGCGGGTCCAGACCGGGGCACTGCGCGGCCGCGGCGAGCGACCGGCGCGCGGTACTCGGCGGGTACGGTCGGGGGCCCGGCGGCGAGGTGGACCACCGCGAGGGACCCCGCGGCCAGGAGGCCGGCGAGGGGCAGCACCGCCCAGCTCCTGCGCATCGGTCCTCACCGTCGCTCCGGCTCCGGCTCCCACGGTAACCGCGGGGCGTCGACGGCTCCGAATCCGGCGGCGTGGCGCGGTCCCGCCGCCGGTGTCTCGAAGTCGAGAGACCGGCCTCCGGCGTGGCTATGCTCGCGCGCATGGCCTCGACCACCGGACGGCGCGACGAGGTCGACCGGCTGGTCGCCGCATGGGCCCGGGAACGTCCCGACCTGGACGTCTCGCCGCTCGAGGTGCTCTCCAGGGTCAGCCGGCTCGCCCGGCACCTGGACCTGGCCCGGTCCGAGGCGTTCAACGAGCACGAGCTCGACACGTGGGAGTTCGACGTCCTGGCCGCGCTGCGGCGGGCCGGCTCGCCGTACGAGCTGTCGCCAGGTCAGCTGCTGACGCTGACGCTGGTCAGCAGCGGGACCATGACCAACCGGATCGACCGGCTCGCCGGGCGCGGGCTGGTCACCCGCCGGCCGGACCCGGACGACCGCCGCGGCGTGCTGGTCACGCTGACCGACGAGGGACGGGCCCGGGTCGACGCCGCGCTGGCCGACCTGCTCGCGCAGGAGCGCGAGATCCTGTCGGCGCTGCCGCGCGCGGACCAGGACCGTCTGGCCGACCTGCTGCGCGAGGTCACCGTCCCCTTCGACGACGCCTGACCCCCGACGAACGCTCGTCGTTGCATACGGATCGGGGGCTATCGCCCCCGATCCGTATGCAACGACGAGCGACAGCTAGACGTAGGAGTGCTTGCGCAGCCAGCGCATCGCGACCGAGCCCCACAGCGGCGGCAGGTAGAACGTGACCAGACGGAAGGCGAGCGCCGTCGAGATCGCGACGCTGCTCGGGATGCCGATCGCCTGCAGGCCCGCCGTGAGTCCGGCCTCCGCGACACCCACGCCGCCGGGCACCGGCATCAGACCGGCGAAGAGGGCGACCAGCGTGTTGATGAGGATCAGCTGGGAGAAGTGCGCCTGCCCGCCGAACGCGCGCAGGCACAGCCCGAGGACCATCGCCTGGAGCAGCTGGGCGCCGAGGTTGCCGGTGAGCATCTCGGTGACCTTGAGCGGGTGCCTGATCACGCCGAGGGCGGTGCGCGCCGCGCTCGCCTGGGCGCGGACGGTGGCCCGGATCCGAGGGATCGCCTCGCGGATCCGCCGGCGGGTGCGCGGCAGCGCGATGGCCACCAGCAGCGCCACGACCAGGATGATCGCGGCCAGCGCGGCGATGCTGATCGACGAGCTGCCCGAGGACGTGCTGCTCGACGAGGTGCCGCTGACCGACTCGGTGAGGCCCGGAGCCGGGCTGAGGACGATCAGCAGGATCAGCACCACCTGGACCACGAAGCCGCTGACACTGTCGATGACGCCGATCGACAGCGCCCCGGCCGCGGCGATACCGAACCGCTCGAAGAACCGGATCTCCAGAGCCAGCCGCGCTGCGGTGGCCGGGAGCACGACAGCGATGAACTGGATCGCGTACTGCAGCAGCAGCACCGGTCCGTAGCGCACCGGCGCGATCGACGCCCCGAGGGTCGAGAACGACAGCGCGACCTGGATCAGCGGCGACACGAGCAGGGCGGCGAGCAGCCACCACGGGTTCGCCGACTTCAGCTCGGCCCACAACGACGCGAAGTCGACGCCGGCCAGCTTGCTGATCACGAAGTACGCGAGCACCGCGCCGCCGACCACGTACAGGACGTGCCGCAGCGAGACCCGCCGGAGCCGCTGCAGCGCGGGCGGTTCGACGCCGGTCAGCTCGACGGCCTGGGCGCGCAGCGAGGCGAGGTCCCAGGAGCCGTCGCTGACCGTGGACCTGGTCGCCCGGTCCAGCACCGCGGGCTGCAGGAACGGCACGACGGCGGCCAGGCCGTCGTCGCCCAGCGCTTCGTACGCCGCGGCCAACGCCGTCTCGTGCCCGGCGGCGAGGGCGGTGGCGACCAGCATCCGCGCGCAGTCGCTCTGCATGGCCACGTCGCTGCCGGACAGCTCGGCGCCGGCCAGGTCGCACAGCGCCACCGATCCGTCGTGCCGGAGCACCACGTGCTCGGCGTCCACCCGGCCGTGTGCGATCCCCAGCTCGTGCAGGCGCTGCAGCGCGCGCCAGGCGCCGGCGAGCAGCGGCGCGGTCAGCTCGTCCCGGCTCAGGTCGGCCAGCGAGCGGACCGCTGCATCGGTGGCGAGCATCCCGTCGCCGTCCGCCGACAGCCCCACGACCACCACCGGCAGGACCGCTGCGCCCCCGCGCTCGGCCAACAGCGTGGCGACCGCCTCGTGCTCGACCAGCTCGAGCCGTCCTCGGGTCAGGCTCGGCGTCTCCCCCTTGCGCCACAGCGAGTTCCACACCGAGGCGAGGAACTGACCGTCCCAGGTGTCGCGTCCGTAGACCTTGATCGTCAGCGGCCGGCCGTCCTCGGCCACCGCCTGGAGCGCCGCGACGCCGGTGGTCTGCGAGGGAGCCTCTCGGACCTCGCTGCACACCAGCCCGAGGTCGGCGAGGGCCTCGGCGACCTGAGCGGGGGTGAGCCGCCCGTCCGGCGAGCCGAGCAACAGGTGGGTCACGGCGGCCGCCGCCACGCCGACGGCGAAGCCGGCCACGATCCCGATGGGCAGGGCGACGCCGAGCCCGACCCCCGCCACGCTGCCGAGCAGCAGGATGCCGCGTCCCACGTTGCGCAGCGGCCGGGACAGGTGCGGCGACAGCACGACCACGATCGAGGTGGCCACCGCCAGCAGCACGGCGACGTACACCGCCGGCGGTTCGGTGCGCGTGATCGCGTGCAGGCTGGTCGCCCAGTCGGTGCCGGAGATCCGGCCCGCGACCAGGGCCGCTCCGAGCGAGAGCGCCGCCGCAACCGCGACGTCCCAGAAGAGCCGGCGCCGGCCGCGGGCGAACAGCACGATCAGCAGCAGCGCGACCGACCATGCGGCCAGCAGCAGGTACGCCAGCTCCCACAACCAGCCGGACAGCCCCGGCAACGACTGGATCAGGCTGGTCAGCGACTCGTCCAGGCTCGTCGGCCCCGGCGCCGCGATCGCCACCAGCCCGGCGACGACCAGGGCCAGCACCAGGAAGAAGACGTCGGTGGGTCGGCGCAGCCGCGGCGAGTCCGGGGCGGAGGAGAAGACCCGCAGGCCGGCCAGGCTCAGCCGGTGTCGCCGCGACCGCTCGGGCCCGGGTGCGGCCTCGCTCGGCCGCGTCGGCTCGGGCGCCTGGGCCGGCTCGGGCGCATGCAACGGCCTCGACCTCCCGAACGCCGCTCCGGCCCCCGCCACCGTCGGACACGATCTCTGGCCAGGCATTCTGCTGCCGGGACGCTCGACTGTGTGGGAGGACGGGCCTTTCGGCGTCACCTCGTCAGGAGGTAGAAGACCAGCCCGACCAGCACGACCACGATCACGAGCACCGGCACCAGGCGCCGGTACACCGAGCCGCCGGCGACGCTCATCAGGTCCAGCGGCTGGTGCTCGGCAGCCGCAGGCGGCGCGGGCGCTGCGTCCGACGTGTCCGCAGTCGCCGCGGTCGTCGGCTCCGGTGCCCCGCCGGGAGCGAGCAGCGTCGTCTCCAGGTTGTCCACGAACTGGCCCATGAGCTTCTCGGAGATCTCCGCGATCAGCCCGCGACCGAACTGCGCGACCTTCCCGGAGATGGCCAGCTCGGTGCTGACCGACACCGTCGTCCGCTCGCCGTCCGGACGCAGCTGCGCATCGATCGTCGCCGACGCGTAGCCCGAGCCGCGGGAGTCCTTGCCTTTCGCGTCGATCACCGCATGATGAGCCGCGTCGTCCTTCTCGACGAAGCGGGCGGTCCCCGCATAGTGGCTGGTGACCGGCCCCACCTTGACCGTGACCTCGCCCGAGCAGACGTCGCCGTCGACACCGGTCAGCCTCGCGCCGGGCAGGCAGGGAGCGATGCCCGGCAGGTCGGTGAGCACTTCCCAGGCCCGCTGGACCGGCACGCTCACCGTGAACTCGTGGTCGATCCTCATGGCTCCCTCAGCGGCCGTAGACCGAGACGTGCAGCGAGCTGCCGGCGGTGAACGGTTCGCGGCCCCAGCCGCCCCACCGCTCCTTGAGCCGCAGCCCGGCGATCCTGGCCATGAGGTCCAGCTCGCTCGGCCATGAGTACCGCGTGACGATCGGGAACAGCCGGACGCTCCCCGGCCCGAGCACGACGTGCGTCTCGTCCAGTCGTTGGGTCACCGGGTCGTGGCGGCCGACGTCGAGCGACACCTCGGCGACCTCGATGGACTCGGCGTCGACGTACTGGTCCGCACGCAGCCGGTACAGGAAGGACGGTACGAACGCCTCGACGACGAACGAGCCGTCGTCGGTGAGGTGGGCCGCGACGTTCTCGAAGCAGCGGACCTGGTCCTCCTGGGTGAGCAGGTTGAACAGCGTGTTGTAGACGACGTAGACCAGCCGGTAGGAACCGGCGACCGGGACGTCGGCGAAGTCCCCCATCGTCACCGCGACCGCGTCGCTGCCGGGTTTGTCACGCAGCCTGGCCACCATGTCCGGGGACAGGTCGATGCCGTCCACCCGGACCCCACGGGCCGCCAACGGCAAGGCGATCCGACCCGTCCCGACCGCCAGCTCGAGCGCTGCGCCGCCGCCGGCCAGCGGCTCGAGGAACGCGACGGCCGCGTCCTCGTCGCCGCGCGGGCCGTCGTCGTAGCTCTCGGCGGCGTCCGGGCCGAAGCTCGTCATCGGGTCGTAGTCCTGCACGGCGTCAGTGAGTCATGCCGGTGCGGTGTCGCGCAATCGGAATGCGTCAACCGGCGGTGGCTGCACTGAAGCGCCCCGACTTCATCACCGCGACGACGTCGGTCACGTCGCGCGCCTCGGCGAGCGACACGTCCTCCGCGAACCCGCGCTCGACCAGCTCGGCCCCGGACGGACACTCGGCCAGCGGCCGCGGTCTGGCTGCGGCCGCTGCCGCCGCGGCGGCGTCCGGGCTCGGCGCGTACCCCGCGGCGACCAGGCCCGCAGTCACGACGCCGGCCCCCAGCAGGTCCTCGTACGCCGGCCGGAGCGTCCCGTCCGGCCACCGTTCACCGGACGCGACCAGCCCCACCCGGTCGTAGGTCCGCAACAGCGCGACAGCCGCCTTCGCGCCGCGCAGGCAGGCGGACACCACCGGCAGCCCTCCGCTGACCGCCGCGTGCGCGATCGCCGACCCGTTGGGCGAGGGCAGGACCAGGCGCGAGCCGGGCTCGAGCCCGACGAGGCTGGCCGGAGACAGGGTCGGACCCTGCCGGGTGGATCGTCCGCGTGCGAGCACTGCGCCGATCTCGCGGGCGAGCTGCTCGGCGCCGTCCGAGCCGAGCGCGTACGGCCACACCTCGGCACCATGCTCGACCGCCACGCTGAGCGACGTGGAGAACGAGAGGATGTCCACGACGACGAGCACGTCGGTGCGATGCGCGAGGTCGCGGGCACCGGTCGCGCCCCAGACGACGTCGACCGACCTGCCGTGTGTCCTCCCCGCAGTCACCACCCGACCCTAGTCGAGGCGCGCTCGCGGTCGCCGGGCCGCGAGCTACAGAAGCCTCTTGTGCAGAACGTCCATCTGCTGGCCGGTGCTGGTAGTGAACGTTTCCTGCGGGGTCCATCCACACCGCTGGTAGAACCCGAGTGCGAGGTCGGTGCCGACCCAGGCCTCGGCGATTCGATGCTCGGTGGCCCAGCGCTCCAGGTGCTGCATCAACGTCCGCCCCACCCCCTCCCGGCGGCGGTCCCGGCGGACGATCATGCCGGTGACCCAGGGACTGGTGTCACGTCGCTCGTCCAGGTCGTACGTGTCCAGGCCGACCGCACCCAGCACCTCGCCGGCCAGGTCGTGCGCGACGAACGTCACCGGCAGCTCATCTCGGCCTGCCTCACGAACCGTGATCTCGAGCCACCAGGCCGGGTCGATCGACTCCGGAGGATCGGCCCAATGCCCCCACTCCTGCCACCTCATCTCGGCCACGGCCTCCGCCGACGCAAGGGAGTCCGCGAGCAAGGTCACGGTGAGCGCCATCCGGCCAAGGCTACGTGCCGGCTCGACGCTCCGTTCGAAGACTCGTGCCGTCAGGAAGCCTTGGCCTCGCACTTCGGGCAGCGCGCGTAAGGAGGCTCGGCGTCATACGGCGAATCGGGGAACGCGCACAACGAGCCCTCGATCGACTCCCCGCAAAGAGTGAGGCGGTCCTGGCCGCGAACGGCGGCGTGGAACGGCGGCTCAGGCTCGAAGGCGCCACGGTCCAGGTGCGAGGTGACCCGATGCCTGATGGGTCGGCGCGCGGCGGCCACGTAGAGATCCATGGGCGGGAGACTACGGTGCCGGGGGCAGGACCTTAGGCCCTGCCCGGCGGTACGAAGACGTCGTAGGTTGGGCGGCACGGACCATCCACCGACCCCAGCAAGTCGGGCAGCGGAAGGTCCGGACGGCCCCCCGCCGCCACTCCCCCGGGAGAACGGGCAGCGGGGGGCTTCAGCGCGGCTCGCCGATCGGCCACGACGTGCACCGGTCGGGACCGCTCAGCGGGGCTCGCTGTCGGCCGCGTCCACGACGGTCAGCCACTGCGCCTCGAGAGCCGCCGTCTCGTCGGCGACCGCCCGCAGCTGCGCGTCCAGCTCGACGATGCGCACGTGGTCGGTCGCGTGCTGCGCCATCTGCGCGTGCAGCGCGGATGTCTGCTCGGCGAGACGGCCGAGCCGGCGTTCGATCCTGGCCAGGTCTTTGCGCGCGGACCGTGCGGCGGCGGCATCCGTCGACCCCACCGGGCCGGCAGAGCCCGCGGTGGTCACGGACACGTCCGCGAGCGCGGCAGCACGCAGACGCAGGTACTCCTCGACGCCCCCCGGCAGGTCGCGCACGGCGCCGTCCCCGAGCAGGCCGACGGTGCGGTCGCACACCCGCTCGAGGAAGTAGCGGTCGTGCGACACGACGACGAGGGTGCCCGCCCAGCCGTCGAGCAGGTCCTCGACGGCGTTCAGCGTCTCGACGTCGAGGTCGTTCGTCGGCTCGTCGAGCAGCAGGACGTTGGGGCCGGCCATGAGCAGCCGCAGCAGCTGCAGCCGCCGCCGTTCCCCGCCGGACAGGTCGGCGACCGGAGTCGACAAGCGCTCGCCGGTGAACCCGAGGCGCTCGGCCAGCTGGCGCGCGGTGAGCTCGCGGCCCTTGCCCAGGTCGACGACCGGGCGCACGTCCTCGACCGCCTCGAGCGCGCGCAGGCCCGGTCGCAGCTCGGCCACGGTCTGGGACAGGTAGCCGGCCCGCACCGTCCGACCGACCCGGACCCGACCGGCCGACGCCCTGACCTCACCGGCGAGCAGCCGCAGCAGCGTCGTCTTGCCGGCGCCGTTGACCCCGACCACACCCACCCGGTCTCCGGGACCCAACCGCCAGGTCACGTCCTGCAGCAGCCGTCGGCCACCCAGCTCGACGGTGGCGTCCTCGACGTCGTACACGCTGCGGCCCAGTCGCTGACCGGCGACGCCGATCAGCTCGACGGTGTCGCGCGGCGGCGGCTCGTCGGCGATGAGTGCGTTGGCCGCATCGATGCGGAACTTCGGCTTGGACGTGCGGGCCGGTGGGCCGCGGCGCAGCCAGGCGAGCTCCTTGCGCAACAGGTTCCGCCGGCGCTCCTGGACGGCGTCGGCGGCACGCGACCGCTCGGTCTTGGCCAGCACGAACGCCGAGTAGCCACCGTCGTACGCCTCGATCCCGCCGTCGACGACCTCCCACGTCACCTCGGCGACGGCGTCGAGGAACCAGCGGTCGTGCGTGATCGCGACCAGCGCGCCGCGGCGGGTGGCGAGGTGCCGGGCCAGCCAGTCGACGCCCTCGACGTCGAGGTGGTTGGTCGGCTCGTCGAGCAGCAGCAGGTCGGGATCTTCGACGAGCAGCGCCGCGAGCGCGACCCGCCTGCGCTCGCCACCGGACAGCGGACCGACCGGGGCGTCCAGGTCGAGCGGACCGAGCAGGACGTCGACGACGCCGCGGGTACGAGCGTCCGAGCGCCAGGCATGGTCGGGGCGGGAGCCGACCACGGCGGCGCGGATGGTGCCGGACCCGGGAAGCCGGTCGTCCTGGGACAGCAAGCCGACCCGCAGGCCGCCGGTGTGGGTGACCCGGCCGGCATCCGGCGTACGGGCGCGAGCCAGCACCTCGAGCAGGGAGGTCTTGCCGCTGCCGTTGCGGCCGACCACACCGATGCGGTCGCCGTCACCCACCCCCAGCGAGACCCGGTCGAGCAGGACGCGCGTGCCGTACGCGAGCCGCACGTCCTCGAGGTTGACCAGGTTGACCACCGGCGCCGCCAACGCCGTCACCGTGCCGTCGGTGCCGACGCCTCGACGACGCGCGCTCCGGGGACCGGACCCTCGGCCCGGCGCACGGTCCGGCAAACGCCGGCCGCCGACAGCGCCACCGCCAGGTCGATGGCGTGCTCGCCGTCGCGGGCGAGGAACGCGCACGTGGGGCCGGAGCCGGACACGACCGCACCGAGCGCGCCGAACTCCTCGCCGACGTCGAGGGTGAAGCGCAGCTGCGGCCGCAACGACAGGGCCGCCGGCTCGAGGTCGTTCTCGAGCGCGGCCCCGAGCTGCTCCGCGTCGCCCGCGCGCAGCGCGGACATCAGGTCGTCGGACATCCGCGGCTCCGGGCGGAACGTGTCGACGGCCAGGCGGTCGAAGGCCGCGTACACGTCCTTGGTCTCGAGCCCGGAGTCGGCGAGGGCGAACACCCAGTGGAACCGACCGCGGGCCAGCGCGGACGTCAGCCGAGTGCCGGTGCCCAGCCCTACGGCGGTACCGCCGAGCAGGGCGAAGGGCACGTCCGCACCGAGACCGGCCGCCACCTCCGCGAGCTCGGAGGGGTCCAGGTGCAGTCCCCAGAGGCTGTCGCAGGCGACCAGCGCGCCGGCGGCGTCGGCGCTGCCGCCGGCCATCCCGCCGGCCACCGGGATCTCCTTGCGCAGGTGCAGCCGGACGTCCGGCGACACCCCGGCCAGCTCGGCGAGCGCCCGCACGGCGCGAACCGCGAGGTTCCGCCCGTCCACGGGCAGCCGGCCGGCACCCTCGCCCTCGACGGTCACGCTCACCCCGGCCGGGCCGGGACCGGCGGTCACCTCGTCGTACAGGCTCACGGCATGGAAGACGGTGACCAGCTCGTGGTAGCCGTCCGGCTTCGTCGCGCCGACAGACAGCTGCAGGTTCACCTTGGCGGGGACCCGCACGGTCACCGGACGGGCAGCGGTCGGACGGGGCACGGCCACGACTCTAGGCGCCCACCCTCCCGCGCCGTTGCATACGGATTGGGGGTCATGGCCCCCAATCCGTATGCAACGGCGCGGGGGGCGCGGGGAGCGGGCGGTGCTCGGCGATACGGGCGAACTCGGTCACGTCCAGCTGCTCGCCGCGCGCGGACGGGTCGACACCCGCCGCCCGCAGCGCCGACTCGGCCGCCGCTGGGCTCCCGGCCCAGCCGGCCAGGGCGGCGCGCAGGGTCTTGCGCCGTTGCGCGAAGGCCGCGTCCACCACCGCGAACACCTCGCCGCGCGTCGCCGTCGTCCGCGGCGGCTCCCGGCGCACCAGCGCGACCAGCCCGGAGTCGACGTTGGGCGCCGGCCAGAACACGGTGCGCCCGACTGAGCCCGCCCGGCGTACGTCCGCGTACCAGCGCGCCTTCACCGACGGGACCCCGTAGGTGCGGGAGCCCGGCCCCGCCGCGAGCCGCTCCGCCACCTCGGCCTGCACCATCACGAGCACGCGTTCGAGGGACGGCAGCGACTCCAGCAGGTGCAGCAGGACCGGTACCGCGACGTTGTAGGGAAGGTTCGCGACGAGCGCGGTCGGCGGGCCGCAGGTCAGGTCGGCGGGACCGATCCGCAACGCGTCAGCCGTGACCACGTGCAGCCGGTCCACGAGGGCCGGCGCACGGTCCGCCACCGTCCGCGGCAGCTGGTCGGCGAGCAGCGGATCGATCTCGACGGCGATCACGGCCGCGACCTCCGGCAACAGCGCGAGCGTCAACGAGCCCAGCCCCGGACCCACCTCGAGCACCGTGTCGCCGGTCCGCACCTGTGCGGTGCGCACGATGCGCCGGACGGTGTTCGGGTCGACGACGAAGTTCTGCCCGCGCCGCTTCGTCGGCGAGAGCCCCAGCGTCGCCGCGAGCGCGCGCACCTCCGCCGGCCCGAGCAGCGCGGCGCCGGCCCCCGACCCGGTCACGGGCGGGCGCGGCCGGTCAGAGGAACTTGCCGCAGTACGGCCACGCCCCGGCACCGCCCCGCTGCAGGTACAGCAGCTTCGCCCGGTACGTCTGCTCGGCCGAGGACGCGTCGATCGGGCTCCCCTTCCCGCCGACGCCGTGCCAGGCGCCAAGCGAGAACTGGTAGAGGCCGAAGTACGTTCCGCCGCCGCCGACCGCCCGCGGGTTCCCGCCCGACTCGCAGTTCGCCAGCGCCGCCCAGTTCAGCGAGTCGACGGTCGTCGCCGGGTAACCGGTCGACGCCTTGGCGGTGTGCGGGCGGGTGCCGTACGCGTCCACCTCGGGAAGCGGGTTGGCGACCAGCCGGCGCGAGACGAGCCGCCGGGAGATCACCACGCCGTCGTGCAGCGTGTAGCGCCAGACCTCGGTCCACTGGCCGGGACGGCCGACCGACAGCACCCGGTGGGTCCCGACGTACAGCGAGCTGGTGGTGGTCTTCACGGTCGAGAACGCGATGGGAACCGGCCGCTTGACCATCCGGACCCCGGTCAGCACGACGGTGACGTGCTGCCCCTCGACCGGTGCCGACGTGGCGGGCACCGACAGCTCCGCCGTCGACCCGAGGCTGAGCCCGGCCTGGGCCATCGCGTCACCCCAGGTCGCGGCGGTCGTCACGAGCACGGTGGGATGCCCGCCGTACACGACGGTGACGGACTTGGGCATCCGCACGTCGAGGACGAGACCCGCCAGCGGGATCCGCGCAGAGCGCGACACCGACAGGTACGCCTGCGCGAACCGGTCCCCGAGCGCCTTCGCGAGCTGGTCGACGCTGCCGGCCGTCGTCCACAGCTCGTGCGCGACGCCGTCGACGACGAGCTGCACCGGACGACCTCGCAGCACGTCGACCCGCATGCCGTCGGCCAACGGTGCGGACGCCGACGGTGCGACAGTGTCGTGCGCACCGACGGCGATGCCCTGCTGCTCGAGCACTGAACCGACCGTCGATGCGTAGGTGCGGACGTTGCGGGTGCTGCCGTCGACCTGCACCGTCACCGACTTGCCGGCGGTGACGTACGCGAGCGGACCGACCACCAGCACGGCGAACAACGCACCGTGCAGGGCCACGGACCGTGGACGAACCCGCACACACACTCCAGCCCGAGCAGGTCCGGGCACGGGGGCGGCGGCGCGCAGACCGGTCCCCGCCGGCTCGGCCAGAAGGGGTTTGGGGTGCGCACGGCCGGGGCTTCCCGATCCCGGCGGTCGTCAAGGACGCTAGCGAAGGCACCTGAGAGCGTCCACCTGGACGCGCACGCTGTGCGTGAGGCGTACCTCACTCCTCTACTTGACGTTGAGGGTTTTCGAGCGGTCAGAACGGGCCGAAGACGCGGGTCCCGGTGGCGTCGATCGTGGCGGCCAGCTCGTCCTCGTCGATCCCTTTCACCTGCGCCATCGCGCGGACCGTCAGCGGGACCAGGAAGCTGGCGTTGGGGCGGCCGCGGTACGGCGTCGGGGTGAGGAACGGCGCATCGGTCTCGACCAGCGTCTGCGCCGGCGGCGTGACGACGAGCGCGTCCCGCAGACTCTGCGCGTTCTTGAACGTCACCGTACCGGCGAACGACAGCACCCACCCCTGCTCGACGCACGTGCGCGCCATCGCGACGTCGCCGCTGAAGCAGTGGAACACGACGGTGCGCGGCGCGCCCTCGTCGAGCAGCACGCGCATGACGTCCGCGTGCGCGTCACGGTCGTGGATGACGAGTGCCTTGTCGTGCTCGCGCGCCATCACGATGTGCCGACGGAACGACTCCTCCTGCACATCGCGTCCGACGCCGGCTCCGGTACGGAAGTAGTCGAGACCGGTCTCACCGACTGCGCGCACGCGTTCGTGCGCGGCGAGCGCGTCGATCTCGTCCCACGCGGCGACGAGTGCGGCGCGGCCGTGCTCGGCGTGGATGCGCGGCGCTTCGTTCGGGTGCAGCGAGACGCCGGCGACGATCGCCTCGTGCGCGGCGGCGACGTCGACAGCCCAACGCGCGCCCGGCAGGTCGCAGCCGATCTGCACGATCCTGGTCACGCCGACGGCCGTCGACGCGGCGAGGGCCTGGTCGACGTCCATCCACGCGTCGCCGTCCCGGATGTCCAGGTGGCAGTGGCTGTCCAGGACCGGGGTCCGCAGCGGCTCGGGCGGCGGCGGGTACGTGCGGTCGCGGGACCGCTCCGAGGCGGGTCGTTCGCGCACGTCAGGAGCCGGCTCCCTCGTCCAGCCGCGGGAAGAGCACCGCGCCCTTGGTCACCGCGAGGCCGGCGGGCAGCTGCCCCCACCGGCCGGCGTCGGCCAGCGGCTGGGCGGCGAGGGCCCCCAGGGCCGCCTGCGCGCCGAGCGAGTCCCACAGCGCCGCGCACGCCTTCGGCATCACCGCGTTGAGCAGCACGGCGAGCACCCGCAGGCCCTCGGCGGCGGTGTACAGGACCGTCTCCAGCCGGCCGCGGTCGTCGGGCGACTTCGCCAGCTGCCACGGCTGCTGCTCGGTGAGGTAGCCGTTGAGCACGTCGACCAGGTCCCACACCGCGCCGAGCGCACCGGAGAAGTCGAGCTCGCCGACCCGGGCGTCCGCCCCGGCCGTCGCGTCGAGCGCCGCCGCCGCCACGACTGCGTCGGCGGGACCGCTGTCCACCGCGGCCGGCAGCACGCCGTCGCAGTACCGGACGACCATCGCCGCCACCCGGGAGGCCAGGTTGCCGAAGCCGTTCGCCAGCTCGGAGGTGTAGCGCGCGGTCATGTCCTCCCACGAGAACGAGCCGTCGGAGCCGAACTGGATCGCGCGCAGGAAGTAGTAGCGGAACGCGTCCGAGCCGAAGTGGTCGACGACCTCGGACGGGCGCGATCCCGGTCAGCTTCGACTTGCTCATCTTCTCGCCGCCGACGAGCAGCCAGCCGTGCGCGAAGACCTTGCGCGGCAGCGGCTGGCCGGCGGCCATCAGCATCGCCGGCCAGATCACGGCGTGGAACCGCAGGATGTCCTTGCCCACCAGGTGCACGTCCGCGGGGAAGGTCGTCGCGAACTGGTCGGCGCCCGGTCCGTCGGTGTCGCCGAGCCCCACCGCCGTCGCGTAGTTGAGCAGCGCGTCGAACCAGACGTAGACGACCTGGTCGCGGTCCCACGGGACCGGGATCCCCCAGTCGAACGAGGACCGAGAGATCGACAGGTCCTCCAGACCCTGCCGGATGAACGAGAGCACCTCGTTGCGCGCAGACGCCGGCTCCACCGCCTCGGGGTGCTGCCTCGTAGTGGGCGAGCAGCCGGTCCGCGTACTTCGACAGCGGGAAGAACCAGTTTCGCTCGGAGAGCTCCTCGACCGGCCGGCCGTGGATGGCGCACACCTTGAGGCCGGCGTAGTCCCCCTCGCCGTCCAGCAGCTCACCGGGAAGCTTGAACTCCTCGCAGTGGACGCAGTAAGGACCCTCGTACAGGCCCTCGAAGATCTCGCCCGCGTCGTACAGACCCTGCAGGAAGGCCTGCACACGCTGGGTGTGGCGCTCCTCGGTGGTGCGGATGAAGTCGTCGTTCGCGACGTCGAGGGTGCCGAGCACCGGCTTCCACGCGCTCTCGACCAGCCGGTCGCACCAGACCTGCGGGGCCAGCCCGGCCGCCTCGGCGCTGCGCAGGACCTTCTCGCCGTGCTCGTCGGTGCCGGTGAGGAACCAGACCCGCTCGCCGCGCTGCCGGTGCCAGCGGGTCAGGACGTCGCCGGCGACGGTGGTGTACGCGTGTCCGATGTGCGGCGCGTCGTTGACGTAGTAGATCGGCGTCGTGACGTAGTACGCCTTCGGTCCGGCGGTCTCGGGCATGCACCCAGCCTATCCGCGCACCGCAACCCACTTCCCCTGCGTCAGCCCGGCGGGCGCGGGCGGCGGGCGGCGACGACGGCGTCGTACACCTCCCGCTTGGGGACCCCGGTCTTCCGGGCCACCTGGGCGATCGCGGCCTTGCGGGCCAGCCCGCCCTGCTCGAGCGCGTCGACCCGCGCCGCCAGCGCGGTGGCGTCCGGCGGTCCGGTCGCGTCGCCGTCCGCTCCGACGGGCGCGGTCCCGGCTCCCCCGACGACCACGGTGACCTCGCCGCGCACGCCCTGTGCGGCCCACTCGGCCAGGTCCGCCAGCGGTCCGCGGCGGACCTCCTCGTACGTCTTCGTCAGCTCGCGGCACACGGCCGCCGGTCGGGCGGGTCCCAGCGCCGACGACATCGCGGTGAGCGTCACCGCGAGCCGGTGCGGCGCCTCGAAGAACACCAGCGTGCGCGGGTCGTCGGCGAGCGCGGCCAGCCGTCCCGCCCGCTCCCCTGCCTTGCGCGGCAGGAAACCCTCGAACGCGAACCGGTCCACCGGCAGGCCAGACAGCGCCAGCGCGGTCAGCACGGCGCTCGGCCCGGGGACGGCGGTGACCGGGATGCCCGCGTCGAGCGCGGCGCGCACCAGGCGGTAGCCGGGGTCGGAGACCGACGGCATCCCGGCGTCGCTGACCAGGACGACCCGAGCCCCCGCGGTCATGGCCGCGACCAGCTCGACCGCGCGGGCCGCCTCGTTGTGCTCGTAGTACGAGACCACGCGGCCGCCGGGCGTGACGCCCAGGGCCCGGACCAGCCGCTGCAGCCGACGGGTGTCCTCGGCGGCGACGATGTCGGCCCCGGCCAGCTCCACGGCGAGGCGGGCCGGCGCGTCGGCCGGGTCGCCGATCGGGGTCCCGGCCAGGACCAGGACTCCGGACGCCTTGACCACGGACGCATCCTCGCAGGATTCGGGCCGGTGGCACCGGCGCGCTCGGCGGCTCACCGGGCGACTGCGTCCCTACGATGGCGCAGTGAGCGCGACGTTGACCGAGGAGCAGCTGCCTGAGGCGGCCGGCCCGGGGCCGGACGCGCCCTCGCGTCGCCGGCACGGCCGCGGCCGGGCGGCCGACCGCCTGCCGCTGCGCGAGCGGCTGTACCCGGCGATGCCGGACGACCGGGGGTGGGGCTGGGGCGGGCCGCTGCTCATCACCGCGTTCGCCGCCGTCATGCGGTTCTGGAACCTCGGCCAGCCCCGGGTGTTCTCCTTCGACGAGACGTACTACGTCAAGGACGCGCTGTCGCTGTGGCGGTACCACTACGAGCAGAGCTCGCTCGGGAACGCCAACGACCTGATCCTGTCCGGCAACACCAACGTGTTCACCGGCAAGGCGTCGTTCATCGTGCACCCGCCGGTGGGCAAGTGGGTGATCGGTCTAGGCGAGCACCTGTTCGGCGTCACCCCGTTCGGCTGGCGGTTCATGCCGGCGGTGCTCGGCACCGCGATGGTCCTGATGCTGTGCCGCATCGTCCGCCGGATGACGCGCTCCACGCTGCTGGGTTGCCTGGCCGGGCTGCTGCTCGCCGTCGACGGCCTGGCGATCGTCATGTCCCGAACCGCGCTCCTGGACGGCACCCTCGCGTTCTTCGTGCTCGCGGCGTTCGGCGCACTGCTCATCGACCGGGACCGGGCCAGGCGTCGGCTCGCCGACTGGGCCGAGGCGCGCGGCGCGCTCACCCCGATGCCGTCCGGCGAGGCGGGACCCCGGCTGGGCTGGCGCCCGTGGCGGCTGACCGCCGGCCTGCTGCTGGGCCTGGCCTGCGCGACGAAGTGGAGCGGGATCTGGTTCGTCGTGGCGTTCGGGCTGATGACCGTGCTGTGGGACATGGGCGGGCGGCGCGCGGTGGGCATCCGCTGGCCGTTCGCGTCGATGGTCGTGCGGGACTCGTGGGGGGCGTTCGCGTCGATCGTCGCGGTCAGCATCGCTGTCTACATCGCGAGCTGGATCCCGTGGATGCAGGCCTACCCCCACATGCAGCTGGACGGCTGGGGCCTCAACCCCCGCGGTCCGTCCTTCCTGCCGCAGAGCTTCCGCGCGCTGCTCGACTACCACAGCCAGATGCTGTACTTCCACACGCACCTGACCGACCCGCACCCGTACGCGGCGAGGGCCGCCGGCTGGCTGCTCCAGGTTCGGCCGACGGCCTTCTGGTCGATCAACGACCTGAAGCGGGGCGCCGACGGATGCACGGCGACGACGTGCGTGCGCGAGGTGACCTCGATCGGCACGCCGTTGCTCTGGTGGGCCGCCACGGCCGCGCTGGTCTGGCTCGTCTGGCGCTGGGTCGGCGCCCGGGACTGGCGGGCCGGAGCCGTCCTCGGCGCGGTGGCGGCCGGCTGGCTCCCGTGGGTGATCCTGTACCGGGACCGCACCATCTTCACGTTCTACGCCGTCGCGTTCGTGCCGTTCATGGTGACGGCCCTGGTGCTGCTGCTCGGCCAGATCCTCGGAGCCCGCGAGACCGTGTCGGCGACCCGGCGCACCTGGGGTGCTGCCGTCGTCGGCGGCTACGTGCTCCTTGTCGTCGCCAACACCGCGTGGCTGTGGCCGCTGCTGGTCGGCGACACGCTGCCGTACGCGTCCTGGCTACGGCGCCTGTGGTTCCGCGGCTGGATCTGAGCCGCCGCCGGCGGCCGGCTGGGTCGCCGCCGTCCTGTCCGCGTCCAGGTGGAAGCGGTTCGAGGAGAGCAGCCCCGACTCGTTGACGATCTTCGCGACCGCGGTGACCAGGAACAGCTGCCCGACGATGGCCTCCAGGACGGCGAACGTCTGCCCGGGGTTGGTGGCCGGCACCAGGTTGCCGTAGCCCGTGGTCGTCAACGTGATGAAGCTGAAGAAGAGATCGTCGGCCATGTCGCCGCGCCCCGACGAGCCGAAGAACGGCGGCGTGGTCTGGATCGTCCCGATCGCGCGGTAGGCGAACGCGAAGAACATGCCGAGCATCGCGTACGCCGCGATCGCGGCGATCAGCGTCTGCAGGTCGATCTTCGGACGCGCGAGCGTGTGCCGCAGCAGGGAGATCGGCGCCACTCCATACAGCACGGCGGACAGCACGAAGACGGTGGACAGTAGCCAGGAGTTCTCGTCCGTGGTCGGCCGGACGGCCAGACCGGCCACGCAGACGACCACCGTCAGCACCAGCATCACGTCCGTGGCCCGCAGCAGGAAGCGCCGGGCGTGCGCGACCCGCATGACCACGAGGAGCACGAACGCCTGCAGCAGCAGCACCAGGGCGACCCCGACCGGACCGAAGAACGCGACGGACGCGACGTACGTGACGGCGATGAGCGTCACGATCACGCCGTAGCCCAGGTCGTCGGAGTCGCGCCACAACGAGGAAAGCCGCCAGCGAGCCACAGCCCGTCACCCTACGCTGGGCGACCATGGCCTCGCCCGTGTTCAGCACCGAACGGCTCGACATCCGCGCCGTGGACCCACGCCGACGTCGACGGCATGTACGACATCTACCGGCGGTGGGAGGTGTCCCGCTGGCTCGGGGCCACCCCGAAGGTCGCGGCCTCGGTCGAGGAGATGCACGGGACGGTCGACCGGTGGTCGGTCCGCGCGCAGGCGCCGTTCGGGATCTGGGCCGTCGTGCCGCGCGACGTAGGCGTCCCGGTCGGGACGGTGCTGCTCGTTCCCTTCCTGGATCCGGCGGGCGACCCGTTGCCGGAGGTCGAGGTGGGCTGGCACTTCCATCCCGACGTGTGGGGCCACGGCTACGCGACCGAGTCGGCACGCGGGGCCCTCGAGGTGGGCTGGTCGGCCGGCCTGGACGAGGTCTACGCCGTCGTGCTCCCCGGGAACGACGCGTCGGTCGCGGTCACCCGCCGGCTCGGCATGGAGCCGATCGGCCGGACCGAACGCTTCTACGGGATCGAGCTGGACGCCTTCCGGATCGCGCGCCCCGAGGAGGCCGGCTGACGTCCAGGCCGGGCTGCGGCTCAGGCGAGGTCGAGCGTCGCCCAACATTGCGCTCCGGCCCGGGTGGCGGTCCGGTCTGGACCGCCCCAAGGACGGTGACGATCGGGTCGCTGTAAGTGGTCGAGTGCCGCCGACAGGTGGACGAGTGCCACCGAATAGTTGAGAAGCAGCGCGCGTGTCGGCGTGCTCAGCGAGTTGCCGCCTACTGTTCGGCCATCCACGTTCGGACTGCCGCGCGAAGAGTGCGCGGGATGGTCGGCGTACGGGGCCGTATCGACAAGGGTGGAGGCTTTGGTATGCGCGGACGCGTGATGCTGTTGGCTGCGGCTGGGTGTGTGCTTGCCCTGGTGGTCCCCGGCTCGGCCGGGGCAGCTGCCGGGATCAGCAGCCGGCTCGCCGCGGCGAAGGCGCCGACGAGCGCGCGGACAGTGACGCTGGTCACCGGCGAGCGGGTGCTGTACGAGGCCGGTGGTCCAGGGTCGCGTCCCCGGGTGACGGTCGAGCCCGCTGCCCGGTCAGGGTTGGCCGGTGTGACGTCGACGATCGTGATCGGCGGCGACGTGTACGTGATCCCGGCGACGGCGCGCCCCTATCTGGGCCGGTTCCTGGACGCGAGCTTGTTCGACGTCACTGCGCTGGCCCGAGCAGGTGCCTCGGCGCGGGTACCAGTGCATCTCGCCTACAGCGGCAGCCGGGCGCCCGCGCTGCCGGGGGTGACGCTGACTGCCACGGCGGCCGGCTCAGCAGCTGGCTACGTCACGGCCTCGTCAGCGCGGGTGTTCGGGGCCGCGCTCGCGCAGCAGTACAAGACTGACACCGAGCGCGGATGGCCGGCCACCGACGCCCTGTTCGGCGGGCTCCAGCGGCTGAGCTCGGGCCTTGCGGCCGCGCCGGCCGGCGCGGTCCCCGCCTATCCGATGCGCACCCTGATCATCAGAGTTCTCGATCCGTCCGGGGCCGTGGTGCCGTTCGCGGCCGTCACCCTGACCAGCATTGACGACGTACGTAAGTTCGACGGCTTCGCCATCGTGATCCACGGCCAGGCCCGGGTCAGCGTCCCGGTCGGCACCTACGCAGGACTGGTCGAGGTCGACACCGTCGACCCGCATACGGGGACAGGCAGCGTGGCCATGGTCCCGTTCGACGGCTACGTCGTGAGCGGCAACGCGCAGACTTTGACACTCGATGCCCGCACAGCGACGTCCAGGCTGTCAGTCCGCACGCCGCGCGCGGCGGACATCCAGGGCGAGGCCTGGGAGTGGGACCGCTTCGACGCGGCCGGTTCGGGCGGCATCGGGGCGTCGGTCTGGGCGCGGGCCGGGTTCGACATCTACACGGCGCCGGTCGCTGTGCCGCCGGCTGGTTTGGGCACCTCGCACTCGCTCGCCTGGTGGAGCCTGGCCGGGACCCCGGCCCACGGGCTGCCGTACACCTACGACCTGGCGTTCCCCGCCGACGGCGTTCCGGCCAACCAGGCTTACGTGGTCCGCGCCACGCAGCTGGAGACCGTGACAGCCCGGTACTTCAGCGACTCCCCCACCCACCAGGGACAGTTCGGTCGCTTCCCGTCCCTGCCCTTCCAGTTCGTCGTCGGCGGACAATCGTCGATCCTGGACATCCCGCAGCAGCGCCTCGAGTACGTCCTCGCCCTGCCCTCGCTGGCATGGTCGGCTCAGCTGATCGGCGACCTCGGCGCGTGGGATCTCAACGGGAGCTGGCTCGAGGACGGGCCGCGGGTGGCCCAGGGCGGCAGCAAGAGCGCTGTCGACTGGGCGCGCGGCCCGCTGGTCCCGGGAGTGCCGTTCGCCACCGACGGCTTCTCAGCAGGACCCGACGGCTTCTCAGCAGGACCCGTCGCGTGCCCGGTGTGCCGGGCACGCGACAAGCTCGAGCTGTTCCTGGCGCCGGTCACCGACACGACTCCCGGCCACTTCGGACCCATCGCGCCGTCCCCTGACGGCACCCCGGTGGCCCGGTTCCGGCTCTACCGCGGCAATACGCTGCTGGCAGACCAGCCGGACGGCGTCGGCGGCGTCTTCCCGGTCCAAGCCGCCCCAGCCGTGTACCGGGTGGTCTACGAGTTGAACCGCCGACCCGGAGGCGCCACCCAGTCACTGACCACGCGCACCGAGCTCACCTTCAGGTCCGGTGCCGGACAAGGGGCCGCGACACCGCCGGGGTGGGCCTGCGACCTGGGGCCCGTCTGCACGATCCCGTCGCTGCTGCAGGCCCACGTGCTGGTTCCGGTGGACTTGCACGGCGCCGTGCCGGTCGGCGCCATCCGGCTCGGGCTCACCCTCCAGCACATCCAGGGCGCGACCGGTGCACCGATCACCTCGGCGAAGATGGAGGTGCGGGTCGGGAACGGAACCTGGCAGACGCTGCCAGCGACCGTGGCCGGACCAGGTCGCTATCAGTTCCCCCTGACCACG
Organism: uncultured Actinomycetota bacterium; assembly: GCA_963771835.1. GTDB lineage: Bacteria > Actinomycetota > Actinomycetes > Prado026 > Prado026 > CAVQCJ01. The sequence continues at coordinate 638,831 of CAVYVA010000002.1, forward strand.
ACCGCTGCCCAGGCCGGCGCCGGCGTCGACCTGAGGGTCACCGGCACCGACGCGAACGGCGGCCGGATCGTGCAGACGACGACCCGAGCGTTCGTGGTCGCGTCATGATGAACGGAGTGAGCATGACCCGACGCCGGGCCCGCATGGTCCTCGTCGTGGCCGGAGCTCTGACTGGGCTGCTGACGGTGTCTCTGCCCGCAGGAGCCACCGTCCACAGCGACGGCCCGGCACCCATCGTTGCGGTGGAGCGGGCGGCCTGCGGCACACCCGCGCCCGGACACGCGACCTGCTTCGCGCGATTCAGCACGCCAGCCTCCGCGCAACCAGCCGGCACCATGGCGGGTGCGCGGGCCGCCGCCGGCCCGGCCGCGGTGGGCAGGCCGACCGCCGGCTACGGCCCGGCCGACATCGCGAGCATGTATGGCACCGACGCCACTCGCGGCGCCGGACAGACCATCGCCATCGTCGACGCGTTCGACGACCCGCAGGCTGAAAGCGACCTGGCCGCATACCGTGCGGCTTGGGGCCTGCCCGCATGCACCGCGGCAACCGGCTGCTTCCGCAAGGTCAACCAGCGCGGCGGGTCCGCGCCGCCGGGCCGCGACGCGGGGTGGGGTCTGGAGATCTCCCTGGACCTGGACGCGGTATCCGCCGCCTGCCCGAACTGCTCCATCCTGCTCGTCGAAGCCGACACAAACAGTTCCGACGACCTCGGCCAGTCCGTGAACGAGGCCACCAAGCTCGGCGCGAAGATCGTGTCCAACTCCTACGGCAGCCTGGAGTTCACCGGAATCCTGGGCCTGGGCCGCAAGTACTACACCCACGCCGGTGTCGCCATGGTCGTCGCCACCGGCGACACCGGCTTCGGACCCGCCAACTTCCCCGCTTCCTGGACCCGCTCGATCGCCGTGGGCGGCACCTCGGTCACCAAGACCGCGACCGGGTGGTCGCACACCGCATGGAGCGGTGCGAGCAGCGGTTGCTCGGCGTGGGTGGCCAAACCAGCCTGGCAGAAGGACGGCCACTGCCTGATGCGCACGATCGCCGACGTGTCGGCGCTGGCCGACCCGGACACCGGCCTGGCGGTGTACGACACGTTCGGCGTCCCGGCCGTCCTCGGCATTCCCAACGGCTGGATCGTCGGCGGCGGCACCAGCCTGGCAAGCCCGCTCGTCGCAGCCATGATCGGCCTGGCCGGCAACGCCGCTACCATGACCACCGCAAAACCGATCTACACGCACGCCGGCTCGCTGCGCGACGTCACCACCGGGTCGAACGGAGTCTGCGGCGGCGACTACCTGTGCAACGCCACCAACCGGTACGACGGACCAACCGGAATGGGAACACCCCGCGGGACCCATGCACTATGAGCCGCGGCACGCAACAGGGCTGATCTCTCCAACAGCCGTCGTGGTGGAGCTGAGGGGATTCGAACCCCTGGCCCCCTCGATGCGAACGAGGTGCGCTACCGGACTGCGCCACAGCCCCAGACGAGTGCCGAGGATAGCAAGGCGCAAGGGCGGGTCCGAACCGGCGGCGAGCCGGCCGCTCAGTCGCCGACCGCCCGGAGCCGCTCGACGAGCACCTCGCCGGTGACGATCCCGTCCCGCTGGACGGCGGCCTGCGCGGCGGCCTGGGCCGCGGCTCGGGCGGCCGACGGAGCGGCCGGCAACGGCTCACCGGTCTGGTCGTCGATCTCCACGAGCTCGTCCTCGCCCAGGTGCCCGGACGTCCAGGAGCCCGGCTTGGTCAGGTCGATCACGCGCACCGAGCGCGGGGCCTTGGGCGCCAGCACGTACGTCGGCAGCGGCACGGCCACCGGCGACCAGGCGTTGTCCGCCACGGCGTCGTAGAACGCCGGGTCGGCGGGCACCGGGACCGCCGGGACGGCCGGCCGGGCCGGCACCCAGGTCTCCACGACGTACTGGTCGAAGGGCCGTTCCGGCTCGCTGGCCACGGGCTGGCGCCGGGTGGCGAAGTCTCCGCTGGCCAGGGCCTGCGCCGCGGCCGCCCGCCGCTCGCGGCGCTGCGCGGCAGCCCGGGCGCGGCGGGCGGCCATCTCGCGCGTACGAGCGCGGCGGGTGGAGTACGAGACCTGCGCGAGGAACCCGAGCAGCAGCACGAAGGGCAGCAGGGCCGTCCACAGCGGCACGATCTTGAGCGCGCCCAGCAGCCCGAGCAGCACGGTGACCGCCGCCAGCCCCAGCACCGTGCGCCGGCGCCGGACCGCGGCGCGGGTGGTCGCGGAGAGCTGGTCGGCCGCCCCGTCGGGCACGGCCCGGGTGGCGTTGCGCCGCGGGACCAGCACTTCGCGGCGGTCGCCGCCCGGCTCCCGCCTCGACAAGGTCCGCATCGCGCCCTGGAAACGGTCGACCGAGCGGGACTCGGTCACCTCGTCGTGGCGGCGCAGCCACATGGGCACCAGGACGGCTGCCCACAGCACCACGATGACTGCGTAGATCACACCGCCTCCCACCTCCCAGACGTTAGGCGCCAGCGGATGGTTGCTCACGCATTGCGAGGGGGTGTGTCGCGGAGGTAGCCGTGCCACCGGGCGAGCAGCCCACCGGGCACCTCCTCCCGGGTGAGGGCGAAGGACAGGTGGTCCCGCCAGTCGCCGTCGATGTGCAGGAACCTCGGCCGCAGACCCTCCGACCGGAACCCCAGCTTCTCGACCACCCGCAGCGACGCGGTGTTCTCCGGCCGGATGTTGATCTCCACCCGGTGCAGGCCGATCCCGAAGAGGTGGTCGCTGGCCAGCGCGACCCCGGTCGGGGTGATCCCGCGCCCGGCCACCTCCCGGTCCACCCAGTAGCCGATGTGGGCCGACCGCAGCGACCCCCAGGTGATCCCGCCGACGGTCAGCTGGCCGACCAGGTCGCCGCGCCAGGTCAGCACGAACGGCATGATCCGACCGGCTCGCGCCTCCCCGGTGAGGGTCCGGACCATGTGCCCGAACGTCGGTGGCTGGTCCGCCCGCCCGGCGGGCGAGGTCGCGTCCCAGGGCTTGAGCCACTCGGCGTTGCGGGCACGGGCGGCCCGCCACTCGACGCGGTCCCGGAGCCGGATCGGTCGCAGGCCGACGTCGCCGTCCCGCAGCTCGACCGGCCAGCCCGCGGTCAGTGGTCCCCTCCACCGATCTGGTCGACCGCGTGCGCGAGGACCGGCCCCAGCGCGGCGAGAGCGTCCCGGGCGCCGCCGGTCGAGCCGGGAACGTTCACCAGGAGGGTGGCACCGGCGATCCCGGCCACCCCGCGGGACAGCGCGGCCGCCGGGACGCCGTGCGCAACGCCGTACGCACGGATCGACTCGGCGAGGCCGGGGACCTCGCGGTCGAGGACGAGCCTGGTCATCTCGGGCGTCCGGTCGGTCGGCGTCAGGCCGGTGCCGCCGGTGGTCAGCACGAGGTCGTAGGCCTGCGCCACGGCGGCGCGCAGCGCGGCCTCGACCGGCTCCCCGTCGGCGACCACGACCGGGCCGTCGACCTCGAAACCGAGCGCGGCCAACCCGTCGACGAGCACCGGCCCGGACCGGTCCGGGTAGACGCCGGCCGCCGCGCGGTTCGAGCAGGTGACGACCAGGGCCCGCATCTACGTCCCGTCCCTGGTCCAGCGGCCGGTCTTGCCGCCCGTCTTCTCCTCCACCCGGACGTCGGTGATGACCGCGGCGGGGTCGACCGCCTTGACCATGTCGACGAGCGCGAGCCCGGCGACGGCCACGCAGGTCAGCGCCTCCATCTCGACACCGGTCCGGTCGGCGGTGCGCACCGTCGCCGTGATCAGCACGGCGTCGTCGCCGACCTCGAGGTCGACGGTGACCGCGTGGATGGCGATCGGGTGGCACAGCGGGACGAGGTCAGGGGTGCGCTTGGCCGCCTGGATGCCGGCGATCCGGGCGACTGCGATCGCGTCGCCCTTGGGCACCCCGACGCCGCGCAGCAGCCCGACCACCTCCGCGGAGACGACGACCCGGCCGGTCGCGGTGGCGGTGCGGACCGTGACCTCCTTGGCCGAGACGTCGACCATGCGCGCCGCGCCGGACTCGTCGACGTGGGTGAGCGCGGCGTGGCTGTCGTCCCCGGCGCGGTCATGACAGCCGGCGCTCCAGCACCATCACCGTCACCGTCCCGCCCGCGGGGACCTGCGTGACCGCCTCCGGGACGACGATCAGGGCGTTGGCATGGGCGAGGTCGTTGACCAGGTGCGAGCCCTGCGCGGCGGCCGGGTGCACGACGTACCGTCCGTCCTCCACGCCGAGCCAGCCGCGCGCGAACTGGCGCTTGCCCTCGGGCGAGCGCAGCTCGGTCGCGCACACCGCGCGCACCGTCGGCCGCAGCAGCGGCTCGACCCCGAGCATCTTGCGGATCACCGGCCGGACGAAGACCTCGAACGAGACGTAGGCGCTCACCGGGTTGCCCGGCAGCGTGAAGATCGGCGTGCTGTCCGGGCCGATGCTGCCGAAGCCCTGCGGCATGCCCGGCTGCATGGCGACCTTGTCGAAGGTCACGGTGCCCAGCCGGCTGAGCACCTCCTTCACCACGTCGTACGCTCCGGCGCTCACGCCACCGGTGGTCACGAGCAGGTCGGCGCGGATCAGCTGGTCCTCGATCGTGTCGAGCAGCTTGCGCGGGTCGTCCTCGACGATGCCGACCCGGACGGCCAGCGCACCGGCCTCCTTGGCCGCGGCGGTGAGCGCGAAGCTGTTCGACTCGCTGATCTTGCCCGGCTCCAGCGCGACGCCGGGCTCGACCAGCTCGGACCCGGTGGACAGCACGACCACGCGCGGCTTGGGCCGGCAGACCACCCGGTCCCGGCCCACGGCGGCGAGCAGGCCGAGCTGGGCCGGCCCGAGCCGGGTCCCGGCGGCCAGCACCTGCGTCCCCTGCACGACATCGCTGCCGACGCGGCGGATGTGCGCGCCCTCGGACACCTCGCGTCCCATCTGCACGTGGGCGAGCGCGCCGTCGGTCCACTCGACCGGGATCACCGCGTCGGCGCCGTTCGGCACCGGCGCGCCGGTCATGATGCGCATCGTGGTCCCGGCCGCCAGCGACACCGTGGACGGCCGTCCGGCCGGGATGTCCCCCATCACCGGGAGCTCCACCGGCGAGTCCTCGCTCGCCCCCGCCAGGTCCTGCGCCCGTACCGCGTAGCCGTCCATCGAGGCGTTGTCGAACTGCGGCAGCGACCAGTCGGCGACGACGTCCTCGGCGAGGATGCAGCCGTGCGCGTCGAGCAGCTGCAGGTCGATGCTCTCCAGCGGCGCCACTCCCGCCAGGCAGTCGTCCAGGTGCGCGTCGACGCTCTTCACTCGGCGGTGCTCCCCGCGACGAACGACCTCAGGAACTCGACGAAGTCCGGGCCCAGGTCGGGTCGTTCGGCCGCCAGCCGGACCACGGCTTTCAGGTAGTCCAGCCGGTCGCCGGTGTCGTAGCGACGGCCGCGGAAGACCACGCCCCGCACTCCGCCGCCGCCGGCAGGATCGGCGACGGCGAGCGCGCGCAGGGCGTCGGTGAGCTGGATCTCGCCGCCGCGGCCCGGCGGGGTCTGCTTGATCGCCGCGAACACCGACGGGTCGAGGACGTAGCGGCCGATGATCGCGAGGTTGCTGGGGGCGTCTGCGCGGGACGGCTTCTCCACCAGGTCGGTGACCTCGACCACCTCCGGCCCCTGCGGTGCTGCGCTCCTGGCCCGGATCGCCACGCAGCCGTACAGATGGATCTGCTCGGGCGGCACCTCCATCAGGCCGATCACGCTGCCGCCGAGCTCCTCGCGCACGGCGATCATCTGGGCGAGCAGCGGGTCGCGCGGGTCGATGAGGTCGTCGCCGAGCAGGACCGCGAACGGCTCGTCCCCCACGTGCTGCTCGGCCATCAGCACGGCGTGCCCGAGCCCCAGCGGGTCGCCCTGACGGACGTAGTGCACCGTGGCCAGCTCGTTGGACGCGCGCACTGCGGCCAGCCGGTCGGCGTCCCCCTTCGCCTCGAGCGCCGACTCCAGCTCGGCGTTGCGGTCGAAGTGGTCCTCGAGCGGACGCTTGTTGCGCCCGGTGACCATCAGCACGTCGGACAGGCCGGCCGAGGCCGCCTCCTCGACGACGTACTGGATCGCGGGCTTGTCGACGACCGGGAGCATCTCCTTGGGCGTGGCCTTGGTCGCCGGCAGGAACCTGGTCCCCAGGCCGGCCGCCGGGATCACCGCCTTGGTCACGCGCATACCCCGCACCCTAGAGGGCGCGGGCGCGATGATGGGCCCATGATCCCGCCGACCGACAAGGCCGCCCTGCGGAGCCGTCTGCGCGCCGCCCGGCAGGCTCGCGACGAGCCGGCTCGGGTGGCGGCGGCGCAGGCCATCGCGGCGGCCGTGCTCGACCTCCCCGAGGTGCGGGCGGCGCGGACCGTGACGGCGTACGTCTCCCGCGCCTCGGAACCGGGCACCGGACCGTTGCTGCACGCGCTGAGCGCGCGCGGGGTCCGGGTGCTGCTGCCGGTGCTGGTCGAAGGGCTGCGGATGGACTGGGCCGAGTACGCCGGCGACGCGGCGCTGGTTCCGTGCTCGCTGCCCGGCAACGCCTCGCTGCTGGAACCGGCCGGGCCCCGGCTGGGCCTGGACGCGATCGCCACGGCCGACGTGGTGCTCGCCCCCGGGCTCGCCGTCGGAGCGGACGGGACCCGGATGGGCTTCGGCGGCGGCTGCTACGACCGCTCGCTCGCGCTGCTCGACCCGGGGACGCCGGTCGTGGCGCTGCTCTACGACGAGGAGCTGCTGGACGCGGTGCCGGCCGAACCGCACGACCAGCGGGTGACGGCTGCCGCGACCCCCTCCGGGGTCGTCCGCTTCGGCCCCTGACCGCGGCTCAGTACGGCCGGACCGCGCCGGAGTACGGCATGGAGTCCAGCGGGGCGGTGGTGACGCCCTCGCCGGGGTTGGCCGCGTGCACGATCATCCCGCCGCCGATGTAGATGCCGACGTGGTGGATCGGGCTGTAGAAGAAGACCAGGTCGCCGGGCTGCAGGCTGCCGCGGGAGATGTGCCGGCCCGACCCGAACTGGGCGCTGGACGAGTGCGGCAGCGAGATGCCCACCTGTGCGTAGGCGCGCATCGTCAAGCCGGAGCAGTCGAACGCGCTCGGGCCGCTCGCGCCCCACACGTACCGGTCGCCGACCTGCGCCAGGGCGTACGCCACGACCCGCTGCCCGATGCTGGACCCGGTGCTGCTGTGCGTGCCTCCGGAGGAGGCGGGCGGCGAGCGGCGCCGGGTGGTCCTGGCCGGCTTGGACGACTTCTGCTTCGAGCTCTTCGCCTTCGCGCGTGCCGTGGCAGCGGCTGCGTCGGCCGCCGCCGCGGCTGCAGCCTGCGCCCTGGCCAGTGCCGCCGCGGCAGCCGCCCTGGCCGCAGCCCTGGCGGCGTCGGCCTGCGCTTGCAGCGCGGCCTTCTGCGCAGCGGTCAACGACGCCTCCAGCGCAGCCATCTTGTCCGTCGCGGCCTGCACCGCCGCCCGGTGCGCCACCGCAGCCGCGTACAGGCCCCGCCACAGCGTCACCTGCTGCGCCGCCGCCAGCTTGTCCTGCGCCAACCGCTGCTGGGCCACCGCCGCCGCCCGCAGCACCTGCGTCTGCCGGCTCGACACCTGGTCCAGCGTCGCCATCTGCTCCAGGAACTGCGTCGGGTTGTCCGCCAGCAACAGCTCCAACGTCTGGTCCACCCCGCCCGAGCGGTACGCCGCCGACGCCAGCACCCCGACCTGCGCCTGCGCCGCATCCACCAGCGCCTGCGAACGGGCCACCCGCGCCTGCAGCTGGGTCAGCAACCGCTGCGCCGTCGCCATCTGCACCTGCGTCTGGTTCAGCTGCTCCTGCGCCACCTCACCCTGCGCACCCAGAGCAGCCAGCTGCGCCCGCACCTGATCCAACGTCGGCCGCGGCGCCGCCGACCCCGACTGCGGCACCAGCACCGCACCCAGACCAGCTACCACCACAGACACCAACAACACCCGCACAAGACGGGAACCAGCTCGGGTGGACGCCACTGCGGCGGCACTCCTCACTTCCTCGGCCGCCTACCGGGTTAGCTGTCGGGTTCGGGCGGGGAAGAACGCCCTACCAACCAGGCAGCACGCACCCGGTCGGATTCACCCCAGGAACCTGGGTCCCCGGCTCCAGAGACATCCTGGACTCGGCGGAGGTGCCGGCCGCCGGCCCGTGTGGACGACGTCCCGCCAGCACCGTGGGTCGCACGCAACCACACCTGCTACGCAGAAGGCAACACCGGGGACGGTGGACGTTCAACACCTGAACCAGGCAGCCTCCAATACCCTGCACCGATGGACCCCGCCACCGCCCCCGAGCGGCTGCCCGCATTCCCCGAGGACGCCTTCGAGCGCGTGCTGTGCGTGGTGGCGCACCCCGACGACATCGAGTACGGGACCTCGGCGGCCGTCGCCGCCTGGACCGCACGCGGTGTGGAGGTGGTGTACCTCCTGCTCACCAAGGGCGAGGCCGGGATGGACCAGAGCCCGCCGGAGCGGACCAGGGAGCTGCGGCAGGTCGAACAGGTGGCCGGCTCGAAGGTGGTCGGGGTCAGCCGCGTCGACTTCCTCGACTACCCCGACGGCGTGCTCGAGTACAGCCTCGCGATGCGGCGCGACATCGCCAGGGCCATCCGCACGTACCGGCCGGACGCCGTCGTGGTCGGCAGCTGGGAGGTCGAGTTCATCGCGGGCCTCAACCAGGCCGACCACCGGGTCGCGGGCCTGGCCGCCATCGACGCCCTGCGCGACGCCGGCAACCGCTGGGTCTTCCCCGAGCTGGTGGGCGAAGGGCTGCAGCCGTGGTCCACCCGGTGGCTGCTGGTGTCCGGCGACCCGCGCCCGACGCACGGCGTCGATGTCACCGGCGAGCCGCTCGAACGAGGCATCGCCTCGCTCGAGGCGCACCGCGAGTACCTCGCCGGCATCCCCGGCCACCCGGCCCCGCGGATGATGCTGACGTTGGTCACGCAGATGCAGGGACCGGCGATGGGCGTGAGCAACGCCGTCCTGTTCCGCGCCTGGGACTTCCACGCACCGCCCGCGATCGTGGCCCGGGCGATGGCGCTTCAGCAGGCGTCTGCCGGGGACGATGCCTGAACCCGTGACCACGCAAGGTCCCGGCCGTACCGGCCGCCGGACGCTGCACGACTCCGTGGCGGTCCTACCCGTCCGCCGCCGAGCTCGAGGCGAGGACGCCCGCCGACCGCGACCGCGTCGTCGACCTGGTCCGCGGCCTCTCGCTGGTGCTGGTCGTGTTCGGCCACTCGTTCATGGCGCTGGTGGTGTTCACCGGTTCCGGCGCCGAGCTGTCGAACACGCTCGCCAGCACGCCCGCGTTGCAGCTGGTCACGTGGCTGCTGCAGATCATGCCGTTGTTCTTCGCAGCGGGCGCCTGGGCCAACGCCCTGTCGTACCGGCACGCGACGTCGTACCCGGTGTGGCTGTCGGCGCGGGCGCGACGGCTGCTGCGCCCGGTCCTGGCGTACGTCGGGTTCTGGGTGGTGATCTCGCCGCTGCTGCTGGCGTGGAACCACGACGTCAGCCTGCCGCTGCTGCGGGTGTCGACCCAGCTGCTGTGGTTCCTGGGGGCGTACCTGCTCGTCACCGCGCTGACGCCGCTGCTGGTGCGCTTCTCCGCGCACCCGGTGCTTGCCTGCGGCGGCTGGATGGCCGCGGTCGCGGCCGTCGACCTCGGCAACCTCGCCGGTGCCCCGGACGGGATCCGGCTCGCCAACTTCGTCCTGGTCTGGGCGCTCGCCGGCCAGGTCGGGCTGTGGTTGTTCTCGCCGTCGCGCCGGCCCAGCCGCGCCCGGGCCGCGATGATCGCCCTCGCGGGGATCGCGACCAACACGGCACTGGTGACCTTCGGCCCGTGGCCGCTCTCGCTGGTCGGCATGCCGGGCGAGCGCATCTCGAACATGGCCCCGCCATCGATCGTCATGGCGGTGCACGCGGTCACGCTCGGCGCGCTGGTCTGCCTGATCTACCCGGGCCTGGCCGCACTCGCCGGGCGCAGCCGGGTCTGGCGGGTCACCGCCGTCGTCAACGCGGCGGCGATGAGCATCTACCTGTGGCACCTGGTCGCGATGATCTTCGCACTGCTCACGCTGCGCGCGTTCTCGCTGGACCTGCCCGGCTACTCGACGCCCGGGTGGCTGGGGCCGCGGCTGCTGTTCTGGGGCCTGTTCTTCGTCTACACGTTCGCGCTGGTCTGGCTGACTCGCCCGTTCGAGCACATGCCGTTGCCCTGGTGGGACAGCACGCCGCGGCACACCCCGACGAGCGCCTGGCCGTACCGCGTCCGCGCCACCGGCTCGGTGGTCGGCGTGGTCATGGTGGCGGTCGCCCTGCTCGCGCTGTCCGTGACCGGGCTGGTCGGCTTCCCCTTCAACTCCTCGACGAGCTACGCCGGGTTCAGCTTCACCCCCGGACTCGCCGTCGCCGTCGCCCTGCTCGGCGTGGTCGTGATCCGCACCGCCGCTGTCGGCGACCCGCGCCGGGGCTCCTCGATCTCGGCCCGCGGAGCCGAGCAGTCTCCCGTCGGCTGACCGCGGCACGACCGCTCAGGTGAGGCCGAGCAGCGCCAGGGCGGCTCCGGCCAGCGCGGACAGGCCGATCACGCGCAACGTCCCGAGCCGGTACCTGAACACCGCCACCCCGGCGAGCACCGAGATCGCCACCGAGGCCACCCTGATCGACGACCACTCCGGGACCGGCAGGTGCAGCGGACCGTAGGTCCGGTCGTCCACCGTCGCGAACGCCGTGTGGATCGCGAACCAGACGGCGAGGTTCAGGACGACGCCGGCCACCGCGGCGCTGACCGCGGTGAGCGCGTGCGACAGAGCCACGTTGCCGCGCAGCCGCTCCACGTACGGCGCCCCCAGGAAGATGAACAGGAAGCACGGCACGAACGTCACCCACACCGTCAGGACCGCGCCGAGCGTGCCCGCCACCAGCGGCGGCAACGATCCGGGGGCGTTGTAGGCCGCGAGGAACCCGACGAACTCGAGCACCATCACCAGCGGTCCCGGGGTGCTCTCGGCCAGGCCCAGCCCGACGATCATGTCCTGCGGCGAGATCCACGCGTACCTGGTGACCGCCTGCTGCGCCACGTACCCGAGCACCGCGTAGGCGCCGCCGAACGTGACCACGGCGCTCTTGGAGAACAGCACCCCCTCCTGCGCGAACACGTTCTCGCTCCCCAGCACCGCCAGCAGCACGAGGACCGGGGTCAGCCACAGCACCGCGCAGACCGACGCGGCGAGGAGGGCGCGTCGGGCGGTGGCAGGTGCGACGCGTTCGTCGTCCGAGAGCAGGGCACGTGGCCCGTCGTCGGCCTGCTCGGCGTGCTGGGCACCGAGCGGGAACCAGGAGGGGCGGCTGCGCCCAGCCAGCCAGCCGAACAGCCCGGCCCCGGCGACGATGAACGGGAACGGGACCGCGAAGCAGAAGATCGCGACGAAGGAGACCGCCGCGGTGACGCGCAGCGCGGTGCTCCGCAGCGTCCGGCGACCGATCCGGATCACCGCCTCCGTGACGATCGCCACGACCGCGGCCTGGATCCCGAACAGCAGCCCGGCCACCCAGGTCACCGACCCGTACACGGCGTACGTCGCGGCGAGCACGAGCATCGCGACGAAGCCCGGGATGACGAACAGCGAGCCGGCGATCACACCGCCGGGCACGCCGTGCATCAGCCATCCGATGTACGTGGCCAGCTGCTGCGCCTCCGGGCCGGGCAGGATCATGCAGTAGTTCAGCGCGTGCAGGAACCGGCGCTCGCTGACCCACCGGCGGCGCTCGACGAGCTCGCGGTGCATCACGGCGATCTGGCCGGCCGGGCCGCCGAACGTGTTCAGGCCGACGTGCGCCCAGACCCGCGTCGCCTCGCGCAGACCGACACCGTGGCGCGACGGTGCGACCGGCTCGCCGGGCTCGCTGCTCACTCGACCTCGGTCCGGGTCTCGCGGCGGCACCACGCGTACAGGGCGTCGTAGACGAAGCTGCCGCGCTCGAGCAGCCGGTGGTCGTCCGGTTCGGCGTCCAGTCCTCCGACGCCGATGGCCAGCAGGCCGGGACCGAGCGGGTCGGTGTCCAGGTCCTCGGAGATGTCGGCAGCGTGCACGATCCGGGCCAGGCGCATCAGTGCGGCGTCCCCGCTCAGCCCGAAGTCCGCGACCAGCGTCTCGAACGTGCAGGCGCTCCCGCGGTGCGAGTACGTCGCACCGGGCGCGTCGAACGAGTGCGCGCCTTCTTCGGCGGCCACCAGCAGGACCCGGTCGGCGGGCACGTAGACGATCTCCGCCTGCGGGTCGATGAACCGTCGGATCAGCCAGGGGCACGCGATCCGGTCGGTCTTGGGGCGCTCACGGGTGACCCATCTCATCGTTGCTCCTCGACGGCACGTGTGACTGCGGCCGGCCGGGCGCTCGGCTCGATCGGGACCCGGCGGAACCACGCCCACAGGGTCAGGTCGTAGGCCGCCTTGATCGACCCGGACAGCAGGAACGGCAACCCCAGGGCGACCCCGGACGCAGCGGCCGCGACCGGCGGTCCGAATGGACGGGTGAGGTAGCGGGCCGTGTTCGTGTACGCGGCGGCGGCCGTGCGCTCGACCGGGTCGACCATCGCCATCACATACGCCTGCCGCGTCGGGACGTCCATCTGCGACAGGGCGGTGCGCGCCATCAGCAGCCCGATCGCCACCGGCAGCGTGGGCGCGAACGCGACCGCGGCGAGCAGGACGTCGGACGGCAGGTGGGTGAAGACCATCGTGGGCAGCAGGCCGAACCGGTCCGCCAGCCGCGGCGCGACCAGGAACGAACCCGCCTGCAGCAGCCCCAGGACGAAGAACGTGACCGCGACGACGGTGGCGGACGCGTCGAAGCGGGCGGTCAACCAGTAGGCGATGAACGCCGAGATGGTGATGCCGCCGGCGAAGGAGTCCACCGCGAACAGCGCCGACAGCCGCCTGACCCTGGGCTTCGACCGCCCCAGCCCCGTCGCGGACCGCCCGACCTGCGGCGGCTCGACCCGCGCGCTGAGCCTGCCGGCGAGGACCGCCCCGGCCAGCGCGACCGGTACGAACAGCAGGAACCAGCGCTGGTCCGACGGCGCCGTCGGCCACACTCCGCGCGCGAGCGACGGGAGCGCAGCGGCCAGCGCGCCCAACGACCCGGAGACCGCGGCCACCGCGTTGTAGATCCCGAAGCCGTGGACCCGCCGGCTGCCGGCGAGCTCGGTGGACAGCATCGCCTGCTCGAGCGAGGTGAAGGGGCCGGACTCGATCACCTCGGTCGACAGGGCCCCGAAGAGGCCGAGCAGCGCCATCGGCCACACGGCGGTCGCGAACGCGAACACCACCCCGGTCAGCGCGAGGACGACGTACAGCAGCGCGTAGCTGCGCCGCCGGCCGAAGCGGTCGCCACGCCGCGCGACCAGCACCGACGCGAGTGCCGTCCCGGCCACGCTCGCAGCCAGCACCAGACCGGCCCCGGTCGCACCGAGGCGCAGCTGCACCAGCGTGCGGCCGAGCAGGACTGCACCGAACCCGTACGTGAACGCGCGCAGGGCCTGCGCCGCCAGGACGAGCCGGACGTCACCTGGTAGCCCGGCGCGCTCGCTCACGGCGGCCACGGTAGCCGGGGGCGCGGACCGTCACCCGGCTCCCCGGACCCGGGCGCGACACTTCCGCCGGCACCGGCGATGGACAAGGGTGGGGCTGTCGTACCGGCGATGCTCGGCACGCGGGAGGCGAGGACGCTGACGTACCCGACCGACGAGCGCGTGGACGCGTACATCGACGCGCTCCCCCCGTGGCAGCAGGCGGTGTGCCGGCAGGTCCGGGACCTCGTCCACGCCGCGGACCCGGAGGTCACCGAGACGATCAAACGGACCAGGCAGCCGTACTTCGTCCTGCAGGGCAACGTCTGCGCCCTGCTCGCGGCGAAGGACCACGTGAACGTCTTCCTCTACGACGGCGCGATCGTCCCGGACCCCGACGGCATCATCACCGCCGGCCACGACAACTCGACCGCACGGACCGTGGCCGTGCGCCACGGGGAGACGATCAACGCGCCCGCGCTCAGCGCGATGTTCCGGCAGATCATCGCGAACAACCGGGCCGGTGGTTGGCGCGCGCTCAAGCGCTCGACCTAGGCGGCGCGACCGGCCGGCGTGAGCACGGCCGCCAGGGCGGTCAGCGCCTCGGGCACGACCCGGTAGAACGTCCACACACCCCTTCGCTCGGCACCGACCAGGCCGGCGTCCAGCAGCCTGCGCAGGTGGTGGGTGACGGTGGGCTGGCTCAGACCGAGCGGCTCGGTGAGGTCGCAGGTGCAGGCCTGTCCGTCCTCGCTCGCGAGCAGGATCGACAGCAGCTGGAGCCGGGCCGGGTCGGCCAGCGCCTTCATCCGGGAGGCCAGCTCGACGGCGTCCGCGCTGGTCAGCGGGGCCTCGGCGAGCGGGGAGCAGCAGACGTCCGCGGTGGGCACCGGGGCGATCAGGGGCAACGGCTTGGGCATGCCCCCATTGTGCGCCAGAGATCGACAAGCGTCAATCATTGACAGATGTCGATGTGTGGTGGGACGCTCAAGACATCGATCCACGTCAATACCTGAGGAGATGCCATGTCCCGTGTCCAGCTGGCCCTGAACGTCGACGACGTCGACGAGGCCGTCGCCTTCTACTCCACCCTGTTCGGCACCGGCCCGGCCAAGCGCCGGCCCGGGTACGCCAACTTCGCCATCGACGAGCCGGCGCTGAAGCTGGTGCTGATCGAGAACCCCGGCCACGGCGGGTCGCTGAACCACCTGGGCGTCGAGGTCGGCTCGACCGACGAGGTGGTGGCCGAGACCCGTAGGCTCGCGGCGGCGGGTCTGCCGACCGAGGTGGAGGACGGCACCATCTGTTGCTACGCCTTGCAGGACAAGGTCTGGGTCGACGGCCCGGCCGGGCACCGCTGGGAGGTCTACACCGTCCTCGCCGACGCCGGTGCCGAGCTCGAGGGTCGCACCGACGACCCCGCGTCGGGCGGGGCGGTCGACGGCTGCTGCGGAGCGGGCACCGGACAGGCGGACTCGGCCTGCTGCGCCGATGTTCACCCGACGTTCGCTTGACGCATCAGCGTCGGTTGGTGCGACGATCGCCCGGTGGCATCAACCCCGGCTGATGTGAGCATCCACCGGAGCCGACCCGCGGCGACCGAACCGGTCGCGATCGGGTCCAGCGGCGAGCTGCTGCGCCTGGTCGGCGACCCGATGCGGGCGGCGATCCTGGAGATGCTCTCGGGCGAGCAGCTGTGCACCTGCCACCTGCAGGACGCACTGGGTGCCAAGCAGACCCTCGTCTCGCACCACCTGCGACTGCTGCGCGAGGCCGGCCTGGTGGTGGGCGAGCCGCACGGGCGGTTCACCTACTACCGCCTGGCCCCGCACGCGTTCGACGCCGCACGGGACGCGCTCGCCGGGCTCGCCGACGCGGCGGACCGCGACCTGACCCGGCGGCCCTGCTGATGGCCGCCGACCCGGCCGCGAGCACCCTGGCCCGGCGTGCCGCGGCCGAGTTCGCCGGCACCGCCCTGCTTGTCACCGTCGTGATCGGGTCGGGCATCGCGGCACAGAACCTGACCACCGACGCGGCGCTCGAGCTGCTGGTCAACGCGCTGGTCACCGCGGGCGGCCTCGCGCTGCTCATCCTCGTGCTGGGGTCGGTGTCGGGCGGGCACTTCAACCCGGTCGTCTCGCTCGCGGACTGGTGGCTGGGACGCGCTGCCGGCTCCGGCCTGCGCGGTCGCGAGCTGGGGGCGTACCTGCCGGCGCAGCTCGCCGGAGCAGTCTGCGGGGCGGTGCTCGCGAACGCCATGTACGCCCTGCCCTTGGTGTCGATCTCGCAGCAGCAGCGCAGCGGGCCGAACCTGATGCTGGCGGAGGTCGTGGCCACAGCCGGTCTGGTGACCCTGGTCTTCGCGCTCGTCCGCGCGGGTTCGCTCGCGGTGCTGCCGTGGGCGGTCGGCGCCTACATCGGCGCGGCGTACTGGTGGACGTCCTCGACGTCGTTCGCGAACCCCGCCGCGACCGTGGGCCGCGCGTTCAGCGACACGTTCGCCGGCATCGCCCCCTCGTCCGTCCCGGGTTTCGTCCTCGCGCAGCTGGCCGGCCTGGTGCTCGGGGTCGGCGCGGTGGTCGCGCTCTTCCCTGCGGCCCGACGCGTACCCGCCGCGTCCCTGCCGCTGTCGACGTCCGGGATCAGGGACGCCCCGTGAACGACGTGCCGGAGGTCCTGTTCGTCTGCGTGCACAACGCGGGCCGGTCGCAGATGGCCGCGGCCCTGCTGGCCGACTACGCCCGCGGCCGGGTCCGCGTGCGCTCGGCCGGGTCCGCGCCCGCCGACACCGTCAACCCGGCTGTCGCGACCGCACTCGCCGAGGTCGGCCTGGACATCTCGCAGGAGTTCCCGAAGCCGCTCACCGACGAGGCCGGCCGCGCCGCCGACGTCCTGGTCACCATGGGCTGCGGCGACGCCTGCCCGGTCTACCCCGGGAAGCGCTACCTGGACTGGGAGCTCGACGACCCGGCCGGCCGGCCGCTCGACGAGGTACGCGCCATCCGGGACGAGATCGACGGCCGGGTCCGAGCACTCTTGCGCGAGCTCGTGCCGGACCTGGACCTGCCGCCGTCAAGGACACGCTGCTGACCACCTGCGCACAGGACCGCGCGACGACCCGTCAGGTTCCGTGCGCTGAGTGGTCGTGGCCGGCCATGTCGTCGGGGCCGCCGCCCATCATCGCGAGCATCTCGCGTCCGCCGGTGCGGTAGAACCGCCACACGAGCACGGCGGCGAGCACGATGAAGGCGAGGTTGAGGTACGTCGTGTAGTTCCAGCTGATGCCGGCCTCGAGCACCGTCGCGTTCCGCTCGGTCGGGGTCAGGTGCAGGACGGCGAAGATGATCTCGACCAGGTACCCGGCCGCCACCATCGACGCGTAGAACGTGCCGAGCAGGAACAGCATCATGCGCATGCCGTAGTACTTCCGGTAGATGTTCAGGATCGGGAGGATGATCAGGTCGGCGAAGATGAACGCGATGACACCGCCGAAGCTGATGCCCCCGTTCCACAGCACCGCCGCGAGCGGCACGTTGCCGATCGAGCAGACGAAGCTGAGCATCGAGACGATCGGTCCGACCAGCGGCCCCCAGATCGCGGACACGACCGGGTGGTCGGTGAAGAAGAAGCTCTCCCAGAACGTCGTCGGAACCCATGCCGCGACCGCCCCGGCTATCAGCAGACCGATCGCGATGTCACGGACGACGGCGGCCCACTCCATGACGAACACGTGCGACACCGAGGTGAACCCGGCCGGCGACCGCAGCCGGTGCCACACGCCGCCCTCGCCCCGGACGCTCATGTCCATGGCCGCGTGCCCCTCCATGGACCCGGCGACACCGCGGTCGGCCTGCGTGCGTGCGTCGCGCAGCAGCTTCTCCCGCGCGAACAGCCGGAACAGCACGGCGAGGATCACGATCATCAGCGGGCCGCCGACGAACTCGGCCAGGGTGAACTGCCAGCCGAGCAGCAGCGCCATGATGATCCCGAGCTCGACGACAAGGTTGGTGGACGCGATCTCGAACGCCATGGCCGCGATGAAGCTCGCTCCCTTGCGGAACAACGAACGGGCCAGAGCGACCGCGGCGTACGAGCACGACGAGGACGCGGCTCCCAGCCCGGTGGCGGCGGCCAACGTACGCGGGCGGCCGTCACCGAGGACGCGCACGATCGACTCGCGCCGGACCACCGCCTGCACGATCGCGGAGAGGGCGAAGCCCAGGATCAGCGCCCACAGCACCTCCCACGTCATCGAGACGGTGATGCCGAGCGCGTGCCGCAGCGCATCCCACGCGGCGGTCACGACCGGGCTCCCGGCGCGGTGATGGTCAGCAGCTGACGCAGGCAGTGCTCGACCAGGTCGTGCGGGAAGCCGTCGGCCAGCCGGTAGAACACCACGCGACCTTCCTTGGTGAAGCTGACCAACCCGCCCGTGCGCAGCAGCTTCAGGGCGTACGACACGGCGTCCTCGGAGACGCCGAGCGCCAGGGCCAGGTCCCCCACGCACAGCGACTCGACCGCGCCGAGCGCGATCAGGATCCGCGAGCGGACCGGGTCCGCGACCAGCGCGAGCAGCTCGCTCAGACGGCGCGCATCCGGTTCGGAGACCAGCGCCGCCCGGGCCGCACGGACGCGGCCGGCGTCCACCGGGTGCTCATGGTCCAGCCGGATCGGGGGGCTCATATCCGTACATTCGCACGGATGTACGGACGATGCAAGCCGCGGTCTGCGGCGATACCGGTCTGCTGAGGCAGGGGCGGTCAGAAGCCGAGGCCAGGTCGCAGGCTGGGCTGCCCGACCGCCCGTCCCAGCCTCGGGTAGCCGAGGATGTCCTCGACGGTGCCCAGCAGCGAGTACAGGTTCTGGTCGCTGCCGTCCCAGGCTCCAGGCGTGACGTAGGGCGAGACCACGAAGGTCGCGATCCGGCAGTCCTGGTGCCCCGGGTAGTACGCAGGGTCGGTGCAGTCGGCGCCGTTGGTCCCGGACTCGCCGCCCTCGTCGAAGGTGACGATGACCAGGGTGCGGCCGGCCTGGTAGCTGGGCATCGCGGTCAGCCGTGGGATGAGCGTGGACAGCCACGTGTCGCCGACGGCGATGCGTGAGGTCCTCGGGTAGCCGCAGGCCGGGGCCCAGTGGATGTCGTCGCACAGGTTCGGGGTGATCCAGGCGAACGTGGGCAGGGTGTCCGCGGCGATGTCGGCGTCCAGCCCCGCGATCGGCAGGTCGTTCTTCTTGCAGGTGTTCGTCGGCGTCCGCAGGTCGGTGTACCAGAAGGCCGGGTTGTGTCCGGCCTTGTACGTGGGCGCCCCGCTGGTGCTGGCCGAGCAGCTGCTCGGCATGGACTCGTCGTAGCCGCGCCACGTGTCCCCCGCCACCTGGGCCTGGTGGAAGATGTTGTCGTTCGCCGTGTGCGTGCCCAGCACCGTCGCGAAGCCGGACGTGGCGGCCATGTAGTTGGGCTGGGACGGGTGCGTCGCGGCGTGCATGTTCGTCTCGGAGCCGCACGCGCCGGCCAGCGACTTCAGGTACGGGGCGGTCGTGGCGTTCTGCAGCTGCGCGTAGCTCAGGTTCTCGTCCATCACCACGACCACGTGCTCGTAGTCGGGGAGGTGGCCGGGGTCGTAGTCCAGGGTCCCGCACGGACCCGGCACCGCCGCCGCGGCGGCGCCGACGGGACCCGTCATCGGTGACAGCAGGACGAACGCGACCAACGAGGCCACCGCCGCCGACGTCCGGAGCCGGATCGCGCCCGACGTCCACCGCATGCTCATCGCCCCCACGCCTGTCGCCCCTGCGCGTCGGTCGACCCGGCCCCGCGCCCCGCCTGGAGCCTAGCCACGGCGTTCCGTCCCCGACGTCAACCGAACGGCCGATCAGCCGGTGACGACGAGCTCGGTGTGCATCCCGTCTGCGTAGTGGTTGGGAAGGTTGCACAGCAGCTCGTACCGGCCGGGCGCGAGCGTCAGCGTGGTCCAACCGGACGTCCCCGCCTGGAGCCCCTCCCCGGCCCCCGAGGCGCAGCTCGCGGACGCCTCGCCGAGACTTCCGGTCTCGTCGATCTTGCCGTCGGGACCGGCGATCCGCTGACCAGCCCCCTCGCCATCGGCCAGCGGCAGGATCACCAGCTCGTGGGCACGCCAGCCCATGTTCGTCGCCACGAAGGTGACCGTCCCCGTCGGCACGATGGCGGGAGCAGCGCGGAGCATCATGTGCGCCCCGAGCGGGGCGGTCCCGCCCATCACCCGGGTCATGCCCATGTCACCCAGGAGCACCGTCACCGTCACGCCGGGCAGGCCGGCGGGAGCGGTGCAGGTCGGGGTGGATGAGTGGTAGGCGGTGTCGCCCCCCATCATCCCGGCGCCGCCCATGCCGCCGTTCGGCTGCTCGACGACCGTGCAGCCGGCCACGACCAGCACGGCGAACAGCCCGGCGGCAGCGAGCCCACGAGTTCGCATAGGTCCAGTCCAGGTGTGATCGATCAGGCGGGCCAGGGCCGTTGGTCCCCGGCCAGGCGGCCGTGCAGGTCAGCTCGCCCGCGCGTCCGGTTCCGCGGCCCGGTCGGCGAAGAACTCCGAGAACGCGGCGAACGCACGGGGGCCGTAGATGGTTGCCGGCCCGCCGTTCATCAGGATCGTGACGCCGATGGCTTCGGCCGCCTCCTCGAGGGTGGCGCCGTGCCGTACGGCCGCGTGGGCGTGCGCCGCGATGCACCCGTCGCACTCCGAGCTGATCGCGATGGCCAGGGCGATGAGCTCCTTGGTCCTCGTGTCCAGCGCGCCTGGGGCGAGCGCCGCATCGTGCAGCGAGGCGAACCCCTGGTAGACGTCCGGGATCATCCGTCGAAGCTCCCGCG
This sequence comes from uncultured Actinomycetota bacterium, assembly GCA_963771835.1. Classification (GTDB taxonomy): domain Bacteria; phylum Actinomycetota; class Actinomycetes; order Prado026; family Prado026; genus CAVQCJ01. The sequence goes on from CAVYVA010000002.1 coordinate 659,316, forward strand.
TGTGCGGTCGCAGCTCCTCCTGGACCTGCTTTCCGTACGCCATGTCCATCCCTTCCTTCGGTCCGGCTCGAGGTAGGTCATGATACCCCCTGGGGTATAGTGCTCGCATCGCCCCGAGCCGAGGAGGACGCCAGGATGTGCAGCCCGGCCATCTGCCGCAGGTGCCGCAAGATCACGTACTCCGGCTGCGGGCGACACGTCGACCAGGTGCTGGCCGAGGTTCCCGCCGACCGCCGCTGCCAGTGCCGCTGACGCTGGGAAGACCCGAGCACGGCCCGTCGTTGACATACCCATCGGGGTATGACCGAGAGCTGCGCCGAGAACCGAGGAGTGATCATGGCAACCGTCGAGCTGACCGCCGGCACCTTCGAGCAGGCGATCATCGACAACGACATCGTGCTGGTGGACTTCTGGGCCTCCTGGTGCGGACCCTGCCGGCAGTTCGGACCGGTCTTCGAGACGCTCGGCCGGCGTGCACGCGGACATCGTGTTCGGCAAGGTGGACACCGAGGCCGAGCAGAGCCTCGCGGCGGCCGCCGGCATCACCTCCATCCCGACGCTGATGGCGTTCCGCGAGGGCATCCTGGTCTTCTCCCAGCCGGGCGCGCTGCCGGCAGCAGCCCTCGAGCAGGTCATCGCCGGCGTACGCGGACTGGACATGGAGCACGTCCGCCGGCTGGTGGCCGAGCAGGCGGGTGGCACCGCGGCCGAGCAGCCCACGACCGCGTGATGCGCGATCCTGGGCCGCGGCCCGTCCTCGTACGGTGACGTCCCTGTGATCCGACTGACCCGACCAGGAGACCCACGTGGAGCTCAACGCAGAAGACTCGACCTCGATCCTGAACCGCTTGCGGCGGGCCGAGGGGCAGCTGGGCGGGGTGATCCGGATGCTCGAGGAGGGGCGCGACTGCCAGGACGTGGTCACGCTCCTGGCCGCGGTCTCCAAGGCGCTCGACCGGGCCGGCTTCGCGATCGTCGCGAGCGGCCTGCGCCAGTGCATCGCGGAGCCCGACAAGACCGGGACCCCCGACCTCGCCGCACTCGAGAAGCTCTTCCTCTCCCTGGCCTGATCCCGCCCTCCCGCGATCTTGAGAGATTCAGGGGTGACACGCCGTACGGAGCCCTGTATCTCTCAAGATCGCGGGGGCGTGGGCGGGGGCCGTGGGCGCGGCGCGGGCGATGACACCGAGGAGGGCTGTGGACGCGGAGGAGTGGGACCGCCGGTACGACCAGGTCGAGCTCGTGTGGTCCGCGACGCCCAACCTGTGGGTCGAACAGGTCACCCGGGACCTGCCGCCTGGCCGGGTCCTGGATCTGGCCGCCGGCGAGGGCCGCAACAGCCTCTGGCTCGCCGAGCGCGGCTGGCAGGCCACCGCCGTCGACTTCTCCCGGGTGGCGCTCGACCGCGCGACCGGGCTCGCCGTCGAGAGGCTGGGCGCAGCGGCCGGCCGCTTCGAGGCCGAGTGCGCCGACCTTCTCGGCTACCGACCGCGGCCGCAGGCATACGACCTCGTCCTCGTCGTCTACCTCCAGATCGTCGCCGCGGAGCGCACCCACGTACTGCGCACCGCCGCCGACGCGCTGGCACCGGGCGGCCGTCTGCTGGTGGTCGCCCACGACTCGGACAACCTCGAACGCGGCTACGGCGGCCCGCCGGACCCGGCGGTGCTCTACTCCGCCGCGGACATCACGGCCGATCTCGACGGGACGGGGCTGCAGATCCACCGGGCGGAGCAGGTCGTCCGCGAGGTGGAGACCGCCGAGGGTCCCCGCCGGGCGCTCGACGCGCTGGTGGTCGCTGCCCGGCCGGGTGCCTCATGAGCGAGCCCAGCGCGATCGACCGGCTGCTCGCCGACGCCCGGGCAGGGCTGGACCGCGTGGACCCGGCCGACCTGGCGGACGAGGTCGCCGCCGGCGCCCTGGTGATCGACACCCGGCCCCTCGAACAGCGCCAGCGCGACGGAGAGCTGGCCGGTGCTGTCGTCCTGGACCGCAACGTCCTGGAGTGGCGGCTGGATCCGACCAGCCCGTTCCGGATCTCCGAGGTCACCTCCGCCGACCAGCGCATCGTCATCGTGTGCAACGAGGGTTACAGCTCGAGCCTCGCCGCGGCGACCCTTCGCCGGCTCGGACTGACTCGCGCCACCGACCTGGTCGGCGGCTTCCAGGCGTTGAGGGCAGGCACCGGCCTCAGCGGCGAGTGAGCACAGCCCAGGTGAACGGCTGCATCACGCCCGCAGGCGTGCGGTGCTCCTCGCGCTCGGTGTGCACGAGGACGAACGCGGCGCCCAGCTCGTCCGCGAGACCGGCGCCGTCGTAGCGACAGACGGCAAGCCCGGAGCAACGGGTCGGACCGTCCGGCGCGAAGGTCGCCACGATCACGCTCCCCCGGGCGCGACCGCCCGCTCGACCAACCGGACGTATCGAGCCCTCGCTTCGGGATCGACGAGGAAGTGGAAGAGCGCCCGGTCATGCCACACATCGAAAGTGCGGCCCGGCTCCCAGCCCAGCAGGTCGGCATGGACCAGGTCACTGCGGACGACCGCTCACCCAGGCGGTCCCGAACGACCGCCAACGCGTGCTCGGAAACGTCCAGCACAGTGATGTCGGTGATACGAGGCGGCCACCAGCGCGTCGACCAACGCGGACGCACCTGCACCCACGTCCACGACCGACGATTGGGGACCGCCCGCTGCCGCGATCAGACGCAGGGACGCTGCCGGCGTGGCCTGGAACCAGCTCACCTCGTCGGTCTGCCGCGTCGCGTAGACGGTCTGCCAGTGCTCCGCACCGGATTCCGGCATGCCCGACATCCTGCCCGATCCCAGGCACGCCTCAGGATCACCCGGTGGCGGCGGCCGGGTCGGGCAGCCCGTCCTGGGCCCGGGTCAGCAACCGCCTGAGCCGCAGGACCAGGAGGCCGGACCACAGGTTCCCGGTGACGACGACGATCGCCCACACGGAGGTCAGCCCGGCGCCGAACAACAAGCCGGTGATGACCGGGCCGACGAGGATGCCGAGACTGAAGGTCAGCGAGAAGGCCGCGTTGTACCTGCCGCGCAGCTGCTCGGGTGCGAGGTCGTTCACGATGGACGGCGCGGTAGGGCTGGCGAGGATCTCGCCGAACGAGAACACGACGAACCCGGCCACGACCAGCAGCGCGGCGGTGAACGTTCCGGCCCAGCCGGCCGCGGCCCACACCAGCGCCCAGCACGCCGCCCAGGCGACGCACGCGACGGCGATGAGACGGGACCGCGAGTGCCCGACGATGTGCGGCAGGAACAGGAGCTGACCGACCACGATCGTCAGGGTGTTCGCGACGAACGCGACGGCGAGCACGCGGGTGCTCACCAGGGCGACCTGCGTGGCGTAGGCAGGGAACCCGCTCTCGATCTGCCCCGCCGAGCACGTGCACGAGACGATGGCGACGATCAGCAGGCGGCGCATCGGGCGGTCCTGCCACACGGCCCGAAGTCCGAAACGGTCCGCCGACGGGTCGGAGCCGTCGGCTCCGGCGCTGTCGGCGCCGGACTCCGCTTCGGGAGCCTGTCCGGCACTGCGCATCGTGAGCATGACCGCCGCGTAGATGAAGTAGCTGGCCGCGTCGGCCAGGAAGATGAGCTGGAACGACGCCGGCTGGGCGACGTTCACAACCAGCCCGGCGAGAAGCGCGCCGATGCCGACGCCGGCGCTGAACACGAGGTACTGGAACCCGAACACCCATTCCTGGGCTGCGTCGCGGGCCAGCCTGCTGATCAGGGTCGACTCCGCGGTCGCCGCCGCCGTGAACCCGATCGACGCGAGCCCGGTCGTGACCAGCGCGACGGGGACGGTGCTGGTGAAGGCGAGGCCGACCGAACCGACGCCGACGATCACCTGTCCCCAGATCAGGACAGGCATCGGTCCGACCCGGTCGGTGAGAGCGCCCGTCGCGGGGGCAGCGGCGAGCGCCGCCAGTCCGAGCCAGGCGACGACGAGCGACGCAGCCGACGTACCGATCCCGCGGACGTTGTGCAGGTACACCAGCAGGAACGGCAGCGTCAGCCCGGTGCCGACCGAGGAGACCAGCACTCCTGCGAGGACCCGCCAGAACAGCGGGTCCAGGCCGGACGGCAGGCGCGACATCCGCACGTCGTCACCGCCTCGTCCGCGCCCCCGGCCGGGTCACCATAGCGTCGGCCGCCGTGGCTCGGTCAGCGGATTTCGAGCCACTCTCGTTAGGCTGGCACGGGCAGCGAGCCAACGCGTCCGACGACGCCGATCGCGCCCGACGGGAGAGGACGACGGTGGCAGCGGTAGAGGATCTGGACCAGATGCTCGCCCATATGCTTCCGGAGCTGCGCCCGGGCCGATACGTGTTCACCACGCCCGACGGACCGCTCCCGCCCACCGCGCACCCGGTCATGACGTTCACCGAGGACGAGGGACCGACGGCGATCCTCACCCAGCAGGAAGCCGACAGCCTGCACCTGGGCTATGACCTCGTCCTCGCCTGGATCACCCTTCGGGTGCACAGCGCTCTCGGCGGGGTCGGCCTGACCGCGGCGGTCAGCCGCGCTCTGGCCGATGCGGGCATCAGCTGCAACGTCGTGGCCGCAGCCTTCCACGACCATCTCTTCGTCCCGGCCGAGTCCGCCGACCAGGCTGTGCTGGCCCTGCAGGCTCTGTCCCGCTCCCGGTGACCGGCGGACAACTCGACAGATGCCCTGGGCATATCGCATCCTTGGCACTCGTTGGTAGAGAGTGCTAACCGCACCATGACAGACCGAACCCGGAGAGACCCCGTGCCCACGTACCAGTACACGTGCACCGACTGCGGCGAGCCGCTGGAGGCGGTCCAGTCGTTCTCGGACCCGTCGCTGACCGTGTGCCCGTCCTGCGGCGGCCCTCTGCGCAAGGTGTTCTCGGCGGTGGGGGTCGTCTTCAAGGGGTCCGGCTTCTACCGCACGGACAGCCGTGCCGGCTCGGGCAAGGGGGAGGCCGCCGCGAAGAGCGACTCGGGCGGCAAGTCCGACTCGGGCGGCAAGTCCGACTCCGGCGGCAAGTCCGACTCCGGCGCGGCCGCGGGGAAGAAGAGCTCGGACGGTGCCTCGTCGGGGTCGTCGGGGTCGTCCGGGTCGTCCGGGTCGTCCGGGTCATCGGAGTCGTCGGGGTCGTCGGGCTCCTCGAGCAGCTCCTCCACAAGCGCCGCCGCCGCGCCCTGACGTCCACAGGCCGGGGGTGCATCCGCCCCGAGCCGCCCCGCCGCCGTTAGCGTGACAGGCATGTCCGACGTCGCGATCCCCTCAGCCGCCGAGATCGGCATCATCGGCGGCTCCGGCTTCTACTCGCTCGCCGACGATCTCGACGAGGTCGAGGTCACGACGCCGTACGGCCCGCCGAGCGACCCGCTGATGATCGGTACGGTGGCCGGCCGACGGGTCGCGTTCCTGCCCCGGCACGGACGGGACCACCGCTTTCCCCCGCACCGGATCAACTACCGGGCGAACCTGTGGGCGCTGCGCTCGGTCGGCGTCCGCCAGGTGCTGGCGCCCTGTGCGGTCGGCGGGCTCCGGGCACACCTCGGCCCGGGCACGCTCGTGGTTCCCGACCAGCTGGTCGACCGCACCGACGGTCGGGTGCACACGTACTACGACGAAGGCGCCGTCCACGTGTCGATGGCCGAGCCGTACTGTCCGAACGGCCGCGCGACGGTCCTCGACGTGGCCCGCACGACCCGCTGGTCGCCGGTCGACGGCGGCACCCTGGTGGTGATCGAGGGCCCGCGGTTCTCCACGCGGGCGGAGTCGAGATGGTTCTCGGCGAACGGCTGGTCGGTCGTGGGCATGACCGGCTACCCCGAGGCGGTCATGGCCCGGGAGCTGGCGCTCTGCTACACCGCCCTATGCCTGGTCACCGACCTCGACGCCGGCCAGGAACCGGGCGAGGGCGTGACTCACGCCGAGGTCCTCGAGGTGTTCGGGCGAAACGTCGAGCGGCTCAGGCAGCTGCTGCTCGGCGCGGTACCGGCGATGCCGACGGAGCGGGTCTGCTCGTGCGGGTCGGCTCTGGACGGGCTGACGCTGCCCTTCGCCCTGCCGTGACCAGCGGGCTCGTGGCCGCCGCCGCAGGCGCGGCGGCGGGTGCGGCGTGCCCTGTACCGGCACCGGCGGTCGATCCGGGCCGCGCTCGTGGGCGTCGCCGCTGCCGCCGCGCTCGCCGTGCTCGCGCCGGCCCCGCCAGCCGGCCGCTCCGTCGTCGTCGCAGCGACCGAGCTCGCGGCCGGCCGGGTGCTCGGTCCCGGCGACCTGGTGGCGGTTCGCTACCCGCCGGACCAGGTCCCCGACGGTTCGTACGCCAGGACCGACGACCTCGTCGGCCGGACGCTCGCGGCCGCCGTGCGCAAGGCCGAAGCGTTGACAGACGTGCGGATCGCGGGCTCCTCCGCGCTGGCCGGCTCGTCGGGTCTGGTCGAGGTCGCGGTCCGGCTGGCCGACGCGGGCGCGGCCGGCCTGGTCCGCGCCGGGGACGTGGTGGACGTGCTGGCGGCCGCGCCGCAATCGGCGGCCGACGGGTTCGGTCCCGACCCGTCTTCGGTGCCCGGCGGCGACCACCCGGCCAACAAAGACCCGGGCATGGCCGAGGTGGTGGCGACGGAGGCCAGGGTGCTCGCCGTCCCGGCAGCCCCGGACCCCAGCGCCGGTGCCAGCGGCTCAGAAGGGGCGCTGCTGGTGCTCGCGGTGACTCCGACGACGGCTCGCGTCCTGGCCTCGGCCGAGGCCACCGCCCGGCTGTCGGTGCTGATCCGTCCCGGCAGGACACAGTCCTGACGGTCCGCTAGCGTCGCCGAGGTCATGACCGCGCGAGGTGAAGGGGCAGGCCATGGTCAAGGGGTTCCGCGATTTCGTCATGCGAGGAAATGTCGTCGACCTCGCCGTCGGCATCGTCATCGGCGTGGCGTTCGGCGCCGTGGTCAGCGGGTTCGTCAACGGAATCATCAACCCGCTGATCGCCGCGATCTTCGGCAAGCCGAACCTGAACGAGGTCGGAACGTTCACGATCAACGGCGCGCACTTCAGCATCGGGTTGGTGCTGACGCCGCTGGTCAACTTCGTCTTCGTCGCCGCCGCGATCTACTTCCTGGTGGTCCTTCCGGTGAACGCGCTGCGGGCCCGGTACGAGAAGCCGGCAGATCCCGACGGGCCCAGCGAGGTCGAGCTGCTCACCGACATCCGCGACGCGCTGCGTACGCGCGGCTGAGTCCGGCCGCGAGCGCCCGCCCGGACGGCGACCTTCAGACGTCGCCGTGGTGCGGGGGACGGTCCTCCTCGAAACGGCGCAGGTCGTCCGGGTCGTCCTCGACGGGGCGCTCGCCCCAGCCGCGGTCGGTGTCGTCCGAGGTCTGCTCGGGCATGGACTCGCTCACCGGACCAGCGTAGGCCGCCGGTCCGGGGCTAGGGCCGGTCAGAGGCCGCGAGCCCGCAGCAGCGCGAGCCGTTCCTCGAGGAGCTCCTCGAGCTCGGCCACGGTCCGGCGCTCCAGCAGCATGTCCCAGTGGGTCTTACCGGCGGCGTTCGACCGCGGCGAGAACAGGGCGATCGGGCCGCCCGAGCCCGCTTCCCGGCGCGCGGTCGTCTCGTCGGCGTGGGCCGTTCGGCCGCACTTGGGGCAGTCCCAGGTGGGCGGGACCTCGTCCGCGTCGTGCGCGAACCGGAGCGTGACCACGTGCCCGGCCGGGCAGTGGTAGCTGTGCGGGACGGTCTCGACCGGGACGACGCCGCGATCGGTCTCGTAGCTGTGGGACGTGAGCGTGAAGCCGCGGAGCGCGGTCATGATCGGTGTGTTCCTCCTGGTTGGGACGCCTGTGTAGAGACGGGTCCAGGCCCGTTCACGTTCCCGGAAACCGCTGTGACGTCGCCTACACCAGCAACCGTGGCCGAGCCGAGACCCGACCGTGATGGGTGCCCTCGGGCAGATTCGAACTGCCGACACCCGCTTTAGGAGAGCGGTGCTCTATCCCCTGAGCTACGAGGGCGGGACCTGCGGACTCGCTTGTGAGAAAACCCGCGAAAGCCGATCTTGGACAGATCCGCACCGGCGATCGCCCGATTCTAACGTTGATCAACAATGGCTTGGGCCCGGCCCATGACTGGGCTACGGCCAGGTAGGGCTGGTGCCGGCCAATCTGGGCAGGTGGGGGCGCCGTCTAGTCCACTGGCGGGCTCTGCCAGTACCGGGCACGAGAGCCACTGTCGCGGCTCCTTGGTTCCCGGTTGGATGTTGGGCTCAGGCGACCCGAAGCGATCATCCGACGGAGGCGACACCCCGATGCGAGCAGCGATCTTCGGTGGACCAGGAGACATCGCAGTCGGTGAGCGGCCCGACCCGGTCCTGCAGGCGCCCGGCGACGCGGTGGTGCGTGTGGTGCTGGGTTGTGTCTGTGGATCCGACCTGTGGTACTACCGCGGCGACTCGCCGCATGCCCTGGGCCCCATCGGACACGAATTCATTGGGGTGGTCCACGAGGTCGGCGCCGACGTGCGTGACATCAAGAAAGGCCAGCTGGTCGTCGCACCTTTCACGTTCTGCGACGGCACCTGTGTCAACTGTGTTGCGGGTTGGCCGTCGAACTGCCTGAACGGGGGCTCCTTCGGCAACCACGGTGTCGACGGCGGTCAGGGCGAAGCGGTGCGCGTGCCATTTGCCGATGCCACCCTGGTGGCTGTCCCCGGAGCCGAACACTCCAACGACATTCTCGCCTCGCTGGTCGCGCTGTCCGACGTGATGTGCACAGGCCACCACGCCGCGGTCAGTGCCGGCGTCAAGAAGGGTGACACGGTCGCGGTCGTCGGTGACGGCGCAGTCGGCCTCTGCGCGGTTATCGCTGCCAATCGCCTCGGCGCCGAGCGCATCATCGCCCTCAGCCGCAACCCCGTGCGCCAGGCGCTGGCCCGCGACTTCGGCGCGACCGACATCGTGTCCGAACGCGGCGACGAAGCCACCGCGAAGGTCCTCGACATGACCGGCGGAATCGGCGTAGACGCAGCTCTGGAGTGCGTCGGCACCGGCCAGTCCATGACCACTGCCTTCGCAATCGCCCGAGTCGGCTCGATCGTCGGGGCGATCGGTGCCCCCCACGACGTGGTGGTACCCATCAACACCGTCATCTTCCGCAACATCGGACTGCGCGGCGGGGTCTCTCCCGTTCGCCGCTACATCCCCGAGTTGCTCGACGACGTCCTCGAAGGCCGCGTCAACCCTGGCCGCGTGTTCGACCGCACCACCGACCTGGACGGCGTCGTCGAGGCCTACACCGCGATGAACGAGCGCCGCGCCGTCAAGGTGCTCCTACGAATCGGAACCATCAACTGACCATCCCATCGGACCGGGCTGCGCGTCAGCGAGGTCGCCCTCACCGAGCGCCGAAACACCGGCGGCTCACGTCGGGGCGAGATCCCCGTAGAAGTAGGACGCGGTGACCCCACCGTCCATGAGTACGTCGCTGCCGGTGATGAACGCCCCGTCTGGTCCCATCAGCAGCGCACCCAGCGTGGCGACCTCGTCCGGAGTTCCGGCCCGCCCGACCGGAGACCCCGAGATCATGCCCCGGTAGCCCTCCCCGCGGGGGCCGGTCAGCTCGTCGCGGGCCAGTGGGGTGATGATGATTCCAGGGCTGATCGCGTTGAGCCGCGCCCCCCGCCTGCCCCCCCCGGACAGCCTCGGCCATCACTCGCAGAACGTTCCCCCGCTTGGACAGCTGGTATGCATTCAGGGGGTCGGTCACCTGGTCGGGCTGCAGCATCGGCAGGGACAGCAGCAGCTCCGCCGGCGTGGTCGCCAGCGCCCTGTCATCCTCGGCCGTCAGGGCGTGCAGACGGTGCCCTGACTGCGAGGCGATAACGACCCCGGAGCCGCCGGTCGCGACGATCCCGCCGAACAGCTCCAGCACCACGGCCGTTCCGTACAGGTCAACGCGCAGGATCGTCTCCGGAGACGCCTGCGAGGGCGATACTCCTGCCGCATGAACCAGCCCTGTCACCTCGCCCCGGCTGGTGGCCTTCTCGACCAACGCGAGCACCGACTCACGCTTGGACACATCCACGGTCGTCGTGCTGTTCTCGAAGCCCGCGTCGCTGAGCACCTCCCCCGCGGCGTCAGCGTTGCCCTGACGCAGATCAGCCAGCAAGACATGCTTGCCCGCGCTGATCCGTCGAGCGACCGCCTGGCCAATCGCTCCCGCCCCGATGACGACAACTACCTCACCCACGGGTAATCCCTCCCTCAGTCTGTTCACCAACTCAGTGAACAAGGCGCAGCCACTTTGAGAAAGGATTCGGTGCCGGCCGATACGCGGGGTCGTGGCGCAAGCAGAGCACGGACGCGCCGTTGCGTGCTCGTCGTTCCGGCAGCATGTGCGGGCGAACCTGTCGAGGAGGGTGTCCGTCCGGCTTCTGGCCGGACGGGGTGCGCTGCTGATGACCGGCAGCCCAACCGGTGGATCGGTACCTTCGGGACCTCGGATCGATAGGGACGCACCGGCTGCCTGCCGCCGGTGCGTCCTGGACCACATGTCGCAGCTGTGGACGAAGCCGGTCGCATTCAGTGATCTTGGGCAATGCGTCGCCAAGGATCACGGTCACAACAGCATCGAGTGGATGACCCTGCTTGGAGCCCAGAGCACCTATGCGACCGTACAGGCAGACAACCCAGGGGATCCAGGCCGCCAGGCTGCGGCCCGACCCGCATCACCCAAGCCTGTGCGGCAGCTCACCCACAATCGCTCCCGGCCAGCTGAGCACCGGGAGCCGCACACCGATGTGCCGTTCTGCTCGCCCGGACCGGCAATAGGTGCGCTTCAGACATGTACGCGATCCAGCGGTCAGCGTGCGGCCGCGTCGCTGTCCAGGTCGCGTGCTCGGCCAGCCGGGGACCTTCGCCACTACGAGCATGGACAGGCAGTTCGCGCGTGGGAAGACTTGTTGCACATAGCGGCCGGCGCAGCGTGTCGTGGCCCGTGCTCTGGCTTTCAGAGAGCGCTGCGAACGTCTTCTCCTGGAGACCTCGGGCGACCGAGAAGAGTCGGAAGCGGTCGGTGAGCGACCGCGTGCGCGGAGCGGGCGGTCATGCCGAGCATGCGAAGCAGCATCTCGGCAAGCGCGTCGGCGTCTGCCTCGTCGAGCTCGTCGGTGTGGTCCAGCGCTGTCTGCAGGAACGCGATCAGGCACCCGGCGGTCGCAATCAGTCCTAGGTTCGCGTCTTCGATCGAGAACCGGCCGTCGGCGATCCCCCGGCGGATGTCGCGCAAGGCACGCGGCGCGAGCCCTCGGTCTTCGGAGGCGTAGGACACGCCGACCTGCAGCAGCACCTGGGCGATCGCCGGGCGCGTCAGCGCGAGTCGCGACGTCATCCGGACGCCAACCGCGTAGATCTCAGCTGAGTCGGTCAAGTCTGCGCAGGCGCGATCGAGACTCTCGCCGTACTCCTCGAGCACCTCCCGGACCGCAACCTCGAACAGCTCGGCCTTCGACTCGAAGTGGTTGTAGAACGACCCGAAGCCGACGTCCGCCGTATCGGTGATCTCCTGGATGCTCACGTCCGCTGTGCCCCGCTCGGCGAGGATCCGCCGCGCCGCCTCCACGAGCGCCCGCCGCGTCCGCGCCTTCCGACGGTCCAGCCGCGTCGGTTGCCCCTCCAGCTCCGCCGTCACGACCGCCACCGTAACTCCTCCTCCACTTGACGATTGGTAGATCAGTCCTGATACTACCATCAGTATTCGAGAAGCGCCCGTGGTCGCCGACTCTCTGGCCGAGGAGCCTGACGCATGCCGGCCGATGACGTCGCACCCCGCGCGAGCCACCCCGTCCTGCTGATGAACCCGAGGTCCGGCGGCGGCAAGGCGACGCGGTTCGGGCTGGCAGACCGCTGCCGCGACCTCGGCGTCGAGCCGGTGGTGCTCCGCCCGGGCGACGACCTGCTCCAGCTCGCGGAAGCCGCCGTCGAGCGGGGGTGCGACCTCCTCGGGCATGGCCGGCGGCGACGGCTCTCAGGCATTGGTGGCGTCCGTGGCTGCGCGCCATCGCGTCCCGTTCTTGGTGGTCCCCGCGGGAACGCGCAACCATTTCGCGCGGGACCTCGGCGTCGGGACCGACGTCGCCGGCGCGATGTCGGCGTTCGTGGACGGCGTCGACGTTCGCCGTCGACCTCGCCGAGGTCAACGGCAGGGTCTTCGTGAACAACGTGTCGATGGGCGCGTACGCGGAAATCGTCCGATCGCCGCACTACCGCGCGGCGAAGTTCCGGACCGCCGTCGAGATGCTCCCCGAGCTGGTGGGGCCGTCGGCCGCGCCCATCGACCTGCGGTTCCGGTTGCCGAGCGGGGAGCAGGCGACGACGGCGTTGGTGCTCCTCGTGTCGAACAACCCGTACCAGCTGTCGGCGCTGCGTCACGGCGCAGGCCGCCCGCACCTGGACGGTGGAGTCCTCGGCGTGGCGGCGGTGCGAGTCCCCGGGCCTGCGGAGGCCGACCAGCTCGCGGCGCTCGACGCAGCCGGGGAGACGCAGCGGTTCGCGGGATGGCACGAGTGGACGACGACGGAGCTCGACGTCACCTCAGGCCAACCTGTGGCCCTGGGCATCGACGGCGAGTCGGTCACGCTCGACGCGCCGCTGCGCTTCGTGAGCCGACCGCGCGCGCTGGTCGTGCGCGTCCCACGGCTGCGTGCGAGGCCGCGCCCGAAGCCGCTGGCTGCCGGCGCCGCTCCGCCGTCGCCGCTCACGCTGCTCTCGCGGCTGGCCGCGGGACACGAGGCCTGACGTGGACCAGGGACCGGACCAGCAGCCAGTGCTGACGAGCGTCTCGTCGTCGGCCGGGATCGGCACCGAGTCGGTCGAGGACTGGCTGGCCCGGCGGCTCGCCCAGGCCGGCCCGTTCGAGCTTCCCGAGCTCTGCGCGGTGCTGACCGTCCTGGGTCGGTGGGACCGGCACACGTACGAGGCGGTGGCCGGGCTGTCGACGCCACTGCTCGACGAGCCGATGCGGGTCGTGTCGCGGGTGGCCAACCACTCCAAGCCGTGGCTGGCCACCGCGGCGACGCTCGCCGTGTTCGGCGGGCGTACCGGCAGGCGCGCCGCGCTGACCGGGTTGGCCGCGGTGGCCGCGACGTCCTGTCGTGAACCAGCCGCTGAAGCTGGCCGGGTCGCGACGACGACCCGACCGGGTCGCGCTGGGCGTGCCCAGCTCCCGCTGGGTCGAGATGCCGTCTCGAGGTCGTTCCCGTCCGGACACTCCGCGTCCGCCGGCGTTCGCCGTAGCGGTCGGTGCCGTCCTGCCGCGTCTGCGCCTCCCGCTGGGGTCGCCGCGCGACCGTGGCCTTCTCCCGCGTCTACACCGGGGTGCACTACCCGGGCGACGTCGCGTCGGTGCGGTGACGGGGCCGTCATCGGGCGAGCGACGTCATCGGTCGCCGGGCGCTGGGCGGCCGACCTGACCTGGAGCGACCGCTCCGTAGGGCTCACCTGCAGGTACGTGCGACGACGGCGGGCGCCCGGATGGGCACCCGCCGTCCTCCACGCGGATGCTGGTGCATCGCCGGCGTCAGACGGTCACCTGGGTCCGCATCGGCTCGGTGATCGACTGAAGCTTCTTGTCCGCCGAGCGGAGCTGGATCCCCTGCACCAGCATCCAGGTCCCGACCATGACGTTGAACCAGCCGAACAGCAGCGCCAGCGTGATCGCGCCCATGTCGGGCCGGGCGAAGAGCACCACGCCGAAGGCGATCGAGACGAGCCCGCCGAGGATGAAGACCGTCCGGGTGCCGGCGGACTCTCCCGTCCGGAAGCCGGTGACCAGCTCGACGATGCCGGTCACGACGGCCCAGCTGGCCACGAGCAAGACGAGGACCAGGGCCGTGGCCCCGGGCCAGGCGAGGGCGATGACACCAGCCGCGATGTCGACGAGGCCGAGGAGCAGGTGCCCGACCACGGGCTTGGCCCCGTCGCTGTTGAAGGCGGTCACGAGCTGTGCAAAGGCCTCGGCGAAGGCGTAGACGGCGAAGGTGATGACGAGCGCGAGCACAGTGACGCCGGGCCAGACGAGAGCGATGGCACCGACGGCGAGCGCGAGCACGCCCCGCACCATGAGGGAGGTGCTGGCTGACTTGACCATGACGGGTCCCTTCTGTGGATGTGGACCGATGTGGGTTGTCACCGATCCTCAGACTTGATGTTCAATGACAAAACTGATGATGGCCTGTTATTGTGGCGACGTCAACCCCCATTTCGGCCAAGGAGGCCACCGTGCTCATCACCGTCACGCTGCTGCTCGCAGCCGCCTGCCTGGCGCCAGCCGCCGGCAAGCTGCTCGCCCACCCCCAGATGCAGGCTTCGGCCGCCCACTTCGGGATCCCCTGGTCCCGGTACCGGCTCATCGGCATCGCCGAGCTCGCCGCGGTGGCCGGCATCCTCGCCGGGCTAGTGGTGCCCGCCCTGGGCGTGGCCGCCGCCGTCGGCATGATCATGCTGCTCGTCGTCGCCCTCGTCGTGCACAGGCAGGCCGGCGACAACCCGAAGGACGCCATCCCAGCTTTCGTCGCGCTCGGCCTCAGCGCCGTCTACCTGGTCCTCCTCATCTCCCATTGACAGCCATGTCGGTGAATGGCGCGGGAACCGCGGACGACGACGCACGCGCAGGAACGTTGATCACGCGGCGAGGTGCCGCGGAGCGCTGCGTTGTTGCCCCGGTTGGTGGGGACGAGGAGCCCAGCGCGTGCATACCGCAGCGGCGATGCGTGGCCCGGCGCGGCAACCGCGCTCGCCGCCCTCCACGCCAGCCGCCGAGTGACACGCTGTTGCCAAGGCGAAGGTCGGGCAAGTTGTCCGTGCCCGTACCCGTCGACGGGTTGGAGCTGTGATGGCCCTCAACGCCAACCACGAGATCGAGCGACTCAAACGCGCCGGAGACCGGTTCGCGGATCGAATCACCGACTTCGCCGGGAGTCTGCGGTTCGTTCGCCTGCACATAGCGTGGTTCTCATTGTGGATCTTGGTCAACGTCGGGGCGTTCGGGGCCTCGTTGACGTTCGACCCGTACCCGTTCGGGCTTCTCACGCTCGCGGTGTCGCTCGAAGCGATCTTCCTGTCGACGTTCGTGATGATCTCGCAGAACCGACAAGGAGCGGCTGCGGAGATCCGCTCAGAGCTCGACTACCGAACGAACCTGATGGCCGAGCGCGAGGTCGACCTCGTCATGCGCGCCCTCGAACGCATGGCTACGAAGCAAGGTGTGGACGTCAGCGACCTCGCCGAGATGCTCGTGGCACTGAGGGCCAGCTACGTCACCGCGACGGACGACTCCCCGCGAGTCAACACGTAGCGTGCAGGATGCGTTGCTCTCGACGCGGAAGCCCGTTGCGCTTCAGGTGACCGCCGATGTGCCGGTAGGTGCGCAGCACGCCGCAGTCGCTGGACGACGGTTGTCGTGCCAGGAGGGGCGATGCCACGTGGCGGGACCCTGGTCGCAAGACCGGGGGGAGGCTGGCGGCCAGGGTCCCCGTTGGGGGCCGCGCGGGAAGCCGACCACGGCGGAGGGGTGGCGGCCGAAACAACGACCCCAGGCCAGAAACGCTAAGCGCCAGGGGCTGCGCCGGCCAGGTGTCGGCCGCAGAGTTCACCGCAGGTTCACGCGCAGAATGACCGTCCGAACCCCCGCTTCGCAGCCGAGGCGGCTTCTCCCGTTCATGTTGGTGTGCGACCCTGCCCGCATGGGTGCCCCACAGGCTCGCATCGACGACGGTGATCGAGAGATGGCTGCGACCGAGTCCGGGCTCGGTCGCGACTACCCGGAGGTCCCAGCTGACGTGATCCACACCCTCGTGCAGCGGTCCTACCGCGCGATGACCCCGGCCAAGGTGCACAACTTCCTGCCCTTGTTGGTCGTGCGAGATGTCCGGGCGCAACTGCGTGACCGGGCCGTGGCATAGCCGGACAACTGGCCTGGCTAGCCCCGCGCGGTCCCCGGCATCGAGCTGCCCGCGTCGCTGGCGGCTATGGGCTGACCCGCCGAATTCAGCCGGCTCGGCTGGCGTCGCGGAGTTCTCGAGCTGCCTGACGCTGTACGAGGAGGGGGACGAAGTCGCGCACGGATGCGTTGGCGTACTGGCGCCAGGTGGTGTCGATCGTCGCTTCGACGCGGGGTCGTGGGATCAGCGGGAACGTGTGTGCCAGCTCGGTTCGGAGCTGGTCGATCGCGCGCTCCTCGTCCTCGATGTCCATGGGTCAGTGATACCCGACCTAAACGTTTCGTATCGCTGTAATTCACCATCTGGTCATCTCGACGTACTGGACGGCGGGACCCGCCGGACTACGGTCGCGCGGGTGAGCATCGACTACGACCCCGACGCTTTCCCGGACCCGTACGCGGACCGGTACTACATCGCGCAAGGCATCCTCGACAACGTCCTCGCCTCTCATGGCGGCAGGCCAAGCGAGGAGATCCGCTCGGAGCTGAAGCTGCGGATGCTGAGCGTCGGCATCGACTGGCCGCCGTCCACCCTGGACCACTTCGCGTCCAAGATCCGCAGCGGGCAAGGCATCGCCCTAGGGGTTGTCGACGGTAACCGGGCCTGACTGCGGGCTCCGCCGGCGGGGACGCTACAGGGGCGGGGCAGGGCCAGGGCAAGCCGCTGAGCAGGACAGCACGAAGCCCGCCGGCAACGGGGGTTGGGCGGCGGGCTTCGTTGCTATGAGCGCAGTCCCCAAGCGCGCCCGCAAGACGATCAAGCCCACAGCGACCACACCGGGGTCACGCACAATCCCAAGCCCACGTCCGGGACCTGCATCGCCGACGAGCCTTGCTCACTGACCGGATTGAAATGGACCAAGACCTACGGGCGCACGCTGGCCTGGCGGCAGGCCACTGGACTCCCCTTTCCACCGGGGTGGCCCATCCCCTGACGGGTGACCGACGTTTCGGTCATCCCCCGTCGGTGAGGATCCGTCGACCAGGTCCGCGGCCTCCGCTCCGAACCATGATCACAAGGGTGTTGGGCGGCGCACCGATGTGCCGTTCGCGGGCTGTTCCGATCCTCGCGTGGGCGTGGAACCGTGGGCGTGGGGGTTGATTCAGCTCGACAGGTGTCTGAGTTGGGCCCATGCGTGCGCCCAACCCCCGTTCGGGCCGGCGCACACGTACACGGCGGCGCGGTCGGATTCCTCGTTCGAAACGGGTCCGGTCACGTCGGCGAACTTGTGGCAGTCGGTGAAGAAGCGGTCGGGGGTGGTGTCTTCCCAGACCACGACGACTGGAGCGAGATCCTGCGGTGGAGGTCCCCACAGGCCGTAGCCGTTGTGCCCGCTCCAGGCCGGTGGCAGGCCGAGGGAAGGGCCGAAGCGGTCGATGGCGCCGGCCTCGCCGTAGTTCGTCGCGTAGATCCCGGCGTGCGAGCGCTGGTCCGCCGGGATGGACCGGTACGCGGCCGCGACCTGGTCCACCAGCTGGGGCCAGCCCACACTCTCGCGCAGGGTCTCACCGAGCCCGTTCCAAGGGGAAGCCGCCAGTGCGGTCGGCGACAGGACGGGCAGCGCCGCCGGCACGGTCAGCGCCGAGGTCGCCACCACCGCTGCCACGACCAGCCACCGGCGCCGCCATCGCTCCGCGACGACCGCACCCGCCGCGATGAGGACCGGGTACGTCCCGGCGGGGTAGTAGCCCTGCCCTGCTGTGCCCACGAAGAAGACGAACACCGCCAGCCACGCCCAGGCCAGCACCCGATATCTCGCCCACGCCGGGTCTCGCCACAGCTTGACCAGGCCGGCGACCCACAGGACGGTCGCGCCGAGGCTGAACAACAACAGTTGCAGAAGCAAGAAGTTGGTGCGTTCAGCCACGGTGCCGTACTCGGCCCGAATCTGAGCCGCGAGGGTCAGCTGCGGCCAGCCGTGCCGGGCCTGCCACGTGAGCACCGGCGCCCAGGCAACGGCGGTTATCGCTGCGCCGACTGCCAGCCACCGGCTGCGCAGCAGGGGCCGCGCCGACGGCGTCAGCAACATCCCCACCACCAGCGCGCCGACCAAGACGATCGGGAGCTGCTTGTTCAACAGGCCAAGGCCTGTGACCACGCCGATGCCGACCCACAGCCAGTCCCGGCCGGTTCGCAGCATGCGGACCGCGAGCCAGGTCACCGTGACCCAGACCACCAAGTCGATCGACGAGGTAATCAGCAGGTGTCCCGACAGCAGCACAAACGTGCCCGCGGCAACCGAGACGGCCGCCAAGACCTGTGCGAATCGGCGACCACCGAACTCCGCGGCCATCACGCCTGACAGCAATGTCACCGCTGCAGCTGCGGCCACCGCAGGCAGCCGGAAGACCACCAACGAACCGTGCCCAACCCCGTTCATCACCCACGCCAGGAACGGTGTTCCGGGCGGCTGGTCCGGGTAGCCCCAAGCCAGGTGCCGGCCCGCGGCCAGGAAGTACAGCTCGTCCCGGAAGTAGCCGTACCTGCCGCTGAACGCGACCAGAACAACGACCAGAACACCCGTCACACCGGCCAGCGGCCACCACGCAAGCCCACGCGGCGATCCGTGGACGGCGCTTGTCACCCAACCATCTTCACGAACTCAGGCGCGTCGCGATACCGACACCACCAACCCATCGGCAGCGTACGACCAGTCGCGCTGCCGAACGGGCGCACTGAAGTGCGATCAGGGGCGTGGATACGAGAGCATGGACCGGTGGCGCGGAACGAGTTGTGGCCCTCGGGAGCGTGGAGCGTCCGCCGGTTCGCCGCGCTCGACATGCACGGACTGTCCGGCTCCCCGCGGCGACGGCGTTTGATCACCGTCGAGTTCATCCTGGGAACCGTTGCCCTCGGGCTGCTCGCCGCCTTTCTGCTTGCCCACGGCTCGCTCGTGTGGGGCTTGATCGTGCTGGGCGTGGGGCTGAACTACGCCTGCCTCGCGATCTGCGCTGTCCAGTTGTTCCCGGCTGGCCGGTTGGAAGGCCAGGTTGAAGGCGTCGACCTTCGGGCTGAGGCCAAGCACTACACCTTCGCGCAGTTGCTCCTACTGGTGCCGGGGCTGATCCTTCTGGTCTTCGTTGTTGAGGTCCTGAATTCCTCGAAGTCTTAGCCGCCGCTCCGAAGTGATGCTCCTACGGTCAAGTGAGGAGCTCGCGGGGTAGGGCGTTGAAGACTTCCCGGGCGACGTATCGCTCGGGGCACCGAATGTTTCGGTCTTGGACAGTCCCTGGTGGATGCGGCGGTCCTCGTAGGCCTGGGTCGCACGTCCTACGAGGGCGGGACCTGTGGACGTGCCTCTGGGAGCCCCGCGAAAGCCGATCTTGGACAGGTCCGCACCGGCGATCGCCCGATTCTCACGTTGATCAACAATGGCTGGGCCCGGCCCATGAATGGGTTGCGGCCGGTCACGGCTCGTGCCGACCCACGAGACAGTCCGTTGGTCGATGAACCCGATCAGCAGAGCGCGGACTGCCAAGGCGACCCGGACAACAGTCGTCCCGCGCCCTGGACGGCCGCCAGACGCTAGCCGCCGGCCATGGCGCCTACGACGAGGAACGGCTCGGTGCCCGCTGCGACAGCCTCGGGCAGCGGGTCGTCGGGAGGGTCGTGCGAGAGGTCCCGCTCGCAGGCGAAGTACCGAACGAAGTCGCGCCGCTTGAACGTGTCGTGGTCTCGGATCGTGCCGCAGAGCATGGGGTACCGGGTCTCCAGGGCGTCGAGCAACGAGCGCTGGGTCACCGTGCCGGCTACCTCTAGGCGAACCTCACCCTGCACCCTCGCCAGGGCTTTCAGGTGAGCCGGCAGGATCACCCGCACCGTGCTCGGCCCCGGGCGGCTTCCGGCGATGCCTTGGCTCATGCCAGCGTCTGGACTTCCACGGACAGCACCGCCGGGAGGTCATGGACGATCGCGCTCCACGTGTCGCCGGCGTCGGCCGAGGCGTAGACCTGGCCACCGGTGGTGCCGAAGTAGATCCCGCACGACTCGAGGCTGTCGATGGCCATCGCGTCGCGCAGGACGTCTACGTAGCAGTCCCGCTGCGGGAGGCCCGTCGTCAGCGGCTCCCAGTCGTCCCCGCCGGTCCGGCTGCGCCAGACCCTGAGCTGGCCGTCGACCGGGAAGTGGTGCGAGTCGCTGGTGATCGGGACGACGTAGACGGTCTCCGGCTCGTGCGCATGGACATCGATGACGAAGCCGAAGTCGGTAGGCAGGTTCCCGCTGATCTCCCGCCAGGACTCGCCGGCGTCGTCGGTTCGCATGACGTCCCAGTGCTTCTGCATGAACAACGTGTCCGGGCGGGAGGGGTGCAGGGCCAGGCGATGGACGCAGTGACCGACCTCGGCATCCGGATCAGCTATGCCCCCGGACCGCAGCCCTTGGTTGATGGGCTTCCAGCTGGTGCCGGCGTCGTCGGAACGGAACGCGCCGGCGGCCGAGATCGCCGCGTAGATCCGCGCCGGGTTGCTCGGGTCGAGCAGGATGGTGTGCAGGCACATGCCACCGGCTCCCGGCTGCCAGGCCGGCGCTGTCCGATGCTGACGCAGTGTCGGCAGCTCGGCCCATTCGTGGCCGCCGTCGTCCGAGCGGAACATCGCGGCGTCCTCGACGCCGGCGTAGACGGTGTCGCGGTCGGTCAGGGACGGCTCGAAGTGCCACACCCGCTTGAACTCGAACGGCCGGGGCGTGCCGTCGTAGTACAGGTGCGTGCCGGGCTCGCCTTCGTAGCCGAACTTGTTGCCCACCGGCTCCCAGGTCGAGCCGCCGTCGTCCGAGCGCTGGACGACCTGCCCGAACCAGCCGCTGGACTGGGAGGCGTACAGCCGCTGCGGATCCACCGGCGAGCCCTTGACATGGAACGTCTCCCAGCCCGGGAAGTGCGGGCCGCTGACCTGCCATGTTGCACGCTTGCCGTCAGAGGTGAGAACGAATGCACCCTTTCGCGTGCCGACGAGTACGCGGACCGAGGTCATCAGTGCTCCTTCCGAAAGCCACGACCTGCCAAGACCATCGACCCTAGGCCCCCGCGCCGACACCTGCGAGATCCGGCCGCCCGGGGAATGTGACGCGGGAAGCCGCCGCGACTTCACCCGGAACGGGTGAGGTCGCCCCACCCGGACCGTCCGCAGACTCCCGGTACTTGATCGGGAGGTGCGTCATGGAGTACAGCCGGACGGCCGGGCTCAGCAGGTTCCTGGGTGAGGTCTACCGGGGGCTGGACCGGGGTGAGTTCTTCGTCGCATTCCAGCCAGTGGTGGACGCCGCACGTGGTCGGCTCGACAGCCTCGAGGCGCTGGTGCGCTGGCAGCACCCCGTCCACGGGCTGCTGGGGCCGGACGCGTTCGTGCCCAGGCTCGAGGGCGCCGGTCACCTGCGAGCGCTCACCGGGTCGGTCCTGCGGGACGCCTGCGCGAGTGCCGCCGCATGGCCGGTGCGGGCCGGCTGGGCCCCACGGGTGCGGGTCAACGTGGCACCGGCCGAGCTCAGCGACATCCTGCTGGTGCACGACGTGGGCCGGACACTGACCGAGACCGGTCTGGACCCGGGCCGGCTGGTGCTCGAGGTCACCGAGGGCGGTCCGCTCCGCGACGTCGAGACGACCCAGACCGTGTGCCGCCAGCTGCGTGCGGCCGGGTCCGCGGTCGCGCTGGACGACTTCGGGTCGGGCGAGAGCGACCTCGCCAGGCTGGTGCTCCTGGACGTGGACGAGCTCAAGATCGACCGCACGATGGTGGCCGGTCTGCCCGGCGACGGCGCGGCTCTGGGTTCGGTGCTCCAGATCCTGGACCTGGCCGCGACCATGAACCTGCAGGTCACCGTCGAGGGTGTCGAGACCCCCGCCCAGCTGCGGACGCTGATGACCGCTGACGCGTCGCTGCTGCAGGGCTATCTGTTCGGCCGGCCCAGCCGGCTGCTCGGAGCTGCGGGTGTCCGGACGCTCGAGCAGCGGTGCCGGGCGATGTTCCAGGACATACCGGTCGCAGCGGCGCTCCGGCCGGCGTGACCACAGCCGCGGGCCGGGGACGGTATCTCACCCGATCCGGGTGTCGGGCACTCACCCTGTTGCGGCCGACCTCGAGGAGACCCTCCACGAAAGGACTCCCCGATGTCACCGCACAGACCCCTCCGCAGCTCGCTCGCCCTCGTGGGCGTCGCCGGCGCCACCCTCGCCGCCGTCGTCGGTGGTGCGTCCGCCGCACCGTCGGCCGCGCTCGCGGCCCCCGTCCCCGCCGTCACCGCGACCGGCACGATCACCGTCCCGGTCGCCGAGGACGCGTACACCGTCCCGGCGTCCAAGAACCGCGTCACTGGTTCGTACCCCGTCGTGGTCGCCGGCGACACCGTCTCGGACCGCCGGATCGCGTACCTCAAGTTCGTCGTCCAGCCGCCCGCCGGCGCGACCCATCTGGCTGCGTCCCTCCGGCTGACCACCGGTGCCAGGACCGTGTCCGGCGCGACCGTGCAGGTGCTCGCCGTCCCGTCCACGTGGTCGGAGTCCACGCTGACGGCGGCGAACGCACCGGCTCCGTCGACCGTGCTGGGCTCGGCCCCGGCCGTGGGCGCGGGGCACGACGTCAGCATCGGCGTCGGCCCGGTCGGCACCGGCACCGTCGCGTACGCGCTGCGGCTGCAGGCCCCGGGCGGATCGTCCGTCCCGTTCCTGTCCCACGAGTCCGGATCGGCAGGTGCCGCACAGCTCGTCGTCACCTACACGATCCCGGCCCCGGCCACGGAGTACGGCGAGTCGGTGCACCGGGCCGGAGTCGACTGGACCACCGCGGTGGCCGGCTCGGACGCCAAGTACGGGCGCAGCCACATCGACCGCGTGTACTACACGGGCCTGCCCGCCCCGTGGCCCGGCGACGCCGGATCGATCGACCGCGACGTCGTCGTCTCGTTCAAGGCCGACCCGAAGCAGGTCCTGTCCGGCTCGCTCGATGCGACGCTGGGCGGCTGGTTCCGTACCGCGCCGACCGACCGCGAGATCTACTGGTCGTACTTCCACGAGCCGGAGGACCAGATCGCGTCCGGCGCCTTCACCGCGGCGGACTACCGCGCAGCCTGGGCGCACCTGGCGGCACTGGCGCACGCGTCCGGCAACCCGCACCTGCACGCGACGCTGATCCTGATGTCCTGGACGGTCAACCCGAAGTCGGGGCGCACCTTCTCCGACTACTACCCGGGGTCCAGCGTCATCGACGTCCTCGGCTGGGACGCGTACTCGAAGGCCACGGACGCGAGCCACGGCATCTACACCGACCCGGCCGCGGTCTTCGGCGCGGCCGTGTCGACGTCACAGGCGGCGGGCAAGCCGTTCGGCTTCGCCGAGTGGGGCAGTGTCCTCGCCGCCGGGGACGCAGGCGCAGGACGCGCGGCGTGGATCGCGGCGAGCGGCGCCTACCAGCACGCCTACGGGGCGATCTGGTCGACGTACTTCGACTCGCCCGTGGGTGCGGAGTACCGGCTGTTCGACGCCCCGAGCGCGGCGGCGCTGCGCGCGCTGGTGTCGGGTTCCTGACGGGACCGGTTGCCCGGGGTCACAGGTAGCCGAGCTCGCGGCCCCGGGCGACCGCACCCGACCGGGTGTTGGCGTCGAGCTTGCGGTAGACGGCCTTGGTGTGGGTCTTCACCGTGTTGTACGAGACGTACAGGTGTGAGGCGATCTCGGGCATCGAGAACTCGCTGCGCATGAGCCGGAGCACCTCGACCTCGCGCTCGGACAGCGGTTCGTGCACGCCGCCGTCCGGCAGCCGGACCATCCGGCGCGACCCCGGCCGTCCCGCGGGCGCCCCGCCGCTCCCGGACGACCGACCGCTCGCCGCCTGCTCGTCACCGAGCCCGAGCGCAGCGGCGACCTCGACGACCGAACCGGCGAGCGGGCCGGGGTCGGCCATCCGCGCCACGTCGGACTGCACCCGCGCGAGGGCTGCGCGCGCCTCCTCGACGTCGCCGGCCGCGTACCGGACCCGTGCCTGGTCCAGGCGGTAGCGGGCCGCCATCCAGCTGCGCCCGGTGAAGGCGCTGTCATCGGGGAAGGACCGCCACCGCGCGGCCGTCTCGACGTCGCCGTGCTCGAGCGCCCAGCGCGCGTCGGCCCAGGCCGACGTGCCGTTCGAGCGGTAGCCCGTCGCCTCCTGCTCGGCAAGCCAGCCGGCCGCGGTGGTCCTCGCATGCTCGGCGGCGGCCGACTGGCCGAGCAGCTCGAGCGCGAAGGGCACGGCCACCATCAGGCTCTCCATGCCCGAGCGGTACTCATCGGCCCACTCGCCGGCCCACGAGGTGATCTCGCCCAGCGGCCCCATGAGCATGCCGGCGTCCCAGTACGCGCAGGCCACCATCGCCAGGTTGGCGTTGAACTGCAGCCACCACGGGGAGTCGCGGGTGCTGCGCGCCAGGCCGGTGCGGCTGAGCTCGACCAGCCGGGGCAGGTCGCCGGCCTCGCTGGCCTGCCAGCACTCCGCGAGCACGTCGTCGACCGTCCCCTCGGCGTCGGTCGGGCGCAGCGCCAGCCAGCGTCGGACGTCCGCTCGGTCCCCGACGACCGAGCCGACGACCACGGCGTGGGCGCGCAGGGCCGGTCGCCGGGCGAGCAGCGTGTCCGGGAGCGCCCGCAGCAGGCGCAGCTCCGCGACCTGGTCGACGCTCGTCGCGTCGGCCAACGACGCCACGACGAGGTCCCCGGCGAGCTCGGGGTCCTCGGCGGCGAGCGCGTGCGCCACGGCCGAGGTTCGGTCCCGTCCGGAGAACCAGCCAGCCGCCCGCCGGTGCAGCTCCTGCCAACGCTGTGGCTCGTCGGCCTCGAGCGTCTCGAGCAGGTAGTCCCGGACGATCGCGTGGCACGTCCACGCGTCCACGTCGCCGCCGGGCCGGAATGCCAGGAGGTCGCGCCGCTGGCAGTCCCGGACCAGCCGCGCCGAGTCGGCGGCGTCGCGGACCGCGTTCGCCGCCGCGACCGTGACCTGGTCGAGGATGCTGGTGTCGAGCAGGAAGCGGCGCACGTCGGGTGGCTGTGTGGCCAGCACCTCCTCGGTGAGGTAGTCGGCGACGTGCCGGCGCAGCGGCCGGGTAGTCCCAGCTGCCACCGGCCCCACCCGGGCGCTCAGCGCCACTGCGACCGGCCAGCCCCCGGTCAGGCTCAGCACCGCCTCGACGTCGGCGTCCGTCCAGGCGGCGTCCGAGCGGCGCAGCAGCTCGCCGGCCTCGTCTGCGGTGAGCAGCAGCCGGCTGCCGTCGATCTCGAGCACCTCGCCGTGCGCGGCCCGTCGCGCGAGCTGGAGCGGTGGCCGCGTCCGCGAGACGACCGCCACCTGAACCGCGGCCGGCAGGGTCCCGAGCAGACGCTCCAGCTCGGCGACCGCGGGCTCAGCCACGACGAAGTGCACGTCGTCGAGGACGAGCCGGAGCGGGCCCGCCGCCGCCAGCGCGACGGTCAACGCGTCCAGATCCGCCCCCGTCGGCACCGCCTCCGGATGCGCGGCCTCGTCGGGTCCTTCCTCGGGCTGCGCTGCTGCGAAGGCCCAGCCCAGCCCGGGCAGCGCCGAACCGAGCGCGGCCGTGACGGTAGCCCACAGCCGCCGCGAGTCGTTGTCGCGCCAGTCGAGGGTGGCCCACGCAACCGGTGTCGAGCCGGCCTGCGCAGCCCACTGCCGGACCAGCGTGGTCTTGCCGGCACCGGCCCGACCCGTGACGAGCACGACGGGGGCAGGGCTGCTGGCCAGCTCGGCGAGAAGCCGCTCGCGGAGTATCGGACCGCTCGCCCGCTCCGGCCGCACGACCGACACACCGATCAGAGTAGCCGTCCGAGGCTGTATCACCCGAATCGGGTGAACATCGCTCACCCGGTGGGCAGGCATCGTCCCCTCAGGCAGTCGACGGACGGCTGCGAAGGGAGCGGTGCCATCAACGCGACCAGCTCGACCCGACCCACCCGCAAGGCGTGGCCCACCCGCGCCGGGATCGTCCGCGCGGTGGCCGCCGGCGTCGTGGCGCTGCTCGGTGTGGGGGTCGTGCTGACCGGGGCCGACAGTGCCCACGCCGCGGGGCCGCTGCCGACGGTTGTCGTGACGGTGGGCTCCGACGGCACCGGGCAGGGGGCGCCGGACGGCTGCCCGATCACCGGACCGGGTGGCGACAACGACGCGCACGACGGGGTCGTGTGTACGAACGACAGTGTCACCTGGCTGTGGACGTACGACGTGCCGTTCTCCGCGACGTCCACCACAGTGGCGCTCGAGCAGACGCTGCCCGACGGCGGGCGCTGGGACCCGTCCAACCGCACGGTCTGCGCGGGCGACGGCACACAGTTCACGGGGGCCGGGTCGCTCAGCAACAACTTCCGGACACTCACCTGCACGATCACGTTCCCCGCGGGTCGCTCGCTCGCCGGCACGATCCCGGTGGTCGGCCGGGTCGACGGGCGGGTACCCGACGGCACCGCCCTCGCACCGGCGCTGACCCAGACCGGTACGACGAACCCGACCAGCACGCCCCCGGCGGTGACGGTCCGCTCGCACCCGAGGCTGAACATCGTGCAGACCATGAAGGTCCTCGGCCCGACCAACCAGGGGCCCGGTGGCCTCGTCGTCAACGTCCAGTACCGCGCCTTCCAGACCGACACCGGCAACGGCAAGGGCATGACCAGCCTGCAGGATCCGGTCACGTGGACCGACGACCTGGCCGACATGACCCCGGGCACCCAGCTGTTCTTCGGCGCCGGCAAGGCCTTCGTCTCCTCGTCGCCCGCCGACTGCCGCACCGTCAACGACCCGGCCGGCTACTACACGGCAGCGCCGCCGGGCACCCTCGCCTGCGCGCAGGCTGCGCCCGGCCAGCCGGTGACGCTGAGCCTCACCGGCGCCGACACGACCCACCTCTTCAACGGCCAGCACCCGGGTGGGCAGGTCACCGCGCTCTCCGGCGGCTTCAACCTGCTCGTGCCGTTCGCCGACCTGCCCAGCGGTCCGCTCGGCCGTGACGTCACCGGCCGCTTCACCTCGTTCGACCCCGACTCGGTGTCCGGCGCGAGCAACTACGGCGCCGGGTACGAGCCGGGTGGCCCGGCGCAGCCGTGCCCGCCCGCCGCCGTCAACGACAACTGCGCGACAGTGCACCTCACCGGCCCTGGCAACGGGGCGGGGCCCGCATTCAGCAAGCAGATCGTCAGCACGCAGGGCTGCGGGGGAACCTTCGCCAGCCAGTGCCCGCCGCTGCTTCACGACGACGGCGTCAGCGAGGCTGGCTACCTCACGCCGGGCGACCGGTTCACGGCCGTGCTGAAAGCGCCGCCGCCCGCACCCCCGGCGGTCGGCTCCGGCACCCGGGTGCAGCTCGTGCTCTGCGACACCTGGGACCCGGCCCAGGAACAAATCGACACCGGTCGCTCCCCGCTGCTCACCCGCGACCTGGCTGCCGGCCCCGCGGCACCCGCGAGCTACACCGTGCAGTACACGAACCGCCGGTTCGCCGACGACGCGGCCCGCAAGGCACACGGCTGCGGCGACCCGACGGACCTGAGCGCGGACGGACCGTGGTTCGACTCGGTGGCCGCCGCCGGTGGTGCGGCCGCCGTGACCGGCGTCCGGTTCCTGGCGGGCGACCAGACGTACGACGACGACATCGTGGCGACCGTGCCGATGGTGAACGTCGAGCGAACCGTCGGGGCCCACCCCGTCGACTGGTTCGCGGCGACCTGGGGCGTTCCCGCGTCGCCGTCGGTGTTCGAGGGCAGGTACGGCTACACCGTGACCGGGGAGCGGCTCGGCCTGCTCCGCAACACCGACCCGGCGGGCAGCTTCACCGTCCTGGCCGGGCAGCAGTCGACGCTGGTGATCGTCCCGAGCCTCACGATCGGAGACGTCACGGCGGCCGAGCCCGACATCGTGACGATCACCGAGACCGTCGACCACTGCCTGGTGTCCCCGACCGTCACCGACCCGGCGGTCCTGGCGTTCTGGACGGTCACCATGACCGCGCCGGACCCGGGCCCGGACGGCCTGGCCTGCACAGGGGACGACGGCGCTCCCGCCACGATCACCTTCACGACGCGGGCGCCGGTCCTCCCGGGGCAGCCGCTCACGCCGATCCGGTACACGGGCACGATCGCCGCGCTCGCGCCCGACGGCACTCAGGTGATGCTGATGGCGGTCATGACCGCCGTCCGCGCCGCCCCGGGCTCGCCCAGCGTCGGCGACAGCCTGACGGCCGGGACCGCCCTGAGGGTCCGGGCCACCGGGCAGGTCGTGGTGTCCAAGACGTACGACGACCCGCGGGTCGAGGTCGGCGACACCGTCGGCTGGACCGTCTCGTGGGTCAACTCCTCGACGGCGGACGCCGGTCGCGTCCAGTGGGTCGACGTGCTCCCGTACGACGGTGACGCCAACGGGACGCTGGCCCGGGGCAGCCTGAGCCTGCTGTCCGCCACTGCGTTGGGCGCCGACGTCTCGGACGTGACCGTCGAGGTCACCGACCGTGCGCCGGGTTCGGTGGCCGCCGACCCGTCCGATCCGTCGAACGGTCCGGGCGGCGCCACAGTCTGGTGCGCGATCGCGGCGGTCGGCACCGTCGGCTGCCCCGCGACGCTGGCCGACGTCACCGCGGTGCGGGTGACGGTCGCCGACCTGTCGCAGGGGCGGGCCGGTGGCCTGCACCTGACGGCGCGCACGGTCGGAGCCGCGGGGGGAGACACGTGGGTCAACGTCGTCGGCCCAGGAGCGGCGACCCACCTCGTGCGCCAGGTGCCGGCGTCGAACCCGGCCGCCGTGCGAGCCGTCGCGTCCTCGATCGGGCGCACGGTCTGGTGGGACCGCGACGCCGACGGCACCCAGGACCCGGGCGAGCCGGGCATCCCCGGCGCGCAGCGTGTCGCTGCTCGCCGCCGATGGCACCGTGCTGGCCACGACCAGGACCGACGCCGACGGCCACTACTCGTTCCCCGGCCTGCACTCCGGCACGTACGCGGTGGTCGTCGACCAGTCCGACCTGCCGACCGGGACCGTCCCGACCTACGACCTGGACGGCGGGACGGTCGACCCCGACGGGCACTCCGGTCCGGTCCGGCTCGCGGCCGCGACCGACCGGGTCGACGTGGACTTCGGGTTCCGGGCGCCGGCCCCGGCGGTGGCGACGGTCGCCTCGCTGCGCACGTTGCACACCGGCACCGGGGTGAGCGGCACCGAGGTGAACGACACCGTGACGGTAGGGAACGTGCGTGGCGGCGGCAGGCTCGGGTGGTCGCTGCTCGGCCCGGTGGCTCCCGTCCGCGGCGGGTGCACCGGCCTCGCCTGGTCGGCCGCGCCCGTGGTGGCGAGCGGCACGCTGACCGTCGCCGATGACGGCGTGCTGCAGCTGCCGTGGGTGGCTCTCGCCACCAGCGGCTGCTACTCGTACGCGGAGACGCTGACCACGCAGGACGGCACGGCGGTCTCCGCAGCCGGTCAGCCCGACGAGACCGTGCAGGTCGTGGTGACCGGCCCCACCAACCCCACGTCCGCACCGCCCACCTCCGGCCCGACCGGGCGACTCGCGCACACCGGCTTCGACGGGCCCGCGTGGATCGGCAGCGCCGGACTGCTCCTGCTGGCGGGCCTGCTCCTGCGGCTGATGCCGTCGCGACGCCGGCACGACTAGGGCGGCACCGCTCCCACCCGACCTGACCGAGCGGACGGTCGCCCGGAGGACGACAATCGGATCCGCCGGCGACCATTCGGTCGGCAAGGTGCGCTCGGGCGAGCGTGACCGGAGGGAGACGCGGGTGTCGGACTTCACACTCAGGTACCAGGGTCAGGAGCTGGCGCTCACCGAGGTGCCCGCCACCGAGGCGCCGTCGGGCCTGGACGTGGCCCACCTGCTCGGCTCGACCGGGCACGTCACGCTGGACCCCGGGTTCATCAACACCGCCGCGTGCACGTCGGCGATCACGTACATCGACGGGGACGCGGGGATCCTGCGCTACCGCGGCTACCCGATCGACCAGCTGGCCGAGCGCGCCTCGTTCCTCGAGGTGGCCTTCCTGCTGATCCACGGCGAGCTGCCGACGCCGGCCGAGCTTGCGACCTTCACCGACCAGATCCGCATCCACACGTTGCTGCACGAAGACCTTCGCCGGTTCTTCGACGGCTTCCCGCGGGACGCGCACCCGATGGCGGTGCTCAGCTCGGCGGTCAGTGCGCTCTCGACCTTCTACCCGAACAGCCTGGACCCGTTCGACCCCGAGCAGGTCGAGATCTCGACGGTGCGGCTGCTGGCGAAGCTGCCCACGATCGCCGCGTACGCGTACAAGAAGTCGATCGGGCAGCCGCTGCTCTACCCGGACAACTCGCTCGGCTACGTCGAGAACTTCCTGCGGATGACCTTCGGCGTGCCGGCCGGACCGTACGACGTGGACCCCGACGTCGCGCGGGTGCTGGACATGCTCTTCGTCCTGCACGCGGACCACGAGCAGAACTGCTCCACGGCGACGGTGCGGATGGTCGGCTCCTCGAACGCCAACCTGTTCGCCTCGGTGTCCGCCGGCGTCAACGCCCTGTTCGGACCGCTGCACGGCGGCGCGAACCAGGCGGTGCTGGAGATGCTCGACCAGATCGCGGCGTCCGGCGGCGACGTGCCGGCGTTCGTCCGGCGGGTGAAGGCGAAGGAGGCCGGGGTCCGGCTGATGGGGTTCGGGCACCGCGTCTACAAGAACTACGACCCGCGCGCGGCGATCGTCAAGAAGGCCACGCGCGACGTCCTGGACAAGCTCGGCAAGCCGGACCCCCTGCTCGACATCGCCATGGAGCTCGAGGACATCGCGCTGCGCGACGAGTACTTCGTCGAGCGCAGGCTCTACCCGAACGTGGACTTCTACACCGGCGTCATCTACAAGGCGATGGGCTTCCCGGCGCCGATGTTCACGGTGCTGTTCGCGCTGGGACGGCTGCCGGGGTGGATCGCGCAGTGGCGCGAGATGATCGCCGACCCGATGACCAAGATCGGTCGCCCTCGCCAGGTGTACGTCGGCCGCACCGAACGCCCCGTCCCGCCGAAACCTCTGGTGCAGTAGCGCAGGATCACCCGCGTACTGAACCGTCGGTCTCGAGGCGGGCGAGGGCGAACGCGAGCAGGGCGGTGGCGGTGTAGTCGTCGGCCGGCTCCACCGACGGCCAGGCCCGGACGTCGTCGACGTAGCGCACCGCATGGCCGTCGAACTTCGCGAAGCCGCCGACGTGGCAGGCCCGCGCGCCGTCCGGGATCCCGAGGTCCGCGAAGCTGCCACGCCCGGCCGGGCCGTCGGTGACGCCGCCCAGGTGGACCGGCGCGGTGCCGTCGAGCGTGCCGGACAGGTTCGCGATCTGGTCCTGCGGGCAGTGCGGGAAGACCGATCCCACCCCGATCACGAAGGTCGTCCCCCAGGCGTTGGCGCCGAGCGCCCAGTGCATCTGGTTGCGCGCCACCGAGGCGGTCGCACCGGTGGTCCCCGACAACAGCCCCGTCGCGGCCAGCCCGAACGCGTGCGGCACCGGGTCGCCGTCCCGGTAGGCGTGCCCGAGGCCGAACGGCTCGGTGGTCGCCAAGGCTGCCGCACCGGTGAGCTGCCGGCGCATCTCGGCCGTCAGCCGCTGCGCCGTGACGGGCAGGTCGGTACGGGCGCCGAGCAGCGGCACCAGCTCGGCGTCGGCCAGCGCGCCGACGTCGTACAGGTTCAGCGTGTCCCGCGGCTCGGCCGAGCGCAGCCGCCGGTCGGCCCATCGCGCCGCCGTGGCCAGGTCGGCCGCGACCGGCACGCCCAGCGCGCGGTCGGCCCTGGCCAGCTCGGTCCAGCCCAGCTGGAGGTCGTCCCGCCACGACTCCTCCGGGTAGTAGTCGTGCGGCGACGTCGTGACCAGCTCACCGGGACTGGTGTCGGCCATCGACAGGAGGTGCCGGGCCTGCGCCGCCCACCGCGACGCAGCGGCCGGTGCGGTGCGCGCCAGCGACTGGGCGGCGAGCGCGAACGACGCCGCCGTGCGGCCGGCCAGGTTCGGGCTGACCGGAGAGCCCGCCGGGCCGGCGCGGAACACGGGCCGGTACTTCAGGTAGTACGACGGGTCGCCGGGCGCGACGTCGAGGGCGTCGTCCGCCTCCGGCAGCCGCCAGACGTCGTGGTCGCCGACGATCCGCGGCCAGTCGGCGTCGCCCATCCCGACCTGGTAGTACAGCGTCCCGGACCGGTCGTCCCACATCCGCCCGAGCCAATCCAGCCCGTGCCGCGCCTCGTCGGTCAGCGCCCGGTCGCCCGGGTCGGCGCGGCTCGCGATGAAGAGCAGCGCATCGGTGTACGACGCAGTCTGCACGAACTTCTCGTAGTCGCCGGCGTCGAACCAGCCGCCGGCGGCGTCCACCGGGCCGCCGACGGGCGTGAGGTCGCCGACGAGCGTGTCGTTGGCGTCGTACGTCGGTGGCGCGTAGACGGTCGCCGTCGCGTCCGTCACGTGGGACGGCTTGCGGTCGAGCGCGCCCGGCACGATGTCGGACCCGTCCCTCTGCATGGTGAGGAACGAGACGGTGGCGTCGACCGCTCCGGAGTACAGGTCGCCGGCGGTCGCGATGCGCAGGGCGGCCGGTGCAGCCCGGACGCCGTCGGTTATCCGCACGGTGTACGCGCCCGGAGCGCGCAGGGTGGGGAAGTCGAACCGGTAGACCGCGGGGAAGGTCGTGCTCCACCAGCCCGACGAGGTGCCGGTCCGCACGCTCGCCACCGCGCGCCCGCCGGCGTCGACCACCTCGACGGTCGCGCGGTGCACCGCGGCGCTCGTCATCAGCAGCACGGTCGCCGTGCCGGGCAGGTAGCCGACCTGGTCTGCCCGCAGGAAGCCGTGGACGGCGGCCGGCGCTGCGGGCGCTGCGGCGCCGGCCTGCGCCGGGCCGGCGCCGGCAACCCCGAGGACCAGAACCCCGGCCGCCAACAAAGTCACCGAGCGGGACAGCCGCATGGGAGGCATCGTGCCGCCCGTCTGGTCCTTCCGTCGATGGGTATAGACCAATTCGCGGCGGCCGGTCACGCTCGGTAGGCGGCGGTGGGCCGACGAGGTGGCTCGGCGCTCCCGGCGACCATGATGGGACCATGGGCAGGGACGGGTCGGCCGCAGCGGCGGCGGCGGTCTGCCCGCTGGTCGTCGCGCACCCCACGATGCGGCACCGCTGGGAGCTGCTGACGTTCCTGCACTGGAGCTACCCCGTCGACACGGTCCAGCGGCTCGTCCCCAGCGGGCTCGAGGTCGAGAGCGCCGACGGTCGGGCGTGGGTCGCTCTGGTGCCGTTCTTCATGCGGGTCAGCCCGCCGGCCGGGCCGTCGGTCCGGTGGCTGTCCACCTTCTGCGAGACCAACGTGCGCACGTACGTTCGCGACCAGCAGGGCCGGTCCGGCGTCTGGTTCCTCTCGCTGGACGCAGCGCGGTTCTCGGCGGTGTCGGTGGCCCGCGGCCGGTTCCGGCTGCCCTACTACTGGTCGAGGATGCGGCTGACGCGCACCGGCGAGGAGATCGCGTACGACTGCGAGCGGCGCTGGCCCGGCGACGACCACCCCCGCAGCCGGGTCCGGATCGCGGTCGGCACCGAGTACCGACCCGACGAGCTCACCGGCTTCGACCACTTCCTCACCGCGCGGTGGCGGTTGTTCTCGGTGGACGGCGGACGCCGGACGGTCGCCGACGCCGAGCACGCGCCGTGGCCGCTGCACCGGGCGACCGTGCTCCACCTGGACGACGAGCTGGTCGCGGCGGCGGGGCTGCCGGCGCCGACCGGCGACCCGCTCGTGCACTACTCCCCCGGCGTCGACGTCCGGATCGGCCCGAGCCGCCCGCTCTGACCGCCGGCCGTCATGACGCCGCGGTTCGACCGCCACGCCATCATCGATCCGCGGGAGGCCGCGGACAGCAACGAGCCGACGCTCGCGAACGAACCGACCGAGAACGCCGACAGGGCCGAGCCCACCGACCCGATCGACAGGACCGACCCGACCGACCCGATCGACAGCACCGATCCCTTGCAGCCGATGCACAGGATCGAGCCTTCCGAGCGGATGGACCACCGCGACGTGCTCACGCCGGCCATGCTCCCACCGCTGCCGCCGGTCAGTCTCGCGCGACCACCTGCACGGTCGCGACCGACGGGTCGGCCGCGTAGGCGACCCGCACGCCGTCGGCCGCGGCCGAGCGCAAGGCGTCCAGGACCTGGGCGGTGAGCACCTCGCCCGGGACGATGGCCGGGATCCCCGGCGGGTAGGGCGCCACCAGCTCGGCGGCCACCCT
The DNA here is from genome assembly GCA_963771835.1 of uncultured Actinomycetota bacterium. Taxonomy (GTDB): domain Bacteria; phylum Actinomycetota; class Actinomycetes; order Prado026; family Prado026; genus CAVQCJ01. Next base: position 693,574 of record CAVYVA010000002.1, read on the forward strand.
CCCGGCGGCGTCGGCAGCCGGCACGGTCTCGTGCACGGCGAAGAACGCCTCCCGAGGGGCGAGCGCGACCTCGGGCAGGTCGGTGCCCAGCCAGGCGGCGGACGGCACGGCCCGTGGCTCCCCCGGCGCCGGCCGACCGCCTCGACCAGCGCGTCGACCAGCGGGCCGACCGAGTCCTCGGTGTCGGCCATGGTGACGGTCGCCACGAGGGTGTCCCGGTCGGCCATCTCGAGGGAGAAGCCGAGCCGCACCAGGTCGTCCTCGACCACGAAACCGTCGGCCCCGGTGCCGGACAGGCCGAGCACCAGCCGGGTCGGGTCGACCTCGTCAGCGGGACCGTCCAGCACCCGCAGACCCTCCACATCGCTGCACCGGCGGCGCGCCGCGCTGACGAGCTCGACGGTCCGGCCGAGCAGGCGCTCGCCGTCCAGCGCCAGCAGCCGGCGGGCCGCGTCGATGCTCGCGAGGATGGTCCCGGACGGGCTCGTCGTGTGCGTCGCGTCGAAACCGCGCTGCAGCCGGTCCGGGTCCAGCCGCTCGGTGCGCGCGAGCACCAGCGCACCCTGCGTGTAGGCGGGCAGCGCCTTGTGCGCGCTCGTGACGAAGGCGTCCGCGCCGGCCGCCAACGCGTGCGCGGGCAGTGCGGGATGGAAGCCGAAGTGCGCGGACCAGGCCTGGTCCACCAGCAGCGCTGCGCCGGCGTCGTGCGCCGCGTCGGCCAGGCCGGGCACGTCGGACCGGGTCCCGGCGTAGCCCGGCTCCACGGCGAACACGGCACGCGCCGCGGGGTGGGCGGCGAGCGCTCCGCGGACCGCGTCGACCGGCAGCCGGCCGGGCAGCCCGGTCACCGGGTCGACGGGCGGCGGGACCCAGACCGGGCACAGCCCGGCGAGCACGAACCCGAGCAGCAGCGAGCGGTGCACGGCGCGGGTGACGACGACCTCGTCGCCGGGCCGGCCGACCGACAACGCCAGCGCCTGGTTCCCGTGCGACGAGCCGGCCACCGAGAACCGGCACAGGTCCGCGCCCCAGAGCTCGGCCGCGAGCTGCTCGGCGTCCACCAGGACGCCGGCCGCCGCGCGCATCGTGGCCAGCGCACCCCACAGCGACAGGTCACCCTCGACCACCCGGCCGACGAGCTCGGTCGAGCCCTTGTGCCCGGGGATCATGAACGGCACCGGCCGTGCCCCGGGCGGCGGGAAGCGGTCGTACAGGTCGGCGATCGGGGCGCGGTGCTGGTCGGACACGGCGCTCCTCCTCGTCGACAGCCGACACCCGGCGGTGTCGCGGTCCGGTGACGCTATCCCCCTCCCGGGACGGCCGCCCACCTGCCGGACAGCCCCGCCGAACGGGTGAACGCCCCCAAGTCGCCGACCGGCAACGCCGATGGACCAGCATGGAGCAGGGGAGGTCGGGGCGCCTGGCGGCCGCATGCGCGCTCTTCGCCCTCCCCGTCCTCGTCGCGGTGGCGCCGGTCGCCGCCGTCCTCACCGCGCACCCCGACCAGGACGCGCCCACGTTCACGGTCCGCGACACCACCCCGTCGGTGCACCTGGACGAGCCTCCGCCCGGCGTCGACGTCCACGTCTCGCCCTCCACCCAGACGCTGCTCGCCGCAGCCGGCCTGACCGCCACGCGCGCCGCCGCCGGGACGGTCAAGGCCGCCGGTGGCGCCGTCCTCGTCCGCACCACGCCGCCACCGGGGACGCCCACGACCAGCTCGCTCAGCCAGCACGTGCTGCCCAGCTGCAGCGGCGTCGCCGACGGCAACGCGGGCAAGCGGGTGCAGGTCGCGTACGTGACACAGGTGGGCGGCACCGACCGGTACGCGTCGGTCGTCGCGGCGCTGCAGTCGTACGTCGCGGACGTCGACGACGTGATGGCCGTGTCGTCGGAGGAGACCGGAGGCGGTCGACGGGTCCGCTGGGTGGTGGACTCGCAGTGCGTGCCGGTCATCGCCCACATCGTGCTGCCGGCCGGCTCGCTCGGCCTGGCCACCGACTCCGACGGCGGCTTCAACGCGACCATCAACGCGATGGAGGCGGCCGGGTACACCTCGGACAGCCGCAAGTACCTGATGTTCGTCGAGGCGGACAACCTGTGCGGGATCGCCCAGGTCTACCCGTCGAGCGCGAAGGCGTCGAACTTCAACAACGGCTACGCGCCGATGTTCGCCCGGGTCGACAGCGCCTGCTGGACGTCCACGTACCACTCGGTGGCCTCGCACGAGCTCATGCACACGCTCGGCTCGGTGATGAGCGACAGCGTGCACCCGAGCGCGGCCGGGCACTGCACGGACGACTACGACGTCATGTGCTACCAGGACGGCGCCGGGGTCGTGATGACCTACCCGTGCCCGGCGTGGCACGAGCAGCTCTACGACTGCAACCACGACGACTACTTCTCCACCGACCCGGCGCCGTCGAGCTACCTCGCCACGCACTGGAACACCGCCGACTCCGGGTTCCTGGACACCGTGCCGGCGCTGAACGCGGTGCCCACCCTGACGCTCGACGCGCCGGCCACGCTGCGGCCGGGCCTGGCCTCGACGGTGTCGATCAGCGGTGTGGCGCCGGCCGGGGCCACGTACAGCTGGCAGGTCACTCCGTCGGCCTGCCTGCTGGGCGCGGCGACCACGGCGAGCATCACGGTGATGTGCCCGTCGGACAGCACCGGCGCGGTGACGGTGACCGCGAACCGGGTCGACGCCGGGCTGGCCGAGTTCGGCACGGCGACGATCCAGCCGGTGGTCACCGGACCGGACGCGCTCGACGTCGCGGTCACGGCGCCCACGACGGTGCCGGCCGGCACCGCGGTCGCCCTGACCGGCACGCTGACCTCGTCGGGCCAGCCGGTGCGCTCGACCGTCACCTGGTACGCGGCCCCGGCGTCCGGCGGCTCGTGGGTGAAGCTGGCCGGCCCGGTCGCGACCGACGCCGCCGGCGTCACGCACGCGACGATGACCGTGACGGTGCCGGAGAAGTTCGAGCTGGTCGTGGCGCAGCCGGCCGGGTCGACGTGGACCGCTCCCGTGACCGTCGTGACCGTCGACCGCGGTGAAGCGGCCGGTGACCATCGCTTCGGCGATCACGGTCGGCCGCCCGGACAAGGTCCGCGCGACGCTGGCCAGCGGGACGACCCGGCTGGGCGGCACCGTCGTCGGCCTCTACATGCACTACGCCGGCACGACGAGGTGGACGCTGGTGGGGCACTACAAGACGGACGCCAGGGGCGGGGTCGTGGTGTCGGTGCAGCCCAAGCGCTACACGTACTACCTGTGGTCGTACCTGGGCACGGCGGTGTACGCCAAGGCCACCAGCAAGGCCGTCGTCACCACGTACTGACGCCGGTCGGCGCCGCGCTCACCCGAGCGTCGCGACCCAGGACGCCCCAGGTCCCACGTTGTCCAGCCCTCCGTCGACCAGCAGCGTGGCCCCGGTGACGTACGAGGCCGCCGGCGAGGCCAGGAACACGATCGCGCGGGCGATCTCCTCCGGGGTGGCCAGCCGTCCGGCCGGGATCGCCGCGGCGACGACGTCGGCGTCCAGCCCGTAGCCCTCCCAGGCGGTCGTGTGCACGATGCCCGCGGCGACGCAGTTCAGCCGGATGCCGTGCCGGGCCCACTCGACGGCGAGGGTGCGGGTCATCCCTTCGACACCGGCTCGGGCCGCCGCCGAGTGGACCATCCCCGGCATCGCCCGGCGGGGGCTGATCGTCACCGACACCACCGAACCGCCGCCGTTGCCGACCATCGAGCGGTTGGCGACGGCGGTGGTGAGCGCGAAGACCGCGTCGAGGTCGAGCCGGGTGACGGCGCGGAACCCGTTGAGCGAGATGCGCTCGGCGGGTGCGACGAACTGGCCGCCGGCGTTGTTCACCAGGATGTCCAGCCGCCCGTGGGCCTCGAGCACCGCGTCGAGCATCGCGTCGACCTGGTCGGGCTCGCGGATGTCGCAGGGGTACGCGAGCACGTCGTCCCCGGTGGACTGCGCGAGCGCCGCGGTCTCGTGCAGGAGCTCGGCGCGGCGGCCCACCACCGCGACCCGCGCACCGAGCCGCGCGAGCTCGAGCGCGGTCGCGCGGCCGATGCCGGTACCGCCGCCGGTGACGAGCGCCTGCTTCCCGGCGAGCAGGTCGGGCCGGAACGGGCTGTCGGGCTCGGCTGGCATGACGCGCACGCTAGCCGAGCGCAGTGGCGAGCGCGGTGGCGAGCTCGGCGACCTCGTCGTCGGTGAGCACGAGCGGCGGCGAGATCTGCAGCGCACCGCCGACCAGGCCCCGGGTCAGCACGCCGAGCCGCCGGAGCGCCTGCACCGCCGGCGCCGACGGCGTCCGGGTCGGCGAGCTGGACCGCGGCCAGCACTCCCGTGCCGGCGCGGACCTCGGCGACAGCAGGCAACGCAGCCAGCGGCGCGAGCGCATCGGCAAGCACCTGTTCCAGGGCGAGGGCACGGGCGGCCAGGCCCTCGCGCTCGGTGATCTCCAGCGCGGCCAGCCCGGCGGCGGCCGCGACGGCGTGCCCCGAGTACGTGTAGCCGTGCCGCCAGAGGGTGCCGGCCCCCGGCTCCGCGACCCAGAACGGCTCGGCGACGTTCGGCGCGGCGACGACCGCGCCGAGCGGGACGTAGCCGGAGGTGATCCCCTTCGCGCACAGGAGCAGGTCCGGCTCGAGCCCGTACCGGCCGGACGCGAACCAGTCGCCGAGCCGGCCGAAGCCGGTGATCACCTCGTCGGACACGTACAGGACGCCGCGCGCCGCGCAGACGCGCGCGGACGTCCGCCAGGTAGTCCGGACCGGCTGCGTGCACGCCGCCGGCCCCGATGACCGGCTCGCAGAAGAACGCGGCGACGCGGTCGGCGCCGATCGCGTCCACCCGCTCGGCCGAGCGCGGCCGCGTCGTCCCACGGGACGCGCACGACGTCGAGGTCCAGGTCGCCGTACCCGGCGCGGTTGGCGTCGATGCCGGACAGCGCGGTGCCGGCCAGGTGCATGCCGTGGTACGCCCGGTCGCGGACGACCACCACGCGGCGCTCGGGGCGGCCGAGCAGGGCCCAGTACCGCCGCACGAGCTTGACCGCGGTGTCGACCGAGTCCGAGCCGCCCGAGGTGAAGAACACCTTGGACCCGGGCACCGGGGCCAGGGCGGCCACCCGGGTGGCCAGGTCGAGCGCCGGACGGTTCGCCATGTCGCCGAACGTCGAGTACGCGGCGATCCGGGCGGCCTGGGCTGCCATGGCGTCGGCGATCTCGCGCCGGCCGTGCCCGACGTTGGCGAACCACAGCCCGGCCGTGGCGTCCAGGTACGAGCGGCCGTCCTCGTCCCAGACCCGTGACCCCTCACCCCGGGTCAGCACGAGCTCGCCGTCTCGGTCGACCGCGCTCATGTCCGCGAACGGGTGCCACAGATCAGTGCTCACGCTGCATGCCTCTCGTCGATCAAGCGGTGGGCGCGTTGAGGTGCAGCTCACGGGCGGCCCGGGCCTGGTCGGCCGCGTGCTTGAGCACGACGCCGAGGGTGGCGGACACAGCCGCGTCGTCCAGGGTGGGCAGCCCGAGCGCGAGCAGGGTGCGCGCCCAGTCGATCGTCTCGGCCACCGACGGGGACTTGCGCAGCTCCAGCGAGCGGAGCGCCTGCACCGTGCGTACGAGCTGGTCGGCCAGCTGCTCGGGCAGCTCCGGCACGCGGCTGAGGACGATCGCTCGCTCTCGGTCGGCGTCCGGATAGTCCAGGTGCAGGTAGAGACAGCGCCGGCGCAGCGCCTCCGACAGCTCGCGGGTGGCGTTGGACGTCAGCACGACGAACGGACGGCGGACGGCGACGATCGTGCCCAGCTCGGGGACGGTGACCTGGAAGTCGCTGAGCACCTCCAGAAGGAGCGCCTCGACCTCGACGTCGGCCTTGTCCGTCTCGTCGACCAGCAGGACGGTCGGCTCGGTCCGGCGGATCGCGGTGAGCAGGGGGCGGTCGAGCAGGAACTCGGCAGCGAAGATGTCGTCGTGGACGGCCTGCCACGAGGCCTCCCCCGCCGCGCCCGGCTCGACAGCAGCCGCCGCCTGGATGCGCAGCAGCTGCTTGCGGTAGTTCCACTCGTACAGCGCCCGGGCCTCGTCCAGCCCCTCGTAGCACTGCAGCCGGACCAGGCCGGCCCCCGTCGCCGCCGCGACCGCCTTCGCCAGCTCGGTCTTGCCGACCCCGGCCGGTCCCTCGACGAGCAGCGGTCGCCCGAGCCGGTCGGCCAGGAAGACCGTGGTGGCCACCTCGTGGTCGGGGAGGTAGCCGACCGCCGCCAGCCGGTCGGCGACGTCCTGCACCGACGCGAATGCAGGTTCGACCGGGACCTCCGGCGACCCGGGCGTCCCAGGCGGCACGGGCGGCACGGGCGACACCGTCAGCGCGCCACGACGAAGATGTGGGAGGCCGCCTCCAGGTCGACCTCGGCGTACTCCATGCCGCTGCCGACCAGCACGCCCCCGTCCGAGAGCCGGGCCTTGACCGTCTCGCCCGGACGCACGCCCGAGCGTCGCAGCGCGGTCATCACCACCGAGTCGGTCTGGATGGGTTCGCCCAGGCGGCGGACCAGCAGCCGCTGCGGCTCCGCGCCCACGGCCTTGTCGAGGCCGACGAGCACCTCGTCCGAGGCGTCGGCGTCGCCGTCACCGAGCTCGTCCAGGCCCGGGATCGGGTTCCCGTAGGGCGACACGCTCGGGTGGTGCAGCAGCTCGAGGATGCGCCGCTCCACCTGCTCGGACATCACGTGCTCCCAGCGGCAGGCCTCGGCGTGCACGTCCTCCCACGGCATCCCGATCACCTCGACGAGCAGGCACTCGGCCAGCCGGTGCTTGCGCATGACCCTGGTCGCCATGGTCCGGCCCTGCGGGCTCAGCACCAGGTGCCGGTCGTCGTGGACGTGCAGCAGCCCGTCACGCTCCATCCGGCCGACGGTCTGGCTCACGGTCGGGCCGGACTGCCCGAGCCGTTCGGCGATCCGGGCGCGCAGCGGGACGACCCCCTCCTCCTCGAGCTCGAAGATCGTGCGGAGGTACATCTCCGTGGTGTCGATCAGGTCGGTCACGCGGTGTCGCCTCATCTGTCGTGGGGTCGGGTGCCAGGTGTCGTGCGGTCGGGTGCCAGGTCGTGCCGCCGGCCGGCTGGCGGCATTCTCGCAACCTTGCCGGGTCACCGCACTGTTCCCCCCTCCCGAGCACCCCCACCCCCCCGGCCGCGCCGACTCGTGCGCGTGTCGCGGGCCTTCGAGGCCTGGTTCAGGCCCCAGACATGCGCACGAGTCGGGGTAGGGCGACGGGACGGCGGCAGGGCCTGACCGACCTGGCAGACTCGCCGCGTGCTCGTCGTCAGCGTGATCAGCCTCAAGGGAGGCGTCGGGAAGACCTCGGTCACGCTGGGTCTGGCGGGGGCTGCCTGGGAACGCGGCATCCGCACCCTGGTGGTCGACCTCGACCCGCAGGGGAACGCCTCGACCGTGCTGGACCCCCCCGAGGTGCGCTTCACGGCCAGCGACGTCCTGTCCGACCCTCGCCCGCACCTGCTCGAGCACGCGGTCGCCCGCAGCGGCTGGGGGCGGTCCGTCGACGTGATCGCCGCCGACTCCCTGCTGGAGCGGCACAACGTGCTCGCCGGCCGCCAGTCGACGCTGCGGCTGCGGGTCGCGATGACCGGGCTGCGCGAGTACGAGCTCGTCCTGGTCGACTCCCCGCCCTCGCTCGGCGGCCTCACCCGCAACGCGCTGGCGGCCAGCCACACCGCGCTGGTGGTCGCCGAACCGAGCCTGTTCGCGCTGCAGGGCGCGGCCGCCGCGCTGGAAGCGGTGGAGATGGTGCATGCGGACAACCTGCGGCTCAAGCCGGCCGGGATCGTCGTCAACAAGCTGCGGGCGCAGTCGGTCGAGCACCGGTTCCGGTACGACGAGCTCCGGCAGACCTACGGCGCGCTGGTCCTGGACCCGCCGCTGCCGGACCGCGCGGCCATCCAGCAGGCGGAGGGCGCCTGCGTACCCGTCCAGGCCTGGCGCTCGCCGGGAGCGCGCGAGGTCTGCGACGCGCTGGACGACATCCTGGAGTCACTGCTGTCACGACGGTTCGGGGACGGACCGTTGGGTAGGTCGAGCGGGAAAGGACGGTCATGAGCGAGGTTCGCGGCAGTTCGGGGGCGCGGGGCAACCCGCCGCCGCGACGCGCGCTGTCCCGGGTCCGCCCGCTGGAGGCCGAGGACGGGCCGGGGTCGGCGCTCGACACGACCGCGGCCGCGCCGTCCGACACGTCGCCGGCCGCCGCGCCCGGCGGTACCGAGGGCCGCGACCTGCTGATCCCCGCGCACCCGGTGATCCCCGGACAACCGAAGGCGCGTGGGAATCAGCCCGGGAAGGCGCAGGGCCGCGCCAAGAACGGCCGGCCGGTACCGAGCCTGGCCGACCTGATGCCGCCGGCGGCACCATCCGGCCGCAGGCACGGAGAGGGACACGCCGGCCACCACAAGGCCGCCCAACGAGCCGCCAAGGCCGCCCAACAGAAGGCCGCCCAGCACAAGGCCGACCACGGCTCGGCTTCCGGCAAGGGCGGGAAGTCGTCGGAGCTGTCCGTGCACCTGTCGAAGCCGGTCCGCAAGGCGCTCAAGGCCCGCGCCGCCGAGCTCGGTCTCTCCCCCGAGGACACCGTCGCGCAGCTGGTCGAGGTCTGGCTCGAGGGTTGACCCCGAGCCCGTCGACTCAGCGCCCTTGACGCGGCGGCGCGCCGGACGCAGGCTGCGCGGGACGCCTCGTCGGCGTCGTCGCAAGGGGGTCCGTCAGGGGAGGTACGTATGTCCTCGTTGGCCGGCTTGTTCAGAAGGTCCGCCCTCATGTCCGCCGTGGTGCTGATGTCCGCCGGCCTGGTCCCGGCCGTGGCATCGGCGTCCACCGCGAGCCACGGCGCCTGGACCTGCACGGGCGGATCGGTACCGCCCGGTACGTATGCCTCGATCACCGTCACCGGCATCTGCAACGTCGACGCCGGCAACGTCACCGTGCGCGGCGACGTCACCATCCGCACCGGCGGTGGCCTGAACGCAGGCTTCGGCGGGTCCGACATCCGGATCGGGCGAGACCTGGTCGTGCTCCGCAACGGTCTGCTCGTCCTGGGTTGCGAGCCGGTGTTCTTCGTCTGCTTCAACGACCCGGACCAGAGTGTGGGGACGTTCGTCACGCATCACCGGGTCGGCGGGAACCTCGTCGCCCAGTACGGCATGCTCGTGCTCGTGCACCACAGCTGGATCGGTGGCAGCGTCACGCAGCAGGGCGGTGGCGGCGGCGTCAACTGCACGACGTTCCCGCTCGGCCCGAACGGCCCGCCGGCGTACAGCGACTACGAGGACAACTGGATCGGCGCGGACGCGACCGTGGTCGGGCTGCGCACCTGCTGGGCCGGCTTCATCCGCAACACGGTCGGCCACGACGTGGTGTTCTCGAACAACTTCATGGGCGACCCGGACGGGAACGAGGTCGTCTCGAACACCGTCGCGCACAACCTGTTCTGCTTCGGCAACAAGCCGGCAGCGCAGATCGGCGACTCGATGGGTGCGAAGAACCACGTCGACGGGCACGCGTACGGACAGTGCCGGGCGCTGTCCGTGGCCTGACCCGTCACGTGAGCACCGCCTGAGCCGTGCAGGCATGGCCGACGCCGGACCGGACCGTCCTGGGGCGACCGCGTTCGTCCCGGACGGCGCCGGTCTGGCCGGTCTGCGGACGGCCGCCGCCGGCTGTCATGGCTGCGAGCTGTACGCCGACGCCACCCAGACGGTGTTCTCCAAGGGCTCGCCGATCGCGCGCGTCGCGCTCGTCGGCGAGCAGCCCGGTGACGTCGAGGACCAGCGCGGCGCACCGTTCGTGGGGCCGGCGGGCCGGCTGCTCGACCGCGCGCTGGACGAGGCCGGCTTCGACCGCTCGACGGTGTACGTCACCAACGCGGTCAAGCACTTCCGGTTCCGTACCGACGGGCCGCCCGGACGGGGCCGCCGCATCCACGTGACGCCGGACGCCGTGCACGTCGAGGCGTGCAAGCCGTGGCTGCTCGCCGAGCTGGCCGTCCTCGACCCGGAGCTGGTCGTCCTGCTCGGCGCGACCGCCGGGCGGGCCCTGCTCGGGCCGTCGTTCCGGGTCACCCGTGACCGTGGCCGGCTGGTGGCGCGGCCCGGGCGCCGGGACGAACCCGCCGCCGTCCAGCTGGGCTGGATCCTCGCCACGGCGCACCCCAGCGCGATCCTTCGCGCGGACGACCAGGAGGCGGCGTACGCCGGCCTCGTCGCCGACCTCCGGGTCGGGGCTCAGGTGCTGGGCGGTGGCTCCGTGCCGTCCGGGAGCTCGATCGCCGACGGCGCGCAGACATCGGAGCGGTAGCGCGCGAACGACGGGAACAGCATCGCCAGAACCACGACGCCGAGGATGCACAGCAGGCCGCCGCTGACGATCGACACCCGCTCGCCGAAGATCGACGCCACCGTGCCCGACTCCACGTCCCCGAGCCGCGGCCCGCCGGCGACGACCACGATGAACACCCCCTGCAGGCGGCCGCGCAGAGCGTCCGGGGTCGCCGTCTGCAGGATCGTGCTGCGGAAGACGGCGCTGACCATGTCGGCGGCTCCCGCGAGCGCCAGCATGAGCAGCCCGAACCACAGCAACGGGACCAGCCCGAAGACGACGATCGCGCCGCCCCAGACCGTGACCGCCAGCAGCACAGCCAGGCCCTGCCGGCGCACCCGTCCGAGCCACCCGGAGAGCAGCGCGGCCAGCACCGCCCCGACCGCGGGCGCGGACGCGAGCAGACCGGCCACCCCGGCACCGCCGGCGTAGAACAGCCCGGCCACGGCGGGGAACAGCGCGCGCGGCATCCCGAACACCATCGCGTTGATGTCCACCAGGAACGTCATCAGCACGTCCTTGCGCCCGCGCAGGAACCGCAGCCCCTCCAGCACCGACGCGAAGCCGGCCCGGCGACCGGCGGCACCGTCCGGGAGGATCGGCGGCAGCCGCAGCACGGCGTACAGCGCCGCGGTGAAGGTCACCAGGTCGAGCCCGTAGGCGGCGCCGAGCCCGACCTTGGCGATGAGCAGGCCGCCCAGCAGCGGGCCGAGGGTGAAGCCCAGGTTCCACGTGACCTGCTGCAGCGCGTTCGCGGCCGGCAGCAGCTCGAGACCGACCAGCCTGGGGATCGACGACGCCCTGGCGGGGTTGTTCACGGCGAAGAACGCCGACTGGAGCGCGACGACCAGGTACAGCAGCCACACCGAGGCGAGGTCCGCGAGCGCCTGGGCGAGCAGGACCGCCGACATCGTCGCCAGCCCGATCGACGTCCACAGCATCAGCTTGCGCCGGTCGACCACGTCGGCGATCGCACCGCCGTACAGACCGAAGACCACCAGCGGTACCAGCGCGAACCCGCCGACCAGCCCGACCATGAACGACGAGTGGGTGATCACGTACACCTGCCAGGCGACGGCCACCGCGGTCATCTGCTGGCCGATGTTGCCGATCCCGAGCCCGAACCACAGGCGGCGGTAGGCCGGCGAGACGCGCAGCGGGGTGACGTCGGCGACCACCGAGCGTGCGGTCCGCGCGAACATCCCGGGCGCCACGCGATTCAGCGTCGCACGGCGCCCCCCGGTGTCGTACGGTCGGGGGTACACGGGAAAGGAGGTGGTTCGAGGCTTGAGTACCTATCGGACGCGTGAGGTGGCTGCCAGCTAGCCGCGAGACTCCGGTTCCGACCGGCCGAGCGGCCGGCCAGTACCCGCAGTCACCCGACCCGCGGGCGCCGGGCTACGTCCCCCGGCCTCGCCGTCCTCCGACCCACGGGTCGGCGGGCGGGCCCGCGGGTCGTTCGCGTCCAGGCGCCGCCCGATCCGGGGTCAGGGGGACAGCCGTTCGACCAGCCAGCCCGGTTCGCCCCGGCGGTAGCGGAGCCGGTCGTGCAGGCGGCTCGGCCGGCCCTGCCAGAACTCCACCGTCTCCGGGCGAACCCGGAACCCACCCCAGAAGTCCGGCGCCGGGACGTCCTCGACCCCGTCGAAGCGAGCGGCCACGTCCCGGTAGGCCTGCTCCAGCCCGGACCGGCCCTCGATCACGGCGGACTGCCGGCTGGCCCAGGCGCCGAGCCTGGAGCCGCGCGGACGCGACGCGAAGTAGGCCTCGGTCCGGGACCGCTCCACCTCCTCGACCCGGCCCACCACCACGACCTGGCGCTCGACCTCGTACCAGGGGAAGACCAGGCTCGCCCACGGGTTGGCCGCCAGCTCGGACCCCTTGCGCGAGCCGCGGTTGGTGAAGAACACGAAGCCCTGGTCGTCGAACCCTTTGAGCAGGACCGTCCGTGCGCTGGGGCGCCCGGCGGCGTCCGCAGTGGCCAGGACCATCGCGTTCGGCTCGGTCAGCCCGGCGGCCATGGCGTCGGCGAGCCACGCCTCGAACTGGGCGAACGGGTCGGCGGCCAGCTCGTCCTCGGCCAGCCCGTGGTCCCCGTACGCCCGGCGCAGGTCGGCCACCCGCGAGCGCGGCTCGGCCAGCTCGGGCAGGGTTGGATCGGGAGTCGGCTCGGGGGTCTGCACCGGTCCGTTCTAGCAGCACCCGGGCGCGCAAGCACCCGGGTCGGAGGGTGCCCTACCCACGGGTAGATTGGCCCCGAGCGCGCCTGACACGATCGCCGCGCGCCCGGCCCGCGATGGGAGACGTCACATGTCACAGGCACAGGTGGCCGTCGAGGCCCCCAGCTCGGCCTTCAAGCCGGGCCTCGAGGGCGTCATCGCCTTCGAGACCGAGATCGCGGAGCCGGACAAAGAGGGCAGCGCCCTGCGCTACCGCGGCGTCGACATCGAGGACCTGGTCGGGCGCGTCTCGTACGGCAACGTGTGGGGGCTCCTGGTCGACAACGAGTTCAACCCGGGCCTGCCGCCGGCCGAGCCGTTCCCGCTGCCGGTGCACTCCGGCGACGTCCGGGTCGACGTCCAGTCCGCGCTGGCGATGCTCGCCCCCGCCTGGGGGCTCGAGCCGCTGCTGGACATCGACGACGACACCGCCCGCGACGAGCTGGCCAGGGCGTCGGTGATGGCGATGTCGTTCGTCGCCCAGTCCGCCCGCGGGATCGGCCGCCCGATGGTGCCGCAGGCGGAGATCGACAAGGCCCACACGATCGTCGAGCGGTTCATGATCCGTTGGCGCGGCGAGCCGGACCCTCGGCACGTGCAGGCCGTCGACGCCTACTTCGGGTCGGCCGCCGAGCACGGCATGAACGCCTCCACGTTCACCGCCCGGGTGATCGCCTCCACCGGGGCCGATGTGGCGGCGGCGCTGTCCGGCGCCGTCGGCGCGCTCTCCGGGCCGCTGCACGGCGGCGCCCCGTCGCGCGTGCTCGGGATGATCGAGGACGTCGAGACCTCCGGCGACGCCGACGGGTACGTGAAGGCGCTCCTGGACCGCGGCGAGCGCCTGATGGGCTTCGGGCACCGGGTGTACCGCGCCGAGGACCCCCGGGCGCGGGTGCTGCGCCGGACCGCCCGCGAGCTGAAGGCCCCGCGCTACGAGGTGGCCGAGGCACTGGAGAAGGCGGCGCTGACCGAGCTGCGGGCCCGCCGGCCGGACCGCGTGCTGGAGACCAACGTCGAGTTCTGGGCCGCGATCGTCCTGGACTTCGCCGAGGTTCCCGCGCACATGTTCACGTCCATGTTCACCTGTGCGCGGCTGGCCGGCTGGAGCGCGCACATCCTCGAGCAGAAGCGCTCGGGCCGGCTGATCCGGCCGTCCGCCCGCTACGTCGGGCCCGCCCCGCGCAAGCCGGAGGACGTCCCGGGGTGGGACCCGGTGATGGTCGCCCCCACCGGCTACACCCCGCTCGGATAACGTCTCGGACAACCGTCTCGGGGAGCGGACGCGGACGCGGCTGCCGGCCCCACCGACCCTAGGCTCTACGCATGCCCGAGACGCCCGAAGCCGCGCCGACCCAGCTCCCGCCGACCCTGCTCCCGGCCGACGGCCGGTTCGGCTCGGGCCCGTCCAAGGTCCGCCCCGCACAGGTCGACGCGCTGAGCCGGGTCGCGACGACGTACCTGGGCACCTCGCACCGGCAGCAGACCGTCAAGGCGCAGGTCGGCCGGCTGCGGGGCGGGCTGGCCGAGCTCTTCGGGTTGCCCGAGGGCTACGAGGTGGTGCTGTCCAACGGTGGGTCGACCGCGTTCTGGGACGCCGCGACGTTCGGCCTGGTGCGGCAGCGCAGCCAGCACCTGTCGTTCGGCGAGTTCGGGGCGAAGTTCGCCAAGGCCGTCGCGGACGCGCCGTTCCTGGGCGCCCCCACCGTCGTCACCGCACCGCCCGGGGAGGCCCCGGAGTTCGCAGCCGAGACCGGGGTCGACGTGTACGCCAGCCCGCACAACGAGACGTCGACCGGGGTCGCCGTCGAGGTGCGCCGGGTCGCGGGTGCCGACGACGACGCGCTGATGGTCTGGGACGCGACCTCCGGCGCCGGCGGCCTGCCGGTCGACCCGAGCCAGAGCGACGTCTACTACTTCGCCCCGCAGAAGAGCTTCGGCTCGGACGGCGGGCTCTGGGTCGCGCTGATGAGCCCCGCCGCGCTGGCGCGGATCGAGGAGCTCAAGGCGTCGGGCCGCTGGATGCCCGCGTTCCTCGACCTCGCGACAGCCGTCGAGCAGAGCCGCCTCGACCAGACGTACAACACCCCTGCGCTCGCCACCATCTTCCTGATGGCCGAGCAGGTGGACTGGTTCAACGCGCAGGGCGGCCTCGACTGGTGCGTCAAGCGCACCGCCGAGTCCAGCTCGATCCTGTACGGCTGGGCGGAGACCAGCGCGTACGCCAGCCCGTACGTCGTCGACCCCACGCACCGCTCGCAGGTGGTCGGCACGATCGACCTGGTCGACTCGATCGACGCGGCCGCGGTCGCCAAGACGTTGCGGGCCAACGGGATCGTCGACGTCGAGCCGTACCGCAAGCTCGGCCGCAACCAGCTGCGCGTCGCGATGTTCCCGGCGGTCGAGCCGGCCGACGTGCGATCGCGCTGACCGCGTGCATCGACCACATCGTCGAGCGCTTGGCGTGACCTCCCCGGCGCGGGCACCCGACGCCGTGTCCCTGGACCGGGACCGGGTCACCTGGATGTCCTACGCCTTCCTGGCGATCTTCGGGTACTTCCTGTACGGATTCGGGCCGAGCGTGCCGCTGCTGCGCGACGAGCTCGGGGTCAGCCACGCCGTCGGCGCGCTGCACGCCACGGCGATGGCGCTCGGTGCGGTCATCGGCGGGCTCGTCGGCGAACGGGTCGTGCGCCGGATCGGGCGACGCCGGATGCTGTGGACCGGGCTGGGGCTGCTCTGCGTGGGCGTCGTCGGCCTGTGCTCGGTCCGCGCGCTCGGCGTCACGCTCACCTTCGCGCTGGTGTGCGGCCTCGCCGGGACCCTGCTCCTCAACGGGGTGAACGCGACCCTGATGGAGCACCACCTGCTGGGGGGGCCGGCGGCGATCACCGAGGCGAACGGCGGCGCGGGTGCGGCCGGCATCGTCGCGCCGCTGGTCGTGGGCGCCGCCGTCACGGTCGGGCTCGGATGGCGGGCCGGGCTGCTCGTCACCGTGCTGCTGTCGGCCGTGGCCCTGCTCGCGTTCCACGGAGTGCGGGTACCGGAGCCGCGCCCTGTCGACCCGGCGGACCACCCGGACGGCGCCCGCTCGCTGCCACGACGGTTCTGGGTCACCTGGGCCGTCCTGCTGTGCGTGGTCGGCGTCGAGTTCTGCCTGTCGTTGTGGTCCACCGAGCTGCTCCGCACCCGCACCGGACTGACGTCCGGGGCGGCCACCGCCGGGTTCAGCGCCGTGCTGGTCGGGCTCACGGTGAGCCGGCTCGTGGGCGGTCGGCTGGCCACCCGGCGCGAGGTCGACTGGCTGCTGACCAGAGCCCTCGTCGTGCTGCTGCTGGGTTTCGGCATCTTCTGGGTGGCCCGCACGCCGTGGCTCGCGATCGCCGGCCTCGTCGTGGCCGGGCTGGGGCTCGGCGTGCAGTACCCGCTGGCTGTGGGCCGGGCGATCGGGTCGGCCGCCGGCCGCACCGACCTGGCTGCGACCCGCGTCTCGCTCGCCGCGGGTACTGCGTCCGGACTCGCACCGTTCCTGCTCGGGTTCATGGCCGACCACGTCGGCGTGCACACGGCGTTCCTCATCGTGCCGCTGCTCATCGTGCTGGCGTTCGTGCTGCTCTCGGTCAGCCACGCCCCCTCGTCCCTGGCCCCGCTCACCGCCGGCTGAGCTGCGGCCCGCCCCACGCCGCGCGCCCGGCTGGTGGACAGCCTGCATCCGTCCGACCACGAAGCGAAGTGTGTGCATCGGATCGGCGCAGCGCTGTAGCAGGGCGTCGTCGAACGCTCGTACACTCCGGCGCGACGCGTACCCCCGGGGGGTCGGGAATCGCTCAACCAGTTCTGGTCGAGTTGCACGTGCACGTCGGCCAGAGCGTCACTTTCGTGAACAACGGGATGGCCGCTCCGCACACGGTCACCTTCGGGGTCGAGCAGCCGAACGTCTTCGCCCCCTACGGTGACCCGACCCACTTCGCGGGCCAGCCACTGAACTCCGGGCTCTTCCTTCCCGGCGGGACGTTCACCGTCACCTTCGTCAAGAAGGGCACCTACCGGTACATCTGCGCGCTGCACGACTACATGCACATGGTGGGCTGGGTGGTCGTCGACTGAACGTCCTGGGCACCGAGGCCGCGCCGGATGGCGCGGCCTCGGTGGCACTCAGGCATCCGTGCCGGCCACCGGACGGAAGCCGCGGGCGATCATCCAGACCGCCAGCACCATCTCCTGCACGGCCATCGGCATGAACATCAGAACCTGCCCGGTGCCGTTGGCTGCGAAGACGCCGTACATGGCAAGCAGGTCGGCCGCTACATAGATGGGGATCGCCACAAGGCCCCACACTGAGATCCAGCGCGGAACGATGCGCGACCGGTACAGCAGCACGTAGAACAGGCCGGCACCAAGGCAGAACACGAGTGTGAGCACGGCGTTGGTGGCGTCAGCGTCGATGACCAGGCCGCCGACCCGGACGCCTGCCGGTGATGCCGTGCCCGGTGCTGCCGCCATGGCCTCGCCGAGCGGCACGAGCAGCAGCCAGCCGATCGCGAGGATGACATAGCAGGCGGTCTCGACCGCTCCGCGCACCACCAGGTAGCCGACCGCCAGCACCTCGTGCACCCGGCGCAGCACCGAGAACAACACGACCGGGACGAACGCGAGCGAGAGCCCCATGACGAGCACCAGCAGCGCACCGGTCGTCACTGTGCCGGCGTGCTCCCCGGCGTAGGCCAACGGGTCGCCGGCGTCACGAACCGGGGCAATGACGACGAAGCTGAGGAATCCGGCCACCGTTCCGAGGATGTACAGGATCCCGGCCGTCGTCGCGGCAGCCCGGTGCTCGCGCACCGACCTGGTGTGCTCGACCGGCGCCGTATCACGAACGATCTCGTGCCGTAGATCAGTCACAGCACTCACCTCCTGGCCGCCACACGAGGAGCCAGGGCTACGCCGCCCTGGGCGGCCACACACGAGCCTCGCGCACTGCCTGACCCTGCCCTAGAGGCGAAGGTCACCCTCTGACCCGCCCCGACAGGAGCAGACCCGGCCGCCCGCCGGCCACCGGTCGGACGGCGTCCTGTCCTGGGCCAGCTAGCGCTTGGTCGACGTCGGGGTCGACCGGAGGCGGTAGCCGGCGCCGCGGCGGGTCTCGATCACGTCGTGCCCGAGCTTGCGGCGCAGGTTGGCGACGTAGACGTCGACGATGTTGGTGCCGGGGTCGTAGTCGTAACCCCAGACCCGGCTGAGGAGCTGCTCTCGGGACAGGATCTGGTCAGGGTGCTGCATGAAGGTCTCGGCGAGGCTGAACTCGCGGGCGCTGAGCTCCACGGTCCGATCCCCTGTCGTGATGGTCCGTGTCCGCGTGTCCAGGCGCAGCGCTCCGACGGTGATCTCGTTGGTGGGGGCCGTGGGGTCGGCCCGCAGCCGCAGCCTGATCCGGGCGAGGAGCTCGTCGAACCGGAACGGCTTGGTCATGTAGTCGTCCGCCCCGCCTTCGAGCCCGGCGACGGTGTCGGTGATGCCGCCGCGCGCGGTGAGGACGATGACGGGCAACGTCGAACGCCTCCGGCGCAGCTCGGCAAGCACGGCGAAGCCGTCCAGCACGGGCAGCCCGACATCGAGGAGGAGCAGGTCGACGTTGCCGGCCATGGCCAGGTCGAGCGCCGTCCGGCCGTCGGCCGCGATCTGGGTCGTGAAGCCGTGCGCACGCAGGCCCTTCTCGACGAAGCTGGCGATGCGAGCCTGGTCCTCGGCGATCAGGATCCGGCTCATGGGACCGGCTCCGGGTCTGCGTCGATCGGCTGGTCGACGGGAACCGTGAGGGTGAAGGTCGCCCCGCGCCCCGGGCTGCTGGCGACGTCGACCGATCCCCGGTGTGCGACGGCGATGCTCCGCACGATGGCCAGCCCCAGCCCTGCGCCGCCGCCTTGGGGTCGGCCGGTGGGAGCGCGCGAGAACCGGTCGAAGATGTGCGCCTGGTCAGCCAGCGCGATGCCTTCACCGGTGTCGCTCACCCAGAACCGGACGTAGCCGTCCGCCGTCGCCGAGCCGAGCGCGATCCGGTCTGGCGGCTGGGTGTGCGCCACGGCGTTCGTTGCGAGCTGGACCATCGCCTGGGTGATGCGCTGCCGGTCCAGGACCGCGCGCCCAGGGCCGACGCCGTCGAGTGCCCAGTGCCGCTCCCCCAGCGTCTGTGCCTTGGCGAAGACCTCCTCGGTCAGGGCTGCGACGTCGCAGGTGTCCAGCTGCAGGAAGGCCGGCTGGGACGCCTTGGCCAACGTGAGCAGGTCGTCGACCTGGCGACTCATGCGGTCGAGCTCGTCGGTGACGATGGCCATGGCCTCAGCGCGCTCGGCCGGGTCGTCTCCGAGCAGCTCCAGATGACCTCGGATGATGGTGATCGGCGTCCGTAGCTCGTGGCCGGCGTCGTCGACGAACGCGCGCTGTGATGCGAACGCCTGGTCGAGCCGGTCGAGCATGCGGTTGAACGTCCGGGCCAGCTCGCTGAGCTCGTCGTTGCCCCGGACGGGAAGGCGCGACGTCAGGTCGGACTCGGTGATCGAGCGCGCGAGGTTGGTGACGTTGCGCACCGGGGCGAGGATCCGACCGGCCGCGAACCAGGCCAGGCAGGACGCGGCCAGCAGGGCGACCGCCATGGTCTCGACCAGCAGCCGGGTCACATCGGTTGACTCGGCCAGGTCACGGCTCGCGAAGACCGCTGAGACCAGGACGCCGTGGCTGGTCCGGCCGGGCAGCGAGACCGGAACCGCGGCGTAGCGCACCTCGCCGGCTGTGGTGGGCACGCTGCCGTACTCGACGGTCCGGACGTCCGACCAGCGGGCCACCAGCGAGGGCACCGTGTCAAGGCGGAGCGGTACCGACTGGGGTGAGTGCAGGTAGGGGCGGCCGTCGAGCAGGCCGATCAAGGTGGCGTTCTGCTCGGGCACCCCGCTCTTGACACCCACGCTGAGGATCTGGGCGACCGAGGAGAGCGGCTCGTCGAACCCGGGGGCCAGCCCGGTCCTGGCCAGCGACGAGAGGGCACCCGCGGACTCCTGAAGCTCCGCGTCGATCCGGTGGTTGATGTGGTCGACGAGCACCTGCCGGACGATGACCACGGCGAGGACGAGTGCGACCGCGAGGAGAGCCACGTACCAGCCGAGGATGCGTGCGCGCGCGGAGGTCACCAGCGTGCGTGCAGTCATCAGGCAACTCCGTCTCGGCCCATGAGTGGCTCACTATCGTGCGACCGTCCGCTGGCCACCGGGTAGAGACCAAAGACCCAGTCCGGCGTGGCCGGGGGCGGGCCGGCGGCGCCGAACTGGGTCTGGCTCTGCGGGCGGCTCAGCGGTCCAGAGCCGGACGGTCGGCCGAGCTCCGGTCAGGCGACACGCTGTCCCGCGACCCGGTGTCCTTGGACTTGGCGTCCTTGGACGTGGCGTCCTTGGAGCCGGCGTCCTTGGAGTGCTGGTCGATCGAGCCGGCTTCCGTGGACGCGAGGTCCCGTGACTGCTTGTCCGCACTCGTCGGAGAGCTCGCTTCGTGCGCGACCGCGGCGCTGGCCATGGACGGGGCGGCGGGATGGGAGGCCGTGGCAGCCAGGGCGGGGCCTGCGACCAGCGCGGCCAGGACGAGCCCGGCACCTACGACGGCGGTGCGCTTGGCGGTGATGTTCATCTCTGTCTCCTTGTCTCGGGGTCTTGCTGACAACCCGAGACTCCGCCCGCCGGATGAGGTCACCGTGATGCGAACGTGAAGGACCCTTCACGTCCGACCCGAGCCCTCGCAGGCGTGAGCAGGGCCACACCTTGATCCGGAACATCCTGGCGCCGCGCGGGCGTCGTACTTGGTGACGAGGTCGGCCCGACGAGGTGGCCGCCACTCGACCGAACCGAGGCATCACCATCATGCGCAACATGCTCGCCGTCATCCGCACCTCCGCCCGCGAGCGCCGCGCCGAGCGCGTGCTCGAGCGCGACTGGCGCCGCGCCCGCAGCGAGGCCCAGACCGCGTCAGCCCGCGCGGAGATCGACGCGATCTTCGCCCGGCACCTCGCCTAGCCCGACCCTCGAGAACCCCGGCCCGGAATCTTCCGGGCCGGGGTTCTCGCACGTACCGGCGCGGATCGCCCCGTATCACCGAGGGTCGAGCTCGGCCGCCAGCAGGGTCGCCAGGTGCGGCTGCACGTGCCACTGCTCCGTCAGCGCCCTGTACTCGGCCACCTGCGCGGCGGTCGGCGGTGCCCCGGTCCGGACGGCGCGGATCAACGTGTTGCGCGGCGTGTGCTCGGAACCGACGAACTCGACCACGTCCACCCGGTAGCCCGCCATCCGCAGGACGGCCGCGCGCAGCGCGTCGGTGAGCACGTCCGCGAACCGCTCGCGCAGGATCGCGTGCCGGACGACCACTGCGTACGGGTGCGGCACCTCGGCCGCATCCGCGAGCTGGCGCTGGATGTCGTGGTGGCAGCAGGGCGAGGCCAGGACCACCGGCGCCTGCCAGCGGACCGCTCGGGCCAACGCCTCGTCGGTCGCCGTGTCGCACGCGTGCAGGGCGAGCACGACGTCCGCACCGTCGACCGGCGCGTCCAGCACGGCACCCTCGACGAAGCGCACCCCTCCGGACCAGCCGAGAGCGGCGGCGACCTTCTCCCCGTGCTCGCGGGACTGCGCCTTCACGTCGACGCCGACCAGCTCGACCGGACGGCCGACCCCATCGGGCCCGGTCAGCCAGCGGTAGGCGGCGAAGGTCAGGTACCCGTTGCCGCAGCCGAGGTCCACGACGCGCAGCGACCGTCCGGCCGCATCCGCGGGCGGGGGCGGGATGCAGTCGCGCACGGTTGCCAGCGCACGCAGCATCTCCTCCACCTGCCGGTACTTGGCCTGCCGGCTCGGCTTGACCCGACCCTGCCCGTCGCTGATGCCGAGCTCGCGCAGCAGCGGGTCGGCCGGGTCGAGCAGCCGCGGCTTCACCCGGTCGTGGGCATGCAGCGTGCGCTCGTCGGCCGTCTCGCCAGGGCCGGCGGTCGGGTGCGGACGAGCCGCGCGGTGGACCTGCGCCTCGCCCTTCTTCGTCACCCGCAGCTGAAGGGTCTGCTCGCGGGTCTGGACATGCCAGCTGCCGAACGGCTCGGCCAGCAGCAGGTCGACAGCCGCCCCCGCCCGCGGGCCGTAGTCCTCGTTGCTCGTCGTGGCCTGACGCTCGTCGTACGCCACGATCTGCAGCCGTCGCCCGGCCTTGAGGTCGACCGGGCGCAGCTCGACCCGGCGCCACGGCGGCGGCTCGCTGCCCCGGCGCCGTCCCGCCGCGACAGCGCGGACGAGGCGGTCGGGGTCGAGCAGCAGTGCCCGGACCTCGGCGAGGGCGGCGGGCAGCGGTTGCGGCACGGCGGTGGTCCGGCGGTCAGCGTCGCGCGAGCGACACGACGACGACGAGGACCAGCATCCCCACCAGGGCCGCGAGCGTCACCACGCGCCGGGTCCGGGGGTCCATGCCGGCCAGCGTACGGCGGCGGTCCGGCGGAGCTGGTGTCGCAGCGGGTCGGCTACGTGACGACGGAGAGCAGGTCGCGCAGCGCGGCGGCGGCCGCGGCGTCGCCGCTGACGGTCACCGCGGCGTCCGGACGGCGTCCCCACAGCCACAGCAGCAGCTCGGACGGCTCGCCGCTGACGGTCACCTGGGCCGGCGCGGCCGCGCGGCTCAGGACGATCTGCTCCGGCTCGCCCGACGCCACCAGGACATGCCACGCGTGCGCTCCGGTGCGGACCAGCGCCGAGCGGCCCGCGTGCCGGGTGATGTCGAGGTCGGGCTCGGCCTCCACGTCGTTCGAGTCGAAGTCGAAGCGCAGGAACAGGTCGAGCACCTCGTCGATGCCGTCGACGGCGAGGTCGGCCTCGACCGCGGTCACCTGACCGGACGCCGACTCGGCGTCCACCCGGTGGACCGCGGCCTCCTGGGCCATCCGGCGCTGCCAGAACGCCACGTCCTGCTCGGGCGGGTACCACGTGTAGGCGGGACTGCCGGGGTCGCGGTTGCGGAGCAGCTCGAGCAGGGAAGCGAGCGCGTCGCGGTACCAGGAGACCAGGTCGCGACCCTCGGGCGGCGACAGCTCCCACTCGCCCTCGTCCGGGTCGCGACCGAGCTGGATGCACGCGATCTTGTGGTGGTACACCGAGCCCGTGTGCCGGACCACCTCCGCGGCGTCCCAGCCCGGGCAGGTCGGCACCGGGAGCTCGAGATGGTCCGCGGCCACCGCGGCGAGCCGCTCGCCGTCTGCGGCCAGCAGCTCCAGGTAGCGGTCGGGGGTCAGGCGAGTGCTGGGATCCATCCCGCGAGCCTGTCAGGCCCTGGCACGCCCGTCGACGGGGTATCCGGCCTCGTCGCCGAGGGCGTCCTCGCGCACCGGCACCTGGGGGGCGCGGCCGCGGTGGGCCACGGCCGCGGCGGCCTCGTCGGACGCCCGCGGCCGCAGGAGCGCGACGGCCCCCCCGATGCTGAGCAGCGTCATCAGGCCGCCCCCGATCAGCGACCAGCGGGCCCCGGCGGTCTCGGCCAGCCAGCCGATCAGCGGCGCCCCGACCGGCGTCCCGCCGAAGAACATCAGCGTGTACAGCGACATCACCCGGCCGCGCATCTGCGGCTCGGTGCCCAGCTGGATGAACGGGTTCGCCGACGTCGCGAACGACAGCGCGAGCAACCCGGTCGGGATCAGCAGCAGGAAGAACGAGGCGTACGAAGGAGCCAGACCGGCGACCACCTCCAGCGCGGCGAACCCGGCTGCCAGCCCGACGACGAACCGCAGCGACGGTCTGGCACCGGAGCGCCCGGCCCGCCGGGCCGACAGCAGCGCGCCGGCCAGCGACCCGATGGCGAAGGCCGTGGTGAGCAGCCCGAACGCGGTCGCGCCCACGTGGAACACGCCGGTGGCCATCAGCGCAGTCGTGATCTGGAAGTTCAGGCCGAACGTCCCGACCGCGGCAGGTCACCAGGATGACCAGCAGGAGGTCGTGCCGGTGCACGACGTACCGCAGCCCTTCGCGGAGCTGCCCGGGTGCGCGCGGGACCGGGACGGTCGGGCGCAGCTCGTCGCGCCGCATCAGCAGCAGGCTGGCGATCACCGCGAGGTAGCTGGCTGCGTTGATCAGGAACACCCAGCCGGTCCCGACGGCGGCGATCAGCAGACCGGCCAGGGCCGGCCCGAACACGCGGCCGAGGTTGAAGGTCGCGCTGCCCAGGGCGATCGCGTTCGGGAGATGGCGACGCTCGACCATCTCCGGGACGAACGACTGCCGGACCGGGGTGTCCAGCGCGGCGGTGGTGCCGAGCAGGAAGGCCAGGACGTACACCTGCCAGATCTGCGCCACCCCGGTGACGACCAGCACGCCCAGGACCAGCGCGAGCAGCCCCGCTGACCGCCTGGGTCGCCACCAGCACCGGCCGCTTCGGCAGCCGGTCGGCGATCACCCCGCCCCACAGGCTGAACAGGAGCAACGGCAGGAACTGCAGCGCGGTGGTGACGCCGAGCGCCGTGCCGGAGCCACCGGTCAGCGACAGCACCAGCCAGTCCTGGGCCACCCGCTGCATCCAGGTGCCGGTGTTCGAGACGAGCTGCCCGGTGGCGAAAAGCCGGAAGTTCCGGTTGGCGAGCGAGGAGAAGGTCGGGGTCACCGGGCGTTCGCCAGGCGCTCGAGGACGGGTACCGCGGCCCGCAGGGCCTCGCGCTCGTCGGCGGTGAGGTCGGCCAGGTGCTCCACGAGCCACGCCTCGCGGCGGCGGCGGTCCTCGGCCACCAGGGCCCGGGCGTCGTCGGTGAGGGCCACCAGGACCTGGCGCCGGTCGGTGGGGTGCGCGGCCCGGGCCACCAGGCCGCGCTCCTCGAGGTGCGAGAGCACCCGGGTCATCGAGGGCGGCTGGACCTTCTCGTGCGCTGCCAGCTCGCCGGGCGTGCACGGGCCGTGCCGGCTGAGGGTGCCCAGGGCGGAGAGCTGGGTCAGCGTGAGCCCGGACTCGGAGCGCTCGAGCCGCAGCCGGCGGGCCAGGCGCATGACGCCCAGCCGCAGCACGCTGCTCAGCTCCGCGTCGGCGACAGTGGTCCGGGCCATGTCGTTACCTTAACTCATTACCTGTGCTAACGATAGTCCCGGGGGTCAGCCGGTGCGTAGGGTGGCGGGCGTGGCAGCCGGGCGCAGCACCGAGGACCGGTGGTGGTCGGACCAGACCGACGGGGTCGTCCCGGTCACCGTCGGCACCGTCGTGTGGGCGGTCGCGCTGGTCGTGACGTTCCTGCTGCGCGGCCGACTCGCCGAGTCGGGGACGCAGTGGTGGGTGTGGACCTGCGCGACCGGCTTCGGGCTCGGGTTGTTCGGCTGCTGGTGGGTCCGCCGCCGCCGGGCCCGGCTCGCGACCCCGGTCGCGGACCCGGCACCAGGCTCGTGAGTCAGCGCGGCGGCCTGCGGTAGGCCTGCGCGTTGCCGACGTCCGGCTCGAAGCCCACGGCGCGGTAGACACGGCCGGCCGAGTTCGTGGCCTCGGTGACGATGACCCACCGGTCGCAGCCGCGCCCGCTCGCCCAGCGGGCGGCGACCCCGAGCAGGTGCGAGGCCAGCCCGCGGCGCCGGTGAGCCGCGTCGGTGCCGACGGCCTGGTAGCGCGCGGTCGAGCCGCACACGACGACCCCGAGGTCGGCGGCCAGTGCGTCGCCGGCGAACGCGCCGAAGAACGCCGCGACGTCCCGCTCGGACAGGTCCCGCCGGGTCGCGACCTGCGCGCGCACGAACGTCTCGTGCCCGGCCGGGTCGTACTCGTCCGTCCGTTCGTTCTCCGCCAGCTCCTTCGCGACGAGCAGCTCCCAGTCGTCGCCGGCGAGGCGGCGCACGTGGTAGCCGTCCGGCAGCGGCGTCTGGGTGGGCAGCGTCCGGGTGGTGAGCACGTCGTCCAGCTCGAGCCCGACCCCCAGGTCCGTCCACGCAGCGGCGTCGTCGGGCATCGTGGCCAGGCCGATCGCGACCCAGCCGGCGTCCGGGAACGACGCCTGGTGGGTCCGGACCCAGCGGCTCGCGTCGTCGACGGCGGCCGCGTCGGTCACGAACAGGCAGTTGCCCCAGTGGAAGGTCGGGTTGCGCGGTGTCCGCACGACCAGGTGGTCACCGCGGTCCTCGACGCTCGAGCCGCTGTGCTCCAGCACGGCCAGGTCGGTGGCCCAGCCCGGGGACAGATCACGCATTCGACCAGTGTCCGGCATCGCTGCGGGAGACGTCCGCACGGTCAGACGTCGACCGCCAGCCGGACCGTCACGGTGTCTCCCACCTCGAGGCGTTCGGCCTTGCGCACCCACGCCTTCACCGGCACGACGTAGCGGCCATCCTTGGGGAACAGCGACGTCTTCCACCCGGTCGCGCCGATCTCGGCCGTGACCGGGATCATCCCCCACCCGTAGCTCACGAACGCGGACGCTGCTTCCAGCTCACCGCACTCGTCCTCCGGGACGGTGACGAAGTACCACGGCGCCGGGCCCTTCCAGAACCACACGTCGCCGCTGAACTCCAGGTGCATCCGACCAGGATATGGATCAGCTCCAGGCGTCCTCGGCGACGAGCGCGGCCGCGCGGCCCGGGTCGGCGAGCACCGCGGCGAGCAACCAGCGCCGGTCCCACCGCCCGGCGGCCCAGGCGAGGCCCCGCGCCAGCCCGTCCAGGGTGGCGGCGTGCACCGTCGCGTCGTCGTCCACCCACCAGTCGACCGGGACCGTGGCGACGGTGAGGTCGTCGTGCTCGACGTACGTCTCGGCGATGTCGGCCTCCCCGCCGAGCACCTGCGCGGCCTCGGGCGGCACCGGCCGGGACGTGCCGCGCCCGTCCGGGCGCGCGCCGGTCGGGTCGACGCCGGCGAGCAGCAGCGGCAGCAGCATCGGCGAGCCGGCGACGTCGGCGACGGACGTGACGACGCCGATCGCCCGCAGGAACGCCTCGTCCAGGCCCAGGTCGGGGACCGGGTCGAGCAGGCCGGCCAGGCCCTCGGCCGCCGGGGGCGCGCAGCTCGTCGGGGCGACGACCGTCGACGACCGGGTGCGTGCGCAGCCACCAGGCGGTGTACGGCTCGACCGACACGACCGTCCCGTCGGCGCGGACCGCCCTGGCCGGTTGCACGACCGCCGCGCGCAGGTCGGGGTCGGCCGCGAGGACGGCCAGCGCCTGCGGCCAGCGGTCGGCTGCGACCAGGTCGAGGTCGCGCACCGCGAGGTACTCGGGCAGCACCGGCGGCAGGTGCGCCTGGTCGAAGCCGCCGTCGGCGAGCTCGTCGCGCAGGTCGTCGACCCAGGCGTCCTCGGCGTCGAGGTCGTGGTCGCAGGCGTCCACGTCCAGCGACACGTCCTGGTCCCGGACGAGTGCGAACGTGTCCAGCACCC
This sequence comes from uncultured Actinomycetota bacterium, assembly GCA_963771835.1. Classification (GTDB taxonomy): domain Bacteria; phylum Actinomycetota; class Actinomycetes; order Prado026; family Prado026; genus CAVQCJ01. The sequence continues at coordinate 720,601 of CAVYVA010000002.1, forward strand.
CGACCGCTGCGAGCACGTCGGTGCCCCACTGCTCGACGGTCGACGCGGCGACCGTCCCCAGCTCGCCGCGCACGGTCAGCCCGGCCAGCGGGCCGTCCGGGAGCAGCAGCTCCCCCGCCGGGGTCCAGGCGTTGTCGTCGTCCGGGAGCGACAGCGCCGCCAGCCAGTCGAGCTCGCCCCGGCCGAGCCCGGCGTCGCGGACCAGCCCGAGCACGGCGTCGGCCACCTCGGCCGGGTCGTCCGCGTCCAGCGACGCCTCGACGGCGGCCCGCACAGCCGGCTCCCCCAGCAACGCGCGGGCGTCGGGCGGCACCGCACCGAGGCGGGCGAGCAGGCCGGCGGAGACCTCCGGGGCGGCGACCCGCAGCCCGAGCCCGTGCCAGCCGGCCGCCTGGTCGGCACCGGCGCCCACGACCACTCCACGCGGGCCGCGCACCTGCCGGCCGTCCGCGAGCGGGACCGGCAGTCCGCTCAGCGCCTCGAGGTCACCGGCGCGGACCGACTCCAGCGCGTCGTAGAGCTGCTGCCACCACAGCGCCGGCCGGTCGAGGGTCGCGAGGTCGTCGACGAGGTCGGCCAGGCGGATCCGGCGAACGCCGAGCCGGTCCAGCTCGCGCCGGCCCGCCCAGGCGGCGGGGAGCAGGCCCGGCACCGCGCCGGCCAGGATCGGGACCGCCTCGTCCGGGAGCCCGTCCACGGCCAGCGCGTCGGCCGGGACGAGGTCGCCCGGCAGGATCGCGGCCGACCCGAGCCGGTCGACGATCGCCTCGCGCAGCTCTGCGTCCAGCGGACCGGCCGCCACCGGACCCGGGACCAGCGCCAGGACCGCGTCCGGCGCGCGAGGGCCGGCGCGGGCGACGGCGCGGACGTGGTCCACGTACGCCTGCGCGGAGCGCTCGACGAGCAGGTCGCGCAGCCGTCCGCGGGCGACGTGGCGACGCCCCGGCTCGAGCGGGAACGTCGCGATCAGCAGGGCGGGCAGGTCGAGCGGCTCGTCGGTCGGGGTGGGGGCGTGCACCACGGCCGGCGTCGCCTCGGGGCGCGGGAACACCCAGCGCACCGACCAGGTGCGGGTGCGCCGTTCCTCGGTCGGGCGGTCCGCGAGCAGGGCCGGGTCCAACGCCCCCGTCGCCACCACCTCCCGCACGTCGAGGTCAGCGCGAAGCAGCGACCGTGGCGGCGCGCCGCCGGCGTCGTCGACGACGACCTCGCCCAGCGCGGGGAGCATCAGCAGGAGCGCGGCGTCCACGTCGGCGAGCGCCGAGCGCACCCGGTCCACGGCCGCGGCGTCGCGCAGCGGCAGGACCACGGCTGTGTCGAAGCCCGGCCGGCACGGCGGCGGGGTCCGGCCACGGCAGCCGCAGCACCGGCACGTGCTCGTCGCGGCCGGCCAGCTCGGTCGCCAGCGAGGGGACCGCGGCGACCTCGGCGCGGGTCTGCGCCCGGCTCCAGCGCACCCCGCCCGACGCCGAGCGCACCGCCGGGTCGTCGGTGACGTCGAGCACGGCCGCGAACCCGACGCCGTACCGGCCGACCGCCGTGGCCCCCTCGTCCCGCTTGGCCGACGCCCGCAGGGTCGAGAGGGCCTGCACGCCGTCGCCGTCCAGGGGCTCGCCGGTGTTCGCGGCCACGAGCTCCCAGCCGGCAGGGGCGGTCGCCGACGGCCGCAGGGTCAGGGACAGCCGACCCGGGCCGCCCCGTCCGCGCGGCTGCGTCGGCCGCGTTCTGGGCCAGCTCCACCACCAGCCGACCGCGGTAGGCGCCGACCGCGTAGTCCTCCTCGGCGTTCGCGTCCTCGCGGAAGCGGGCCGGCGAGGCCGTCCAGCGCGTGCAGCACCCGGCTGCGCAGGGCAGCGGTACCGAAGGGGTCGGCGGCGTCCACCGACGTGGGCTCAGCCGTGCCCGAGCGAGTCGTCTTCGGTCGCCTCCGCCGTGGGCTCCGCGACGACGGCGATGTCCGGGACGACGTCCGCCACCACGTCGGCGACCACGTCCGCCACGACGTCGCCGAGCGAGTCGTAGCCGACGGAGTCGAGCACGACCGGCGGCGCCGCGGCCAGCGACAGGATCTCGCCGCCCTCGCTGTGCGCGCCGCAGCCGTGGTCGAGCGTGACGACGTGCCCGTCGCTCGGCGAGCTCTCGTTGGCGCAGACGCCGAAACCGTGCCCGAGCAGGCCGCCGAGCCGGACCAGGAAGCCGCAGGACACGCACTCCCCCGGCGCCGCCTCGGCGAGCGCGCTGTGCGGACCGCCTGCGCCGTTGATCCAGCGATCGGTCGCGTCGTCGACGCCGATCAACGACAGCACCCGGTTGCGGGCCAGCCCCAGCTCCCAGGCCAGCTCGCCGAGCTGGAGCTCGGGCTCGCCGTCGTCCGCGAGCGCCTCGACGCCACCGGTCCAGCCGGGCTCGAGCCGGTCGTCGTCGGCCGGGACGGGCAGCAGGTCGCCGGGCCCGAGGTCGCCGGGCTGCAGCCGGTCGGCGTACGGGACCCACGCCGGGCCCAGCAGGGCGCCCGGCCCCGGCAGCAGGCACACCTCGTCCACCGTGACGTTCTTGGCCCGGGACGCGCGCGCGACGGTCACCGACCACTGCCACCCCACGTACGCGCGGGACAGCGCGGCGAACCGATGGGTGGCGACCCGCTCGTCGTCGGCGTCCACCCCCACGTGGTCGCCGACCCCCTCGGCGCCGGCCTCCTCGACCGCCGCGGCCCGGGCCAGGTCGACGGCCTCCGCGCAGGCGGCGTCGAGCGCGACCGCCCTGGTGCGGGCGGCGGGGATGACCGTGTCGGCGCCGGAGCTCATCCGGTCAGCCCTCGAGGTCGTCGGCGACCGCGCGGAGCACCGCGGCGACCTTCTTGCCCTCGGCGGGCGAGGGGTACCGGCCGCGGCGGAGCCCGTTGCCGACGCCGTCGAGGAACTTGATCAGGTCCTCGACGATCACGGCCATGTCCTCGGCCGGCTTGCGCTGGGCCTTCGCGACGCTCGGGATGGGGTCGAGGATCCGGACCGAGAGCGCCTGCTCGCCGCGCTTGCCCTCGGCGACGCCGAACTCGACCCGGCTGCCGGGCTTGAGGCTCGTGACACCGGCGGGCAGCGCGGACTGGTGGACGAAGACCTCGCCGCCGTCGTCGCGGGCGAGGAAGCCGAAGCCCTTGTCCTCGTCGAAGAACTTGACCTTGCCGGTGGGCACGTCTGACCTCGTGTGGGCTGGGGGAGCTGAGGGGAAGGCTGGCGGAGCCGGGCGCGGAACAGGCGTTCAGCCTAGTCGGCGCCCCACCCCTGACCCAACGCATCGGCGAGGAGCTCGTTCATCGAGCCCGAGCGGAAACCCCGCGGGTCGACCTCGACCCGGTCGAACCCGGCCGCCCGTACCGCCTCGAGCGCGGCTGGCGTGGCGGCGACCCGGCCGACCGCCTCGGGATCGACCTCGATCCTGGCCGCGTCGCCGAGATCCCGCACCCGCAGGTCACGCACCGTCAGCCCGGCGGCGGCCAGGGCGCCGCGCAGCGCGGCCTCGGCCCGCTCCACCCGGGCCAGCCGCTCGCGGGTGACCGGGATGCCGTAGGCCACCCGGCTCGACAGGCAGGCGGCGGCCGGCTTGTCCCAGGTGGACAGCCCCAGGGCCCGGGACAGCGCCCGTACCTGCGCCTTGGTCAGCCCGGCGTCCAGCAGCGGGGTCACCGCCCCGCGCTCGGCGGCGGCGCGGATCCCGGGCCGGAAGCCCGCCCGGGCGTCGTCCGCGTTGGTCCCGGTCGCGACCGTCGCCAGCCCGTGCTCGGCCACCAGCGGCCACAGCACGTCGATGAGCTCGGACTTGCAGAAGAAGCAGCGGTCGCCGGCGTTGGCGACGTACCCGTCCCGGGCGAGCTCGTCGGTCTGCGGCGTCAGGTGCCGGACGCCCAGGCCGGCCGCGAACGCCCGGGCCGCGTCGAGCTCGGTCGCCGGCAACGACGGCGAGACGGCGGTCGCGGCGACCACGTTCGCGGGGCCGAGCACGTCGGCGGCGACCGCGAGCAGCAGCGCGGAGTCGGCCCCGCCCGAGAAGGCGACGAGGACCGACCCGAGCCCGGCCAGCGTGGCGCGCAGCGCGGCCGCCCGCCGGTCGAGCAGCCATCCGTCGTACCAGGCCGGGAACTCGGTGAGATCGTCCAGGACGACGTCGGCGCCGGCCGCGAGCAGCTCGTCGCGGCTGGACGGCCCGGTGGCCACGGCGACCGCGGCTGCCCCGGCCGCCACCGCCGCGCGCACGTCCGCGACGTGGTCCCCGACGTACACGGCGGCGGCGTGCTCGAGCAGCGCGTCGGTCTTGCCCGGGCCCCACCGCCAGCCCAGCAGCTCGTCGGTGACCACGCCGAGGTGGTCCAGGTGCAGCCGCGCATTGGGTTCGTACTTCGCGGTGACCACCAGGGTGGTCCCCCCGCGGGCCCGGACGTGCTCGACCGCCTCGCGGGCCCCGGGCAGTGCCGGTGTCCGGTCGATCGCGAGCGCCGGGTACAGGGCCCGGAACCGGTCGCCGGCGGCGGCCACCTGGTCGGCCGGGAACCACAGCGCGAGCTCGTCGTCCAGCGGCGGGCCGAGCCGCCCGACCGCGGCGGCGCTGTCGATGAAGACGCCGGTCTCGGCGGCCAGGGCGTCGTACACGGCCCCGATCCCCGGCCGGCTGTCGATCAGCGTCATGTCCAGGTCGAAACCGACGACGAGGGCAGCCACGTCCGGCAGCCTACGTGCGCTGGCTACGCTCGCTGCCATGCGACGCATCGGGCTGATCGGCGGGCTCGCCTGGCCGTCCACGGAGATCTACCACCGGGTCCTCAACGAGGACGTCAACCGCCGGCTCGGCGGCAACCACTCGGCCCGGCTCGCGATCTGGTCCGAGGACTTCGAGCACGTGGCCGCCCTGCAGCGGGCCGGGAGCTGGGACGAGGCCGGCGAGCTGCTCGCCGGCGGCGCCCGGGCCCTGGAGGCGGCCGGCGCGGAGCTGCTGGCGATCTGCGCGAACACCATGCACCTGGTCGCCGCGCAGGTCCGCGCGGCGGTCGACATCCCGCTGGTGCACCTCATCGAGGTGGTGGCGGACAGCGCGCGAGGAGGCCGGGCTCGAACGGCTGGGCCTGCTGGCGACGGAGTACACGATGACGTCGAGCCTCTACCCGGACGTCTGCGGCCCGCGCGGCATCGACGTGCTCGTGCCCGGCGAGGAGGACCGGGCCGCTGTGCACGCGTCCATCTACGACGAGCTCACCCGCGGCGTCGTCAGCGCCAGGTCCCGGGCGACGGCGTACGAGGCCGCGGTCCGGCTCGTCGACGACGGCGCCGACGCGATCGTCCTGGGCTGCACGGAGCTGGCGCTGGTGCTGCACCCCGGCGACCTGCCCGTCCCCGTCATCGACACCACCGCGCTGCACTGCCGCGCCCTGGTCGACGCCGCCCTCGCCTGACCGCCGCCGCCCACCGACTCGTGCGCATGTCTTGGGCCTTCGGACGTCCTGAAGGCCCGAGACGCGCACACGAGTCGGGGAGCAGGAAGGGCTAGCGTGGGTCGGATGACCGTCCGGAGCCTGGCCGACGCCCTGCGCGCCGCCCCGGACGAAGCCCTCGAGGAGCTGCTGTCGACGCGTCCCGAGCTGCTGGTCCCCGTCCCGGTCGACCTGTCCCAGCTGGCCTACCGGGCCGCGTCGGGTCCGGCCGTGGCGCGGGCCCTGGACCGGCTCGACCGCTGGACGCTGCAGGTGCTCGAGGCGGCGTGCATCCCCGCCCAGGTGACCCGGGCAGGACTGCAGCGCCTGCTCGAGCCCGCCCCGCCGGAGGCGGTCGAGGCCGCGACCGACCTGCTGCTCGCCCAGTCGCTGCTGTGGGACGACGGCGAGCACCTCAACGCGGTGGCCGGGGTGCGGGAGGTCGCGGGACCGGCCCCGGCCGAGCTCGGCCCCCCGCTGGAGACGACGCTCGGCGTGCTCCCCCGCAGCCGCCTCCTCGACCTCGTCGACGACCTCGGGCTGCCGGCTCCCGACGACCCGGACGCGGCCATCGACCTGCTCATCGCCGCGCTCAGCGACCCCGCCCGCCTCGACCGGCTGCTGGGCCTGGCCCCCGCGCCCGCCCGCGAGCTGCTCGACCGGCTCGCCTGGGGCCCGCCGGTCGGGACCGTCGAGCGGGCCGACCGCGACGTCCGGGCCGCCACCGCCGCCTCCCCGGTCGACTGGCTGCTGGCGCACGGGCTGCTGGTCGCCGCCGACGCGAGCACCGTCGTCCTGCCCAGCGAGGTGGCGCTGCACCTGCGCGGCGGCCGGGCCTTCCGCGAGCTGTACTGGCAGCCCCCGCAGCTGACCACGGACGCGCAGCCGCCGGTGGACCCCAGGCATGCGGACCGCACGGCCGCAGCCCAGGCCGACGGCTTCGTCCGGCTCGTCGAGGAGCTGCTGGAGGCCTGGGGGGTGGACCCGCCCGGGGTGCTCAAGGCCGGCGGCCTGGGCGTGCGCGAGCTGCGCAAGACCGCGACGACGCTCGGGCTGGACGAGTGGGAGGTCGCCCTGGTCGTCGAGACCGCGCACGCCGCGGGGCTGCTCGGCGCCGGCGGCGCGATGGACACCGAGTGGCTGCCGACGCCCGCGTACGACCGGTGGCGGGCCGAGCCGGTCGCCGACCGCTGGGCCGAGCTCGCGTCGGCCTGGCTGCGCACCACCCGGGCGTCCGGGCTGGTGGGGACCCGGGACGACCGGGACAAGGTGGTGGCCGCGCTCGGCCCGGACGTGGACCGAGGGATCGCCCCGGAGACCCGGGCCGGCACCCTGAGCCTGCTCGCGTCGGTCCCGCCGGGGACGGTGGTCCCCGAGGACGACGTCGACGCGGCCCTGTACTGGTCGCTGCCCCGGCGCTCCGGCCTGGCGCGGTCGCTGATCGTGCGCTGGACCGTGCGCGAGGCCGAACGGCTCGGGGTCACCGGGGCCGGCGCGCTGTCCACCCCCGGCCGGGCGCTGGTCGAGTCGACCCGGGCCCGGGACCGGACCGGTGCCGGCGTCCGGTCTCGACCTCGTCGCGGACGCGCTCGAGCCCCTGCTCCCGGCCCCCGTCGACCACGTCCTGCTGCAGGCGGACCTGACCGCGGTGGCGCCCGGTCCGCTGGAGCCGGAGCTGGCGCAGGCGCTCGCGCTCGCGGCCGACGTGGAGTCCAAGGGCGGCGCCACCGTCTACCGGTTCACGCCCTCGTCGGTCCGCCGGGCGCTGGACGCCGGCCGCAGTGCCGACGACCTGCACACCCTGCTCGCCACCCGCTCGCGCACACCGGTCCCGCAGCCGCTGACGTACCTGGTCGACGACGTCGCGAGGCGGCACGGGCGGATCCGGGTCGGCGCGGCCGCCTCGTACGTCCGCTGCGACGACACGGCCCTGCTGGACGAGCTCACCGCGCTCACCGGGGGGCGCGCGGCCGAGCTGCGGCTGCGCCGGCTGGCTCCGACGGTGCTGTCGTCCCAGTCGGCGCCGGACGTGCTGCTGGACCGGCTGCGCGAGCTGGGCTACGCCCCCGCCGCCGAGTCCGCGGACGGCGCGGTCATCCTGCGCCGCTCGGACGCCAGGCGGACCTCCGCCCGCAACCGCCCGCCGCAGCAGTCCTGGCAGGTGGTCACCCAGCCGGCCCGGCCCGGCGCCACGCTGGTGGCCGCCGCCGTGCGGGCGCTGCGCGCCGGTGACCGGGCGGCCCGGGCGCCGCGCGGCCAGGTCGTGAGCGGGATGGCGTCCACCGGGGCAGTCCCCCGGACCGCCGCGACCAGCACGCTGGAGCTGCTGCGGACCGCGATCGAGCGGGCCAGGCCGGTGTGGATCGGCTACGTCGACACGCACGGCGGGGTGACCGAGCGGGTGGTCGACCCGGTCCGCCTGGAGGGTGGCTACCTGACGGCGTACGACCACCGGTACGAGGAGGTGCACACGTTCGCGGTGCACCGGATCACCGGGGTCGCGGCGCTGGACGAGGACGGCGTCGACCAGGCGTAGACCCCTGGCCGCCGCCGTTCCTACCCGGACGAGGCCCGACCGACCTGCCCTGGTCTGCGCGTGATGCGGTACCGAAGCACGAGGAAGGGCAGGTCGAAGACGCGGAACGCGTGCTCCGCGCCCAGCCCCCCGTCCTCGACGAACACCGTGAGCCGTTCGGCGAACCCGTGCACGGCCAGCGACGTCAGCGCGCGGGTGTCCGGCTCGATGTACGTCAGGTAGTGGCCGGCGTGCCCGGCCGGGTCGCCGACGCTGGTCAGCAGCAGCCCGCCGCCCGGCAGGTTGCGCGGCGCGAGGGTCGCGGTGAAGCTCGCCTGCGGCAACGGGAACCCGACGCTGACGTACCCCGTGCCGTGGTGCCGGTACGTCGTGTAGATGCCGATGTAGATGGGCTCGTCGTCGTCCGCGAACGACCGGATCCAGCCGCGCACGACGAGGTCGTCGCGCGTGACGGTGTCGATCCGGGACCGGATGCCCCGCTGCGTCTCCCGCTGGTTCATCGGCACGTTGGCCTGGCCCAGCGGCCGCGCGACCAGCGAGCGGTACAGCAGGTAGCCCGGCCGCACCCACAACCGCCAGTGCGGCTCGATGTCCAGGCTGAACCGCGTGGTGTGCTCGTAGAACTCACGCACCGCGGGGTCGACGCCGCCGGGGTCGAAGTCCGGGCCCGCCAGCTCGTCGAGCGAGCCGACGATCCCGACGTCGGCGGCGTCGGCCACGTACTCGCCGCCGACGACCTCGGCGAGCGCGCGGACGTAGCCGGTGCCCACGTACCGGGTCCGGGCCTCGAGCGGGACGACGAACGGGAGGTCGGCCGCCGGTACGGCCTCCGCCAGCAGGCTCACCTGCTCGGCACGGAACACCAGCGCCGACACCGTCCGGTACGTCACGACCACGGTGGCGGCGACCACGGCGGGCGGGACCTGCGGACGGCGCACCGCGAGACCCGCGCCGACGGCTGCGCCGAGCACCGGCCCCAGCAGCACCTTCTGCGGACGCAGCCCGAGCGCCCCCGCCACGGCGCCCGCGCCGGTGCCGACGACGACCGGCCCGGCCCCCGGCAGCAGCCCTGCGGCCCAGCCGAGCGGTGCCGCGATCGCCCCGCTGGCCGCGATGCGGGACCACAGCGCCGGGATCTGCCCCGGCTTCTGCCTGGCCCTGGCCGCGGCATCGACGACGGCGAGCCCGATCGCTCCCGCGGCGACGCCGGCCACCCGCGCCCACCGACCGCGGTGGCTGGTCAGCGCGAGACCGGCCAGCCCGCCCAGCGCCGCCGAGAAGCCGGTCGAGCCGCCACGCGGGCCGGCGTCATCCGACGCCATCGAGCTCCGCCAGCGCGGCCGGCGCCGCCGGCACCGCCTTGCCGTCGACGATGCGCTTGGAGTCCTTGGGGCGGCGCCACTTCTGCGAGTGCCGCCAGTACAGGTAGGTCACCAGACCGATCGGGATGGGGACCAGGAACGTCGCGACCCGGTAGAGCAGCACCGCCGCGATCACCGCGGGCTGGTCGGACTCGGGCAGCCCGTACCCGAGCACCGCGACCAGCACGATCTCGACGACCCCGAGACCGCCCGGCGTGGGGACGATCAGCGACGCGAACGTGGCTGCGCCGAACGCCGTCAGGATCATCGCCCAGGAGATCGTCGACTCGTCCAGGCCCTGCATCCGGCAGGAGACGCCGAGCACGAACGCCGCCGTCAGCTGCGACAGCAGCATCGCCGCGGTGAGCCGCCTCCAGCACCACCTCAGCAGTCCCACCATCAGCGCGCGGAACCTGGGCACCTCGGCGGTGAGGTCGGGCACCTTGGTGCGCCGGACCATCCGGGCCAGCCGGCGCAGCACCCGGTCCGACCACGCACCGACCTTCTCCGCGAACCCCTGGCTGCGCAGGATCAGCCCGAGGACCACGACCGCGACCACGACGAGCACGGTGAGGATGAGCGCCACCCAACCGGTGCCGGCCGGCGCCGTGCCCTGCAGCACCACGACGCTGAGCGAGAGCGCGAGCAGGATGTACTTGGTCATCTGCGACCAGGTCCCGGTGACGACCACCTCGGACGTGATGTCCGACAGCGAGAAGCCCCACGAGCGGAGCATCGCGAAGTTGAGGCCGGTCGCCACAGCGCCGCCCTCGGGGACGGTGTTGGACAGCGCGGCCGAGGCCGTGTTGGTGACCGCGGCCTCGCGGACCCGAAGACCGGGCAGGGCGATGACGATCGGAGGCCAGTTGGTGGCCAGGTTCACCACCCCGAGCACGACGACCACGACCAGCTGGACCCAGGTGATCAGCGAGATCGCGTCCGCCGACTCCGACGTGCTGTGCAGCTCGCTGAACAGGTACCACAGCGCGAGCACCACGACGCCGTACGAGAGCACCCCGGACAGGATCCGTCGGGCCACGCCCTGCGGGCGATCCTTGGGGAGCCCGGCGTCGTCTTGCACACCGCAAACCTACGGTCGCGCACCGCAGTCTGCCTGGGCTGCCGCACCGGAGGTTTCGCCGGGTCTACCCGGAACCGGGGCGGCGGCGGTACGTGATGGCCCACTTCTGCGTCCAGGTCCGGCGGTCGGGTGAGGCCTCCCAGCGCCAGCCGAACCCGTCCGGGCCGATGTCGGAGAAGATCATCCGCTTGTACAGCCGCTCGGCGTCCACCCGGTCGGGGGTGCCGAGCACGAACGTCCCGTCCGAGCGCAGGCCCCCGACGAACGCCCAGTAGCTGCCGGTCGAGTCCACCCAGGTCTGCCGCCACCCGCCGGTCAGCGGGTCGGGGACGCTGACGCTCAGACCGGTGAACGGCTCGTCCCCCGGCGCCTCGAACCGCTCGACCACGACGCGCCCGTCCAGCTCCCTGGTGACGGTGTTGGTCCCCTGGCCGCCGTCCCAGCTGCAGTCCCAGGTGCCCAGCCAGAAGTCCAGGTCCTCTTCAGCCATGGCTGAAAGCCTGCCAGGGCGGTGCTTCACTGGTGGGAAGCGGGGGACCGGGAGGTCCCGATGAAGGTCATGCTTGCGCTGCTGGTCCCGATCCTGGTGCTGGCCGGACTGGGCCTGAGATGGCACTGGCTCTGGTGGGCGGCGGTGGTGGTGATCGTCGTGTGGTCGGTGGGGCTCGCGGCCGGCCTGGCCGCCCAGGAGGGCGAGGACCAGGCCGAGCACTTCCCCAGCGCGGCTGACGAGACGGGCGAGCCGAGCGGGACGTAGGTCGGCGGCGGCTCCACCGCTCCACCGGCGCCCGGTGGGCCGCGGCGGTGGGATGGATGCGCGAGACTGGGGCGTTCACCAGCCAGCGTCCACCCCCGAGCTCCCCCGACCGTCCCCGGAAGGCCCACGCGTGACCGACGGCCCGTTGATCGTCCAGTCCGACAAGACCCTGCTGCTCGAGGTCGACCACGAGCTCGCGCACGAGTGCCGGCTGGCGATCGCCCCGTTCGCGGAGCTCGAGCGGGCTCCCGAGCACGTCCACACGTACCGGCTCACCCCGCTGGGCCTGTGGAACGCGCGCGCCGCCGGTCACGACGCCGAGCAGGTCGTCGACGTGCTGCTGCGCTACAGCCGGTACGCCGTGCCGCACGCGCTGCTCGTCGACGTCGCCGAGACGATGGGCCGGTACGGGCGGCTGCGGCTGCTCTCCCACCCCGCCCACGGCCTGGTGCTGGAGTCGACCGACCGGCCGGTGCTCGAGGAGGTGCTGCGGTCCAAGAAGGTCGCCCCGCTCGTCGGCGCGCGCCTGGACGCGGACACCGTGGCCGTGCACCCGTCCGAGCGCGGGCACCTCAAGCAGGTGCTGCTCAAGCTGGGGTGGCCGGCCGAGGACATGGCCGGGTACGTCGACGGCGAGCACCACCCGATCGAGCTCGTCGAGGACGGGTGGTCGCTGCGCCCGTACCAGCGGGACGCGGCCGACGGTTTCTGGGCCGGCGGGTCCGGGGTCGTCGTCCTGCCGTGCGGGGCCGGCAAGACCATCGTGGGCGCCGCGGCCATGGCCCGGGCGCAGGCCACCACGCTGATCCTGGTCACCAACACCGTCGCCGCCCGGCAGTGGAAGCACGAGCTGCTCAAGCGCACCACGCTCACCGAGGAGGAGATCGGCGAGTACTCCGGGGCGCGCAAGCAGATCCGGCCGGTGACCATCGCCACGTACCAGGTGATGACCACGCGCCGCAAGGGCGTGTACGCCCACCTCGAGCTGTTCGACGAGCGCGACTGGGGCCTGATCCTGTACGACGAGGTGCACCTGCTGCCGGCCCCGATCTTCCGTTTCACCGCGGACATCCAGTCCCGGCGCCGGCTCGGCCTGACCGCCACGCTGGTGCGCGAGGACGGGCACGAGGGCGACGTGTTCTCGCTGATCGGGCCCAAGCGCTACGACGCGCCGTGGAAGGACATCGAGGCGCAGGGCTACATCGCGCCCGCCGACTGCGTCGAGGTCCGGGTGACGCTCACCGACCACGAACGGCTGGCGTACGCGACCGCGGAGCCGGAGGAGCGCTACCGGCTCTGCTCGACCACCGCGTCCAAGGCCCGCGTCGTGGAGCGCCTGGTCGAGCTGCACGCCGGCTCGCCGACGCTGGTGATCGGCCAGTACATCGACCAGCTCGACGACCTCGGCGAACGGCTGGGCGTGCCCGTCGTGAAGGGCGAGACCACGGTGCGCGAGCGGGAGCGGCTGTTCGAGGCGTTCCGCAACGGCGAGGTGTCCACGCTGGTCGTGAGCAAGGTGGCGAACTTCTCGATCGACCTGCCCGAGGCCTCGGTGGCGATCCAGGTGTCCGGCTCGTTCGGCTCGCGGCAGGAGGAGGCGCAGCGGCTCGGCCGGATCCTGCGGCCGAAGGCGGACGGGCACGCCGCGCGCTTCTACGCCGTGGTGGCCAGGGACACCGTCGACCAGGACTTCGCCGCGCACCGGCAGCGGTTCCTGGCCGAGCAGGGGTACGCGTACACGATCGTCGACGCGGACGATGTGCTCGCCGGGGAGATTCCCGAGCCGTAGGCGCAGTTGTTATGTCTTCGGTGCTTGCGCCACCGGTTCATCAGGTATCGTCCCGCCGTCGAACCGGACCGACGGGTTCGCGACTCGAGGGGGATGGTCCACTTGGCCACGCTCAGCACCCGCCGGCTCGTCCCGCTCGGGATCGCCGCGCTGACCGCCGCGACGACGGCGCTCGCCGGGACCACCGGAGCGTCCGCGGCCGGTCACGACGCGCGTACCGCCGCCGCCGCGCTCCCGACGTACACCAACGGGCTCATCGCCTACAGCTGCAAGGGTTTCGCGGGCATCGCGGGCAACGACGGCTGGGTGACCAAGCAGATCGGCGGTGCCGCGGCGTTCGCCCCGATGAGCTTCTGGGGGCCGTACCACGGCGGCGTGAACTGGTCGGCCGACGGGTCCGAGATGGTGCACGACGCCCAGTTCAGCGAGCTGGCCGGGGGCGGCCGGAACACCGCGCACACGGTCTTCCTGAGCGAGGCCGACGCCGACTACCCCTGGCAGGACACGAACTACCTCAACAACCCCGCCACCGCCGTCGACACCGACACGTCGTTCACGCCGGACGGCACCGGCGTCCTGTTCACCCGGACCGACGGCGCGACGCAGCAGATCGAGTCCATCGCGGCGGCCGGCGAGGACCCGCCCGAGCCGCTCCCCCAGCCGGCCGGGTCGAACCGCGAGCCGACCATGTCCGTCAACGGCGACATCGCGTTCGTCAACGTCGCGGACAGCGGCCCCACCATGGGTGTCCCGTGGGTGTGGTTCCTGCCGAACGGGTCGACCACGCCGGTCGCCCTGCAGCCGGGCGATCTCCCCGCGTTCTCCCCGGACGGCGCCCTGATCGCGTTCGTCACCGGCGGCGCCGTATCCACGATGACGACGGCCGGTGCCTCGGTCACCGCGGTGGGCCCGGGCAGCGGCAGCTTCCCGGGGACGATCAAGGACTTCGCCTGGTCGCCGGACGGGACGACGTTCGTGTTCGGCCTCGCGGTCGGGACGGGCGCGGTCTCCACGGCACCGGTCACCGCCGGCAGCTCCCTGACCAGCGTGCCGGTGTCAGCCTGCATCACCAGCGTGGCCGACCAGGTCTCCTGGCAGAGCGTCCCCGCCGGGACCTCGCGCGACAAGGTCGTCCGGCGTCTGGGGGTCGACCCGCGAGGGCACGTCGATCGCGGTCTCGCACGCCACGTTCAAGACCGACGGGACCGCCGACGCGGTCGTGCTGGCCGACTCCACCCACTTCCCGGACGGGTTGTCCGGCACCCCGCTGGCCACGTTCGTGCACGGGCCGCTGCTCCTCACGCCCGGCACTGCCGCCACCGCGACGGTCGCGATCAAGGCCGAGATCGCCCGGGTGCTCGGCTCGACGTCCAAGCCCATCTACATCCTGGGTGGCACCGGCGCGGTCAGCCGAGCATCGAGAACGACCTGAAGGCCACGTACAGCTCGATCACCCGGCTGTCCGGCGCTTCACCGCGAGGACACCTCGCTGGCCATCGCGAACTTCATGGGCCACGACGCGACCGCTCCGCGCGAGATCCTGCTGGCGACCGGGACCGACTTCCCGGACGGGCTGTCGGCCGGCGCCGCCGCGGCCTCGTACTGGCCGAGCAGCGGTGGCGGGGCGGTGCTGCTGACCAGCGGAGCAACCCTGCCGCCGAAGGTGAAGGCCTACATCGACAGCGCCATCGCCAACGAGGGTGCGAACAAGGTCTACGTCACCACCGTCGGGGGCCTGGCCGGCAAGGCCTACCCACCGTCGGTGCAACCCCGATGTGATCACGTGCACCGGCGCCGACCGGTTCGCGACGTCAGCCTGCGTCGCCGAGGTGCACTTCGGCGCCCAGCCGAACGTCGACGATCGCGACCGGGCTCTCGTTCCCGGACGCGCTCTCCGGCGGGGCCTTCGCCGGGTCGATCAACGCACCGTTGCTGCTGGCGCCGGCGACCCTGGCCAACAGCGGGAACGAATCGCCGTACTTCCTCACGCGACGTCAGGAGCGACCTCGACGGCGTACATCTTCGGTGGGACCGGCGTGATCACCGCCGACGCAGCAGTCCCAGCTGCAGAGCATCATCGGGCTCGGCACGCTCTACCTCGACAACCCCGCCTCGGTGCTGACGGCGGCGAGCCGGGCGATGGCCAGGGCGAACGAGCGGCGCGAAGGCCGGCACCGTTCGTCAAGAAACCGCCCCGACGGCCGGGGCACGCCGGCCGCAGGTTACGGCCGTTCCAGGACGGCAGCGCAGGGTAGCTCCGATCACGTACTACGGCCGTAGGCGCGCGAGGGCGCTGCGGTCCTCGGACGCGCGCGGCGTAACCTCCGCCGTCTGCCCGACGCCGAGGTGGCCGGTACCGTCATGAGTGGACGCCCGGACCCGGGCGTCCGAGGGGCGGGAGTCCGGATGCTGCGACGACACGTCCGGCGCATCTGCGTGCTCACGAGCACAGCCGCGCTGGTAGCGGTGCCCGCCGTCTGGTCCGGGCCGGCCCAGGCCGCCGGCGCCGCCCCAGCGGTCGTCGCCCCCACGTTCACGAACGGTCTGGTCGCGTACGAGTGCCTCGGGCGCGGCGGCGTCGGCGGCGCGGCGGGCTGGGTGGACGTGCCGGCAGTCGGCGGCACCCCCACATACGTGCCGTGGACGGCCGGGGCGTACAGCTCCGGCGTGCAGTGGTCCGCCGACGGCTCGGAGATGGTCCACGTCGCCGCGCTGTCGGCGGCGGCACGCCCCACCGTCGTCGTCAGCGAGTCCGACGGCAGCTTCCCGTGGCAGGACACCAACTTCGCCCAGGCGACCGGGGTGGACCGACAGCGACACGACGTTCTCGCGCGACGGGACGCAGATCCTGTTCACCCGGACCACGGGCAGCATCGTCGCAGGTCGAGACCGTCGCCGCGGCGGGGTCCGACCCGCCGACCCCGGTCGCGCAGCCCGACGGCGCGAACAGCCAGCCGACCGCGTCGGTGACCGGCGACCTCGCATACGTGAACGTGGCAGCGAGCGGGCCCGCAGGCCGGCAAGCCGTACGTGTGGATCGTCCCGGCCGGCACGACCACGCCGGTGCTGCTGGGGCCCGGGACGCTGCCGAGGTTCTCGCCGGACGGCTCGCAGATCGCGTTCCTGGCGGCCGCCGCCAACCGGATCAAGACGATGGACGTCGACGGGACCACAACGTCGCGCTGAGCGGGCCGGTCCTGGCCGACCCCATCGACGACTTCCGCTGGTCCCCGGACGGCACGCAGTACGTGATCGCCGCAGGCGGGCAGGCGCTGGTCGCGCTGGTCGACGTGGGCAGCGCGGCGACGACCTGTCGGCGGCAGCGAGTGCAGCCTCGGCGTGGACGAGGTCGGGTGGCAGCCGCTGCCCGCGACGGCCAAGGACAAGGTCGTCCGGATCTACGGACCAGACCCGCGAGGAGACCGCGATCGCGATCTCGCAAGTCTCGTTCCCGGACCCGTCGCAGGCGCAGGCCGTCGTGCTCGCGGACTCCTTGCAGTTCCCGGACGCGCTCTCCGCCGCACCGCTCGCGGCCGAGGTGCACGGTCCGCTGCTGCTCACCCCGGGCACGGCGGCCACCCCGTTGCCGGCGGTGACCGCCGAGATCACGCGCCTGATCGGCCCGAGCGGGAAGGTGTACATCGTCGGCGGCACCGGCTCGGTCAGCCAGGGCATCCAGAACGCGCTCAGCGTCCACTACAGCGTTCAGCGCGTCGCCGGCATCAACCGCTACGAGACGTCGCTGGCCGTCGCCAAGCTGCTCGGCCAGGGGGCGAGCGCACCGCGGCAGCTGCTGCTGGCCACCGGCACCAACTACCCGGACGGCCTGTCGGCGGGAGCCGCCGCGGCCTCGTACTGGACGGGGAGCGGTCCGCAGGGCGGCGCGGTCCTGCTCACCAACGGGGCCACGCTCACGGCCGACGTCCGCGCGTACATCCAGGCAGACATCGCCGCACACCCCGACCCGGCCGCGAAGGTCACGGTCACCACCGTCGGCGGCCTGGCGGACAAGGCGTACCCGGTCGCTGGCCACCTGTCCTGCGCGGGGGCGGACCGGTACGCCACGTCCGCGTGCGTGGCCCGCACGCACTTCGGCGCGCAGCCGTTCGTGACCGTCGCCGCCGGCGACAACTTCCCCGACTCGCTGGCCGGCGGGGTGCTCGCCGGAGCCGTCAACGCGCCGCTCATCCTCGTCCCGAAGCCGCTCACGACCACCAGCGCGGTGCCGTACTGGCTGCACGTCACCTCGGCCGCCGTGCACGTCGGCTACGCATTCGGCGGGCCGGGTGCGCTCGGGGGTCCGGTGAACCAGCTGCGCGCGATCATCGGCATCGGCACCGGCTACTCGAGCGTCACCCCGCTGTAGGCCCGGACCCGCACTAGGGTGCGCGGGTGGTCGACGAGCAGAGCCGGGCTCTCCTCGGGCCGCGGTGCAGACCTTCTCGTCCGGGTCGGAGCTGACTGAGCGCCGGCCGGCGGAGGACCTCGTCCGGACGCTGCTCGGCGCCTACGCCGAACCGCAGCGCGGCTACCACGACCTGCGCCACCTCGCGGAAGTCCTCGACCACGTCGACCTGCTGGCGGCCGAGGCCGCGAACCCGGACCTGGTACGCGTGGCCGCGTGGTTCCACGACGCGGTCTACACCGCATCGACCACGGCGGGCTCCGACGAAGAGGCCAGCGCGCAGCTCGCCGAGACCGGGCTCGCGCGGCCTCGGCGTCGCGCCGGGGGACGTGCGCGAGGTCGCCCGCCTGGTCCGGCTGACCGCGAGCCACGACCCCGCGGCCGGCGACACGGACGGCGCGGTGCTGTGCGACGCAGACCTCGCCGTGCTGGCCCGCGACGAGGCGGGCTACGCGCAGTACGTCGCCGGTGTGCGACGCGAGTACGGCCACGTCCCCGACGCCGCCTTCCGGGCCGGACGCGCCGCGGTTCTCCGCTCCCTCGTCGCGCAGCCACGGCTGTTCCGGACTCCCAGCGGCTTCGCCCGCTGGGAGTCCGCCGCCCGCCGCAACGTCGCCGACGAGCTCGCCCAGATCGCCGACCCCTGAGCGGTTTCTGCCTGGATCGTGCTCGCGCCGGCCGGACCGACCCTCTACGGACCGCCGGACAGCCGCAGCAGCCAGCGGCTGACAGCCGTGCGGACGATCCGTTCGACCTCTGCCGCAGCCGGGCGGCTCCCGCCGCTCGTCATGGGCACGATGCCCAGCTGGACCACTGCATCCCCGATCCGCACTGCGACCACCACTGCGGACGATCCGGCCCACGACAGTGACCAAGAGCTGAGCTCCGAGGCCCCCCGTACCGCGGATCGTACGGGCAGCTCGTGCACCGCTGTCGCGATCTGTGACCGGCACGGCGACCCTTCGGTTCGAAGCTGCCGCATAGCCGCCTCGGCCTCGGCCGCGCTGCCGAACCGGCCGGCCCACTCCTCGACGTGCAGGTCCGCATCGTGCATGAACCGTGGCTCAGCGATGAAAGCATTGTCGGACCCCATCGGCCGCATGCCCAGGCAAAGAACGGCCGGGCCGCCGACCAGTCCGCCGTCGAGCCGCCACTTCTGCCCGAGGTCGTGCTCGCAGAGCATGCGCTCCCCGAGCTCGGTCTTCTCCGGCTCCTGGATGCAGCCGATCCCGTTGTAACCGACAACCAGGTACCCGACCGGGTTGACCCCGGATGCCGGCCGGCCGACCATCGCGGGCGCCGACTGGCTGCCGCGCGTCGCGGGGGCGGCACGGACCAGCGAGGCGTTCGGGTAGAGCCACAGCGTGGTCGCGGTGACGGCAGCCGTGCCGGCGACGACGGCGGACAGCAGCACGAGCGGCCCCCGAACAGTCCCCCGACCCATGACTCACCTTCGACCGCCGGCCAGGCCGCACTTGAGCCACCGGAGTTCCGGCCGCGGTCACCGGCACCAACGGAAGCTGCGCCGCGACGATCTGCGCCGTCTTATCGGGCCCGGTCAGACGCCGTCGACGGCCTGCAGCCGTCCGGACTTCACCGCAGCCGCCAGCGCTGCGTGGTCGCGCTCGTTCTGGTCGGCGTACGCGACCGAGAAGTCGGCCACCGCGCGGTCGAAGATGTTGCCGGTCCCCAGGTACGACGCGATCGCGATCCGGTCCCCGGACCGGGCATGCGCGCGCGCCAGCGTCCAGCCGCAGAGCCGGGCATACATGCGCAAACCTTCCGGGAGCATCTGCTCGACCTCGACCGAACCCTTCCAGTCGTGCAGCTGACGGATGAAGAAGTCCCTCGGCTTGCCGTCCAGGCCGGCGGGTGTGCGCTGCCACCCGAGGAAGATGTCGCTGGCGGCCTGCATGAGCCGCTGGCCCTCGACCACGCGCTGCCCGCTGTTGACGTAGGCGCTGCGGCCGACGAACTCCTCGAGCACCGACGGACCGGCCTCCTTGATCTGCAGCAGCAACGGGTCGCCGGCGTCCCGGCCGAGCATCAGCCCCACCCAGCACCGGGTCCCCACGCTGCCCACCCCGACGACCTTGCGGGCCAGCTGGATGTACCGGTAGTTCTCCAGCAGCACCCGCCGGTCGCCCTGCAACGTGCTCCGGTACGAGCGCAGCAGACCGCGGATGTGCTCGTGCAGCTCGTCGGCGTCCCGGTCGGTCACCAGCTCCTCGATCGGGACCAGCAACGGGGGGCTGCTCAGGAACCGCGGCTCGCCGTCCACCTGCTGCATGAGCTTGCCGAAGGCCTGGAGGTGGTCCCGGGTCTTCGCCTTGGCCAGCACTTTCTCCGTCGCCCTGACACGGGCCGGGTCCATCGTCGTGCGCAGGGTCTGCATCAACGAGTCGACGGCGGCCTTGGCGTACCAGACGTCGAGGTTGGTCTGCTTGGCGAAGTCGGCCATGGCGGTGCGGTACTCCGCGACCGCGGCCAGCACGATCGGGCGGATCTCCTTGGCCGCGTAGCCGTTCTGCCGTCCGGCGATCTCCAGGCTGGCGGCGAGCCGCTTGACGTCCCACTCCCACGGCCCGGGCAGCGTCTCGTCGAAGTCGTTGAGGTCGAACACGAGCTCGCGCTCGGGCGACCCGAACAGCCCGAAGTTGGACAGGTGCGCGTCCCCGCACAGCTGGACCCGCAGCCCCGAGGTGGGCGTGCTCGCCAGGTCGGCGGCCATGCAGAGGGCGGCGCCGCGGTAGTACGCGAACGCCGAGGACAGCATCCGCCCGTGCCGGATCGGCACCAGCTCCGGCACGCGGGTCTCGGCCTGCCGCTCGAGCAGGTCGACCGGGTCGAGCCGGTCCGGGCCCGGGACGAACACCGCGTGCGCCGAGCGGGGGACCTCGGTGCGCGCCGCCTTGCCGCGGGCCACCCGCTCCTGCGGGGTCAGGTGGGCGACCTTGAGCTCGGCCCGGTACCGGCGCCGCGGCGCCGCCTGACCGTTCGCCGTCTTCCGTACGGTCACGATGTCCGACCTCCAAGGGGAACGCGCCCGTACCCGGCCGCGGCGAACTGGGCCACTTCGTCCTCGATCCGGTCGTCGTCCCAGCCGAGGACCGGCGCGACCAGCCGGGCGACCCGGTCGGCCACCGACCGGGCTCCGTCCTTGGTCTCCAGCGCCAGCCGCGTCCGGCGTACGAGCAGGTCGTCCAGGTGGCGGGCGTCCTCGTGGCCGGCTGCGTGCACCAGCTCGGCGGCCAGGTAGGCCGACTCCGGGTGCACCCTCTCGGCCAGGGACGGGTCGGCGGAGACCAGGTCCAGGACCTCGTACGTCAGTGCACCGTGGCGGCGCAGCAGGTGGGCGACGACCGCCGGGTCCAGACCGGCGCTGGCCGCGATCTTCTCCCGGTCGGCCCATGCCTCGCGGAAGCCACCGGCGCCGGCCAGCGGCACGAACTGCGTGCGCGACGGCGGCACCGGTTCCGGCAGCTCCTTGACCGCGACGTCGACCGCGTCCGCGGCCATCACCCGGTAGGTCGTGTACTTCCCGCCGGCCACCGTGACCAGTCCCGGCGCCGGCCGGCCGACCACGTGCTCGCGGGACAGCTTGGCCGTCTCGCCCTGGTCGTCCCCCGGCGCGGCCACCAGCGGCCGCAGGCCGGCGTAGACCCCGACGACGTCGTCGACGGTCAGCGGCCGGACCAGCCATCGGTTGGCCTGGTCGAGCAGGTAGGCGACGTCCTGCGGCGTGGCCCGGGGGTCGTCCCGGTCGCCGTCCCACTCGGTGTCGGTCGTGCCGATCAGCCACTGGTCACCCCACGGCAGCAGGAAGAGCACCGAGCTCGGGGTGCGGGCGATGACCGCGGTCCCGACGTCGAGGGCGGCGCGGGGCACCACCAGGTGCACACCGATGGACGGCACCACGGCGGCCGGGGCCGGCCGGTCCAGCCACGCGCTCACCTGGTCCGACCACACGCCCGCCGCCACCAGCACGACCCGGGCCCGCACCTGGACCGAGGCCCCGCTCTCCCGGTCGGTACCGGTCACGCCGACGACCCGGTCCTCGTCCCGCAGCAGCCCGGTCACCTGCACGCCGGACACCGCGAGCGCGCCGCGCGAAGCAGCCGTGCGCACCACCGCGAGGGTGTGCCTGGCGTCGTCGATCTGGGCGTCGTAGAAGCCGATCGCCCCGGTGATCTGGTCGGTCGACAGCCCGGGCGAGAGCCGCTGGACGCCCTTGCGGGACAGGTGCCGGTGCCCCTTGAGCGGGGCGCCGGAGCGGGAGATGCGCGACAGCGCGTCGTACAGGGCGACCCCGGCCCCCAGGTACGGCCGCTCCCACCCGCGCGTGAGCGGCAGGATGAACGGCACCGCGCGGACCAGGTGCGGGGCGAGCCGCTCCAGCAGCAGACCCCGCTCCCCGAGGGCCTCGCGGACCAGACCGAACTCGAACTGCTCCAGGTAGCGGAGCCCGCCGTGCGCCAGCCGCGACGAACGGCTGCTCGTGCCGGACGCCCAGTCGTGCCGCTCCAGCAGCGCCACGGTCAGCCCGCGGGTCGCGGCGTCCAGCGCCGCCCCGGCCCCGACCACGCCGCCGCCGACGACGACGACGTCGAGCTCGTCGGTGCCCAGACGGCGCAACGACTCGGCCCGGTCGTCGAGGCTGAGCCGGAACGAGGTCACCGCTGCATTCTGGTCCTCCCACCGCGTCGCGCGTCGCCCCCGGGCTGCGACGATGCCGGGGTGGGTGACGGGCCGGGCACCGGGCGTGCGCCGCGACGACCTCGACGAGCTCGAGCATGGGGCCGACCGGCAGGCGTGGGCACCGGGCGCGTGGGTCACCGGACGCTGGGCCGCACTGCCACGGACCCGTCCGCGGCGGTCGCCTCGGTCCTCGCCGCCGTCGCCGTGGTCGCGCTCGTGTGGCACGGCGTGCGCCCGGCGCCGGTGCGCAGCGCCGGTGGCGCCGCCTCGGCGAGACCGAGCCCGGCCCCGCCGCTGAGCCTGTCCCTGCGCGGCCGAGGGCGCGTGCAACGCGTTGTCCGACCCGGTCCTGCAGGTCGGCTTCCGGCTCACCAACATCAGCAGCAGGCCGGTGACGATCCGCACGGTGGCCTCGGAGCTGCCCATCCCCATGCTGCTGACGCTCGGCGTGGACCTGACCAGCACCCCCTGCCAGAGCAGGTCGACCCGGCAGGGTGGCGCCGCCGTGCCGCGCGACGGGGTGCTGCAGCCCGGCGCCAGCCTGCCCGTGACGTTCCGGCTGATCCCGCTGGTCGACTGCGCGGCCCCGGCGCCGGTGCAGGCCGCGGTCACCCTCGCGGGCGACGGCCCGCCGGTCGTGGTCACGGTCCCCGTCTTCCCCGACCTGGGGTCCGTCCGGTTCCCGGGGTGCCAGGTGCAGACCGGCTGAGGCGGTCGGACCGCCGGACGGTTCAGCCGATCCAGCTGCCCATCGACCTCAGCACCGGCCGCAGCAGCGTCTCCTCGCGGGCCAGGTGGTCGAGCAGGTCCGTCTGCAGCAGCCGGAGCGAGTCCACCAGGCGCTGCCGGTCCCCCGGCAGGCCGTCGGTCAGCCCCGCGGCGGCGTCCTCGACCGCGTGCAGGTGCTCGGCGATGACGCGGTGGTCGGCCTCCAGCCGGTCGACGTCGGCGGCGATCGACGGGTCCGCGGCGCGCACGGCCGGGAACACCGCCGCGTCCTCCAGCGAGTGGTGCCCGTGCACGAACCGGCAGTGGTACAGGCAGTTCGCCCGCAACCGCCACAGCTCGCTGTCGCGGGCGAGCTCGGCGACGTCCTCGGCCAGGCCGGTGGCGTCGCCGCCGGCCGCGGCGCGGTCGGCCAGCACGGCCACGGTGGCCAGGCCCTCGCGGAGCATGCCGTGGATCATGAGCAGCTCGGCGTAGAGCGGTTCGGTCCGGCGGTCCGGGGGGCCGCCGCTCACCGGGACTTGGTCGGCGTGACCGTCACCTCGACGCGCTGGAACTCCTTCAGCTCGGAGTAGCCGGTCGTGGCCATCGCGCGGCGCAGCGCCCCGAACATGTTCATCGTCCCGTCCGGGGCCCGCGACGGGCCGAGCAGGATCTCGGCCAGCGTGCCGGTGGTCCCGACCCGGACCCGCTCGCCGCGCGGCAGCTGCGGGTGGTGCACCTCGGAGCCCCAGTGCCAGCCGCGGCCGGGGGCCTCGTCGGCGCGGGCGAGCGGCGACCCCATCATCACGGCGTCGGCGCCGCACGCGACCGCCTTGGCGATGTCGCCGGAGCGACCGACCCCGCCGTCGGCGATGACGTGCACGTAGCGGCCGCCGGACTCGTCCAGGTAGTCCCGGCGCGCCGCCGCGACGTCGGCGACCGCCGAGGCCATCGGGACCGCGACGCCGAGCACCGCGCGGGTGGTGTGCGCGGCGCCGCCGCCGAACCCGACGAGCACGCCCGCGGCACCGGTGCGCATGAGGTGCAGCGCGCCCTGGTACGTCGCGACCCCGCCCACGACCACGGGTACGTCGAGCTCGTAGATGAACTGCTTGAGGTTCAGCGGCTCGGCCTGCCCGGAGACGTGCTCGGCGCTGACGGTGGTGCCGCGGATGACGAACAGGTCGACCCCCGAGTCGACGACGACCTTCGCGTACGCCGCCGTCCGGCCGGGCGAGAGCGCGGCGGCGACCGTGACCCCCGCGTCCCGCACCCGCCGGACGACGCCGGCGATCAGCTCGGGGTCGATCGGCGCGGCGTAGAGCTCCTGCATGCGCGCGGTCACCCGCTCGTCGGGCAGGTGGGCGATCTCCGCGAGCAGCGGCTCGGGGTCCTCGTACCGGGTCCACAGGCCCTCGAGGTTGAGCACGCCGACGCCGCCGAGCCGGCCGATGGCGATCGCGGTGTCCGGCGAGACCACGGAGTCCATCGGCGCCGCGAGCAGCGGCAGCTCGAACCGGTACGCGTCGATCTGCCAGGCGATCGAGACCTCCTGCGGGTCCCTGGTCCGCCGGCTCGGCACGATGGCGATGTCGTCGAAGCCGTACGCCTCGCGGCCGCGCTTTCCGCGCCCGATCTCGATCTCCGTCATGCGCCGATCCTCCCAGACCGGCGCCCGTCCCGCTGTCATGTCAGCGCGAGGTGTAGTTCGGGGCCTCGATGGTCATCTGGACGTCGTGCGGGTGGCTCTCCTTGAGCCCGGCCGGGGTGATCCGGATCAGCTCGCCGCGCTCCTGCAGCGCGGCGATCGTCTCGGCGCCCGCGTACCCCATCGACGCGCGCAGCCCGCCGACCAGCTGGTGGGCGACCGCGGCCAGCGGACCGCGGTACGGCACCTGTCCCTCGACGCCCTCGGGCACGAGCTTGTCGTCGGAGAGCACGTCGTCCTGGAAGTAGCGGTCCTTGCTGTACGAGCGGCCGGCGCCGCGGCTCTGCATGGCGCCCAGCGAGCCCATCCCCCGGTACGCCTTGTACTGCTTGCCGTTGATGAAGATGAGCTCGCCGGGCGACTCCTCGCAGCCGGCCAGGAGCGAGCCGAGCATCACCGTGTCCGCGCCCGCCACCAGCGCCTTCGCGATGTCCCCGGAGTACTGCAGGCCGCCGTCGCCGATCACCGGGACGCCGGCCGGCCGGCACGCCTGCGCGGCGTCGTAGATCGCCGTCACCTGCGGGACGCCGACGCCGGCGACCACCCGCGTCGTACAGATCGAGCCGGGCCCGACGCCGACCTTGACCCCGTCCGCACCGGCGTCGACCAGCGCCTGGGCGCCGGCACGCGTCGCGACGTTGCCGCCGACCACGTCCACCGACGTCTCGCGCTTGAGCCGGGCCACCATCTCGAGCACGGCCTTCGAGTGGCCGTGCGCGGTGTCGACCACCAGGACGTCCACGCCGGCGTCGACGAGGGTGCGGGCCCGCTTGTAGGCGTCCTCGCCCACGCCGACGGCGGCGCCGACGACGAGGCGTCCGTCGGCGTCCTTGGTGGCCAGCGGGTACTGGCCGGACTTCACGAAGTCCTTGACGGTGATCAGCCCGGTCAGCCGGCCGGCAGTCGTCGACGAGCGGCAGCTTCTCGATCTTGTGCGTGGCCAGCAGCGCGAACGCCGCCTCGGAGTCGATGCCGAACGGCGCCGTCACCAGCGGCATCGGGGTCATCACCTCGCGGACCGGGCGGGCCGCGTCCGGCTCGAACCGCATGTCGCGGTTGGTCACGATGCCCAGCAGCACGCCCGAACCGTCCACGACCGGGACGCCGGAGATGTGGTACCGGCCGCACATGCGGTCGACGTCGGCGAGGGTGTCGTCGGGCCCGCAGGTGAACGGGTTGGAGACCATCCCGGCCTCGGACCGCTTGACCAGGTCGGCCTGGGTCGCCTGGTCCTCGATCGACAGGTTGCGGTGCAGGATCCCGACGCCGCCCTGCCTGGCCATGGCGATCGCCATGCGGGCCTCGGTGACCGTGTCCATCGCCGAGGACACCAGCGGGACGCGGAGGGTGATCGAGCGGGACAGCCTGGTGCTGGTGTCGGCCTGGCTCGGCACGACGTCGGACTCGGCGGGCTGGAGCAGGACGTCGTCGAAGGTGAGCCCTACACGGGCGAACGGGGCGGCGGAGTCAGCGGAATCCATGACTCATCCTAGACACACGGGCGCCGAGCTCCCCGGCCAGACCGCGCGCGACGCGGAGGCCGCGGTCAGCGGACGAGACCCCAGCGGAAGCCGACAGCGACGGCGTGCGCACGGTCGGCGGCACCCAGCTTGCGGAAGAGCCGCCGGGCGTGGGTCTTCACGGTGTCCTCGGACAGGTACAGCTCGCGGCCGATCTCGGCGTTGCTGCGGCCCCGGGCCATGCCGCCGAGCACCTGCAGCTCGCGCTCGGACAACGACGGCGGGTCGGCCTGGCCGTCCACCCGGCGACCGGAGGCCCCGCTGCTGCGGGTCCGGCCGCCGAGGACCTGCATGAGCGTCGCCGACAGCTCCTCGCGGGAGGCGTCCTTGCGCACGTAGCCACGGGCCCCGTGGGCGACCGCCCTGGCCACGCCGTCGGTGTCCTCGGCCATGGTCAGCATGAGCACGGTGGCGTCGGGGTGCACGGCCAGCAGCCGCCGGGCCGCCTCCACGCCACCGATCCCGGGCATGCGTACGTCGGCCAGCACCACGTCCGGCCGGTCCACCGAGTAGCGCGCGAGCATCTCCTCGCCGCTCGCGGCCGCGCTCACCCGGTCGACGCCGGGCACCGTCGCGACCACACGGCGCAGCGACTCGCGGGCGAGCGGGGAGTCGTCGCACACACACACCGTTGCCACGTTCAGTGCTTCGGCAGGTCCGGACCCGGTACTGAGCACAAATCCGGTCCGAGCTGTACGGCAGGCCGGGGGCGCCGGGCGGCGGGTCAGCCGCCCATCAGGGCCGCGACGTCCGGCCGGGCGAGCCACTCGTCCCTGAGCGCCTCGGGAAGATCGTCGGCGATCGTGATCACCGCGTTGCGGGCCGCGGCGAGGTTCTTGGCGCTCTCCGCCTCCTCCTGACCCTCGAGCAGGGCCCCGAGCACCGCCCGGGACGGCCAGACCAGGGGCAGGCAGCCCAGCCGCTCGGCCAGCGTGGCCGCCCGGCGCAGCGTCTCGACGGCCTCGTCGGGGGCACCGCCCTGGACCTGCGCCACGCCCAGGAACAGCAGGCTCTTGGCCACGTGCCGCGGCGCGCCAGAGCCCTCGGCCAGCGTCACCGCGCCGTCGGCGGCCTTCGCCGCGGCGCCGGGGTCGCCGGTCAGCAGGGCCACCTCGGCCCGCAGCCACAGCGCCCGGACCTTCTGCCGCCACCAGTCCGACCGGCCCTCCAGCAGCGCCGTGGCCTGGTCCAGCGCCGTCCGGGCCGCCTCGACCTCGCCCAGCCCCACGGCGTCGGCCGCGAGCCCGAGCCGGGCGTCGAACATCGCCTCGGACGCGTCGCCGGCCAGGTCGACAGCACGCTCGTCGAGGGTGCGGGCGGCCGCGTGCCGACCGAGCTGGCGGTGCACGCTGGCCGCGGTGGAGGCGGCGAGCGACGCGAACAGCCGGCGGGCCGGGTGGGCGACCGCGGCCCGGTCGGCCATCGGCTCGAGGACGGCGAGCGCGCTCCCGTACCGGCCGGCCGCGCCGAGGGCGACGCCGAGCAGCCACGCGGCCGCGGTCGCCTCGTCGTCGCGCCCGTCGGCGTGCGCCGCTTCGACCGCCTGCTGCAGCGGGGAGACCCCCGCGGACGGCCGGCCGTGGAAGGCGGCCCGTTCACCCGCCGCCAGCAGACCGGCCAGGTCCTCGGCCACAGACCACTCCTCGTCCGGGGGTCGTGCTCGTGCGACGCAGCCGTCGGCTCGCGTTCTCGCCCCCGTCGGAGGTTATCGGCTCGCCGACCCCCGTCGGAGTAGCCCGCGCCAGGTTCGACTCAGACGGTGGCAGCCAGGAGCGCCCCGAGAGCCTCCTGGAGCGAGCGGACCCGGACCGCGCCCGGCAGCTCCCCGTCCGGCCAGCCCGGGCCGCCGACGACGACAGCCGGCCGGGGGCGCAGCGAGGGCAGCTCGGTCAGCTGGCTCGGGTCGCCGGTGGCGGGTCGCTGCGACCACAGGAACACCGCCTGCGGACCGACCCGGCGCAGGGCGGCCGCCAGCGCGTCCCGCGGCACCCGTGCCCCGAGCAGCCGGTTGGGGACACCGCGCTCGCCCAGCGCGGCGGCGAGGGCGTACAGCGGCAACGAGTGGGTCTCCTCCTCGGCGCTGCTCAGCAGGACGGCTCCGCCGGCCGACCGCACCCTGGCGGCCGGGACGGTGAGCAACGCCCCGATCACGCACTCGGACATCAGGTGCTCGACGTCGACCCCTTGGCCGGTGGCCTCCCAGCGCACCCCGATCCCGGTGAGCACCGGCACGATGACCTCGTCCCAGGCACGGACCACCCCGAGCTCGTCCAGTGCCGTACGGACCGTGGTCGAGACCGTGGCGGCGTCCAGCGCCATCGCCGCCCTGGCCAGGCCCCTGGTCCGCTCGCCCGCGTCGGGCAGCGCCAGCACGCGACCGCCGCCACCGCGGCCGACGGGACGGACCGGCCCGACCGTCCGCCGGGCCTTCGCCCGGTCGGCTGCGAGGGCGGCCCGGGCCGCGTCGGCCGGGTTCACGCCGTCCCTGGTCAGCCGCCGCATGACCTCGAGCCGGGCCACGTCCGCCGGCTGGTAGCGCCGGTGCGTGCCGGCGGAGTGCGCGCTCGGCCCGAGCCCGTACCGGCGGTCCCAGGTCCGCAGAGTGGCCGGCGCCACCCCGAGCCGTCGGGCCACCGCGGCCACCGACAGCGGGGCCCGGACCACCTCCGACGCCATGCGCCCCATTCTCGACCGTGGGCCGGTGGGTCGCACGTCGAACACGCTGCCGAGTTGAACAACTTATGGCGCGGTACTACCCTGCGTGGGAACCGGCGGGGACCCGTCGGCGCGCCCAGCGAGGAGGCCCGATGGCCGACCTGACCCGACTCCCGGGCCCGAACGCCGACCTGTGGGACTGGCAGCTCAGCTCGGCCTGCCGCACGTCCGACCCGGACCTGTTCTTCCACCCGGAGGGTGAGCGCGGCCCGGCCAGGAGCAACCGCGACACGGCCGCCAAGCAGGTCTGCCGGACCTGTCCGGTGCTCGTGACCTGCCGTTCGCACGCGCTGCTCGTGCGCGAGCCGTACGGCGTCTGGGGCGGCTTGTCGGAGGACGAGCGCGAGGCGTTCTATGCGCGCGGCTCGCGGATGCTCGTCGGCTGACCCGCCACCGGCCCATCCGCCACCGACCCCACCGTCGACCGGGGACCGCGGGAGACGACGAGGACCGGCCCCGCACGGGGACCGGTCCTCGTCTGTGTCTGGTGCGGCTGTGTCCGGGTCAGTGCGTGTGCCCGCCCGGCCCGTGGCTGTGGCCGTGGCCGCTGTCGCCGCCGTTGAGCTCCTCGGCCGGCTTCTCGACGACCAGCGTCTCGGTCGTCAGCAGCAGTCCCACGATCGAGGCGGCGTTCTGCAGCGCGGAGCGGGTGACCTTGACCGGGTCGATGACGCCTTCCGCGAAGAGGTCGCCGAAGGTGTTGCTCGCGGCGTTCAGGCCGTGGCCGACCGGCAGCTGCGAGACCTTGTCGACGACGACGTAGCCCTCGAGCCCGGCGTTCTCGGCGATCCAGCGCAGCGGCTCGAAGCAGGACTTCCGGACGATGTTCACGCCGGTCGCCTGGTCGCCGGTGAGCCCGAGACCGCCGTCCAGCACGGTCGCGGCATGCACGAGAGCCGACCCGCCACCGGCGACGATGCCCTCCTCGATCGCGGCCCGCGTCGCGGAGATCGCGTCCTCGATGCGGTGCTTGCGCTCCTTGAGCTCGACCTCGGTGTGCGCGCCGACCTTGATGACGCAGACGCCGCCGGCGAGCTTGGCCACCCGCTCCTGCAGCTTCTCGCGGTCCCAGTCCGAGTCGGTGTTCTCGATCTCGTTGCGCAGCTGCGAGACCCGGTCGGCCACCGCGCCGGCCTCGCCACCGCCGTCGATGATCGTCGTGTCGTCCTTGCTGACCACGATGCGGCGGGCGGTGCCGAGCACCTCGAGGCCGACCTGGTCCAGCTTGAGCCCCAGCTCGGGCGCGACGACCTGCGCGCCGGTGAGCACGCCGAGGTCCTCGAGCATGGCCTTGCGCCGGTCGCCGAAGCCGGGTGCCTTGACGGCGACACCGGTGAACAGCCCGCGGATCTTGTTGACCACGAGGGTGGACAGCGCCTCGCCGTCCACGTCCTCGGCGACGATCAGCAGCGGGCGCCCGGACTGGACGATCTTCTCCAGGATCGGCAGCAGCTCGGCGACCGAGGAGATCTTGCCCTGGTGCAGCAGGACGTGGGCGTCGTCCAGGACGGCCTCCATCCGCTCCGGGTCGGTGACCATGTACGGCGAGAGGTAGCCCTTGTCCAGCTGCATGCCCTCGGTGAACTCGAGCTCGACGCCGGTCGACTGCGACTCGTCGACGGTGATGACGCCGTCCTTGCCGACCTTGTCGAACGCCTCGGCGATGAGGTCGCCGATCTCCGGGTCCTGCGCGGAGATCGTCGCGACCGCGGCCATGTCGGACTCGGTCGCGACCGGCCTGGCGTTCTCCAGCAGGCGCGTGTTGACGGCCTCGACGGCGGCCTCGATGCCGCGCTTGATCTCCATCGGCTCACCGCCGGCGGTGACGACGCGCAGGCCCTCGTGGACCATCGCCTGCGCGAGCACGGTCGCGGTCGTCGTCCCGTCGCCGGCGACGTCGTTGGTCTTGGTCGCGACCTCCTTCGCCAGCTGCGCGCCGAGGTTCTCGTACGGGTTCTGCAGCTCGATCTCGCGCGCGATGGTGACGCCGTCGTTGGTGATGGTGGGCGCGCCGTACTTCTTGTCGATGACGACGTTGCGGCCGCGCGGGCCGAGCGTCACCTTCACCGTGTCGGCGAGGGCGTCGACACCGCGCTGCAAGAGGCGGCGGGCGCTCTCGTCGAACTCGAGGATCTTGGCCATGGAACCGGGTCGTCCTTCCCTGTCGCGGAAGACGCCCCGTGGCCCGGGTGTCGGGCCGCCGGGGCGTCTCCTGCTGCGCTGTGACGTACGAGAGTGGTGCGGATGCTCGGGAGGGCTGGATCAGCTCTCGAGCACGGCGAGCACATCGCGCGAGGACAGGATGAGGTACTCCTCGCCGTTGTACTTGACCTCGGTGCCGCCGTACTTGCTGTAGATGACCTTGTCGCCGACCTTGATGTCCAGCGGCAGCCGCTGCCCGTCCTCGAAACGACCGGGACCCACGGCCAGGACTTCGCCCTCCTGGGGCTTCTCCTTGGCGGTGTCGGGGATGACGAGGCCCGAGGCAGTGGTCTGCTCGGCGTCGACCGACTTGACGAGGATCCGATCCTCGAGCGGCTTGATGGTGACCGACACGGTTGGTTTACCTCCGACAGATGGGCTCTTGGAGGCGACCGCGGGGCCTGTCGTCGCGGGGCCAGGACCCGTGTCGCACGCATGTTCGCTGGCAGACTCGGGGTGAGAGTGCCAACGGGTCACACCCTAGGCAGCCGGTTAGCACTCCGTCAACCCGAGTGCCAGTCGGGAGCCACCCGGCAGGATGGCGCGGTGGACCTGGCCGACGTCGCCGCGCTGGACTCCGCTACCGGCCGCGCCCTGACCGGCGTGGCCACCGGGCGGCTCGACGACGGCGAGGACCTGCTGGCCGTCGCCGAGCGGCTGCGCGCCGGCAACGACCCCGCACTGGTCTCGCTCGCGCTGACCCAGGCCCGGCTGCGGCGGCGGGCCCGGGCCAAGTTCGGGCCGGACGCCGATCTCCTGCTGTGGACCGAGGCCGGACTGGAGCAGGCGACGAGGCGGTCGGTCGCCCGCCACCGGGCCGAGCGGCTCGGGCTCGCCGGCGTGCAGCACCTGGCGGACCTGTGCTGCGGCGTCGGTGGCGACCTGCTCGCCCTGGCGGTCGCGGCTCCCCGGGTGCGAGCGGTGGATGCCGACCCCGTGACGGCCGCGGTCGCGGCCGCCAACATGCGATCGCTGGGCCTGTCCGACCGCGTCGAGGTGGTGTGCGGCGACGTCCGGACCACCGACCTGGCCGGCTGCGACGCCGCGTTCGTGGACCCGGCCCGCCGGTCGTCGTCCGGCCGGCGCACCTTCGACCCGGACGCCTACTCGCCCCCGTACTCCTTCGTCCTGGAGCTGGCCGCCCGGTTGCCGGCGACCGCGGCCAAGGTCGCCCCCGGGATCCCGCACCCGCTCGTGCCGGCCGGGGTCGAGGCGGAGTGGGTGTCCGACCACGGCGACGTGAAGGAGGCGGCGCTGTGGTTCGGGCCGCTGGCCGGCCTGTGCGGCCGCGCGGCCAGGCGGGCGACGCTGCTCCCGTCCGGCGTCACCCTGGCCGACGACCCCGCCCTCGGGCCGCCCCCGGTCGGGCCGGCCGGCGGCTGGTTGCACGAGCCCGACGGCGCGGTCGTCCGGGCCGGGCTGGTCGCGGAGGTCGCCGCGTCGATCGACGGGCGCCTGCTCGACCCGTCGATCGCGTACATCACCACGGAGACGGACGTCCGGTCGCCGTTCACCCACCGCTTCGCCGTGGACGCGGTCCTGCCGTTCCAGCTGAAGCGGCTGCGGGCGGCGCTGCGCGAGCGCGGAGCAGGCGATGTCGTGGTCAAGAAGAGGGGCAGCGCGGTGGACCCGGAGGACCTGCGCCGCCGGCTGCGGCTGACCGGTGGCGGCCCGACCTGGACGGTCCTGCTGACCCGGGTGGGCGCGGCGCCGGTCGCGGTCCTCGCCCGGCCGGATCCCGGTCAGGACACCTAGGCGAGCACCCGGGTGACCGGCATCGCCGAGTCGGCCGGGTGGTCCAGAGCCGACGGCGTACGGCCGCGGGCCACCAGCTCGGCCCCCAGGGCCGCGACCATCGCGCCGTTGTCGGTGCACAGCCCCGGCCGCGGCACCCGCAGCCGCAGCCCGGCGGCCGCGCAGCGCTGTTCGGCCAGCGACCGCAGCCGCGAGTTCGCGGCAACGCCGCCGCCGAGCACGAGGTCCAGGACGCCGTGCTCGCGAGCCGCCCGGACGGCCTTGTCGGTGAGCACGTCGACCACCGCCTCCTGGAACGCCGCCGCGACGTCCGCGACCGGGACCGGCTCGCCGGCGAGCTCGCGCTGCTCGACCCATCGCGCGACCGCCGTCTTCAGGCCGGAGAAGGAGAAGTCGAACCGGTGCGGCGCACCCTCGGCAAGGTCGCGCGCGCCGCCCAGCCCGCGCGGGAACGCGATCGCGGCCGGGTCGCCGTCGCGGGCAGCGCGGTCGATGTACGGCCCGCCGGGGAACGGCAGGCCGAGCACCCGAGCCACCTTGTCGAACGCCTCCCCGGCCGCGTCGTCGAGCGTCTGCCCGAGCGGGCGCACGTCGGCAGTCACGTCCGGGACCAGCAGCAGCGAGGAGTGCCCGCCGCTGACCAGCAGCGCCACGGCCGGCTCCGGCAGCGGGCCGTGCTCGAGCTGGTCGACCGCGACGTGCGCCGCGAGGTGGTTGACCCCGTACACGGGCTTGCCCAGCGCGAGCCCGAGCGCCTTGCCGGCGGCGTCACCGACGAGCAACGCACCGGCCAGACCCGGCCCCGCTGTGACGGCCACCGCGTCGACGTCGGCCAGCCGCACCCCGGCCAGACGGCACGCCCGTTCGAGCATCGGCACCATCGCCTCGAGGTGCGCCCGGCTGGCCACCTCCGGCACCACGCCGCCGAACCGCTCGTGCTCGGCGACGCTGGAGGCGACCGCGTCGGCGAGCAGCGTGGTCCCGCGCACGATCCCCACGCCGGTCTCGTCGCAGGACGTCTCGATGCCCAGGACGAGCGGACCGTCGGTCATCGGCGCACCCGGCCCGGGACGACATGGCGCATGAGCAGCGCGTCGGCGCCGGGTCCGTAGTAGCCGCGGCGGCGGCCCACGTCGGCGAACCCCAGCGACGCGTACAGCGCCCGTGCCACCTCGTTGTCCTCGCGCACCTCGAGCATGACCTGCCCGCACCCGCGCCGCCCGGCCTCGGCCAGCAGCTCCTCGACGAGCGCCCGACCCACTCCGGCGCCCTGCCGAGCCCCGTCCACGGCGACGGTCTGCACGTCGGCCTCACCGGCGACGACGAGCAGTCCCGCATAACCGACCAGCGCGCCGCCGTTCTCGGCCACCACGTAGTAGCGGGTGTCGGGGACCCCGGCCAGCTCGGACCAGAACCCGGCCTCGGTCCAGGGGTCGGCCGTGAACAGCGCCCGCTCCAGCTCGGCGGCGGCCGCGATGTCCCACCAGCGCATCGGGCGCAGCAGGGGACCGGCGTCGGCGCCAGCCACGCCTGCCCTGTTCCTGCCAGCACCGGTCATGCCAGCACCGGCTTGCGCTGGCCGGGCGGGGTGGCGTCAGGGCGGCGGAGGTAGAGCGGCCGAACCGGCAGCAGCTCGCGCGCTCCCGCCCGCGACCAGCGCCGCGAGTGCGCCGGCGGACAGGGGGAGGGACGGCAGCACGGCCTCGAACGGGTACAGGTCCGTCGCCGGTCCCAGCACGCTCGTGCCCGCCGCGGCCAGCTCCGCCGCGACGCGGTCCGGCCGGTCCACCGCGGGTCCGCCCGTACGGGCGCCGGTCTCGTCGTAGGTGGCCCAGTAGACCTCGCGACGCCGCGCGTCCGTGACCACCGCGAAGGCGCCACCGGCGCCACCGGCGAGCGCCGCGTGCGCGAGCGCGTCCGACGAGCACACCCCCAGGACCGGTACGTCGAGCGCCAGCGCCCATCGTCAGCGCGGTGACCACGCCGACCCGCAACCCGGTGAACGGCCCCGGGCCGACGCCGACCGCGATCCGGGTGAGGGCGCCCGGTCCGACGCCGGCCGCGGAGAGCACGGCGGCGATCGCCGGGGCCAGCAGCTCGCCGTGCCGGCGGGCGTCGACCACGGTCGACTCGGCGACCACCCGCACGCCGTCGTGCAGCGCGGCCGTGACCGCGGGCGTCGAGGTGTCGAGGGCGAGCAGCACGTGGTCAGGCTAGGCGGGCCACGGCCTGCAGATCGACCCGGTCCCAGCGCGGCCCGGTGCCCCGCAGGCGTACCCGCCGCGGCGCCGGGTCCGAGTCCGCCGCCGGCCGGTCGATCAGCACCTCCAGCAGGTCCGGCGAGAGCCGTTCGACCTTGCCCTCCCCCCACTCCACCACCGTGACCGCGTCGTCGACCGTGGCGTCCAGGTCCAGGTCGTCGACCTCGAGACCGGCGCCGACCCGGTACGCGTCGACGTGCACCAGCGCCGGACCGGAGCCGAGAGCGGGGTGCACCCGGGAGATGACGAACGTCGGCGACGTGACCGGGCCGCGAACCCCCAGGCCCGCCCCCACACCCTGCGCGAACGTCGTCTTCCCGGCCCCGAGCGGTCCGGTCAGCAGCACCAGGTCTCCGGCCCGCAGCACCGTGGCCACCGCGGCGCCCAGCCGCCGCATCGCCGGCGCCGTCGGCGACGGTGAGCTCGACCGGGCGGGTCACCAGGACCGGTCCAGCGGCACCTGCGGCTCGACCAGCATCGCGGCCACCTCGACCAGGTCGGCGAGCAGCGCCGCGCGCGGCGCACCGCGCGGGCCGAACCGCAGCGCCGCGGACGGG
Source organism: uncultured Actinomycetota bacterium (assembly GCA_963771835.1). Lineage (GTDB taxonomy): Bacteria > Actinomycetota > Actinomycetes > Prado026 > Prado026 > CAVQCJ01. Next base: position 756,112 of record CAVYVA010000002.1, read on the forward strand.
TGGTACGTCACGACCAGCGGCCAGGACTCGAACGCGTGCACCCGACCACGAGCGGCTCCCAGCCGGGTGGACGGGCCGAGCGCCCACTCGGCCGCAGTCCCGCCCAGGGTCACGATCAGAGCCGGGTCGGCGATCGCGAGCTGCCGGAGCAGCCAGGGGCGGCACGCGGCCACCTCCGTACGGGTCGGTCTGCGGTTGCCCGGCGGCCGGCACTTGAGCACGTTGGCGACAGCGACGGCGGCCCGGTCCAGCCCGGCCTCGGCGAGGAGCTCGTCGAGCAGCTGACCGGCGCGCCCGACGAACGGCAGCCCGGCGGCGTCCTCCTGGGCCCCCGGCGCCTCGCCGACGAGCATCAGCCGCGCCCCGGCCGGGCGCTCCCCCGGCACGACCTGGGTACGGGTGGCCGCGAGCTCGGCGCAGGCCGTGCAGCCGCGGACCTCGGCGGCGAGCGCGTCCCAGCCGGACGCAGCCGTCGCCGTCGCGGACGGCAGGCTCACCGCCCCAGCACCCGGTCGACCAGCGCGGCGAGGTGCGCGTCGACCTCCTCGCGGGTACTCGAGCATCACCATGTGACCGCAGTCGTCGCGGATCACCAGCTCGGCCTCGGGCACCGACTCGACGATCTGCCGGCTGTGGTCGGCGGGCGTCAGCCGGTCGTCCGCGCCGACCAGGACCAGCGTGTGCACCTTCCGCAGGACGGGCAGGGCCGACTCCTTGTCGTGGTCGTCGAACGCCGGGAAGAAGTCCGCGACCACGTCGATCGGCGTGCCGGCGTTCATCTGCCGCACGAAGTCGACGACCGCCGGCGGGACGTCGGAGGAGAACGAGTAGAGCCGGGTGAGCACGAACTCCAGGTCGTTGCCGGTGCGACGGCCCAGCTCGACCAGGCGAGGCGCGCGGCCCAGGACCGAGACCACCCCCGGCGCGGCCCGGTGCAGCAGCCGGGCCGCCGCGGCCGGCACCCCCAGCGTCACCTCGGCCAGCCGTCCGGCACTCGTGGAGATCAGCGCCACGCCCGCGACGCGGTCCCCGAACAGCTCCGGCCGCTGCTCGGCCAGCGCCATCACCGTCATGCCGCCCATCGAGTGCCCGACCAGCAGCACGCGCTGCCCGTGCGGCACCGTGGCCTCGAGCACCGCATGCAGGTCCCGGCCGAGCCGGTCGATGCCGACCGGGCCGGGCTCGCCGCGGCCCGAGCGCCCGTGGCCACGCTGGTCCCAGTACACCGCGCGCACCCGGCCGCGCATGGCCAGCCGCTGGTAGTGCCAGCAGTCCAGGTTCAGCGCGTAGCCGTGGCAGAAGACGACCGTGAGCCCGTCGTCGACCGCACCCGCGACGCCGTCCACCCGCTCGGTGTCGGCCTCGTCGATCTCGACGTACAGCTGGACGCCGTCGTCGGCCGCGACGACGACCGGTGCCGAGTGCACGGACCCGAAGCCGAGCCCGATCCCGGCGGCGTCGGCGAGCGGGCGGCGCAGCAGCCGGCGCTCCAGCGCGGATCCGACCACCGACCCGGCGGCGGCACCGGCCGCCAGCACGCCGATCCCGACGCCGACGAGCCCGGCTCGCGGCAGCTCGCTCATCCGCCGACCACCACGCGGGGTACCCGCGGCCCGACCCGCGTGACGATCTCGTACGAGATCGTGCCGCAGGCCTGCGCCCAGTCCTGCGCGGTGGGCTCGCCGCCGTCGCCCGGACCGAACAGGACGACCTCGTCGCCCTCGTGGACCGGGTCGTCGCCGACGTCGACGACGAGCTGGTCCATGCAGACCGTGCCGGCGACCGTGCGGCGGGCGCCCGCGGCCAGCAGCGGGCCCACGTTCGTGGCTGCCCGCGGGATCCCGTCCGCATACCCGACGGGGACCAGCGCGAGCGTGGTCTCCCGGTCGGTCACGTACTTGTGCAGGTACGACACCCCGTGCCCGGCCGGAACCCGTTTGGCCAGGGCCACCCGCGCGGTCAGCGTCATCACCGGCCGCAGCCCGAGGGCGGCCGGGCCGGACAGGTCCGGCGTCGGTGACAGCCCGTACACCGCCAGCCCGGGGCGGACCAGGTCGAAGTGGGTGTCCGGACGGGTCAGCGTGGCCGCGGAGTTGGCCAGGTGCCGGACCTCGGGCCGCACGCCGGCCGCCTCCGCAGCGGCCACCGCCGCCCGGAAGACCGCCAGCTGTCGGTCCACCGTCGGGTGGTGCGGGTCGTCGGCGTGCGCCAGGTGCGACCAGACACCGACGACCTCGACCGCGCCCGTCGCCGCGGCCTTCAGCGCCGCGGCGACGAGGTCGTCCCACGCAGCCGGCGGGCTGCCCCCGCGCCCCAGTCCGCTGTCGACCTTCAGGTGCAGCCGCGCCAGGGCGGCCCGTCGCCAGCGCGGCGGCCGCCACCGCTTCGACGGCCCAGGGCGCCGAGGCCGACAGGTCGATGTCCGCGCGCACGGCATCCTCGAACGGGTCGGCGGGGTCCAGGAGCCAGGACAGCAGCCGCGCTCCGGTGACCCCGGCCGAGCGCAGCGCCAGCGCCTCCTCGAGCAGGGCCGTCCCCAGCCAGGTCGCGCCGCCCTCGACCGCGGCCCGCGCGCACGGCACGAGCCCGTGCCCGTACGCATCCGCCTTGACCACGGCCAGCACCTGCGCGGAGCCGGCCCGCAGGCGCAGCTGGGCGACGTTGGCCCGCACCGCCGCCACGTCGATCCGCGCCAGCGCCCGACGGCTCGCGTTCACCCGCCGATCCTGCCACGGTCGCCGGTCAGCGCCCGGACCGCCGCGGGGACCGCGCCCGCGATCGCCATCGCCGGTGCCGGGGCGCCGTCGGCGGCCAGCCGGCCGGCGAGCCCGTGCACGAAGGCCGCCACCGGCGCCGCACTCTCGCCCAGGCCGGCGGCGAGGAGCGCGCCGGTGACTCCGGACAGCACGTCGCCGCTGCCGGCGGTGGCCAGCCACCCGGTACCCGTCGGGTTGACGTGCACCGCGCCCGCACCGCCGGCGGGCGCCACCACCGTGGTCGACCCCTTGAGCAGCACGCAGGCCCCCAGGTCCGCCGCGAGCGCCCGGGCGGCCTCGACCCGGTCCGGTCCGACCGGTCGGCCGAACCGCTCGTACTCGCGGTCGTGCGGGGTCAGCACCGTCAGGGCCCGCCGGTCCCGGACCCAGTCGGGGTGGGCGGCGAGCACCGTGAGGGCGTCGGCGTCGACCAGGACCGGCAGGTCCGACCCGAGCACCTCGCCGACCCGTCCGGCGGCGGCCGGGTCGGTCCCCAACCCCGGTCCGACCACCCACGCCTGGACTCGGCCCGGCCCCGCGACCGCCTCCGGCCACCTGGCGTGCACCGCCGCCGACAGCTCCGCGTCGCCGGCGAACCGCACCATCCCGGCCCCGGCGCCCAGGGCCCCGCCCACGCACAGCACTGCGGCCCCCGGGTAGTCGGCCGAGCCGGCCACCACCCCGAGCACCCCACGGGTGTACTTGTCGTCGCCGGGGCCCGGGTACGGCCACGCGTCCTGCACGTCGGCGGCTTCGAGGGCCAGGACGGGCGCGTCCGGCGGCAGCGTCGCGTCGAGGCCGATGTCGACCAGCTCGACGACCCCGGCCAGCCGGTGCCCGGGGTCGACCAGCAGACCCGGCTTGAGGCAGCCGAACGTCACCGTCACGTCCGCGTCGAACGCCGCACCGTCGACCGCCCCCGTGTCGGCGTCGACGCCGCTGGGCAGGTCGACGGCCACCCGCCAGCCCCCGCCGTCCCCGGCCGCGGCGGCCAGGGTTGCGGCCGGCGCGCGCAGCCCGCCCCGACCGCCGATGCCGAGCACCCCGTCGACGACCAGGTCGGCGGACCGGACCAGCGCCGCCCACCCCGGCGGCACGGCCACGGCCGCGGCTGCGTCCGTCCGGTGCACGCGGCCGCCGGCGCGGACCAGCGCGGCCGAACCGCCCGGGTGCGCGCGGTCCCCGACCAGCAGCGCGTCGACCTGCGCCCCGCGGCCGGCCAGCCGGGCCCCCGCGTACAGGGCGTCGCCGCCGTTGTCGCCGGTCCCGACGAGCAGCACGACGCGGGCGCCGTACCCGCCGCCGAGCAGGTGCAGGCAGGTCGCGGCGAGCCCGGCCGCGGCCCGGTCCATCAGGGTGCCCGGGGCCAGCGCGGCCATCAGGGCGGACTCCGCGGCGCGGACGGTCTCCACCGGGTGGGCGGCCCGCACCTCAGCCCTCGCCCTCGGCCAGCACGACCGCGGAGGCGATCCCGGCGTCGTGGGACAGCGACACGTGCCAGCGGGTGATCCCCGCGTCCTGCGCGGCGGCCAGGACCGTCGCCCGGAGCAGCAGCGAGGGTCGCCCGGACGCCGCGGACACCACCTCGCAGTCGTGCCAGGCCAGGCCGGCCGGCGCGCCGAGCGCCTTGGCCACCGCCTCCTTGGCCGCGAACCGGGCCGCCAGCGAGGCCACCGGCCGACCGCGCTCGGACGGCGTGAACAACCGCGCGGCCAGCCCCGGCCGACGGGCCAGGATGCGGGCGAACCGCTCGACGTCCACCACGTCGATGCCCACGCCAACGATCACGGCCCCAGCGTACGGGCGCGGGTTGGGCCAAGGTCCGTGCGCTGCGGCCCGGTGTGGCCGATGCTGTCTCACGAGACAGTGCCGGGGCCGACCGCTCCGGCGCTCGTGCGCCAGCGGACGAGAGGATCCTCGTGTCGACCAACCCCTTCCCCTCCGACCTCGAGATCGCGCGTGCGGCGCAGCTGCTGCCGATCACGGAGGTGGCCGCCCGCGCCGGCCTCACCGAGGAGTGCCTCGAGCCCTACGGCCGCTACCTCGCGAAGGTGACGCCGGCGGCGCAGCGGCTGCTCGCCGACCGGCCCAAGGCGCGGTACGTCGTGGTCACCGCCGTCACGCCGACCCCGCTCGGCGAGGGCAAGACCACGACGGCGGTCGGCCTGGCCCAGGGCCTGAACCGGATCGGGCACTCGACGACGCTGGCCCTGCGGCAGCCCTCGCTCGGACCGACGTTCGGGATCAAGGGCGGCGCGGCCGGCGGCGGGTACAGCCAGGTCGTCCCGATGGACGCGTTCAACCTGCACCTGACCGGCGACTTCCACGCGGTCACCGCCGCGCACAACATGCTCGCCGCGATGATCGACAACCACCTGCACCACGGCAACGAGCTGGGACTCGACCCGCGGGCGATCACCTGGCGACGCGTGCTCGACGTCAACGACCGGGCGCTGCGCAACACCGTGATCGGCCTCGGCGCGCGGGCCGACGGCGTCCCCCGGCAGACCGGGTTCGACATCACCGCGGCCAGCGAGGTGATGGTGATCCTCGCGCTGACGACGTCGCTGGCCGACATGCGCGAGCGGATGGGACGCATCGTCGTCGGCTACACCTACGACGGGGAGCCGGTGACGGCCGAGCAGCTCAAGGCCGGCGGCGCGATGACGGCGCTCATGCGCGACGCAGTCAAGCCGAACCTGCTGCAGTCGCTCGAGCACGGGCCGGTCCTCGTCCACGCCGGCCCGTTCGGCAACATCGCCACCGGCAACTCCTCGGTGGTGGCCGACCAGGTCGGGATCCGGATGGGCGACTTCCTGGTGACCGAGGCGGGCTTCGGCGCCGACATGGGCGCGGAGCGGTTCTTCAACGTCAAGTGCCGGGTGTCCGGGCTGGTGCCGGACGCCGCGGTCCTGGTCGCGACGGTCCGCTCGCTGAAGGCGCACAGCGGCCGGCACGAGATCCGGCCCGGCAAGGCGCTGCCGGCCGAGCTGCTCGCCGAGAACCCCGACGAGGTGATGGTCGGCGGCGCCAACCTGCGCAAGCAGATCGAGAACGTACGCGCGTTCGGGGTCTCGCCCGTGGTGGCCATCAACGCGTTCCCGACCGACCACGCCTCCGAGCACGAGGCGATCCGCACGATCGCGGCCGAGGCCGGCGCGCGCGCGGCGGTCGGCACGTACGTCGTCGACGGCGGTGCCGGGGCGGAGGAGCTGGCAGCGATGGTCGCCGAGGCGGCGGCGGAGCCGGGCGACTTCCAGTTCCTGTACCCGCTGGAGTCGACGCTGGTCGAGAAGATCGAGACGGTCGCGACGCGGATCTACGGCGCCGACGGCGTCGACGTCGCGCCGGAGGCGGCCGGTCAGCTGCGCCGGTACGAGGAGCTCGGCTACGGCCGTCTGCCGGTCGTGATCGCGAAGACCCATCTGTCGCTGTCGTCGGACCCGAAGCTGCTGGGCGCACCGACCGGCTGGCGGATGCCGGTCCGCGAGGTGCGCGCGGCCGTCGGCGCCGGGTACGTGTACGCGATCTGCGGCGACATGCGCACGATGCCCGGCCTCGGGCGGCACCCCGCGGCGGAGCGCATCGACATCGACGCGGACGGGAACGTGACCGGCCTGTTCTGAGGCGGGCCTGGCTCAAGGTCACCGGCGGGTCCCGCCGATGTAGGCCCCGACGACTCGCGACGAACGGGGACCCGGTGAGCGACGGCGGCACGACCCCTCCGGCTGGCAGCCCGGCGAGCAGCCCGGCCGCCGGCTGGTACCGCGATCCGCAGGGGGCGACCCGCTGGTGGGACGGCAACGGCTGGACCAGCCAGGTGGCGCCGGCCGGCCCGGCGGCTCAGACGCCCCCGCGGCGGACCGCCACCGTCCTGGCGGAGGCCGACCAGGCCGCACCCGTCCAGGACCCGCCGCCCGGCGCGCGCCGGAACCCGCTCGCCTCCCTCTCCGCGCTGGCCTCGGGCTCTCTGAGCAGGCTGGGATCGCCGGTCGGGGGGAGATCGCTGGCCAGGATGGGATCGCTGGGCTCGCTGAGCCGGCGGACCTGGCTCGTCGTCGGCGCGGTGGCGCTTGTCGTCGCCCTCGCGGCCGGGTACCTGCTGTTCGGGCGCGGCTCCGACACCGGCGTCCCGGCCGCTGCTCCCGTCCTCACGCCGAGCGCGACGGTCGCCCACGTCGCCCTCACGACGAGCGACCTCAGGGGTGGGCTGAGGACTGTGCTCGCCAAGGGCGGCGGCCAGGTCAAGGGCCAGATCACGTTCGCCCTCTGCGGCTACCGCTTCACCTCCGAGAGTCATCGGGTCGCCCGGCGGCAGGTGAACATCGTCGCCGCAGCTGGCGGCCAGACCGGAGTCTCGAACGAGGTGGTGGTCTACGACAGCGCGGCCAGCGCGGCCAAGGCGCTCGCCGAGGTGCGCACGGCCGCAGCCCACTGCCCGAACCGGTTCGTCGTCGATCCCGCCCGCGGCAAGCCCGCGGTCCGCTACAGCGCGGTCAGGACCAGTACCACGTCCGGCGCGGCGAGCACCGACCGCACCGAGGTCTTCGACGAGCGGCTGACGCTCACCGACACCGTCCAGGTCAACGGCTACCGGCAGACCACGTACGAGACGGCCGTCATCGTCCGCAAGGGTGCCCTGGTCGACGTCCTGCGGCTGGGACGCGTCAGCAAGCCGACCGTGGCCGACCTGCGTGTGCTGGCGGCCCTCGTGGACAGCGGCGTGCGCAAGTTCCCCACCGGCTGAGACCCCGCCGCTGCCGGAGCGCCGGGACCGATCCGGTGGCGGCTCAAGGTCGCGGTCGCCGGCCGCCGATGTAGGGCCGGGAGACCTGCGACGGACGGGAGTCCGGTGAGCGGCATCGGCACGATTTCCCCGGCGGGCCAACGGCCCGCGCCCGGCTGGTACAGCGATCCGCGGGGGGCGACCCGCTGGTGGAACGGCCGCGAGTGGACCGAGAAGGTCGCCCCTCGAGGACTTGCGGACGGGCCCGCGTCGCCACGGGCCGCGACCGTCCTCGCCCCGGAGGGGGCGTTCGCCGACGCACCCGGTCCGGTCGCCAGCGCCCTCGAACCGGTCACCAGCGTGATCGAGCGATGGAAGCCGCGCATCCGGTTCGACCGCCGGACGTGGCTGGCCCGTGGCTGCGTCGCCGTGGTCGTCGCCCTCCTCTGTGGATACGTGCTGCTCGGCCGCGGGGACGTGGCGGCGCCGCCCACGAGCGCCGTCCGGTTCACGGCTCTGACGGCGCCGCAGAAGGCGGCGGCCATCGCCCTCACCAGTGCCGACCTGCCGCCGACGCTCAGCGCGATACCGGTCGCGCACGGGACGGCCCTGACCGGTCCCGGCTCCACCAGCCTGTCGCTGTGCGGCGCGAAGTTCACCAGCGAGGCGCACCGCCTGGCCCGCAGGAACGTCTTCTTCGAGGACTTCCAGGGGAACGTGACCGGCGCCCAGGAGGAGACCACCGTCTACGCGGGCCAGGCCTGGGCCGTCCGGGCGATGACCGAGTGGCGCAAGGCCGCGTCAGGCTGCGACCAGCATGCGTTCAAGGTCTACGCCGAGGCGGGCAGGACCCCGGTCCGGTACTCGGGCATCGTGACCGGCCCGGTGACCGGGCTGCCGGCCAGGAACAGCACCCAGACCACGTTCCGGGTCGACGTGCAGGGCGGCGACCCGTACCGCGTCCTGGTGATCCTGCAGCAGCAGGGCAATACCGTCGATGCGATGGTCCTGTCGTACGTCGACCCGGCGGCGCCGTCGGCCGTCACCGGGTTCGCGCAGATCAGCGGCGCCAAGCTGGTGCGGACGTCACCTGCGGCGGCGAAGCCACCCGCCGCGCACTGACGTCCGGCTCACTCGACCGTCACCGACTTGGCGAGGTTGCGCGGCTGGTCGACGTCGAAGCCCTTGACCGTGGCCATCTCGCACGCGAACACCTGCAACGGGACGGTGGCGACCAGCGGCTGCAGCAACGTCGGTACGGCCGGGATGCGGACGAGCGTGTCGGCGTACGGGACCACCGACTCGTCGCCCTCCTCGGCGATGACGATCGTGCGCGCTCCGCGGGCCCTGATCTCCTGGATGTTGCTGACCAGCTTGTCGTGCAGCACGCTGCGACCGCGCGGCGACGGGACGACGACGACGACCGGCAGTCCTTCCTCGATCAGCGCGATCGGGCCGTGCTTGAGCTCGCCCGCCGCGAAGCCCTCGGCGTGCATGTACGCCAGCTCCTTCAGCTTGAGCGCGCCCTCGAGGGCGACCGGGAAGCCGACGTGGCGGCCCAGGAACAGCACCGCCTTGGCGTCGGCGAGCGACCGGGCCAGCTCGCGCACCGGCTCGACGGTGTCCAGCACCTGGTCGATCTTCTCCGGCATCGCCGCGAGCTCGCGCAGGTGGGCCGCGATCTCCTCCGGCCACTTGGTGCCGCGCACCTGGGCGAGGTACAGCGCGACCAGCTGCACGGCGACGAGCTGGGTGAGGAACGCCTTCGTCGACGCGACCGCGACCTCCGGCCCGGCGTAGGTGTAGACCACGCCGTCGGCCTCGCGCGGCAGGGTCGAGCCGTTGACGTTGCAGATCGCGAGCACCCGTGCGCGCTGGTCCTTCGCGTGCCGCACGGCCATCAGCGTGTCCATCGTCTCGCCTGACTGCGAGATCGCCACGACGAGGGTGTGCCTGGTCAGGATCGGGTCGCGGTAGCGGAACTCGCTGGCCACCTCGACCTCGCACGGCACCCGGGTCCAGTGCTCGATCGAGTACTTGGCGAGCAGGCCCGCATGGTAGGCGGTCCCGCAGGCGACGATCACGATCTTGTCGACCTCGCGCAGCTCGTCGTCCGACAGGCGCATCTCGTCCAGGACGAGCCGGCCGTCCGCGTCGCTGCGGCCGAGCAGCGTGTCGGCCACCGCCCGCGGCTGCTCGGCGATCTCCTTGAGCATGAAGTGGTCGTAGCCGCCCTTCTCGGCGGCGGCCGCGTCCCAGTCCACGTGGTACGGCCGCACCGACGCCGGCTCACCGTCGAAGGTCGTGACGGTGACCGAGTCCTTGCGCAGCTCGACCACCTGGTCCTGCCCGAGCTCGACCGCCTCACGCGTGTGCGAGATGAACGCCGCGACGTCGCTGCCGAGGAAGTTCTCGCCGTCGCCGAGACCGACCACCAGCGGCGAGTTGCGGCGGGCGCCGACCACGGTGCCCGGGTCGTCGGCGTGCACGGCGAGCAGCGTGAACGCGCCGCGCAGCATCCGGCACACCCTTCGCATCGCCTCGGCCAGGTCGTGGCCGGACGGCTCGTACTCCTCGGCTAGCAGGTAGGCGACCACCTCGGTGTCGGTGTCCGAGCGCATCTCGTGGCCACGCCGCTCGAGGCCGGCCCGCAGCTCGGCGAAGTTCTCGATGATGCCGTTGTGGATCACGGCGACCCGCGACGACGAGTCCAGGTGCGGGTGCGCGTTGCGGTCGTTGGGGGCGCCGTGGGTCGCCCAGCGGGTGTGCCCCATGCCGACACCGGACGGGGGCAACGGGTTCTCGCCGAGCAGCTTCTCCAGGTTGCCGAGCTTGCCGGCCCGCTTGCGGCTGACGATGTCGCCGTCGGCGACGACGGCCACACCGGCCGAGTCGTAGCCGCGGTACTCCAGCCGCCGCAGGCCCTCGATCACGACGTCCAGAGCCTGCTGGTCACCGACATAGCCGACGATTCCGCACATGCCCCCAGGGTACGGGGCCGCGGCGTGGGCTCAGCCTTCGGAGCGGACCGCCTCGGCGAGCCGCTCGGCGACCGTGCGGGCCTGCTCGGCGCTGGGTGCTTCGACCATCACCCGTACGAGCGGCTCGGTGCCGCTGGGGCGCAGCAGGACCCGTCCGGCCCCGCCGAGCTCGGACTCGGCGGCTGCGACCGCGGCCGCGACCGTGCTGCTCGCGGCGACCCTGGCCTTGTCCACGCCGGGCACGTTGACCAGGACCTGGGGCAGGCGCTGCATGACCGCGGCCAGCTCGCCCAACGGCTTGCCGGTCTCGGCCACCCGCGCCAGCAGGTGCAGCGCGGTCAGCGCACCGTCTCCGGTGGTCGCGTGCTCGAGCATCACGACGTGACCGGACTGCTCCCCGCCCAGCGGGAGCCCGCGCTCTTTCATCGCCTCGAGCACGTACCGGTCGCCGACCGCGGTCTGCACGACGTGCACCCCTTCGCGCTGCATCGCCAGCGCGAACCCGAGGTTGGACATCACGGTCGACACCACGGTCGAGTCGGTGAGCCGGCCGTGGTCGAGCATCGCCAGCGCCAGCACCGCGAGGATCTGGTCGCCGTCGACCAGCTCGCCGGTGGCGTCGACGGCGAGACAGCGGTCGGCGTCGCCGTCGTGGGCGATCCCGGCGTCGGCCCGGTTCGCGACCACCGCGGCCCGCAGCGAGTCCAGGTGGGTCGAGCCGCAGCCTTCGTTGATGTTCGTCCCGTTCGGCTCGGCGTGGATCGCCACGACGTCGGCACCGGCCCGGCGCAGCGCCTCCGGCGCCGTCGACGAGGCGGCGCCGTTCGCGCAGTCGACGACCACGCGAAGCCCGTCGAGCCGGTGCGGGAGCGCCTCGAGCAGGTGCGTCAGGTACCGCTCGTGGCCGTCGTCGAGCCGGTGGATGCGACCGACGTCGGCTCCGGTCGGCCGCTGCCAGGGCTCCTCCATGCGCGCCTCGACCGCGTCCTCGACCGCGTCGTCGAGCTTGACCCCGCCGCGGGCGAAGAACTTGATCCCGTTGTCCGGCATGGGGTTGTGCGACGCGGAGAGCACCACGCCGAGGTCGGCGCCCAGGTCGCCGACGAGGAACGCGATCGCCGGCGTCGGGAGCACGCCCGCGTCGAGCACGTCCACACCGGCGCTGGTGAGCCCGGCGATCACGGCCGCACCGAGGAACTCCCCCGACGCCCGGCCGTCGCGTCCGACGACGGCGATCGGCCGGTGCCCGGCGAACTCGCCGGCATCCGCGAGGACGTGCGCAGCGGCGACGGACAGGTCCAGGGCGAGCTCTGCCGTCAGGTCGCGGTTCGCGAGCCCGCGGACACCATCGGTGCCGAAGAGGCGACCAGGATCTGGCACAGCGCGGCTGCCTACCGCTTGCTGTACTGGGGCGCCTTGCGGGCCTTCTTCAGGCCGTACTTCTTGCGCTCGGTGACCCGCGCGTCGCGGGTGAGGAAGCCGGCCTGCTTCAGCGTGGGACGGTTGGCCTCCACGTCGATCTCGTTCAGGGCGCGGGCGATGCCCAGCCGCAGGGCGCCGGCCTGACCGCTGACGCCGCCGCCGCCGATGCGGGCGATCACGTCGTAGCGGCCCTCGAGGTCGAGCACCTTGAACGGGTCGTTGACCAGCTGCTGGTGGACCTTGTTGGGGAAGTACACGTCCAGCGCGCGGCCGTTGATGGTCCACTGGCCGGTGCCCGGCACCAGCCGGACGCGGGCGATGGCCTCCTTGCGGCGGCCGAGCGCGGCGGCCGGGCGGGTCACGACCTCGCGGCGCGGCGCGACCTGGACGGTGCTGGTCGTGTAGTCCGAGGCCTCGACGCCGTCGGCGTCGTCAGCCGGCTCGGCGTCGGCCGGCTCGGCGTCGGGCAGGTCCGGCTCGGCCTGCTCGATGTCGGTGTCGATCGTGGTCTCGCTCACGGCCACGGTTCCTCTCGTCGTGCTCTTCGGGGTTGCCGTGGCCTACTGGGCGACCTGGCTGATCTCGAACGGGATGGGCTTCTGGGCGGCGTGCGGGTGCTCCGGCCCGGCGTACACCTTGAGCTTGGTGATCTGCTGCCGGCTCAGGCGGTTGTGCGGGAGCATCCCCTTGACGGCCTTCTCGACGGCGCGGCGGGGGTTCTTGGCCAGCAGCTCGGTGTACGAGGTGGCGCGCAGGCCGCCCGGGTGACCCGAGTGGCGGTACTCCTGCTTCTGCTCGGCCTTGGAGCCGGTGAGCGCGACCTTGCCGGCGTTCACCACGACCACGAAGTCGCCGGTGTCGATGTGCGGCGCGAAGGACGGCTTGTGCTTGCCGCGCAGAAGGGTTGCCACGTGGGTGGCGAGCCGGCCGAGCACGACGTCGGAGGCGTCGATGACGTACCACTGGCGCTCGACGTCGCCAGGCTTCGGGGTGTACGTGCGCACGGTTGTCGGCCCTCTGGTCGCGGTGAGTGGTGGTTCGGTGGAGCGCGGTGCGGGCCGGGCCGGGAGGCCTGGCCGGGCGCACAACGAAGGGTCAGGCTACCCGTCGGCCCTCGGGAGGGTCAAAACCCGCCCCCACCCCTGGCGGCCCACCCCGGCCGCCTGGGGCGAACGGGGTCAGCGGACGCGGTCGACACGGCCCTCGTCCCAGACCGGCTCGGGCGCCTCGTAGACCCGGCCGTCGGCCCCGAAGACCAGGAACCGGTCGAACGTCCGCGCGAACCAGCGGTCGTGGGTGACCGCCAGCACGGTGCCGTCGAAGCCGTCCAGCCCGTCCTGGAGCGCCTCCGCGCTGGCCAGGTCCAGGTTGTCGGTCGGCTCGTCCAGCAGCAGCAGCGTGGCCCCGTCCAGCTCCATCAGCAGGATCTGGAACCGCGCCTGCTGGCCGCCCGAGAGGGTGTCGAAGGTCTGCTCGGCCTGCTCGTCCAGCTCGTACCGGCGCAGTGCCCCGATGGCCGGCCCGATCTGCAGCGAGCGGTGCTCCCAGAGCACGTCCAGCAGCGTCTTCCCGGCCAGCTCGGCGTGCTCGTGGGTCTGGGCGAAGTGCGCGGGCTCCACCCTGGCGCCGAGCTTCCACCCGCCGTCGTGCGCGACCGGGCCGCCGGCCAGCAGCCGCAGGAAGTGCGACTTGCCGGACCCGTTGCTGCCGAGCACCGCCACCCGCTCGCCGTAGAACACCTCCAGGTCGAACGGACGCATCAGCCCGGTGAGCTCGAGCCCGGTGCAGGTGACCGCGCGCACGCCGGTCCGCCCGCCCGACAGCCGCATCCGGACGTTCTGCGCCTTGGGCGGGGCCTGCGGCGGGCCGGCCTCCTCGTACTTGCGCAGCCGGGTCTGCATGGCGTGGTACTTGTTCGCCATGTCCGGGGAGATCGCGGCCTGCTGCTGCAGGGTGCGGACCAGCTCCTTGAGCCGGACGTGCTCCTCGTCCCACCGGCGCAGCATCTCCTCGAGCCGCTCGTGCCGCTGCCGGCGCGCCTCGTGGTACGTCGCGAACCCGCCGCCGTGGGTCCACGCGGAGCCGCCCTCGAGGGTCACCACCCGGTCCGCGGTCCTGGCCAGCAGCTCGCGGTCGTGGCTGACGTACAGGACCGTCTTCGCGGTGGCGGTCAGCGCCTCCTCCAGCCAGCGCTTGCCCGGGACGTCGAGGTAGTTGTCCGGCTCGTCGAGCAGCAGCACCTCGTCCGGCCCGCGCAGCAGCGCCTCCAGCACGAGCCGCTTCTGCTCGCCGCCGGACAGCGTCCGCACCGCCCGCCACTGGGCCCGCACCCAGGGCGTCCCCAGGGCCTGGGTGCAGCACACGTCCCAGACCACCTCGGCCGAGTAGCCGCCGGCGTCGCCCCAGTCGGACAGCGCCTGCGCGTACGCCAGCTGGGCCGGTTCGTCGTCGCGCTCCATCATCGCCAGCTCGGCGGCCTCGAGCTCGTGGGCGGCGGCGCGGACCCGTGGCTGCGCCACCGACACGAGCAGGTCCCGGACCGTCGAGGCATCGCGGACCGAGCCGACGAACTGCCGCATCACGCCCAGCCCGCCGCTGCGGGTGACGGTGCCGGTCTGCGGGACGTCGTCCCCCGCGACCAGGCGCAGCAGAGTCGTCTTGCCGGCCCCGTTCGCGCCTACGAGCGCGACCTTCGCCCCGTCGCCGACCCGGAACGAGACCTCGTCCAGCAGGACGCGTCCGTCCGGCAGGACGTGCCCCAGGCGGCTGACGTCGACGTGGCCCACGGGCCGACAGTGTGCCGCCGAGTGCCCGTTCCCCCAAACGGATTGCCGAGCGAGGAGCCGCGGGCTCAGCCGTACACGACCCCGTCGAACGACGTCGAGACGTGCGTACCGGCCGTACCGGCCAGGACCGCGCCGAGGTCGCCGAGCGCCCCGATGGCCGCGACCTGCCCGGACTGCCGGGCGAACGCGCAGGCCGCCTCGACCTTCGGCCCCATCGACCCGGCCGGGAACGGCAGGGCCGCCAGGGCGTCCGGGTGGGCCGAGCGGATCAGCTGCTGGTCGGGGGTGCCCCAGCCGGCACAGACACCGGGCGCGTCGGTCACGATCACGAGCCGGTCGGCGCCGACGTCACGGGCCAGCACGGCGCTGGAGCGGTCCTTGTCGATGACCGCCTCGACCCCGACCAGGCGGCGGGTGCCCGGCTCGTACATCGTCGGGATGCCGCCCCCGCCGGTGCACACGACCACCGACCCGTGCTCCAGGAGCCAGCGAACCGGGCGGATCTCGAAGATGCGCCTGGGCATGGGGGAGGGCACCACGCGGCGCCACGCAGCACCGTCCGGCTTGACCACCCAGCCGTTCGCGGCCGCCTTCGCGAGTGCCTCCTGCTCGTCGTACGCAGGCCCGACGAACTTGGACGGCTCGGCGAACGCCGGGTCGTCCGGATCCACCTCTGTCATCGTCAGCACGGTGGCCAAGGCCTTGTCGAACGGGAGCAGGTTGCCGAGCTCCTGCTCGATGAAGTAGCCGATCATCCCCTCGGTCTGCGCACCGAGCACGTCGAACGGGTAGGACTCGACGTCGCCGTACGCCGCTGCCTGCAGCGCGAGCAGGCCCACCTGCGGTCCGTTGCCGTGGCTGATCACCAGCTCGTGCTCGAGCGCCAGCGGTGCCAGCGCCTCGCACGCGGTCCGGACGTTGGCGCGCTGGCTCTCGACGGTCATCGGCTCGCCGCGACGCTGCAGGGCGTTGCCTCCGAGCGCGACCACGACACGCATGCGGTGATCCTGCCCCATGCCGGCCCGGTTCCGGCGCCGGTCAGGCCCGGGGACGGCGGGTGGCGTCCGCGCGCGCGGCCAGCTCGTCGTCGGCGGGATAGCGAACCGCTTCGAGCGTGAGCCCCTGCGGGCCGACCACGTGCACGGCGGGGTCCCGGTCAGCGGCGGCCAGCAGCCCGGCCGGCCACGCCGGGGTACGCCGGCCCTCCCCCACCGGGATCAGCGCCCCGACGAGCGAACGCACCATCGAGTGGCAGAACGCGTCCGCCTCCACGGTCGCGGTCAGCACATCGTCCGGCTCGCGGGCCCATCCGAACGCGAGCAGCGTCCGGACCGTCGTCCCACCCTGGCGGGCCCGGCAGAACGCGGTGAAGTCGTGCAGCCCCAGCAACGCCGTCGACGCCGCGTCCATGAGTTCGGCGTCCAGCCGCCCGCGCCGGTGCCAGAGCACCTCGTGCCGCCGCAACGGGTCCGGCCCCGCCGGGTCGTCGCAGACCCGGTACGCGTAGCGCCGCGACAGAGCCGAGAAGCGCGCGTCGAACCCCGCAGGTGCGATCGCCGCCGCGCGCAGCCGTACGTCGGGGGGCAGCAGCCCGGCCAGCGCCCGCACCGGGTCCGTGCGTGCCGTCAGTGCCGTCCACGCCCCCTCGGCGACGTCCAGGTGGGCCACCTGCCCGCGCGCGTGCACACCGGCGTCGGTGCGCCCCGCGACGGTGAGCCGGGCCCGGGCGGGCAGCCGGAGCACCAGCGCGAGCGCGTCCTCGACGGTCTGCTGCACGGTGCGCAGCCCGGGCTGGGTCGCCCAGCCGGCGAAGTCGGTGCCGTCGTAGGCCAGGTCGAGCCGGACCCTGACGACATCGACGAGCCCGCCGTCCCCCGAGGGGACGGCGGGCTCGTCCGTGGGTCCGTCGGTCACGGGGTGGTCGGCGTCAGCCGGCGTCGTCGGCCTTGCCCTTGGCGTCGGCGTCAGTCGCGTCAACGTCGGCGTCCGCCTCGACCTCGGACGTGTCTGTGGCCTCGGTGTCCGCCTCGGCCTCGCGCCTCGGCCTCCTCGACCGCCTCGACCTCTTCGTCCGCTTCGGTCGTGTCGGACTCGACGGACTCGTCGGACTCGGTCGCAGTCCCCTCGGCCTCGGCCTTCGCCGCGGCCGCCGTCTTGGCCGGCGACTTCTTGGCCGGCGCCTTCTTCGCGGTGCGCTTGGTCGCGGCCTCCGCCTCGACCACCGCGGTCTGCTGGACGGTGAGCGCCTCGACCAGCTCGATCACGGCCATCGGCGCGTTGTCGCCCTTGCGAGGCCCGATCTTGGTGATCCGCGTGTACCCGCCGTGCCGAGCCTCGTAGCGCGGCCCGATCTCGGTGAACAGCTCGTGCACGACGCTCTTGTCCCGGATGACGGCCAGGACCTGACGCCGGGCGTGCAGGTCACCGCGCTTGGCCTTCGTGATGAGCCGCTCGGCGAGCGGACGGAGCCGCTTGGCCTTCGCCTCGGTCGTGGTGATGCGGCCGTGCTCGAACAGCGCCGTGGCCAGGTTGGCCAGGATCAGCCGCTCGTGCGCCGGACCGCCACCCAGACGCGGGCCCTTGGTGGGCGTGGGCATGGTTCGCTCTCCTGGTCTGTCTGTGACTGGTCCGGGTGCGACTCAGTCGATGGGTGACTCAGTCAGTGTCCGCAGGCGCGGTGCAGCTCAGAGCTGCTCGTCCTCCGCGTACCCCTGGTAGTCGTCCTCGTCGTAGTTGTCCACGGCGAGCTGCGGGTCGAACCCTGGCGGGCTGTCCTTGAGAGCCAGGCCCATCGTCGCCAGCTTGGCCTTGACCTCGTCGATCGACTTGGCGCCGAAGTTGCGGATGTCCAGCAGGTCGGCCTCGCTGCGCGAGACGAGCTCGCCGACGCTGTGGATGCCCTCGCGCTTGAGGCAGTTGTACGAGCGCACGGTCAGCTCGAGGTCCTCGATCGGCAGCGCCAGGTCGGCGGCGAGTGCCGCGTCCGTCGGCGACGGACCCATGTCGATGCCCTCGGCGTCGACGTTGAGCTCGCGGAACAGCCCGAACAGCTCGACCAGGGTCTTGCCGGCGCTGGCCACGGCGTCCCGCGGACGCATCGACGGCTTGCTCTCGACGTCGACGATGAGCCGGTCGAAGTCGGTGCGCTGCTCGACGCGGGTGGCCTCCACCTTGTACGTCACCCGCAGGACCGGCGAGTAGATGGAGTCGACCGGGATGCGGCCGATCTCCTGGCCGATCTGCTTGTTCTGCGCCGCCGACACATAACCACGGCCGCGCTCGACGGTGAGCTCGATCTCGAGCTTGCCCTTGCCGTTGAGCGTGGCCAGGTGCAGCTCGGGGTTGTGCACCTCGACACCGGCCGGCGGTGCGATGTCCGCCGCCGACACGACGCCGGGACCCTGCTTGCGCAGGTACATCACGACCGGCTCGTCGTGCTCGGAGCTGACGACCAGCTGCTTGATGTTGAGGATGAGGTCGGTGACGTCCTCCTTGACGCCCGGCACGGTGGTGAACTCGTGCAGGACGCCGTCGACGCGGATGGACGTGACCGCGGCACCCGGGATCGACGAGAGCAGCGTGCGGCGCAGAGAGTTGCCGAGGGTGTAGCCGAAGCCGGGCTCGAGCGGTTCCACGACGAACCGCGAACGGAACTCGTCGACGACCTCTTCGGCCAGGGTGGGGCGCTGGGCGATGAGCAAGGTGCTTCCTCCTGGGTCGGGCGCCCGCTATTTGACGCCGACGGAACACGGGCCGGTCGGGACCGGCCCTTTCCGGGCCGGCCGCGGCCGGGTCTTACTTGGAGTAGAGCTCGACGATCAGCTGCTCCTGGACCGGCGTGTCGATGATCTGCCGGGCCGGGAGGTTGTGGACGAGCACGCGCATGCGGTTCGGGATGACCTCGAGCCAGGCCGGGACGGTGCGCTCGCCGGCCTCGGCCCGCGCGATCACGAACGGGGTCAGGTCGCGCGAGGAGCCGCGCACCTCCACGATGTCGGAGGCGCTGACCCGGTACGAGGGGATGTCGACCTTGCGGCCGTTCACGGTGATGTGCCCGTGCCGGACGAACTGCCTGGCCATGTCCCGGGACTTGGCCAGGCCGGCCCGGAAGACCACGTTGTCCAGCCGGCTCTCGAGGATGACCAGCAGGTTCTCGCCGGTCTTGCCGGGCCTGCGCACGGCCTCCTCGTAGTACCCGCGGAACTGCTTCTCGAGCACCCCGTAGATGCGCGCGCACTTCTGCTTCTCGCGCTTCTGCAGGAGGTACTCGCTGTCCTTGGTCCGGCCGCGGCCGTGCTCGCCCGGCGGGTACGGCCGGATCTCGATCGGGCACTTCGGCCCGTCGCACTTGGAGCCCTTGAGGAACAGCTTCATCTTCTCGCGTCGGCAGCGCTTGCAGTCCGCGCCGGTGTATCGAGCCATGTCTGGTTCTCTCTCCTCTTCCGCTCAGCCTGGTCCGGAGCCTCAGACGCGACGGCGCTTGGGCGGACGGCAGCCGTTGTGCGGCACCGGGGTCACGTCCTGGATCGACCCGACCTCCAGGCCGGTGGCCTGCAGAGAGCGGATGGCGGTCTCGCGGCCTGAGCCGGGACCCTTCACGAACACGTCCACCTTGCGCATGCCGTGCTCCATGGCCCGGCGCGCAGCGGCCTCGGCAGCCATCTGGGCGGCGAACGGGGTCGACTTGCGCGAGCCCTTGAAGCCGACCTGGCCGGCCGAGGCCCACGCGATCACGGCACCCGAGGGGTCCGTGATCGAGACGATGGTGTTGTTGAACGTGCTCTTGATGTGGGCGTGGCCGTGGGCCACGTTCTTGCGTTCCTTGCGGCGCACCTTCTTGGCGGCCGGCGCGGTGCGGCTCTTGGGAGGCATAAGCGGGAAGGCTCCTGGGGGAGGTGGTCGGTCCGTCCGGTCGTCGGGACCTGCTCGGATCTGCTGACGGTGGGGAACGGACTACTTCTTGCCGACCTTCTTCTTGCCGGCGATCGCGCGACGCGGGCCCTTGCGGGTCCGTGCGTTGGTGTGGGTGCGCTGTCCGCGCACCGGCAGACCGCGACGGTGCCGCAGTCCCTGGTAGCAGCCGATCTCCACCTTGCGGCGGATGTCCGCGGCGACCTCGCGGCGCAGGTCGCCCTCGACCTTGTACGTGGCCTCGATCCAGTCGCGGAGCCGGACCAGCTCCTCGTCGCCGAGGTCCTTGACCCGCAGGTCGGGGTTCACGCCGGTCTGCGCCAGGGTCTCCTGGGCGCGGGTCCGGCCGATGCCGAAGATGTAGGTGAGCGCCACCTCGACCCGCTTGTCGCGGGGGAGGTCGACGCCGACGAGGCGTGCCATCCGGGCTGGTCCTTCCGTTCGCGGAGGTTCTCGCGCCACCGGTCCCCATCCGCCCGACGGATGGGCCCCGGCCTCCGAGCCGGGGGTGCCCGCCCGGACGGACCGGGTGGGTCGGGAGCGCCTTGCTGGTCCTGCTGCCGTGCTCTCGTGCTCTCGTGCTCTCGTGCGTCGTGCCGGCGGCGAGCGCGCGGTGCGGTGGTCAGCCCTGGCGCTGCTTGTGGCGCAGGTTCTCGCAGATCACCATGACCCGCCCGTGACGGCGGATCACCTTGCACTTGTCGCACATGGGCTTGACGCTCGGCTTGACCTTCATGATCTCTCCGGACGTCGTCGGGACTGACTCACTTGTAGCGGTAGACGATGCGGCCGCGGCTCAGGTCGTACGGCGAGAGCTCGACCACCACCCGGTCCTCGGGGAGGATCCGGATGTAGTGCTGGCGCATCTTTCCGCTGATGTGCGCCAGGACCTTGTGACCGTTCTCCAGCTCGACCCGGAACATGGCGTTCGGAAGCGACTCGACCACCGTGCCCTCGAGCTCGAGGACGCCGTCCTTCTTCGCCATGAACTCCGCTGTCTCTCGTCGGTACGTCTGCGCTGCTCGGTTGTCCTGTCGCCCGGTGCAGATCTCACCGGGTGGTTGTCGATCGGTGTGGTTCCGGCCCTGGGGTGCCTGCGCGCCCGGTCGGCGCGCCGGGAGGATGCCTCCCCAGCCGTGGGCGCGCGAGAACGGACCGCAAGCGGGCCGAGTGGTTATGTTACGGCACCTCAGGGGGTGCTGGGAAACCCGGACGGGCCGCCGCCCTGGCCGCCTCCGCGCCGCGGACCCCCAGCGCCCCGAACCGCTCGGCGCCGCCGTCGGCCGCCGTCAGGACCCAGGGGCCCTCGTCCGTGACCGCCACGGTGTGCTCGAAATGGGCCGCCCGGCTTCCATCGGCGGTCACCACGGTCCAGTCGTCGTCCAGGATCCGGGTGTACCGCTTGCCCAGGGTGGCCATCGGCTCCACCGCCAGGGCCATCCCGGCGACCAGCCTCGGGCCGCGCCCCGGGGGGCCGAAATTGGGCACCTGGGGGTCCATGTGCATCTGGGTGCCGATGCCGTGGCCGACGTACTCCTCGACGATCCCGAACCGGCCGCCGGCCCGCAGGACGAGCTCCACCGCGTGCGAGACGTCGCTGAGCCGGGCCCCGACCCGGGCCGCGGCCAGCCCGTGCCAGAGGGCGTCCTCGGTCGTCGCGAGCAGCCGGAGCTGGTCCTCGGGAACCGGGCCGACCGCCGCGGTGAAGGCGGCGTCGCCGTGCCAGCCGGCCACGATGGCGCCGCAGTCGATCGAGACCAGGTCGCCCTCCTCGACCACCCGCGGGCCGGGGATCCCGTGCACGATCTCGTCGTTGACGCTCGCGCAGATGGTCCCCGGGAAGTCGTTCTCGCCGCTGTACGGGTAACCGAGGAACGACGGGATCCCGTCGTGGTCGCGGATGTACGTCTCGGCCAGCGCGTCCAGCTGCGCGGTGGTGACCCCGGGGGCCAGGTTCGCCCGGACCACGTCCAGCGCCCCGGCCACGACCAGCCCGGCGGCGCGCATGAGCTCGATCTGCTCGGGGGTCTTGACCTCGATGCGGTCACGGGCGCGGAACATGCCTCACCCCTGGGGCAGGACGGCCAGGATTCGCTCCGTCACCTCGTCGACCGGTCCCATGCCGTCCACGCGGTGCAGGATCCCGCGCCGCTCGTACTGCTCGGCCAGCGGCGCCGTGTGCTCGTGGAACACCTCGAGCCGCTTGCGGATGATCGCCTCGGTGTCGTCGGCCCGGCCCTCCAGCGCCCCGCGCCCGAGCAGCCGCTTCACGACCTCCTCGGTGTCGGTGACCAGCTCGATCACCGCGTCCAGCCGTTCGTCCAGGTCGGCCAGCATCCCGTCCAGCTCATCGACCTGGGCCGGCGTGCGCGGGTAGCCGTCCAGCAGGAACCCGGGCTCGCAGTCCGGCTGGGCCACCCGGTCGCGCACCATCGCGTTCGTCACGGAGTCGGGGACGTAGTCGCCGGCATCCATGTAGCGCTGCGCCTCCAGGCCCAGCGGCGTGCCGCGCGGAGACGTTGGCGCGGAAGATGTCCCCGGTCGAGATGGCCGGCACGCCCAGGCGCGCCGAAACCTGCCTGGCCTGGGTGCCTTTCCCCGCACCGGGGGGTCCCAGCAGGACCAGTCGCATCAGCGCAGGAACCCTTCGTAGTTGCGCTGCTGCAGCTGGCTCTCGATCTGCTTCACCGTGTCCAGACCGACGCCGACCATGATCAGGATGCTCGTCCCGCCGAACGGGAACTGGCCGCTGGCACCGAGCAGGGCCAGCGCGAAGATCGGCAGCACGGCGATGATGCCGAGGTAGACGGACCCGACCAGGGTCAGGCGGGACAGCACGTAGTCGAGGTACTCCGCGGTCGGCCGGCCGGCCCGGATCCCGGGGATGAAGCCGCCGTACTTCTTCATGTTGTCGGCGACCTCCTCCGGGTTGAAGGTGATCGCCACGTAGAAGTAGCAGAAGAACATGACGAGGCCGAAGTACACCGCGATGTACAGCGGGTGCGCGCCGCCGTTCTTCACGAAGTTGGTCTGCACCCACTCCGCCCAGCCCACCGGGTTGTTGGGGTTGCCGAACAGCTGGACCATCAGCGTGGGGATGTACAGCAGCGAGGACGCGAAGATGACCGGGATGACGCCGGCCATGTTGACCTTGAGCGGGATGTACGTCGACGAGCCGCCGTACATCCGCCGGCCGACCATCCGTTTCGCGTACTGGACCGGGATCCGCCGCTGGGCCTGCTCGATGAAGATGACCAGCGTGACCAGCGCGAGACCGAGGGCGAGCACCACGCCGAAGGTGAAGGAGCCCTTGCTCTGGTAGATCGCCCACACCGACGCGGGGAACCGGGCGATGATCGAGGTGAAGATCAGGATCGACATGCCGTTGCCGATGCCTCGGTCGGTGACGAGCTCGCCGAGCCACATGATCACCGCGGTGCCGGCGGTCATGGTCAGCACCATCGTGGTGATGACCGCGATCGACTGGTTCGGGATCAGGTCCTGCGTTGCAGCCCTGGAACAGCCGGCCGGGGTCGCGGGCGACCGAGATCAGCGCGGTCGACTGCAGCACGGCGAGCCCGACGGTGAGGTACCGGGTGTACTGGGTCAGCCTGGCCGTGCCGGCCTGACCCTCCTTCTTGAGCGCCTCGAACCGCGGGATCACCACGGTGAGCAGCTGCACGATGATGCTCGAGGTGATGTACGGCATGATCCCGAGCGCGAAGATCGACAGCTGGAGCAGCGCCCCGCCGCTGAAGAGGTTGATCAGCCCGTACAGCGAGTTGTTGGCGGTCTCGTCGAGGCAGGTCTTGATGGCGGTGTAGCTGACGCCGGGCGTCGGGATGACCGAGCCGAGCCGGAACAGGGTGATGACGCCCAGCGTGAACAGCAGCTTCTTGCGCAGGTCAGGCGTCCGGAACGCCTGGGCGAACGCGCGTAGCACTGGGACCTCCTGCTCGGCACCTGGGCCTGGTGTGCCGGGTGGTCGGACGGGCGGCACGCTGGTCGCGGCAGCCGAAGGGACGATAACAGCCGCCGGGGCCGGCTCAGCGGCCCGGAACGACCCGGGCCGACCGTGCCGGCCGCGCGGCGGCCAGGCCGGCTACACCCGGGTCACGGACCCGCCGGCGGCTTCGATCTTCTCCTGGGCGGTACGGGAGAACTTGTGCACGCTGACCTGCAGCGGGACCGAGATCTCGCCGTTCCCGAGCACCTTGACCAGCTCGCCGGCGCCGCACGGCGCCCTTGGCCGCCAGGTCGACGACCGTGACCTCGCCGCCGGCCGGGTACAGCTCGGCCAGCCGGGCCAGGTTCACGACCTGGTACTCGACGCGGTTGGGGTTCGTGAAGCCCCTGAGCTTGGGCAGCCGCATGTGCAGCGGCATCTGCCCGCCCTCGAACCGGTCCGGCACCTGGTAGCGGGCCTTCGTGCCCTTGGTGCCGCGACCGGCGGTCTTGCCCTTGGAGCCCTCGCCCCGGCCGACCCGGTTCTTGGCCGTCTTGGCGCCCTGGGCCGGGCGCAGGTGGTGGACCTTGAGCGCCATGGCTACTCGACCTCCTCGACCGTGACGAGGTGCGCCACGGCGTTGACCATGCCGCGGATCTCGGGGCGGTCTTCCTTCACGACGACGTCGTGCATCCGCTTGAGGCCCAGCGAGCGAAGGGTGTCGCGCTGGCCCTGGGTGCCCCCGATCGGCGAGCGCGTCTGGGTGACCTTCAGGCGGCCCATCAGCTGCCACCTCCGGCGGCCCTGGCGCGCAGCAGCGCCGGCGGGGCGACGTCCTCGATCGGCAGACCGCGGCGGCTGGCCACCGACTCCGGCCGCTCGAGGGCGCGCAGCGCCGCGACCGTCGCGTGGACGACGTTGATCGCGTTGTCCGAGCCGAGCGACTTGCTCAGCACGTCGTGGATCCCGGCGCACTCGAGCACGGCGCGGACCGGGCCGCCGGCGATGACGCCGGTACCGGGCGACGCCGGACGCAGCAGCACCACGCCGGCCGCCTTCTCGCCCTGGACCGGGTGCGGGATCGTGCCCTGGATCCGCGGGACCTTGAAGAAGGCCTTCTTGGCCTCCTCGACGCCCTTGGCGATCGCCGCGGGCACCTCCTTGGCCTTGCCGTAGCCGACACCGACCGTCCCGTCGCCGTCGCCGACGACGACCAGCGCGGTGAAGCTGAAGCGCCGGCCACCCTTGACGACCTTGGCGACGCGGTTGATCGCGACCACCCGCTCGACGTACGCGGTCTTCTCGGCGCCGGGCTGCGAACGGTCGCCTCGACGGTTGTCGCGACGCTCGCCCGAGCCGGCCCCGCCGCCGCGGCGCTGGGGTGCTGCCATTACCGGTCCCTCTCAGTCCTGTTGATCGTGCCTGCCCTGCTCGTGCCGGTCCTGGTGGTCACAACGACAGCCCACCCTCGCGGGCGCCGTCGGCGATGGCCGCGACCCGGCCGTGGTAGCGGTTGCCGCCACGGTCGAAGACGACCTGCTCGACGCCGGCCGCCTTGGCGCGGGCGGCCACCAGCTCGCCGACCCGGCGGGCCTTCGCGGTCTTGTCGGTGCCGGCCGTGCGCAGGTCCGCCTCCATCGTCGAGGCGGACGCGAGGGTGCGGCCCGACCCGTCGTCGACGACCTGCACGAACACGTGCCGGCTCGACCGCGTCACGACCAGGCGCGGCCTCGCGGCCGAACCCTCGACCTTCTTGCGCACCCGCAGGTGGCGGCGACGGCGGCCCACGGTGCGCGGGTCGGTCTTGCTCCCGCTCAGCTTGGTCCCGACAGCTGTGCTCGGCATGTCTACTTCCCAGCCTTTCCGACCTTGCGCCGCACGACCTCGCCGGAGTACCGGATGCCCTTGCCCTTGTACGGCTCGGGCTTGCGCAGCTTGCGGATGTTCGCGGCGACCTCGCCGACCTGCTGCTTGTCGATCCCGACGACCGTCAGCCGGGTGGGGCTGTCGACCGTGAACGAGATCCCGGCCGGCGCGTCCACCTGGATCGGGTGGCTGTAGCCGAGGGCGAACTCCAGGCCCTCGCCCTTGGGCTGCACCCGGTAGCCGACCCCGACGATCTCCAGGCTCTTGGTGAACCCGGTGGTCACGCCGGTGACCATGTTGGCGATCAGCGTCCTGGTGAGGCCGTGCAGCGAGCGGCTGGCCCGCTCGTCGTCGGGGCGGGACACCGCGAGGGTGCCGTCCTCGGCCTTCTCCACCATGATCGGGGGCACGACGGTGAGCGCCAGCTCTCCCTTGGGCCCCTTGACCCGGACGTCACGGCCGTCGATGGCGACGTCGACACCGGCCGGGACGGGGATGGGCATGCGTCCGATTCGCGACATGACTGTTCCTCCTCCCGCTACCAGACGTAGGCGAGGACTTCCCCACCTACGCCCTTCTTGGCCGCCTGCCGGTCGGTCAGCAGTCCCGTCGACGTCGAGATGATCGCGACGCCAAGGCCGCCGAGGACCTTGGGCAGCGAGGTCGACTTCGCGTAGACGCGTAGCCCGGGCTTGGACACCCGGCGCACGCCCGCGATGGACCGCTCGCGGTTCGGGCCGTACTTGAGGTCGAGCACGAGCGTGCGGCCCACACCGTCCTCGTTGTCGTCGACGTGCCAGCCGGCGATGTAGCCCTCCTGCTGGAGGATCTCGGCGATGCGCGTCTTCAACGTGCTGGACGGCATGCTGACGGCGTCGTGGTACGCCTGGTTGGCGTTGCGCACGCGCGTCAGCATGTCCGCGATCGGGTCGGTCATCGTCATGGTTGGCCAGTGGCCTTTCTCGTCGTGGTTTCCCCGGTCACCAGGGCCGGGGACCTGCGGCGTGGGGTGGTTACCAGCTGCTCTTGGTGATGCCGGGGAGCTCGCCGCGGTGGGCCATCTCCCGCAGGCAGATGCGGCAGAGCCCGAACTTGCGGTACACCGAGTGCGGGCGGCCGCAGCGGCTGCACCGGGTGTAGCCGCGGACGGCGAACTTCGGCTTGCGCGCCGCCTTGTTGACCAGTGCCTTCTTCGCCACGGTTCAGCTCTCCTTGAAGGG
Organism: uncultured Actinomycetota bacterium; assembly: GCA_963771835.1. Lineage (GTDB taxonomy): Bacteria > Actinomycetota > Actinomycetes > Prado026 > Prado026 > CAVQCJ01. The sequence goes on from CAVYVA010000002.1 coordinate 782,726, forward strand.
GAAGCCGAGCGCCGTGAGCAGCGCCCGCCCCTCGTCGTCGGTGGTGGCGGTGGTCACCACGGTGATGTCCATCCCACGCACCCGGTCGGTCTTGTCCTGGTCGATCTCGTGGAACATGGCCTGCTCGGTGAGACCGAAGGTGTAGTTGCCGCGGCCGTCGAACTGGCCGGGGTTGAGGCCGCGGAAGTCGCGGATGCGAGGCAGCGCGACGGTGAGCAGCCGGTCCAGGAACTCCCACATCCGGTCGCCGCGCAGCGTCACGTGCGCGCCGATCGGCATGCCCTCGCGCAGCTTGAACTGCGCGATGGACTTGCGGGCCTTGGTGACGGACGGCTTCTGGCCGGTGATGGCGGCCAGGTCCTTGACCGCGCCGTCGATCAGCTTGGAGTCGCGGGCGGCCTCGCCCACCCCCATGTTGACCACGATCTTGGTCAGGCCCGGGACCTGCATCACGTTGCCGTAGCCGAACTGCTCGCGCAGCGCGGCCACGATCTCGTCGCGGTAGCGCTGCTTGAGCCGGGGCAGGGTGCGCTCGGAGGCGCCGGCCGTGCTGGTCGTCGTCATCAGATGTCCTCACCGGTGCGCCGCGAGACGCGGGTCTTCGTGCCGTCGTCGTCGACCCGGAAGCCCACCCGGGTGCCGACCTTCTTGCCCTCGGCCTCGACCACGGGCATCACGTTGGAGACGTGGATCGGCGCCTCCTGCGTGACGATCCCGCCGGTCTTGGTGCCGCGGGTCGTCTGGCCGATCTTGGTGTGCTTGCGGATGCGGTTGACCCCCTCGACGAGCACGCGCTGCTCGCGCGGGTAGGCGGCGATGACCTTGCCGGTCACGCCGCGGTCCTTGCCGCTGATGATGAGGACGGTGTCGCCCTTCTTCACGTGCATCTTCGCCATGGCTCAGAGCACCTCCGGGGCGAGTGAAATGATCTTCATGAACTTCTTGTCGCGCAGCTCGCGGCCCACCGGGCCGAAGATGCGCGTCCCGCGCGGGTCGCCGTCCGGCTTGAGGATCACCGCGGCGTTCTCGTCGAAGCGGATGTAGGACCCGTCCGGGCGCCGCCGCTCCTTGGCGGTGCGCACGACCACGGCCTTCACCACGTCGCCCTTCTTGACGTTGCCGCCCGGGATGGCGTCCTTGACGGTGGCCACGATGACGTCGCCGATCCCGGCGTAGCGCCGGCCCGAGCCGCCGAGCACCCGGATGCACAAGATCTCCTTGGCACCGGTGTTGTCAGCGACTCGCAGTCGCGACTCCTGCTGGATCACGTCAGTCTCCTGGTTGTCTGTCGGTTCTCGGTGCTCCCGGCCGATGCCGGGCCGCCGAGCCTGACGGAACGGTCGGTTACTTGGCCTTCTCGAGGATCTCCACGACGCGCCAGCGCTTGGTGGCGCTGAGCGGGCGGGTCTCCATGAGCAGCACGCGGTCGCCGACCCCGCAGGCGTTGGCCTCGTCGTGGGCCTTCAGCTTGCTGGTGCGGCGGATGACCTTGCCGTACAGGGCGTGCTTGACCCGGTCCTCGACGGCGACCACGACGGTCTTGTCCATCTTGTCGCTGACCACCAGGCCCTCGCGGGTCTTGCGGAACCCACGGTGCTCGGTCGCGGCGGTGCTGTCCTGGCTCATGGCGCCCTTCACTGTTCCCTCGGTACTGGTCCCGCTCATGCCGCGCCGTCCTCGGGCTCGGCGGTGATGCCGAGCTCGCGCTCGCGCATCACCGTGTAGATCCGCGCGATCTCCTTGCGGACCGCACGCAGCCGGCCGTGGCTCTCCAGCTGGCCGGTGGCCGCCTGGAACCGGAGGTTGAAGAGCTCCTTCTTGGCCTCGGTCAGCTTCTCCAGGAGGTCCTCGGACGTCGCGTCGCGCAGCTCGGTGGCCGACGTGGTCGCTGCCATCAGATCTCACCTGCCTCGCGCCGGACGATCCGGCACTTCATGGGGAGCTTGTGCGCCGCGCGCAGGAGTGCCTCGCGGGCGGTCTTCTCGCTCGGGTACGAGAGCTCGAACATCACCCGTCCGGGCTTGATGTTGGCCACCCACCACTCCGGCGAGCCCTTGCCGGAACCCATCCGGGTCTCGGCCGGCTTCTTGGTGATCGGACGGTCGGGGTAGATGTTGATCCACACCTTCCCGCCGCGCTTGATGTGCCGGGTCATGGCGATACGGGCGGCCTCGATCTGCCGGTTCGTGACGTACGCCGACTCCAGCGCCATCAGCCCGTACTCGCCGAACGTCACCCTGGTGCCGCCCTTGGCCGCTCCGGAGCGGTTGGGGTGGTGCTGCTTGCGGTGCTTGACCCGCCTGGGGATGAGCATCGGGTCAGGCCTCCGTTCCGGCCTCGGCGGTGACCGCGGCCGGGGCCGCCGCCACCTCGACGACCTCGGACGGCGCGTCCTCGGTCACGGCTCCGACGGGGGCGCCGGCCTCACGGCCGACCGGGCGCCGCGGGGTACGGCCCGCGGGGCGCGCGCTGCTGCGCGGCGCACCACGGCCGGGGATCTGCACGTCGCGCTCGGCCCTGCCGCTGATCACGTCGCCCTTGTAGATCCAGACCTTCACGCCGATCCGGCCGAACGTCGTCCTGGCCTCGAAGAAGCCGTAGTCGATGTTGGCGCGCAGCGTGTGCAGCGGGACCCGGCCCTCGCGGTAGAACTCCGACCGGCTCATCTCGGCGCCGCCGAGGCGACCCGAGCACTGCACCCGGATGCCCTTCGCGCCGGCCTTCATGGCCGACTGCATGGACTTGCGCATCGCCCGCCGGAAGGAGACCCGGCTGGCGAGCTGCTCGGCCACGCCCTGCGCGACGAGCTGGGCGTCCGTCTCGGGGTTCTTGACCTCGAGGATGTTCAGCTGGACCTGCTTGCCGGTCAGCTTCTCCAGGTCGCCACGGATGCGGTCGGCCTCCGCGCCACGGCGGCCGATGACGATGCCCGGCCGGGCGGTGTGGATGTCGACGCGGACGCGGTCACGGGTGCGCTCGATCTCGACCCGCGAGATGCCGGCCCGCTCCATGCCCTTGGTCATCATCTTGCGGATGGCCACGTCTTCCTTGACGTAGTCCTTGTAGAGCTTGTCGGCGTACCACCGGCTCTTGAAGTCGGTGGTGATGCCCAGGCGGAACCCGTGCGGGTTGACCTTCTGGCCCACTATCGGGTCCTCCCCTTCTTGGCCGTGGTCGCGGCCGCGACCTCGGTGCTGTCCTTCAGACCCACCACGACGGTGATGTGGCTGGTCCGCTTACGGATCCGGTACGCGCGACCCTGCGCGCGGGGCCGGAACCGCTTGAGCGTCGGTCCCTCGTCGACGAACGCCTCGGTGACGACCAGGGCGTTCGGGTCGAGGTCGTGGTTGTGCTCGGCGTTGGCGACGGCGCTGTCCAGCACCTTGCCGACGGTCTCGCCGGCGGCCTGCGGCGCGAACTTCAGCAGCGCCTGCGCCTCACCCGTCGGCAGCCCGCGGATGAGGTCCACGACGCGGCGGGCCTTCATCGGCGTCACGCGGACGTACCGCGCGCTCGCCTTGGCCGTGCGCTGGGCTTCCATCGCTGTCCCCTTGCTCGTTCGTCTGTGTGTCGAGCGTCTGTGTCGAGGTCCTGGTCGCTGGTCCGCCGCGCTAGCGGCGACGGGCCTTGCGGTCGTCCTTCTCGTGCCCGCGGAACGTCCGGGTGGGCGCGAACTCGCCGAGCTTGTGGCCGACCATCGAGTCGGTCACGAACACCGGCACGTGCTTGCGGCCGTCGTGCACCGCGATCGTGTGGCCGATCATGGCCGGCACGATCATGGAGCGGCGGGACCACGTCTTGATGACGTTGTGGGTGCCCTTGTCGTTCTGCCCGTCCACCTTCTTGATCAGGTGGTCGTCGACGAAGGGACCCTTCTTCAGGCTGCGCGGCATCTGCGACGGCTCCTAGCGCTTCTTGTTGGTTCTGCGGCGGCGGACGATCAGCCGGTCGCTCGACTTGTTGGCCTTGCGGGTACGGCCCTCGGGCTGGCCCCACGGGCTGACCGGGTGCCGGCCGCCGGAGGTCTTGCCCTCGCCACCGCCGTGCGGGTGGTCGATCGGGTTCATGGCCACGCCGCGGACGGTGGGCCGCTTGCCCTTCCAGCGCATGCGGCCGGCCTTGCCCCAGTTGATGTTGGACTGCTCGGCGTTGCCGACCTCGCCCACGGTCGCGCGGCAGCGGACGTCGACGTTGCGGATCTCGCCGGACGGCAGCCGCAGCTGCGCGAACGGGCCGTCCTTGGCGACCAGCTGGACGCTGGCACCGGCCGACCGGGCGATCTTGGCGCCGCCACCGGGCCGCAGCTCGATCGCGTGCACGACCGTTCCGACCGGGATGTTGCGCAGCGGCAGGTTGTTGCCCGGCTTGATGTCGGCCGAGGGCCCGTTCTCGACCCGGTCGCCCTGGTTCAGGCGGTTCGGGGCGAGGATGTAGCGCTTCTCGCCGTCCGCGTAGTGCAGCAGGGCGATCCGCGCGGTGCGGTTCGGGTCGTACTCGATGTGCGCGACCTTGGCCGGCACGCCGTCCTTGTCGTGCCGGCGGAAGTCGATGACCCGGAACGCGCGCTTGTGTCCGCCGCCCTGGTGCCGCGTGGTCACCCGGCCGAGGTTGTTCCGGCCGCCCTTGGACGTGAGCGGGCGCACCAGAGACTTCTCCGGCTCGGAGCGGGTGACCTCGACGAAGTCGGCGACGCTGGCGCCGCGGCGACCCGGCGTCGTCGGCTTGTACTTGCGGATTCCCATGGTTCGAGTCCCTTGTCCCTGTCGTCTGTCCCGCTCCGGCCCCGCTAGGAGACCGGACCGCCGAAGATGTCGATGCGCTGCCCGTCGGCCACGCTCACCACGGCGCGCTTGGTGTCCGGCCGGCTGCCGAACCCGACGCGCGTGCGGCGGCGCTTGCCCTGCCGGTTGAGCGTGTTCACTCCCGTGACCGTGACCCCGAAGACCTGCTCGACCGCGATCTTGATCTGGGTCTTGTTGGCGTCCGGTGCGGACCAGGAACGTGTACTTGTTCTCGTCGAGGAGGCCGTAGCTCTTCTCCGAGATCACGGGCGCGAGCAGGATGTCGCGCGGGTCGGCGATCTTCACTGCTCGCTCCCCTCCTCGAGGGCCTCTGACTCGGTCGCGACGGCCTTGGCGCCCTTGCCCCGGGTGGGGCCGGCCAGGAACGCCTCGAGCGCGCCGCGGGTGAAGACGACGTCGTCGCTGACCAGGACGTCGTACGTGTTGAGCTGGTCCGGGACCAGCAGGTGCACCCGGTCCACGTTGCGCAGGCTCTTCCAGGAGACGGCGTCGGCCCGCTCCAGGACCACCAGCACGTGCCGGCCCTCGGCCAGGTGCTCGAGCACGGACACCGCCGTGCGGGTGGACGGGGTGTCGCCGTCCACCAGGGCGCTGACGACGTGAACGCGCCCGTCCCTGGCCCGGTCGCTGAGCGCGCCGCGCAGCGCTGCCGCCTTCATCTTCTTGGGCGTGCGCTGGTCGTAGGAGCGCGGGTGCGGACCGTGCACGACGCCGCCGCCGGCGAACTGCGGCGCGCGGGTCGAGCCCTGCCGGGCCCGGCCGGTGCCCTTCTGCTTGTACGGCTTGCGGCCGCCGCCCCTGACGTCGCCGCGGGTCTTGGTGGAGTGCGTGCCCTGGCGGGCGGCGGCGAGCTGGCCGACCACCACCTGGTGGATCAGCGGCACGTTCACCTGGACGTCGAACACCTCCGCGGGCAGCTCGATCGTCCCGGTCTTCTTGCCGGCCGGGGACACCACGTCGACCGTGGTCACGCCTGGGGTGTCCGCGTCGGTGCCCTTGGGGCCCTTGGTCGCGCTCGCCATCTCGGTCACTTCCCCTTCGCGGCGGTGCGGACGAAGACGAGCCCGCCCTTGGGGCCGGGAACGGCGCCCTTGATCAGCAGCAGGCCGTTCTCGGCGTCGACGGCCTGCACGGTCAGCAGCGGGGTGGTCTGGCGCACGTGGCCCATCCGGCCGGCCATCTTCATCCCCTTGAACACCCGGCCCGGGGTCGCGCAGCCGCCGATGGAGCCCGGCTTGCGGTGGTTGCGGTGGGCGCCGTGGGACGCGCCGACGCCGTGGAACCCGTGCCGCTTCATCACGCCGGCGAAACCCTTGCCGCGGGTCGTGCCGACCACGTCGACCAGCTGGCCGGCCTCGAACACCTCCGCGGTGACCTCCTGGCCCAGGGTGTACTCGGAGGCGTCGGCGGTGCGCAGCTCGACCAGGAAGCGGCGGGGCGTCACGCCGGCCTTCTCGAAGTGCCCGCCGAGCGGCTTGTTCACCTTGCGCGGGTCGATCGCCCCGAACCCGAGCTGGACGGCGCTGTACCCGTCGGCGGCGTCGGTCCGGACCTGGGTGACCACGCAGGGCCCCGCCTTGACCACGGTCACGGGCACGAGTCGGTTGTTCTCGTCCCAGACCTGCGTCATACCGAGCTTCTCGCCGAGGAGGCCGCGCACGTCGCGCTTCACGGTGCTGCTCATGGTTGAAGTCGTCCTTGGGTGATCTGGATGCGGGGGATCGGGATGGCTGGCTTCTGGCGGACCGGGGTCAGAGCTTGATCTCGATGTCCACGCCCGCAGGGAGGTCGAGCCGCATGAGCGAGTCGACGGTCTTCGGGGTGGGGTCGAGGATGTCGATGAGGCGCTTGTGCGTGCGCATCTCGAAGTGCTCGCGGCTGTCCTTGTACTTGTGCGGCGAGCGGATCACGCAGTAGACGTTCTTCTCGGTCGGGAGCGGGACCGGGCCGGCGACCTGCGCGCCGGTGCGGGTCACCGTCTCGACGATCTTGCGCGCCGAGCTGTCGATGACCTCGTGGTCGTACGCCTTGAGCCGGATGCGGATCTTCTGTCCCGCCATGGTGGCTTCGGTGTCCTTCGCTGTCGTTCGTGCCTGGTCGGCAGCGCGCCGGTGCCTTCCCGGCGCCTGTCAGTTTCGCGGAGCGACCGACCCACGGGGTCGGGTGTGTCGAGACCGGGGACGCAGGGCGACCTTGCTGGCTTCGACGGTCGGAGGGGGTCCGCCCGGCCCGGGCGGACCGGGCCCTGAGGTTGCTCGCGCAACTTTCGGGGCCCGGCCGCCCGGCCGAACAGGTCGGGCAAGTATGCCGCACCGCGTGCGGCACACGAAATCCGTGCTTGGCGTCGGTCCTTCGAGCGGTTACTTGACGATCTTGGTGACTCGGCCGGCCCCCACGGTGCGGCTGCCCTCGCGGATGGCGAAGCGCAGGCCCTCCTCCATGGCGATCGGCTGGATCAGGTCGACCTTCATCTCGGTGTTGTCGCCCGGCATGACCATCTCGGTGCCCTCGGGCAGGTGCACCACGCCGGTGACGTCGGTCGTCCGGAAGTAGAACTGCGGACGGTAGTTGTCGAAGAACGGCGTGTGCCGGCCGCCCTCGTCCTTGGACAGGATGTAGACCTGCGCGTCGAACTCCGTGTGCGGGGTGATCGAGCCCGGCTTGACGACGACCTGGCCGCGCTCGACGTCCTCGCGCTTGGTGCCGCGCAGGAGCAGACCGACGTTCTCACCGGCCTGGCCCTCGTCGAGGAGCTTGCGGAACATCTCGACGCCGGTGACCGTCGTGGTCTGCTTGTCCGGGCGGATGCCGACGATGTCGACGGTCTCGTTGACCTTGACGATGCCGCGCTCGATCCGGCCGGTCACGACGGTGCCGCGGCCGGTGATCGTGAACACGTCCTCGATCGGCATGAGGAACGGCTTGTCGGTCTCCCGCAGCGGGGTCGGGATCGACTCGTCGACCGCGTTCATCAGCTCGAGGATCGACTCGCCCCACTTCTCGTCGCCGTTCAGCGCCGGGAACGCGGCGACCCGGACGACCGGGATGTTGTCGCCGTCGTACTCGTAGTCGCTGAGCAGCTCGCGCACCTCGAGCTCGACGAGCTCGAGGATCTCCTCGTCGTCGACCATGTCGCACTTGTTCAGCGCGACGACGATCGACGGGACGCCGACCTGCCGGGCCAGCAGCACGTGCTCCTTGGTCTGGGGCATCGGGCCGTCGGTCGCCGCGACCACCAGGATCGCGCCGTCCATCTGGGCGGCACCGGTGATCATGTTCTTGATGTAGTCGGCGTGCCCGGGGCAGTCGACGTGCGCGTAGTGCCGCGCCTCGGTCTGGTACTCGACGTGCGCGATCGAGATCGTGATGCCGCGCTGCCGCTCCTCGGGAGCCTTGTCGATCTGGTCGAACGGGGTGAACGGGTTCACGTCCGGGTACCGGTCGTGCAGGACCTTGGTGATCGCCGCCGTCAGCGTCGTCTTCCCGTGGTCGATGTGACCGATGGTGCCGATGTTGACGTGCGGCTTAGTCCGCTCGAACTTCGCCTTCGCCACTGGGGGTCCTCCAAATGAGTGTGATGCGCCGTCTGACGGGGTGTGTCGGGGTGTACGGGTGTGCCGGTCTGCCTGGTCCTACTCGCCGCGTGCCTTGGCGATGATCTCCGTGGCCACATTCTGCGGAACCTGGGCGTAGGAGTCGAACTGCATGGAGTAGCTCGCGCGGCCCTGCGTCTTGCTGCGCAGGTCGCCCACGTAGCCGAACATCTCCGAGAGCGGGACGAGCGCGGTGATGACCCGCGTGCCGGCCCGCTCGTCCATGGCCTGGATCTGGCCGCGGCGGCTGTTGAGGTCGCCGATCACGTCGCCCATGAAGTCCTCGGGGGTCGTGACCTCCACGGCCATCAACGGCTCCATGATCACCGGGCCGGCCTTGCGGGCCGCGTCCTTGAACGCCATCGATCCGGCGATCTTGAACGCCAGCTCGGAGGAGTCCACCTCGTGGTAGGCGCCGTCGAGCAGGGTCACCTTGACGTCGACCAGGGGGTAGCCGGCGAGGACGCCGAACTCCATGGCCTCCTGGCAGCCCGAGTCGACCGAGGGGATGTACTCGCGCGGGATCCGTCCGCCGGTGACCTTGTTGACGAACTCGTACCCGCCGTCGACCTCGCCACCGGTCGGCTCGATCGCGATGATCACCCGGGCGTACTGGCCGGAGCCGCCGGTCTGCTTCTTGTGCGTGTACTCGACCTTGGGGACGGCTTTGGTGATGGTCTCGCGGTAGGCCACCTGGGGCTTGCCGACGTTCGCGTCCACCTTGAACTCGCGCCGCATCCGGTCGACGAGCACGTCCAGGTGCAGCTCGCCCATGCCGGCGATGATCGTCTGGCCGGTCTCCTCGTCGGTCCGGACCTGGAAGGTCGGGTCCTCCTCGGCGAGGCGCTGGATCGCGGTGCCCAGCTTCTCCTGGTCGCCCTTGGTCTTGGGCTCGATCGCCACGTGGATGACCGGGGCGGGGAAGTTCATCGACTCCAGGATGATCGGGGCGCTGACGTCGCTGAGGGTGTCGCCGGTCGTGGTGTCCTTGAGGCCCATGACGGCCACGATGTGGCCGGCCCCCACGCGGTCGATCTCCTCGCGCTTGTTCGCGTGCATCTTGTAGATCTTGCCGATGCGCTCCTTGCGGCCCTTGGTGCCGTTGAGCACCTGGGTGCCGGCCTCGAGGGCTCCGGAGTAGACCCGGATGTACGTGAGCTTGCCCAGGTGCGGGTCGCTCATGATCTTGAACGCGAGCGCGGAGAAGGGCTCGGACTCGGTCGGCTTGCGGGCCAGCACCTGGTCCTCCGACCCGACCGCGTGGCCCTCGATGGCGTCGACGTCGAGCGGGGACGGCAGGTAGCGCACGACCGCGTCGAGCATCGGCTGGACGCCCTTGTTCTTGAACGCCGAGCCGCACAGCACCGGGTTGAGCTTGTTGGCGATGGTCGCGCGACGGATCGCGGCGATCAGCTGGTGCTCGTCGGGCTCCTTGCCCTCGAGGTACAGCTCCATCATCTCGTCGTCGTTCTCGGCGATCGTCTCGAGCAGCCGGTCGCGCCAGTCGCGGGCGGCCTCGGCGTGCGAGGCGGGCACGTCCAGGACGTCGTACATCTCGCCCTTGGCGGCCTCGGCGGACCAGACCAGCGCCTTCATGCCGACCAGGTCGACGACGCCGGTGAAGTCGGCCTCGGCGCCGATCGGGATCTGCAGGACGAGCGGGGTGGCGTTGAGCCGGGTGACGATCATGTCCACGCAGCGGTGGAACTCGGCGCCGACCCGGTCGAGCTTGTTGACGAAACAGATCCTGGGGACGCTGTAGCGGTCGGCCTGCCGCCAGACCGTCTCGCTCTGCGGCTCGACCCCGGCCACCCCGTCGAACACGGCCACGGCGCCGTCGAGGACGCGCAGCGAGCGCTCCACCTCGACGGTGAAGTCCACGTGGCCCGGGGTGTCGATGATGTTGATCGTGTGGCCGTCCCACATGCAGGTGGTGGCGGCCGACGTGATCGTGATCCCGCGCTCCTGCTCCTGCGGCATCCAGTCCATCGTCGCGGCGCCTTCGTGCACCTCGCCGATCTTGTAGTTGATGCCGGTGTAGAACAGGATCCGCTCGGTCGTCGTGGTCTTGCCCGCGTCGATATGAGCCATGATCCCGATGTTGCGGACCAGGGCCAGGCCGGTGTCGGCGTCGATGGACACGGAAGCGTCTTCCCTCAGTCTTCTCGTTCGGGTGGGTGCCGGACTACCAGCGGTAGTGGGCGAAGGCCTTGTTGGACTCGGCCATCTTGTGCATGTCCTCGCGGCGCTTGACGCTCGCGCCCAGGCCGTTCGAGGCGTCGAGGATCTCGTTCATGAGCCGCTCGGTCATCGTCTTCTCCCGGCGCTGCCGGGAGAACGAGGTGAGCCAGCGCAGCGCCAGGGTGGTGCTGCGGCCGGCCCGCACCTCGACCGGCACCTGGTAGGTCGCGCCACCGACGCGGCGGCTCTTGACCTCCAGGGTCGGCTTGACGTTGTCCAGGGCCCGCTTGAGCGTGACGACCGGGTCGGTGCCGGTCTTCTCGCGGGCGCCCTCGAGCGCGCCGTAGACGATGCGCTCGGCGGTCGACTTCTTGCCGTCGCGCAGCACCTTGTTGACCAGCGCGGTGACGAGCGGGCTGTTGTAGACCGGGTCGACGACGACCGGGTGCTTGGGGGCCGGGCCCTTGCGGGGCATTAGCTCTTCTCCTTCTTCGCGCCGTAACGGCTGCGGGCCTGCTTGCGGTTCTTGACGCCCTGGGTGTCGAGGGCACCGCGGATGATCTTGTAGCGGACGCCGGGGAGGTCCTTCACCCGGCCGCCGCGGACGAGCACGATCGAGTGCTCCTGCAGGTTGTGGCCGACGCCCGGGATGTAGGCGGTCACCTCGATACCGCTGGTGAGCCGCACCCGGGCGACCTTGCGAAGCGCGGAGTTCGGCTTCTTGGGGGTCGTGGTGTAGACGCGCGTGCAGACACCGCGGCGCTGGGGGCTGCCCTTGAGCGCCGGGGTCTTGGTCTTGCCGATCTTGTCCTGCCGGCCCTTGCGGACCAGCTGCTGGATCGTGGGCACCGCGTCTCCGTGATCTGTTCGTGGTTCCAAGGGGTGGTCGTTCAGGTGTGAGCCCCGCCCCACGGGGTCGGGCGTGTCGGCCCCTCACCCACCCCTGACCGCTGCGAAGCGGGCAGTGGGGGGAGCGGAGCTGTCGTGCGCCGCGCTCAGCGCGTGCACGAGCGCCCGGGCGTGACCCAGGCACAAGGGGAGAGAGTACCCAGGCCCTCCGCGTGGGTCAAAAGCGACGGGTCCCCGCGGGCCCGGTGGCGGGCCGCGGGTGGGACGGACCGGAGCCCGTCCCACCCGCGCCCGCCCCGGTCACGCGCGGAAGTCGAAGTCGTAGTCCTCCAGCGGGATGGCGACACCGGTGCCGCCGCCGAAGGCGCTGTAGTCGACGTCGTCGTAGACGGCCATCGAGTACATCGCCGACTTCGCCTCCTCGGTGGGCTCGACCCGGACGTTGCGGTACCGGGCCAGGCCGGTACCCGCCGGGATCAGCTTGCCGATGATCACGTTCTCCTTCAGGCCCAGGAGCGAGTCGGACTTGGCGTGGATCGCCGCGTCCGTGAGCACCCGGGTGGTCTCCTGGAAGGAGGCCGCCGACAGCCACGACTCGGTGGCCAGCGACGCCTTGGTGATGCCCATCAGCTCGGGCCGGCCGGAGGCGGGCGTGCCGCCCTCGGACACGATCCGGCGGTTGTCGTCCTCGAACCGGGACCGCTCGACCAGCTCGCCGGGCAGCATCTCGGAGTCGCCCGAGTCGATGATCGTGACCCGCTTGAGCATCTGGCGGACGATCACCTCGATGTGCTTGTCGTGGATCGACACGCCCTGCGAGCGGTAGACCTCCTGGACCTGGTCGGTGAGGTACCGCTGGACGGCCCGGGGGCCGAGGATCCGCAGCACCTGCTTCGGGTCGACCGCACCCGCGACCAGCTGCTGGCCGACCGTGACCGGGTCGCCGTCGGCGACCAGCAGCCGGGAGCGCCGGGAGACCGTGTACGGCGATCTCCTCGGCGCCGTCGTCGGGGACCACGACCAGCTTGCGCAGCTTCTCGGAGTCCTCGATCCGGACCCGACCGGCCGCCTCGCTGATCGGGGCCACGCCCTTGGGCGTGCGGGCCTCGAACAGCTCGACCACGCGGGGCAGGCCGTGCGTGATGTCCTCGCCGGCGACGCCGCCGGTGTGGAACGTCCGCATGGTCAGCTGGGTGCCGGGCTCGCCGATCGACTGGGCGGCGATGATGCCGACCGCCTCGCCGACGTCCACGAGCTTGCCGGTCGCCAGCGACCGGCCGTAGCACAGCGCGCAGGTGCTGACCTTGCTCTCGCAGGTCAGGACGCTGCGGACCTTCGCCTCGGTGATGCCGGCCGCGACCATCTGGTCGATGACGACCATGGTCACGTCCGAGCCGGCCGCGGCGACCACGGTGCCGTCGGCACCGACCGCGTCCGCGGCCAGCGTCCGGGCGTAGACCGAGGCCTCGACCTCGTCGTGCGCCCGGAAGCCGCCGCCGGACAGCGGGACGCGAGACCGGGAAGGACAGCCCGCGGTCGGTGCCGCAGTCGTCCTCACGGATGATCACGTCCTGCGAGACGTCGACCAGCCGCCGGGTCAGGTAGCCCGGAGTCGGCGGTACGCAGGGCGGTGTCGGCCAGACCCTTGCGGGCGCCGTGCGTCGAGATGAAGTACTCGAGCACGGACAGGCCCTCGCGGAAGTTGGCCTTGATCGGCCGCGGGATGATCTCGCCCTTGGGGTTGGCCACGAGGCCGCGCATGCCCGCGATCTGCCGGACCTGCATCATGTTCCCGCGGGCGCCGGAGTGGACCATCATCCAGACCGGGTTGGTGGAGGGGAAGTTCGCCTCCATCGCCTCGGCCACCTCGTTCGTGGCCCTGGTCCAGATCTCGATGAGCTCCTGGCGGCGCTCGTCGTCGGTGATCAGGCCCTTCTCGTACTGGCCCTGCACCTTGTCCGCGCGGCCCTCGTAGCGCGTTGAGGATCTCGTTCTTGCGCGGCGGGGTGACCACGTCGCCGATCGAGATCGTCACGCCGGCCCTGGTCGCCCAGTGGAAGCCCTTCTCCTTCAGGGCGTCCAGCGTCGCCGCGACCTGGACCTTCGGGTAGCGCTCGGCCAGGTCGTTGACGATCGCCGACAGCTGCTTCTTGGCGACCTCGTAGTCGACGAACGGGTAGTCCTCGGGCAGCGCCTCGTTGAACAGGGCGCGGCCCAGCGTGGTGCTCAGCCGGACCGTGTCGCCCGGCTCCCAGCCCTCCGGCGCGGTCCAGTCCAGCGGCGGGACCGCGTCGTCCAGCCGCAGGACGATCTTCGGCCTGCATGTCGAGCTCACGGGCGTCGTAGGCCAGGATCGCCTCGGCGACCGAGCCGAAGACGCGGCCCTCGCCCGTGCGGCGCCCGTCGCGGTGGATGGTCAGGTAGTAGAGCCCGATGACCATGTCCTGCGTCGGCGACGTGATCGGACGACCGTGCGCCGGCGACAGGATGTTGTTCGTCGACAGCATGAGGATCCGGGCCTCGGCCTGGGCCTCCGCGGACAGCGGCAGGTGCACGGCCATCTGGTCGCCGTCGAAGTCGGCGTTGAACGCCGTGCAGACCAGCGGGTGGATCTGGATCGCCTTGCCCTCGACCAGCTGCGGCTCGAACGCCTGGATGCCCGAGCCGGTGCAGCGTCGGCGCGCGGTTCAGCAGCACCGGGTGCTCGTTGATGACCTCCTCGAGCACGTCCCACACGACCGGCCGGGCCCGCTCGACCATGCGCTTGGCGCTCTTGATGTTCTGCGCGTGGTTGAGGTCGACCAGCCGCTTCATGACGAACGGCTTGAACAGCTCGAGCGCCATCTGCTTGGGCAGGCCGCACTGGTGCAGCTTGAGCTGCGGGCCGACCACGATGACCGAGCGGCCGGAGTAGTCGACGCGCTTGCCGAGCAGGTTCTGCCGGAACCGGCCCTGCTTGCCCTTGAGCATGTCCGACAGCGACTTCAGCGGGCGGTTGCCCGGCCCGGTGACCGGACGGCCGCGGCGGCCGTTGTCGAACAGCGCGTCGACGGCCTCCTGCAGCATCCGCTTCTCGTTGTTGACGATGATCTCGGGCGCGCCCAGGTCGAGCAGCCGCTTGAGCCGGTTGTTCCGGTTGATCACGCGGCGGTACAGGTCGTTCAGGTCGGAGGTGGCGAACCGGCCGCCGTCCAGCTGCACCATCGGGCGCAGGTCCGGCGGGATCACCGGGATCGCGTCCAGCACCATGCCCATCGGGCTGTTGCGGGTGTTGAGGAACGCCGAGACGACCTTGAGCCGCTTGAGGCTGCGGGTCTTCTTCTGGCCCTTGCCGGTCTGGATGATCTCGCGCAGCTTCTCGGCCTCGGCGTCGAGGTCGAAGCTCTCCAGCCGCTCCTTGATCGCCTGCGCGCCCATGCCGCCGCGGAAGTACTGGCCGAAGCGGTCCCGCATCTCGCGGTAGAGCAGCTCGTCGCCCTCCAGGTCCTGGACCTTGAGGTTCTTGAAGCGGTCCCAGACGTCGCCCAGCCGGGCGGCCTCGTTGTCCGCGCGACGGCGGATCTGCGCCATCTCGCGCTCGCCGCCCTCGCGGATCTTGCGGCGGACGTCGCTCTTGGCGCCCTCGGCCTCGAGCTCGGCCAGGTCGGCCTCGAGCTTCTTCTGCCGGGTCTCCACGTCGTTGTCGCGACGGTTCTCGATCTGCTGCTTCTCGACGGCGATCTTGGCCTCGAGCGAGGGCAGGTCGCGGTGCCGGCCCTCGTCGTCCACCCACGTGATCATGTAGGCGGCGAAGTAGATGACCTTCTCGAGGTCCTTGGGGGCCAGGTCGAGCAGGTAGCCCAGCCGGCTCGGGACGCCCTTGAAGTACCAGATGTGCGTGACCGGGGCGGCCAGCTCGATGTGGCCCATCCGCTCGCGGCGCACCTTGGCGCGGGTGACCTCGACGCCGCAGCGCTCGCAGATGATGCCCTTGAACCGGACCCGCTTGTACTTGCCGCAGTAGCACTCCCAGTCGCGGGTCGGGCCGAAGATCTTCTCGCAGAAGAGCCCGTCCTTCTCCGGCTTCAGGGTGCGGTAGTTGATGGTCTCGGGCTTCTTGACCTCACCGTGCGACCACTGGCGGATGTCCTCCGCGGTCGCCAGGCCGATGCGCAGCTCGTCGAAGAAGTTGACGTCGAGCACTTGGTTACCTGTCTTTCGGTCGTGTCGTCATCGCTGGACGTGGGGTGGGCGCACCCGGCCGGCCGGGACGGCCGGCGGGCCGCCGCCCTCAGACCTCTTCGACGCTGCTCGGCTCACGCCGGGACAGGTCGATGCCGAGCTCTTCCGCGGCACGGAAGACGTCCTCGTCGGTGTCGCGCAGCTCCACGGACATGCCGTCGCTGGACAGCACCTCGACGTTCAGGCACAGCGACTGCATCTCCTTGATCAGCACCTTGAAGGACTCGGGGATTCCGGGCTCGGGGATGTTCTCGCCCTTGACGATCGCCTCGTAGACCTTGACCCGGCCCAGGACGTCGTCGGACTTGATCGTCAGCAGCTCCTGCAGGGCGTACGACGCTCCGTACGCCTCCAGCGCCCAGACCTCCATCTCGCCGAACCGCTGGCCGCCGAACTGGGCCTTACCGCCCAGCGGCTGCTGCGTGATCATCGAGTACGGGCCGGTCGAGCGGGCGTGGATCTTGTCGTCGACCAGGTGCAGGAGCTTCAGGATGTAGATGTAGCCGACCGCGATCGGGTCCTTGAACGGCTCCCCGGTCCGGCCGTCGAACAGGCGGGCCTTGCCGTCGGAGTCGACCATCTGGTGGCCGTCCGCGTTCGGCAGGGTCGAGCCGAGCAGGCCGGTGATCTCCTCCTCGCGGGCGCCGTCGAAGACCGGCGACGCGACGACCGTCCCGGGCGGCGGCGCTGCGCGCCCGCTCGGGCAGGTTGGCCGCCCAGGCCGGCTTGCCGTCGACCGCCCAGCCGGACTTGGCCGCCCAGCCGAGGTGCGTCTCCAGGACCTGGCCGACGTTCATCCGGCCGGGCACGCCCAGCGGGTTGAGCACGATGTCGACCGGGGTCCCGTCCTCGAGGAACGGCATGTCCTCCACCGGGAGGATCTTGGAGATGACGCCCTTGTTGCCGTGCCGGCCGGCCAGCTTGTCGCCGTCGGTGATCTTGCGCTTCTGGGCGACGTACACCCGGACCAGCTGGTTCACGCCCGGCGGCAGCTCGTCGCCCTGCTCGCGCTCGAACAGGCGGACGCCGATGACCTTGCCGGACTCGCCGTGCGGGACCTTGAGCGAGGTGTCGCGCACCTCGCGGGCCTTCTCGCCGAAGATCGCCCGCAGCAGCCGCTCCTCCGGGGTCAGCTCGGTCTCGCCCTTGGGCGTGACCTTGCCGACCAGGACGTCGCCGGCGACGACGTCGGCGCCGACCCGGATGATCCCGCGCTCGTCGAGGTCGGCGAGGACCTCCTCGGAGACGTTCGGGATGTCCCGGGTGATCTCCTCCGGCCCGAGCTTGGTGTCGCGGGCGTCGACCTCGTGCTCCTCGATGTGGATCGAGGACAGGACGTCGTCCTGCACCAGGCGCTGGCTGAGGATGATCGCGTCCTCGTAGTTGTGGCCCTCCCACGGCATGAACGCCACGAGCAGGTTGCGGCCGAGCGCCATCTCGCCGTCCTCGGTGCACGGACCGTCGGCGATGACGTGGCCCGCCTCGACCCGGTCGCCCTCGTCGACCAGCGGCTTCTGGTTGTAGCAGGTGCCCTGGTTGGACCGCTCGAACTTGGCCACCCGGTAGGTGCGGTGGGCGCCGTCGTCCTGGGCGACCGTGATCGAGTCGGCGGACACCTCGGTGACGACGCCCGCGGCCTCGGCCGTGATGACGTCACCGGCGTCGACCGCGGCGCGGTACTCCATGCCGGTGCCGACCAGCGGGGCCTCCGAGCGCAGCAGCGGCACCGACTGCCGCTGCATGTTCGAGCCCATCAGCGCGCGGTTGGCGTCGTCGTGCTCGAGGAACGGGATCATCGCCGTCGCGACCGACACCATCTGGCGCGGCGAGACGTCCATGTAGTCCACGTCGGCGGCCGGGATGTAGTCGACCTCGCCGCCCTTGCGCCGGACCAGGACGCGGGACTCGCTGAACGTGCCGTCCGGGTTCAGCGGCGCGTTGGCCTGCGCGATGACGTGCAGGTCCTCCTCGTCGGCGGTCAGGTAGTCGATCTTGTCCGGTGACCCGGCCGTCGACGACCTGGCGGTACGGCGTCTCGACGAAGCCGAACGCGTTGACCCGGCCGTACGAGGACAGCGAGCCGATCAGGCCGATGTTCGGGCCCTCCGGCGTCTCGATCGGGCACATCCGGCCGTAGTGGGACGGGTGCACGTCGCGGACCTCGAAGCCGGCCCGCTCGCGGGACAGGCCGCCCGGGCCGAGCGCGGACAGCCGGCGCTTGTGGGTCAGGCCGGCCAGCGGGTTGGTCTGGTCCATGAACTGGGACAGCTGGCTGGTGCCGAAGAACTCCTTGATCGACGCCACGACCGGGCGGATGTTGATCAGGGTCTGCGGCGTGATCGCCTCGACGTCCTGGGTGGTCATCCGCTCGCGGACGACGCGCTCCATCCGGGCCAGGCCGGTGCGCACCTGGTTCTGGATCAGCTCGCCGACCGTGCGCAGGCGCCGGTTGCCGAAGTGGTCGATGTCGTCGACCTCGACCAGGACCGAGTCGGCGCCGCGGCTGAACTCGGTCTCGCCGGCGTGCAGCGAGACGATGTACCGGATCGTCGAGACGATGTCGTCGAGGGTCAGCGTGCCCTGCGCCAGCTCGAGGCCAAGGCCCAGCTTCTTGTTGACCTTGTAGCGGCCGACCTTGGCCAGGTCGTAGCGCTTCGGGTTGAAGTAGAGGTTGTCCAGCAGCGTCTGCGCCGCCTCGCGCGTCGGCGGCTCGCCCGGGCGCAGCTTGCGGTAGATGTCGAGCAGCGCGTCGTCCTGGCCGGTGGTGTGGTCCTTCTCCAGCGTCAGGCGCATCGACTCGTACTGGCCGAACTCCTCGAGGATCTTCGCGTCGTCCCAGCCGAGCGCCTTGAGCAGCACCGTGACGGACTGCTTGCGCTTGCGGTCGATGCGGACGCCGACCATGTCCTTCTTGTCGACCTCGAACTCCAGCCAGGCCCCGCGGGACGGGATGATCTTGGCGCCGAAGACGTCCTTGTCGGAGGTCTTGTCGACGGTCTTGTCGAAGTAGACGCCGGGCGAGCGGACCAGCTGGGAGACCACGACGCGCTCGGTGCCGTTGATGACGAACGTGCCCTTGTCGGTCATCAGCGGGAAGTCGCCCATGAAGACCGTCTGGCTCTTGATCTCGCCGGTCTCGTTGTTCATGAACTCGGCGGTGACGAACAGCGGCGCGGAGTAGGTGAAGTCGCGCTCCTTGCACTCGTCGATCGAGTTCTTCGGCGGCTCGAAGCGGTGGTCGCGGAACGACAGCGACATCGTCCCGGAGAAGTCCTCGATCGGGCTGATCTCCTCGAAGATCTCCTCGAGGCCGGACTTGGTGGGGACGCTCAGGCCCTCTGCGAGGGACCTGCTCGACCCGGGCCCGCCACTTCGTCGTTGCCGAGCAGCCAGTCGAAGCTGTCGGTCTGGAGGGCGAGGAGGTCCGGGACCTCGAGGGGCTCACGGATCTTGGCGAAGGAGATGCGGCGCGTGCCGGGGATGGTGCGGTGGGCTGGACGAGGCGGACGAGGCGTTGCGCGAGGCGGCCAAGTAGCGGCTTCCTTCCGAAGGCTCGCGGGCACGGTGCGCGCATGCGAGACGCCCCGGGGCAACCTGAACGGGAGCCGCGGGTCGTCAGTAGGCAGCGCAAAGCGGGCAGCATACCTACTCGGCACGCTGCTGTCGAGCGGCGGGTCCCGCGCACGGACACGCTCCCGGTCTGTCGTTCGAGCCCACGCAATGCCGTTGGGGCCTTCGGGACACCTGGCACTCGCGCTGACGGTGAGGATGACCGCTCCAGAGCCCCCGAGTCAAGGAACTCGACCCGATCGGCCGCGTCCTGTGGACACAGCGAACGGGGGCTTGCCCGCTTCGTTACACGCCGGAGGCGGCCGCCCGCGACAGGTGACCGCCTCCGGCGGCCGGTCGGCCAGGGCCCTCGGAGGCCGCCGGACGACCGGGTTCTGGACGAGCGGGACTACTTGACGGTGACCGTGGCGCCGGCGCCCTCGAGGGCGGCCTTGGCCTTGTCGGCGGCCTCCTTGTTGACCTTCTCCAGGACGGTGGCCGGGGTCGCCGTCGACGAGGTCCTTGGCCTCCTTCAGGCCCAGGCTGGTGAGGGCGCGGACCTCCTTGATGACCTGGATCTTCTTCTCGCCGGCCGCCTCGAGGACGACGTCGAACTCGTCCTGCTCCTCGACCTCGGCCGGCGGCCGCGGCGCCGCCGCCGGCTGCCGGGGCGGCGGCCACGGCGACCGGGGCGGCCGCGGTGACGCCGAAGGTGTCCTCGAACTGCTTCACGAACTCGGAGAGCTCGATCAGGGTCATCTCCTTGAACGCGTCAAGCAGGTCGTCGGTGCTGAGCTTCGCCATGTCGGCGGTCCTTCCGTGCGGTACGCCCGGGCAGGTGCGCCGGGCTGGCTTGGGTGGGTGCGGTCAGCCGTGGGCGCTCAGCCCTCGGTGGTCTCCTCGGTCGTCCCGGCCGGGGAGACGGGCTCCTCGGTCGCGACTGTCCTCGGCCGTGACGTCCTCGGACGGGGTGTCCTCGGACGGCGACTCCTGGGACTGCGCTTCTTCCGTGGCGACCGCCTCGTCCTGGACGGCGGGCGCCTCGTCCTCGTGCTCGGCAGCGGCCGGGGCCGCGTCCTGTTCCTGGGCGACCGGGGCCGCGTCGTCGACCGGCTGGGGTGCAGGCGTGCCGGCGCCGCCGCGCAGGACCGAGGGGTCCTGCTCGGCCTTGTGCCGCAGCGCCTCGATGAGCCGCGCGGTCTGGGACAGCGGGGCCGCGAACAGCGACACCGCACCGGACAGCGACGCCTTCATCGCGCCGGCCAGCTTGGCCAGCAGGACCTCGCGCGACTCCAGGTCGGCGAGCTTGCTGATCTCGTCGGGGGACAGGGACCGGCCGTCCATGACGCCGCCCTTGATCACGAGCAGCGGGTTGGCCTTGGCGAAGTCCCGCAGGCCCTTGGCCGCCTCGACCGGGTCGCCGCTGACGAACGCGATCGCCGACGGGCCGGCGAGCAGGTCGTCCAGGCCCGCGACCGCCGGCCTCGCGGGCGGCGATCTTGGTCAGCGTGTTCTTCACGACGGCGTACGTGACGTTCTCACCGAGCGAGCGGCGCAGCTCCTTGAGCTGGGCCACGGTGAGCCCGCGGTACTCGGTCAGCACGACGGCGGTCGAGCTGCGGAAGCCCTCCGCGAGCTCGGCGACGGCGGCTCGCCTTGTCGGGCCTCGCCATGGGCCTCCTTCCGATCGGCGCCGGCGCCCCCTCGATGGGGGTCGGGCCCGGAACGACAGACGCCCCGGCGCAGGGCGCACGGGGCGTGCGCGCCCTGGACACGGGGCGGTTCGACTCGCTCGCCTGCGTGGGCCGCCCGCGTGCGCGGGACCTTCGACCACCCCGGAGGGTGGCGACCGACGGTCTGTGGCTTGGGTGAGGGTACGGGTGCGCCCGGGCCGCGGCCAAATCGGCGCCGGGCCACCCGCTCGGTCAGGCCCTGCTCGGCGTCGTCGGCGAGCAGGTTGCGGGTGCGGTTCGGGTCGACCGGGATGCCCGGGCCCATCGTCGTGGTCACGACGATCTTCTTGACGTAGCGGCCCTTGGACGCGGACGGCTTGAGCCGGAGCACCTCGTCGAGCGCGGCGGCGTAGTTCTCGACCAGCTGCGTCGTCGCCGAACGACGCCTTGCCGATGACGAAGTGCAGGTTCGCGTGCCGGTCGACCCGGAACTCGATCTTGCCGCCCTTGATGTCGCGAGACGGCCTTGCGCGACGTCCGCGGTGACGGTGCCGGTCTTCGGGTTCGGCATCAGGCCGCGCGGGCCGAGCACCCGGCCGAGCCGGCCGACCTTGCCCATGAGGTCGGGCGTGGCGACGACGGCGTCGAAGTCCAGCCGACCGCCCTCGACCTCGGCGATGAGCTCGTCGGACGCCGACGATGTCGGCGCCGGCGGCCTTGCGCCTCCTCGGCGCGCTCGCCGGTGGCGAAGACCAGGACCCGGGCGGTCTTGCCGGTGCCGTGCGGGAGGTTGACGGTGCCGCGGACCATCTGGTCGGCCTTGCGGGGGTCGACGCCCAGGCGCATCGCGACCTCGACGGTGCGCGTCGTACTTGGTCGGTGCTGGTCTCCTTGGCGAGCCGGACGGCCGCCAGCGGGGTGTAGAGGGCGTCGTGGTCGATCTTCTCGGCGGCGGCGCGGTAGGCCTTGCTGCGCTTCATGATCTGCTCCTCGTGCTGTTCGGGAGTCGTGGTCCGCGGGCCGAAGCCGGCCCTCCCACGGTCGTTCGTGCGAACCGCTGACGCGGCATCGCCGGGACAGTCCCCGGATCGGCGGCTCAGTCGGTGACGGTGATGCCCATGGAGCGGGCGGTGCCGGCGATGATCAGCTCGGCCGCGTCGAGGTCGTTGGCGTTCAGGTCGGGCATCTTGGTCTGCGGCGATCTCGCGGACCTGGGCCCGGGTGATCTTGGCGACCTTGGTCTTGTGCGGCTCGGCCGAGCCCTTCTCGACGCCTGCCGCGGCCAGGATCAGCCGGGCGGCCGGCGGGGTCTTGGTGACGAAGGTGAACGACCGGTCCTCGTACACCGAGATCTCGACCGGGATCACCTGGCCGCGCTGGGCCTCGGTGGCGGCGTTGTAGGCCTTGCAGAACTCCATGATGTTGACGCCGTGCTGGCCCAGCGCCGGACCGACCGGCGGGGCGGGGGTCGCGGCACCGGCGTTGATCTGGAGCTTGATGATCGCCGTGAGCTTCTTCTTGGGGGGCATGACCGATCCTCGTCGTTGCTGCGGGGTGCTCTGGGTTCCGGGCTTGGGGGCTAGTTCTTCTGGATCTGGGAGAACGACAGCTCGACCGGGGTCTCGCGGCCGAAGATCTCGACCAGGCCCTTGATCCGCTGGGTGTCGGCGTTGATCTCGTGGATCGTGGCCTGGAGGCTGGCGAACGGTCCGTCGATGACCGTGACCGAGTCGCCGACCTGGAAGTCCAGGACCTTGACCTCGGTCTTCTCGTGCGCCTTCTTCTCCACGGACGGGCCGAGGATGTTGACGACCTCGTCGACGGTGAGCGGCGTGGGCTGGTGGGCGTGGCCGACGAAGCCGGTGACGCCGGGGGTGTTGCGCACCGCGCCCCACGACTCGTCGGTGAGGTCCATCCGGACCAGGACGTAGCCGGGGAACTTGTTGCGCCGGACCAGCTTGCGCTGGCCGTTCTTGATCTCGACGACCTCTTCCTGCGGGACCTCGACCTGGTAGATGAAGTCCTCCATGTTGAGCGAGGTCGTCCGGCTCTCGACGTTGGCCTTCACCCGGTTCTCGTAGCCGGCGTAGGAGTGCACGACGTACCACTCGCCCGGCGCCGCCCGCAGCGTGTCCTTGAACGCCTCGACCGGGTCGACCTCGGCCTCGGCCTCGACGTCGTCGTCGACCTCGGCCTCGACTTCGGCCTCGGCCTCGACTCGGCGGCCTCGACGCCTCGGCTCGTCGACCTCGTCGGCCTCGACGGCCGTCGGGCTCGGCCTGCGCCGTCGCGTCGTCGGCGGGCTCGTCGCCGGGGACGGCGGAGAGCACGACGTCGTCGGAGCGGGTGGACTCGGTCACGGCAGGGCACTTCCTCGGGTCTGCTGGTGGGTCGGGGCGGGTCTGGTGGGGTGCTGTCGGGATCGGACCGCCCGGGTGCGGCGGACCGGCCGGGTGGGTCAGCCGGAGCCCCCGAAGATGATGAGGACGGCGCGGCCGAACAGAGCGTCGAGCACGGCCACGATCGCGGTGAGGCCGGAGACGAAGAACAGGACGACGATGGTGTAGGTGGTCAGCTCGCGCCGGGTCGGCCAGATCACCTTGCGGAGCTCGGCGACCACCTGGCGGTAGAACAGCCCGATCCGGGCGAACAGCCCCGGCCGGTCGGCCTTGCCGTCCGGCCCGGACCGGCCGCGCTCAGGTGTCGCGGTCGAGCCCCGCGTATCGCTCACTCGCCTCACCTGTCCCGGGTCGGCCGCCCCGGCGTCTCCGGGTCGGGTCTGTCGACGGAATCACGCAGCACACCCGCACGTCGAGTGCGTCGCAGGGCCGGAGGGACTCGAACCCCCAACCACCGGTTTTGGAGACCGGGACTCTACCAATTGAGCTACGGCCCTACTCGGCGCCGGTCGACCCCGAGCCGGGCCCACCCGTGCTGGCGCCGGGCACGCTTACGCAGGGGGCCGAGGCCACCGGGGGTCGAGTGTACGGCCTGCCCGACGGCCGGTCGAACCGTCGCACCGGGGCGCGAACCCCGTGGCCGCGCGCCGTGGACCGATGGGAGGATGCGTCCGTGAGCGCCCCCACCGCGGCCGACCCCGGCCCGAGCCTGAGCCCCGCCCCGCCGAGCCGACGTCGCGTCTCGGCGCGCATCGGCGGCATCGCCGAGTCAGCCACGCTGGCGGTCGACGCCAGGGCCAAGGCCCTCAAGGCCGCCGGCCGGCCGGTGGTCGTCTTCGGGGCCGGCGAGCCGGACTTCCCCACCCCGGACCCGATCGTCGAGGCCGCGGTGGCCGCGTGCCGCGACCCGCGCTGGCACCGCTACACCCCCGCGGGCGGCCTGCCCGAGCTCAAGGCCGCCATCGCCGCCAAGACCCTGCGGGACAGCGGCTACGCCGTGGACGCGGCGCAGGTGCTGGTGACCAACGGCGGCAAGCAGGCCCTGTACAACGCGTTCGCCACCCTGCTCGACCCGGGCGACGAGGTCCTGCTGCCGGCGCCGTACTGGACGACGTACCCGGAGTCGATCCGTCTCGCCGGCGGTGTCCCGGTCGAGGTGCCGACCGACGAGACGACCGGGTTCATGACCTCGGTCGAGCAGCTCGAGCGGTACGTGACCCCGGCGACGAAGCTGCTCGTGTTCGTCTCCCCGTCGAACCCGACCGGGGCGGTGTACCCGCCCGAGCAGGTCGCGGCCGTCGGGCGCTGGGCGGCCGAGCGCGGGCTGTGGGTGGTCACCGACGAGATCTACGAGCACCTCGTCTACGGGGACGCCCGGTTCAGCTCGATGCCGACGCTGGTCCCGGAGCTGGCGGACCGGTGCGTGGTGGTCAACGGCGTCGCCAAGACGTACGCCATGACCGGCTGGCGGGTCGGCTGGATGATCGGCCCCAAGGACGTCGTCACCGCGGCCGCGAACCTGCAGTCGCACGCGACGTCCAACGTCGCCAACGTCTCGCAGGTGGCCGCACTGGCCGCCGTCTCCGGCGACCTGACCGCGGTGGCCGGGATGCGCGCCGCCTTCGACGTCCGGCGCCGGACGATGGTCGCGATGCTCAACGACGTCGAGGGCTTCACCTGCCCGACCCCGGACGGCGCGTTCTACTGCTTCCCCTCGGTCAAGGCCGCGCTCGGGCTCGAGCTGCGCGGGCAGCGACCGCAGACGTCGGCCGAGCTGGCCGCACTCATCCTGGACGAGGTCGAGGTGGCCGTGGTCCCCGGCGAGGCCTTCGGCGCGCCCGGCTACTTCCGGCTGTCGTACGCCCTCGGCGACGACGACCTGGTCGAAGGCGTCGGCCGCATCCAGCGGCTCATGGCCGAGGCCCGGGCCTGACCGGCCGCGACCTGCGGGGGCTGCCGAAGGCCCACCTGCACCTGCACTTCACCGGCGCCATGCGGCGTCCGACCCTGCTCGACCTGGCCGCCGAGCACGGCGTACGGCTGCCCGAGGCGCTCGCCTCGTACCACCCGCTGCACCTGAGCCCGGACGAGCGCGGCTGGTTCCGGTTCCAGCGGCTGTACGACACGGCCCGCTCGGTGCTGCAGCGCGAGGACGACGTCCGCCGGCTGCTGCGCGAGGTCGCTGCCGACGAGCGGGCCGACGGGTCCGGCTGGCTGGAGATCCAGGTCGACCCGAGCGGGTACGCGGGGCTGTTCGGCGGGGTCACGGCCTTCACCGAGCTCGTGCTCGACGCAGCGGCGGACGCGTCGGCGCACAGCGGCGTGGGGATCGGCATCGTGATCGGGGCGAACCGCACCAAGCACCCGCTGGAGGCCCGCACGCTGGCGCGCCTCGCCGCGCAGTACGCCGGACGCGGGGTCGTCGGCTTCGGCCTGGGCAACGACGAGCGCCGGGGCCGGGCCGAGGACTTCGAGGCGGCGTTCCGGATCGCCGGCCGGGCGGGCCTGCTCGCGGTGCCGCACGGCGGCGAGCTGGCCGGCTCGCAGAGCGTCCGCGCCTGCGTCGAGGCGCTGGGTGCGCACCGGGTCGGGCATGGCATCCGCGCCACCGAGGACCCGCGGGTCGTCGACCTGCTGGCCGCGACCGGGGTGCCCTGCGAGGTCTGCCCGGCGTCCAACCTCGCCCTCGGGATCTACCCGGAGGCGGCCGCGGTGCCGTTGCGCGCCCTCCTCGACGGCGGCGTCCAGGTCGCCCTCGGCGCCGACGACCCGTTGCTGTTCGGCTCACGGCTCACCGACCAGTACGTGCTGGCCAGGGACGCGCTCGGGCTGGACGACGCCGCGCTGGCGGGCCTGGCCGCGATGTCGGTCCGGGCGAGCACGGCTCCCGAGCCGGTCCGGGCACGGCTGCTCGCCGGCATCCAGGCCTGGCTCGCGACGCCCTGATGCCGCTGCGTCCGCGCCTGGTCGCCGTCGTCAGGCACGTGCGGGTGGGATCCCGCCCGGTGGTGCCGTGCGCAGCAGCCACACCGGGTTACCGCAGCCGATGACGGTCCCGTCCTTGGCCAGGACCTGGACCCGGTAGAACCGCGAGATGGTCGTGTCCACGGTGGTCGTGGCGACCCCGCCCGAGAACGCCGACGGCGCGAGCGTCTTCACGACCGACGTCCCCGGGTCCTGGGCGCCCGCGTAGTCCACCGGGCCGGACACCAGCTGCACGCTGCTCCCGGTCGGCAGGTTGGCCGCCCAGATCGACAGCGACCGGGTGGCCTTCGTGGCGACCGACACCCCGCCCATGCGGACCGTCCCGTCCACGAGCAGGTCGGTCTCGCCGCCGGGCCACTTGCCCAGGTGCGCGGCGTAGGCACGGCCGCCGGACAGCCCGGCCAGGATGTCCGCCTCGGCGCGCGACGCCGCCCACAGGCCGGTGAAGAAGCCGTTCTTGAGCGTGTTCCAGTTCAGGCCACCGTGGTCGTCGTTGGTGCCGTTGGCCGTCAGGAAGGTGCCGTTGCGGGCGAACGTGTCGAACAGGTCGATGTGGGTCGCCGCGTCGACGTTCCCGCGCAGGAGGTAGCCCACCTCGAGGATGTCCACGCCGTAGTCGTGCACGCCCTGGAGCTGGGCGAAGACCTGGCGCCGCCTGGTCGTGCGGTCGGCGGCGCTGAGCAGCGGCCCGGTGTTGAAGCCGAACGGATGGTTGAGGGAGATCACCCCGTGCCGGGCGTGCACGTCGGCGACGATCGCCTCGAAGAGCTGGTCGGAGCCGGTCGGCAGGTGCGCGTAGTCCGGGAAGTACTGCGGGATCCCGAACGGGTTCATGTGCGGCAGCGGCTCGCCCACCTCGATGCTGGCGCGCACGGTCAGGTTCGGGAACCGGGGCTGGTACTGGGTGATCAGCGCCGCCTGGTTCGCGGCGACGGACGCCGGCGCGTTCTGGGTGCGGACGAACGTCACGCCGGTCACCCGGACGTCGGCGACGGCGCCCTTCTTCGGGCTCTTGGCGGCGAACGACACTCCGTACATGGCGTTGTCCATCGGGAGCATGGTCGGCCACAGCGCCGCGACGTCGGTCTCCGGGGACAGCTGCTGGACCGACCCGGCGGCCGGCGTCGGCGCGGTGACGACCCCCCGCAGCCCGCCGTTCTCGGTGAACCGGGACGACGTCGCCACCCCGAACCGGTACACCAGCTGGTAGTTGCCGGCGGGCCGGCCGCTGGCTGCCGGGTGGTAGCTCAGGTCCACGACCACCTCGTACGTGGCGCCGCCGCTGAGCGCCGCCGAGGCGACGGTGTGCCGGAGCGTCTGGCCGGCGATCGAGGTGCGCAGCCGGTTGAACGCCAGCGGCTTGGGCTGCAGCGCCAGCGTCACCGCTGCCGCCGCGGAGGCCGACGAGCTCTCGGCCAGGAGGCGGAACCCACCGCCGCTCGTGGTGGACGCCTGCTGGGCCAGTGCCCCGGTCGTGCTGCGGACCCAGGCGCTGGGCGGCAGCGCGGTGATGTAGTTGGTGGCGGTCGACCGGAAGTCGTGGTCGGTCATGTAGAGCACGTCCAGCGCGTTGGCCGCGGCCTGGGCGAACTGGGCCTCCCAGCTCGCCAGGCCCTCGGACCAGCTGGCGTGCACGTGCATGGCCAGCCGCAGCGCGTTCGTCCCGGTGAACGGGCTGGCCGCGGCGACACCGCCGGCCTCCGGCAGCCACAGCGCCCCGGGGGTCAGCAGTCCGGCCGCCGCGACGGCGCCGGCGCCGAGGAACTCGCGCCGGGACCACGGCTCGGTCGCGGCTGTCCCGTCGGCGAAGTCCTCGACAGTCGTCGGCAGGTCGTGCGGGTGGTCGTGGTCCACTGCATCCTCCCCTGCGCATCCCCCCGCATCCTGACGCAGGGGTCAGCCGTCGCACCAGGGTTCGGCCTAGGCGGACGGGATCGTGCACCCCACCAGCACGGGCTCGGGCGTCAGCGTGATCCCGAAGCGGTCGCGGACGCCGGCGACGATCTCGCCGGCCAGGGCCAGCAGCTCGGCGGTCGACGCTTCGCCGCGGTTGGTCAGCGCCAGCGTGTGCCGGGTGGAGATGCGGGCGTCGCCGTGGCCGTACCCCTTGCCGAAGCCGGCCCGCTCGATGAGCCATGCGGCCGAGACCTTCACGCACCCCGCCGGTGCCGGGTAGCGCGGCGCGTCCGCCGGCAGGGCGGCCAGGGCCGACGCGTCGGCGGGCAGGACCGGGTTGGTGAAGAACGAGCCCGCGCTGCGGGTGTCCGGGTCGGGGACGTCGGGGTCGATCACCATCCCCTTCGCCCGGCGCAGGCCGAGGACGGCGGCGCGGACCTGCTCCGGTGGCGCGCCGGCTCCGACCGGCACCCCCAGGGTCCTGGCCAGCTCGGCGTACCTGACCGGCTGCGGGCCCTTCGTCAGGTGCACGGTGACCGCGAGCACGACGAACCGGGGGTCCGCCTTGAACCGGCTGTGCCGGTAGCCGAACCCGCACTCGGCGGCGCCGAGCTCACCGACCTCGCCGGACCGCCGGTCCAGGACCCGCACGGAGCGCACCACCGCCGACACCTCCTGGCCGTACGCGCCGACGTTCTGGATCGGGGTGGCGCCGGCCAGGCCGGGGATGCCGGACAGGGCCGCCAGCTGTCCGTAGCCGCCGTCGACCGTCCCGGCCACCACGTCGTCCCAGGGCTCGCCGGCGGCGAGGGTCAGCTCGAGCGTGCCGTCGCCGGCCGTGCGCTTGTCGATGCGCCGGGTGCCGACCAGGACGACAGTGCCCGGGAAGCCCTCGTCGGCCACCACCAGGTTGGAGCCGCCGCCGACGAGCAGCACCGGCGTCCCGGCGCCGTCCAGGGAACGGACCAGGTCGACCAGCTCGGCCTCGGTCTCCGTCCGGGCGACGTCCCGGGCCGGGCCGCCCAGGTGCAGGGTCGTGAGGTCGGCGAGCCGGCCACCGCTGGTCTCCTGCACGCGACCGAGCCTAGGGCCGCGGCGCCAGCAGCCCGGTTCGCCCGCGGAAGCGGCGCAGCATCCGCTGGTAGGTCCGCCGCGACTCCCGGTCGCGCACGTCCGGGTCGCTGTCGTGGAAGCCCCGGTGCCGCTCGGCGTGGCACGGCAGTTCGCCCGCGGGTACGACCAGCCGACCGCCTTGCTCGCGCAGCGCCAACGACCACTCCAGGTCGGCGTTGCGGTAGAACGCGGCCTTCGGGTGCGGCGGCGCGGTCATGGCGGCCGCGGTCCGGACCGCGAACAGGTACCCCAGCAGTGCGTCGACCTCGCCGGGTCCGGCGGGTCGCACCGAGCGCCACTCGTCAGCGGTGTCCACGAGCACCCCCTGCCAGCCGGCCGCGACCACCGAGGGGTCGGCGTCCAGCACGTCCAGCAGGGGGGTGAGGGCATCGCCGTCCAGCATCACGCTCAGGTCCATGACGACGTGCACCGGCGCCGGGTCCAGCCGCAGCAGCGCGGTCCGGGACACCCCCCAGCCGGGCCGGCCGTCCCCGGCGGCGACGTGCCAGGGCTCCACCCGCCCCGGGTCGGCGGCGGCCAGCTCGTGCAGGAGCATCCCGGCCCCGTCGACGTCACCGAGGTCGAGGGCCGAGACGACGACCCCCGGCGGGAGATGCTCGAGGAGGGCGCCGACGCAGCGACGCAGGTCGTCGGGCCAGCCGTCGACCAGCAGCCCTACCGTCGCCCGCCGGGCCGGCGCGGGACCGGGCGGGCGCCGCAGGTCGTCGAGCCGGTCCGCGACCGGGAACGCCGCGACCCGCCTGGCCGGCGTCAGCACGTACCCCTCCGGCCGGACGCTCGCGGAGACGTCCTCGACCAGCCAGCCGGCCGCCTCGATGCGGCCCCGCAGGTCGTCAGCGGTCGCGAAGTCACGGGCGGCACGGGCCGCCGCGCGCTCGCGGACCAGCCGGAGCACGGCTTCGGGCGGGCTCGCAGGCGCTGCCGCGGCCGGTCCGGGCCCGCCGACGTTCATGCCAGCCGGACCACCGCGCGCGCCTGACCGAGCACCTTCTCCTCGCCCGAGCGGGCCACCAGGTCGACGCGCACCAGGCCGTCGTCCAGCTTGGCCGCGACCGTCCCGGTCACCTCGACGGATGCGCCGGTGTCGTCGTCGGGCACGACGACCGGACGGGTGAACCGCACCCCGTACTCGACGACCGCGCCGGGGTCGCCGGCCCAGTCGGTGACCACCCGGACCGCCTCGGCCATGGTGAGCATGCCGTGCGCGATCACGTCGGGGAGCCCCACCGACCGGGCGACCCGCTGGTTCCAGTGGATGACGTTGTAGTCACCGGAGGCTCCGGCGTACATGACCAGGCGCAGCCGGGTCAGCGGGAACGACTGGGCGGGCAGCTCGGTGCCCACCTCGACCTCCGTGTAGCGCACGACCGCAGCCATGCTCAGCCCTCCGTCTCGGCCGTGCCGCGCGCGACGACCGTCGAGCGCGCGGTGCAGACCAGCTCGCCGTCGACGGTGGACACCTCGGCGCGCAGCGTCAGCAGGTCGTTCCCGGCGGCCGAGCGGATCTTCTCGACAGCCGCGACCACGACGAGCCGGTCGCCGGCGCAGATCGGCCGCTCGTACGCGAACGACTGCTCGCCGTGGACGACCCTGGAGTAGTCCAGCCCGAGCTCGGGGTCGAACATCACCTGCGCGGACGCGCGCGAGGTGAGCACCACCGCGAACGTCGGCGGGGCGACGACGTCCGGGTGGCCGAGCGCGCGCGCCGCCGCGACCGACCGGTACGCCGGGTTGGGGTCGCCGAGTGCGTGCGCGAACTCGCCGATCTTCTCCCGCGAGACGAGGTACGGCTCGGTCGGCGGGTAGGTGCGGCCGACGAACCCCTGGTCGAGCGGCATCAGCCCATCCCTCCGAGCTGCCCGCCGGTCACCGGGATGGTGACGCCCGAGACGAAGTCTGCGTCGCCGGACACCAGGAACGCGTGCACGTTCGCGATGTCCTCGGGCTGCCCGAACCGCCCGAGCGCGATGAGGGCCAGGGACATCTGCCGCATCTCCTCCGGGATCCCGACGCCGGCCCCGGGCTGCTTGGCCGCGGTCATCCGCGTCTGGACGAAGCCGGGCGCCACCGCGTTCACGTTGACGTGGAACGGTCCGAGCTCGCGGGCGAGGGTCTTGGTGGTCGAGATGATCGCGCCCTTCGCCGCCGTGTAGTTGTACTGACCGGGGTTGCCGGTGAAAGCCACCAGCGACGAGGTGAAGGTGATCTTGCGGTGGTACCGCGGCCGGCCGTCCGCGGCGATCTCGGCCTTGGCCACCTCGCGCAGGTACGGCATGGCCGCGAGCGTGGCGTGGAAGCCGGTCTTGAAGTTCACGTCGAAGGCGAGGTCGAACAGCTCGTCGTCGAGGTTGTGGAACATCTTGTCCCGGGTGATCCCGGCGTTGTTGACCAGGATGTCCAGCTTGCCGTGCCGCTGCACCGTGGAGCCGACCAGCTCACGGGCGGCGGCCAGGTCCACGGTGTCGAAGATCCCGACGGACGCCTCGCCACCGGCGGCCGCGATCAGCTCGGCGGTCTCGTGCGCGGGCTCGGCGTCCACGTCGTTGACGACCACCACGGCACCGTCGGCGGCCAGCCGCAGCGCGGTCGCCCGGCCGATCCCGCGGCCCGCCCCGGTCACGATGGCCACCCTGTCGTCCAGCCGTCCCATCCGGTCCCCTCTTCGCCCACCGAGCGCCACCCGAACGTGGCGGCTGCCCGGGCGACGCTAACGCACGAAGGCCGCCCCCAGCATCGGGGACGGCCTCGGGGCGCGGCTCAGCCGCGGGAGGTTCAGCAGGTCGGGTCAGCGGGTCTCTTTGTGGACCGTGTGCTTGTTGCAGAACGGGCAGTGCTTGCTCAGCTCGATCCGGTCGGGGTCGTTGCGCCGGTTCTTCTTGGTGATGTAGTTGCGGTGCTTGCAGTCCTGGCAGGCCAAGGTGATCTTGGGACGGACATCGGTCTTGGCAGCCACGGGAAGCTCCTGCTCACTACGTGCACGACGGGGACAACCGCAGCAGGGTAGCCGCGGCCTGACGACGAGGGGAAATCCGGACGGGTAGCGGAGGCCGGACTCGAACCGGCGACACAGCGATTATGAGCCGCTTGCTCTGACCACCTGAGCTACTCCGCCGCAGGCGGTCACCTTACCGGCCTCGTCGACGCGGGCGAAAACGCCTTGTCGCCAGCGGGCATTCCCCACCCCGGGTCGGGCGGCGCGTGGTCAGTCGACGAGGCGGGTGCCGTCGGTGGCGGTGAGCGCACGGAAGGCGGCCGTCAGCCGGGCGGTCATCGGGCCCGGGCTCCCGGCCCCGATGCGGCACCCGTCGACCGAGAGCACCGGGACCAGCTCGCCCATGGTCCCGGTCACGAAGGCCTCGTCTGCGCGGCGCAGCTCGGCCGGCGACAGGTCGTCGACCTGGTACGGGATCGGCTCGCGGGCCAGCAGCTCCAGCACGACGGCCCGGGTGATGCCCTCCGGGCAGGCCCGGGTGGTGGGGGTCCGCACCACCCCGCCGGCGACCAGGAAGACATGCGTGGCGTTGGTCTCGGCGACGAAGCCGCGGCCGTCCAGCAGCAGCGCGTCGTCGGCACCGGCGGCGTTCGCCTCGATCTTCGCCAGGATGGAGTTGATCAGGTTGCTGTGATGGATCTTGGGGTCCAGGACGTCCGGGCCGGGGCGCCGGACCGACGCCGTCACCAGCGTGATCCCGGCGCTGTCGTACACCGGCGGCTTGTGCTCGGCCACCACGATCAGCGTGGGACCGGCCTGGTTGAGCCTGGGGTCCATCCCACTGGTGATCTTGACGCCGCGGGTCAGCGTCAGCCGTACGTGCACGCCGTCGCGCATCCGGTTCGCCGACAGCGTCCTGGCGATCTCGGCCGTGATCGCGGCGTCGTCGGGGATCTCGGCGAAAGCCAGCGCGCGGGCCGAGCGGCGCAGCCTGGCCAGGTGCTCGGTGAGACGGAACACCCGGCCCTCGTAGACCCGCAGGCCCTCCCACACCGCGTCACCGCCCTGCACGACCGAGTCGAAGGCCGACACGTGCGGCTCGTCGCGGTGCCGGAGCACGCCGTCCACGTTGACCAGCAGGTCCCGGTTGCGCTCGTCGAAGGTCTGGAGCATGCCCGGGAGCCTAGGACGGCGCCGAGGCCCGGATGCGGTGCGCCCGAAGCTCGTCGTAGTACGGCCGGCACCGTTCCAGCAGGCCGGCCAGGTGGTCGGGCACCCGGGCCGGCGCGGCGGACGGCGGCCCGAAGCCGGTCGACCCCTCCACCGCCGCGTACCAGTGCGCGGCCCACACCCCGTCGGTGGGACGCGGGCCGGGCGGCCAGGACAGCATCCGCTCGTCGAAGTCGAGACCGAGCCGGGCGCACAGGGCCGCCAGCACCGCCGCCGGGTCGGCCAGGACGTCGGCGGCGTCGACCACCGGGGGCGCCGTGCCGAGGGCGTCCGAGCACAGCCGGAAGATCTCCGCCTGCTGCGGGAAGCCCAGGTCCAGCAGCGTCGGCTCGCCACGGACCCGCGCGTACGAGGCGACGACCCCGGCCGGGTCGCGGATGAGGAAGGCGTTGGTCACCTCGCGGAGCCAGTCTCGACCGGTCTCCGGCAGCAGGTGGTGGGTCATGTGCTTCTGGTAGAAGACGGCTCGCCCGCCGGGCACCGGGCCGACCAGCGCCGCGGTGACCCGCCGCCAGTCGTCGTCCTGGGTCGCGAGGATGTCGTCGCGCCCGGGGTGGTCCAGGCCGGTGCTGCGCAGGTACGCGGCGTACAGCGGCTCGTCGACCACGACCGTGTCCGGCCGGTTGCCGAACGAGCGCATCATCGCGGTGGAGATGGTGCGCGGCCCGGACCACATCGCGATGCGGGTCGTGGGAGCCCCTTTACGGAATCGAACCGTAGACCTTCTCCTTACCATGGAGACGCTCTGCCGACTGAGCTAAAGGGGCGCTGGTGGAGCACGGCGAGAACCGTCCAGAGGGTACACGGAGCGTGCGGCAGACAGCGAAGGCGTCGGGCCCGAGCGGGGGCCCGGGCCCCGGACGAGGACTCGTACCAGGGCCCGGGACCGGGCGCGTGGCGGGTGAAGGATTCGAACCTTCGTAGGCTAAGCCGACGGATTTACAGTCCGCTCCCATTGGCCGCTCGGGCAACCCGCCGCTGAGCGGGTGGAACAATAGCGCACACCCAGCGCGCACCCGTACCACGATCCCAGACGAGGGAACCATGGCCGACTCCAGCTTCGACATCGTCTCCAAGGTCGACCGGCAGGAGGTCGACAACGCCCTCAACCAGGCCGCCAAGGAGATCGCCCAGCGCTACGACTTCAAGAACGTCGGCGCCTCGATCGCCTGGTCCGGCGACAAGGTCGCGATGAGCGCGACGTCCGAGGAGCGGGTCAAGGCGGTCCTGGACGTGTTCAAGGACAAGCTGGTCAAGCGTGGCGTCTCGCTGAAGGCGCTGGACGCCGGCGAGCCGCAGGTGTCGGGCAAGGAGTACCGGATCAGCGCCGACCTCAAGCAGGGCCTGTCGCAGGAGGCCACCAAGAAGATCGGGAAGATCATCCGGGACGAGGGGCCGAAGAACGCCAAGGTGCAGGTGCAGGGCGAGGAGCTGCGGGTCTCGTCCAAGAGCCGCGACGACCTGCAGGCCGTCATCGCCCTGCTCAAGGACAAGGACCTCGAGTACGCCCTGCAGTTCACCAACTACCGCTGAGACCTGCGGGCTGGACGCTCAGAGCTGGAGCTGGCGGGCCAGCTCCTGCAGCCGGGCGATCCGCTCCGGGATCGGCGGGTGCGTCGAGAACAGCTGGGACATCCCCTGGACGTTGAACGGGTTCGCGATCATCAGCGCGGACGTCGTCTGCACATCGGGCGTCGGCTTGAGCGGACGAGCGGCGGTCCCGGCGTCGAGCTTGGCCAGCGCGGACGCCAGCGCCAACGGGTCGTGGGTGAGCATCGCGCCGGACTGGTCGGCCTGGTACTCGCGGGACCGGCTGATCGCCAGCTGGATCAGCCCGGCCGCGACCGGGCCGAGGATCGCCACCAGCAGCACGCCGACGACGTTCCCGTCCCGGTCGTCGCGGCTGCCACCGCCGAGGAACGGCAGGAAGTACGCCAGCTGGGCCAGGAACATGATCACCGTGGCGAGCGCGGCGGCGACCGACGAGATCAGGATGTCGCGGTTGTAGACGTGCGCCAGCTCGTGGCCGAGGACACCGCGGAGCTCGCGCTCGTCGAGCAGCGTGAGGATGCCCTCGGTGCAGCACACGGCGGCGTTCTCCGGGTTGCGGCCGGTGGCGAAGGCGTTCGGCGCGTCGGTCGGGGACACGTACAGACGGGGCATCGGCTGCCCGGCCGCCGTCGAGAGCTGCTGCACGACGCGGTACATCACCGGCTGCTGGTGCGAGTCGACCTCGTACGCCTTCATGGAGCGCAGGGCGAGCCTGGCGCTGTTGAAGTACGCGTACCCGTTGGTGCCGAGCGCGATCACGAACGCGATGGCCAGGCCCTTGGGCCCGCCGATCAGCGCCCCGGCCACCATGATCAGTGCCGAGAGCGACGCGATCAGGACCGCGGTCTTGAGCCCGTTGCGATAGCGGTGCACGTACGTCCCTGCCTCCCGTGCCGGCCGCGGGCGCGACCGGTCTACTACGAGCCGCTGACCGGCGTCGTACCGGCTGAACGAGCCGGAGCAGCACCAGTGTTCCCCGGCCGCCTGAGAACCCGCTGAACACACCGACCCTCCGGGCCGCTCAGGGCCCGAGCAGCCCCAGCACCAGGGCCGGCGCCGCCGAGAGCACCACCGAGACCGCGAGGGTCACCGCGACCGCCCAGCGGATCCCGCCGGGCGCCCGCACCGGACCGGCGACGGCGACCGCCGAGCCCTCCGGGGCGGCGAACAGGATCGCGGCGAACCGCAGGTAGTACGCGAGGCCGATCACGCTGGCGACGGCGGCCAGCACGGCGAGCCACCCGCTGGCCGAGCGAACCGGGACCTCGAGCACGCGGACCTTGGTGACCAGCCCCACCAGCCCCGGCGGCAGCCCCGCCAGGCACGCGAGGAAGAACGCCAGCGGGAGGCCGAGCGCCGGACGGGTCCTGGCCAGGCCGCGCAGGTCGTCCAGTCGCAGCGAGGCCGTGGTCCGGCCGGGCGGGGCGGCCGCGGCGACCACCGCGAACGCGCCCAGGTTCATGGCGGCGTAGGCCGCCAGGTAGGCGACGGCCGCGGCGGCGGCCAGCCCGCCCGGTCCGCCGGGCGCCGCCGAACCGGCGGCCGCGACCGGGAGCAGCAGGAAGCCGGCCTGCGCTACCGACGACCAGGCCAGCAGGCGGACCACCGAGCGCTGCCGCAGCGCGCCGAGGTTGCCGACGAGCAGGGTGCCCGCGGTCAGC
The DNA here is from genome assembly GCA_963771835.1 of uncultured Actinomycetota bacterium. GTDB lineage: Bacteria > Actinomycetota > Actinomycetes > Prado026 > Prado026 > CAVQCJ01. The sequence goes on from CAVYVA010000002.1 coordinate 819,382, forward strand.
ACCGCGACGGCCGGCGCCCACGTGCTCGAGGCGGGGGCGAACCCGACCAGGGTGACCGCGAGCAGCGCCACCAGCCCGGCGCCCTTGGACACGACCGACAGGTAGCCCGCGACCGGCAGCGGCGCACCCAGGTAGGTGTCCGGGGCCCAGGCGTGCAGCGGCACCGCGGCAAGCTTGAAGGCCGGGGCCGCCAGCACGAGCACCAGCCCGGCCAGCACGAGCGGCTGGCGCACCCCGGCGTGCTCGAGCGCGGTCGCGGTCCGCTGCAGGAACAGCGTGCCGGTCCCGGCGTAGACGAAGGCCACCCCGAGCACGGTGACCGCGGTGGCGACGACCGACATCAGGAAGGCGGTCAGCGCGGCCTGGGCCGCCTGCTGGTCACGGCGCAGCGCCACCAGTGCGAACGACGGCAGCGAAACCAGCTCGAGGGCGACGACCAGCGTGGCCAGGTCACGGGCCGCGGCGACCGTCGCGGCGCCGGCCACCGACGACAGCAGGAGGAAGTGCAGCTCGCCGGGCGGCAGCAACCGCTCGGCCGCCGACAGGAGCACGACGATCCCGGCCCCGGCGATCAGCACCAGCTGGACCGACACCGCGAGCTGGTCGGCGACGTACGAGCAGGCCGCGGGCGACCCCGGCACCGGCGCGGCGCAGAAAGTCTCGCGGGAGCCGGTGCGCAGCGGCAGCAGGGCGAGCAGGGCCACGGCGACGGTCCCGAACGAGACCGCCGCCACCAGCACCGGCCGGCGCGGCAGCGCGAGGTCGACCAGCAGGGTCAGCAGTGCACCGGCCGCGAGCACGATCACCGGCGCGAGCGCGGCGTAGTCCAGGCTCTGGATGCTCACCGGCCCACCCCGAGCAGGCCGGTCACGACGGGGTTCGACAGACCGAGCAGCACCCCGGGCAGCACTCCCAGCAGCACGGTGAGCGCGGCCAGCGGCAACCACGCCGTGGCCTCGGCCGCGTCGACGTCACGGACCGGCGGCCCGGTGCCGTCGCCCTGGTCCACCCGGCGCACGACGCGCAGCAGGTAGTACGCGGTCAGCACGGTGCCGGTGGCGGCCAGACCGAGCAGCACCCAGAACAGCGACCGGTGCAGCCCCGCCGCCGGCCGGAACGCTCCAGCCATGGCCAGGAACTCGCCCCAGAACCCGGCCAGCCCCGGCAGTCCCAGGCTGGCCACCGCGGCCAGCGCCACCAGCCCGCCCAGCCGTGGGGCCCGCGCGTACAACGACCGCGGCAGCTCGCCCAGGTCGGTGGTGCCGTGCCGGTCCTTCACCCCGCCGACCAGGAAGAAGAGCAGTCCGGTGATCACCCCGTGCGCGATGTTGGCGTACAGGGCGCCGTTGAGCCCGATCGGCGTCAGCGTCGCGATCCCCAGCAGCACGAAACCCATGTGACCGACCGACGAGAACGCGACCAGCCGCTTGAGGTCGCGCTGGGCCAGGCAGGCCAGCGACCCGTAGACGATCCCGACGACGCCGAGCGCACCCAGGTACGGCGCGACCGCGGACGCGCCCTGCGGCAGCACCGGCACCGCGATCCGCACCATGCCGTACGTGCCCATCTTCAGCAGCACGCCGGCGAGCAGGACCGAGCCCACCGTCGGCGCCGCCGTGTGGGCGTCGGGCAGCCAGCTGTGCAGCGGCCACATCGGGGCCTTCACCGCGAGGCCGACACCGATCGCCAGGATCGCCACCAGCTGGACCGTGCGTGACATGCCGGCGCCGCCGCGCTCGGACAGCAGCACGAAGTCCGTGGTCCCGGTGCGCGCCCAGACGAGCAGGAAGCCCAGCAGCATCACGACCGAGCCGAGCACCGTGTACAGGATGAACGTGGTCGCGGCGCGGACCCGTCCGTGCCCGCCCCAGACGGCGATGACGAAGTACATCGGGGCGAGCACGACCTCGAAGAACACGAAGAACAGCAACAGGTCCTGGGCGAGGAAGGTGCCGAGCAGCCCGACCTCGAGCAGCAGCAGGAGACCGACCAGCGCCCGCGGCCGGCCCGGGTCGGGCAGGTGCCGGACGGTGTACGCCGCGCACAGCGCGGTCAGCAGCGTGGTGAGGACGACGAGCGGCAGCGAGATCCCGTCGACGCCGAGGTGGAACCGCAGCCCCAGCTGCGGCACCCAGGCCGTGTCGACCACGCCCTGCAGGCGGCGCGGGTCGGCGCGGTCGAAACCGGTCGCGAGCGCGACCGACACGGCGAGCGCGGCGCCGGTGACGACCACGCCGAACCGTTGCGCCCACGCGTCCGCGCGCTGACCCGCCAGCAGCAGCACCAGCGCGCCGGCGGCCGGCAGCACCAGGACGGCGACGACGAGCGCCGAGAGCACCGAGTGCGCCGAGAGCGAAGTCATGCCCACATCACCACGACCGCGACGACCAGCAGCACCGAGACGCCGGCGAGCGCACCGGTCAGGTACGACTGCGCGTTGCCGCTCTGCAGCCGGCGCAGCCCGAAGGCGGCGCGCACCGTCGCGCCGCCGCTGCCCTGGACCGCCCCGGAGACGAGCTCGTCGTCGGCGAGCACGACGGCCCCGGCGAGCACCCGCAACGGCCGGATCAGCACCCGGTCGTACAGCGCGTCGACGCCGAAGCCCGACTCCAGCGCCGGTCGCAGCCGGCCCAGGTCAGCGACCGGGTCGGCGTCGGGAGCCGGCCGCCACCGGAGCCAGACGGCACCGGCGCCGAGCGCCACGAGCACCAGCGAGAGCGCCGCAGTCGCGAGGTTCGGGGTCAGCGCCGTTCTCGGCCCGACCGGGCCGAGCCAGGTCGGCAGCCAGTCGGCCGACAGCGCGAGCACCCCGAGTCCCGCAGCCGGCACGGCCAGCACCACCAGCGGCCAGCGCATCAGCGGCGGCGCCTCGTGCGGGACCCCGGTCCCCCGGTAGTCGCCGGCGAACGTCATCAGCAGCAGCCGCGCGCTGTACGCGGCCGTCACCGCGACCGTGGTCAGCGCGGACACCAGGACCAGCCAGCCGACCCACGTCGCCGTCGCGGGGACCTCGCCCCGGGCCGCCCGTTCCGCCGCCGACACCACCGACTCCTTGGAGAAGAAGCCGGCCAGCGGCACCACGCCCGCGCCGGAGGCGAGCGCGATCGTCATCGTCACGGCGGTCACGCGCATCGGCCGGGCCAGGCCGCCCATCCGGGTCATGAGGTTCGACCCGACCGCGTGGATGACCGCACCGGCGGCCAGGAAGCCGAGCGCCTTGAACGCCGCGTGCACCAGCAGGTGGTACAGCGCCGCGTCCCGCCCGCCGCAGGCGAGCGCCCCGATCATGTAGGCGAGCTGGCTGACGGTCGAGTACGCGAGGACGCGCTTGATGTCGTCCTGCGCCAGCGCGGCCAGCGCCGCACCCAGCATGGTGATCGCGGCGACGACGCCGAGCACTGCGAGCGCCGTCGGCGACGCCAGGAACACCGGGTAGAGCCGCGCCACCGCGAACACCCCGGCGGCAACCATCGTCGCGGCGTGGATCAGCGCCGAGACCGGCGTCGGGCCGGCCATCGCGTCCGGCAGCCACACGTGCAGCGGGAACTGCGCAGACTTGCCGACCACGCCGGCACCGAGCAGCAGCGCGGCGGCGGTCACCGTCCCGGACGACAGGTGCGGCACGGCGGCGAGCACGTCGGCGATGCGGAAGCTGCCGGCGGACCAGCCCAGCACGATCACGCCGACGACGAAGCCGGCATCCCCGAGCCGGGTGGTCAGGAACGCTTTGAGCGCAGCCGCCCGCGCCTCCGGCAGCTCACGGTGGTGACCGATCAGGACGTACGAGCACAGGCCCATGACCTCCCAGCCGACCAGCAGCACCACGAGGTCGCCGGCGACGACGACGAGGAGCATCGCCGCCGTGAACAGCGACACGAACGCCGCGTAGGTCGGGTAGCGCGGGTCACCGCGCAGGTACTCGACCGAGTACAGCTGCACGAGCAGCGACACCGCACCGACCATGACGGCCACGACCACGGCCAGCCCGTCCAGCGTGGCCGCGAGGTGGATCGCCGGGCCCCCGGTCTGCACGGTCGCGAGGTCCGTGGTCGTCGGCGTCGACCACGGTGAGCCGAAGCAGGCCACGACCGCCGCGAGCAGCGCCGCAGCGCCGCCCGCCACCGCGAGCACCGCCGCCGTACGCGGCCCGCGTCGCAGCGTCGCGAAGCCCAGCGCCGCGACGACCAGCGGACCGGCCGGCAGCCAGAACCCGGTCACGGGGCCGACCCGGCGGTCTCGCCCATCTCGGTCAGCTCGTCGACGGCGATGGTTGCTCGGGTGCGGTAGACGAGCAGGACGATCGCCAGCCCGAGCCCGATCTCGGCTGCGGCCAGCGTGATGACGAACAGCGTCATGGCCTGGCCGGCGTGCAGCGCGTCCCGGAGCCAGACGTCGAACGCGATGAGGTCGAGGTTCGCCGCGTTGAGCATGATCTCGACGGCCATCAGGACCAGGATCGCGTTGCGGCGCGCCAGCACGCCGTACACCCCGATGGCGAACAGCAGGGCGGAGACCACCGCGGGGTAGACGACGTGCATCAGCCGGCCCCGCCGAACCGCGACGGCGGACGGGCGTCACCGGCCGGGCCGGTCGGCCCCTCGAGGTCCCGGGCCGCCTCGGCCGGCGACCGGGACAGGACGATCGCGCCGACGAGCGCAGCCAGCAGCAGCACGGACAGCACCTCGAACGGCAGCACCCAGGTCCGGAACAGGGCCGAGCCGGTGGCCTCGGCGGACCCGCCGGTCGCGGCGACGGACAGGTCGACGTACGCCGAACGCAGGGCGTCCACCACCAGCGCCACCAGCGCCGCAGCGGTGGCCAGCGCGGCGACAGCGGCCAGCGGACGGTTGCGGGTGTCCAGGTCGGGCGACGCGCCGATCGGCGCCCTGGTCAGCATCAGTCCGAACAGCAGCAGCGCCACCACGGCACCGACGTACACGAGCACCTGCACCCAGGCGATGAACTCGGCGGTGAGCACCAGGTAGCTGCCCGCGATCGCCCCGAGCGTGACCACCAGCCACAGCGCCGCGTGCACGAGCTGGCGGGTGGTGACGACCAGCAGCGCGGACGCCACGGCGACGACTCCCAGCAGCAGGAGCACGATCTCCGCGCCGGTCGGCGACAGGTACGACGGCGCCGGTCCCGCACCCGGCGGCCCGGGCAGCGCCGCCAGCGGCAGCGCGAGGGCGAGGGTCATTCCGTCGCCCCGTCCACCGCGGCGGCCTTGCCGGCTGCGGCCACCTCCTTGGGCTCCTCGGCCGCGGCGTCGACCGGCGGGGGCGGCGGGACGGTGGCCATCCACTGGCCCAGCCGTTCGCGCTCGTGGGTGAGGTCGCGGATGTCGAACTCGGAGTAGGCGAACTCCGGCGACCAGAACAACGCGTCGAACGGGCACACCTCGATGCAGATCCCGCAGTACATGCACAGGGAGAAGTCGATGGCGAACCGGTCGAGCACGTTCTTCGTGCGGTCCCGCGCCCCCTCCTCCTTGGCCGGGACGACCTCCTTGTGCGAGTCGATGTAGATGCACCAGTCCGGGCACTCTCGGCTGCACAGCATGCAGACCGTGCAGTTCTCCTCCAGCAGCGCGATGACCCCGCGGCTGCGCGGCGGCAGCTCGGGCTCGACGTCGGGGTACTGGCTGGTCACCGACCGGCGGGTCAGCGCCTTGAACGTGGTCGCCAGCCCTTTCACCAGCCCGGTGCCGGCGGGCGGTGGCTGCTCGGCGCTCACGCGGTCACCACCCGGACCACGCCGGTGAGCACGAGCTGGACCAGCGCCAGCGGGACCAGGATCTGCCAGGCGAGCCGCTGCAGCTGGTCCTCGCGCAGCCGCGGGTAGGTGACGCGGACCCAGATCACTGCGAACGCGACCGCGAACGTCTTGAGCAGCGTCCAGGCCCAGCCCAGCGTCTCGGGGAACGGGCCCTTCCAGCCGCCCAGGAACAGCACCGCGGTCAACGCCGAGAACACGACGATGCCCGCGTACTCCGCGAGCAGGAACAGGGCGAAGCGCAGACCGGTGTACTCGGTCAGCGGGCCGAAGATGATCTCCGAGTCGGCGTACGGCATGTCGAACGGGGGCCGGGCCAGCTCGGCCAGCGCCGCGACGAAGAACACCACCATGGCGAGCGCCTGCCAGAGCAGCCACCACGGTCGCCACGCCTGCACGATTCCGGTCAGCGACAGCGTCCCCGCCGCCATCGCGACCGACGCCGCGGCCAGCACCAGCGGCAGCTCGTACGCCATCAGCTGGGCCGCGGTCCGGATGCCGCCGAGCAGCGCGAACTTGCTGGCGCTGGCCCAGCCGGCCATCAGCTGGCCCAGCACGCCGATGCCGAGCACGGCGAGGACGAAGAACAGGCCGAGGTCGAGCTCCTGGGCCACCTGCCCGGGTCCGAGCGGGATCGCCACCAGCGCGACCAGGTACGGCACCAGCGCGACCGCGGGCGCGAGCCGGAACACGGTCCGGTCGGCGGCGGCCGGGACGACGTCCTCCTTCTGCGCGAACTTCACCCCGTCGGCGACCAGCTGGGCCCAGCCGTGGAACGCCCCGGCGTACATCGGCCCGACCCGCGCCTGCATGTGCGCCATCACCTTGTGCTCGGTCTGCCCGACGAGCAGCGGCAGCAGCAGGAAGGCCGCCATCACGCCGGCCAGGCGCAGCACGACGTCCAGCGCCGTGCTCACGGAGTCTCCTCCGCGGGCTCCTCGGCGGCCACGGCACCGGGCGGTCGCGGGCCCCAGGCCGCCTGGTCGGGCACCCCGGGCGGCAGCGTCTTGCGCCGGCCCGGCGCGTCCCGGTCGGACTCCCCCGGTTCCTTCGCGCCCGGGAACGGCTTGGCCACCCGGGCCGCCAGCACGAAGTCCTTGCGCAGCGGCTGCCCCTCGAAGCCGTCCGGGAGCAGCAGCGGGCGCAGGTCCGGGTGGCCCGGGAAGTCGATCCCGAACATCTCGTGCGTCTCGCGCTCGTGCCAGGACGCGCCGCGGAAGACGCCGGTCGCGGTGCCGACCGACGGGTCCTTCGCCGGGATGCGGGTGCGCAGCAGCAGGTGCGCATGGGTGTCCGGGTCGGCCAGGTGGCAGACCACCGAGAAGCCCTCGGCCTGCTCGTCCACCGCGGACAGCCAGTCGAAGAAGGCCAGGCCGAAGTCGTCCCTGGCCGCCAGCAGCGCGTCCGCCCAGCCGGCCGCCGGGACGTCCACGGTCCACAGCTCGAAGCTCTCCGCGGCTGAGCCGCCGGTGCGGGCGGCGAGGGCGGCAGCGACCTGGGCGGTCCGCTCGGCGGCGGCAGCCGTCGCGGTCACCGTGGCACCCCGTCGGGCGCGGGCACCAACGGCCGGCGCAGGACCTCCGGGCCGGGGGCGGCGGTGCGGTAGCGAGCGCGCAGGTCCTCGGTCGCGATCTTCTCCTGCAGCTTGAGGATGCCCTGGAGCAGCGCCTCGGGCCGCGGCGGGCACCCGGGCACGTAGACGTCCACCGGGATCACCTGGTCCACGCCCTTGGTCACGCAGTACGAGTCCCAGTACGGTCCGCCCGAGTTCGAGCAGGCCCCGAACGAGATGACGTACTTCGGCTCCGGCATCTGCTCGTACAGGCGGCGCACGGCCGGGGCCATCTTGTCGGTGACCGTGCCCGAGACGATCATCAGGTCGGCCTGGCGCGGGCCGGGGGCGAACGGGATCACGCCGAGACGGATGAAGTCGTGCCGCGCCATCGACGTCGCGATGAACTCGATCGCGCAGCAGGCGAGGCCGAAGTTGAACACCCACAGGCTGTACCGGCGGCCCCAGTTCAGCACCAGGCGCATCGGGCGGGGCGCGAGCCGCTGCACCGGGCCGAGCGTCGGCGACGGCAGGTTCGTCACGCCCACCGCAGCACCCCCCGCCGCCATGCGTACAGCAGGCCGACCGCCAGGAAGCCGACGAAGACGCCCATCTCGACCAGGGTGACGGTGCCGAACCCGGGCGCCGCGAACACGGTCGCCCACGGGAACAGGTACACGGCGTCCACGGCGAACACGACGTACAGGTACGCGTAGACGTAGTAGCGGACGTGCACCTGGGCCCAGCCGGCCCCGACCGGGTCGACCCCGCACTCGTACGTCAGCAGCTTCTCGCGGGTCGGGTGGTCCGGGCGGAGCAGGCGGTTCGCGACGAACGCGACCGAGACGAACCCGACCGCGACGGCGAACAGCAGCCCGACCACGCCCCACGCACCGAAGTAGTCGCGCATCGCTGTCCTTGCTCCAGGGCTCCAGGGCTGACGTTCGAGGCGGCAGTCAGGGCACTCAGCGCGCAGTCTAGGGGGGCGGTCCCAGCGACCCCACGGGGACGTGGTGGACCCCGCCCCCGTTCCAGGAGGAGACCCAGACCTGCCCGGCCGCGACGACGACGTCGATGTCCGCGTTGGTCAGGACCGGGTCGTCGCCGAGCTTGGCGAACCCGGTCACGGCGAACGTCGCCGGGTCGACGGTGAGGACGGCCGGCCCGGTCGACAGAGCCACCCACACCTTCCCGCCGGAGACGGTCACGGCGTCCGGGGCGCCGTCCAGCCGGGACAGGTCGGCGCTGCCGCGGATCCGGTGCGTGGCCAGGTCGACCGCGACGAGCTTGCCGAACTGGCACGCCACCCACAGCGTGCGGGCGTCTGCGGCCAGCGCCAACGGGCTCGGGCACGGCGCGACCGGGGCACCCACCTTCCCGGTCCCGGCGTCGACGGGCACCACCCGGTCGGCGCCGAAGTCGCTCACCCAGACCGTCGCCGCCCGGCCGGCCGACGCCGCGGCGTACGCCGCGAGCCGCGGCTCGCCCCCGGCCGGGAGCCGGACCGTGCCGGTCCGCGCACCGGTCGCCGCGTCCAGCTCGACCAGCTGGTCCGACGCCTGGAGGACCACCCACAGCCGCCGGCCGTCGGTGGCCAGGCCCTCGGGCTGCGCCCCCACGGTCACCCGGGTCGTGACCGCGCCGGTCGCGGGGTCGACCAGCGCCACGCTGCCGTCGTCGAACTCGCTCACCCAGATCCCGCTCGGCGTCACGGCCATCCGCAGCGGGGTCTTGCCCACGTCGACGGTGCCGAGGATGAAGCCGCTGGAGGCCTCCAGCCGGGCCAGCTGGTTGCGGGCCGCGTCGGCCGCCCACACCGAGCCCGCCGTGGTGGCCAGCCCGACCGGTTTCCCGCCGAGCCCGGTCATGTCCGACCCGCCGCCCGACCCGCCGCTGCCGCCGGACGGCCCGGGGCCCGGCTCGACGGTCACCACCGGCGCGGGCGGTGCGGAGGACGTGCAGCCGGCGACGAGCAGGAGGACGGTGGCCAGGGTCGCTGCGCCGGCTCGTTCCGCGGATGCCGCGGATGCCGTGGATGCCGAGGCCTGCCGCTGGACGCCACCCGCCGACCGTAGTCGGGCGGACCGGCCCGGAGGAACCGCCACGCGTCCGGATGCCGGGCAGGACCGCGACACCCGCGAGCCCGGCTTAGACTCGTGAGCCAGGGAAGAGGTGGAGTTCGTGGCGGGCAAGCAGGTCGTCCAGCTGGATCGGGTGATCATCCGGTTCGCCGGCGACTCGGGCGACGGGATGCAGCTCACCGGCGACCGCTTCACGTCCGAGACCGCGGCGTTCGGGAACGACCTGTCGACGCTGCCGGACTTCCCGGCCGAGATCCGCGCGCCGGCCGGCACCCTGCCCGGGGTGTCGGCCTTCCAGCTGCACTTCGCCGACCACGACGTCCTGACCCCGGGCGACGCACCGAACGTCCTCGTCGCGATGAACCCCGCGGCGCTCAAGGCGAACCTGGCCGACCTGCCGCGCGGCGCCGACCTGATCGTCAACACCGACGAGTTCTCGCCGCGGGCGCTGGCCAAGGTCGGCTACGCGGCGAACCCGCTCGAGGACGGCTCGCTCGAGGCGTACAACGTGCACCCGATCGGCCTGACGTCCATGACGGTGGAGGCGCTGAAGGACATCGACGTGTCCAAGAAGGACGCGGAGCGGGCCAAGAACATGTTCGCGCTCGGCCTGCTGTGCTGGCTGTACCACCGCCCCACCGAGGGCACGCTGGCGTTCCTGCGGACCAAGTTCGCGAAGAACCAGGCCATCCTCGACGCGAACCTGGCGGCGTTCAACGCGGGCTGGAACTTCGGCGAGACCACCGAGGACTTCTCGGTCTCGTACGAGGTGGCGCCCGCGACCATGCCGCCGGGGACGTACCGCAACATCTCCGGCAACCTCGCGCTGGCGTACGGGCTGGTCGCCGCGGCGCAGCGCTCGGGGCTGGAGCTGTTCCTCGGCGCCTACCCGATCACGCCGGCCTCGGACATCCTGCACGAGCTGAGCAAGCTCAAGCGGTTCGGCGTGCGCACGTTCCAGGCCGAGGACGAGATCGCCGGCATCGGGGCCGCGCTGGGCGCCTCGTTCGGCGGGTCGCTCGGGGTGACGACGACTTCGGGCCCGGGCATCGCGCTCAAGGCGGAGACCGTCGGTCTGGCGGTCTCGCTGGAGCTGCCGCTGGTGATCTGCGACATCCAGCGCGGCGGCCCTTCGACGGGGCTGCCGACCAAGACCGAGCAGGCCGACCTGCTGATGGCGCTGTTCGGTCGCAACGGCGAGGCGCCGGTGCCGGTGGTCGCGCCGCGGTCCCCGTCGGACTGCTTCGACGCGGCCATCGAGGCGGTGCGGATCGCCGTCACGTACCGGACGCCGGTGTTCCTGCTCTCGGACGGCTACCTGGCGAACGGCTCCGAGCCGTGGCAGGTACCGGACGTCGACGGGCTGCCGCTGATCGACCCGGCGTTCGCGACCGGGCCCAACACCACCGAGGACGGCACCGCCGACGGCACGCCGGTGTTCCTGCCATACGTGCGCGACCCCGAGACGCTCGCGCGGCCGTGGGCGATCCCGGGCACCGCCGGCCTGGAGCACCGCATCGGCGGCATCGAGAAGGCCGACCGGACCGGCGAGATCTCCTACGACCCCGACAACCACGACCTGATGGTGCGGTTGCGCCAGGCCAAGGTCGACGCGGTCGCAGCGTCGATCCCCCCGCTCGAGGTGGACGACCCGTCCGGGTCAGCGCGGGTGCTGGTCCTGGGCTGGGGCTCGACGTACGGCCCGATCGCCGCAGCCTGCCGGCGGGTGCGCACCGGGGGCGGCGAGGTCGCGCAGGCCCACCTGCGGCACCTGAACCCGTTCCCGTCCGACCTCGGCGACGTGCTGCACTCGTACGACGAAGGTGCTGATCCCGGAGATGAACCTCGGCTACGGGTACGGCGGGCAGCTCGCACTGCTGGTCCGCAGCAAGTTCCTCGTCGACGCCATCGGCTACAACCAGGTGCGCGGCCTGCCGTTCAAGGCCGCCGAGCTCGCCGACGCCATCCGGGACGTGATCGACAGTGCCTGACACCCACCAGCCTGACACCCACGAGTCCGGGACCAACGGTCGCTACCCGGCCCTGAGCCTGGTGCCCAAGTCCGACGTCGTTCAGACCAAGAAGGACTTCACCTCCGACCAGGAGGTGCGCTGGTGCCCCGGCTGCGGCGACTACGTCATCCTGGCCGCCGTCCAGGGCTTCCTGCCCGAGCTGGGGCTGCGCCGGGAGAACATCGTGTTCGTCTCCGGGATCGGCTGCTCGAGCCGGTTCCCGTACTACCTGGACACCTACGGCATGCACTCGATCCACGGCCGCGCGCCGGCCATCGCGACCGGGCTCGCGACCACCCGGCCCGACCTGTCCGTGTGGGTCGTCACCGGTGACGGCGACGCGTTGTCGATCGGCGGCAACCACCTGATCCACGCCCTGCGCCGCAACGTCAACCTCAAGATCCTGCTGTTCAACAACCGCATCTACGGGCTCACCAAGGGGCAGTACTCCCCCACCTCGGAGCCCGGCAAGATCACCAAGTCGACGCCGTTCGGCTCGGTGGACTACCCGTTCAACCCGATCTCGCTCGCACTCGGCGCCGAGGCGACCTTCGTCGCGCGCACCATCGACTCCGACCGCAGGCACCTCACCGACGTGCTGCGCGCGGCCGCCGCGCACCAGGGGTCCGCGCTGGTGGAGATCTACCAGAACTGCAACATCTTCAACGACGGCGCGTTCGACCCGGTCAAGGACAGCGCCACGCGGGACGCGGTGACGATCCGGCTGGAGCACGGCGAACCCATCCGGTACGGCGTCGACGGATCCCGCGGCCTCATCCGCCGGGCCGACGCGACACTGGCCGCGGTCGACGTCGCCGACCTCGGCCCGGAAGGCACCGACGCACTTCTGGTGCACGACGCGCACGCCGAAGACCCGTCGGTGGCGTTCGCGCTGTCGCGCATCGCCGACCCGACCACGCTGCAGGACACCCCGATCGGCATCTTCCGCGACATCGAGCGGCCCAGCTACGACCAGCTCGTGAACGCCCAGGTCGCCCGCGCCACGCAGGAGCAGGGACCGGGTGACCTCGCGAAGCTGCTCGCCGGCAACGACACCTGGACCATCGGGTGACCGATGAGCAGGGCGAGGTCAGCGCGGCCGGCACCTCCAGCGGGGTGATCGCGCGCCGCGAGGACGGCCTGGAGATCAGCACGGACCCGGCCCGGCTGGACCTGGACCGCGTCACACGCTGGCTGTCCGAGGAGTCGTACTGGGCGGCCGGCCGGGCCCGCGACGTCGTCGAGCGCTCGGTGGCCGGCTCGCTGAACCTCGGCGTGTACGCGCCGGTCGACGACGGGAGCACCGAACAGGTCGCGCTGGCCAGGGTCGTCACGGACGACGCCACGTTCGCCTGGATCTGCGACGTCTTCGTCGACGAGACCTGGCGCGGGCGTGGCGTCGGCTCCTGGCTGATGCGCGAGTGCGTGGCCGAGCTGCTCGACCGGCGCGGCATCCTGCGGCTGCTGCTGGCCACCCGGGACGCGCACGCCGTCTACGCCCAGGCGGGCTTTGCGCCGCTGGAGGGGGTGTGGCGGTGGATGGAGCTGGACCGCCGGCCGACCCGCGCCGCCACCCTTGCCATGGGACCGCCCGAGGGCGTGGCCTGACATGCGGCCCGCGATGTCCGAGGACCGCCGCGGCATCCTGCTGGGTGCGGCCGCCTATGTGTGCTGGGGCCTGTTCCCGCTGTACTTCCCGTTGCTCGAGCCGGCTTCGGCCGTCGAGATCGTCGCGCACCGGGTCGTGTGGACGCTGGTGTTCGTCGTGCTGCTGCTGCTGGTCCGCCGGCGGTGGTCGTGGGTGCGGTCGATCGTCGTCGACCGACGCCGGCTGCTGATCCTGGCGGTCGCCTCCGTCGTGCTGTCGGTGAACTGGGGCGTGTACATCTGGGCGGTCAACTCAGACCGCGTCGTGGAGGCCGCGCTGGGCTACTTCATCAACCCGCTGGTGACCGTGCTGCTCGGCGTGGTGCTGCTCGGCGAGCGGCTGCGGCGCGCCCAGTGGGTGGCGGTCGGCCTGGCGACGGTCGCGGTCCTGGTGCTGACCGCCGCGTACGCCCGCCCGCCCGTGATCGCGCTGGTGCTCGCGCTGTCGTTCGGGACGTACGGCTTGATGAAGAAGAAGGTCGACATGCCGGCGGTCGAGAGCCTGGCCGTGGAGACGTCGTTGATGTTCGTCCCGGCCACGGTCCTGCTCGTCGCCCTGCAGGTGCAGGGCACCGCGACGTTCGGGCACGCGGCCGCGAGCGTGACGGCCCTGCTCGTCGGGGTCGGCGCCGTGACAGCGATCCCGCTGCTGCTGTTCGCGGGGGCCGCGGCTCGGACACCGTTGTCGACGATGGGGCTGCTGCAGTACATCACCCCGATCCTGCAGTTCATGATCGGCATGCTGGTCGTGCACGAGTCGATGCCCGCATCGCGGTGGGTCGGGCTTCGGGCTGGTGTGGGCCGCGCTGGTGCTGCTCTCGGTCGACTCGCTGCGCGCCGGCCGCACGCAGCGGGCCGGGTCCGGTCAGGCCGTCGGCTCCGGCAGCGGCGACTCGGCGGACTCCTCCAGCACCGCCTCGGCCTCCAGCGAGGCGACCACCGACTCCCGCCGGGTCGGCGCGCCCATCGAGTAGCCGACCTGCGCCACGACGAGGAACACCGTGCCGCCGAGCCAGTTCTCCCGCAGGCCTAGGACGAGCGGTCCACCACGGCGTCGCAGAGGCGCTCGAGGGCCGCACGCGCCGGGATGGCCGGCAGCGGCGACAGGACCGCGCGGGCTTCGTCGGCCCAGCGGTGCACCTCGGCCCTGGCCGACTCGACGGCCGGGTGCGCGCGCAGCAGCTCCAGCGCCTCGGCGTGCTCCGCGTCGTCCGGCAGCGGCCGGGACAGCAGCTCGCGCAGCCTGGCGTCGGCCGGACCGGTGGTCCGCAGCGCGTGGAAGACCGGCAGCGTGGCGACGCCCTCGCGCAGGTCGGTGCCCGGCGTCTTGCCGGACGCGACCGACTCGCTCTCGACGTCCAGGAGGTCGTCGGCGAGCTGGAAGGCGACCCCGATCCGCTCGCCGAAGCGGGCGAGGATGTCGACGACGTGCTCGTCGGCGCCCGAGAGCATCGCGCCGAAGCGGCCCGACGTGGCGATCAGCGACCCGGTCTTGTCGGCCACCACCGACAGGTAGTGGTCGAGCGGGTCCTGGCCCTCGGTCGGGCCGACCGTCTCGCGGATCTGCCCGGTGACCAGCCGTTCGAAGGTCCGGGCCTGGATGCGCACGGCCTGCGGCCCGAGGTCGGCCAGCAGGTCGGACGCGCGCGCGAACAGGAAGTCGCCGGTGAGGATGGCGACGGTGTTGTCCCAGCGCGCGTTGGCGGACGGCGCCCCCCGGCGCAGCTGCGCCTCGTCCATCACGTCGTCGTGGTACAGCGTCGCGAGATGGGTCAGCTCGACGACGACCGCCGCGGGCACGACGCCGGGGGCCTCGGGGTCGCCGAACTGCGCCGCGAGCAGGACCAGCAGCGGGCGGAACCGCTTGCCGCCCGCCTCGACCAGGTGCCGCGCGACCTCGGCCACGAACGCGTCGGTGCTCTTGACGGTGTCGTTGAGCAGCTGCTCGACGGCGCCGAGCGACACGGTGAGCTGTTCCTCGAGCACCGGATCGCCCAGCCCGGGTCCGAACACGCCGACGGTGCTCATGGTCCGGCTACCTCAGGAAGACCGACGCGCGGTCGGCCAGGTCGAGCAGCGGCTGCGGAGCGACCCCGAGCACGACGGTCACGGCCGCGCCCATGGCCACCGCCGCGGTGGTGAAGACGCTGGGGATCGCGACGGTCGGCCCGTCCGCGGCCGGCTCGGAGAAGAACATGAGCACGATGATGCGGACGTAGAAGAACGCGGCGACCGCGCTGGCGAGCACGCCGACGATGACGAGCGGGGTCGCGCCCCGCGCCCGCCGCCGCGGAGAACACGGCGAACTTCCCGGTGAAGCCGCTGGTGAGCGGGATCCCGGCCAGCGCGAGCAGGAAGAGCGCGAACACCGACGCGACCACCGGCGAGCGCCGACCCAGACCCGCCCAGCGGGACAGGTGCGTCGCCTCGCCGCCCGCGTCGCGGACCAGCGTGACGACGGCGAAGGCGCCGATCGTGGTGAAGCCGTAGGTGACCAGGTAGAACAGCGTGGCCGAGATGCCGGCCCGCCCGATCGCCAGCACGCCCACCAGGATGAACCCGGCGTGCGCGACGGAGGAGTAGGCGAGCAGCCGCTTGACGTCGGTCTGCGTCACGGCGAGCAGCGAGCCGACCACCATCGTGGCGATGCAGACGATCCACATCATCGGGCGCCAGTCCCAGCGGACGCCTCCGAGCGCGACGTAGAACACCCGCATCAGCGCGCCGAACGCCGCGACCTTGGTGCAGGCGGCCATGAAGCCGGTCACCGGGGTGGGCGCCCCCTGGTAGACGTCCGGCGTCCACGCGTGGAACGGCACCGCGCTGACCTTGAACAGCAGGCCGACCGCGACGAGCGCGATGCCGACGAGCAGCAACGGCTCCAGGCCGAGGGTCGCCCCGGTGGCGGTCGCGATGTCGGACAGCCGCAGCGAGCCGGAGTATCCGTACAGGAAGGCCACGCCGAACAGGAAGAACGCGGACGAGAACGACCCCAGCAGGAAGTACTTGAGCGCCGCCTCCTGCGAGATCAGCCGGCGCCGCCGGGCCAGCCCGCACATGATGTACAGCGGCAGCGACAGCACCTCGAGCGCGACGAACATCGTGAGCAGGTCGTTGGCAGCCGGGAACAGCAGCATGCCGCCCACCGCGAACAGGGTCAGCGGGTACACCTCGGTCTGCCGCCAGCCCGCGCTGGTCGCGTCCCGCTCGTCAGCCCCGCCGGGGATCGCCGACGCCGTGGGCGCGAAGCCGTCCCCGATCGGGTCGAGGCGGTGCTCGGCCATCATCAGCACGCCGCCGAAGGCCAGCACCAGCACGGTGGCCTGGATGAACAGCGCCGGGCCGTCCACGGACACGGCGCCCTGCGCGAGGATCTTGTGCCCGGCCAGCCCCTGCGCGGCGTACGCGAGGACGGCGACCAGCGCGCCGAGCGAGACCGGCGACGGTGATGGCCAGCTGCACCATGAACCGGTGCTCACGGTCGACGAACGCCTCCACGAGCACGCCCAGGCAGGCTGCGCCGAACACGACGAGCATCGGCGCGAGCGCCGCGTACTCCAGCTGCGGGGCCGGGATCGGCGTGGTCACGTCGGCCAGGACGCCCGCGACCGCCAGCGCGGGCATCACGGCGCGCCCCCTGCGACGGTCGGGGCCGGGTCGGTCTGGCCGACCTCCTGGAGCGTGTGGCCGACGGCCGGGTTCACGACGTCCAGCAGCGGCTTCGGGAAGAAGCCCAGCGCGATGACCAGCGCCAGCAGCGGCGCGAGCGCGAGCACCTCACGGCCACCGAGGTCGCGGAAGCCCTTGACCCCTTCGACCGCCGGCCCGTGCGCGACCCGCTGGTACCACAGCAGCACGTAGATCGCGGCCAGGATCATGCCGAGGGTCGCGACCACGGCGTACACCGGGTAGCGCGTGTACGTGCCGATCGTCACCATGAACTCGCTCACGAAGCCGTTGAGCCCGGGCAGGGCCAGCGTGGCCAGCCCCATGACCAGGAAGAACCCGGCCAGCAGCGGGGCCACCCGTTGCACGCCGCCGTAGTCCGCGATCAGCCGGGACCCGCGTCTGCTCGCCAGGAACCCGGCCACGATGAACAGCCCGGCGGTGGAGAAGCCGTGGTTGACCATGTAGAGCGTCGACCCCGACTGTCCCTGCGTCGTCATCGCGAAGATGCCCAGCGTGATGAAGCCGAAGTGCGACAGCGACGTGTACGCGATCAGCCGCATCATGTCGGTCTGCCCGATCGCGACCAGGGCGCCGTAGATGATGCCCACGACGGCCAGCACCAGCACCGCCGGCGTGAAGTAGCGGGACGCGTCCGGGAACAGCGGCAGGCACAGCCGGATCATCCCGAACGTGCCGACCTTGTCGAGCACGCCGACCAGCAGCACGGCGGTGCCCGGGGTCGACTCGGCCGCGGCGTCCGGCAGCCACGTGTGCACCGGCCACAGCGGCGCCTTGATCGCGAACGCCGCGAAGAACCCGAGGAACAGCCACTTCTGCGTCGTCGGGTCGATGTGCAGGCCGACGAGCTGGGCGTAGTCGAAGGTCCCGCGGCCGAGCTGGTCCGCCGACTGGACGTACAGCACGATCAGCGCGGCCAGCATCAGCAGCCCGCCGAACAGGCTGTACAGCAGGAACTTCACCGCGGCGTACGAGCGCTGCGGGCCGCCGAACGCCCCGATCAGGAAGTAGACCGGGATCAGCATCGCCTCGAAGAAGACGTAGAACAGGAAGACGTCGGTCGCCGCGAAGACGCCGATGATCATCGTCTCGAGCACGAGCAGCAGCGCGAAGTACGCCTTGACCGGGGTCTTGGCGTCGTCGGCCTCGTGCCAGGACGCGAGGATCACGACCGGCACCAGCACGGTCGCCATCGCGATCAGCACGAGCGCGATGCCGTCCACGCCCACGGCGTACGAGACGCCGAACTGGCGGATCCAGTCGTGGTGCTCGACCAGCTGGAACTGCGGGCCGTCCGCCTTGAACTGCAGGGCCGCGAGGACGGTCAGCACCAGCGTGACCACCGAGACGCCGAGGGCCACCTGCTTGGCGAGCAGCTCGCGACCGCGCGGCAGCGCGGCCACCACCGCGGCCCCGGCGAGCGGGACCACGCCGAGGGTGGTCAGCCACGGGAAGGCGCTCACGTCAGATCCTCACCAGGACGACCGCGACGACCAGGACGGCCGCACCGGCGAGCATGGACAGGGCGTACGAACGGGCGAAGCCGGTCTGCAGCCGCCGGCCGCGGGCCGAAAGCCCGCCGACCAGGGCGGCGAGGCCGTTCACCGCGCCGTCCACGACACGGTTGTCGAAGAAGACCAGGAACCGGGTGAGGTACTGCCCGGGCCGCATGAACACCGCCTCGTTGAAGGCGTCCCCGTACAGGTCGCGGCGGGCCGCGGTGGTGAGCGGGCTGACGTCGACCGGGGCCAGCCGCGCCACCGGGCGGACCCCGTACACGTAGAAGGCGTACGCCGCGCTCGCCACGACGAGCAGCAGGGTCACGGTGCTCACCACGGCCGGGTTCACCGGGTGCGCCCCCTCGACGGGCGGGCCGAACACCGGCGTGAGGAAGTCCGGCAGCCGGTTGCCGAGGATGAGGAACGCACCGGTGACCAGCGAGAGGAAGCCCAGCACGATGGTCGGCGACGTCATCACCCGGGGCGACTCGTGCGGGTGCGCGTCCTCCTCCCAGCGGCGCTCGCCGAAGAACGTCATCGCGACCATGCGGGTCATGTAGAACGCCGTGATCGCGGCCCCGACCAGCGCGGTGACCCCGAGCAGCCAGCCCTCGGTGCCGCCCTTGTCGAACGCAGCCTCGATGATCTTGTCCTTGGTGAAGTACCCGGAGAACGGCGGGATGCCGATGATCGCCAGGTAGCCGGCCATGAACGTGACGAACGTGATCGGCATCAGCGAGCGCAGCCCGCCGTACTTGCGCATGTCCACGTTGTCGTTCATGCCGTGCATGACCGACCCGGCGCCGAGGAACAGGTCGGCCTTGAACGCGCCGTGCGCGAGCAGGTGGGCGATGGCGAACGCGTAGCCGATCGGACCGAGTCCGGCCGCCAGCACCATGTAGCCGATCTGGCTCATCGTCGAGCCGGCCAGGGACTTCTTGATGTCGTCCTTCGCGCAACCGATGATCGCGCCGAAGATCAGCGTGACCGCGCCCACCACCGCCACGGCCACCTGCGCCCCGGGCGCGAGGTCGTAGATCGCGTTGGACCGGCAGACCAGGTAGACGCCGGCGGTCACCATCGTCGCGGCGTGGATCAGCGCCGACACCGGGGTCGGGCCGGCCATGGCGTCGCCGAGCCACGACTGCAGCGGGACCTGGGCCGACTTGCCGCACGCGGCGAGCAGGAGCAGCAGCCCGATCACGGTGAGCGTCGTCTTGGACGCCTCCGGGCTCAGCCCGGCGATGTTCTGGATCGTGGTGGTGCCGAAGGTCGCGAACATGACGAAGATCGCGATGGACAGCCCGACGTCGCCGACCCGGTTGACGATGAACGCCTTCTTGGCCGCAGTGGCGAACTCCGGGCGGTAGTTCCAGAAGCCGATCAGCAGGTACGAGGCGAGGCCGACGCCCTCCCAGCCGACGTACAGCGTCACGTAGCTGTCGCCGAGGACGAGCAGCAGCATCGCGGCCACGAACAGGTTCAGGTAGCCGAAGAACCGGCGCTTGTCGGGGTCGTGCGCCATGTACCCGACCGAGTACACATGGATGAGCGAGCCGACGCCGGTGATCAGCAGCAGGAAGCAGACCGACAGCGGGTCCAGGTAGAGCCCGACGTCGACCTTGAGGTTGCCGGCGAAGATCCACGAGTACAGGTGCTGGTCGACGAACCGCTGGTCGCTGGGGCGGCCCAGCAGGGCGAAGAACACGATGACCGAGAGCAGGAAGGACACGACCGGCACCGCCGTGCCGACCAGGTGGCCCCAGCGGTCGCCGCGCCGCCCGATGAACAGCAGCAGGGCGGCGCTGAGCAGCGGGAGCGCGACGATCAGCCACAGCAGCGAGAACGCGCCGCTCGCCGCCGCCACCTGGTGCGTCACCACTTCTGCCGTCCTCATCATCGTCTGCTGTCAGTACTTCAGCAGGTTGGCGTCGTCGACCGAGGCCGAGCGCCTGGTCCGGAAGATGGCCACGATGATGGCCAGGCCCACCACGACCTCGGCTGCGGCCACCACCATGACGAAGAACGCCATGATCTGGCCGTCGAGGTTGCCGTTCATCCGCGCGAAGGTCACGAACGCGAGGTTGGATGCGTTGAGCATGAGCTCGACGCACATGAAGACGACGATGGCGTTGCGCCGGATGAGCACGCCCGAGGCGCCGAGCGTGAACAGCAGCACCGCCACGACCAGGTAGTGGGTGGGGCTCATGCGTCACCGCCGGGCAGCTCGTCGTGACCGGTGAGCGGCACGACACCGCGACCGGTGACCTCGCCCAACGACGCAGGCACCGACACCGAGGCCGGCGAGCCGTCCGGGAGCAGGCCGGGGGTGTCCACGGCGTTGTGCCGCGCGTAGACGCCCGGGGCGGCCAGCGGCTGCGGCGCGCCGCTGTGCGTGCGGCGCTCGGACAGCTCGCGCTGGCTCGCCCGCGGGTAGAGCGGCTCGCGGTGCGCGAGCACCATGGCGCCCACGGCCGCCGTGATCAGCAGCGCCGACGTGACCTCGAAGGCCCAGACGTACCGCGTGAACAGCAGGTGCGCGAGGGCCGGGACGTTGCCGCCGTCCGCGTCGTTCACGTCGGCGACGCCGACCCCGCCACCGATCGTCGCCCGGCCGAGCGCGCCGAGCAGGAGGATCCCGAAGCCGAACCCGGCCAGCACCGCCGCGAGCCGCTGCCCGCGCAGCGTCTCGACGAGGGAGTCCGACGCGTCGACGCCGACGAGCATGAGCACGAACAGGAACAGCATCATGACGGCGCCGGTGTAGACGACGACCTGGACCACGCCGAGGAAGATCGCCCCCTGCATCAGGTACATGATCGCCAGGCAGATCATCGTGCTGGCGAGCCACAGCGCGCCGTGCACGGCCTTGCGGCTGGCGAGCATCATCAGCGCGCCGAACACCGACAGCACGGCCACCACCCAGAACGCGAGCTCCTCGCCGAACGAGGGCGAGGCCCCGGCGGCGAGCAGGCCGGTCACGACGCGGCCTCCGGCTCGACGGCCGCAAGCGGCTCCTGCTCGGGCACCGACTGCGTCACCCGGCCCAGGTAGTAGTCCTTCTCGGTGGTCCCGGGCACCATCGCGTGCGGCGGCGCGGCCATGCCGGGCAGCAGCGGCGCGAGCAGGTCCTGCTTCTCGTAGATGAGGTCGGCGCGGTTGTCGTCGGCGAGCTCGTACTCGTTGCTCATGGTCAGCGCGCGGGTCGGACAGGCCTCGATGCACAGCCCGCAGAAGATGCAGCGCAGGTAGTTGATCTGGTAGACGCGGCCGTACCGCTCGCCGGGCGAGAAGCGCTGGTCCTCGGTGTTGGGAGCGCCCTCGACGTAGATCGCGTCGGCCGGGCAGGCCCACGCGCACAGCTCGCACCCGATGCACTTCTCCAGGCCGTCCGGGTGCCGGTTGAGCACGTGCCGCCCGTGGTAGCGCGGCGCCGTCGGCTTCTTCTCGTCCGGGTACTGCTCGGTGGTGACCTTCTTGAACATCGTCCGGAAGGTCACCGCGAAGCCCTTGCCCGGGATCTTCATCTCAGACACCGGGGGGCTCCTCGTCGTCGGACAGCTCTTCGCGCTCGGGGGCAGCTGCGCCCGGCCGGACGCGGGCGCCGAGCGGGGTCAGCACGCCCGGCTGCTCGGCCGGCATCGGCGGCACAGGGTACCCGCCGGCGAACACCGGACGCCGCGCCGCCGGGCGCGCACCGTCTTCGGGCTCGCCGTCGTCGTCGGACCCGTCGTCGTCGATCTCGGCCAGACCGTCGTCGTCCGGCGCGGTCGGCCTCGGCTCGGGCAGGAACAGGTACACGAGCACCAGGACCGCCAGCACGACGAACGCGCCCACCAGCATCCGGGACAGGTCGACGCCCTGCGCCCGGTAGACCCGCACCGCCGCGACCGCGACGATCCAGACCAGCGAGACGGGGATCAGCACCTTCCAGCCGATCTTCATGAACTGGTCGTAGCGCAGCCGCGGCAGTGTGCCGCGCAACCAGATGAAGACGAACACGAAGACCATGACCTTGCCGAAGAACCAGATCACCGGGACCCAGCCCGAGTTGGCCCCCGACCACAGCGAGATCGGCCACGGCGCCCGCCACCCGCCGAGGAACAACGTGGTCGCGAGCGCGGAGACGGTGACGAGGTTGATGTACTCGGCGAGGAAGAACAGCGCGAACTTCAACGAGCTGTATTCGGTGTGGAAGCCGCCGACCAGCTCACCCTCGGCCTCGGGCAGGTCGAACGGCGCGCGGTTGGTCTCCCCCACCATCGAGACGATGTAGATGAGGAAGGACACCGGCACGACGAGGATGAACCAGCGACTCGTCTGCGAGCTCACGATCTGCGAGGTCGACATCGAGCCGGCGGCGAGGAAGACGGCGACGAACGACAGGCCCATCGCGATCTCGTACGAGATCATCTGCGCCGTCGAGCGCAGCCCGCCCAGCAACGGGTACGTCGAGCCGCTGGACCAGCCGGCCAGCACGATCCCGTAGATGCCGACCGAGGCGACCGCCAGCACGTACAGCACGGCGACCGGGAAGTCGGTCAGCTGCAGCGGCGTCCGGTACCCGAAGATCGACACCTCCGGCCCGAACGGGATGACCGCCCAGGTCAGGAACGCCGGGATCGTGGCGATGATCGGCGCCAGGATGAACACGGCCTTGTCGACCGCCTTGGGGACCAGGTCCTCCTTGAGCGCGAGCTTGACCCCGTCCATCAGGCTCTGCAGCAGGCCCTGCGGTCCGACCCGGTTCGGGCCGATCCGCTGCTGCATGCGCGCGACCACGCGGCGCTCGGCCCAGATGTTGAACAGCGTGAGCAGCACGAGGATGACGAAGATCGCCACCGACTTGAGCAGGATCAGCCACCACGGGTCGGTCCCGAACGCACTCATGCGGCACCCCCAGCAGACACCCTGACGACGGATCCGGAGTCCGCGGCGAGCGTACGACGGACGGTCGAACCGGCCGAGTTGGCGGGCAGCCAGACGACCCGGTCGGGCATGTCCGTCACGACCAGCGGCACCGTGACCGAGCCCCGGTCGGTCGACACCGTCAGCGGGTCCCCGTCGGCGCAGCCGACCTCCGCCGCCGTCGCCGCGGACATCCGGGCGACCGACGGATGCGCGGTCCCGGCCAGGTACGGCTCGCCGTCCTGCATCCGGCCCGCGTCGAGCAGCAGGCGCCAGGTGGACAGCACCGCCTCGCCGGGACCCGGCTGGGCCGGCGCGGCACCGGCGTGGTCGGGGGCGGCCGGACGCGCCCCGGTCCACGTCCCGAGCTCGGCGAGCTCACGCGCCGCGGCCGCCGGGTCGGGCAGCCCGATCGGCGTGCCGAGCGCGTCCGCGAGCATCGACAGGACCTGGGTGTCGCTCATCGTGAGCGCCTCGCGCAGCACCGCCTCGACCCGGCGCGGGCGGCCCTCCCAGCTCAGGAACGTGCCCGGCTTCTCCTCCACCGGGGCCACCGGGAGCACCACGTCCGCGCGCTCGGTGACGGCGCCGGCGCGGACCTCCAGGCTGACCACGAACGGCACCGTCTCCAGGGCCGCGAGAGCGGCGGCCGGGTCGGCCAGGTCGTCGGGCTCGACACCGCCGACGACGAGCGCACCGAGCTCGCCGGCGGCGGCGGCGGCCAGCATCCCGGCGGTGTCGCGTCCCGGCGCGACGGGCAGCCCGACCGCGCCCCACGCCGTCCCCGCGTCGACGCGTGCGGCGGCGTCGTCGACCGGACGCCCGCCCGGCAGCAGGCCCGGCAGCGCGCCCGCCTCGACCGCGCCGCGCTCGCCGGCCCGGCGCGGGACCCAGCCGAGCCGGGCGCCGGTGGCAGCGGCCAGCCGTCCCGCCGCGGACAGCGCACCGGGGATCGCCGCGAGCCGCTCGCCGACCAGCAGGACGGCGCCGGGCTCGCGCAGCAGGCGGGCCGCGTCCGTGCCGGCGGCACCGAGCTCGTCGGCGGCGCCGGCGGCCAGCGCCGCGAGCACCTGCGGCTCGGTCCCGGGTGCGGCGCGGAGCAGCCGCCCGCCCAGGCGCTCCAGCGCGCGGCCGCCGAACGGCGCGACCGAGAACACCTGCACCGAGCCCTTGCGGGCGGCCTTGCGCAGCCGCAGGAAGACGATCGGCGACTCCTCCTCGGGCTCGAAGCCGGCCAGCACCACGGCCGGCGCGTGCTCGAGGTCGGCGTACGTCGCGGTGCCCGGGTCGCCGGGCCCCCGGCCGGCGACGTGCGCGGCGAGGAACTGCGCCTCCTCGGCGGAGTGCGGGCGGGCCCGGAAGTCGACGTCGTTGCAGCCGAGCGCGACCCGGGCGAGCTTGCCGTACGCGTACGCGTCCTCCACTGTCGCGCGGCCGCCGACCAGGACGCCGACGCCGTTGCCGGTGCGGGCCGCCTCCAGACCGCGGGCGGCGACGTCCAGAGCGTCCGGCCAGGACGTCTCGACCAGGGAGCCGTCGGCCTCGCGAACCATCGGCGCGCGCAGCCGGTCCGGCCGGGTGCCGTTGTGGAAGGCCCAGCGGCCCTTGTCGCAGTTCCACTCCTCGTTGACCTGCGGGTCGTCGGCGGCCAGCCGCCGCAGCACGCTGCCGCGCCGGTGGTCGCTGCGCAGGGAGCAGCCGGACGCGCAGTGCTCGCAGGCCGCGGGCGCGGACACCAGGTCGAACGGCCGGGACCGGAACCGGTACGCCGTCCCGGTCAGCGCACCGACCGGGCAGATCTGCACGGTGTTGCCGGAGAAGTACGAGTCGAACGGCTGGGTGGCCTCGATCCCGACCTGCTGGGTGACGCCGCGCTCGACCAGCTCGATGAACGGGTCGCCCGCCACCTGGGCGGCGAACCGCGTGCAGCGGGCGCAGGAGATGCAGCGTTCGCGGTCCAGGAGCACCTGGGTCGACAACGGGATCGGCTTGGGGAACGTCCGCTTGGGCCCGTCGAAACGGGACTCGCCACGGCCGTTGGACATGGCCTGGTTCTGCAGCGGGCACTCGCCGCCCTTGTCGCAGATCGGGCAGTCCAGCGGGTGGTTGACGAGGAGCATCTCCATCACGCCGCGCTGGGCCTTGTCGGCGACCTCGGATGTCAGCTGGGTCCGCACGACCATGCCCTCGCTGACCGTGGTCGTGCAGGACGCGAGCGGCTTGCGCTGACCTTCCACCTCGACCAGGCACTGCCGGCAGGCGCCGACCGGGTCGAGCAGCGGGTGGTCGCAGAACCGCGGCACCGCTATCCCGAGCAGCTCGGCCGCTCGGATGACCAGGGTGCCCTTGGGGACCGACACCTCGATCCCGTCGACGGTCAGCGAGACGGTGTCCGCGCCCGTGACGCTCGTCGTGCTCGTGGTGACGGTCATCAGGCGTGCGCTCCTGCGAAGACGGTGGAGGCCACCGGGTCGAACGGGCAGCCGCCCTCGGTGACGTGCGCGACGTACTCGTCCCGGAAGTACTGGATGGAGGAGGTGATCGGGCTGGTCGCACCGTCGCCGAGCGCGCAGAACGCCCGGCCGAAGATGTTGTCGCACAGGTCGAGCAGGGTGTCCAGGTCGGCCTCGGTGCCCTCGCCGCGCTCGAGCCGGTCCAGGATCTGCACCAGCCAGTACGTGCCCTCGCGGCACGGCGTGCACTTGCCGCAGGACTCGTGCTTGTAGAACTCGGTCCAGCGCAGCACGGCCCGCACCACGCAGGTCGTCTCGTCGAACACCTGCAGCGCCTTGGTGCCCAGCATCGAGCCGGCCGCGCCGACCGCCTCGTAGTCCAGCGGGACGTCCAGGTGCTCGGCGGTGAGCATCGGCGTCGACGAGCCGCCGGGCGTCCAGAACTTCAGCTCGTGGCCCTCGCGCACCCCGCCGGACACGTCCAGCAGCTCGCGCAGCGTCACCCCCAGCGGCGCCTCGTACTGGCCCGGCCTGGCTACGTGACCGGACAGGGAGTACAGCGTGAACCCGGCCGACTTCTCCGTACCCATGCTCTTGAACCAGTCGGCGCCGCCGCGCACGATCGCCGGCACGCTGGCGATCGACTCGACGTTGTTCACGACCGTCGGGCAGGCGTACAGCCCGGCCACCGCCGGGAACGGCGGGCGCAGCCGCGGCTGCCCGCGCAGACCCTCCAGCGAGTCCAGCAGCGCGGTCTCCTCGCCGCAGATGTACGCCCCCGCGCCGGCGTGCACCGTGACGTCGAGGTCGAACCCGCTGCCGAGGATGTCCCGGCCGAGGTAGCCGGCCGCGTACGCCTCGGCGACGGCGGCCTGGACCCGCCGGATCACGTGCACGACCTCGCCGCGCACGTAGATGAACGCGTGGTGGCAGCGGATCGCGTACGACGCGATGACGACGCCTTCCAGCAGCACGTGCGGGTTCGCCAGCATCAGCGGGATGTCCTTGCAGGTCCCCGGCTCGGACTCGTCCGCGTTCACCACGAGGTAGTGCGGCTTGTCGTCGCCCTGCGGGATGAAGCCCCACTTCATGCCGGTCGGGAACCCGGCGCCGCCACGGCCGCGCAGGCCGGAGTCCTTGACCACCTGGACGGTCTCGTCCGGGTGCCGCGCCAGCGCGGTCCGCAGCGCCTGGTAGCCGTCGTGCCGCTCGTACGCAGCGAGCGTGTACGCGTCGGGTTCGTCCCAGAACGCGGACAGCACGGGAGTGAGCTGCACCTCAGCCTTCCTTCGTCATCGGCGGGGCTGACTCGGAACGCTCGTGCGCGAGCTCGAGGCCGGCGAGCGGTGGCAGGCCCCGCGGCCGGGCCGGCGCCGGCCAGGTCGTCGGGGAAGCCGGCCAGCACCCGCTCGACCTGCCGGAACGTGCACACCCTGGGGCCGCGGGTGGAGTGGACCTCGTCGCCGGCGCGCAGCCGGTCCACGAGCTCCTTGGCGCTCTCGACGGTCTGGTTGTCGAAGAGCTCCCAGTTCACGGTCATCATCGGCGCGTAGTCGCAGGCGGCGTTGCACTCGATGTGCTCGAGCGTGACCTTGCCGTCCGGCGTGGTCTCGTCGTTGCCGACGCCCAGGTGCTCCTTCAGCGCCGCGAAGATGGCGTCGCCGCCGAGCACGGCGCACAGGGTGTTCGTGCAGACGCCGACGTGGTAGTCGCCGACCGGGTGCCGCTTGTACATCGAGTAGAAGGTCGCCACCGCGGAGACCTCGGCCCGGGTCAGCCCGAGCCTGTCCGCGCACAGGGCCACGCCCGCGGGCGTGACGTAGCCCTCCTCCGACTGCACGAGGTGCAGCATCGGGAGCAGGGCCGAGCGCGGCTTCGGGTAGCGGGCGATGATCGCGCCCATCTCCTCGCGCAGCCGGTCGGCCGCCTCGTCGGTCATCGGCATGTCTATCGGTCCACTCCGCCCATGACGGGGTCGATGCTGGCGACGGCGGCGATGACGTCGGCGATCATGCCGCCCTCGCACATCGCCGCGGTGGCCTGCAGGTTGGTGAACGAGGGGTCGCGGAAGTGCACGCGGTACGGCCGGGTGCCGCCGTCGGAGACGATGTGCACGCCGAGCTCGCCGCGCGGTGACTCGACCGCCTGGTACACCTGCCCGGCCGGCACCCGGAAGCCCTCCGTCACCAGCTTGAAGTGGTGGATCAGGGCCTCCATCGACTCGCCCATGATGTGCCGGATGTGGTCCAGGGAGTTGCCCAGACCGTCCGAGCCGAGCGCCAGCTGGGCCGGCCAGGCGATCTTCTTGTCCGCCACCATGATCGGGCCCGGCTTGAGCCGGTCCAGGCACTGCTCGACGATCTTCAGCGACTCGTGCAGCTCGTCCAGCCGCACCAGGAAGCGGCCGTACGCGTCGGCCGACCTGCGCACCGGGACCTCGAAGTCGTAGGTCTCGTAGCCGCAGTACGGCTGCGACTTGCGCAGGTCGTGCGGCAGTCCGGTGGCGCGCAGCACCGGGCCGGTGACCCCCAGCGCCATGCAGCCGGCGAGGTCCAGGTAGCCGACACCGTCGGTGCGCGCCTTCCAGATCCCGTTGTCGACCAGCAGGTCGGACATGTCCTTGTAGTTCTTGCGCAGCAGGGTCACGGCCTCGGCGATGCTGTCGACCGCGCCCATCGGCAGGTCCTGGGACGACCCCGCCGGGACGGACGTACGCGTGGTTCATCCGCAGCCCGCTGACCAGCTCGAACAGGTCGAGGATGATCTCGCGCTCGCGGAACCCGAAGATCATCGCGGTGAGCGCGCCGAGCTCCATGCCGCCGGTGGCCAGCGCGACCAGGTGCGAGGACATCCGGTTGAGCTCCATCATCAGCACGCGGATGACCGTGGCCCGCTCGGGGATCTCGTCGGTGATGCCGAGCAGCTTCTCGACGCCCAGGCAGTACGCGGTCTCGTTGAAGAACGGGGACAGGTAGTCCATCCGGGTCACGAACGTGACGCCCTGGGTCCAGTTGCGGAACTCCAGGTTCTTCTCGATCCCGGTGTGCAGGTAGCCGATGCCGACCCGCGACTCGGTGACGGTCTCGCCCTCGAGCTCGAGGATCAGCCGGAGCACGCCGTGCGTCGACGGGTGCTGCGGCCCCATGTTGACGACGACCCGCTCGGAGTGGTCGTCGGCCACCCCCTGGACCACGCTGTCCCAGTCCTGGCCGGTGACCGTGTAGACGGTGCCCTCGGTCGTGTCGCGCGCGCCGGCGTACGCGTCGGGGCCGCTGCTCTCGTACGTGGTGGACATCAGTGGTAGGCCCTCCGCTGGTCCGGCGGTGGGATCTCGGCGCCCTTGTACTCCACCGGGATCCCGCCGAGCGGGTAGTCCTTGCGCTGCGGGTGGCCGGGCCAGTCGTCGGGCATCATGATCCGGGTCAGCGCCGGGTGGCCGTCGAAGACGATGCCGAAGAAGTCGTACGTCTCGCGCTCGTGCCAGTCGTTCGTCGGGTACACCGACACGACCGAGGGCACGTGCGGGTCGGCGTCGGGCACCGAGACCTCGACCCGCAGCCGCCGGTTGTGCGTGATCGACAGCAACGGGTACACCGCGTGCAGCTCGCGGCCGGACTGCTCGGGGAAGTGCACGCCGTTGACGCCCAGGCACATCTCGAAGCGGGTGCCCGGGTCGTCGCGCAGGTCCTGCATGAACGCCACCAGGTGCTCGCGCCGGACGTGGTACGTGATCTCGCCGCGGTCGACGACGACCGCCTCGACCGCGTCGGCGTGGTCGGGGACGGCGGCCTCGACCGCGTCGGCGAGCGCGTCGAACGGCTCGCCGTAGGGGCGGCTCGACGCGCCGGGGAGCTCGACCGGGCGGCGGAGCAGCCCGTAGCCGGAGGTGTCCCCGCCGTCCGAGGCGCCGAACATCCCGTGCCGGACCGAGACCACCTCGCCGGCGCCCGCCGGTCACCGCAGCAGGCCCTTCATCTCGTGCGTCGGGGTGGCGCTCAGGGCGGCCTCCTCGAGCTCGGCGATCTCGCGCTTGCGGTGGACGCCCAGCTTGGTGTCCTGGATCTGCTGGTGGATCTTGAGGATCGCGTCCATCAGCATCTCCGGGCGCGGCGGGCAGCCGGGCAGGTACATGTCGACGGGCACGATGTGGTCGACGCCCTGGACCACCGCGTAGTTGTTGAACATGCCGCCCGACGACGCGCACACGCCCATCGCGAGCACCCACTTGGGGTCGGGCATCTGGTCGTAGATCTGGCGCAGCACCGGGGCCATCTTCTGGCTGACCCGGCCGGCGACGATCATCAGGTCGGCCTGGCGCGGCGAGGCGCGGAAGACCTCCATCCCGAACCGGGCCAGGTCGTAGCGGCCCGCGCCGGTGGCCATCATCTCGATCGCGCAGCAGGCGAGCCCGAACGTCGCCGGCCACAGCGAGCCCTTGCGCACGTAGCCGACCAGCTGCTCGACACTGGTCAGCAGCACGCCGCTCGGCAGCTTCTCCTCAAGGCCCATCGGGGGTGCCCATCCGTGCGCTCCGTTCCGTGGACTTGCCGGCCGTCAGTCCCACTCGAGCCCGCCCCGACGCCAGACGTACGCGTAGGCGATGCCCAAGGTGGCGATGAACAGGACCATCTCGACCAGACCGAACACCCCGAGCCGGTCGAACGCGACCGCCCACGGGTAGAGGAACACGATCTCGATGTCGAAGATGATGAAGAGCATCGCGGTCAGGTAGTACTTGACCGGGAACCTGCCGCCGCCGATCGGCTGCGGCGTCGGCTCGATCCCGCACTCGTACGCGTCGAGCTTGGCGCGGTTGTAGCGGCGCGGGCCCGGACAGCGAGCCGGCCACGACGGAGAACACGGCGAACGAAGGCGGCGATGGCGCCCAGGAACACCACGGGGACAGCACTGTTCACGAGGACCTGACCCCCTCTCTGCTCGCGGGCCAGCCCATCCTAGGGCTGCCTGCAGGGTGGGCCGAGGCGGGCCGGGCGGGCGCGGTCACGGGGTCCTCACGCGGCCGGGGCGACGCGGCTGAGGGCGTTGATGAGACGGTCCATCCGGTCGCCGCCGCTGGCGTCGGTGAGGTTGGCGAGCAGCTTCAGCGTGAACCGCATGAGGGTCTCGTGCGGCAGCCCGCGCCGGGTGGCCAGGCGCATGACGTCGGGGTGACCGATCGCCCGCACGAAGAGCCGGCCGAGGGTGTAGTAGCCGCCGTAGGTGTCCTTCAGCGCCTTGGGGTAGGCGGCCAGCGCGCGCTCGCGGCCGGCGGCGTCCGGCCGCGCCATCGCCTGCGCGACGATCTGGGCGGCCAGCTCGCCGGACTCCATCGCGTAGGCGATCCCCTCGCCGTTGAACGGGTTGACCATGCCGCCGGAGTCGCCGACCAGCAGCAGGCCGTCGCGGTAGTGCGGCTGCCGGTTGAACCCCATCGGCAGGGCGGCGCCGCGCACCGGCTGGGTCATGTTCTCGGGCCGGTAGCCCCACTCCTCGGGGGTGTGGTCCAGCCACCCGCGCAGCAGCGCCTTGTAGTCGACGTTCTGGAAGGCCTTGCTGGTGTTGAGGATGCCCAGGCCGACGTTCGACGTGCCGTCGCCGACGCCGAAGGCCCAGCCGTAGCCGGGCAGCAGCCTCGGCTCCGGGCCGGAGTAGTCCCACAGCTCGAGCCAGGACTCCAGCCAGTCGTCCTCGTGGCGCGGGCTCGTGTAGTACGTGCGCACCGCGACACCCATCGGCCGGTCGTCGCGCGGACGCAGCCCGACGGCCAGCGACAGCCGCGACGAGTTGCCGTCCGCGGCCACGACCAGCGGCGCGCGGTAGGTCACCTCCGGGCCCTTGGTGCCGTCCGGCTCGGTGGCGCGGGCGGTCACGCCGAGCACCCGGCCGGTGCGCTCGTCCAGGACCGGTCCGGTGACCGCGGTCCGCTCGTGCAGCCGCGCGCCGGCCTTCTGCGCGGTGCGCGCGAGGATCTCGTCGAAGTCGGTGCGGCGCCGGACGAGCCCGTACGAGGGGAAGTCGGCGAGGTCGGGCCACGGCATCTCGAGCCGGTGGCCGCCGCCGATGATCCGCAGGCCGTGGTTGCGGATCCAGCCGGCCTCCGGCGAGGTGTCGACGCCCATCGCGACCAGCGCCCGCACCGCGCGCGGGGTCAGGCCGTCGCCGCAGACCTTCTCGCGCGGGAACGCGGTCTTCTCCAGCACCAGCACGTCCAGGCCGGTCCGGGCCAGGTGGTACGCGGTGGCCGAACCGGCCGGGCCGGCGCCGACGACGATGACGTCGGCGTCGGCGTGGCTGGGGGCGGGGCGGTTCACGGAGAGGGGCTCCCTGGTCACTTGTGAAGACTTTCACGAGCGGTTGGGCCCATCCTACGGTGAGCGGGTCGCGCGGTGCAGGGCGACGATGCCGCCGCTGAGGTCCCGCCAGCCGACCCCGGCCCAGCCGGCCCGGCCGATCACGGCGGCCAGCGCCGGCTGGTCGGGCCAGTCCCTGATCGACTCGGCCAGGTAGACGTACGCGTCGGGGTTGGAGCTGACCCGGCGGGCGACCGCCGGCAGCGCACGCATCAGGTACTCCATGTACAGCGGTCCGGACCGGCGCCCAGGTCGGGTGGCTGAACTCGCACAGCACCAGCCGCCCGCCCGGACGGGTCACCCGCAGCAGCTCGCGCAGGGCCTGGTCCGGGTCCTGGACGTTGCGCAGCCCGAACGAGACGGTCACCGCGTCGAAGACCCCCTCGGCGAACGGCAGCCGCAGCCCGTCCCCGGCGACGAACGGCAGGCCGGGCTCGCGCTGCTTGCCCACCCGCAGCATGCCGAGCGAGAAGTCGCACGGGACGACCTCGGCGCCGGCGGCGGCGAACGGGCTGCTGCTGGTCCCGGTCCCGGCGGCCAGGTCCAGGATGCGCAGGCCGGGCCGCGGGTCGACAGCGCGCACGACGGCCCGCCGCCACAGCCGCGCCTGCCCGCCGGAGAGCACGTCGTTGGTCAGGTCGTAGCGGGCGGCCACGCCGTCGAACATCGCCGCGACGTCGTGCGGCTCCTTGTCCAGCCTGGCCCTGGTCATCATCGTCACCGCGGAAGTCTGCCGGACAGCTGCTCGAGCACGGTGCGCTGCAGCCGCTGCATGCCGCCGATCCACCGGTCCCGGTCGGCGACCCGGTGCTGCTCGTACGTCGCCGTCTCCGGATGGGTCAGCACGAGGAAGCGGCCGGACCGCAGCCCGGCCATGATCGTGTCGACCGCCTCGTCGACCGTGAGCACACGCTCGGCTGCGACGCTGGCGCCCTCGAGCCGGTCCAGCCCGCCGAGCAGCAGGTCCGTCGCCACCCCCATCGGGCAGATGCACGCCACGTGCAGCCCCTGCTCGCCGTACGTCACCGCCAGCCACTCGGCGAACGCGACGGCGGCGTGCTTGGTCACCGAGTACGGCGCGTTGCCCAGGTTGGTCAGCAGGCCGGCCGCGCTGGCGGTGGTGACGAACGAGCCGCCGCCGCGGGCCAGCATGCGCGGGACCACCGCGCGGGCCGCGTACACGTGGGCCATGAGGTTGACGTCCCACGCGCGTTGCCAGTCGTCGTCGCCCGCTTCGAGCCCGCCACCCGCGCCGACGCCGGCGTTGGCCACGAACACCTGGATGGGACCGACCGTGGTCTCGACCCGCTCGACCAGGGCGGCCACCTGCTCGGGCACGGCGACGTCCACCCGCTCGGCCAGGGCGCGTACCGACGGGTCGGCCCGGCCGAGGTCCGCCGCCAGCTCGGCGGCCGCGTCGCCGTCCAGGTCGACGACGACGACGGCGGCACCGTCGGTGGCGAACCGCCGGGTCAGCCCCGCACCGATCCCGCGGCCGGCCCCGGTGACCACCACGACCTTGCCGGCTACGTCCATGCCGTGAGCCTAGGGTCGGCGGCCCCAAGGATCAGGTCGGGCTGCCCGGTCGTCCGGCTGGGCCTACCCTGGGGCGTTGTGTCCACCGCAGAAGTGGTCGCGCCCACCACCGTGCGCACCCTCCCCGTCGACGGCCTGCCCGCCGACGTCTCGGGCGCGCTGCTGGAACGGCTGCCGGCCGACGCCCCGCTGGCCTGGGTCCGTGGCGGCGACGGGCTCGTCGGCTGGGGACAGGCGGCCAGGATCGAGCTGACCGGCCCGGACCGGTTCGCCGCGGCCGAGCAGTGGTGGGACGACTGGCTGGACGGCGTGCTCGTCGACGACGCGGTGACCGTTCCCGGGACCGGACCCGTGGCGTTCGCCTCGTTCGCGTTCGAGCCGCACGCCGGCCCGTCGGTGCTCATCGTCCCCCGGGTGCTCGTCGGGCGACGCGACGGCACCACCTGGGTGACGGTCGTCGGCGACGGCGCCGACCCCGAGCTGCCGCCGGTCTCGGTCCCGCGGGCGCCGTCCGGGGTGCGCTGGTCGGAAGGCTCGCTGAGCGCGGTGCAGTGGCAGGGCGCGGTGCGCCGGGCCGTCGCCTCGATCGTGCGCGGCGAGCTCGACAAGGTGGTGCTGGCCCGCGACCTGGTGGCGACCACCAGCGAGCCGGTCGACGCGCGCCACCTGCTCCGGCGGCTGGCCGAGCGCTACCCGTCCTGCTGGACCTTCTCGGTCGACGGCCTGGTCGGCGCGACCCCCGAGCTGCTGGTCCGCCGGTCCGGGGACCGGGTGCTGTCCCGGGTCCTGGCCGGGACCGTGGGGCGGCTGGGCGACGACGCGGCGGACGGCGAGCTCGCCGACGCCCTGCTCGGCTCCGAGAAGGACCTCGAGGAGCACGAGATCGCGGTGCACTC
Organism: uncultured Actinomycetota bacterium; assembly: GCA_963771835.1. Lineage (GTDB taxonomy): Bacteria > Actinomycetota > Actinomycetes > Prado026 > Prado026 > CAVQCJ01. The sequence goes on from CAVYVA010000002.1 coordinate 853,775, forward strand.
GGTGGCGGCCGTGCTCGCCGAGCACTGTGCCGACCTGGACGTCCCCGAGCACCCCAAGGTGCTCCGCCTGCGCAACGTCCAGCACCTGGCCACCGACGTGTCGGGACGGCTGTCCGACGGCAGCGGCGTGCTGGCGCTGGTCGGCGCCCTGCACCCGACGGCGGCGGTCTGCGGCACCCCGACCGAGGTGGCGCTCGAGGTCATCCGCGAGCTCGAGGGCATGGACCGCGGCCGGTACGCCGGGCCGGTCGGCTGGCTGGGCACCGGCGGCGACGGGGAGTTCGGCATCGCCCTGCGCTGCGCCGAGGTGGCCGGGACCCGGCTGCGGCTGTTCGCCGGCTGCGGCATCGTCGCGGGCTCGGACCCCGACGACGAGCTGACCGAGGCCCAGGCCAAGTTCGTGCCGGTCCGCGACGCCCTCGAGTCGGAGGGCTGACCGGCCGCATGACCGACCCCGGCACCGCCGCGGTGCCGGGCCCGCAGGTCCTCGTCGACGCGGACAACCTCGACGTCGCGCGGCTGCGCCTGGTGGCGGCCGAGCTGACCGGCGTGCAGCGACTCGTCGTCGCCGGTCACCCCACCCGGCTGGCCCAGGTGGTCTGGCCGGACACCGCGGACGTCCGGCCGGCGAGCGGCTGGCAGGGTGCGGACGCCGTGCTCGCGGCGGCGTACGTCCCGGATCCCGAACCGTTGGTCCTGGTCACCGGGGACGGCGACTTCGCGCTGCTCGCGTCCCGGCACCCCGGCCCGGTCCTCGTCGTCGGGACCGCCGGATCCACCTCGGGACGCCTGCGGGGCGGGTCCGGGGTGACCGTGGTCGACCCGGTGCACGACGGACTGGAGCGGCTGCGCTCCTGGCTCACCTCGGGTCGCCCGGACCGGCCGCGTCCCTGACCCGCGAGCCGGGCGCGGCGCGGCCGGTCACAGGCCGGCCACCAGGCCCGCCACCAGGCCGGCCACTGCGGCGGCCAGCTCGCGCGCGGCGACCCGGTCGGTGCGCACCTCCACGACCTGCATGCCCGCGCGCGGGTCCAGGGCGGCCGACAGCAGCTCGGCGACGGTCGAGACCCGCGTGTGCGGGGTGCCGCTCGCGCCGCACAGAGCAGCGAGGTCGACGCCCGTCGGGGTGCCGAAGACGCGCTCGTACCCGGGCTCGCCGAGCGCGCCGCCCTGTTCGAGCAGCCCGAAGATCCCGCCACCGTCGTTGTTCACGACGACGAAGGTCAGGTCGGGGCGCGGCTCGTCCGGGCCGAGCAGCAGGCCGTTCGCGTCGTGCACGAAGGTGAGGTCGCCGAGCAGCGCGAACGCCGGTCCGCCGCCGTCGCGCTGCCAGGCGAGGGCGGCCCCGACCGCCGTGGAGACCGTGCCGTCGATCCCGGCCGCGCCTCGGTTGGCGAGGACGGTGACCCCGGCCCGCGGCCGGGCGACGCACAGGTCCCGGACCGGCAGCGAAGACCCGGCGACCAGGAGCGAGCCGGGCGGGAGCGCGGCGTACAGGTCCCGGGCGATCGCCGGCTCGGGCGGCGCCTTGTCGAAGACCGGGTCGTCCAGCAGCACGTCGACCGCGGCGGACAGCGCCCGGTCGGCGTCCAGCCAGCTGCGCAGCCACCCGCTCGCTGCGCGGTCCGGCGCGGGCTCGACCGGTCGCGGCAGGGCGACCCGGACGTTGACCGCGGACCGGGTCTGGTCGGCCCAGCGGACGGTCGGTGCCACGACCTCGACCGGTACGTCCGCGCGGCGCAGCAACGCGATCGCACCGCGGTGCAGGGTGGGCCGGCCGACGACGAGCACCCGGTCCGGGCGATGCGCGTCGACGAACGACTCGTCGTCGAGGAGCAGGTGACCGCAGCGCAGCGCAGTGAGCCCTTCGCGCGCGTTGCCGGAAGCCTCGCTGACGACCGGCCAGCCGTGCGCCTCCGAGAGCAGCCGCACTGCGCCGCCGAGCTCGCGCGGCGCGTCGCCGACGAGGATCAGCGTGCGCTCCGGCCAGTCCTCGGGCTCCCCGGCCGCCTGTGCCGGGCCGGGCAGGTGCCACGGGCCGGCGAGGCCGGGCGGCCGCCCCTCGACCGCAGTCCAGGGGGCTCCGTCCGCCCGACCCGCCAGCGGCTCGGGCCAGGTCGGGTCGCCGTCGTCGACGAGCGGCTCGCGCAGGGCGAGGTTCAGGTGCACCGGCCCCGGGTCCCGGCCTGTCACGCCCGCCGCGGCGGCGACCGCTCGTCCGACCAGCGCCCGCCAGTACCCGACCTGCCCGGGCCTGGCCTCCGGCACCCCGACCTCGTGGAACAGGCGCACGGCGCGGCCGTACAGCCCGACCTGGTCGACGGTCTGGTTCGCGCCGGTGGCGCGCAGCTCCGGGGGGCGGTCGGCCGTGAGGACGACCAGCGGGACCCCGGACTCGCCGGCCTCCAGCACGGCCGGGTGCAGGTTGGCCGCGGCCGTCCCCGAGGTGGTCGCCACCACCACCGGGCGCCCGGACGCCTTGGCCAGCCCCAGCGCGCAGAACGCCGCGGACCGCTCGTCAACCCGCACGTGCAGCCGGAGCCGTCCAGCCGCGTCGGCCTCTTGCAGGGCGACGGCCAGCGGCGCCGACCGGGAGCCGGGGGCGAGCACGGCCTCCCGCACACCGCAGCGCACCAGCTCGTCCACCAGGACGCGGCCCAGCGCGGTCGAAGGGTTCATGACGCGGCCATGATCCCGTACGCGGCATCCAGCCGCGAGCGCCACCAGCGTTCGCGGTCCGGGGTCGCGGCCAGCTCGTCGAGCAGGCCGGCGTCCGGCTCCGGTCGACGGACCGGCAGCGCGCCGTCGACCGGCAGCAGCCGCTGCGGTCGCGCCGACCACGTCCCGGGCGAGCAGCCGGCCGGACCCCAGGCCGCACGCGTGCTCGAGCCCGGGCAGCGCGGCGGCCAGCGCGACGCCGCCGGCCAGCCCGACCGAGGTGTCCAGGGCGCTCGACACGACCACCGGCAGCCCGTACGCCTGCGCCACCGACCTCGCCGCGCGAACGCCCCCGAGCGGTGCGACCTTGACGACGACGACGTCCGCGGCCTCGCGCAGCCCGGCCACGCCGCGCGGGTCGTCCGCCTTGCGCAGGCCCTCGTCGACGGCCACGCGGACGTCCAGCAGGCGCCGGACCTCGGCCAGCTCGGGCAGGGTGGCGCACGGCTGCTCGGCGAACTCGAACGCCTCGGCCCCGCCGGCCGCCGCGATCAGCCGGGGCAGCGCCGCGACCGCCTCGGCCACGGTCCACCCGCCGTTGGCGTCGACCCGGACCCGGCCGCCCGGGCCGGCCGCGCCAAGGGCGGCGGCCACGGCCTCGACCCGGGCGAGGTCCTGGTCGAGGGACTGGCCCGGCTCGGCGACCTTGACCTTGACCGTGCGGCAGCCGCCCGAGTCGGCGACCAGGCGGGCCGCGTCGTCCGGCCCGACGGCCGGCACGATCGCGTTCACCGGCACCCGGTCCCGGATCGGCGCCGGCCAGCTGCCCCAAGCCGCCTCGACCGCCGCGGCCAGCCACCTGGCCGCCTCCCGCGGCGGGTACTCCAGGAACGGCGCGAACTCGCCCCAGCCGGACGGCCCGCGCACGAGCATCGCCTCTCGCTCGGTGACACCGCGGAACCGCGTCACGAGCGGGAGGCGGACGACCCGGGCGGCGGCGTGCAGCTGCGCCAGCGACGGGACGTCGGGGACCGGCATGCGCGACCGCGGTCAGGGACGCTTGGGGAACTGCGCGAAGTCCGGGCGGCGGCGGTCCTGGTAGGCGTTGCGGCCCTCCTGGGCCTCCTCGGTCATGTAGAAGAGCATGGTCGCGTCGCCGGCCAGCTGCTGGATCCCGGCGAGGCCGTCGTCCGCGGCGTTGAGGCTGGCCTTGAGCATGCGCAGCGCGAGCGGCGACATCTCGAGCATGCGGCGGCACCACGCGACCGTCTCCACCTCGAGGTCGGCCAGCGGGACCACCGCGTTGACCAGGCCCCAGTCCAGCGCCTGCCCGGCGTCGTACTGCCGGCACATGAACCAGACCTCGCGGGCCAGCTTCTGCCCGATCTGCCGAGCGAGCAGCCCCGACCCGTACCCGCCGTCGAAGGACCCGACCATCGGGCCGGTCTGGCCGAACCGCGCGTTGTCGGCCGCGATCGTGAGGTCGCAGACCACGTGCAGGACGTGCCCGCCGCCGATCGCGTACCCCGCCACCATCGCCACGACCGGCTTGGGCAGCCGACGGATCTGGACCTGGAGGTCCAGGACGTTCAGCCGGCCGATGCCCTTGGCGGCGACCGCGTCGTCGCCGATGTACCCGTCGTCGCCCCGGATCATCTGGTCCCCGCCGGAGCAGAACGCGTAGTCGCCCGCGCCGGTCAGCACGATCACGCCGACGGTGTCGTCGTCACGCGCGGTCTCGAAGGCCCGGGCGAGCTCGAACAGCGTCTGCGGACGGAACGCGTTGCGCTTGTGCGGGCGGTCGATGGTGATCTTCGCGATGCCGTCGGCGGTGGCGTAGCCGATGTCCTGCCACTGCCCGGCCGGCTGCCACCGGGCGCCCGGACGCACGGTGGATCGGGCCGGGTCACCCCCGTCGTCGAGCCGGGGCGGGTCGGTGAACGTCATGCGGGCAGCCTAGGACCGGACCGTCGGCTGACGACCGGCGGCCGGGGCGGGGTTGTCGTCGGGGCCCCGACCCGGTAGGACTCCATGCAGAGGCGGGCCGCCGGCACCGCCCGAGGCAAGGAGGGCGTCATGCCCGACCGACTGGACCAGAAGCTTGTCGAGTCGTCCCTGCGGGCCCTGCCCGAGTGGTCCGGTGACACGACGGCCATCTCCCGCACGGTGTCGGTGACCGACGCCCAGGCCGAGCAGCTGCTGGGGTCGCTGGCCGAGAGTGCGCGAGCGATGAACCACGACCCGGACATCGTGCGTTCGGACGGCAGTCTGCGGATCGACCTGACGACGCACTCCGCCGGCGGGGTCACGGCGCTGGACATCGCCATGGCCTCGCACATCAACGACCTGGTGGCGAACGCCACCGGCGGGCCGGCCGAGCACGCCGCGGCGCACCAGGTGCAGGCCGAAGCCCTGGACCCGTCCGCGCAGCCGTCCGGCGGCGAGGAGGACCTGGTCGACCGGGGCCTGCGCCGCGCCCCCGACTAGCCCTGGCGGAGCCCGAGGGTGTTGCCGTCGGGGTCGTGGAACCATGCGGCCCGGGCCGGACCGAGCTGCGCGATGTGGCCGGTCGTCGCGAGCGGGCCGTCGGCGTAGTCGATGAACTCCACGCCGCCGTCCGACAGCTCACGGACCACGACCTCGATGTCGTCGACCTCGAAGTGGGCCAGCGTGTGCTCGGTCGTGGTCGGCGGTCGCTTGAAGACGGAGATCTCGCTGGCACCGCAGCCGTAGCGGACGGCCACCGGGCTCTCCCAGAGGAACGTCAGCCCGAGGGTGCCGCCGTAGAAGTCCTTGGCCCGGTCCAGGTCCGTGACCGGGACCGTGGGCACGACCATCGTCGCTGTCTTCATCGGAACCTCCTTGTGCCGTTGACGCGGTCATTTGGCATGTCAAATAATGCTCGGTGACACTTGGCATGTCAAGTAGTTGGCGTACACTGGCACCATGGCGACGGACGGGCTCGCGCGGTGGACCGGCGCGTGGATCGCGCTGGTCCGGACCCATGCCCGGCTCTGGGACCAGGTCGAGACGCAGATGCGCCAGGACAGCGGCCTGACGATGTCCCGCTACGACGTGCTCATGCAGCTGGACATGGCCGGCGGACGGCTTGGGCTGAGCGAGCTCGCGTCGACGGTCGTCCTGTCCCCGTCCGGGCTCTCCAAGCTGCTCGACCGGATGCAGGACGCGGGGCTGATCCGGCGCGAGCCCGACCCGCGCGACGCCCGCTCGACGTACGCCCGGATCACCCCCCGCGGCCGGTCGCTGGTCAGGCGGGCCCGGGACAGTCACCACCGATGGCTGCAGCACGCGTTCGGCGATGCGCTCGACGACCGCGACGTCGCCGACCTCACCCGGATCATGGGACGGATCGACGCACGGACTGCGCAGCCGTAGGGCTGCGTTCGCCGGTCGTCCACACCCTGGGCCAGCGGGACCGATGTCCACAGCCGGGTGCACGGTGGCGCGCCCCTCGCCCCCGGCGGCCTAGCGTCCCCAGCATGGATGACCTGACCGACCACGGGCGGCCGGCCGGAGCGGGCGCCGGGTCTTCCCGACCCCCAGGCCCGCGGGCCATGGCCGCGATCCCGGTGCGCCAGCGCCCGCGCGAGCGGCTGCTCGACCACGGCCCCGAACCGTTGGCGGACGCCGAGCTGCTGGCGGTGCTGCTCGGGACCGGCGTGCGGGGCACCGGTGCTCTGTCCCTCGCGCACGAGCTGCTGTCCGACCACGGCGGGCCGCACGGGCTGGCCCGGGCGGTGCCGGCGGAGCTGGCCCGCCGAGCCGGCGTCGGACCGGTGAAGGCGGCCCGCGTGGTGGCGGCGTTCGGGCTGGCGCGGCGGTTGGGTGCCGTCCCGCCCGGCCTGGTCGTCCGGGACAGCGCCGGCGTGGCGATGGCGGTCCGGCCCTGGCTGTCCGAGGCTCGCCGCGAACGCGTCGTGCTCGTGGTCTGCGACAACGCGCTGCGGGTGCGGCGGGCGTTCGTGCTGACCGAGGGCAGCAGCGACGAGTGCCTGCTCCCGGTGCGCGAGCTGCTGACCGCTGTGCTGCTGCACGACGGCTCCGCGTTCGCGGTCGCGCACAACCACCCGTCCGGCGACGTGACCCCCAGTGCCGAGGACCTGAAGGTGACCGCGGCGCTGGCCGCCGCCGCGGCCGCGGTCGGGCTCGACTTCCTCACTCACGTCGTCGTGAGCGGTGACCGCTGGGCAGCCTGCGAACCGACACCACGACCGCCTCCGTAGGCTGGCGCACCATGAGCCGTCCGGTCCTTCGCGCGCTCGACGCGGGCCCGGGCGCCCTGGACGAGTGGGTCGCGGCGGTGCGGTCCGCGCTGGACGGCTCGGGGCCTCCGGTGCTCCCCCTACCGGTCGGCGGTCCGGCCGGCGTGCGGGGCGCACTGGTGGAGGCGTTCCGTCCGGACGACCCGGCGGCGCCACCGGAGGCCGACGGCCTCGCCCTGGTGGTTCCGACCTCGGGCTCGACCGGCGAGCCGAAGGGGGTGCTGCTGACGTCCGCGGCCGTTCGGGCCTCGGCGGCGGCCACCGCACGGCGGCTGGGTGGACCCGGGCGGTGGGTGCTGGCGCTGCCCCTGACCCACGTGGCGGGGCTGATGGTCGTGGTCCGCGCCGTGCTGGCCGGCCGCGCTCCGGTTCTGTCGGGCCTCGCGGTGGCCGGGGGTCGCGCCGGGCTTCGACCCGGCGTCGTTCGCGGCGGCCACCCGGACCGCGGCGACGGAGGCCGATCGGGCCGGGGTACGGCTGTACACCTCGCTCGTGCCGACGCAGCTGGACCGGCTGCTGACCGCGGAGGTGGACCTGCGGGCCTACGACGCAGTGCTCCTGGGCGCCGCGGCCGCCGCGCCGAGCGTGCTGGACCGGGCCCGCGCCGCCGGGGTGTCCGTGTGTGACGACGTACGGCATGAGCGAGACGTGCGGCGGTTGCGTGTACGACGGAAGCCCGCTGGACGGCGTCGAGGTCGCGCTGGCGGACGAGGACCCGAGCGGCGTGGGCCGGGTCCTGGTCGCCGGCCCGACGCTGTTCTCCGGGTACCGCCTCCGCCCGGACCTGACGGCGGGCGCCGTCGACGGGGCGGGGCGGCTGCGGACCAGTGACCTGGCCCGGTGGGAGGACGGGCGGCTGACCGTGGTCGGCAGGATCGACGACGTGATCGTCAGCGGCGGCGAGAAGGTCGTCCCCGACCGGGTCGAGAGCGTGCTGTCCGAGCTGGTCGGGCCGGCACCGACGGGCGCGGTGCGGGCGTGGTGCGTCGTCGGGGTCCCGGACGAGCAGTGGGGCGAGCGGGTGGTGGCGGTCGTCGCCGCGGCGCCCGACGTCGACCTTGGGTCGGTCGAGCGGCTGCGCGACCTGGCCGCGGACCGGCTGCCGGCCGCGTGGTTGCCGCGTTCGCTGGTCCGGGTCGACACGCTGCCGATGCTGCCCACGGGAAAGGTCGACCGCAGCGGCGTCCGCGCGCTGGCCGTCGCCGCCCTGTCCGCGGGGACGGTGCGATGACGACGGCGGCCCAGTGGGTCGAGGGAGCCCGGCCACGCACGCTCCCGGCAGCCGTGGCTCCGGTCGTGGCGGGCACCGGGGCCGCGGCAGCCGCCTCCGGCGCGGTGTGGTGGAAGGCGCTGCTGGCCCTCGGCGTCTCGCTGGCCCTCCAGGTGGGCGTGAACTACGCGAACGACTACAGCGACGGGGTGCGTGGGACGGACAGCCGGCGGGTCGGGCCGCTTCGCCTGGTGGGCTCGGGGGTCGCGGCACCGCGCCACGGTCAAGCGGGCGGCCTGGCTCGCGTTCGGCGTGGCCGGCGCCCTCGGCCTGGTGCTCGCCGCGACGTCAGGATGGTGGTTGCTCGCGGTCGGCGCGGCGGCGGTGCTGTCGGCCTGGCTCTACACCGGCGGCCCGCGCCCGTACGGCTACGCCGGCCTCGGCGAGCTGTTCGTCTTCGTGTTCTTCGGGCTGGTCGCGGTGTGCGGGACGACGTACGTCCAGGTCGGCCGGGTCACCCGCACCTCGCTGGTCTGCGCGGTGGCGGTCGGGCTGCTCGCCTGCGCGATCCTGGTCGCGAACAACCTGCGCGACATCCCCACCGACGGTCCGGCCGGCAAGCGGACGCTGGCGGTCCGGCTCGGCGACCGCGGGACCCGCCGCCTGTACGCGACGCTGATGACGGTGCCGGCGCTCGCCCCGGTCGCGCTCGCCCTGGCCGGGCACCGATGGGCGTTGCTGGGCCTGCTCGCGCTGCCGCTGCAGATCATGCCCGTCCGCTCGGTGCTGGGCGGCGCCGGCGGCCGCGACCTGATCCCGGTCCTGCGCAGCTACCGGTCGGGCCGAGCTAGCGTTCGCCGTCCTGGTCGGCGTCGGGCTGGCCCTGTCCTGACCCGCCCTCGGCACGCATCGCGTCGTCGGCGGCGTCCTCGGCCTCGGTGCGCTCGCGCATCCGCTGCCGCAGACCGGCGCCGCGCTCGACGACGGCGTGCGACATCGCGTCCCGCTGCCGGCTGAGCAGCAGGAAGCTGAGCAGGCCCGAGACGAGCACCGCGACCACCAGCAGGAGCACCTGGCGCATGCCGACGGCGTACAGCACGCCCAGGGTGACGGCGAAGATGCCGATGCGCGCCGAGGTGTAGACGAGCACCGGGCCGGGACCTCTCACAGGGCCGATTGTCTCCCATCGGGACAGGGGCGGCGCTCGACGGTCGGCCGACGTACATTGGCTGGGACGGCGACACGGGCGAGACGCGACAAAGGTGAGACGTTGTGCTGATCCTGCTCTACCTCGGCGCCGTGGCGCTGACGACCTGGGCCCTTCTCGACGTGGCCCAGACCCCCGCCGACCAGACGCGGACGCTGGCCAAGCCCTCCTGGGCGCTGGTCACCGTGCTCCCGTACGTGGGGCCGGCGGCGTGGTTCCTGCTCGGCACCGATCGGTCCCCGACGTCCGGCCGGCGCGCCGGCGGCGGCGGCCGTCCGCTCGGGCCCGACGACGACCCTGACTTCCTGCGCGAGCTCGGCCGCAGACGGGACCGGCCCGAGTAGCCGCTCCCGCTCGGCTGTGACGCAGTCTCAGCTGTGCGGGAGGCCACCGTAGGAGTGCAGTCCGCTGAACCAGATGTTCACGCCGAAGTAGTTGAAGACGAAGCACGAGAGCCCCGCGAGAGCGATGTACGCGGCCTTGCGGCCCTTCCAGCCGGCGGTCGCGCGTGCGTGCAGGTAGCCCGCGAACACCAGCCAGGTCACCAGGGCCCACGTCTCCTTGGGGTCCCAGCTCCAGTACTTGCCCCAGGCGTTCTCGGCCCAGATCGCCCCGGCCATGATCGCGAACGTCCACAGCGGGAAGACGAAGGCGAACAGGCGGTAGGCCGACTGGTCGAGCTGCTCGCTCGGCGGCAGGCGGCGCGACAGCGCGTTGACGGTGCCGTGGCGCTCCCAGTGGTCCTGCACCAGGTAGAGCACGGTCACGACCCCGCCCACGGTGAACACCGCACCGGACACGATCGCGGCGGCGACGTGGATGACCAGCCAGTACGAGCGCAGCGCCGGCACCAGCGGCCCGGCGGGCACGTAGAGCACGGCTACGGCGAGGCCGAGCGTGAGCAGGGCGGGCACGACGACGAACAGCCCGAGGTAGCGAAGGGCCGGTCGGCGCCAGGCCACGCCGAGGAACACCGAGAGCACGACGAAAGCGGACGCGCAGGAGAACTCGTACATGTTGCCCCACGGCGCGCGGCCGGCGGCGAAGCCGCGGCAGACGATGCCGAGCAGCAGCAGCCCGGTCGCCGCGACGGTGAGCGAGAGCCCGATGCCGCCGTACTGGTCGGCGCGGCGCTGCCGCTGCGGGCTCGCCTCGGGGAACGACTCCGGCGGCGCGGCGGGTGTGCCCGCATCACCGCCGCCCACGAGCACCTGGGCGCGGTCCGGCTGCTGGGCCGCGACGGTCCGACCGACCCGGCTCCTGGTCCCGAACGCGAGCTCGGCGGCATAGGCGAACATCGCCAGCGCGAGCGCCGTCATCGCCCCGTACACGAAGCCGTTGCTCAGCTGGGCCCAGGTCTGCTGGCTCACTCGGTCTCCTCGGTGCTGGCGGGTGCTGCGGCCCGCAACCGGTCCAGCAGGTCGTCCACCTCGGCCGTCAACCCGCCCGCCTCCGCGCGGGCCAGGCCGCCGACCGCGACGAGCGTACGCCCGCCGTGCTCGCCGACCGCCCGCACCCAGATCCGGCGCCGGCGGACGAACAGGGACAGCATCAACCCGGCGAGCGCGGCCAGCGCGGCGGCGAGCGCGGGCACCTGGCCGGGGTCGTGGGCGACCGAGAACGTCGCGAACTGCCGGATCCCGTCGAACGTGATCGACCCCAGGCCCCCCGGAAGCGTCCAGGTGTCGCCGGGGCGCATGGCCTGGCCGGCCACCTGGGACATCCTCGAGGTGTCCAGCAGGTAGACCGACTGCGGGGTGCCGTCGTCCAGCCCGAGGTCGCCGGTGAACAGGGTCAGCAGGAGCTCGGGGTTGTCGGCGGCCGGGAAGGTCGACTGGCCGCCGAGCACCGGGTCCATCTTCGCCGTGGGCAGGAACAGGGCCCGGAACCCGAGCTGGGTCGGCCGGGCGTCCGGCACCTTCACCACGCCCTGCGACAGGAACCTGCTGTCCCGGGGCAGGAACGGCACGGCCGAGGACAGCACCACCCGGCCCTGGCCGTCGCGCACCGTCACGTGCGGGGCGTAGCCGTGCCCGATCAGGAACGCCTTGGTGCCGTCCACGACGAGCGGGTCGTTGACCTGGACGGTGACCGGCCGGGGCGCCGCCGAGGGGTCGTCGCGCACCGTCAGGCGGGCGGTGAACGACCGCGGCGCGCTGTCCTGCGGGCCGCCGCGCTGGTACGACGCGGAGAAGCTGTCGAGGGTGAACGAGAACGGCGGCAGCGAGTCGGTGCCCGCCAGCCGGCCCGCCCCGAACGAGTCGTAGCGCGGCACGGTGTTCGCGAACGAGTCGCCCTCGACCACGATCACTGTCCCGTGCGTCCCGAACAGGGCCCCGACGGCGACCCCGGCGAGCAGCACGACGATCGCGAGGTGGAAGACGAGGTTCCCGGTCTCGCGCAGGTAGCCCTTCTCAGCGCTCACCGTCCCGGTCCCGGCGGCGACGTCCACGCGCCAGCGGCGGCGCCGCAGGGCGGCCGCGGCCGCCGTGAGCACCACGTCGGGCTCGGCCGACGCGACGTACGAGCGGTGCTCGGGCAGCCGGTCCAGGTTGCGCGGTGCGGCCGGCGGCCGGCTCCGCAGCACCCGCGCGTGCCGGAACGAGCGCGGCACCACGCAGCCGACCAGGGAGACGAACAGCAGGATGTAGATCGCCGCGAACCACGCCGAGCCGAAGACGTCGAACATCCCGAGCCGGTCCAGGAACGGGCCGACGCCGGGGTGCTGGGCCAGGTACGCGGCCACGTCGCCGGTGTTCGTCGCGCGCTGCGGGAAGACACTCCCCGGGACCGCGGCCAGCGCGAGCAGGAACAGCAGCACCAGCGCGGTGCGCATCGAGGTCAGCTGGCGCCACGCCCAGCGCAGCCAGCCGCCGACGGTCAGCGAGGGGAGCCTCGGCAGCTCCGGCTGGGTGGACAGCGTGGTCGTGTCCAGCGGCTCGGTCACCTCGGTCCCGCCGGCCACTAGATCACCGTCCCGTAGCCCGCGACCCAGCCCTGCACGTGGATGAGCATCGTCTGCCACACGCCGGTCACGAGCAGGACCCCCACGACGACGAGCATGAGCCCACCCGTGGTCATCACCGCGCGGTAGTGGCGCCGGACGAAGCCGAGCCCACCGGCGGTGCGCCGCAGCGCCAGCCCGACCAGCACGAACGGAAGCCCCAGCCCGATGCAGTACGCCGCGGACAGCAGCGCACCGCGGGCCGCCGTCCCCTCGGTCGTCGCGAGCGTCAGCACCGCCGCCAGGGTGGGGCCGATGCACGGCGTCCAGCCGAGCCCGAACAGGACGCCCAGGACCGGGGCACCGACCAGCCCGAGCGAGGTGGGCATGCGGTGCACGCGCACGTCGCGCTGCAGCCACGGCAGCCACGGCAGCAGCCCCATGAACCCCAGGCCGAGCACGATCGTCACCGCGCCGAGCACCCGGCTGAGCACCTTGGCGTGCTCGGCCAGCACGTCGCCGAGGGTGCCGAACGCGAGCCCGAACGACACGAACACGACCGTGAACCCGAGCACGAACAGGCAGGTCCCGAGCAGCACGCGGCCGCGGCGGGCGTCGGCCAGGTCGGCGCCGACCATCCCGGTGACGTACGACAGGTAACCCGGCACCAGCGGGAGCACGCAGGGCGAGACGAACGAGACCAGGCCGGCGGCCACCGCGATCGGGACCGCCAGCAGCAGTGAGCCGCTGCTGACGGTCTGGCCGAGACCGGCGCTCACGGGGAGGCGACCAGGGGCGCCAGCAGCGCCTTGAGACGGGGCTGCGTGGTCGGTCCGTTCACCCGCACGGCGACCCGGCCGTGCCGGTCGAGCACCAGCGTGTAGGGGAAACCCGGCGGGATCAGCTTGTGGAACGCCAGCACCACGTCGCCGCTCGAGTCGTCCACGTTCGGGTACGAGGAGCCGATGTCGGTCAGGAACGCGCGGGCCGCGTCCGGGTCGTCGTCTCCGTCGACGCCCACGAACTGGACGCCCTGGGGCTTGAGGTCGGCGGCCAGGCCCTGCAGGGCCGGACCCTCCACGCGACAAGGCCCGCACCACGAGGCCCAGAAGTTCAGGACGACGACCTTGCCGCGGTAGCTCGCCAGGTCGACCGTGCCACCCTCCAGGGTGGCCGCGCGCACGGCCGGCGCCGCGGGACGGTCCCCGGCCGACCAGGTGGTCACCTTGCCGTCGCCGGCGACGTACTGCTGGTCCGCGGTGGAGGTGCCGCCACCCGTCGGACCCGAGCAGCCGGCCAGCGCGACCAGCACGCAGACCGCGCCGACGGCGCCGAGGGCCGAGACGATCGGGCGGCGGCCGGTCATGCGCCGGCGACCTTGCTGGCGCCGGGGAGCAGGTCGGCGGCCGGCTCGGAGTACCCGATCGCCACCAGGTCGCGGCCGTGGTACGTCAGCGTGGTGACGCTGGCCAGCGAGCACTCGCGCCTGCGCGGGTCGTGCCAGAGCCGGCGTCCCTCGAGGTACAGCCGGGTCGCCCAGACCGGCAGCTGGTGGCTGACCAGCACGGCCTCGCGGCCCTCCGCCTGGCTGCGGGCCGTCGCGACGGCGCCCAGGACGCGAGCCGCGATCTGCTGGTACGGCTCGCCCCACGACGGCTTCATCGGGTTGACCAGGTAGCGCCAGTGCCGCGGGTGCCGCAGCGACCCGTCGCCCACGCCGAACGCCAACCCCTCGAAGTGGTTCCCGGCCTCGATGAGCCGCTCGTCGCTGCCGACCTGCAGACCGTGTGCGGCGGCGACCGGCGTCGCGGTCTGCTGCGCCCGCTCCAGCGGGGACGCGGTCACGAGGGCGACATCGTGGTCGGCGAACGACTCGGCGACCCGCTCGGCCATGGCCAGCCCCAGCTCGGACAGGCGGTAGCCCGGGAGCCGTCCGTACAGGATGTGCTCGGGGTTGAAGACCTCTCCGTGCCGGACCAGGTGCACGACCGTCACGGGCTGCGCGGTCATCGCCCTCCTCCCGGCTCGGCCGCAGCCGCGGCCCTCGCGGCGACCGGCAGGGCCGCGGCGAGCCGCTCGAGCTCGGTCGCGCCGTGCGCTGCCGAGACGAACCACGCCTCGTACGCCGACGGCGGCAGCGAGACGCCGTGCGCCAGCATGGCGTGGAAGAACGCCGGGTAGCGGAAGGCGGCCTGCGCCCGGGCGCCGTCGAAGTCCCGCACCGGGGAGTCGACGAAGAAGACGCTGAAGAGGTTCCCGGCCGTCTGCACCCGGTGCGGCACGCCCGCGTCGGTGAGCGCGGCCGAGACCAGCCCGCCGACCGCGGCCGCGGTCGCGTCCAGGCGTGCGTAGACCGCGCCGTCCAGCAGCCGCAACGTGGCCAGCCCGGCGGCCGTCGCCATCGGGTTCCCGGACAGAGTCCCCGCCTGGTACACCGGACCGGCCGGAGCCAGCCTGGCCATCACCTCGGCCCGCCCGCCGAACGCCGCAGCCGGCAGCCCGCCGCCCATGACCTTGCCGAACGTGAACAGGTCGGCCGGCACCGGGTCCAGCCCGAACCAGCCGGCCGGACCGACGCGGAACCCGGTCATCACCTCGTCCAGCACGAGCAGCGCGCCGTTGTCGTGGCACAACCGGGCCAGCGCCGCGTTGAAGCCCGGGTCCGGCGGGACCACGCCCATGTTCGCCGCCGCCGCCTCCGTGATCACGCAGGCGATCCGGTCGCCCTGCTCCGCGAACGCGGCCGTCACCGCGTCGAGGTCGTTGTACGGGAGCACGATCGTGTCCGCGGCGGCCGCCCCGGTCACCCCGGGGGTGTCCGGCAGCCCCAGCGTCGCTACCCCGGACCCCGCGCTGGCCAGCAGCGCGTCGACGTGCCCGTGGTAGCAACCGGCGAACTTGACCACCCGCGAACGTCCGGTGAACCCGCGGGCGAGCCGGATCGCGCTCATCGTCGCCTCGGTCCCCGAGCTCACGAAGCGCACCTGCTCGACGGCGGCCACCCGGGACACGATCTCCTCGGCGAGCTCGACCTCGCCGACCGACGGCGCGCCGAACGACCACCCGTCCGCCGCTCGCGCCCGCAGCGCCGCCACGACCTCCGGGTGCGCGTGGCCCAGGATCATCGGGCCCCACGAGCCCACCAGGTCGACGTACTCGCGTCCGTCCGCGTCCACCACCGTGGCCCCGTGCCCGGAGACCATGAACCGCGGCGTCCCGCCCACCGCCTGGAACGCCCGCACGGGCGAGTTCACCCCGCCGGGGGTCACCGCCAGAGCGCGGTCGAACAGGGCCGCCGACCGCGGCGCTTCGTACGGGAACGACACGCGCGCCAGTCTCTCAGCACCCGGGGCGACCGCCGAACCCGCGCCCGCCGGAGCCGACCCGAACGCTCAGGCGCTCGCCCGGCGGTGCGCGCCCGGACCGGGCGACGGCTCCACCTCGCGCACGTCGTCGACGCTGTGACCGTGCTCGCAGCGCAGCACAGTGCCGACCTCGCCGCCGCAGCCCCGGTGCCGGAACAGCAGCGGCGAGCCCTCCGGGTCGGAGTAGTACGCCGAACCCCACTCGTTGAGCGCGACGAAGACGGGGTACAGATCCAGGCCCTTGCGGGTCAGGCGGTACTCGTGCCGCTGCCGCTGACCCGCCTCCCGGTACGGCTCGCGGCGCAGCAGCCCCTCCCGGTCAGCCGGCCAAGGCGCTCCGTCAGCACCTGGCGAGGGATCGCCGTCCGGGTCCGCATGTCGTCGAACCGCCGGATGCCGTTGAAGACCTCGCGCAGCACCACGAACGACCACCGGTCGCCCAGGACCTGCAGCGCGCGCTGCACGGTGCAGTTGTCGATCGACCAGTCCAGCGCCTCGGGACGGCTCATGGCTGTGTAGCCTAGGTCTCATTGACAGACTCAGCAAACCTCGGCAGTCTGCGTCCATGCCGCAGACTCAGGACGCGCCCTTGCGCACCCGCACCCGGACCCACAGCTGGGACGACCCTGCGCCCACCGTCGCGGCGCTCGGGCGGCTGTCCGGCGCCGACCTGCTCGCCGAGATGGCCGCCGGTGCCCTGCCCGCACCGCCGGTGATGTCGACGATCGGCATCGAGGCCTGGACCTTCGAGGTCGGTCGGGTCGAGTTCTCGCTGGTGCCCGACGAGATGCACTACAACCCCCTCGGCTCCGTGCACGGCGGCGTCATCGCCCTGCTCCTCGACTCGGCCGCCGGGTGCGCCGTGCACTCGGTGCTGCCCGCCGGCACGGGCTACACGTCCATCGACCTGGTGACCAAGTACCTGCGTCCCGTCACCGCCGACACCGGGCGGATCGTCGCGGAGGGAACCGTCATCTCCCGCGGCTCGCGTACCGCGCTCGCCGAGGCACGCCTCACCGACGCGCGCGGCAAGCTGCTCGCGCACGCGACCTCCACCTGCCTGCTCTTCCCCATCCGGTGAGGCCGACTTGTCAGCCTGCGCCACGCCGGTGGACCAGCCGGTCGGGCTGACAGCTCGGCGACAGCGCTCTGGTGGCTACCGGAGCGTGTCGCGCCCGAGCATGCGGGCCACCTCGGTGGCCCAGTAGGTCAGCACGATGTCCGCGCCGGCCCGGCGGATCCCGGTGAGCATCTCGAGCATCGCCCGTTCCCGGTCGAGCCAGCCGTTCGCGGCCGCGGCCTCCAGCATCGCCATCTCGCCGGACACCTGGTACGCCGCCACGGGGACGTCGACCGCGTCGCGCACCCGACGCAGCACGTCGAGGTACGGCAGCGCCGGCTTCACCATCACCAGGTCCGCGCCCTCGGCCAGGTCGAGCGCCACCTCGTGCAGCGCACCGCCGCCCGCGGGATCCATCTGGTAGGTCCGCCGGTCGCCGAACGACGGTGCCGACTCGGCGGCCTCGCGGAACGGCCCGTAGAACGCCGACGCGTACTTCACCGCGTACGCCAGGATCGCGGTGCCGGACATCCCGGCCCGGTCGAGCCCGGCCCGGATCGCCCCCACCTGTCCGTCCTGCATGCCGGACGGCGCCACGACGTGCGCACCCGCGGCCGCCTGGGCCACGGCCACCGCTGCGTAGCGGGTCAGCGCCGCGTCGTTGTCCACCCCGCCGGACGCGTCCAGGGGTCCGCAGTGCCCGTGGTCGGTGTACTCGCACAGGCACAGGTCGGCCATCAGGACCGTCGCGTCACCGACGTCCCCAGCCAGGTCGCGCAGCGCGACCTGCACGACGCCGTCCTCGGCGTCCGCCTGCGACCCGACGGCGTCCTTCGACGCGGGGATGCCGAACAGCATCAGCCCGCCGACGCCGGCCTCGACGGCCTCGGCGGCGGCCTTGCGCACCGAGTCGCGGGTGTGCTGGACGACGCCAGGCATCGCCGCGACCGGGACCGGGTCGGCGAGACCCTCCTTCACGAACAACGGCAGGACGAGATCCGCCGGAGCGAGTCGTGTCGACGCGACCAGTCGCCGCATCGGCGCACTGGAGCGCAGACGGCGCGGGCGCTCGGCCGGGTACGGCACGGGGGCCGGACCGCCCTACCTGGCCCGGCGCCGGGCGCCGGCCCGCCGCTGCGACGGGCGCCAGGTCGACTCGCCGGCCTCGAGGGCCGCCAGACGCAGCGCCGCACCGAACTCGGCCAGCGACTCGACCAGCGACGCGACCGACATGCTCTCCGCGAGCACGTCCACCCGGAGCCCGTGCTCCTCCGCGGTCTTCGCCGTCTGCGGCCCGATGCACGCGATCACCGTGGTCGCGTGCGGCTTGCCCGCGATCCCGATCAGGTTGCGCACCGTCGAGGACGAGGTGAACAGCACCGCGTCGAACCCCCCGCCCTTGATGGCCTCGCGGGTGTGCACCGGCGGCGGCGCGGCCCGCACCGTGCGGTACGCGGTGACGTCGTCCACCTCCCAGCCCAGCTCGACCAGCCCGGCGACGAGCGTCTCGGTCGCGATGTCGGCCCTGGGCAGGAACACCCGGTCGATCGGGTCGAACGACTCGTCGTACTCCGGCCAGTCCTCCAGCAGCCCTGCGGTGGACTGCTCGCCGGACGGGACGAGGTCCGGCTGCACGCCGAACGAGCGCAACGCCGCGGCCGTCTGGTCGCCCACCGCCGCGACCTTCACCCCGGCGAACGCGCGCGCGTCGAGCCCGTACTCCTCGAACTTCTCGCTGACGGCGCGCACCGCGTTGACCGAGGTGAAAGCGACCCACAGGTAGCGCCCCGACACCAGTCCCTGGACGGCGCGGTCCATCTGCTGCGGCGTGCGCGGCGGCTCGACCGAGATGGTGGGGACCTCCTCGGCGACGGCGCCGTGGCGGCGCAGGCGGTCGGAGACGACCCCGGCCTGCTCCTTGGTCCGCGGGACGAGCACCCGCCAGCCGAACAGCGGCTTCGTCTCGAACCACGACAGCTTGTCGCGCAGGCCCACGACGTCACCGGCGACCACGACCGCCGGACCGCTGAACCGCTGCGCCTTCACCTCGGCGGCGACGTGCTCGAGGGTGGAGACGAGCGTGCTCTGCTCGGTGGTGGTGCCCGCCCTGGTCACGGCGACGGTCGTCGCCGGCGACCGGCCGGCGGCGATCAGGGCCGCGCTCACCGCGCCGAGCACGTCGACGGCGTGCAGCAGCACCAGCGTGACACCGTCGGCGGCATGCCGGCCCCAGTCCACGCTCGGCGCGGTGGCGTCGACCACGTGCACCTCGCGGTCCTTGCTCGTCGTGAGCGGCAGACCGGCGTACGCCGGCACGGCGGTCACCGACGAGACCCCGGGGACGATCTCGAACGGCACCTTCGCCTTCGTGCACGCGGCGGCCTCCTCGCCGACCCCGCCGAACAGCGCCGGGTCGCCCTGCAGCAGCCGCACCACGGAGGACCCGTCCCTGGCCGCGTCGATGGCCAGCTTGGCCCGGGCGGCGTGCGCGAGCGGCTGCCCGTCGTCGCCGGTGCCGACCTCGACCAGGACCGCGGCCGGAGCCGACATCGCCAGCACGGCTGGCGGTAGGTCGGCGTCGTGGACGACGACGTCGGCCGCGGCGAGCAGCTCGGTGGCCCGGACGGTCAGCAGCCCGGGGTCGCCGGGGCCCGCCCCGACGAACGCGACGGAGCCGACGGCCGGCTTCTTGCGGGCACGGGTGGTCACTGGACTCGCACTCCCAACAGTCCTTCGGACGACTCGGCGAGGACGCGGTCGGCGAGCCGACGGCCGAGGCCCTCGGGATCGTCGCCAGGTCCGGACGTGGACACACGCATCAGGCCGCCGTTGACGTCCCCCACGACGGCTCGCAGGACCAGCTCGGTCCCCCGGACCTCGGCCAGCGCCCCGACCGGCGCGGAGCAGCCCGCCTCCAGCCCGGCCAGCAGCGCGCGTTCGGCGCTCACCGCGACCCGGGTGGCGCCGTGGTCGAGCCCGGCCAGGAGGTCGGCGACGGACGCGTCACCCGCCCGGCACTCGACGGCGAGCGCGCCCTGCCCAGGAGCGGGCAGCATCACGTCGAAGCCCAGGACCTCGGTGGCCTCGTCGATGCGGCCGAGCCGGGCCAGGCCGGCGTAGGCGAGCACCACGGCGTCGAGCCGTCCGGATGCCACCCGACCGATGCGGGTGTCGACGTTCCCGCGTACGCCGACCACGTCCAGGTCGGCGCGGACCGCGCGGAGCTGGACGGCGCGGCGCGGCGAGCCGGTCCCGACCCTCGCCCCGGCCGGCAGCGCCGCCAGCGCCCGACCGTGCGCGGCCACGAGCACGTCCCGCGCGTCCGCCCGCTCCGGCACCGCGGCGAGCACGATCCCGTCGGCCGCCCCGACCGGGAGGTCCTTGAGCGAGTGCACGGCGAGGTCGACCTGCCCCGCGAGCAGGGCCTCGCGCAGCGCGGACACGAACACCCCGGTCCCGCCCAGCTCGGTCAGCGGCGCGCCGGACGTGTCGCCCTCGGTCGTCACCTCGACGAGCTCGACCGCGCAGCCGGTCGCCGCCGTGACCGCACCGGCGACCAGCCCGGCCTGCGCCAGGGCCAGCGCGCTGCGCCGGGTCCCCAGCCGCAGGGTCGTGGGCAGGACGGCGGTCACGGGGTCACCCCGTCCGGCTCGGCGGTGTGCAGGTCGACCTCGACCGCGTGCACGTCGGCGACGACGACCTCGCGGTAGCGCAGCGGGTCCAGGTCGAACAGCGCATGCAGGGCCTCGGCGTACGCGAGCCCGGCCGGCTCCTCGGCGAACTCCTTCACCCGGACGGTCGGCGCGTGCAGCAGCTTGTCCACGACGCGGCGCACGGTCCGCTCCAGCTCGGCCCGCACGTCCGCGTCCAGGTCGGGCCGGCGCGCGTCCAGCCGGGCCAGCTCGGCGGCGACCACCTCGTCGGCCATGGTCCGCAGCGCGACGACGGTGGGCGCGACGCGAGCGGCCTGCCGGTGCGCGAGGTAGGCCGAGACCTCCTCGGCCGCGATGACCCGCACGGCGTCGACGGCTGCGGTGGCGCCCTGCTCGGCCAGCGAGCGACCCAGCGCGTCGAGCGTGACCAGCGTGACGCCGTCCAGCTCCCCGCACGCGGGGTCCACGTCGTGCGGCAGCGCGAGGTCGAGCACGACCAGCGGCCGCCCCGAGCGCCGCGCGTGCGCGCGGCCGGCGACCTCCGCGGTGAGCAGCACCGCCGTGGCGCCGGTGCAGGAGACGACGACGTCGGCGACGGCCAGCTCGTCCTCGAGGCCGGCCAGGTCGCCGGAACGGCCGCCGACCGAGGAGGCCAGCGCCCGGGCGCGGTCCGGGTCGCGGTTGAGCACCACGATCTCGCCGAACCCGGCGCGCTGCAGCGACGCGACCGCCAGCGCGCTCAGCGAGCCGGCGCCGATCACCAGCGCCCGGAGTCCCGGCAGCGAGCCCAGGGCCGCCCCCGCCAGCTCGAGCCCGGCGGCCATCAGCGCGGACCCGGCCTGGTCGATCCCGGTCTCGGCGTGCACCCGCTTGCCCACGCGAAGCGCCTGCTGCACCAGCTCGTTGAGCGAGCGTCCGACGGCCCCGCGCTGCTGGGCCGTCCGCAGCGCGTCGCGGACCTGACCGAGGATCTGCGCCTCGCCGACGACCATGGAGTCCAGCCCGCACACGACCTGGAACAGGTGCTGGACCGCGGCATCCTCGTAGTGCACGTACACGTGCGGGCCCAGCGCGTCGACCGGCACCCCGGCCGTCGCGGCGAGCAGCGCGGTCAGCTCGCCGACCCCGGCGTGGAACGCTCGCACGTCGGCGTAGACCTCGACGCGGTTGCAGGTGGAAAGCACCAGCGCCTCGGTCACGTGCGGTCCGGCGACGGCGGCCTCGTCCATCGCCGGGACGTCGTCCGCACCGACGGCGGCACGCTCCAGCAACGACACCGGTGCGGACCGGTGCGACAGACCCACGACGACGAGGCTCATCCGACCGCCTCGCGCGTCGCGGCCCGCTCCAGCTGTTTGCGCTGCTGGTGGAACGCGAGGATCTGCAGCTCGCTGGCCAGGTCGACCCGGCGCACGTCGACGTGGTCGGGGACCCGCAGCGGGACCGGGGCGAAGTTCAGCACGCTGCCGACGCCGGCCGCCACCAGCCGGTCGCACACCTCCTGCGCGGCGCCGGCGGGCGTCGCGACGACGCCGATGCAGACGCCCATCTCGGTGACGATCCGCTCGAGCTCGGCGAGCGGCTGCACCTTCAGGCCGCCGACCACCTCGCGGGTGCGCTCGGGCGCGGCGTCGATCAGAGCCGCGATCCGGAACCCGCGGCTGGCGAACCCGCCGTAGTTGGCGAGTGCGTGACCGAGGTTGCCCACCCCGACGATGACGACCGGCCAGTCCTGGGACAGCCCGAGCTCGCGGGCGATCTGGTAGACGAGGTAGCTGACGTCGTACCCGACGCCGCGGGTCCCGTACGAGCCCAGGTACGACAGGTCCTTGCGCAGCTTCGCCGAGTTGACCCCCGCGGCGGCGGCCAGCTCCTCGGAGGACACGGTGGTCGCGCCGCGCTCGTCGAGAGCCACCAGGGCCCGGTGGTACAGCGGCAGCCGGGCGATCGTGGCCTCGGGCACCCCGCGGGTGCGCGCGTCCGCACGCGGCTCGCGGCTGGTGCGCTCAGCTCGCGTCACGGCGGGCTCCCGTCGGGCAGCGTCCACAACGTCCAGAGGTCACCGGGTCTTCACCGGCCCCGGTGCTGCCGACATTACGGGCTTGTGAACGTGCGAACAAAGTCGTCGCACCGGTTGTCCACCCAGTGAGACGGCCCGTCCGGCGGGACCCGGTCGACGCGGCACCGATGGCTGACCGGACACGCCCTGGGTTCAGGCCAGCGCAGCCCGCAGGCGCGCGGCGTCCACCCGCCAGAAGTCGTGCTGGCGCCCGTCGACCAGCGTGACGGGGATCTGCTCGAGGTACTCCTCGAGCAGGACCGGGTCCGTGGTGATGTCGACCTCGTCCCAGCCGACGCCGAGCTCGGCGCACACGGCCGCGACCACGGCCCGGGCGTCGTCGCACAGGTGGCAGCCGGGCCGGGAGAGCAGCCGGACCCGGGGCTCGCTCACCGCGCGGTCACCTGCAGCAGCCCGAGCTCACGGGGCCTTGGCCGACCGTTCCCGTAGCCGGCCCTTGGCCACCTTGCCGGTCGACGAGTGCGGCAGCTCGTCCACCAGCTCGATGATCGTCGGCCACTTGAACCGCGCCAGCCGGGTCCCGACCTGCGCCGTGACGTCGCTGGGCGCGACGTGCGAGCCGGGCCGGGCCACGACGTACGCCTTCACCGCCTCGCCGGTGTACGGGTGCGGCACGCCTACCACCGCAGCCTCGGTGATGTCCGGGTGCGAGACGATCGCGTCCTCGACCTCGCGCGGGTAGACGTTGAACCCGCTGACGATGATGAGCTCTTTACGGCGGTCGACGAGGACCAGGTCGCCGTCGTCGTCCTCGTACGCGACGTCGCCGGTCGCGTACCAGCCCTCCTCGTCCGGACCGCCCGACCCGTCCGGCCAGTAGCCGGAGAAGAGGTTCGGCCCGCGCACGCAGATCTCGCCCGGGTCGCCCTCCTCCGCGAGCTCGCCCTCGTCGTCGACGAGGCGCAGCTCGACGCCGGGCAGCGGCCGACCGACCGAGCCGGGCTTGGCGACGCCGCCGACCAGGGTCGAGGTGACACCCGGCGCGGCTTCGGTGAGCCCGTAGCCCTCGAACACCGGCAGGCCGGTCGTCGTCCTGATCTGCTCGATGACGGCCGGCGGCATCGGCGCCGCCCCGGTGATCAGCAGGCGGACGCCGGCGAACGCCTCGGCCAGCCCGGGCGTCTCCGACCAGGCGACGAACATCGGCGGTGCGCCGGGGATGTTGGTGACGCCCTCGCGGCGCACCACCTCGAGCGTGCCGACCGGGTCGAACCGGTCGAGCAGGACCGCCGTGGCCGCGCAGCGGGCGACGGCGCCGAGGGTGCCGTTGAGCGCGTACACGTGGAAGAGCGGCAGCACCACGAGGACGATGTCGTCGGGGGTGACCGCGGGGGTTGGCAGCGCGTGCACCTGCTCGATGCTCGCGAGCAGCGCGCGGTGGGTGAGCATCGCGCCCTTGGGTCGTCCGCTCGTGCCCGAGGTGTACAGCAGCATCGCGAGATCCTCGGGGTCGGTCACGTGCTCGTGCGGGGTGCCGGAGAACGAACCGAACGCGACCTCGCCGGGCGCCGGCGCGCCGACGACGACGCGCAGCAGCCGGCCGCCGTCGGGGTCGGGCAGCGCGCGGGCCGCGGCAGCCCCGGTCCGGTCGAAGATCACCGCGGCTGCACCACTGTCGGCCACCAGCCAGGTCAGCTCCACCGCGGTCGACCCGGTGTTCGCGGGCACCGCGACCAGTCCGGCGCGAAGGGCGCCGAAGTACGCGAAGACGAACTCCGGGACGTTGCCGAGCAGCAGCGCCACGCGGTCACCGGGGGCGAGTCCCATCCCGCGCAGACCGGCCGCCGCCGTGTCCACGGCTGCGTCGACCTGGTGCCAGGTGAGGGAGCGACCACCGGCCACCAGCGCGACGTGCTCACCGCGCTCCGCGGCCGCTGCCCGTACCAGATCGGCCAGGTTGGCGCTCACTGCCGGAGTCTCCCATACGCTCTTGGCTCGTGGCGGACGAGCGGACGGACGTCGCGCCGGCCCGACTGGCCGGCCGGGCGGCGGCCGCGGTCGCCGAGGTCGAGGCCGCGCTGACCGCACCGCCCGACCCGACCGCTGCGGCCTTCTTCGACATCGACAACACGGTCGTCCGCGGTGCCTCGATCTTCTACCTGGGCATGGGACTGGCTCGGCGCAAGTTCTTCACCACGCGCGACGTGGTCGGCTTCGTCGGCGACCAGGTGCGGTTCCGGCTGTCCGGGTCCGAGCACGAGGCGCACATGGCCGACGCGACCGAGGCGGCCCTGTCGTTCGTGCGCGGGCACGAGGTCAGCGAGGTCGTCGCGATGGGGCGCGAGATCTTCGACGAGAGCATCGCGGCCAAGATCTACCCCGGCACGCTGGCGCAGGCCCGCGCGCACCTGGACGCGGGCCAGCGGGTGTGGCTGGTGTCCGCAGCCCCGGTCGAGCTGGCCACGATCATCGCCAAGCGGCTCGGCCTGACCGGCGCGCTCGGCACGGTCTCGGAGATCGAGCACGGCGTGTACACCGGTCGGCTGGTCGGCACACCGCTGCACGGACCGGCGAAGGCGGAGGCGGTGCGGGCCCTGGCCGAGCGGGAAGGGCTGGACCTGGCCAGGTGCGCCGCGTACTCGGACTCGGCCAACGACATCCCGATGCTCTCTCTGGTCGGCGACCCGTGCGCGGTGAACCCCGACCCGAAGCTGCGCCGGCACGCACGCGACCTCGGCTGGCGGATCCAGGACTACCGCACCGGGCGCAAGGCCGCGATCATCGGCGTCCCGGTCGTCGGCGGTGTCGCGACGGCCGCCGGGCTGGCCGCGATCGCAGTCGCGCTCGAGCGCCGCCGCCGCCGCGGCTGACCGCGAGCTGGTCAGAAGAAGACGCTGCGCCGCTGCATGAGCAGCTGGTAGAGGGTGTGCTGGATCGTCTCGCGCACCTGGTCGGTCAGGTTGAACACCAGCATCGGGTCGTCGGCGGCGCCGGGAGCCTGGTCGTCGGTGTGGATCGGCTCGCCGAACTCGATGATCCACTTGCTGGGCAACGGGATCGCGCCCAGCGGCCCCAGCCAGGGGAACGTCGGCGTGATCGGGAAGTACGGCAGCCCGAGCAGGCGGGCGAGCGTGCCAGCGTTGCCGATGATCGGGTAGATCTCCTCGGCGCCGACGATGGACACCGGGATGATCGGCACGCCGGTGCGCAGCGCCGCCGACACGAACCCGCCGCGGCCGAACCGCTGCAGCTTGTAGCGCTCGGTGTACGGCTTGCCGACGCCCTTGAACCCCTCCGGGAACACTCCGACCACCTCGCCGGCGCGCAGCAGCCGCTCGGCGTCGGCGTTGCAGGCGAGCGTCGACCCGGTCTTGCGGGCGAACTCGGACACCACCGGGGTGGAGAAGACCAGGTTCGCGCCGAGCAGTCGCAGCGGCCGCCGAGCCGGGTGCTCGTCGAGCAGCGCGAGCTGCCGTCATCAACGAGTCGACCGCGATCGTGCCGGAGTGGTTCGCCACCACGAGCGCGCCGCCGGTGGCCGGGACGTTGTCCATGCCGCGCGTCTCGACCCGGAACCAGCGCCGGTACAGCGGGCGCAGCGCGGCGAGCAGCACCTTGTCCGACAGCTCGGGGTCGAACCCGAACTCGTCGACCTGGTAGTCGCCGGTGATCCGCCGGCGCAGGAACGCCAGCACCTCCGCCACCTTGCGGTCCCAGTCGTCGGGGAGCCGCTCGTCCGTGGCCGCAGGCTGGCCGAGGGGCTCGGGCTCGGCCACCGGTGGGGTCCCGGCGGCCCGCGGATCGGACGCCGGCCTGGTCCGGGCGGCGGGCTTGCGAGCCGGCTTGGTCGCGCCGGCCCCGGTCCGCGGCTTCGCGCCCTCGGCGCCTCCGATCGGGATCACCTTCGCCACCCGCGGCTCAGCCATCGGTGCTCCCCGCGCCGGCACCCAGGGCGCCCGCCAGCGCGCGTTCGACGGCTTCCACGCGCTCGTGCGGCAGCAACGCGTCCAGCCGCGCCGCGGCGAAGTCGTCGAAGGTACCGACCGTGCTGAACGCGGGCGAGAAACCCAGCCGTTCGCGCATCCGGGTGGTGTCGACCCCGCGCCCGTAGGTGAGGAAGCGCAGCTGCTCCGGCGAGAAGTCGACCAGCCGGGCCCGCCGCACGAGGCCGCCGACGGAGGACACCAGGGGCGCCGGCAGCCGCAGGATCGGCTTGCCGGCCCGGCGGACCGCCTGCGACAGCAGGATCACGCCGTCACCGGCGACGTTGTACGTGCCGGGGTGGTCCTCGACCGTCGCAAGCCGAAGGGCCTCCAGCCCGTCGTCCTCGTGGCAGAACTGCATGCGCGGGTCGAACCCGAGCACCGTCGGCACCACGGGCAGCTCGAAGTACGCGGACATGGGCGTGGACATCCCGGGCCCGAGGAAGTTCGCGAACCGCAGCACCGTCACCTGGGCGTCCGGCCGGCGGCGGGCGAACCCGCGCACGTAGCCCTCGACCTCGACCGAGTCCTTCGCGAAGCCGGAGCGCGGCAGCGAGATCGGCTCCATCTCCTCGGTGAACAGCGCCGGGTCCTTCGGGGAGGCGCCGTAGACCGTCGTCGACGACTTCAGCACCAGCTTGGTCACCGAGCGGGCCTTCTGGCAGGCGGCGAGCAGCTGCATCGTCCCGATGACGTTGACTTCCTTCATGACCGTGCGGCCACCGGCGCTGCCGGGCTGGGCCAGGACGCTCATGTGCACCACCGTGTCGACGGCGGCGCTGGCGATGACCTTGGAGATGACCGGGTTGCGGATGTCCGCGCGCACGAACTCGGTGCGGCCCAGGTCGGTCTGCGGGGGGACGGTGTCGACCCCCACGACCCGCTCCACGGCCGGGTCGTCCTGCAGCATCAGGGCGAGCCGCCCGCCGAGGTGGCGGGCGACGCCGGTGACGAGCACGACCCGGCCCACGGCGGGCTACTTCTTGTTGCGGCGCTGGACGCGTGTCTTCTTGAGCAGCTTGCGGTGCTTCTTCTTCGCCATGCGCTTGCGGCGCTTCTTGATGACGGAACCCACTCCGGTGCCCTTCCCTGAGGTGGCGCGGCGGCCGGCGCAGGGCCGGGCCCGGCCAGCCTACCCGGCTGCCGCCGGGCGGCCGCACCGCAAGGGGACCCGGACAGGTCCGGCGTGGGCAGCAGGGGTCCGGACCCGAACCGATCGACGCGCCGACGATCAAGCGGTCTCGACGAACGACCCCTCGAGGTAGTCGTGCACGGCCTGCTCGGGAACCCGGAACGAGCGGCCCACCCGGACCGCGGGCAGGTCGCCCGCGTGGACCAGGCGGTAGACCGTCATCTTGGAGACCCGCATGATCGAGGCCACCTCGGCCACCGTCAGGAACCGGACCTCTGCCAGAGGACGCTCTTGGCCTTGAACCATCACGACACCGAACCCTCGCCGCGCCGTGGCACCAGGCTTCCCATCCGGTGCGGCATCACGCGCTGTGGCGCCCGATAGTAGTGACGCACGGGCCTGTCGTGCATTCCGATCGGCAGAACTTCCGTTCACCCGGTTTCTGCGGGCGTTCCCGCCGGCACGCCACCGAGCGCAGCCGAACCGTCACAGGTCGCGAGCCGGGTCCAGTCCGTGCAGCGGGAACACGGCCCGTCGGGTGGCTTCGACGGCACGGTCCAGCAGGTCGCCGTCGGGGTCCGAACCGCTCGACCAGCGGCGCAGCACCGGTGCGCGGCCGTCGGTCATCCGCCCCGGCGAGCCGCGGCCCAGCCGGGTCAGCACGTACTCCCGCCACGACTCCGGCACCGCCGTCGCGGGGTCGACGGGACGGTGCACGACCTCCCCGACCAGGTGGGCCCAGGCCCGCGGGACCACCTCGACGTGCTCGTACCCGCCGCCGCCGAGCGCCACCCAGCGACCGCCCGCGTGCGCGTGCGCGAGCGCGTGCAGCGCGGAGTACGACGCGCGCTGCCCGTCGACGGTGAGGGTCAGGTGCGCCAGCGGGTCGAGGAAGTGGCTGTCGCAACCGTGCTGGGACACCAGCAGCTCCGGCCTGAACGCGTCCAGCAGCGCCGGCACCACCGAGTCGAACGCGCGCAGCCACCCGTCGTCGCCGGTCCCCGGCGGCAGGGCGACGTTGACCGCGCAGCCCTCGGCGCCGTGCCCGCCGACGTCGGTCGGGAAGCCGGTGCCGGGGAAGAGCGTGTGCGGCGACTCGTGCAGCGACACGGTGAGGACCCGTGGGTCGTCCCAGAACGCCCGCTCGACCCCGTCCCCGTGGTGCACGTCCACGTCCACGTACGCGATCCGCTCGACCCCGGCGTCCAGGGCCCACTGCACGACGACGGCGGCGTCGTTGTAGATGCAGAACCCCGAGGCCGAGCGGCGCATGGCGTGGTGCAGGCCGCCGGCGAGGTTCACCGCGTGCTCGGACTCGCCGGCCAAGACCGCCCGCACCGCCGCCAGCGAGGCGCCCACCACGTGCGCGGAGGCCTCGTGCATGCCGCCGAAGACGGGGTCGTCCGGCGTGCCCAGGCCGTGCCCCAGGTCGGTGGCGCCCGGCCGCGGGTCGTCGGAGAGCCGCCGCACCACCGCGACGTACTCGGCGTCGTGCACGAGGCAGAGCTCGTCGTCGGTGGCGGTGTCGGCGGGCGTCTCGCGGACAAGCTCGGGGTCGAGCAGGCCGAGGTCGCGGGCCAGCCGCACCGCCAGCTCGACGCGGACCGGCGCCAGCGGGTGCCCGGGACCGAAGTCGTACGCCGCGAGGCGCTCGTCCCAGACGAACGTGGCCGGCACCCTGGGGTCAGTCCTGACCGGACGCGAGCGCGCGGGACCGGTCCCGCGCCGCCTCCAGCGCGATGAGGAACGCGGCCCGGACCTTGTGGTCCTCCAGCTCGCGCACGGCGGCCGCGGTGGTGCCGGCCGGCGAGGTCACGTTCTCGCGCAGGACCATCGGGTGCTCACCGGTCTCGCGCAGCATCTTCGCGGCACCGACCGTGGTCTGGATGACCAGCTCGTTCGCGGTGGCCCGGGGCAGCCCGAGGTGCACACCCGCCTCGATCATGGCCTCGACCACGAAGAAGATGTACGCAGGCCCGGAGCCGCTCACCGCCGTGACCGCGTCCTGCTGCTTCTCCGGCACCCGGACCACGTGCCCGACCGAGCGCAGCAGCGCCTCGGCCTCGGCCAGGTGCCCCTCGTCGCAGTGCGAGCCCGGCGAGATCGCGGCCATGCCCTCGTCGACCAGCGCCGGGGTGTTGGGCATGACCCGCACGACCGGGGTGCCCTGGGCCAGCCGCTGCTCGACGAACGCCGTCGTGATCCCGGCGGCGAGCGAGACCACCAGGGCGCCCGGACGCACGTACGGGCTGATCTCGTCCAGCAGGGCCGCCATGTCCTGCGGCTTGACCACCAGGACGAGGGTGTCTGCCCGGGTGGCCGCGTCGACGTTGCCCACGACGTCGACGCCGTACCGCTCGGCCAGCTCCTTGGCCCGTTCCGGCCGGCGCTCGGACACGACCAGGTCGCCGGCCTGCCGACCCGCGCGCAGCAGCCCGGACAGCAACGTCTCGCCCATCACGCCGGCACCCAGCACCGCGACCAGTCCCATGGCGGCCAGCCCTTCTCAGCTCTTGGACGCGACTGCGCGCAGCAGGAGCGCCAGGTTGGCGGGCTTCTCGGCCAGCCGGCGGACGAGGTAGCCCCACCACTGGTCCCCGTACGGCAGGTACACGCGCACCCTCTCGCCCTGACCGGCCAGCCGCGCCTGCTCGTCCGGGCGGACGCCGTACAGCATCTGGTACTCGTAGGAGCCCTTGGGCCGCTCGTGCCGGACCGCGAGGGCCCCCGCGATCTCGATCAGCCGCGGGTCGTGGCTGGCCACCATCGGGTAGCCGGCGCCGGCGAGCAGGACCTTCAGGCACCGGACGTACGAACGGTCCACCTCGGCCTTGTCCGCGAACGCGACGGACGGCGGCTCCCGGTACGCCCCCTTGCACAGGCGCACCCGGGACCCTTCGTACGCGAGGTCCGCGCAGTCGGTCTCGGTCCGGAACAGGTACGACTGGAGCACCGCGCCGGTCGAGGGGAAGTCGCGGCGGAGCTCGGCCAGGATGCCCAGCGTGGAGTCGGTGGTGGTGTGGTCCTCCATGTCGAGCGTGACCGTGGTGCCGGCCGCGTGCGCAGCGGCACAGATCTGCCGGGCGTGCTCCAGGGCGATCTTCTCGCCGTCGCCGGGCAGCGCCTGCCCGACCGCCGACAGCTTCACGCTCACCTCGGCGCCGCCGCTCAGGCCCTCCTCGGCCAGGCGGCCGAGCAACGTGACGTATGCGGACCGCGTGGCTTCGGCCTGGGCCGCCTCGGTGGTGTCCTCGCCGAGGTGGTCGATCGTGGCGAGCAGGCCGGCCGCGACCAGCTCACGGGTGGCCCTGACGGCGTCCTCGGTGTCGTCGCCGGCGACGAAGCGGCGCACCAGGCCACGGGAGACCGGTGCGGCCGCGGCCACGGCGCGCAGCCGGTCGCTGCGCGCGGCCGACAGCAGCACTCCACGGATCACGCCCACAGGCTACGGCGTGCGTCGGCGCAGCGTGGCCGACCCGAGCACGAGCGCCGCCACGACGAAGCCGGCGACGATGGCCAGGTCGTGCCAGAACTGGGCGGTCAGGGTCGGGCTGACGGTGAGCAGCTTCATCGCGTCGACTGCGTACGACAGCGGCAGCAGGTCCGAGATCAGCTCCAGCGCCGGGGGCAGGGTGTCGCGCGGACCGATCAGTCCGCACAGCAGGAGCTGCGGGATGATCAGCGCCGGCATGAACTGCACGGCCTGGAACTCCGTGCTCGCGAACGCGCTGACGAACAGGCCCAGGCTGCTGCCCAGGACGGCCACCAGCACCGCCACCACGGTGACCGCCCAGACCGGACCCGCCACGTCCAGGCCCAGCAGGCCGAACGCCACCAGGCTGACGACCACCGCCTGCACCGCGGCGGCGAGCCCGAACGCCAGGCCGTAGCCGAGCAGGAAGTCGGCCTTGCCCATGGGCAGCGCGAGCAGCCGCTCGAGCGTTCCGCCGGACCGCTCGCGCAGCGTCGCGACCGAGGTGATCAGGAACATCACGATCAGCGGGAAGATCCCCAGCAGCAGTGCGCCCCAGTGGTCGAACGCGCCGGGCGTCTCGCTGAGTATCCAGGCCAGCAGCGCGAGGATCACCGTGGGAACGGCCAGGATGAGCCCGATCGTGCGCGGGTCGTGCCGAAGCTGCTGCAGGACGCGGCGGGTGGTCGCCAGCAGGATGCGCGCGCTCATGCGGCCCCCCCGTCGCCGCGGTCCGCCTCGACGATGGCGAGGAACGCGCCCTCGACGTCGGCCGCGCCGGTCCGCGCGATCAGTCCGGCCTCGGTGTCGTCGGCCACGATCAGCCCGTCCCGCATGAGGACCAGCCGGTCGCAGCGCGACGCCTCGTCCATCACGTGCGACGACACCAGCAGCGCGACGCCGTCGTCGGCCAGCCGGCGGAACATGTCCCACAGGTCGCGGCGCAGGACGGGGTCCAGACCGACCGTCGGCTCGTCCAGGACCAGCAGCCGGGGCGAGCCGAGCAGGGCCGTCGCGAGCGAGACCCGGCTGAGCTGACCGCCCGACAGAGTGTCGGCGCGCTCGTCGGCCTCGTCGTGCAGCGCGACCTCGTCCAGCACCCGGTCGACGTCGGAGCGCGCGGCACCGACGACGACGGCGAAGTACGCGACGTTCTCCCGGACGGTCAGGTCCGGGTACACCGCCGGTGCCTGGGTGACGTACCCGACCTGGTGACGCAGCACCGGGTCGCCGGCCGGCCGGCCGAGCACCTCGCAGGTCCCGGTCACGCGGGCCTGGACACCCACGATGGCGCGCATCAGCGAGGTCTTGCCGCACCCGCTCGGTCCGAGCAGCCCGGTGACCGAGCCGGCGTCCACGCCGAAGGAGACGTCGCGGACGACGGCGCGCCCCCCGCGTACCACCTGCAGTCCGTCGACCCGTAGCCCTGCCGTTGTGCTCACGCCCCCACTGTGCCGTTTCACACGCACTGTCGGGGTGTACGACCCGGCTTACGACGCTCTCCAGCCCGACGCGGGGTGTGAAACGGGTCAGGTCGCGGTGGCGACGAGGTTGAGGCGTGCGAACGCCAGCGCCTCGGCCAGGTCGGCCTCGCGCTCGGCGCGGTTGGCGGCGCGGCGGGTGGACACCTCGAGCACGACGGTCCCGGCGAACCCGTTGCGGGCCAGCAGCTCGAGCACCTCGGTGCACGGCTGCCCGCCTCGTCCCGGCACCAGGTGCTCGTCGCGGTTGGAACCCGAGCCGTCGGCCAGGTGCAGGTGGGCGAGCCGGTCCCCCAGCGCACCGGCCATGGCGAGCGGGTCGCTGCCGGACACCGCGGTGTGCGACAGGTCCAGCGTCACGTGCGGGTAGTCCTCGTCGAGCGGGTCCCAGCCTGGTGCGTACGCCGCCGCTTCTCGTCCGGCCGCACGCCACGGGTACATGTTCTCCACCGCGAACACCACGCCGGTCTCGTCCCCCAAGCGCTCCAGCCCGCCGACGAACGTCTTCGCGTAGTCGCGCTGCCAGCGGAACGGCGGGTGCACGACGACCGTCGACGCCCCCAGCGCCTCGCGCTGCTGCCTGCGAGCGCTGCAGCTTGACCCAGGGGTCCGTCGTCCACACGCGCTGGGTGATGAGCAGGCACGGGGAGTGGATCGCCAGCACCGGGACGCCGTAGTGGTCGACCAGCCGGCGCACGGCCTCGATCTCCTGGCTGAGCGGGTCGGTGCCGACCATCAGCTCGACGCCGTCGTACCCGAGCCGGGCCGCGAGCTCGAACGCGGCCGTGGTGTTCTCCGGGTACGTGGACGCCGACGACAGCGCGACCTTGGCCGCGGGGACACGTACGGCGTCGACAGCGTGCCCCTCGCTGCGGGGTCCGTCGGCTCGGGCCACGGGTTCCAGCCTACGTTCGCCGGGCCACCCCGTCGGCCTGGTCGGCCGCGAGCTGGTCCAGGCGGCGCAGGATCACCCCTTCGCGCAACGCCCACGGGCAGATGTCCAGCTCGGGGATCCCGAGCAGGTCCATCGCCGCGTCCGCGACCACGGCCCCGGCGAGCAGCTGGCGGGCACGGCCCGGTGACACACCCGGGAGGTCGGCCCGCTCGGCGGCGCTGCGCTCGGCCAGCCGCGGCATCCAGTGCAGCAGGTCCTCGTGCCGCAGCAGCCGCCGCACGTACGGCCCCTGCTCGGAGGGCGCGGCCCCGGCCAGCCGGGCCAGCGACCGGAACGTCTTCGAGGTGCCCACCACCCGGTCGGGCGCCCCGACCCGGATCACGCGACCGAGGTCGCGGGCGAAGACGGCG
The DNA here is from genome assembly GCA_963771835.1 of uncultured Actinomycetota bacterium. Taxonomy (GTDB): domain Bacteria; phylum Actinomycetota; class Actinomycetes; order Prado026; family Prado026; genus CAVQCJ01. The sequence continues at coordinate 887,548 of CAVYVA010000002.1, forward strand.
CGGACGTGCTTGCGCAGTGCCTTGACGTCCGCCGCGGACGGCGGGTCGCCGGGCAGCATCTCGCGGGTCAGCCGGCCGGCGCCCAGCGGCAGCGAGTTCGCCGCGTCTGGCTCCTCGTCCGAGCCGGTGGCGACCTCGAGCGAGCCGCCGCCGATGTCCAGGGCCAGCAGCCGGCCGGACGACCAGCCGTACCAGCGCCTGACCGCGAAGAACGTCAGCCGCGCCTCGTCCTCGCCGGAGAGCACCTGCAGGTCGGCGCCGGCCTCGGCGCGGATGCGGTCCAGCACCCGCTCGCCGTTGGGTGCGTCCCGGATCGCCGAGGTGGCGAACGAGAGCATCTCCTCGACGCCTTTGTCCTCGGCCATGGCGACCGCTTCGCGCACGTAGTCGGCGAGCTGGCCGGCGCCGGACGGGCGGATCCGGCCGGACGCGTCCAGCAGCTCGGCGAGGCGCATCTCGGTCTTGTCCGAGAACGCCGGGACCGGCGGCGCCCCCGGTCGGGCGTCCACGACGAGCAGGTGCACTGTGTTCGACCCGACGTCCAGAACCCCGAGGCGCATGCCGTGACGCTATCCGCCACAGCGCCCCGTACGCTGACCCGGTGCCAGAAGTGGACCTCGACTTCCCGCGGGCGTGGGCGGAGTTCCCCGACCCCGCCGACCCAGCCCAGGTCTTCCGCTGCGACCTCACGTGGCTCACCTCGAGCTGGACCTGCATCTACGGGTCGGGCTGCGCGGGGATCTTCAAGGAGAGCCCGGACGACGGCTGCTGCACGCTCGGCGCGCACTTCGCGGACAAGAAGGACGAGAAGCGCACGCTGAAGCACGCCCGCGAGCTGACGGCGAAGACCTGGCAGAACCACGGCACCAAGAAGCTCGTGGAGACCGACGAAGAGGGTGCGCGCAAGACGCGCGTGGTCGACGGCGCGTGCGTCTTCCTGAACCGGCCCGGCTTCGCCGGCGGTGCCGGCTGCGCGCTGCACTCGCTGGCCCTTCGCACCGGCCGCTCGATCGTCGAGACCAAGCCGGACGTGTGCTGGCAGCTGCCGATACGGCGCACGTACGAGCGGGTCACCCGCACCGACGGGTCCGAGGTGCTGGTCGTCTCGATCGCCGAGTACGACCGCCGCGGCTGGGGGCCGGGCGGCCATGACCTGGACTGGTACTGCTCGGGCAACACCGAGGCGCACGTCGGGCGAGAGCCGGTCTACGTCTCCAGCCGCGCCGAGCTGGTCGAGCTGATGGGGCGGCCCGCGTACGACGAGCTCGCCAGGCTGTGCGAGGTTCGGTTGGCCGCGGCCGGGCGGCGCGGGCCGGGCATGGTCGCCCCGCACCCCGCGGACCCACCGCGCTGACCCGCTGCTGACGGCGGCGCGCGCCTGGACGATCCTGTCGGGCGCAGTGCCTACGCTCCCCGGCATGGCCAACCCCTCGTCCCGGTCCACCAGCGCCGCCCGTTCCGCGTTCCGCTGCTCGGAGTGCGGCTGGACGGCGGTCAAGTGGGTGGGCCGCTGCGGCGAGTGCCAGGCGTGGGGCAGCGTCGAGGCAGCAGGCGGCGGCGGGCCGAGGCTGCGGCAGGTGAGCGCCGGACCGGTCACCTCCGCGGCCCTGCCGATCGGCGATGTCGACGTGGCCGCCGCGACCGCGCGCAGCACCGGGGTGCCCGAGCTCGACCGGGTGCTCGGCGGCGGGCTCGTCCCCGGCGCCGTGGTCCTGCTGGCCGGCGAGCCCGGCGTCGGCAAGTCGACGCTGCTGCTCGAGGTGGCGGCGCAGGCCGGACGCACCGGGCACCGGTCGCTGTACGTCACCGGAGAGGAGTCGGTGGCGCAGGTGCGGCTGCGGGCCGGCCGGATCGGCGCGGTCGACCCCGCGCTGTACCTCGCGGCCGAGACCGACCTCGGCGCCGTGCTCGGCCACGTGGACGCCGTCGCACCCGACCTGCTCGTCGTCGACTCGGTGCAGACGATCTCGAGCAGCGAGTGCGACGGCGGGCCCGGCGGCGTCACCCAGGTTCGCGCGGTCGCCGATGCCCTGATCCATGTCGCCAAGACCCGCGGCGTCGCCACGATCCTGGTCGGGCACGTGACCAAGGACGGGTCGATCGCCGGTCCGCGCGTGCTCGAGCACCTGGTCGACGTCGTGCTGCAGTTCGAGGGCGAGCGGCACTCGCGGCTGCGCCTGGTGCGGGCCACCAAGAACCGCTACGGGCCCTCCGACGAGGTGGGTTGCTTCGACCTCGACGACGGCGGGATCACCGGGCTGCCCGACCCGAGCGGTCTGTTCCTCTCGCACGGCACCGGCCCGGCCGTCGGCACCTGCGTGACCGTCACGCTGGAGGGCCGGCGGCCGCTGGTCTCCGAGGTGCAGGCCCTGGTCACCGGACAGGGCATCGCCTCACCGCGGCGGGCGACCTCAGGGCTGGACAGCTCCCGGGTGGCGATGATTCTCGCGGTGCTCGACAAGCGCGGCGGCCTGCAGCTCGCGCAGTCGGAGGTGTACGTCGCGACGGTCGGCGGCGTGCGGCTGACCGACCCCGGCGTGGACCTGGCGCTCGCGCTGGCGGTGGCGTCCTCGGCCCGCGACCGGCCGCTGCCGCTCGGCACCGTGGTCGTCGGCGAGGTCGGGCTGGCCGGCGAGGTCCGGCGCGTGCCCGGGGTCGAGCGCCGGCTGGCCGAGGCCGCCCGGCTCGGGTTCACCCGGGCCCTGGTCCCACCTGACTCCGGGCGGGCGCCCGACGGCGTACGAACCGTCGAGGTCGAAGACCTGCGCGCTGCGCTGGGCGCGCTCACCCCCGACGGGCGGCGCTAGACTCGCGGTGATCTTCGATTCTCGGCGTGGCGGGAGCTGACGGTGTCACCGAGCGAGCGGCCCGGCACGGGCGAGAAGGCCGAGGCGCTGCTCCGGTCCACCCTCGCCGCCGTCGCGCCAGGCACAGCCATGCGGGACGCGCTCGAGCGGATCCTGCGCGGGCGCACCGGCGCGCTCGTGGTCCTCGGCTACGACAAGGCCGTCGAGCAGATCTGCAGCGGCGGGATCGCCCTCGACGTGGGCTTCTCCGCGACCGGGCTCCGCGAGCTGGCGAAGATGGATGGCGCGGTGATCCTGGACCGCGACGCCACCCGCATCCTTCGATGCAACGTCCAGCTGGTCCCGGACTCCTCGATCCCCACCGAGGAGTCGGGGACCCGGCACCGCACCGCGGAACGCGTCGCCAAGCAGACGGGCTACCCGGTGATCTCCGTGAGCCAGTCGATGCGGATCATCGCGCTGTACGTAGCCGGCCGCCGCTACGTCCTGGAGGACTCGGCCACGATCTTGTCGAAGGCCAACCAGGCCCTGGCGACGCTCGAGCGCTACAAGATGCGGCTCGACGAGGTCTCGGGCACGCTGTCCGCCCTCGAGATCGAGGATCTGGTCACGGTCCGCGACGTCGCCGCAGTGGCCCAGCGGCTGGAGATGGTGCGCCGCATCGCCGGCGAGATCGAGGGGTACGTGGTCGAGCTGGGAACCGACGGGCGGCTGCTGTCCCTGCAGCTGGACGAGCTGATCGCCGGGGTCGAGACCGATCGCGAGCTGGTCGCCCGCGACTACCTGCCCGCGCAGCCGGGTCGGCGGCAGCGCACCGTCCACCAGGTGCTCGCCGACCTCGACGCGCTCGGGTCCACCGACCTGCTCGACGTCGGCGCCGTCGCCAGGGCGCTCGGCCACAGCAGCAGCGGCGAGCTGCTGGACAGCCCGGTCACCCCCCGCGGCTACCGGCTGCTGGCCCGGGTGCCACGGCTGCCGGCCGCGGTGGTCGACCGGCTGGTCGAGCACTTCGGCACGCTGCAGAAGCTGCTCGCGGCCGGGATCGACGACCTCCAGGCCGTCGAGGGCGTCGGCGAGAGCCGTGCCCGGACCGTCCGCGAGGGACTCTCGCGGTTGGCCGAGTCGTCGATCCTCGAGCGCTACGTCTGACGGCGGTCGGCGTCTGACCGGGTCGGCCGACGGGGGGTTCAGCTGAGCGCGTTGGCCGGCGGCATCGGTGCGTCCAGGCCGGCGAGCACGCGCAGGTCGACCAGCAGCACCGGACGGTGCTCGTCGTCGTTGCTGCGCAGCACCTCGAGCACGTAGGCCGGCAACCCGACAGGTCGCGGCGCGGTGTCGCTCACGAAGCCTTCGCGCTCGACCACCGCGAGCACGCGGTCGACCGCGACGCCGACCGGACCCTCGGCGCCGGGAGCCATCACGACGACGTCGCCGTGCCCGCCGGCGTCGGCCTCGGCCCGCAGGTCCACCACCGGCAGCGGGTCGCCGCGGAGCTCGATCAGGCCGGTCACCGGCGCGCGAACCCCGCGCAGCGGCGCGACGCCCACCGCGCGGATGATCTCGCGCACCTGGTCCAGGGGCGCGGCAAGGTCACGCCCGCCCATGACAAAGGTCAGGAATCCGCTCACGCACCCCTCCGGATCGCATCCGTGCCGGTCTCAGCATCATCGGCCAGTCGGTGGCACAACTGCACCAGCTCCTGCAGACGCCGTCCGTCCAGCATCCTGCGCACAGTCTCCTCCGGCACGCCCGGCAGTGTGTTGGCAGCCGCCCGGTAGGCCGGTGCGGCCTGGGCGGAGCGGCCGGCCGCGCTCAGCGCCACGGCGAGCAGGAAGTGCGCGTGCCCGGCGAGCGGGTCCAGGAACACGGCCCGCTGCAGCGGTTCCACGGCCGCCTCCGGCGTGCCCTGGTTGAGGCGGGCGTGGCCCAGGAGCAGATAGGCCGGCGCGCTGACCGGGTCAGCGGCCAGCGCGCGTTCGGCCAGCCGGGCCGCGTCGTCGTAGGCGCCGGTGTCGAAGGCAGCCTGGGCGGCCGCGACGGGATCGGTCGGCCTGGCCGCGGCCTTGGGACGGACCGCGCCGTTGCCCGGCCGAGAGGCCGCTGCTGCGCCCCGCGCCGGGGCCGGGGCGTTCGTCGCGCGGTGCTCGCGTCCGTCCCGCTGTGCCGCGGGGCCCTGCCCGGCCGCGAGCAACCGGCCGGACGCCCGACCGGGCGCGGCGGGACGCGGCGGACGGGCGGTCGGCGCGATCCGGTGGGCGCGGTAGGCGAAGGCGTCACCCACGGCCTGCAGCGCGAACGCGTCGCTGACCTGCCACAACGACTCGGCCGGTCCCATGAGCAGCCAGCCGGTGCTCCCGAGCACGGTGCGGAACCGGTTGACGAGCGCGCGGGTGGTGTCGCGGGAGAAGTAGATCGTCACGTGCCGGCAGACGACCAGGTCGACGCCACCGGGCGGGAACGGCGGTGGGTCGGTGACCAGGTTGTGGTGGGCGAACTCGACGAGCTCGCGCACCTCGTCGCGGACGACGTACGCGCCGTCCGGGTCGCGCCGCAGCCAGCGCTCGACCGCGCCGGTCTCGGCCAGGTCGACCGTGCGACCGGAGTACGTCGCCGCGCGCGCGAGCTGCAGCGCGGCCGACGACACGTCGGTGCCGACGACGCGCATGTGCGGACGGCTCGTCAGTCCGGCCGCCACCTCGAGCATCAGCATGGCCAGCGTGAACGGTTCCTCGCCGGTCGAGCACCCGGCGCTCCAGACGACGGCTTCGCGCCCCTCCCGGGCCGCGCGCCGCAGCACGTCGGGCAGGATGTGCCGGCGCAGCGCCTCGATCTGCGGGCGGGCGCGGTGGAAGTGGGTCTCCTGGATGGTGACCGCGTCCAGCAGCCGCTGGCGCTCGGAGGCCGAGTCGCTGCGGTCCAGCGCCGCGAGGTACTCCGGCACCGTGGCCAGCCCGGTCGCCTGCAGCCGCTCGTGCAGGATCGAGGCCAGCCCGGAACGGCGGCCCTCGTCGAACTCCAGCCCGGCGGTGGCGCGCAGGTAGTCGCGCAGCAGCGCGAAGTCGGCGGTGGCCAGGGACCGGGTCATGAGGCTCCCCCGGCGGCGGGAGCCGGGTCGAGCAGCGCGTCCACCGCGGACGCGACCGCCGGCGCGACGTCGGTCAGCGCGAGCTCCTGGTCGACGGCGTTCAGCGCCCGCGCCGCGGCCGGCATGCCGTACACGACACTGGTCGACTCGTCCTGCCCGATGGTCGCGGCGCCGGCGTCGCGCATCGCGCGCAGCCCGACCGCGCCGTCGCGGCCCATCCCGGTGAGCAGGACGCCGACTGCACGGCGGCCGCACACCCGGGCGACGGAGTGGAACGTGGAGTCGACGCCGGGCACGTGGAACTGGCCGACGGACGGCTCGGCGAGCTCGAGCCGGTAGCCCGGGCGCAGCAGCATGTTGCGTCCGGCGGGGGCGAGGTACACGAAGCCGGGCTGCACCCGGTCCCCCTCGCACGCGACCTGGACGGCCAGCGGGGAGGCCTCGTCGAGCCAGCGGGCCAGCCCGTCGAGGAATCCTTCCGCCATGTGCTGGACGACCAGCACCGCGGCGTCCAGGTCCGCGGGAAGCTCGCGCAGGATCGTCGCCAGCGCCGGCGGGCCGCCGGTCGAGGCGCCGATGGCCACCACCACCGGCCGCGCCCGGCGGGCGTGGGCGTGCGCGTGGTGCTCGGAGCCGTTGGCGGTGTGCAGCGGGGTCGAGACCGAGGGCTGGGCGGCGGCTGGTGCGGCGCCGTTGGTCGCACCGGCGGCCGGTGCGGCGCCCTCGGTGCCGGCCGGCTCGGAGACCGGGGCAGCCTGATCGCCGCGCCGGGCCGACCTGGCCCGCAACCGGGCCCGCGGGTGGGTGATGACCGGGACCCTGCTCGCCATCGCGAGGTGCCGGCGCAGCGCCTCGGCGTACTCGGGGGCTCCCGGAGGCACGTCGAGCGGGCCCACCACGTCGACCGCCCCGGCCGCGAGCGCGGCCTCGGGCTGGCCGGCGGCGTCGCCCACGACGACGATCGGGGTCGCGCGGGTGGCCATGATGCGCTCGATCGCGTCCAGGCCCCCGGATGGGAGGTCGAGGTCGATGAGGACGGCGGCCGGGGTCGCCTGGGCGACGAGGCGCTCGGACTCCTCGGCGCCGCGGGCCACCCCGACGACGGCGAAGCCGGGCGCCGCGAGCAGCCGCTCCAGCTGACGGGCGCGCGCGAGCGTGGCTGCAACCACCACCACTCGTACGGGCGGCGTGGGGACCGCGCCCGCGACGTGCACCGTCGCCACAAAGCCCTCCCGGCTGCCCGACCCGTCGCGGTGAATGTCGTCCGAACGGGCTACCGGCTTGAGGCGCTTGCCCTGGCTGCCGACTGGGCCGGGTCCGGCCGAGTCACTGCAGGGCGAACGGCGTGGGCGCGCTCTTGAGCGTGAGGTTGCGCGCGACCAGCGTGTAGTGCCCGGGAGCCGCCTTCGGCTCACCGCTCGGGCACCCGGGCGCGGACTTCTGCCGGTCCCAGGAAACGGTGGTCGCGAACGTCTGCCCGGCCCGGAGCGTGACGATCGCGTGCCCGCCGCCGGGGTTGCAGTCGTCGGAGGACCAGGTCCGGGCGCTCCCCGAGCCGACGATGAGCTCGAGCGCCGCCTGGCCGACGTCCCGCTTGCAGGACGTGGTCCCGGTGTTCGTCACCTCCACGCCCAGCTTGGCGGGTGTGCCGGCCGGGTACGACGTCTGGCCGGTGGTCGCCAGGACCTTGATCACCGAGTCCGGGCACAGCGCGACAGTGGCCGAGCCGCTGCTCGACGGCTTCGACGTGGACGTCGAGGGCGAGGTCGTCGCCGAGTGCGTGGCCGACGTGGTCGCCGAGGTGGTGGCGGACGGGCTCGAGCTGCTCGGGCCCGGGCTGCCGGACCCCCCGGGAGCCGCCGACCCGTTGCCGCCGCTGCCGAGGCCACCGATCAGCCACCACAGGCCGACCAGCAGCACGAGCACGACGAGCAGCACGAGCAGCCGCCGGAGCCAGTAGGCACGCGGCGGCAGCGACCCGACCGGGTGCAGCACCACGGCCGCAGCCTAGGACCGTGGCCGCCCGCCCCGGGGCCGGACGCCCAGACACGCACACCAGTCGGGCTGTGGGGGGTGCCATGCGACGATGCGGGCGATGCCTGCCAGCCGGACCCAGCAGCCGGTGCCGCACGAGCCGCTGCTCCACTGGTTCGAGCGCACCGCCCGCGACCTGCCGTGGCGCGAGGAGGGAGACGACCTCGACAGCAGGGCCTGGGCGGTGCTGGTCAGCGAGGTGATGCTGCAGCAGACGCCGGTCGTGCGGGTACTGCCCGTCTTCGAGACCTGGATGGCGCGCTGGCCGGACCCGGCCGCGCTGGCCGCGGACCCTCCCGGCGAGGCGGTGCGGACGTGGGGCCGGCTCGGCTACCCCAGGCGGGCGCTGCGGCTGCACGCGGCGGCGACGGTGTGCGTCGAACGGCACGGCGGCGCGGTGCCGTCGGGTCTGGACCAGCTGCGCGCGCTCCCCGGGGTCGGTGCCTACACGGCGGCGGCAGTCGCCTCTTTCGCGTTCGACGGTCGGTACCCGGTGCTGGACACCAACGTCCGGCGGGTGCTCGCCCGGGCGGTCGGCGGCCGGCAGTACGAGCCGGCCGGGGCGCCGGCGGTGGCCGAGCGGGCCACGGCTGAGGCGTTGCTGCCGACCGACCCACAGACGTGCGCCAGGTGGAACGCGGCGCTCATGGAGCTCGGTGCACTCGTGTGCACCGCGCGCCGACCCGACTGCGGGAGCTGTCCGCTCGCCGTGGGCTGCCGGTGGCGGCTGTCCGGCTACCCGGCCTGGGACGGCCCGGCCCGGCGCGGCCAGACGTACGAGGGCACCGACCGGCAGGCCCGGGGGCGGCTGCTCGCCGCCCTGCGGGACGCCGACGCCCCGGTGGGCGCCGACGACCTGCGGGCGACGTGGCCGGCGGACCTGCAGCGGGCGCGCGCCCTGGACTCGCTGGTCGCGGACGGCCTGGTCGAGCCGCTCGCGGGCGAGCGGTTCCGCCTGCCCCGCTGAGGACTCGGGGCAGGCCGGGTCAGGCGGTGTCGGCCGTTCCGGGCGCCGTGGTCGCGGTGCCGGCGGTCCCAGCCGCCTCGACCGGGGGCGCGTCGGGCAGCGTGGCCTTGTCCGAGCCCGAGAACGTGAACTCGGCGGCGGGGTCGTCCGGTCCGGTGCCGGTGGCGTCGACCAGCACCAGCTGGCCGGGGCGCAGCTCGCCGAACAGGATCTTCTCCGAGACGGGGTCCTCGATCTCGCGCTGGATCGTCCGGCGCAACGGCCGGGCCCCGAGCACGGGGTCGTACCCCTTCTTGGCCAGCAACGCCTTGCCGGCGACCGTCAGCTCGATGCCCATGTCCTTGTCCCGCAGCCGCTCGTCCAGCTTCTCGATCATGAGGTCGACGATCGTGACGATCTCGTCCTCGGTCAGCTGGTGGAACACGACGATGTCGTCGATGCGGTTCAGGAACTCGGGGCGGAAGTGCTGCTTGAGCTCGTCCTGGACCTTGGCCTTCATCCGGTCGTACCCGGTGACCGAGTCGCCGGCGCCGGCGAAGCCGAGGTTCTGGCCCTTGGAGATGTCCCGGGTGCCGAGGTTCGTGGTCATGATGATCACGGTGTTCTTGAAGTCGACCACGCGGCCCTGCGCGTCGGTGAGCCGGCCGTCCTCGAGCACCTGCAGCAACGAGTTGAAGATGTCCGGGTGGGCCTTCTCGATCTCGTCGAAGAGCACCACGGAGAACGGCTTGCGCCGCACCTTCTCGGTGAGCTGGCCGCCCTCCTCGTACCCCACGTAGCCAGGGGGCGAGCCGAACAGCCTGGACACCGTGTGCTTCTCGGAGAACTCGCTCATGTCGAGCTGGATCAACGAGTCCTCGTCGCCGAACAGGAACTCCGCCAGCGTCTTGGACAGCTCGGTCTTGCCGACCCCTGACGGCCCGGCGAAGATGAACGAGCCACCGGGACGCTTGGGGTCCTTGAGCCCGGCGCGGGTGCGGCGGATGGCCTGCGAGAGGGCCTTGATCGCCTGCTCCTGGCCGATGACGCGCTTGTGCAGCTCGTCCTCCATCCGCAGCAGCCGCTGGCTCTCCTCCTCGGTGAGCTTGAACACCGGGATGCCGGTCTGGGCGGCCAGGACCTCGGCGATCAGCTCCTCGTCCACCTCGGCCACGACGTCCATGTCGCCGGCCTTCCACTCGCGCTCGCGCTGCGCCTTCTCCGCCAGCAGGGTCTTCTCCGAGTCGCGCAGCGAGGCCGCCTTCTCGAAGTCCTGCGCGTCGATCGCGCTCTCCTTCTCGCGGCGCACGGTGGCGATCCGCTCGTCGAACTCGCGCAGGTCCGGCGGCGCGGTCATCCGGCGGATGCGCAGCCGTGAGCCGGCCTCGTCGATGAGGTCGATCGCCTTGTCCGGCAGGAACCGGTCGCTGATGTACCGGTCGGCCATGGTCGCCGCACCGACCAGCGCGGCGTCGGTGATCGAGACGCGGTGGTGCGCCTCGTACCGGTCGCGCAGGCCCTTGAGGATCTCGATCGTGTGCGCGATGGTCGGCTCCGCGACCTGGATCGGCTGGAAGCGGCGCTCGAGCGCAGCGTCCTTCTCCAGGTGCTTGCGGTACTCGTCCAGCGTGGTCGCGCCGATCGTCTGCAGCTCGCCGCGGGCCAGCATCGGCTTGAGGATGCTCGCCGCGTCGATCGCGCCCTCGGCGGCGCCGGCCCCGACCAGCGTGTGCAGCTCGTCGATGAACAGGATGATGTCGCCGCGGGTGCGGATCTCCTTGAGCACCTTCTTCAGCCGCTCCTCGAAGTCGCCGCGGTAGCGGCTGCCGGCGACGAGCGCGCCGAGGTCGAGGGTGTACAGCTGCTTGTCCTTGAGCGTCTCCGGGACATCGCCCTTGACGATCGCCTGGGCCAGCCCTTCGACGACCGCGGTCTTGCCGACGCCGGGCTCCCCGATCAGCACCGGGTTGTTCTTGGTGCGGCGGGACAGCACCTGCATGACCCGCTCGATCTCCTTCTCGCGACCGATGACCGGGTCGAGCTTGCCCTCGCGGGCGGCCTGGGTCAGGTTGCGGCCGAACTGGTCCAGCACGAGCGACGTCGACGGCGCCTCGGCCGCCGGGCCGCCGGCGGACGCCGGCTCCTTGCCCTGGTAGCCGGACAGCAGCTGGATGACCTGCTGGCGGACCCGGTTGAGGTCGGCGCCCAGCTTGACCAGGACCTGCGCGGCGACACCCTCGCCCTCGCGGATCAGGCCCAGCAGGATGTGCTCGGTGCCGATGTAGTTGTGGCCGAGCTGCAGTGCCTCGCGGAGGCTGAGCTCGAGGACCTTCTTGGCGCGCGGGGTGAACGGGATGTGGCCGCTCGGGGCCTGCTGGCCGTGCCCGATGATCTCCTCGACCTGCTGGCGGACGGCCTCCAGCGAGATGCCGAGGGACTCCAGCGCCTTGGCGGCGACACCCTCGCCCTCGTGGATCAGCCCGAGCAGGATGTGCTCGGTGCCGATGTAGTTGTGGTTGAGCATCCGGGCCTCTTCCTGGGCCAGGACGACAACCCGCCGCGCGCGGTCGGTGAATCTCTCGAACATCTCTGCGCTCCTCGCACGAGCGGTACGGGACCGGGCCCCGACCCCATCCGTACCGATGTTAGCCCCGCGGGCAGGCCCGCCGATTCGTTGCGGACCCGCACCGCCCGAACGGGTGCCGGACCGGGATCGGCCCGAGACCTGCACGGACAGACTTCTTCCGCGTACCTCGGCAGGAACCGGTCCCGGCTTGCGTCCGTTCCCGCGGCGGCTACGCCGGGGGCGAACAGCCGAACCCGCCGCTGCCGTTCATGATCACCCGGACGGCCGTGGGAATGCCGCCGAGACGTCGCTACGTTAGGAGCACGTCGGGTCGCCGGTAACCCCGGGCCCCAACTATTGCCGCTACGAGCGAGCCACGCGCCGAGAGGCGTTCCGGCGGCCCGACGCCTTTCCCAGCGAGTCGCTCCCCCGTATCAGTGCGCCGCTTCGTACTTGGCGACGATCTCGGCCGGGATGCGGCCGCGCTCGTTCACATTCAGGTTCTTGCTCTTCGCCCACGCCCGGATCTGCGCGGTGCGGTTGTCCGCCCCGGACGAGCGGCGCCGCCGCGCCGAGCGTGAACCGACCTTGCGAGCCGCGCCGACGTACGCGGCGAAGGCGTCCCGCAGCTTGGCGGCGTTCTTCGCCGACAGGTCGACCTCGTAGGACGCGCCGTCGAGCGAGAACGAGACCGTCTCGGTCGCCGGGCCGCCGTCGATGTCGTCGACCAGGATGACCTGGACCTTCTGCGCCACGTCCGCTCCAGAGTTTCGTGCCGAGAGCCGGATATTCCGGTCTTCGGCGAAATGGGTATTCCGCCCGGATTCCCCCTTGGCAACGCCATACAACCCAATTCGGCGGGCAAACTCAAATACACGCGCCAGCCGGTGGATCGGCCATGATGGGCGCGGAGGTTGCCCAGGCGTGATCAAGTACCTCGGTTCCAAGCGGGTCCTCGTGCCGGTGCTCGGCGACCTCCTGGCCGCGAGCGGCGCGCAGACCGCGCTGGACCTGTTCACGGGGACCACCCGGGTCGCGCAGGAGTTCTGCCGTCGCGGGGCGTACGTCACCGCGGTCGACCTCGCCAGCTACTCCGAGGTGCTCGCGCAGTGCTACGTCGAGCTCGACTCCCGCGAGGTCGACCTCGCCGAGGTCACGATCCGCGCTCGAGCACCTGTCCTCGCTGCCGCCCCGGCGGGGCTACGTCACCGAGACGTTCTGCGAGAACAGCCGGTACTTCCACCCCGACAACGGGCGGCGGATCGACGCGATCCGGGACGGGATCGACACCTACTACGGCCAGAGCCCGCTTCGCAGCCTGCTCCTGACCAGCCTCATGGAGGCGGCGGACGCGGTCGACTCGACGGTCGGGGTCCAGATGGCCTACCTCAAGCAGTGGGCCCCGCGCGCACTGAACCAGCTCCGGCTCAAGGCGCCGGTCCTGACCCCGGGCGCCGGCCGGGCGGTCCGCGGCGACGCGACCGAGGTCGTCGCACGCGCTCCCGCGCGTCGACCTGGCCTACCTCGACCCGCCGTACAACCAGCACCGCTATTTCACGAACTACCACGTCTGGGAGACCCTGGTCCGCTGGGACGCACCGGACTCGTACGGAATAGCCTGCAAACGGTGCCGACAGCCGGGAGCTCGGCACCAGGAGCGTTTTCAACTCCAGACGCGAGATGCCGGCCGCGCTCGCCCAGACGATCAAAGCGGTCGATGCCGGCATTGTCGTGGTGAGCTTCTCGGACGAGGGCTATGTGCCGCTCGAGGACCTGATCGAGATGTGCCGCGCGCGCGGCGAACCCGTCGAAGTCCTCGCGTTCGACTCCAAGCGCTATGTGGGCGCACTGATCGGGATCTTCAACCCGGGCGGCGAGAAGGTGGGCACCGTCTCGCACACCCGGAACACCGAGTACCTGGTGCTAGCCGGCCCGCAGGAGCGGATCGCCTCGATGGCCGACCGGGTCCTGAACCGGACCAAGGGCGCCGGCGGCGGGCAGACCCTGTTCTGACCGTGCCGGCTGCGGTCGCCAGGTGGGCGCCCGCTCGTACGCCGCCGGCAGAAGCTGGGCGGCGACCAGCGCGAGCACCACCACCAGCGCCACCTGGCCGAGCGCGAGCAGGAGCCGGCCCCGCAGCAGCGCGGCCAGGGCGACGACCAGCAGGGCGGCGCCGAGCACGGTGAGCACGAAGGCGTCGCGGTCGACGCGTCCGGACGGGGTCGGGCAGCCCCAGGTACCGGCCGGGCACCAGCGGTCCCAGCCCAGGACCAGCACGGCGGCGCCGACCAGGACCACGTCCGCGGTGACCGTGAAGGTCCACACCGCGGCGGCCGTGACCGGGTTGGGGCTCACAGCTTGCGGAGCATGCGGTGGTTGCCCAGCGTGTTCGGCTTGACCCGCTCCAGGTCCAGGAACTCCGCGACCCCCTCGTCGTACGACTGGAGCAGCTGCTCGAACACCTCGTGCGGCACCGGCGCGCCGTCGATCTCCTCGAACCCGTGCCTGGCGAAGAACTGCGTCTCGAACGTCAGGCAGAACAGCCGCTGCACCCCGAGGTCGCGGGCACGCTGCACGAGCCGCTCCAGCAGCGCGTGGCCGACTCCCCGGCCGCGGAGCGCCGGGTCGACCGCGACCGTGCGCACCTCGGCGAGGTCCTCCCACAGCACGTGCAGCGCCCCGCAGCCGACGACCGCGTCCGCGACGGTGGCCACGACGAAGTCCGGGACGTCCTCGTACAGCGTGACCGTCGCCTTGGACAGCAGGCGGCGGTCGTCGGCGTACAGGTCGACCAGGCGGCGGACGGCGCGCACGTCGGAGGTCCGGGCGGCCCGGACGACGAGGTCCGGCGGCAGGCCGGAACCGCTCACTGCGTGCCCTCGGGCTTGACCAGCGGGAACAGGATGGTGTCCCGGATGCTGGTCAGCCCGGTGAGCGCCATCACGAGCCGGTCGATCCCCACCCCGACCCCGCCCATCGGCGGCATGCCGTACTCCATGGCCCGCAGGAAGTCCTCGTCCAGCCGCATCGCCTCTTCGTCGCCGCCGGCCGCGAGGCGGGCCTGCTCGACCAGCCGCTCGCGCTGGACCACCGGGTCGACCAGCTCGGTGTACCCCGTGCCCAGCTCGAACCCGTTGACGTACAGGTCCCACTTCTCGACCACGCCCGGCTTGCGTGCGGTGCGCGCGGACCAGCGGCGAGGTGTCGACCGGGTAGTCGCGGGCGAACGTCGGCACGGTGAGGCCGGGCACGACGTGGTGCTCGAACAGCTCCTCGACGAGCTTGCCGTGGATCGCCCCGGGGTGGACCTCGAGCCCGGCTGCCGCGACGAGCTCGCGCAGCTCCTCGACCGGGGTCTGCGGTGTCACCGGCCGCCCCAGCGCGGCTGACAGCGACTCGAACACGCCCACCTCGTCCCAGGTCCCGGACAGGTCGGTCACCCGGCCGTCGTCGAGGGTGACCTGCAACGACCCGCCGGTGGCCAGCGCCACCTCCTGCACGAGCTCGCGGGTCAGCGTCGCCATCGTGTCGTAGTCGCCGTACGCCTCGTAGAACTCGAGCATCGCGAACTCGGGGCTGTGGGTGGAGTCGGCGCCCTCGTTGCGGAAGTTCCGGTTGATCTCGAAGACCTTCTCGAGGCCGCCGACCACGCATCGCTTGAGGAACAGCTCGGGTGCGATGCGCAGGTACAGGTCCAGGTCGAACGCGTTCGAATGGGTGACGAACGGCCGGGCCGCGGCGCCGCCGTGCAGCGTCTGCAGCATCGGCGTCTCCACCTCCGTGAACCCCCGGCGGTCGAACGACTCCCGCAGGGAACGCACAGCGGCGGCCCGGAACCGGGCGTTCCGGCGGGCCTGCGGGCGGACGATCAGGTCCGCGTACCGCTGCCGGACGCGGGTCTCCTCCGACAGCGGCCGGTGCTCGTACGGCGGCGGCCGCAGCGCCTTGGCGGTGACGGCCCAGCCGTCGACGAGGACGGACAGCTCGCCGCGCCGGGAGGAGACGACCTCGCCGCGCACGCCGACGTGGTCGCCGAGGTCGACGAGCTCCTTCCAGCGCGCCAGCGACTCGGCGCCGACGCGGTCCAACGACAGCATCACCTGGAGCTCGTCGTCGCCGGCCCGGAGGCGGGCGAAGCGCAGCTTGCCGGTGTCGCGCAGGAACATCACCCGGCCCACCACGCTCACCTCGTCCCCGGTCGCGGTGTCCGGCGCCAGGTCCGGGTACGCCCGGGCGACCTCGCCGAGGGTGTGCGTCCGGGGCCACCCCACGGCGTACGGCTCGAGCCCTTCGTCGAGCATCTGCTGGCGCTTGTCGCGGCGCACCCGCATCTGCTCGGGGAGATCGTCCTCGGCGGCGGGGTCCTGGCTCATGGCGCGCAAGGCTACCGACGGGACGACGCGGCTATCCCGCAGCCGCCGTGAGGTGGCTGGTCGGTGTCGCGCCCTCGGCCCGGGTGCTGGACCTCGCCGCCGGCACGGGTCGGCTCGCGGTGCTGCTGGCCGGACTCGGGCACGACGTGCCGGCGGTGGAGCCCGACGACGGGATGCGCGCGGTCGCCAGGACGCGCTGCCGGGGCGCACCGCGGCCGGCACGGCAGAGGCCATCCCGGCCGCCGACGGCTCGTTCGACGCGGTGGTGGTCGCACAGGCCTTCCACTGGTTCGACCGCGACCGGGCGCTGCCGGAGATCGCGCGGGTGCTGCGACCGGACCGGGACGAAGTCCTGGCCCGGGTGCGCGACATCGTCGCGACGGACCCCGGCCTCCCCGGGCGTACCGGGCCACCAGGGCCACCAGCCCCACCGGCGCCACCAGCTCGGAGCAGTCGGTCGCTCAGAGGTTGTGCTCGTAGACCAGGCGCAGGCCGACCAGGGTCAGGTCGGCCTCGTGGTGGGTGATGGTCTCCGCCTCAGGGACCACCACCGGTGCCAGGCCGCCGGTCGCCACGACCGCCGTGACCGGTCCGATCTCCGCGACGATGCGGCGCACCAACCCGTCCACCTGACCGGCGAAGCCGTACAGGATCCCGGACTGCAGGGCCTCCACCGTGTTCTTGCCGATCACCGAGCGCGGCCGCACCAGCTCGACCTTGCGCAGCTGCGCCGCCCGCGCGGCGAGCGCGTCGAGCGAGATCTCGACGCCGGGGGCCAGCGGGCCCCCGAGGAACTCTCCGTGCGCGGACACCACGTCGAAGTTGGTGGTCGTGCCGAAGTCGACCACGATGCACGGCCCGCCGAAGAGGTGGTGCGCGGCGAGCGTGTTGACGATGCGGTCGGCGCCGACCTCCTTCGGGTTGTCGGTCAGCACCGGGACGCCGGTGCGCGTGCCCGGCTCGACGATCACCGTCGGCATGCCCTCGTAGTAGCGCGCGAGCATCCCGCGCAGCTCGCGCAGCACCGACGGCACCGTCGAGCAGAGCGCGATCGCGGTCACGTCGGGCTGTCCGGTCAGCAGCCCGCGCAGCGTCAGCAGCATCTCGTCGCCGGTGCTGCGCGAGTCGGTCTTCACCCGCCACGACACGTGCAGCTTCTGCCCGGCGAACAGGCCGAGGACGGTGTTGGTGTTGCCGACGTCGATCGCGAGCAGCATCAGCGGTGCTCCCTCAGGTCCAGGGCGATGTCGAGGACAGGTGCCGAGTGGGTCAGCGCGCCGACGGACACGAAGTCCACGCCGGTGGCCGCGACCTGCGCGGCGTTCGCCAGGGTCAGCCCGCCGCTGGCCTCCAGCCGCGCCCGGCCGGCGGTGCGGGCCACCGCGGTCCGCATGAGGTCCGGGCCCATGTTGTCCAGCAGCACCAGGTCGGCCCCGGCGGCGAGCACCTCGTCGAGCTGGTCGAGCGTGTCCACCTCGACCTCCACCGGCAGCCCCGGCCACATCGCGCGGACGGCTGCGAACGCCGGCCCGACACCGCCGGCGGCGACCACGTGGTTGTCCTTGACCAGCGCGGCGTCGGACAGTGCCATCCGGTGGTTCACCCCGCCCCCGCAACGCACCGCGTACTTCTCCAGCGCGCGCAGTCCCGGCGTGGTCTTGCGGGTGTCGCGGACCGCAGCCTTCGTGCCGGCGATGGCGTCGACCCACTGCCGGGTCAGCGTCGCGACACCGGACAGGTGGCAGAGCAGGTTCAGTGCGGTGCGCTCACCGGTCAGCAGCGCCCGGGTAGGCCCGGTGACGGTCGCCAGCACGTCACCGCGGACGACGGCAGCGCCGTCGGCGACCACCGACCCGAACCGCGCGCTGCCGGCGGTCACGACCTCCAGCACGGCCTCGGCCACCGGCAGCCCGGCCACGACGCCGTCGGCCCTGGCGACGAAGTCGCCGGTCGACACCTGCTCGGCGGGGACGGTGGCTGCCGAGGTCACGTCCACGCCACCGGCGAGGTCCTCGTCCAGCGTCGCGCGCACCAGCGCCTCGACCGCCGCCGGGTCCAGGCCGGCGGCGGTGAGCCGCTGCGCGAGCGGGTCGGACAGGCTCATCGTTCCTCCGCCGTCATCGATCGTCGGCCGCTGACAGGACCGGTCGAGGCCCGGGCGTGGTCCGAGCCGGCAGGGTCCGGTAGTCCAGCCGCGGTACGGCCGCGTCCGGTCCGCCGCCGAACGTCCCGACCAGCCGGCCCCGCCAGGTCGCGTCGTCGAGGTCGGGGAAGTCCTCCCGCCAGTGGCTGCCCCTGGTCTCCTCCCTGGCCCGGGCGGCCAGCGCGACGAACGTGGCGACCGTGTGCAGGTTGGTGGCCTCCCAGGCCGCGGTGCCCGGCTCGTGCTGCCGTCCGGCCTGCAGCCCCAGCTCGCGCAGCCGACCCAGCGTGCGACCGAGGCTCTCGCGGCTGCGCAGCACCCCCGCGCCGTCGGTCATCGTGGCCGCGACGTGCTCGCGCGCCCCCGCGTCGAGCAGGCTGCCCGACCGGCGCTCGGGCTCCGGCTCACGCTCGGGCGGCAGGCCCTCGGCCAGGTCCGCGCTGATCCGCTCCGCGAAGACCAGCCCCTCGAGCAGCGAGTTCGACGCCAGCCGGTTGGCGCCGTGCACCCCGGTGCAGGCGCACTCCCCGCAGGCGTACAGGCCCGGCACGCTGCTCCGGCCGTGCAGGTCGGTGCGGATGCCGCCGCTGGCGTAGTGCGCGGCGGGGGCGACCGGGACGAGCTCGGTGACCGGGTCCACCCCGTGCGCGCGGCAGGACTCGAGGATCGTCGGGAACCGGTGCTGCCAGAGCGCGTCCCCGAGGTGCCGGCCGTCGAGCCACACGTGCGGGGCGCCGGTCTCGCGCATCCGGCGCATGATCGCCTTCGCGACCACGTCGCGCGGCGCGAGGTCGGCCAGCGGATGGACGCCGAGCATGAACCGCTCACCGGTGTCGTCGACCAGGAAGGCGCCCTCGCCGCGGACCGCCTCGGACACCAGCGGCTGCTGGCCCCGCGCGCCCGGCCCGAGCCACAGCACCGTGGGGTGGAACTGGACGAACTCCATGTCCGCGACCTGCGCGCCGGCCCGCAGCGCGAGCGCCACCCCGTCCCCGGTCGAGACATCGGGGTTGGTGGTCTGGGCGAACACCTGCCCGAGGCCGCCGGTGGCGAGCACGACGGCCCGGCCGTGCACGGCGCCGACACCGGACTCGCTGCCGGCGCCCATCACGTGCAGCGTCACCCCGGCTGCACGGCCCTGCACGTCGCGGAGCAGGTCCAGCGCGAGGGCGTCCTCGACCACCTCGATGGACGGGTCGTCGCGGACGGCCGCCACCAGGGCGCGCGAGACCTCCGCGCCGGTCGCGTCGCCGCCGGCGTGAGCGATGCGGTTGCGGTGGTGACCGCCCTCCCGGGTCAGGGCGAGCGACCCGTCGGCGTCGTGGTCGAACCCGGCGCCGCGCTCGATCAGCCGCCGCACCGCACCCGGTCCCTGCGTCACCAGCACGTCGACCGCGGCGACGTCGCAGAGCCCCACGCCGGCGACCAGGGTGTCCTCCAGGTGCTGCGCAGGGGTGTCGCCCTCGCCGAGCGCGACGGCGATCCCGCCCTGCGCCCACCGGGTGGACCCGGCCTCGAGCAGCGCCTTGGTGACCAGCAGGACGCTGAGGCCCGCGGACCGCGCGGTGAGAGCCACGGTGAGGCCGGCGATCCCGCTGCCGACCACGACGACGTCGGCCCGGGTCCACCAACCGGGCTCGGGCGCGAGCAGGCGCGTGGGCAGCGTGTAGCGGTCGGTCACGTCCGGCCGCCCACCACGTGCCCGACCGCCCGCTGCGCGCCGCTCACACCCTCGATCGTCGCGTTGTCGATGAGGCGGGTGCCGCCGACCCGCGCCGCCACGAGCAGCAGCGCCCGACCGTCCTCCGCGCTTGCGTCGAGGTCCTCGCCGAAGGTCTGCGGGTCGACGAGCGCGACGTAGTCGGGTTCGACGCCGGGCTGCGCCGCCAGCTCGCGGCGAGCGGCGTCCAGCACGGCCGCCGGTCCGTCCGCGGCTGCCGCACCGCCGGCCCGCATGGCCCTGGACAGGGCCAGCGCGGCCTCCCGCCCGGCCGCGTCCAGGTAGCGGTTGCGGCTGGACAGCGCCAGCCCGTCCGGCTCGCGCACGGTGGGCAGCTCCTCGATCCGCACCGGCAGGTCCAGGTCGGCCACCATCCGCCGGACCAGAGCCAGCTGCTGGGCGTCCTTGGCCCCGAACACCGCCACCTGCGGGCGGACGACACCGAACAGCTTGGCCACCACCGTGAGCACGCCGTCGAAGTGCCCGGGCCGCGAGGCGCCCTCGAGCACGGCCCCGAGCGGGCCCGCGTCGACCCTGACCTGCGGCTCGCCGGCCGGGTACATGGTGGCCACCGACGGGGCGAACACCAGGTCGGCGCCGGCCTCGGCGCACAGCTCGAGGTCGGCGTCGAGGGTCCTCGGGTACCGGTCGAGGTCCTCGCCGGGGGCGAACTGCAGCGGGTTGAGGAAGACGCTGACCACGACGACGTCGGCGAGGTCGGCGGCGCGCCGGATCAGCCCGCGGTGGCCGGCGTGCAGCGCGCCCATGGTGGGTACGAGCGCGACCGTCCGGCCGCCGGCGCGCACCGGCGCCAGGGCCGCGTCCAGCTCGGCACGGGTCTCGACGAGCGTCACGGAGCGGCCCCGGTCGGCGGGTCGACGGGACCGGCCAGCGCGTCCAGCAGGGCCTCCGCCGCCTCCGGGCGCAGCCGGCGGTCGGCGAGCGCGCGGTCGGCCGTGGCCCTGGCCAGCGCGCGGTAGGTGGCGAGGATCTCCGGCGAGACCGCGCCGACGGCGCGGACGTGCTCGGCGACGGTCCCGGCGTCCCCGCGGGCGACCGGACCGGTGAGCGCGGCGTCGCCCGCGCGCAGCACGTTGTCGAGGCTGGCGGCGAGCAACGGACCGACCAGGCGGGCCGGGTCGGACACCCCCGCCGCACGCAGGAGGTCCAGGGTCTGCGCCACCAGGGTGACGAGGTGGTTCGAACCGTGCGCGAGCGCGGCGTGGTAGAGCGGACGGGCCTGCTCGGGCACCCAGACAGGCTCGCCGCCCATCTCCAGCACCAGCGCCTCGGCGACCGGGCGCAGGCTCGGCGGCCGTTCGGGCGCCGTCACCCCGAACGCGCACCCGGTCAGCCGTCCCAGGTCCAGCGAGGTGCCGGTGAAGGTCATCGCCGGGTGCAGGGCCAGCGGTAGCGCCCCGGCGCGGGTGGCCGGGTCCAGGACGGCGGTGCCGTAGCGGCCGGACGTGTGCACGAGCAGCTGGCCCGGCCGGACCGAGCCGGTGGCGACCAGGCCGGCGACCAGCGCCGGCAGCGCGTCGTCGGGGACGGTGAGCAGGACCAGGTCGGCGGCGGCGAGCACGTCCTGGGGAGCGACCAGCCGGACCCCGGGCAGCATCGCCTCGGCCCGGGCACGGGAGGCCTGCGACACCCCGGAGGCTGCGACCACGTGGTGCCCGGCGGCGGCGAGCGCCGCGCCGAGGATCGCGCCGACCCGCCCGGTCCCGAGGACACCGACGGACAGCCGGGCCGGAGCGGCGGGTGACGCGGAGCTCATGGCGTTCCAGTCCCAGGGGTCGGGGCGGCGGGTACCGGACGTTCGTGATCAGCCTAACGACCCCGCCGGTACGGTCGCAGCGTGCCGTCGACGCATCCCGGGTCAGCACGCTTCCTGCCGTGGGGTGAGGCGACCCGGCAGGCGCTGTACGGGCACGGGGGGTTCTTCCACCGCCCGGAGGGTCCGGCCGGGCACTTCCGGACGTCGGTGCACGCGTCGGGGCTGTTCGCCGCCGCCGTGCTCGCGCTGCTGCGCTCGGTGGACACGACGCTGGGCCAGCCGGACGACGTGCGGCTCGTCGACGTGGGGGCCGGCCGGGGCGAGCTGCTCACGGCGGTCGGCGACCTGCTGGACGCGGGCGCCGCCGACGATCGGACCGGGCTGCGCGAGCGGCTGCGGATGTCCGCGGTGGAGCTGGCCGAGGCGCCCCGGGACCTACGGGCCGGCGTCGCCTGGTCGACCGAGCTGCCCGAGGACGTCGTCGGGCTGGTGGTGGCGAACGAGTGGCTGGACGACGTACCCGTGGACGTGGTGGAGGTCGGGGCCGACGGACCGCACCGGGTCCTGGTCGAGCCGTCGACCGGGCAGGAGTCGCCCGGCGGTCCGGTCGGGATGCAGGACCACGCCTGGCTGACCCGCTGGTGGCCGCTGACCGGTGCCGACGACGGCGACCGGGCCGAGATCGGGCTCGACCGCGACCGGGCCTGGGCCGGCGCGGTCCGTGCCCTCGACCGCGGGGTCGCCGTCGCCGTGGACTACGGGCACCTGCTCGAGGACCGGGTAGCCGGTCGGTACGCGTCCGGGACGCTGTGCGGCTACCGCGGCGGGCGGGCCGTCGCGGCCGTCCCGGACGGCACGTGCGACATCACCGCCCACGTCGCGATGGACGCGTGCGAGCAGGCGGGGCGGGCCGCCGGCGCGACGCAGACGGCGCTGCTGAGCCAGCGCGAGGTGCTGCGCGCGCTCGGCGTGGATTCGGCGCTGCCACCCGTGGATCGCGCCAGGTCCGACCCGGCCGGCTACGCGGCAGCCCTGAGCCGGGCCTCGCAGGCGGCCGAGCTGCTCGACCCGGACGGGCTCGGCGGCTTCTGGTGGCTGGCGCAGTCCGTCGGCGTCGCCCTGCCGCCGGCCCTCGCCCCTCCCGACTGATGGGGCGGGGTCAGTCGGCGACGAGGTGCTCGAGGACGGGGAGGGCGTCGGCCAGGGTCTGCCGCTCGGCCACCGGGAGGGCGGCGATCCGCGCCACGAGCACGGCGGCGCGGGCGGCCATGATCGCCCGGACCAGGTCCTGGCCGGCCGCGGTCGCGGCGACGAACGCCGACCGCCGGTCGGCCGGGTCCTCGGTGCGCCTCACCAGCCCGTCGCGCTCCAGGCCGGCGACCACACGCGAAAGCGCGGCGGGCGTCACTCCTTCGGTGTCCGCGAGCTCCCCCAGGCGCATCGGTCCGCGGCGGTCCAGCGTCGCCAGCGCGGCGGCCGAGGCCGGCCCGATCGTGCCAACGTACGAACGGCGCAGCATCCGGACCAGCCGACCGACCGCGCCGGCCAGCCGGGTGGCCGCCTCCTCGTCCGCCGGCGCCGCCGCGACCGCCGCCTGACGCTGCAACGACACCCGGGTGCTCATGCGACGACCTCCTCGGCTGCAGCCTGTGCTTCGACGGCGTCCGGCTCCTCGCCGAGGCGTTCGCCGGCGTCCTCGTGCGAACGGGCCCGGCCGCCGCTCGAGTCGAACAGCGACGCGAACGCGGCGACCAGCATCATCAGCGCGGCTGCGCTGAACACGACGACCAGCCCGGCGTGGAACGGCTCGGAGAGCAGGTGCGGGAAGAAC
Source organism: uncultured Actinomycetota bacterium (assembly GCA_963771835.1). GTDB lineage: Bacteria > Actinomycetota > Actinomycetes > Prado026 > Prado026 > CAVQCJ01. The sequence continues at coordinate 910,830 of CAVYVA010000002.1, forward strand.
TGCTGACCGGTGAGCGTGGCGACGTTCGACGCGGGCAGCGTGTCCAGGGCGCCGGTCGGTCCGAGCAGGGACGCGATCGGGTTCACGCCGAGGAAAGCCGCGAACAGACTGCCGACCGGGGGCAGCGAGCCCACGTGCGCGGCGGTGGCCGGGTCCACCCCCTGCGCCTGCAGGCCCTGCGTCAGCGTCGTCGGCAGCGCCGACGCGAGCCCGGCGATCATCAGCGAGAAGAACAGGCCGATCGACAGCGCCGAGCCCGCATTGAAGAACGTGCCCCGCATCCCGGACGCCGCGCCGCGCTGGCGGGCCGGCACGCTGTTCATGATGGTCGCCGAGTTCGGCGCCGAGAACAGCCCGGACCCCACCCCGCTGAGCAGCACGAGCAGTGCGAACACCGGGTATGGGAAGTCGACCGGCAGCAGCATCAGCGCCACGAACGTCGCAGCCACCAGCAGCGCCCCGCCGACGGCGAACGGCCGCGCCCCGAACCGGTCGGACAGGTGCCCGGAGACCGGGCCGGCAGCCAGGAAGCCGACCGTCAGCGGCAGCATGTAGATGCCGGCCCACAGCGGCGTGCTCTCGAACGAGTACCCGTGCAGCGGCAGCCAGATCCCCTGCAGCCAGATGATGAGCATGAACTGCATGCCGCCGCGGCCCATCGCCGCGAGCAGCCCGGCGAGGTTGCCGGCCGAGAAGGCGCGGATCCGGAACAGCCCCATCTCGAACATCGGGTCGGTCACCCTGGTCTCGATCACGCAGAACAGCGCCAGCAGCACGACGCCGCCGACCAACCCGGCGAGCACCCACGGGTTGGTCCAGCCCATCACGTGACCGCCGTACGGCTCGATGCCGTACGTGATCGCGGCCAGCAGCGCCCCCAGCCCGACGGCGAACGTGACGTTCCCCCACCAGTCCAGCCTCGCGTCGTGCCGCTCGCCGACCTCGTGCAGCGACCGGTACGACCACACGCTGCCGGCCAGCGCGATCGGGACGCTCACCCAGAACACGGCGCGCCAGTCCCACTCCGACAGGACCCCGCCGAGCACCAGGCCGATGAACGACCCGGCGATCGCCGCCACCTGGTTGACGCCCAGCGCCAGACCGCGCTGGTCGGCCGGGAACGCGTCGGTGAGGATCGCGGCCGAGTTCGCGAACAGCATCGCGCCGCCGATCCCCTGCACCACCCGCCAGGCGATCAGCCACAGCGCCCCGGACGAGCCGTGCAGCGGGTCGACCGAGAGCGCGATCGACGCCACCGCGAACACCACGAAGCCGAGGTTGTAGATCCGCACCCGTCCGTAGATGTCCCCGAGCCGGCCGAACGTGACCACGAAGACGGCGGTGACCAGCAGGAAGCCCATCAGCATCCACAGCAGGTAGCTGCCGTTGCCGGGCGCCAGCGGGTCGAGCCCGATGCCGCGGAAGATCGCCGGCAGCGAGATCAGCACGATCGAGGCGTTCACCGTGGCCAGGAACATCCCGACGGTGGTGTTGGACAGCGCCACCCACTTGTAGTGGGGGTGCTCGGTGTCGAAGCGGTTCATACGCGCGCGGATCCCTCGGGCGGTGAGCGACGACCAGATTGGTTACCACATGTGAACTATTCACAGATGTTAACCATTCCTAGCCGCCGAGGGCGACCGGGAGGGTCTCGTAGCCGCGCAGGACGAACGTCGGGCGCAGCCGGGCCGGACCGGCCGGGGCCAGCGCCGGGTACCGCTCCAGCAGCAGCGGCAGCGACGCCTGCAGCTCCACCCGGGCCAGCGGCGCACCGAGGCAGAAGTGGATCCCGGCGCCGAAGCCCAGGTGCGGGTTGGGGTCGCGGCCCACGTCCATGACCGTCGCGTCCTCGAACACCTCGGGGTCGCGGTTGGCCGACCCCAGCAGCGCGGCGATCTTCTCCCCGGCGCGCAGCCGGACCCCCGCCACCTCGACGTCGGCCTTGGCGGTCCGCTCGAACAGCTGGAGCGGCGCGTCGTAGCGGAGCATCTCCTCGACCGCGGTGGGGGCCAGACCCCACGGGTCGGCGACCACGCGCTCCAGCTGTGCCGGGTTGCGGAAGAGTGCGGCCAGGCCGTTCCCGAAGCCGTTGACGCTGGCCTCGTGCCCGGCGTTGAGCAGCAGCACGCAGGTCGCGACCAGCTCGCGCTCGGACAGCCGCTCACCGCCGTCCTCGACCGACGCCAGGTGGCTGACCAGGTCCTCGCCCGGTCGCGCCCGCCGGTCGGCCGCCAGCTCCGCGACGTAGGCGGAGAACTCAGCCGCCGCGGTCCGGGCCTGCTGCTCCTGCGCCGGGGTCCGGTCGTACTCGTACATCTTCACGATGTGCTGCGACCACGGCCGCAGCAGCGACCGGTCGGCCTCGGGGACCCCCAGCAGCTCCGCGATCACCATCACCGGCAGCGGCTCGGCGTAGTCCGCGATCAGGTCGACGGTTCCGCCGCCGTCGCTGCCGCTGCGGGCGACGGCTTCGTCGAGCAGCCCCCCGGCCAGCTCCCGCACCCGCGGACGCAGCCGCTCGACGTGACCTCGGGCGAACGCCTTGGCGACCAGCGACCGCAGCCGGGTGTGCTTGGGCGGCTCGCTGTCCAGGATCGAGTCGGCGTGCAGCCAGTTGAACGTCTCCCAGGTCTCGGCCGGCGTGCGCTCGGTGAAGATCCGGCCCAGGCGCCGCGCCCGCAGCACGGCGTCGGCGTCGGCGTGCCGGGCGGCCAGGTACAGCCCCAGCCCCTCGTGCCGGACCGCACGCCCGGCGGCGCGGAGCCGGTCGAACGCCGGGTAGGGGTCGGTCACGAAGGCCGGGTCGCTCAGGTCGAGGACGTCGTCGGCGAGCACGTTCGCAGGCTAGCCCGGGCAGATTTCACCGGGCAGGATGCCAAAGTCACACATTCGAACCTTTGAATCCGCTATACAGCCGTTCAGGGATGACGGGCCCGCCGTCCTCCCCCGTGCTCTCGGGGTCCCGAGGGAGGGACAGTCGTGGTCGATACCGCCAGCCTCAACGAAGACGAACGCCGGCTCGCCGAGCTTGGCTACAAACAGGAGCTGAACCGCAGCTGGTCCGGCTTCCAGAACTTCGCCATCTCGTTCTCGATCATCTCGATCCTGGCGGGATGCTTCACGACCTTCGGCGTGGCCTGGAACGCCGGTGGCCCGATCGCCATCTCCTGGGGCTGGCCGATCCTGTCGTTCTTCATCCTGCTCATCGGCTTCTCCATGTCCGAGCTCGTGTCGGCCTACCCGACGTCGGCCGGCATCTACTGGTGGGCCTCCAGGCTGGGCGGTCCGGCCGCGCGGGCTTCTACACCGGCTGGCTGAACCTGGTCGGCCTGCTCGGCATCATCGCCTCGGTCGTCTACGCCGCGGCCTCGTTCCTCAACATCACGATCGGCCTGTTCAGCCCGAGCTACGTGACCAACGTTCTTCAGCGGCAACTGCTCCAGCAGCAGTTCTTCTGGTTCCTCGTGCTGATGATCGCCGTGACGCTGCGTGAACCTGTTCAAGACCTCGATCCTCGGCCTGATCAACAACGTGTCCGTCTGGTGGCACGTGATCGGCTCGGCCGTCGTCGTCCTGATCCTCATCTTCGGCCCGTCGCACCACGCCGAGCTTCTCGTTCGTGTTCACCGAGAGGTTCAACAACACCGGGTTCGCCAACGGATCGACCACGGGCATCCCGTTCTGGTTCTACGTCCTGCCACTGGGCTTCCTGCTCACGCAGTACACGATCACCGGGTACGACGCCTCGGCTCACCTGTCCGAGGAGACCCAGAGCGCCGCGGACGGCGCCGCCAAGGGCATCTGGCGGTCGATCTTCTACTCGGCCATCGGCGGCTGGATCCTGCTGCTCGCGTTCCTGTTCGCCGTGCAGAGGCCCAGATGCAGTCAACACGGCGGCTGCTGAACTTCGGCGGGTTCACCGTCACCGGCATCTTCGCCACGTCGCTGTCGCTGACGATGTTCAAGACTGATCATGATCATCTCGACGGTCGGGCCAGATCTACTGCATGCACCTCCTGCCTCACCTCGACGTCGCGGATGATGTTCGCGTTCAGCCGTGACGGCGCGGTGCCCGGCGGGCGGTTCTGGGCCCAGGTCAACAGGCAACAGGGTGCCGGTGAACGCGGTCATCGCGTCGGCGGTCATCGGCGTGATCCTCACGCTGCCGGCCCTGTACAAGGCGCCCGAACGGAGCCCCGGTCGCGTTCTACGCCGTCGTCTCCATCGGCGTCATCGGGCTGTACGTGGCGTTCGCCATCCCGATCTACCTGCGCTGGCGGCAGGGCGACTCGTGGGTGCCCGGGCACTGGAACCTCGGGAACAAGTACAAGTGGATCGCGCCGCTGGCGGTCGATCGAGATCGTCGATCACGTCGATCTACTTCCTGTTCCCGACCGTTCCGCAGGCGGGTTCCGTGCCACAAGACCGATGGCGTGTACGACTTCACGTGGGCGGCGGTCAACTACACCCCGATCGTCGTGTTCGGCGTGCTCATCGCCATCACCATCTGGTGGTTGGTCTCCGCGAAGAACTGGTTCAAGGGACCCAAGACCACGATCGACCTGCCCGAGGGCGTGTCGGCCGCCGACGAGCTGGCGGCCGAGGCGCACGGTGGGGACCTGCACACGCACGGCGGAGGCACGCCGCCGGCCTGAGCACGGCGTACGGCTGACGGAAGGGGTGGGAGCCCTCGGGTCCCACCCCTTCCGCACGTCTGCTGCACGTCCCGGACCGGACCCGTGCCAGGATCGGCGGCGTGGACGCCGCGGAGGTCGAACGCGCCGGCGCGTCGAGCGAGGTCACCGTCTCGACCGGCGACCTGGCGACGTCGGACATGGTGCTCAACATCGGTCCGCAGCACCCGGCCACGCACGGCGTGCTGCGGCTGCGGCTGCGGCTGGACGGCGAGCGAATCGTGCACGTCGAGCCCGTCATCGGCTACATGCACCGCGGCGCCGAGAAGCTCTTCGAGGTACGCGACTACCGGCAGATCATCGTGCTCGCGAACCGGCACGACTGGCTGTCGGCCTTCTCCAACGAGCTGGGCGTCGTCCTCGCGGTCGAACGCATGCTCGGCATGGAGGTGCCGGTCCGGGCGGTATGGACGCGCACGCTGCTGGCCGAGCTCAACCGGGTGCTGAACCACCTGATGTTCCTCGGCTCGTACCCGCTCGAGGTCGGAGCGATCACCCCGGTGTTCTACGCGTTCCGCGAGCGGGAGGCGTTGCAGGCGCTGATGGAAGAGGTGTCCGGCGGCCGGATGCACTACATGTTCAACCGCGTCGGCGGGCTGAAGGAGGACCTGCCCGCCGGCTGGACCATGCCGGGCGCGCGCGACGGTGGCGGACGTCCGCCGGCGGTTCCCCACGCTTCGCAACCTCGTGCTGGGCAACGAGATCTTCGCGGCCAGGACGCAGGGCGTCGGCGTGCTCCACCGGGAGCAGATCCTGCAGTACGGCGTGTCCGGACCGATCGCGCGGGCCGCCGGGACTGCCGGGCGACCTGCGGCTGGACGAGCCGTACCTCGCGTACTCCGAGCTCGCCGAGGCCGGGGTGCTCCGCGCCGTGACCCGCACCGCGGGCGACTGCTACGCGCGCTTCGAGGTGCTGGCCGAGCAGGTGGACGTGTCTTTGGACCTCGCCGACGCGTGCCTGGACCGGCTGGCCGCGCTGCCCGCCGGACCGATCAACGTACGGCTGCCGAAGGTGGTCAAGGCGCCCGAGGGTGCGACGTACGCGTGGACCGAGAACCCGCTCGGCATCAACGGCTACTACCTCGTCTCCCACGGGGAGAAGACGCCGTGGCGGCTCAAGCTGCGGTCGGCGTCGTTCAACAACGTGCAGGTGCTCCCCGAGCTGCTCCAGGGCGCGCTGCTCGCCGACATGGTGGCCGTGCTCGGTTCGATGTTCTTCGTCGTCGGAGACGTCGACAAGTGAGCGCAGGCGAACGCGGAGACGGATCCGACCATGGGCGTCGTCGGAGACGTCGACAAGTGAGCGCAGGCGAACGCGGAGACGGATCCGACCATGGGCGTCGTCGGAGACGTCGACAAGTGAGCGCAGGCGAACGCGGAGACGGATCCGACCATGGGCGCTAGGCGGGGCGGGCGAACGACCCCCACGTGCTGCCGACGGCGGCCGGTTCGGGCTCCTCGTCCGCGGGCTGGGCCGGCGGCTGGGTCTCGGCCGGGGTCCGCAGGTCCAGGATCCGCATGGTCAGTGCGGCGACCGGCTCGGCCTCCGCGTCCAGCTGCAGCTCGCGAACCACCCACGAGCGCACGTCCGCAGACGCAGACTCGGCCGCGACCGGGACCGGCTCGGGTCGGGCCGGCGGCTGCCAGAGCTGGCCCGCCGGCGGCTGGACGTCGTCGAGCGCTGCCGGCACCGGCGACTCGGTGAACGCACGCTGGACCAGCGGGAGGTCGAAGATCGGGGCCGCGTCGGCCACCGCCGGGTACGGAGTCAGCGCACGCTCGGCCATGGTGGCGACAGCGGCCTCGACCGGTACCGCCAGTCCGTCCAGCGACGCGCGCAGCCGCGCGATCTCGCTGGAGAGCACCTCCACGGCGGACCGGAGCTCGCCCTCGCGGGTCACGGCGTCGATCACGCGCCGGTGCAGGTCCTCGCTCTCGTCGCGACTGCGCAGCTCGAGCACCCGCAGCCTCTCCTCGGTGCGGGCCAGCGAGCCTGAGGACACCCGCTGCAGCCGGGCGAGCATGAGCAGGCCGAGCGCACCCACCGCTGCGCCGCCGATGACGCACAGCCGCAGCAGCGTGGTGCTCGGCGCGTGCAGCCCGACGGCGACCGCGCCGCCGACGAGAGCGAGCGCGAGCAGCGAGGCGAGGCCGCCGCCACGGGCGCGTGGACGTGTGTGTCTGCCATGGCTCATGCGCGGAGCGTAGGTCCTGGCGCCGCTCGGGTCCGACAAATCCGGCATGACGAGCCGCAAGACATACGTAGCGTGTTCGTTCGCCTACGCAACGTGCCCTGATCTGACTCCGGAGCGGCCACGCCAGACTGGCTCCATGTCCCTCACGCTGCTGACCTGGCGACGATCCGTCTCCGAGCTCTACGCCGCTGTCCGGAACCGCGCCCACGACGACCCGGCCGACGCGCACCGACTGTGGCGGGAGGGCCGCGACCGGTTGTTCGCCACGCACCCGGACTCGCCGATCCCGGCGGAGCAGCGCGTCTGCTTCGAGGGTCTGCGCTACGCCCCGTACGACCCGGCGCTGCGGTGGACGCTGCCGGTCGACGCGGCGGTCGAGCCGCAGCGCCGCGACGTCCCGACCGGGACCGACGGCATCGTGCCGTTCGAGCGCATCGGACGGGTGCACCTGCCCGGCGACCGCGGCGGTCTGGACCTGTGGTGGCTCGTCGGCTACGGCGGCGGGCTGTTCGTCCCGCTGAAGGACGCGACCAGCCGCACGACGACGTACGGCGGCGGACGGTACCTGCTCGACACGGTCAAGGGCGCCGACCTCGGCGGGGCGGCGGACGGCAGCGCGCTCGTCATCGACCTGAACTTCGCGTACCAGCCGTCGTGCGCCTACGACCCGGCGTGGGCCTGCCCGCTCGCCTCTCCCGGCAACACGCTGCCGGGGGAGGTCGTCGCCGGTGAGCTGTACTCGGGCTAGGCCAGGCCCTTGCTGGTCAGCCAGTCCTGCGCCACCTGCGCCGGGTCGCCGCCTTCGACGTCGACCTTCTTGTTCAGCGCGACCAGCTCGTCCGTGGTCAGCGCGGCGGCGACGGCGTTGAGCGCGGCGTTCAGCTTGTCCGACGCCACCTTGGTGTTCACCGTCGCCACGATCGCGTCCACGTTCTGCAGGTGCTTGTCGTCCTCGAGCACCTTCAGACCGAACACGTCGATCCCGGCGTCCGAGCTGAAGACCAGGCCCACCTGGATCGTGCCCTGCTGCAACGCCTTCTTGGTCAGCGGGCCGCCGGCGTCCAGCGTCTTGAAGGACGCGAACTTGATGCCGTACGTGTTCTGCAGCCCTGGCTCGCAGAAGGGGCGCTGCGGGCACTCGGCCGGACCGCCGAGGACCAGCGAGCCGCTGTACGTCGCCAGGTCGGACAGCTTGGTCAGGTTGTTCTTCGTCGCGAAGTCCTTGGTGACCGCGAACGCGTTCTCGTCGGTCGCCGACGACGGCTCCAGCACGGTGATGCCGACCTTGCCGGCCAGGTCCTTCGCGGCCGCCAGCGTCGCCGCGACGTCCGGGGACGCCTTCGGCGCCGCGGTCTTGCCGTTCTCCTTGGTGTTGAGGAACTCGGTGAACGTCGACAGGTACTCCGGCACCACGTCGACTCCGCCGGCCGCCGAGCCCTGCTCCAGCGCGGGCTCGACGATCTCGCGAGCGCCGAGCGCCTTCACCGACGCGTCGAAGCCGGCCTTCTTGAGCACGTCGGCGTACATGTTCGCGAGGATCTTCGACTCGCCGAAGTTGAACGCGGCGACCACGACCGGTCCGGTCGCCGCGGCCGAGGAGCCGGCCGGCGACGCAGTCGCCGCGCCGCCGGAGGAGGTGGACCCGCACGCGGCCAGCGCGAGCGAGGCGGCGACACCGAGTGCCGCGACGGATCCGAACGTGCCGAGCCGATTCCTGCGCATGCGATTCCCGCCTTCTGTGTCCCGTGCAGCAGCTGATGCACGCGTGTCCGGCAGAGCGCTCATGCGCGCCCCGCGTCGTCCTACCCCAACACCTGCCGCCCAGGCCCGCAATCCCGGCCCAGGTCACCGATCGGTTACGAAACGTCTGGCCAACGCGGCCACCGCCTCGTCCGGCGTGACCTCCAGGTCGGGACGACCCTGGCGCGGACCCCGCCGCGTGACCTGCCCGGTCCGGGCCGAGACGAAACGTTGGACCAGTGCCAGCAGCAGGTCGATGACGATGCACAGCACCGCGACCAGCACCACGCCCGCGTACATCTCGTCGTAGTCGTGCACGGCGAAGCCCACGACGATGTACTGGCCGAGCGTGCCGGCGCCGACCAGCGCGCCGAACGTCGCGGTCGCCACCACCTGGACCGTCGCCGTCCGGAACCCGGCGAACGTGAGCGGGAACGACAACGGCAGCTCGACCCGGCGCAGCAGCTGGCCCCCGGTCATGCCCATCCCGTGCGCGGCGTCCTTGACGTCGGCGTCCACCTCTCGCATGGCCACGTAGGTGTTGACCAGCAGCGGCGGCAGCGCGAACAGCGCCAGCGCGAGCACCACGGCGAGGGCACCGACGCCGATCTGGTCGGTGAGCGCGAGGATCACGATCACGGCGTACGTGGGGATCGCCCGGCCGATGTTGCCGATCGCCACCAGGGTCGGACCGCCGCGGCCGTAGTGCCCGGCCGCGACCGCGGACGGGACCGCGAGCACGGTCGCGATGAGCATCGCCGCGATCGAGATCGCGAGGTGCTGGGCCGTGCGGGTGGGGATCCCGTCCTCTCCCGTCCAGTGCGCCGGGTCCGTAAGCCAGGCCCACACCCCGCTCACACCGCCACCCCCGGCCGGCGTCTGGCCCACGGGCGTCAGCAGCCGCTGCAGGCCGAGCAGCCCGACGTCGGCGACGACGGCGAGCAGGACGCAGCACAGCGAGGCGGTGACCACCTGGGCCCGCCCGACGGTCAGCTGCAGGCCCTCGGTGATGAGGTTCCCGAAGCCGCCGACGCCGAGGTAGCCGCCGATCGTGAGCAGGCCGATCGTCGAGACGGTCGCGACCCGAACCCCGGCCATGATGGCCGGCAGCGCGAGCGGCAGCTCGACCCGCCACAGGATCCGGCTGCGGGTGAAACCCATGCCGCGGGCGGCGTCCACGACCTCCTCGGGGACCTCGTCGAGCCCGACCACGGTGTTGCGGATGAGGATGAGCAGCGCGTACACCGCCAGCGCGAGGACCACCGGCCAGCTCGTCAGTCCCAGCCACGGCACCAGCGCCGCGATCAGCGCGAGCGCGGGGATGGTGTAGAGCACGCCGGCTACCGCGAGGATGGGTCCCTCGGTCCGGCGGAACCGGCGGGCCACGAGTGCGAGCGGGAAGGACGCGAGCAGCGCGATGAGCATCGCCTCGAGGGTGATCGCGACGTGCTGCCCGAGCGCCGTCTGCAAGTCTGCGGCATGGTTGGTGACCCAGGTCCAGGACAGCCACGGGTTGGGCGGCCCGGTGAACGTGTCGTCCATGCGGGGCCCGGCCGCGCCGGCCGGTCGCTGCGCGAACAGCACGAGAGGGACCACAGGTGGACGCTACCGGTGAACCGATGATCCGACTGGAGTCGGTCGGCAAGCGCTACCCCGACGGGACCGTCGCGGTGCACGAGCTCTCGCTGGACGTCGGCCGCGGCGAGATCTGCGTGCTGGTCGGGCCGTCCGGCTGCGGCAAGACGACGACCATGCGGATGGTGAACCGGCTCATCGAGCCGACGTCCGGCCGCATCTACCTGGATGGCCGCGACGTCACGCACACGGACCCGGTCGAGCTGCGGCGCCGGATGGGGTACGTCATCCAGCAGGTCGGTCTGTTCCCGCACCAGACGATCGCGGCGAACGTGGCGACCGTCCCGGCCCTGCTGGGCTGGAAGAAGGCCCGCCGGACCGAGCGCGTGGCCGAGCTGCTCCGGCTCGTGGGGCTCGACCCGGCCACGTACGCCGAGCGCTACCCGCACGAGCTGTCCGGCGGGCAGCGGCAGCGGGTGGGCGTGGCCAGGGCGCTGGCCGCAGACCCGCCCGTGCTGCTGATGGACGAACCGTTCGGCGCGGTCGACCCGATCGCCCGGGACCGGCTGCAGGAGGAGTTCCTGCGGCTGCACGCCGAGCTGGGCTTCACGGTCGTGTTCGTCACGCACGACATCGAGGAGGCGGTGCGGCTGGGCGACCGCATCGCGGTCATGCGCGAGGGCGGCCACCTGGAGCAGTACGACAGCCCGGCGACCATCCTGGGCAGCCCGGCGACCGAGTTCGTGGCGGACTTCGTCGGCGCCGACCGCGGGCTCAAGCGGCTCGCGGTCACCGCGATCCGGATGGAGGACCTGGACGAGCCGCCGGTGGTCCGGCTCGAGCAGGGCGCCGCCGAGGCGGCCCAGACCCTCGCTGCCGCCCGGGCCCGCTGGGCCGTCGTGCTGGACGGCGCCGGCGACCTGCACGGGTGGGTCTCCCGGGACCGCCTCGACGGCGGTCGGAGCGTCGCCGACGCCGCGCGGCGGATGGAGGCCTGGGTCCCGCTGGACAGCTCGCTGAAGGCGGCCCTGAGCACGATGCTGCAGTACGACGCGGGCTGGGTCGCCGTGCTCGACGGCGACCGCTACCTCGGCGTGCTCACGCCGGCCACGCTGCACGAGGCGCTGCGGCGCTCGGTGGAGGCCGAGTCGGCGGCCGTCGACCCCGGCAGCGTGGAGGTGGAGTCGGTCACCCGGGTCTGAGCCGACCCGCGGCCGCGGCTCCGGTCGGCCTGCCCCCGGTCAGCTGGCCGCGCGACGGACCGAGCCAAGCGCGCGCCGCAACGTGCCGGGGCGGGCGTCCGGTTGCAGGGCGGCGAGGCCGAGCAGCGCCGCGGCGGCCGCGTCGGAGTAGTCCGAGGCGGTCAGGTCGACGACGGACTCCAGGCCGCCGCCGCCGGCCGACGGCCGGAGGTCCTCCAGCGGCCCGACGACGCGGCAACCGAGCGCCTCGACCGCGCGGATCTCGTCCTCGGCCCAGCCGGCCACCTCCTCGCTCCAGGCGGCGGGCAACGTGACCCCCGGACCACGGTTGGCACGATCGGAGAAGCCGGACCGGATCACCGCCTGCCGTACCGCCCTGGCCTGGGACTGTTCCCAGCGCGGCCCGGACAAGGCGCGGTTCAGCGCGGCCAGGATGTCGGTCTCGGCCCAGCGCAGGCCCTCGTTGGTCTGGCCCTCGGCGACCGGCACCGGCGGGATCTGCGTCCCGGCCGGGAGGTCCAGCGCCTCGAGCATGCGCGACCAGAGCAGGTCGGCCGGTCGGCCGGAGTTGACCACGACCGTCACCGACTCGACGCCCGGCGCCACCGCCCAGCGCCGGGCCAGCGCTGCCACCGAGAACGCCCGCCAGGACAGGTCTGGCTGGTCGTCGGCCGGGTCGGCGAGAAGCTGGGCCCGGTGCTCGCGCATCGCCTCGAGGTAGTCCTCGAACCCGGCACCGCGTCCGTTGCGGACGCTCTGCTGCCACGACGAGGCCAGCAGCCGGTCCAGCCGGCGAGCCGTCACCAGCACCCGGACCTGTCCACCGACCCCCGCGACCACCCGGGCCGCTGCGCTCGAGCGGACCGTCGACAGCGCCTCGGCCGACAGCAGCACCGGTCTGTCGCTGTCGCGCAGCTCGCGGCTGAGCCAGCTCCACGACCGGGCGTGGTTCGGCTGACTTGCGTCCACCCAGCTGAACTCGTCGGGGACCAGCCCGTAGAAGGCCGGCTGGTGGTTGGGCACCTCGGCGCGCGGCACCTCGACCGGGTAGGCCAAGCCGGCTCTGGCCAGCTCGGCGGCGCGACCGGCGAACGCGTGCTGGAGATAGGTGGTACCGGACTTCTGGAGTCCGACGTGCAGCAGTACCCGTGCCCCCACGGCTACCCCCTTGTCGAGGTTGGGAACAGACCTTAGGCCGCGCGCCTGAGAGTGGGCGGACAACATGCCGTCCCGCCGCCGGGCAGTTACCTCTGGTCCGCCTCGCCGGGCGTGCCCTCGGGCGGGGGCGGCAGGCGCAGCTCGCGCTCGAGCACAAGGCCGGCGACCATCAGCAGCAGGGCCGCCAGCACACAGGCACCGGAGACGATCGCCAGGTGCCGCCGGAACTCGATGCTGAGGTCCGAGAGGCTGATCGCCAGGAACCCGGCGTAGCCGCCCGCGAACAGGGCCCCCGCCCGCGAGCAGGCCAGCGCCAGGACGGCGAACCGGGCCGTGACGATCGGGTTGACCGGGCGGCGCCCCCTCTTCCGGCCCCACCGATGGTCACGCTCGGGTCGTCGCCCGACACCGGCTCCTCGCCTCGCCGTTCCCAGGCGGGGGCGGAGCGCGAGCGCGACCACCAGCACGGCGCCGCCGAAGACCGCCAGCACGACCGCGCTCGGCCACGGGAGGTCCGGGATCATGCCGGTCCGGCTCTGCCCCACCGTCAGCGCGCCCCAGGACACGGCGAACGCGACCGCGGCGACGGCCAGCAGCAGCCGCCAGGTCGTCGGCCTCACTCCCGGGCCTCCGGCGGCCCGGTGACCGGTACGGCCGCCGGACGCACCGCAGCCCGTTCGCCGGGCGGCAGCGCGGCGAGGAGGTCGGCCACCCGGCCGAGACCGGGGACCTCGAACGTCGGGGTCGACGTCAGCCCACGGGACCAGGACGAAGGCCCGCTGGTGGGCCCGCGGGTGCGGCAGCGTGAGCGTCGTCGGTGGCCAGCTCCTGGTCTCCCGCGGCGAGCAGGTCGACGTCCAGGGTCCGCGGCCCCCAGCGCTCGGCCCGGACCCGGCCGTGCTCCTGCTCGACCTCGTGCGCCCGCGCGAGCAGCTCGGTCGCGGACCGGGTGCTGTCGGCGACCACGACGGCGTTCAGGTAGGCCGGCTGGTCCGGCGGCCCGCCCACCGGCTCGGTCTCGTAGACCGGTGAGACTGCGACGATCCGAAGTCCGGGGGTCGCGGCCAGCGCGCGGACCGCCGAGGTCAGCGTCGCGGCCCGGTCGCCCAGGTTCGCGCCGAGGGCGAACGCGACCCGGACGGCCCCGCTCATGCCCGGTGCCGGGTGATGGTCACGGCGACGTCGTCGAAGGGCGACCGGCATCGGGGCCTGCGGCTTGTGGACGGTGACGGTCACCGACAGCACCCGAGGGTCCGCCAGGCATCGCCGCGCGATCCGGTCGGCGAGCGTCTCGACCAGACGCACCGGTTCGCCCTCGACGAGGGCCACGACGTCGGCGCCGAGCGAGCCGTAGTCGACGGTGTCGGCGAGGTCGTCGCTCGCGGCTGCCGGGCGGGTGTCCACGGTCAGCTCGACGTCGACGGCGAACTCCTGTCCCTGCTCGCGTTCCCAGTCGAACCAACCGTGCCGGCCGCGGCCGCGCAGCCCTCGCAAGGCGACCCGGTCGTCGGCGGTCATGCGAGGGCCCCGCCCGCGCCGTCGCGGCCTTCGGCGCCGTCGGGGTCGTCGGGGCCGTCGCCGTTCTCGTCCCCGGCCAGGACCGGGGAGGCGTGGTGCACCACCGCGCGCCAGCCGTCCGGCGTTCGCCGGAACACGTTGGTGGTGACCACCCGGCCGCCGGAGAAGCCGTCGTCCGCACTGCCGCCGCCCATCGCCGGTCAGGATGTTCTCGGCGCAGGTCACCACCGCCACGTCGCCGAGCACCTGCGTGCGTACGTCGGTGAGGAAGAACTGGATGTACGGCGTGCCGGCCATCACCAGCGCCCACGAGCGCAGGACGTGCGCGTGGCCCAGCACCGGCGGCCAGCCCGGGTGCACGCAAACCGCGGTCTCGCCCTCGGCGTCCGGCGCCCACAGCGCCGTCATCGCGTCCAGGTCGGCGTTCTCGACCGCCGCGTACAACGCGCGGTTGACCGCCTCGACCTCGCGCACGTCCGAGTCCGTCGTCACCGGTTGCCCGCCGCGCACCAGGCCGCGCCGACCCGGACGGCGTCGAGGTTGGCGGCCGGGTCGTGCACCCGGACGCACCACACGCCCGCCGCGGCCGCGAGCGCGCTCACCGCGGCCGTGGCGTCGTCGCGCTCCTGCACCGGCGGCGGCTCGCCGTCCGGGCCCGCCAGCAGCGCGCCGAGGAAGCGCTTGCGCGAGGCGCCGACGAGCAGCGGTCGGCCCAGGCCGCCGAGGACCTCGAGCTGGGCGAGAAGGCGCCAGTTGTGCCGGCTGTTCTTGGCGAAGCCGAGTCCCGGGTCGAGCACCACGAACGCCGGGTCCACGCCGGCCGCGACCGCGGCCTGCAGCCGCGCGCCGAGCTCGGTGCGCACGTCCCGGACCACGTCGTCGTACACCGCCAGCTCGTCCATCACGGCCGACGGACCGCGCCAGTGCATCGCGACGTACGTGCAGCGTCGTTCGGCGATCAACGGCAGCATCGCCGGGTCGCCGAGCCCGCCGCTGACGTCGTTCACCACGACTGCGCCGCGCTCGAGCGCCGCGACGGCGACCGAGGCGCGCATGGTGTCGATGCTCACCGGCACCCCCGCCGCGGCGAGCGCGGACACCACCGGCAGGACGCGGCCGCGCTCCTCGTCCGCGGTGATGCGCCCGGCGCCGGGCCGGGTCGACTCACCACCGACGTCGACGAGGTCGGCGCCGCCGGTGTGCAGGGCCAGGCCGTGCGCGATCGCCGAGTCGGCCTCGAGGTACCGCCCGCCGTCCGAGAACGAGTCGGGGGTGACGTTCAGGACGCCCATGACCAGCGTCCGGTCCAGGTCGCGCAAGGCGTCCGGCAGACCTGCCGGGACCGGGGAAGACGTCACGCGGTCACTCTAATGACCCGCCCCACCCCCCGACTTGTGTGCGTGTCTGGGGGCTAAAGCGTTCGCTCTAGGCCCCAGACACGCACACAAGTCGTGCTGGGCGGGTGCGGGGCGGGACGGGTCAGGCGGGGAGGAGGGAGCCGGCGGCGCGGCGGTCGCGGCCGCGCCAGAAGACCAGCCGCGGGTAGCTGATGAACGCCTCGGCCTCGAGGTACGCGACGGCCACCCGCGGCAGGTCGCCGACGTCGGGGTACAGGATGAAGCGCGGCTCCCAGACCGGCTGGAACTTCGCGTTGAAGCGGTACAGCGACTCGATCTGCGCCCAGCGGGACGCGACCAGGAGCAGCCGCCGCCAGGCCCGGGTGCCCGGCCCGGCGCCGATCCGCTCGCCCCTGGCCAGCGCCGCCCGGAACACCGCGAAGTTGAGCGACACGCGCTCGACGCCGAGGTCGCCGGCGTGCAGCAGCGTCTGCGCGATCAACAGCTCGTTCACCCCGGGGTCGGACTCGTGGTCGCGGCGCATGAGGTCCAGCGACAGGCCGTGTTCGCCCCAGGGGACGAACGAGATCAGCCCGCGCACCTGCCCGCCCTGCGTCGCCGTCGCGACCACGCAGCCCTCGTCGGCCGGGTCGCCGAAGCGGCCGAGCGCCATCGAGTAGCCGCGCTCGGTGTCGCCCACCCGCCACTCGGCGACCGAACCGCGCAGCCGCTCGAGCTCGTCGGCCGGGATGTCCCGCAGCCGGCGCAGGTCGCAGGCGTAGCCGGCCCTGGCGACGCGGTTCACCATCTGCCGCACGTTGCGCATGGCGCGGCCCTCGAGGGAGAAGTCGTCGACCTCGACGATCGCCTCGTCGCCGAACTCGAGCGCGTCCAGCCCGGCCTCGCGGACCCAGACCTCGGCCCCGGTCTCGCTCGCCGCCGCGACGGCCGGCACCCATGCATGCCGCTCGGCCTCGGCCATGAACTGCGCGATCGCGCCCGGCCACGCCTCGGGGTCACCGAGCGGGTCGCCGCTGGCCAGCATCACCCCGGACGTCACACGGTAGGCGATGCAGGCCTTCCCGGTCGGCGACCACACGACGCTCTTGTCGCGGCGCAGCGCGAAGTAGCCGAGCGAGTCGCGCTCGCCGTGCCGCAGCAGCAGGTGCCGCATCCGGTCCTGGTCCGCCGCGGTCAGCAGCGGCAGCGGGCGCGGCGCGCGCAGCAGCAGGAACAGCGTCGTCCCGACCGTGACCAGACCCAGCGTCAGCAGCGAGTAGTAGACGACGTCGGGGCGGAAGCCCGGCTGCTGGTCCAGCGGCGTCGGGATCCCGAACAGCCCGGCCCCCACGTACCTCAGCGTCGACCAGAAGCCGACCCGATGGCTGAAGCGACCGCGGAACGCGTACGCGACGAGCAGCCCGAGCAGCAGGCTCAGCGGCAGCAGCACCAGCAGGTTGCGCAGCGCCGACCAGCGGGTGTACGGGTCGCCGGCGGCGTAGAACTCGCGCTGGAAGACCACCAGCAGCACCAGCATGGCCAGCGAGACGGCGGCCAGGCCCGGGTGCGGGGCGTCGCCGAACACGTGCAGCACGACCGAGGCCGCGAGCAGGACGATGGCCAGCTGCCAGGCCCGTCGCTTGCGCCGGGCCAGGCCGCCGCCGAGCAGCATGAAGCCGATGCCCACCGCGAGCAGCGCGGCGACCGTCGCCTGCGAGATGGAGCCGGGGAGCACGTCCGTGAGCAGGTGCACGCGCATCCACAGTCGCGGCGTGACGGCCGCCGTGACGTCGAGCACGCCGATGGTCAGGCAGACCGCCCCGGCCACCCTGGGGATCCAAGGGCGCTCACCGGGCAGGACGGCACGAACCGCCTCGACGGTCATCGCGACGGCTCAGCGACCGAGGATGAGGCTCATCGCCTCTGCCCGCGTCGCCGCGTCACGCAGCTGGCCACGGACCGCGGAGGTGACGGTCTTGGCCCCGGGCTTGCGGATCCCACGCATAGACATGCACAGATGCTCGCACTCGACGACCACGATCACGCCGAGCGGAAGAAGCTGGCGCGTCAGCGCGTCGGCGATCTGGGTGGTGAGGCGCTCCTGCACCTGGGGGCGCTTGGCGAACACGTCGACCAGCCGGGCCAGCTTGGACAGCCCGGTGATCCGGCCGTCGGCGCCCGGGATGTAGCCGACGTGCGCGACCCCGTGGAACGGCACGAGGTGGTGCTCGCAGGTGCTGTACACCTCGATGTCCTTGACCAGGACCATCTCGTCGTGGCCGAGGTCGAACGTCGTGGTCAGCACGTCCTCGGGGCTCTGCCACAGCCCGCCGAAGATCTCCAGGTAGCTGCGAGCAACCCGCTCCGGGGTCCGCCGCAGACCCTCT
This sequence comes from uncultured Actinomycetota bacterium, assembly GCA_963771835.1. Classification (GTDB taxonomy): domain Bacteria; phylum Actinomycetota; class Actinomycetes; order Prado026; family Prado026; genus CAVQCJ01. The sequence continues at coordinate 928,636 of CAVYVA010000002.1, forward strand.
CGGTCGGGGTCCTCGCCGACGGCGATCAGCAGCTCGCGGACCGCTGCCTCGGCCCTGGGCTGGTCGAACCGCGCCCGCGTCGTCGGGTCCACGCCGACGGTCGTCACCGGGTCGACCACCTTCAGTCCACGCGCCCCTCGTCCAGCGGCGGCATCTGCTGGACGTCGTCCTCGTCGGCCGGCTCGGACCCGTTGGGCGACGAGCCGTTGACGGCCGGACCGCGTGCCGCCGACCCGTTGGTCGAACCGTTGGCCACGCCGGTGAACGTCACCGGGGGCAGGTCCGAGACGGGCCGCGTCGACGAGGACAGCCACACCTCGCGCTCGGGGCGCTTGCGGACGTCGGTGAACACCCGGGCCACCGCGGCCTTGTCGAGCGTCTCCTTCTCGAGCAGCTCGAGCACGAGCCGGTCCAGCACGTCGCGGTTGTCGACCAGGATGTGCCAGGCCTCGTCGTGGGCGTTCTCGATCAGCCGACGGACCTCGTCGTCGATCACCTCGGCTAGACCGTCGGAGTAGTCCCGGATGTGGCCCATGTCGCGGCCGAGGAACACCTCGCCCTGCTCCTGGCCGAGCCGGATCGCGCCGATCCGCGCGCTCATGCCGTACTGCATGACCATCGCCCTGGCCACGGTCGTGGCCTTCTCGATGTCGTTGGCGGCACCGGTCGTCGGGTCGTGGAAGACCAGCTCCTCCGCGACGCGCCCGCCCAGCATGTACGCCAGCTGGTCGAGCATCTCGTTGCGGGTGGTCGAGTACTTGTCCTCCTCGGGCAGCACCATCGTGTAGCCGAGGGCGCGCCCGCGCGGCAGGATCGTGATCTTGTGCACCGGGTCGGTGTTGTTCAGCGCCGCGGCGACCAGGGCGTGCCCGCCCTCGTGGTACGCCGTGATCTTCTTCTCCTTCTCCCGCATGAGCCTGGTGCGCTTCTGCGGACCAGCGACGACCCGGTCGATCGCCTCGTCCAGGGAGAAGTTGGTCACCAGCTTGCCGCCGCCGCGCGCGGTCAGCAGCGCCGCCTCGTTCAGGACGTTGGCGAGGTCGGCGCCGGTGAAGCCGGGGGTGCGCTTGGCCACGGCGAACAGGTCGACGTCGGCGGCCAGCGGCTTGCCCTTGGCGTGCACCTTGAGGATGTCCAGCCGGCCCTGCAGGTCGGGGCTGGACACCGAGATCTGCCGGTCGAACCGGCCCGGTCGCAGCAGCGCCGGGTCGAGGATGTCGGGACGGTTCGTCGCGGCGATGAGGATCACGCCGCCCCGCACGTCGAAGCCGTCCATCTCGACCAGCAGCTGGTTCAGCGTCTGCTCGCGCTCGTCGTGCCCGCCGCCCAGGCCGGCGCCGCGGTGCCGGCCGACGGCGTCGATCTCGTCGACGAACACGATCGCCGGTGCGTTGGCCTTGGCCTGCTCGAACAGGTCGCGCACCCGGGAGGCGCCGACGCCGACGAACATCTCGACGAAGTCGGACCCGGAGATCGAGTAGAACGGCACGCCCGCCTCGCCGGCCACCGCGCGGGCCAGCAGCGTCTTGCCGGTGCCCGGGCGGGCCGTACAGCAGGACGCCCTTGGGGATCTTGGCGCCGACCGCCTGGAACTTGGCCGGCTCCTGCAGGAACTCCTTGATCTCCTGCAGCTCCTCGACCGCCTCGTCCACGCCGGCGACGTCGGCGAACGTCGTCTTGGGCATGTCCTTGGAGGCGAGCTTGGCGCGGGACTTGCCGAAGCTCATGACCCGCGAGCCGCCGCCCTGCATGTTGTTCATCAGGAAGAAGAACAGCACCACGATGATCGCGATCGGCAGCAGGCTGACGAGCAGGGTCAGCCAGATGCTCTGCTGCGGGATCTGGTCGTCGAACGGGATCTTCTTGGCGAGCAGCTGGTCGGCGATCGTGCGGCCGTTCTCCTCGACGTACTGCGCCTGGATCTTGTCCGCGCCGTCGACGGAGTTCTTCAGGATCAGCTGGATGGTCTGGTCGGTGCCGATGTTCGTGGCCGACTTGACGTTGTCGTTCTGGATCTGGGCGATGGCCTGGGAGGTGGTCGCCTTCTGGTAGCCACCGGAGGCGGACAGCAGCTGCGCGCCGACCAGCACGGCCAGCACGACCACGACGACCCAGAACACCGGACCGCGGAAGTAACGCCTCACGTCGCCTCGGGGCCCCGGGGGACCCCATCCTCCTGCTCGTACGCCGGACCGGCCTCCCCGGCTCGGGAGTTTCGAGGGTACCCCGCCGCGGCGTCAGCCTCGACCGGGCGGCGCCCTCCGAAGGGTCAGGCGGTGTAGATGTGCGGGGCCAGGGTCGCCACGAACGGGAGGTTGCGGTACCGCTCGGAGAAGTCCAGGCCGTACCCGACCACGAACTCGGGCGGGATGTCGAAGCCGACGTACCTGACCTGCACCGGCACCTGCGCCGCGTCCGGCTTGCGCAGGAGGGTGAACACCTCGACGGTCTCCGGGCCGCGCGAGCGCAGGTTCCGCAGCAGCCAGGACAGGGTCAGCCCCGAGTCGATGATGTCCTCCACGACCAGCACGTGCCGGCCGGTGATGTCCCGGTCCAGGTCCTTGAGGATGCGCACCACCCCGGAGGACTTCGTGCCCGACCCGTACGACGACACCGCCATCCAGTCCATCGTCACGTTCGCCGTCAGCGCACGGCTCAGGTCGGCCATCACCATGACCGCGCCCTTGAGGACGCCGATGAGCAGCAGTTCGCGACCGGCGTAGTCCGCGTCGACCTGCGCGGCGAGCTCGCCGATCCGCGACCGGATCTGCTCGGCGGTGAGCAGGACCCGCTCGAGGTCCTTGGCCTCCGGCCTGGCGTCGAGGCTCTCGGTCAACTCGGTCGGCCTCCTCGCGATAGGCGCCCGGGTGCCCCGCGGTCGGCTCGGCCCCCGGCCGGAACGAGAGCCTGTCACAGGCCCTGCCGGCGGCGACACCACCGGGCAGCTCGACCGCCGCCTGACCGTGCCAGCGGACGACCAGCGCGTCCAGCGCCGCGACGTGCACGGCGGCCAGGTCCGTCGCAGGGCAGCCGGCCGCGAGCGCGGCCCGGCGGAGCACCCGGGTGCGCACCGCCGGCGCGAGCTCGGCGAGCGCGCGGGCGTCGAAGTCGCCTTCGGGGCCGCGGACCCGCTCGGTGGCCTCGGCGGCGATCGCGTCGAGGGCGTCGGCGTCGGCGCGGGCCAGCGCCGCCGACCGGGCCAGCGCGGCGGCCACCCCCGGGCCCAGCGTCCGCTCCAGCACCGGCAGGACCTCGTGCCGCACCCGGGCCCTGGCGTAGCGCGGGTCGAGGTTGTGCGGGTCGTCCCAGGGCTGCAGGCCGAGGGCGGCGCAGGCCTGCCTGGTCACGGCACGGTCCAGGTCCAGCAGCGGCCGCCGGTAGCGGCCGGAGGCCGACGTCGCGGCCATCCCGGCCAGCGAACGGGTCCCGGACCCCCTGGCCAGACCGAGCAGGACGGTCTCGGCCTGGTCGTCACGGGTGTGCGCGAGCAGGACAGCGACCGCTCCGGTGCGCTCGGCCGCGGCGTCCAGCGCCGCGTAGCGGGCGGTGCGGGCAGCCGCCTCAGGGCCGCCGTCCCCGCCGACCAGGACCGTGACCACCTCGACCGGGTCCAGGCCGAGGCCGCGCAGCGTCTCGGCCGTGGCCGTGGCCCGCTCGGCCGAACCGTCCTGGAGCTGGTGGTCGACGATGACGGCACCGGCCCGGACCGCGGCCTTCGGCCCCTCGAACGCGAGCGCCGCCGCCAGCGCCAGCGAGTCGGCCCCGCCGCTGCACCCGACCAGCAGGACGTCCCCCGGCTCGCAACCGGCGACCACGCCGCGAACGGCCAGCCGGACCTGCGCGACGGCGGGGTCGGGTCCGCTCACGCCTGCGCCGCCCGGCCGTCGACCACCCGGGCCACCCAGCGGTCCGGCGCGGCCAGCTCGGCGGCGGACGGCAGCGTGGCCGCGGACTCCCACACCCGGTTGAAGCCGTCCATCCCGACCCGGTCGACGACCGCGCGCACGAAGGCGGCCCCGTCGCGGTACTGGCGCAGCTTGGCGTCCAGGCCGAGCAGCCGGCGCACCGCGGCCTCGACCCGGCCGGGCTCCTCGCGCCTGCGCTGGAACCGGGTCCTGATCTCGGCGACGGTCGGCACCACCCCGGGGCCGACGTCGTCCATGACCACGTCGGCGTGGCCCTCCAGCAGCGACATCACCGCGGTCACCTCGGCCAGCAGCGCCTGCTGCTGCGGGGACTGCAGCGCCTCGGCGAGCGACGGGCCCGGCCGGCCGCGCAGCGCGGCCGCGACCGCGGCGGCCACCTCCCCGGCCCGCTCGCGCATCACCGGCGGCGACAGGCCGTCCTCGGCGGCACCGAGCAGCACCCCGACCTGGTCGACGATGTGCCCGCGCAGCCACGGGACGGCACCGAACTGCACCCGGTGCGTCTCCTCGTGCAGGCACACCCACATCCGGAAGTCCGCCGGCAGGACGCCGAGCTCGCGCTCGACCTGCACGATGTTCGGCGCCACCAGCATCAGCCGCCCCGGCCGGTCCCCGTCCGGACCGTCCGGGGGGAACATCTCGTACTGGCCGAGCACCTTGCCGCCCAGGAAGGCCAGTCCGGCGCCGGCCTCCAGCGCGGTGAGCCGGGACGCCGACGGCCCGGACCGAGTCCGGCATCCCGGCCATCGTCCGGGACTGGATCCGCTCGGCCATCGGCTCCAGCAGGTGCCGCAGCCCCTGCACGTTCGAGCGCACCCAGGCGGGGCGGTCCACGACGGCCACCGGTGCCGCCACGCCGGACACGTCCAGCCCGGTGTACGCACGGACGTGGCCGCGCGCCTCGAGCGCGAAGTCCCGCAGCTGGGCCACCACCGCGCGCGCCTGGGCGGGCGTCGCCTCGGGTCCTGGCCGCAGCAGGCGCACGCCGGTCGCAGCGGCGAGGTCCCAGTCGACCAGGTCCGGGCCGGGGCTCATCCCGCCACCGTACGGCCCCCCGTGGCCACGCTGCGGCCACGGTGGCTCCGCAGTGGCTCAGCAGCGGCTCAGCGCTCAGCCCGAGCAGCCGCAGCCCGCGACCGCCGTCGCCAGCCGGTCGAGCGCGGCCCGCGCCGGCAGCGCGCCGCCGGCCGGTACGTGGTCGGCCACGAACACGAAGACGAGCATCCGGCCGGCCGCGTCCTCGACGGAGCCGGCCATGGCCGAGACGCCGGTCAGCGTCCCGGTCTTCGCGCGCACCAGCCCGGCCGCCGGCGAGGTGCCCGGGGCGTCGAAGCGGGGCGGCTCGAGGGTGCCGGTGAAGCCGGCCACGGCCAGGCCGGTGAGGATGGGCCGCAGCTGCGGGTGCTCGGCCGAGGCGGCCAGCACCAGGACCCGGCCCAGCACGACCGGCTCGACCCGGGTCTGGACCGACAGCCCGCTGCCGTCGTAGAGCCGGAGCCGGTCGGTCGGCAGGCCGAGCGCCTGCACGGCGGCGATGACCGCGGTGACGCCGCCCGGGAAGTCGGCCGGCTGACCGGACGCGTGCGCGACCAGGTGCGCCAGCGCCTCGGCCAGGTCGTTGTCGCTGGTGGACAGCATCCAGCCGAGCAGGTCCGCCAGGGTGGGCGAGCTGACCGAGGCCAGCAGCGCTCCGGGGCGGGCCGGCGACGAGGTCGAGGACGGGGACGCGCGCGCTCGGGGCGCCGACCGGGCCGGCCGAGGCCGAGCCCGAGGGAGCGGAGGGTGCCTTCGTCGGGACCGGGGCTCCGGTCACCGTGATGCCCTGCCGGGCCAGCTGTCGGGCGAACGCCTTGGCCGCGCCGAGGGCGGGATCGGTGACGCGAGGGGCCGAGCCCTCCGCGGTGAGGCCGACCCGGCCCTCGTCCACCGCCAGGGCCGTCACCGGGGAGACCACCCCTGAGGTGACGTACGCGGCCGGCCAGGTGGCGGCCGTCCTGGGCCCGGTGAACAAGGTGGTGTCGTAGCCGAGCGTGACGGCCTTGACCCCCCGCGCCCGCAGCGCGGCGGCCGTCGACCGGGCCAGCGCGGGCACCGAGGCCGGCGCCGGGACGAAGCCCGCCGGAGGCGCCGTCGCCAGGGTGGGGTCGCCGCCGCCAACCAGCACGATCTGCCCGGCCCTCGCCCCCGCGACGACCCGGGTCTGGATCCGGTACTGCGGGCCGAGCACGGACAGTGCCGCCGCCGCCGTCAGCAGCTTGGTCGTCGAGGCCGTCGAGTAGTCGCCGTCGGCGTCGTGGTCGTAGAGCAGCTGACCGCTGGCCAGGTCCAGGACCGCCGCTCCCACCTGGGAACCCAGCGCCGGCTGCGCGAGCAACGGCCCGAGCGCCCCGGCCAGACCGGCTGAGGTCGGCAGCGCCGCCGTGTCGCCGACGGGCTGCAGGACCGGGGCCGCCGGAGCCGGGCTGGGTCGGTGACGGCGAGCCCGAGACCGTCCTGGTGGTCGCGGTGCCGCCGGCGACCGGGCCGCCGCCGCCCTGCCCGGGCAGGCGGCCGAGCAGGGTGAGGACCAGGACCAGCACGGTGACCGTGGCCAGGGCGGCGATCGCGCCCGCGCGCCAGCCGTGCAGCTGCCCGACCACCGGCAGCCGCCGTCCACCGGGCCGGCTCGCGCGCATCTGCGGAAGACTAGGTCAGCCGCACGGCACGCCGGCGCATCCAGCGGCGCCGGAGGTCTGGCAGGACAGGGAAGGACGAGCGTGGACTTCGACGTCACCATCGAGATCCCCAAGGGTCAGCGCAACAAGTACGAGATGGACCACGAGACCGGCCGGATCCGCCTGGACCGCATGCTGTTCACCGCGACGAGGTACCCGGCCGACTACGGGTTCGTCGAGCACACGCTCGGGCTGGACGGAGACCCGCTGGACGCGCTGGTCCTGCTGGAGGAGCCGACGTTCCCGGGCTGCCTGATCCGGTGCCGGGCCGTCGGCATGTACCGGATGACGGACGAGAAGGGCCGTGACGACAAGATCCTGTGCGTGACCGCGAACGACCCGCGGCTGGAGCACCTGCGCGACATCTTCCACGTGCCCGAGTACGAGCGGCTGGAGATCGAGCACTTCTTCAGCGTCTACAAGGACCTGGAGCCGGGGAAGTCGGTCGAGGGCGCCACCTGGGGCGGCCGCGCCGACGCGGAGGCCGAGATCCAGGCGTCGCTGGCCCGCGAGGTCGAACGCCTGCGGGCCGCCCACTGACCCGGACCCCGCCACGGGTGCGCGAGTCCTGGAGCGGCCGGCTGCTAGGGGCGGGCGAAGCCGAACAGGTCGGGCCGGTCCACGGAGCTGATCCGGACGTTCGCACCGGTGAACGGCGCCTCGATCATCTCCCCGTTGCCGATGTACAGCGCCACGTGGTGGATCGAGGTGTAGTCGGACAGGTTGTAGGCGTAGAAGACCAGGTCGCCGGGACGGGCCTGCGACTGCGACACGGGGGTCGAGACCTGCCACTGGGCCACGGACCAGTGCGGGAGCGAGATGCCGCCGGCCTGCCAGGCGCGCATCGTCAGACCCGAGCAGTCGAACGTCGCCGGGCCGGTCGCGGCCCACTCGTACGGCTTGCCGAGCTGCTGCATCGCGTACGCGATCGCCGCCCGCGCACCCGCGCTGGTGGCCTGCGGGACAGAGCCGGTGTGGTTGCCGCCGCCGGAGCGCGACCCGCTGGCGCGCTGGCGGGCCAGCTCGAGGGCCCGTCGGTGGGCGGCCCTGGCCAGTCCGGCCTGGCGCGCCTGGCTGAGCTGGGTGGACTTGGCCCGCGCGGCCGCGAGCGCCTTGGTCAGCGACGCCACCTGGGCGTCGATCTGCGTCACCTGCGCGGCCTGGTCGGCGACCTTGGCCTGGACCGCCGCCTTCGCGGCCGCGGCGGCAGCGGCGGCCTTGCTCACCGCGGCGAGCGCGTCGGCCGCCTGCTTGTCCAGCACCGCCGAGACCACCTGGGTGGCCTTCAGCCGGTCGATCACCGCGTTCTGGCGGTCGGCGAGGACGTTCATCGTCGCCACCGCGTCGAGCATGCTCTCCGGGGAGTCGGCCGACAGCACGGCGCCGAGGCCGAGACCCAGCCCGTCGCCGCGGTACGCGGCCGAGGCGATCCGTCCGAGGTCCTCGCGCGCCGCCTGCACATCGGCCTGGGCGCGCACCGCCGCCGCGGAGGCGGCACCGGCCGCCTTCTGGGCCAGCGCCAGCTTGTACATCGCTCCGTTGTAGGCCTCGCCCGCCGCGTCGACGGCCTGTCCGAGCGCCTGCAGCCTGGCCTGCGCGGCGGCCAGCTGGGCCTGCATGACGCCGACCTGCGCGGCGACCGTCTGCGCCTTCGCCTTGGCTGCGGCCACCGTCGCCGCCGACGGTGTGCTCGGGTCGGCGACGGCGTGCGTGGCCGGCAACGAGGAGATCAGCGCGAGGACGGCGGCCGCCGCCGCCGTCCTGACCAGCCCTCGTGCTCGGGGTCGCACCGGCCGCTCCTCCACCGTCGTCCGCTCACTGCTCGGAGCCGAAAACCCGTTGTCCTGCCTAGGCTTTCGGCGGTTCTCTGCGATTGCTGAACTACGTCCCCCCGGTAACGGTCGGCTGCGACGCTAGCCCGAACGAGAACCGTCCGTCACCCCCGTCACAGCCGTCACATCGCGCACACCCGGCGTGTCTGCGGGACACGCCGGGTACTACAACGGTGTGATTCCCGGCGCCGCTCGTCGATCTTGGGAGGGCCGGTGCGGGCGCCGGGCCCGAACCCTGCTTGACTGGCCCGCACCACCACGGAGGGGTACACGCGTGCAGGTCTGGACGGGCTCTGCGTATCCGCTCGGGGCCACGTACGACGGCGCGGGCACCAACTTCGCCCTGTTCACCTCGGTCGCCGAGCTGGTCGAGCTGTGCCTGTTCGACGAGGCCGGCAACGAGCAGCGGGTGCCGCTGACCGAGGTCGACGCGGACATCTGGCACGCCTACCTGCCCGGGATCCTGCCGGGCCAGCGGTACGGCTACCGGGTGCACGGACCGTACGACCCGGGGCAGGGCAACCGCTGCAACCCCGCGAAGCTGCTGCTCGACCCGTACGCGAAAGCCGTCGACGGCCAGGTCGACTGGGACGAGTCGGTGTTCGCGTACAGCTGGGACGACCACGCCGAGCCGAACGGCGCCGACTCCGCACCGCACGTCCCGAAGGCAGTGGTCGTCAACCCGTACTTCGACTGGGCGGACGAGCGGGCGCCGCGCACGCCGTACCACGAGTCGGTGATCTACGAGGCGCACGTCAAGGGGCTGACCGCGACCCATCCCGGCGTGCCGGAGGAGATGCGCGGCACGTACTCGGGCCTGGCGCACCCGGCGATGATGGAGCACTACGAGCGGCTCGGGATCACCGCGGTCGAGCTGATGCCGGTGCACCACTTCGTGCACGACCACCACCTGGTCGCGCGCGGGCTGCGCAACTACTGGGGCTACAACACCATCGGGTTCTTCGCGCCGCACGCGCAGTACACCGCGACCGGGACCGACGGGCAGCAGGTGACCGAGTTCAAGGCGATGGTGCGCGAGCTGCACCGCGCCGGGCTCGAGGTGATCCTCGACGTCGTCTACAACCACACCGCGGAGGGCAACCACCTCGGACCGACGCTGTCGTTCCGGGGCATCGACAACGCGGCGTACTACCGGCTCGTCGACGACGACCGCGCGCACTACTACGACACGACCGGCACCGGGCAACAGCCTGCTGATGCGCAGCCCGCACGTGCTGCAGCTCATCATGGACTCGCTGCGCTACTGGGTGACCGAGATGCACGTCGACGGCTTCCGCTTCGACCTGGCCGCCACGCTGGCCCGGCAGTTCCACGAGGTCGACCGGCTGAGCGCGTTCTTCGACCTGGTGCACCAGGATCCGGTCGTCTCCCAGGTCAAGCTCATCGCCGAGCCGTGGGACCTGGGCGACGGCGGCTACCAGGTCGGCGGCTTCCCGCCGCTGTGGACCGAGTGGAACGGCCGGTTCCGCGACACCGTGCGCGACTTCTGGCGCGGCGAGGCCGCGTCGCTGCCCGAGTTCGCCTCGCGGATCACCGGGTCGTCCGACCTGTACGAGAGCAGCGGGCGGCGCCCGATCGCGTCGGTCAACTTCGTCACCGCGCACGACGGCTTCACCTTGCACGACCTGGTCTCCTACGACCACAAGCACAACGAGGCGAACGGTGAGGACAACGCCGACGGCGAGAACCACAACCGGTCCTGGAACTGCGGCGTCGAGGGGGACACCGACCGACCCCGACGTGCTCGCGCTGCGCGGTCGCGCCAGCAGCGCAACCTGCTGGCGACGCTGCTGCTGAGCCAGGGCGTGCCGATGCTGCTGCACGGCGACGAGCTCGGCCGCACCCAGCACGGCAACAACAACGCGTACTGCCAGGACACGCCGCTGGCCTGGGTCGACTGGTCCGACGAGGCCGTCGACCAGGACCTGCTCGAGTACACCGGCCGGCTGGTCGCGCTGCGCCGCGAGCACTCGGTGTTCCGCCGGCGCCGGTTCTTCCAGGGCCACGACGTGCGCGGGGCGCACGCCGACGACGAGATCGCGTGGTTCCGCACCGACGGCCGTCCGATGGGCAACAAGGACTGGACCGACGGCTACACCCGCGCGGTCGGGGTGTTCCTCAACGGGTCCGCGCTGCCGGACGTCGACCTGCGCGGCGAGCCGGTGACGGACGACTCGTTCCTGCTGTTCATGAACAGCCACGACGAGCAGCTGGACTTCGTGCTGCCCAAGGCGGCGTTCGGCAAGACGTGGGCGGTGGTGCTCGACACCGCCGCCGACGAGGCGCAGACGGCGGACGCCGAGTCGACCCAGACGCTGGTGGCCGGCCAGACCAGGACGGTGCCCGGCCGTTGCCTGATCCTGCTCAGACGCGAGTCGTGAGCGGCCGCGCCCACCGGGACGTACCGGGTCCAGCTGACGCCGGAGCACGGCTTCGCGGCGCTCGCCGCGATGGCCGAGCATCTGCAGGCGCTCGGCGTGAGCCACGCCTACCTCTCGCCCGGTGCTCGCCGCGGCACCGGGGTCCCAGCACGGCTACGACGTCGTCGACCACGCCCGCGTCGACCCCGAGCTCGGCGGCGAGGCCGGGCTGCAGGACGCGGCGACGCGGCTGCGCGAGCACGGGATCGGGATCGTGCTGGACGTCGTCCCGAACCACATGGCGATGACCGTCCCGGAGTACCTGAACCGGGTCGTGTGGTCGGTGCTGCGCGACGGCCCGGCGTCCCCGCACGCGGGCTGGCTGGACGTCGACTGGGCCGCGGACCGTCCGGTGCTGCTGCCGTTCCTCGGGCGTCGCATCGACGAGTGCCTGGACGCCGGCGAGATCGTGCTCGACCCGACGGGCGGCCCGGACGGCGAGCCGGTGGTGCGCTACTTCGAGCACGTGCTGCCGGTGCGGCCCGGCACCGAGCACCTGCCGCTGGAGGACCTGCTGGCCGCGCAGGCGTACCGGCTGGCGTTCTGGCGGGTGGCCGACGAGGAGCTGAACTACCGGCGGTTCTTCGACATCGACACCCTCGTCGGGCTGCGCGTCGAGGACCCCGCCGTCTTCGCGGCGACGCACGCGGTCGTGCTCCGCCTGCTCGGCGAGGGTCTGGCGTCCGGCCTGCGCATCGACCACCCGGACGGGCTCGCCGACCCCCGCGGCTACCTGCGCCGGCTCGCGGCCGCCGCACCACCCGGTGCCTGGGTGGTGGTCGAGAAGATCCTCGAGGGCGACGAGGAGCTGCCCGCCGACTGGCCGTGCGCCGGCACCACCGGCTACGACGCGCTGGCCGCCGTCGGCGCGGCGTTCGTCGACCCCGCCGGCGCACCGGTCCTCACCTCGGCCTTCGCCGAGCTCGCCGGCGCCGACGAGACCTGGCCGGAGGCGGCCGACGCGGGCCCGCCGCGACGTGCTGCGCGGTCCGCTCGTCGCCGAGGTGGACCGGCTGGCGCAGGTCGCGCACGAGGTGTGCCAGCGCGAGCTGCGGCTGCGCGACCACTCGCTGCGCGGGCTCACCGAGGCGGTGTTCGAGCTGCTCGCGGCCATGCCGGTCTACCGCGCGTACGTCGTCCCCGGCGAGACCGCGCCGCCGGCTGCGGTCGCGGTCCTCGAAGCGGCCTGCGAGCGGGCGGTCGCGCAGCCGCCCCGAGCGCGCGCCGCGAGACCGCACTGCTGCGCGACCTGGCCCTGGGCCGCCTCGGCCGCGGCGTGCGCAAGGACGAGTTCTGCGTGCGGTTCCAGCAGACCACCGGGCCGGCCATGGCCAAGGGCGTCGAGGACACCGCCGCGTACCGCTGGTTCCCGCTCACCTGCCTCGCGGAGGTCGGCAGCAGGCCGGACGGGTTCGGCGCCGGCGCCGAGGCGTTGCACCGCTACGCCCGCCGGCGGCTGGCGGCCTGGCCGGACGCGCTGACCGCGTCGTCCACCCACGACAGCAAGCGCAGCGAGGACACCCGCGCCCGGCTGTCGGCGATCAGCGAGATCCCGGGCGAGTGGGTGGGCGCGGTGCGCGGGTGGCGGGCGCTGGCCGGCGAGCTCGGGCGACGGGCGGCTCGGAGTGGCTGCTGTGGCAGACGCTCGTCGGGGCCTGGCCGATCGACGCGCGCCCGGCTCACCACGTACCTGGTCAAGGCCGCCCGCGAGGCCAAGCTGCGCACGTCGTGGACCCGGCCGGACCGCGCGTTCGAGGACGGCCGTCGGCGCGTACGTGCAGCGGGTCCTGGCGGACGAGACGGTGGTCGGCAGCGTGGCAGCGATGGTGCGAGCGGCTGCACCCGGCGTTCGTCGCGAACTGCCTGGGCCAGCGCGCGGTCCAGCTGCTGCTGCCGGGCGTCCCCGACGTGTACTCCGGGCTGCGAGTCGGTCAGCCTGCGGCTGGTCGACCCGGACAACCGCAGGCCACCGGACCTCGCCGACCTCGCTGCGGTCCTGGCCCGCGGACTGGCGGTCGGTGCCGGACCCGTCGGCGGACCTGCCGGCCGCGAAGGCCCGGCTCACGGCGCTCGGGCTGCGGCTGCGCCGCGACCACCCCGAGCTGGGTCGGCGCCGACGGCGGCTACGAACCCCTGGTCGCCACCGGGCCGGCCGTCGTCGCACCTGCTCGGCTTCGTCCGGGCCGGCCGGGTCGCGGTCCTCGCCACCCGGCTCGCGCTCGGCCTGGCCGCCCGCGGCGGCTGGCGCGGGACCACGCGTCGCGACTGCCGGCGCGGCTCCTGGACCGATCTGCTGACCGGTCGGGTGCACCACGCGACGGGCGGGGACCCCGCCGCCGGTGTCCCCGTCGACGGCGCTGCTGGCCTGGCCGGTCGCGCTGCTCGTCCGCGAGGAGGGCTGACGTGCGGCTCACGGTGTGGGCGCCGCACGCACGGACCGCGGTGCGGGTGCTGCCCGCGGGCGGCGCGGTCGAGGCCGGCGCCGTCGCGGTGCCGCTCGCCCCCGAGGAGGGCCGGCCGGGCTGGTACACCGGGCCGGTCGACTGGCTGCGGCACGGCGTCGACTACCTCCTGTCGGTCGACGGCGGCGACCCCGTCCCGGACCCGCGGGCGCGCCGGCTGCCGGCGGGCGTGCACGGCCCGGCCCGGGTGTGGGACCCCGCCACGCACGACTGGGACGACGCCGGGTGGACCGGCCGGTCGCTGGCCGACGGCGCGGTGGTCTACGAGCTGCACGTCGGGACCTTCACCCGCGCCGGGCACGCTGGACGCGGCCGCCGAGCACCTGCGGCACCTGGTCGACCTGGGCGTCACGCACGTCGAGCTGATGCCGCTCGCGGCGTTCGACGGTCCGCACGGCTGGGGGTACGACAGCGTCGCGCTCGAAGCGGTGCACGAGCCGTACGGCGGGCCGGCCGCGCTGTGCCGCTTCGTCGACGCGGCGCACCGGCACGGGCTCGCGGTCCTCGTGGACGTCGTGCAGAACCACCTCGGGCCCAGCGGCAACCACTGGGAGGTGTTCGGGCCGTTCCTCACCGACGAGCACAGCACGCCGTGGGGCGCCGCGGTGAACCTCGACGCCGCCTGGTCGGACGACGTCCGGTCGATCCTGGTCGCCAGCTCGCTGGACTGGCTGACCGACTTCCACCTGGACGGCCTGCGGCTGGACGCCGTGCACGCGCTGCGCGACGACCGCGCGATCACCTACCCCGAGGAGCTGGCCGCGGCGGTCGACGTGCTCGCGGAGCGGCTCGGACGGCCGCTGGCGCTCGTCGCGGAGACCGACCGCAACGACCCGGCGACGGTCCTGCCCCGGCGCGACGGCGGCGGCGGGCTCGGCCTGACCGCGCAGTGGGACGACGACGTGCACCATGCGCTGCACTGGCTGCTCACCGACGAGGCGCAGGAGTACTACGCCGACTTCGCCTCGCCGGCCTCGGTCGCGCACGCGCTCGAACGCGCCTACCTGCACGACGGCCGCTGGTCCTCGTTCCGGCGGCGCACGCACGGACGCGCCGTCGACTGGTCCCGCACCGAGCCGTGGCGGTTCGTCGTGTCCGCGCAGACCCACGACCAGGTCGGCAACCGCGCCGCCGGCGAGCGGATCGCCGTCCTGGCCGGTCGCGACCGGGCCGGCGTGCGCCGCCGCCCTGCTGCTCACGCTGCCGTACACGCCCGATGCTGTTCATGGGTGAGGAGTGGGGCGAGACCCGACCCTGGCAGTACTTCACCTCGTTCGGCGACCCGGCGCTCGGCGCCCTGGTCACCGCCGGCCGGCGCCGGGAGTTCGCCGGGCACTCGTGGGCGCCGGACAGCGTCCCCGACCCGCAGGACCCGGCGACGTTCGAGCGCTCGCGGCTCGACCCCGCCGCCGGAACCGCCGCCGACCCGCAGATGGTCCGCTGGTACCGGGACCTGCTGGCGCTGCGGCGCAGCGAGCCGGGCCTGGGCCCGGCGCAGTGCGGGCCGGCGGCGACCGCGGGCGGGCTGCACTGCTCGTGGGCGAACGCCGCGGACGGCCGACCGGAGTGGTTCGTGGTCGTCCGGGACGGGTGGCGCACCGTCGTCAACCTCACCGGCCACCCGCTCGCGGTCGCGCTCGGGTCCGAGGTGACCGAGCGCGCAGGTGGTGCTGGCGTGGCGCGCCGACGCAGCGATCGTCGACGGGGACCCGGTCGCGGTCCGGCTCGGTCCGGCCTGCGCCGCCGTCGTGCGGGTGGTCGCGCACGGCGCTGGCTAGGCTCCGCGATAGGCCGCGCGGGACCGTGCGCACCGCACACATCGACCCGACCGGAGGCATGGTGCACTTCGCCGACTTCCTCTGGGCCCTGTTCGCCACCGCGTTCATCGTGGGCTACTTCATGGTGCTGTTCCGGGTCGTCCTCGACGTGTTCCGCAGCGACGACCTCGGCGGCTGGGGCAAGGCGCTGTGGTTCGTCGCACTGCTGGTGGTGCCGCTGGTCCCGCTGCTGGTCTACCTCGGCACCCGGGGCGCGGCGATGGCCGGACGCGGCGCGGTCAACGACTGATCGGCCGGTCGGCCGCTGTCGGTCTCCACCGACCGTCGGGGTGGCCTCGGCCCATGCCGCGTGCTCGCGGCGGGCCCAGGACAGCGGGACGCGGCCGCTGCGCATGCCGAGCCGGGCCACCGGGTCGTTGCTCGCCATGTAGACGTGCCCGGCCACCACCACCGCGAGCGCGAACGCCGTCCAGTCGTGCACGAACGTGGCCCCGGTCCGCCACGGCAGCGGGAACCAGCTCGTCCAGTGCATCACCGACCCGGTCATCAGCATCACCGCGATGACGCCGACGGTGAAGGCTGCGTTGAGCTTCTGCCCGGCGTTGAACTTGCCCACCGGGATGCGGCCGGAGCGACGCTCGCGCGAGCGCAGCCAGGCCCAGTCGTCCGGGCTGAAGCGGTTGAGCAGCCGGCCGTCGGCCCGCAGCGCGCGCGAGCGCACCCAGCCGGCGAGCAACGGCAGCGGCAGCGACAGACCCGCGTACACGTGCACAGTCGCGACGAGGTCGCGACGGCCCACCAGCTGGGACAGCGGGGCGAAGTACAAGATGGCGGCGGTCACCAGCAGCACGCCGAAGAGCAGGCCGGTCAGCCGGTGGACCCACCGCTCCGCCGGCGAGAACCGGTTCAGGCGGGGCTCAGGAGGTGGGGACATCGGACCTGCCGTTCGACTGGCCGACCCAGGCGTCGACGTCGTAGCCCTCCTGCTCCCAGTACCCCGGCTGGACGTGGTCGGCCACCTGGATCGCGTCCAGCCACTTGCACGACTTGTAGCCGTACATGGGCGCGACGTACAGCCGCACCGGCCCGCCGTGCTCCTGCGTGACGTCCTGGCCGACCATCGCGGTGGCGACCAGGACGTCGCGCCGCATGGCCTGGTCCATCGTCAGCGACTCGGTGTAGACGCCGTCGGACGACGCGAACAGCACGGCCGCAGCCGACGAGCGGGCGCCCACGTGCTCGAGGAGGTCCGGCAGCGCGACACCGGACCAGTGCACGCCCGGGACCCGCCAGCCGGTCACGCACTGGAAGTCCTTGGTGAGGTGGGTCTGCGGCAGCGCGGCGAGGTCGGCGAACGTCAGCGTGGCGGGCCGGTCCACCAGGCCCCCCACGGACAGCTTGTAGTCGGCCTTGGACACCACCGGGTCGGCCGACACGACCGAGTAGTAGCGGAAACCCTCGACGCCGGGCAGCAGAGAGGACAGCCCGGTGGGGTCCTTGCTGGCCGCCGCGCTGATCCCGTCCTGGACGCGCTTGCCGGTGAGCACCCCGACCGCGCCGAGCCCGATCATGCCGAGCACGACCCGCCGCCCCACCGGCGTACCGCGATCGGCTTTGCTGCGCGTCTGGCTCATCTCACCGTCCATGGCAGCACGCCGCGGACCGGATGGCCACGCCGGACGCGGTCGCGTCCGCGGACCGTAAGGACTCGCGGTCAGGGCACCGCGGCATCCCCTCCGCGGTCCGCCGCCTACCCGGACTGGCTGTCGGCGCCGGAGCCCCGGGCCCTGACGTCGAGGCCGCAGAGCCGGGCCACCAGCGGGACCAGACCGCCCTGCACCACCACCGAGAACGTCACGACCACGAAGACGACGACGTACAGGCCGACCGCGTCCGGCACCCCGGAGGACAGCAGGTAGGTGCCGAGCAGGATCGGCACAGCTCCCTTGAGGCCGGCCCACAGCACGAACACCCGCTCGCCACGGGCCAGCCGCAACGGCAGCAGCACCAGCCCGACCAGCACCGGCCGGACCACCACGGCGAGCAGGACGGCCAGGACCAGGCCCGTGACGAGCGCGTGGCCCACGGTCAGCCGGTGCAGCGGGACGGTCAGGCCCAGCACGGTGAACGCGACGATCTCCCCCAGGCTGGCCAGCGCCGAGTGGAACTGCCCGATCTCCCGCCGGTACGCCACCTTGGCGTCGCCGATCCAGATCCCGCAGACGAAGACGGCCAGGAATCCGGACCCGTGCGCCAGCGTCGCCACCCCGTACGTCAGTCCGGCGGCGGCCAGGGTGCGGAGCGGGTACAGACCGGCGCTCGGCAGCGTCACCCGCTGCATCAGCCACACCAGCGCGGGTCCGGCGGCCACGCCCACGGCGATGCCCACCAGCATCTGCAGGGCGAACTCCCGCCCGGCCGTCCCGACCGCGGACCAGCCGGTCGCCCCCCCGGCGACCACCAGCGCGGCCATCAGCGAGATGCCGACCGGGTCGTTGGCGCCGGACTCGCCCTTGAGCAGGATCACGCTGCGCCCGGAGATCTCCCGGCGGCCGAGGACGCTGAACACGACGGCCGGGTCCGTCGGCGACAGCGCGGTCCCGAGCAGCAGCGCCGCCCGCCAGTCCAGGCCGAGCAGGGCGTGCGCCACGGTCGCCATCGCCGCCGCGGTGATCAGGGTGCCGGCGACCCCGAGCCAGGCGATCGGGCCGGCCTCGCGCCGGAACCGGGTCAGCCCGATCCCCATGCCGCCGTCGAAGAGGATCAGCACCAGACAGACCGTGACGATCCGCTGGACCTGCTCGATCGGGATGCGGCCCAGCTGCGGGAACAGGTCCGACGCAACGGCCGCGCCGACGAGGAACAGGGCCGACGAGGGCAACCGGAGCCGCTCGCTCAGGCGGCTGGACAGGATGGCCAGCCCCATCACCGCGCTGACCCCGGCCAGGAGCGCAGCGAAGCGCTCGACGTCGTTCACGGACCCGCGCCCACGCGCGTGATCATGCCGGGCACCGGCGTCCGGCCGCCAGCATCCCCGCCGGTCGTGGTGGCCGGCGCCGCCGGTAGGTTGCGCGACGAACGCCGGCGGTCGACGGAGGTGGCGGTGGTCGGGACAGACGCAAGGAGCAGCGCCGTCGTCGTGGCCGGCGAGGCCCTGGTCGACCTCATCGTCGGCCCGGACGGGGAGCTCAGCGCAGTCCCCGGCGGTGGTCCGTTCAACGCCGCGCGCGCGGTGGCTCGGCTCGGGGTCGACACCGCCTTCCTGGGGACGCTGTCGTCGGACCGGTTCGGGCGACTGCTGCGCGCCACCCTGGCCGGCGACCGGGTGCGCCTGGACCTCGCGGCGACGGTGCCCGAGCCCACGACGCTGGCGCTGGCTGAGCTGGACGCGGCCGGCAGCGCGTCGTACCGCTTCTACCTGAGCGGGACGTCGGCGCCGCTGGTGGGGCCGGAGCAGGTGGCGGCCGTCCTCGCGGCGCCGCCGGCAGCGCTGCACGTCGGCACCCTCGGGCTGGTCCTGGAACCGATGGCCGACGCGCTCGTCGCGCTGGTCGCCCGGCTCCCGCCGGGCGTCGTGGTTCTCGTCGATCCCAACTGCCGCGCCGCCGCGATCGCAGACCACCGCGCGTACCGGGTCCGGCTGGATGCCGTGCTGGACCGGGCGGACGTCGTGAAGGTGAGCACCGAGGACCTCGCCTACCTGGCGCCCGGGCAGCCGGAGGTGGCCGCCGCGGCCGGGCTGCGCCGGGACGGTCGCCAGGTGCTGCTGCTCACTGACGGCGCGCGGCCGACCCTGGTGCTGCACGGGTCCGGATCGTTCGAGGTCCCGGTGCCGCAGGTTCGCGTCGTCGACACCGTCGGCGCCGGGGACACATTCGGGGGAGCGTTCCTGGCCACCTGGGTGCAGGCCGGGCGCCCGGCCGGTGCGCTGGACGACCAGGAAGCGCTGCGGCCTGCCGTGGAGCGGGCGGTACGGGCGGCGGCACTGGCGTGCACAAAGGCCGGAGCGCAGCCGCCGTGCTCGGACGAGCTCGGCGACTAGGCCGGTCCGCGGTCTGGTACCGCTTGCATGTGAGGGCCCGAAGGCTTCGCTGGAACGCACCGAATCCTGCCGGGGCCAAGGCCTCTTCCGACAGGTGTGCTGAGCAAACGCTTGCATAGACCTTGCGGGATCCCTACGCTGCGCAGGTCCGGACGCCAACGGAGGCTGCGGATGGGCATGACGATCCGAGACATCGCCCGTGAGGCGGGTGTCTCGACGGCGACAGTCTCACGCGCACTGCGTGGTCTGCCCAACGTCGACCCGGTCACCCGGGCAAGAGTGCACGCGGTGGCCGAGCGGTTGGACTACGTCGTCTCGCCCGCGGCGTCCCGGCTGGCCAGCGGTCGCGCCGGCAGCATCGCGGTCATCACCCCGTTCGTCGCACGCTGGTACTTCGCGACGGTGCTCAGCGGCGTGGAACGGGTCCTGCAGCGCTCGGACCTGGACCTGCTCCTGTTCAGCGTCGGCGACCCGAGCGAGACGCACCGGGTGCCGCCGCACCGCAAGCTGCGCCGGCGCGTCGACGCGTTCCTGGTCATCTCGCTCGAGGCCGGCAGCCCCGACCTGCGCGAGCTGTTCGAGCTGGACATGCCGGTGACCCTCATCGGCTCGACCCACGACGGCGTGAGCAGCGTCGCGATCGACGACATCGTGGGCGGACGTACGGCCACGCAGCACCTGATCAACCTGGGCCACCAACGGATCGCGCTGATCTCGGGCCGGCCGCTGCCGAGCCCGTTCACCCCCGAGCGCGACCGCTACCGCGGCTACCTCGAGGCGCTGGAGATGGCCGGGCTGGCGGTCGAGCCGGGGTTCGTCACGCACGGCTACTTCACCGTCGACGGCGGTGCGGACGCCATGACCAGCCTGCTGGCGCTGCCCGACCCGCCGACCGCCGTCTTCGCCATCTCCGACGAGATGGCCTTCGGCGCCATGCGCGCCCTGAGACGCCACGGGCTGCAGGCCGGCCGGGACGTGTCCATCGTGGGGTTCGACGGCCATGACATGGCCGACCTGCTCGACCTCACGACCGTGGTCCAGCCGGTGGACGAGCTCGGGGCACGGGCCGCCCAGACGCTGCTCGACGGCGTGCTCGACCCGGGCCGTGAGCCGTGCCAGGTCCAGCTGCCCACGCAGCTGGTCGTCCGCGGCTCATCCGGTCCCCCGCGTGGGGCCCGAGGAGAGCCGTAGCCGTGCCGCCGCCTGTTCCGAGACCGGATCGAAGCCAAACCGTAACCGTATACACGGCCAGAAATACGCCTGAGGCCTTGCCGTCACACTTTCCGGAGGGCAAGGATGTCCGCGTTTACACGCCCGGGCCCGCGTCGGCTCCGGGTCGCCCGCTCCACAAGGGAGGCACCATGACCGCACGCGCGAATCGATCACGGATCGCGCTCATCGGTTCGGCGGTGGTAGGCACCTTGGTGCTGGCCGCTTGTTCCAGTTCCAGCGGTGGCGCAGGGTCCTCGGCGGTCAACACCGACCCGACCTGCGCACCGTTCAAGGCCTACATGGGTCACTCAGGGACCACGGTGACCGGATACGGGTCGATCATCTCGCCCGAGTCGGACTCCCTGAACAAGTCCTGGGCCGAGTTCAGCCGGTGCACCGGCATCACGATCGCGTACGAGGGCTCGAACGACTTCGAGGCGCAGCTGAAGGTACGCGTGCAGGGCGGTACCGCACCTGACCTGGCCTGGATCCCGCAGCCCGGTCTGATCACGACGATGGTCAAGTCCGGCAAGGCCATCCCCGCGCCCGACGCCGTCGCGGCGAACGTCGACAAGTACTGGAACAAGGCGTGGAAGCAGTACTCCACGGTCGACGGCAAGTTCTACGGCGCCCCGATCGTCGGCCAACATGAAGTCGCTCGTCTGGTACTCGCCGTCCGCGTTCTCGACCAACAACTGGGCGATCCCGACGACGTGGGACGACCTGATGAAGCTGTCCGACGCCATCGTGGCCAGCGGCAAGATGAAGCCCTGGTGCGGAGGCATCGGGTCCGGTACGGCGACCGGATGGCCGGCCACCGACTGGCTCGAGCAGATCGTCCTGCGCAACAACGGGCCGGACGTCTACGACAAGTGGGTCAGCCACGACGTCAAGTTCAACTCCCCCGAGATCAAGTCCTCGATGGACCTGCTGAACAAGTGGATGCGCAACCCGGCGTACGTCAACGGCGGCTTCGGCGACGTCAAGACCATCGCCACCACGACGTTCCAGGACGCCGGCAAGCCGATCCTGACCGAACAAGTGCGCGATGCTTCAGCAGGCGTCGTTCTACGAGGCGCAGTGGCCCAAGGGCACAACCGTCGGCGCAGACAAGCAGGTCAACGCCTTCTACCTGCCGCCGATCAGCACGCAGTTCGGCAACCCGGTCGAGGGTGGCGGCGAGTTCGTCGCCGCGTTCGCGGACCGGCCCGAGGTGCAGGCCGTGCAGACCTACCTGTCGACCCCGGACTGGGCCAGCAGCCGGGTCAAGGTCGCGACCGGCTGGGTCTCGGCGAACAACGGCGTCGACAAGTCGCTGTACACCGACCCGATCGACCAGCTGTCCGTGCAGTACCTGACCGACCCGACAGCCGCCTTCCGGTTCGACGCGTCGGACCTGATGCCGGCAGCCGTCGGTGCGGGCAAGTTCTGGACCGAGATGACCGCATGGTTCGGCGAGAACAAGGACACCAGCGCCGTCCTGCAGGCCATCGACGGGGCCTGGCCGTCCTGAGCTAGGTCGCCAGTGAGGTCCGGGTCATTGACCCGGACCTCACTGGTCTGCAGGATCAGCCCCGACAGGCACGTTGTGAAAGGCATGGCACCAAGGACCCACACAGCTACTCGCCGCGCCGCCCACTCGGCGCGGGCCGGAGGAGGGCCGCGTGTCCGTAGGCATCAGTTCACCGCGGTGCTGGGCGACAACTTCGTCGCCGACGCCCTACCCAAGCTGGGGCAGATGCTCCTGGCGCTCGGTACGTTCTTCGCGGTCCTGCTCCTCGTCCTGTTCCTCGCCGCCAGGGCCCGTGGCAAGGCGCAGACCCCGCTGGCCATCGCGGTCTTCGTGGGCCCGGCCATCGTCCTGCTGCTCGTCGGGCTGGTGATGCCGGCCATCCGGACGATCACGCTGAGCTTCTTCAGCGCGGACAGCAGCAACTTCGTCGGCGGCAAGAACTACGGGTGGGCCTTCACCGACCCGGACACGCGCCAGATCCTGATCAACACGGTGGCCTGTGGCTCCTCGTGGCGCCGATCGCCTCCACCGCCCTCGGCCTGATGCTGGCGCTGCTCATCGACCGGATGCGGCACGAGTCGGTACCCAAGTCGTTGCATGTTCATGCCGATGGCGATCTCGTTCGTCGGCGCCAGCATCATCTGGAAGTTCGTCTACGACGTACACGCGACCCGTCGCAGCCACAGATCGGCCTGCTCAGCCAGGTCTGCCATCTGGCTGGGCTGGAAGAACCCGCCGAACTGGCTGCTCGACCATCCCGCTGAACACGTTCCTGCTCATGGTGATCATGATCTGGGTGCAGATGGGCTTCGCGATGGTCGTGCTCTCGGCGGCCATCAAGGCGATCCCCGGGGACATCATCGAGGCAGCCGCTCTGGACGGCGCCACCGGCGTGCGCCTGTTCCGGACCGTCACCATCCCGATGATCCGCAACACCCTCATCGTCGTCTTCACGACGATCCTGATCGCCGTCCTGAAGATCTTCGACATCGTCCGCACGATGACCGGCGGCAACTTCGAGACCGAGGTGCTCGCCAACGAGATGTACACCCAGACGTTCGTCCTCGTACGACACCGGCCGCGGCAGCGCGCTGGCCGTGATCCTGTTCATCGGTGTCACGCCCGTGCTCGTCTACAACGTCCTCCAGCTGCGGAAGGAGCGTACGATCCGATGAGCGTCGCATCCGGTGAGGCGATCACCGTCAACGCCCCTGAGCCGGAGCGCAAGGAGGGCAATTCCGCGGCGATGCGGGCGTCGTTCAGCTCGCCGTTGGCCTCCGCGCTCGTCGTGATCATCACGGTGCTCTGGACGATCCCGACGGTCGGCCTGCTCATCACGTCGATCCGACCGCAGGCCGACGTCGCGAACAGCGGCTGGTGGACGTGGTTCACCCACCCGTCGTTCACCCTGGAGAACTACACGAACGCGCTGTCCGGTGGCGGGTCGGGTGCCGGCGGCCTGGCGCCGTTCTTCATCAACTCGTTCGTCATCACGATCCCGGGCGCGCTGTTCCCGCTCGCGATCGCGTCGATGGCCGCCTACGCGCTGGCCTGGGTGCCGTTCCGCGGCAGCCACTTCATCTTCTTCGCGATCTTCGCGCTGCAGGTCGTGCCGCTGCAGATGGCGCTGCTGCCGCTCCTGCAGGTCTTCACCGGGAACTTCGAGTTCCTCGGCGTGCACATCCCGACACCGAAGATCGCCGGCATCGAATGGATGCCATACCTGCCGGTGTGGATCGCGCACACCATGTTCGCGCTGCCGCTGGCGGTCTTCCTGCTGCACAACTTCATCGCCCAGCTGCCGAGGGACCTGTTCGAGGCGGCGCGGGTCGACGGCGCCAGCCACTTCCTCATCTTCCGGAAGATCGTGCTGCCGCTGTCGACGCCCGCGATCGCGTCGTTCGCCATCTTCCAGTTCCTCTGGGTGTGGAACGACCTGCTCGTGGCCCTGACGTTCGCCGGCGGTGGCACCGCGGTCGAGCCGCTGACCGCTCGGCTGTCGCAGCTGACAGGTGCGTTCGGAAGCAGGTGGGAGCTGCTGACCGCCGGCGCGTTCATCGCGATCATCGTCCCGCTGATCGTGTTCTTCTCGCTCCAGCGGTACTTCGTCCGCGGTCTGCTCGCCGGGTCCGTCAAGGGCTGACGACGCCGAACCCGAAGACCTACGGGCAGGTAGGGCCGGAAAGCGGCCTTACCTGCCCGTAGGTCTTGCTCAGGGGGTGACGGTGGTGCGGGCGGCGAGACGGGCGCGCCACCAGTGCGCACTGTCCTTGGGGACGCGGGTCAGCGTGCCCGGCTCGACCCGGACGATGCCGAACCGCTTCGTCCAGCCCTCGGCCCACTCGAGGTTGTCCAGCAGCGACCAGGCGTAGTACCCGCGCACGTCCACGCCGGCCGACCTCGCCCGCAGGAGCTCGTCGACGTGCGCCCGGAAGTAGTCGACCCGACGCGGGTCGCGCACGCCGTCCGCGGCCGGCAGGTCCGGGACCGCGATGCCGTTCTCGGTCACCCACACCGGCACGCCCGGAAGCGCGGCCTCGATCATCCGCAGCGCCTCGCCGAGCCCGGACGGCTCGATCTCCCAGCCCATGTCGGTCAGCGGTGGCCGCGGCCGGAACCGGAACGGCGGCGCGCCCGGGAACGCGTCCGTGTCCTGACCGAGGGCGTCCACGTCGCCCGTCCCGGCGGCGACCCGCAGCACGGTGTAGTAGTTCTCCCCCAGCCAGTCGATCGGTGCGCCGACGACGGAGCCGTCGCCGTCGCGGACGAACGACCAGTCGGTCAGCGACCGGGTCGCCTCGCGGACGTCGGCCGGCACCCCGCGGCCGGCCAGCAGGTCAAGGAAGAACCGGTTCTGCAGCCCGTCCACGTACCGGGTCGCGGCCGCCGAGGCCTCGTCCTCCGCACGCACCGGGATGAGGTTGAGCACGACGCCGACGTGTCGCGCCCCGGCCGCACGCAGCCGCTGCACGGCCAGCCCGTGCCCGAGCATCAGGTGGTAGGCCGCGCCGAGCGAAGCCGCCGGGTCGCGCACGCCGGGCGCGTGCACCCCGGCCGCGTACCCGAGGAAGGCCGAGCACCACGGCTCGTTCAGCGTCGCCCACCGGTCCACGCGGTCGGCCAGCCGCTCGGCCACCACCGAGGTGTAGTCCGCGAACCGTCCGGCCGTGTCGCGGTCCGGCCAGCCGCCGGCCGCCTGCAGCGGGCTGGGCAGGTCCCAGTGGTACAGCGTCGCGGCCGGCCGGATGCCGCGGGCGAGCAGCCCGTCAACCAGCCGGTCGTAGAAGTCCAGCCCGGCGGTGGAAACCGTCCCGGATGTTCCCTCGGGCAGCACGCGTGGCCAGCTGACCGAGAAGCGGTACGCGTCCACCCCCAGCCAGGCCAGCAGGTCGAGGTCCTCCTCGACTCGGTGCAGGTGGTCGCAGGCCGGCTCGCCCGTCGCGCCGTCGCGGATCGCCCCGGGGACGTCGGCGAAGTCGTCCCAGATCGAGCGGCCGCGTTCGGCGACGGCACCCTCGACCTGCCAGGAGGCGGTCGCCGCTCCGATCTCGAGACCGGGCGGCAGCAGGGGTTCGACCGGCATGCGGTCCGCGTCATCCACCCCCGAACGCTATCGACCTGCAGCCGGTCGACAGGTCAGGCCTGGCGCAGCACCCCGGACTCGAGCAGCCCGGAGATCTGCCTGTCGCTCAGCCCGGCCTGCGCCGCGAGCGCCACCGAGTCGGCGCCGAGGGTCGGCGGCGGCGTGCCCGGCGGACGGCGGCGCCCGTCGAACCTGATCGGCGTCCCCAGCGTCGGCGCGGTCTGCGAACCGGTGGCGTCCAGCGGCGCCTGGAGCACCATGCCGCGCGCCTGCGCGAGCGGGTGCGCCAACGCCTCGGCGAGGTCGAGCACCGGCGCGACGCATGCGCCGGCGCCTTCCAGCAGCCCCAGCCACTGCGACCGGGTCCGCGTGGACAGCAGCGCAGCGACATCGGCGCGAGCAGGCGGGTCGAACTGGCGCGCCACCAGGTCCGGTCGCTCGACGGCGGCGCAGAACGCGGCCCAGAACTTCGGCTCCAGCGCGCCGACGGACAGATACCGTCCGTCGGCGCACTCGTACACCGCGTAGCACGGGACCAGACCGTTGAGCAGGTTGTGCCCAGGGTCCGGTACTGGCCCACCGGCCCAGTACTCCCCCGCGTGGATCGAGGTCCAGGCCAGCGCGGCGTCGTACATCGCGACCTCGACCCGGCTGCCTTGGCCGGTGCGCTCGGCGCGGTACAGCGCGGCCAGCAGGCCGATCCCGAGCAGCGACGCACCACCGAGGTCGCCCACCTGCACGCCCGGCGGGCACGGCGGCCCACCCGGCGGTCCGGTCATCCCGAGCACGCCGGCGTAGGAGATGTAGCCGATGTCGTGCCCGGGCACGTCGCGCATCGGCCCGTCGCTGCCGTACCCGGTGAGGGAGGCGTAGACGATGCGCGGGTTGCGGGCGCTGACAGCGGCGTGGTCGACGCCGAGCCGTTCCACCACGCCGGGCCGGAAGCCCTCCACCACGACGTGGGCCTGCTCGGCCAGCCGCAGGAACAGGTCGACGCCCTCGGGGCGCTTGAGGTCGACCGCCAGCGAGCGCTTGTTCCGGCCGACGATCCAGGAGGCGGCCGACTCGGCGCCGATGCGGGGCTCGGCGGAACGCATGTAGTCCCCGAGCACCGGCTCCTCGACCTTGACGACGTCCGCCCCCAGGTCGGCCAGCAGCGCGCCGAGCACGCCGCCGGGCAGCAACCGGGTCAGGTCCAGGACGCGGACCCCGGCCAACGGGCCGGAGTCGTCCGAGGCTGCGTTCATGCTCCCCATCATCGGTTCGTGCCTCCCGTGTCCGGCCGGCGGCACTGCGTCAGGGGCTTCACCCCGGCGGGCCATGTCCGCCTCATCCTTTCGGACGATGTCGTCAAAACATCACTCCAGCACCAGGAGGCCGCCCTAGCCTCGTTCGGACCAGACAAATAGGTCTGTTCGGACGAAGGGACCAGAGCATGAAGTCACGTGCACGCGTCGGGGCGACCCTCAGCGCCCTCGCCGCCACGGCGACCGCGGCTCTTCTCATCAGCGCGACGGCCCAGGCAGCGCCCACGGCGACCCAGGCACCGACGCGGACGACGCTGTCCGCGAGTCCGGCCGACATCCCGTACGGCGCGGTGGCCAAGCTCAAAGCGGTCGTGAAGCCGGTGCTCGGGCCCGGGCAGCCGACCGGCACGGTCACGTTCAGCCAGGGCACCACGGTGCTCGGCACGGTTACGCTCGCGCTGGTCGGCTCGGTGGAGACGGCCAAGCTCAGCGTGCCCGGGCTGGCGATCGGTGACTACGACTTCACGGCGCACTACAACGGGGGAACCAACTTCGCCGCCAGCACGTCGCTGCCGCTGACGGTGTCCGTCGGGCCGGCTGCCAGCGTCACCACGTTTACGACGTCGACCAAGACGGTGGAGCTGCTCCTGCCCGCCAAGCTCAAGGCGGTCGTCAAGCCGAAGGTGGCCGGCACCGGATCGCCCAGCGGCGGGACCGTCACGTTCAGCGAAGGCGCGACGGTGCTCGGCAGCGGCCCCGTCCCGCTGGCGCTGGTCGCGGGTGTGTGGACCGCGAAGCTGAACGTCCCCGGCCTGACGCTCGGCGACCACATCCTCACCGCGACGTTCAACGGGTCGGCCGAGCTGGCTCCGAGCATCAGCAAGGACCTCACCGTCACCGACACCAAGGCCGCCACCACGACGACGGCCTCGGAGGAGGCCTTGGTCGACGGGAACACCAAGTTCACCGCGACGGTGAAGCCGGTGGTGTTCGCCAACGGGATCCCCGGCGACGCCGGGACCGTGACTTTCGTCATCGACAACCTGGCGCCGCAAGTCGTCCAGCTCAACGCGACGGGCGGCAAGGCGGTCCTGACCACGGTGTCCCCGCTCGACCCGGGGCCGCACACGATCAAGGCGACCTACAGCGGCGATGCCTCCTACCTGGGCAGCACGGACACGCTCGCCTTCACGATCTGAGAGCTGGGGCGGGGCCGGTGGCGGCCGGCGTCATCCGAGGGTGACGCCGGCCGCTGCTGCCGGCGCGGCAGGATGACGACCATGACCGTCGAGGACGCGGCCGCCGAGCTGTACGTCAGCCCGCCTGCCGACTTCGTCCGGCGCCGGACCGAGCTGGCCGCCGCCGCCCGCGAGCAGGACGACCGTGCGACGGCGGCGGCGATCGCCAGCCTGCGCAAACCCACCGTCGGTGCGTGGCTCGCCAACCTGCTCAACCGCGACCACCGCGAGCAGCTCGAGGAGCTCGTGGACCTGGGTGCGGCGCTGCGCGAGGCCCAGGGGACCCTCGACGCCGACCAGCTGCGCGAGCTGGGCAAGCAGCGGTACCGCGTGGTCCGGGTCCTGGTCAGGCTGGCCGGTGTGCGCGCCGCCGAGCTGGGCCACGTCCCGGGCCCCGCGGCCGACGCCGAGCTCGAGTCGACGCTGACGGCCGCGCTGGCTGACCCCGCCGCGGCCGAGCAGCTGCTCACCGGGCGGCTGACCCGGGGCCTGACCTACGCCGGGCTCGGCTTCGGCGCCGCGGCCACCCAGGTCGCCGGCACACAGCGCGCCGGCACACAGCGCGCCGGCCCACAGCGCGCCGCGGCGGCGACCGGCCCGAAGCCGGTGCGCGCGGCCCAGCCGGCGCCCGCGGACGACGAGGCGTCCCGGGCCGCCGCGCTCGCGGCCGAGCTGGACGCGGCCGAGCGGGACCTCGCCCAGGCCAGGCTGCAGGCGGCCGCGGCCGCATCGGCAGCGGACAGCGCGCGCGAGCGGCAGGAGACGGCGCTGGACCGGCTGCGTACGACCCGGGACGAGGTCGAGCGGATCGGCGCCGCGCTCGCTGCCGCAGAGGCGGACGTCCGCGCCGCGCAGGCCGAGCTGGACGCGGCCACCCGCGAGAACGTCGCCGCCGCGCGTGCCGCCACCGAGGCGGCGGACCTCGCGGACCGCGTCGAGCAGGGCCTTCAGGCCATGCGCTCGTCGACGCGATGACCGGCGGACCGCTCACCGCCCGGCGGGCGACCGCCGCAGCCGGGCCGGTCGTGCTGCTCGCGCTGCTGGCACTGCTGGGGCTGCTCCTCGGCGCCTGCACGACCACCCCGTCTGCGGCGCCTGCGCCGTCGGCTCCGGAACCGTCCCGGGCCACGGCGCAGACGCCGAGCCCGGCACCGGTCACCCGCCCGACCCTGGCGCTGCAGCACGCCGCGTACCTGGCGCTGCCCTTCACCACGCTCCTGAGCGGCGACCATGCCGACTCGGCCGGCCGGGTGCTGGCCACCGGGACGACGATCCGGACGCACCAATCGCTGCAGGGCGGCGAGATCTGGTGCGCGATCGCGGCGACCACGACCGGGCGGCCGGAGAGCCTCGCGTTCGTGCGGACGTCCCTGCGCGAAGCGGCCGCGGTCGGGCCACGTACGGGTGGTTCTGGGTCGTCCACCCGGCGGACTGCGCCACCGCCGCGACGCACGTGCTCGTGGTGGCCCGCACCATGACCCCGGACCCGCGCACGGGTGTGCTGGCCGGGCCGTCGACGCTGTCGGACGTCCTCGACGCCCGCGCCGACGTGGACCGCTTCCTCACCGGGCACAGCCCGACCCAGGACCTGACCACGCTCGGGATCCAGGTCTACGAGGCGGTGCTCGAGGTGGGACCGAGCGGCTACTGACTCCGGCTGGCTGCTGGCTCCGGCGCGGCAGCGGCTCGTCCGCAGCACTCGCGGTGCGAGAGCCTGACCCCGCGCGGGCTGGATGCCCCGACGAGGAGGCCCGTGATGATCACCCTGACCGCCGCCGACACCGCCCGGATGACCGACGCCCTGTTCTTCGACGGCGAGCAGCGACAGCGCAAGCTGACCAAGTTCTGGGGCCTGCTGCCGCTCGCCGCGGTGATCGCCACGGCCGGGATCG
The DNA here is from genome assembly GCA_963771835.1 of uncultured Actinomycetota bacterium. Lineage (GTDB taxonomy): Bacteria > Actinomycetota > Actinomycetes > Prado026 > Prado026 > CAVQCJ01. The sequence goes on from CAVYVA010000002.1 coordinate 958,516, forward strand.
TCTCGGACTCCACCGCCACCGTGATCGGGGCGATGATCGTCGCACCGCTGATGACCCCGATCCTCGGCACCGCGCTCGCGGTGGTGCTGGCCGACCGGGCGAACCTGGTCCGGTCGGTGGTCCTCGTCGTGGCCGGCGCCCTCGTCGTGGTCGCGCTGGGGTTCGTGCTCGGCCTGCTCGAACCGGTCCCCGAGGTGGCCGCCACCAACCCCCAGATCGCCCAACGCGTCGAACCGGGACTGGTCGACCTGGTGGTGGCGCTGGCGACCGGCGCCGTCGGGGCGTTCGCCCTGGTGCGCTCGGACATCTCCGACGCGCTGCCCGGCGTGGCCATCGCGATCTCGCTGGTCCCGCCGCTGGCAGTGGTCGGGCTCACGCTCGAGTCCGGCGCACCGCGCCAGGCGGGCGGCGCGCTGCTGCTGTTCGTCACGAACGTCGCGTCCATCATCGCGATGGGGACCCTGGTGTTCTTCGTCTACCGGGTACGGGCGGCCGCGGCGGACGCCGGTTACCCGGTCGGCGACCTGTCGGCCGCCAACGTCGCCGTGGTGGGCGGGCTGCTGCTGCTCGTCACGGTGCCGCTGACCGCCAGTGCTGTCCAGGTGGTGCAGCAGGCGTCGGTCACGGCCACCGCGACCCCCATCGCGCGGTCCTGGGCGGACGAGCGCGGCTGGCAGGTGACCGCGGTCGAGTTCCGGCAGGGCGAGCTGTGGATCACCGCCGCCGGCGCCCCGCCCAACATCGACGAGGCGCCGCTGCGGCGCAGCCTGACCGAGGCCGGCCTCGGTTCGGTCACCGTCGAGGTGCAGCTGGTCGACGGCGGCATCACCCGGCTGGCCGGCAGCTGACCGGTGGCCGGTCAGGCAGGCGTCGGGTCCACCTCGGCAGCCGCTGCGGCGGAGAGCGCAGAGACGTCGTCCCGCTTGGCGTTGACGAAGACGAGCGCGCAGACCAGCGCCACGGTCAGCAGGATCGCGCCCCACACGAACGCGACGTGGTAGCCGTGGATGAGCGCCTGCGGCGTCACCTGCGCCAGGTCGGCCGGGTTGCGCAGGTTCTCGGCGAAGAACGCGGTGACCGCCGAGGCGAAGACCGTGTTGAGCAGCGCCGTCCCGAGCGAGCCGCCGATCTGCTGCGAGCTGTTCAGGACCGCGCTCGCGACACCGGCGTCGTGATGGCCCGCACCCAGCAGCGCCACGCTCGACGTCGGGATGAAGACGCCGGCCAGGCCGACGCTCATCAGCAGCTCGGCCGGCAGCACCACCGTGGCGTACGACGAGTCCTGCGTGATGCGGGTCAGCAGCAGCATGCCGATGATCGCCATCACCAGGCCCGGGTACATCAGCGGCCTGGGACCGACCTTCGGCAGCAGCTGCGAGACGACACCGGCGGCCACGATGATCCCGCCGCTGAACGGCAGGAACGCGAACCCGGCCTTCAGCGGGGACTAGCCCAGGTTGATCTGGAAGTAGTACGTCAGGAACAGGAACATCGCGAACAGCCCGGCTCCCACGAACAGGAACGTGAGGTAGGAGCCGCCGCGGTTGCGGTCCAGGACGATCCGCATCGGCAGCAGCGGGTTCGTCGTCCGCATCTCCCAGACCACGAAAGCCACCAGCAGGATCACGGCCAGGCTCAGGAAGAACAGGGTCGGCGTCGCGGTCCAGCCGTTGACGGCGGAGATGCCCGTGGCCGCGGCGTTCTTCGGCTTGGCGGCCTCGGTGAAGCCGTACACCAACGAGACCAGGCCGAGCGTCGACAGGACCGCGCCGGGGATGTCGTAGCGGGTGTCGCCCGGTGCCTTGCTCTCGTGCACGAAGGGCACCGCGGCGACCGCGGTGATCAGGGCGATCGGGACGTTGACGCCCAGGCACCAGCGCCACGAGAAGTACTCGGTGAGGAACCCGCCGAGGATCAGACCGAGCGCAGCGCCGCCGCCGGAGATCGCGCCGAAGACGCCGAACGCCCGGGCCCGCTCCTTGGGTGCCACGAAGGTCACGGTGATCAAGGACAGCGCCGCCGGCGCGAGCAGCGCGGCGAACGCACCCTGCAGACCGCGCGCGGCGAACAGCAGCCCGGCGGTCGGTGCCAGGCCGCCCAGCCCGGACGCGAAGGCGAAGCCGAGCAGGCCGATGATGAACGTGCGCTTGCGGCCGTTGTAGTCCGCGATCCGGCCGCCCAGCAGCAGCAGGCCGCCGAACGCCAGGGTGTAGGCGGTGACCACCCACTGGCGGTCGGCGGTGCTGATGCCCAGCTCCCGCTGCGCGCTCGGCAGGGCGATGTTCACGATCGTGGCGTCGAGGATGATCATCAGCTGGGCCACGGCGATGACGGCGAGCGCCATCCAGCGCCGCGGGTCTTCCGAGTCCATGCCCATGGGGTGCTCGGGCGAGATGGGATGGTCGCTCACAGGTACTCCAGAAGGTGGGGCCCACCCGGTCGTCCGGGGCGGGCAAGGCAGACCGACGCGCGGTTCCTCGCAGGATTCGCTCAGGCTATAGGACACCTCCGACAACCGCTCCGGACCGCTCCGCCTTCCCGGAACGGGAAGTTCCGCTCGCGCGGCACGTCGCCCCGGCGCCCTCGTGGCAGCACAATCGCCGTGGACGGCGCCGCCACGCGGCCGGCCGAGCCGCGAGCGGGAGGGGTTCCGTCGTGCCAGGAGTCTTCGCCGGGCTGGTGCTGTTACTCGCGCTCCTGGCACCAGGGACGTGCTACGCCTTCCGGCGGGGCGCCGGCTCGCCGTCCGCGCCGCGGCTGCCGGCCGTCCTCGAGACGGCCCGGATCGTCTCGGTCGCCCTCCTGTGCGACTTCGTGGCGCTGCTCCTGCTGTTCGTCGTCCACCACGTCCGGGTACCGGACGTCCCCAACCCCTGGGCGGTGCTGCGGAACCCGGGTCTGTACTTCCACGCGCACCCGCTGCGCAACGTCGGCTGGGGCGGCGCGTTCGTCCTGCTGGCCTGCCTGCTCGCGGTCCTGCTCGCAGTCGTCGTCGAGAGTCGCTGGTTCCGGTCGGCGATGCGGTCGCGGTGGCTGAGCTGGCTGGCCGCCCCCACGGAGCCGCGGGCCGGATGACCGCTGCGCCGGGGGGAACGGGATGAGACGGGAGGCGCTCGTCGCCGCCGCCTGCCTGCTGGCGCTGGTGGCCTGCGAGCCGTCCGCACCGGACGCCGCACCGACCGCCGCCCCCACCGCACTGCCGTCTCCGGGAACGAGCACTCCAGGCGGCCCGTCCGGGCCGGCTGCCCCCGGGAGCGCATCCGCCGCGCTGGCCCGGCTGTCGGTCAAGGGCCGGGCCCCGATGACCGGCTACTCCCGCGCGCAGTTCGGCCCGGCCTGGCAGGACGTGGACCGCAACGGCTGCGACACCCGCAACGACATCCTGCGCCGCGACCTGACTGCCACGGCGCTGTCGGGGTCGTGCGTCGTGCTGTCCGGCACCCTGCGGGACCCCTACACCGGTCGGGTGATCGCCTTCCGTCGTGGCCCGGGGACCAGCACCGCGGTCCAGATCGACCACGTGGTCGCGCTCGGCGACGCCTGGCAGAAGGGCGCCCAGCAGCTGGCCCCCGGCGTGCGGCTGGCCCTCGCCAACGACCCGCTCGAGCTGCTCGCCGTGGACGGCCCGACCAACGAGCGCAAGGGCGACGGCGACGCCGCGACCTGGCTCCCGCCGAACAAGGCGTTCCGGTGCCAGTACGTCGCGCGGCAGGTCGCGGTCAAGGCTCGCTACCACCTGTGGGTCACCGCCGCCGAGCGGGACGCGATGGCCCGCGTCCTGTCCACCTGCCCCGGCCAGCGCCTTCCAACGGGCGCGGGTCAGACCAGACGCTGGGTCCAGAGGAGTGCGCCGGCCGCCGCGCAGCAGGGCCAGCAGCAGCGCCGCACCGGCGAACGCCGCCGTCAGCTCGCGGGTCTGCGTCACGAAGCCGACGTCGCGGCCGATCTGGTCGTAGATCGAGCCGAGCTGGCGAGCCGGTCTCCGCGGTGAACGTCCGGCCGCCGCTCTCCGACGCGATCCGCGCCATGGCCTGCGGGTCGTACGGGACCGGCACCTGCTGGCCCTGCGATCGCGACCACGCCGCTGGAGGTGCCGAACGCGATGGTGTCGATCGGCACCGACTGCTTCTTCGCCTGCGGCGGCCGCGTCGTCGGCGGCGGCCACCGGGTCGGCGTCGCCGGTCGCCGACGGTCGGCGAGCCGTCGCTCATCAGCACGATGACGGCCGGGGTCGGCTTGCCGGACGGTCCCCTTCGGCACCGCGGCGATGGCCGCCAGCGCCGTCGTGATGCCGGCCGCCGTCGCCGTCGCCGCCGCCCACGGTCAGCGAGCCGAGCGCGTCGAGCACGGGCGCGGTGTCGGTGCTCGGCGGGACGAGCAGCCGCGCGTTGCCGTTGAAGCGTGACCAGGCCGATCTGGATGCCCGTCGGGCAGGTTCTTCACGAACGGTCTTGGCCTGCTCCTCCATCGCCTCCAGCCGCGACGGGGCGACGTCGGTCGCGCGTCATCGAGCCGGAGGTGTCGAGCGTGAGCATGATCGTGGCGCGCTCCTTCGCCGTCCGCATGGCCATGGCCGGCTGGGCGAACGCGAGCGTGAGCACGACCAGCGCGACGCAGCAGCGCGGCCGCCGGCACGTGCCGCTGCCAGCCCGGACCGCCTGGGCGCGACCGAGTCGAGCAGGTCGACGCTGGTGAAGCGCAGCACCTGGGTGTGCCGGCGCCGCTGCACGAGCACGTACGCGACGAGCGAGCGCCGCGGGGGCCAGGAGCAGGACGAGACGCCAGCCGGACAGGAAGGTCATCGTGTGGTCCCCGACTTCGCGTGACGGCGCTGCGGGTGGCGCGCGGACATGGTCGAGCGGTAGCGCTCGACCGGCGCGCGGCGCCGGCCCTTGCGGCGGGTCGACGAACAGGACGGTGTCGGTGAGCCAGTCGCGCGACGTCGACAGGTGCAGGTACTCGGCGCCGCTGGACGCGATGCGCGCGGGCGATGTCGGCGTGCCGCTGCTGCGCCGCCGCCGCGTAGCGGGCGCGCAGCGCGGGCGAGCTGGTCTGGACGTAGCGCTGCCGGCCGGTCTCGGTGTCGACGACGGCGAGCATCCCGACGGCGGGCAGCTCCAGCTCGCGCGGGTCGGTGACGTGCACGGCGACGACCTGGTGGCGCAGCGCGAGGGCGCGCAGCGGCTGGACCCAGCGGTCGGCGCCGAGGAAGTCGGAGATCGACGCACGACCTGGCTGCGGCGCTGCTGGGCGACCAGCAGCCGACGCATCGCGGCCGCGAGGTCGCCGTCCTCGGCCGGGGCGCCGTCCTGGCGCGGGGTGTCGTGGATCGCGGCCAGCGCCGCCATCAGCCAGGTGCGGCCGGTCCGCGGCGGCTGGTGGTGCCGCGGCCGTCGGTGCCGGCGACCAGGACGCCGAGGCGGTTGTGGCCGCGCACGGTGAGCATCCCGAACGCCGCCGCCGCGCCGAGCACGACGTCGCGCTTCTCCGCGCGGGCCGTGCCGAAGTCGAGGCTGGCGGACCGGTCGGCGACGATCCAGGTGTCGACCTCGCGCTCGGCCTCGGTGGTCCGCACGTGGGTGGTCGCCGACCGGGCCGTGAGGTTCCAGTCGATGAGCCGCGCGTCGTCGCCCGGCTCGTACTCGCGGGCGCCGGCGCGCTCGCTGCCGGGGCCGATCGCGGCGGTCAGGTGGTCGCCCGACGCGCTGCCGTCCAGCCGGCGCAGGACCTCGAGCTCGAGGCGGCGCAGGACAGCCGCCCGGGCGGCGACCTCGGCGACCGAGGCCGACCCGGGACGCTGGGTCTGCGTCATCCCGCGGCCTGCGACGGGCAGCGGCGCGAACCCGACGGTCTGCTGCGTGTGCATCTCGTCCTGCTGCGGCGCGATGCGCGGCGCCGGGCACGTGGCCGCAGCACGGTGCGCACGACGTCGTCGGCCTGCGTGCCCTCGGCCAGCGCGTCGTAGGTCAGCGTGACGCGGTGCCGCAGCACCTCGGGCGCGACGTCGAAGACGTCCTGCGGGACGACGAACCGCCGGCCGCGCAGCACCGCGAGCGCGCGGGCCGACGCGATCAGGCCGAGCGTGCCGCGCGGGCTCGAGCCCAGCGCGACGAGGCGGGCGAGGTCCTCCAGGCCCCAGCGGGCCGGGTCACGGGTGGCCATGACCAGCCGCACGGCGTAGTCCTGCACGGCGTGGTGCACGAAGACGTTCCGGACGACGTCCTGCAGCTCGACGAGCTGCTCGACGGTGAGCACCTGCGCGGCCTGCGGCGTGCTCGTGCTCATCCGCAGCGCGATCGCCGTCTCCTCCTCGTACGTGGGCTGCGGGACGAGCACGTGCATGAGGAACCGGTCGCGCTGCGCCTCCGGCAGGGCGTAGACGCCCTCGGACTCGATCGGGTTCTGCGTCGCGAGGACCAGGAACGGCGCGGGCAGCCGGCGGGTGTGCCCGCCGACGGTGACCTGCCGCTCGGCCATCGCCTCCAGCAGCGCGGACTGCAGCTTCGCCGGGGCGCGGTTGATCTCGTCGGCGAGCACGATGTTCGCGAAGACCGGTCCCCACTCGATGTCGAAGTCCTCGGCCGACGGCCGCCAGATCCGGGTGCCGACCAGGTCGGCCGGCACCAGGTCCGGGGTGAACTGCACGCGGGAGAACTGCCCGCCGACGACCTGCGACAGCGTCGACACGGTCAGCGTCTTGGCCAGGCCGGGCACACCCTCGATCAGGCAGTGGCCGTTGGCCAGCAGGCACAGCAGCACCCGCTCGACGAGCCGGTCCTGCCCGACGACGACCCGCTTGATCTGGAAGAGCGCGTCCTCGAGCAGCGCGGCGTGCTCGGCGCCGGGCACGGCGTGCCCTGGCGAAGGCGGCCGGGGCCGGCTGCGGGTAGGAGCTGTCGGTCGTCGGCACAGGGTTCTCCTGGAGGTGTCGGGTCGGGTCGCGGGGTGTACGGGTCGTCGGCGAGGTCGTGGTGCGGACCTCCGGAAGTCGGCGGTCATCCGGTCGGGCCGTCGGTGAGGGTGACCTGGGCGGTGTGCGAGGCGCCCGGCCAGGTCGGTCCAGCGCGACGCGACACGGTGTCGCCGGGGTGGTAGCGCGTCGAGGACGGACTTCAGCGCGTCCGCCGGTGGCGACCGCGTGGCCGTCGAGGGCCGTCACGACGTCGCCGGCGACGATGCCGGCGCCGTCGGCGGCCGAGCCGCTGACGGTCCCCGCGACCAGCGACGCCGCCGACCGAGCGGCGCCGAGGCCGGCGGCGCCGCTGACCTGCAGGCCGAGGAACGCGGTGCCGCCGATGTGCACGGTGCTCGACGACTGGCCGGCGACGATCTGGTCGGCGATCGAGCGCGCGGTCGCGATCGGGACCGCGAAGCCCTGCGTCGCGGTCTGGTCGGCCGAGCCGGACCCGCCGGAGACCGAGCCGGCCGTGATCGATGCCGACCACCTTGCCGTCGGCGTCGACCAGCGCGCCGCCGGAGTCGCCGGGCTGGATGGGCGCGTCGACCTGGATGAGGCCGGACAGCTGCTCGGACGTGCCGTTGGCCGAGTCCTGGGCGGTGATCGACTGGTCGAGCGCGGTGACCGATGCCGGCCACCGCGCTCGGGCGTGCCGCCCTTGCCGAGCGCGTTGCCGACCGCGACGACCGGGTCCCCGACCGCGACGGTGGTCGAGTCGCCCAGCGGCGCGGTCTGCAGGCCGGACGCGCCCGTCGAGCTTGAGCACCGCCACGTCGTGCGAGCGGTCGTAGCCGAGCACCTTCGCGCTGTACGTCTTGCCGTTGCCGACGTCGGTGACGCTGACCGAGGTGGCGCCGGCGACGACGTGGTGGTTGGTGAGCACGATCCCGTCCGAGGTCAGGACCACGCCGGTGCCGGCGCCCTGCGCACCGTCGTACCCGATGGTCGACACGACGTCGACGAGGCCGGGGCTGACGGCGGCGACAGCGGCTTGCTGCTGTCCGGTCAGACCCTGCGAGCCCTGCTGCCCTGGCCCTGCTGGCCGGACCCCTCGCTCGGCGGGACCAGCGACGGCAGGCTCGGCACCGGCGCCGGGACCGCCGGCGCGGTGACGGCGGGCCGGGGCAGCGCCGTGCTCGTCGACCTGCGGGTCAGCGCGCCGTTGACGAGGACCGCCCCGACCAGGCCGAGCACCAGCAGCGCCACGGCAGCCGTGACCAGCAGTGCGCGGGACGCACGGCGCGGCGGCTCGGGCGTCGGGGCGCGGAGCGGGCGACGGCTCGGCCTGGGTGCGCGACCACCCGGCGGCCACGGTCTCGGGCTGCCCCCACAGCGGCGAGACCCAGTCGGCCTCGGGCGCGTAGGAGGGGTACGCGTTCGGGACAGGGACAGCCGTCGGCGCACCTGGCTGGTCGGTCATTCGGGGGTACCTCCGTCGAGAGCCGGGGTTTCCGGCACCCGACGAGTGTGGGGACCTGATGCTGAGACCAGCCGCTGCTCAGGCTTAGAGAACGCTGAATGTGGGCGACGTCACTGTGCCACGGGTCAGCCCGGCGACGGGTCAGTCGAAGATGTCGGTCATCGGCTCCGCGTACAGGTCGTTGGCCGTGAGGGTGCCCAGCCCGAGGGCGCCCTCGATCGTGCGGAGCATGTTGTAGTGGTCGTAGCGCACCTGCGTCACGTAGCCCTGCTTCACCCCGGCGGACGCCAGCGCGATCGTCGGGATGAGCTGGGCCGGGCGCTCCTTGTCGTACCGGTCCTCGTCGAACGTCAGCAGCAGCAGCGAGCGCTGCGTCGTCCAGGCCGGCGACGCGAGGATCTCCCCGACCGTCTGCCTCAGGAACGTGTCGCCCGCCTTGATCCCGCAGCCCTCCATGTCGCTGCAGTCGTCGGCGCCCCACCAGACGAAGTTCGGCGTCGTCGCGGTGGACTGCAGGTCGGTGGCCATCTGGGGCAATGGCAGCAGGTGGCTGTCGCAACGCGCCGCGTCGCCCCGGATGTCCTTGAAGTACAGGAAGGGGAGGTCGTCGTTGTAGTAGGTCCCGTGGATGGTGTTGTCGCACGGTCCGTTCGCGTTCTGGTAGTACGCCCGCCACGTCTTGCCCGCGTCGTCCACGAGGTCGCCGATGTTGCGGGCGTCGATCGTGTAGTCCAGGTTGACCTCGATCGGGTTGCCCATCACCCGGAACGTCGAGCCCGCCGACAGCGCGAGGTAGTTCGGGTCGCTGGGGTGCACCTCGGCGTACATGGCCCCGAACGACGTGCCCTTCGACAGCAGGCTGTTCACGAACGGTGCCTGGCGGGTGTTCCCGATGATGTTCGCGTAGTCCTGGTTCTCCATCATCACGACGAACACGTGGTCGTAGCCCGGCACCGTGGCCGTCGGCGGGGTCAGCGGCGCCGGTGCCCGCACCGGTGCCGACGCCGTCAGCGTGAGGTTGTCCGCCCACGCCTGGTTGTTGCCCGGGATGCTCCCGTTCCAGCCGTCGTAGGTCGTGGACGGCGTGGTCATCACGAGCGAGACCAGGACGTCGGAGGTCCCCGCCGGGACGATGACGGTACGGGACGTGTGCACGAGCTCGGTGGTGTTCTTGCGCGTCTTGTGGGTGACCGGTCCCAGGGTCGCCGTGGACAGGCTGGCACCGCTCGGACCACGGAACGTCAGCCGCACCGACGGGTTGTCCTTGGACGCGGCGAGCCCACCGAGCCAGCCGTCGACCGTCACCGACGTACCCGCCGGGAGCGCGGTGCCGCCCGGCGCCACCAGCGGCACGTCCTGGTCGAGCTCCGCGTTGCCGCCGGACCCGCCGGCGAAGTAGCTGTTGCCGCGGTCCGCCGGGCCCGGCGCGGACCGGAGCAGGAGCGCCTTGACCCCGTACCGGACCACGGTGGGCAGGCCCTCGGCCACCGTCCATCCGGGGACGATCACCTCGTCGTAGCCGCGGAACGAGGAGGCGCCGACCTCGGCGTCGCCGTTCGCCAGCAGGTTGGTCCCGGCCGGTGCGGCCGTCGGTGCCACGGCCGGTCCGGCCGAGGCGGTCGATGGCGGCGCGCTCGACGGGTCAGGGGAAGCTGCTCCACTGGCCGTGCTCGACAGGCAGCAGACCGTGGCCAAGGCGGCGGTGGCCGCGACCAGGGTGCGAACGGTACGGGTCCGACGGGCCATGACGTCCTCTTCGACGGGCGGCGGTTCCGGGTGCCAGGACCGTACCTCGAAGCGGTCATGGCCATACCCGTGATCCAGGACTGCGGGCTCGGCGAGGACGAGGGGTGGCCAGGGCTCGACGTTAGGCTCGGCGGCTGTGTCGGTAGGCGAGCCGGTCGGGATGAGCGGGGTGCTGGCAGCACTCTCGGTCACGAGCGACCTCACCCGCGGCCACCCTCCCGGTGAGGCGATGCGCGCCTGCCTGGTCGCCTCCGAGCTCGGTCGTCAGGCCGGGCTCAGCGCAGGCTCGCTCGGTGACATCTACTACGGGACGCTGCTGCGGTTCGCCGGCTGCGCGGCGACGTCGCACGAGATGGCAGTCGCACTCGGTGGCGACGACATCCTCGTCCGGGCGCGCGGCGACCTCACCGACGCGACACGTCCCACGGAGTCGATGCGGCTCCTCGCCGGCCTCGGCCACGGCGTCGAGAAGCTCCGCATCCTGGGCCGCGCCCCGGGCGTGCCGCGACTGGTCGTCGCCGGCGCCCGAGCCGACTGCGAAGTGGGAGCGGACCTGACCCGACGGCTGCGGCTGCCGGAGACCGTGCGACTTGCGGTGCTCGACGCGTTCGAGCGGTTCGACGGTCGTGGCGCACCGGCCGGACGAGCCGGGGACGACGTGGCCGAGGCGGCGCGGTTCGCCGCAGTCGGGTACTGCGCGGTCATGTTCGACGCGGTCGGTGGCATGGACGCCGCCCGCGAGACGGTGGCCCGCTGGTCCGGGCGGGCGCTCGACCCGGCGATCGCCACGATCTTCCTCGAGTCGCCGGACGAGCTGCTGGAGCTCTCGGACCCCGAAGACCTGTGGCAGTCGGTCGTCGATGCCGAACCGGTCCCCGCCCGCGTGTTCCGCGACGACGCCGCGCTCGACGAGGCCCTCGCCGGGTTCGGCGACGCCGCCGATCTCAAGACCCCGTGGTTCCACGGCCACTCGCGCGCAGTCGCGGGGCTCGCCGCGCAGGCCGCGACCCACCTCGGGACCGCTGACCCCACGCTCGTCCGGCGGGCCGGCTTCGTCCACGACCTCGGCCGGGTCGCCGTCCCGACCGGCCTGTGGGAACGGCCGGGCACCCTGCGGCCGGAGGAGCGCGAGCTGGTCCGCCTGCACCCGTACCACTCCGGTCGGATCCTGGCCCGGTCCCCCGTGCTCGCGCCGCTCGGGCTCGTCGCCAGCCGTCACCACGAGCGGACGGACGGGTCCGGCTACCCGGCCGGAGTGACCGGCGGCGAGCTCGACCAGGCCGCCCGCGTGCTCGCCGCGGCCGACGTGCTGCACGCGCTCGGCGAGCCGCGCCCGCACCGGCCCGCGCTCGAGCCCGGCGAGGCGTCCCGGGTCCTGTCCGCGCTGCCGCTGGACCGGGACGCGATCCGGGCCGTCGTCGAGGCGGCCGGAGCCCCGCCCCCGGCGCTGCCTGCGCTGCCGGCCGACCTGACCGAGCGCGAGCTCGAGGTCCTGCGCCGGCTGGTGACCGGGCGCACCAAGCGCGAGATCGCCGCCGAGCTGGTCATCTCGCCGTCCACCGTGCACACGCACACCGTGCACATCTACGGCAAGTGCGGGGTGTCCACCCGGGCGGGGCTGGCCATGTTCGCCATGCAGCACGGGCTCGCCGGCGCTCACGCCGCCGGCTGACCAGATCGATCGAACAGTCGATGCCCGCCGGGCGCGGGCTCCATACGGTTCCGGCGAACCAGCCAACCGAAGGAGTCGACATGACCAGCACGTCCACCGCGTCCAGCACGACCAGCGCCGCCGACGACATCGCCGCCGTCCGCGCCGGCTTCGAGGCCTTCGCCCATGGTGACGTCGCCGGCTTCGCCGCCATGTTCCGGCCGGACGCGACCTGGAACCACCGCAACGACGACCACCTCGGCGGCGTGCACAGCGGCATCGACGGGATCATGGCGTTCCTCGGCGAGTCCGGCCAGCGCACGGCCGGCACCTTGCGCGCGGTGCCCGAGCGGTTCATGGCGGACGGCGAGGGTCACGTCGCCGTGTGCACGCGCGTCAGCGGGACGCGGCCGGACGGCCGCAGGTTCGACGACGCGCAGATCCTGCTGTTCGTCGTCGAGGGCGCTCTGGTCCGCACCGTCGACCAGTACATCGGCGACCCGACGGCCGTGACCGCGTTCTGGGCCTGATCGTCGCGCGTGGGCCGGACCTCGTCGGCCCGGCCCACGCGGAAGATCTGACGGCGTCAGGCAGCGACGGCGAACCCGCCGGCCCAGGAGACCTTCTCGGCCGCGGCCAGCGAGATCTGCAGGAAGCCAAGGGCCTCCAGCTCGCGGGCCCGCTTGAGCGACCCGGCGTCCACGGCCTGCAGACCGCCACCCGTGACCAGCGCGACGACAGCCGCCTTGGCGTCGGCGTCGTCGCCGGCGATCAGCACCGTGGTGAGGTTGTCCCCGACGGTGCCCACGCTGCCGGACACGAGCGTCCCGGCGAACGTGGTGTTGAACGCCTTGACGACCTTCGACTGCGGGAGGGCCGCGGCGAGCTCGGCGGCCTTGGAGGAGTCGGCCGGCACGACGAGGGAGTCGAAGGTCTCGAAGTCGACCGGGTTGGTGATGTCCACGACGACCTTGCCCGCGAGCTGGTCGGCACGCTCGGCCAGGACCTGCGCGATCGCCGGGTGCGGGACCGCGAGGACGACGACGTCACCGGTGACGCGACTGTCGCGGTCTGCCGAGCCGATGAGCTGGACGGTGCTGCCGCCCTTGGCCGCGAGGCCGGCGATGGCCTGGCCCATGTTCCCGGTGCCGATGATGCTGACGGTCGCCATGACTCGCTCCTGAGGTAGTTGGTTGTCGTTACAACTGACCATAACCCATGAAAGTTGTAGCGTCAACTATCTGCCGGTAGGCTGGTCCCATGACCGTTCGTTGGCTCGATGACCGCGAGCGCGACGCATGGGTCCGCCTCGTCGCCGTGGTCGAGCTGCTCCCCGGCGTCCTCGAGACTCAGCTGCGCCGCGACTCGGACCTGTCGCACTTCGAGTACTGGGTGCTCGCGATGCTCTCCGAGGCGCCGCGGCAGACGCTGCGGATGACAGCGCTCGCGGCCCGCACCAACGGGACCCTGCCGCGCCTTTCGCACGTGGTGAGCCGGCTCGAGGCGCGCGGGCTGGTCGAGCGGGCGCCGTGCCCGGAGGACGGACGGGCGACCAACGCCCGCCTCACCGAAGCCGGCTGGCAGACCGTGGTCGCGGCCGCGCCGGGACACGTGCAGGCCGTCCGGCAGTACGTCGTGGACGCGCTGACTCCCGAGCAGCTGACCCAGCTCACCGACATCGCGGACGCCATCCTCGACCGCGTCGACCCGGAAGGCAGCGCCACCGGCAGCTTTCGGTCCGCGGCGCACCCCGGCTGACCGGACGCTGGGTGGACCGGACGCGGGCTGGCTGAACCCCGTGACCACGATTTGCGCAAAGGTCAGCGCGGACCTGGATGCGAACGCGGAGAATGCATGCCGACACTTCCGGGATCAGGGCGTCGACCAGCCGCCCGAGCTCGGGGTGTCGGGCCGGGGAGGGTCCGTGGACAGCGAGGGACTGCTCCGTGACTGCATCGTCAAGGTGTGCGGGGTGCCGCCGGGCGACGTGCAGGCGGACACCGAGCTGGACGCGCTCGGGATGGACTCGCTGACCTCGGCCGAGGTCATCTTCGAGATCGAGATCCAGCTCGGCCGCGAGCTGCCCAACCAGCTGCTGCGTCAGGTCCAGCAGGTGCGGACGGTGGGCGACGTGGCGCGGCAGCTGGACGCCGTGCTCGCGGGTCCACCGGGTGCGGCCGCCGGATGAGCACCGGGGGGCGGCTCGAGGCGGCGGGCAGCTCGCCGGCGGCCATCCGCAAGCACTACGACGTCTCCGATGAGTTCTTCCGGCTCTGGCTCGGTGACGACCTCGTGTACTCGTGCGCGCTCTGGGACACGGCAGACCCGGCCGACTCGCTCGGCACCGCGCAGGACCGCAAGCTCGACTTCTTCGCGGACGCGCTGGGGGTGGCCGGGGCCCGACTGCTCGACGTGGGCTGCGGGTGGGGGGCGCTGCTGGACCGCTGGGTCCGCGTGCACGGCGCCGCCGCCGGGGTCGGGCTCACCCTCAGCCCGGCCCAGGCGGAACGGGCCCGCGCCCGCGGCTGCGAGGGCATGGACATCCGGCTGGAGAGCTGGGCCGACCACGAACCGGCCGAGCGGTACGACGTCGTCACCTGCATCGAGTCGACCGAGCACTTCGCGTCCGACGCGATGTCCGCGGCCGAGAAAGTGCAGGTGTACGGCACGTTCTTCGAGCGCGCCGCCGGCTGGCTGCGTCCGGGCGGGCGTCTCGGCCTGCAGCTCATCTGCCTCGACAACGTCGGCCATGCCGGCAGCCGTCCGGGCCGGGGCCCGCTGACCGACCTGCTCCTGGACGAGATCTTCCCGGAGGCGATGTCACCGTCGCTGTCCGAGCTGGCGATCGGCTGGGAGACGCACTTCCAGCTCGACACCTTCGTCGACCACACCGAGCACTACCGGCGGACGTTCCGGGCGTGGACGCTGGCCTACCGGGACCGCAGGGACGAGGCACTGCGGCTCGTCGGACCGGACACGGCCCGCATCTTCGAGCGCTACTTCGCCGCCGGGGAGATGTGCTTCCGCCTGCGCGAGCAGGCGCTCTTCCGCGCGACGTTGACCCGACGGCCTGAGCCCAAGGTGTGGGCGACGCCGCCGCGGCTGCCGTCGGGCGCACCCACCCGACCCCGTGGCGCGTCACCAGAAGCCGTGCAGGCGCACTACGACGTGTCGAACGACTTCTACGCGCTGTGGCTCGGCCCGACGATGACGTACTCGTCCGGGCTGTGGCCGCAGAGCGGCGGCGACCTCGACTCGGCGGTCCTGGCGAAGTCCGACTACTTCGCCGAGCACGTGCTCCCCCGCCGCGGCGCGCGGTTCCTGGACATCGGGTGCGGTTGGGGCAGCATGCTCGACTGGGCTGTGTCCCGCCACGGTGTCACCGACGGCACAGGCCTGACTCTGAGCCCGGCGCAGCGCGGGTACGTCGGTGGTCTGGCGCTGCCCGGGATCGACGTCCGTCTCGAAGGCTGGGAGGACCATCGGCCCGAGGCGCCGTACGACGCGATCACGTCCTTCGGCGCCTTCGAGCACTTCGCCCGGGACGGGTCCTCGAGCGCGGCCCGCGTCGACACCTACCGGGACTTCTTCGCCCACTGCTTCGACTGGTTGGTGCCCGACGGCCGGCTCGGGCTCGAGACCATCGCCCACGACCAGGCCCCGGATACCGACCACATGCTGGGCCGCGGCCCCGTCGGGGACAGCGTCCTGGAGCTGTTCCCCGAGTCGATCTGCCCCCAGCTGTGCGAGCTGGTCCTGGGCTTCGAGCCGTACTTCGAGGTCGAGGTCCTGCGATCGGACGCCGCCGACTTCGCGCGCACGTTCCGCGCGTGGATGCTCGCGCTGCGGGCGAACCGGGAGGCGGCGGAGGCGCTCGTGGGCGCCGAGACCACGCGCCGCTTCCACCGTTACCTGGTCGCGTCCGAGGCGCAGTTCCGGACCGGTGCGCTCACCAACTACCGCCTGGTCCTGCACCGCCGAGAACGCCTTCGTATGTGACGGGACGCCACGCACGGTGACACCCCGGTCGCAACCGGAGCGCCTCGCCGGCTGATCCGTTTACACGCGCGGGGCGGCGCAGTACGGTCCGGCTCAACCGCACGGGGGCCGCGGAGCTGCGGGCTCATGAGGGAGGCCGGGATGGCACCCAAGGACGAGACCACCGACCACGCTCCCGCTCTGTCCCGGCGGAGCATGCTGACCGGCGCAGGCGTAGCCGTCACCGGGGGCGTCGCGATCGCGACGCTCGGGTCCGCAGGGACGGCGGAGGCCAACGTCCCGAGCGGCACCGTCAGCACCGGCGCGCGCGGGAGCACGGTCACCGAGTTCCGCGGGCGCATCGAGCAGACCGGGCCGAGCGGCGAGTCGTTCAGCAGTGTCGGCTTCGTCTACGCGACCCATGGCGCCGACCCGACCGACTTGTTCGCGGGTCCCACCCACGACGTCACGACCGCACTGTTGACCTGCTCGGCCACCGGCGAGCTCGTCGCCCGCGTCCTGGACCAGTCCGTGCACGCGCTGGACATCGCCGGCACGATGAGCGTGTACCAGCGCACCAGCCCCGGTGCCGACTGGACCGACCCGAGCTCGTTCGTCGTGGGGACCGAGGTCGCGCGCTTCACCCTGACCATGCAGGACGTGCTGGCGGTGTTCGCCCCCGGCCAAGGGTTGCCGACCCTCAGCGGCGACATGCGGCAAGTCCTGGCCAAGCATCTGGGCGGTGCGCTGGCGGGCAAGACTTTCGGCGTCAAGGGGCAGCGGCTGCGGTTGTCGGCGAACGGGCTCGGCCAGCTCGTGGACCCTGTCACCCTGAACGCTCGGCTCGAGATCGCCGGGAGCTGGACCGCCGAGTGACGGCTGCGCGGCCGCCGGTCGCCGTCGTCGGCATGGGGGTCAAGGCGCCGGGCGGCTGCACGGTCGACGAGCTCTGGCGGTCACTGGCCAACGGCCTGTCCACCGCCAGGGAGTTCGAGGATCCTCGGCTGCCTCCGGACGTCGGGATCCTGGTGTCGCTGGTCGACGGGTTCGACCCGGCTCCATACCTGACCGCGGCGGAGGTCCGGCGGTTCGACCGCTCGCACCAGCTGGCGGTGGGGGCGGCGCAGGACGCGATCGACGCCGTCCACGGACCGTTGCCACCACCGGAGCGGTGCGCCGTCGTCTGCGGCGTGGGGCTGGGCGCGAGCGCGACCTACGACGCGCAGCATGCGAACCTGCTCGAGCGCGGCCTACGGGCGATGAACCCGCTCACGACGCCGATGGTGATGCCGAGCGCGACGGCGTCGCTGCTGTCGTTGCGGCTCGGGTTCCGCGGCCCTTGCATGACTGTGTCAACGGCGTGCGCGTCAGGCGCCACGGCGATCGGCGAGGGCGTCGAGCTGCTGCGCCGCGGTGCCGCAGACCTGGTGCTCGCAGGAGGCGTGGACTCGCTGGTGACGTACGGCGCGCTGTGCTCGTTCCACCGGCTCGACGTGATGAGCACGAACGTCGCCGCGCCCGACCTGGCGTCGCGGCCGTTCGACGTGGACCGGGACGGCTTCGTCATGGGCGAGGGGGCCGGGTTCCTGGTGCTCACGACGCCCGAGCACGCGCAGGCGGCCGGCTGGGAGACCCTCGGCGGCGTCGCAGGCTACGGATCGAACGCCGACGCCCACCACCTGGTCGCACCCAGCCCCGGCGGGGAGGGTGCGCTGCGCTGCATGCGGCTGGCGCTCGCCGACGCCGGGGCCGGTCCGGCGGACGTCGCGCACGTCAACGCGCACGGGACCTCGACCGTGCTCAACGACCGGGCCGAGGCGGACGCGCTGGTCACGCTGTTCGGGCCGGACGGTCCGCCGGTGACAGCCGTGAAGGGGACGACGGGGCACCTGGTCGCGGGCTCCGGGGCCGTCGAGGTGATCGTCACGGTGCTGTCCGCGCGCACCGGGCTGGTCCCACCGGTGGCCGGGCTCCGGACCCTGGACCCGGCGACGCCGGTCGATGCGGTCATGGGCGAGGTCCGCCAGGTCGGGACGGGCTACGGACTGAGCAGCTCGTTCGGCTTCGGCGGTGCGAACGCGGCGCTGCTGATCGGTCCCGGCTGAGAGCTCAGACCTGGTCCGCCCAGCGGTCGGCCAACGGTGCCTCGTTGCGGGTCAGCGCGAAACGCACCGGGGCGCGCGGCTCGTTCCAGTAGAGCCGGTCCGGCCCCAGCACCTCGAGGTTCAGGCCCAGCAGCCCGACCAGCCTGCGCGCGCGCAGCGACATCATCCCGCACGCGACGCCGTAGCCCCGGGTGCGCATCTCCAGGTACAGGCGGCACAGCAGCGCGATGAACGCCGCGTGCTGGTAGTTCTGGTGCGTGCGGACAACGGCCATCCGCCCGACGTCGACGACGCGGCCGGCCGGTTCGACGACCAGCCCGCACTCGTCCTGGGTGGGCAGCGCCGCCGGGGGCAGGACCAGCCGGCCGGTGCTCACCGGAGCGTCCTCGTACCAGCCGATCACGTGTAGCGCACCCACGTCGTACCTGTCGCGCTCGAGGCCGTCGGCGTCGGGCGCCGGCGTCCACCCCAGCCCGACCGCGGCCTCGAACCGGATCCGGTAGCCGACCGCCCGTTCGGCCTCGGTCGACGCCAGCGTGAACGCATACGGGTAGCTCGTAAGGATCTTCGCCACCAGCGGGTCGAGCGTTCCGCCGGCGGGAGTATGCGACCCCTCATCCACGAGCGCATCCTCCACCAAAGGTTGGTGGCGAGGGCCATCACACTGGCCGGCGAGACGGCGGAAGAGCGTGGTGGGGGTGTACCACCTACCCCCACCGGCCGCACGGTCGAGCCCGGGTGGGGCCTATCTCTCGTACCAGCCCTCGAGGAAGGCGCGACCCAGGGTGCCGTTGAAGAGCATGAACATGAGCAACGAGGGAGTTGCTTCCTTGTCGATCTCGATCCTCTTCGCTTCGAGGGCGAGGACGGCGAAGATTTAGCAGTGCCGGCCGTGGCCCGGTGGTGGCCCGGCGCCGACGTAGCGCGCCGTCCGCGCGTCGTTCTTCAGCTGAAAGGCCCCGGCGGGAGCCCCCCACCCGACTCGTCGCCGGCACCGGTGGGCAGCTGCGTGACGTTGCCGGGAATGTTCACCACTGCCCAGTGCCAGAAGCCACAGACGGTCGGCGCCTCCGGATCGCACATGGTGACCACCAAGCTTTGGGTCTCTGCTGGGAAGCCGCTCCAGGACAGCTGCGGGGAGCTGTCGTGACCGCCGGCACCGAAGACGTCGCTGACCTGCGGCTTCGCCAGCTTCTCGCCCTCCCTCAGATCGGTGCTGGTCAGCGAGAACGCCGCCGCCGCGGGAAGGTTGCCATAGGGGTTCGAACTCATCTGACCTCTCCTTCGCGTCAGACGAAGCATCGAACGCAGCTACCGTCGTCGAGACGGCGATACCTCCGTACAGATACAGAGATCGAGCAATATCTCTTGTCGTCGCTGGTCCCGATCGACGCAGACCTTCCAGCCGACGTCAGGCTGGGCCCTTCGCCTCTACTCGGCCCGTCCCACTCGTCGATCCTTGATCTTGGGGGCAGGCACTCTCGGAGGTGAGTTCGATGTCGCCAACTGTCGACCCGCCAGAGGTCGCTCCACGGACTGGCCCTGATCTCACCGCGGAACAGGTCTGGAACGAGCTCGGACAGGCTTCGTTCGCGGTCATCAGCTACGTGACAGCGGCGGGCAAGCCCCGCGCGAGCGGGGTCATGTGCGCAGCAGTGGACCACCGTGTCTATGTGGTCACCGCTGCGGACAGCTGGAAGGCGCGCCAGATCTCGGACGGCGACGAGGTCGCAGTCACTGTCCCGATCCGCCGCGGTGGCCTGCTCTCGCTGGTGCTGCCCATCCCGCCGGCCACCGTCTCCTTCCACGGCACGGCGAGGGTGCATCCAGCCGGATCGGTCAGCATCGAGTCGGTGTCGAAGAAGTTCGCCTCGTTGCTGCCCGCGGAGCGACGGAACGGTTGCCTGCTCGAACTCGTACCCGACGGCAGCTTCCTGACCTACGGCCTGGGCGTTTCCCTGCAAGACATGAGGAAGCCGGCCGCCGCGCTGGCGCACGTGCCGATCGCCTGAGCAGGAAGCCGTGGACTAGAACGTTGTTCCAGGTCGAGCGGTTCGCCGTCGGGCACGTCGTTTCGCCGCCGGCGCGGGAGGCGGACTCACGGTGAGCGCAGCCGAGAGCAGGGACTGCGCGGACCACCGCATGGTCTCGGCAGCATCGTCACGTGAGAGCCCACCGATGTCGGTCAGCCATACGAGGGCCTCTACTCCGATGGCGCTCCGGACGGCGAGGGCGAGTCGATGGATCTCCTCGTCGGTCATGCGGCCGCGCAGCGGCTGGAGGGCCTCGGAGATCCACGCGATCGCACGGCCTTGACGGAGCGGGAGCTCGGCACGCCGCAGCGGGTCTGGGTCGAGCGAGAGGCGCAGCATGGTGCGCTGAGCAGCCTCGGTGTCGAGGATGAGTCGGATGAACCGCGTGGCCACAGCGTCAAGACGCTCATGGGGGTTCGACGAGACGCCATCGGGGAGCAGGGTCGTGGCGGCAGTTTCCGGGTGGGCCGCGACGAGCAATGATCGCTGGTTGGGAAAGTACCGGTAAGCAGTCGTCCGTGAGATGCCGGCCCTCTCGGCCGCGTCGTCCACGGTCGGCGTGGCTCCGTCGTTCACCAGCATCCGTGCGGCGGCGACCAGGCTGTCCCGGGTGCGCTGCTTCTGCCGGGTGCGACCGCCCGCCTCGTAGGGGATTGACACGTCGCTCATGGTACTGGACTATCCGTCATGGGACTTATGTCCCATGAACTAGGAGGCGCCATGTCCGAGACACTGACCGCAAGAGCAGTCCTCCGTTCCGCCGAACAAGCCGATGAGCGGTGGTTCTTCGGCGGCGGCGTGCACAGCTGGCTGGCCAAGGCCGAGGAGACCGGGGGTGCTTTCCTGCTGTTCTCGGACGTGATGGACAAGGGCAAGCGCACGCCACTGCACACCCATCCGTCAGACGAGTCTCTGTACGTCGTCAACGGGGAGATCCTCGTCCACCTCGACGGTCGTGAAGACACACTCGGCGCCGGCGGCCTCGTCATCGCCCCGCACGCGGTCCCGCACGCGTTCCTGGTGCTCTCGGCGACCGCGACCCTGCTCACCCTGCACACCCCCGGCACCTGCCAGGCGTTCTACTTCGGTGCGAGCGAACCACTCACCTCGGACACCGACCGGGTGGTCGACTTCCACCGCGTCCAGGCGTCCGCTCTCACCAACGGAGGCATCGAGATTCTCGGACCGCCCCCCTTCCCGCCAGCGTGACAGTGGGCCGGGTGCGACGGTGACGAACGCCTCGGGCCCTGCGCGGATCTTGGTACCGGCCGAAGATCTTGGTCAGTGGCGAGTCGCCGCGACCGGAACCCGTTGGGTGGGCGCTGGACTGGACCCAGCCTACGTCGACTCGCGGACCTGCCTTCTGTACCTGGGCAAAGACGCCAATTCGTCCGTCTGCTACGACGTCAAGCTGCCGTTGCGGTCGGTCTCCTCAGCCAGTGCGGACACGAACAGGGCCGATGCGACCGGTTCGCCAAGGCCTCTCCGGCCTCAGACCGGCCAACCGCGCGTCACGGAAGAGTGACGGACCGATGACAACCTTCGCCGCGCCTCCGGCAAATGCTCGACCGGGACGGAGGATCTCCGGCGGACCCCCGGCGTTGCGTCCCCCACCCCCGGGCGCCGGGGGTCCGCCGAGTTCAGCGGGCGCCGGTGTCCCGACCTACGTGAGCCGGGTCCGATGATCGGCAACACCCCAGGCGACCCAGATTCCGGCACCGACCAGGGCCAGGCCAGCGACGAGGCCCGGTGACTCCACTGCGGCCCGCCGGTCGTCGCGAAGCCCGTTGCACACATCGAGATAGCTGTCGTCATTCGGGCGTTCGACAGAGACCCCGAACACGCCACCACCACATGTGCGGCCGAGCGAGTCGGTGATTGGCCACATGGCCCAGATGGCAAGAGCGACGACTGCGACCAGCACGAGACCCAGCGTGAGTATCGCCCGCCTCAGCACCTGTGAATCATGCCAACCGGACGGTCACGTACCCGCCGGAACGGCAGATCGGTGCTATTGCTAGCCCTGCGATGGAGGACCTGGAGGTGGCTCCGGTGGCCGGTCCCGCAGCCGTTGCTCCATGAGAGCTCGTGGGTCGCGTTCGAACGCACGCCTGTCGCGGTGCCCCCTGACCATCGCGACTGCGAACGCAGACCCGATCACCAAGATCGTCACCAACAGGTACATCAGGAGCCCGGCCACTATCGCGGCGACGGGAGCGAACCACCCATGGAACGGTCCCAAGATTCCGACGCCGAGGGCGGCAGCAAAGATGGGCCCGAAGTAGATCAGGGCTACCCACTTCGGGGGATCCTCGCCCGCGATGACTATGGGTCCGATCTGGTGGATAGGTCCGATCCGGGGCGCCTCCGGTCCTTCTGTGCTCACGGGCGCAGTGTCTCCGATCTGCGTGCCCGCGAGGCCACTTCGGCGCGACGAGCCGCCCGACACGGATGGAAGAATCAGTCGCATGCACGCCGTAGAGCTCGTCTTTGCCATCGGATGGACGGCGTTCTGGATCTACTGGCTCGCCGCAGCGTTCTCCATGAAACGGGGCCGCGTTCCTTGGTCACGCGAGCTTCGCATCAGGGCGGTGATCGTCGTCTGCGTGATCCTCTTGGCCCGGCTGGGAGCCTTCCGTGGGGGCGCGCTCACCTCGGATCCAGTGCGGGCTGGCCTAGGGCTCTCTCTCTTCGCACTCGGGCTCGGGTTCGCGATCTGGGCCCGCGTGCACATCGGGCGCAACTGGGGCACCCCGATGTCGCAGAAGGACGAACCGGAGCTGGTTACCAGCGGCCCCTACCGATGGGTTCGCCACCCCATCTACTCCGGCATCCTGGTCGCGGGTGTCGGCACCGCGGTGGCACTGAGTTGGATGTGGCTTGTTCCCGTGGCCTTGGCCGGTGTCTATGTCGTCTACAGCGCGACCGTCGAGGAGAGCTACCTGACCAAGGAGTTCCCCGACGCCTACCGCACGTACAAGCATTCGACCAAGATGCTGGTGCCGCTCGTCTTCTAGTCTGGCCACCAGCCAGCCACGCTGGTCGCCACGCTGAGCCACACCGAACCATGCCGGGCGTAGCGCCCGTCGGCGACGATGCCAAGCGCCAGGAGGACCGGGAACGTGCCGGTGTCGACCGATCGAAGGTCTCGGATCATGTCTTTCGCCCAGCAGGCGGCAGCGAGCGAAGGAGCGCGTCTCAACCCCGGTCGGTCGATCCGTCCTCGGACCCTGACGAGCCTTCTGATGGTGGTAGGCCGCGTCTGGCATTACCTGAACGGATCGCCTGACTGGCCTCGTTCACGGTGGCCGTGATCGCCTCCCCGAGCGCTGAGAAGGCCGCGCCCAGGTCTTGCCGCGCCTGGTCGTCGCCCAATGTCTTTCCCACGGCAGTGAACCCCTTGGAGATCTCGTCGACGACCTCCTTCGCGACCCGCCTCAGCTCCCGTTCGGTTTCCTCTGCACTCATTGCAGTCGCCGCACCGGCGTCCCGGTACCGAACGGTGACTTGGTGGCCCCAGGACGAGAACTTCTCGCCGACCTCACGCCACGCCTGCTCCGCGTTGCCGGCCATGCTTACCTCCGATGTCGGTCGCTGCGCACATCCACTCGCCTCTGCCGGGCCCACTGTCGGCCCGACAAGTCGATCAGACTCGAGCGGGGCTCGTCGCGCCAGAGGACAAGGTCCTGCGAGGACAGCGAGCACGCACCGAGTGCCAGATCGGCACAGCCCGCCAACCGGCACTTCCGGTGCGGCGGCGCTAGGTCACGATGGGGGCACGTGGCTGAAGACCAGGAGATTGCGGCTGGGCGACCAAGCCAGGGCAGGGACACATGCTGGCTGTCCACATGACCCGGGGCGGCGTCGAGAACCTCCTCAGCCGAGTCCAGCAGCATTACCCTGTTCGCCGGACCGGAGGCCGTGCCTGGACCGTACCGGCAGGGGGCGACGCGGTGCGCCGACGGTGTCGCTGCAGGTGTCGGGGCGTCCAGGGTTGTAGGGTCGCGCCGACCGCTCGGCAGAGTGGGAGGGGTGATGGATGCGCTGAAGCTGAGCCCCCCCGAGGCCGCCCGCTGGCGCAGCCCGTCCTGGACGCACGCCCGCTCGTACGTCGGGCGGTCGCCGGCTGCGTTCGTCCACCGCGCGCGGCTCACCCACCTCACGCACCTCGTCCGGCAGGTTCGCCTCCCCGAGGACGCGCTGGTCGCAGACCTCGGCTGCTCGGACGGGTACGTGCTCTCCGAGCTGCACAGCCGAGCGCTGCGTGGGCGGCACGTGAGGACGGCCGGCTACGACCACGCCGAGCCCTTGCTGGCGGCCGCTCGGCAGCGCCGCATCCCGGGTGCTGAGTTCCACTGGCTGGAGCTCAACGACGCCAGCTCGCGGGTGCCGCAGCCGGCAGACCTGGTCATCTGCACCGAGACGCTCGAGCACGTCGGCGACTACCGCAGCGCCCTTTCGGTCCTCCACCACGCGATCCGCCCCGGCGGCCTGCTGATCTTGTCCATGCCCAACGAGGTTGGGCTCGTCGGGGTCGGCAAGCTCATCGGGCGCCCGCTGCTGCGGCAGCGGCCTTACCGCGACTTCTTCCGTGGTGGCCCGGACTGGCGGCAGTACGCACTCAGCGTCGCGACTCGCCGCGACCTGGAGCAGTATCGCTTCCGGCCATGCCACGGATACGCCAGTCACCTCGGCTTCGACCATCGTGCCGTGCTGCGCGCCATCCGGCGGGACTACGTGGACCGGGGTCTTTGGACGCTCGAGCGAGTCGAGTGGTCCGCAGTGCGGGCCAGCCAGTTCCTCGTCGTCCGGCGCAGCACCTAGCCGCGGGGCGAGTCGGTCACCCGCACAGAATGCCGGCTCGCGGCTCCGACTGGCGAACAGAACGGCACGTCGGTGCGGGTGGCTACGGCCTACCCTGCGTCGATGGCCTTCTACGCCTCCGTCATCGCTGGTTGCCCTCC
Organism: uncultured Actinomycetota bacterium; assembly: GCA_963771835.1. GTDB lineage: Bacteria > Actinomycetota > Actinomycetes > Prado026 > Prado026 > CAVQCJ01. The sequence continues at coordinate 983,371 of CAVYVA010000002.1, forward strand.
GGGGTCGCCAGTCGCGACCGGTCTCCCCCTGTCGATGGCTGGATCACCTTCTGGACACCTATCCTCGTCGTCGGCCTAGCGCTTGATCTTGCTGATCGCCAGCGTCGCTTCTTGCCGGAGGCATCAGCGGGGCCTGACCGGCTGGGCTGCGCCCCTAACCGCACTTCTAGGGCAGCGTGCCTGCGCTGACACTGTGGGAGTCCGTTGGATCACCGATCGCATGTCACGCTCCTGTTGGACATGAAGACCTGAGAAAGGCAGTGCTGCGATGCAGATGAAGCTCGAGTTGATCCCGCTCCCCGTATCTGACGTTGACCGCGCCCTCGCCTTCTATGCCGGCAAGCTCGGATTCATCAAGGACGTTGACGTGCAGCCCAGCGAGGGCGTCCGGGTTGTCCAATTGACCCCAGAAGGCTCCCAGTGTTCGGTTGGCTTTGGGACCGGGCTGGACGTGTACGCAGGAGAGCCGGGCAGCGTTCGAGGTCTGCACCTGGTTGTGGATGACATCACCGAAGCTCGTGCCGAGCTTGTCGGCCGAGGCGTAGAGATCAGCGAGATCAAGGACTTCGGGGGCGGTGTCAAAGGCGCGGAGTTCTGCGACCCGGACGGCAACACGCTCGAACTGCAGGAGATGGCGTGGCGCAAGGGCGCGGCTTACTAGCAACCGCTGCCGTGCCCGGACGATCTGCCAGCTACGAGATCGACGGCCACGGCATCACCCTCTGTCCCAGCCCCAGGAGGCGGCTGTCGACATCGAAGGCTAGGAAGCGACGGACTTGGTCTGCCTGGCGTCTGAAGGCGGCGGACTACGACGTGACGGCGCGGTAGCTCCGCCCCGAACGGCACACCCTGGGGTCGCCGATGTCGATCCGCGTCAGCCGGTCCTGATGGCCCCCACTGACTGCTAGCCTCCAGTGGTGCTGCGTTGACGCAGCGGCAGCCCCGAGGGGAATGCCGATGGCTCGCACGCTGAGCAGACTGCTCGCCATTGCGGTCGCCGGCGCGGTCCTGGCGTCCGGGTGTCACGCCGGCAGCGGAGGAGTTGTTCCGGGCTCAGCAGTTCCAGGTCCCCCGAGTTCGTCTGCTGCGGGGTCGGGACCTGCGACGCCAACCGGATCCACCGGCATCCCAGACCCCACCTCGACGGGCGTGGAGATCCGAGGCACCGCAACCGACTTCTGCAGCGCCATCAAGGAGTACGTCGAGGGCTTCCGCAAAGGCGGGACCTTTGAGGACGCCAGGAAGGTCTTGGTCAACTCGGGTGCGGACATGATCCGGTTCGCGCCAGCGAGTCTCCAGAATCACGTGACCCCATTCGTCCACGGCCTGTGGGGCGTCGCCGAGAACATCGGTCTCGGTGTCATCAACTCGAACGCGCTCCTCGCGCAGTCGCTCAACCCGGTCAATGCCTCGCCGGACGGCAAGGCCGTCAGCGACTACGCCAAAGCCAACTGCAAGTGACCCGCTGGGACCCGACAGCCTGCCGTTGCAGAATCAGGGGCGCGCCGAATGCTGGTCGGAAGGAGGGTTCAGATCGGCTCAGTGAAATGCACGCACAAGCCCCCGCGGTCGGCGCGGATGAGTCGCTCTGTGGCATCCGCATCGTCTGGCGCGGGAGCTGGCGATTGATCGGCGTCGAGCAGTCGCCGATCGGCAGAAGCAGCCACGGGCGGGACATGCGTGAAGCTCGACGCGACGAGTGATTGCGCCTCACTTCCTTCACAGCGGTCGAGCGGACCCGGCGCGGGCCGCTGCCCGCGAGGAGCTGCCACGGCAGTCGGAGTTCAAGGCACAGGACGAGAACCGGGACTGGCCCTAGAGGCCGCCATCGGCACTCAGGGGGGCCCAGTGGGGCATGATCGTCACTCACGTGCGCCACAATCGCGAAGGTGACCGTCAGCGGGTTCAGGCCGTTTGTGTTGTCTGTGGCCACGGCTGCCATGGTGGCGGGCTGCGGCCTCGGCGGTCCCCCGCCCGGTGGCGATCCGGGCAACAGGTACCTGAACGAACTCACTCATGATCCGATCTTCGCTGCGCTGCCAGGACACGCCCGGGCGTTCGCACCCCTGGTCCAGACGCCCGCCCGCTTCGCCAGCCCCGGCTTCGACGCCGGCGGATGGCATGGCCCGGCCGCGACGTTGACCTTCACCAGCACCGAGACACCGGGGTCGGTGTTCTCGTACTACCGAGACCGGGCCGGCCAGACAGGGTGGACCCCGACAGGGAACCGGAACGTCCTGGGCTTTCCCGATGTGTGGTCGAAGTCGGCCGCTGACGGCACGCCGGAACACTTGTCACTCACGGACATGAACATCGCCACCGCGGCGTCAGGCTCTGCCAGCCGGTACGTGCTCAACGCCAGCACCAGCATTCCCGGCTAACCCACCGGCTCCAGCACTTCGGCTGGCGAGCGCCGTCGGCCTGGCTTGACGCCAGCACATCCGCACATGCTGCCGGTTCTGGGGCGCGCACTGAAGCTCACTCGTTTGCTCGACGACTCAGGAGTTGGTGCCCCGGAACAAGGCGGACATGTCCAGGGAGGGGACGTGCCTCTTGCTGGCTAGCGACACATAGGTACGCGCCACGGCATCCTTGCCAAAGCCGAGAACCGTGCTCAACAAGCCGATTGCCTCGGCCAGGTCGGTGGCGGGCACGGTTGAGACAACATGCCGCCACATCGCCACTTCCAGGGCATTGAACCCAGTCTGAACCTCGGAGATGTCGAAGCCTGCGTTGAACCGCTCGGCGGCGACTTGTTCGCAGTAGGCGCCAATCTCCGCCAGGTCCCGGTCGCTGACCGCCTGCACGACCAGGTGGTACAGATCTGCGAGTCGCTCGCGCGTGAACCTATCGCCAGCCGCTTCGTAGTGCTGGGCGTGCGAACGCTGAAGCGTCGCCTGCGCTTCGTCCAGGACCGTTGGCCCACTGTCCAGCAGCATCGCGGCGAGATCCATGGCCACACCTCCAGAGTCTGGCCGCATCCTCGCACGCGGAAGGCCGGGCGCGCCTAGCCCCACCATCTCCACACAAGCGTCTGCCACTCACCGGTTCGGTGCGGCGAAAGCGTGCCCGGCCTGTGATGGGGATCGACGCGAGTGCCGACTGCTGGCAGCCGCTGCGGAGGCGCGCCTCACCGACTAGCCGGTCCCGCAGACCGGTTTGTCTGAGTTGTCTGGCCCACGTGGACACTCGACAGCGGTAGAACGGCACTTCGGCGTGCCCAAGGCGGCACGCGCATGCCTCGGGGGCACCTGCGAGAGCGTCGAGGTGGGGCCCGCTAGTTGCCGTGGCACCTGAAGTAGAACGCACCGAACAGAAGGGCGATGCCGACGTTGGCCGCGAGTCGGGGCCAAGGGTGGTCTCTAAAGAAGAGAAGGTCCGCGGCGACGATGACTATGGCCATCCCGACGCCGTACAGCACGCCGATCGTGGTCCTGCTCATCCCTGGCTACCTCCTAGGCAGGTGGCCGCCCACCCGGAGCGTCGCACCGGCCCACGCTGTCAGGCGCGTCCAATGTCGGATCTGGTCAGCTCGCTGACGGCACTTCTACGTCGTGCCAGCGAGGTGGTCTTCTTCGCCGGACTCCAGGCGAAGGCGCAGCGACACTGCGTCCCTGGCCTCAAGCCTGGCAACAGCCTCAGGGTCGAATCCTTTGACGATCAGCCAGACGCCCAGGGAGAACTCAAAGACGGCGACCGCAAGGGCAGACAGTCCAGCCAAGGAGCCACGCTGGTCGATACCGCCGAACAACACGGCGAGATAGCCGATGATGAGGAGGGGTCCGCCGACGAGACCGATCACCGACAGACCGCGGGGCACCAGGCGCGACTGGTACAGCATGTATCCCAAGAGCAGGTCGCATACCGCCGGCATGAAGCTCTGCCCCAGCAGGAAGATGCGGTCATAGAGGGCAACGAGCGTGTGGCCGGTGGCCAGCGCTCCCGCCCCAGCTCCGTCCTGCCGCAAGGTCACGATCGACAGGACGAACGCGACGCCGACGAAGATGGTGCCGGATTCAAGAATGCGGGCCGCCACGAGACCTAGCGCGAACGTCTCGTTCTGCTTCTTGAGAATCGGGAACAGGATGACGGCCGTCGCGATGCCAGCGAGGCCGACAGTGATCTCAAGGAGACCACCGATGATGGCAGCGGTGTCCGGTCCCGAGCCGAGGACGTAGTTCGCCCCTCTGACCGAGTTGTACAGGGCGAGGGTGGGGATCGAGACAAAGGTGAGCACATAGGCGATGCCCGCCGCTAGTGAGATCCTTCTGTGTGCCGGCTTGATGGCGACGCTCATACGGTTGCTTCGACTGTTGCGCCGTTCTGTTCTCCGGCTGACGTTCGACGCTCGGTCATGAGCGCGTACCCCAACCAAGCCAGGGCTAGTCCTGTGGGTATCGCGATCTTCGGCTGCGCCGAGAGCGACAGCTTGGCGGCCACGGGTGCTAGCACGGTCCCGAGGGCAAGCAGTACGGCGGCTCCACGCGGCAAGATGCGGGCGCGGTAGGTCGCGATGCCGAACAAGAGGCCGCCGAGGATGTAGAGAGGCCCACTTAGCGTCCACAGCGTTGGTAGCGCCCCCATGCTGATCGAACTGGTCCCGCCGTTGAACATCTTCATCCAGCCGTCGACGAACGCCGGCGTCGCACTCGCGATCTGCGGAAGGACGAAGGCCTCAACGAAACTGAAACCCATGACGAGCACCATCCAGAAGCTCAACAGGACATAGCCGACCAGTCCAAGCCAACCGGACTGCGCGGCTTGCCTGGCATAGATTCCCGTCAAACCGAGCACTCCGAAGAAGGACATGGCACAGACGATCACGTGAACCGTGCCCCAGGTGCTGGTGGTCACCGACGCCGGGACATTTGCTGGGTGGAGGATTCCGACCAGCGTGTAACAGACGCCTGCGAGCAGTGCTGATAGTCCTGCCAAGCGGAACAGCGTCGACGTCTTCATTTGACTGTCCAAAACCGCGAACCTACCCGCGACTGGCGCAGCCTTCGCCCCTGCGGCCATCGAAGCGCCCTTCAGTTATCCGGCCGGCAACGGGCGACCAGAGTCCCGCCTAGTTGGTGAGACGCGGTCTTGACGCGGCGCCCGACAACAAGGTCCCTCAGCCGGGGTCCGGGGCTGCACGTGCCACGGTCGTGGTCGGGAGCACCAAATGTCAACGAGAACTTGCGCGTGCCTCAGATCCCCCTCCTGTAGCGCACCCGAAAGCCGGTTTCTCGTGCATTAGCGCCGCCTCAGGGAGTCGAACCCTGGACCTACGCATTACGAGGCGGGGCAGGTGGGCCGCGGGCTCACGCGGGAGGTCGGCTCAGGCTCAAGCGCCGAGCCGAGACCTTGCCTGGATCTGGGCGACACGAACCGAACTGAGACCGCAACTGAGACCGCACCAAGATCGTTCTCACTCGATTCGAGCCGGCTTCAGAACTCGATGCGGTAGCGGGACTGGAAGGGCTGCCGGGAGAGGTTGTTTTCCCCCTCCACATGACCCGTCGAGTCCACTCGTGCCAGGGTTGGCTGTCGATGGACGTGAGTCCCGGTGGAGGAGACGACCATGACCGACGTGGCGATGCCGACCAGCTGGCCCGCCCACGACCCGGGCACGTACCGCCGGGTGCCCGACAAGTCGGCCCCCCTGTCCCCTGGGCGCGCCGAGCGGCTGCTCGCGGACGAGTGGGACCGGTTCACCTCCTCGACGGCTGCCTCCGGCGAGCACAACATGCGGGCCCGCCGGACGCTGCCGCTCGGCGTCACCTCGTCGTTCCAGCACTGGGACCCCTACCCCATCTCGATCAAGGCGGCCAAGGGTGCCTGGCTCACCGACGTCGACGGCCAGCAGCTGCTCGACCTGTCCATGGGCTTCGGCGCGATGCTGGTGGGTCACCTCAATCCGGTCGTCGTCGACCACGTCGAACGTGCGCTGCACGAGACCGGCACCCTGTTCGTGACGCCGTCGCCGCAGGCAACCGACGTTGGCGAGCGCTTCTGCCGTCGCTTCGGGCTGGACATGATCCGGTTCACCAACTCAGGCACCGAGTCGTTGATGTACGCGATCCGCGCCGCCCGTGCGTACACACGCCGCAAGGCGATCGTGAAGATCGAGGGCGGGTACCACGGTGGCTACGACGCACTGCAGGTCTCGGTGAAGCCGGCCCTCAAGGACATCGGCCCCGCCGACGCTCCGGTCGGCGACGTGCCGTTCGACGTCGAGGCAGGCACGGTTCACGTTGTCGCCTACAACGACCTGCCGATGCTCGAGCGGACGTTGGCGCAGCACGGCTCCGAAGTCGCGGCCATGGTGGTCGAGCCGGTGATCGAGAACCTTGCGATCGTGGTGCCCGATGAGGGGTACCTCGCCGGTGTCCGTGCCCTGTGCGACCTGCACGGCATCGTCCTGATCTTCGACGAGGTCAAGACCGGACTGACCGCCGGACCGGCGGGTGCGGCCCAGCGCCTCGGCGTGCGGCCCGACCTGATCACGCTTGCCAAGAGCATCGGCGGTGGCCTGCCCCTGGCGGCGTTCGGCGGCAACCGCGAGGTGATGGACGTCGTGGTCGATGGCCGGATGGCCCATTTCGGCACGTACAACGGAAACCCGCTGGTGATGGCCGCCGCCGCCGCCGTCGACGAGATCTGTACGCGGGAGGCCCTCGACGGCGCCGAGGCGATGAACGAGCGCACGTTGAACGCCATCCACGACGTCATCGCGGACTACGAGCTGCCTGCTCACACGGTCGGCCTCGGCGTGAAGGGATGCGTCACCTGGTCGACCGTCCCGGTCCGCAACTACCGCGGCTACAAGGCAACGGACTTCGTCGTCGCGGAGCTGTCGTGGCTGTGGGGCGTCAACCGTCAGATCCTCACGCCACCAGGCCTTGACGAGCAGTGGCTCGTATCCCTGGCCCACACGGACGACGACATGGGTCTCCTGGTCGAGGACTTCACCACGCTGGCCAAGGCGCTGCGCAGCTGAGGGCAGCCTGGTCCCGCTGGGCACTGCGCGGACAAAGATGACTGCAGGTCCGAGTGGAGCCGCCTCAGGGAGTCGAACCCTGGACCTACGCATTACGAGGGCGTTTCGAGCGCCCCTCTGACCTGCCCAGACTCGGGGCGCACCCAGTCTGACCTGCGGTTATGCCGTTGGTGAGCGTTGGTCGGCGGTGGACGTGTGTGGACGTCTTGCGGACTTACTGCGGACTGACTCGCCACTGCGCGCTCCCCCAGAGGGACCATCCGCCCTCGTGGTTGGCCCCGAGACCGGACGTTTAGCCGGTGCCCTCCGCTCGCTGCTTCGCGTTGAGGCTCACAAGGTTGGCGAAGTCGAGACGCTTCCGGGAGACGACCCACTCGCCTGTCGCGAGGTGCACGGCGACCTTCAGTTTCGGACTGCGGCCCGCCGGGTTCAGCTTCTGCTGACCAGCGGCACCGACCACGAGCGCACCCTGGTCCTCGATCAACGCTTCGAGCCGGGCCACGTCGTCCTGCTGCCTGCAGAGCCGGACCAGGCCGGCGAGCTCGTGCGTGCCGAAGCTGTAGGTGCCGACGAGCTGGCGCCACAGCGCCTGGCCCGCGGCGCCCAGACCCTTCGGCGGCGGCGTCCGCTTCGTGGTGCTCATGGACCTCATCGTCCTCTCGTTGGCAAGGGGCTGGCCCAGCCCGCGCTGGTTTCGCCCCTGTCCCGAGCAATGCTCACGTCCGCTCAGCCTGAATCTTCCCGGTGCTCGAAGCGATAGGCAGCGGGTCGTACCCCCGGCCCCTGTCAAGGCGCACCGAACGGCGGTGGTCTCAACCGGTCGATGCAACACCCTGCTGTCTTGGGGTTCGTGTCGGCTGGAGGTCTGGGTGCATAGGTTGACGGTGGAGCAGAAGCGGGTGATTGCGGCGCGGTCGGCGGCGGGGGTGCCGTCTCGGCAGATCGCCCGGGAGTTGGGTCGGCTCATCGCACGGTCCATGACTACGTGGACCGGTTACGCAGGCGACCACCGGTGCTGCGGTGCCGGTCGGCGCGGCACTTGTCCGCCTCCGAGCGGGAGGAGATCTCCCGGGGCTGGTGGCGGGCCGGTCGGTGCGGGCGATCGCTGCTGGTTTGGGTCGGGCCCCGTCGACGATCTGCCGGGAGGTGGCCCGTAACGGTGGGCGGCGCCGGTATCGGGCGACCCGGGCCGAGGACCGGGCCTGGGCGCAGGGGCGGCGACCGAAGGCGGCGAAGTTGGCCGGCCGGGTTGAGCTGTGGGCGGTGGTGGAAGCCAAACTGGGGACTCGGTGGTCCCCGCAGCAGATCTCCGGGTGGCTGCGCGCCGAGTATCCGGACCGGGAGCAGATGCGGGTGTCCCACGAGACGATCTACCTGTCGCTGTTCGTGCAGGGCCGGGGGGCGCTGCGCAAGGAGTTGTCGGCTCAGCTACGCCGCGGGCACGCCACCCGCCGGCCCCGCGGGTACTCCACCTACAACGGTCAGGGCCGCCTGCGCGACGTGGTGCTGATCTCCCAGCGCCCGGCCGAGGCCAGCGGACCGGGCCGTGCCCGGGCACTGGGAAGGCGACTTGCCCCGGTGATCGATTCCTGCTCGACGAGCGAGGCGGTGCACGATCCGAGACGCCGCGTAGCGGTCCATACGGGCCCCCGACCGAGTGAGGAGCAGGGGTCCGGTGCCTCTTTCGTCGGCGGTCAGGTCCAGGGTGCGAGCGACTGGGGGGTTGTCGCTGGCACTGCTCGCGACGACCGCCTGGCTGGTGGGACGGCGGGGCACGTGACCTCGCCGTCGGTCGATCAGCCCCAGACGGCCGCGGCGGTCGCGACGACCAGCTCGAGCTTGGCGAGCTGCTCGTCGGAGGTCAGCGCATTGCCCTCCACGGTGGAGGAGAAGCCGCACTGCGGTGACAGGCACAGCTGGTCGAGCGGCACCACCTCAGCGGCTTCGTCGATGCGGCGGCGCAACGCGTCCGTCGACTCCAGCGCCCCGCGCTTGGTGGTGACGAGCCCGAGCACCACCCGCTTGCCGGGCGGCACGAATCGCAGCGGCGCGAACCCACCGGAGCGCTGATCGTCGTACTCCAGGAAGAAACCATCCACATCGAGCTGGGAGAACAGCGCCTCGGCGACGAAGTCGTACGACCCCTCGGCCGCCCACGACGAGCGGTAGTTGCCGCGGCACATGTGGGTGGTAACGCGCAGGTCGTCCGGACGCCCGGCGAGCACGGCGTTGATGGTGCGGATGTAGCGCTCGTGCTGGTGCTCGGCGTCGTCGCCACGGGCGGCGATCATCGCGCGCTGCGCGGGGTCGTTGAGGTAGGCGAGGCTCGTGTCGTCCAGCTGCAGGTACCGGCAGCCCAGGTCGTACACACCCTGCAGCTGGGCGCGGTAGGCGGCGACCAGGTCAGCCCAGAACTGCTCCCGGTCCGGGTAGACGGCCGGGTCCAGCGACGCCGGCCCGCCGCGGTAGTCGACCATGCTCGGCGAGGGGATCGTGAGCTTGGGGACCGCGGTCGTCACCGTCCCGGCCAGGAACGAGAAGGCGTCCGCGAAGATCGTGCGCGGCAGGGCGATCCGCTCGTGCACCCGCAGCGCCGCGGCCTCGAAGTCGACGTCGCCCTCCTCGTTGCGGAAGTGCACGGTGAGCTTCTCCTGCGCTGGGTCGATCCCGCCGAGCGCGTAGATGAAGTCCATGTGCCAGGAGGTGCGCCGGAACTCACCGTCGGTCGCGGACCGCAGGCCGACCGACTCCTGCATGGCGACGGCGCCCCGCACGGCCGCGTCCTCTACCGCGCGCAGCTCGTCGGCAGTGATCTCGCCGGCGGCGCGGGCCTGACGCGCACCCAGCAGCTCGGGCGGGCGCAGCAGGCTGCCCACGTGGTCGGCGCGGAACGGAGGTGTGGCGACAGGCTGTGCGGAGAGCGACATCTGGGACCTCCCTCGGAACGACGGCCAGGTCAGCGACCGGGCCAGCCCGTGTAGCCCTCGGCCAGGTACGTCCTACCCGCCGTGGAGTCGACCAGGGACTCCAGCTCGCCGAGCTGGCGGCGAGCGTCGAACTCGGACGAGTCCGGCAACGAGTGCAGCATCGTGGTCATCCAGTACGAGAAATGCTGCGCGCGCCACACCCGCCCTAGCGCCCGCGGGCCGTACTCGTCGAGCGCGCCGACCTCGCCGTCGACGATGGCACGCTCGAGGATCCTGGCCAGCACGCGGACGTCCGCGAGCGCGAGGTTGAGCCCCTTGGCCCCAGTCGGCGGGACGGTGTGCGCGGCGTCACCGGCTAGCAGGAGGCGCCCATACCGCATCGGCTCCGCCACGAAGCTGCGGAAGCGGAGCACGGCCTTGTCGGTGATCGGACCCTCGTGCAGCGCGAAGCCGTCGACGCCGGCCACGCGAGCCTGCAGCTCGGCCCAGACCCTGTCGTCGGACCACGTGTCGACGTCTTCGTCGGGGTCGCACTGCAGGTACATCCTCTGCAGCGTCTCGGTGCGCTGGCTGATCAGGGCGAACCCACGGTCGGAGTGGCAGTAGACGAGGACCTCTGCGTTCTTCGGGGCCTGGGCGAGGATCCCGAACCACGCGAAAGGGTACTCCCGGAAGTAGTGCACCCGCTGACCGGTCGGCACCTCGGACCGACAGACGGAGCGTGAGCCGTCGGCCCCCACCAGGTACTCGCAGCGCACCTCCTGAGGCTTCCCGTCGGCGTCGGTGAAGGCGATGCCGGGGTGGTCGCCGGCGACGTCGAGCACGCGCGTCGCCGACACGCCGAACCGCACGTCACCACCGTCGCGTACGCGCGCGTCGGCCAGGTCGACGAACACGTCGGTCTGCGGGTAGAGCCACACCGACTCACCGACCAGGCCCGCGAAATCGACGGGGTGGCTGACGCCGCCGAACCGCAGCTGGATGCCGTCGTGCCGCACCCCGTCACGCAGCACCCGGTCGCTGACGCCGGAGTCCACCAGGAGCCGGGCGCTGTCGGCCTCGAGGATGCCAGCGCGGACGGTGTGCTCAATCTCGTCCCGCGTGCGGTCGTCGACGACGAGCGAGTCGATGCCGGCGACGGCGAGCAGGTGGGAGAGCATCAGGCCGGCCGGACCGGCGCCGACGATGCCCACCTGCGTCCGCACCCGGTCAGCCAACCTCCCCCGGTGGCGGCCGCACCAGCCCGTTCTTCCGCTGAGCGGAAGAGCTCAAGGCGTGACGGGGTCGGCGGCGAGGCGTCGGGAGATGCCCCTGGCGGCGACCTGGAGCACGGGCACCAGACGCATCAGGTCTCGCCGCAGGCTGGTCACGACGATGCCGAGCGCCGCAGCCAACGCGCCGTCGTCGTGGAACACCGGTACGGCGACCGAGCACGTCCCGACAGTCATCTCCTCTTCAGTGCGCGCGAAGCCCCGCTCGCGCACGGACTGCAGCTCACGACGCAGTCGACGCGCGTCGACGATGGTGCGCCGAGTGACTCGCTGCGGCGACCGCAGCGCAGCGTCCACGACGTCGTCAGGCGCGTACGCCAGCAGGACCTTGCCCACACCGGTGGCGTGCAGCGGGAGGCGACGCCCGGCACCGCTGAGGATCGGGACCGATCGCTCGCCCGAGATGCGCTCCACGTACAGCGCCGCCAGCCCGTCCCTGATCGCGAGGTGGACGTTGTCGTGGGTCGCCGCATACACGTCCTGCATGTACGGCGTCGCGGCGTCGCGCAGCCTGGTCTGCACGGGAGCGAGCAGCCCGATCTGCCAGAGCCGACGGCCCACCTCGTACGTTCCGTCGGCGCCACGGGTGAGCATCTCGGCCGCCACGAGACCGCCCACCAGCCGGTGCGTCGTGGTCAGCGGCAGGTTGGCCCGACGGGCGATCTCGGACAGCGGCATCTGCGGGTGCTCGCCGTCGAACGCGCAGAGCACGGCCATCACCCCGGCGGTGGCCGTGCGTCCGGGCTCCCTGCTCCCGCCTGCCATCACCACCGCTTCCTCTCGCGGCCGACAAGCCCGTCGCTTCCACTGAGCGGAAGCCCGACCTGTCGATAGGCTCTCACGCCCGCCTACGCTCCGGGGATGGCCGGCGCAGCGTTCGTCCTGGACGCGGTACGGACGCCGTTCGGCCGCTACGGCGGCGCGCTCGCCGGCGTCCGCCCCGACGATTTGGCTGCGCAGACCCTGTCGGCGCTGCTGTCCCGCTCCCCCGGCCTAGACCCCGCGACGATCGACGACGTCGTGCTCGGTGACGCCAACGCCGCCGGCGAGGACAACCGCGACGTGGCGCGGCTGGCTGTCCTGCTGGCCGGGCTGCCGACGTCGGTCCCAGGAAGCACGGTCAACCGGCTGTGCGGCTCCGGGCTGGAGGCGGTGATCCAGGCGGCGCGTGCGGTGGCGTCTGGTGACTGTGCGACCGTCGTCGCCGGCGGCGTCGAGTCGATGACCCGCGCGCCGTGGGTCCTGCCCAAGCCGGACGTGGCGTTCCCGCGCGGGCACGAGACGCTGCACTCGACGACGCTGGGCTGGCGGATGGTCAACCCGGCGATGCCGACGCAGTGGACCGTCTCGCTCGGCGAGGCGACCGAGATCCTGGCCAGGCGGTGGGCGATCACGCGTGAGGCTCAGGACGCGTTCGCCCTGCGCAGCCACCAGCTGGCACACCGGGCGTGGCAGGGCGGCGTGTACGACGCCGAGGTCGTCCCAGTCCCCGGCGTTGAGCTCGCGCGCGACGAGTCGATCCGCGAGGCCACGACGCTGGAGGCGCTGGCCCGCCTGCGGCCCGCGTTCCGCGCGGACGGGACCGTGACGGCCGGGAACTCCTCGCCGCTCAACGACGGCGCGGCGATGGTGCTGGTCGGCGACGAGTCATCCGCGCACGCCATGGGGCGAGCACCGATGGCGCGCGTCGCCGCCTCCGCGGTGACGGCTGTCGACCCCGACGTGTTCGGCGTCGGTCCGGTCGAGGCCGCCCGCCGCGCCCTGAAGCGTGCCGGGATCGGGTGGGACGACCTGCGGTACGTCGAGCTGAACGAGGCGTTCGCCGCGCAGTCGCTCGCCTGCCTGGCCGAGTGGCCCGACCTGGACCCGGACAAGGTCAACGCGTTCGGTGGCGCGCTCGCCATCGGGCATCCGCTGGGAGCCTCGGGTGCGCGCGTGCTCGGCTCCCTCGCACACCGGTTGGTCGCGGCCGGCGGTGGCTGGGGCCTGGCCGCGATCTGCATCGGCGTAGGCCAGGGCCTCGCCGTGGTCCTCGAAGCGTGAGGAGGTGCGCCGATGAGACTGCCGAGCTATGAGCTGCCAGAAGCCGGTTCGCGACCGCCGCTGGCGTACCCCGCCTACCGGAGCACCCAACTGCGCGCACCGATGAACGCCCCGGTCGACCTACCGCAACGACTCACCGAAGTCACCGGACCGCTGCTGGGTGCAGACCGGGTCCTGCCCGGCGACAACGACCTGACCAGGCGGCACGACGGCGAGCCCATTGGCCAGCGAATCATCGTGCACGGTCGCGTACTCGACTCGGGCGGGCGCCCGGTCCCGGACACGCTGCTGGAGATCTGGCAGGCAAACGCCGCAGGGCGCTACCGGCACCTTCGCGACCAGTGGGACGCGCCGCTCGACCCGAACTTCGACGGGCTGGGGCGTACCGTCACCGACTCGCTCGGGCAGTACGAGTTCGTCACGGTCAAGCCGGGCGCGTACCCCTGGCTGAACCATGCCAACGCCTGGCGCCCGGCACACATCCACTACTCGCTGTTCGGTCGTGCGTTCACCCAGCGCCTGGTCACCCAGATGTACTTCCCGGGCGACCCGCTCTTCCCGTACGACCCGATCTACGGCTCGGTGCCGGACGAGAAGGCGCGGCAGCGGATGATCTCCCGGTTCGACCTCGAGCAGACCCGGCCGAGCTGGGCGCTGGCGTTCGAGTTCGACATCGTCCTGCGTGGGGCGGCTGCCACGCCGTTCGAGGACGAGGAGGACGAGCCGTGAGCCTGGGGCAGACGCCGTCGCAGACGGTCGGGCCGTACCTGGCCATCGGGCTGACCTGGGAAGACGGCCCGTTCGCCGTCGCGCCGGGCACGCCGGGCGCCTTCTGGCTGCGTGGGCGGCTGCTCGACGGGGCCGGCGAGCCCGTGCCGGACGGGATGGTGGAGACGTGGCAGGCGGACGGCGACGGCCGCTTCGACCACCCGGACGACCCACGCGGCGCCGTGCGAGCGCCCGGGTTCCGTGGTCTCGGTCGCAGTCTCACCGACACTGACGGACGATGGGGCGTGCACACCCTCAGGCCGGGTCGGGTCCCGGACGGGCTCGGCGGGCGGCAGGCGCCGCACGTGGACGTCTCGGTGTTCGCGCGCGGGCTCCTCGACCGGCTCGTGACCCGCGTGTACTTCGCCGACGAGTCAGCCGCGAACGCGCTGGACGCGACGCTGCTCTCGTTGCCGGACGACGCTGCGCGCGCGACGCTGCTCGCGCGTCCGGACGTGGACGGCTACCGACTCGACATCAGCCTGCAGGGACCGGATGAGACCGTCTTCTTCCGGGTCTGACCCGGGCCTGTTCGGCGCTGTGCTAGCCCGTGGGGCGGCCGCCGCCGAGGTTGGCGACGCAGCGTGGCTGCGCGCGCTGCTCGACGTCGAGGTAGCGCTCGCCGCGGCGGCCGCCGACGTCGGGCTGGTGGACCGCGCCGCTGCGGACGACGTCGCACAGGCATGCACGGACGTGGACGCCTACGACCTGGGCGCGATCGGGGCCGGAGCGGCCGCCACGGGAACGCCGGTGCTGCCGCTCGTCGACGCGATCCGCGCTGCGGTCCCCGAGCCGGCGCGTCTCGCGGTGCACCTCGGCGCCACCAGCCAGGACGTCCTCGACTCCGCGATGATGCTGGTCGCGCGGCGTGCGCTGGGGCACCTCACGACCGACCTTCGCGCAGCGGCCGACGTCGCCACGAGCCTGGCCGGGGAGTACCGAGACACCGTCATGGCCGGGCGGACGCTAGGCCAGCAGGCCGTGCCGGTGACGTTCGGGCTGGTCTGCGTGCAGTGGTCGTTCGGGCTGGACGGCGCGGCGAGGCGACTGCGGGACGTCGTCGCGGCGCTGCCCGTGCAGTACGGCGGTGCTGCCGGGACCAGGGCGGCAGCCGAGGGACGCGGGGCCGAGCTCGCCGCCCGGCTGGCCCAGCGCCTGGACCTGCGCGACCCCGTGCTGCCGTGGCACACCGTGCGGCTGCCGGTCGCCGACCTCGCCGGGGCGCTCGGCACGACGTGCGGCATCGTCGCCAAGGTAGCGACCGACGTCGTGCTGCTCGCGCAGACCGAGGTCGGCGAGGTCTCCGACTCCGACACGTCTCGTGGTGGCTCGTCGGCGATGGCACACAAGGCCAATCCCGTCGCGGCCGTCTGCGCCCGCGCCTGCGCGCAGCGTGGACCCGGACTGGCCGGGATGCTGCTCGCGGCGATGGAGCAGGAGCACCAGCGCGCCGCCGGCGAGTGGCACACCGAGTGGGGCACGCTCCGCGACCTGATCACGACGACCGGTTCCGCAAGCGCCTGGCTGCGCGATTGCCTGGAGCACCTGGTCGTGCACCCGGAGCGGATGGCGGCGAACCTCAGTCACAACCTCCGTGGCGGCGTCGGCACCGGTGATGCGGGCACCCTGGTCGATCTCGTGCTCCGCGACCGCGACGGGGACAGATGACCGCGGTCGACCTCGCGTACGAGGTGCACGGGGCGGACCACCTGCCGACGGTCCTGCTCACCGGTTCGCTCGGCAGCACCACGCAGATGTGGCAGCCGCAGCTTGCGGCGCTGTCTGCGCGCTTTCGCCTCGTCGCGGTCGCCACCCGCGGCCACGGCGGTCCGCCGGTGCCACCGCCGCCGTACGACGTCGAGGACCTGGCCGCGGACCTGGACCGCGTCCTCGACCGGCTCGGCGTCGAGCAGGCGAACGCGGTCGGCCTGTCCCTGGGTGGTCTGTCGGTCCTACAGCTCGCGGCTACCCGGCCGCACCGGCTCGACCGGGTCGTGGTCCTGTGCACCTCGGCACGGTTCACGCCCGCAGGCGCGTGGGTGCAGCGCGCGCACCTGGTTCGAGACCGACGGCCTCGCGTCGATCGCGCCAGCGGTGGTCGCGCGGTGATTCACGGCTGCGCACACTCGGGCGGACCCACGGCTCACCTGGCCAACCTCGACCAGCCCGACGCGGTGACCGCGCTGCTGCTCGACCACCTCACGGGCGAGATCGCCCGGGAAGGAGCCTGACGTGGACGACGAGACCCGGCACGCGCAGGGGATGCAGATCCGGCGTCAGGTGCTCGGGGACGCCCATGTCGACGCGGCGATCGACCGGACGACACCGGTCACCGAGATGTTCCAGGACTTCATCACCCGGTACGCATGGGGCGACGTCTGGTCCCGGCCTGGGCTGGACCCGCGCACGCGCAGCCTGGTGACGGTGGCGCTGCTGGCCGCGCTCGGGCGGACCGACGAGCTCGGGATGCACCTGCGCGGGGCACGGCGCAACGGCGTGAGCCCCGACGAGCTGGCCGAGGTGCTGCTGCACACCGGCGTGTACGCGGGGCTGCCGGCCGCGAACGCCGCGTTCGCGCGGCTGTCCGAGGTGCTCGGCGACGAGGCACGGCGAGGCTGACGACCGCCGATGGACAAGGTCGTCCCTTCGCTGGAGGAAGCGGTCGCCGACGTCGCCGACGGCTCTAGCATCGCCGTCGGGGGCTTCGGGCTGGCCGGCATCCCCACCTTCCTGATCGAGGCGCTGCTCGCGCAGGGCGCCACCGACCTGACCGTCGTGTCGAACAACTGCGGGGTCGACGGCGCCGGGCTCGGCCTGCTGCTCGCCGAGCACCGGATCAGCCGGGCGATCAGCTCGTACGTCGGCGAGAACCGCGAGTTCGCGCGCCAGTTCCTGGCCGGCGAGATCCAGCTCGAGCTCACGCCACAGGGCACGCTGGCCGAACGGCTGAGGGCCGGCGGCGCGGGGATCCCGGCCTTCTACACCGCCACGGGGGTGGGTACCCAGGTCGCCGACGGTGGTCTCCCTTGGCGGTACGACCCCGACGGCTCGGTCGTGCTGGCCTCGCCGCCGAAGGACGTGCGGGTCTTCGACGGGCGCGAGCACGTCCTCGAACGAGCCATCACCACGGACTACGCCCTAGTCCGAGCCAGCGTCGCCGACCAGGCCGGCAACCTCGTGTTCGCCAAGACCGCCCGGAACTTCAACCCGCTCGCCGCGATGGCCGGTCGGGTGACCATCGCCGAGGCGGAGGAGCTGGTCGACACCGGCAGTCTCGACCCCGATGCCGTGCACCTGCCCGGCATCTTCGTGCAGCGGGTCGTCCGGCTCTCGGGCGAGCAAGCAGCGCGCCGGGAGATCGAGAAGCGGACTGTCCGGAAGCGCAGCTAGCCGCGGCGGTCATCGGGGCCGAGCTCCAGCCGCTGCTGCGCGTGCTGCTCGGCGGCGGGGCGGAGCGTCGCGTCCAGGGCGACGTACAGCGCGCGCGCCTGCGTGCCCGGCCAGTCCGGTTCGAGGAACACTTCGGGGAGTCGGGGATCGTCGCGGATCACCTGGAGCCAGTCGGTGGTCAGCACCATCCGAGCCACCAACGGGTCGACCAGATCGGCTGGGTCGGCGTCGGCGACCGGCGCCCAGCGCTGCCGGAACCCGCGGTACGCGGCCCGCAGTGCCGGCAGCGGGTACGCCTGCGCCACCAGGTCGGCGCCGCTGGTGGGCGGGAGCGGGACGCCGGCGAACGCCGTCACGCGTGCGGTCACCGCGGGGACATCGGCCAGGTCCGCCGTGACGTCCGCGACGAAGTCCGCCGTGATGTCGGCCACGGTGACCCGCCGCGGCGCTGCCCACAGCCCTGCCTGCACCATCCCGAAGCCGGCCCAGACCAATCGGGCCCGCAGCTGGTGCCGCTCACGCTGAGCCTCCTCGGGCAGCGAGTAGGCGACGAACGTCCAGGTGCCGTCCCAGTCGTGGTCCGCCACGTCAGGCTGATGCGTGCGGTGCGCGCCGTCGGCGACGGTACGAGCACCGAAGTCGGTCAGCCCGAAGTACGCGCGACGCCCGAGTGTGCGGCGGTGCAGCAGCCCACGCTTGACCATCCGGTTCAGCGTCGCCCTGGCCGCATGCTCGCCGACCCCCGCGGCTGCGAGCAGGTCCACCACGCTGGCCGACGACACCGTCAGCCCGACCCGGGTCAGGTAGTCGCCGAACAGCGCCAGCAGCACAGCCTGCGGGCGCAGCGCCACCCGCGGTAGGACGACGGCGCCGGGCCGTCCCCGCCGGGCCCGCGTCACCGGCCCAGACCGAGTACGCCGACCGCGTTCTCCTTGAGGATCAACGGGCGCACGTCGTCCGGGATCGGCAGCCGGGCGAAGTCGGCCAGCCAGCGGTCAGGCAGGATCACCGGGTAGTCCGAGCCGAACATGACCTTGTGCTTGAGGAGGCTGCCGGCGTACTGCACCAGCTGCGGCGGGAAGTACCTCGGCGACCAACCGGAGAGGTCGATGTACACGTTCGCCTTGTGCGTCGCAACGGCGAGCGCCTCGTCCTGCCACGGGAACGAAGGGTGCGCGATCACGATCGTCAGCTGAGGGAAGTCGGCGGCCACCTCGTCCAGCAGCATCGGGTGGGAGTACGACAGGCGGAGCCCCGAGCCGCCGGGCAAGCCGGCGCCGATACCGGTCTGGCCGCTGTGGAACAGCACCGGGACTCCGCTCGCGGCCGCGGTCTCGTACAGCGGGTATGCCATCCGGTCGTCAGGTGCGAAGCCCTGCAGGGTCGGGTGCAGCTTGAGTCCGCGGGCTCCCTGCGCGACCAGCGAGGCCGCGAGCTGCGCGGCGTCGAGCCGGTGCGGGTCGACGCTGGCGAACGGGATCAGCACGTCAGGGTGCCGGGCCGCCGCGTCGAGGACGTCCTCGTTCGGGACCGGCGGGTGGTGCAGCTGGTGCTCGGCGTCGACGGTGAAGACCACGGCGGCCATGCTCCGCTCGCGGTAGTGCGCGGCGAGCTCGTCCAGCGTCGGGGCCCGCCCGGCATCGGTCCGGAAGTATGCCGCCGACGCCGCCAGCAGCGCGTCCGGGAGGCTGTGGCGGCTGCCGTCGAGGGAGACCTCCGCGTGCGTGTGCATGTCGATGGCGACGATCCGGTCCAGGTCGATGTTGGCCACGTCGCTCAGCCACTCAGCCCGGTGCTCATCGCGGCAGTCCGGTCTCGTCGTCGCGCGCCTGAAGCAGCGCGCGCAGGACCCGGTCCCGTGCCTCGGCGACCGCGGCGGTCGAGGTGTGCACGAGCTCGTCGGCCGTCTGCGCGACCACCCGGTCGACGAGCTCCGGGTTCCACCTGGGGTGTCCGAGCTGGTCCCACCACTGCACCATCGGCGGCCCCAGGTGCTCGAGTGTCCAGGCGATGCCTCCGGCGCCACCGGACAGGTGCTGGCCCGCGAACGGACCGACCACGGCCCAGCGCAGGCCGGGACCGTTCACCACCGCCGCGTCGACGTCGGCGACCGTGACCACCCCGTCCTGCACCAGGCTGTACGCCTCGCGCCACAGAGCGGCCTGCAGCCGGTTGACCACGTGACCGGCGAGCTCGTGCCGCACGTGGATGGGGCGCTTGCCGACTGCCACGTAGAACTCGAGGGCGGCGGCGACCGCCTCCGGCGAGGTCCTGGCGCCGGGCACCACCTCGACCAGCGGGATCAGGTGCGCTGGGTGGAACGGGTGCCCGACCAGCACCCGGTCGGCACCGGCACACGTGGCCTGGACGTCGGTGGGACGCAGCCCGGACGAGCTGCTTGCGATCACCGTCCCGGCCGGTGCGTGCGTGTCGATCCGGGCGACCAGCTCCTGCTTGACCGCGAGCACCTCCGGACCGCTCTCCTGCACGAACGAGACGCCGTCGACCGCGTCCGCCAGGTGCTCGCACCAGGTCAGCCGACCCGGCGACCCCCGCCTGGGTCCCCCGGCGCCCGTGGCCGTGGACCGCAGGTCGCGGATGGTCGCCTGCAGGCGCTCGTACGCACCGTCCGCCGGGTCGTACGCGCGCACGTCCAGACCTCGGTCGAGGAACAGCACAGCCCAGGCCGCGCCGACGACGCCGGTGCCGACCACCGCGACGGCGTCGCTCATGACGGCCCGTCCGCGGCCGCGGGGCCGAACAGGTCCAGCGTCGTCGGGTCGACCAGTGAGTCGCGGCTGGCAACCTCGTCGGGAGTAGCGCCCTGCAGGATCAGCTTGACCGGTCGCTCGAGCTTCTTGCCGGTCCGGCTGCGCGGGATGCCGCGGACGGCGCGGATGGCGTCCGGGACGTGCCGCGGCGACAGCTGCGTGCGCAGCGCCGCCTCGATCCGGGTGCGCAGGTCTTCGCTCAGGGTGCCGTCCGCAGTGACGACGAACAGCAAGAGCTCGCCAGCGCCGCCGGCCGGGTCCTCGAGATGGACGACCAGGCTGTCGCGCACCTCCGGGAGCTCCTCGACCACGGCGTAGAAGTCGGCGGTGCCCAGCCGCACGCCCCCTCGGTTCAGGGTGGCGTCCGAGCGCCCGGTGACGACTGCGCTGCCGTCGGCGGAGAACCGCACCCAGTCCCCGAACGCCATCACCCCGGGGTAGCGCTCGAAGTACGCGGCGCGGAAGCGGCTGCCGTCGTCGTCGCCCCAGAACCCGACCGGCATCGACGGCATCGGCCGGGTGATGACGAGCTCGCCCAGCTCGTCGACGACCGCGCGCCCCTCGTCGTCGAAAGCCGCCAGCGCGCAGCCGAGGACCGCGCCGGACATGCGTCCGGCGTAGACGGGCTGGACCGGGCTGGCGGCGATCAGGCCGGTGCACACGTCGGTTCCGCCGCTGCCCACGTTCAGCAGCACGTGCGGGCCGAGCTGCTCGACGAGCCAGGCGTAGCCCTCGGTGGCCAGTGGGGCGCCCGCGCAGCCGATCTGCTGTACCCGCGAGAGGTCGAACTCGCGAGCGGGCTCGACGCCATCCTTGCGACAGGCCATCACGTAGCCCGGGCTGAGCCCGACCAGCGTGGCCCCGGTCTCCTCCGCCCATCGCCACTGCTGACGCGGGTCCGGAAAGAGCGGGTTGCCGTCGATCAGGACGGCGGCGGCTCCGTGCAGCAGCGCGGACATCAGCGTGTTCCACAGCATCCAAGCGGTGGTGGAGAACCACAGCAGCCGCGAGCCCTCGCGCAGGTCCCAGGACAGGCCCTGGCTCTTGAGCTGCTCGAGCAACAGGCCTCCGTGACCGTGCACGATCGGCTTGGGCGGCCCGGTGGTGCCCGAGGTGAACAGGACGACCATCGGGTGGTCCAACGGCACGGGCTCGAACTCCAGCGGTGCTGGGTCGCGGACCAGGTCGGCCCAGGAGACCGAGTCCGCGATCTCGCCCTCCCCGTACGGCACCGCGACCACCTGCCGCAGCGTCGGCAGGGCGGCCCGGATGCCGGCGACCTCGTCGGTACGGTCGACCGCCTTGTCGCCGTAGACGTAGCCAGGGACGGCCAGCAGGACGACCGGGTCGAGCTGCCCGAACCGGTCGACGATGGCGCGCGGTCCGAACTCCGGTGCGCAGCTGGACCAGATCGCGCCCAGGCTGAGCGTGGCCAGGTACGCCACGGCCGTCTCGGTGATGTTGGGCAGGTACGCGACCACCCGGTCGCCGGGCCTGACCCCGAGCCGCCGCAGGCCCAGCCGGGCTCGCGCGACCAGGTCGGCCAGCTCGCCCCTGGTCGTCTCGCGGGGCGACCGGGTCTGCGACCGCTCGATCAGCGCCGGGCCGGACGGGTCGCGCCATGCCCCGACCGCGTGCTCGGCCCAGTTCAGCTGGGCGCCCGGGAACCACACCGCTCCGGGCATCGTGGCGTCGACGAGGACGCCGGTGGGCTCGCGCCGGGCGCGCACGCCGAAGTAGTCCCAGATGCTGCGCCAGAAGCCGTCGAGGTCGTCCACCGACCACGTGTACAGCTGGTCGTACGAGTCGAAGTGCCGCCCGCACTCGCGACGCAGCCAGCGCAGGTAGTCGCCGACCACGCTGGTCTGCAGCGCGTCCGGTGGCACCGGCCGCAGGATGGAACCGTCGACGACGGTCACGGCTCGCTCTCGGGCCCGGCTGGATCCGGTACGACCCTGGCTGCCCGCCCCTCCAGGAACGCGCGCATACGCTGCTGGGCCTCGTCCGAGGACGACGCGACCGACGCCATGAGCGACTCGAGCAGGTAGCCCTCGGCGTCGCCGGCCCGTGCTGTGCGCGGCAGCGCCTGCAGGACCGCGTACGTGGTCAGCGGGGCAACCCTGGCGACCTTCGCGGCCAGCTCCAGCGCGGTGTCCAGCGCGGCCCCCGGCTCGACCAGGTACTGGGTGAGCCCGGCGGAATGACCCTGCTGCGCGTCCAGCACCCGGCCGGTGAGCATCATGTCCATCACCCGCGCCGTGCCCATCAGCCGGGGCAGCCGCACCGAACCGCCGCCGCCGAGGAAGATGCCGCGCTGTCCCTCCGGCAGGGCGTAGAACGCGGTGCCGTCCGCGACCCGGACGTGCGTGGCGGCGGCGAGCTCGAGCCCGCCGCCCACGACGGCACCGTGCAGCGCGGTGACGAACGGGACCGGGCCGGTCTCCACCGCCTGCAGGGCCCGGTGCCACATACGCGAGTGGTGCAGCCCGTCCTCTGCGGAGGTGGCGGTCAGCGAGCTGAGGTCGAGCCCGGCGCTGAAGTGCTCGCCCGCGCCGTGCAGCACCACGACCCGTACGCCAGGAGGCGGCGAGCCGGCCAGCGCCTCGATCCCGAGCACCGTCTCGTCGTCGAGGGCGTTGCGCTTGGCGACGCGGTCCAGTGTCAGCACGGCGACGTCGCCGCGCACGTCCAGGTGCAGCGACGACGGCAGGTCCGGCACCCGTCGCACGCTAGACAGTGACGCTGCCGCCGTCAAGATTCTGTCGAACGAGCGCGGCTAGAACGGGAACTGGCGCGGCTGGCTCTTCATGGTGATCCAGTGCAGCTCGGTGAACTCCTCCATCGCGAAGCTGATGCCGAACCGCCCCCAGCCGCTGTCCTTCACGCCGCCGAACGGCATCTGCGGCTCGTCGTGGATGGGCTGGTCGTTCACGTGCACGATGCCGGCCTCCAGGCGCTCGGCGATGGCCAGGCCGATGTCCGGGCTCCCGGTCAGCACGCCGGCGGTCAGGCCGTAACGCGAGGAGTTGGCCCGGTCGACCGCCTCCTCGGCGCTGTCCACGACGTCGACCATCACGACCGGGCCGAAGGTCTCGTCCTGGGCGAGCTCGCTGCCCGGCGGCACGTCCACCAGCAGCGTGGCCGGGTAGCACGGTCCCTGCGCGACCCCGCCGGCCAGCAGACGTGCTCCCCCGTCGACCGCCTCCCGTACGCGTCGGGAGACCGTCGACAGCGCGTACTCGTTGATGAGTGGCCCGATCACGGTGCGCGGGTCACGCGGGTCGCCGGCCACCAGCCCCGCGGTCTTCTCGGCGAACCGCTCGAGGAACTCGTCGGCGATCGGCCGCTCGACCAGGATCCGACGCGCGCACATGCAGATCTGGCCCTGGTGCAGGAAGGCGCCGTAGGCAGCGGCGTCAACCGCATAGTCCACGTCCGCGTCGGCCAGGATGATGAGCGGGTTCTGGCCGCCGAGCTCGAGGACGACGCGCTTCAGGTTGCGTCCCGCGGCCTCGGCCAGTCGCCGGCCGGTCGCGGTGGAGCCGGTGAAGTTCAGCCGCCTCACCCGCGGGTGGGCGACCAGCACCGCCCCGATCGCGCCGGCCTCGCCCCGGGCGTGCGTGACGACGTTCAGGACGCCCGGCGGCAGGCCCGCCTCCTCGAAGATCTCGGCCCAGACCAGGCCGCCGCTCCAGGGCGACTCCTCGGACGGCTTCAGGACGACGGTGTTGCCCAGCACCAGCGGCGCGGCGATCGCCCGGCCGGACAGGACCAACGCCGCGTTCCACGGCGCAATCGCCGCGACCACTCCGACCGGGCGACGCACTGCCATCGCCGTCGACCCGTCCAGGTCCGAAGGCATGATCTGCCCCACTGCCGAGTACGGCGCACCGGCGGCCTGTCGGAGCAGCGAGACGGCAAAGTCCAGCTGGATGGACCCGAAGTCGTGGCCGCACCCGGTCTCGGCGGCGAGCCAGGCCATGATCTCGGCCCGCCGTCGCTGGAGCACCACGGCCGCACGCAGGAAGATGTCCTGCCGCACTGCCGGCGACGACCGGCTCCAGTCACGGAAGGCGTGGTCCGCGCTGGCCACTGCAGCCTCGGCGTCGTTGGCGTCCCCGGCGGCGAACGAGGCGACCACGTCGCTGTTCCAGGGGTCCAGGTCGTCGAACGTGCGGCCGGCCTGGGCGGCCCGCCACCGGCCGCCGATGTGGTGCCCGTAGGTGGCAGGTGCCGGTTCGGCGTTCTGCGTCGACACGCGATCAGCCTCCCCGGTTCAGCGTGGGTCCGCGGGCGCTGGCTCGTGCGCTGCGGATGCCACCGGGCCGGCGTCGACACGGTAGCCCACGGGCAGCAGTCTGATCCGCGTCCGCTCTTCCACCAGGCTCCACAACCCACGCGGCAGCAGCAGCGCGAACCCGATCGCGACGGCGCCGAGACCGATCAGGTACCAGGCGCCGCGGTCGCCGAACTCGTACTGGATGCCCCAGAGCACGAGCGCACCGAGGATCGGCCCTTCGAAGCTGCCCAGCCCGCCAACCAGCACCATGAAGATCATGTAGGCGGTCCACTGCACGCTGAAGATCGACGACGGCGTGACGAACAGCGTGGTGGCCAGGATCATCGCGCCGGCCGCACCGCACCCGAACGCCGCGAACACGAACAGGAGCAGCTTGAGTCGCAGCGTCCGGACGCCGACGGACGCGGCCGCCTCCTCGTCGTCACGGATCGCCTGCAGCGCGGCGCCGCGACGGCTGCGCAGGAGCAGCAGCGAAAGAGCCAGGACGACGACTGCGAAGCCGAGCGTCAGCCAGTAGGTGTACGCCTGCCTGGTCGTCTCGTCGTAGACGTTCAGCCCGGTAAGCGACGTGCCGGTGCCGCCGCCGAAGTCCTGGTCCAGCGAGATGAGGATGCCGAGCGTCGCGGCGACGACCCAGGTGCCGATGGCGAACTGTCCGCCCCGCAGTCTGAGCACCAGGAGCGAGAGTGGCAGCGAGAGTGCCCCTGCCACGACGGCCCCCAGCACCATTGCGAGGTACGGCGCCACGCCGTGCTGGGTGAAGAAGATGGTCCCGTAGGCGCCCAGGCCGATGAAGCCCTGCTGACCGACCGAGACCATGCCGCCGTAGCCGGCCAGGACGTTCCACATGCCGGCCAGGATCACGAAGATCAGCAACGTGGTGAGCTGCGCGACCGCGGCGTTGTTGAGCGTGAGCGGGACGGTCGTCAGCAGCAGCACCGCGACGCCGATCAGCCCCATGCCGATCCTCGAGCTGGGTGTCCAGCGCCGGATCACGGCGCCGGTGGCGCTCACCGGGACACTCCGCCGGCGATCGCACGACCGCGCGGGCTGGCGAGGACGGCCAGGAACACGAGGTTGCCCGCGAGCACCGCGTACTGCGGGTCGATGTGCGCGCCGATCGACTGGGCGACCCCGAGCGCGATGCCGCCCCAGAGGGTCCCCCACAGCGATCCCAGCCCGCCGATGATGACCGCCTCGAACGCGAAGATCAGCTGCGTGCTGCCGCTGGACGGCTCGAACGTCGACCGGATCGCGAGGAACGTCCCGGCGAGCGTCGCGGTCGCGACGGCCAGCGCGGTGGCGCCGGCGTAGACCTGTGTCGCGTTCACACCGACCAGCGACGCGGTGTCCGCGTCCTGGGCGGTGGCGCGCATCTGCCGCCCGTACGACGTCCTGCGCAGCAGCAGCTGCAGCCCACCGAGGACCGACGCGGCCACGGCGAGGATGACGACTCCGAGCAACGGGATGGAGAGCTGGTCGGTGATCTGCCAGCTGGCCGTGCCCAGCGCACCCACGTACGGCTGCAGCGAGTGCACGTCGGGCGAGAAGATCTGCAGGAGCGAGTTCTGGATGACGACGGCCAGCCCGAACGTCGTGAGCAGCGGAACCAGCTGGCCTCCGCGCAGGCTCCGCCCCAGCAGGGTCACCTGGAGCAGGTAGCCGAACGCCATCATCACGGGCAGCGCGGCGATGAGCGCGACGAATGGCGACACACCGGCGTGGGAGGTGATGACCCACACGAGGTACGCACCGAGCACGGCGATGTCGCCGTGGGCGAGGTTGATGATGCGCATGACGCCGAACATCAGGGACAGGCCGCACGCGAGCAGCGCGTAGATTCCCCCGAGGAACACCCCCTGCACCAGAGAGTTGACCCAGGTCATCGCGGTCTCCCCCCGGTCGCTGCCCGGCTAACCATGGCGCGAGCTCCTGCCGTCCAGGCCGAAGTACGCCTCGGTGACCTGCTCCCGGGTCAGAGTCTCGGCGGCACCGGTCAGCACGATCCGCCCCTCCAGGACGCACGCGACCCGGTCCGCGAACGTCATCGCGCGCGTGAGGTCCTGCTCGACCAGGACGATCGCCGTGTCGGTCGTGCCGAGCTGGGCCAGCGAGTCGTACACGCCCTGCACGGCCACCGGCGACAGCCCGAGGGACACCTCGTCCAGGAGCAGCAGCCGCGGGTTCGTCATCAGCGCCCGGGCGATCGCGGCCGTCTGCTGCTGACCGCCGGACAACGTTGAGGCACGCTGGTAGCGCACCTGCCGCAGCACCGGGAAGACCTCGAGAGCGCGGTCCACCGTCCACTCCCCGCGCCGGCTCCGCGCACCAGCGACCTGGAGGTTCTCCAGGACCGTGAGGTCCGGGAAGAGCCGCCGACCCTCCGGCACCAGAGCGATGCCCTGCCGCGCTCGTCGATGCGCCGGGACGTGCGTGATGTCGACACCGTCGAACCGGATGGTGCCCGCCGACGGCCTGTGCGCGCCGGCCAGGCACCGCAGCAGCGTCGACTTGCCGGCGCCGTTCGCGCCCACGAGCGCCAGACGCTCGTCCTCGTCCAGCGTGAACGAGATGCCGCGCACTGCCTGGAGCAGGCCGTAGCCGGCGCCGAGCCCGTCCACCTCGAGCAGGCTCATGCGCCCTCCCGCCCGAGGTAGGCGTCGATCACCGCAGCGCTGCTCAGGACCGCGCGGGGCTCACCCTGCTCGATCACGCTGCCCGCGTCCATCGCGATCAGCCGGGTGACCACCTGCAGCAGCACGTGGACGATGTGCTCGATCCACACCACCGAGATGCCGGTGTCACGCAGATGCCGGATCAGCTCGACCAGCTCGACCGCCTCGGCGTCGGTAAGCCCGGCACCGATCTCGTCCAGGAGCAGCACGCGCGGACCCGTGGCCAGGGCGCGGGCCACCTCCAGCCGCTTGCGGTGCAGCAGCCCGAGACTGGCGGCCCTGCGGTTCGCCAGCTCGGTGAGCCTGCAGACCTCGAGCACCTCGAGCGCACGGGCGCGCAGCGGTGCCCCCTTGAGCCCGCCACCGGCCGAGGCGCCCACGATCACGTTCTCCAGCACCGTCATGCCGTGGAAGGGCCGCGGGATCTGGAACGCGCGCCCGAGCCCTCGCCGGCAGCGTTCGGCAGGCCCCATGGATCCCACGTACTGGCCGAGCAGGGCCACCGACCCACTGTCCGGGGTGACCGAGCCGGCCAGGACATTGAGCAGCGTGGTCTTGCCTGCTCCGTTCGGCCCGACGATGCCGACGGCTTCGCCGGGCTCGACCGAGAAGTCCACCGTGCTGAGGACGGTCAGCGTGCCGAACCGCTTGACCAGCGCGCGGCCGACTAGGACGGGGGCGGGCTCGGCCTGCTCAGCGACCGTCATGCTCCGTAGGGTTGCAGGGTTGCGGCGATCGGGACGTTCGGATCGTTGGAGTTCTCAACCACGACGAAGTCGAGCGGGTACTTGGACCCCTTGACCCACTGACCGCCGATGATCGGGGTAGCGACGACGTTGGCGACCGGACCCTTGCCCCAGGCCAGCTTCCCAATGACCGTGTCCACCGACAGGCTCGCCATGGTGGTGGCCAGCGCCTGCTTGTCCTTGGGGTTGCTGCTGGCCTTGAAGAGCGCGTTCGCCACGTCGAACAGGGCAAGGCTCGCGCCGAGCTGCTGGTTCCACTGCTTGCCGCTGGAGCTCTCGTAGCCCGAGCCGAGGTCCTTGGCCGAGACGTTCGTGAGCGTCGAGGTATACGGCCACGTCGGGCCCCAGTACTCGCCGCTGGCGAGTCCCTCGCCGATGGCTCCGAGCGACTCGACCTGCGACGGGAACAGACCGGTCTTGGCGATCTGGGCAATCTTCGGCTTGTACCCCTGCTGGGACGCCTGCTGCCAGAACGTCGCGAAGTCCGGCGGGATCGGAAAGGTGTTGAAGATCTGGCAGTCCTCGGCCTTGAACTTCGCGATCTGCGCCGAGTAGTCGTTCGTCCCGTCGGCGTACGCCCCCGGGTCGACGATCGTGTACCCCGCCTTGGTCAGCAGCGGGCCGAGCGAGGCCCGGATCGCGTTGCCGTCGGCGTCGTTCGGCCACATCACGCCGACCTTCTTGTTGGTCGGCACCTGCGGCCACATCGTCGTGTACGCGTTGGCGAACTGCTGGACGCCGAAGCAGAAGTGGTACGTGAACTTGAACGGCGACGGCTGCCCCGACTTGGCGCCACGACCGAAGTACCACGCCTCCCACGGGACGACGGTGGACACGCACGGGAGACCGGCCGCCTCGCACGCGTCCGAGACCGGGTTCACCGTCTCGGGCGTCGACGTGGTCAACATCAGATCGACCTGGTCGGAGTGGATCAGGTCGCTCGCCACGGCCGCACCACGAGCCGGGTCCGACTGACCGTCCTTGTCGATGATGACGACCGAGTAGCGCTTGCCGCCCACCTCGACCCCATTCGCGAACGCCTTGCGGGCCAAGCCCAGCACGTAGGCGTCGGGCTCGCCGAAGCCCGCCGCCGGACCCGTGCGGGGGCTCACGAAGCCGATCTTCAGGGTGCCGGCCGAGCTGCCGGAGGCGCCCCCGCCACCGGAGCTGCCCTTGCAGGCGCTGAGCAACGGGCTGGCCGCAGCCAGACCGACGGCGCCGAGACCGGCGCTGAGGAACTGCCTGCGCGTGGAGCTGTGGCTGGACGTATTGCGCTCGACCTCGCGTTCCACGGGCACCTCCGGTCAGGGCGATGTTGACCGCGGAAAGTAGAAAAGGCCTATCCCATTCGTCAAGGCATCTGTTCTAGCATCCGGAACATGGCCGCTAACGATCGGGAAACGCGGCGGGAGGCCGGCTCGGGGACAGGTCACTCTCAGTCCCTGGAGCGCGGGCTCGCGATCCTCATGTCGTTCAGCGAGTCCCGCCCGCTGCTCGGCATCGCCGACCTGTCCAGGGCCGCTGACCTGACCAAGAGCACCACCCACCGGTACGTGGCGACGCTCGCGTCGCTGGGCTTCCTGCAGCAGGAGGCGGAGACCCGCAAGTACCGGCTCGGCCCCCGGGTCGTCGACCTGGGCTTCGCGGCGGTCAACTCGATGGAGATCACCCGGATCGCCGGACGGGCGCTGCAGGCCCTGTCCGACGAGACCGGCTTCACGGTGAGCATGGCCGTCCTGGACGGGACCGAGATCGTGTACATCGACCGCCGGCGCAGCGTCCGCGAGGGCCAGTTCGGCATCGACCTGAACCTGCACGTCGGCTCGCGGCTGCCCGCCTACTGCACGTCGATGGGCAAGGTGCTGCTGGCGAACCAGACACCGGAGCGACTCAAGCTGATCCTCGAGCGCACGGACCTGGCGCGGCGCGGACCCAACACGATCACGGCACGCGAGGCGCTGATCACCGCGCTACGCCGCATCCACCAGCTCGGCTACGCCGTGAACGACGAGGAGCTCGCGCCCGGTCTGCGGTCGATCGCAGCGCCGATCCGGGACGCCAGCGGGTCGGTGGTGGCGGCGGTCAACGTCGCGGTGCACCTGTCGGTGTGGGGCGGTTCCACGGAGGCGATCTGCGCGCGGCTCGAGCCGCCGCTGCGCCGGACCACGGGCGACATCTCGGCGCGGATGGGGTATCGCGCCGCCTAGCCCGCCTCGTCTGACCTACCTCATGCCGCCGTCGTTCCAACAGTTCGAACACTATGGACCCTGCCCGGAACGATCCCTTACGGTCGCGCCGTTGGGGCGGCGGTGGCCGCCCGGTGAACGAGGGAGTCTGCGATGGGCCTCATGGACCGAGAGACCTGGGACGGCAAGGTCTTCGTCGGGGGGGCTTGGATCCCCGGTTCGGACGGTGACTACGCGGTGGTCGAGCCGGCCACGGGCGCCGAGCTGGCCAGGATGGGCCAGCCGTCCGCGGACGACGTGGCGACCGCTGCGGCCAGCGCGGCGGACGCTCAGCGGGCGTGGGCGCAGACGCCGTATCCGGCGCGCGCCGCCATCCTGCGCAGGGCCGGCGACCTGTGGACCGAGCACGCCGACGAGATCTCGTGGTGGAACGTCCGCGAGGTGGGTGCGATCCCGCCGATGGCCGGCTTCGCCCTGCACGTCGCCGCGCAGGAGTGCTACGAGGCGTCGGCTCTGCCCAGCCGTGCGTACGGGGAGCTGATCCCGAGCGAGGAGCCGCGGTTGTCGCTCGCGCGACGCAGGCCGGTCGGCGTCGTCGGCGTGATCTCCCCGTTCAACGTGCCGATCATCTTGGGCATCCGGTCGGTCGCGCCGGCTCTGGCGCTGGGCAACAGCGTGATCCTCAAGCCGGACCCGAGGACCGCGGTCACCGGCGGCGTGACGATTGCCCGCATCTTCGAGGAGGCGGGGCTGCCACCCGGCGTGCTGCAGATGCTCCCCGGCGGCCCTGCCGTCGGCGAGGCGATCATCGCCGACCCGCGCGTCCACGTGGTGTCGTTCACCGGGTCGACCGCAGCCGGCCGGCACGTCGGCGAGCTGGCCGCCCGCCACCTGACCCGCGCGCACCTCGAGCTCGGCGGCAACTCCGCGCTGGTGGTCCTGCGCGGACGCGGACGTCGATCAGGCCGTGACGCTGGCCGCCTTCGGGTCGTTCTTCCACCAGGGCCAGATCTGCATGACCACCGGCCGGCACATCGTCCACGAGAGCCTCTATGACGACTACGTCGAGCGGCTGGCCGGCAAGGCGGCGCACCTTCCGGTCGGCGACCCGGCGACGGCGGAGGTTGCGCTGGGCCCGGTGATCGACGTCCGCCAGCGCGACAAGATCCATGGCATGGTCACCGCGAGCCAGGGCGCCGGCGCGAAGGTCGTGGCGGGTGGTGAGTACGAGCAGCTCTTCTACCGGGCCACGGTCCTCTCTGACGTCCCGCCCGACGTCCCCCGCGTTCGCCGAGGAGATCTTCGGCCCAGTTGCGCCGGTCGTCTCGTACTCCTCGGTGGAGGACGCGGTGCGGCTGGCGGCCGACACCGAGTACGGCCTCGCCCTCGGGATCGTGACGCGCGATGTCATGCGGGGGCTGGAGCTGGCGGAGAAGATCCCGAGCGGCATCGTGCATATCAACGACCAGACCGTCAGCGACGAGGCCAATATCCCGTTCGGCGGGGTAGGCGCCTCGGGCACCGGGTCGCGCTTCGGCGGACCGGCGGCCAACGTCGACGCGTTCACCGAGACCCAGTGGGTCACCGTCCGGTCGGAGCCGCCGTCCTACCCCTTCTGAGCTGCGTACGTTGGCCCGCAATCGCTGGGGCGAACACTGATTGTCGGGTGCGTCTCCCAGTGCGGGCGTGGCGGCTGTGACTGGTCTGCCTAACCGCGCCCTCGAAGGGGAGGCAGCACGTCCTGACGGTGCGACCGTGCTCACACCGCCGAGAGCCGTGGGTACCACACGGGATTGCTGGCCACCATGGCCGCGCACCGAGCTGGAAACCAGGATGCTCTGTGTGTATCTCGCCCAGCCGAAGAGAGCATCATCTGCATGCGGCAGCCGCGGCGTCACCTCCAGCATGGTCTCCGCTGCGTCGCAGAGCAGCTAGCACAACGTCTGCGCCCCCGCCCGCTCGTCTCGCGATGCTGGCGGCGGGGCGACGTCGTAGACGCACTGGCAGCACCAGCGACGCCACCTCGACCGAGGTGGCCCCTCCATTGCGGTCCTTCGCACCCGACTGCCCGCCGTCACCGGCTTGGCCGAGTCTGTCCGGTCCAACCCCTGCTCGGACGAACCCCACGCTCGATGCTGACGGGCCGATCCTGGCTGCCGTCCGTGTCCCGACCAGACACTGCAGGTGCGATTATGGTGGAGCCGCCTCAGGGAGTCGAACCCTGGACCTACGCATTACGAGTGCGTCGCTCTGCCGACTGAGCTAAGGCGGCCCGCACCGGCCGCGGGGCCGGAGCGAGGCGGGAAGTCTACCGGAGCAGCACCCGCCAACCCGACCGCGAATCTCGTGTCAGGGCGAGGACGGGCCACAGGCGTGGCTCACCCTGACACGAGATGCGGCACTCAGGTCTGGCAGACGGTGCCGACCGGCGGCAGGGTGCCGCGGACCAGGTAGGTGTCCACCGAGTCGTCGATGCAGGTGCTGCCCCGGCGGTACGCCGTGTGCCCGTCCCCGATGCGGGTCAGCAGCCGCCCGGAGTCGAGCATCGAGGCCAGGTGCTGGGCCCACTGGTACGGCGTCGCCGGGTCGCGCGTCGTACCGACCACCAGGATCGGCGCCGCGCCCACGGCATGGATCTCGTGCGGGGTGTCGGTCGGCGGGGCGGGCCAGACCGTGCAGGGTGCGTCGCTCCAGGCGAAGTACGCCCCGAAGATCGGCGACTCCTGGGCGAACCTCGCGGCGTCGGCGCGCAGCTCGGGGATCGTCGAGTGGTCCGCGCGGTCCAGGCAGTTGACGGCGAAGATGGCCTCGTTCTGGTTGGAGCTGTACGTGCCGTTGGCGTTGCGGTCGCTGTACGCGTCGGCGATGAACAGCAACGTGTTGCCGTTGCCTCCGCTGGCCTGGTTGAGGGCGCTGCGCAGGGCCGGCCAGCCGTTGGCCTTGTCGTAGAGCGGGTAGAGCAGGCCGAGCACGACGAGCGGCTGCGTGACCGGACGGCCGCTGTCGCTGCGCAGCGGGTGCGCGTCGGAGTCCGCGACCAGCTTGGCGATCTGCGCGCGGGCGTCCGCGACGGTGGGCCCGACCGGGCAGTCGCTGCGTCTGACGCAGTCGGACAGGAAGGCCGTGAGCGCGCGCTCGAAACCGCCGAGCTGTCCTTCCGAGAGCGCGGTCGCGTCGAGGGTGGGGTCGACGGCGCCGTCGAGCACCAGCCGGCCGACCTTCGTCGGGAACTCCTCCGCGTAGGTGGCGCCCAGGAAGGTCCCGTACGAGGCGCCGTAGTAGTGCAGCTTCGCGTCGCCGACGACGGACCTGATCACGTCCATGTCTCGCGCGGTGTCCACGCTGCCGACGTGCCCGAGGATCGCCGCCGAACGCTGCTCGCAGCCGTCGGCGAAGTGCTTGCTGATCGCGATGAGGCCCTGCTCCTCGGCCGGGGTGTCCGGCGAGCCGTCGTACGCCAGCAGCGCGTCGAGGTCTTTTGCGTCCAGGCAGTGCACCGGCGTGCTGCTCGCGACGCCGCGCGGGTCGAAGCCGACGATGTCGTAGACGGCCCGGAGCCGGGCGCTGAACGCGCTGCGGGCGTCCCGGGCGTACTGGATGCCGGACGCACCCGGCCCGCCCGGGTTGATGACGAGCGAGCCGATCCGGTGCGCGGGGTCGGTGGCCGGCAACCGGACGAGCTTGAGGGCGAGATGGCCGGCGGTCGGGTTCTTGTAGTCGATGGGGACGCTGATCGCCGCGCACAGAAAGCCGTCCCCGCACTGGGTCCACTTCGGGTGCTGGGTGTAGAACCCCTCCAGCGAGGGGGTCGGGGGGACGCTGGAGCCCGGCTGGGCGGTCGGGGTGAGCGCCGGCGCGGCGTCGGACCCGCCGGACCCGCCGGGCCCACCGGTGCAGGCGGCGAGGGCGAGCGCGGAGGCGAGGGCCGTGACGACGGCGACGGCGGCGCGGCGGGACGACAGGGGACGCACGGCGGGAGTTCCTCGGGTTTCGGGCGGCCAGCACACGGGCGCCGGAGGGGATCCAGGTTCTCACGGGTCCCTGAGCGCCCCCTGAGAGCCCGTACGGACTTACGGTGTCCCTGTGGACGGCATGGGCAACCCGCGGGTGACGTGGGCGGCGGGCACGGCCGGCGGCGCGGTCGCTGCCTGGCGGGCCGCGCAGTCCGGTGTCGGGCCCGGTGAGCTGGCGTACCGACGCGACCTGGCCCGGTACGAGCGCACGGTCGGACGGCTGCGCACGCGCGCCTTCGTGGCAGCGGTCGCCGCGGTCGCGACGGCCGTCGCGGCGATCGGTGGGCCGCCCTGGTGGCTGTGCGTCACCGCGGTCTCGCTCTGGTACGGGGTGACGGGCTGCGTCCGGCTGCGGCGCACGCGGCCGCCGCAGCGGTCGGGGTACCCCACGCAGTGGTCGCCGGCGCTGACGACCCGCGCGGCCAGGGGCAGCATCGGGGCCGAGGTGGCCGAACGGCTGGCGGTCGCCGAGGCGAACCTGGGCCGGGTGGTCCCGGCGGTCGAGCGGCTCTACCCGCCGGCCGGAGCCGAGCTGTCCCGAGCGGTGGACGAGGCGGCGCCGCTGCTGCACCAGCAGGTCGAACGGCTGGCCGTGCTGGACCGGGTGACCCGCGAGATGGGTCCCGGTCCGGCGAGCACGGCGGCCCGGGAGGCGGCGGTGTCGGTGACCGCGCGGCTGCAGGCCGGCGTCGAGGCGTACGAGGGGCTGCTCGCGGCCGCCGCCGAGCTGCTGGGCGCGCCGGACCTGGGCCGCAGCGCCGGAGAGCTGCTGGACCCGGCGGTGCAGGGGATGCAGGCGTACACGCACGGGCTTGGCGCAGCCGGCTCGTCCGGGACGAGCTGACGCTTCCTTCAGACCCAGGTCGGTGACGACTCGGCGTCAGGTGCGCCCGGATTCCAGACGACGCCAACCGGTAGTTGGAGCACGCGTTCGGCCATGCCCAGACCCTGCCGCAGTCGCCATCGGCGAGCGCACCCAATGCCGGATCAGCGCCCGCGCCTTTCGGTGCGGCAGGCCATGGCGCGCTATCCGATTGGCGGTCGCTAGAGGCCAGGCAGTCGAATGCAGTCAGCGTCAAGGGGAAGCCGTACACCTGGGCTTGGCCGAGCGCAGACAGGGCCTACCGGCGCGGGTACCAGGTGGTTCCAGTCAGTGGAGGTGATGTCACTGGTGATGACCGTCGTCGGCCCGGTCGCGCAGTGACTGTCATACGGTCGCATTGCGAGGACGATCATGGTGTCGTTTATCGTCCAGGAGCCGGAAAGTGCCCCGCAGGGCGGCACTGTTGCTCGGACGGACGTCGCAGTGGCCCGGGTCCACTTTGTTGACCAGTAGCGGTGGGCTGGGCCGATCGTCGGCTTGGTCCAGTTCCGGCAGATCGGATGTGAGCCGATGTAGATCGCGGCCGTGCCGCTGGTCGCATCGACGATGACCGCGTCGGACTGCGAGCCGGCCCGGGTCGGGGAAGAACTGCCCTGGAGCATGGGGCAGGACGGCTGCGGCTCGATTGTGCGGTAGACCACGACCCAGCCGAGTGTGCCCGGGCGCGGCAGCCGCCCAGGCGGAGATGAGTCGGTGGCGGTGGCTTTCCAGGTCACGTGAGCAAGCACCGGTGGGTCATACCCGGTGACCTGGGCGGTCTGCCGCGCAAGCACCTGCAGGGCCTGGCTGGACGGAATCGGCGAGGCAGTTCCGGGGCCTACCGGTACGGCGTGCAGGGCTCCACCGTCCAGGTCGATCACCGAGGCGGTGCTGGATGGGGACCGGTCCGCGACTTCTGGCGATCCGGTGCACGCCGCCAGTACAAGGGCAGCGCCGGCCGCGGCCGCCAGACGCCTCATGGGCCTGCGACGCAGGCCGGACAGCCTGGGTTCCTGAGAAGGTCTCGACAGGTCCTGCACCAGCACAGAATGCCGGATCAGCGCTGGGGCCGTGTGAACAGAACGGCACTTCGGTGCGCGGG
The DNA here is from genome assembly GCA_963771835.1 of uncultured Actinomycetota bacterium. GTDB lineage: Bacteria > Actinomycetota > Actinomycetes > Prado026 > Prado026 > CAVQCJ01. Next base: position 1,019,410 of record CAVYVA010000002.1, read on the forward strand.
TCCTAGATGGCCCAGTCGGGCTTGGTGGCGTCTGGGAACGCCTCACGTCCCCAGTCGCAGAGGTAGGCGACCAGGGCCTGCAGGGCGCGGCAGGTCCTGTCGGGCGTCACAGGCGCCGATGAGGGCGGCGAGCCGATCCAAGCCGCGTTGCTCTTAGACCTGGCCGTGCATGCCCTCGGATGGACGAGACCTCTGACGCGAGTTCTCGGAGGGGGTTGAAGGGAACCGCCGAGTCCCCGTAAGGGTCCACCGCTGCGGGCGCCGCCGGTTCTGTTGGGCAGTCGACTTCACAAACCGGCGATTGATGTGCCTAGGGACGGTGGCGGCGGAATACGTGTAGGTCACCCGACCTCTCCCGGGGCCTCCACGTCGACGACGAAGTTGGGCTCATCGACCTGCGCGGCCGTGTAAGGCCCGGATCGCATGGGTTCCCCGCTGCAAGGATCGAAGACCTTCACTTGGTATTGGGCGGCATCGTGCACGGCAAGCTTCGATTCGAACACGTTGCCGTCAGTCTCTGTCTTGAGGAGGAGCAGGCCGCTTCCGACGGTCTTGCCGTTCTCGTCAACGACGATCGCGCGGACGATCGTCCCAGAGCAGGGATTCGCGCCGCTGAAGTGAAGGGTCACATCGATCGCCCGTTGACCGATCGTCCGTTGCGTGTTGTGGCATCCGGTGAGGAGCAGCGTCGTCAACCCAACCACCACCGGAACCAGACACTTGTCTGCCCAGCGCATCGCCCATTCCTTGAGCTCGTTGGGAACCGGCGAGACCAACCCGCCTCGCTAGGAGCCTCATCGACACCTGCCGCGTTGGCCTGTATACCCGGCGAATTCGAAGCCCGCGCTAGGCACCCGTAGCAAGTCCTCGCCGATGCCCGATGCCAGGAGAGTCTCGCGGCTCGTCGCCGCGGACCGCCCGCGAACGGCACCTCGGTGCGGCCCGCTCGCCGCCAGACTGGTACGGGAAGACATCGTCGCGTCGCAGTAACCCTGGACTTGCGGGCGACCCCCTAGTTCATGACCTGAGGACGCGCCTTCCAGCCGTCGACCCCTGGGACCGACTGTCTGGTGCTCAGTAAGCCAGAAGCTGGTGCCTTGCCGCTCAGTCGGGAAACTGCATCGACGCGAGGATGGCCAGGAACGTCGACTGGTCCACCGGGTCGGTCGCCGTGTGCACGGCTGGGTCGCGGAACCCGAACTGGTAGCCGACACCGTTGTGGACCGCTGCGGCGAGGTTGATGAGGATTCCGCAGTTGTAGGCGAGCAGAGTCCCCGGGCCGCCGCCGACGGTGATCGGAACCGACTTCTCCGGCTTGGCTGGACATGTGTCGCCGTGGTCGCGGGTGTTTGTAGCGATCATCGAGGCCGTGAATGCCGCGAGCTTCTGTGTCGACGGCGCGGAGAGCGCCCATGAGCTCGCGGACGCCGGACTGGTCAACTGGTCGACTTCGGGAGATTCGGCAGAGAGCTTCGCCTTCCCGTCCCATGCCTTCTGAGCCTGGACCGCGGCCCAACCCGCAGGAAGGCTCACGGTGTACCCGTACGTCTCGGAGGCGAACGTTGTAGGACCGGATGCGGCCGTCTGTGACGCACCTGCTGACGGTGACGTCGCGCTCGCGCGGGGCGACGATGAGACCGGATCGGTTCCAGTGCACGACGTGGTGAGAATGGTCGCGGCAAAGAAGCGATCCGCAGCCGATGACCTTGGCCATTGCGGCTCCCGGGAGGCGGCCCCCCACCTGAGCCTGCACGCTACTGCGCCGTCCGGGCAGGGGGGGAAGGGATCGGTACCGACCGCACGGCAAGGCCCCACGGCCCAGCCTCCGGGCGCACCTGAACGCCCACGCCCTGGATGTCTACGCGGCTACCTGGCCTGGCGTGCCAGTCGGCAGTGTCACCGCAAGGCCAGTGTCAGCGCTTCGACCGCGAGCAGCGGCGCGACGTTGGAAGCGACCGCAGCGCGGCAGGCGAAGATCGCGTCCACCCGCTGCAGGGTCCGCTCGGGTGTGCTGGCTCGGGCCACGGTGTCGATCTCGCGGAACACGTCGACGTTGGCGATCCCGACCGGTGCGTCGAGCTGCTGCACGAGGACGTCCCGGTAGAAGCCCACGAGGTCGAGCAGCGCGAGGTCGAGGATGTCGCGCTGGGTGCGGGTCGCCCGGCGCTTGTGCTGCTTCTCCAGGTCTTTGAGCTGCGACCGGCCCTGCGCGTCCAGCCCTCGGCTGGAGCCCTGCCCGAGCGCCAGCGCCATGGCGTCGGTCTCCGCGGCGTCGCGGCCGGCGGTCGCGGCCTCGGCCTCCTCGTCCGCAGCGTCGACCAGGTTCGCAGCGGCGACCAGGCACGCGCCGACGTCGGCCAGCGCGGCCGGGATGCGCAGCACCTCGGCGCGGCGCAGCCGGCTGCCCTCGTCGAGCGCGAGCCGACGGGCCCGCCCGACGTGCGACTGGGCCGCCCGCGCCGCGAACGCGGCCGTCGCCGGGTCGACCCCGTCCCGGCGGACCAGCACGTCGGCGACCGCGTCGACCGGGGGCGTGACCAGGCCGATCGGACGGCAGCGCGAACGTATGGTCGGCAGGACGTCCTCGAGCGACGGCGCGCACAGGATCCACACGGTGCGCGGGGCCGGCTCCTCGATTGCCTTGAGCAGGGCGTTCGCCGGCCGCCAGGCGAGGTCGGGTCCCTCGAGCCGGTCCGCGTCCTCGACCACGACGACCTGCCACCGCCCGGACGCCGGGGACAGCACGGCGTTGCGGACGAGGTGCCGGATCTCGTCGGTGAGGTGGTGCAGCCCGGGCGGCCGGACCACCTCGACGTCGGGATGGGTGCCCTCCAGCGTCGTGCGGCACGCGTGGCAGTGCCCGCAGCCTGGCTCGGAGCCGGTGTTGGTGCACTGCAGGGCAGCGGCGAACGACAGCGCAGCGGTGCTGCGACCCGAGCCCGGCGGTCCGGTGAAGACCCACGCATGCGTCATGCCGACGCCCGGACCGGTGCCGGCGACCACCTCGCGGGCCGAGACGGCGGCGGCGCGCAGCTGGTCGACGACGCGGGTCTGTCCGACCAGGTCGGCCCACACACCGGGCGCAGTCGCCATCGTTACTGCACCACCTGGATGCTCAGCCGGGCCAGGACCGCCGCCGCGACCTCGGCCTGCACCTGCTCCGGCGGCGCGGAGCCGTCGAGCACGACGTAGCGCTCCGGGTCCTGCGCAGCGAGCTCGAGGAACTTGGCCCGCACCCGGCGGTGGAACTCCAGCGGCTCGACCTCGAGCCGGTCCGGTTCGCCGGCCCGGCGCAGGCCCTCCTCCGGGTCCAGGTCGAGCAGCACGGTCAGGTCGGGCAGCAGGCCGCCGGTCGCCCACGCGTTGACCTGCGCGACCGCGTCGTAGTCCAGCGGCCGGCCGGCCCCCTGATAGGCCAGGGACGAGTCGACGTACCGGTCGGTCAGGACGATCGCGCCCCTGGCCAGCGCCGGGCGTACCACCGACTCGACGTGCTCGGCCCGGTCCGCGGCGTACAGCAGCGCCTCGGCCTTGGCCGACAGCCCGGTGCTCGCGTGCCCGAGCACGAGCCTGCGGACGTCCGGCCCGATCCTGGTGTCCCCCGGCTCGTGGGTCTCGACGACTTCGTGGTCACGGGCGCGCAGCAGCGCGGCGAGCGCCGCCACCTGGGTGGACTTGCCGGCGCCCTCGCCGCCCTCGAACGCCACGAACATGCCCGCACCATATCCGCGGGGACCGTCGGCCCGGACCCGCCGTCTCCTGTCGTCGCGGCCGCGTCCGGGGCTTTCTGGAGGTACCCTCCACGGCGGCGGCCGGAGGGGCCTTGCCACGACCGGGGGGACGCATGACCAGGAAGCGGTTCACCAGGCGGACCCTGCTTCGCGGCGCCGTCGTCACCACGGCCGGGGCCGGCATCGCGACCGTGCTGCCCGGGACGGCGCGCGCCGACGGCGCGAGACCCACGGCTGGTCCGGGGGTCGACCCGGGGGGCGCCGACGCGCCGGCCGAGCTCGGCGCCTCGCTGGCCGAAGCGCAGCGCGCACTCACCGCGCCGCCGGTGGAGCTCACGCTCCCTGCAGCGCCCGCCCCGGCGGTGCCGGTCACCGCCGCACTTCCGTACAAGAACTTCCTGCGGTACGACTTCGAGCTGCGCGTGCTGCCGCCGGAGCTGCAGGCCTACGCGCTGACGACACCCGCGCCGCTGGGCTACGGCGTCGTCGACTCCGCCGGGGTGCGCATGGTCGACCTAGGCGGCAAGCTCTGGAACCATCCGGCGGCCCAGGCTCAGTACGGCATGGCACTGCTCGAGAGCTACCGCCTGACCAAGGACCGGCGGTTCCTCGACCTGGCCCTCAGGCAGGCCCTGCGTCTCATCGGCCGCGCCCACGCCTACGGCGGAGGGCTGTTCCACCCCTACGACTTCCTCTACTCCCCGCACTCCACCGCGAACCGGGTGCCGCCCTGGTACTCAGGGATCGCCCAGGGGCAGGTGCTGGACTTCTTCACCCGCCTGCACGCGGTCACCGGTGACGGGGGCCACCAGGCCGAGGCCGACGGCACCTTCCGGAGCTTCCTGGTGCCACAGGCCGCCGGCAAGCCGTGGGTCACCTGGGTCCAGGGTGGGCACGTCTGGCTGGACGAGTACCCGCGTACGGACATCGCGCTCGGGGACCGTACGTACAACGGCCACAACTTCGCGTCGTTCGGGCTCTACCAGTACTACCAGGCGACCAAGGACGAGAGGGCCCGACAGCTGGTCCAGGGAGCGTTCGCGACCTCGCGCGCGGTCGCGCCGCAGGTACGCAACCCCGGCTGGCGCAGCGCGTACTGCCTGCTGGACCGGCACGACTCCAGGGCCTACCACACGACCCATGCGTTGCAGCACCTCCTGATCTCCACGATCACCGGCGACTCCACTTTCGCCGCCGCAGCGGACCTGTTCCATGCGGACTTCCCGGACCCGCGGGCGGCCGGCACCGTCATCCTCGAGAAGGGCACCCACCCGGCCTACATCTTCGACTCGCTCGGGCGGGTGCCGGCGAGCCGGCTGCTGCCCGTGGCCACGGTCACATCGGCGCCGTGCGGGACCCGGACGAAGATCGCGAACCGGACGGGCCTGTGGTACCAGATCACCGCGGGGACGCTGACCGGCTACTGGGTCCAGGAGTCGCCGGGCTGGACATTCCTGCGGGGCAAGTTCATCCCCATGCCGTACCTCCCGTACCGGACCGGGACCGTCACCTCGGCGGTAGCCACGGCCGTGCAACCGGCCCCCGCCCCCGGCCAGCCGCTGCCCACCAAGCCGGTCGCCCTCGACAAGGGCAGCCAGGTGCTGGTCGACCAGCGCGCACTGATCGACGCCGTCGAGTACCTCGAGCTGGCCGACCCGACGAACGCAGGTTGGTGGATCCCCGCCGCGGTCGTCGCCTTCTGACCGGCGCGCAGCTCAGCGACGACGCGTGGTGCGCGCCGAGGCACGCTTCTTGGGGGCAGGGCCCTTGGCCCGCTTGTCCGCCAGCAGCTCGGCGGCGCGCTCGACGGTGAGGGACTCGACCGAGTCGCCCTTGCGCAAGGTCGCGTTCGTCTCGCCGTCGGTGACGTAGGCGCCGAAGCGGCCCTCCCGGACCACGAGCGGCTGGCCGGAGCCGGGATCGGCGCCCAGCTCGCGCAACGGCGGCGCGACGCTGCGGCCGCGACCGCGCGGCTTGGGCTGTGCGAACAGCTCGAGCGCCTCGTCCAGGCCCACGGAGAACAGCGCGTCCTCGGACGTCAGCGACCGCGAGTCGGTGCCCTTCTTCAGGTACGGCCCGTAACGGCCGTTCAGCGCGGTGATCTCGGCCCCGTCGGCAGGGTCGACGCCGACGGCGCGCGGCAGCGACAGCAGCCGCACCGCGTCGTCGAGGGTCACCGTGTCGACCGACATCGCCTTGAACAGCGAGGCGGTCCGCGGCTTGGCCGACTTCGGCGCGTCCTCCGGCAGCACCTCGGTGACGTACGGGCCGAACCGGCCGGCCTTCACGACCACCGCGAGCCCGGTCTGCGGGTCCGTTCCCAGCGAGCGGTCGCCGGACGGCTGCGCCAGCATCTGCTGGGCGCGCTCGATGGTCAGCTCGTCCGGGGCGACGTCCTCGGGGACCGGGGCCCGCTCGGTGCTCGCCTCGCCGTCCGGACCGACCGTCTCGCGCTCGAGGTAGGGACCGTACCGGCCCACCCGCAGCACGATGCCGTCCCCGATCGGGATCGAGTTGATCTCGCGGGCGTCGATGTCGCCGAGGCCGCCGACCATCGGGTGCAGGCCGCGGAACTGCACGCCCCCGTTGGGCGCCAGACCCGCCGCGTCCTCGCCGTAGTAGAAGCGCCGCAGCGTGTCCAGCCGCTGCGCGTGCCCGTCGGCGACCGAGTCGAGCACCTCTTCCATCCGCGCGGTGAAGTCGTAGTCGACCAGCTCGCTGAAGTGCTTCTCCAGCAACGACACGACCGAGAACGCGAGGAACGACGGGACCAGGGAGCCGCCGCGCTTCCACACGTACCCGCGGTCCAGGATCGTCCCCATGATCGAGGCGTACGTCGACGGGCGGCCGATGCCGCGCTCCTCGAGCGCCTTGACGAGGGTCGCCTCGGTGTACCGCGGCGGCGGCTGCGTGCTGTGGCCCTCCGCCTCGAGCCCGAGCAGGCTGAGCGGGTCGCCGGCCTTGAGTGGGGGCAGCCGCCGCTCGGCGTCGTCGGCACCGGCCTCGCCACCGGCGCCGTCGTCGTCGCGGCCCTCCTCGTACGCGGCCAGGAACCCACGGTGCGTGATGACCGTGCCGGACACCGAGAAGACCGCGTCCCGGCCGTCAGCGGCCGCCGCACCCAGCCGCACCGTGACGGTGAACCCGCGCGCGTCGGACATCTGCGAGGCGACCGTCCGCTTCCAGATCAGGTCGTAGAGGGCGAGCTCGTCGCCGGACAGCTCCGGGCCTACCTCGCCCGGCGTGCGGAAGCTGTCCCCGGAGGGCCGGATGGCCTCGTGCGCCTCCTGGGCGTTCTTGACCTTGCGGGTGTACTGGCGCGGAGCATCCGGGACGCTGTCCGCGCCGAAGATGTCCCGTGCGGTCGCCCGGGCTGCCGCGATGGCCGCCTCCGACAGCGTGGTCGAGTCGGTGCGCATGTAGGTGATGTAGCCGTTCTCGTACAGCCGCTGCGCCACCCGCATCGTCGTCTGCGAGGAGAACCGCAGCTTCCGGCTGGCCTCCTGCTGCAGCGTGGAGGTCATGAACGGCGCGGCCGGCGAGCGCCGGTACGGCTTCTCGTCGACCGAGCGGACCGCGAAGTCCGCGTCGGCGAGCCCGGCCGCCAGCGAGCGGGCCCCGGCCTCGTCCAGCGCGACTGCGGCCTTGGTCCGGAGCCGTCCGTCCGAGCCGAAGTCCCGCCCCGTGGCCACCCGTGACCCGTCGATCTCGACGAGGCGGGCGGCGAACGCCCCCGGGTCCAGCCGCGCCTGCAGGTCCCAGTACGACGCCGCGACGAAAGCGATCCGCTCGCGCTCGCGCTCGACCACCAGGCGGGTCGCGACGGACTGGACCCGCCCCGCCGAGAGCCCCTGCATGACCTTCTTCCAGAGCACCGGGCTGACCTCGTAGCCGTACAGCCGGTCGATGATGCGGCGCGTCTCCTGGGCGTCGACCAGGCGCAGGTCGAGGTCTCGGGTGTTCTGTGCGGCGGCCCGGATCGCGTCCCGGGTGATCTCGTGGAAGACCATGCGACGGACCGGCACGGTCGGCTTGAGCACCTCGAGCAGGTGCCAGGCGATCGCCTCGCCCTCGCGGTCCTCGTCCGTGGCCAGCAGGAGCTCGTCCGCGCTCTTGAGCTCCTTCTTGAGCTCGGCGACCTTGCTGCGCTTGTCCGCGTCGACCACGTAGAGCGGCTCGAAGGCGGACTCGACGTTGACCCCGAGCCGGGCCCACGGCTGCCCCTTCTGGGCAGCCGGGATGTCGGCGGCGCGGGTCGGCAGGTCGCGGATGTGCCCGACGCTGGCCTCGACCGTGTAGCCCGGGCCCAGGTACCCCTTGATGGTCTTGGCCTTGGCCGGGCTCTCCACGATCACCAGACGCCGGCGCGCCCCGCCGCCCTGCTCGGACACATCGGACACCTCGGACACTGCTCTCACTTTCCCTGACGTCGGACGCGGCAGCCGGGACGGGACACGCCGGTCGCGCCGGAGTGTGACGGTACGAACGGGGGGGCTGTCAAACCCGGTCCCCCGGCTCCCTGGTCAGGGCAGCCGCAGGAACCCCTCCTCGACGAGACTACGCACAGCGACGACAGCGGCCGGTTCCAGGTCGTCCGGCTCCATGTCGTGGGTCCTGGCGACCCCGGCCAGGATCTGGCCCAGCGGACGCCTCCCGTCGGCGCCGGCGAGTACGGCCACGCCCACCGGGTCGATCTCGCCGCCGCGCCGCAGCCCGCCACCCTGGCTGACCCGCGCGGGCCGCCGTTCCAGCCCGCCGCCCGGTGCCGCGACCGACTCCTGCTGGACGTGCACGTCGGCGGCCAGCACGGGGGCGAGTGCGAGCAGGGCGTCGTCGTCGAGCGCCTGGACCCGGTCGTGCCGCTCGAACCAGGACGCCAGTGCACCCCCCACCGGCTGGTCGACCGGGTGCCGGAAGTCCTCGATCCGCACGTACGGGTGGTCCGCCCCGCCGGCCCGCATCGTGACCCAGCCGAGCCCGACCGCCTCGACGTCGCGCCGGTCGAACCAGTCCAGCCAGGCGTCGTAGCGCGCCGGGTAGTCCTCGCCCCGGTCGTCGCCGGAGTCGCGCAGCCACAGCTCGACGTACTCCATGGGGTCGAGGACCTCGCGCTGCAGGACCAGCGCGTCGCACCCGGTCGGGACCACCCAGCCGGCCACCCGCTCCCGCCAGTCCTGGCCGCGCACGTGCAGCCAGTTCGCGAGCAGCTGGCACCAGCCGCCCTCGGTCAGGTGGTCCGGAGCGGCGGTGACCACCGCCCGGCACAGATCGTCGCCGTCGAGCCCGCCGTCGCGGTAGGAGTACCGCGGGGAGGGCGAGATCACGAACGGCGGGTTCGACACCACGAGGTCGAAGCGCTCCCCGGCGACCGGCTCGAACAGGCTGCCGGCGCGCAGGTCGAGGTCCACGTCGTTCAGGGCCGCCGTGAGGGCGGCGAAGGCGAGGGCGCGCGGGTTGGTGTCGGTGCCCACGACCCTCGATGCGTGCCCGGCCAGGTGCAGCGCCTGCACCCCGCAGCCGGTGCCGAGGTCCAGGGCTGACCCGACCTGCGGACGCACGGTGACCTGGGCCAAGGTGGCGGACGCCCCGCCGATCCCCAGGACGTGGTCCGGCCGGACCGGTCCACGCACGCCGCCGATGCCGGTGCCCAGGTCGGAGGCGACGAGGAAGTCGACCTCGTCGGCGGCGTACGGCCGGATGTCCACGAGGGCGGCCAGGGCTGCGGGCGAGGCCGGCGCGGGGCCGACGAGACCGCCGTCGACCAGCGCGGCCAGCCCGCTCAGCGCCCGGGCGGCCGGCTCGCCGTCGACCGGCGCCTGCAGGACGAAGAGCCGGATGAGCGTCTCCAGCGGCGAGCCGCCGCGGGTCGCGCGCAGCGCCGGCACGGTCTCGCCGCGGGCCAGCGCGGCGTACGCGGCCGGGCCGAGCAGCTCGAGGACCCCGTCGACGGTGTAGCCGGCCGCGCGCAGATCGTCGCGCAGCCGGCGCACGTCATCCCGGCCGAGGGTAGGTGTCCCGTCCCAGGCTGCCACTGAGGTCACGGGCGTCGGGTCAGGCGACGACCTCGACCGGGACGTCGCCCACTGCGATGGGCCGGCGCTTGGAGATGACCACCGAGGTGACGACGATGACGACGGCGACCAGGGAGATCAGCACCCGCATCGCCGTGTGGTCGCCGAGGAACTGCGACACGATCGCCGGCGCGATCAGCAGTGACACGAGGTTCATCACCTTGATGAGCGGGTTGATGGCCGGACCCGCGGTGTCCTTGAACGGGTCGCCGACCGTGTCGCCGATGACCGTGGCCGAGTGCGCCTCGGAGCCCTTGCCGCCGAAGTTCCCGTCCTCGACGAACTTCTTGGCGTTGTCCCACGCGCCGCCGGAGTTCGACAGGAACACCGCCATCAGCGTGCCGGTCGCGATCGTGCCGGCCAGGTAGGACCCGAGCGCGCCGATGCCGAGCCCGAAGCCGACCGCGATCGGCGTGAGCACCGCCAGCAGACCGGGGGTGGCCAGCTCGCGCAGCGAGTCGCGGGTGACGATGTCCACGACCTTGCCGTACTCCGGCTTCTCGGTGCCGGCCATGATGCCGGGGTGGTCGCGGAACTGGCGGCGGACCTCGAAGATGACCGCACCGGCCGCGCGCGACACGGCGTTGATCGCCAGGCCGGAGAACAGGAACACCACCGAGGCGCCGATCAGCAGCCCGACCAGGTTGCGCGGGTTGCCGATGTCGAGGACCGCGGCGTACTGCAGGGCGTCCTGCGGGCTCTGCTGCCCGACACCGCCGGCGCTGACGGTGGCCGCCTGCACCGCGTCGCGGAACGAGCCGAACAGCGCGGTGGCGGCCAGCACCGCGGTCGCGATCGCGATGCCCTTGGTGATGGCCTTGGTCGTGTTGCCCACCGCGTCCAGCTTGGTGAGCACGATCGCGCCGTCGCCGTGCACGTCGCCGGACATCTCGGCTATGCCCTGCGCGTTGTCCGAGACCGGACCGAAGGTGTCCATCGAGACGATGACGCCGACAGTGGTCAGCAGACCGGTGCCGGCCAGCGCGATGGCGAACAACGACAAGGTGATCGAGCCGGCGCCGAGCAGGAAGGCGCCGTACACAGCCGCTCCGATCAGCAGCGCCGAGTAGACCGCCGACTCCAGCCCGACGCTGATGCCGGCGAGGATGACCGTCGCCGGCCCCGTGAGCGAGGACTTCGACACGTCGTCGACCGGCTTGCGGTTCGTCTCGGTGAAGTAGCCCGTCAGCTGCTGGATCGCCGCCGCGAGCACGATCCCGATGAGGACGGAGAAGATGGCGAGCACCCGCGGGTTGAACGAGTTGATGTTGACGATGCCGAGGTTGCCGAGAGCCACGCCGCGCAGGCTCGTCATCCTGGCGGGCAGGAAGATGAACGACGCGATCGCGACCAGCACCGCGGACACCACGGCCGAGATGAAGAAGCCGCGGTTGATGGCGGACATGCCGGACCGGTCGCCGGCGCGCGGGGCTACCGCGAAGATACCGATCACCGCGGTGAGGACGCCGATCGCGGGGACGACGAGCGGGAAGACGAGGCCGATGGTGCCGAACGCCGCCTTGCCGAGGATGAGCGCGGCCACCAGCGTCACGGCGTAGGACTCGAACAGGTCCGCAGCCATGCCCGCGCAGTCGCCGACGTTGTCGCCGACGTTGTCGGCGATCGTGGCCGCGTTGCGGGGGTCGTCCTCGGGGATGCCCTGCTCGACCTTGCCGACCAGGTCGGCGCCGACGTCCGCCGCCTTCGTGAAGATGCCGCCGCCGACACGCATGAACATCGCGAGCATGGCCGCACCGAAGCCGAAGCCCTCGAGCACCTTGGGCGCGTCACCCTGGTACGCGAGCACCACCACGGCCGCACCGAAGAGACCGAGGCCGACGGTGAACATGCCGGCCACGCCACCGGTGCGGAACGCGATGCGCATCGCGTCCTGCTCGCCGGTCTCCCGCGCGGCTGCGGCGACCCGGACGTTGCCGCGCACCGCGAGCCACATGCCGGTGTACCCGGTGGTGGCCGAGAACACCGCGCCCACCAGGAAGAACAGCGACCGGCCGATGCGCTCGGAGGTGTTGTCCGCGGGCAGCAGGAAGAGCAGGAAGAACACCAGGACCGCGAACACGCTCAACGTCCGGAACTGCCGGTTCAGGTAGGCCGAGGCGCCTTCCTGGATCGCGGCAGCGATCTCCTTCATCCGGTCGGTCCCCTCGCTCGCGGCGAGCACCTCGCGAACCAGCAACGCTGCGACGCCGAGGGCGCCCAGGGCGATGACGGCGACGACCACGAGGGTGGCGATGTTGCCGCTGCTGAAGGAGATGGACTCACCGACGCTGGCGAGATGGATCCCGGCCATGTGTCCTCCTGTCTGGGGGGCAGCATCGACCTGCGCAACGGCCGAGCTGTCCGGGGGGTGGCGGTGGGCGCGTCAGCACCCCGCCGGGCCCGGCGCGCGGAGTCTACGCAGACGGCGCCGACGTACCAAAGGCGGCCGGCCCGGTCGAGCCGTTCGGCTGGACCGGCCAGCCCATGCGTACGACCGAGCCCGCGGAGTCGGTGTGCACGCTCACGTCGTCGACCAGGCTGCCGATGACCGCGAGGTCGATGCCGTCCGGGAGCGGCTCGTCGAGCGCGTCCACGCCCCGGGGCTCGGCCTCCGCGTGGCCGGCCAGGTCGGGCTCGGCCTCCACCGCCGCGGCGCCTTGCGGATCTCCGTGGGCGACGTCGACGACCTCGGCGACGAACCGCCCCTCACCGTCGATGAGCCGAACCAGCACCGGCTCGGCGGGACAGCTGCTGCGGTGCCGTCCGACCGCCCTCGTGGCGGCCTCGCCGACGGCGAGCCGGACCTCGTCCAGCGTCTCGTCGCCCACCCCGGCGCGGCGCGCGAGCGACACGGCGACGAGGCGGGCAGTCCGGACGTGCTCGGGGAGCGCGGTGAACCGCAGCTCGACGGTCGCCACCTGTTCAGCCCGCCCGGCTGCCGGTCAGTCCTGGGCGGCGACGGCGTCCGCCACCGTCGCATGGACGGGGAACACCTTGGTGAGACCGGTGATCCGGAAGATCTTGAGGATGCGCTCCTGCGTGCAGACCAGGTGCAGCGACCCGTCGTGCGCGCGAACCCTCTTGAGGCCGCCGACAAGGACGCCGAGGCCCGTGGAGTCGAGGAACTCGACCTGCTCCATGTCGACGACGAGGTGGTAGCGACCGTCCTCGACGAGCTGCACGATCTGCTCGCGCAGCTTCGGCGCGGTGTAGACGTCGATCTCACCGGCCACCGACACGACGGTCTTGTCGCCCTCGGTCCTGGTCTCCAGGGACAGGTCCACGATGGTCCTTCCGTTGCGGCTGGTACGGAGGATGGGAGGCGTCCGGGGGGATCTTCGCCGTAGCCGTCCTCGGTCGGTTCCCCGCGACCGCAGCGTGATTCAACCACGCTGGTCGCCGCCCGCCACCCCGGCCCGGGCGCGGGCGCGGAGCAGGCCGGCGGCGCCGAGCAGCCCTGAACCTGGCCTGGTCACCGACACCGCGACGGTTTGACCGGCGCCGCCGACCGAGCAGTCCTCCAGCCGGACGCCGGCCGCGGACGCGACCCGGCGGGCCCGAGCACAGGCGGCGACGGCCCCGGCGCCCAGGTCGTTCGCGGCAGCCAGCGCGGCCTCGTCGGCAGCCGCCGCCAGCGTGTGCCGGGCCACCCCGACCGCGGCTGTCGTGGTCAGCAGCACGCCTGCCGCGGACACCAGGAGCGCACCGGCGACCACCCACACGCTGCCGGACCCGGCCTCGCCCGAACGCCGCGGGGCGCGGGTCACCGCAACCCCCCTTCCGACGCCCCGTCCGCGGCCTCGTCCGCCGAGATGGCTTCGGACGACACCTCGAACGGCCCGAGCAGGCCGAGCACGCCGCCCCGGGGGAGGACCGCCACCTGCACGCGCACCCGGACGAGACCCGCGGCGCGTCGGACCAGCACGGTCGCCCCTGGAGGCGCCGCAGCGCCGGCCATCCGCAGCACTGCGTCGTCCGGGTCACCGCGCGCAGCGGCACGGGCTCCCACGGCCGCGGCGTCCTGCGCGGCCATCTGCACGGCGGCTCCGTGCGCCACCGTCAGGACCGCGGCCAGGACCAGCATCAACGCCGGGAGCACCACCGCTGTCTCCGCGGTGACGAACCCCTCGCAGTCGCGCCGGACCGGCGCCGACCGGGTCGGCTTCGGCGACCCGTTCACGAGGCGAACGAGAACGCGTGCCGGACGACGGACCTCAGCAGGTCCGCGACCTCGCTGCTCGTCAACAGCTTCAGCAGCACGGCGGCGAAACCGCAGGCCGCGACAGTGCCGATCGCGTACTCCGCGGTCGACATCCCGTCCTCACCCGACCGCACCGCGCTGCGCCGCACCTGCGGCACCTGCTTGCTCTCCGGCTGCATGACCCTCCTCGTGCTCCGGCGGCCGGCCGTCGGTGGCGGTGACCCCGCCGGACGTCGACGCTGGTCGAGGATGCGTCCGGGGACCAGTCACCCGGCCGTCGCTGTGGACCGGCCGGCCGGATCGGACGGCTGTGGACGACGACGACCGAGGGTCAGCCGCCGGTCAGCGCCGCGCCGGCGAGGCCCACGACGGTCGGGACGACGCCCAGCAGGACGAACGCCGGCAGGAAGCACAACCCGAGCGGGGCGACCGCTCGGACGCCTGCGGTCCGGGCCGCCTCCGTCGCGGCCAGCCGCTGCCGCACCCGTAGCTCGGCAGCGAGCCCGCGCAGGCTGTCGACGGGCGGGGCGCCCGACGTCGCGGCCCGGCCCAACGCGATCGAGAGCGGCCGGAGCGCGGCATCCGAGCGCAGCCCGGCCCAGGCCTGCTCGGGCGGCGCTCCGAGCGACAGAGCGGCCGCCACCGGTTGCAGCCGGTCGGCGACCGCACCGGGAAGAGCCCGGCTCACGGCCGTCACCGCGCCAGGGACCGTCGCCCCGGCCGCTAGCCCGGCGGCGAGCAGGTCGACGTACAGCGCGAGGTCGGACGCGTCGCCGGCCGCGGGCCGTCGCCGCGGACCGGTCTGTCGTCCTTCTCGCCGGCTCGGCGGCGCGCAGCGGCCGGCGGGTCGGGAGGCCGGGCCCGTGCGGCGACGGCGAGCCGGCGCTCCGCGGAGACCCGGGCCACCGCCGCCGACCGTCCATGCCAGCGCCGCAGATGCCGCGGCCAGCGCCACCGCCGACGCAGGTGACACGTCAACCCGCCCGCTCGGCCCGTCGAAGGAGGGCGCCGGTCCAGCGCAGGCCGGCACCCTCCAGGACCAGCGCGCCGAGCAGGCAGGTCAGCCCGGCCGGTGTGGCGACCAGGACGTGCAGCGGGTCGGCCCCCAACGCGGCACCCAGGCCCAGGCCGAAGACGGGCAGCATGGCCAGCAGCCGCGCCGACGCGCGCGGTCCGGCCAGCTCGGCGCGGACCGCCGAGCAGTGCTGCAGCCGGTCGCGCGCTGCTGCGGCGATGCGGCCGGCCACCGGCGCCAGCGGCGCGCCATGGGCCAGCGCGAGCTCCCAGCCGGCCGCCAGCCACGCCAGCTCGGGCCGGTCCGCAGCGCCGGCCTCGCGCAGTGCCGCGGGGCCTTCGGCGCCGAGGCGGACCAGCTCGACGACGCGGATGAGCCGTGTCGCCAGCAGCGGGTCGGTGACGTCCGTCGCGCACCGTCGCAGAGCGGCCTCGGGAGCGGCACCGGCCCGCAGCTCGGCTGCGAACGACGCCAGCAGCTCGACCACCTGCTCCGCAGCGTCCGACCGTCGGCCCGACCGCCGGCCGGGCCACCGCGCCCGCACGACCTGCGCCGCGCCGCCGCGACACCGGCGTCCCGGCGGCCCTGCGGATGCCGAGGAGCGGGCCGATGCAGCCGTTGCAGCCGCCCGGCGCCGTCCGCCGCCGGGGCGAGCCGCAGCGCCACGGCGACGCAGCCCCCGACGAGCTCGGCGGCCCGGTCACCGGACCATGGAGAGCATCGCGCGGAGCTGCTCCGCGGCGGGTCCGGTCCTGGGTCCGCCCGGCTCGAGCGCCACCGCCGTGACCAGGCGCACGAGCCCGTCGCCGTCGCGCTCGGGCACCGCCACCTCCGCGACCCTGCGCACACCGTCCGGGCCGCGGCACAGGTGCACGACCGCACCGACGCCGGCGGCGAGCTGGGCGTGCGCCGCCGCCCGGCCCATGCCGGCAGCCAGAGCCAGCGCCTCGACCCGCGCTGGGAGGTCGGCCGCGCTGTTCGCGTGCACGGTGCCGAACCCGCCACGGTGCCCGGTGTTCAGCGCGGCCAGCAGGTCCACGATCTCCGCGCCCCTGACTTCGCCGACCACGAGCCGGTCCGGCCGCATCCGCATCGCCTGGCGGACCAGGTCCGCCACCGTGACGGCCCCGGCCCCCTCCACGTTCGGCGGCCGGGCCTCGAGGAGCACCTGGTGCGGGTGGGCGGGGCGCAGCTCGCTGCTGTCCTCGACGACCACCAGCCGCTCGCAGGCCGGGACCAGCGACAGCAGGGTCGCCAGCACCGTCGTCTTGCCGGTGCCGGCGCCGCCGGTGACCAGGGTCGACACCCGGTTCACCACCAGGCCGCGCAGCACCTGCGCGCCCTCGGCGTCCAGCGCACCCAACCGGACCAGGTCGTCCAGACGCAGCCGGCGGCGCGCGGGCACCCGCAGCGACAAGCACGTCCCACGGGTGCTGGTCGGCGCCAGGACGGCGTGCAGCCGCAGCCCACCCGGGAGCCGTACGTCGGCGTACGGCGACGCGTCGTCGAGCCGCCGCCCGACGCACCCGACCAGGCGCTGCGCCAGCGCCCGTACGGCCGCCTCGTCGCGGAACCGCACGTCCGCCTGCTGCAGCCGCCCCGCCCGCTCGACCCATACCTCGTCGGGCGCGTTCACCAGGATGTCGGTGACGTCGGGATCGTCGAGGAGCGGCTCGAGGAGCCCGAGGCCACCCAGCTCGGAGCCGAGCGCGGCCACCACGGCCAGCAGCGAACGGTCGCCCAGGACCTGTCCCTCGGCCCGGAGCGCGGCGGCCACCCCGGCCGGGGTCGCCGGTCCGCCACCGGGGCGGGACGCCAGCCTGGCCCGGACCCGGTCCACCAGCGCGGGCTCCGGGGCGGTCATCGCGACCCGCCGCTCGCGCCTGCGCGGGCCCCGCCGGAGGTCCCACCGACAGTCCGACCGACGGCGTCGCGGAGCAGGTCGCCGACCAGCCGGCCGGCCAGGTCCGCCAGCGGGCCCCGCCGTCCGCCCGGCGGCAGACCGCGTTCGAGGGCCTGCGAGAGCCCCGGCTCGGCGCGGCAGTGGCCCGCCAGCGGCAGCCCGACCGCCTCGGCCACCACCTCGGCGTCCAGCCCGCCGGGTGCCGGCCCGCGCACCACCACCCGCATCTGCGTCGTCATCGGCCGCACCAGCGTGGCGACCCGGATGGCGGCCGTGACCGCGCGGAGCTCGGCCGGCACGACCAGGAACACCCGGTCGGCGCGCTCCAGCGCGACCCGGGTCGGGGCGTCCGGACGGCGCGGCAGGTCGACCACCACCAGCTCGGCCCCGCGCGCCGCCGACCGCAGCACGCAGTCCATCGCCTCCGGGTCCACCTCGAGCAGGTCGCCGCGGTCCCACGACAGCACCAGCAGCGACTCGACCGAAGGCAGCGCGCCGGCGAGGTCGGACGGCGCGACGCGACCACGTGCCCCCGCCAGGTCCGGCCAGCGGATCCCCGGAACGTCCTCGGCGCCGAGGACCAGGTCGAGGCCGCCGCCCAGCGGGTCGCCGTCGACGAGGACCGTCCGGAGCCCGTGCCTGAGCCCGGCCAGGCCGAGGGCGGCGGCCAACGAGCTCGCGCCCGCACCGCCCCGGCCGCCGACCACGCCCACGACCATCGCCTCGGGCCCATGCGCGGACGCGTCGGCCAGCAGCTCGACCAGCCACGGCTCGCGCATCGGGCAGGAACGCCACCTCGGCGGCGCCGATCGCGACGGCGCGCTGCCAGACGCCGGCGTCGTCCAGGTCCCGGGAGACGAGAGCGACCTCGGATCGACGCGGCAGCCCGGCGACCTCGACCGAGTCGGCGGCGTCGGCGCCCACCAGCACGACCGGGGCCGTCGACCACGACAGGCGCGCCGAAGCACCGTCGGGCGCGACATCCACCTCGACGCCGGCGGCCGCGGCCAGCCGGAGCAGATCGTCGAGAAGCCGCTCGTCCGCGCAGACGACCAGCGGACGCGCTCCCCCGGGCGGGTCGGGCCGACGGTCACCAGATGACGGGTCGTGCGGTCGAGGAGCGGGCACCAGGGCCTCCAGTCGGGTCGGGGCCTCGAACCCAACCCCGCGGCGACCCGGACACCCAGCGGCGCGCGCCTGGGCTGTGGACACAGGCGCGGGGGGCGACCGGCTGGGGACAGAGGACGGCCCCCGCCGGGGGGGCGAGCGGGGGCCGTCACGCGGGCCGGCACTGGGGGGAGGGCCGGGGACCGCGCATGCGTCGGCGCCGTCGCGCCGCACGCACCCATCCGATACCCCTGACCACCTATGTCGCAAACACCGCATACCCCCCAGGAGGGACAAGTCGTCTGTAATCACCCGAACGGCCGAATGCCTAGACTGGATGTCGTGGGCGCGGGCAGCGGGACGACGGGCGCCGGCCGCAGCAGTGCCGCGTTCTTCGACCTCGACAAGACGATCATCGCGAGGTCCAGCTCGCTGGCCTTCGGGAAGCCGTTCTACAAGGGCGGCCTGATCAACCGCAGCGCCGTGATGCGCAGCGCGTACGCCCAGTTCGTCTATCTCGTGGGCGGCGCCGACCACGACCAGATGGAGCGCATGCGCGGGTACCTGCAGGAGCTGTGCGAGGGCTGGCCGGTCGACCAGGTCCGGGCGATCGTCGCCGAGACCGTCCACGACCTGATCGACCCGACGATCTACGCCGAGGCGGTCGAGCTGATCGCCGACCACCACCGGGCCGGCCGCGACGTCGTCATCGTCAGCACCTCGGGCACCGAGGTCGTCGAGCCCATCGGCGCCATGCTCGGCGCCGACCACGTCATCGCCACCCGGATGGTGGTGGCGGACGGCCGGTACACCGGCGAGATCTCCTTCTACGCGTACGGTCCGAACAAGGCCGAGGCGGTGCGCGAGCTGGCCGGGCGCAACGACTACGACCTCGAGCAGTCGTTCGCCTACTCGGACTCGGCCACCGACCTGCCCATGCTCGAGGCGGTCGGGCACCCGTACGCGGTGAACCCGGACAAGACCCTGCGCGCGGAGGCGGCGCTGCGCGAGTGGCCGGTCCTGGACTTCGAGACGCCGGTGGGCCTGCGCCGCCGTCCCACCGACCTGCCGTCCGGTCGGGTGGCGCTGGCGACGGTCGGCGCCGCCGCGGCGGCGGGCGTGGTCTGGTACGCGGGCCGGCGCCTGTCGCGCGGCGGCGCCTGAGCCGACACGCCGGTCAGGGGTTACGCCCGGCCCCGGCCGGGGTGTACGACAGGCACGAGGACTCACCGGACCCTCGCGACGAGCCACGGCACCGGGAGCCCGCTGGACCTTCTGGCCGGATCACCCACGCGGCGGACCTGCCCACGTAACGGGCTGCTCGTACGGGTAGCGCACCCGGACGACGATGGTTGTGATGCACGCATGGTCACCGCGCCGGAAGGAGACGACGGCGCCTCTTCACGGGGCGCCGTTCGCCTGAGCGGGGTTACCGTGCCCCCATGGGCGCGACGGTGCCGTCCGGTCCGGAGGTTCTCGGCCACGGCCGCGAGCCGGAGCCGGAGCGGGTGCCGCCCCGTCGAGGTGGCGGCCGGTCGCTGCGCGGAGCGTGGATCGTGGTCATCGGCCTGGCCCTGGTGGTCGGAGGCGGCCTGTACGCGGGGCGTCCGCAGCTCGGCGGCGGTACCGCCGGGACGGCGACGGCACACCGGTCCCAGTCCCCGGTGCCGGACGCGACGGCGCTCGTCTCCGGCCTCGCCGAGGGTCACGATCTCGCGGCGCCTCCGGCCCCCGCGCTGAACTCCTTCATCGCCTCGGGTGGGCACGTGCTGCTCTTCGTCCAGATCCGTAACGTCGGGACCGAGCCGCTGCGCATCCTCGACGGTGTGGTGCCCCAGGACGGCGCCAGCCGCGACCTCACGCGCCGGCGGTCTCGCCGCCGGGACCAGCGGTGGCGGCAGGCTCGCCCCCGGGAACCAGACCGAGGTCTTCGTCCGCCTCTCCGTGCGGTGCCCGCAGGCCCTGGCCGGAGCGCCGGCGAAGGCGCTCCTGCTCGTCGCCGAGCAGGACGGCCGCCACCCCCGGCTGGAGCGGGTCCCGACGGACCAGCTCGGCGCGCTGTGGGACGAGGCCAGGCACGCCGCCTGCCGGCCCGCCGACCTGCATCGGGACCTGACGGTCGCGGTGGTACCGGGTTCGGTCCGGGCCGAGCTGGGCGAGGGCGGGCACCTCACCGTGACCGCGGTCCTGTCCGTGCACGACTCGGCCGGCTTCGCGGCGGTGATCACCGGGCCGGCGGTGTCCGCGGGCGGAGGCGGGCGGCTGGTGGTGGACGGCGGCTCCACGCGTGCCGTGCCACTGCGCTGGGACGCGGGGCGGTGCGGAGCGGCTGCACCGCCGGTGACGGCCGCCAAGGCTCCTGCGTACCGGGTCGAGCTGCCGCGACTGGTCGGGCACGCGGTCGTCGACCTCGGCGCCGGCTTCGCCACCGCGTGGTCCGCCCAGGTCCAGCAGGCCTGCCGGCCGACGCAGTAGTCCCGTCGTCACCCGGTCGTTGCATACGGATCGGGGGCTATGGCCCCCGATCCGTATGCAACGGCGACGGTCAGGGGTGGGAGCGGGCGGCGACCTCGTCGGCGACCACTCGTCCGACCCGGGCGCCCAGCGCAACCGCCTGGGCGCAGTGCGCCACCCACCCGGCGACACCGTCCGGCGTCCCGGTGCGGTACCCCTCCAGAGCGGCGGCGTACGAGTCCGCGCCCAGCTCGAGGTGCCCCTCCTCGGGGACCACGGCGCCGGTGGGGTCGAGCCCGCGCCCGAGCAGCACCAGCCGGGCCGCCGCGCGAGCGACCACGCCGTCCGCGGTCCCGAACGGCGCGGTCGCGAGCAGCTCGCCATGGACGACCGCCGCGGGGACGAGGGCCGGCGCCGGCGTCGGCTCGGCCAGCGCGGCCATCAGCGCGGCCAGCCGTCCGGCCGCGCCCGGGCGGTCCGCCGACGGGCGGCCGAGCGACTCGCCGGCGGCGAGGTCGGCGGCGGCGAGGGTGTGCAGCCGCGCCAGCACCTGCAGCGGCGCGCGCTGCCAGGTCGGCACCATCGCGGGCAGGTCCGCGTACACCCGCAGGGCGCCTGCGGCCGTGCGCCCGGCCACGTCAGCGCCGAACGGCGGGACGAAGCCTTCGACGTCCCAGCCGCCGTCCGCGCCCGGCTCCAGCAGCGTCGAGGCGCGGGCCGAACGGCGCATCGACTCGGCGGCGACCTCGCGGACCCGCCGCCGCAGACCGGGGGCGCGCAGGTCGCGCAGCAGGGCGTCCACCGCCCCTCGAGCCGCCTCGACCGCCTCGAAGACCCCCGGCAGCGCGGCGACCGCCGCGAACGGGTCCCGGGCTGCTGCATCGTCGGGACGGCCGGTCACCCTGCGCCCTCCGTCCCTGCCTGCGCAGGTGCGACGCTACCCGGACTTGTCGGCCGCCTTCGTGCCTGGCAAGTTGATCGAGCCATCCGTCCACGACGCGGGAGACCACGAGCGAGGAGCACCACGGTGAGCGGCGAAGCCCTGGAGAACCTGCTGATCGAGGACCGCCGGTTCCCGCCGACCGCGCAGTTCGCGGCCGCGGCCAACGCGCAGCCGGCGCTCTACCAGGAGGCCGCCGCCGACCGGCTGGCGTTCTGGGAACGGCAGGCGCACCGGCTGCAGTGGGACCAGCCGTGGGAGCAGGTGCTGGACTGGTCCGCGGCTCCGTTCGCCCGGTGGTTCGTCGGCGGCCGGCTGAACGTGTCGGTCAACTGCCTGGACCGGCACGTGGCGGCCGGCTACGGCGACCAGGTCGCGATCCACTTCGAGGGTGAGCCGGGCGACACCCGCGCGGTCACCTACGCCGACCTGCTGCGCGAGGTGTCCAAGGCTGCGCACGCTCTCACCGAGCTCGGCGTGCGGGCCGGCGACCGGGTCGCGATCTACCTGCCGATGATCCCGGAGGCGGCGGTCGCGATGCTCGCCTGCGCCCGGATCGGGGCACCGCACTCGGTCGTGTTCGGCGGGTTCTCGGCCGAGGCGCTGCACTCGCGCATCGACGACGCGGACGCGAAGGTCGTCATCACCGCCGACGGCGGCTACCGGCGCGGCAACGCCACCGCGCTCAAGCCCGCCGTCGACGAGGCCGTCGCCCTGTCGCCCCGCGTCGAGCACGTGCTCGTCGTCCGGCGTACCGGTCAGGACGTCGCGTGGGGCGACAAGGACGTGTGGTGGCACGACATCGTCGACCGCCAGCCGGACACGCACGTCCCCGAGTCGTTCGACGCCGAGCACCCGCTCTTCATCCTCTACACGTCGGGCACCACGGCCAAGCCGAAGGGGATCCTGCACACGACCGGGGGCTACCTCACCCAGGTCGCGTACACGCACCTCAACGTCTTCGACCTCAAGCCGGACACCGACGTGTACTGGTGCACCGCCGACGTCGGCTGGGTGACCGGGCACTCGTACATCGTGTACGGGCCGCTGGCCAACCGCGCGACGCAGGTGATGTACGAAGGCACGCCGGACACCCCGCACCAGGGCCGGTTCTGGGAGCTGGTGGAGAAGTACCGGATCAGCATCCTCTACACGGCGCCGACCGCCATCCGCACGTTCATGAAGTGGGGCGAGCAGATCCCGGCCGGCTTCGACCTGTCGTCGCTGCGGCTGCTCGGCTCGGTCGGCGAGCCGATCAACCCCGAGGCGTGGATGTGGTACCGGCGGGTGATCGGCGGCGACCGGTGCCCGGTCGTCGACACCTGGTGGCAGACCGAGACCGGCGCGATCATGATCAGCCCGCTGCCGGGCGTCACGGCGACCAAGCCGGGCTCGGCGATGGGACCGCTGCCCGGCATCGGCGCCGACGTCCTCGACAACGAGGCCGCACCGGTTCCCAACGGCTCCGGCGGCTACCTGGTCCTCACCGAGCCGTGGCCGTCGATGCTGCGCGGCATCTGGGGCGACCCGGAGCGCTACCGAGACACGTACTGGTCGCGGTTCGACGCGATGTACTTCGCCGGCGACGGCGCCAAGAAGGACGCCGACGGCGACCTGTGGCTGCTGGGCCGGGTCGACGACGTGATGAACGTGTCCGGGCACCGCATCTCCACCACCGAGGTCGAGTCCGCCCTGGTGTCCCACCCGGCCGTCGCCGAGGCGGCCGTGGTCGGCGCCAACGACGCGACGACGGGTCAGGCGATCGTCGCGTTCGTGATCGCCCGCGGCGGTGCCCCGGAGGAGACCGCCGAGCTCGTCGCCGAGCTGCGCGACCACGTCGCCAGGGAGATCGGACCCATCGCGAAGCCGCGCGAGGTCTTCGTCGTGGCCGAGCTCCCCAAGACCCGCTCCGGCAAGATCATGCGACGGCTGCTGCGCGACGTCGCCGAGCACCGCGAGCTCGGCGACACCACCACCCTCACCGACGCCGCGGTCATGGCCACGATCACCGGCCGGCTCGCGAGCGGCTCGGTCGCCGAGGAGGGCTGACGGTTGCGGTGGACGTCGGGTCGGGCATGATCGGATCCCCAGTCAAGGAGGGCCCATGAGCGTCGGCGATCGCAGCAAGGACCAGTCGATCGGCGGCCTCGTGTCGACCGTCACGTCGAACGTCTCCTCGCTCGTGCGCCTGGAGCTCGAGCTGGCCAAGGCGGAGCTGTCCGCGTCGGCCAAACAGGGGGCCGCAGGCTTCGCCCTGTTCCTGGTCGCCGGGGTCCTCGCCGTGCTCGCGGTGCTGCTGGCCTCGTTCGCGGCGGTCTACGGGTTCGCGGAGGTCATGCCGGTGTGGGCGGCGTTCCTCACCGTGGCCGGCATCTACCTGGTGCTCGGCGTCGTCCTCGCGCTGATCGGCCGGAACCGGGTGAGCAAGCTGCGCGGTCCCGAGCGGGCGATCGCCCAGGTCGAGCTGACCAAGGAGGCGCTCGCCCGGCAGTCCGAGGCGCACGCACAGGCGGAGGTGGACCGGATCGTCGACGCCGGCGAGGTCACCGCCGGTGAGCTGCCCGCCGGCTGACCTTCGCGGCGGCGCCCCGGCCGCCGCCGGCGCTAGGTGCAGCGACCGGTGGGCACGTCGTCGACCGCGTCCTTGCCGGACTGCGCCGCGCCCGCGACCTGCTTGGCGGTCAGCGCGTAGCCGGTGTCCGGGTCCTCCCGGGAGGCCGCGAACACCACGCCGAGCACCCTCCCGTCCGTGCCGACCAGCGGACCGCCGGAGTTGCCCGGCCGGACCTCGACCCGCAACGCGTAGACCTGGCGAACGACCCGCTTGTCCGCGTAGATGTCCTGCCCGATGGCGGTCACCGAGCCGCGGACCCGGGCCGGGCTGACCCGCAGCGGACCGTCACCGGGGTACCCGATGGCGGCACCGTCGGTGCCCGACGAGGCCGCCGGGCCGAAGCTCAGCGCGGGCAGGTCGAGCCCCGGCACCCACAGCACCGCGATGTCGTGGTCCGGGTCGAACACCACCACGTGCGCGCGGTAACCGCGCCCGGTTCCGGCGACGTACACGTACGGCCGGTCCACCCCGGCCACTACGTGCGCGTTGGTCATCACTCGCTCGGGGGCGAAGACGAAACCGGACCCTTCGATCCGGCGCTCGCAGGAGAACGCGTCCCCGGCCACCTTGACCGTGGACGCCGCGGCCGCGCGCACCTGCGGGTCGGCGGCGACGGCCGAGTCCGGGGCCGGGACCGGGACCGGCCGCTCCGCGGTGAGGTCGGTGAACACCTCGGGGAAGCCGGTCGTGTCGAGCAGGCTGCCGAAGGCGGAGAACACCTCCTCCGGCGTGCCCGGCATCACCCGGTCGACCGCGGCGAGCACCTTGGACTCCCGGGCCTGGTCGGCCAGCGGCAGGCTGAGGTCGCCGCGGACCAGCACACCGCCGAGCAGCCAGACCGCCATCAGGACCGCAACCGTGCCGACGACCGCGCCGCCCACCGAGTCCACCCGACGGGCGGGCTGCCAGGTGATCCGGCTGCGGAGCAGCGCACCGAGGAAGCCGGCGAGGGCCTGCACCGCCACGGCCAGCAGCACGACCCCGCCCAGGGCCACCAGCGAGCGGGTGCCGCTGGGCGCTTCGTCCGCGAGCAGCGCCGGCATCAGCCACAGCCCGATCAGGCCGCCGAGCACGAAGCCGGCGAACGACACGACGGACACCACGAACCCCTGCCGGAACCCCGCGAACGCGAAGCCGAGCACCAGCGCGACGAGGACGAGGTCGAGCATCAGGGACCAGCCCCGTCCACCCGCAGGACCTCGTCCGGGAGCGGGAGCACCCGGCTCTGGTCCCACGGGCCGGCCCAGCCGCCGAAAGTGAGGATCCGGTCCAGCAGGCCGGCGGTGAAACCCCACACGACCATGCCCCGGACCAGGAACGCGGGTCCCACGAACCCGCTGGGGTGGTGCACGCGGGCCCGGTTGCCGGGGTCGGTGAGCTCGGCGAGCGGGACCCGGTGCACCGCGGCCACCTCGGCCGGGATCGCCGCGTGCACCGGCGAGGGCGAACGCCACCAGGCCAGCACCGGCGTCACGACGAAGCCGCTCGGCGGCAACCACAGCTGCGGCAGCGTGGCGAACACCTCGACACCGTCCGGGTCGAGGCCGGTCTCCTCGCTCGCCTCCCGCAGCGCGGCCGCGAGCGGGCCCGCGTCGCCGGGGTCGATCGCGCCGCCCGGGAACGCCGGCTGACCGGGGTGCGAGCGCATGTCGGCGGCCCGCTGCAGCAGCAGGACGTCCGGGCCGTCGGCCGTCTCGCCGAACAGCACCAGCACCGCCGACTCCCGACCGCCGTCGGCCGGGGGCAGGAACCGGGACAGCTGCTCGGGCGTCACCGACCCGGCCGCCTCCGCGAGCGCAGTCAGCCAGGCCGGGAGGCCGTCCTCGGCACCGATCAGGGCACGTCCTTCACCAGCGCGGCCGCGACCAGCGGGTCGGTCGGTCCCTCGCCGTACGAGGGACACCAGCGCGCGACGGGGCACGCCCCGCAGGCCGGCTTGCGCGCGTGGCAGCGCCGCCGGCCGTGGAAGATCATGCGGTGGCTCAGCATGGTCCACTCCTTGCGCGGGAACAGCGCGCCGACCTCGGCCTCCACCTGCACCGGGTCGCCCGACGTGGTCCAGCCGAACCGCCGGGACAGCCGCCCGAAGTGGGTGTCGACCGTGATGCCCGGGATCCCGAACG
This sequence comes from uncultured Actinomycetota bacterium, assembly GCA_963771835.1. Taxonomy (GTDB): domain Bacteria; phylum Actinomycetota; class Actinomycetes; order Prado026; family Prado026; genus CAVQCJ01. The sequence continues at coordinate 1,045,569 of CAVYVA010000002.1, forward strand.
CGTTGCCCAGCACGACGTTCGCGGTCTTGCGCCCGACACCGGGCAGCGTGACAAGGTCTTTCATCCGGTGCGGCACCTCGCCGCCGTACCGCTCGCACAGCGCCTCACCCAGGCCGATGAGCGAGGTCGTCTTGTTGCGGAAGAAGCCGGTCGGCCGGATCAGGTCCTCGAGCTCGGTGCGGTCGGCCGCGGCGTAGTCGGCGGCGGTGCGGTAGCGGGCGAACAGCGCGGGCGTCACCTCGTTCACCCGCTTGTCGGTGCACTGCGCCGACAGGATCGTCGCGACCACCAGCTCGAGCGGGTCGGTGAAGTCCAGCTCGATGTGCGCATCGGGGTACAACGCCTCGAGCTCCTTGCCGATCCGCCGGGCCCGGCGCACCAGCGCGAGCCTGGTCTCGCCGGTCGGGGTCTCGCCGGTCGGGGTCTGGCCGGCCGGGGCCGTCGCCGTCAGCTGTGCCACCGGCTCAGCGTACGTGCCGGGTCTGTCCCGGCCGGCCCGTGCGGTCGCGCCCGGACCCTTCGACCGGACGGGTGACCTGTGCTCAACCCGGCCACGGACAGCGACGATCCGCACTGCAAGGGAATCCGTATCGACCAGGGAGCGACCTGCATGGTGACCGGAGCACGACCGAAGGTGGCTTCGTCCACCCGGCCGGTGCCCGAGCGCAGGCCGGAGTTCTCGCACCTGACCCTGGACGGCCTGCGCGCCTACCGCCGGGCACTGACGGCCGAGGAGGGCCGGGTGTCGTACTGGCGGCGGCTGATCCAGGCCCGTCTCGACGTGGTCGCGGACGTCGACGCGCCGCAGGACCCTGCCTCGCACGAGCGGTTCCGGTCGGTGTTCGCCGAGGCCCGCTCGGCCAGCCGGCAGGCGCTGGTCTCCATGGTCCCGGTCGACGACGTGCCACCGCTGCCCGACCTCGAGGCGCTGTGGTCGCAGGAGCTCCGCCCGTACGACCTCAAGCACACGTCCCGGCTGCGGCGCGACCTCGCCCACGCCGAGCTCCAGCTCTCGGCGTACCGGTCGGCCCTGCACCGCAAGCTGTCGGCGGCCACCCAGGAGCTGATCGCGCGCTACCGCGAGGACCCCACGCTCGCCCTGACCGCGCTCCCGCTGGTCCCCCCCACCCGCTGACAGCGGCCCACCGGTTGCTGCGCGGCGGGCCCACGGGCGGCACACTGTCCCCGTGACTGACGAGGTGCTCGCCAAGGCGTCGCTGTTCGCCGCCCTCGACGAGGAAGCCGCCGCCGCCCTGCGCGCGACGATGCTGGACATCCACCTGCCCAGAGGCGAGTCGCTGTTCGCCGAGGGCGACCCCGGCGACCGGCTCTACCTGATCCTCGACGGCAAGATCAAGCTCGGTGCCACCTCCGGCGACGGCCGCGAGACGCTGCTGGCGATCCTCGGGCCCGGGGAGATGTTCGGCGAGCTGTCTTTGTTCGACCCCGGACCGCGGACCGCGACCGCGAGCGCGCTGACGGACGCGCACCTGGCCGGCCTCGGTCACGACGACCTGCAGCCGTGGCTGTCCGGTCGCCCCGAGGTCGCCGGCTCGCTGCTGCGCGCGCTGGCCCGACGGCTGCGACGGACGAACGAGGCGATGGCCGACCTGGTCTTCTCCGACGTTCCGGGCCGCGTCGCCAAGGCACTGCTCGAGCTGTCGTACAAGTTCGGGGAGGAGCAGCCGGACGGCAGCGTCCACGTCGTTCACGACCTGACCCAGGAAGAGCTGGCCCAGCTCGTGGGGGCGTCCCGGGAGACGGTGAACAAGGCCCTGGCCGACTTCCAGAACCGCGGTTGGCTGCGGCTGGAGCAGCGCGGCGTCGACCTCCTGGACCTGGACCGCCTCACCCGCCGCGCGCAGCTCTGAGCGGGCGCCGCCGCCGTCAGAGCACCCCGAGGTACTCCAGCTGGGCCATGACGCTCAGCTCGGCGGCCGGCCAGAGCGCGCGGTCCACGTCCGCGTACACCCGCTCGACCACCGCATGCGGCGTGCGGTCGCCGGCCCCGACCGCCCGCGCGACCTGCTCGAGGCGGTCGTGCCGGTGCGCGAGGTAGCCGGCGAGGACCCCGGCCGGGTCGTCGAGCACGGGTCCGTGCCCGGGCAGCACCCGGCGCACCGAGCCGTCCGCCGCCAGCCCCGACAGCCGTTCGAGCGAGGCCAGGTAGTCGGCGAGCCGTCCGTCCGGGTGCGCGACCACCGAGGTCCCGCGGCCCAGCACCGTGTCTCCGGTGAGCAGTGACCCGTCGGCCGGCAGCAGGAACGACAGCGAGTCAGCCGTGTGGCCGGGGGTGCCGACGACCCGCAGCTCGAGGCCGCCGACCGCCACGACGTCCCCGTCGGCCAGCCCTTCGGCACCGAGGCGGTGCGCCGGGTCGAGCGCGCGGACGTGGACCCCCGCCAGGTCGGCGAACCGGCGGGCGCCCTCGGCATGGTCGGGATGGCCGTGCGTGAGCAGCACCTGACCGACCCGGAGCCCGTCCGCACCGGCGGCCGCCAGCACCGCTCGCAGGTGCCCCTCGTGGTCCGGCCCCGGGTCGACGACGACGCCGACGTCCGCACCCGGCTCGTGCAGCAGCCAGGTGTTGGTGCCGTCCAGCGTCATCGGCCCCGGGTTCGGCGCGAGCAGGCACCGGGCCCGCTGCCCCGCCGCCCCGCCGGTCCAGGGCCGCGCGGCCGTCACAGCCGGAGGACCTCGCCGCCGGGCAGCTCGACGGCCGGCCCGCCTTCGCTCTCGACCCGCTTGGGCAGCACCGGGTCCAGCCGACGATGCGCGGCCGTGCGGATCACGGCGTTCACGTCGCCGCAGTCGGCCAGCTCGCGCAGCGTCACGAACGTGGGCGGCCACATGCCGAGCTCACCACGGGCCCGCGCGGCCAGCGCGTCGGCGGGCCGCATCCAGGCCACCCGGTCCATCTCGGTGCCGGTGGCCCTGGCCTCCTCGGCGTCGGGCAGCTCGGCGACGAAGAAGAGGGTGTCGTACCGGCGCGGCTCGTCCTCGGGCGTGACCCAGCGGGCCCACGGGTGCAGCCGGGCCGCATCCAGCCGGACCCCGGTCTCCTCGAGAACCTCGCGCACCGCGGTCGCGCGCAGGTCGTCGTCGTCGGGGTCGCGCGCGCCGCCCGGGAACACCGTCATGCCCGCGGCGAACGCCATCGAGGCGACCCGGCGCTGCAAGAAGACCTCGAAACCGTCCGGGCCGGGCCGGACCAGCATCACTGTGGCCGCCTCGCGCAGCGGGACGGGGGTGGCGACCGGCTGTTCGGGCGCGCCGGTCACGGCTCAGCGGACCTCGACGACGAGCTCGACCTCGACGGGTGCGTCCAGCGGCAGGACGGCCACGCCGACCGCGCTGCGCGCGTGCGCGCCCGCTTCGCCGAAGACCGCGCCGAAGAGCTCGCTCGCGCCGTTGACAACGGCCGGGACCGCGGTGAACGACGGGTCGGCAGCGACGAATCCGACGACCTTGACGACCCGCACCACATCGTCCAGGTCGCCCAGCAGCGACTTGACCGCGGCCAGCGCGTTGAGCGCGCAGACCACCGCGAGGTCGTACGCCTGCTCCTGGCTGACAGCGGCCCCCACCTTGCCCGTCGCGGGCAGCGCCCCCGCGACCATGGGCAGCTGACCGGAGGTGTAGACGTACGAGCCGGTCCGCACGGCGGGGACGTACGCGGCGACCGGCGTGACCACCGGCGGCAGCGTCAGCCCCAGGGCCGCCAGCCGGTCCTCGGCGGCGCTCACGAGGTGGGCCGCTTGAGGTAGGCCACGAGCTGCTCGGGGTTGGGACCGGGCACGACCTGCACGAGCTCCCAGCCGTCCGAGCCCCAGTTGTCGAGGATCTGCTTGGTCGCGTGCACCAGCAGCGGGACGGTCACGTACTCCCAGGTCGTCGCCATGGCGGCACCCTAGCGGGGCGATCCGGGCCGGCGGCCGTCGGTGGGCGGCGGTCAGGGACCGCCGACGAGCACGTACGGCACGTACTCGTCCGGGTTCACCTGCACGAAGAGCTCGGTCGCGACGCTCGGCCCGGGCGGCGGCCCGAAGATCACCAGCCCGTCCCAGGTCGTCCCGACCCGGACCATGCCGGCGAGGACCTGCGGCAGCGCCGGACCGCGGGTGTACTCGCGCTCCTGGAACGGCAGCAGCGGCGTGGGCGAGGCGGCGGACCAGGACCACGATCCGTAGTGCCGGTGCTGGTCGAGCAGGTGGGCCCCCGCGAGCAGCACGGCTGCGACGGCCAGCGCGAGGACGAGCACGACAGCGCCCGCCGGCGCCCGGCGGCCGGTCGCAGGCTCCGCCCCGACGGTCACCCCCGCAGACTAGGTCGGGCGGCGCGCGGACGTCAGGGCCCGGGTCCTACTGTCGTCGTGTGCCCCCCCGCCCCGACTCCCCGCTGACCGGGGTGCGCCTGCACGTGGTCACCGGCAAGGGCGGCACCGGCAAGACCACGGTCGCCGGCGCGCTCGCGCTGGCCCTGGCCTCCGGCGGTCGCCGGGTGCTGGTGATGGAGGTCGAGGGCCGGCAAGGGCTTGCCCAGCTGTTCGACACGCCGCCGCTGCCGTACGAGGAGCGCCGGGTCGGCACCGCCCCGGACGGCGGCGAGGTGTTCGCGCTCGCGGTCGACGCCGAGAAGGCCCTGCTGGAGTACCTCGACCTGTTCTACAAGCTGGGCCGGGCCGGGCGGGCGCTGGACAAGATGGGCGCCGTCGACTTCGCCACCACGGTCGCGCCCGGCCTGCGCGACGTGCTGCTGACCGGGAAGGCGTACGAGGCGGTCCGGCACAACCGGGGCGGCCGGCGCACGTACGACGCGGTGGTGCTGGACGCCCCGCCGACCGGACGGGTGACCCGCTTCCTCAACGTGAACAGCGAGGTCGCCGGGCTGGCCAGGATGGGCCCGGTCCGCAACCAGGCCGACACGATCATGAAGCTGCTGCACTCCGGCGAGACCGCCGTGCACCTGGTGACGCTGCTGGAGGAGATGCCGGTCCAGGAGACGATCGACGGGATCGCGGAGCTGACCGCCGCCGGGCTGCCGGTCGGCGTCGTCGTGCTGAACATGCTCCGGCGACCGCAGCTGCGCGGGGCCGACCTCACTGCGGCCGCCAAGGGCCGCCTCGACGCGGTCGACGTCGCCGCGGGCCTGTCCGCCGCCGGGCTGCCGGCCGGGCCGAAGGTGGTGGCCGCGCTGCTCGACGAGGCCGCCGAGATGGCCGAGCGGGCGGCGCTCGAACGTCGGGAGCGCCGGGCGGTCGTCGCGCTCGAGCGACCGACCTACGAGCTGGACTGGCTCCCGGACGGGGTCCACCTGGGCGGCCTGTACGAGCTGGCCGCGCAGCTGCGGGCGCAGGGAGTGGGCTGATGGCCGCCGCCTTCGACGTCGACGCCGTCATCGGCGACCCGGCGACCCGCATCGTCATCTGCTGCGGCTCCGGCGGTGTCGGGAAGACGACCACGGCCGCCGCGCTCGCCCTGCGCGCGGCCGAGCAGGGGCGCACGGTCTGCGTCCTGACCATCGACCCGGCCCGCCGGCTCGCGCAGGCGATGGGCCTGGCCAGCCTGGACAACACCCCCCGGCTGGTCCCGGGCGTCGGGGCCGGGTCCGGCGGGCGCCTGTTCGCGATGATGCTGGACATGAAGCGGACGTTCGACGAGATCGTCGAGCAGCACGCCGACCCGGCGAAGGCGCGGGCCATCCTGGACAACCCGTTCTACCAGTCGCTGTCGTCCTCGTTCGCGGGGACGCAGGAGTACATGGCGATGGAGAAGCTGGGCCAGCTCCACCAGGCGCGGACGGCGGACGGCGTCGTCCAGCCGTGGGACCTGGTCGTGGTGGACACCCCGCCGTCGCGGTCCGCACTGGACTTCCTGGACGCGCCGAAGCGGCTCGGCTCATTCCTGGACGGGCGGTTCATCCGGCTGCTGATGGCCCCGGCGAGGGTGGGCTCGAAGGCGTACCTGCGGGTGGTGTCGGTCGGGATCGGCGCGTTCACCGGGGTGCTGTCCAAGCTCCTGGGCGCCGGACTGCTCACCGACCTGCAGCAGTTCGTGGCGGCGCTGGACAGCACCTTCGGCGGCTTCCGGCAGCGAGCCGAGCAGACGTACGCACTGCTGCAGGCCCCCGGCACGGCGTTCGTGGTGGTCGCCGCGCCCGAGCCCGACGCGCTGCGCGAGGCGTCGTACTTCGTCGAGCGGCTGGCCGAGGACGGGATGCCGCTGGCCGGGCTGGTGGTCAACCGGCTGCACATCAGCAGCGCCGGTTCGCTGTCGGCGGACCGCAGCCTGGGCGCCGCCGAGCAGCTGGACGAGCTGGGCAAGCACCCGCTGACGGCCGGGCTGCTGCGGGTCCACGCCGAGCGGATGCAGCGGATCTCCCGGGAGGAGCACCTGGTCCGGGGCTTCACCAGCGCGTTCCCGACGGTGCCGGTCGCCCGCGCCCAGGCGCTGGCCTCGGACGTCCACGACCTGGACGGGCTGCGCGCGGTCGGCCGGTCCCTGGCCGGCGACTAGGCCCGGCGCACCCCGGGTCCCGAGCCGCGCGAAGTCGCGGTCAGCCGGCGACGGAGATGTCGTGCGAGACGTCGTGGGTGAGGTCGATGGTGTGCTCGTAGTCGGACCGGGCGGTCTCGAGCAGGCGGCGCCACGAGGTCACGTTGGGCCGCCGGCGCAGCAGCGCCCGGCGCTCACGCTCGGTCATCCCGCCCCAGACCCCGAACTCGATGTGGTTGTCCAGGGCGTCGGCGAGGCACTCGGTCCGGACCGGACAGCCCACGCAGACGGCCTTGGCGCGGTTCTGGGCGGCACCCTGGACGAACAGCGTGTCCGGGTCTGTCCCCCGGCAGGCGGCCCTCGTCGCCCATTCGTTCTTCCAACCCATGTGCCGGAAGGTACGGAAGCAGACCTCTGGTGCGACAGGCCCGAATGGTCCAAACCGAAGTGGCCCGGATGGACTATGGACAATCCGGCCCGCAGGGGCGTCCAATCCGCGCGCTGCGGGCGCCAGCCGCCTGTGGTCGGAGCCTAGCGGCCGACCGGCCCGGCGCGCCGCAGGTTGCGCGGGCCCGGCGCGTCGGGCCACGTACCCTGTTGACCATGGCTCCCCCTGACATCCGCGGCGTGTCCGCGGGGGCGGCGAGGTTCATGCTCGCCGTGGCCGTCAGCGTGGTCGCGGGAGTGCTCGTCGCCGGCCTGGTGATGCCGCTGGTGGCCGGCGCGGGCGTGATGGCCAAGACCGCCAGCCAGGACTTCGAGAACCTCCCCAGCGCCCTGGTCCAGCCGGTGCTGCCGCAGCAGACCAAGATCTTCACTGCGGACGGCAAGCTGCTGGCCACCATCTACTCGCAGAACCGCCGGGTCGTCCCGATCGCGCAGATCAGCCCGCTGCTGCAGAAGGCCATCGTGTCGATCGAGGACAGCCGGTTCTACGAGCACAACGGCGTCGACCTGCGCGGCCTGGCCAGGGCCCTGGTCTCGAACGCCCAGGGCGGCTCGGTGCAGGGCGGCTCGACGCTGACCCAGCAGTACGTCAAGAACGTGCTGGTGCTCACGGCCACCACCGACGAGGACCGCGCCAACGCCATCGCCCGGACGCCGGCCCGCAAGCTGCGCGAGATGCGGCTCGCCCTCGGCCTGGAGAAGGTCTGGACCAAGTCGCAGATCCTCGAGGGCTACCTGAACATCGCGTACTTCGGCGACGGCGCCTACGGCGCCGAGGCGGCTGCCGAGCGGTACTTCGGGGTGCACGCCTCGCAGCTCACCCTGCCCCAGGCCGCGACCCTGGCGGGCATCGTCCAGTCGCCGGTCTCGTACGACCCGCTCAACAACCCGACCCTGTCGCAGAAGCGGCGCAACGTGGTGCTCGAGCGGATGAACCAGCTCGGGGCCATCAGCGACGACGACTACGCCAAGGCCTCGGTGCTCCCGATGGACAAGACGCTGCACCCGAAGGACCCGCCCAACGGCTGCTCCACCTCGATCGCGCCGTACTTCTGCAACTACGTCGTCAAGACGATCAAGTCCGACCCGTTCTTCGGCAAGACGGCCGCCGACCGGGCCGCGTTCCTGTCCCGCGGCTACACGATCCGCACCACGCTGGACTCCAGGGCGCAGGCGTACGCGCAGGGAGTCCTCGACCACAAGGTCCCGATCACCGACAAGCACGGGGCCGCGATCTCGGTCCTCCAGCCGGGCACCGGCAACATCCTCGTGATGGCCCAGAACCGCATCTGGGGGATCGGCAAGGGCAACCAGTACACGACCTACAACTACAACGTCGAGCGCAAGACGCCGCCGGACAAGCAGGGTCTGCAGACCTCGTACAACGGCGTGGGCTTCCAGACCGGTTCGACGTTCAAGCCGTTCGTGCTCGCGGCCGCGCTGCTCGACAAGATCCCGGTGAACACGGTGATGAAGGCGCCGACCTTCGTCGTGCCCACCGGCTACACGGACTGCCAGGGCCACGACGTCTCCGACCCGCACGACAAGGTCTACAACGACGAGGGCGGCGCGGGGACGTACGACATGCGCACGGCGACGTGGGCATCGGTGAACACGTACTTCATGAAGCTGGAGCGGATGACCGGGCTGTGCAAGCCGGCGCAGATCGCCCAGTCCATGGGGCTGCACAAGCCGGACGGCACCCCGCTCAACCAGGTGCCGACGCTCACCCTCGGCGTCAACCCCATCTCGCCGCTGCACATGGCCGAGGCGTACGCATCGTTCGCCGCGCACGGCATGCACTGCTCGCCCCGGTCGATCCTGACGATCACGCTCGGGACCAAGCCGATCACCGTGCCCAAGCCGAGCTGCAAGCAGGTCCTTGACCCGAAGATCGCCGACGGCGTCACGGCCCTGCTGGCCGGCGTCATCGACGGCCCCTACTCCGGGCGCACCGGCGCGAAGGAGTCGATCGGGCGGCCGGCGGCCGGCAAGACCGGCACCACCGACGGCCACGTCAACGTCTGGTTCTGCGGCTTCACCCCGCAGCTCGCCGGGGCTGCCTGGGTCGGCGACCCGACCGGTTCGGGAGCGGCCAAGTGGTCGATGAAGAGCGTCACCATCGGGGGGCACCACTACAGCCCCGCGTTCGGCAACAACCTGCCGGGACCGATGTGGAAGGCCGTCATGGACTTCATGTCCCAGGGCCTGCCCGCGGAGAAGTTCAACCCGGTCGACCAGTCCGTGATCCGCGGGTTCACCACCAAGGTCCCGGACGTCACCGGGATGCCGGCGGCCAAGGCTCTCAAGCTGCTCTCCGACGCCGGGTTCACCCCGCAGCTGGCGACCAAGGCGGTGCCGTCGCTGCTCCCGGCGGGCATCGTCGTCCGGACCAGCCCGAAGGGCGGTTCGTCCATCGGCAGCGGGTCGACGATCATCGTGTACGTCAGCAGCGGCAAGCCACCGCCGACACCGACCCCACCGCCGACCACCAGCCCGTCGCCGACGACGACGCCGACCCCACCCGGCGGCATCACCCCCTGATCGGGCACCTCGACCGGGCCCGTCACGAACCTACGGGCAGGTAAGGCCGGATTCCGGCCTTACCTGCCCGTAGGTTCCGCTCTAGAGGCCGAGCTGGCGGCGTACCTCGGCGGCGACGCGGCCGCCCTCGGCCGAGGCGCCCACCTGGGGCCGCACGATCTGCATCACCGCACCCATCGCCCGCGGACCCTCGGCCCCGTCCGCCCTGGCCTGCTCGACGGCGGCTGCCACGATGCCGGCCAGCTCGTCGTCGGCCATGGCGGTCGGCAGGTACCCCTCCAGGACCACCAGCTCGGCGCGCTCCCGGTCCGCGAGCTCGCTGCGGCCGGCCCCGTCGTACACCTCCGCCGACTCGCGCCGCTTCTTGGCCTCCCGGACCAGGACCGCCGTGACCTCGTCGTCGCTGAGCTCCCGGGCCGTGTCCCCGGCGACCTCCTCGTTGGTCACGGCGGTCAGCGCCATCCGCAGCGTCGCCGTGCGCACCTCGTCCCGGGCCCGCATCGAGTCGGTCAGGTCGGCGTGCAGGCGGGTCTTGAGCGCCTCATCCGTACGGTCGGTCATGCGCGCCAAGCATGTCAGCCGCCGGAGGGCGCCATGCGACCATGGCTGGGTGCACCCCGTGACCGCCGGCCTGCTCGGCAGCGCCGCCGTGGCGGCTGCCGGGCTCACCTACTCGGCCGGGTACGAGGTCCGCTCGTTCCGGCTGCGGCACGTCACCGTCCCGGTGCTGAGCCCCGGCCAGCCCCCGATGCGCGTCCTGCAGGTCACCGACCTGCACATGACCCCCGGCCAGCGCAGCAAGCAGGACTGGGTCCGCGGCCTCGCCGACCTCGAGCCCGACCTCGTCATCGACACCGGCGACAACCTCGCGCACGTCGGAGGCGGTGCCCGCCGTCCTGCGCGCCCTCGAGCCGCTGCTCGAGCGGCCCGGCGCCTTCGTCTTCGGCTCCAACGACTTCTACGGCCCGGTCCCGAAGAACCCGGGCAGGTACCTGTACGCCGACGACGGCCGCCGCCACACCGGCAAGCCGCTGCCGTGGCACGACCTGCGGGACGCCATGCGGGACGCCGGCTGGGCCGACCTGACCAACGCGCGCGGCACCGTCAAGGTGGGCAACCGCGAGGTCGAGCTGGTCGGGGTCGACGACCCGCACGTCCGGCAGGACCGCTACGACGACGTCGCCGGACCGGCCACTGCCGGCGCCGACCTCACCCTCGGCGTCGTCCACGCCCCCTACCACCGGGTGGTGGACCGGATGGCGGCCGACGGGTTCCCGCTCGTGCTGGCCGGCCACACCCACGGCGGGCAGCTGCGGGTGCCGTTCTACGGCGCGCTGGTCACCAACTGCGACCTCGAGCCCCGGCGCGCCCGCGGACTGTCCCGGCATACGGACAGCACCCTGCTGCACGTCTCGGCCGGCCTGGGGACGTCGCCGTACGCTCCGGTCCGCTTCGCCTGCCCGCCCGAGGCGACCCTGCTGACCCTGGTCGCCGCTGACTGAGCCAGGCGCACGAAGGGACGACGGTTGGGCAGGTCGTTCCCGCTCGGCTATTCTTCCGGGGCACTTCGGGGTGTAGCGCAGCTTGGTAGCGCGCTTCGTTCGGGACGAAGAGGTCGTGGGTTCGAATCCCGCCACCCCGACTCATTCCAGCCCGGTGTCTCCTGCAGGTTCGGGGGCCACCGGCAAGGCCAACGGCTCGCCTGACCGCATCCACCTGCACACGAATCACACCGAGTTCGCATCTGACTTGGTTCATTCGATGAGATCCATTGACCCATCGCTGGTATATCCGATGCACTGGTCTCATGATCAAACACGGCATCCGTGCAGCCCTTGTTGAGCCTGGCCCCGACTTCGGTGCCGATGGTCAAGACCGTGTACGGCGATCCCGGCCTCACGATCAGGATCCAGATCACAGCTGGACTTAGCGTCACGGCGACGGCGAGCGGCTCGAGGAGCGGGGAGTTGTCGGTCATCGTGGCGCACGCGGACGCGACTCTCGGCCTTTCGCTCGCGGTGTCGCTGACGGCCTCGGTGACGTACGGCGCGAGCTGGACGGTCCCGACGTCAGCGCACGAGGGCTGGCTTGGTGCAGGCGCCAAGGCCGAACGCATGGCCTGGTCGCACGGACACTACGCGGGATGCACCTGGGTGATCGATCGATCGGGCACGTTGCAGGCGCCCTACCAGCTCCCGTACTTCTGGAAGGGGATCAAGCTGATGCGCCGAGCAGCCGTCCTGGTGCGCTGTGACGCTGCGTGCGCGTACCGCCACTCGACCCGCACGCACACCCCACGACCACCGACGACACCGACGACACCGCCAGTGGCGGCTGGCCGGAAGCCTCGACTGGTCTGGACGATGCAGGGCTCCGGGTCCGCGATCCTGCGGCCGACGGGTATCGGCAGAACGAAGACGGTGACCCTGCGCATGACCTGCGTAGGTGCCGGACGGCCGGCGTTCCGCAGCCGCGGCGGCGGGTTGCTCATGCGGACCGACGGTTGCCAGTACGGCGTGATCTACAGCGCCACCTTCGCGGTGACGCGACGCCACGACCCGACCGAGATCATCCTGACCGCCACCGGCCCGGTGACCTGGCTGGTCCAGCTGTGGCTGGGCGACTATGTGGTGCAGCCGGCGCCGGCACCCACCATCTGACTCCGGGACCTTCCGTCAGCCGGTGCGGACGACGACGACGGCGTCGCGGTCGTTCGTCGCCAGCAACGTGTCCGATGCCACCGACGTCATCCAGTCGAACGTGTCGTACGCCGAGTCGTCGAGCATCCGCTGCAGCACGGCGGCTTCCAGCACCCGCCCCGGCGCGTAGCGCGACCAGCGCGTCGCCAGGTGTCCTTCGAGCACGCGGTAGGTCGGCTGGTCCAGGATCGCGAGCACGTACGCAGCCAGGTGTCCGTCGATCTGCGCCATCGCCAGCTCGAGACAGCCCGCGTCGGCCAGCGCGCGCATGCGCGCGTGCCACAGCAGGCGGGCACCGCCGTCGTCCAGGTCCGAGTCGCGGCCGCGAGCGTGGTCGCGGTCGCGGTGCACCTCCTCGAGCACCGGGCAGGACGCGGGTGATCCGGGTGCGGTCCCGGGTGAACGCGATGGACAGGCTGTGCCCGTCCTTGGCCAGCCGGTTGGCCGACTTGCGCAGCGTGCGCTGCAGTCCGTCGGTCAGGTAGTCGGCGGCGACCCGGGACGAACCACGACGGACGACCGGGATCGGGTCGACCGTGGCGGCCACCGAGCCGGGCAGAGCCCGGGTCAGCGCCTCGACGGCCGCGGCACCGGCGTCGACCGGACCGAGCGACAGCCGGAAGTTGCGGGTCCGCGTGACCAGGCGTCTCGGCGAGCGCGCGACCGAGGTGGTCGGCGGCCGGCCTGCTGTCGGCCAGCAGGGCGCCACGGTGCCCGGACCCGCTGCCTGCCAGCCGGACGAGGTCCGGCCCGGGTCCGGTGCTGTCCACGAGGAGCGCGCCGGCGACGAGCCAGCCGTCCGCGTCGCGGACCAGGACGCCCCACGGCTCGCGCTCGGGCTCCATGCTCAACGTGGCGAAGACCCAGGCGGGCCGCGCCGTCATCGGGGCCCGGCACGCCGCGGCGAGCTCGTCGAGCTCGCCGGACAGGGCCTGCAGGCGGTCGAACCCCCGGACCACCTCGCTCGTCGCCGGAACCGTCTCGACGCGACGCGCGCCGGCGACAGCCCCCGACCCGTCGAACCGGGGACCCAGAAGGGTCACCGCAGGCCCTCGGGGCCGATGGACGCGGTCTGCGCTGCGCTGTCGCTGCTGTCGCGGCGCTGTCGGCGCTGTCGGTGCTGCCGGCGCTCTCGGCGCCGTCCTCGGGACGCCCCACCGGCGCCTGACCGCGCGCGTCCAGCCAGTCCTCGAGGGCCGGCGCCGACACCGGCCGCGAGAAGAAGAAGCCCTGCGACTCGTCGCAGCCCGACTCGGCGAGGTGGCCGGCCGTGGCCTCGTCCTCGACGCCCTCGGCGACGAGCGTCATGCCGAGCGAGTGCGCGAGCCCGATCGTCGACGTGACGATCGCTGCCGCCTTCGGGTCGTCCGCCATCGGCGACACGAACGAGCGGTCGAGCTTGAGCTCGTCGATCGGCAGCTCGCGCAGGTAGGCCAGCGACGAGTACCCGGTGCCGAAGTCGTCGACGGCGACGCGGATGCCCAGACCGCGCAGCTGGGTCAGGATCTCGCGGGCCCGCTCGCGGTCGCCCATGAGGAAGTCCTCGGTGATCTCCAGCTCGAGCGCGGACGCAGGCAGGCCGCGGTTGAGCAGCAGCAGCCGGACCCGGTCCGGCAGCTCGAGGTCGACGAGGGAGGACGCCGACAGGTTCACGGCCACGCTGAGCATGCGCCCCTGCGTGCGCCAGTCGCGGACCTGGTCCAGCGACTGCTCGAGCACCACCGTGGTCAGGTCGCGCATGAGCCCGGTGTCCTCGGCGAGCTGCAGGAACGAGATCGGGTACAGCAGCCCGCGGGTCGGGTGCTGCCAGCGCACGAGCGCCTCGACGCCGTTGACGACGCACGTGCGCGAGTCGACCTTGGGCTGGTAGTGCACGATCAGCTGCCCGCCGTAGATCGCGTCGCGCAGCTCCTCCAACGTGCGCAGCCGCTCCTGGCCGCTCTCGTCGGCGGCCGGGCTGTACACCGCGTACCCGGCGCGGGTGTCCTTGGCCTGGTACATGGCGACGTCGGCCTGGCGCAGCAGGGTCGAGACCTCGCGGCCGTGGTCGGGCATGAGCGAGATGCCGATGCTCGCCTCGATCCGGACCGTGACGCCGTCGACGTTGAACGGCGGGGCGAGCGTGTCCTTGACCCGGGACGCGACCGACTCGGCACCCGAGCTGTCCACGTCCTGCAGGAAGATGGCGAACTCGTCGCCGCCGAGCCGGGCCAGCAGGTCGCCCGGCCGCTGCAGGGTTCCCTGCAGGCGCTCGGCGACGTCGCACAGGAGGTCGTCGCCGGCGTGGTGGCCGAGCGAGTCGTTGACCTCCTTGAAGCGGTCCAGGTCGAGCAGCAGCAGCGCGGACGGCACCTGGTCGGGCAGCGCGGCCATGCGCACCTGCACCTGCTCGTAGAACGCCCGGCGGTTGCCCAGCCCGGTCAGCTCGTCGGTGAGGGCGAGCTGGTGGCTGTGCGCGAGGGTGGTGACCTCGCGGAAGCTGACGATCATGCGGCCGAGCGAGGCGATGACGGTGGCGGCGGCCAGCGAGATCGCGATCGGGTGCACGTCGTTGGAGTTGGAGTAGACGAGCAGGCTGACCGCGCACAACGTCGCCAGCACCGGGATGCCCAGCAGCACCCACGCCGGCAGCGCGGTGCCCACCGCCTGCTTGGACCAGCCGGGGGCGAAGCCCATGAGCAGGGTCGCGAGCACCCAGATCGCGTCGTTGAGCCCGCCGGGCTGGTAGGTCCCGTTGGCCGCTGCGGACACGTACCAGACGTCGGCGACCGCGAACACAGCGAGGCCACCGACCAGGAACCAGAGCCCCAGCGGCGGCCGCCAGTGGAAGAGCGCCAGGAGCGCGGTGACGATCAACATCAGCAGGACGTCGGCGAGCGGGTACGCCAGCGTCGTCAGCACCGCGGCCGAGCTGCCGCCGGTGACGGCCAGGACCGGACCCACGAACGCCGCGGTGACGGCCGCGACCGCGAGGCCGCCGACGATGCCGTCCAGCCACAGGCTCAGCGGGACGCGCTCGGCGGCCATCTCGCGGACGATGAGCAGCAGCGCGGCGAACGCGATCGGGTAGAAGGACAGCCAGAGCGCGTCGGCGAAGGTCGGGAAGGGCTGCGGGTCCAGCGGCCGGATGAAGATCGTCCAGTAGATGTTGCCGAGCCCGTACAGCGTCAGCCCGACGCCGAGGACGTACCACGCGGCCCGGTAGCTGCGGGCGTCCCTGGCCCGGAGCAGGCACAGGACCGCGCTGAGCGCGTAGGCGAGGTTGTTGAGGAAGCCGTCCAGCAGCAGGTTGTACCCGGGGTGCGGTCGCACGCCGGGGATCGTGGAGACCACGAAGACCCCGTAGACGACGGCCAGGACGACGTAGAACGCGACATGCCAGGGCCGCCACCTGCGCCGCCCGGAGCCCGGGGCGCGCGAGGAGGCGGGCACCACGACCGCAGCGCTCACCTGGACCAGCCCCTCCCAAGGCGTCTCGTCCCCTGGGACCTGTGTCGGCCTGTGGACAGAGGTGCTTGAGAGTTTGGGCATCACACCGAATGGGCGCCGCGGCGGCAGATCTTGAACGATGATTCAGCCCATGACCGATGCCGCCCCCACCGTCCGACCTGCCCGAGCGCGCCCGCGTCGTCGTGATGGGAGGCGGGGTGATCGGGGCCAGCGTCGCCTACCACCTCACCCGGCTGGGCTGGGAGGACGTGCTGCTGCTCGAGCGGGACCGGCTCACCTCGGGCACGACCTGGCACGCGGCCGGCCTGATCACCTCCGCGGGGATGGCCGACGAGACGTCCCTGTGGATGAGCCGCTACTCCCGGGACCTGTACGAGCGGCTGGAGGCCGAGACCGGCCTGGCCACCGGGTTCCGGCCGATCGGCCACATCTCGCTGGCGACCACGCCGGCCAGGCTGGAGGCGCTGCGGCGCGAGGCCGCGTTCGCCCGCGGCTTCGGGGTGGACGACCACGAGATCTCCCCGGCCGAGGTGGCGGCGCTGTGGCCGTTCGCCCGCACCGACGACGTGCTGGCCGGCTTCCTCGTCGCGGACGAGGGGCGGGCCAACCCCGTCGACGTGTGCATGTCGCTGGCCCGGGGCGCGCGCAACCGCGGCGCCCGGGTCGTCGAGGGCGTGGCCGTGACCGGCGTGCGCACCGCGGCCGGCCGGGTCACCGGGGTGGTCACCGACCGCGGCACGGTCGAGACCGAGCACGTCGTGAACTGCGCGGGCATGTGGGCCCGTCAGCTCGGCGCCCTGTCCGGCGTGGACATCCCGTTGCAGGCGGCCGAGCACTACTACCTGCTGACCGAGCCGTTCGAAGGGCGTGCACCGCGACCTGCCGGTCATCGAGGACCCGGACCGCTACGGCTACTACCGCGAGGAGGGCGACGGACTGCTGGTCGGGCTGTTCGAGCCGGTGGCGGCGCCCTGGCGGCTGGACGGCATCCCCGGCGACTCCTCGTTCGCCGAGCTGCCGCCGGACTGGGACCGGCTCGGGCCGTACCTGGAACGGGCGATGGACCGCATCCCGGTGCTGGCCGACGTGGGGATCCGCACGTTCTTCTGCGGACCGGAGAGCTTCACCCCGGACATCCACCCCATGCTCGGCCCGGCGCCGGACCTGGACGGGTACTGGGTGGCGGCGGGACTGAACTCGCTGGGCATCCTGCTCGGCGGCGGCGTGGGCTCGGTGGTGGCGCAGTGGATGGTCGACGGGATCGCCCCGGTGGACACCGCCGCGTACGCCGTCGAGCGGGCGCTGCCGCACGAGGTGAGCCGGCGGTTCCGGGCCGAGCGGACGGTCGAGCAGCTCGGCGTCCTGTTCGGCGACGCCGCCTGGCCGACCTGGCAGCCGTCCTCGGCGCGCGGCGTCCGGCGCTCGCCGCTGCACGACCGGCACGTCGCCGCCGGCGCGCACTTCGGCGTCTCGATGGGCTGGGAGTACCCGGAGTGGTTCGCGGGCAGCCCGCAGGAGGAGCAGCGGCACCGGCCCACCGCCGACTTCGGGCCGCAACCGTCCTTCGATCTGGTCGCCGCCGAGCACCGAGCCGTCCGTGAGGCGGTGGGCGTGCATGGACATGACGCTGATGGCCAAGTTCTCCGTGGTCGGCCCGGATGCCGCAGCAGTGCTCGGCCGGCTGTCCGTGGGCGACGTGGACCGGGCCGTCGGCCGGGTCACGTACACCCAGTGGCTGGACTCCGGCGCCGGCATCCAGGCCGACCTCACCGTGACCCGGCTGGCCGCTGACCGCTACCTCGTGGTCGCGTCCGACGTGACGCACCGCCGGGTCGCGGCGATGATCCGGCGCGAGACGCGCCCGGACGAGCAGGTCTACGTCACCGACGTCACGTCCGGGACGGTGCTGCTGTCGGTGCAGGGCCCGCGCTCGCGCGAGCTGCTGCAGCGACTGACGCCGGCCGACCTGTCGCCCGAGGCGTTCGGCTACCTGACGGCCCGCGAGATCGAGCTGGACTACGCCCGGGTCCTGGCGCTGCGGGTCACGTACGTCGGCGAGCTGGGCTACGAGCTGCACGTGCCGACCGAGTACGCGCCGACGCTGTACGACTCGCTGCTCGCCGCCGGCGCCGACCTCGGCGTCCGGCCGGTCGGGCTGGCAGCGATGGGCGGCCTGCGGCTGGAGAAGGGGTACCGCGACTTCGGCGTCGACATCGACAGCACCGACAACCCGCTGGAGGTCGGGCTCGGGTTCACGGTCGCGTGGGACAAGCCCGGCGGGTTCGTCGGCCGGGACGCCCTGCTGGCCCTGCGCGACGACCCCGAGGGCGGGCGGCGCGCGATGGTCTCGCTGCTCGCGCAGGACCCCGCGGCCCGGCTGTTCGGCAACGAGCCGGTGCTGGTCGACGGCGCGTGGGTCGGCTACGTGCGAGCTGCCGGGTACGGGCACACGCTCGGCGGCGCGGTCGGCCTCGCGGTCGTCGAGAACGCCTCCGGTGTCACGGACGAGTGGCTGGCCCGCACCCGGTTCGAGATCGACTGCGCGCAGACCCTGGTCCCGGCGACCGCGTCGCTGCACCCCCTCTACGACGCCAAGCGCTCCCGCATCCTGTCCTGACCTGACCCGACCCGACCCGGGCGGCGGACCGGCCGCGCGCCAGACCCGCTGCACGCCGGAACCGCCGTGCGCCCGGCTGCGTCGACGGTCCATGACCACCAACGCCAGGACCATCACGGTCACCCCCGGCCGGATCGCGACCGTCGTCGCGGTCGCGCTGGGTGTGCTCGTCGCGTACCTGCTCGGCTCGGCCCGTACGGCCGGAGCCACCTCGACGGTCGATGCGTCGGCCGTCCGAACGTCCGGGATCACCACGCTGGCCGCCGCGACCGGCTCCGGCCCCACCGGCATCACCGTCGTCGGCAACGGGACGGTGTCCGGCACGCCCGACACTCTCGTGGTGTCGTTGTCCGTCAACGCGAACGCCGCCAACGTCAGCTCGGCGCTCGGCACCGCCAACGGCACCATGGCCGCGGTGCAGAAGGCCCTGCGCTCGCGCGGGGTCGAGAGCAAGGACCTGCAGACCTCGAACCTGTCGGTGCAGGCGACGTACAACAACAAGGGGACGATCGACGGCTACTCCGTCAGCGAAGGCCTGACCGCGACGCTGCGGGACATCGGCAAGGCCGGCGACGACATCTCCGCGGCCGTCGCCGCCGGGCGGAACCTGGTCCGGGTGGACGGGGTGAGCCTCGACCTCAAGGACGACGGACCGCTGCTGACCAAGGCCCGCGACGACGCGTACGCCGACGCGAAGGCCAAGGCCGAGCAGTACGCCCACGACGCGGGCCGCGGCCTGGGCGCCGTGGTCTCCATCAGCGAGCAGGTCCAGCAGGCCCAGCCGCAGCCGATGTACGCGTTCGGGGCCGCGCTCCCGGCGGCGGTCCGGTCCGTCCCGATCGCGGCCGGCAGCCAGCAGGTCGCCGTCCAGGTCACCGTGACCTTCGGCCTGGCCTGACCCGCCACCTCGAGACCTACGGGCAGGTAAGGGCGGAAAACGGCCTTACCCGCCCGTAGGTTCACCGAGGCGGTCGCGGCGCGACCGGAGGTAGTCGCGCTCGGGGCCGCTGGTCGCGAGGGCGAGCGCCTGCTCGTAGGCCGCGCCGGCCTCGGCGGTACGGCCCAGCTCCTCGAGCAGGTGCGCGCGGACGGCGTGCACGCGGTGGTTCCCGGCGAGCTCGCCGGCCGCCTCGATCCGGTCGACCGCATCCAGACCGGCCTGCGGCCCGTCCAGCATCGCGACGGCGACCGCGCGGTTCAGCCGCACCATCGGGCTCGGCACCGCCTGCTCGAGCAGCCCGTAGAGCGCGACGATCTGCGGCCAGTCGGTCGTCTCGTAGGTCGGCGCCTCGGCGTGCAGCGCCGCGATCGAGGCCTCGATCTGGTACGGCCCGACCGGGCCGGTCCGCAGTGCCTCCTCGACCAGCGCGAGCCCGGACCGGATCCGCTCGTGGTCCCACAACGAGCGGTCCTGCTCGGCCAGCGGGACCAGCCGGCCGGCGGCGTCGGACCTGGCCGCGCGGCGCGCGTCGTGCAGGAGCAGGAGCGCCGCCAGCCCGGTCGCCTCCGCCTGGTCCGGGAGCAGCGTGCGCAGCAGCGCGGACAGCCGCAGGGCCTCCTCGCACAGGTCGGTACGCACCAGCGGACCGTCCGCCGTGGTCTCGCTCGCGACATAGCCCTCGTTGAAGATCAGGTAGACGACGTGCAGGACGGCCGCGGTCCGGTCGGTCTGCTCGGCGCCCTCGGGAAGCCGGAACGGGATCCCCGCCAGCACGATCTTGCGCTTGGCCCGGACCAGCCGCTGGGCCATCGTCGCCTCCGGCACCAGGAAGGCCCGGGCGATCTCGGCAGTGGTGAGACCGCCGACCGTGCGCAGCGTCAGCGCGACCTGGGCCTGCTCGGCGAGCGCGGGGTGGCAGCACAGGAACAGCAGCCGGAGCTGGTCGTCGTCGTCGAGGACAGCGCTCGCGTCGCCGAGGTCGGCGACCTCGTCGGCGGCGGGAGAGACAGGCTCGACCGGCCGGTCCGCGTACATGCCGGCGGCGGCCACCTCACGGCCGCGACGCTGGTGCTCGCGGCGGACCCGGTCCAGCGCCTTGTTCCGGGCCGCGGTGGTCAGCCACGCGCCGGGGTTGCTCGGGACGCCGTCCCGCGGCCAGGTCTCCAGCGCGGCCAGGCAGGCGTCCTGGTAGGCGTCCTCCGCCACGTCGAGGTCGCCGAAGCGGCGCATCAGCGCTCCGAGGACCCGCCCGGACTCGGCCCGGAACAGGTCCTCGGGGACGAGCGGCTGCGCCACGACGGCAACCCCGCGGTCCCTCGGCGGCTCAGGCGGGTCCCAGGTCGGCGACGGGCCGGACCTCGATCGCGCCGAACCGCGCGTCGGGGATCTGCGCGGCCAGCTCGAGCGCGCGGTCGAGGCCGGCGCAGTCGACGACGTAGTACCCCGCGAGGATCTCCTTGCTCTCCACGAACGGCCCGTCGGACACCGTGCGCCCGGTCTCGCTGACGCGGACGACCGTGGCGGTGTCGGTGCCCTGCAGCGGCTCGCCCGACACGAACTCCCCGGACTCGGTGATGCGCTGCGTGAACGCCCAGTACTCGTCCATGACCTCCTTGGTCTCCGCCTCGCTCAGCGCTGACCAGTTCTCCGGGTTGCTGAAGATCAGGAGCATGTACTTCATCGTCGCCTCCGGTCCGCGGGTTCACGGTCGCTCGGGCAGCCGGACGGCCGCCTTCTCATCATGACGACGAACGGCACCCGCCGCGATCGACACCCACAGACCGCGTGGGCGGGTCAGGCGAGGTCGGCGGCGACGAGCTCGGCGATCTGGGCGGTGTTCAGCGCGGCGCCCTTGCGGAGGTTGTCGCCGCACACGAACAGCTCCAGAGCGTGCGGGTCGTCCAGGGACGCGCGGATCCTGCCCACCCAGGTGGGGTCGGTCCCGACGACGTCGGCGGGCGTCGGGAACAGGCCCGCGGCCGGGTCGTCGACGACTTCGACGCCCTCGGCGCCCCGGAGCAGCTCGCGTGCCTCGTCCGGGTCCGGCCTGCTGTCGAAGACGGCATGCACGGCGAGGCTGTGGGTGGTGACGACCGGCACCCGAACGCACGTCGCGGTGATGCGCAGGTCGGGGAGCCCGAGGATCTTGCGGGACTCGTTGCGGACCTTGAGCTCCTCGCTGGACCAGCCGCCGTCGCGCAGCGACCCGGCCCAGGGCACGACGTTGAGCGCCAGCGGGGCCGGGAACGGTCCGAGATCGTCGCCGACCACCGCCCGCACGTCACCGGCCCGGCTGCCGAGCGAGGGGTCGCCGGCGACCTTGGCCATCTGCGCGTGCAGCGTGTCGATCCCGGCCTGCCCAGCCCCGGACGCGGCCTGGTAGGAGGAGACGACGAGCTCGCGCAGCCCGTAGGCCCGGTGCAGCACCCCGACGGCGACGATCATCGACAGCGTCGTGCAGTTCGGGTTGCTGATGATCCCCTTGGGTCGTACCCGCGCGGCGGCGGCGTTGACCTCGGGCACGACGAGCGGCACGTCGGGGTCCATCCGGAACGCGCCCGAGTTGTCGACCGCGACGGCGCCGCGGGCGGCTGCGACCGGAGCCCACTGCGCCGAGACCTCGTCGGGGACGTCGAACATCGCGACGTCGACCCCGTCGAAGACCTCGGGGGCCAGCGCGACGACCTCGACGTCGACGCCGCGGACCTGTCAGCCGGCGGCCGGCCGAGCGCGCGGACGCGACCAGCCGGATCTCGCCCCAGACGTCGGGCCTGGTCGAGAGCAGGTCGAGCATGACCGTGCCGACGGCCCCGGTCGCGCCGACGACCGCCAGCGTCGGCCTACCTTCCCTGCCCGATGCTGATGGTCGCGCTCGGGTCGTCGCTCGTTCCGAGCTCCTCGCCTCACCGCTCATCGCCCCGTCCCTCCGTACACGACGGCTTCCTGGGTCTGCGCGTCCAGGCCGAACGCGGAGTGCACGGCCGTCACCGCAGCATCGACATCCTTCTCGCGGCACACGACCGAGATCCGGATCTCGGAGGTCGAGATCAGCTCGACGTTGACGCCCGCGTCGGCGAGCGCGCGGAAGAACGTCGCCGAGACGCCCGGGTGCGAGCGCATCCCGGCGCCCACGAGCGAGACCTTGCCGATCGCCGGGTCGTACGCGAGCGACTCGAAGCCGATCTCGGATTTCCGCGCGTCCAGGGCGGCGATGACCCGGTCGCCCTCGTCCTTGGGCAGCGTGAACGTGATGTCGGTGCGGTGCGTCGCAGCGGCGGAGACGTTCTGCACGATCATGTCGATGTTCACGTGCGCGTCGGCCACCGTCTCGAAGATGGCGGCCGCCTCACCCGGACGGTCCGGGACACCGACCACGGTGACCTTGGCCTCGCTGCGGTCGTGGGCGACCCCCGAGATGATCGGCTGCTCCACGTCGTCCCTGCCTTCCGGTTCTGAGGTCGGGTCCCCCGTCTCGACCCGGTCGGGGACGACCCAGGTGCCGGTGCGGTCGCTGAACGAGGACCGCACATGGATGGGGAGGTCGAAGCGGCGCGCGTACTCCACGCAGCGCAGGTTCAGCACCTTGGCGCCGCTGGCTGCCATCTCGAGCATCTCGGAGTACGTGATGCGGTCGAGCCTGCGTGCGGTGGGCACGATCCGCGGGTCGGCGCTGAAGACCCCGTCTACGTCGGTGTAGATCTCGCACACCTCGGCGTCCAGCGCGGCCGCGAGGGCGACCGCCGTCGTGTCCGAACCGCCCCGGCCGAGCGTGGTGATGTCCTTGCTGTCCTGGCTCACGCCCTGGAACCCGGCCACGATCGCCACCGCCCCGGTGTCCAGCGCGCCGCGGATGCGGCCAGGCGTGACGTCGATGATGCGGGCCCGGCCGTGCGCGGCGTCGGTGATCACGCCGGCCTGGCTGCCGGTGAACGAGCGGGCTTCGACGCCGAGGTCGTGGATGGCCATCGCGAGGACGGCCATGGAGATCCGCTCACCCGCGGTGAGGAGCATGTCGAGCTCGCGGCCGGGCGGGTCCGGGGAGACCTGCTGCGCGAGGTCGATGAGGTCGTCGGTGGTGTCCCCCATCGCCGAGACGACCACGACGACGTCGTACCCGGCGTGCTTGGTGTCGACGATCCGCTGCGCCACCCGCTTCACGCACGCCGCGTCGGCCACGGACGATCCGCCGTACTTCTGCACGACGAGCGGCACGGGAACCCCTCCTCGGGGCGATGGACGCGGCGGAGGGTCCAGGATACCGGGCGCCCCGGAGCGGTCGCGGTCAGTCCCGCAGGAGGGCGTCGACCTCGGCGGCGGCGGCCTCCTCGTCGTCGGTGTCCAGACGCTGGTGGGCGACGATCGACAGCAGCGCCCGCTGCGCGTTCAACGCCTGCGCGCCCCAGTGCGACAGGTAGGAGAACTGCCACCACCACAGGGCCTCCTCGGCCCGGCCCGCGTCCAGGTGCCGCAGCCCGTGCTCCAGCTCGACCGCGACGTCGGCCACGTCGTCGGAGACGCGCCCGTGCACCGGTCGCTCGGGCACCAGCGGGTCGAACACCGAGGCGTACTCGTCGACTCCGTCGAGCAGGCGTCCCAGCGCCTCGCGGATCGGCTCGGTGTCCGGGTCCGGGCCGGCGTCCTCCTCGAACCGGTCCGGCGGCACGATGTCGGCGACCGCACCGAGCATCGCCCCGGCCATCGACACCTGGGCCATCTGCACGATCAGCCCCGCCACCGCCGTCTCCGGCGACTCGCCGGCCGCGATCTCGTGCACCCCGGTCAGGTACGCGCGCACGTGCGCGGCGATGTCGCGGGAGAACTCGTCCAGGTCAGACATCGAGCAGCCGCCTTCCTTCGAAAGCCCGTCCGAGCGTGATCTCGTCCGCGTACTCCAGGTCGCCGCCCACCGGCAGGCCGCTGGCCAACCGGGTCACGCGCAGCCCCATCGGCTTCACCAGCCTGGCCAGGTACGTGGCGGTCGCCTCGCCCTCGAGGTTCGGGTCGGTGGCGAGGATGAGCTCGGTCACCGTGCCGTCAGCCAGCCGCTGCATCAGCTCGCGCACCCGCAGGTCGTCCGGCCCGACGCCCTCGATCGGGCTGATCGCGCCGCCGAGCACGTGGTAGCGCCCGCGGAACTCCCGCGTCTTCTCCACCGCGAGCACATCCTTGGGCTCCTCCACCACGCACAGCAGCGCCACGTCGCGCCGCGGGTCGAGGCAGATCCGGCACTGCTCGGCCTCGGCGACGTTGAAGCAGGTCCGGCAGAACCGCACCTTGTCCTTGACCTCGACGAGGACCTGGGCCAGCCGCCTGACGTCCACCTGGTCGGCCTGGAGCAGGTAGAAGGCGATCCGCTGGGCGCTCTTGGGCCCGACCCCGGGCAGCCGCCCGAGCTCGTCGATGAGGTCCTGGACCACGCCTTCGTACATGCAGCTCCCTCAGCCAGCCCGGCCGGAAGCCGGGGCCGCCGGACCGAGCGCGGCACCCCCGAGACTAGGCCTCAGGTCCCACCGAGCTCGCCGATGACCCGCCCGCCGAGCTCCCGGACGACCAGGTCGGCGCCGGCCAGCCCGTCGTCGGCCGCGTCGTCGTCGGTGATCGACGGGACGTCCGGCTCCCGACCCTCCGGGTCCTTGCCGGCCCTGTCTGACTTGCCGGCCCGTCTGGCCGGCCGTCTGCCGGCCCTGCCGGCCTCGGCCGGTCCGCCCGGGTCAGCGGGGACGGCTGGTCCCGCCGGCGGGTCGGCCTCGGCCACTGCCGACGGCGTGGCGCCGGCCCCCGGCTGGTGGACAGGGTCGATCCGCCAGTCCGCGCCGGCCACGTCCATGATCGCGAGGCGGAGCACCTCGTCGTGCCCGCCCGAGGTGAAGCCCTTGACCGAGCCGGCGTCCGGGAAGCCGATCGTCAGCACCCGCCCCTCGAGGCCGAGCACCTGGACCTTGTCGAACAGGAGCATCCAGGTGACCCGGCGCTTCTGCTTGACCTGGTCGAGGACGGCCGGCCACAGACCCCGGACCGCGCGGACGTCCAGCCCCACGTCGGCGCCGGCGGCTCGGGCCGGCTGGACCGCGTCGGGTTCAGCCTCGGTGTGCGACGTCTGCCGGCGCCGGCTCGCGTCACCGGCGTCGTCGGTGGCGTCGGTGGGTCGGCTGCGTCGGTGGCGTCGGTGCGTGCGTCGGCTGCGCGGACTGCTCCGAAGGCGCGGGCGCGGCCGTCACGGGCTCGGCCGAAGACTCCGGGGTCGCCCGGGCCGCCGGTCGTGCTCGGGACGGCGCGGGCTGCGCGGCCTCGTCGGTGGCGCTGCCGGAGGCGATGGCGTACCGGCGCTCGAGCCGGTCCACCCGCGCTCCGAGCCCGCGCGCCGCCTGCGGGTCGGCACCGGGCAGCAGCACGCGCGCGCACACCAGCTCCAGGTGCAGCCGCGGCGCCGTCGCCCCGCGCATCTCGGTCAGACCCGTGCTGACGACATCGGCGGCCCGCCCCAGGTCGGCCGCCCCGAACCGCCCTGCCTGGCCGAGCATGCGCTCCACCTGGTCGGGAGCTCCGTGCACCATGCCCTTGGAAGCCGCGTCGGGGACGGCGTGCAGGACGACCAGGTCCCGCAGCCGCTCGAGCAGGTCGGCGAGGAACCGCCGCGGGTCGATGCCGCTGTCCACCACCCGGTCGACGAGCTCGAACACCGACGCGGCGTCCCCGGCGGCGAAGGCGTCCACCACGTCGTCCAGCAGCGTCGCGTCGGTGTAGCCGAGCAGCCCCGCGGCGTACGACGGGGTGACCCCCTCCGGGCCGGACCCGGCGATCAGCTGGTCCAGCACGGACAGCGCGTCGCGCACCGACCCGGCGCCGGCCCGCACGACCATCGGCAGCACGCCCGGGCTGACCTGCACGCCCTCGGCATCGCAGAGCTGCTGGAGGTAGTCCTGCAGGACCCGGGGCGGCACCAGCCGGAACGGGTAGTGGTGCGTGCGCGACTTGATCGTGCCGAGCACCCGGTCGGGCTCGGTCGTGGCGAAGATGAACTTCAGGTGCGGCGGCGGCTCCTCCACGACCTTGAGCAGGGCGTTGAACCCCTGCGGGCTCACCATGTGCGCCTCGTCGATGATGTAGATCTTGAAGCGCGCCGCGGCCGGGGAGTAGAACGCCCGCTCGCGCAGGTCACGGGCGTCGTCCACGCCGCCGTGCGAGGCGGCGTCGATCTCGACGACGTCCAGGCTGCCGCCGCCGTCGCGGGCCAGGTCCAGGCACGAGTCGCAGACGCCGCACGGCTCCGGGGTCGGGCCCTTCTCGCAGTTCAGCGCCCGCGCGAGGATCCGGGCCGAGCTGGTCTTCCCGCACCCGCGCGGCCCGCTGAACAGGTAGGCGTGGTTGACCCGGTCGTTGCGCAGGGCCTGCTGGAGCGGGCCGGTCACGTGCTCCTGCCCGATCACCTCAGCGAAGGTCTCCGGACGGTAGCGGCGGTAGAGGGCGAGCGACACGGTCCGACCTTAGCCGCTGACAGCGACACCGCAGACACCCGCGAAGGACCCCTCGCGCACCCACCAGAGCCCGCTTACCCTTGCTGCCTTTCGGCCCTGGGGGAGTTCACAGGATGGCGCCGCGCGAGGGGCCGGCGCCGATCCTACGCGGAGCCGGCCGCGGTTTCCGAGCCCCGTCCGGGAGCCGGTACCCTCGGCCGCGGAGGATTCGCATAGTGGCCGAGTGCGCACGCTTGGAAAGCGTGTAGGGGGCAACCCCTCGCGGGTTCAAATCCCGCATCCTCCGCCAGCTGCCCGGCCTCCCCCCTCGAGATCGCGACGGGAGAACGTGGAGACCCCGGACGAAGAAGTGCTCGCGGGCAACGTCGGCGGTGCCGTCCGCATCGGCGACACCGTGCACCGGCCGACCGGTCCCTGGACCCCGGCGGTGCACGCGCTGCTCGAGCATGTCGGGACCCGCCTGCCGCACGTGCCGCGCGTGCGCGGCTTCGACGCGGCGGGACGCGAGGTCCTGTCGTTCCTTCCCGGCCACGTGGTCGACGTCGACACCGAGCTGCTCACCCCGGGACAGATCGTCGCGCTGGTGACCTGGACCCGCACCTTCCACGAAGCCGTCGCGGGCTTCGCGCACGACGGGCCGTGGCGGTTCTTCGCGGTCGCCGACCCGACGACGATCGGGCACAACGACATCGCCCCGTACAACGCCTGCTTCGTCGGCGACGACCTGGTCGGCGTCTTCGACTGGGACTTCGCCGGGCCGACGACGCCGCTGCTCGAGCTCGCGTTCATCGCCTGGAACTGCGTGCCGCTGTGGCGGGACATCGGGAGCGCGCCGGCGGCGGCGCGGCTCGAGCTCGTGGCCGCGACCTACGGCGGCCCCACCGCCCGGCAGATCCTCGACGCGGTCCCGGCGCGGATCCAGCTCATGCTGGACGGGATCCCCGCCGCCGCCGCCGCCGGGGACACGGGGATGGCCCACCTCATGACCTTGGGCGAACCGGAACGCTCCCGCGCCTCGCTCGCCCGGCTGCTGCGTACGCATGCCGTCCATCGCGATCTCGCTCGGCCGGCGCGGTCACACGGCATAGGGCCATACGGTCACCATGTAGGCGCCGTACCAGGTGCCGAACAAGGCGAGCGCCCCGAGAACCACGAGCGCTGTCCGCGGGCGAGCGCGACCCAAGGCCGCCGCGACCGGCAGCAGCCCGAGCAGAGCCGGCACCAGCAGCCGCAGCTTGCTGTGGTAGTAGTTGCTCTGCCCGAGGGTCAGGACGAGAACCGTCCAGCCGTACACGCACAGCGGCGGCCAGACGCCTTCCACGGTCGCGACGACCGCCATCACCATTGCCACCAGCAGCATGACCGCCGTGCTCACGGCAACCCACTGGTCCCCCGACTTCACGGTCTGCCCGAGGAACGCTCGTGTCGCCGCTCCCCAGTCCAGCCGGGTGCCCCAACCTGCCTGCTGGATCTCGAACCAAGCGTCGAGCCGGCCCACCCGCGAGGCGACCCAGAGGACGTATGCCGGCACGCCCGCACAGGCCAGTGCCGCGGCCGTCACCGGCAGCCACTCCCAGCTCCGTCGCCGCCAGAGCTCGCAGGCCACGGCGACCACGACAGCAGCACCGACAGCGGCCCCACCAGACCTGGTCAGCCCGGCGAGGAAGCCGCACGCACCGGCCCAGAGCCACGCCTGCCGCTGCGCAGCCAGGAGCGCGCCGGCCGCCAGCGCGAGGAAGAGACCCTCT
Organism: uncultured Actinomycetota bacterium; assembly: GCA_963771835.1. Classification (GTDB taxonomy): domain Bacteria; phylum Actinomycetota; class Actinomycetes; order Prado026; family Prado026; genus CAVQCJ01. The sequence goes on from CAVYVA010000002.1 coordinate 1,073,983, forward strand.
GCGTAGCCCATGAGGAGCACGACCGCCATCGGCTGCGTCGCCACGAGAGCGACTGCGGGCAGGGCGGCGCGCGGGCCGTGCAGGCGGTGCACCAGCTCGTGCACCAGCACGGCGGCGGCCGCCGAGCCGAGCAGGGCCGCGACCAGGGCTGAGGTGTCGTAGGTCAACGACGTCAGCAGGTGCACGGCGCGCACGAGCATCGGGAAGAGGGGCAGGAAGGCGAGCTCGTTGCCGGTCGGGTGCGCGGCATCGAACGACCAGCCCGCCGGATAGCCGTCGGCCGCGATACGGATGTACCAGACCGCGTCCCACGAGAGGAGCCGTTCGCGGACGCCTGGACCGCCGGGCCGGGTCATCAGCTGCAGCACGGTCAGCTGCAAGATCGCCGCCGCGAGGAACACGACCAGGGGAGGCAGCAGACGGTTCGTGCGCCGCCACGTCCGCGGCCGCGCGGAACGGCTGCCGATGCGATCGCCAAGGTCGAGCCCGGCCGGAGCCTGCGTGATCTCCAGCTCGCCGTCCATCCGCGTACTCCGCCCAGAGTCCAGCCTGCCGTCGGTGCCGGTCCGCACCCGGCGCAGGCACCGGGCGGTCCTGGGAGCCTGGGGCTCGTGCGCAGCCGGACGACAGCCCTCCGACCGAACCGGTGGGACGCACAGACGAGAACCGGTGGGATGGCGCGGCACCTAGACTCGTGGCTGTGATCTTCAAACGGGTCGGTGACGGGCGTCCGTACCCCGATCACGGCCTGACCGGCAAGGGCTGGGCCGCGGTCCCGCCGCGGCAGGTGCGGCTGGCCGACCTGGTGACCACCAAGAGCGCCCTCGATCTCGACACGCTGCTGGCGGAAGACTCCACGATGTTCGGCGATCTCTTCTGTCATGTGGTGCGCTGGAAGGGCGAGCTGTACCTCGAGGACGGTCTGCACCGTGCCGTGCGGGCCGCCCTGCACCAGCGCAGCACCCTGCACGCACGCGTGTACGAGCTGGAGGACCGATGAGCACGCTGACCCCGACCGGGACCGGGCGCCGCGGCCCGCTGCCCGTCGTGGTCGCCGTGATCGTCGCGCTGGCCCTGGGGATCGCCGGCGGCTGGTGGTTCGCCGGCCGCGACAAGGGCAGCGCGTCCGCGCCGCCGACCAGCTCGCCCAGCTGCTCGACCGCACCCGAGCACTTCGAAGAGCAGCAGCGCCAAGCCGGTCGTGCTCCCGGACCCGCGCACGATCAAGGTGAACGTCTACAACGCGACCAAGCATCGCGGTCTGGCCAAGGCGACGAGCGTCGAGCTCGCGGCCCGCGGCTTCGGTATCGGAACCGTCGCGAACGACCCGCTCAACAAGCTCATCGTGGGCACGGCCCAGATCAGGTACGGCACCAAGGGCACCGCCCAGGCGAAGGTGGTCGCGGCCCAGGTCCCGTCGCCGATCATGGTCACGGACAGACGCAAGGACGCGTCCGTCGACTTCGTGATCGGCGAGCAGTACAGCTCGCTCAACACTCCTGCGCAGGCGCAGACGCAGCTGAAGGCCATCGCCACCCCCACCGCGTCACCCTGCTGAGGTGGTCGGGTGCATGGGCGGGGAGGACATCTGGCGGTGGCGGTGGGATTTGAACCCACGGAGGAGTTGCCCCCTCACACGCTTTCGAGGCGTGCTCCTTAGGCCGCTCGGACACGCCACCGCCGGGTAGGTTACCCGAGGTCAGCGCCGCGCCTCGAACCACGCGCGCAGCCGTGCGGCGCACTCGTCCTCGAGCACCCCGCCGACCACCTCGGGGCGGTGGTTGAGCCGACGGTCGCGGACCACGTCCCACAGCGACCCCACCGCGCCAGCCTTCGGGTCGTACGCCCCGAAGACGAGGCGGTCGACCCGGGCCAGCACCGCCGCACCGGCGCACATCGTGCACGGCTCGAGCGTGACGACGAGCGTGCAGCCGTCCAGCCGCCACCGGCCGAGCGCGGCGCCGGCTGCGCGCAGCGCCACCACCTCGGCGTGCGCGGTGGGGTCGTCGCCGGACTCGCGGGCGTTGCGGCCCCGGCCGAGCACGGAGCCGTCCGGCCCGAGGACGACCGCGCCGACCGGGACGTCCCCGTCATCGCGCGCCTGGGCGGCCTCGGCCAGCGCCAGCCGCATCGCGTCCTCGTAGCCGGGTGGGATCCCCGAGGCGCTCAGCCCGACCCCTCGTCCAGCGTCTGCCGGAACTCCTCGCCGAAACCGAGCCTGGACGCGATCGAGTCCAGCATCTCGTCCGGGTACAGGTCGCTGTCCTCGCAGAGCATCGCGACCTCCATGGCCGGCACGCCGAGGTCGGCGAACACCGACAGGTCCCCGGCCGGCTGCATCGTGTCCAGGTCGTCCTCGTCGGGCATCGGCAGCTCGAGCCGCTCGAGCACCTCGCGCGCCAGCGGCCAGTCCTCGGCGGCGGTGACGTCGGAGAGCAGGATCCGCTCGTCGTCGCCGAACACCCGGACCGCCACGAAGAAGTCGTCCGCCACCGACACCATGCCGATCGAGCCGCCGTCGCCGGGCTGCTGCCGGATGGCGTGCACGAGCCGGTCCAGACCGTCGGCAGCGCTGGGCGGCAGGGTGGCGACCACCCAGCGTCCCTCCTCGAGGTACGCCGCGACGGCGAAGTCCGTCGCAGTCCCCTCGGCACGGCCGTCGGACATGCGGGCATCGTGGCACGGGAGGGCGTCCCACCGACAGGGCCTTCGGACCCTCCGGTGGCCGCACGACGGTCCCGGCCAGGCCCTGGCGCTAGCCTTCCCGCCATGCGCGTCCACGTCGCCGACCACCCGCTCGTCGCCCACAAGCTGACCACGCTGCGGGACGAGCGCACCGACTCCCCCACCTTCCGACGCCTCGCCGAGGAGCTGGTCACGCTGCTGGCGTACGAGGCGACCCGCGAGGTCCGGACCGTGCCGTTCGAGGTGCGGACCCCGGTGGCGCCGGCGATGGGCGTGCGCCTGGCCCAGCCGCGACCGCTCGTGGTGCCGATCCTGCGCGCGGGGCTGGGCATGCTGGAGGGGATGGTCCGGCTGCTCCCGACCGCCGAAGTCGGTTTCCTCGGGATGGTGCGGGACGAGTCGACGCTGGTGGCCACCACGTACGCCGACCGGCTGCCCGAGGACCTCGCGGACCGGCAGGTGTACGTGCTGGACCCGATGCTGGCCACCGGCGGCACGCTCGCGGCCGCGATCGAGCTCTGCTCGGCCGCGGGGCGCACGACGTGACGGCGATCTGCCTGCTGGCCGCGCCGGAAGGGCTGGACCACCTGCGGACGACGTTCGCGGGCCGCGACGCGGCGGTCTCGGTGGTCACCGCCGGTCTGGACGACAAGCTCAACGAGAAGGGGTACATCGTGCCCGGCCTCGGGGATGCGGGAGACCGGCTGTACGGCGTCGTCTGAGCCCACGGTCAAGCACGGGCTCCACCCGGTCGACACCTCTGGGAGCCCGGAGGGACGTTCAGCGGACGAGCTGTTCGACTGGCTCTGGTCGCGGGCCGCGGTCCGCTAGCCGTCACAGGGCCTTGAGCGCCGCCACCACCTTGGTGAGCGAGTCCTTGGCGTCGCCGAACAGCAGCGTGGTGTTCGGCTGGTAGAGCAGGTCGTTGTCGATCCCGGCGAACCCGGGTCGCATCGAACGCTTGAGGAAGATGACGTTCTGCGCCTCGTCGACGTCGAGGATCGGCATGCCCGAGATGGGCGTACCCGGCTGCCGGGCGGCCGGGTTGACGACGTCGTTCGCGCCGATCACGAGCACGACGTCGGTGGTCGCGAACTGCGGGTTGACCTCGTCCATCTCCTTGAGCTGCTCGTAGGGGACGTTGGCCTCCGCGAGCAGGACGTTCATGTGCCCGGGCATCCGGCCGGCGACCGGGTGGATGCCGTACAGCACCTCGACGTCGCGGGCGGCGAGCAGGTCCGCGAGCTCGCGCACCGTGTGCTGGGCCTGCGCGACGGCCAGCCCGTAGCCGGGGACGATGATCACCTTGGTGGCGTAGTTGAGCAGGATGGCGACGTCGTCGGGCGACGCCGAGCGCACCGGGCGGTCCCCCGCGACGGCCGTCGACCCGGCGCTCGAGCCGCCGCGCAGCGCCCCGAACAGCGTGGAGGTGAGCGGACGTCCCATCGCCTTGGCCATGAGCCGGGTCAGGATCGTGCCGGACGCGCCGACCAGGGTGCCGGCGACGAGCAGGAGGACGTTGCCCAGGACGTAGCCGGACGCCGCGACGGCCATGCCGGTGAAGGCGTTGAGCAGCGAGATGACGATCGGGACGTCGGCGCCGCCGACCGGCAGCACGAAGAGCACACCGGTGGCCAGCGATGCCAGCACCACTCCCACCGCCAGCGCCGTCGACGGGCTCTGGGCGCCGCCCTGCACGAAGACCGCCACCGACAGCGCCAGCGCGCCGGCCATCGACCCGCCGAACAGCACCGGGTGGCCGGGCAGGACCACCGGCCGGGTGGTGATGAGCTCCTGGAGCTTGAGGAACGTCACCACCGAGCCGGAGAACGACACGGACCCGACGACGATCGTGAACAGCGAGGCCACGAGCGGGAACCCGCCGCCGGTGGTCTTCAGCTCCAGGAACGCGACGATCGCGGCCGCGCCGCCGCCGACGCCGTTGAACAGCGCGACCAGCTGCGGCATCGCCGTCATCGGGACCCGGCGCGACGTGGGCACCGCCACCGCGGACCCGACCACGATCGCACCGAGGATGAGCGGCAGGTGGTCCAGGTGCTGCGCGACCAGCGTGGTCACCACTGCGAGCACCGCGCCGAACGCACCGAGCAGGTTGCCGTTGCGCGCGGACTTCGGCGACGACAGACCCTTGAGCGCGAGGATGAAGCAGACCGCCGCGACCAGGTACGCGAGATCCACCCACGTCTGCTTGGTCACTGCTTGCGGCCCTTGAACATCTCGAGCATGCGGTCGGTGACGACGAAGCCGCCGACCATGTTCAAGTCGCCAGCACCACGGCCAGCGACGCCCGAGCGTGACGTCGACGGCGCCCTCGGCGCTGCCGGTGACCAGGATCGCGCCGACGAGGATCACGCCGTGGATGGCGTTCGCCCCGGACATCAACGGCGTGTGCAGCGTCGTCGACACCTTGGAGACGACCTCGAACCCGACGAACACGGCGAGGACGAACACGGTCAGCAGACCCATCCCGGAGCTCAAGCGCCGATCCCCTCTCGTACGTCCCCGTCGCGGGTCACCCAGCAGCCGGCGACGACCTCGTCGTCGAAGTCGGGCACGACCTCGCCCTCGCTCGTCATCAGCAGCAGCAGGTCGGAGACGTTCCGGGCGTAGAGGCGGCTCGCGTCGACGGGCATCTGCGAGGGCACGTCCTTGCCGCCCCACACGGTGACCCCGCCGATGAGGACCTCCTCGCCGGCGACCGAGCCCTCGACGTTGCCGCCGGTCTCCGCCGCGAGGTCGACGACCACGCTGCCCGGCCGCATGGCCTCGACCATGGCCCGCGTGACGAGCAGCGGAGCGGCCCGGCCGGGCACGGCGGCGGTGGTGATCACGGCGTCCGACTTGGCGACGAACGGCGCCAGCAGCTCGCGCTGCCGCTCGGCGCGGTCCGTGCTCATCTCGCGCGCGTACCCGCCACCGCCCTCGAGCGCCTCCAGGTCCAGCTCGACGAACTTGGCGCCCATCGAGCGCACCTCGTCGGCCGACGAGGCCCGGACGTCGTACGCCTCGACGACCGCACCGAGCCGTTTCGCGGTCGCGATCGCCTGCAGCCCGGCCACCCCGGCCCCGAGCACGAGCACCTTGGCCGGCGGGATCGTGCCGGCCGCGGTCATCAGCAGCGGCAGGAAGGACGGGAGCTTCTCGGCGGCGACGAGCGCGGCGCGGTAGCCGGACACCAGCGCCTGGGAGGTCAGGGCGTCCATCGACTGGGCCCGGGAGATCCGGGGCAGCAGCTCCATGGCGAAGGCGGTGACCCCGCCCGCGGCGAGCGCCCGGATCCCGTCGGCGTTGGCCGACGGTGCCAGGAAGCCGGCCGTGACGCAGCCGCGGCGCAGCCGGCCGACCTCCTCGACCGACAGCGGCGAGACGTGCAGCACGACGTCGACCTCGCCCCAGGCGGAGCCGGCGGGGACGACGGTCGCGCCGGCCGCCTCGTACGCTTCGTCGGTCGCGAACGCATGGCGCCCGGCGCCCGCCTCCACCACGACATCGAGGCCGGCCTTGGCCAGCCTCGACACACTGTCCGGAACCGCGGCCACCCGCCGCTCACCGGGGCGGGTCTCGACCGGGACGAGGACTCTCACGGCGCGCACGTTAGCGGCCACGGCGACCTGTGTGCGTGCCAGGGGCCCAAACCCGCCGGAGGACGGCCGCGGACACGCAGCACAGGTCGCCGGGGTCGGGTCGGCGTTTGCCAGACTGCGCGCCCATGACCCCGCTGCAGGCCGTCGTCGTCCTCGGCGCGGGGTTCGTCGCGGGCGGGATGAACGCCGTGGTCGGCGCCGGGACGCTGGTGTCGTTCCCGGCCCTGCTGGCCGTCGGGCTCAGCCCGGTGGTCGCCAACGTGTCGAGCTCGCTGGGCGTGCTGCCCGGGTCGGTCGCCGGGGCGTACTCCTACCGGCACCAGCTCACGCCGTTGCGGCCCTTCCTGCGCCGGGCCGTGGTCCCGGCGGCGCTCGGCGGCCTGGCCGGCGCGCTGCTCCTGCTGCTGCTGCCGGCCCGGGTGTTCGGCGCCGTGGTCCCGGTCCTGCTGGTCGTCGCGGCCGGCCTGGTCGCGCTCCAGCCCCGGATCGCCCGGCGGGTGGCCGCCGGGCGCTGGATCCGGCCGCCGTGGGACGCGGATCGGGGTGCCCGGGGTGCCGGCGCCGGGCGCCGTGGTGCTGGGGACCGTGCTGCTGGTCGCGGTGTACGGCGGCTACTTCGGGGCCGGGGTGTCGGTGATGTACCTGGCCGTGCTCGGCGCGGTGCTCGGCGGGATCCAGGCGGCCAACGGTGCGAAGAACCTGCTGTCGGCGGTCTCCGGCTTCACCGCCGCGGTCGTCTTCGTGCTGCACGCGCCGGTCGACTGGGCCGCGGTCGTGCTGCTCGCGGCCGGCAGCGCGGTCGGCGGCCTGGTCGGCGGCCGCTTCGGGCAGCGGTTGCCGGACCTGCTCCTGCGCGCGGTGATCATCGCGATCGCGCTCGCCGCCGCCGTCCTCCAGCTCCTGCGTTGACGTCACGGTCAGACGGCTGGGGTCAGGTGGGTGCGCAGGCCGGCGAGGGCGCCGTTGACGAATCCGCCGAACACCTTGCGGCGCAGGAAGCCCGGCGCGGACAACGAATGCTCGATCGTCAGGTCGAGGGACACCTCCGTGCTGCCGTCCCCGCGGTCGCGCACGCGGTAGACGCCGTCCTGCCGTCTCTGCATCGAGCTCTTCACGAGCGTCCAGGACATCGCGTCGTCCGCGTGCTCGAACTCGAGCGTGAAGCGGTCGTCGCCCACCGGCGTCGACAGCTCGAACACGGCCGTGGCCGGTGTCCCGTCCTCGTACTCCTCGAGCAGCTCCGCCGCGGTGATCTGCGGGACCCACTGCGGTTGCGACCCGACGTCGCGCAGCACGGCGAGCACGTCCGGGGCAGCGCGCTGCGCACGACGATCGACCCGTTCGCGTGGTCCGTCGGCACTAGCCCCGCCCTCCTGGGTCTGCTCCGACCAGGCTAGCGACCCGCGGGCCCCCTCCCCGAGGGGCCTCCCGATGGAGATACTGGACCCCATGACATCGCTTACACGGCAGCCGTCGACCGCGCCCGGGACCGGGGCGGCGACGCACCGGCCGTGGTGGCGGGACGCGGTCGTCTACCAGGTCTACCTGCGCTCGTTCGCCGACGCGGACGGGGACGGGGTCGGCGACCTGGAGGGCCTGCGCGGGCACCTGGACCACCTGGTCGAGCTGGGCGCGGACGGGCTGTGGATCAACCCGTGCTACCCGTCGCCGCAGGCCGACCACGGCTACGACGTGGCCGACTACTTCGACATCGAGCCGGCGTACGGCGACCTGGCCGCCTTCGACCGGCTGCTCGCCGACGCGCACGCCCGCGGGCTGCGGGTGCTCATGGACATCGTGCCCAACCACTGCTCGAGCGAGCACCGCTGGTTCAAGGAGGCGCTGGCCGCCGGCCCCGGGTCGCCGGAGCGGGCCCGGTTCCTGTTCCGGGACGGGCACGGTCCGGACGGCTCGGTCCCGCCCAACCGCTGGCGGTCGGTGTTCGGCGGCCCGGCCTGGACCCGGGTGGTCGAGCCGGACGGCAGCCCCGGCCAGTGGTACCTGCACCTGTTCGACCCGATGCAGCCGGACTTCGACTGGCGCAACCCCGAGGTCGGGGACATGTTCGAACAGGTCCTGCGGTTCTGGTTCGACCGGGGCGTGGACGGCTTCCGCATCGACGTCGCGCACGGCCTGGTCAAGGCGGACGGGCTGCCCGAGTGGGACCTGCCCCCGCACGCCGCCGGCGACCCCGACCACCCCACGCCGATGTGGGACCAGCCCGAGGTGCACGACATCTACCGGCGCTGGCGCGGCGTCGCGGAGTCGTACAAGGGCCGGGACATCACCTTCGTCGGCGAGATCTGGGTCCACGACCCGGCCTCGCTCGCCCTGTACCTGCGCGACGACGAGCTGCCGCAGGCCTTCCACTTCGACCTGCTGATCCAGCCATGGCTGGCGGCGGACCTGCGCGCCTCCGTCCAGCGGGGGCTGGACCACGTCGGCGCGACCGGCGCGACCATCACGTGGACGCTGGCCAACCACGACGTCCACCGCGCGGTCACCCGGTACGGCCGGGACCAGAGCCGGGTGGTCATCGACCCCGACGACCCGGTCGGCGGCACCCGCTGGCGCGGCCCGGTCGACGTGGCGCAGGGCACCCGCATCGCCAGGGCGGCCGCCCTGGTCACGCTCGCGCTCCCGGGCTCGGTCTACCTCTACCAGGGCGAGGAGCTCGGCCTACCCGAGGTCCTGGACCTGCCCGACGAGGCCCGCCAGGACCCGATCTTCGCCAGGAGCGGCCACGAGGACTACGGGCGGGACGGCTGCCGGGTGCCGTTGCCCTGGCGTCGCGACGCGGTGTCGTTCGGCTTCTCCGACACGGTGCCGGGGCAGCCGGTGGCCGCGCCGTGGCTGCCCCAGCCCGACTGGTTCGGCCCGCTCGCCGTCGACGCGGAGCGGGACGACCCCGACTCCACGTACAACCTCTACCGGCGTGCGCTCGGGCTGCGAGGCGCGCTCTGGTCCGGCCCGGACGAGCCGTTGCGGTGGCTGCCCACCGGCGCCCGCGACGACGTGCTCGCCCTGGCCCGCGGCCGGGCCGCGTGCGTCGCGGTGTGCGGCGACCAGCCGTTCGAGGCACCGCCGGAGTGGGGCGACATCGTGCTCGCCAGCGCGCCGCCGACCGGCCGGCTGCTGCCAGGCGAGTCGGCCGCGTGGCTCACCGCCGGAGCGCCGACGGGCGACTGAGCGCGGCCCCGGATAGGTTGGCGGCGGGGTTCCCGTCCTCCTCGTCACCCGTCGACCAGAGGACTGCCGATGCCGACTCGCCTCAGCGGGACCGAGCGCCGCGACCAGATCCTGGCCTGCGCCAGGTACGTGTTCGCCCAGGAGGGTTACGACGGCGCTCGCACCGCCGAGATCGCCGATCGGGCCGGCGTCAGCGAACGGCTCATGTACAAGCACTTCGAGGGCAAGCGCGAGCTGTTCATCGCCGTCACCGCGGACACCGCCGCGCTCGTCGCGCGCGGGTACCGGCAGGTCGCCGACCAGGCGCCCGACCTGGAGTCGGCGATCCGCGAGCTGTACGACGGCCGGCTCGGCCCCGGCCGGTTCCGCGGCCGCACGCACGGGGTGTTCTTCGCCCGGGTGCACGGACCGTTCGACGACCCGGACCTCGACGGCTCGATCAGCGCGGCCTACCGCACGCTCGCCGACGCCGCGACGTACTTCTTCAAGCGCATGCGCGACCGCGGGTTGGTCCGCGCCGACATCGATCCCGAGGTGCGTGGCCTGGAACCTGTCCGGGATCCTGCACCTGCACGACCCGCTGTGGTCCGCCCACACCGCCCGGCGCGCGGTCGCCCTGGAACGGCGGATCGTGGCGGCGTTCATCGCCGACCTTGTTCCAGACCACCGCGCAGCCCCCCGATAGGCCTAGGGTCGCCCTCATGACGACAGGTCCAGACGAAGCAGAAGTCGCCCGGCTGCTCGAGGAGAACGAGCGGCTGCGCCTCGAGCTCGAGTCAGGCACCAAGGTGTCCCGCCGCCGGGTCCGGCGCACGATCGCCGCCGTTCTCGCGTTCCTCACCGGGCTGCTGCTGGTGCTAGGCGTGGTCGCGACCTGGACGTCGCGGACCGCGCTCGACACCGACAAGTTCGTCGCGCGGGTCGGGCCGGTCATCGAGGACCCGACCGTCCGGGCCGCGGTGGCGACCGAGCTGGGCAACGAGCTCGTGGACGTCCTGGCCCTGCAGAGCCGCCTCACCAACGCGTTGCCGCAGAACCTGACCTTCCTGGCCGGCCCGCTGGCCAGCGGTGCCGAGACGGTGATCCGCAAGCAGGTCACGAAGTTCGTCTACTCCGAAGCCTTCGTGAAGATCTGGTACTCGGCGCTGCGGCTGGCGCAGACCCAGGTGGTGGGGGCGCTCACGGGCTCGTCCGCGCCGTTGCAAGTCGTCAACGGGAAAGTCGCCATCGACCTGATCGACGTGATCGGGCAGGTCCTCAACCAGCTGCAGTCCGAGCTGCCGGCGGTCTTCGGCACGGCCGTGACCTCGCAGATCCCGGACAACCTCCCGGTCGACCAGATCCGGGCGCTCGTCCAGCGATTCCTCGGGGTCAGCCTGCCGGAGAACTTCGCCCTGCTGCCGGTCGTCGACCAGTCCGCCCTGGACACCGCCCGCCAGGGCATCCGCATCATCAACCTGTCGGTCCTCCTGGTCGGGCTCGGCGCGCTGGTGGCGTTCGTGCTGGCGCTGGTGGCCTCCGTGTCGCGACGGCGGACGCTGCTGCAGGTCGGGATGTGGACGGCGATCATCACCGCGGTGGTCTTCTTCGCGCTGCGCACGATCAGCCAGCAGGCCATCGCCTCGGTCCAGAACCCGACGCTGCGCCCTGCCGTGACCGCCGGCTCCCGTGAGCTGTTCAGCACGCTGCGCGGGTTCGCGGCGCTGCTGTTCTGGCTGGGCCTGCTGCTGGCCGTCGTGATGTACCTGGCCGGGCCCGGCCGGTTCCCGACCGCGCTGCGCCGGTGGGTGGCCACCGGGTTCGGGTGGACCCGCGACCGGGTCCGGGCCATCGCGGCCGACGAGGGCTACGCGACGTGGGTCGCGCAGCATGTGGACCCGCTGCGCATCGGCGGGGTGGTCGTGGCCGCCGTCCTGCTCCTGTGGCTGTCCAGCTGGACCGCGCTGATCGTGATCGGCGTCCTCCTGGTGCTCTACGAGGTCGGCGTCACGCTGTACGCCCGCTCGACCCCCGCAGCACGCACCGAGGAAGAGGCCGTCGTCAGCCAGACCTAGCCGCGCCCACGTCCACGGCTGTCAGCTCTTGACCGGGGCCGGCTCCGAGAGGTCGATCGTGCGCGTCTCGGCGAGGTCCTCGTCGACCTGGTCGTCGACCGGACCCGGCTCCTCGTCCTCGTCCGTCGGCAGGGGCGCCTGCGACGGGGACAGCGACGGCCACTGCTCGGACGCCCCGGCCAGGATGCCGTCGAGCGCGTCGCGCATGTGCGCGATCTCGGTCAGCAGCTCGACCCGACGGTCCGCCAGCTCGGTGACCTCGCGGCGTGCCGCGGCTCCCAGCTCCTCGGCCTCCCGGCGCGCGTCCGAACGGATGTCGGCCGCCTCGCGCTCGGCCGCGTGCCGTAGCGCGGTGGCGTCCCGCTCCGCGTCCGCCCGCATCTGGGCCGCCTCGGTCTCCGCGAGCCCCAGCATCTGGGAGACCCGTTCGCCGAGCGCGTCGAAGCTCGGCCGTCCGCGCTCGAGCTCCGCGCTGACCCTGGCCAGCTCGGCGCTCGCGGCACTCTCCCGGGCCGTCGAGCCGGCCAACTCGGCGCGCAGCTGGTCGACGAGGACGGCCACCCGGGCCAGGTGTCCGTCGACCTGGTGCCGGTCGTAGCCGCGCAGCACCACGTCGAAGCCGTCGAGGCCGCCGGGCGGGCGGGCGGGCGGCGCGGGCGCCGACTCCTGCACCGTGACCATGCCCGGGACGAGGTCGTCGGCGGGCGGCACGGACGCGGCCGGTGCGCGGTCTTCGGTCATGGTGGGCTCCTCCTCGGGCCGGGTCGGGAGCACCCGGCGGGCACGCGGCAGGAGCCGCGCTCGCGTCTGTGCTCCCCACGGTTCGCACCCGGCAAACCGGACGGCGTGAAGACGGGTTACGGTCGCGGGCATGACCAGGGTGCGGTTCGGCATCGACGTCGCCCAGCAACGGATGGAGTGGGACGACCTGCTCGGACGGGTCCGCCTCAGCGAGGACCTCGGCTTCGAGGGCGTCTGGGGCTTCGACCACTTCGTCCCCACGTACGGCGAGGGCCCGGGCAACTGCTTCGAGGGGATGACCACCTTGGCCGCGCTCGCGTCGGCCACCTCCCGCATCCGGCTCGGCCTGCTGGTCACCGGCGTGACCTACCGGCACCCCTCCGTGCTGGCGGCCCAGGCGGTGACCGTCGACCACGCCAGCCACGGCAGGCTCGAGCTGGCGATGGGCGCGGCCTGGTACGAGGCGGAGCACCGGCAGCTGGGGATCGACTTCCCACCGCTCGCCGAGCGGTTCGACCGGCTGGAGGACTGCCTGGAGATCCTCACCCGCCTGTTCACCGGGGAGGTCGTCGACTACGCCGGGCGGGTGTTCAGCCTCGACGGGGCCCGGCTGCGGCCGGTCCCGGTGCAGCAGCCGCGGCCGCCGCTGTGGATCGGCGGGTCCGGGCGCCGGCGGACCCTGCCGCTGGTGGCCCGCTACGCGGACGTCTGGCACTGCTTCGCGTCGCAGCAGGAGCTGCGCGCGCTGTCCGCGGTCGTGGACGAGCTGGCCGCCGCGAACGGCCGGGACCCCGCGACGATCGCGCGGGCGTCCTCGCTGTCGCTGTCCGAGCCGTGGGACGAGGTCCGCGCGAACGCCGAGGCGATGCGCGCGGCGGGCATCACGTACCTCGTCTGCGGCTGGCCGACCGAGGGCGTCGCCAGGGTCGAGGAGTTCGCGACCCGGATCCTTCCCGAGCTGGCCGGCTGACGGGATGGAACCCGCGCCGGACGCCCAAGCCGAGCCCCCCGACGACATCCGGGCCGATCCGCCGTCCCGGCCGCCGGTCCCGGTCCGCCTGCTGGCGGGCACGATCGCGGCGTTGACGTGCGCGGCCACAGCCCTGCTCGTCGCCCGCTGGCACTCGCCGGAGAACTTCTTCCAGTTCAACGCACGGTCCATCCCGTGGGCGTACCTGTGGTCGGTGGGGCTGCTGTCGGCAGCGCTCTTCGCCACCGCGGCGGTGCTGCTGCGCGGCACCCTGACGGCCCTGGCCTGGGTCGGCGGTGGGCTGATCGCGCTGTCGGCGACCGGGCTGGTCGAGTCGTTCTGGTTCGCCTTCCAGGTCCTGCAGGGGGACGGGGCGACCCGCGTCCTGCCGTACGCCCGCGGCTACGCCGTCGTGCTCGCCCTCGCTCTCGTGCTCACCTGGGCAGCCGTCCTGCTCTCCCGGCGGCAGACCCAGTCAGCCGTCGACGGCCGGGGACGGCGAAGTCCGAAACCCGCGCGCCCGCCGTCGCAGGCGCCGGGCAGACTGTCCGGGTGACACGTCGAGGAGCCCTGCTGTTCGCAGCGATGTCGGTGATCTGGGGCGTGCCGTACCTGTTCATCCGGGTCGCCGACCGTGGCCTCGAGCCGGCCGTGATCGTGTCCGGGCGCACCCTGATCGGCGCGCTGGTGCTGCTGCCGCTGGCCGCCAGGGCCAAGGCGATCCGGCCGGTGCTTCCCGGCTGGCGCTGGCTGGTCGCGTTCGCGGTCATCGAGATGGCCATCCCCTGGTACCTGCTCACGGACGCCGAGCGGCACCTGCCCAGCGCGCTGACCGGCCTCATGGTCGCCGCCGTGCCGCTGGTCGGGGCGGCGATCTCGCTGGTCGGCCCGCACGAGGACCGGCTGACCGGGGTGCGCGCGCTCGGGCTGGGCATCGGGCTCGCCGGCGTCGTCGCGCTGCTCGGCGTCGACCTGGACCTGGACGGCGCCGGCGCATGGCCGGTGGTCGAGGTCCTCCTCGTCGCCGTCTGCTACGCGACCGGTCCGGTGATCCTGTCCCGTCGGCTCAACGGGCTGCCGGGGATCGGCGTCAGCGCGGTCTCGCTCAGCGTCGCGGCGGCGCTCTACCTGGTCCCGGGCATCCTGCTGTGGCCCGCCTCCGCGCCACCGGCCAGCGCGGTCTGGTCGGTGGTCGTGCTCGGGCTGGTGTGCACGGCGCTCGCGTTCGTCCTGTTCTACGACCTCATCGCCGAGATCGGGCCGAGCCGCTCGACCGTGATCACGTACCTCAACCCGGCTGTGGCGCTGCTGCTGGGCATCGTGGTGCTGGGCGAGCAGCCGACGGTCGGGATGTTCATCGGCTTCCCGCTGGTGCTGCTCGGATCGGTTCTCGCCACCCGGGGTCCGCGACGCAGGGCCTCCGGCGCGCCCAGCGACGCCGGCGAGACGGGTCAGGAGATCGCGAGCAACGCCAGCCCGTAGGCCACGGCGTACCGGTGCCCGAGCCGGCCCGCCACGTCGCCGCGCCCGACCGCGGCGCCGGGCAGCTCCGGCCGCAGCAGCCCGACCAGCTCCTCGTCGGCCGCGGCACCGCCCACCAGCAGGACGTCGGCGGGCCGCCCGCCGAGCGTGCGGAGGGCACGCGTCACGTTGTCGACCAGCACCCGTTGCTTGGTGCGCAGCCGCAGCGCGCGCCACTCGGCCGCCGCCAGCCCGCCGCCGAACGGCAGCAGCCCGGCCGGGCCCGGCACCACCAGCGACCCGACCGCAGCCGGCTCGGCCGGCCGGTCCAGGAAGGTACGCGTGCCGTCCTCGGCGAGCAGCACGTGCGGAGCCTCCAGCCGCGAGGAGGGGACACGCTTGACCCAGTCCGCGGCACCGCGCGGCAGCCCCAGGAACGTGGCCACGGCCACCGTGAGCATCTCGCCGGCGCCGGCGGCGACGACCTCGGTCCCGTCCGCACCGATCACGTCCACGGTGCCGCCGCCCAGGTCGACGACCGTCACGCCGGGACGGACCCCGGGCGTCGAGCCCGCGCCGATCCGCGCCGCGGCCGCCTCGGAGCCGACCACGCGCACCGGCAGTCCGAGCTCGTCGCCCAGCCGGCCGGCCGGGTCGCGCGGGGAGTCGCCGGCGACCAGCCCGGCCACCACCAGGGCACGGGCCGTGGTCGCGTCCACCCGGGCGGCGACCGATGCGGCGATCTCGCGCAGCTCGACGACCCAAAGGTCGTCGACCACGTCCGCCGGCTCGTCGGGCGTCGCCCGCCAGGACTGCACCGCGCCGACGGGGCTCCGCGCCAGGGCTTGCCACACGCCGGCGGCGAGGGCCGTCGGCTCGGTCGCCTCGCGCAGCAGCAGCGAACCGGTCGGCTCGCGGTGACGCCCGGTCGCCGACCCGCCCGCCAGCAGGGCGACCGCGCCGCGCGAGCCGTCACCGAGGGATTCCGCGACGGCCACCGCGTCGGCCCGCTCGTCGGCCGACAGGCCCAGCAGCCCGGACAGCCGGATCGGGTCGGCGAGGTCCTGCAACCGGTGCCCGGGCGGGCGGATCTCCATCGCCACCAGACGAGCGCCGCGCACGGCGTCCACGTCCACCTCGTCGGCCACGGGCAGCGGGGCGGGCAGCCGGGCGGCCACCAGCACTCCTTCGTCGTCGGCCAGCAGCAGGCCGCGCACGTCCGCGCCCGCGGCCAGCCAGCGACGGGTCACCTCGACCGTGGTGGCGTACCCGGTCCCGCGGCGGACGAGCAGGACGACGGGAGTCCCGAGCACCGGCTCGCCGTCCAGGTCCGCCGGGGCCCCGAGCGCGGTGCCCAGGCCGCCGGGTGTGGCCCCGCCGACGCGCACCGGGTCGAGCCGTCCGGTCCGCGGCGCGTTCTGCGGCAGCGACGTCGCACGGGTCACGACCGGCCGCAGCGGCGCGACCGCCACCAGGTCCGGGACCACGCCCAGCCGGGCCGCGGTGCGGCGCAGCAGCACCGCCGCGCCGTGCACGGAGGCGTCCGAGCCCTTGCGTCCGCGGGTCGCCGCCCGGTCCCACCCGAGCACGGACGGCTGGGCGCCGACGGGCGCGGCGGCGATGTCGACGGTGTCGAGGGTGTCGAGGGTGTCGAGGGTGTCGAGGGTGTCGAGGGTGTCGACGATGACGACCTCGGTGGTGGTGTTCCCGATGTCGAGGCCGGCGATCACCGTCACCAGGGCCTCACCGGCGCAACAACCCCCGCCGCTCGTACACCTCGGCAGCCTCCGCGAACAGCGCGGCGTTGCGCGCCGCCCCGGCGGCGGCGAGCCGGGACGCGATCGCGACCAGCTCGTCGGCCGTGGACCGGCGCGGCCGCAGCGCCTCGTACAGGGCCAGCACCTCTTCGTCGGGGAGGACGGCCAGCTCGGCGGCACGGCGGAAGTTCTCGGCCAGCTGCGGGTTGGCGTGCGCGGCGGCGACCGTGGCCTGGTGCTCGAGCGTCTCCGGGTGGATCCGGACGTCGCCGATGCCGACGGTGCCGTCCCGGACGGCATCCACGGTGATCTCGGCCGGGTCGCGTCCGGACGCGCCGACCGCGCTCACCGGTCCACCACCAGGTCGCGCGGTGGCGCGGCCGGGTCGCAGCAGCCCCGCTCGATGCCCACGAGCGCGACCACGCGCGTGTGGTACCGCGCCTCGATCGCCTCGTCGCTGTACGGGTTCCTGGCCGGCTCGGGCGTCCCGCCCTTGGCGTGCCGGCCCGCGTTCACGCCGAGCCGGCGGTACAGCCGCGCGTCGATCGTGGGGGCGACGCTGTACAGCTCCAGGTTCGCCAGCGGCGGCAGGTCGCGCCGGTGGATCAGGGCCGTGCCCTTCCCCTGCAGCCCGATGCCGATGCCGGAGCCGGACAGCCGCGCCGCGGTCAGGCCGATCATCCCGAGGTCGATGGTGTCCTCGACCCGGACGACCCGCCCCACGCAGCCCTCCTCCTCCAGGCCGGCGAGCAGCTCGCGCAACGCCTCGACCACGGTCAGCCCGGACAACGTGACCCACACCTCGCGGCCCACCGCCGGGGACACCCCGATGACGACCTCGCGGGGGTCGCTGCCCTGGACGGCGACGCCGCCCTCCGCCAGCGCCTGCGACCGGTACCCCGCCTGCTCGGACCGCAGGTCCTCGACCGAACGCTGCTGGCGGACGGCATCGATCTCGTCCTGGCGCCGGCCGGTCGGCACGTACCCGGTCCCGGGGCCGGCGTAGTCGTTCGGGTCGGTGACCAGCGAGAGGACGCGCATCGACTCGTCGAAGATCGCCGCGGTCTGCAGGTAGTCGCCGGCCACCCGCGCCTTGAGCATGTCCAGCACCCGCGCCGCCTCGGTCTCGAAGCCGGACTCGTCCAGCGCGGCGACGACGTCCAGCATCGTCACCCCGGTCTCCCGGATGATCCGGGACGCCACCAGCGGGGTCATCAGGTCGGCCGCCGGGACATCCTTGGAACCGGCCGCGTCCACCGCCTGCGCCGCCCAGTCGTCACCGAAGTCGCCGAGGCCGAGCGTGCGGTAGACGGCTCGCACCGCCTCGACCGCGCGGGCGCGCAGCGCAGCGACGTCCGCTTCGGCGGCGGTCCGGAGCCCGCCGTCGACGCCCCAGTCCCGCTGCATGACCAGGAAGTCGTCGATGTCCTCGGAGTTCCACTGGCTCGGCCCGAACATGTTGTCGTAGCGCTGGATCGAGCCGAACCCGCTGCACACGTAGTCCGAGCCGGCCAGCAGGATCGGCAGCGTGCGCGAGGTCCGGCGCACGTCCGACTCGGACATCAGCGCGTCGTTCCCGCTGCACGACTCCAGCCCGCGCGCCATCACCATCACGTTCTCGGCCATCAGCGACCGCACCCCGCCGGGCACCGAGCCGGCCACCGCCGCCGCGTCGATCCCGCCGTTCTGCACGCCCTGGGACCCGATCGCCCGGGCCAGCGCCACGCAACGGGACTCGAGGTAGAACATCGAGCACCCCTCGGCCGCCCCCATCAGCGCCTCGGCCCCGCCGCCGGACGTGACCCGCATCTTCACCCCGCGCGAGGCGTAGGCGGAGGTCAGGAAGGCCTTCGACCACGGGGTGTCGTCGCCGTCCACGAACACCTGCTCGGTCCCGTACAGGGACACGGTCTCGGCGTAGGACACCAGACCGCGCATACCCATCTCCAGCTCGAGGGCCTCCTCGACCGAGCACTGGACGAGCACCCCCGGCGACCCGATGGCCGCGCCGATCGACACCGCGAGCGCGTTCGACGCTGCGTCCCCGAGCACCGGCACCGTCGTCTCGACCTCGCGGAAGCCGAACGCAGCAGCCGTCGCCGCGTCGGCGGCCAGCAGCAGCGGGTCGTCGGAGCGGTTCGTGACGTGCGCCTGGTTGCTCGGCGTCCGCCTGGCCCGCAGCTTGGTCATCGCCAGCCCCAGCTCGACCGGGCGAAGCATCCCCAGGCACCGGGCGAGCTTGGCCGGCGTCATCCCGGCGGCCAGCCGCACCAGCTCGGCGCGTGGCACCGCGGGGTCCACGGCCATCCGGGCGTACCGGGTGGCGTCCATCGCCATCGCCTCGGCGGCGACGGCCAGGTCCAGGCCGTGCCGCGCGATGAACTCGTCGAGCACGTCGAAGTCGGCCTCGGCCCGGGAGTCCATCTCGACGACCCGGCCGTCGGCACCGACCACCAGCGAGGGCTCCGGGTCGCCGGGCGAGTCGAAGGCGACCAGCCCCAGCCCCGGGTCCTGCACCGCGAACCCGTCCAGGTTCACCCGCTGGGCGTCCATGAACCGGAACCGCCCGATCACCGGCCGGCCTCCCCGGCGTCGAACACCGCGAGGGCAGCGGTGGCGGCCGCGAGGTCCTGGTCGGCCGTCCCGCCGCTGACGCCGACGCCGCCCACCACCCGGTCGCCGGACCACAGCGGCAGCCCGCCGGCGAAGCAGATGTAGCGGCCGCCGCCGGCGGACTGCATGCCGGCCAGCGGCCCGCCGGGGACGACCAGCTCGGCGAGCTCGTGGGTACCGGTGCGGTGCGCGACGGCGGTGTACGCCTTGTCCGGTGCCAGCACCGGACCGGCGATCTCCGCGCCGTCCATCCGCTCGAACACGACCAGGTGCCCGCCCGCGTCGACGACCGCGGCCGAGACCAGCGCACCGTCCGCGGCCGCGCAGGCCAGCGCCGCCGTGACGAGCTCGCGAGCCAGGGCCAGGTCGACCTCGGTCCGCGTCACCCGGACCATGTCGCCGCCAACGCGCGCATCCGGGCGTGCATCCCGTCCATCGGTGCCGCGCCGCCGAGCACCGCCTTGGGCACCTTGGCCACCATCGTGTACACCGTGTCCACGACGTTCGCGACCGGCGACAGCGCGACCTGCGACACCAGCTGGTAGGCGTCCAGCTCGCTCTGCCCGGTCAGCTCGGCGACCCACCGCACCATCTGCTGGTGCGAGATGCGGAACGCGTCCTCGAGCGGCTTCGTGGAGCCGGTCGTCAGGATGTACTCGTCGCTCTCCAGCCGCGGCCACGGCATGGGCACGCCCTTGACCAGGTCCACGACGAACACGGTGTCCATCGCGCACTCGACCGCGACGCCGCAGGTCTCGCCCTCGCCCTGGCGCGCGTGCCCGTCGCCGAGGCTGAACAGCGCGCCGGGGACGTTGACGCCGAGGTAGCAGGTCACGCCGGCGCGCATCTCCGGGGTGTCCATGTTCCCGCCCCAGTCGCCCGGGGCCAGCGACGAGCGCACCTCGCGCAGACCGGGCGCCACGCCAACGGTGCCGTGCATCGGGTCCAGCGGCAGCGCCGCCGTGAACGGGGTGTCCAGCGCCGCGTAGCGGACCACCCGGTCGGCCAGGTCGAGCTCGTAGAACCAGGTGCGCTCGGGGAGAGGCGGGTGCAGCAGGGCCGTCGTGGCGGTGGCGGTCAGCGAGCCGAACAGCGGCACCGTGGTGCTGACGCCCCAGGAGAAGGTCGGCTCGATCGAGACGAAGTGCACGGCGAGGGTGTCACCAGGCTCGGCGCCCTCGACGTGGAACGGCCCGGTCTGCGGGTTGATGTACCGCGGGTCGCAGACCTGGCTGACCAGGTCCGAGGTGCCCCGGACCCGCCCGGCGAAGCAGTCCAGCGTGGACGTCGACACCACCGTGCCCGGGCGGATCGACACCACCGCGTCGACGCCGCCGAAGGTGTAGACGAGCGACGCCGGGTCGGCGCCGGGGTCCAGCTCGTGCCGGAGCACCGCAGGACCGGCTCCGCTGTCGCTCATGCCGGCTCCCCTCGTGACGGACGCGGGGTGCGCGACCGGACTCCGGCCCCGCACCCCGCGTCGTCGACTGCTTCGACTGGACTCGTCAGACGCGCTCGTGGGCTTCCTCGAGCACCGTCTGGCCGATCTCCTCGTACACCTCGGGCTTGTTCGACCGCAGGTACAGGGCTGCTCCCAGCCCGACCAGGAACGTCAGCCCGGCGATGTACGGCATCATCTTGAAGAACAGCGAGGTGCTGCCGCCGCCGCCCGCGAAGCTCAGGTTGCTGAACAGCAGGTAGATCACGTAGAGCATGCCGAGCATGCCAATCGCCGGGGCTATCAGCGTCGACCACAGGTTCCCCGTCTGCGCCTTCTTCACCCAGAAGTACCAGATGACGGCAAGGGAGCAGACGGCCTGGACGAACAGGATCGACATCGTCCCGAGCAGGGCCAGCAGCCCGTACAGGAAGATGTAGCCGCCGACGTACGGGTCGTGCCCGCCCGGCGTCAGCACGTAGAAGCCGAGGGTGAGCAGAAGCGTGATCACCGTCTGCACGATCGAGGCGATGTGCGGCGAGTGGTGCTTGGAGTGCGTCGCACCGAGGGTGTTCTTGGTCGCCGGGAGCTCCCTGCCGATCGCGTAGATGTACCGCGACGCGGCGTTGTGGAAGGCCAGGGCACACGCGAACGACCCTGACACGATCAGGAACAGGTAGATGTTCACGACCCACTCGCCGCCGAGGTTCTTCTTGGCGAGCTGGGTGAACATGTCGATCGAGTTGGCCCCGGAGGACAGCGTGATCGACTTCAGCGCGCCGTTGCCGGCGATGACCATCCAGGACACGAACGTGTAGAAGACGCCGAGCCCGACGACCGCGATGAGCGTGGCCCGCGGCACGATCTTCCTCGGGTTGCGGGACTCCTCGCCGTAGACGGCGGTCGTCTCGAAACCGACCCAGGACCAGAACGCGAAGAAGATGCCGATGGCCGCCGAGCCGGCAGCCAGGGCGGCACCGCCTGCCTGGATGCCGAGACCGCCGCCGGCGGGAAGGGACTTGAACGCGTTCACCGGGTTGACCGACGAAGTCATCATCCCGTCCGGTCCCCCGCCCTTGAAGAGCACCGACAGGGAGAGGGTCAGCAGAAGCACGACCTCGCAGACCAGGAAGACACCCAGCAGCGCCGCGGCGATGTTGATGTCGAAGTAGCCGAAGATCGCGACCACGGCGATGCCGATGAGTGCCAGGAGCAACCAGTTCACGTTCCAGCTGAACCACTGGTTCAGGGTGAAGTTGGCGAAGTAGGCGAAGATGCCGATGAGCGAGCCCTCGAACACGACGTACGCCATCGTCGCCAGCAGACCGGTCGCCATCCCCCAGAGCTGCCCGAGGCCCTGGCTGATGAATCCGTAGAAGGCGCCGGCGGTCGTGATGTACCGGGCCATCGCCACGAAGCCGATGGTGAACAGCGTGAGGACGATCGTGGCGAACAGGAACCCACCGGGGGCGTAGATCCCGTTGCCGTAGCCGACCGCGATCGGCACGTTGCCGGTCATCGCGGTGATCGGTGCGGCGTTGGCCGTGGCCATGAACAGCACGCCGAGAAGACCCACCGCCCCGACCTTCAGCTTGCCTGTGCTCTCTGCTCTCGGGACCGGGGCGTTCTCGAACTGCTCCATCTCGAGGTTGGCCACCTGCGAACCTCTTTTCGGTCTGAAGCGCTGGGGAGACCGTGAGCCGTTGGGGTATGGCCCCGGTCAAACGATTGGCCGCATCGTGGCACTGGTTGTCCCGCCGTTCAAGGACTTCTGCCGACTCCGCCGAACGGCGCACCGTCTCCATACCATTTCAGACCTATTTGTTTTTCGGTCTTCACAACGGTCCGGTAGACCGTTACCGTGGGGCTGGCCGCTGTCGGAGAGCGAGGTGGGTCGGGTGGACGAGCCGGTCGGTGACGGCGAGCGCCTGGACTACGGCGCCTTCTCGTTCGCCTCGAAGGACGAGGTCCTGGCGAAGTCCAAGGAGTACTGGAACCCCGACAAGACCCAGTTCTGGGTCGACGCCGGGGTCCCGCTGGTCATCGACCGGCGCGAGGAGTACTTCATCTACGACATGTCGGGCAAGCGGCTGATCGACGTCCACCTCAACGGCGGGACGTACAACCTGGGGCACCGCAACCCCGAGGTCGTGCAGGCGATCACGCTGGCCATGCAGCACTTCGACATCGGCAACCACCACTTCCCGTCCCTGGCCCGGACGGCGCTGGCCGAGGCCCTGGTGGCTTCGGCGCCGCCGGGCATCAGCAAGGTCGTGTACGGCTCCGGCGGGGGCGAGGCCATCGACATCGCGCTCAAGACGGCCCGGCACGCGACCCAAAAGCGCAAGATCGTCTCGATCGTGAAGGCGTACCACGGGCACACGGGGCTGGCCGTCGCGACCGGCGACGACCGGTTCTCCAGGCTCTTCCTGTCCGACCGGCCGGAGGAGTTCCCGCACGTCCCGTTCAACGACCTGGAGGCGATGGAGCGCGAGCTCAGCGGCCGGGACGTCGCCGCGGTGATCATGGAGACCATCCCGGCCACGTACGGGTTCCCGCTGCCCGAGCCGGGCTACCTCGAGGCGGTGAAGGCGATGTGCGAGCGCTACGACGCGCTCTACGTCGCCGACGAGGTGCAGACCGGGCTGATGCGTACCGGCGAGCTGTGGGGGGTGACCAAGCACGGGATCGCGCCCGACATCCTGGTGACCGGCAAGGGGATCAGCGGCGGGATGTACCCGATCGCGTGCGTGCTGGTGAACGACCGGGCGGCCGGCTGGCTCGACGAGGACGGGTTCGGCCACATCTCGACCTTCGGCGGCGCCGAGCTCGGCTGCATCGCCGCGCTGAAGTCGCTCGAGATCTGCAACCGGCCGGAGACCCGGTCGATGGTGCACTACATCTCCGACTTCATCGGGCGCGGGCTGCGCCGGATCCAGGCCGACTACCCGGACTGGTTCGTGGGCATCCGCCAGAACGGCGTCGTGATGGGGCTGGAGTTCGCGCACCCGCAGGGCGCCAAGCACGTGATGCGGCACCTGTACGAGAACGGCGTCTGGGCGATCTTCTCCACGCTGGACCCGCGGGTGCTGCAGTACAAGCCGGGCATCCTGCTCAAGCCCGAGCTGGCCGAGGAGCTGCTCGACCGGACCGAGGTCGCGATCGGCAAGGCCCACCGCGAGGTCCGCGGCGGACCGGCCGGACGGACGCTGAGCCGGCAGGCGTCGTGACCGACACCGTCGAGCTCGTGGTCGAGCCGCAGGGCGTCCCCCGCGGCCGGGCGATGCTCGAGCGGGCCGAGTGGGCGGCGCGGGCCTTCGCCGGCTACGACGTCGCGACAGTCCGGCGGATCGTGCGCGCCGCCGCGGAGGCCGGCGCCGCGCGGGCCGCCGAGCTCGGCGAGCTGGCCGTCGCCGAGACCGGCTTCGGCGTCGCCGAGCACAAGACGCTGAAGAACCTCGCGTGCTCGACGGGGATCGCCGACGCCTACGCCGACCACGACTACGTCTCGATGCAGGTCGACCACGACGCGAAGGTCGTGCGGATCCCCCGGCCGGCCGGCGTCGTGCTCGCGCTCACCCCGTCGACAAACCCGGTCGCCACCGTGTACTTCAAGATCCTGCTGGCGCTGATGACCCGGAACGCGGTCGTCATCAGCCCGCACCCGTTCGCCCGCCGGGTGTGCAGCGAGGCCGCCCGCACGATGGCCGCGGCCGCGGTCGGCGCCGGGGCGCCCGACGGTTGCGTCCAGTGGGTCGAGGAACCGTCGATCCCGCTCGTCAACGCGCTCATGACCGACGAGCGGACGAGCGTCATCGTCGCCACCGGCGGGACCGCGATGGTCCGGGCCGCCTACCGCAGCGGCAACCCGGCGATCGGCGTCGGCCCCGGGAACGTGCCGGTGCTGGTCGACCGCACCGCCGACCTGCAGCGCGCGGCGCAGCGCATCGTCGACAGCAAGGCCTTCGACAACTCGATCCTGTGCACCAACGAGAGCGTGCTCGTGGTCGAGGAGGCGGTCGCGGACCGCCTGCTGCAGCACATGCGGCACGCCGGCGCATACCTGCTGGACCCGGCCGAGCGCGACCGGGTCCGGACCCTGGTGTTCCCGGACGGACGCTTCGACACCCGGCTCGTCGGCAAGGACGCGGCCTGGATCGCGGCGCAGGCCGGCATCCGGCTCGGACCGAAGACCCGGGTCCTGCTCGCCCCGTTCGACCTGCCGGTCCCCGAGGAGCCGCTCGCGCACGAGAAGCTGCTGCCGGTGCTCGGCGTGCTGCAGGTCCCCACGGCCGCCCGCGGGATCGAGGCGGCGTCCGCCGTCCTTCGCATCGGCGGGGCCGGCCACTCCGCGGCGATCCACAGCACCGACGCGGCGACGGTGATGGCCTACGGCGCGGCGGTCCGCGTCCTGCGGGTCGTGGTCAACGTCGGCAGCAGCCTCGGCTCCTCCGGCCTGGAGACGGCGCTCGCACCGTCGATGACGATCGGGACCGGGTACTTCGGCGGCTCGTCGGTCGGGGCGAACCTGGAGCCGCGGCACCTGGTGAACTGGACCCGGCTCGCCTACAACGCGGACGTCAAGGAGGCGATGGCCGACTTCGCCGGCCTGCAGCCGTGGCAGGCCCCGACCGGACCCGTCCCGGCCTACCCGCTCGCCTCCAACGCTGCCGACGCGCCGGCGCTCGTCCCGGCGACGCAGCCGAGCGAGCAGCAGACCGACCCGTCGGCCGAGCTGCGCGAGGAGATCCGCCGGCTGATCGTCGAAGAGCTCCGACAGATCGTGCGGGGCTGAGCCGTGGCCGAGCTGAGGTCCTTCATCTTCATCGACCAGCTGCAGCCGCAGACGATGTGCTACCTGGGCACCTGGGTCAAGGGCTCGCTGCCGCGCAGCAACGTCGCCGCCCAGGTCATCGAGATCGCACCCGGGCTCGAGATCGAGCCGCTGACCGACGTCGCGCTCAAGCACGCCGAGGTCCGGGCCGGGGTGCTCGTGGTGGAGCGGCAGTTCGGCTACCTGGAGATCCACGGTCCGACCGCGGCGGTCCGGGCCGCGGCCGCCGCGGTGCTCGAGGAGCTCGGCGCCAGCGAGCGCGACGCGACCCGGCCGCAGGTGCTCGCAGCCGAGACGGTGACCATGCTCGACCCGCAGCACACGTTCTTGGTGAACCGCAACAAGATCGGCTCGATGGCCCTGCCCGGGGAGTCGCTGTTCGTGCTGGAGGTGCAGCCGGCCTCGTACGCGATCCTGGCGACGAACGAGGCCGAGAAGGCCGCCCGGATCAAGGTGGTCGACTACCGGATGATCGGCGCGACCGGTCGGGTGTACCTGTCCGGTCGCGAGTCGGACGTACGGCAGGCGGCCGACGCCGCGCAGCAGGCCCTGGCGGACGTGTCGTGACCGCCCAGCCGGGCGGGTTCGCCGCCGACGACCTGCGTGCGCTGGTGCGCGAGGTCCTGCTCGAGGCGCTGCCGGACGCTCAGGCGACGGAACCTGCGCTGCCGCCGGCTGACCCCGCCGAACCGGCGCTGGAGCGGTGGGTCGTGGTCGGGAGCGACGACGACCTGGACGAGCTGGTGCGGACGGTGGCGCGCGAGTGCGCCGACCCGCAGCGGCGCGAGGCCCTGGCCACCGGCCGCCTCCGGTACCGGCTTTCGCCCGGGCCGGACGGGTCGGGCGAGGCGGACGAGGCGGGCGGGCCGGTGCTGCGGGTCGAGCGCGGGGCCGTCACCGAGCGGCACGTGCGCGAGGCGAGCCGTACCGGCGCGAGGATCGTCGCGGCCAGAGGTGTGGTCCTGACGCCGCTGGCGCGGGACCGGGCCAGGTCGTCGGGCGTCGACATCGAGAAGGAGTACTGATGCTGCGGGCACGAGTAGTCGGCAACGTCTGGGCCACGCGGCGGCTCGAGGAGCTGCCCAACGGCGCATTCCTCGAGGTCGAGGTGGAGGGTACCGGGAGCAGGCTCGTCGCGTTCGACGTCCTCGGCTCCGGGGTCGGCGAGCACGTCCTGGTCGCGACCGGTTCGGTGGCGGCGGCGTGGTTCGCCGGCAAGCCGCCGCCGTTGGACGCCCTGATCATCGGGTCGATCGATCCCGCGGCCGGTGACTGACCGACCAGCGGGTCCGGACCGAGCAGCTCTCGCAGGAAGTTCCTCACAGGTAGTCCCGAAGAAGGAGTGCACATGTCCAACAACGCGATCGGAATGATCGAGACCAAGGGCTACGTGGCCGCACTGGCTGCGGCCGACGCGATGGTGAAGGCGGCGAACGTGACGATCGTCGGCCGGGACGAGGTCGGCGACGGCCTGGTCGCGGTCACCATCGTCGGTGACGTCGGCGCCGTGAAGGCCGCCACCGAGGCCGGTGCCGAGACGGCGTCCAGCGTCGGCGACCTCGTCTCCGTGCACGTCATCCCGCGCCCGCACGCCGAGCTGTCCAAGTTCTTCAAGGTCGGGGGCGAGACGGCGTGAGCCCCGACCCGGCGCCTGCTGGAGCCGGGCCGGAGCTGCGTGTCTACCTGCCGATCGAGAACCTGCAACGGCAGTTCGCGGCCTATCTCGCGACGCCGACGCGGGCGCGCGGCTACCCCCCGTACGAGGGGCAGCACGCGCTCATCGTGGAAGTCGCACCGGGCCTGGCGATCCACCGGGTCGTGGACCTGGCGCTGAAGTCCGTACCGCTGATCGAGCCGGGCATCCTGTTCGTGGAGCGGCAGTTCGGCGTCCTCGAGGTGCACAGCGCCGACCTCGCCGAGGTCGAGGCGGCGGGGCGCGCGATCCTGGCCGGCATCGGCGCGAGCGCGGCCGACCAGCTGAAGCCGCGCATCCTGTACGACGACGTGATCGAGGACGTCACCGACCAGCACGCGGTCATCGTCAACCGCACCAGGGAGGCCTCCATGCTGCTTCCCGGTGACACCCTGCTGGTGTTCGAGATGACCCCGGCGCTGTTCGCGGCCGTCGCGGCCAACGAGGCCGAGCGGGCCGCACCGGACAACACGCTCGTGGACGTCTCCATGATCGGTGCGGCCGGACGGGTGTACATCAGCGGGAGCAAGGAGGGGGTCGCCGCGGCGAGGGCGGCGGTGACCACGCTGCTGCAGTCGGTGCAGGGACGGGAGAACAGGTGACCGAGGACGGCCAGCGGCTGCGCCTGGAGGCGGTGGCCCGCGACGCGCTGCGCGCCTACGGGATCGGGCCGGACGCCGTCCTCACCCTGCTCAACATCTCCGAGAACGCCACCTACCGCGTGGACGACCTGCGGACCGGCGTCTGCACGGTCCTGCGGGTACACCGTCCGGGGTACCACACGCTGGCGGCGATCGAGAGCGAGCTGTCCTGGATCCGCGCGGTGCGGGCGGACGCCGTGGTGCCCACGCCCGGGATCGTCCGCGCGAGCGACGGCTCCGACGTCGTGCTCGGCCGGCACCCGGACGGCGAGGCCAGGCACGCGGTGATGTTCGAGTGGGTTCCCGGCACCGAGCACCCCGAGGACCGGCTCGTGGAGGACTTCGTCGAGCTCGGGGCGATCACGGCGCGGCTGCACCGGCACGCGCGCGGCTGGCGACGGCCGCCCGGCTTCACCCGGCTCACCTGGGACTACGAGGGCTCGATCGGGGCGGGCGGGCACTGGGGCCGCTGGCAGGAGGGGATCGGGGTCGGCCCGCCGGAGCACGCCCAGCTGGCCCGCCTGGACGGACGCCTGCGCGGGCGGCTCGCGGCGTTCGGCGACGGCCCCGACCGGTTCGGCCTCATCCACGCGGACATGCGGCTGGCGAACCTGATCGTCGACGCCGGCACGGTGTCGGTCATCGACTTCGACGACTGCGGCTTCGGCTGGTTCATGTACGACCTCGGCTCGTCGCTGTCGTTCATCGAGCACTACCCGAGCGTTCCGGAGATGATCGACTCGTGGGTGACCGGCTACCGCCGCGAGGCTCCGCTGAGCGCCGCGGAGGAGGCCGAGCTGCCCACGTTCGTCCTGCTGCGCCGGCTGCTGCTGGTGGCCTGGATCGGGTCGCACTCGGACACCGACCTGGCCCAGGAGATGGGCGAGGAGTACACCAGGACCAGCTGCGACCTCGCCGAGGACTACCTGTCGAAGTTCTGACCGAACAAGGGAGGAGAGCGATGTTCACGTCGGTAGCCGGGCGTTCCGTGCTGGTGACCGGGGGCACCCGCGGGATCGGCAAAGGCATCGCCAGGGTGTTCGCCAGGGCCGGGGCGAACGTCCTGGTCACCGGGCGCGACAAGGCCGCCGCCGAGGCCGCGGTCGACGAGCTCGCCGGCGTCGGCGCGGGGTCGGTCGGCTACGTCCTGGGCGACGTGGCGAGCGCGGACGCGTGCGCCGAGATGGCGGCCGAGGCGGTCGCCCGGCACGGCGGCATCGACGTCCTGTGCGCGAACGCCGGGATCTTCCCGGACGTCAAGCTGAAGGACATGTCCGAGGCCGACATGGACCTCGTCTACGGCACGAACGTCAAGGGCACGATGCTCGCCGTCCAGGCGTGCATCCCCGCGCTCACCGCATCGGGTCGTGGCCGGGTCATCCTCACGTCGTCGATCACCGGACCCATCACGGGCTTCCCCGGCTGGTCGCACTACGGCGCGAGCAAGGCCGCGCAGCTCGGGTTCATGCGCACCGCGGCGATCGAGCTGGCGGCAGCCGGGATCACCGTGAACGCCGTGCTCCCCGGCAACGTCGCCACCGAGGGGCTGGCCGAGCTGGGCGCGGACTACCGGGCCTCGATGGAGGCGTCGATCCCGGCCGGCCGGCTCGGCGAGGTCGACGAGATCGGCTACGCCGCGCTGTTCTTCGCGACCGACGAGGCCGGGTACATCACGGGCCAGGCGCTGTCCGTCGACGGCGGCCAGGTGCTGCCGGAGTCGCTGGACGCTCTGCGGGCAGCGGCGGACTGAGGCGGCGAGCCCACAGGTGCCCAACCGGATCGTGCAGCCCACGCCGATCGGCCCGACCGCGGACGATCTGCGCCGGCGGCTGGCCGAGCAGATCGCGACGGGCGCTCTGCAGCCCGGCCAGCGGCTCGGTGCGGAGCGGGACCTCGCGGTCGAGTACGGCGTCAGCCGGTCGAGCCTGCGCCAGGCGCTGGCCGCGCTGGAGTCCGACGGTGCCGTGCGCCGGGTGCCCGGCCGCGGTGGCGGGACGTTCGTCTCCTCGGACAAGGTCGACCGCGACCTGTCCCGCCTCGTCGGCGTGCCCGCCCTGCTGCGCGACCAGGGATTCACCGCCGGGTCCAAGGTGATGAGCTCGGCGGTGGTCGTGGCGGACGAGGCGACGGCCAAGGCGCTGCGGCTGGACAGCGGCGCCTTCGTCTGCGACATCGTCAGGATCAGGCTGGCCGACGGGTCGCCGATCTCGCTGGAGCATGCGCGGTTCCCGGCCGAGCGGTTCCCGGGGCTCATGGAGCACTCGCTGGGCGGGTCGCTGTACGAGCTGTTCGAGGCGGAGTACGGCCTGCACCCGGCGGACGCCGAGGAGCGCATCGAGGTGGTCTCGGCGACCGAGGACGAGGGCAAGATCCTCGGCGTCGCGGCCGGCGCCCCGCTGCTGTCGATCACCCGCACGGCCGTCGACCAGGACGGCGTCCCGTTCGAGACCGCGCACGACCTGTTCCGGGCCGACCGGACCCGCTTGACGGTACGCACCCGGGCGCAGTCCGGGACGGCCCGCTCGGCGGTGCGGGACGGCAACCTGATCGAGCTCAAGGCGCGGACGTTCTAGTGCCGCACGAGGGTGGCCAGACGAGCGGGAGCCCGGACGCCCGGCTGGCCGCGCCGGACGGCCGCCCCCGTGCCCGCGGGCTGGGCCTGGACCTGCCCGGGCGACCCGGGACGCACGGCGCGATCACCGACGTCCCGGGCGTGGAGGTCGGCGCGGTGACGCTCGTGTCCGGCGACGGCCCGCTCGTTCCCGGGCAGGGTCCGGTGCGCACCGGCGTCACCGCGATCCTGCCGCGCGGGCGCGAGGGCGTCGGCGTGCCGTGCGCGGCCGGCTGGTACTCGCTCAACGGGAACGGCGAGATGACCGGCACCACCTGGATCGACGAGGTCGGCGCGCTGGCGCTGCCGGTGACGATCACGAACACGCACGCGGTCGGCCCGTGCCACCGCGGCACCATCGACTGGGTCGTGCGGGACCGTCCCGACCTGGCGGCTCAGTGGCTCCTGCCGGTCGCCGCCGAGACGTGGGACGGCTACCTCAACGACATCAACGGCTCGCACGTGCGCGCCGAGCACGCGGTGCAGGCGCTGGACGCCGCGCGCGGCGGCCCCGTGGCGGAGGGCTCCGTCGGCGGCGGGACCGGGATGAGCTGCTATGCCTTCAAGGGCGGCTCCGGGACGTCCTCGCGCCTCGTCGAGCACGCCGGGACCACGTACACCGTCGGGGTGTTCCTGCAGGCGAACTTCGGCAGCCGGTCCGAGCTGACCGTCACCGGCGTACCGCTGGGAGCCGCACTGGCCGACGACAACCCGATGGAGACCGAGCCGTGGCTGGACACCGGCTCCGCCCCCGGTCCGGCCGGAGCCGGGTCGTGCATCGCGGTCGTGGCCACCGACGCACCGCTGCTCCCGGGCCAGTGCAAGGCGCTCGCCCGACGTGTCCCGCTCGGTCTGGCCCGGACCGGGACCTCGGGCAGCCACTTCTCCGGGGACGTGTTCGTGGCGTTCTCGACCGGAAACCCGGGCACGCTGGCTAGCCGGATGCCGACGTCCGCGCGAGCCCCGGCGGACGCGTACGACACGCTGCGGTTCGTCCCCTGGGGATGGTTGGACCCGTTCTTCACCGCGGTGGTCGAGGCGGTCGAGGAGGCCGTGCTCAACGCGCTGGTCGTCAACGCCGACATGGTCGGACGGGACGGCCACCGCAGCCCGGCGCTGCCGCACGACCGGCTGGTCGCCGCCTTGGGCGCCGCAGGGCGCCTGCGCTGACCTGCCGGTCCGGGCGCGGCGGGGTACGGTCGCGAGGTGATGCGAGCGGCCGTGTACTCCAGACGCGGGGCGGCCCACGACGTGCTCTCGGTGGTCGAGCTGCCCGTGCCGGAGCCCGGTCCCGGCGAGGTACGCGTACGCGTCCGGGTGTCCGGGGTGAACCCCACGGACTGGAAGGCCCGCGCCGCTGGCGGACCGCTGCCGTGGACGCACCAGGTTCCGGGGCAGGACGGCGCGGGTGACGTCGACGCCGTCGGGCCGGGCGTCGACGCGGACCGGGTGGGTCAGCGGGTGTGGGTCTTCCACGCCGCCTGGCAGCGCCCGCACGGGACGGCGGCGCAGTACACCGTCGTGCCGGCCGACCAGGCGGTACCGCTGCCGGACACCGTGACGTACCAGCAGGGGGCCGGCCTGGGGATCCCGTACATCACCGCGCACCACTGCGTGTTCGGCGACGGACCCGTCGACGGGCGCGCCCTGCTGGTCACCGGCGGCGCCGGGGCGGTGGGGAACGCGGCGATCCAGCTGTCCCGCTGGGGTGGCGCCCGCGTGCTGGCGACGGTGAGCACGACGGCCAAGGGGGCGCTGGCCGAGGCCGCCGGCGCGGACGTCGTGCTGGGCTACCGGGACGTCGGCTTCCTGCCGGCGCTCGCGGCGGCCGCACCGGACGGCGTCCACCGCGTCGTCGACGTCGCGCTCGGGGCGAACCTCGACGCCGACCTTTCCGTGCTGCGGCGCGGCGGGACCGTGGTGACGTACGCGTCCGAGGCCGTGGACCCCACGATCCCGACCCGGCGGCTGATGAACGACAACCTCACGGTGCGGTTCGTGATGGTCTACACGCTGGCGCCGTCGCAGATCGCGCACGCGGTCGCCGACATCTCCTCCGCGCTGGCCGACGGCGCGCTGCGCGAGCTGCCCCGGCACGTGTTCGCGCTGGACGCGATCGCCGACGCGCACGACGCGGTCGAGCAGGGCGCGGTCGGGAAGGTCCTCGTCGCCGTCACGCCGGACTGATCAGAACGCGGCCGGGCAGGACGTGACCTGCGGCGGCTGCAGCCCGCCCTGCGTGGACACGTACAGGACCACCTGGGGCGCGCCGCCACCGGCGGGTGTACGCGCGGCGCGGATGCAGTAGCCGACCCCGCTGGGCGAGAGCACGACCTGGACCGCCTCGCCGGCCGAGGAGAGCCGGATGCTCTGCCCGCCCAGCACCAGGCCGCCCTTCCCCGAGGTCCCGGCGACGAACACCTGCCGATCGGTGAACAGGGTCTCCTCGGTGGTGGCGATGTGCAGCACGTCGGCCTTCATCGCCGCGACCTGCGGGTTGCCGGGACCGAGGAGCCCGCCGGTCACGCCGGACGGGTCGGCGGCGTCCGACGACCCGGACCCTGCGAGCACCGACTTGCCGACGAGCACGGCGACGACCAGCAGGACCAGGGCGACGGCTCCGGCGACCACGAGATGACTGGTCGGACGGCCGCCGGGCACGGGCCCGTAGGCCGCAGCAGCCGGGGTGGCCGGCCGGGCGGGCGTCGGCATGGGAACCGTGGTCGGGCCGCCGAAGCGCGGGTCGCCGGCGTACGCGGCCGGCTCCGCAGCAGGCACCGCAGCCGGCACCGCAACCGGAACCGCAGCCGGAACGGGAGCGGGTGCCGGAGCCGGCGCCGGCGCCGGGACAGCCTGCGGCGGGGTGCTCAGGTGCGTGGTCCAGCCCCCGCCGTCCCACCAGCGCAGCGACGCCGAGCCGCCGGGGTCCGGGTACCACCCGGCCGCGGGCGCGTTGACGGTCTCCACCCATCAGAGGTCGACCTGCGACCGCCCGGCCTTGAGGCGGCTCCGCGTACGCCAGGATGCCCGGATGGCGCGACGCGGCAGCGGACCGGTGCTCTCCCGCCGCGCGCTGAACCGCGCGCTGCTGGCCCGCCAGCTGTTGCTGCGCCGCGACCGCCGCAGCGCCGTCGACACCGTGGCGCACCTGGTCGGCATGCAGTCGCAGTCGCCGGACGCCGCGTACTTCGGGCTGTGGAGCCGGCTCGAGGGCTTCGTGCCGGCCGAGCTCGCCGATCTGATGCTCGACCGGCGGGTGGTGCGGATCGCCCTCATGCGGTCCACGATCCACCTGGTCACGGCCGCGGACTGCCTCGCGCTGCGGCCGGTCCTGCAGCCGGTGCTGGACCGCGGGCTGCAGGGCACCTACGGTGCGCGGCTGGCCGGCGTCGACCGTGCCGCGGTCACCACCCGCGGCCGGGCGCTGGTCGAGGCTGCGCCGCTGACGTTCAGCCGGCTCGGAGCCGGGCTGGTCCCCGAGTTCCCCGGCCGCGACCCCGACGCGCTGGCGATGGCCGTGCGTGCCTGGGTGCCGCTCGTGCAGGTGCCACCGCGCGGGGTGTGGGGGCGACCGGGGCCGTCGGCACACACGAGCGCGGAGCAGTGGCTGGGCACCGGCACCGGGCAGGTGACCGAGAAGGCCGTGGACTCGGTGGTGCTGCGCTACCTCGCCGCCTTCGGGCCGGCCTCCGTGGCGGACGTCCAGAAGTGGTCCGGGCTGACCCGGCTGCGCGAGGTCGTCGACCGCATCGGTGACCGGGTGGCGACCTTCACCGACGAGAAAGGCGTGCAGCTGTTCGACCTCCCCGGCGCGCCGCGTCCGGGCCCGGACGTTCCGGCTCCCGCGCGCCTGCTCGCGGAGTACGACAACGTGCTGCTCTCGCACGCGGACCGCAGCCGGATCCTCGCAGACGTGGACCCGCGGATGGTGATGACACAGAACGGGCTCGTCCTGGGCGCCGTCCTGCTGGACGGCTTCCTGGCCGGCCGCTGGCGGATCGTCCGCACCCCGACCGGCGCGGCGACCGTGACGGTGACGACGCTGCGGCGGGTCAGCGCCGCCGACCGCAGCGAGTTGACGGCCGAGGCCCGGGCACTGCTCGCGTTCGCGGCGACCGATCACGCCGTGCACGACGTGCGCTTCGAGGTCTCGTCGACTCCCCCGACGAGGTCGTGACGGCGAGCGCGTCAGGCCGCCAGCGCGGTGGCCGGCAGGCGTACCTCGAACCGGCAGCCCGCGCCGACGTTGCGCACGCTGACCTCGCCGTGGTGCGCCTCCACGATGCCGCGCACGATGGCCAGCCCGAGCCCGGCGCCGGTGTCCGGCCCGGGCGTCCGCGCCGCGCTGCCGCGCCAGGCCACGTCGAAGACGTGCGGGAGGTCCTCCGCAGGGATGCCGCCGCAGCCGTCGGTCACGCTGAGCACCACCTGCCCCGGCTCGCCGACGGCGCTCACCTCGACGACGCCGTCCGCCGGCGTGTGCCTGATCGCGTTGAGGACCAGGTTGGCCAGCGCTCGGTGCAGCTCGCGCTCGTCGGCGCTGACCAGGCGACCGGTCCCGGCCCGGCCGGCCAGCCGGACACCACGCGAGCGCGCGTGCGGGTCGGCGGCGGCGAGCGCGTCCGAGACCAGCTCGTCGACGCTGACCTGCTCCAGGGTCAGCTGCAGCGCGCCGGCCTGGATCCGGGACAGCTCGAACAGGTCGTCGACCATCGTCGCGAGCCGGTCCACCTCGACCCGCATCTGGTGGTAGTACCGCGCCGGGTCCGCGGCGACGCCGTCCTCGAGCGACTCGGCCATCGCGCGGAGCCCGGCCAGCGGCGTACGGAGGTCGTGCGAGACCCGGGCGACCAGGTCGCGACGGCTCGCCTCGACAGCGGCCTCACGCTGCAGCTGCGCCACCTGCGCCGCGGACTCCTCCTGCATCCGGCGCACGCGCACCCCGAGCGCGAGCCCGACACCGACCGACATCACCCCGGCGACGGCACAGACCACGAGCGCGACGCCGAGGTCGTGGCTGGACAGGAACATCGCCGCCGACGTGGCCACCAGCCCGGTCACGAACGCGAGCACGGTCGTCACCGGGACGACCGCCGTCGCCGCCGCGAGCGAGCGTGGCGCGAGCATCCGCACGGCCAGGTAGCCGAGCAGGCCGACCACCAGCGCGCACGAGGCCGCGATCGCCAGGATCTGCAGAAGATGGTTCACGTCGTCGCCGGGTCCCAGCGGTAGCCGACTCCCCACACGGTGACGAGCCGGGTGGGTGCGGCGGGGTCCGCCTCGACCTTCTCCCGCAGCCTGCGCACGTGCACGGTCACGGTCGAGCGGTCGCCGACCTCCCAGCCCCAGACCTGCCGCATCAGCTCGTCCCGGGTGAACACGGTGCCCGGCCGTGCGAGCAGGAAGGCCAGCAGGTCGAACTCCCGGTTGGTCAGCGACAGCTCGACGCCGCCCTGCTCGACCCGCCGGGCGCCGAGGTCCACGCTGAGGTCGCCATCGTGCAGCACGCCGTTGTCGCGTCCGCGCGGCGCGGCCCGGCGCAGCACGGACTCCACCCGCAGGACCAGCTCGCGCGGGCTGAACGGCTTGGCGACGTAGTCGTCGGCCCCCCGCTCCAGCCCGGCGACGCGGTCGGACTCCTGGCCGAGCGCCGTCAGCATCACCACCGGCAGGTCGGGTCGCCGGATCCGCAGCCGGCGGCAGACCTCGAGCCCGTCCAGCCCGGGCAGCATGAGGTCCAGCACCACCAGGTCGGGCGGGTCGGCCTCCGCGGCGGCCAGTGCGGACGGCCCGTCCGCTGCGTGGCTGGCCCGCATCCCGGCGCGACGCAGGTAGCCGAGCACGACCTCGGCCACGGTGGGGTCGTCGTCGACGACCAGGATCCGCGGGCCGTCCCGTGGCTGGTCCGGCTCGACGGGACTCTGCACGCCCCCATCCGAGCACGCCCGTGCCGTCACCGACCAGCCGGCGGAGAAACCGTGAGACACCCGTAAGGGCGCGCAGTCACAGACGCAGCGGCTTGACCGGGGCGCCGATCAGGTGCGGGTCGTTGCGCCAGTCGACGCCGGGCACGTCGACGTAGAGCTCGATCTCGTTGCCGTCCGGGTCGGCGATGTACAGGCTGTGCGTCACCGTGTGGTCACTGGCGCCCAGCAGCGGCGTGCCGGACTCCTGGATGCGCCGGGCCGCCTCACGCAGCTCGTCGTCGCTGTCACCGACCTTGAGACCGAAGTGGTAGAGCCCCAGCCGCCGACCGGCCGGCATCGCCGCCGCGTCCTCGCCGACCTCGATCAGCAGCAGCTCGTGGTGGGTGCGGTTGGACGGCGCGGAGAACGCGGCGATCGGCACGCCGGCCGGAGCGTCCGGCTCGGGCAGGATCTGCCGCCAACCGAGCACGTCCCGGTAGAAGCCCGCCGACCGCTCGATGTCGCGGACGTACAGGACCAGGTGACCGAGCTCCTTGACCTCCATGCGGTGCCTCCGGGTTCAGCGAACTTGTGATCATGCTTCCTGGTAAGCCTGGACAGGCCACCACGCTGGCGGGGCCATCCTCGTCGCCGAAACGTTCAACGGGAACAAGAACCGGCCCTGGCGACGCTCGTGACGGAGACTGAGGGCTCTGCGGGACCGGACCGCCCCGACGCTGAGGAGACACCATGCCCACTCGCCGCGCGCACACCAGCTGGACCGGAGGGCTGCAGGACGGCTCCGGAGTGGTCGGCCTGGACAGCTCCGGGGTCGCGACGTTCGAGGTCTCGTTCCCCCGCCGCGCCGCTGACGACGCCGAGGGGGTGACCAGCCCCGAGGAGCTCATCGCCGCCGCGCACAGCGCCTGCTTCGCGATGCAGCTGTCCAACGTCGTGGCCAAGGCGGGCGGGACCCCGCGCTCGCTCCAGGTGGACGCGGACGTCACCATCGGCGCAGACCCGGCCGGCGGGTTGCGGATCAGCGGGATCCTGCTGACCGTCCGGGGCACCGTGGACGGCCTCGACGACGCCGGCTTCGTGGCCGCGGCCGAGCAGGCCAAGGTCGGCTGCCCGGTCAGCAAGGCGCTGACCGGCACCGAGATCACCCTGGACGCAGGGCTGGCCTGAGGTCGGGGCTGGCCTGAGGTCGGGGCTGGCCTGAGGCCGGGGCTGGGCCTAGGAGGTCGGCCCGCCCTCCGGCGGCCGCACGCCGGTCGAGCCGTCCGCGCCGTCCTGGCTGGTGCCCCGGGGCTCGACCAGGAGGATGCGCGTGCCTTCGGCAGCGCTCGGCCGGTGCCGGACCCCGCGCGGCACCGTGTACACGTCCATCGGGTCCAGCACGACGTCGCCGTCCGGCAGCGCGAGCGTCAGCCGACCGGTGAGGACGACGAAGACCTCGTCGGTGTCCTCGTGGACGTGCTCGACGTAGTCGCCGCCGACGTTGGCGGCCTTGAGGTCGTAGTCGTTGACCTCGGCGATCACGTGCGGCCACCACAGCCGCTCGACCGCGTCCATGACCTCGTGGATGTTGCGCTTGCGTCCCGGCGCCGTCATGTCCAGATGCTCGCACCCCGCCAGGGCCCGGTGACCGGGCGGGGACGGGGTGCGAGGCATCCGGTCAGGCCATGGACACGGCGGGTTCGAACGCCGGCTCGAGACCGCGCCCGGTCCGGTAGTTCTCCGGGTGCCCCTCGACGTGGACCTTGGGGATGCGCTGCTCCATCCAGGCCGGCATCCACCAGTTGCGCGAACCCACCAGGTGCATCACGGCCGGGACCAGCAGCAGCCGGACCACGGTGGCGTCGATGAGGATCGCCGAAGCCATGCCGATGCCGATCACCTTCAGCACCACGGTCGGGCTCGGGATGAAGGCGGCGAACACCGCGATCATGATGGCGGCGGCCGCCGTGATGACCCGGGCCGTGCCGGCCAGGCCCTCGACGATCGACGCCGCGTTGTCGCCGGTCCGCAGCCAGGCCTCGCGCATCCGGGACACCAGGAAGACCTCGTAGTCCATCGACAGCCCGAACAGGACGGCGAACATCAGCACCGGGACGAACGCCGGCAACGGCGTCGGGTTGTCGATGCCGAACAGCCGCCCGAACCAGCCGCCCTGCAGGACCAGGGCCACCACGCCGTAGGCGGCGGCGACGGACAGCAGGTTCATCACCGCGGCCTTGACCGCGACGACGACGCTGCGGAATGACACGAGCAGCAGCAGCATCGACAGCAGGACCACGCCACCGATGAGCAGCGGGATCCGCTTGGTGATGTTGGCCGTGATGTCGATCGACGTGGCGGTGACGCCGCCCACGTGCACAGTCATCCCGCTGCCGGCGGTGGCCGCGGGCAGCACCGAGTCGCGCAGGTGGTTGACGAGGTCCTCGGTCGCCTGCGCCTGCGGTCCCGTGGTCGGGACGACGGTGATCACCGCGGTGTCCCCCGCCGGGTTGAGCTGGGCCGGCGACGCGGACGCGATGCCGGGGACGGTGCCGAGCCGGGTGGCCAGCTGCTGGACGGTCGCCGCCGACCCGCCCGGGGGCAGCTCGGCCACGACGACCAGCGGACCGTTGGCGCCCGGCCCGAAGGCCTGCGCCGTCAGCCCGTACGCCGTGCGGCCGGACGTGCCCGCCGCGTCGTTGCCGGCGTCCGGGAACCCGAACTTCGTACCGAGGAACGGCGAGGCCAGCACGAGCAGCACGGCGACGCCGGTCAGGGCCGCGGCGATGCGGTGCCGTTGCACGAACCTGCTCCAGCGCAACCAGCCGTTCTCCGGGGTGGGCAGGGTCGCGCCGTTCGCCGACTGCACCCCGGTCGCCTCAGTGGCCGCCGCCGAGCGCCGGCGTCGGGGCAACGGGATGCGCAGCCGGTCGATCCGCGACCCCAGGTAGCCCAGCAGAGCCGGGAAGAGCGTGATCGCTGCGAGCATGACGACCAGCACCGCGACGATGGTGACCAGGGCGGCGCCGCGCATGAACGACAGCCCCATCGCGAACAGCCCGAGCATGCTCACGACAACGGTGCTGCCGGCGAGCAGGACGGCCCGCCCGGCTGTGTCCAGCGTCGCGACCGTCGCCGACTCGGGGTCCAGGCCGTCGGCCCGCCACTCCCGGAACCGGGTGACCATGAGCAGCGCGTAGTCGATGCCCACGCCCAGGCCGATCATCGTCGCGAGCGAGGTGGACCAGTCCGGGACCGGCACCACCGCCGCGATCAGCCCGGTCAGGCCCGAGCTGACGCCGAGGCCGGCGAGCGCGACGGCGATCGGCAGCCCGGCCGCGACGACCGAGCCGAAGGTCAGCAGCAGGATGAGCGCGGCTGCGATCAGGCCGATGCCCTCCGAGCCGATCTGGCCCTGCTGGGCCTGCTCGACGGTCTGACCGCCGAGCGCCACCTGCAGGGAGCCGGTCTGGGCCGACCGGGCCAGCGACAGCAGCTCCTGGGTGTCCGCCACCGGCATGTCGGCCGGGTTGACCACGTCCAGGTGCAGGGTCGCCAGCAGGGTGCGGCCGTCCGGCGCGATCGCGCCGGGCAGCGTGTACGGGTCGGTCGTCGAGGCCACGTGGGCCTGCTCCCCGAGCCGGGCGAGCAGGCTCTCCACCCGGGCCTTCGTCGCGGGCGATGTCACGGCACCCGTGCTGTGCACGACCACCGACACCGTGTCGCCGGACTGGGCCGGGAAGCGCTGGGACAGCAGGTCCTGGGCCTGGCGCGAGTCGGACCCGGGCGCGCTGTAGTCGGCGCTGAACGATCCGGCGAAGGCGGCCGAGAGGCCGATCGCGAGGGCGAGTGCGGCGACCCAGGCGAGCACGGTGCGGCCGCGCCGACGGTAGGTGACCCGGGCCAGGCGGCCGAGCGGGCCGGGCTGGGGCACGACCCCGGCGGCCGGACGGGTCTCGGGCTCCGTCGCGGTGTCCGACATGACAGCTCCTCAGTTCAGTAAGAAAGCGTGACGTTGGTGATGAGGCATAACGTCTCTTACCGAACCTTGGTCTGTCAAGGGGCATAACTCAAGTGAAGATGCGTTACCATAGGAGCCGATGGCGCGAGAGACTCCGGCACCGCGGCGATACGGAGGTGGACGGCGATGATGGAGACGACCAGGCGCGAACGCGCCAGGGCGGCGACGATGGCCGAGATCAAGCAGACCGCGCTCGACCTCATGCGCCAGCAGGGCACCACAGACGTCCGGTTCACCGACATCGCGCGGGTCATGGGGCTGACTCCGCCGGCGCTGTACCGCTACTACTCCGACTGCAACGAGCTGTACACGGACATGATCACCGACGGGTACCACGACCTGGCGGCCGCGCTCGCGGTAGCCGTCCGGGCGCAGGAGACCGCCGGGCCGGCCGCCCACCTGCTGCTGGTGGCCCAGGCCTACCGCGAGTGGGTGCTGGCCGACCGGCAGCGGTTCACGCTCCTGTTCGGGCTGCCCATCCCCGGGTACGCGGCGCCGGAGGAGGGCCCGACCGTCGAGGCGGCGCAACGCGCCATGGCGAACCTGGCCGAGGTGGTGCACCGCGCTGCGGCCGCAGGGGTCCTGGGTCGCCCCCTGGTCACCGAGGTCGACCCGAAGTTCGAGGCAGCCATGCGCGAGGACCAGAAGACCGCCGCCGCCGCCGGAGACCTCGACCCGGCGACGTACCAGGCGATGATGCACGCCTGGGCCGCCCTGCACGGCTTCGTCTGCCTCGAGGCGTACGGCCACCTGGACTGGTTCCCGGCGGAGGCCCGCGACGGGCTGTTCCGCGCCCAGGTGGACCTGGCCGGACGCGCGATCGGTCTCCCGGCCCAGGCCGGGTAGCCCGGCCAAGCCGACCGGCCCGGGCGCAGGTCGGCGGTGGTCGTCCAGTCGCCCTCGCCGTCTGCCGATATCCCGGTCAGGCTCGGGGGTCGACGGGAGCAGGGCCAAGCGGTGAAGCGAAGAGGCGCGGCAGGGCGCCTCACGACGGCAGACGGCTCGCTGCGGCTGGCGAGCTGGTCAGTCATGGCCGTCGGCGTGGTGGCCACCCTCGTCAGCGGGCCGCCACCGGCCGACCAGGCCCAGCTCCTCCCCCTGCTGTGCCTGGCGACCTTCTTCGTTCTCCTGCTGGTCCGGCTCGCGCTCGCCGCGGCCCGCAGCCCGCAGCGGCGCATCCCGCTGCTCACCCTGGCGGTGGGCATCGGGCTCTGGGCGGTGGGGTCGGCCGTGCTCAACGCCGGCGGCAACGCCGCCGCGACCCAGTTCCCCGCCCCCGGCGAGTGGCTGTTCCTCGCTTCGTACGTGGCGATGGCGGCGTTCCTCTACCTGGACGCCCGCCGCCGGGTCGACCGCCCGCTCACCAACTGGCTGGACGCGGCGGTGGTCTGCGGCGGGACCGCCTGCCTGGCCGGCGGGCTGCTGCTGACCCCCGTGGCGCTGCGGTTCGGGCAGGAAGGGCTGCCGCTGCTGGTGGCCCTGCTGTACCCGCTCATCGACATCGTCCTGGCCCTGCTCGTCGTCGGCCAGGTGGTGCTGCGGCTGCGCGAGGCGTCCCGGCGGACGGTCGCGCTGGTCGCGGCGTTCGGTCTCTTCGCCGTCGCCGACTCGACCTTCGTGCTCAACCTGCCGGCCGGGACGTACCAGCTCGGGGCGGTGCTCTACCTGCTGTGGGGGGCGGGGTTCGCGCTGCTGGCCGGCGGCGCCGCGGGGTCGTCGCTGGAGACGGCGACCGCGCCGCCACGACGCCAGGGCGCGCTGGTACTGGTCGGCGCGTCGGTCGTCGCGCTGCTCGTACTGGTGGCGCGGCCGCCCGGCCACCTCGGCTGGTACCTGACCTTGCCGGCAGCCGCCACGCTGACCGCCGTGGGCTGGCGGATGGTGCTGGCCCTTCGCGAGGCGCGCGGCGCGGCCGAGGCCTACCGACTGGCCCGCACCGACGATCTCACCGAGCTGCCCAACCGCCGTGCGGTGCTGCTGCGGCTGGACGAGCGGATCGCGTCCGGCGGCCCGCTGTCCTTGATGCTGCTGGACCTGGACGGGTTCAAGGAGATCAACGACACGCTGGGTCACGCGGCCGGCGACGCCATGCTCGAGCTGGCCGCCAACCGCATGTGCCGGACGCTCGGCGACGACGTGCTCGTCGCGCGCCTCGGCGGTGACGAGTTCGCGCTGGTCCTGGACGCCGACGACCCGCTCGAGCTGGTCGAGACCGCCGAACGCGTCCGCCAGGTGCTCTCCGCACCCGCCCGCCTCGACGGGCTCGAGGTCGCGTTGAACGCCTCGGTGGGGATCGCCGTCCGCGAGAGCGACGTCGGGACCAGCGCGGACCTGCTGCGCCGCGCGGACGTCGCGATGTACCAGGCCAAGCTCGGCCGGGTCGGCTCGCTGCTGTACGACCCGGGTCGCGACGAGTTCTCCCGGCAGCGGCTGCGGCTGTCCGAGGACCTGCGCCGCGGGATCGGCGACGGCCAGCTCGTCGTCTGGTACCAGCCGCAGATCGACGCGTACACCGAGCAGGTGCGCGGCGTGGAGGCGCTCGTGCGCTGGTCGCACCCGCGACAAGG
This sequence comes from uncultured Actinomycetota bacterium, assembly GCA_963771835.1. Classification (GTDB taxonomy): domain Bacteria; phylum Actinomycetota; class Actinomycetes; order Prado026; family Prado026; genus CAVQCJ01. The sequence goes on from CAVYVA010000002.1 coordinate 1,116,769, forward strand.
GCTGCTCCCGCCCGCGGCGTTCCTGCCCGGCGCCCGCCGGTCCGGGCTGATGCTCGGGCTGTCCGAGGCGGTGGTGCGGATGGTCATGGACGACGCCCGCCGGTGGGCCGACGACGGCTTCTCGTTCCGCGTCGCGATGAACTTCGCACCACCGGAGCTGCTGGGCGGAGTGCTGCTGCCGCGTCTGTTCGAGTCGGTCGACGAGGCCGGCTTGCCGCCGGAGAGCATCGTGGTCGAGGTCACCGAGGACTCGTTCCTGGCGGACCCGGAGCGCACCAGGGCGGTGCTCGCCGAGATCCGCAGGCACCGGGTGCAGATCTCGATCGACGACTACGGGACGGGGTTCTCGTCGCTGTCGTACCTGCGGGACCTGCCGGTGCAGGAGCTCAAGATGGACCGCTCGTTCGTCGGCGCGGTCAGCACCGACCGCCGCAGCCGGATGATCGTCGCGTCGACGAACCAGATGGCCCAGGCGCTCGGCCTGCGCATGGTGGCCGAGGGCGTCGAGGACGACCGCACGGCGATGGAGATGGTGCGCATGGGCGTCGACGTCCTGCAGGGGTTCCACATCGCCCGCCCGATGCCGCCCGGCGAGATCGCCCCGTGGGTCCGGCGCTGGGCCACCCGCGCCGCGGCCGGTCTGTCGCCGCTGCCCGGGCACCGGGCCGGCTGACCGGTCAGGTCACGGCGTCGTCGTCGGCTCGCGCACGGGCTCCGGCAGCTGCACCACGCGGTCGCGCCGCTTCAGGACGAACTCCTCCGGCGGCGGCACCCGCACCCCGTCCAGGCCGATGCCGAGGGTGATCATGCGGTACGCGTCCGGCGTCCGCCGGCGCTGGTTGTCGACCACCGCGGCGAGGTGCGCGTACGACGGCGTCGAGCGCGGCGAGCCGAGGTACTCCGCGGTGGATGCACCGGGCAGCACGTGCGTGTCCAGCCCGACGTTGTGCAGCAGCGCCCGGACGCGTTCGTCGACGATGGTGATCATCGTCGTGACACCGTTGGCCCGGCCGCCGGCGACCAGCCCGTGGTACAGCGCCGCGGCCGCCATCGCACCGGAGCCGCCGAGCTCGCCACGGATGCCGAGCGTGGCGATGTCCCAGGTGGTCACCGGGTCGATCCCGGCGGCACGCGCGGACCGCAGGCCGTCGAGCCGCCACGGCTCGCGGCCGAGGTCGACCAGCGTCTTCAGACCGCGGCGGCTGTACGTGATCACGCGGCAGGCGCCGAGCACCCTCCCGGAGTCGTCGGCCAGCGCGATGAACACCGAGGCGTCGTCGTAAGGGCCGTACTCCTGCGCCAGCTGCTCGGGGGTGTTGCCGTACGCGGAGTCGAACACGTCCGCCTCGCACGCGCGCGCGGCGTCGAGCAGATCGCCCTGCACGTCGAAGCACAGGCGCAGCTGCTGGGACAAGGTTCGGGCCTCCTGCCGGTCCGTCGCGGTGCTCGTCGAGGGGCTCGCGAGGGCACGGCCAGGGTAGGCCGAACGGGTAGCAAGACCGTGGACGACGGAGCGTGGCGCGGAGACTTCTCAGGTCGGCCGGCCCGGCCGCCGAGAGAGCAGGTACGGGGATCTGCCTCTCCTCGGACCTGGTGTCCATGGCTTGTGAGAGGGCGTGACGTGGTGCCGGAGCTGGCCGGGACGCAGCAGACGGGTTCGGACGAAGACCTCGGCGCGCGCCTGCGGGTGGACGGGATCCTGGCCGGGAACGAGCTGGGCATCGTGTTCCAGCCGGTGGTCGACCTGGGCACCGGAGCGACGGTCGGGCACGAGGCGCTGGCCCGGTTCGCCGACGGCCGCCCCCCGAACGTGTGGTTCGCCGAGGCGGACCGGGCCGGTCTGGGCGTCGAGCTCGAGCTGCTGGCGATCGAGACCGCGCTGCGGGTGATCCCCGAGGACGTGCCCGGCTACCTGGGCGTGAACGCGAGCCCGGCCACGCTGGCGTCGCCCCGGTTGCGCGGCATGCTGCAGCACACCGACGGCCGGCGCCGGCTGCTGCTCGAGCTGACCGAGCGGCAGGCCGTCGCCGAGTACGCGCTCACCGGCGAGGGGATGGCGCAGATGCGCGCCGCCGGCGTCCTCGTCGCACTCGACGACCTCGGCGGCCACACCGCGGCCCTCCGGCAGCTGGTCGACCTGAACCCCGACGTCGTCAAGATCGACCGCAGTCTCGTCTCGTACATCGACGAGGACCCGGTCCGGCGCGCGCTCGCCACGGCCTTCACCCAGCTCGCGCTCGGCCTCGGCTGGACCGTGATGGCGGTGGGGATCGAGCGGCACGAAGAGCTCAGCGCCTGCCACGCGCTCGGGATCAGGTACGGCCAGGGCTACCTGCTGGGTCGTCCGGCTCCGCTGGTCGACCCGGCGCTGTCGTCGGCGACTTCGTGGATCGCCCTGTCCGAGGAGATCTGGCGGGCGAACCAGGGCTGACCGTCGCGGTCGGCCGCTCGTCCGCCGCGGGCCACGTGCCGAACGGCTCCGGCGGCACCCCGACCAGGCGCTCGACGATGGTCGCGAGCCCCCGGCCCACCAGGTCGACGACCGCGGCTCTGGTCATCGCACCGGGCCAGGCTCGGCGACCAGCGGCCGCAGGTCCGGGTCGGCCAGGCGCTGCCGCAGCCACGCCGTCGCGGCGGCCGCGTCCATCGGCCGGCTGACGAACCAGCCCTGGGCGGTGTCGCAGCCCAGGTCCACCAGCTGGTGCCACACGTCGGCGGTCTCGACGCCCTCGGCGACGGCCTGCATCCCGAGCGCGTGCGCCAGGTCGATGATCGAGCGCACGATCGACGCGTCCTCGCCGTCGATGGCAAGCATGCTCACGAACGACCGGTCCACCTTGATCTCGCTCACCGGCAGCCGCTTGAGCATGAACATCGACGAGTACCCGGTGCCGAAGTCGTCGAGACTGATCTCGACGTCGAGCGCCTCCAGGGCCATGAGGGTGTCCAGCACCCGGCTGTGCTCGGCCATGAGCGTGCGCTCCGTGAGCTCCAGCCGCAGCAGCGACGCGGGGACCCGGTGCCGCGCCAGGGACTCCGACACCGACCGGGCCAGCCACGGTCCGTGCAGGTCGCGGGAGGACACGTTGACGGCGACGGTGACGACGATCCCCTCGGCCTCCCAGGCCGCGACCTGCGCCAGCGCGCTGTCGATGACGAAGGCGGTGAGCCGGTGCATGAGCCCGGACGTCTCGGCCAGCGGGACGAACTCGTCCGGCGGGATGTACCCCCGGGTGGGGTGCTGCCAGCGGACCAGGGCCTCCACCCCCACGACCTCGCCGGTCTCCAGCGACACCTCCGGCTGGTAGTGCAGCTCCAGATGGCCGGCGTCCAGCGCGCCGCGCAGCGCGGCCAGCAGCCCGAGCCGCTCGGTGTTGTGGAAGTCGCGCTCGGGGTCGTACACCTCGACGCCGGACTGCAGCTCCTTGGCCAGGTACATCGCGACGTCCGCGTGCCGCATCAGCTCGCCGGCCGCAGTGCCGTGCCGCGGGTACATCGCGATCCCGATGCTGGCCTCGACCTCGAGCACCACCTGCTCCAGGCTGAAGGGCTCGACCAGCGCCTCCCGGATCCGCGCCGCCAGCTCGACCGCCTGGTGCGACGAGCCGATCTCGGGCAGGTAGACCGCGAACTCGTCGCCGCCCAGCCGGGCCACCACGTCGTTCGCCCGGAGCACGCCCTGGATCCGCCGGGCGAGGAGGGTGAGGAGCTCGTCTCCGACGTGGTGCCCGAGGGTGTCGTTCACATCCTTGAACCGGTCCAGGTCCAGCAGGCACAGGACGAAGGGCAGCGGCGCCGGAACCACCGCGTCGTCGGCCGAGGTGCGCCGCGGCGCGGTCGCCGAGGCGAGCCGGTCCATGAGGAGCTTGCGGTTCGGCAGGCCGGTCAGCGAGTCGTGCAGGGCCTTGTGCTGCTCGTCCAGGGACAGCCGTGCCGCCTGGTAGACGACCACGAGCGGGAGCAGCAGCACCGGCAGGAACCACACGCTCTGGTGCAGCGAGACCGCGACGACCGGCGCCAGCGCCAGCACCGCCGCGTTGGTGACGACGTCGTACCAGAAGTCGGCGGGGAACGTCGGGTACAGCCGGCGGTCCTCGGTGCGGGCCACGAAGGACTCGATCGCGGTGTCGGCGACGAACCAGAGCACCCAGCCCGGGACCACCCAGAGCAGGTCCGCGCCGTGCAGGTCCTGGCCGGCCATCTCCAGACCCTCGGGAAAGCCGGCGAACAGCATCGTCACCCAGGAGACACCGACCGCGAGCGTCCCCGCGCCCGACCGGAAGACGCTCTCCCACGCCGGGCGGCGGTGCAGCACCGAGGCGATCAGCGTGGCAGCGGCCTCGAGCAGCAACGCCTGCCACGGTCCCCACTCGTACAGAGTCGCGAAGACGAACGTGGTCGAGATCAGCGTGCCCTGGTTGTGGACCGCCCTGGACGTGCGCACCGGAAGCAGCTCGCCACTCACGGCAAAGGCCGCGACCAACCAGAAGGTCGGGTGCAAGCACATCGGGTTGCTGCGGATGCAGACCAGCGCGGACATCATCAGGACCGCGGCCGCGACGATCGTCACGTACCAGACCGTGCAGAACGGGGACCGGCGCCGCAACGACGGCCCTGACGACGTGCGACCCATGCGTTCCCCACCCCTTGCTGCGGACCGGCGTCCCGACACCGATGACGTTCGGATCGAGAGCGGGCGACGTTGAGCCGGGGACCGCGGCAGGCCCGACTCGGTGGCACAAATGGTGGGTCAGCTGCTGCGGCGCACGTTCCTGCGCGCATGGCCCACGATGAAGGCCACCAGGTAGCAGGTCGTGGCGACGGCCAGGATCGCGAAGCTCGGCGGCAGGCTCGGCACAAGGAAGGCGATCGTCAGCCCCAGTCCCATCGACAGGACGGCGAGGACCGCGGACAGGGTCATCGCGCGGTACGGGCGGTCGGTCAGCCGCTGCGCCGCGCCGGCCGGGGCGGCCAGCAGCCCGAGCAGCAGCAGAGCGCCGACGGCCTGGGTGGCCTCGGCCGCAGTCATGCCGACCAGGGCGAGGAAGCCGACGCCCAGCAGCCGGACGGGTACCCCGCGGGCCGACGCCACCGCCTCGTCCAGGCTCGCGAAGAGCAGCGGCCGGGCCGCGAACAGCAGCGCGGCCACGAGCAGGACCGCGATCACCGCGGCGGTACGCGCGGCCTGCGCGCTCAACCCGAAGATCGAGCCGAACAGCACGCCCGCCCCCGACGCTCCGGTCGCGGCCGCCTGCGCACTGGTCGCGTACACCGACAGCGCCAGCACGCCGAGCCCCAGCACCCAGGCGAAGACCGTGCCGATCACCACGTCGTCCGCACGGCCCCGGTTCCCGAGCAGCCCGAGCACGACGCCCACCGCGACCGTCGTGACGAACAGGCCGACCCGCGCGTCGATCCCGAACGCCAGCGCACCCAGGGCACCGGTGAAGGCCACGTGGCTGAGCGCGTCCCCGGTGAACACCTGGCTGCGCAGCACCATGAAGTAGCCGACCAGACCGGCGAGCAGCGCGATCGGGATGCCGGCCAGGAACGCCTGCCGCATGAACGGGTAAGCGAACAGGTCCGTCAGGCCGGTCCCGGCGGCCAGGAACGCGGTCACGGCCGCGCTCCCGGCAGCGCCCGACCCGACCCGCGGTGCAGCCGGCGCCAGCCGGCTGCCGCCAGGTACACGACGAAGGCGATGGTCGTCACGAAGAAGCCGATCGGGTACGGCGAGAAGTACGCGACGAACAACGACAGCCAGGTCACGGTCAGCCCCACCGCGACGGCGAGCGTCGCGCCGACGACCGGCCGGGCCGTCCAGGCCTGCGCCGTGGCCGCCGGGACTACCAGCAGCGCGAAGACCAGCAGCGTCCCGGTGATCTGGCTGACCTCTGCGGCCGCGACCGCGAGCAGCACCAGGAACGCCACCGCCAGACCGCGCACCGGTACGCCGCGCGCCGACGCGACATCGCGGTCCACCGACGCGAACAGCAGCGGACGGCCGATGGCCGCGAGCGCCGCGAGCGTGGCCACGGCCACGACCAGCAGCACCAGCACCTGCTGCTGCGTGATACCCAGGAAGCTGCCGAAGAGCAGCGCGTTCGCGCCGCCGACGAACCCGCCGTACAGACTGACGAACAGGTAGCCGCAAGCGAGGGCGAACGCGTTCACCGTCCCCGTGACCGCCGACTCCTCGCTGTACCCGCGGCCGCCGGAACCCGGGACCAGCCCGATCACCAACGCCGCGACCACCGCGAACGCGAACAACCCGTAGGTCGCGCTGACGCCGATCAGCACCGCACCGGCGGCCCCGGGGAAGCCGACGACCGCGAGCGTGTGCCCGGCGAAGCTCTGCCGGCGGAGCACCATGAACCAGCCGATCAGACCGGCCAGGACGGCGACGATCGCGCCGGCCCGGAAGGCGTTCACCATGAACGGGTACTCGAGGACCTGCCGGACGTCGTCGACCACGTTCCAGGTCAGGCGGGGTTCCGGTCCGACCGAGAGCGCGACGATCGACGCATGCATGGGTGGCTCAGTGCTCGTGCCGGTCGCTGTGGTGCGCGGGCGGCTCGGGCTGGCCGACGACCACCAGCTGCCCGTCCGAGGTCTCCAGCACCTCGACCGGCGTCCCGTACAGCCGCGTCAGCGTGCTGCCGGTGATGACCTCTCGCGGGGTCCCCGACGCGACCCCGCCGGCGGCGATGTACACCACGCGGTCCAGGGCGCCCAGGATCGGGTTCACGTCGTGCGCCACCATCACCACGGTCACCCCGTCGCCGTGGCAGAGCTCGGACACCAGCGCCGCGATCGCGCTCTGGTTCGGCAGGTCGAGGCTGTCCAGCGGCTCGTCCAGCAGCAGCAGCCGCGGCCGCCCTGCCAACGCCTGGGCGATCAGCAGCCGCTGCTGCTCGCCGCCGGACAGCCGACCGATCGGGCGGTCCGCGTACGCGGTCGCGCCCACCCGGGCGATCACCTCGCGCACGCGGACCCGCTCGGCCCTGGCCCGGGCCGACCAGCGGGTCGCACCGGGCACCGCCACCCCCCACCGGTTCCCGTCGAGCCCGAGCCGGACCACGTCGACCCCGCGCACCCGCAGCTGCGGGTCGAAGCTGCGACGCTGCGGGAGGTAGCCGATCCCGTCCGCCGCGGCGCCGGCCGCCTCGCCGAGGACCGTCAACGAGCCGGCCTCGAGCGGGACCAGGCCGAGCATCGCCTTCACCAGCGTGGACTTCCCGACGCCGTTCGGGCCGAGCACCGCCACGAACTCCCCCGCGCGGACCGTCAGGTCCACCCCGGACCACAGCAGCCGGCCGCCGACGCGCACTGCCGCGTCGCGCAGCCGGACGACCTCGTCCCCGGTCATCGGCCGGTGGCCCTCGCCAAGGCGGCGCGCAGCGCCTGCAGCTGCGTCGTCTGCCACTGCTGCCACGTCGCCGTTGCGGGAACCATCGTCTCGGTGATCGTCGTGACCGGGATACCGGCGGCGTCCGCCGCGGCGATCTGCTGCTGCACGTCCGGCGTCGCGTTCTGGCTGTTGTAGACGTAGACCACGATCTGCCGACCGGCCACCTGCTCGTCCGCCGTGGCCTTGTCCGCCGCCGAGGGGTCGGTGCCCTGGCTGACCGCCTTGAGGAAGCCTGGCGGCGTGACCAGGTCCAGCCCGAGTGCCGGCGCGACCATCGCGAAGATCGACTCCGACGCACCGACCGCCGTGCCCGCGAACCTCGCCCGGATGTCCGCGACGACCGCCTTGTACGCGGCGGTCCCGGTCGAGCCGAAGACCTGCGCCAGCCGCTCGAACTCCGCACCGTCCGCCGGGTCCAGCTGCTGGTAGAGCGCGGTCAGCCGAGCGGCCACGGCTTTGACGTCCGCAGGGTCGTACCAGCGGTGCGGGTTGTCACCGGCGGCGGCGCCGACCAGCTTGCCGACATCGAGCACCGGCCGGTCCGGGTTCGGGTTCGCGTCGACGAGCCGGCTCGCCCAGCCGTCGTACCCGACACCGTTGACCACTACCAGGTCGGACGCTGCGACGGCGCGCGCGTCGGCCGGGGTCGGCTCGTAGTCGTGCGGGTCGGCGTCCGGGTTGTCGACGAGGCTCGTGACCTGCACGTGCGCGCCGCCGAGCTGCCGGGCGACGCTCCCCCAGAAGTTCTCCGCGGCGACCACGCGGACCACATGGCTGCCCGTTGAGCCGGCCAGCCCGGGCGCTCCGGCCGTGCTGCAGGACGCGCACGCCAGCACCGCGGCCGTCATCGCGACGACGGCCCCGGCCCGTCTGCGCACGTCGTCCTCCGGGTCGTCCGTGGGTGAGAGTAAGATGAAATCCGATTTCATTACGGAAGTCAACGCGGTCGGACCTAGCAGGTGCGACAGACTGGGGCCCGACCGCTCCTGAGACTGGAGAACCCGTTGCCCATCGCCGGAACCGGCCCCGCGGTCCGCTCCACGCGCCAGCGCGCCGCGGTCTCCGCGCTCCTGGACGAGCTCGACGGCTTCCGAAGCGCCCAGGAGGTGCACGACCTCTTGCGGCACCGGGGCGAGCGGGTCGGGCTGACCACCGTCTACCGGACCCTGCAGGTGCTCGCCGATGCCGGCGAGGTCGACGTCCTGCGCACCGGGGACGGCGAGGTGACCTACCGCCGGTGCAGCCAGGGCCACCACCACCATCTGGTCTGCCGGGTCTGCGGCCGCACGGTCGAGGTGGACGGCCCGGCCGTCGAGCGGTGGGCCCGGTCGGTCGCCGCCGAGCACGGTTTCGTCGACGTCAGCCACACGCTCGAGATCTTCGGTACCTGCGCCGACTGCGGCCGCGGCCCCCACCCGCGGGCCTGAACGCTCCAGGTCGGGACCTTGGTCCCTGGGCGCGCCTCGACAACCGTGACAACCTACGGTTCCGTAACCTACGGAACCGTAGGCTTCTAAGGAGCGCAGTTTCATGGTTCACAGCGGCCTACCCACGGTCATCCAAGGCGGCATGGGCGTGGCGGTGTCCGCGTGGCAGCTGGCAGCCGCCGTGTCAGCCACGGGGCAGCTCGGTGTCGTGTCGGGCACGGCGCTGGACGTCGTCCTGGCCCGTCGGCTGCAGGACGGCGACGTCGGCGGCCACGCGCGCCGCGCTCTGACCTTCTTTCCGGACCCGGCGATGGCCGAGCGGGTTCTCGACCGCTACTTCAAGCCTGAGGGCCGGGGCCCCGGTCAGCCGTACCGACCGGTTCCGAAGCTCACCCTGCGACAGAGCCGCGCCGGTCAAGAGCTCGCCGTGGTGGGCAACTTCGTCGAAGTCTGGCTCGCCAAGGACGGGCATCCCGGCGTGGTGGGGATCAACTTCCTCGAGAAGATCCAGATGGCCACTCCGTGCGCGGCACTCGGCGCCATGCTCGCGGGCGTCGACTTCGTGCTCATGGGCGCGGGGGTGCCGCGCCAGATCCCGCAGCTGCTCACCGACCTCGCCGCGGGCCGGCCCGGTGGGGTCGGAGTCGACGTGCACGGTGCGGAGGAGCAGTACCGCGTCGAGGTCGACCCCCGCGACCTGCTCGGGGTTGCGCCCCCGGCACTCCGGCGGCCGAAGTTCCTCGCCATCATCTCCGCCGCCGTGCTCGCGTCGTACCTGGCCCGGGACGAGGCCACCCGCCCCGACGGTTTCGTCGTCGAGGGCCCGGTTGCGGGAGGGCACAACGCGCCGCCACGCGGACCCTTGGTGCTCGACGACGACGACGAGCCCGTCTACGGGCCCCGCGACGACGTCGACATCGCCAAGATCGCCGCGCTGGGGATCCCGTTCTGGCTCGCGGGTTCGTACGGCACGCCCGACCGGGTGGCCGAGGCCTTGCGGGCGGGAGCCACCGGGGTGCAGGTCGGCACCCTCTTCGCCCTCAGCCAGGAGTCCGGCCTCACCGAGACTCTGCGCAGCAGGATGCGCGCGGCGCTGGCCGCCGACAGCCTCGGCGTGCGCACGGACCCCCACGCCTCCCCGACGGGCTTCCCGTTCAAGGTCGCACGGCTCTCGCAGACCCTCTCCGACCAGCAGGTGTACGACGAACGGGAGCGCCACTGCGACCTGAGCTACCTCCGCACGCCCTACCTCGCGGCCGAGGGTGGAATCGGTTACCGCTGCCCGAGCGAACCCGTCCACATGTACCTGCGCAAGGGCGGGGAGCTTGCCGACACCGTGGGGCGCAAGTGCCTGTGCAACGCGCTGACCGCCAACGTCGGCCTGGCCCAGACCAGGCGCGACGGGTTCGTCGAACCGCCGCTCGTCACTCTCGGCGCCGACCTGGACGCCGCCCGGACCCTGGCGGCGCTCCACCCGTCCGGGTGGCACGCCACCGACGTCATCGACTGGCTGCTCGGCCACAGCGGTGGGTCCGTGGACGAGCTCGATCGCCGCACCCCCGTCGGGCTACGGTGCTGACCATGTCGGCCGCCCAGGAGCTTCACGACCGATGGGAGCAGGCGGAGGTGGCCTACCGCCTGAAGCTCAACGAGTGCATGCACATGCCGTGGACCGGCCAGCATGTGATCCCTGCCGGCGGCGACCTGCTCACGCCGGACAGGCTGGCGGACTTGACCAGGCTCGGCCGAGAGCGTGACGACGCGCGCCGAGCATTCTTCGACGCGATCGCCTAGGCACCCGGCGAGTACCCGTCGACTCTTTACGCCTCGTCATGGATATGTTCGGATCTGGCTCGGGGGTGGGGCGTCTGCCCCGCCGCGGTGCGAGAGGAACTCTCGATGACGGACTCGGCGCTGGCCAGCTGGCGGGGCGGGAAGGCGAAGGAAGCGGTCCTGGACTTCGTGCGGCGGGCGACGACGCCTGGACCGGACTTCGTGGCCCCGGCGGACCGGATCGCCGCGTTCGACAACGACGGCACCTTGTGGGTGGAGCAGCCGTTGCCGCCGCAGTTCGACTTCGTGTTCCGCACCTGGGGCGAGGAGGTCAAGAAGGACCCCTCGCTGGCGCAGATTCAGCCGTACAAGGCACTGATCGACAGGGACCCGGTGTGGCTACAAGGTGTGGCCACTCAGGACCCGGAGACCATCGCCGCTCTGCTCAAGGCGTTCGGCCGGTCATGGGCGGGGACAACCCCGGCTGAGTTCGACGCGCAGGTCAAGGACTGGCTGGCCACGGTCAAGCAGCCCAAGCTTGGCGTCCTCTACAAGGACCTGGTCTACAGGCCGATGCTGGAGCTGTTCGACCTGCTGAAGGCGAACGGGTTCCGGGTGTACGTGTGCTCGGGCGGCGGTCGGGACTTCATGCGCGTGTTCGCCGAGGAGACGTGGGGGATCTACAAGGAGAACGTCATCGGCACGGCTGCGGAGTACGCCTACCGCGACGGCACGATGGTGCGCGGCGAGGCGATCCTGGGCCGCCTTGATCTTGGTCCCGGCAAGCCCGAGCACATCTTCGCCCGGACCGGCCGGCTTCCAGTGTTCGCGGGTGGGAACGCGGACGTGGACATCGAGATGCTCGAGTCCGCCCGGTTCGCTCTGCTGATCAACCACGACGACGCGGACCGTGAGTTCGCCTACACCACTTCCGCGGAGGCGTCCCTGGCCAAGGCCCAGGAGCTGGGCTGGACAGTCGTGAGCATGAAGGACGACTGGAGCACCGTCTACGGGAAGCCCGCCGGGTGATGAGTGACCTGACCGCTGTCGACATCCTGATCAACCCCGACCGCGCCGCACAGGACCGAGCACGCGCGGTCAACGAGCGCATGCGGCGCAGCGTGCCGGACGGCTTCGCGCTCGACGCCACCCACGCGCCGCACATCACCACTCTGCAGCGCTTCGTGCGCACCGCCGACCTTGACCAGGTGTTCGACGCGGTCGAGAAGACGGTCGCCGCCACCGATGTGACAGCGTTGAAGCTGCGCGCCATCGCGATACGGCACGCCGATTGGGGTGTCCCCGGACAAGGCCTCGCCGTGCTCCAGGTCCAGCCCAACGAGGCGGTACTGGACTACCAGGCGCGGCTTCTCGCCGCCGTCTCGCCCTACGTTGAGACCGGAGGGACGGCGTCAGCGTTCGTGACCGACGTCGACGACCCCGACATCAGCCCGACCACCATCGGCTGGGTCGAGGGCTTCGTCCCTGGCCAGATAGGGGCGATGTACATCCCGCACATCACCGTCGGCTTCGCCACGCTGGACGACCTGACGAAGATCGAAACCGCCGCCTTCGACGCATTCGACGTGCACCCTGCGAGCGTCGCCGTGTACCACCTCGGCAACAACGGGACCGCGCGCACACTCCTCAAGTCCTGGCCGCTGAGGCCGTAGGTCGTCCATCGCGTCGGCGCCCTCGACGCTACGGCTGCCCGGAGCTTTGGGACTTTGTACCTTAGGCAACCAGGTCGGACCGCCCTAGCGTGTTCGCATGGCACGCGATGACGGCACCACGGGCACCCTCGAGGGCTGGTGGGACAGCCTGTCCGCAGAGGACAGGGCTCTGGTCGAACGCCACGCGGAGATTCCCAGCGACAGCGAGCAGCTCCGCGAGGTCGTCGTGCTCAGCGGGTTCACCATGGTGCCCGCAGTCGAGTGGTCGGCCCGGACCCCGCTGTACCGGTTGCCGGACCAGGTCAGGGAGTTCCTGAACCAGCGGACGTCAGCGCTGCACTGACCACCCGACCAGGTCGAGCGCGTCAGGACGCGAGAACCCGAAGCTCGACCCGCGCCTCGCGCCCCACCAGGAGCGGGATGAACTCGCGAACCGGCGCATCCAGGTAGCGCATCCACGCGTTCTCGACCACCGCATGGACCTTGTCCACCGGTAGCTGGGGGAAGCCGCGCTCCAGCTCCGCTGCAAGGTCGAGCACCTTGCGCACCTCGTCTGAGGGGGTCATCGGAGTTTGTTACCGCGCCAAACAAACGTTGTCAACCCGAACCGTTCATCCCAGGTTCACGCAGCCGGTTCGCCGCCGGGCCGCCATGCGTCCCGCCACTAGGCTGCGAGGCGTCCCATCCGTGGCCGGAGTCGATGGCGGGCCCGGCGATCCTGTCGTGGAGGCATCGAGATGGCTGCACACTCCCGGACCAACGGCACGGCGGTTGTCCTGGGCCTGCTCGTGGTCATCGCCGGGGCGATCCTGTCGGTCGCCGGCGTCGTCACCTACGCCGTGGTGAGCAAGACGCTGTCGGACCAGCAGATCACCGTGGCCGACGACGCCGCGCACTTCGCCGGACAGCACATCACCCAGCCGTGGCAGGCGTACGCCCAGGCGAGCATCATCGGCGAGCACGCGCTGAAGATCGGCGGCGGCAAGACGTACGCAGAGCTCCCGCAGGACGACCCGAACCGGCCGACCGTGATGACCGCGTCCTTCTTGCAGGCCTCCCTGTTCACCTCGGTCGTTGCGTTCGGCGTGGCCGCCATGGCTGTGGCGATCGGGATCGTGTTCATCCTGATCGGCATCGCCATCCGGCGAACCGCCAGTCCCGGCGTTCCTGCCGAGCCGGTCAGGCCCGCGACCGATGAGCCTGCGACCGAGGCGCCCGCCGAAGGCGCCGTCTAGTCCCCGTCACGCCGCAGCGCCCGCAGCTATCACCTTCGCGGGCAGCCTGGCCTCCTGAGCACTGCCAGCCCTGCGACGGGCCACCGCCTTGCCGAGCTCCCACACGATGAACAGCACCAGGGCGGGAGCGGCTCCGATCAACCACTGACCGCCGGAGAGGTTGGTGGTCCCGAGCAGGGACGGCAGGAAGACGCCCTTGGCGATCAGTACCGCCAGGGCGATCTCGATCAGGGCGGTGAGGTTGACCGTGTTGTTGTCGAAGGTCTCCTGCCGCAGGATCGAGGCCTTCTCGTCGCGGCACTCGAAAGCCGCGACGACGAGCATCAGCGAGAACGCGACCAGGCCCATGGTGCTGCCGATCCCGCTGCTGTCGAACTCGTGCTTCCCGAGCACGATCAGCAGGTTGATCGCCACGGACATGAACAGGCCGGCAAGGCCCACGGTCGTGATGACCGCCAGCGTCATGATGGAGGCGGCCCGCGGTCGCGGCTTCCGCTTCATCAGCCCTGGCGTCTCCTTGTCCAGGCCCAGCGCGATGCCGACGGGAGCGGTGATCAGGAAGTTGATCCACAGGATCTGGACGGCGGAGAAGGGCTGGCCGCCGGCGATGTTGAGCAGGCTTGCCATCAGGAACGTCACCACGTAGGTCACCAGCGCGACCAGCATGAAGCGGATGTACTTCAGCATGTTGTCGTAGAGCTTGCGGCCCTCGGAGACGGCGCGCACGATCGTGGCGAAGTTGTCGTCGGTGAGGATCATGCGGCCGGCGTTCTTGGCGACCTGGGTGCCGGTGCCCATCGCGATGCCGATGTCGGCGGCCTTGATCGCCGGGGCGTCGTTCACCCCGTCGCCGGTCATGGCCACGACCTCGCCCTTCTTGCGCAGGGTCTCGACCATCAGCACCTTGTGCTCGGGAGCCACCCGACCGACCACCCCGATGCTGTCGATCCGGTCGAGGCGCTCGCTCTCGGACATCGCCGCCAGCTGCGTGCCGAGGATGGCCTCCCCGGGGATGCCCAGCTGTTCGGCGATGGCGGCACCGGTCACCACGTCGTCCCCGGTGACCATCCGTACGCGGATGTTGGCGTCCTGGGCGGATCGGACCGCGTCCAGCGACTCGGGCCGGGGCGGATCCATCATCCCGACCAGTGCGGTCAGCTGCAGGCCCTGGACCATCGACAGCAGGTCGCCCTCGGGGTCGAAGCCGGCGGGGTCGATGTCCTTCACGGCCGCAGCCATGATGCGCAGGCCCTTGCTGCCCAGGCGGGCCATCTCCTGGTCGGCCCGCTGGTTCTGCTGCTCGCCCCAGGCTACGGACTCGCCCTTGGCCAGGGCCGACGTGGCCCGCCCGATCACGGCGGGGGCGGCACCCTTGACGAAGACCCTGACGACCGGGTTGCCGGACCCGTCCTTGGCGTCGCAGAACGTGGCCATGAGCTTGTAGGTGGGATCGAACGGAAGGGTCGCAAGCCGGGGGTAAGCCTCCTGCGTCCCCTCGATGTCGAGCTGCACCTTGTGCCCCAGCACCAGCAGCGCCCCCTCGGTGGGGTCTCCGACGACCTTGCCGTCGACGAGCTTGGCGTCGTTGGTGATCAGGAACGGCAGGATCGCCGCCTCGATCGTGTTCGTGTTGCCCGCGGCGTGCTGGACCTCCCCGTCCAGGCCGTAGCCGATACCGGTGATCGTGTACCGGTCGGTGGGGTCGATCACCTCGACGACGGTGACCTGGTTCATCGTCAGGGTGCCGGTCTTGTCCGAGTTGATCGCCGACGTCGAGCCCAAGGTCTCGACCGAGTCCAGGCTCTTCACCACCGCGCCGTGCGCAGCGAGCTCCCTGGAACCGCTGGACAGGATCACCTGCAGGACGGTCGGCATGGCCATCGGCACCGCAGCCAACGCCAACGCGATGGCCGTCGTGAAGATCGTCTGGGTCGACTGCCCGCGGGAGATCCCGAGGGCGAACATGACCGCGATCGTCAGCCCGGCCGCGGCGGCGATCCACAACGTCAACGTGTCCAGCTGCTTGGTCAGCGGCGTCTTCAGGTGGGGTGCCGACTTCAGCATCCCGGAGATGTTGCCCACCGCCGTGTCGGCGCCCGTCCCGGTCACGATCATCACGCCGCTGCCGTGCGTCACGGGGGTGTTCATGAACGCCATGTTCGACTGGTCCCCCAGCACCGGGTTCTCGTCGGTGACCAGCTCGGTGCTCTTCGAGGCCGGAACGCTCTCCCCGGTCAACGCGGACTCGTCGATCTGCAAGGACGTGGCCTCCACGAGCCGGCCGTCCGCGCACACGTCGTCACCTGCTGCGAGCAGCACCACGTCGCCCACGACAACCTGGTCGGCGTCGACCTTGACCTCGCTGCCGTCACGACGGACCCGGGCACTGGTCTTGAGCATCGACTGCAGAGCGTTCATGGCACTCTCCGCCTTGCCCTGCTGGCGCAACCCTCCGAGTGCGTTGAGCGCTGTGATCAGCAGCACAGCCACACCGGTGGCGACCTCGCCGATCACGATCGAGGCGATCGCCGCCGCGACGAGAATGATCTGCATGTACGACCGGTACTGCGCCAGGAACGCTCTCCACCCGGGTGGCGGCTTCTCGGCCGGCAGAGCGTTCGGCCCGTTCTTCGTCAGCAGCTCGGCGGCCCTCGCTGCGGACAGGCCGTCGGCGGGGACGACCCCGACCTTCCGCGCGACCTCGTCGGGCGACAGCGAGTACCACCGCTCGGCTCGTCCACCGTCACCGGCCGGGCTCGCGCCGCTGCCTGACACCGTCGTGTTCTCCGTCATGGTCGGTCTCTCTCCGCGAGATGTCTGCTTCCCTGCCCGCGCGGCTAGAAGGGAGTCGGGATCCGGTTCGCCGGCCGATCCGGCTCCGAATACCCCCGGGCGCTCGGCTTCCTCGGCATCTTGACACCGCGCGGGGGAAGCGGCTTGTAGGGGATCTGGCTGAGCAGGTGGGAGATGATGTTGAGCCGGCCGCGCTTCTTGTCGTCGTTGTCCACGACGTACCACGGGGCCCATGCCGTGTCGGTGGCGGCGAACATGGCGTCGCGGGCTCGGCAGTAGTCGAAGTGGCGGCTGTACGACTTCAGGTCCGTGGGGGAGAGCTTCCAGATCTTGCGCGGGTCCTCGATCCGGCTCTCGAGCCGACGGGTCTGCTCGTCGACGCTGACGTTGAGCCAGTACTTGATCAGGATGATCTCGTTGTCGACCATCGCCTGCTCGACCGCAGGCACCTGTTCGATGAACTTCTCGCTCTGCTCCCGCGTGCAGTAGCCCATGACCGGTTCGACGCCGGCGCGGTTGTACCAGCTGCGGTCGAAGATGGCGACCTCACCGGCAGCCGGGAAATGGGCGATGTAGCGCTGGACGTACATCTGCGACTTCTCGCGCTCGGTCGGAGTCGGCAGGGCGATGTGCTTGAACACCCGCGGGCTCGTCCGCTCGGTGATGCGTCGGATCGTGCCGCCCTTGCCGGCCGAGTCGAGGCCTTCGAACACGATGCAGACCTTGGCGCCGGTGGCCTTGACCCACTCCTGCATGGCCACCAGCTCGCCCTGCAGGCGGCGCATCTGCTTCTCGTACTCCTTCTTCTTCATCGTGGGCTTGGTGGCGGGTGCTGCCTCGCCGACGCCCACGTCTGACGCCGCCACCGCCTCGTCCGACTCCGTCGACTTGCTGGGCTGCTTGTCTCGTTTGGACTTCTTGCCCATCGGTCCACTGCCCCTATCCATGGATGCCCGCTCCGTCTTGCGCTCACACTCGTGCCGGTTGCCCACTCAACCACAGGGCACAAGGTCCCTGGGCTCGGGCCGGTCTCACGACTCTCGCCCGTCGGCGCAGGCCTCCACAGCTGCTGAGACGGTTGCGTGGAAGTGATCGGCCCCGACCAGGTCGGCGAGGCCGGTGTCTTCGAGCTGCTCCCGCAGCTCGTCGGTCGAGCGGGCGATCTCGAAGGTGATGTTGCGGCTGCGCAGACCCTCGTAGACCTCCCGGACCGCGACGACCGCGCTGGCATCGACCCCGCCGATCGCGGCAGCGTCGAGCACGAGGTGGTGCACGGGTCTGGGCGCCCCGTCCACCGCGGCCCAGACCCGACGCTTGAAGAAGTGCGCGTTGGCGAAGAAGAGCCGTTCCTGGATCCGGTAGACGACCACTCCGGGTGTGACCCCGGCGTCCGGGTGGGTGCCCAGGTCCGCGTACCGGTTCTCGGCTGCGGAGTACCCCAGGACCGCGTCGTTCGGGGTCGCGGTCCGGCGGACCACGTCGATGATGGACAGCGCCACCGCCGCCGCGATGGCAGGCAGGACGCCGATGACGATGACGAACAGGGCCGTGATCCCGGCGATGCCGACCTCGACCCGGCTGCTGCGGGACAGCTCCCGCCACTGCTCGGGGTTGATCAGCTTCAGCGACGCGAACACGATCACCGCACCCAGCACGGCCGTCGGCAGGTAGCGGATGGGGCCGGTGAGGAACAGCAAGATGACGCCGATGGCCCCGAACCCGACCAGACCGCTGACCTGGCTGGTCGCGTTCATCGAGTCGTTGACCGCGGTGCGCGACCCGCTGGTGCCGATGGGCATGCCCTGGGTGAAGCCGGCCGCGATGCTCGCGGCACTGAACGTCAGCAGCTCCTGGTCGGCGTCCACTGTCTCGCCGTGGCGGGCGGCGAACGAGCGAGCCGTCAGGATCGAGTCGGAGAAGCTCACCAGGAAGATCGCCACCGCGGGCCCGGCCAGGGACAGCCACTGGGATCCGCTGAGGTGCGGACGGGCGAACGACGGCAGGCCGGACGGGATCGACCCGGTCACCGAGACCCCGTGGGCAGCCAGGTCGAGCAGGGCGGACACCACGATGCCGAGGACGACCACGAGCAGGGCTCCCGGCCATCGCGGCAGGAAGTGACCCGATCACGAGCAGCACGATCAGGGTGACTCCGCCCACGGCCAGCGTCGCGGGGTTGACGTCGCCGACATGGCGGAGGATGTCCACGGTGGCCCGGACCGCATCGTCGAAGCCCGTGGAGATACCGGTCAGCTTCCCGAGCTGGCCGAGGATCATCACGATCGCGACACCGGTGATGTAACCGACCAGGACCGACTGGGAGAAGTAGTCGGCGATCCAGCCCAGGCGCACCAGCCGTGCGACCAGGAACACCCCGCCGACGACGACCGCCAGCGCGGAGGCAAGGGCGGTGTACTCCGCAGATCCGGTGGCCGCCAACGGCGCCAGGGCACTTGCTACCAGCAGGGCCACCGCCCCTTCCGGCCCCACGACGACCCGAGGCGCCGACCCCAGCAGCGCGTACGCCAGGACCGGCAGCAGCAGGGTGTACAGACCCGCCGTGACGGGGAGCCCGGCCAGCTCCGCGTAGGCCATCGACGCGGGCAGCGCGAGGGCGGCCACCGTCAGGCCCGCAACGGCGTCCACCCGGAGCCGGCCGAGCGAGTAGCCCCGCACCGACTGCACGAACGGGACGTAGCGGCTCGCCAACGGCGGCTTGCTCGACGAGGCGAAGGGAGAGCGTCCCTCGTAGGCCTCCGAGGCGGGAAGCAGCGGGATGTCGGGGCCACCTCCCGGTCGCTCCGGCACGACATCACCTCCCCGGGAACGCAAGGGCCAGCCAGTCTAGAAGCGGAACTGGTCCTGCAGGCTGAGCAGCTCGCCCGGTGTGCAGCCGACGGCGTCGCAGATGGCGGTCAGCGTGCTGAACCGGAGCGCGCGGGCATGGCCGTTCTTCAGGATCGACAGGTTCGCCACGGTCACGCCGACTCTCGCGGAGAGCTCGACCAGGGTCATGCCCCGCGCCACGAGAAGCTCGTCCAGGTGCACCTCGATGCGGTGCTCGAGGGCCTCGCCCATCAGATGACCGTGTCCAGCTCGGCCCGCATCGCGACGCCACGGGCGATGAGCTGGGCGAACGCGGCGAAGATGAACCCGACGGCGAGCCATCCGAAGGGGGACCAGCGAGGTCCCACCGCCGTGCCGGACTCGAGCACGGTGGCCGTCAGCGCCCAGTTCGCGGCGTTGCTCACCGCCCACACGCCCACTCCACCGAACGCGGTGATCTTCGCGACCACCGTCAGCTCCCGGGCGGTCTTCGCCGTGAACGGGTCGCTGTCCTGCGCGGACCGCAGCACGTTGCGCAGCCGCCGCGCTACCTCGGCCACCAGCAGCAGACCCGGGACCGTCGTCGCGAGGTAGATCATCCGCTGGGCGAGGGACGGGTCCGTGATCTTGAGGACGATCCAGCCTGCCGGGTCGAGCACGACCCCGTGCACGATCCCGCCGGCGACGGCGCTGCTGCCGGATCCCGGCAACGAGGCGGTCGGCAGATCCACCGTCACCGGCGACCCCGGGATGAAGCCGATGACCAGCAACGCCACTGCCAGGCACAGCGCGGCGATGTACACGAACGTCGCCGTGCCGCGCAGCCGCGGCAGCCACCTGTCCAACCGACCGTTCTGCATCCCAACCACCCAACGCATCGACAAACGATATGGATATCGAGGAACGATATGGTCGTCGGGACACTTCCGTCAATCCGAGCTGCCAGGCGCCCGCGGCCCCCGCACGCACGGCCGGCGAAGCCGGACGGATCGGACGCCACCTGCCGGTAGGGCTGGTCCGGTGCCGGGCGCGGGTCGAGGTCACCTCGGTTGGGCCAGAGCGCGAAGGCCCGCTCGGCCATGGCCGTGATCGTCAGGGAGGGGTTGACCCCCAGGTTGGCCGACACGGTGGAGCCGTCGGCCACGTGGAGGCCGGGGTAGTTCCACACCCGTGCGTACGGATCCACCACACCTGAGCGCGGGGAGGGACCGATCACGCACCCGCCGAGGAAGTGCGCGGTCATCGGGAGGTCGAACAGGTCCGTCACAGAACCTGCGGCCGCAGCCGGCACACCGGTGCGTTCCTGGAGCTTCTCCGCGAGCCTGCGGATGGCTCGGTGGCCAGCCGGGATCCAGCTCGGGCTGGGTGTCCCGTGCCCCGCGCTCGACGTGAGCCGCCAGCCCGCGGCGATCCTGCGGCGCTTCGGCCGCACCGTGATCGAGTTGTCCAGCGGCTGCATGACCAGCCCGATCACCGCCCGTTCGGAGAACCGCCGGGCCGGGGACGGCAGCAGGAACCGGACCCGGGCCGGATGCGCCATCAGCTCGCCGAGCATCCTGGTGAAGCGGCCGCCCTTGGCTCCGTCGGGTCGCCCGTCGGCCATCAGCGTGACCAGGGAACCCATCGCGTTCGAACCGCGGCCGTAGCGCACGTTCTCGATGTGGGTGTCCGCATCGGGGTGGAACGAGGATGTGATCGCCACCCCGCGGGTCAGGTCGACGCCTCGCGGGACCGACCTGCTCATCGCGCCCACCAGCGCCTCGGAGTTGGTCCGGGTGAGGTCGCCGAGCCGGTCGGAGAGCCGTGGGAGCGCGCCGGTCGCCTTCATCCGGTGCAGCAGCGACTGCGTCCCCCACGTCCCCGCCGACAGCACCACGTCCCGCGCGGTGACGGTCTGCAGGTCCTTGTCCACCCAGGCTCCCGTCCGCTCGCTGGTGACCCGCCAACCTCGAGCGAGGTCGGCGGGGTCGACGGGGCGGACATCGACAACCGTGCGCAGGGGTTCGATGTGCACGCCGAGCCGCTCGGCGAGCGCGAGGTAGTTCTTGACGAGCGTGTTCTTGGCCCCCACCCGGCAGCCGACCATGCAGTTGCCGCACTGGGTGCAGCCGGTGCGCGCCGGCCCGACTCCGCCGAAGAACGGGTCGGGCACCGTGCTGCCGGGCTCGGCGGCGCCGTCGCGACCGAAGAACACCCCGACCGGGGTCTTGCGGAAGGTGTGCCCCACGCCCAAGGACTCGGCCGTCTCCCGCATCAGCTCCTCGACCGGCCCTTCGCAGGGGTTCTCGTCGACGACGCCCAGCATCCGCTCGGCCTGGCGGTAGTAAGGAGCGAGCTCGGCGGCCCAATCGGTGATGTCACCCCACTGCGGATCGGTGAAGAACTGCGCGGGCGGCACGTACAGGACGTTGGCGTAGACCAGCGAACCGCCGCCGACGCCCGCACCCGCAAGGATCAGCACGTCGTTGAGCCAGTGGATGCGCTGGACGCCGAACCACCTGAGCCGAGGCACCCACAGGTACTTGCTGAGCCGCCAGGACGTGGTGGGCAGGTCGGCGTCGGCGAACCGCCGCCCGGCCTCGAGGACGAGCACGTCGTACTGCTTCTCGGCCAGACGCAGCGCCGCGACGCTGCCACCGAACCCCGACCCCACGACCACGACGTCCCGGTCGAAGGCGGGCGGCTGGCCGGTCACGGGGTGCGCAGCAGTCACCGCGTCCTCCTCTGGTCGGTGCACCGCATGCAGGTGCCGAGCCTCGAGCGCTGCTTTACCCTCTGCCCTGGAGCCGGGCCAGGACGAGGGTCTTACGTCCCAGGCCGCAGGCGGGCCCAGGCAGGGAGGCGAGGACACGGTATGTCCGGGTTGCGCCGGTACCGGGGGTTCATGGCGGACAGCGCACGGTGGGAGCGCTTCGAGTTCCGCCCCGATGACGTGGTGATCTCCACGCCCTCGAAGTGCGGCACGACGTGGATGCAGTCGATCGTCGGGATGCTTCTGCTCGACCGCGTCGATCTCGGTGCCCCGATCAGCACCATCTCGCCGTGGCTCGACATGCTGCTCCGCTCGGACGAGGAGACCTTCGACCTTCTCGACCGGCAGTCGCACCGCCGGTTCGTCAAGACCCACACGCCGCTGGACGGGGTCCCGCGGCACGACTCGGTCACGTACATCGCCGTCGCTCGTCATCCGCTGGACGTGGCGCTGTCCGACCGCGACCACAGGGAGAACATGCGGACCGACCATGCGGTCGAGCTACGGGTCACCGCGACGGGCCCGGGCGGCCCCACGGTCCGCACCGCCGACCCGGCGCCGGACGAGCCGGCGGCGTACCTGCGATGGTTCATCGACAACGAGGAGCAGCCCACAGGCAGCGGGCCGAACGGGCTGGACGACTACTGCCAGCAGATCCGGACGTACTGGGACGCCCGGGATGCGCCGAATGTCCACCTGTTCCACTACGCCGACATGTGGGCCGACCTGGACGGTGAGATGCGGGCGGTGGCGGCGGCCCTCGGGGTCCCGGTCGACGAGGACCGGTGGCCGGAGTTCGTGGACGCGGCCGGGCTGGCGTCGATGCGGTCGCGGGCCGCTCACACCGCGCCCGAGGCGCACCTGGACCTGTGGGAGTCCGCCGAACAGTTCTTCCGCTCCGGCGGCACCCGCGCCTGGCCGTCGTTGCTGACCGCCGACGAGATCTCCCACTTCCACGAACGTCTGGGCACGCTCGCCGGCGACGCGGCGGGATGGGCCACCCGCGGTCGGTCGGGCTGACCTGTCCGGCCGGCGGCTCCGGCGGGCCGGAGCTTGCCCGGGGCGAGCGAACGCGCCCTAGGACCGGTCGTCCCGCAGAAGCGCCTGGTACAGCTCGCGTGTCTCGGGCCCCGGTGCGACACCGAGCTCACCGCGAAGGAGCATGCGCAGCGACTCGTAGGCGACGAGCGCCTCGGCCGTGTTGCCCTGGGCAGCAAGCGCGCGCATGAGCGTGCGGTGCCCGCTCTCCCGGAACGGTGCGGCCATGACCAGCTCGCGCGCGGCTCGCTCGGCGGTGGCGAGCTCGGTGCTGCCCAGGTGCAAGGCCGCAGTGGCGTAGGTCTCGAGAGCGCGCACGTACATCTCCTCCAGCTCGCGACGTACCGGGGTGGCCCACTCCAGCTCTTCGTCGGGCAGGAAGCCGCGTCCGGCGACGAACAGGCTGATCTGCGCCGCGCCCCACGCGCGGCCCCACTCGCCGAGCGCGAGTGCGGATTCGGCGCGATGGACGCCGTCACGGGCGGCCTCGAGGTCGACCCACGAGTCGGCCGGCAGGGTCAGCTGGACCGAACCGCGAGAGGAGACCAGGTCCGGTCCGAGAGCAGTGCGCAGCTTGGAGACGAGTGCGTACACCGCGGCGTCGGCCGCCTGCGGCGGATCGTTCGGCCACAGCGCTTCCACCAAGCGGTCCCGGCTCAGCCCGTCGTTGCGTCGCAGCACGAGGTACGTGAGCAGCAGCCGGCCCTGGCGACCGGGCAGGCGCGCCTCGCGGCGCTCACCGTCCACCTCGACGGCCAGTCGCCCGCACACCTGGATGCGGATCCGGGATGAGTCCATGATCACCCCAAGGTCCCACCAAGGCTGCTCCGGTAGCCATGGTTCCGGCAGACGAGAGGCTGAACATGTCCAAGCTCATCCGATGCGAGTGCGGGTACGTTGCGAGGGGCGACGACGACCAGCAGGTCGTCGCGGCCATCGAGGCGCACATGGCCACAGACCACCCGGCCCTGCTCGCGCAGGTCGACCGTTCGGACATCTTCGGCTGGATCGAAGCGGACTGACACGTCTGGGAGGACCCGATGACCAGCACCTCGGCCGTGCCCCCGAGCTCGGCGACCACGTTCGACCCGCAGCGCTACAAGAAGACGACGACCGACCAGTGGCAGGCTGCCGCCGCCGCCTGGCACGGCTGGGGCTCGGTGATCGACACCTGGCTGGGCGAGGCCACCGAGGTGATGCTCGACCTCGCCGGAGTGACCGAGGGCGGCCAGGTGCTGGACGTCGCGGCGGGGGCCGGAGGGCAGAGCATCGCCGCGGCGCGCCGGGTCGGACCGAGCGGCCGCGTGCTGGCCACCGACATCAGCTCGCACCTGCTCGACTACGCCGACCACGCTGCGCGCACGGCGGGGCTGTCGGACGTCATCGCCACCCGGGTCATGGACGGTGAGGACCTCGACGTCGACGCCGGCCGCTTCGACTCGGTCATCTCCCGGGTGGGCCTCATCTACTTCCCCGACCGGCAGCGGGCCCTGGCGGGCATGCGTCGCGCGCTCCGCCCGGGCGGTCGGGTCTCGGCGGTCACGTACTCGACGCCCGAGGCGAACAGGTTCTTCTCGATCCCGGTCTCGGTGATCCGGGCCGAGGCTCAGCTGCCCCCGCCGGCGCCCGGCCAGCCGGGTCCGTTCAGCCTGGGCTCGGTCGAGGTGCTCACCGATGCCCTCGAAGCCGCCGGCTTCACCGACGTCGAGGTGCGCCGGGTGCCCTCGCCGCTGCAGCTGCCGTCCGCCGCCGACTGCGTGCGGTTCGAGCGGGAGTCGTTCGGTGCGCTGCACCAGATGCTGGCCGGCCTCGACCCGCAGGCCCGCGAGCGGACCTGGACGCGGATCACCGAGGAGCTGTCGGTCTTCGACGGCCCGGACGGGTTCGTCGGCCCCTGCGAGATGCTCGTCGCCGGCGCCGCGAACCCGGGCTGAGGCGGTCCCCAGCCGACCTGGCCGGGTCTACGCGGCGCGGTCCAGCCGCACGGCGCGGGGCCACACATCGGTGACGACCGCGTCGAGGTCGGGGACCGCCTGGCAGACGACAGACTCGACGGCGCGCACTCCGCGATCGCGCAGGTCGGTGACCGCCTCGCGCCAGCCGACCAGGCTGTCCCACGACGGTGCCGCGTGCAGCGTCAGCAGCTCGCGCCGACCGTCGCCCGTGACGCCGACGGCGGTACGCACCGGAGTGCAGGCGACCCCACCGTCCCGCGACCGCACGATCACCCGGTCGAAGGTCACGCTCGCGTACTCCTGCTGCAGCGGACGCCGGTGCCACGCAAGCATGTTGCGTGCGATCCCGGCGGCCACGAGCCCGGCCAGCCCCATGCTCACGACCGGGGGCCGGTAGACCCGGGCCAGCAGCGCGACGCACTCGGAGCGGTCCGCCCCGCGGGCGGCGAGCGGGACCGCGATCTGGTCGACCCCGACGACGCGACGCTGCCACTTGCCGACCGCGATCGGCTGGAACGTCCCCCACCGGTCGCGCGGCGCGTCGATGACGACAGCGCCGAACGCGGTCCGGACGGTCTTGGAGCGGTAGCCGTTCCGGGCGTTGGCACGACCGGCTCCGGCCGGCGCCGGACCCGGCGGGTGGTCGAGGTGCTCGATCATCTCGGCCTCCAGCGCCGACTCCACGACGATGCGGATCACGTCGGCGAGCAGTCCGGTCCGCCAGTCCGGTGGAGGTGAAGGCGCCAGCGTGCTCACGATCTGTCTCCTGTCTCCCGAATGGGACCCAGGCGAGAGTCGCGCCCTGAGGGGTGAGCGGACCTCACCCGAATCGGGTGAGGTCCCAGCGGGAGGGGTGTGCTGCTCCCGTGGGAGCCGGCGGGCCTGACCGACCGCTCAGAACCACTTTCCGTACAGGAGCTCCTGCGGGGTGACCACGCGCCCCTGCGGCGCTTCGCCCTGGAACTGCGCACCCATCGCCTTCGCCCAGCCGACCCCGCGGTCGAGCAGCTCGCGCTCGTCGCTCTGCATGCGGTCGCGCGTGACGAGGATGCCCAGGTCCGCCCCTGGGTACCGGTACTCGCCGGCACCGTGGACGCGCAGGTAGAACGCCTCGTTGTGGCCGCCGACGTTGTGCCAGTCGGTCTCCTCGCGGATGAACCGCACCGAGCCGTCGTCGGCCAGCCGCCACAGCCCGCTGGACGGCGCCTGCGTGATGAGCTCGACCTCGTCGGTCACCTGCTTGAGGACCAGCTGCGTCCAGCGGTCGAAGTCCTGCCAGCGCATCTGCACGTCGTCGAGGTCGAGCTCCCAGTCGACGCCCGAGAACTCCAGGAGGTGGAACAGGAACAGCGGCACCCCGCCGTACCGCGACGTGATCAGGTTCGTCAGGGGGGACGCGCCGGAGATGCGCGGGTTGATCTCGCCGAGGTAGACGGTGCCGTCGTCGGTGTCGAGCAGGAAGTCCAGGCAGAACACGCCGTGGTAGCCCTCGCGGTACAGCCGGTCGCCCAGCCGCTGCGCCATCCGGCGGATCCGCTTGCGCGCCGCCGCGTCGAACACCCCGGGGTACGCGTCGTTGCCGCACCAACCACCGCGGTACGGGGTGAGCTCGGAGAAACCGGTGATGTCGGTCTGGATCGGTCCGACCAGCGTGCCGTGCCGGGTGGCCACCGCCTCCACCGTGCCCGGGAAGTGGTTGATCCGGCGCATCACCTTGAGCTCTTCGCCGACCAGCTCGTCCGCGCAGTCGTCCCAGTCGCCCTCGCTCGCGACGAAGAACGTCGTGCGGCCGGAGTCACCGTACGGTGTCTGCACCACCAGGTCGGTGCCGAGCTTGGACCGCTTGGCCAGCTTGCGCAGCTCTTTGTAGGTGCTCGCCCGGCCGAGCACGTTCGGGACACTGGCGACGCCGGCCTCGTTGCCGAGCTGGGTGGTGACGATCTTCGAGTCGATGCGCTGGCGGAGCTCGCGCGGCGGCAGGGCGATCTCCAGCCCCAGCTCGTGGGCCAGCTGCTCGGTCTCCTCGTCGAACATGACGAACAGGACCTGACCGGGCCCGTTCGCCTTGACGTGGTCGATGACCTCCTTGTTCCCCAGCAGGTAGGAGTTCACCGACTCGAACGTCTCGAAGTCGCGAGGACCGGCATGGGTCGGCGAGAACGAGCGCGCGTGCGCCCCGTCGAAGCTGTCGAAGTACGTCACGTACTCGAAGCCGCTCACCCACTCGTCGATGCCCAGCAGGTTGTACGGCGTCGGGGAGACGAAGTAGATCGGCTTGGTGTTCTGCCGGAAGTACCGGTAGACGTCGGAGAGGCTGCGCAGCACGGGTTGCCGGGCCGCTTCTTCCCGGCGGCCCCGGGCGCCCTTGCGGCGGCCCCGCTCGCCCTTCCGGGCCCGGTCGCGCTCAGCCATGGTGGCCGGACTGTACCGCCGCGCCGACCGCCCCGGGGAGGGATCAGGCGATCACAGGTTCAGGCGATCAGCTCAGGCGATCAGGACGCCGGGGCGTGCGGCCATCAGCTCGGCCGGATCCGGCGGCGGCGCGTACGCCGGCGGCGGGACGGCCACCTGCGTGCGTCTTGTCCGCTCCCCCTCGACGAACCCGTCCAGCGACAGCCGCCACGTGTCGTCCGGCCAGAGCAGGTCGAGGGTCCGGGCGTCGCAGTCGTACGCCGCCGTGTAGACCGTGCCCCACAGCGTGGTCGACGGGTCGCGGTACAGGGGCGGCTGCAGGAAGCGCGCGACCAGCGAACCGGCGGACAGGCCTGGCTCGGCCATCGCCTCGTGCAGCGCCGCCTCGCGCTGCTCGGTCGCGCAGAACGCGGCGTGCTCGGCCCACTCGGTCGCGCCCTGCCGGTTGCCCGCGGTCAGGCCGTCGGCCAGCGTCATCGGCCGGTCCGGCGAGACCATCGCGATCGCCGCCGCGCCGGCCCGGTCGACCAGGGCGACGTTGTACGCCAGCTGGACCGGGATCCGCCGCAGCGCATCCAGCGCCTCGGGGACGTCTCTCGCGAACTCCAGCAGGTAGCGCACGACCAGCCCGATGCCGAAGCCCTCGCCGACCACCGGGCGGCCGCCGAACGCGATCGCCACCGACAGGCCGTGGTCGTTCATGCCGTCGACCGCGCCCCAGACGCAGTCGCTCATCGCGACGACGCGGGTGCCGTTCCACTGCGAGGCGAGCACCGTGGTGTCGCACAGCAGCGGCGGGTAGTCGTAGTTGCGCACGAGGACGTGCTCGGCGCGGTTCCAGGCGGCCAGCGAGCAGGCCGTGAACAGCGGCGGCGGCGACCAGTGGCTGAGGAACCGGGCCTCGAGGTCCCCGCCCCCCACCGCGTCGACCAGCCGGTCGTAGGTCCCCACCAGCTCGGGCATGTGCCGCCGCAGCCGGTAGGCCCCGGTCGCGTACGACGCCCGCGCCGCCTCGCCCTCGCGCAGGTACCAGCTTCGGTACGCGGGCCAGGCTGCCGCGAAGATCTCCGGCACCCGGTGGCTGACGGCCGGCCCGGCGTCGATCGCGCGGAAGGTCACGTCGAGCTCGACCACCTCCGGCGGCGTCGTCGTCCCGGTCACGCTTCATCACCTCACGGGGAACGGCCCGGACAGCGTCGCGGAGCCGTTGAAAGAGTATGCAGGTCGGTGTCCCCCGTTCTCGGCTGTGCGACGCACCGCCTTGACCGGGCGTCGACGTGTGATCGGTCACGCCGCGGCTAGCATGCCGACCGTGGACCTGGACGAGTACGCCCGGCACGACGCCACCGCACTCGCCGAACTGGTGGCCCGCAAGGAGATCAGCCCGCGTGAGCTCGCGGCCTGCGTGCTGGCCGGGGTGGAGCGGGTCGACCCCACCCTGAACGCCGTGGTCGAGGTGTACGCCGAGCGCGCCCACGCCCTCGACGACACCGTCCCGCCCGGACCGTTCGGCGGCGTCCCCACCATGCTCAAGGACCTCTTCCACGGCGAGGCGGGCTCGGTCTGCGAGAACGGGAGCCGGCTGGCCGCCGGGTGGGTCACCCCGGCGGACAGCGAGCTGACCGCCCGGATCCGCGCGTCCGGCCTGGTCAACCTCGGCCGCACCACGACGTCGGAGTTCGGGATCATGGGCACCACCGAGACGCTGGCCGCCGGCCGGACCTGCTCGCCGTGGAGCGCGGGGCACATGGCCGGCGGGTCGAGCGGGGGCGCCGCCGCGGTCGTCGGCGCGGGCATCGTCCCGGTCGCGTCCGCCAGCGACGGCGGCGGCTCGATCCGGATCCCGGCGTCCTCGTGCGGGACGGTCGGGCTCAAGCCGTCCCGCGGCCGGGTGACGTGGGGGCCGCAGATCGCCGAGGCCCTGTTCGGATGGGCCGTGCACTTCATGGTCACCCGGAGCGTCCGCGACACCGCCGGCCTGCTCGACTGCCTGGCCGGGCCCGCACCGGGGGACCCGTTCGTGATCGCTCCCCCGGAGCGGCCGTTCCGGTCGGAGGTCGGCGCCCCGGTGGGCCGGCTGCGGGTGGCCTGGTGCTCGGAGCCGTGGTCCGGGGACGCGGTGGACCCGCAGGTCGCCGCGGCCACGACGGCCACCGCCGAGCTGCTCGGCGAGCTCGGTCACGAGGTGGCGGCGGTGCACCCCGCGTTCGCGTGGGAGCCGTTCCTGCAGGCGATGACCGACGTGTGGGCCGCCGACGCGGCGCACACGGTGGACAGCTTCGCCGCGACCACCGGACGCGAGCCGGGGCCGGACACCCTCGAGGGCGCGACGCTCGCGGCGGTCGAGTACGGGCGGACCGTGACCGGCAGCCGGATCGCCGACGGGCTGGAGCAGGCGAACGCGCTGGCCCGGCGGATGGGCACGTTCTTCCGCGAGTACGACGTGCTGCTGACCCCGACGCTCGGCCGGTTGCCGGCGCCGCTCGGCATGTACGACCCGACCGCGCCGACGCCGCTGCGCGACATCTTCGCGACCTGGGCACCGCTGGAGTCGTTCCTGCCGATGTTCAACGCGACCGGCCAGCCGGCGATCAGCCTGCCGCTGCACCAGAGCACGGAGGGCCTGCCGATCGGGATGCAGCTGGTCGGTGCCAGCGGTGCCGAGTCGCTGCTGATCCGACTGGCCGCGCAGCTCGAGGAGGCCCTGCCCTGGTCCGGGCGGCGGCCGCCGCTGCACGTCGCGAACCCCGGGTAGGACCGTGCCCGGCACCCGCCGCGTCACGCTCGTCCTGTGCACGCTCGAGTCCGGCGTGCTGGGCGCGCTGCCACCGTTCGACGTCCCGATGCCGTGGTGGTCCGATGCGGCGGGTGTGGTCGCGGCGGCGCGGGCGGCGTACGGGGTCGAGGTGGTCGTGCTGCGGGTGCTGTCGCTGCCCGGCGGGTCGGTGCCGGGCGGCGGGCCGGTCGCGTACCTCGCGCAGGTGGAGCGCGCGCCGGACGTGCCGCTGGCCCCGTGGCCGGGCGACCCGCTCGGCGACGAACCGCTGCGGGCGTCGTACGCCCGGCCCGGCGGGCCGCAGGCCGACGTCGCCTGGGCACGGGAGGTGCTCGCCCGGCGCGGGGTCGCGGTGACCGCGCCGGCCGAGCAGGTCAGGACCTGGAATCTGTCCAGCATCTGGCGGCTGCCGACCGCGGCCGGGCCGGCCTGGCTGAAGGTCGTGCCGCCGTTCTTCGCGCACGAGGGCGCGCTGCTCGCGCGGCTCGACCCGTCGGTGGTGCCGGAGCTGCTCGGCCGCTCGGGCGGCCGCATGCTGCTCGCCGACATCGCCGGCACCGACCGGTACGAAGCCGGCGGTGCCGAGCTGGAGTCGATGGTCGACCTGCTGGTCGGGGTGCAGCGCACGTGGGGCGGCCGCGCCGACGAGCTGCTCGGGATCGGCGTCCCGGACTGGCGGGTCGACGCGTTCGTGCCTCGCGCAGCAGGCGTTGCTCGACCGTGCGAGGTCCGGCGCCGCCGGGCCGTTGACCGACGACGAGATCCGGCGGCTGGACGTGCTGGTCGGCTCGTTGCCGCAGCGGTACGCGGCGCTCGCGGACTGCGGGATCCCGGACGGGTTGTTCCACGGGGACTTCCACCCCGGCAACGTGCGCGGCACCCCGCCGGACCTGCGGGTGCTGGACTGGGGCGACGCCGGGGTCGGGCACCCGCTGCTCGACCAGGCGGCGTTCTGCGAGCGGCTCGCCGACGCGGACCGCGCCCGGGTGCTCCGCCGGTGGGAGCGGCTGTGGGCGGCCGCGGTCCCCGGCTGCGAGCCGGCGCGCGCCGCCAGGCTGCTGCAGCCGCTGTCCGCGCTGCGGGGCGCGGTGGTCTACCAGCACTTCCTGGACTCGATCGAGCCGGACGAGCGGCCGTACCACGCCACCGACCCGTACACCTGGCTGCAGCACGCCGCCGTGCTGGCTGCAGCATCGGGCCAGCCGGACCGACCGGACCGACCGGGCCGCCGGACTAGCCGGCGAGCGGGCGCAGGTCCGGCGCGGGGACGAGGTCGACCGACCCTTCCCGCATGACCCAGCGGGCCGGCGCAGCCCGCGCCGCCGGCCAGGTCGAGGACCCCGCACGAGCGCGGGGCGGCCGACCCGAGCGCCTTGAAGAACGGGAGCAGGCCCGCCGTCCGGCCGGGCGGCACGTCCTCGATCCAGACGTGCCAACGACCGTCGGACTCGGCGAGCATCGCCGGGAACCCGGCGTCCCGGGCCGCGTCGACCAGACCCGCGACCCGCGCGAGGGTGCGCCTGCGGAGCCCGGGCCGCTGCCCACCTCGGGACGGCCGTCCGCAGGGCACGAACCACCTCGACCCAACCGCTGGAGCGGTTCATGCCCCCAACGATGAGCGGTCGAGTCGAGACGGCGGTGAACGAGGGCAGTCGCGACGGCGTACCCGAGGTGAACCTTGGTGCCGACGCCAGCCAACGCGCTGGCGGCGCTGTGGGCTGGTGTGTCCTAGCCCACAGCCGGTACGGGCCAGATGTCGCCGACCGGAAACGTTCCGTCAACATCGGCAGGCGATGATTCCTGCAGCCGGTCACCCTGACCGGCATCCGCAGGCATCGCCCCACACGGAGAGACGAACATGCTGGCCACGCTCATCGCATGGACCAAGGTCCGTCCCGGCAGCACCGACCCGAAGGACTCGTCGGACGCGATCACGACCGAGTGGGAGCACGCGCGCGCACACGCGACGACTCCCGCCGAGCTCGCCGAGATCGACGCGATCTTCGGCCGGCACGCCGCCTAGCCCCGACCCTCCTGCCCCGCCTGCGCTTCGAGCCGCCGCTCCATGAAGCGCAGGTGGGGCATGACCTCGGCGGGGTAGTCGTGGTACGGCGGGCACGCGCGGAAACCCAGCGACTCGTACATCGTGAGCGCCTCGGCGTTCTGGTTGCCGGTGTCCAGCCGCATCAGTGCGTACCCGTCGGCGGTGGCCGCGGCGATGACGGCGCGGCACAGCGCCCGACCGGTCCCGTGACCCTGGTAGCGGTCCGGGACGAACAGCCGCTTCATCTCGCACGACCCGTCGTGCAGGTCGCGGTACGCGACGCCCCCGATCACGTGACCGTCCCGCACCGCCAGGAGCGTCCGACCGCCGGGTGGCCCGTACATCTCGCGTAGCGAGTCGAGCTCGGCGTCCAGCGCCTGGTGGCCACCCACCGCGTCGACGAACCCGGGAATGTCGACGTAGCGCTCCTGCAGCCAGTCCCAGTAGTCACCGATCAGCCCGCGGAAGGCCGCATAGTCGTCGTCCGTGGTCGCGACGACGATCGACTCGTCGGAGGTCAGTGCGTCTCCCAGTACTGAGGGTCGGGCTGGATGACGCACAGCTCGTTCCCGTCCGGGTCGGCGAGGATGTGCCACGTCCAGCCGTCCTCGGCCAACGGTTCGGGCGTGATCTGTGCGGCCCCGAGCGCAAGCACCCTCGCCACCTCCGCCGTCAGGTCGCGCGACCGCAGGTCGAGGTGCACCCGGTTCTTGGCGTCCTTCGCCTCGGGAACGCTCTGCAGGAGCAGCTCGACGCCGACGCCGTCGGCCGGGACGAGCGCTTGGTACGTGCCGTCGGCCTCGCCCTCGCGCACGTAGCCGAGGACCGAGGTCCAGAACTCGGCCGCCTGCTCCAGGTCCGAGCAGTCGAGGACGACCACGAGGTCCCCTCGGCCGCCGCCGTAGCGCTGGGGTCGTCTCGGCTGCGTCGGCTCGGGGGAGGCATGGGGCAACGCTAGTCCGCCGCGGTCGTAGCATCGGCGTCATGGCGTACGACGAGGCACTGGCCGAGCGCATGCGCGAGCTGCTGGACGCCGAACCCGGGGTGACCGAGAAGAAGATGTTCGGCGGCCTGGCCTTCCTGGTGGGCGGCAACATGGCCGTGTCGGCCAGCGGCCAGGGCGGGGCGCTGGTGCGGGTGGACCCGGCCGAGTCGGACCGGATCGTCGACAGCAGCAACGCCGAGGTCGCGGTGATGCAGGGTCGCCCGATGCCGGGCTGGTTGCGCGTTGCGGACGAGGACCTGCGTACCGAGCGACAGCTCGCCAAGTGGGTCCGGCTTGGCACGGCGTACGCGCGGTCGCTGCCGAGCAAGGGATAGGTCGACCGTCGCACGCGTACGGCTCGGATGAGGGATCATCGGCGCGTGCCATCTCGGGGACGTTCCACGCTGGTGGACGGTCGGACTCGTACCGGGCGCCAAGGGCGTTCTCGGCGATCGCGAGGACCCCACCGAAGGGCGCCACGTCGCCTATGGAGCCCTGGCCGGTTCTGTGAGACGGTCTGGGGGCATGCAGCCCTTGGCCCATCGCATCTGGGAGGGCAGATGGTCAAGCGGGTTCTGAAGTCATTGATGGCGTTATCGCTTGTCGCGGCAACGGTTGTCTGGGCGGGCGTGGGGACGGCCCTTCCGAGCACCGTCCGCTACAGCCACACCTGGTCTCCTCCGCTGAATCTGGCCTCGAATTACCAACCGTGCTGCCCCAGCACGGCGGGGTTCACCACGCTCCCGTTCACCATGAGCGTGTCCGGCGCGCAAGCGTTCAACCTGGGCGTGCGAATTCAGACGAACTGGGTCGACACCAAGGCGGTCGGGGGAACCCCGAACATCATCCAGCAGGGCCGGTTCACGAAGCCAACCTTGATCAAGATCTCCATTCACAGCGGCGTCAAACCGGGGGCGCACCATGCGCAGTGCCTCATCAAAGCCAACGGCGTGACCGTCAACGCCGCAGGCCCCAAGAGCATCGATGTCGCAGACGGCAAGTTGCACTACATCGTGTGCGTGAAGTTCCCGGACACGGCCACCGGCACGGACGTCCGGGTGTACGTCGACGGCGTCGCCGGGGCCATCTTCCACACCAGCACCCGGATCGGGAACATCGTGTTCACGAACGACGCAGTCGACCTCGGTGGGCAGAGCGCCACAGCCAACAAGGACTCGATCGACGGGCGCTACGGGTACGTCGTCTTCACAGTCGCATAGCCTGTGCCAACGGTTGGCCCGGCATGTCGCCGGGCCAATACGGGCTCTGCCTCTGCCCGGTCCCGCCCCTGCAGAAGCCGCGTACACAATGCCGGATCGGTGTCCGCCAACGGCACATCGGTGCTACCGAAGGATTAGACCCACAGGCGACAATGACCGCGAACGTTCCTCACGCCTTGGAGCGATACTGGGACCGTGCAACGGATGCGATCGGGCTCGATCATCGCGCTCGCCGTAGCGATCGCCGTGCTGACTGCCTGTACGAGCGGCACCTCACATCACGCAGATAGCGGGACCTCCACGCCGTCCGCGTACGCCCAGAGCCCGACGCGCTCGAACAATCCCACGACGTCGCTTCCGTCCACTGCTGAGTCCGCGCTGAAGTGCGCCGATTACATCGGTCGCGACGCACCGACTGCTCCCCTGCAGGTTGTCCTCGGGGTAGTCGCTCTGCCGACGAGCCCGGGTTATCCAGCGCTGCAGACAGCCCTCACCGGCGACGCAGGAGCAGGGCGGCTCTTCGCCAAGACCGGCCTCCTCGTGAAGCCGGGCACGACCTTCGAACTCGTCGTTCCCGCCGAGCTCGCCGACCGCCTCGGCATCGGATGGGGTGGCGCACCGTCCGCTCCCACCTCCAGGCTCACCGTCGCCGAGTGCCCCGATCCGGGAGGCGCCGGCTGGCTGGCGTATGCCGGCGGTTACTGGATCGATCGTCCCGCCTGTGTTCGGTTGATCGTCAAGGCAGGGGGTAAAGAGCAACAGGTTCACATTGGGCTCGGGACAGCCTGCCCAGGACAGTTGCCACCGCAAGGACCGACTGAGACCTGACCCCTGAGGTACGAAGAGAAGACCGCACCGAAGGCCGGATCGGCTCAGCCCACTAACGGCAATTCGGTGCGGTTGAACCGTCGGACCTGACAGATCCGCTCGATTCGGTGGCCGCGGCCTGTGGGATCCCGGCTCGAGGCCAGACGGCGTCGAGCGTCGGCCATGGTGGTCCCTTGCGCACGACGCTCAGGAGCTCTCGAGCTGCGCGCTGCCCGTTCGGAAACTGGTCCTCAACGTCCCAGCGCCACGCTGCGACCATGGCGAGAACGAGGCCCCGGCACTCGCCGAGCAGTTCCCGATCAAGGTCTGGGTAGCGCGCGCAGACCTCCGCGGGCACATGGGCCAGATCGAACTCGACAGGCCCTCGGCAGCATGTCTCGAGGTCGATGAACAGCGGCCCCCTGTCGGTACTGAGCAGGTTGCCCGGGTGCGGCTCGCCGTGCAGCAGCTGCTCGGCGCGGCCGTGCTCGCCGATCAGCCGGCTGCGCTCTTGTAAGTTGCCAGCGAGGAGATCTCGCTCCGCGTCAGGGAGTGTCGGTGTACGGTCGCCGCTCGCAACGAGTTCCTGGGCCTCCGCGACTCGGTCCGTGAAGTGGGGCACGGTGACATCGAACGTCCGCATGCCTTCGTGGAGCCGTGCCAGCGCAGTCGCGTAGTCGGCCGGCGAGATTTCCTGAGTGGTCATCTGCTCGTAGTAGGTCCACAGCGTGACCGTGAAGCCGTCACGCTCGTAGACGCGCGCCTCCACTCGGGGGTCGAGACCAGCGATGGGACTTCCGGCTCCGGCCAGCCGTTGCGCAAGCTCGACCTCCAACCGCGCGGCCTGATGCGCGACGAGTGCTACTCGCGCGACAACGTCGCATGGCAGCAGGCGCACAGCCAGCCTGTTCGAGTCGTGAAGAACGCTCGCAGAATCTGCTTCCAGGCCAGCCGCCGAGGCGATCGCCATCGCCGTGGCCACCCCGCGGCGAGCGTCGAATGCCTTCACTGTCGCCGGCGTTCCGATCGGTCCACGCAGGCAGGCTATCCATGGCCGTCACCAATACGGGCTCCGCAATGCCAGGTTCGACCGCGCCGCACATAGTCGATCATTGGTGGATGGTGTCGTGGAGACTTCCGCAGAGCAGCACGAGGTTGGCCAGACAAGTCCGCGCATACATCGGGCAGAGGGGCCGATCGATCGCAGCCCGTTCGCACTGGAGCCCTAAGCGAGCGCGGAGCTCGTTCCGCACGCCCATTGGGCTCAAGCTCGGGCCTTCGACCGGTCTGGACGACGCAATCGGCCGGCTCCTCGTCCTCGATGGTCTCGACGCCGGGATCTCCGATCCTGGGTTGGCCCGGTCCGTCAGCGGCACCGGCGAAGGTCGCGTTCCAGACTCGCCGAGCGGCCCGGGCTGCGGCGTCAGGGTCCTGGTCAGCCAGCGGAGTCCTGGGTCAGCCCGATCATGGGCTGGTGGCTCATGACGGCGATCGTCGTCGTCCCACTGGCCTGGCCCGTCTGGGCTCTGGCCCGGCACAGCCGCGGCGAAAAGCTCTCCCTGCGGGCCTAGGGTGGTGACGTGCCGACCATCGAGGACATCGTCGCTCGGTTGGACGCCATCAGCGGGCAGTTGCGGGCCGACGACGGGGTCGCCGCCTTCGACCGCGTGTACCTCGAGGTGACGAGGTCGGTACGCGACCACATGTCGGCCGGTTTCTTCGACGACCCCGCGTTCATGACGGACCTCGATGTCCGGTTCGCCGGCCTGTTCCTTGCGGCCGTCGACGCGGACGCGGCTGGTACGCAGGTATCCCGCCCCTGGGCGCCGTTGTTCGAGGCCCGCAGCCGCGGAGGCATCGAGCCGGCACAGTTCGTGATCGCGGGGATGAATGCGCACATCAACAACGACCTCGCGCTCGCGCTGGTCGCCACCTGCGTCGCGCGGGCGCGAACACCTCAGGACGTGCTCGCGGACTACGAGCGCGTGAACGAGCTGCTGGCCGCGCTTGTCCGCCCGGTCCGCCAGTCGCTGCTCGACCCGGTGGTCGTCGACGCCGGTCGACCGATGTGGCCGCTGGCCGACCTGATCTCGAGCTGGTCGATCGACAAGGCACGGGACGCGGCCTGGCTGCACGCCCAGACGCTGTTCGAAGTGCGCGACCTGGACTGGCTGACCCGCGCGTATGAGGAGACCTTGGGCAGCACGGTGGGTCTGCTGACCTGCCAGCTCCTCCTCGCGCTGCCCGACCCGCCCTGATCGACGTCGGTTCGGCCGGGAGCCGCAGTGGCACTGGCCGAGGCCACCGGCCCGGTTGCGAGCTCGGGGGTCTTACCGGATCAGCGGTCGTACGAACGATGGACGAGGTTAGACAGTTTGGCGTGGCCGCCTTGGGACCAGTGCCGGATGTGGTGGGCGTCGGTCCAGGAGCGGGGGCCGGTCACAGCCGGGGAACGCGCAGCCTTGGTCGCGGTGGATCACGGCGGTCCAGATCCCGGCCGGCACCGTCCGCGAGCGCCGGCCGATGTCCAGCACCTGCGAGCGGGAGCCAAGCACGATCAGGATGATCGCCGCGTCACAGGCCATCCGACGCACCACCGCGGCCTCGATCACCGTGCCGTCCTGGCCCCGGCCGGGTAGCCCGGCCGCCAGCTCGGCCCCGGTCGGCGAGGGTGTCGTGGCGGCGCCGCCGGGCGGTGCGCTCGTCTGGGCCGGCCGCGGTACCGGGGCGCGGCGCCGAGCCGGCGGGGGCTGATCGGCATGACCATGATCTTGCCGCACCGAACCGATGGCGAACCGCCGAAAGTCCTTTATCCACAGCAACTTTTCGGACTTGGTGCCCCGAGCCACAGACCCTTGAGTCAGTCCTTCGCCAGCGGGTCGTCAACCACCACCGCGGCGTGGGAACCTGGACGCATGCAGGTGAACCACACGCGAAAGGGCCGGTCGTGACCGCGGTGCGGCTGGCGTACTCCGCCGACGGTCCCGCCGATGCACCCGTCGTCGTCATGGGTGGCTCGCTCGGCAGCACCCGGTCCATGTGGCAGCCGCAGGTCGACGCGCTCGCGCGGACTTTCCGCGTCGTCCGCTACGACGCGCGGGGGCACGGCGAGTCCCCGGTGCCACCCGGGCCGTACGAGATCGCCGACCTCGTCGACGACCTGGTCGGCGCTGCTCGACGACCTCGGGGTGGAGCGGGCGCACCTCGTCGGACTGTCGTTCGGCGGGATGACGGCCCTGCTCGCCGCGGCCACGCATCCCGACCGCGTCGACCGGGTCGCGGTGATGGGCACGTCCGCGCAGCTCGGGCCGCCGTCGGCCTGGGCCGAGCGGGCAGCAGCCGTGCGGGCCGGCGGGACCGACAGCATCGCCGCGACCGTGGCCGAACGATGGTTCACGCCGGCACACCGGGCCGCCGACCCCGCAGTGCTGGAGTGGGCGCGCGCGATGATCGCCTCGACTCCCGACGAGGGGTACATCGCCTGTTGCGGCGCGGTCGAGCGGATGGATCTGCGCGACGACCTCCATCGGATCGCCGCGCCACTGCTGGCCATCGCCGGCCGCGACGACCCGGCCACCCCGCTCCCGCACCTGGAGCTCATCGCGGCCACAGTCCCGGATGCCCGGCTGGTGGTGGTCGAGGACGCGGCCCATCTGGCCAATGTCGACCAGCCGGACATCGTCAACGCGCTGCTGACCGAGCACCTGTCCGACTGAGGGACCGCAACGGCCCGGGTGTCGACCTAGCGGTGCGCCGTTCGTCGTGGTGGCAAGGACCGAACCACGACCAGGAGGCGCTCGACATGTCCACTCGACCCAGCCAGACCACGACGTACCCCGACGACGCCGGCGCGACGCCGTACCTGCTGACCGTGCGCGGAAAGCCCGTCAGCACGTCGGCGGACGCCGCGCGCGAGACGCACAACGCGACGGCCGGTGCGCCGCAGAGCGTCGCCGGGGCGCGTTCGCTCGGCGACCTGAGCCACAACGTCTACGTCGGCCTCGGCGACAACGCCGGGGAGATCCTCTTCATCGACGTCTGGAACAGCCTGTCCGGGCTCGGCCGGTTCTTCGGCGACCCGCAGGTCCAGGAGGCGGCCGGGCACCTGTTCGCCGAGCGGCGGCCGGACGTCTGGGCGCCGACCGAGGGCTACGGCACGTTCCACCTGCAGGTGCCGTCGGGCTCGGCGGTCCAGGCCGTGGGCATCCTGCGCTCCCCGCTGACCGCGCCGGACAAGGCGGCGTCAGCCTTCAGCGCCTACTCGGCGGCGACCGTGAACGTGGCACGGACCCATGGGCTCGCCTCGCACAGCACCTGGCTGCGGGTCCCGGACCCCGGGTCGGACGGAGCTCCCGAGATCCTCGGCGTGGACACCTGGACCGACGTGGCCCGGATGAACGCCTTCTACGACCTGGGCCTGGGGTACGAGCACCTCGGCCCGGTCCTGTCGGACGCCGCCCAGACGTCGATCTGGCAGTCCGCCCCCGGCGCCTGGGTCGAGTGGTAGCCCCGGGCGGGCACGGACCGCGGCGGCGGCTGTCTCGGCCCCCGCTATCAAGGACTTGAGCCGAACGTCCGATTGGGTGTGTGTGCCTGGGGACGTGGGGGTCGAGACACGGGTGCTGCGGCCAGCCGCAGTGCTCGATCACCGCGCGGCCGCCCGGCTGCTGGCCGAGCTCGAGCGCATGGACGTCTCGCTGGGCGGGCTGTGGGCCGCCAGCGCGTCCCTGTGGCAGCGCTACGACCAGCCCTGGAACGGACCCGGCGGCGCCCGGGGGACGTCCTTGCTGGTCGGCTCGATCGGGGTCATGTACGACGCCCCCGCCCGACAGCAGATCACCCTCTACCGGGTCACCCTCACCGAGGCCGGCCAGGCGCTCGGGTTCACCGTGGACAGGATCTGCGACGACGCCCTGTCCTGGGTCGGGATGACCCTGGCGCAGTGCCCCCGGGCCGAGCTGGCCACCGCACCGGCAGCCGACCCGTTCCGGCGGCGCTGACCCGCGACCCGCTGCGGTCCGGACGCTCTCGCCGGATGGCAACTTCCCGAGCCGGTCCTGCGTGTATGAAGGTGACTGCTCGAGAGGACCGCGGTGACCGACCAGGAGTTCGACGCCTACGTGCTGGCCAGCGGCCCGCGTCTGAAGCGGCTGGCCTTCCTGCTGACCGGTGACCTGGACGCGGCCGAGGACCTCCTGCAGACCGCGTACGCCAAGGCGCTGCCGCGCTGGAGCCGGATCCGCGCCTACGACGAGCCGGACGCCTACATGTGGCGCGTGATGGCCAACACCCGGACGTCCGCATGGCGCCGGATGCGCGGCCGCGAGGTCCTCACCGCGGAGCCGCCCGAGCCGGCCGGCATCGACCCCGGGGTCGCGCGCGCCGACGCCGAGGACCTGCGCCGGGCCCTGCTCGAGCTGCCGGCCAAGCAGCGGGCCGCAGTCGTCCTTCGGCACTACTGCGACCTCAGCGAGGCCGAGACCGCGGCGCTGCTGGGGATCTCGGTCGGCACCGTCAAGAGCCACACCAGTCGTGGTCTGGCACGGCTCCGGGAGATCGTCGAGCCGGCACGGCCGGTCGGAGAGGACCGCAGGTGATCACCGACGACGAGCTGCACGAGGCGCTCTCCCACCTGGCCGGGCGAGCCGACGCCGACCCGCGGCCGGACCGGCTCGACCGCGTGCACAGCAGGGCCCGCCGCACCCGCCGCACCCGCGCGGTGGCCGCGAGCCTCGCCGCGGTCGTCGTGGTCGGCGGCGCGGCAGCGGTCATCGCGCGTGCCGCCGACACCGCCGCCCCCGTCGTCCCCGGTACGCATCCGCCGGTGGTCAGCTCTGCGCCGCCGACCGGCCTCCCGACGAACCCGCCGACCACGACGCCGACCGCGGTCACGTCACCGACATCGCGTCCGACGACCACGCCGACGAGCGCCACCCTGGTCCCGGCGGACTCGCGGACGCCGTCGGCCGGTGGCTGCCTGACCACGCCCGGGGCCGTCGTCACGGTCCACGCGAACCCGGACGTGCCGACCCCGCGCTGCGTCCTGGTGCGGCCCGACCAGCGCCTGCGGGTGGTCAACAGCTCGGCGCTGAACGGCAGCCCGCCCAAGACCGTCACGGTCGGCTGGGCCGACTACCCGCCGCGGGTGCTCAAGCGCCGGCCAGTCCACGACGTACGACAAGCCGTTCGGCGAGTACCTCGCGGTCGGTGTGCACGACCTGCGGCTGCCCCCGCTGTACGCCGGCAGCTTCGGAGAAGTCTGGCTCCAGTAGGTCAGCCACGTCAGTGCAGCGACAGCTTCAGCCCGATCATCACCAGCCCGAACCCGAGCGAGATCGCCACGGTGATCACCAGCCGGTACCCGCGCACGCCGCTGCGCCAGCCCGCGGTGGCCCCGTGGATGCCGAGCAGGACCGTGGTCGCGATCAGGGCGATGAGGACCGCGGTGGCGACGTCGGCCCCGAACAGCGAGGCCACGAGCAGGGTCAGCAGCGGCAGGTAGGAGGCGCTCACCATCGGCCACCCCTGCCGGGCCACCCCGACCAGCTCGCCCGGCCGCAGGGGGCGCTTGCGGACGACCCGCGTCGCGAGCGCGTGCGAGTAGCTCTCCGCCGCCCAGTACACCAACACCGTGACCAGCACGGCCGCGGCCACGCTGGCCAGCGAATCGAACGCGGCCGCGGTCGCCAGGGTGGCCCCGGCGACCACCAGCCCGTAGATCCCGGAGGCGATGCCGCGCGTGCTGACGTCCTGCTTCTCCACCGCGTCCACCACCCTCCGGCCGGTCGGGACATTCTGGCCGACGCCGGGCCGGCCGCCACCGGTTGTCCACACCGGAAGGTGAACAAAGGCTGACGTGTCGTCCCGGCCCGTGGCCACTGTCGGAGCCCGCGGTTAGCCTCGCCGGGAGGCCGCGCCCCGGGGGCATCCGAGGGTGTGGCCGACGTTCGGGGGGAGACCTACCGAGGAGGCCGGCGCCATGACCGCGACGCACGGGGACCCCAGCTCGCTGATCGAACGGTACGACCAGGTCCGGGCCCACACCGAGCGGCTGGCCGCTCCGCTGTCGCCGGAGGACCAGACCGTCCAGTCGATGCCGGACACGTCCCCCACGAAGTGGCACCGCGCACACGTCACCTGGTTCTTCGAGACGTTCGTGCTGGCAGACCACGAGACCGGGTTCCAGCCCTTCCAGGACTCGTACTGGTTCCTGTTCAACAGCTACTACGAG
Source organism: uncultured Actinomycetota bacterium (assembly GCA_963771835.1). GTDB lineage: Bacteria > Actinomycetota > Actinomycetes > Prado026 > Prado026 > CAVQCJ01. Next base: position 1,159,127 of record CAVYVA010000002.1, read on the forward strand.
ACGGTCGGCCCGCGGTACTCCCGGCCGGACCGGGGGTTGATCAGCCGGCCAGGGACGAACGAGGTCGCCGACTACCGCGGGAACGTGGACGACCGGGTGCGCGACCTGGTGACCTCGATCGACGGCGGCACGCTGGACAAGCTCGCCCCCGTCATCGAGCTCGGCTTCCACCACGAGCAGCAGCACCAGGAGCTGCTGCTGATGGACATCAAGCACGTGCTGTCGCGCAACCCGATGCGCCCGGCGTACTCCGGGCGGCCGTCCGACGTCACCGAGCCCGACGAGCTGGGCTGGGTCGACGTCGACGGCGGCCTGGTCGAGGTCGGCCACACCGGAGACGGCTTCCGCTTCGACAACGAGGAGCCGCAGCACCGGGTGTGGCTCGAACCGTTCCGGCTCGCCGACCGGCTCGTGACCAACGGCGAGTGGCTGGCGTTCATGGCCGACGGCGGCTACCGGCGGCACGAGCTCTGGCTGTCCGACGGCTGGGGGCAGGTGAACGCGCACGGCTGGCGCGCCCCGCTGTACTGGACCGAGATGGACGGCATCTGGCTCGAGCACACGCTGAGCGGCACCTGGCCGGTCAACCCCGGGCTCCCGGTGAGCCACGTCAGCTTCTACGAGGCCGAGGCGTACGCAGCATGGGCCGGCAAACGGCTGCCGACCGAGTCCGAGTGGGAGCACGCCGTCGTCTCCGACGGGCAGCCGGTCGCCGGCAACCTCGCCGACTTCGACACGTTCCACCCGCGAGCGGCCGGCCCACGCACCGGTGCGCTGCGCCAGGTCTACGGCGACTGCTGGGAGTGGACGGCGTCCGCGTACCACCCGTACCCGGGGTACCACCCGCCGCCCGGCGCGATCGGTGAGTACAACGGCAAGTTCATGTCCAACCAGATGGTGCTGCGCGGCGGCTGCGCGCTGACCCCGCCCGAGCATGCGCGCGCGACCTACCGGAACTTCTTCCCGCACGCCGCCCGGTGGGCGTTGAGCGGTGTCCGGCTGGCCGACGGCGGCGCCCCCGCGGGGTCCGCACGATGAGCACGGTCAAGGAGCCCGTCGTCCAGGTCCTGCTCGACCGCGACTGGGCCGCCGACAGCCTGGTCGACGACGTGCGGCGCGGGCTCGGTGCGCATCCGCGCAGCCTCCCGCCCAAGTGGCTGTACGACGAGCGCGGCTCCGAGCTGTTCGACGCGATCACCCGGCTGCCGGAGTACTACCCGACCGAGCGAGAGCGGGAGATCCTGCGTACCCGGGCGCCCGAGATCGCCAGGCGGTCCGGGGCGACCACGCTGATCGAGCTCGGCAGCGGCACCTCCGACAAGACGCGCAGCCTGCTCGACGCGTTCACCGCGACCGGCCAGCTCGACCGGTTCGTCCCGGTCGACGTGTCCGAGCTGACGCTGCGCCATGCGGCCGATCAGCTCGCGGTCACGTACCCCGGCGTCCAGGTCGAGGCTGTCGTCGGGGACTTCACGCTGCACCTGGGGCAGCTGCCGCGCGGCGGCCGCCGCATGGTCGCGTTCCTCGGCGGCACGATCGGCAACCTGTACGTCGAGGAGCGTGCCGCGTTCCTGGGTGCGCTCGCCGACACGCTCGTCCCCGGCGACTCGCTGCTGCTCGGGACGGACCTGGTGAAGTCGGCCGACCGCCTGATCGCCGCGTACGACGACCCCGGTGGGGTCACCGCCGAGTTCGTCGGCAACTGCCTCGCGGTGCTCAACCGCGAGCTCGACGCCGACTTCGACGTCGACGCGTTCGCCTACGTCCCGTTCTGGGACCCGCGCCTGGAACGGATGGACCTGCGCCTGCGCTCGGAGATGCCGCAGCGCGTACGCATCCCCGGAGCCGGGCTCGAGCTCGACCTGTGCTCCGGTGAGGAGATCCGGGTCGAGATCTCGACGAAGTTCCGGCCGGACGGGATCCGCGCGGAGCTGACCGCGGCGGGCTTCTCCGTGACCCAGAGCTGGACCGACGACGCGGGAGACTTCGCGCTCACCCTGGCGCACCGGGTCGCCTAGGCAACCCCCGATCCCGGAGGAGCTGGAGGACGATCAGGACGCTGCTGACGAGCAGCGCCGGCACGTACACCGTCACGATCACCCAGTTCAGGCCGAGCACGTGCGTGAACACGTCGTAGCGCATCGACTGGATGATCGCGTTCACGGTGTCGACGGTGCCGACGACGATCACCAGCCACACCAGCGGGATCGCCGCGCGCAGGTGCGCCCGGAGGGCGACCAGCGCGACCAGTGCGGCCACAGCGGTGAGCATGTCGCCGTACCCGATCATCTTCTGGAAGTCCTCGGGGACCCCGGGGCCGACCGAGCCGGGCGCGAGGATCGTGCCGCCGGCGATCCGGAAGACGTGCACCCACAGCAGGGGTTGCAGGGCGACCAGCAGCGGAAGCCTGGACAGCCGCGGCACGACGTACCAGACGGCGGCCAGCGCGTAGGCGAGCAGGCTCAGCGAGAACTGGATGGCGAACAGCACGATCGCAGTCACGGACGGACGCTAGCCTAGTCAGTAGCATCATGCAACGGACACGGTCAGTCGCCCGCGATGAGCCCCCAGCAGGCGAGCGCGCTGTTGACGCTGGTCCAGTAGCCGTACTGCTGGTAGTAGAAGACCGCCCAGTGCGCCTGCATGTCCGGCACGTGCGGTGACGTGGGCAGAGCCCCGTTGATGGGCGGGTCCGAGGCGTTGCGGACGACCAGCCAGCGGGGTGCGGAGCCGCCGATCTCCTTGGCCACGAGCCCGAGGACCGCGTCACCCATCTCGACGCCGCAACCTTCGGTGCCGAGGCCGTTGGTGCTGGTGCCGAACTCGAAGTAGTCGGTGGTCAGGATCGGACGGTAGGCGGGGAAGTCGATCCCGTCGCACAGCAACCGCGGCGCGTTGGCGAAGCCGGGGAGCAGCGCGCCGAAGGGGTAGTGGGTCGTGGGCGGGCCGAAGTCCGGCTCGTGGAGGCGGGCCGTGACCACGTCGAGCAGGCCGCTCGCAGAGGCCAGGTGCGTGGTCGGGATGGCCCCCTTGCTCTTGTACTTCTTCCCGTTGAACGGCTCGTTGCGGAACTCGTCGGCCAGACGGAACTTCGCGGCTCGGGTGATGACCACGTCGCCGAGCTCGGCGTCGACGAACGTGCCGCCGGCGGTCCCGGTGGTGATCATCAGCTTGGGTCGGGCCTCGGTGATGATCTGCCGGAACAGCTCGGCGACCGGCAGGGTGGCCGTCCCGTCGCCGGTCTTGATGGAGTCCTGGTTGAGGTGCAGCTCGGACTTCATGCACAGGACGGTCTTCGTACCGATGGTGGTGCGGTACCAGCTCGCCAGGCGACCCGCGGCGCGGGCCGGCGCGCCCTTGCGGATGGTCGGCAGCAAGGTGTCGTAGTTGCGCCGGTAGGGGTGCCAGTGCGTCTGGGGATCCACGCCGGGTGTCAGGACGTTCGCCAGCGCGCGCACCTCCGCGGCCGTCCAGGTGACCACGACGTAGTCCGCCGCCGGCAGCGGTGCGTCGGGGTCGACGCCCGGGTCGTCGGCAGGGGTCGGCGCCAGGCCGGCAGGCCAGCGCCCGGCGAGCGCCCCGGCGACGCCCCGCTTCGCCATCACCGGTCCGACCGTCGCGGCGACCATGGCTCGGCTCGGCGCGGGGGTCGGCGGCTCCACCACGACCGGGTCGTAGTCGATGACCCAGCGGGAGACACCTCGACGTCCTCGGACGTAGGCGGAAACAGCCATCCCGAGCCACCTCCCCGTGCATGGGGTGTCGGTGCATGTGGGGTCGCGCGATGCTCCACAGCCTGCCACTCGACGGGAGGCGGGACGAGCCTCCGACGGCCTAATTCGACCCAGCCCGGATCAGCTCTGCATCGTCTTCTCGATCGTCTCGGCGATGCGCTGCACGGACGGGATGGCCAGGTCCTCCAGGGCGTCGGCGGACGGCAGCGGGATGTGCGGCGTGGTGATGCGCACGATCGGGCCGTCCAGCGACCAGAAGCACTCCTCCGCGACGATGGACACGATCTCCGCACCCCAGCCGCACAGCCGGGGGTTCTCCTCGACCGTGAACAGCCGACCGGTCCGCGCGACCTCGGCCAGGATGGTCTGCGTGTCGAGCGGGACCAGGCTGCGCACGTCCACGACCGTGGTCTCGATGCCCGCGACGGCCAGCGACTCGGCCGCGGCGAGCGCCCTCGGCACCATCGCCGCGAGCGCGACGATCGTCGCGTCGCCGCCGGAACGCAGCACCTTCGCCGTGCCCAGGGTGTCGACGATCTCGCCGTCCGGCACGTCCGCCTTGGACGCGTACAGGCCCTTGTGCTCGAAGAACAGCACCGGGTCGGGGTCGCGGACCGCGGCGGCGAACAGACCGATGACGTCCTCCGGCGTCGAGGGGGCGACGACCTTGACGCCCGGCACGGCCATCGCCCAGTTCTCGACGGACTGGGAGTGCTGTGCGCCGAACCGCAGGCCGCCGCCGTTGCCCGAGCGGATGACCAGCGGGAACGACACCTGTCCGTCGGTCATGTAGCGGCTCTTGGCCATCTCGTTGGCCACGAGGTCCCAGCAGACGGCGAAGAAGTCGGAGAACATGATCTCGGCGATGGGACGCAGGCCGGTCATCGCGGCGCCCATGGCGGCGCCGAGGATCGCCTGCTCGGAGATCGGCGTGTCCCGCACCCGCCGCGGGCCGAACTGCTCGAGCAGTCCGCCGGTGGCCTTGAACACCCCGCCCGCCTCGGCGATGTCCTCGCCGAGGAACACGACGTTCTCGTCCCGGGCCATCTCCTGGGCGATCGCCCTCGCCACGGCGCCGCGGTAGGTCAGTTCCGCCATGACGAGCCTCCGTCCGCCCACACGTTGGTCATGAGCCGTTCCTCGCCAGGCGGCGGCGCCGCCTTGGCGGCCTCGGTGGCCTCCTCGACGTCCCGGTCTGCCTCAGCCTCGATGGCCGCCAGCTCCGGCTCGGGCACGCCGGCGTCCAGGAGCCGTTCGCGGTAGAGGTCGACGGGGTCGTACTCGGCCCACGCCGCGGCCTCGGCCTCGGGCTTGTACTTGCCCGGGTCGGCGCGCGAGTGCCCGCTGGTGCGGTAGGTGTACGCCTCGATCAGCGCCGGGCCGCCGCCGGCCCTGGCCCGCTCCAGCATCCGGACCGCGGTCAGGTACACGGCGTCCGCGTCGTTGCCGTCGATGAGGACCCGCTCGAGCCCGTACGCGCCGGCCCGGTCGGCGGCCGGGTGCGCGACGGCGGTCACCGAGGCGATCGGCGTGTACTCCATGTACTGGTTGTTCTCGCAGACGAAGACGACCGGGAGCTCCCAGACCTTGGCGAAGTTGAGCGCCTCGTGGAACGCCCCGATGTTCGTGGTGCCGTCGCCGAAGAACGCGACCGAGACCGACGGACGGCCCTGGTACTGCGCCGACCAGGCGGCACCGAGCGCGATGGTCAGGTGCGCGCCGATGATCGCGTACGAGCCCATGACGCCGCGCTCGACGTCGGTCAGGTGCATGGACCCGCCCTTGCCGTGCAGCAGGCCGGTGTCGCGACCGAGCAGCTCGGCCATGACCGCTGTCATCGAGCTTCCGCGCGCCAGCGTGTGGGCGTGCCCGCGGTAGGTCGCGAAGGTGCAGTCCCCCGGACGCATCGCCTCGCCGAACCCGGCCGCGACGGCCTCCATGCCGAGCGAGAGGTGGCTGGTGCCCTTGACCAGGTTCTGCATGAACAGGTCGTAGGCGCGCTTCTCGAAGCGGCGCATGCGGACCTGCTGGCGGTACAGCGCCAGCGACGTCGCCCGGTCCACCACGCCCTCGGGGCGGTCGAGCAGCTCAGGGTCGATCCCGGGCGGGCCTGTCCGGGTGTGCCGGCGGCCGGTGACTGCGGACATCGTGTGCCTGCTTTCGCTGTCGATCGGTGGTCCTCAGAAGGGGTTGGTGACGAACAGCTCCTCGGCCGGGAACAAGGTCAGGACCGAGGGGCCGTCCGCGGTGACGACCACCTCTTCCTCGATCCGTGCCGCCGACCTGCCGTCCTTGGCCGGGCAGTAGGTCTCCAGCGCGAAGACCATGCCCTCCTGCAGCTCGATCGGGTGCTCGAGGGAGTTCAGCCGGGAGATGATCGGCCGCTCGTGCAGTCCCAGCCCGAGACCGTGGCCGAACTGCAGGCCGAACGCCGCCATCTCGTTCTCGAAGCCGAAGTCGGTCGCCGCGGGCCACAGCCGGGCGATCTGGTCGGTCGTCACCCCGGGCCGGGCCAGCTCGATGGCCGCGTCGATCCACTCCCGCGCCTGGGTGTACGCGTCGCGCTGGGCCGGGGTCGACCGGCCGACCGCGAACGTCCGGTAGTAGCAGGTGCGGTACCCGTTGAACGACTGGATGATGTCGAAGTAGACCTGGTCGCCGGGGCGGACCATCCGGTCGGTGAAGTTGTGCGGGTGCGGGTTGCAGCGCTCGCCGGAGACGGCGTTGATCGCCTCGACGTCGTCCGAGCCCATCTCGTACAGCCGCTTGTTGGCCAGCGCCACGATCTCGTTCTCGCGCACGCCCGGCTTCAGCGCCTCGGTGATGTCCTGGTAGACGCCGTCCACCATGGCCGCCGCCGTCGACAGCAGCATCAGCTCGTCCGCAGACTTGACCAGCCGCGCGTCGAGCATCACCTGCTGGGCGTCGCGCACCTCGAGCCCGGCGCGCTGCAGCTCCAGGAACATCGGCGTCTCGGCGATGTCGACGCCCAGCGGCTCCCGGTCGACGCCGTGCTCGACGAGCACCGAGCGGATCTCGGCGACGGCCGAGGCGATCAGCCCGGCGTCGGGCGCCACCGCACCGCGCAGCCCGAGCATCCCGGCCCGGCTGTCCGAGGGCGTGATCCACGGCGCGAACAGCTGGTGGTGCCGGGCGGCCGACCCGAAGTCCCACACGATCGGGTCGCCGCCGCGCGTCAGCAGCGTGTAGCGGGCCACCTTGTCGCGGGCCCACTCCCCGATCATCGTGGCGGAGACGTACCTGATGTTGTTGATGTCGAACAGCAGCAGCGCGCCGAGGTCGGACGCCTCCAGCGCCGCGCGGGCCCGGGCCAGCCGGTACCGGCGCAAGCCGGTCGAAGTCGACCCGCGCCTCGAAGTCGACCCCCATGGGTCCCGGGGTCGGTGGGACTGAGCCGGATCCGGCGGGCATGTCTGCCTCCTGAGTTCAGCCGGTCGCTTCGCGCAGCGCCGGCCCCGGCTGACCGTCGACGGGGGCGCCAGCCCGTCGTCGACCACGACTCCTTCGGCGACCAGCTCGACCCCCGACCGCCGGGCCTGCTCGACCAGCAGCGCCGCGAAGTCCTCGTCGGCCGTGACCGCGCCCGACGACGTCCTGGATCAGCTGGTGCGCCGTCGCGGCCAGCGGCATCGGGACGTGCAGGTCGCGCGCCGCGGCGAGCCCGAGGTCGAAGTCCTTCTGCAGCAGGTCGGACGTGAACGTCGGTGTCAGGTCGAGGTTGACGAACGCCGGGCGTCTTGTAGCGGGTGAACACCGAGCCGAGCACCGAGCCGTTCATGAACTCGAGGAAGGCCGACCGCGAGATGCCGCCCTGCTCGGCGAGCACCGTGACCTCGGCGAGCGACTGGACGACGACACCGAGGAAGACGTTGTGCGCCAGCTTCACCAGCCGGGCCAGGTCGCCCTCGCCGACGTATGTCACGGACTGGCCGAACCGGGCCAGCAGCGGCTCGACCTCGTCGTAGGCGTCGCGCGGTCCGGAGACGGCCACCGACAGCCGGCCCGCCCTGACGACCTTGGCGTTGCCGCTCACCGGCGCGGCCAGCAGCACCGTGCCCGCGCAGCGCCGCCTCGGCCCGCACCCGGTCGGACGTCTGCGCCGAGACCGTGCTCGAGTCGACCAGGTACCGCGGGTGCGTCCGGCTGGCGGAGCAGGCCGCCCGCGACCGAGCGTCACCTCGCAGCAGGTCGGGGTCCGCGGCGACCATGGTGAACACGACGTCCCGGCCGGCGAGCTCGGCCACCTAGTCGACGAGCGTGGCGCCCTCGGTCACCAGATCCTCGGCCTTGCTCCGGGTCCGGTTCCAGACGTGCATGTCGTGCCGGCCGCGAGCAGGCGGCGGACGATCGCGTGACCCATCCGGCCGGTGCCGATCCATCCGACCCTGGTGTCCTGTGCGCTCATCACGTGTTCCTCTTCCGTCGTCGCTGCGGCCCCGGCGAAGTGCTCGGTCTCGCGCACGGAGGGCGGGGCGTCGTCACGGCGCGCTCGCCGTGCGCGGCGGCCGCGGCCCGGCCGCACCCAGGTACAGGCGGGCGACCTCGGGGTTGTCCAGCAGGTTGCGGCCGGTGTCGACGAGGCGGACCGCGCCGGTCTCCAGGACGGCGCCGACGTCGGACGCCGCCAGGCCCGAGCGGGCGTTCTGCTCGACCAGCAGGACCGTGCGACCGGCGGCCGACAGGGTCTGGATGCTCGCGAACACCAGCTGCCGGGACTTCGGGTCCAGCCCGATCGACGGCTCGTCCAGCAGGATCAGCCGCGGGTCCAGCACCAGGGTGCGGGCCAGCTCGACCTGCTTCTGCTCGCCGCCGGACAGCGACCCGGCGTGCTCGCGGGCGCGGGTCGCGGCACAGCGGGAAGGCGTCGGCCGCCTCGTCGAGCCTGGCCCGCAGCACGGCCTGGTCCCTGAGCAGGTACCCGCCCATCAGCAGGTTGTCCCAGACCGACATCGCCGGGAACAGGCTGCGCTCCTGCGGCACGTGCACGATGCCCAGGCGCAGCCGCGCCTTCGGGCTGAGCCGGCTGATCTCCTGGCCCTCGAAGGTCACCGTGCCCTGCCGCGGGCGCAGCAGCCCGCTGACGGTCTTGAGCACGGTGGACTTGCCGGCGCCGTTCGGCCCGATCAGGCAGGTGATCGTCCCCGGTGCGACGTCGAGGTCGACGCCCTTGAGGATGTCGCCGGCGCCGTACCCGGCGACGACGCCGCGCAGCTCCAGCACGTTGTCCACGGCTACGCCCCCAGGTACGCGTCGAGGACGGCAGGGTTGGACTGCACCTGCTCGGGCGGACCGGTGAAGATCGGGCGGCCGGCGTCGAGCACGACGACCGGGTCGCACAGCCGCATCACGAACCCCATGTCGTGCTCGACGACCAGGAACGTGATGCCGGCCTCCTGCCGCTGCCGGATGTGCCGCTCCATCGTCTCGATGAGGACCGGGTTCACCCCGGCGGTCGGCTCGTCGAGCATCACCATGCGGGGCGAGCTCATCAGCACCGCCGCGAACTCGAGCAGCTTGCGCTGGCCGTACGAGAGCTCCGCCGCCATCAGCTCGGCGACCGGGGCGAGGCGTGAACTCCTCCAGCAGGCGCCTCGGCCCGGCTGCGGTCGGCGCGCCCGATGCGCCGGGTGAACGTCTGGCGCCACGTGTAGCCGCCGGCCACCGCGAGGTTCTCCAGCACGGTCAGCTGCGGGAACACCCGGGCCTGCTGGAAGGTCCGGGACAGCCCGTGCCGGTACAGCTGCCCGGCGTCGCTGCCCGGTGACGTCGCGGCCGGCGAACCGGATCGTGCCCGCGTCGGCCCGCAGGTAGCCGGTGATGATGTTGAACAGGGTGGTCTTGCCGGACCCGTTCGGCCCGATCAGCCCGGTGACCGAGCCCTCCGGCACGCTCGAGCGTGCAGTCGTCGACGGCCTGCACGCCGCCGAACCGCTTGCGCACGCCCTCGACGCTGAGCAGACCGGTCATGGCCGCGCGCCTCCCCGGACGCCGACCGACTCGACCGCCGACGCGGCTGCGGCCGGGTCGGCGCTCGCGTCCAGGCTCGCCGCGCGGCGCCGGCGGCGCAGCCGGTCCGACAGCGTGGGCAGGATGCCGCGCGGCAGCAGCAGCATGATGAGCAGGAACACCAGCGCGTACGCGATCAGGTAGAACTGGCTCGCGCCCAGCTGGTACGCCAGGTACTGCTGGCCGGTCTCCAGGATGAACGCGCCGAGCACCGGTCCCCACAGCGTCGCGCGCCCGCCGAGGAAGGTCATCAGCACGATGGCGATCGTGACCAGCGGGTCCACCGCGAACTGCGGGTAGATGAAGCTCTCGTAGTACGCCCAGACGCCGCCGACCATCGCGACGATCCCGACGCTCACGCTGAAGGCAGCACCTTGACCCCGGTGACGTGCACGCCGACGCCACGGGCCTTGTCCTCGTCCGCGCGCACCGACGACCAGGGACAGCCCGACCTTGCTGCGCATGACCAGCCAGGTCAGGCCCATCGCCAGCGCGAGCAGCACGACCAGCACGAAGTAGTACGGCCGCTCGAACGTCGCCGCGGGGAACGGCGGGATCGGCAGCGCGATGCCCTGCGCGCCGCCGGTCAGGTCGCGCAGGTTGAACGCGAGCGTCTGGACGACGAAGAGCAGAGTGATGGTCACGATCGCGAACACGTCGGCCCGGGTGCGCATGGAGACCAGGGCGATCGGCCAGCCGATCAGCGCACCGATGACGAACACCAGCGGCAGCAGCAGGAACGGCTCGTAGCCGGTGGTCACCTGGTGGCCCTTGAACAGGATCGCCAGCGTGTACGCGCCGATCCCGAAGAACGCCGCGTGCCCGAGCGAGGGGTAGCCGGCGAACCCGCCGACCAGGTTCCAGGCGCTCGACATGGTGGCGAACATCAGGGTGAAGATGAGCATGTTGATCACCCAGTGCTCGAGACCGAGCAGCGGGGCCGCCACGAGCACCGCGAAGAACAGCCCGCCCCGGGCGAGACCGGGCACGGTCATATCGAGCCCCGCTCGACCGTGCCGAACAGGCCCTGCGGCCGGACGAGCAGGACGAGGATGAGGATCACGAAGAACGTCATCTCCGACCACTCCGGCGAGATCGTCGCGGCGACGACGGCCGACGAGGTGGAGACGATCACCGCGCCGACCACCGCGCCGCCGACGCTGCCGAGGCCGCCGAGGACGACGATCGAGAGCAGCCGGGAGATCAGGTCGTAGTGGCTGCCCGAGTTGAACGGGTACAGCAGCCCGTACACCGAGCCGGCCGCGGCGGCGGTCGCCGCGCCCAGGCCGAAGCCGAGCGCGGAGACCCGTCGCGCGTCCACGCCGAGCAGCCGCGCGGACTCCGGGTTCTGCACGGTCGCCCGTACCGCACGGCCGAACCGGGTGCGGTTGAGCAGCAGGAACAGCAGCCCCAGCGAGACCAGCGACAGCCCGAACGCCCAGAACCGGACGACGGTGATCTGGTACCCGAACCAGCGTCCAGCTGGAGTTCGCGTAGCCGGTGTTGATGCTGCGGTACGTCGTCTTGAACGTGATGCTGAGCAGGCCCTCGATCAGCAGCGCCACCGCGAACGTGACCAGCAGGCTGAGCTCGGACCGGTCCTCCCGGCGCAGCGGCCGCAGGAAGGCCAGCTCGATCGCGACCCCCACCCCGAACATCACCACGGTGGTGACGGGGATCGCGAGGAACGGGTCCACGCCGAACGAGGTGAACAGCTGGTAGGCCAGATAGGCCGAGAGGATGACGAAGGCGCCCTGAGCCAGGTTGACCACTTTCATGATCCCGAAGATCAGGGTCTGACCGGAGGCCATCAGCGCGTACACGCCTCCGGTCAGCACCCCGAGGATCACCCCTTGGATCAGGGCGTGCATCCGTGGGTCACCCTCCCCATCCCGGCTTCGGGTACACCGGCTGCGCCTGGGCGATGGAGGCGGGGAACACCGGGACGAGCTTGCCGCCCTGCCACTGGATCAGGTTGAAGCTGCCGATCGGCGCTCCGTTGGCGCCCCAGCTGAGGTCGCCCACCAGCGTCGGCCAGACGCCCTGGTGCAGCGTGCTGATGATCGTCGCGTTGTCGATCTTGCCGGTCTTGGCCGCTTCCTCCTCCAGCACCTGCCCGGCTGCGTACGCCTCGGCGCTGCTGTTGTCGATCGTGTCGGCCGTGCCGCCGTACGCCTTGATGTACGCGGCGGTGAACTCGTCGCTTCCCTTGGCCGTCGAGCCGGGGAACCAGTCGCCCGCCGACATGATGCCCGGCCGTGTTCTGGGCCCCGACCTTGTCCGGGAACTCGGCCGGCGAGTTGGCGCCGTTCGACATGAACATGAACTTCGGGCTGAACTTGAGCTGGACGAGGCTCTTGACCTGCCCGTAGGCGTCGTCGCTCTGGGTACCGCTCACGAGCACGTCGGGGTTGGCGGCCGCCACCTTGGTCATGATGGCCGAGAAGTCCTGCGTCTCCGCCGGGTAGACCTGCTTGTAGACCGTCTTGATCCCGGCCTTCTCGAAGCGCAGGCGGATGCTCTCCGCGATGGGCGCGGCGAACGGGTCGTCGAGCTCGGCGTACGCGGCCGTCTTCGGCTGGTCCGCCGCGGGCAGCGAGAGCACCCAGTCCGCGAACACGCACGCCGGACTGCACGACCGGTGCCGGCTGCACGAAGAACAGGTTGTTGAGGTTCTGCGCGAAGACCGCAGGGCCACCGCCGGCCGGCTCCAGGAACGCGTAGCCGTACCGATGCGCGACCTGGGAGGCCGGGACGGTGAGCAGGCTCGAGAACGGCCCGAACACGAGGTCGACCTTGTCGGAGTTGATGAGGTTCTGGTAGTTCGTCACGACCTGGGTCGGGCTGGACGCGTCGTCCACGATCTTGAACTGCACCTGCCGCCCGAGGATGCCGCCCTTGGCGTTCACCTGGGCCGCCCACAGGTCGTACCCGTTCTTCACCGCCTTGCCAGGGTCGGCGAAGTCGCCGGTGAGCGATATCGAGGCGCCGATGACGAGCGGCGACTTGTTGGCCGAGGCCGACGTGGTCGTGCTGGGCGTCGAGCTGGAGCTGCAGGCAGCCAGCACCACCATCGAGACGAGCGCCGAGACACCGAACACTGCCGAGCTACGACTCCGCAAACGATTGCTCCGTGCCATGACCGATCCTCCATGACGAGGCTTGGAGAACTGCGGACCCAGGCGTCCGTTGCCGCTCGTCCGTGCTCCGGGCACAAACGATTGCGGTCAATCTGGCGCAGCGGTTGTCGGAAGTCAAGACACCTGGCCGAAACGTTGCCGTCATGACACCGACTGACGACGATCCTGTGTCGCAACCGATTGCGCCGCAGGGGCCTCTGAAAGGCCCTAGGCTGGCGACGTGCAGCGGGTGAAGCTGATCGACGTGGCGAGCGCCGCCGGGGTCCATCCCGGCACCGCCAGCCGTGCGCTGAACCCCGCCACCCGCGACCAGGTCAGCCGCGAGACCTCCCGTCGGGTGGTGCTGGCGGCGCAGCGCCTCGGCTACGTCCCGAACACTCTCGCCCGCGGGCTGCGGACGGCACGCTCGTACGTCGTCGGCATGGTCGTTCCGGACATCACGAACCCGCTGTTCCCGCCGATCGTCCGCGGCGCCGAGCAGCTGCTGAGCGAGGCCGGCTACACGCTGGTGCTGACGGACACCGACAACGACATGGGCACGGAGCGGCGTCAGGTCGAGCAGCTGCGGGCCCGTGGCGCGGACGGGTTCATCATCGCCACCGCGCGCTGGCAGGACCCGCTCCTGGACGAGCTGGCCGACTCCGGGCTGCCGGCGGTCCTGGTCAACCGCAACACCTCCAGCCGCGCGCTGCCGTACGTCGGCGGCGACGAGCGCACCGGCGTCGGTCTGGCCGTCGAGCACCTGGTCGGGCTGGGGCACCGGCGCATCGCGTACGTGGCCGGACCGCAGGACACCTCCACCGGCCGCGAGCGCGCGAGCGCATTCCGGGCTGGCGGTGCGTGCGCACGGCCTGCCCGCGCCCCGCGGGACGGTGACGTCGGCGGCGGCCTACAACGAGGCCGCCGGGGCCGAGGCGACCAGGAGGCTGCTCGGCGCGACCAGGGAGTTCACCGCCATCCTCGCCGGCAACGACCTGATCGCGCTCGGCGTCCTGTCCGTCCTCGCGGAGCAGGGGATCCGGTGCCCCGCCGACGTGTCGGTGGTCGGGTTCAACGACATGCCGATGGTGGACAAGCTGACGCCACCGCTGACGACCGTCCGGCTGCCGCTGCACGAGATCGGCCAGGCGGCCGCCCGCATCCTTCTGCGCGAGCTCGACGGCGCTGACGGGACGGCGAGCGTGACGCAGACCCTGCTCGGCGTCGAGCTCGCGGTCCGCGGGAGCACGGCTCCGCCGGCCTGACCGGTCCGGCCCGGGGGTCCTGCGTCCGCGGTGAACGTTCAGAGCGACCGGACCGCCCACAGCACACCGACCTTGTCGATGCGGTGCTCGGGGTTGCCGAGGGCGTCCTTCCAGTAGTCACCGGCCGCGTGGTCCTCGGGTGTCGAGCACGTCGACACCGTGATCATCGCCCGGGTCGGAGCCCGGCCGGGATGGCCCGGCACCGCCGCGGACTGCAGGGCCAGCGAGGCCCGGGACCGGAACGAGACCGTCAACGTCCCGGTGACCACGTAGTCGTAGACGACCGTCCCGGTGCTGACCAGGATGTGCGCGCCGTCCGGCACCGACGGGAGCCGGCGCAGCGGCCCACCCGCCGACGTGCGGTGCCCGGTGACGATCAGGTTGCCCACCTCGCCGGGGCCGACCCCGCCCAGGCGCCCGCGCGGGCTGGCGCCCCAGCCGTGGTCCTCGATGCGCGTCCCGGCCAGGTCGTCGGCCTGGCCGACGTACGCCAGCACCGGAAGATCGTGCACACCGATCGAGGGGATGCTCACCAGCAGGCGGGCGGCGGCCGGAACGGGGGCCGGCGCTGCGGCCACCGGCCGGACGGTCGGCACCGGCGGCCGGTCCTGGGACGACGCGACGCTCTGGGCCGGCGCGGCCGCGGCGGGGGAGCACGCAGCCAGCAGGCCGCAGGCTGCTGCCACCGCCACGGCGCGGGTCCGACCCATGTCCTGCATCCTCCCTCCGAGGGTCCCGACGCGGGTCGGCTTCCGCCGACGCGGCTACCGGAAGACGCCGGTGTGCCCGAGGGAGTAGCGGCCCGGCTGCGGGTAGACGCACAGGCCGTGCGGGCCGGCCCCGACCCTGATGCGCGCCAGCAGCGCGCCGGTACGGGTGGAGATCGCGTAGACCACGCCGTTGTACCGCCCGGTCAGCCACAGCACGTTGCCGTCCGCCGAAAGCCCGCCCATGTCCGGGCTGCCGCCGCCCGGCAGGTGCCACGTGCCGATCACCCGGTCGGTGCGCAGGTCGATCCGGGAGATCGAGCCGGCGCCGCGGTTGGACACGTACAGAACGCGTGAGTCGCGGCTCACGTACTCGCCGTGCGCACCCGTTCCGGTGTGCAGGAAGGCGCGGATCCGCATCCGAGCGCCGTCGATGAGCCAGACACCGTTGTGCATCATGTCGGCCACGTAGAACACGTGCCCGTCCGGGGCGACCTTCACGTCCTGCGGCATGCTCGGACCGGGCAGCCGCAGCGTGGCGACGATCGCCATCCGCTCGGTGTCCACCTTGAGGATCTGGCCGGAGAACTCGCAGCTGACCAGGAAGTAGCGGCCGTCGAGGGAGAAGTCGGCGTGGTTCACGCCCAGGCACGGGACGTGGACCCGCTTGCGCACCTTCATGGTGTGCGGGTCGGCGAAGACCAGCTGCCGGTCGTTGCTGGCCATGACGACCGCGTACCTGCCGTTCGGCGTGAAGTACAGGTTGTACGGGTCGTGCACCGGGACAGCGCGGCCGAAGCGGCCGGTCCGCGGGTCGATCGGGGTGACGCTGTTCCCGAGGTCGTTGTTGACCCACAGCGTGCGCAGGTCCCACGACGGGACCACGTGCTGCGGCTCGCGGCCGACGCGGTAGGTCCCGAGCACGCGGTAGGTGGCCGGGTCGATCACGGTCACGGTGTTGCCGCCGCTGTTGGGGACGTACACGCGCGCGGGCATTCCGCGGACGGTCGCCGAGAACATCCCCGGACGGTCCGCGGCATACGCGTCCGCGGGGTTCAGCAGCGGTGGCATCCCGGGCAGCGCACCGAGCTGTCCCGGACCGGACGCCGGGAGCGAGCCGGCCCCGGCGCCGGTTGCGCCGGTACCAGCCAGGTCGCTGCCGCCGGCGCCCATGCTCATCGACGCCATTCCAGTCCCGGTGCTCGCCGCGGACTCCCCCGCCGACGGACGCCCCGTGACCAGCAGCGCGACCATGGTCACGGTCACCACCGTGGCGACGAGCAGGACCGCCGTGCGGGCCAGCCGCATCCGCCTTCGCCGGCTCACGACAGGAGCTCCGACACCGTGCACACGCGCATCGAGCGGGCCGAAAGCGCGTCCAGCAGCGTGGGCAGGGCAGCCGCCGTCCCCGGGTGCCCCAGGTGCATGCTCACGATCGAACCCCGACGCGCGTGCGCCAGCACGTTCGCGGTGATCGCCCGCGGTCCGGGGTCGGTCCAGTCCAGCGAGTCGACGTCGTAGCTGACGCACACCGGGTACCCGACGCGCGCCGCGGCTGCTCGGATCACCGGGGTGCTGCTCGGCGTCCCGGACGGCCGGAACCAGTGACCGGGGGTGCCGGCCAGCCGGGTGAGGGCGGCGGCACCGCGCGCGATCTCGGCGCGGGCCTGGTCCGCGGTCAGCCGGCGCATCGGGAGGTGCCGGTAGGTGTGGTTGCCGAGCTCGTGCCCGGCCGCGAGCACGGCATGACCCAGGTCGGGCTGGGCGTCCAACCACGACCCGACCGCGAAGACCGTCACGTGGACCTGTGCCCTGGCGAGCACGTCGAGGACCTGGTGCGTGACCGACGCGGCTCCGGCGCCGTGGAACGTGAGCGCGAGGACCGGCGCGGTCGTGTCGGCACCGACCACGTCCCCGGAGGAATTGAGCCGCCGGCGCGGCGGCCCTGCTGCAACGTTCCCGGGGCTGGGGGCCGCTGCGGATGCCGTCGCACTCCGGGTGCCCGAAGCGGCCGGCGTCGGCGCGGAAGCCGACGTGGTCGACGACGTCCGGCTGCATCCGGCCGCCAGCAGCGCGCCACCGAGCAGCAGGTCGCGGCGCCGCAGGCTCCGGTCAGGCATCAGTGCCGCAGAACGCGTGCGGAGCGGACATCCATCCACTGTCGCTGTTGTCAGGTAAGCGGGAGGTAAGGGACTCGCCGCGGTCAGGCAATGCTCGGCCGCGATCGCCGAGTCGGCCCGCCAGCAGCGCCGCCGCTGCGTCCGGGTCGGGATCTACGGTGCGGATCTCAGGGCGCGACGCCCTGGCCGGACCGGACCAGGCTGTCCTGTAGCCGCCGCACGGCGTCCAGGTAGTCGCCGGTCCAGACCATCCTGGCCGCCGTCGACGTGGTCCGGCCGTCCGCGCTGACCAGGTCGCGGCGCAGCGCTTCGACGAGTCCGGCGTCCGGCAGCTGGTCGCTGGCCAGCGGTGCAGGAGCCAGGCCTCCCCCGCGAAGGCTGGCTGCGAGGTCGTCGTACCAGCGGACGACGCGGTCGGTCGTCCCGATCAGCTCGCGACGGGCCGCGGTCCGGTCCCCGCCGGACCCGCCGTCGTCGCGGCGCCACAGGTCCAGCACTGCGTCACCGGCCAGGCGCAGCCCGCCCACCCCGGTGACGAGGTTGGTCACGTCCGCCAGCGGGTTCGGCTTCGGGCCGCGCTCCGCGAGGTAGGTGCGGAACGCGTCGTCGAGCCGTCTGGAGGCTGCCGCCGCACGCAGGCTCGCCTCGGTCGGCGCGGGCGGTGCGGTCGATGCGGTCGGTGTTGCGCTGCTCGGCGGCCGCGCATCGCAACGAAGCATCCCGAAGCCGACGGCCTCGGCCAGGTACTGCGCGCTGTCGCTGTACGCGTCGGCCAGCGCCCGGCCCAGAGCGGCGCGCGCACCGCGGGGCCAGAAGAGCAGACCGACGAACAGGCTCACTGCGCAACCGATCGCCACGTCCTCCACCCGCAGCAGCCCGACCTGCCACCCCGCCGGCGCGAGGATGTTGAACAGGATCACGAGCGCGACCGTGAACGCGGCCTGCCCGGCGGCGAACGAGATCGCGGCGGGCAGGACCCCGGCCAGCAGCACGGCCGGCGGGAGCAGGAGCCACAGCAGGGTCGTGCGGGTGCCGAGCGGGGCGAGCACGACGGCGCCGATGACGAACCCGGCCGCGGTACCGAGCAGCCCGCGCAGCACGTTCTGGCCGGTGCTCAGCGCGTTCGACCGAAGCACCGAAAGGGCACCGAGCACCACCCAGAACGAGTGCTGCACACCGGTCACATTGGCGACGAAGACGGCCAGGCCGAGCCCGGCGGCCCCGCGCAGGCTGTTGTGCATCCACACCGACCGAAGGGTCAGGTGGGCCGCCGCGCGTTCCTGGGCGGCCGCGACCGTGCCGCTCACCCCGGCCGGCTGCCGGCCCATCAGGCGATCGGCCCAGCTGCGCCGCTCGGCGGCCGCGGTCAGCTCGATGTTGCCGGCGATCCGGGTGACCGCGAAGCTCAGCTCCTGCGCGCGGAACGCCGGGTCCAGGGCCGTCACCACCTCCATCGGGACGGCCGGGCTGGGCAGCACGACTGCGGTGTCCTCCTCCAGACGCGCCAGCGCGCCGCGCAGCGCTGCCACGGCCGCCACGAGCGTCGAGGTGCTTCCCGCCACGTCCTCGAGCAGCGTGGCCCCGCTGTCGAGCACGGTCGCCGAAGCCACCTTGACGGCGCACGCGGCGCGGTTGACCGTGCGTCCCGGCGGCCGTGGCCCGGACTGGATCACAGCGTTGAGCCAGTTCAGCTCGTCCACCAGCCGGACGACCGTGCGAGCCGACGTGCTCAGGCCGGTGGGGCGGTAGGGCGTCGCCAGGAAACCCTGGTGGAGCGCGCCGACCGCAGCGTCCGCCGCCGCGACGACCTGCTGGTGCTCAGCCGCGGACGGGGCCTGGTCACCTCCGAGCAGGACCGCCACCTCCGAGCGCAACCGGTCGGCCAGAGCTCGGCACGCGGCGGCGGCGCGGGCCCGCAACGGGTCACGTGACGGCGCCGGCCACAGCAGCGCGATCGCCGCGAGCGACGCGACCGACGCGAGGGCCCAGCCGGCGATTCGGTCGGGGATCTCCGAGGCCGGCCCGGGCAGAGACACCGGCAGGATGAAGGCCAGGAGCAACGCAGAGGTGGCGGCGGCGAGCACGGAGCTGACGACCCCGGCGAACAGGACGCAGAACGCGACCACAGCCATTGCGGCCGCAGCCGACCAGGCCGTACGCGAGGCCAGCGTGCCCACGCAGACGAACACCAGACCGACCCCGGCCAGGGCCGCCTGCGCCTGGAGCCGGTCGCGCATCGGGCCGGTGAAGTCGACGAACAGCAGCAGAGCGAAGGAGCCGAACGCTGCGAACGTCGCCACCGCGGCGTTGCCGACGACCTTGTCGCCGAGCGCGAACAAAGCCGGCATCACTACGGCGGTGCGGCCGGCACGACGCAGCGCCACCAGACCAGGGTCGTGGCCCCTGAGCCACCCCATCAGACCCCGCATCAGACGCTGCATCAGACGCACCGGTCAAGTATTGGCCACGTCCGCCGCCGAGGTCCCTGCGTTCTCGTCCGCTGCCTGGTTGTCGGCCGCCGTCTCGGTCTGCACGCCCCGGCTGAGACCGAAGACGGCGACGATCGCGGCCGCAGTCATGACCACGCCCATCCCGATGAGCACCGTGCGGGTGGCGTAGGCGAAGTCGAGCCGGATGAAGGCCGGGATGGCTCCGCCGGCAGGACCGCCACCGCCCTGCGCCGCGACGGCCGCGGCTCGCGCTGCCTGAGCGGGGCTGGCCCCCTGCGCAAGCAGCGACGTGTCGACGTGGTCGCGCATCACCGTGACGAACGACGTCCCGAGCACGGCGAGCCCCAGGCTGGCCGCATAGTTGCGAACCGTCTGCGTGATTCCGGTCGCCTCGCCGTACGACAGCCGCGACGCGCGGTTGACCGCATCGGTGTTGGCCTGGCCGAGCATGAGACCCATTCCGGCACCGGTCATGACGATCACCCAGATCTGCTTGCCGGCGTCGAGCTGGGTGACCTTCCCGGACCAGATGAAGAAGCCGACCGCCGCGAGCGTGCATCCGGCGACCACGGGTCGTTTCGCGCCGACCCGGTCGAGCATCCGACCGCCGATCTGCGCGGCGACGACGAACCCCAGGAAGAAGTACAGGAGCAGCAGGCTGGCCTGTGTCGCTGTCTTCCCCAGCGACACCTGGGCGTACTCGCTGGTGAAGAAGAAGATCGGGATGAACGCGATCATGGCCAGCGCCAGCACGATGTTCTCGACGAGGAACGGGCGGACCCAGAAGATCCGCACCTGGGTCAACGGCTCGGGTGTGCCGAGCTCCACGAAGAAGAACACCACGAGCAGGACGAGCCCTACGGCCACCGAGAGCCAGACCCCGGGGTTGCCCCAGCCCCAGATCGCCGCCTGCTGGAAGCCGAAGATGCTCAGGGCCACGCCGCTGACGATGAGGACCAGCCCGCGGTAGTCCAGCCGGGCCGGGCGGAAGTCCGTCACCGGTCTCGACACGGCGACGAGCACGAGCGCGATCACTGCGACCGGGATGTTGACCCAGAAGATGGCCCGCCAGGTCCACTGGGTGAGGTAGCCGCCGAGGATCGGCCCGATCGCGGTGAGTCCACCAGCGACGCCGAAGAACGCTGCGAGCGCCTTGCCCCGGTCGTGCAGGGGGAAGGTCTGGACGACAACGGCGAGCGCGGCGGGGAACATCAGTGCCCCACCCACCCCCTGCAGGGCGCGGAAGGCGACAAGCCAGGCCTCGGCGAGAGCGCCCGTCGGGGTCAGCCCGCACAGTGCCGACGCGCCCGCGAACACGACCACGCCGAGGGTGACCATGCGGCGGTGGCCCAGCGTGTCAGCGAGCCGGCCGCCGAACGCGAAGAACGCCGCCAGGGTCAGCAGGTATGCGTTGACCGCCCACTGGATCCCCGTGCTGCTCAGCGACAGCTCGCGCTGGATGTCCGGCACGGCGATCGACACGATGGTCTGGTCGATGAACGTCATCGCGACGGCGAAGATCATCGCCGTGAGGATCAAGGCCTTCGAACGGCCAGGACTCCCAGACACCATCGGCTCCCACGCGCGGGGACTTGCTGCGGTCGGCGCCGTCCTCGTCGGAACGGTCAACCGACTCTAGCCAGGAGCGGCACGGCGGTTCCAGTGAACGTTTCGTGTCGCCCGCCCCGGCTCCGGCTGGTGTGTCAGGGCCGGGCCGGTGCGAGCGTGAGGACCGTCTCCAGGTACGTCGCCGGCATCGCGATGCTGCCGCCGTCGCCGTTGCGGTCGTACTGGCGGGCCAGGTCCGCGAGGTCCTCGGCCAGGGCTGTGCGGCCGACGTCGTCGAGGGCCTCGAACGCCTTGAGCGTGGGGCCGTACCAGCGGCGGAAGAACGTGACGAACTCTGCCGGCGAGGTGAAGCGCCACACGCAGTCGCGCTCGACCGACCTGATGCTGTCGACGGCCGGACCGAACAGCTCGAGGAGGTGCTTCTCGGTCCCCCACAGCAGCGGCGAGGCAACGCCGGCCGGGGCCGGCACGTGCGAGGTGATCACGCGGAACATCTGCCCGATGAACCCGTCGGGCGTCCAGGACGCCAGTGCGACGGTGCCGCCGGTCCGCGTCACCCGGACCACCTCGTCGGCGGTCTTGCGGTGGTCGGGGGCGAACATCGTGCCGAACACGGACAGCACGGCGTCCACCGAACCGCTCTCGAGCGGGAGGGCTTCCGCGTCGCCGATCCGGAACTCGACGTCCAGTCCCTCCGCGGCGGCCCTGACCCGGCCGTCCTCGAGCAGCTCGGGCACGTAGTCGACGCCGACGACCTGCGTCCCCGACCGCGCCGCGGCCAGGGTCGCGTTCCCGTTCCCGCAGGCCACGTCGAGCACCCGCCACCCGGCCCGCAGGTCCGCGGACTCCGCGAGCTGCTCGCTCACGAGCACGATCCGCGAGGCCACGACCGAGAAGTCCCCGCTCGCCCACGTCTTCTGCTGCTTCGCCTTCACCGCCGCCAGGTCCACCTGGTTGGAGAGGACGGTCATCGTTGTCTCCTTCGTCGTCGACGGCCCCGGCGGCCGCCCTGCTCCGGCAGGATCCGGCGGCGGTCGTGCGTGCGACGAGTGGCGATCTCGTACTCCCGTGCGCGACGGGGCCGGCGGTTTCGTGAGCGTGGGCGGCGGCCGAGCCGAGCGCCATCCGGCGCTCTCACGCTGCCGGCCGG
The DNA here is from genome assembly GCA_963771835.1 of uncultured Actinomycetota bacterium. Taxonomy (GTDB): domain Bacteria; phylum Actinomycetota; class Actinomycetes; order Prado026; family Prado026; genus CAVQCJ01. The sequence goes on from CAVYVA010000002.1 coordinate 1,181,268, forward strand.
TACAGGATCCGTACTACCCGTCAGCCGGCTCGAGCGGCACGATGGGGCCCATGACGAGCTACGCGGACTACTGCCCGATCGCCGTGGGCGTCGACGTCCTGGGTGACCGGTGGACGCCGCTGGTCATCCGCGAGCTGATGGTGGGCGCCAGCGGGTTCAACGAGATCCACCGCGGCATCCCGCGGGTCAGCCGGAGCCTGCTCGCCCAGCGGCTGCGACAGCTGGAGCGGCTGGGACTCCTCGACCGCGAGGTCGGCGAGCGGGGCCGGCCCGGCCGCTACTCGCTGACCGAGGCCGGTCAGGCGCTGACGCCGATCGTGTGGGCGATGGGCCACTGGGCCGCCGAGTGGGTGTTCGGCGAACCCACGACGGAGGACTGCGACGGCCTGTCGATCATCTGGCGGCTGCACCAGCAGGCCATCCCGGCCAGGCTGCCCCGGACCCGGACCGTCGTCCACCTGGTCCTGACCGGCACCGGCGGGGCCGAAGGCTGGCTGGAGATCGAGCCCTCCGGTGTCAGCGTCTGCAAAGACGACCAGGGCTACGACGTCGATCTCGCGGTCGAGGCGGACACCGCGCAGATGCACCGGTGGCTCGTCGGCCGCGTGCAGTTCCGCGAGCTGGTCACCGAGGGCCACGCGCGGCTGCTCGGCCCCAGCCGGCTCGCGCGGGCCTTCCCCACGTGGTTCAACATGAGCGTCTTCAGCGAGGACCTGCACCGCGCCGAGCTGCGCCGTCAAGGCGGCACGGGGCGCCGTGAGCAGCCCGGCCTCGTGCGCGCGACCGCGTGACCGGCGGGAGCGAAGAGCCGGCCGGCTTGGACGGAGTCCCGCCTGAGGTGGTCTTCCAGGCCCTGAACCCCGCAACGGCCGGGCCCGAGCCGCCGGCGGAGTCGGGTGCGAAGCGAGTGATCACCCCTCAGTACTGCCTGCTGATGTCGCCCATGCCGACGGTCAACCTGGTCGAGGTGCTGGAACTGCCCCCGACCGAGGTGCCCCGCGCGGTCGACGAAGTCCGTGACCTGCTGCGGGAGCGGGGTCGGACCCAGGCGGCGTGGTCGATCATCTCGACTGCGACGGGGTTGTACGGACAGCTGACCAGCATGGGCATGACGCCGTACACCGATCCGCCTCTGGAGCCTCGGTGCGCGTGCATGGTCCTGGTCCAGGCGCCGAACAGCGCACCGACCCCAGGGGTGGTGGTGCGCGAGGCGATCGAGCTGACCGACTTCCTTGCCGTTGGCGAGCTGGCTGCTGCAGTCTTCGGGGTCGGCCGCGAAGACCGGGACGGCTTCATCAACGGCATGCGGGTGCGGTACGAGCTGCACCGGAAGGGACAGACCCCGATGAGCACGTATGTGGCGGTCATCGACGGACAGGTGGTCGGCGAGGCACAGGCCGTCGCCACGGCGACCGGCACCAACCTGTCCGGCAGCTCGGTCCTCCCGTCGGCACGCGGCCGCGGGGTCTACCGAGCCCTGGTGTCAGCGCGCTGGAACGAGGCTGTCGAGCGGGGCCGACCCGCGCTGACCGTGCAGGCCGGCGACATGTCGCGCCCGATCCTGGAGCGCCTCGGGTTCCGCACCGTCGCGACCATGCTCAACCTGCGCGACCGGTTCGCGTAGGCGCCATCCTGGGGGCCGAGCCGTCGGGTCCTGGTGTCGTCGCGACGGCAGTGCCAGACTCCCCGGGGGCCTCGCATCGTCCACGGCGACGGGAAGAAGCGCATGAGCGACGAGAGCACCACCGCCGACGAGCCGGTTGCCGGCGAAGTGACGCCGGCCCCGGCATCGACAGACGAGGTGGCTGCGGTCGCCGGCGATGCGGCCGAGGACGAGGTCGCCGCCGCGCCGCCCCCGTCGGCGCCACCGCTGCGGCAGCAGAGCTCCGGGCGACCCGTCGGGAAGGTCCGGAGCCCGGTCGGCTGCTGGCTCCTGGCGATCGTCACGCTCGGCATCTACGCGCTGGTCTGGTATCACCACACGAACAAGGAGCTGAAGGAGTACGACTCGACGATCGTGGTGTCACCAGGAGTGGCGGTCGTCGCCTTGCTCGTCCCGGTGGTGAACTGGTTCTCGGTGTTCAACACCGGCAAGCGCATCCAGCAGGCGCAGCAGACCGCGGGGATCCCGGCGTCGGTCTCGCCCGTCCTCGGGGTCGTGCTGACGTTCGTCCTCGGCCTGTGGCTGCCCTACTACATCTCGCAGACCAACGCCGTGTGGGAGTCCGCCGGCGCCGTCTGAGACGCAGGCCCAGCGCCGGACCTGCACGTACGGGTTGTCGTCGTCCGAGGCCTGGCCGCAGTCTGGATGACGCGCCATGTCGGTGGCCTGGGTTAGCGTGCTCGGATGTCGATCGCCGTGCAGGCCAGGAGCCTGGTCAAGACTTTCGTGGGCAAGGGCGATCCGGTCGAGGCGGTGCGCGGCGTCGATCTCGAGGTAGCCAGTGGGGAGATATTCGGGTTCCTCGGCCCCAACGGAGCCGGCAAGTCGACCACCGTCCGCATGCTCACCACGTTGACCACCATCACCTCCGGGTCGGCCCAGGTGGCCGGCGTGGACGTGGCGAGCGACCCTGACGGGGTGCGGCGCAAGATCGGCGTCGCGTTGCAGGATGCCGGTCTCGATCCGCGTCAGACCGGCCGTGAGCTGCTGGTGCTGCAGGGCCGCTTGTTCGGCGTCTCCCGGTCGGTCGCCTCGACGCGGGCCGAAGAGCTGCTCGAGCTCGTCGGCCTCGAGGAAGCGGCCGACCGGCTCACCAAGACATACTCCGGCGGCATGAAGCGCCGGCTCGACCTGGCCAGCGCTCTGGTCCACCAGCCGGACGTCCTGTTCCTGGATGAACCGACGACGGGGCTGGATCCCGCCAGCCGGCTGGTCGTGTGGGACGAGGTCCGTCGCATCAACGAACGTGGCACGACGATCTTCTTGACCACGCAGTACCTCGAGGAGGCCGACCAGCTGTGCCGGCGCCTCGCGATCATCGACGAGGGACGGATCGTGCGAGAAGGGACCCCCGATCAGTTGAAGGCCGACCTGAAGGCCCGACGGGGCGGCGACAGCGATCCCACGCTGGACGAGGTGTTCCTCGATGTCACCGGCCGCACCCGAGAACGGGCGGCCGGCGCTGTCCAGGAGGTGGGCGGATGAGCGCGACGACGATCCTGGGCGAGCGGGCCCTTCGTGAGGCCAGGCGTGCACCCGACGCCTTGATCCCGACCCTGCTCATTCCCCTGTTCTTCCTCGTGGTCAACGTCGGTCAGGCCGCACGGATCTTCCCGACGGGCTCGACGCCGTGGCTCGAAGGGCAGAGCTACGCAGCCTTTCAGCTGCCGAGCTCGATCCTGCTGGCCGCCTCGTTCGGCACAGCCGCGCTGTACCTCGTCGAGGAGATCGAGAACGGCTACTTCGACAAGCTGCGGGCCACGCCGGTGTCCCGCGCTTCCATCGCCCTGGGACGGCTGACCTCCGAGACGGTCAAGACCGCCGGCATGACCCTGGTGATCGTCCTGATCGCCTTGCCGTTCGGCATCCGGATCGCCAGCGGGCTGCTCGGGTTCGTCCTCCTCGTCCTGCTGGCCGCGGGTTGGGCGGTCGGATACGCGGGCTTCCTCCAGTTCGTCGCGCTCAAGACGCGCAGCGCTGCCGCCACCAACTCCGCCGGGCTGCTGTTCTTCCCGCTCCTGTTCCTCACGCCGAACTTCGTGCCTCGCGGGCTGCTGACCCGGCCGATGGAGATCGCGGCGACGATCAACCCGGTCACGTACGTGATGGAAGCCATGCGCTCGGTGATCCTGGTCGACCTGGACTGGGCGGTGATCGGCAAGGGCTTCCTCGTGGTGGGGTTCTTCGTCGCGGCGATGCTGGCCATCAACGTCCGGGTCATGCGCAGCTACGACTGAGAGGTCGCAACTCCTCAGCGGGTACCGCCGTCTCGGCGCCAGCCTCGCCCCACCCCCGCTTCGACACCAGGGAACGAAGTCGCCCCCGGCTGACCCACAGCCGGCACATCATCGCGCCGGGCACCAGGCCGCCTGCGGTGTCGCCCAGGTGACAGCCCGCCGCGCGCACCCGAGGCAGGCTTCTCCCAAGCCGAACCGTTCGGCGGTCCTGAACCGAGGAGGGGCCATGAACCGGACCTCCCGCACCACGCTCACACTCACCGGCCAGATGGTGGGCATCTCCGTCTTCCTTCTCGCCCGGGCCACGGTCGAGGCGCGCTCAAGCGTGCCGCCGGCCTACCTGGTTCCGGTGCCAGTGCGGCGGAAGACCTCCTGAGCCCTCCCGGCGTCCACGCTGAAGGAGAGGTCATGTCCTGCACGATCTCCCGTACGACGTCCACGCCCGCCGTGGACGCGCGTCCGCTCGGCTACTTCAGCGCACGGGCGATCGGCGTCAGCATGCGAACCCAGACCTGAACCCCTCCAGGGCCGACGAGCGTGTACTGGATCTTGCCCCTGCGTGGGCCCTGCTCCCCCGGCGTGCAGACGGGGGAGTCGGCCGCGTGCCAGCAGGCCAACATGACGTAGTCGCCGCCGGCGGCGTACAGGGTGGGCTTGGTGACCTCGGTCTGCCAGATCACCACGGTCGCGTTGGTGCTCTTCTCCTGGATGGACATGTTGGTCGACTTGACCACGTACCCGGACTCAGGCGTGCAGGTGATCCCGAACGAGACCACCGTCGTGGTCGGGATGTTCTGGCCTCCCGAAGGCAGCGGCCACGTGACCAGCGACGACAGGATCTGCGGAGCCGCCGCTGTGCATCCGGCGGGCATGGGGACGACCGTCGGACGAACTGCCGCAGCGGCTTGCGCCGGACCCGTGCCGGTCATCAGCCCGACCGTTATGACCGCGGTGACGATCGCCGTGCGCATCCCGTCCCCCCTTCGTGGCCGGCGATCACCGTAGCGACGGTCGACAGAGTCGTCCCATGGCCTGATCGGCTGGGTTTCGTGGGCCGGTCGGTTGGCCGAACGGAGGATCTGAGGCTGCGTCGCTGGGGACCTTGGTCGCTGTCGCGGTCGCGCCCTGCCCGTATACACCGAGGGTGTGCGCCTCTGGAGGGCATGTCAGCGCCATCGGCACCTTTGACGACCGGGCCTTCGCCAGACCCCGCCCCTCACGGATCGCCGAACGGAGCTACTAGCGGCAGAGGAGGGCGACGACCCTTGGGCCTGCGCCACCGTCCGCTCGTGCGCCCGGCGACATGGCCGCGCTTGTGCTCCGCGGTGCCCGTTAGGGCTCCTTCACCTTCGCCTAACCCCGGTCTCATGTTCAGCGTGGATCGTCTGTGACGGAGGTGAGAAGGCGACCTAGGTGAACCGAGCCGGGTGGCCCCCACTTGATGAAGTTGAACACCGGGCGGGGCTCCTTGTCTTGTAACCAGGTGGTGCACGTCGTGGAACTGGCCTTACCGATGCGGGCGACCGGAGGTGCGTCGTGATCGTCGCAGACATCCTTCGTCGCAAGGGCACTGACGTGGTCACCGTCACCCCGGACACCACTGTATGGGCCATGATCGGCATGCTCGCCGAGCATCGAATTGGTGCCCTCGTCGTCTCCACGGACGGGTCGACGCGCTATGGCATTGTCAGCGAACGAGACGTCGTGCGTGGACTGGCTGCTCGTGGGGCTGAGGTGCTCCATGAGACGGTCGGGCAGATCTGCACATATGACGCGGTAACCGTGGCACCCAATTGCCAAGTCGCCGACCTCCGAGGAGTCATGACCGACGGCCGCTTCCGCCACGTACCTGTTGTGGCCGCCGGTCGCCTGCAGGGCATCGTCAGCATCGGAGACGTCGTCAAGAGCAGCATCAGCGAGCTCGAGTTCGAGCGTGAGGCACTGTCGCACTACATCACCGCGGGGTGACATCTCGAGCGTTCATGCACCTCGACCACAGACCTGACCTATAGCGGGCCGGCGCACCGTTGATCTTCCGGCCACTCCGGCGCCAACGTAAGTGGAAGGAGAGCGCAGATGGAACACAATCGTGAGGCGCAGCCTCTCTCAGTACCGATACCGCGGTCCGCTGGTTTCTCCTCGGTCCAGTCGCGGGTGATCGCTCGCGAGGACGGCCTACGCCGGCTGCGCCGCATGTCGAACTGGACCGCGGCGGCGCTGATCGTCGGTGTGGCGGCCGCCACCGGCTATTTCGCGCACACCAACCCCGTCGCCCCAGTGACGCGGACAATCACGACTGCGGTCCCCGCGTGCACGGGACCTGGCATCGGTCCCTCGCCGCGGCCGACGGTGTCGAACGCAGTCGCCACCTCGGGCGGCTCGGGGGTGACCGTCGGCACCTCCAGCTCGGGAGGCGGCGTCGGAGCTACTGGCTCGGGAGGGACCTGCGTAACCCCCGGATCAACCGGCAGTGGTGGTGGCGGAAGCACGACTCCGTGGCGGGACGACTGATGACCCACGTTGAGCTGAGCGCGTCCAGACTGATTTCGCCCACGTGGAAGCGAATCGACATCGGATCTGACGGAGTGGGTGTGGCTGAGAAGGACGCCCTCGGAACCACGGCCCGAGTCGCGGTATGGCCATCGCTCAATCTGCCTGTTCTGCTCACAGTTGTCGACGCCGAGCTGACGCGGCTAGATCGAGAAGCGAGCCGGTTCCGGGTCGACTCCGAGATCTCCCGGATCCACCGTTTCGGGGGCGGAACCTACCGAATCAGCGAAGGGCTCGCTGAGGCGATCCAGGTCGCACTGGCCGCCGCGTGTTGGACTGGGGGCCTTGTTGACCCGACGGTCGGGACTGCCCTTATCTCCCTGGGATACGACCGTGATTTCGTCGAGATCGGCGAGGCCCAGGCCGTGGTGGCTACCGCCCCCGCCGTCCCGGTGCCGGGTTGGCAGGCCGTCACGCTCCATGGGCGCACGCTGTGCCTGCCCGACGGCGTCAGGCTCGATCTCGGCGCTACTGCTAAGGGTCTGGGAGCTGACCGTGCGTCGGCGGCCGCATATGCGACCGCCGGGACCGGCGGCGTACTGGTCAGTCTCGGCGGTGATATCGCCCTTGCCGGCCAAGCACCGTTGGGCGGTTGGCCGGTGCGGGTCGCTGACGAAGACCCTTCGGGTCATAGGTCCGTAACAGCGGCGCAGCTGGTCAAGCTCGTCGATGGAGCGCTGGCCAGCTCGTCGACCACCTGCCGCCGATGGCAGCGGTCCGGCGAGCAGATGCACCACATCGTCGACCCGCGAACCGGCCTGCCGGCCAGCGGGCCGTGGCGCATGGCGAGCGTCACAGCAGGTACCTGCGCCGAGGCCAACGCGGCATCCACGGGGGCGATCGTCGCGGGCGAGCAAGCGGAAGCATGGCTGGCTGACCAGGGGCTGGCAGCTCGGCTCGTCGCCCACGCAGGCAGGGTACGGCTCGTCGGCGGGTGGCCCGCTACCAACGGGGGGTCTCTCCGTGCGCCCCACACGCGTCTCTTCGTGGCCGGATCTGACGCAGATCGACGATGGAGATGACCATGATCGCAACCGCGGTGCAAGCCGGCGGGCAGTCCTTGTGGTTCCTGTCTCGTGGCAGCGGCCTGATTCTGCTGATGCTTTTCAGCGTCGTTGTAGTGCTCGGCGTCGCGACCCGCACCGGATCGGCGTTGGCCCGCTGGCCTCGCTTCGCGGTCATGGAGTTGCACCGGACGCTCGCGCTGTTCGCTGTGGGATTGCTCGGCGTCCACGTCGTCACCGCGATCATGGATCCCTTCGTCTCTATCGGCTGGGCCGCTGTCGCGGTGCCGTTCGTATCGCCGTACCGCCCGCTCGCGATCGGGCTCGGGACGCTCGCGGTCGACCTTGGGTCTGCGGTTCTGCTCACCAGCCTCGCTCGCAGGCACCTTGGTTACCGGACCTGGCGCGCTGTTCATCGGCTCGCGTACGTGGCCTGGCCGGTTGCCTTCATCCACACGATTCGAGCAGGAGCTGACCTTGGGGTCTTATGGGTGTCTTTGATCGAGAGCTGGGGATCGGCGGCGCTCGTGGCGACCGCTGTTCTGGCCCGCCTGCTCGGCAGGATCCGCACCGGCCCACCAGCATCACTCCACATGACCGCACTGCGCCTCGAGGTCACGCCCGCGGTGTCCCGTAGGGAGGTCTCGGATGATCGCTGAACGACGGGGTCTGAACCGTGGCCAGCGAACGAGCGTGGCTGCGTTCAGAGGACGTGGTCACCGGGCACCGGCTGCGGCGTAGCGGGATACGTCGACTCGGTGCGGCAGTGCGTCGCCGGTCAGGCGGCGCCGATCCCTGGCGAATGGACATGATCATTCTTGGGGTCAGCGCATGACCGCCGAGAAGCAGGCCGACGTGATGAGGACGGTCCACCTCCTGAAAGGCCACCGTTCGCTGCAATGTCCATCACCCAGCCACGCAACCGCACATACTGCCGGCCCGGACGATGACCAGACCCTCATGATCCGGGGTTGCCCACAGCACAAGAACCGGCAGT
>CAVYVA010000003.1:0-6457 GCA_963771835.1 uncultured Actinomycetota bacterium
GTGCCGACCTGATCGCGTACGCGGAGGGTGGCGGAGCAGCGCTGGACCCGATCGCCCGCGACGCCGTCGACATCCTCCGCCGGCCCGCCGCCTGACGCTCAGCGGTCGGCTGCGTGGGAACCGCGGGCGTGGAACTCGCGGAACGCGACCAGCAGCTCGTCGCCGGCCGGCTCGGACCTGCTCTCGACCGGTAGGTGCGCGACCAGCTCGACCGTCGTCCGCATCTGCGTGAGGTAGTCCTCGCACCCTCGGCACCGGGTCAGGTGGTTCCGGACCGCCGCGGCGGTCTCGGCGTCGAGCGTCCCCTCCGAGTACTCGGTCACGAGCTCGACCACGTCCCTGCAGACGACGTCGGCCACCCGCGAACTGTAGCCATCGGTCTCGGCCGGCCGCTCGCCGTGGCAACCCGCCTGCCACGCCTGCCGTGAGGGCCGTAGGTTCTCCGGGTGATCGCCGTGCTCGGGGGCCTCGGGGCCGCGCTCATGTGGGCCACGTCGACCCTGTGCTCGTCACGGTCCAGCCGGATGATCGGCGCCTGGTCCGTCACTGCGTGGGTGATGACCGGTGGCCTGGTGCTGAACCTGGCGATCCTGGCGATCTGGCGGCCGGCTCCCCCCACCGACGCGGCCACCATCGGCTGGCTCGCCGTCGGAGGCGCCGGCAACCTGGCCGGGCTGGTGCTCGGGTACTCCGCGCTGCGCGTCGGCAAGGTCAGCCTGGTCACGCCGATCGTCTCGACCGAGGGCGCCCTCGCCGCGCTGGTGGCGGTGCTCGCCGGAGAGCCGCTGGGCGTGGCGTCGGCGGCGCTGCTGGTGGTCATCACCTGCGGGGTGCTGCTGGCGGCGACGGCGCCCGAGGTCCTCCCGGTCGAGGGCGAGCGGAAGAGCCTGGCCGTCGGCCTCGCCGTCCTCGCCGCGCTCGCCTTCGGCGTCAGCCTGTACGCCACCGGGCACGTCAGCTCGTCCGCCGGGCTCGGCTGGGTGCTGCTGCCGCCGCGGCTGATGGGCGTCGTCATCCTGACCGTGCCGCTCGCGCTGACGGGCCGCCTGCGCCTGACCCGCCGCGCCGTGCCGCTGGTGCTCGTCTCCGGGGCCGCCGAGGTGGTGGGCTTCGCGGCGTACGCGGTCGGTGCGCGGCACGAGATCGCGATCGCGGCCGTGCTGGCATCGCAGTTCGCGGCGTTCACGGCGGTCGGCGCGTACGTGCTGTTCCGGGAGCGGCTGAGCCGGATGCAGCTCACGGGCGTGGTCATCGTGATCGTCGGCGTCGCCGCGCTCAGCGCCGTCCGCGCCTAACCCCCCTCCCCCCGTTGATCTTGAGCAAGTCAGCGCGACACGCCGGTAGGAAGCCCAACTTGCTCAAGATCAACGGGCGGGGTCAGGCGCTCGCCTGGCGGTGCAGGTGGTCCTCGACGGCCTGCCGCAGCGTCGCGCGGCCTCGGTGCAGGATCGCGCGCTGCTCGTCCGGCGTCAGGTCGAGCATGCGGCAGACCTCCTCGGCGGTGCAGCCCTCGTCGTCCCGCAACGTCACCACCGCCTGCTGCAGACCGGTGAGCCCGCGCAGCGCCGCGAGCAGTGCCGGCCCGACGTCCGCGTCGTCCGGCCAGGGTGCCGGGAACTCCTGCCAGCCGCCCGGATCGGTGCCGGACAGGGGCCGGAACCGGGCCGGGTCGACGGTCGGGCCCGCCCCCATGTCCTCGGTGGCCAGCACGTGCGCCGAGCCACGCTCCCGTGCCGCCGCCCGGGCTCGCTCGACGACCGACTCGAAGACCACCGTGCGGAGCCGCCCGACCGGTCGTTCCGGCCCGACCTGCCCGACGGACAGCCGGGCGACCACGGACAGCCACGACTCATGGACGACCTCGTCCGCCACGACGGGGTCGATGGCGAAGCCGGTGGCGATCCTCGTCATCGCGGGCGTCCACGCCTGCACGGCTTCGACGAAGGCCCCCTCGTCGCCGGCCCGGAGTCGGGCCTCCAGGACGGCCTGGTCCACCATGGGCCCTGAAGGTACGCAAGCCCGACGCCGTGCGTCACCCCAGCCCGGCCCGGTCCCTGCCCTGTGACGCCTGGAGGCCCCCGATGGCAGTACCCGACATGGAGCGCACGCTCGCCCAGACCCGACGGAGCCTGCACGGCGTGGCCGAGACCCTGCTCGCCGGTCCGCAGCACCGGGTCGCCGGCACGATCCGGCTGACTGTCGACCGGGACGGCTTCAGCACCCTGCCGATGCCGGGCGACCCGGCCCGGGTGTCCGTGCGTGGTACCGACCTCGTCGTGAGCACCGCGGGGGGTGAGCGGGTCCTCCCCCTGGAGGGCACCGCGGGCGACCTCGCCGCGGCCGCCGGGATCGACTTCGGCGCCCCCGCGGGCGTGTACGGCGACACCACCGGAGTCACCGCCGGCGACCAGGTCGTCGTCGACGCCGCGGCCGCCGGCCCGGATCGAGCAGGCGCTCGCGGCCGGCGCGGACGCCCTCGCCAGTCTCGGAGCCGCCCACCAGCCGCACGACCCGCCCACGCCGGTCCTGTGGCCCGAGCACTTCGACGTCGGGATCAGCCTGGACGAGGTGAACTACGGCGTCTCGCCGGGCGACGACGGGATCCCCGAGCCGTACGCCTACGTGGGCCCCTGGAAGCAGCGCACCGGCGACTTCTGGAACCAGCCGTACGGCGCCGCCGCGACCGTCGCGGAGCTCGGCGACACCGCCGGCATCCTGGCCTTCTTCGAGACCGGGCGGGAACGCGCAGCCGACGACCCCCTCGCCTGACCCTGCCAGTCCGTGGAGGACCCGCGGTGAGCGCTGACACGATGCGACGGACGCCGACGGTCGTCGTCACCGTTGTCGTGCTGGTCGTGCTCAGCCTCGGCAGCATCGTCGCCGTACGCATGCTCGCACCCCGCGACCTGCCGGCCTTCCGCGCATACCTGCAGACGTACATGGGTCAGAACCTGCCGGACGGTCCCGACGACCTGGCCTGGGCGAGTGATCACCCCGGACAGGTCCAGGCCGAGGCGGACAGCTCCTGCGACGTGGCTCGGCCGCCAGCCCTTCGCGCCGCAGCCGGTCGACCCGACCGGCTTCTACGCCCGCGACAGTCTCGAAGGCCGCTACCTCGCGGCCACCCGTGACCATCCGCAGGTGAGCGTGTCGGACCAAGGCCGCTCGATGATCGTCGCCGGGGCCTGGACCTTCCTGTGCCCGGACGACGTGTTCGGACGGGTCGCCCCCAGGCACCTGCACGCAGACGACTAGGACAGCAGCCGGGCCAGCCAGCGACGGGCGACAGCACCCTGCGCCGCCTGGAACGCGCGCACCGTCGGCAGTCCCGGCGGCGGCGGCTGCAGCGCGACCTCGGTGAAGTAGCCGGCGACGGCACAGGCGAGCGCCGCCACCGCTTCGCGGTCCGCCGCCGCCCCGACCCTCGTCATCGCCAGCAACCGGTCCGGGTCCGGTCCGCCCTGCATCGCGACGCTCGGTGCGAGCCCCACGACGTCGAGCAGCGGCGAGCCGGTGCAGGCCCACGGCCAGTCGACCACCACGACCCGGTCCGCCGTCAGCAGCAGGTTGTCCGCGCGCAGGTCCGTGTGCAGCAGCGACGGTCCGTCGGCGTACGTCGGCCAGGTGGCCTCGAGCGTGGCGAGCCGGTCGAGGCGGCCGCGTGACCACGGGTCGAGGAGGTCCGCCCGTTGCGCGTCGGCGGACAGCGTCCGCCAGCCCGAGAACGCACCTTCGTACGCCTCGCCAGCCGTCGGGGCCTTGATCGGAGCGGGTGTCAGGAGCTCGCCGAGGAGGTCGACCGCGCCCAGCACCGCCGCGAGCTGCTCGGCCCGCCACGGCAGCGCCGGCTGCACGCCGTCGACGTCTTCGAGGACCAGCGCGACCCAGCATCCGTCGTCGACCACCCCGTGCAGGAACGGCACCGGCAACGACACAGCCTCGCGCAGCGACCCGAGCCCGGCGAGGACGACCGCCTCGCGCCGGTGCGCCGCGAAGGTCTGCCCGTTCGCTTCGACCGTCACCGCCTTGACGAAGTACCGCCGGCCGTCGGCGCAGACCACCCGCGCCGCGACACCGGGGCTGAAGCCGCCCGGCTGCGTCGCCGTCGACACCACGGCTGCCCCGCAGACCGTCTCGATCTCGGTGCGCACGTCACCGGGAACCTGCTCCCACGGAACCCGGACGCCCTCTGCGGCCGGCCCCACCTCGACCACCATCGCCGTCCCCTCCACGTGCGCGCCGCGTGCGGGCCGCGTCCGGCGATTATGGCGTGGCACGCCGCCATCGCTGCTCCTACGGTGTCCCGGTGATCACGTACGAGTGGCGTGGGGGCTTCGAGAGCTCCGAGGTCGAGACGTTGCATGCCGAGGGGTTCACCCGCGAGGTGGTCGACTACGACTGGCGGGGGCAGGTCGAGCGGCACTCGCTCGGCTGGGTCTGCGCCCGCGACGGGGTCCGAGCTCGTCGGATTCGTGAACGTCGCCTGGGACGGCGCCGCCCATGCGTTCGTGCTCGACACCGTGGTGACTGCCGGAGCACGGCGCCGGGGCATCGCCACCCGGCTCGTCGGCGTCGCGACCGAGCAGGCGCGGTCAGCCGGCTGCGAGTGGCTGCACGTCGACTTCGAGGACCATCTGCGCAGGGTTCTACTTCGACGCCTGCGGGTTCACGCCCACCAACGCGGGTCTCATCGCCTTGTAGGTCAGCCGGCCATGGCGGAGAGATCGGCGGCCCCCTCGACGGTCTGGTGGAAAGTGTCGAGCATCTGCTCGTCGCGACGCCGGTCGAAGGTCTGCGGCCCAGCCGTCGCCACCCCCCGCCGCGCAGTAGGTCTCGACGAGGAGCTCGGCGGAGACTCCCGCGCAGTCCATCCCCGAGCCCGTCCAGGGGTCCTGGTGCATCCCCGAGTCGCCGACCAGCGCCCAGCCCGGCCCCGCGGCCCGACGGACGTAGTCCGGCTCCGGCCCCGACCCGAACAGCCGCCCCTCGGGCACGCTCCGCGCGTAGCGGTCCCACAAGCCGTCGTGCCGGCGCAGCAGCGCGTCGAACCGGTCGCGGGAGTCGTGCCGGGAGCCGCTCGTACTCGGCGAGGTTGACGCTGATGGCCAGGCAGGTCACGCCGCCGTCGCTGGGGAAGACGTACGCCAGCTCGTCCCCAAGGAGCGAGAACTCCGGACCGTCGGGCGCCCCGCCGTCCGGCCCGGCGAACCCTCGGACGTACCGGTAGTAGAGGGCGCGCCTGCCGCCGTGCCGCTCCCGGTCCTCGGCGCCGACCTCGCGCGCCACCGTCGAACGGCGGCCGTCCGCTCCCACCACGAGGCCCGGCGCCGACCGTCCCGCCGTCCGCCGTCGTGACACCGACGACCCTGCCGTCCTCGGTCACGAGCCCGCTGACGGCAGCCGAGGTCGAGCGCCTCGACGCCGGCCCGCCTCGGCGCCCGCCTGCAACGTCGCGTCGAGCTGCTCCCGGCGCACGGACAGGTTGAACCCGGCCTCGCCGGGATCCTGCGGCGGCCCGACCACTGCGTCGCCCGAGCCCGGCGTCGTAGCTGTACTCGCGTGTCAGCCGTGGGGCACCCAGCTCCTCCACCGGCACCGAGCGGCCCGGCCAGTGTCGAGCACCCGCACCAGCCAGCCGCCGCGGAAGAAGTGCGTCGACAGCGTGCTGCTCGGGAACGCGGCGCGGTCGACCATGCAGCACGCTCAGGCCGCGCTTCGCGAACAGCACGGCGCTTGAGCAACCCGGCCACCCGGCCGCCGACCACGACGACGTCGTACCTGGGCTGCCGGTCCATCCGGCGATCATCTCGTACAGCGTCGACCGGCCCGGCAAGCAAAGGGCCATCGTCCGGTTGGGGTCCGGGCCCAGGACGGTCAGACGAGTATCCGGACGACAACGGGTGTGACCTCTGGCAGCCTTCCGCCCATGGTCGACTACCGCGCGTCAACCGCGCCATGTGGGACGAGCGTGCACCCGCGCACGCGGCGTCGCCCGACTACGCGGTCGAGCAGTTCGTCGCGACCCGGCGTTCCTCAGCGACGTCGTGCGCTTCGACCTCCCGCGGCTGGGCGACATCGCGGGACTCCGCGGGGTGCACCTGCAGTGCCACATCGGCACCGACACGGTGTCCCTCGCCCGGCTCGGCGCCCAGATGACCGGGCTCGACTTCTCCGGGCCGGCGCTGGAGGAGGCGCGCCGGCTGGCCGCGCGGCCGGCAGCGACGCCGACTTCGTCCAGGGCGACGTCTACGCCGCGGTCGAGGTGCTCGGGGCCGAGGCCTTCGACCTGGTGTTCACCGGCATCGGCGCGCTGTGCTGGCTGCCGGACGTCCGCCGCTGGGCCGCAGGTGGTGGCGGGCTGCTGCGGCCCGGCGGGCGGCTGTTCATCCGCGAGGGGCACCCGATGCTGTGGGCCCTCGAGGACTACCCCGACGGACGGCCGGCTGCATCGTGCGCT
>CAVYVA010000004.1:0-1021476 GCA_963771835.1 uncultured Actinomycetota bacterium
ATGACGCGCGCGGCGTCCATCGAGCTGTTCGGTGCGGCCACCTTCGCCGACCGGATTGTCGGAGCCGACTGCCTCGAACGCGCGGAGTCCGCCGTCGGAGCAGAACCGGCGGGGCAGTTCAAGGCGGCCGGGATGGCCGTCACCGCTGGACAGCGACTCGTCCGGGCCGGCGAGCTGCAAGCCGCGGCTCAGGCGCGAACCCGACGACTCGCCGATCCCCCCTAGCCCATCCATCGCCCTTGCTGGCCGCACTCATCTCGGCTGTGGCAGGGCCCTCGAGCGGCGTCGGCCTACCAGGTCGAACAACCAGACTAGGACGGCGACCGCGAGGAGGACGACGGCCGCACCCTGCACCATCCAGCCGAAGTCCGTCGGCCCGGCAGTCCCGATCGAAGGTGCGCCATCCAACGACCGCGACGGGGTTGGGAAGGCGCCGTCATTCGGGTCGTGGATCGGCCCCCCCGCGAGGGCAGCCGGGCCAGCACCCAGCAGCACCGGCGTGAGCATCCCGACCAGCAGCCGTCCCAGCAGGCGAGCGCTTCTGTACACCACAGGCTCCTTCCGATTTCGTGCCGGGAGGCCCAGCACGCGAAGGATGCCCGCGATATCCGACCGAGGCTGTCAGCCAGGTGACAAGACGACCGACATGTCTTCCAGCCTGGGGTTTGTCGAGGGCGGCCGTTGAGCTCGGCGGGGATGGCGTCCAGGTCGGCTTGGGTGTGCCGGCCGTCGCTTCGCCGGCCTCTTCCCAAACCCCTTCCGGCCCGCGAGCCGGGACGGGCTTCTTCCACTCCTTGGACGTGTAGCGCGTCTGCGGGGCGAGGGCGGCGTGCCAGAGCCCTCTCGATCCGAGGTTATCCACAGCCCCAGAACTGGCATTTCCGGCCGGCCGCACTGTCCGAGAACAGAGTGTCAGTTTGGATTGACGTCCCGGCACTGTCAGTCCAGACTGACAGTGTGGATATAGAGGAGATCACCACCGCCATCGGATCGGGAGACCCAGCTTCGGGACTCCGCGCGTCCGTGGCCCTTCACCGGCTCGCCGAGCGCGTCGAGGCCAACCAGGTACGGGTTGCGCGGATTGCCGGGTGGTCCTGGCAGCAGATCGGAGATGCGCTGGGCATCACTCGCCAGTCCGTCCACGCCAAGTACGGGAAGGAGCCATCATGACCACCGAATCCGTTGTGCCAGAGGTGCTTCACGTCTGGGCCATCACTATGCGGGCCGGTGAAGAGGCTCGTCGCCGCGGTGATCGCCGAACTGGCACCGATCACGTCTTGCTTGCCTTGTTGGAGGATCCCTCGATCGAAGACGTGCTGGGCGTGAGCCTGCAGCAAGCTCGCCAGGGCCTTGAGTCGCTCGATCACGAAGCCCTGAGCGCGCTGGGCATGGGGTCCGGCATCGACGCTCCGCCACTGCCGATGCGCGCCGTGCCGAAGAGGCCGAGGATCAGAGATGTCATGACGAGTGATCGCCTCCGCATGACGCCCGCGGCAAAGAGAGTGCTTGAGGAAGCGGTCAAGGCTGTGCGCCGGAAGACCCAGGTCACGGCCCAGCAGGTGCTGGCCCAGATCCTCACTCTGCAACCACCAGATCCGGCGGCGGTGCTGCTGGGCGCTCTCGGCGCGGACACGTCGGAGGTTCGGCGGCGATTGGGTGCGGGCACGCCCGACAGCTGAGTCCCGAGCGAACTTCGGCAGACCCGATCCCGGAGGCGTAAGGGATCCCGGAACTGCGCACCGAAGTGCCGTTCTGTTCGCCAGCGGGAGTCCTCGATCCCGCATTCTGTGCCAGGTCTGTGCTCACCAAAGCCCGTAGAACGGCCCAGCGAGGAAGTACGCCACCAACCCGATGGTGTTGTTGAAGCCGTGCGCGAGGACCGATGCCCACAGGGTTCGGTAGCGCAGGCGGAGCACACTGAAGAACAGTGCGTCGAGGAAGGTCGCGACGACCCCGATAACGCCCTGCTCGGTGTGGGCCAAACCGAAGAGCAGTGACGAAGCCAGGACGGCGAACGTGATACCGATTGCTCGAGCGCCCAGTACATCAGTGATGCGTGTCTGGATGTAGCCCCGGTACACGAGCTCTTCCCCGATCGCGGCCAGCGTCCACGAGAGGATCAGCAAGGTAACGAGCATCTTCACGTTCCCCTGAAGATCCTTGAAGTCGCTCAGGTCCTGCTTCTCCCCTGTGCTGTGCTCCAGCACGGGCAAGAACAGGCCCAGCTGCAGGAACGTCCAGCCCACGGTTAAGGCCAGTACTTGTGACGCGCCCCGCCAGGGACGATCAAGGCGGTGGAACCCGAGAGTCGCCAAGCCCTCCCTTCGGATGACGAGCGAGACAGTCAGCAGCGCCAGAATCACGATGGTGGGGACGACGACGTCCAGCACCACGGCGAGAGCGGCAATCGCTACCTCAAGTGCTGCCACCGTTGCCCAAAACCGCCCCCGACGCCGTGCGCCCCCGGCGTTGTCATGATCGACTTGCCTGCCGGTGTGGTGAACGGTTTGTGCATTCACGTCACCTCCAAAGTCGCCAGAGTTGCGGTCTTCTGGACAGGGTGGCGGCGACCGGCGCAAGAACCCCAGAGGCGAACGTCCTGCGGCCCGTTCATAGGTGCCGGACGGTCTGGCATGTCCCCGGCCGCTGACCGTGCTCGCTTCCGAACCGATGTGCCGTTCTGGTCGCCGCCTTCTCTGCCGGCGCCTCCTAGACAGCGCAAGAACCGGCATCAGGTGCGGTAGGTAGGGAATGCATCCAGCCGACAAGAGTCGCTTTAGGTGTGCGGAGCCGCCTTGTCGTCGACGAGGTTCCCCTCGTGGCCATGTGACGCCATTGGGGTAGATCTGGCGGAGCCGCCACCGCCGCGTGCACGCCTCAAACGCTTAAAATATCCCTCGACGATCCGTGGGTCCGCTCTCGGCGGCGGCGGCGATGTTTCGGATCATGGAGCCGAAGACGAGTTCCGTGGAAGGGTGCGAGGCCCTTCCAGTAGGCCTGTCCGGCCAGCCCGCGTGGGTGGAAGAGCGCACGTTGCCGCAGGATGGTCGAGCCGTCGGTGGGTTGGAGGGAGAACTCGAGCCAGGCCAGCCCGGGCAGGCGCATCTCGGCGCGCAGCCGCAGGAGCTGGTCCGGGATGCGTTCCTCGACCCGCCAGAAGTCCACGACGTCTCCGACGGCGAGTCGGTCTGGGTTCCGGCGTCCGCGGCGCAGCCCGACTCCGCCGACCGCACGGTCCATGGCTCCACGGACCCACCAGGCCAGGGGGAAGGAGTACCAGCCGTGCTCGCCGCCGATCGCGTCGAGCACCGTCCAAACCTGATGCGGGTGTCGCGTGGACGAGCTGTTCGCGGACGTCCCGGTAGAGCGTGCCGCCGGTCCAGTCGGGGTCGCCGGGCCAGGGTTGGGCTGAGGTGCCGGGGTAGGACGCCTCGCTCCACCGGGTGTCGACGGCGGCCTCGCGCACTTGGGTCAGCGCCTTGCCGCACGGCCTCGTCGAAGCCGGTCAGCCCACCGGGCGGGTCGGGGACGTAGGCGGCGATGTCGTGTTCGTGGCAGACGACCTCGTGCCGGAGCGACTCCACCAGCGGCCGGGCGATCGACGCCGGCACCGGGGTGATCAGTCCGACCCAGTGCGAGGACAGCCCCGGGGTCAGCACCGGGACGGGGATGATCAGCCGGGGCCGCAGCCCCGCCACGGCCGCGTAGCGGCGCATCATGTCGGCGTAGGTGAGCACGTCGGGGCCGCCGATGTCGAAGGTCCGGTTCACCTCCGGGGGCAGGTCCGCGGCGGCGACGAGGTAGTGCAGCACGTCGCGAACGGCGATCGGCTGGATGCGGCTGCTGACCCACCGCGGTGTGGTCATCGCCGGGAGCCGTTCGGTGAGGTAGCGCAGCATCTCGAACGACGCCGACCCTGACCCGATGATGACCGCGGCGCGCAGCTCGACGGTCGGGACGCCGGAGGCCGCGCAGGATCTCTCCGACCTCGCGGCGCGACCGCAGATGCTCCGAGAGCCGGTCGACCGGCACCTCGGGTGGCACCAGGCCGCCCAGGTAGACGATCCGGCGTACCCCGGCCGCGTTCGCGGCGGCCGCGAAGGTCTGTGCCATCGCCGCGTCTTCGACGGCGAACGACGGTCCGCCGGTCAGGGCGTGCAGCAGGTAGTAGGCGACCTCGACATCGCGCAGCGCCTCGGCCACGTCCTCCGGGTCGGACGCGTCGCCGCGGACCACCTCCACCCGACCCGCCCACGGCCGGTCCCGGAGCTTGTCCGGCTGACGCGCGAGCACCCGCACCGTGAACCCCGCGTCGAGCAGGTGCGGGACCAGCCGCCCGCCGATGTATCCCGTCGCCCCCGTCACCAGGACTCGACGATCGGCGTCGGCTTGGTCGGCCATCGTGCCGAACATACGCCTCCGAGGGCCCCGGCGATCTTGCTGCGGGCATCGCTCCCGGCTTCCGCGACCGGCGGTTGAGGGGCCTTGCCGGACTGTGTCGGGGTTCCCGTCACGGTCGCGAGCTCGGCGAGCGGGACGGCCGGTGCCGGGCCGTCGTGGCGTTGCAGCTGGATCAGGCTGACATCGATGTACCCGGTCCGGAAGCCTGCCTCGCAGTAGGCGAGGTAGTACTCCCAGGTGCGCCGGAACGTGTCGTCGAAGCCCAGGGCGGCCACGGTCTCCCACTGGGCGAGGAAGCGTTGGCGCCAGCAGCGCAGCGTGCGGGCGTAGTCGAGCCCGTGATCGCGGCGCTGGGTGATCCGCAGGCCGGTGTGCTCGGCGAGGGTCGCCTCGATCGCGTCGATCGAGGGGATCAGGCCGCCGGGGAAGATGTGCTTGTTGATCCAGGTGTAGGCGCGGCGGCTGACCAGCATCCGCTCGTGCGGCATGGTGATGGACTGCAGGGCCACCCGGCCGCCGGGCTTGAGCAGCGCGTCCAGGGCCGCGAAGTAGGTCGGCCAGTAGTCCGCGCCGACCGCCTCGATCATCTCCACGCTGACCACGGCGTCGTACTGGCCGACCGCCTCGCGGTAGTCCTGCAGCAGGATCGTGACCCGGTCGTCGACCCCGGCCTCGCGGACCCGCTGCTGGGCCAGCCGCTGCTGTTCCGACCGACAGGGTCAGCGAGGTCACGGTGGCGCCGCGCTGGGCGGCGCGGATGCTGAGCGCGCCCCAGCCGGTGCCGATCTCCAGCACCTGGCTGCCTGGCCGGACGCCGGCGGCGTCGAGCACGCCGTCGATCTTGCGCAGCTGGGCTCGGGTCAGGCTGTCACCGTCGTCGCTGTCGCTGTCGTTGCCGTCGGGGTCGAACCAGGCGCAGGAGTAGGTCATGGTCTCGTCGAGGAAGGTCGCGAACATCTCGTTCGACAGGTCGTAGTGGGCCTCGACGTTGCGCCGGGCCACGGCGGTCGTGTTCGACTCCCGGTGTCCGCGCATCCGCTGCGCCCAGACCCGAAGCCCCTGCAGGCCGGGCGGGACGACGGTGGTGAGCTGGGTGGCGAACGCGGTGAGCAGGTCGGCCAGCTGCGGGGAGCTCCAGTCCCCGGCCTGGTAGGCCTCGCCGAAGCCGATGTTGGCGTCCAGGCCGAAGCGCCGGAACAGCTCGGCCGGGCGGGCGAGGTGCATCACCGGGTCGTCGGGCCCGCCGGCTCCCCAGCGCTGCCCGTCGGGCAGCTCGACCCGGATCGGCATCTTGCCGGACGCCGGTCGCGGAAGATGAGCTCGGCAACGCTGGCGCGGACCGGCGACCGCGTCGGGGACGTCGACCGGGACCGGTCGTGCGCGCGTCGCGGACCCGGACGGGCGGGCCGGATGCGTCTGCACGGGCCACGGGCTGATGGTGGACGAGCTCACTGGATCCCCTTCTGAGGGATGTGCGGTGTCCGGGGCAGCACGGGGATGCGGCGCAGCCACAGTCGGATCCCGTGCAGCCGGATCAGCGCGGAGACCCGGTAGCTGCCGAACGGGTGGCGCAGCAGGGTCCGGACCAGCCGGCGGCGGGTGGCCGGGTGCCGGGTGCCGCGCAGCCGGACGGGGAAGACGGTCTGGCCGTGCTGACGCAGCGACACGGCGACCGACAGCTCGTGACCCGGCCGGCTGACCCGCATCTGGTAGCCGCCGCCCATCGCGAGGAACGGGGAGACGTAGAACTCCTTGGCGGTCTCGGCCCGGCCCTGCGTCGTCGGGCCGCAGCAGGTAGCAGTGCCGCTCGCCGTAGGTGTTGTGCACTTCCGCGACGACGCACTCGGGGCGGCCGTCGGGCCGGGAGCACCAGTACAAGCGTGATCGGGTTGAACACGTGGCCGAGCGCGCGGGCGTTGGCCAGCATCACCACCCGTCCGCCCTGCAGGTCGACGCCCTGGGTGGCCAGCCAGGCGTCGAGGTTCTCCCGGATCGACCGTCCCGGCGCACCGAGATGGTCGGCCGCCTCGAACCGGCCGAACGGCCGCAGCCACCAGGGCAGGACCGGCAGCGCGTCCAGGTCGACCAGCCACAGGGAGATCCGGTGCGTGAACGTCCGGCTGACCCGCTGCCGCCGGGCGTGGACTGACCTCGGCGTCATACAGGGCCGGCAGTACCTCGAGGTCGGACATCGCGGCTACCACGGCACGCCCAGCGATGCGGCGGCCCGGACCCCTGCGGCGCAGCCGTCCTCGTGGAAGCCCCAGCCGTGGTAGGCCCCGGCGAAGGCGAGCGGTCTCGTCGTTGATCTCCGGCAGCCGGCGCTGCGCCGCGACCGACTCCGGGGTGAAGACTGGGTGCTCGTACGACATCTTCGCGATCACGCTCGACTCGGTCGACCCGACCGGTTCCGTTGAGGGTCACCACGTAGTCCAGCGGCTCGCCGAGCCGCATCAGCCGGTTCAGGTCGTAGCTCATCAGCGGCCGGGTCTCCTGCCCGGAGCAGGTCGGCCTTCAGGTAGTTCCACGAGGCGCGGGCGCCGGCCGGCGGGGCAGGACCGAGGCGTCGGTGTGCAGCCACGCCTCGTTGCGGGAGTAGGTGAAGGCCCCGAGGATCTCCTTCTGCGCCAGGCTGGGGTCGGCGAGCATGCCCAGCGCCGCGTCCGGGTGGGTGGCGATCACGACGCGGTCGAACTGGTGCACGGCGTCGGCGTGGTCGCGGATCTCCACCGCGTCGAAGCCGCGGGAGACCGTGCGCACCGGGGTGGAGACCCGGCACCGAGGACAGCCGCTCCGCCACCTTGTCGACGTAGCTGCGCGAGCCGCCCACCACGGTTCGCCACGGCGGTGAGCCGCCGACCGAGAGCATCCCGTGGTGGTCGAAGAACTGGAACAGGTTGCGCGCCGGCTGCTGTGCGCTGACCTGGGGTCCGGTGGACCACACCGCGGACACCAGCGGCAGCATGAAGTGGTCGACGAAGTAGCGGGAGTAGCCGCCGGCGGCCAGGAACCGCCCAGGGTCAGCTCGTCCGAGCCGTCTTCGTCGGCCGCAAGGACGTGTCGCGCCTGCACGGTGGAAGCGGGTGACCTCCCCGAGCATCCGCAGGTAGCGCGGCCGGGACAGGTTGCGCGGGGTCGGCGAACAGGCCGCGCAGCTTGCGGGCGCCCGCGTACTCCAGGCCGCAGCCCTCGCAGCGCACGCTCATCGACATCTCGGATTCCTGCGTGGCGCACGTCCAGCTCGCCGAACAGCCGCAGCAGCTGGGGGTAGGTCCGTTCGTTGTGCACGATGAAGCCGGTGTCGACCCGGACCGTGCCGCCGGCCGCCCGGTCGACGTCATGGGTGTGTGCGTGCCCGCCGAGCCGGTCGTCGGCCTCGAACAGGGTCACGTCGTAGCGCCGCTGCAGAAGGTAGGCAGCGGTCAGGCCGGCGACCCCGCTGCCCACCACCGCGGCCCGGGGCCGGATCATCTCGGGTCCCGGCGAGTCGACGCCACAGGTGCGTCGGTGGCCACGGCGTGGTCATGGGTCAGCGAGACGCCCGCGTGCGCAGCGGTCCACTCCCACAGCCGGTCGGCCTCACCGTCGGGCGTCGCGGTCCAGGGCAGCCGCACCGTGGACCGTGGACGGCGGTCGTGCCAGAACTGGCCGCTGCCGTGCGCGCCGGCCGCGGAGCTGGCCAGCCAGGCGATGGTGTCGGCGCCCTCCTGCGGGGATCGCAGCAGCGGCCCCATCAACCGGGCGAACCGGGGCAGCGAGGCGCGCAGGCCCGGGGTGTCCACCCACCCGGGGTGGGTGACGTGGAACGTGACACCGCTGCCGCGGGTGCGCCGTGCCCACTCCTGGGTGAGGACGACCTGGGCGCGCTTGGCGCTGGCGTAGGCGGCTCACGCCGTTGAACGAGCGCCGGGTCCGGCGTCAGCGCGTCGACATCCAGCCGCTGCGTGTACATCCCGCCGGAGGAGACCGTGATCACCCGCGATCCGGGCGTGGCGCGCAGCCGGGGGAACAGCAGCGACGTCAGCAGGAACGGCGCGACGACCTGAACCTGGGTCGTGGTCTCCAGGCCGTCGACGGTCTGCTCGTAGCGGTTCATCAGGGCGCCGGCGTTGTGCACCAGCACGTCCAGGCGTTCGGTCCCGGCGAGCAGGGTGTCCGCGACCGCGTGCACGTCGGACAGCCGAGCCAGGTCGGCCACGGCGACCTTCACATCGGCGCCGGGCACCTGCCGCGCGGACCTGGTCGGCCAACCAGTCGGTCCGGTCCCGGTCCCGGCCGAGCAGCCACACCGTGGCACCCACGCCGGCCAGCGCGGCCGCGATCGCTCCGCCGAGGCCACCGGTGGCGCCGGTGACGACGACGACCCGGCCGGCCATCGAGCCGGCCGCAGGCTCGTCCCATGCGTAGAGCCGGTGGCGCGCCAGGTAGCCGACCCGGCTGAAGCTCGGCACCACCGTCGCCTCCAGCACCGGGTCGACCACAGCGGCCGCGGCTCGCGCGACCAACCCGGTCACCGCTGCCGGCCCAGTGGTCCGGAGGCCCGGGCGGTCAAGGTGGCGAGCAGCCCGTCGGACGCCCGGTCTCCGATCCGGCGGAAGGCCAGCGCGAAGATCGGTGCGGCCAGCCGGGCCAGACCCTTCAGGGCCAGGTCCGCGTCGTACTCGACCGCGGTTCCGCCGGAGGGGTCCGCGCTGAAGGTGATCGCGTCGGTCGACCGGACCGAGGCGTTCTCCGCGGCCAGCACCACGCGGTTCGGCGGATCGAACTCGGTGATCTCGTAGCGCAGCGGAACCGTGTTGCCCATGAACACCGCGTCCAGCGCGAAGACCGAGCCAAGCGCCACCGGGTCGGGCGTCACCATGCGGGCCGAGCGGACTCCCGGGTCCCACTCGGCCGTGGAGCTGAACCGGCTCAGGTACGCGAAGGCCTCGTCCAAGGGCACCGGGACGACGAGCCGGCGGCGGTAGTGGACCACGGGTAGATCCCCTTCATGGTGCGGCGAGTCGGGCTTGCTTCTTGGACAGACCTTAGACAGACTCTGGACACATCGTCAAACTTGGCGTGTCGACCGGGAAGGAGGTCCGGAGATCGACGGATCCGAAGCGCGTTCGCCGCACGAGCTGGTGCAGATCGGTGACTTGGCGCGCCGTGTCGGCGTCCGGGTCGACACCCTCCGGGCCTGGGAGCGCCGCTACGGGCTGCTCAACCCGCACCGATCCGCCGGAGGTTTCCGGCTCTACTCCAGCGACGACGAAGCGGTCGTGCGGGCGATGCAGCGCGAGATCGACCGGGGATACCCACCCGCCCAGGCCGCCAAGCTGGCCCTGGCGCGGGCCGAGACACGCGATGGCCGGGCACTGGCCGCTGCCGATCCGTCGACCGGCACCACATCCCCGGCCGACCTGACCCACCTTGAAGCGATCCGAGGCGAGCTGTATGGCGCGCTGCTCGGTTTCGATGGCGGCGGCGCCCACCAGCTTCTCGACACGCTGCTCGCCCAGTTCACGCTCAACACCGTCCTGCGCGACGTCCTGCTGCCCTGCCTGCAGCAGATCGGTGAGGGATGGGCGTCGGGAACAGTCACCATCGCCGAGGAACACTTCGCCAGCCAGCTGATCCGCGAGCGGCTGCTCGGCCTGGCCCGAGACTGGGACCAAGGGCGCGGGCCCAGGGCTGTACTCGCCTGCCCGCCCGGCGAGCGTCACGACATCGGCCTCATCTGCTTCGGCCTGGTGCTGTCGCGGAACGGCTGGCGCATCACCTTCCTCGGGCCGGACACCCCCGCCACGGCATTGTCCGAAGCGGCCGCGACACTGTCGCCCGACCTGATCGTCCTCACCGCCACAGTCGAGGAACGGTTCACCTCGATCACTGAGCCGCTGCACGCTCTGGCGACAGACACCGACCTCGTCCTGGCCGGCCCCGGGGCCACCCCCGCCATCGCCCGTGCGACCGGAGCGACCCTCCTCGAGAGTGGGCCAGTGCCTGCCGCTCTGCACATCGCGACCCGCCCGCCGCGCGGCACGAACACTGGTTGAGGAGCAGACAACCCGTGCGGATCTGGGACGTCCCGCCCGAAGAGCTATGCCGGCTCCATCTGTTGGGCGAGCACCGGGAGCTGCACGCCATCTGGGCGATCCTGACCCGAGACAAGGGTGGATACCGGCACCATCCCGAGACCAAGCGATGGGTCGGCAGACAGGCCGCCTTGTTTGTCCGGCACGAGCAGCTCGTCGACGAGATGGACGCGGCGAGGCTATGCACACCGGTCAGCCCTGGACGCCTCGCTCGCCGTCGGACACACGAAGCAAACCAAGCTCATCGACACACTCGAGCGGCAACGTGAGCGGCTGGCCGCCAAACCGTGCAACTGCTACCTGCCGGGCGACCGTCGCCAGGACTGACCGATCCCGAGCGACGACTAGGGACCATCGTCTGTCGAGGATTCGGATCGCCGCGCCACCGTGGTTGCGACGTCGCAACGGCGTGGTCCTGAAGGTCCTGAGTGTGCGCCAGACTTACGCCCCCACGCAGCCTCGCCACCGACGCCCGTGCGGAGCGGTCGGTTGATCTCAGGCCGGGATCGTACGTGATCCCGCGCCACGCCTCCGGCGGCTTCATCCGCTGACTCGTTCGATCCGGAGCGCAGCCACCGCTGGCCTCCGGGACAAGGCCGCACCGCAGGTACACGTCCGCTGGCGTGGCCTCGCAGCTCGTTGGTGTGGGTGAGCGAGGAGGCAATGCGTCACGCGCCGGCACAGCTCGTTGGGCGATGGCCCGATGACAACTATCTCCCCACACTCGAGAGCCTTTGCCGAGCCGTGGCGATGTGCCGTCCTGACGCGTCCCGGCCTGGGCCCTCCGGTGGACGTGAGCTGGAGTCGGGTGTAGGCGTTGCGTCCGCCTGGTCGCATGACTGCATGTGAGCCCAGCGAGCGCTGGCCAGTCACGCGCGGTGCCACAGCCTGCAGACGAACCCGCACCTGTGCTAGCTATGGGAACTTCTGCGCAGACCCGCACGGATGCGTGATGAAGCAACGGGATGATCTCACGGGCTGCGCGACTTCGCATGTCAAGACGTGCACGGCTGCGCACTGCACAAGATCGACTTGCGGGCCTCCGATGCGCTGCGACGCTGGGACGCACCACAACCGGAGGGAAGGAACCGAACGTGAAGCTTCCACGACGACTCGCAGCTCTTGTGGCCGCGGGTGCCACGCTCACGGCTATCGGCGTCGGCGCTGCGCCCGCAGCGAACGCCTCGTCAGCACCAACCGGGACCACGTCGCTGGCAGCCGTCCTGCTCGCCGACAAGAACGGCTTCGACCACAACCCGTACGACTACGACATCGTGACCGCGGCGGTGCTGGCCGTGCTGAAGGCCAAGCCCTCGTCGCCGGTGAAGGTCCTCACCGACGGCACGGTGCCGCTGACCGCGTTCCTGCCGAACGACCGCGCGTTCCGGCTCCTCGTGCACCAGCTCGCCGGCAAGTGGGTGGCCGACGAGAAGGACGTGTTTGCGGCTGTCGCAGGGCTCGGCATCGACACCGTCGAACAGGTCCTGCTCTACCACGTGGTCGTCGGCGCCACCATCACGGCGGCGGATGCGGTGAAGGCGAACGGCGCTGTACTGACGACCGCGCAGGGCGGCACGCTGACTGTCCACGTCTACCACTGGCGGACCGGCCCCAGCGTGCGCATCTTCGACACCTCCCCAGGCAACTGGGACCCGCGCGTGGTGAGGTACGACATCAACGCAGGCAACCTGCAGATCGCGCACGGCATCAACCGGGTCCTGCTGCCCGGACCCGCATCCTAGGAGCTCACCGCGCGGGGCCGGGAGTCCGTCATCGTGACTGCCCGGCCCCGAGCGCGTCGCGTTCTGGCTCGTCGCGTTTGGTCGGTTCTCGTGGTGAGGCGGGGAGCGGGGGCGGCTGAGTGTGACGCGGCCCGGTGCTGGTGTCTCGGGTCCTGAGCGGCAAGTTCCGTCAGCAGCTCCTCGTCGGGCCCGGCGGCCAGGCGCCGGCCCGGGGGTCGCGTGGGGCTGGCCAGGCTGGGGCGGCGGGGAGCCGCCGGCCCAGCCTGCCTCGATGATGGCGTCGAACTCGGCGCGCAGCAGGTCAGGATCGGCGAAGACTAGGTCAACGAAGTGCTCCTGCACTTCGCGGACCGAGCCGGAGCCCAGGGATGCGAACGGGCTCATGCGATCCATCCACTCAGGCCCTGATGGCCTGCCGGCCCTGGTCGGCAGAGTTGATCGTGATCTTGCGGGGCTTGGCCTGTTCGGCGACCGGGACGCGCAGGCGCAGTACCCCGCTCGCGTACTCGGCCTCCACCCGGTTCAGGTCGAGGTTGTCGCCCAGGACCAGCTGGCGACTGAACACTCCACGTGCGCGCTCAGCGGCTAGCACCTCTTGCTTGTCGCCGAGCGTCGGACGCTCGGCCTTGATGGTCAGCACGTTGCGTTCCACGTCCAGGTCCACGGTGGCGGGGTCGATGCCGGGCAGGTCGAACTCCAGCACGAACACGTCGCCGTCGCGCCAGGCGTCCATCGGCATGACCGAGGGTCGGGTGGTGGTACCTACGCCGCCGAACATCTGTTGGGTCAGTCGGTCCAGCTCACGGAACGGGTCGGTGCGCAGCAGCACGGCCATGTTCCTCACCTCCTGGTGTTGCTCGTCGTCTCCGATCTTGATTGGATCTATGGCATTTGCCATAGATCTCTTGTAGCACTCACGCCCGAGAGTATGCAAGACTGATTGCCAAATTTCTGTGAAGGGGTGAGCGTTGGTGCCCGAGGTGGATCCGGCCCGCGGCGTCTACGGCATCACCACAGCGGCCGAACTCGCCGGCAGCGAGCCGCAAAGCCTGCGCCTGTACGAGCGACGCGGGCTGCTCGACCCCGCCCGAACCGACGGCGGGACCCGCCGCTACAGCCCCGACGACCTAGACCGCGTCCACCGCATCCGCCAGCTCCTCGACGCCGGTCTCAACCTGGCCGGCATCGCCCTCGTCCTCGACCTCGAAGACCAGATCGCCCAACTACGAGCCCAGCGCAGCCCGCCGCCCACCTAGATCCAAGACGTGGGCCACACGCGCGACGTGCGTGAGCGCAGCCCACCCAGGTGAGACGCGCACCGACGTGCCGTTGGCGGGCGGGTGGGAGTAGCCGCTGATGTGAGACCAAGATCGCGACAAAGGCCGCGGTCCCGAGGCGCGCCCTATCCTGCAGTGCGGTTCTACGGCGTGACGCGGGTGGGACCAACGATTTCGCACCGAACCGAAGGGCCTGGTCATGATCGTGTGTATTCCGGTGGACCGTGCCGGGCTGATCGCCCCGGGTTGGGGCCGGGCACAGCGGGTGGCCGTGGCGACTGCCTCCGGTGGGGATGTGACCGACTGGCGGGAGTACGAGGTGGGCTGGGACGTCCTACACGACGAAGGGACCGAGGGTGCACATCACGCCCGTGTGGCACGGTTCCTGACCGATCACCATGTTGATGTCGTCGTTGCTGAGCACATGGGCCCGGGTATGACCCGCATGCTCACCACCATGGGAATCAACTTCGCGCTAGGAGCGGACGGGGATGCGAGGGTGGCAGTCCTCGCGGCCGCGCAGGGAGTGGCGTGACTGCCGATCAATGTTGACCGCACCGACGTGCCGTTCACGGGCGGGTGGCAGTAGCCGCTGATGTCGTACCAAGATCACGACAGGGCCTAGGTCCCGAGGCGCGCCCCATATCCGGCAGTCGGTGCGGATGTCCCGCCCGCCAAGCGGGGGTCAGAGTCAGGGGCGAAGGACTCTTCCCGAGCCGCGCTCCAGGCCCCAGGGTTGGGCTTGGCTTCTGCAGGAACTACCTCCTGCGGGACTGAGCGAGGAGGGGATTCACATGGCTAATCGCGATGTGACCCCGACCAAGTCCGAGCATCTGTGGACCGGTCTCGGTGTGTCTATTGGTGCGGGGATCGGTTTGACCGTTGGGCTGCTTGGCTGGGGAGGCGCCGGCATCGCGCTTGGAACGAGCATCGGTGCGGGGATCGGTGTCGCGCTTGGCGCGAGTTTCGACGCAACTGAGCGTCGTCGGCATCGACGCCAAGAGGGGAGCCGAGAACCCTGAACGAGGCTCTCTGCGCCACTCTGATGCCGTTCCCAAGCGCCCAGACCGGTCCCTGACCCTGTCCCCGTCGCACGTGTCGAGTTCGCGACGTCGGGTCTTTCGGCCCTGGTTGGCGCCGTTCCGGCGCGGGGATGCTGGGTGGTGGTCGTGGGAGGTGTCCTGATGGCTGCTGCTGTCTATCCGGTTCGGGTACAGGCCACGCTCGATCAGCCGTTGTCGCGCGGGCTGTGGCTTGTGAAATGGCTGCTTGCCATCCCGCACTTCATCGTGCTCGCGTTCTTGTGGATCGCGTTCGCCGTCCTGAGCGTGGTCGCATTCTTCGCGATCCTGTTCACGGGTCGCTACCCCCGGGGCATCTTCGACTTCAACGTCGGCGTGCTGCGCTGGTCGTGGCGGGTGGCGTACTACACCTACAGCGCGCTGGGCACCGACCGATACCCGCCGTTCACCCTCGCGGACGTGCCCGACTACCCCGCGCACCTGGAGATCGCCCACCCGGAGCGGCTGTCCCGGGGTCTGGTGCTGGTCAAGTGGTGGCTGCTGGCGATCCCGCAGTACATCGTCGTCGGGATCTTCCTCGGCAGCACCTACTACGCCTGGGACGCGGCCACGCGAAGCTGGCACTCGTTCTCGGTTCCCGGTCTGATCGGCGTCCTGGTCCTGGTCGCCGCCGTGGTTCTGCTCTTCTCCGGCAGCTACCCGCGCCCGGTGTACGACCTCGTGCTCGGCCTGAACCGGTGGGTGCTGAGGGTCGCCGCCTATGCCGGCCTGATGACCGACCAGTACCCGCCGTTCCGGCTCGACATGGGCGGCGAGGAGCCGGGGGACACCCTGCCCCTGCCCTTCGGGACCGCCCTGACCGGGGACCAGGAGGTCGCCGACCTGAAGGCTCGGGTCGCGGCCCTCGAAGCGCGACTGAACGCAGCCGGTCAGGACAGCAACTAGCCCGCCACGAACGTCGGCCTTCAGCCGCATCGACGTGCCGTTAGGTGCGTTCGGAACGGATCACCACACCCGGTAGGACCGTGAGCGTTGCTTGGCTTGCTGCTGCCGTTGGCGTCCGAGCTGCGCGCCGAGGTGCAGGTTGCAGCGCATGCAGCAGGCGCGCAGGTTGGACGGGTGGTCGGTGCCACCTTGAGCGCGCGGCACGACGTGGTCGACGTGGGCGTTGCGCGCGCCGTAGCGCAGGTTGGGTACGCACTTGGCTGAGACGCGGACCTGGCACCACCAGTTGTCCCGGTCGAGGACGAGCACACGGAGCTGACGCCAGGCCTGCCTATAGTCGCGATCTGCGGCGCTGCCGGCCTGGGGGCGTCTGGTGGCCCACCCGCTACTCATTCGTGCCTCAGCGGCCAGGGAAGGTGTCGCCGTTGCATGCTCAGATCAGTCCTTCGACCGTGGGGTCCAGTGAGCACAAGCCTCCTGCTCCCCCTAAGGCTGTCGCAATGATCTTCGGACTGGCCATCCGCGGCCCACCGCCCCGGGAGCAGCTCGAAGCCGTGCCCAGCCGGCTGCCGGACGACGTCGGCGAGGCGCTGCAGCTGCCAAACTTCGCCTCCACGCTCACCAACGTGCCCAAGCTGAGCTCGTGGCCAGGGGTGGTGGCGAGCACCGGGTCGGGGGCGCCGGACTGCCATAACCCTCGCGGCGGGTCCGGCAGTCGCTCCAGCCAGCCGACCTCGACCTCGGCGGCATACCGCACGGTGTCCCGTAGCCTGCGCCGGGTGACGATGTGTCCCTCCTGCGGCACCGAGAACCCGGAGAGGTTCACCTTCTGCGGCGCATGCGCCTCGCCGCTGGCCGATCCGGGTGCCGACACGCGCAAGA
This sequence comes from uncultured Actinomycetota bacterium, assembly GCA_963771835.1. Classification (GTDB taxonomy): domain Bacteria; phylum Actinomycetota; class Actinomycetes; order Prado026; family Prado026; genus CAVQCJ01. The sequence goes on from CAVYVA010000004.1 coordinate 16,347, forward strand.
CCGTCTCGATCGTCTTCTGCGACCTGGTGGGCTCCACGGCACTCGGCTCGGTGCTGGACGGCGAGGTGCTGCGTGAGGTGCTGGCGGGGTACTGGCGTCGCGCCCGCTCAGTCGTGGAGCGCCACGGCGGGACGGTTGAGAAGTTCATCGGCGACGCCGTGGTCGGCGTGTTCGGGATCCCGGTCGTGCACGAGGACGACGCGCTTCGGGCGGTGCGCGCGGCGACGGAGCTGCTGGTCGAGGTACGGGACCTGAACAAGGACCTTCAGGCGCGGGTCGGGGTGGAGCTCGCGGTCCGAATCGGAGTGAACACCGGGGAGGTGCTGAGCGGGGGCGAGGCCCTGATGTCCGGCGATGCCGCCAACGTCGCCGCCCGGCTGGAGCAGGCTGCGGCTGCCGGAGAGATCCTGATCGGGGAGGCCACCTACCGGCTGGTACGCGACCTCGTCGACGCCGTGGCCGTCGAACCGCTCGCGGTGAAGGGCAAGGCGGAGCCGCTGGTCGCGTACCGGCTGCTGGGCGTCCGGCCGGCAGGATCGGGGCAGCGCCGGCGGCGGTTCTCCGGGCCGCTCGTCGGCCGTCGCCGCCAGCTGCGAATGGCCGAGGCGATGTTCGCGACCGCTGTCGAGGAGTCGGCCTGCGTCCTGCTCACCGTCGTAGGCGAGCCGGGGGTGGGCAAGTCGCGGCTGGTCGAAGAGCTGCTCGCCGGGATCGGTGCCGACGCACTGGTGCTGCAGGGCCGGTGCCTGCCGTATGGCGAGGGCATCACCTACTGGCCCACGGTCGAGATGCTGACCACCTTGGCGGAGATCGACCCGACACCGCTCGCCGAGCACGTGTCGGGCATGGCCCATGCGGGCGAGGTCCTGGCCGGGCTGCAGACGATGCTCGGCGGCGTTCGGACCGCCACCGCACCGGAGGTGGCATGGGCGTTCCGCCGCCTGGTCGAAACGCTGGCCACACACCGGCCCGTGGTTGTGGTGGTCGACGACGTGCAGTGGGCCGAGCCGGGCCTGATGGACCTGCTCGACCACCTCACCGACATGTCGCGCGGTGCCCCGATCCTGCTGGTGTGCATGGCCCGTCCGGAGTTCCAGCAGGCCAGGTCGGGTTGGGGGGCCGGCCGCCTGCACACGTTCACGATGGCGCTGCGCCCGCTGTCGGACGCCGACTGCCACCAGCTGACCGCGCAGCTGCTCGGTCCCCAGGTCGGACCGGCCCTGCTCGACACCATCGTGGCCGCAGCCGAGGGCGTCCCGCTGTTCGTCGAGGAGCTGACCGCGATGCTGGTCGACGACGGCCAGCTCGTGCCGGCGGACGGCGGGGGGTGGCAGCGCGCCGAGGGCCTCGACACCGTCACCGTCCCCCCGAGCGTGCAGGCGGTGCTCGCGGCGCGGCTCGACCTGCTGGCGGACGGCCTGCGCCGGGTCGTGGACGTGGCCTCGGTGGTGGGTGAGATCTTCTACCCCGACGCGCTCGGCGCACTCCTCGGTGAGACCGACCCGGTCCTTCCCCGGGTCGAGGCGCTGGTGCGCGCCGACCTCTTCCGGCCGACCACGACCGACCTGCCCGGCAACGACGCCTACACCTTCGTCCACCTGCTGCTGCGGGACGCCGCGTACCAGACTCTGACCAAGGCTCGGCGGGCCGTGCTGCACCGGACCTTCGCCCGTTGGCTCGAGCAGCAGCCCGCATCCTTGGCCGGCCCGGAGGTGGTCGCGCTTCACCTGGAGGCAGCCGCGACCTGCCTGGCCGAGCTCAACGACCCCGACCCCGACCTGGCGACGGAGGCCGCCCGGCGCCTGCTCGAGGCTGCGGACCGGGCCGTGGCGCGTGACGACCTGTTCGCTGCTCTCCGGCTGGCCACCCGCGCGCGAACGTTGGTCCCGACCCCTTCCCCGCTGCAGGCCGAGATCGCGCTCACGCTTGGGGAGGCCGCGCACGAGGATGGCGACTTCGCGACCGCTCTGCGGTGCGCGGACGAACTCGAGCGGGCCGGGGCTGCCCTCGGTGACGTCGCGATCCAGTGGCGGGGCCGGTTGCTGCGAGGGCGGGTCCGGCTCTGGACCGAGCCGGTCCACCGCATCGAAGACACCTACGCACTGGCGAGCCAAGCGATCGCGGTCCTCGGCGAGGGCGGGGATGACCGCGCGCTGATGCTGGCCTACCTCACGCGCAGCGAGGTTGACAACGAGCTTGGCCAGCTGCGCGCCGGGTCAGTGAACGCGCGTCAGGGACTGCGCCATGGCCATCGATCCGGAGCTGCCGGGCCCTACCAGAGCAGGCTCGTCCGGCGCTTCATGGGCGCCCTACCGCTACGGCGACGGCTCACTGGCCGAAATGGATCGCGCGGTGGACGAGCTCAGCGCCGAGCTGAGAGACAACCCGAGCGTCATTGCCCAGCTAGCCGAACAACGCGACCGGCAGCACAGCTTCCACGCGCGCATCGATGAAGCGGTCGTGGCCATGCGCGGGAGGTACGACCTGCTGCTCGAGAAGGGCCTGGTGCTGCAGACGGCGGAGTGCCTGACCTGGGCTCTGGGCTGGTGCCAGCGCTGGTCGGGCGACCTCTCCGGGGCGGCTGACTCGATGGCGCGCGCCGCCGAGCTGCTCGGGTCCGTCGGCGAGACCGGGGCGCGGTGCACCACCCTCGCCGAGCTGGCGCTGATGCTCGCCCGGCTCGGCCGCGACGACGAGGCGCAGGCCGCGTGCGCAGAGAGCCTGGCCATCGCCCAGGACAACGACCTGCTCACGGACATGTATCTCGCGGCAGCCCAAGGGCTCCTGATGGCCCGCCAGGGCGACGCCGTGGAGTCTGAGCGACAGCACCTCGAAAGCCTTCGGATCGCCGAGGGGACCGAGTTCCTGCAGGCTCACGGGGAGATGTGGCTGGCGCGGTCCTCGTCGCGCGAGCTGCTCCGTGACACCGCGGGAGCAATGGATGCCGCGCGGCAGGCCCTCGCCTGCTTCGAGCGCGAGGAGCTGCTCCCGCCCATCCAGACCGCGCGGGCAACGCTGGCGCGGCTCGCGCGCTGACCCGCTGGGCGACCTTCACCCAGCACCCAGACACCGGGGTTGGTGTTCTCGTACTACCGAGACCGTGCCAGCCAGACGGGGTGGACCCCGACAGGGAACCGGAACGTCCTGGGCTTTCCCGACGTTTGCTCGAAGTCGGCCGTTGACGGCACGCCGGAACACTTGTCACTCACGGACATCAACATCGCCACCTCGGCGTTGGGCGCTGCCGGCCGGTACGTGCTCAACGCCAGCACCAGCATTCCCGGCTGACCCACCGGCTCGACCCGCCCCACACGTCGCGAGGTCGGAGAAGACCCGGCCGCCCAGGCCATCCGGGAGGCTCAACAACTTCAGCGCCTCCGCGGTGGCATCACGACCGGGCGGGCTGCGCACAGGCAGGGCGGGTCGGGGAAAGGGGCCACCGCGGGGTAGCGGGTCGATATCTTTCGGTGACGGTCCCGTCGGCCGGCCGGTCCGCCAGGGTCGGTCGGCCCACCCACTGGAAGGCGAGCGAGTGACAGCCTGTCCTCAGTGCGCCGCCGACATGCCGGACGGCACCAGGTTCTGCCGCGAGTGCGGCGCGTCGATGGCGCTGGTCCGCTCGTGCCCGTCCTGCGGGGCGGCCGACGAGGGCGGGCGGTTCTGCGGCCACTGCGGGACCGTGCTCGACCGGGACCCGTCAAGCGCGCCTGGGGTGGGCCGCACACCCGACCGGCCGGTGGCCGAGCGTCGAGTCACGTCCGTCCTGTTCGCCGACCTGGTCGGGTTCACGCCGCTGGCCGAGGCCCGCGACGCTGAGGAGGTCCGAGAGCTGCTGTCCCGGTACTTCGCGGAGTGTCGTACGGTCATCGGCCGGTACGGCGGGACGGTCGAGAAGTTCATCGGTGACGCCGTCATGGCCGTGTGGGGCGTACCGATCAGCCACGAGGACGACGCCGAGCGTGCGGTACGAGCCGGTCTCGAGCTCGTCCAGGCGATCTCGGCGATGGGCGAGGACCTCGGCGCCGGTGACCTGGCAGTACGGGTCGGCGTCGTCACAGGCGAGGTAGCCGTCACGGTCGGCGCCACCGCGGAAGGCATGGTGGCCGGCGACGCGGTGAACACGGCCTCCCGGGTCCAGTCCGTGGCCGACGCCGGGTCGGTATGGGTCGACGAGGGCACCCGCTCGCTGACCGCCGCGGCGATCTCGTACGCGGATGCCGGCGAGCACCTGCTCAAGGGCAAGGCCGGGTCGGTTCGGCTCTGGCAGGCGCGAGCGGTGGTCGCGGAGGTGGGCGGCGGGCAGCGAGTCGACGGGCTCGAGGCACCGCTGGCCGGGCGCGACCGTGAGGTACGGGTGATCAAGGAGCTGTTCCACTCGACGCAGGAGTCCGCGCGCCCGCGCCTCGTCGTGGTCGACGGCGAGCCGGGTGTGGGCAAGTCCCGGCTCGCGTGGGAGTTCGAGAAGTACGTCGACGGGCTGACGGCGACGGTGCGCTGGCATCGTGGGCGCTGCCTGTCCTACGGGGACGGGGTCGCTTTCTGGGCGCTGGCCGAGGCGCTGCGGCCCCGCCTGGGGCTGACTGAGGCCGACTCGGGGGAGGCCGTGACCGCTGGCCTCGAGGCTGGCCTCGCGACGTTCGTGCCGGTACTCGAGGAACGCGACTGGCTGCGGCCACGGCTGGCCGCCCTCGTGGGCGCGAGCCAGGGCGCCGGCTTCGCCCGCGAGGACCTGTTCTCGGCGTGGACGGCGTTCCTGGAGCGGCTCAGCGAAGCCGGCAACGCGGTCGTCCTCGTGATCGACGACGCCCAGTTCGCCGACGACGGGCTGCTGGACTTCCTCGACTCCATGCTGGCCACGGCACGCGCACCGATCTTCGTACTCGTCCTGGCCCGGCCCGAGCTGTTGACCCGGCGACCAGAGCTCGGGGGCCGTCGGGCCAGCGTGGTCCGCCTAGACCCCCTCGACGACGCGGCGATGGCGACACTGGTCGACGGGCTCGTGGTGGGGCTGCCGGCGCAGGTCAGGACCGCCCTCGTCGCGCGCGCCGAGGGCGTGCCGCTGTTCGCCATCGAGACCGTTCGGGCGCTGATCGACCGGGACGCGGTGGTGCCCCGCGAGGGGCACTACGTACCGGCCGACGGCGTCGAGCTCGACCTTGCCGCGATCGGTGCACCCGCGTCGTTGCAGGCGCTGGTCGCCGCCCGGCTCGACGCCCTGTCGCCGAGCGAGCGAGCGGTCGTCGCCGACGCCAGCGTGCTCGGCGCATCCTTCACGAAGGCAGGTCTCGCCGCAGTCAGCTCCGACCCGGCCGGCATCGACGAAGCCCTGTCCGCCTTGCAGCGTAAGGAGATCATCGCCGTCCAGCAGGACCGGTTCTCGGCCGAACGCGGGCAGTTCCGGTTCGTGCAGGCCGTCGTGCGACAGGTCGCGTACGGCACGCTTTCCCGGCGTGATCGCAAGCAGCGGCACCTCGCCGCAGCCGACTTCCTGGCCACCCAGCCGGACCAGGGCGACGACCTGGCCGTCGTGATCGCACAGCACCTGCTCGACGCCGTCGATGCCGGGGGCAGCACGGACGCCGACGTGGGCGACCTCGTCCCGAGGGCCTGCGCGTTGCTCGAGCGGGCCGGCAACCGCGCGAAGGCGCTCGGATCGCCGGCCGAGGCACGCCGCCGGTTCGAGGCAGCGCTCGCCCGCAGCACCGACATCGAGGACCGGGCGCGGCTGCACTTCGCCTGCGGGGAGGCGGCCCAAGATGCCGGCGACTACGACGGCGGCGCAGCTCACGCCCGTACGGCCATGGAGCTGTACGACGAGCTGGAGCGGCCGATCGACGCCGGCGCCGCAGCGGGCAGCGCCGCCCTGTCCCTGCAGATCCTCTCGGACTTCGCTGGGGTGATCGCGCTCGCCGAGCCGCGCTGGCAGGCGCTCGAGGGGATCCGCGACTCCGAACGGGCCTTACTACGCCTCGCCGGCCCGCTGGCCAACTCACACTTCGAGCTCGAGGACCCGGCTGCGGCGGGCAGGTACGTCGAGCGACGGGTCTTCCTGGCCGAAGCCGTCGGCGACCCGGAGCAGCTGGCCAAAGCCATGATCAACATGGGTGGTCGCTACCAGGCGACGGGCGGCCCCAGGATCAGCCGGGCCCTGTACGAGGGAGCCGCCGACGTCGCGCGGACGCACGACCTTCCCGGTGCGCTTGCCCACGCGCTGATCAACCTGAGCACCGTCCTGATGAGCCGGGACCTGCCGGCGGCGATCGACGCTCTCTTCGAGGCTCGCGACATGGCCCGCCGCGCCGGCGTGTCCGGTATGGCCGACTACGCGGCCGGCAACTGCTCCTCGGCGCTGTGGTCCGCGGGCCGGCTGGCGGAGTCGCGGCAGGTGGTCCAGGAGGCCGTGGAGACGGCGACGACGCCCACCGTGCGATGGGGACTCGCCGTCGTCGATGCCTACCTGGCCGACGCGCAGGGCGAGCCATTGCCACCGCTGCCCGACATCGAGACCGCGCTGAGCGCCTGGGACCTGGCTGCCCGCGGCTCCCTCGACGCGTTGCGACTGCAGACCGAGGGCGACGTGCAGGGCGCCGCCGCCCTTGCGGAGGCCACGCTGTCTCACCAGCTCAGCGCGTCCGGTCTCGAGGACGACTTCATGCACTTCTGGCCGCCGCTGGTTCGCGCCGCCGTCGCGGCCGCAGACGTGCCGCTCGCCGAACGGCTGCTCGAGCCGGTGGCCGGTGCCGCGCCCGGGTTGGTGTCCACGGCGGTCGCGGCCCACCTGCGCCACCTGCAGGGCCTGGTCGGAGCCGCCCGCGGCGACGAGCCGCGCACGGTCGAGGCCGACCTGCGCGCCGGTGTCGCAGCTCTCGCCGACTTCGGTGCCCTGGGTTGGAGCGCGCGGGCCGAGGAGGACCTCGCTCGTTGGCTGGCCAGCCAGGGCCGCGCCTTCGACGCTGCTCCGCACCTGGAGCACGCGCGGGCCACGTACGCGCAGATCGGTGCGACTGGTTGGCTCCGGCGGCTCGACTCGTTCATCTCGTCGGGCCTAGCCGAGCACGCAGGGAGACACGCGTGAAGCGAACCGCGACCTGACCGCTTGCCACCATGCAGACCTGTGTGGTGCACCTGGTCCGCAGTACCATGCGGTACGCGTACAAGGCGCACTGGGCCCAGATCACCCGCGAGCCGCGGGCGGTCTGCACCTCACTCACCGTGGCGGTGCTCTGTGCCACCCCATCGGGCTCGACGATGCCCGGCACATGACTCAGCATGCCGCCGGCGTCGCGGCTGCGGTGTTCCTCATCGTGCGACTCAACGGCCGTCGTTGACTCAGCAGACTGCGGCCCGCCTCTTCTCTGACTGGCTGGCCCGGAAGCCGAACCCCGACGCTCAGGGCGGTGCCGTACAGATCAACTCGGAGGATCATCTCCGGTGCTGCTTGGGACGGCGAGACTCCGGCCGCGTGTATCAGCCCGGTCACCTCCCCGAGATCGTCGGCGGCCTGGACTAGGGCGAGCACTGAGTCGCGCTGGGACACGTCCACGGTCATGGCCGTGTTCTCGAAACCCGCGTCGCTGACTCCCGGCGGCATTGTCCGCCTCACGATGTCAGCGAAGGCCGGCCGGGTGGCGCGACTGGGACGGATGTCGGGGAAGTCGATCAGGGCGTCGGTGACGGCTCGGTGGCGGCCGCCGAGCGAGAACCTCCGAGCGGTTCGGGGACCGTGGCGGCGACGGCCGTGACGACCAGCGCCAGCACCGTGGCCAGCACGATCCCGCCCGCGAACGACCCCTGCGCGTCCTTCAGCACGCCGATGACGGTGACCATCGCGGCACCGCCGAGGTTGCCTGCCATCAGCATCACGCCGACCGCGGTGCTCGCGACCTGCGGCCCCAGACCGCGCGCCTCGGACGCGATCGCGATCGACACCGGCAGCGCAGCGAGCAGGAAGAACCCGAGCACGAACGCCGTGACGATCAGGGCGGGCATCGAGCTGAGGTGGCCCAGGAGCCACACGCACGGAGCGGCCACCAGCCCTGCCAGGACGAGGAAGGGCTTGCGACGGCGGATCCGGTCGCTCACCGCGCCCAGGACGATCGACCCGACGATCCCGGCCATCGTGATCGTGCCGGCGACGAGCCCGGCCCCGGTCGTGTCGATCCCCTTCGGCTTGAGCAGCTCCTCGAGCCAGGTCGTGATCCCCAGGTACAGGCCGAACCCGAGGAACAGGGCCGCGGACATCTTCCACAGCGTCGACGAGTGCAGCACGCGCGCGATCGCCTGGCGGACCGTGAGCTCGATGGATGTCGCCAGCCGCGCCGGCACTTGCTTGGGCGCCACGAGCCAGAAGATCGCGAGCGCGACGAGCGCCAACCCGGCGTACACGACCTGCGAGCCGCGCACTCCGACCGCGGAGACCAGCGGTGGCGTGGCCACGAGTCCGACCGTGATGCCCAGGAAGATAGACATCGTGCCGATGCCGGTGGCCGTTGCAGCCTCCTCCTCGGGGAAGTGCCGGTTGACCAGGTCGGCGACAGCGTTGATCAGGAAAGGTTGCGGGACCAGCAGACCGATCGTCAGCAGGAGGAGGAGCGGAAGGCCCGGTGCGAGCGGGCGGAGGAACGCGAACACGACGGTCGCGGCGCCGGCCCAGAGCAGCGGCGTGCGGTAGCCGAACCGGTCCGGCAGCGCCCCGCCCGGGATGGACAAGGCGGCGGAGCAGAGCGGACCGACCGAGATGAGCAGACCGATGGACAGCTCGGTTGTGTGGAAGGTGCGGGCCGCGTCTGCGGTGACCGAGGCGAACGAGATCCACAGCATGTGGCTGGTGGCGACGAGGAGCACGTACGAGGCCAGGACGGCACGCGAGCCCGGTCGAGCGCGAGAGTTCATCTTCGGCTCCGATGTGGCGTCCGCGCCGGCACTTTCCGTTGGGCGGGAACCTAGCGCCGCGGCAGCCATCCGGCCAGGGACGTCCGGCTCTCGCGCAGGCCGGCAGACATCGGCGCATCTGGCAAAGGATCCCCCTCGGGTACTTGGTCCCTATCCACGCATCACGTCGGGTTGTCGAGTGGGTTCGACACGTACCGACGAACGTTGGGGAGCCAGCTCATGAGGCGGACCAGGGCGCGCTGTGGCGGAACCGGGGGCCGCCATGCCGCGTCCACATGAAATGGCACGCCTTGCCTCGGCTGCAGCGTTGATCGCATGCCTTGCTTTGGGAGTGTCGGCGTGCACGGCGGGGAACGGCCACGACGCGGGGGAACCGTCGGCCACGACCACAACCACCAGCACCTCTCACCCCGGCCAAGGCGGCAGCGCCACATCCGGTGTTCGCGGCGTGGTCTGGGGGCAGGCGCAGTGGGGACAGGGGCCGGCCGCCTGCACCCGCTTCGGCAATCACGAAGATCCAGGGCCGCTCGTCGGCGTCCCCCAACTGACCGCGATCGTGGTGTGCAGGCCAGGTCCACACAACTTTGACCGCGTCGAAGTGCCCTCGGCACGATTGCCCGCCATCAGCGCGGGACTGGCAGCTCCGGACATCACCAGCCAGCAGCCTCCGTCGATATGTCCGCTCGACCTCATCGTGCTCGTGGGCTACGCCCTGGGCCAGACCAGCGATGGAACCTGGTACCTGCTGCATATCCCCCGAGACCGTCACGGCTGCTCGAATGGCTATCAGGCTGTGGCCACTGAGTTGTTCGGCCCCTAGGACAGTCAGGCAGTCGCCCTGCCGTGCCGCACCGAAGTGCAGTTCTAGATGCTCCGCCAGGTGTTGATCGGCTCTTCTGCTCTCGAGGAAGCTCAGCTAGGGCGCGACTAGTGCAAGCCAAAGGACACCGCCGACCAGAACTCACCGGGGCGGCCGCGCTGGTCGGACCAGCCAGACTCCGCGACTGTCTGGGAATGCTTCAGCCACCAGTCGCTCACAGCACACCACTCTTGCCAATCCGGCGAGCCGCACTACAGTGACGCGCATCGGGGGCCCCTGCAGTTGTGTCCTAGGACCCTGGGGGTGGGCGTGCGGCGCTTCGTGGTGTCTGTCGTGATTCTCCTCGTGGTGGGCCTGGTGGCGCCGCTGGGGGCGGCCGGTGGCGCCCGCGCTGCGGGCAACCCGCTCGTCTTCGGGGCCGCGCAGGCGCCCTATCCGGGAGCCAGTGCCCAACAGGCCGTGACCAACCTCGAGCAGTCGATCGGTCGCACCGCGGGCTCGCCGTCCGGGCCGCTCGCGGCCATCCGGATCTACGACAACTGGGACTCCACCTTCCCGAACGCCTACATCGACTGGCTGACCAGCACGGGGCACACCGTGTTCTTGTCGGTGAAGCCCAGGCTCGCCAACGGGACTGTCATCTCCTGGTCGAGCATCGCGAACGCTCAGCCGGGCAGCGTGGTGTATGCCGGGATGCAGCGGTGGGCGAGCAACCTGAAGGCATTCGGCAGGCACATGTGGTTTGCCTTCAACCACGAGCCCGACATCCACAGCTCCGCCGTCTTCGGGTCGCCGCCGGACTTCGTCGCCGCCTGGCGCAAGGTGCGCTCGGTGCTCAAAGCGTCCGGTGTCACCGACGTCGAGTACGCGTGGACGGTGGCCGAGAGCAACTTCTTCGTCGCGCCGACTGACAGCCGGTACGCGCCGAAGTTCTACCCCGGAGACGCGTACGTCGACGACATCGCGGTCGACGCGTACAACATGTACTGCCTGCGCAAGGACGGTCATTACCAGAAGCCGTGGATGTCACTCCAGCAGGTGCTCGCCCCGCTGATGCAGTTCGCGCAGGCCCATCCGGGGCCGGGCCTGATGCTGGCGGAGTTCGGTACCCCGGAGGACGCGAAGGTCCCCGGGCGCAAAGCGCAGTGGTTCACCGATACGCGGGATCTGTTCAAGCAGCCTGGCTACGTGCGGTTCAAGGGCGCCCTGTACTGGAATCAGAAGTCGTCGAACTTCGCGAACTGCGACTTCCGCGTCAGCTCGAGCCCGTCCTCGCTGCAGGCATTCGCCGCCCTGGCGAACGATCCCTACTACTCCGCCCCCGCGCTCTGAGGCACACGGCGATCCTTGGAGCATCTCGCTCGCAACCCGAACACCGGGCCGAATAGGCACATCTCATCCCGGGGGCCCAGAACTCCGCCCAAGTGGGGGTTCGTCTTCTGCGCCTGCGGCGAGCCCTCGAACTGGATCCGGACTTGGGGGACCTGCCCGATGGCTGGGCTGGGATGCGCGCAGGTTTGCTCTGCCCGGATTGTCTCGTCGTGGTGATCGACCAGGCGCTGGAAGGGCTGATCTGAGCCACATCGAGTGCCTCGTCGGCCGCCGGGGACAGGCTGGTCAAATGTCAGGTAAGCCGTTGGCTGCGCCCTAACGCCAAGGGAACTCAGTGACCAACGGTCGAACGAGCTCTCGACCACCACCCCGTTCACCGGTTCGGAGCAAACGACTACGAGGCGTCACCGAGCGAATGCGGGAATGGGACCGGCTCTGTCTGCCCGTCGATCGGACTGGAGTGGCGCCCGGGAGGACCTGCCTTGGGCGCAGCCGCGAGCCAGGCGCGGACGCGGGCCGCCACCGCCCCACCGAGGTCGTCGACGGCCGCCATGGCGCCGGGACCTGGTTCTTGTGGGACCTCGACGCGGCACGGTCGACCGTCGGCGTCGAGGTCGTCGATCTGCACCCGCGTCCCGCCGGTACCGGGAAGGACCGTCTGTGGCACCGGATCGGGCCAGCACAGCTCGAACGCGTCCGGGTCCGCGCGCACCAGGGCGGCGGCCTGGTCGAGCGAACCGGCGTCGTTGACGTTGACCCAGGCCTTTGCGTGCGTCACCGCCCGGACCGCGAGTTCCGCTTCGACGGCCCGCCGCACCAGGTCGGCGATCCCGCGTGGCGATGAGCGACCGGCCAGGATCGCCAGCGCCCGCGGTCCGACGACGATGACGCCGCTGGCGACCGGGACCGCTGCCAGGGGCGCCTCCTGGTAACCGGTGACGACTCCCTTGTCGTGCTGCACGACGGCGTAGGGGAGCCGGAACGCCTGGTCGTGCACCGCGAGGGTGAGGTCGGCCCACGCCCGCTCATGCGCGTCGACGAGGCCGGCGAGGTCCAGCGAGGTCAGATTGTCCGCACGGACCTGCAGGAGGGGTCGGTCCGACCCCGGGACGAGGGTGAGAGCGCCCACCTCCCCCCGTCCCTCGGGCTGCTCGACCACCTCGAGCCGGGTGCCGGCGGCTTCGGCCAGCGACTGGCCTCGACCTTGCGCCCAGGCGCGCACCGGCCCGGCCGCCGTCGTCGACCCGGCGACCAGGACCGCGACCTCGCTCACGCCCGCCTTGAGCAGGGCCAACAGGTTGCGCTCGATGAGGGGAACACCCAGCACGCGGGCCATCGGTCCCGGCGCGGCCTGGCCCGCACCGGGTGCGTGCTCAGCCGTGACGCCGGCCATGATCACTCCGACGACGGGAGGGTGTACGTCCACACGCCAATCTTGCCGGGACTTCTCCGCCGGCGTACACGCATCGCGAACTCGCCCCCTCGCAGGACGCGTGGGGTGGAGCCGGTGTTCGCTCTAGCCGGCGGTGGGGCTGAGTTGGCCGAAGCCCTGCTGCGACCAGGTGGCCTGGCCGGAGGCGTCCGGCGTGCCCAGCTTGGTGAAGTCGCCACCCACCTGCAGGGACCCGCCGCCGTTGGCCAGCGAGAAGACACCCAGCGGGCTGTTGGCCGCAGGGTTCCAGGGGTCGATCACACCCGTCGTGGGGTCCATCGCCAGGACCTTGTGCCGGGTGGCCTGGTTGGTGGGGCACTTGAAGCCGCTGGTGGCTCCGTCGACCACGCCGACGCAGACGTTGTCGAAGTGGCCGCCTGCGTAGAGCACCCCGTTCATGATCGTGATGGCCTGCACGCCGCCGTCGGTCTGCAGGGTCCACAGGCGGTTCCCGGTGGACAGGTCGAACGCGCCGACGTGCCCGCCGGATCCGTCACCGGCCGCGAACAGCGTCGAGCCGTAGAACGCGATGCCGTGCAGGGGGTAGCCGGGGTGGAGCTTCCACGGCTGGGGTGAGCCGTCGACCGGGGACAGCCTGGCGAGGATCTTCTGGGTGGTGTCGCCGTTGATCGACAGGAAGTCACCGCCGACGAACACGGACTGGCCGTCGGGGGCGGCCTGGATGACCCGGACCCGGTTGTCGGCCTGCGGCAGCCAGGTCGGGCTCAGCGCTCCGGTGGCGTCCACCGCGGCCAGCCGCGTCCGCGCGACGCCGTTGACCTGGTCGAAGGTGCCGCCGAAGTAGATCAGAGTGGGTGTGACAGCTATCGCGTTGACCTGCAGGTCGGCCTTGGGTGCCCAGGGCAGGGCTGCGCCCGTGGTCGCGTCCAGCTCCGCGAGCCGACCGCGAGAGACTCCGGCGACCTTCGCGAACGACCCGCCGACGTAGACCGCCGTGCCGTCCAGGGAGGCCGTGAGCGCGAGGACCTCCTTGTCTGCGCCCGGGTTCCACGCCAGCAGTGCCCCGCTGGTGCGGTCGAAGGCGGCCAGGTGGTTGCGGACCACCTCCCCGGTGCCGGCGGCTGCGCCCGACGGCCGGACCGAGGTGAACTGGCCGCCCAGGTAGACGGTGTTCCCGATCGTCACGATGGTGTCCACGCGGCCGTTGGTCTGGAAGGTGGCGTCGGCCTTCTGCGACAGGTTCGAGGTCATCGCGAGCGCCGGATCCATCGCCACCAACAACCCTGTAGCGGTGATCACCGATAGGACCGCCGCGCTGGGCACCCAACGGGTGCCAACCCTCGAAACACGCGTCACTGTGACACCACTCCCCTGGATCGCCCCGGACCGTCGGCGGTCACCGTAGCCCATCTGGCGACGCCCACGTCACCGCCGGGGAGTCCAACGGCCCTAACCGGTCCGTCCCGCGCGGCGCAGCATGAAGGCATGAGGCTCACTCGCCGGAGTTGGTTGGCACCGCTCACCGTGCTGCTCGCGGCGAGTCTGCTGCTCGCCGCCTGCGCCGGCCGTCAGCCTGGCGGCCCCCCAGGCAGCGCATCGGCGAGCACCCAGTCGTCGCCCCCGACGAGTTCCACCCCGTCGACCCCCACCGCGCCTTCGAGCTCCCCCACCCACCGGGTCGTCCCCGCTGGCGGCGCCTACGTCACCCACGTGCCGGTGCCTGCGGGCTGCCTGACGGTTGGACCGGCCATCGTCGGAGTGAAGGTCTACCTGATCCAACGGGCCCTGCACCTCGTCGGGCACCGCGAGCGTTACGACTCGGCGACACAGTCGGCGGTGCGGGCCTTCCAGGCCTCCCACGCCCTGCCCGTGACGGGGCTGGTCGACGCCGCCACCTGGTCAGCCCTCGGCACCGGCTACCCCTTCTGCGTGGACCGCTACACCCAGCAGCCCGTCGTGATGCCAGGTGCCCCGGCGGCGGCGCGGATCGAGGCGATGATCGCGTACGCGACCCACCGACTAGGCACGGCGTACATGTGGGGTGGGGCCGGCCCGATCGGTTACGACTGCTCGGGGCTGATCATCCAGGCCATGTACGCAGGCGGCCGGGTCGTGCCGGGGCTGACCACGGACTTGCATGTGCAAGCCAGCTTCCGGGACACGCAGTTCATGTATGCGTCGAAGCTGCTGCACGAGCCGTTCGCCCAACGCCGGCGCGGCGATCTGGTGTTCTACGGTTCGACGCTCTCGCACATGGCCATCTACCTCGGGAACGGACAGATCGTGGAAGCGGTCCGTCCGACAATCCGGATCGCCACCCTGTACGCCGACGGCCTCGACGCTCAGCCATACGTCGTCCGGCCGTTTCCGTCCTAAGGAGCCCCGTCAACTCGCGGCGTACGATTGTTTCCCAACCGACCCTTAGTCGTCTCCCGGCTCGGCTTGGGGTTGGTGCGAGGTCGGGGGGTCGATTTCGCTACCGCGGACCCTCGGCTGCCGCTTCGCCGGGGGTCCGCGGCAGGTCAGGACCTGCGCTCGCCCAGACCCCGGAATGTACCCGCCCGCGAACGGCACTCCGGGGTGCGCGCCGATGCGGTTACGCCCCAGCCGACTCTCGCGCCGGACACCGAGAGCGCAGACCGGTTCCCGAGTTCCGTTTGCCAGCCCCTTACCGGGCGGACGGTATCTGTGGATGGTGGACCTGTATCGAAACGGCGCAAGGCCCGAGCCTCTCGGCGACCTCATGGCGACGGCCAGCGGTCGGACGCACCGCGACGACCCCGTGCGGGGTCGGACCGGTGGACCCGCCGGGAACGCCCGGCTCACCTCGTGGACCGGACTGGTCCTGCTGGTGCTCCTGGCCGTCGAGGGTGCGACGCTGCTGGCGCTGGGCAGCCTGCTCGGCGTGCACATCCTCGTCGGGGCCGTGGTCGTACCGCCGGTCCTGCTGAAGACCGCGACGACGGGATGGCGTTTCCTCCGGTACTACGGCGGAGATCAGGACTACCGCCTGGCCGGTCCTCCCCCACTCGTTCTGCGGATCCTCGGCCCACTCGTGATCGTGAGCACGTTGGCGGTACTCGGTTCCGGTCTCGGTCTTGTCGTCATGGGCGCGGACGGGCTGCGGCCGCTCGTCGGCGCCGGTGGCCTCGACGTGAGCATGACGACGCTGCACAAGGCGAGCTTCATCGTCTGGTTCGCCGTGATGACCCTCCACGTGCTCGCCCGCACCGTGCCGGCGTTGCGTGCGGTCGGATCCGCGCAGTCACGTTCACGGCAGGTCCGCGGCGGACCGGGCCGGCTGGCCGTGCTGGGCGTGAGTCTGTTCGCCGGTGTCCTGCTCGGTGTCCTGGCACTCGCCAGCTCGTCCTGGTGGACCACGACGTGGGTGCAGCACTGAGGCTGACACGGGGTTTACCTGGCGTAGACCGAGCCGGGCGCAGGCTCGTCGGGTGACCGCAGAACGCGAGCATGCCGTCCGCAGCATGGCGCATCAGGCTCCGGCTCTGCCGCTGCTGCGCGCCGTCCGTCCGCGTCAGTGGCTGAAGAACGTGCTCGTCCTAGCGGCACCGGTCGCCGCGGGTACGTTGATCTCGTGGCCTGTCCTGGGGCGGGTGGCGCTCACCTTCGTCGTGTTCTGCCTCATGTCAGGTTCTGTCTACCTGGTCAACGACGTGCGAGACGCGGACAGCGATCGTCGTCATCCTGTGAAGTGCCGCCGGCCGATCGCTGCTGGCGAACTGTCCGTCACCACCGCAGTCATGTCGGCCGCCATCCTTTGCGTCTGCGCGGTCGCCCTGTCCCTGCTCGTCAGCTGGCGTCTGACCGTCTTGCTCGGCCTGTACGCGGCGCTCTCGCTGGCCTACAGCTTCGGTGTCAAGCGCGAACCCGTCTTCGACCTGGCAGTCGTTACGGCAGGCTTCCTGCTCCGCGCAGTCGCCGGCGGGGTCGCCGCGCAGGTGCCGTTGTCGGAGTGGTTCCTTCTCGTCGCATCGTTCGGTTCTCTGTTCATGGTGGCCGGGAAGAGGTATGCGGACGTGCTGCAGGCCGAGTCCGCCGAGGGGGTGGAGTGGGACGTGGTCGGGTACACCTCCAGCTTCCTGCGCTTCGTCTGGGGAATGGCGGCCGCGGTCACGATCACGGCCTACTCACTGTGGGCGTTCCAGGTCGGCGCCTCGCAGGGTGAGCCGGGTTGGGCGCAGCTGTCCGTCGCACCGTTCACCCTCGCCATCCTTCGGTACGCCCTCGACGTCGACCGCGGCGCCGCGGGCGCGCCCGAGGATGTGGTGCTGGGCGACAAGAGCTTGCTCGTCCTGGGAGTCATCTGGCTCGTGCTCTTCGCGGCAGCGGCCGATGTCGGCTGATGTGGCGCCGACGCTGCGCGAGCTCAGCGGGTGGGGGCGCACGTCGCCGACGGTGTCCTCCTACGTCGAGCCGCCGGACCGGGACGGCCTCCTCGCCGCGTTCCGCGCTGCCGACCCGTCCCGCGGCACGATCGCCCGCGGACTGGGGCGCTCGTACGGCGACCCGGCGCAGAACGCCGGCGGGTGCGTGCTGGGGACGAGCCGGCTGGATCGGGTGCTCGGGCTGGACACGGCAGCGGGCACGGTCACCGTGGAGGCAGGCGTGTCGATCGGCCGGCTGTGCCGGCGCCTGCTCGCCGAGAAGATGTTCGTGCCGGTAACGCCGGGCACCCGCGCCGTAACCATCGGCGGCGCGATCGCAGCCGACGTCCACGGGAAGAACCATCACCGCGACGGCGCGTTCGGACAGCACGTGCTCGCGATGACGCTGCTGCTCGCCGACGGTGACGTCCGTGTCGTGACCCCGCAGCCCGACGGCGATCCGGAGCTGTTCTGGGGAACATTGGGCGGCATGGGCCTGACGGGGGTCGTCCTGGACGCCACCGTGCGGACCCTCCCGGTCCAGAGCCCCTGGATGTCCGTGGACACCAGGCGCGCGGAGAGTCTGGATGCGCTGCTCGCGCTGCTGGCCGAAGCCGACCAGCGGCGGTACTCGGTGGCCTGGGTGGACTGCCTTGCCCGTGGACGCCACGCCGGGCGTGGTGTCGTCACGTCGGCCGAGCACGCCGGGCCGGACGATGTCGCGGCGTGGGGCTCCCGGCGACCCGATCCGGACCCGCCGGCACGGGTCCGCGCTCCCGGGTGGGCTCCACCAGGCCTGTTGAACCGGTGGACCGTCGCCGCGTTCAACCAGGCCTGGTACCGCTCCGCCCCCACGTGGCGGCAGGGTGAGCGACAGAGCCCAGCCCGGTTCTTCCACCCGCTGGACGCGGTGGACGGCTGGAATCGTCTGTACGGGCCGCGGGGCCTGGTGCAGTACCAGTGCGTCGTACCCGACACTGGCACGCTGGAGACGGTGCTCGCCGGGTTGCGTGCCGCCCGGGCCCCGTCCTTCCTGGCGGTGCTCAAACGCTTCGGTGCCGCCGACCCCGGCCCGCTGTCCTTCCCCCGACCGGGATGGACGCTCGCACTCGACCTGCCCGCGGGCACCGAAGGTCTTCAGTCGTTGCTGGACAGCCTCGACGAGACAGTGGCGACTGCCGGCGGCAGCGTCTACCTGGCCAAGGACTCCCGGATGCGTCCCGAGCTGCTCCCAGTGTTCTACCCGGGTCTGGACCGTTGGCACGCACTCCGGGAACGGGTGGACCCCGGTGGACGTTGGCGCTCGGACCAGTCGCGGAGGTTGTCGTTGTGATCGACTCGTTGGGCGCCGTGCAGTCTCTGGCCATCCTCGGTGGCACGTCCGAAATCGGTCTTGCAGTGTGCCGCGAGCTAGCGGTTGGCGGTCGGCTGCAACGGGTCGCGCTGGCCGGCCGCGACCCGGCCACGCTCGAGGACGCCGCCCTGCAGGTGAAGGCGTGGGGCGTCAACAGCGTGCGCACTGTCCCGTTCGACGCGACGGTCGAAGCGGGGCATGGCGCCACTGTGCGGGAGCTGTTCGCGGACGGCGACGTCGACGTCGTTCTGCTCGCCTTCGGTGTGCTCGGCGACCGGTCCGGCACGGCTGGCACCGCCAGCCCGCTCGCAGACGTTGAGCAGGCTGTCCGCGTCGCACACGTGAACTACGTCGGCGCCGTTTCTGTGGGGCTTCGCGTTGCGGCCGCTCTTCGGCAGCAGGGGCACGGCACGCTCGTCGTCCTGTCGTCGGTCGCCGCCGAGCGCGGGCGCGCCGGCAATTTCGTGTACGGGTCGACGAAGGCTGGTCTGGACACGTTCGCTCAGGGACTCGGTGACCGGCTCCATGGAACCGGCGTTCGGGTCATGGTGGTCCGACCGGGGTTCGTGCGGACCCGGATGACTGCGGGCATGCCCGAGGCGCCTTTCGCCTGCGACGCCGAGGACGTCGGCCGGGCCGTGGTGCGCGCGCTGCGGACCCACCGACAGGTCGTGTGGGTGCCCCCGGTCCTGCGTGTGGTCATGGCCGGGGTACGGCACCTGCCGCGTCCGCTGTTCCGACGGCTGCCCGGGTGACAGGCACGGCCGTCACGGGGCTGCGAGGATCTGGAACGAGTCTCTCTTGTAGCGCTTGAGGAACCGGTCGCATCCTTCCTGGATGCCCGGGTCGAGCTTGGCGCACACGGGGGCTCCGGCCGACGTGTGCGTGAAGTAGAAGCCTGCGACCCACCAGTTGTTCATGTCCAGGACCATCGCTCGTACGACGCCGGCCCGGACCAGCGTGCTCGCCAGGGTCTGCGCGGACAGACCTGGCGACCCGATGTACACCAGGCTGCCGTCGGCACGCTGGCCGAGAGCCGACCGCCAGGCGTAGCTCTCACCGTGCGTGGTCGCACCCCACTGGAACCGGTCGCCGGGGGCCACCATCGACTTGCCTCCGTCGACGATGAGGTCGAGGTTCTGCAGGACCACCGAGACACGCGGCGTCATCGCCACGTCCCGGCCCCAGGCGCCGATCTGCAGCTGCCCGTCGGCCGTGATCACGGCCGACGCCCTGCCCTTGACCAGGGGTGCGACGGTGACGCCCCGGTAGAAGTAGCCGCCGCGCGCGTCCGCGAGCCTGAACCCGCCGTTGAAGTTGGCGAGCACGCTCGGCCAGTACGCCTTCGGCAGCGCGCCCTGCGAGGGTGCCGGGCCGCCCGGTTCGATGTAGCCGGGCACCAGCATGGCCTTCGTCAGATCCGTGTCGATCCACATCAGGGAGACGAGCACGCTGGTGTGCGTCGCATCCGGCCGGACCCTCGTCACGTAGATGGCGGCTCGACCGTCCACCGGCGACCCGACGGGCTGCCACACCCCCTCCTCCGGCAGCGGGTGCGCCGCCGGGGACAGCAGGTCCGGGGGCGGAGACAGGTGGGCGTGCGCAGTGATGCCGCCCGCAGGCGCCTGGTGGCCGCCGACGATCGCGGAGATCGAGGGTGCGCCGCCGGTGGGCACCGTGGCCAGGTGGTCGTAGTAGAAGTTCTCTGCCGCAGCGACCACGGCGCCGAGATGATGGTCACGTCCCCACTCAGCCAAGAGCACCGACGTCGGCTCGCCCTGCGAGTCCCGCACGTAGCCGGAGAACGACCACGCGAACCAGCCGATGCCGACCAGCAGCACGGCCAGGAAGCTCAGGAGGACCCGCCGCAGGATGTGCCGCCTTCGGCCGGTCGACGGCGGTGGGCTGCTCTCTTCTGCGACGGCCGGCTCGGCCGACTGGGACGTCCTCTGCAAGGTCACGGGTCTGAACCTCCTTGTCTGCCATGGGACCTCGCCTTCGGTAAGCGGACGGTCATCGGCATGTGGAGTGCAGCGCCGCCCACGATTCCCTGCAGTCCAGCCGCCGCCCGGTGCGCACAGCCGTGACGAGCGCGCGAACCGCCGCGACGACCGCCGGTGGGTCGTCCTGCTGCAGCACGTGACCGGAGCGGGCGATCACCTGGATCGCGTCCGATGACAGCTGGAGGTCCTGCTCCTGCTGTCGCACCCACAGGTCGGTCATCCATCGCGGCTGCCCATAGGTGGGCCCGCCCAGGTGGTCCTCGTCCGGCCGGGACGCGCTCAGGACGAGCAGGGGCACGCTCCCCAGATGAGGGCCGCCTCGGGTGGCGGCCGAGCTCAGCTGCATGTCCACGCGATGTCCCGCCTCGACCCAGAACTGCCCGGTGGTGGGGTCGTACGGCGTCACGCTCTCCGCCAGCAGAACCCCGCGCACGGCCGGACGGTGGTCGGCGACGAAGGCTCGTGCCACCAGACCCCCGAACGAGTGACCGAGCAGGAGGTACGGCCCGCGCTCACCCGCCGTCTGCAGCAAGGACCACAGCTCGTGCGCGAGCAGCCCGCCGTCGACCGTACGGCCGGCGTCGGGCCGAGGCGGGCTCAGGCCCAGCCCCGGTCGGTCATAGACGCACGTGCGGACCAGTGTCTGCAGCTGTGGGAGCACGGGAGCCCAGTCCGCCGCGGTGGCACCGAGTCCGGGTACGACGACGAGCGTGAGCGGGCCAGGACCGGCGCAGTGCAGCCACTGACGCACGCCGTAGCTGCTGACTACCGCGCTCAGCGTGGCATTGCGCCTGCTGGTCGCCGGGGAAGCACGCGACTGTGCGGACGTCGGTGCTGCCGTAGGTTGGCTGGGCCGCCCCGCCACCGAGGCGGACGATGGCCCGGCCCCTCCCGCCGCAGAGGTGGAGCACGCCGTCAGCCCCAGCACCACCAGCCCCGCCATCGCCAGGCCCACCGCGCGTGAGCTCATCTGGCCTGCACCACGATGAAGTCCTTGGTGTAGCGCCGTTGGTAGACCGATGGTGCATGGGTCTCCATGGGCTGGATCCGCTGACCGACCAGGCCCTGCGGGGTGTGCCGGTACACGAAACCCCCCGGCCAGGACTTGTTCATGTCCAGGACCATCGCCCGTTGCGCACCGACACGGACGAGCGCCTGTGCCATCGCAGCCGGACGCACGTCGTGCCCGTAGGCGTAGACCAACGAGCCGTCGGCCAGCTCGCCGAGAGCCGACCGGTTCGCTGTCCACAGACCGCCGTTCGCGATGCCCCAAGTCCGCACTGTGTCCGTCGCGGCGACCTGGCTGCGCCCGTCGTCCACCAGCAGCGGCAGGTTCTCGCGCACGACGACCGTCCGCGGAGTCAGCCGCAGGTCCCGACCCCACTGCCCGACCGTGAGGCGGCCGTCCGTGGTGATCTCGAGGGCCCCCAACCCGGCGACCAGCGGGCTGACCGTGTGGTGCGCGTAGAAGTACCCGCCCACCTTGTCCTTGAGCATGAACCCGCCGTTGAACGCGGCCACCATCCTCGGCAGCCAGGTGCTCGGCCGGTTGTCCGCCGGCAGCGCCGGGCCGCCTTCGGGCACCTTCAGGCCCGGGACCAGCCGGAACGACACCGACGAGGGATCGATCCACAGCAGCCCGATCGACCCTGCGTCCGCCTGCGCGACGTACGTCGCCGGCCGTCCCAGGACGTCCGACCCCTCCGCCCGCCATACGATCCCCGCGGCCTCCGGTGGCAACAGAACGGAGCCGACGGCTGCGTGCGCCCGGTCTAAGGGCTGTGGAGCAGCCGTGGCGCCGTCGGATGAGACAACTGCTGCGGCCGGCTCCGGCCCCGTCGGCCGCCCAGCCGTCGTGGAGCAGGCAGCCAGCAGCACGGAGCCGACCAAGAGAGGCAGAGCCCTGTCCCAACGGCGCATCATCCGATGCTGCGCGCGGCTGGGTCAGCGCCCGGTCAACGTCTCGCCCCGACATCCCCGGGGCATTCATCCAGAGCGCGCCGCTACGTTCGGATCGCAGAGCCCGCATCCCGGGGAGGGTTCATGGGTGAAGTCCCGCGCCGTAGCCAGGCCCTCCACCGTTCCTGTCTGGTCAGCCATAGCGTGCTGGCGATGAACACCAGCGCGGTGAGCAGGTAGGCATTGCCTTGGAGAAGCTGGAGCCCATGCCAACTGTGTTCGCGGCCCTGCTCTTCGGGCAATCCCCAGATCTCGCGCGAGGTGAACACCCAGACCAGCACAGCCGCCAGGCCCGCCGCGGCCCAGGGCACCCAACGCTTCATGGGCCGGGGTTGGAACGTCTCGGCGGCGACTGCGCCCACCAAAGGCAGGATCCAGACCCAGTGGTGTGTCCACGACACCGGCGACGTCACCAACCCGGTCAGGGCCACCGTCGAGACGGCCATCAGCTCCCGGCCTGACCGTGACAGATCCCGCGCTGCAGCCAGCCCCGTGATGGCCACCGTGGCAGCTGTCAGCAGCCACGCCAGATGTTCTGAACCCACCCCCCAGATCCGGGCGAACGCGCCGTAGAGGGACTGGTTCCCGGCGTATGCCACGCCTCCCAAGCGCGACACGACGTACGCGTCGTGGGTCCAGTACTGCCAGGAAGACCAGGGGACGACCACGAACCCGACAAGTACTGTCGTCACGAATGCGGTTGCGGCGCGCGCTGCCGATCGGGAACGTCCGGTCACCAGGAGGAAGGCCAGGAACAGCGCCGGGGTGAGCTTGAAGCCCGCGGCCAGGCCAACCAGCAGGCCACGGAATTCCGGTCGAACATCACCGATGAGGTCTTCCAGGACCATCCACATGAGTACCAGGTTCACCTGGCCCAGCCGAAGCGTCTCTCGGGTCGGCTCGAACTGCAGCGCGAGGATCCACAGCAGGCTCGCCACCGCGACCAGACCATAGGTTGGGAGCCTGCCCCGGGCCGCAGCCCGGCCCACCAGCCAGCACGCCCGTGCCAGTGCGGTCAACGACATCACGGTGATCAGTAGTTGAGCGAGCCCTGCCTTGAGCGGGACGAGCACCGTGAACACGATGGCGGCGAACGGAGGGTAGGTGAAGCGCAGGCCCGTTCCCGGCGTACGCATCGTGTACAGGTCAACGTGGTCAGACACGGCGTCTCCGCCGGCCCGGTAGACCCAGAGATCGACGGGAGAGAGCTCACTGCCTGCAAGCCTGGACCTGGACTCGAAGACGCTGAAGACCAGCGTCAACAGGGCGAACCCCAGCGCACACAGCACCACGACCCACGCCGCCGCGCGCACCTCTTTGCATCGACGCAGCACGTCCATGCGCGCACGTCTGCAGCCGTCACCCCTAGTCTCCCCGATCACCCGCTCCTGCTCCACGGTCGACCTGCGCATGTCGACCTCCACCCGAGGTCGCCGGCGGCCCATGGCGAACGATGTCGTTGCGCCACAGCATCGCCAGCGCCATGAACGCGATGGCCAGCGGGGAGACCAGCGACGTGTACAGCGTCGCGTAGAACAGACTGAGAAGAAGGACCAGGGTACCGGCGATGCCGACGACCGAGTTGTCCCGCCAGTACCTGACCACGCCTTGGAAGAGGAAGAGCAGGTACAGCAGCGCGCCGACGTACCCCTGCGCGACGAGGACCAGCCACAGCTGCCCGGTGCTGCCGATCACGCGGTTCCCGCACTTGGTGCACCCGGGGCTCTTGCCGATCGTCGCGGACTTGTTGCTGCCGATGGTCGAGCGCGTGCTGCCGTAGCCGATCACCGGCGAGTCCGTCCCCAGCGTCAGCGCATCCAGCGACAGCGACCCGCGAAGGTCGTTGCTGTTCGTCTGGCCGGCGAGCCTGGCCGAGACCACCTGCTGAAGCGGGGTGGCCAGGACGAGCACGACGGCGAGCATCGCCCCGAGCCCGAGGGCGACAAGCACCCCGAAACGCCGACGCAGCGCGAGCCGCAAGGCGACATACGCGAGACCGAGCACCAGTCCGAGCCAGACTCCCCGGTTCTGGGAGTAGACGATCGGGACGACCGATACGCCGAGGACGCCGACGGCCAACAGCCGACGCCGGTTCGAGGCGAGCAGGAGCCATCCGATGACGAACCAGGGCAGCAGCATGGAGTAGTTGTTCCCCCATGCGTTGGCGAACTCGAAGGGCGCGCTGGGCCGGGGTGCGCCGAGGGTGAACTGGGTCTGTGCCGTCGCGATGCGGGTGAACTGCTGGACGAAGTCGATGCCCTGGAGGCTGGCCGGGACGAATCGCTTGATCGGCGAGTCGTAGCCGAAGTGCGGGAAGACCGCTCCCGCGAGACCACCGACCACCGTGACGACGAATACGAGGCTGAGCCAGCGGATCAGCCGCAACCGCGGCAGCTCGCGCTCGGTGAGGTTGCCGATGTAGACCATGATCACCGTCACCGACAGGTAGTTGAGCAGCCGGATGGCGTAGGCGACGTAGTTCCCGCCCGCGGAGCTGACCGGGATGGTGTCCGGCGCAGTGACGTCGATCATCAGGACGCTGATCATGACCAGCGCGAGGAACAGGCCCCAGACCCAGAACATCGGGGGAAGCAGCACCGGGCGGCGCCGGTACAGCTGCACGCACATCGGAATCGCGAACAGTGTCCACACCAGAGGTGCGACGCCGGTCGCCCACCACAGCGGGTACCCCAGGAGCAGCGCGGCCAGCGGCCATGCGACCGGCCATCGGCGACGGCGGGCATGTCGAGCGGGCCGGGGGAAGGTGCTTCCGCCCGCGGTGTCCGGGTGCACCCCCGTGCCCAGATGTGCTGTCGTGGTCACATCGTCACGCGTCTCGTGTGTGTGGGTGCCGGGGTGCGGCCGAAGACGAGCCGCTGGGTCAACTCCCAGGCGGAAGGGCTGGTTCCCGCCACCAGCCACGATGGCAACCTGGCAACGGTGGAAGAACGCGCGATGGGGCAACTGGGCTCGTTCGATTACCGAACGTTTACCCACCTGCCGAGCCGTTGCAGCACTTCGGAATCAGTCACCTCCGGGCTGCACCCGCAGTGTTGACCCGACGTTGACCTGGGTGACCGCGTCCTTCGATCCGGCGGTCGTATCGTGCACGGGTGGCGAGGTTGGCGGCGGCAGATGTCCGGGTGTGGTTGACGACGCGTGGCGCGCTGAGGGTTCCCGAAATCACCGCGCTGTTCTGGCTGATCAAGGGTCTGTCGACGGCGATGGGTGAGTCCGCGTCGGACTTCCTGGTCCACGTCATGCCCCCCGTTGACGCGGTGCTGCTGGGTTTCGCGGGGTTCGTCGTTGCGCTGCTGCTTCAGTTCCGGATGGCGCGGTACGTCCCCTGGACCTACTGGCTGGCCGTGGTCATGGTGGGCACCTTCGGGACCATGGCCGCGGACGTTCTGCATGTGGGTCTCGGGGTGCCCTACACCGGGTCGAGCATCCTGTACGCGGTCGTGCTGGCCGCCGTCTTCATCACCTGGCGCAAGACCGAGCACACCCTGTCGATTCACAGCATCGACCGGCCCCGCCGCGAGCTGTTCTACTGGGCCGCGGTCGTCGCCACCTTCGCGATGGGCACCGCATTGGGGGATTTCACGGCCTACACCCTGCACCTGGGGTACTTCCCGTCGGCGCTGATCTTCGCCGCGCTGATCGCAGTACCTGCGGCCGGCTACCGGTGGGCGCACTGGAACGCCGTGCTCTCGTTCTGGTTCGCCTACGTCCTCACCCGCCCGCTGGGAGCATCCATCGCCGACGGCCTGGCCAAGCCCCCCTCAGCCAAGGGCCTGGGCCTGGGCAGTGGATGGGTGGCACTCGCGTTCGGGTTGGTCATCGTCGCCCTCGTCGGCTACCTGTCCATCAACGAGGCCGACGTCCGGACACGTGCCGAGCTGGGCGCCGAACAGACCTGACGCCAGCCCGAGCCCTGTTTCGGTGCGGGTTGCGCTCATCTGGTGTTGGCCGGAAGGGTGACGCGCACGCACAGCCCGCCGCCGGGACGTTCGGCAGCGGTCACCGCACCGCCGTGCGCGCGGACCACGCTCCGAGCGATGGCCAAGCCGAGGCCGGCCCCGCCGGCTCCGCTCGCGCCGCGCGACCGGCTCGGGTCCACCCGATAGAAGCGATCGAAGATCATGTTGAGCTGCTCGGCGGGCACGCCCGGGCCGTCGTCGCAGACCACGAGCTCGGCCTGCCCGGCATGGGCTGCGAGCGTCACGAGCACCGTGGTCCGGGCGTGCCGGACGGCGTTGTCGAGGAGGTTCGTCAGTACCCGCTCCAGCGCAGCCTGGTCGCCTTGGACGTCCAGCGGCGGCTCACTGACCTTGCCGACAACCCGGACCTGGCCGGTGCCGGACGCCCACCGGTCGGACTCGAGTGTCGACGCCACGACCGCGGTCATATCGATGACTTCCCGCTGGCCCAGGCGGTCGGCGTCCGCACGAGCCAGCAGCAGGAGGTCGTCGATGAGCACCGACATCCGCTCGGCTTGAGCGATGGCCCGTTCGGCCACGCCGTCCCAGTCCGCCGCATCTTCGCGGGCGCGTGCCACCTCGAGCTCGGCCAGCAAGGTGGCAAGGGGCGTCCGCAGTTCATGCGCTGCGTCGGCGGCGAAGTCCTGTTGTTGCCGGGAGGATGCCCGGAGTCGATCGAGCATGAGGTTGAGGGTGATCGCGAGCCGGCCGATCTCGTCGTGGCTGGGAGGGACGGGCAGTTTGGCCTGAGCCAGCTCCGGGTCGACGGAGCCGCCGATGGTGTCGGCGGCCGCCCGCATCTCGTCGACGGGTCGAAGCGCCGCGCCCAGTGCGGCCCAGGACGCGAGACCCGCCGCGAGGACGGTCAGCGGGGTGACGAGGAACAGGACCCGGCGGAGCTGGTCGAGGGTGGAGGTCAGGTCGGCCAGCGACGCGGCGGTGACGATGCTGACCGGGGTGTTGCGCAGCAGCGCCGGCTGTACGAGCACCCGGAGCCGGCCGGCTCCGAAACCTGTCTCGTTCGTGCTCGTCGGCCCGTCGCCCGACATCGAGCCGATCGACGCGGGCGGCAGGAGCGGGAGCACACGGCCGGCTGACGGGCTCGACGCGAGCACTGTGCCGGCGCTGTCGATGACCTGTGCGAGGACGGGGCTGCCCGGCGGCACGGGCAACGGTTGGGTGAGCTGGTCGGAGTCGACCAAGGTCTGGAGCGTGGACATCTGCACGGTCAGCTGGTCGTCGAGCTCGGCAGTCCTGGCGTGCGCGAACAGCGCACCCAGACCGAGGACCCCGACGGACAGGCCCAGCGCGAGGACGAGGGAGGTGAGGGTGGTCAACCGGAAGCGGAGCGAGCGCTGCCGCCACCAGCGGCTCATCGGTCGTGGCTCACGAGGTGACCTGGAAGCCGCTGCCGCGCACGGTCCGGACGAAGTCGGTCCCGAGCTTGCGCCGCAGGTAGCCCACGTAGACCTGCACGACGTTCGGGTCGGCGTCGGGGCCGAGGTCCCAGACGTGCTCGAGCAGCTCGGTCTTGCTGACGGTCCGGTCGGCGTGGGTCATGAGGTACTCCAGGAGCCGGAACTCCCGCCGGGTCAAGTCGACGGGTGCGCCGGCGAGAGTGACCGCGTGGGCGGCGGGGTCGAGGGTGACAGTGCCCACGACCAGTGTGCTGGGGCGTGGGGCGCGGCCCCGGCGGACCAGTGCCCGCAACCTGGCCTGCAGGACGACGAACGAGAATGGCTTGGCGAGGAAGTCGTCGGCGCCGAAGTCAAGCGCGTCGGCCTCGTCGTACTCGCCGTCCTTGGCCGACAGGACCAGGATCGGCGTCCAGTCGTCGCGGGCGCGCAGCTGCCTGGCGACCTCGTAGCCGGACACCCCGGGCAGCCGCAGGTCGAGCAGGATGACGTCGTACTCACTGTCCGCGGCAAGCTCGAGCGCCCGGGGCCCGTCGTGCGCGACGTCGACCGCGAACCCCTCGTGCGTCAGCCCGCGGCGCAGCACCTCGGCCAGGTGCTGCTCGTCGTCGACGACCAGCAGTCGCACCGTGCCTCCGTCCGGACCGACTCGTGGGGCTGCCATCATCGGGTGGGCGCCCTGGCTACGGCCAATATCTGCCTCGGTCCGCCTCACACTGTCCTCTCAGCCTCCCCGTCGCAGGATGGACCGCATGCAGCCAACGACCACCCGCAGACTGCGCTGGGCCGCGCCCTTCGTCGCCGGCGCAGCCATCGCCGCAGCCGCGATCCTGCCCGGCGTCGCGTCCGGCTCCGACCACCCGGCACTGCCGGCGCGCACCGCCCAGCAGCTCCTGGCCAGCCTCCTGGCCGCCCAGCCGCCGGCTCTGTCCGGGACTGTCGTCGAGACGGCCCGCCTCGGGCTTCCGGAGCTGCCGACCGCGGCGGCCGGGTCGGCCGACCTGTCGCTGCCGAACCTGATCACCGGGTCGCACACCCTG
The DNA here is from genome assembly GCA_963771835.1 of uncultured Actinomycetota bacterium. Taxonomy (GTDB): domain Bacteria; phylum Actinomycetota; class Actinomycetes; order Prado026; family Prado026; genus CAVQCJ01. The sequence continues at coordinate 44,920 of CAVYVA010000004.1, forward strand.
CGGGTCTGGCTGGACGGCCCGGAGAAGCAGCGCGTCGCCCTGGTCGGAGATCTCGCCGAGAGCGACGTGGTGCACAACGGCACGCAGGTATGGCTGTACTCCTCCCACGCCAACGAGGCCACCAAGATCACCGTCCCGGCCGACGCCGGCCAGTCGACCGAGAACAAGCTCCAGTCACAGCTGCCGACGCCTCAGCAGGCCGCGGCGCAGGCGATCGCCGCCATCACGCCGACGACGAAGATCAGCGTCGACGACACGGCGCGCATCGCCGGCCGTCCCGCCTACCAGCTCGTCCTGCAGCCCAAGGACTCCCGCTCTCTCGTCTCGGCGGTGAAGATCGCCATCGACAGCGAGACGTCGACGCCACTGCGGGTCCAGGTCTTCGGACAGGACCGCGGTACGCCGGCATTCGAGACCGGCTTCACCGACGTCACCTTCTCGGCTCCCCCGGCGAGCGTGTTCGCCTTCATCCCGCCGACCGGGGCGAAGGTGACGACCGCGTCGGCCGGTGAGGTCCTCACCGGTCAGCGCGTGGGGGACGGCGCGGTCAGGCGGTACAAGGTCGCGCCGACGACCGGCGCCAGCCAGCTCCCCCAGCTCCGGACCGCGACCACCAAGGCCGACGAGCGGACGCGCACGATCGGCACCGGGTGGACCGCAGTAGTGGTCATGGACGGGGCGGCGCTGAGCCCGGACGGGAACGGGGGCAGCGGCAGCCAGGCGCAGTCACTCCTGCTCGGGGCGGCGCGGAAGGTGCCCGGCGGCCGGTTGATCACCACTGCGCTGGTCTCGGTCCTGCTCACCGACGACGGCCGGCTGTTCGTGGGCGCGGTGGACGGGACATCGCTGCAGAAGGTGGCCGCAACCGGCCGTCCGCTGTGAGCGCTGGCGTCGCCACGGTCGACCTGACGCGGCGCTTCGGTCGGGTGACCGCGGTCGACTCCCTCAGCCTGGACGTCCCGCAAGGCGCGGTCTACGGGTTCCTCGGGCCCAACGGCTCGGGGAAGACGACGACGATCCGGATGCTGCTGGGGCTGGTGGCGCCGCACAGCGGCCGGGTGGAGCTGTTGGGCCAGGCGATGCCGTCCGCCGCGCGGCGTGTCCTGCCACGCGTCGGCGCCCTGATCGAAGGGCCGGCCTTCCACCCGTACCTGTCGGGGATCGACAACCTCCGCCGCCTGGACGCCTGCGACGCGACCGCGGAGCCGGCCACACGCAACCAGCGCATCGACGACGCGCTGCACCGGGTCGGGTTGAGCGCCGCCGCCCGTAAGAAGTACCGCCAGTACTCGCTCGGGATGAAGCAGCGGCTCGGACTGGCGGCCGCGCTCCTGCAGCCGCGGGACCTGCTGATCCTCGACGAGCCCACCAACGGCCTGGACCCGCAAGGCACCCGCGAGGTCCGCAACCTGGTCCGCTCGCTCGCCGCCGACGGCACCACCGTGCTGGTCTCCAGCCACCTGCTCGCCGAGGTCGAGCAGGTCGCCACCCACGTGGGGATCATGAGCGCCGGCCGACTGCTAACCCAGGGGCCGCTGACCGACGTGCTCGGCGGGTCCGCCACGACCATCGTCGTCCGTACCAGCGATCCGGCGCGCGCCGCCGACCTACTGACCCGGCTCGGTCTCGAGTCAGTCGGCGCAGTACCTGCCTCCACGGACTCCCACGGCATCGTCAGTGCCGCCCTGGGCGACCGCGACCCCGAAGACATCAACCGGGAGCTGGTGCTCGCTGGCGTGCCGGTCGCCGGCCTGGCAGTCGCGCAGCCCACCCTCGAGGACCTGTTCGTGAGCCTCACCGGGGAGGGCTTCGATGTCGCCCAGTGACCCGCGCCCCGGCGTACCTGTGCTGGCGATCCCGGCCACCGCAACGGCCGACCGCTCCCGGCCCGGCCGGATCGTCGACGGGGACCACCCGGCGCCATCCGTGGCACCGGATGGGGCAGCGCCGTCGCACGAAAGGCGCGCGCGCCGCGGGGGTTTCCGTCGCCTGGCCTTCAGTGAGATCGGCCTGGTGTTCCGGCGCAAGCGCAACCTCGCACTGCTGGCCGTGCTCGCCGGTCCGCCCGTCCTGATCGGGATCGCGGTGCGCTCGGCCACCCCGCGCCGTGGTGAGGGCCCGGCCTTCTTAGGACAGATCAGCGGCAACGGGCTGTTCCTGGTCTTCACCGCGCTGACGGTCTGCCTGCCGCTCTTCCTGCCGCTGGCGGTAGGCGTCGTGTCCGGGGACAGCGTGGCCGGTGAGGCCGGGTCCGGAACCCTGCGTTACCTGCTGACCATCCCGGTCGGCCGCAGCCGTCTGCTCGCGGCCAAAGCCATCGGGATCGTGACGTTCACCGCGGCTGCGGTGCTGATGGTGGCCGTCTCCGGGCTGGTCACCGGGGCGATCCTGTTCGGGCTGCACGACCTGACCCTGCTGTCCGGAGACACCGTGTCGCTCGCGAACGGGTTGCTTCGGGCGGTCGGCATCGCGGCCTACGTCGTCGTGGCGCTGCTTGGGATCGTCGCCATCGGCCTGTTCATCTCCACTCTGACCGAGGTACCCATCGCGGCGATGGCCGCAACAGTCGCGGTCACGATCATCGTGGAGGTGCTCGACCAGGTTCCGCAGATCGGGTCGCTTCGGACCCTGCTCTTCACCCACCACTGGCTCGGCTTCGGAGACCTGTTGCGCGGGTACGTCGACGTCGGCACCTTGGTCACCAACTCGCTGCTGCAGCTGCCGTACATCGTCGTCTTCGGTGCGTTGGCCTGGGCCCGCTTCACCAGCAAGGACATCACCAGCTGACCCGACCGGTTCCGGCCGCCGCGTCCGGGAACCCCACCGCTGCCTGGATCGTCGCCGCGCCTCCCCGGACGACGACCAGGCCCCAGGATCCGAGTTATCCCCAGCACAAGAACCGGCATTCGGTGCGGATCTTGCGACGCGGTCAGCCGATCGAGGAGTAGCGGACTTTGGCGGTAGATCCGGGCTGCGGCTTGCGGTCCGCCGTGTAGCCGCACACCATCCCCAAGTACTTTGCGAACTGGTCGAGAGGGTCGACATCCACCCAGAGCCTCATGATCTTCATCGAGGTGTGTGCGTACGAGGTAATGAGGCCGACCCCCGCCGCTGTCACCTCACGGGAGCGTTCACGGTCCTGGTTCCAGCAGGCGGCTTCGCCGACGAAGTCCTCGCCGGGGTCAAGCCTGACGCTGACAACACCGGCCAGCGATCCCTCGCGCGGACGGAACACCCCGAACAGGTTTGCCCGGTCCTCCTCGCGCAACACCTCGAACTCCGTGAGAAGCACCAGTGCCTCACCCGCTGTTGCCGGTACCGCGATCCGGCCTCGCACCTTCGGAAGACCCCTGGCGGCTTCTTCTGCCACCAGGGCCGCGTCGCTCGGGTACAGCTCTCGGACGACGGCGTGCTCCGATGTAAGCGGTTCGGGCATCGACAGCCTGTTCATGGCGCCAACCTAGTCACCGCCGGCGGGCCGCGACAGCGCGCAGCCGTTCATCGGCCGCTGGTCCCTCGACGCCGGGACCGCAGGGGTGTTGGATCGGCCGAGCGGCGGCGTCCGCAGACGAAGGGTCGGACCGATGTCCAGTTCCGCGCAGCGAGCCCCCGCTCCTGCTCTTCGCCAGGTACTGGTTCGGCGGGTTGTGGTGGCGGTCGCCGCGATCCTGATCGGGCTGGTCCCGGTCGTGGTGTTCGGATTGATCAACGACCAGTGGTCCGCGTCCTCGTGGGCGATCTGGGGCATGCTGACGGCACTGATCAACCTGATTCTTGGCGGGCGGCTGCTGGCGTGGCTCAGCGCGGGGCTGCTGGTCGCGCTTACGCCGGTGGCGATCGTGTCCGGAGCCGTGCCCGTGGCAGGCGCGGGCTTGATGGCGATCATGTGCTTCGGGGTGGGACTGAGCGCCGCCCGCGGGATCAACCGCGGGATGATGTTGGTCCCGCTGTTCATGGCCTGCATGGTCATCGCTCCGCCGGCGTGGAGCGGTCACGCCGTGGATCGCAGCACCACCTCGTATCTGCTGTGGATGATGCTCATCTTCGGCGGCGGCGCCTTGTGGGCGATCGTGGTCTTTCCGCCGCTGCTGCGGAAGCGGAAGTTCGCGCCGCCCGAGCCCAACACACGGGCCGACACCGTCGTGTACACGGTGATCATCACCGTGCTGTGCACGGCGAGCACACTCGGAGTGCTCCTGTGGTACCCCGGCTCCAAGGGTGCCTGGCTCGTGATCACGCTGCTGGTGATCACCGAGGTGGGACACCAGGACACGGTCAAGCGGACGGTGAGGCGCGTCGCCGGGACCGTGGCCGGGGTTGCCATCGCCGCTGGAGTGGCGGCGCTCACCAACACCGAGGGGGTGCTGCTGGCTATCGCTTTCGTGCTGCTCGTGGTCGCCTTGGTGATCCGGCAGGGTCCCCACTACGGGCTGTACATGGCGTTCATGACCCCGGCGGTTGTGCTCGTCAGCTCGTCAAGCATCGCCAACGTGGACAAGACCGACGCCCAACGGCTGGCGTTCACCGTGGTTGCTGCTGGCTTGGTCCTGCTGGCATCTGGGATAGCTGTGGCCTGGGCCCACTACCAACAGACCGTTGGCGCACGTCAAGGTCCGACAACGGTGGCAGCGGCGACGTGACCGCCGAGGCCGTCCAGGCACTACCACGGACACAACGTCGTCGACTCATCGCACTCGGACTCGCACGGGCCTTGTTGGCCACGGTCGTTCTGATCGCCCTGTACTACGTACTTCCGCTCGACCACCTTGCCGGCGTACCCCTGTGGGTCATCTTGGTGGTTGGGATCGTCGCGCTCGTCGGCGTCGCCGCCTACCAGGTCAGCGCCGTGATCAGAGCCCGCCACCCGGCCATCCGCGCAGTGGAGGCCCTCGCGACCACCGCCCCGCTGTTCCTTCTCCTGTACGCAGCCACCTATTTCGTGCTCGCCAAGTCCGGACCCGAGAACTTCAACGTCCACACGCTTACGCGCACCGACTCGCTGTACTTCACCGTCACCGTCTTTAGCACCGTGGGCTTCGGCGACATCACCGCCACCAGCCAGCCAGCCCGTCTGCTGGTCACCGCACAGATGATCCTCAACCTCCTCATCCTCGGCCTCGGCATCCGCGTCTTCATCGGGGCAATCCAGATCGCGCGACAGCGACGCCCGACCGACCCTGAGCCACAGACTCCAGACACATCCTGACGGTGCAGAGCAGCCGAACCCAAGTGCCGTTCGGTGCGCCAATCTCGTAGCCGATAGCTGGCGGTCGGAGGATCCTCTTGCCCGTGACACCGGCTCTGCGCTGCGTACTCGGTTTGCACCACTGGGTGAAGCATCACCTGGAGGGCGAGGTGTACCTCCAATGTGCCCGCTGCGGGAAGGTCAGTCATGGGCCCGGACCGATTCCGGATCTTGGCGGAGGCGCCGGTTGAGCGGCACATACTGATGCTCCTACGGTCAAGTCAGGGCTTCTCGGGGCAGTGCGTTGAAGACTTCGCGGGCGACGTAGCGCTTGAGGCAGCGGATGATCTCGGGGTTGCTCATGCCTTCCTTGGTCCGGCGCTCGACGTAGGCGCGGGTGGCTGGCTGGTTGGCCATGCGGGTGATGACGATCGTCCACAGCGCGCTATTGCCGTGGCGGTCACCGCCGCGGTCAAGCCGGTGCCGGTCGGTCTTGCCGGAGGAGGCCTTGATCGGGCTGGCACCCAGCAGCGCGGAGTAGGAGCGGTCAGAGGTCAGCCGGTGCGGGTTGTCGCCAGCGGCCAACAGCAGCGCGGTGGCGGTATCGGGTCCGACACCGTGGATGGCCAGCAGCGCGGGTGCGGCGGCGGTGACCAGGCGTCGGCGATGGGCTTGGAGGCGGGTGAGCTGCGCGTCCAGGTCACGGACGCGGACGGCCAGTTCGCGCAGGGCGAGCTTGGTGATGGCGGCCAGGTCGTCGCCGGCGGGGCGGTAGCCGGCGCAAGTGGCGACCAGCTGCCGGTTGGGCAAGACCCGCAGTGGGCTGCGGATGGGATCGGGTGCGGTCAGGACCAGGGCATGCAGCTGGTTGAGGGCCTGGGTGCGGGCCTTGCGCGCGGAGCGGTGCACGGTCTGCAGCGTCCGCAGCGCCTCCACTGTCCCGTTGTGGGACTTGGGGATGATGCGGGCGCGGCCGCTGATCACGACCCGGGCGGCGGCGACCGCGTCCACGACGTCGCTGTTGCCCTGGGCGCGGCGGGCTTGGCGGTCGGGCCGGTTCACCTCAAGCACGCGCACCCCGTGCTCGGCCAGGTGTCGGGCCAGGCCGGACCCGTACGAGCCGGTCCCCTCCACCCCCACCACCTGGAGCTGGCCGAAGGACCGCAAGTACGCCAGCAAGGCTCGGTAGCCGGCCGGGGTAGTCGCGAAGCCTTGAGTGCCCAGAACACCACCGAGGTGCCTCTCAACGCGAATGAGTAGGGCGGGCACGCACGAGCCGACGGTCGGACAGGACAGGGACGGGGCCTTCAGCCAGGCTCCTACTAGGTCACTACCACCGGCCGGTGAGTGCAGGCGTTCCCGCCCGGCTGGTTCGTCAGCCGTAGACGGGGGTGACGCATACGCGGTTTCACGGCGTGCCGTCGGCACCGGTCTGATTCCGTGAAGCGTCCATGGAGGCGGCGCTGGCGCGGTATGTTGCGCCCAACTCCGTGGGGGGGTTGGTATGAAGCGTAGGCGAGCGGTCGGCCTGTCGGTCATCGTTGTCGGGGTGGCCGCCGGCAGCATCCTTCTGGCACCGACGGCCGCCGGGGCGTCCGCGACGATCGTCCAGGCCCACTGGGACATGGACGAGCCCGCCGGCTCGACCGTCATGATCGACACGGGTCCAAATCTCATCAACGGGGTCATCGGTCCCGCGGTGCTCACCGATGTGATGGTGGATGGAAGCATCGGATACGAGTGGTCCAAGGTGAGCCCGACGGCGCCACCGGCCAAACCCGAACGCCTCGTGCAGGTGGACAACGCCCTGCTGAATCCGGGCCTTCGCGACTACGCCGTCACCATCCGATACAGAAGCACGGTCAAGTTCGGCAACATCATCCAAAAGGGCCAGGCGCACGTCGCCGGCGGGTACTTCAAGCTTGAGCAGCCAGGTGGCCACCTCAACTGTTTCTTCACCGGCAAGGCCGGCAAAGCCTCGTTCAAGTCGCCCTACACAACCAATGACGGTCAATGGCACACGGTCCGTTGCGAGCGCACCGCCACGGCGGTGACCCTGACCGTCGACGGAGTGGTGATCGGACAGACAGTTCATGCGACCGGGATGATCAGCAACACCTTGCCACTGACGATCGGCGGGAAGCTGAACTGCGACAACGTCACGATCACCTGTGACTACTTCTCCGGCGACATCGACTACGTGACAATCCAGACCAGCTGACTGCGGCTGCGGACGGTCGAGCTGTGGAACCCGTACGAACTGTCGAGCCCTGTGCCGACCGGGGGGCGGCGTGCCCCGGGGGAGGGGGGCTCCCCTTGGGACTGGGGCCTGCCCAGCGACGCCGCCGGACCGCCCTAGATGTAGTGCCCATGGAACTTGTTGACATTTGCGGAGCTGACACGCCCTGTCCGGCCCGGGATCTTGACCAGCATCACGAACCGGGAGTGCCGCTCCACCAGCGTGGCGATGCAGGTCCGTGAGGTGCCCAGCAGCAGGTCACCTTCCCAGTGCCCGGGCACGGTCCGGTTCGGCCGCTCGGCGGGCCGCTGGGAGATGTGCACGGTGTCGCGCAGCTGGCCCTGCCCGTTCATCGGGGAGTACCCGCGCGGGCGGCGGTTGACGTGCCCATGGCGCAGCTGGTGGGCCAGCTCCTTGCGCAGCGCCCCACGGCCCTGCACGAACAGCGACATGTAGATCGTCTCGTGAGACACCCGCATCTGCTCCTGGCCGGGGAACTGGGCCGGCAGCCACCGGGCGATCTGCTGCGGAGACCACTGCAGGGCCAGTCTGTCCTCCACCACCACCCGCAGATGCGGAGCAGACAGCGAGCTTGGCCGCCTTCGGCCGCCGACCGCGCACCCACGCCTGCCCCTCGGCCCGCTCACCTCGATACCGGCGACGGCCCCCGTTGCGGCCCACCTCCCGGCACACCGTCGACGGTGCCCGACCCAACCGGGCTGCGATGGAGCGCAGCGAGTCCCCGGTGGCCAACCCGCGGGAGATCTCCTCCCGCTCAGCCAGGCACAACTGCCGCCCCGACCGGGCCCTGGGCCGCGGCGGACGCCGCCGCAGCCGATCCACCTGGTCATGCACCCTCCGATACGCCCTGCCCAACTCCCGGGCGATCTGCTTGGACGACACCCCCGCCCGCCACCGCTGCTCAATCAGCGTCTTTGCGCCTGGCGACAGTCGTTGAAGCGTCCGTGTAGGGCCGCTAGTGGGGGTGCTGCGGGCCGACCACTGCTGGGCGATGCAGGTGCGGGTGGTCCTCGTTGCCGCCGCCGCCAGGTGCCCAGCTGACGCCAGTCGTGGAGCCCGGGACGGACGAGGCGGACATCAGTCGCGTGATAGTGATGGCTGTCGACAGGACAAGGACGGCAAGGACGACAGCGCTGATCACGTAGATGGCTGCATGGGGCCGACGAGCGTCTCGTCGGGGGGCGGTCAAGGTTGTCATGGCTTCCTCCTGGTCCGTTGGATGTCCGGGTTCGGAGGGTCACGCTAGGAAGATGCGGACGTCGACGAATCACTCGTATGAGTACGTTTGACAGTGGACCTGGTCAGGGCGTGCGGTGGGCACGCGCGACAGCGGCGGCAAGCTCGGTGCGTGACCGCACCCCGAGCTTGCCGAAGATGCGCTTGAGGTTGGCCTGGACCGAGCTGAGGCTCATGAATAGCTCGCTGGCCACCTCTTGGTTGGTACGGCCCTCCGCGACGAGCTCGGCCACCTGGCGCTCGGTCGCCGTTAGCTCAAGCGGTGCGGGCGGCCGGCCACCAATGCGCGACAGCTCGGCATCGGCACGGCCCACCCACAGAGCCGCGCCCAGAGCGGCGAAGGTGCCCCTGGCCTGATCCAGGGAGCTGCGGGCCGGCTGCTTGCGCTTCAGACGCCGCTGGACCTGCCCGAGCACGAGGAGACACCGCGCCAGCTCGAATGGTGCGACCGACGATCCGAACCTTTCGACGGCGGCTCCCAAAGCCGTCTCCGCGTCAACGAGATCGCCGCGACGTGCGTCGATCTGGGCCTGGCACCGCGCGGCGGCCAGCAGCGCCCAGGACCGGTCCCGCGACTCGCCCTGCGTCCGCAACTCGTCGAGCAGCGGGAGCGCTGCGCCCACGTCGCCCAGCGCGACCAGGGCCTCGATATCGTCCGGGACGCAGGGGATGATCGCCGGCTCGGCGGAGCCCATGCGTCGCAAGAAGCTGACGACCGGCTCCAGCTGCGCGTGTGCGTCCGCGTACCTGGTCAGGGACAGGTCCAGGAAGCCGAGCACGGCCCGGTTCCAGTTCCCGTAGAACGGGTCGTCGTTCGCGTCGGCCAGCTCGCATCCCTCGGTCGCGAGCCGTCGCGCCTCCTCCACCTGTCCGAGGTGTGCGGCCGCGAGCGCCTGTGGGAAGCGCACCACGTGGGTCTGCGTCGTCGCCTGGCCCGATTCGATGATGGTCTCCATCGCTTCGTCGGCGTAGTCGCGGGCCCGTTGCCAGCGCCCGGCGCGGCACTCGAGCTCGGCGAGATAGCAGAGCAGCTCCTGTCGGACGGTGTACAGGCCGCGCTTCTCGAACTCGGCGAGCTCGGCCTCGAGGATCAGCCTCGCCTGATCGAGGCTGCCCGCCCACATCAGCTCCAGAGACTGAATCGACCGCGGCAGGGTGTAGACCGATCCCTCGGTCCATGAGCCCTGGGCCAGCATCACGTCCTCGAGCTCGATGGCCTCGGCCATGAGCGGCTCGCTGTCCCTGCCGCGCAGGAACTGGATGAACGACTGCGTCGCAAGGGCGTCTGCGCGGATGGCCGGACTCACGACGGCGCCAGCCTCACCGGCTTGCATGCCGGCGTGACGTTGCGCGTCGTCGAGGTCGCCGACGTAGAAGGCAACCCAGGCCAGGGTCTGGTGAATGCCCGTCCGCAGCTCGACGTCGTCGCCAGCCTCTGGCAGCGCCTGTTCCAGGGGTTCCCGTACGCCTCGGTTGAGGTTCATCCAGCTCGTGGACGAGAGCCGGTAGAGGATCCGCGCCCGGTCCCGACCCGGAGGCGAGCCGTCGATCGCTTCCCGGAGCAGCTCTCGAGCGTGCTCCGCGTCGCCGGCGTCGATGTAGTAGTCCGCCGCGGCCAGGCTTCGCCGACGACGATCCTCCGCATCCGCGGGCGGAGTCAGTTGCACCGCCAGCTCCGCCAGGTCAGCCGCGGAGTCGGGTGCACCACGCGTCCTAAGGTGCCGAGCCGCCTCGTCGAGCGCCTGCGCGACGTCGGCGTCAGGCCCGTCCGACGCGAGAGCAAGATGACGCGCCCGTTCCTCCGGGTCGTCGGCCGCGACCGCGAGCCGGCGGTGCACCGCCCGACGTGCACGCGAGGAGGCGTTGACGTAGACCGTGGAACCGAGCAGGGGATGGGTGAAGCGCAGCCGCCCGCCGACCCCCTCGACGACGCCGGCCGCTGCCGCGCCCGCGAGGCCCTGGCGAACGGCGTCGTCCCCACCGGCAACCGCAAGGACCAGATCCTCCGTCGGTTGTGACGCCGCCGCGACCGTCAGCAACACTGCGCGCGCCTCAGCCGGCAAGGCGACGATCCGAGAGGCGAGCAGCAACTGCAGGTCCTCGGGGACCGGGAGCGGCTTCCCGGGCTGCGGACGGGTTCCCTCGCGGGCGACCGCACGCGCGATCTCCAGCGCGAAGAGCGGATTGCCGTTGGACACGCGGTGGATCCGCGCGAGGACGGGATGTGGGATCTGCGCGTCGACCTCGGCGCGCAACAACCGGCCAAGCGGGTCCATGGGCAACGGGCCTACCTGAAGCCGGGCCACGCCCGAGTGCGGCAGGCCGAGGGGGAGCGGCTCGTCGCTCGCCTCTGGACCGACGCGCAAGGAAGCAAGGAGACCGACCCGCTCTGCGGAAAGCCGTCGCAGAGCGAACGACAGCACCCGAGCCGACGAGCTGTCGAGCCATTGGACATCGTCGATGGCGACGACGATCGGGATCGTCGCCGCCAAGGAACCCAGCACCCCGAGTGTGGCGGTCGCAACTGAGCGCTGGTCGGGCGACGAGCCGTCTCCCTCGGTGAGCAGCAGGGCCGTCGACAACGCCTGCCGCTGAGGCGACGGGAGCGCCGCGAGCGCAGCCTCGTCCAGCTGCCCAGTCAGGAGATCGCCTAGGGCGGAGTACGAGAGCCTGGCCTCGGCCTGCGCGGCCCGGGTGGCCAGCACTCGGCAGCCCAGCTCCCGTGCGAGCCCGAGCCCTTCCTGCCACAGCGCGGTCTTCCCGACGCCGGCACGACCCTCGACGAGCAGGACCTGGAATCCGGACGCTATCGAGCGGATGAAGCCCCGCAGCTCATCCAGCTCGGCATCCCGCCCGAAGAACAAGCGCCCTCCGATCAACCCCTGGGACGAACGATGGGGACACTTGGGAAGACCGACAAGGCAGCATAGTGATCACCGCCTGAGAGGTCCACGCGGCGATGATCCAGGGAGGCGCAGATGTTGCTCGAGGGCAAGGTGGCGCTGATCACCGGTGGAAGCTCCGGCATCGGGGCGGCAACCGCCAGACGGTTCGCCCGCGAGGGCGCACGGATCATCGTAACGGGCAGACGACCGGAGCCTTTAGCCGCGGTGGCGACCGAAGTCGGAGGCGTTGCCGTGGCCGGAGACACCAGTGACCCGCGACATGTGACCGAGGCCGTCACGGCGGCCATCGACACCTTCGGCGGTATCGACGTTCTCGTCACCTGCACCGGCACGGCCATCGACGGTGCCGTCGCTAGCATCGACGACGATGACTGGCAACGGACATTCGACACGAACCTCACCGGACCCATGATGGTGGCGCGCGCCGTGCTCCCGGTGATGGTCGGGCGCGGCGGAGGGTCGATCGTCCTGGTGGCAAGTGTCAACGGCCTCGTCGCAGCACCAGCCTCGGCCGCATTTGACGTCTCCAAAGCCGGGTTGCTCGCGCTGGCCCGGTCGATCGCCCTCGACTACGGCCCGCATCGGATCCGCGCCAACGCGTTGTGTCCCGGCTGGGTGATGACGCCCGCCGCGGACGACGCCATAGACGATCTTGCTGCCGCGCGAGGCATGAGCCGCTCGGAGGCGTACCGGCTCGTCACGCAGGACGTCCCCCTGAGACGAGCTGGCTCGCCGGACGAGGTAGCCGCCTGCTGCCTCTTCCTCGTCTCCGACGAGTCCGCCATCGTCTCAGGGACCTCACTCGTCGCAGATGGCGGTGGCTTGGCCGTTGACGTCACCGGCACCGCCTTCGGATCCTGATGCCGGGGCCAGCGGTACTCGCCCTACCGACGACGGGGGTCGTCAACCACGGTCGCCTTTGTCGCCCACGGAGGCTGTGGCGGTGAGTGACGTGCTGGATGAGGGGCCGTTCTTCCACGGCACGAAAGCCGATCTGCGGGTGGGCGATCTCCTCACCGCTGGCTTTCGGTCGAACTACAGGCCCGAAGTCGTGATGAACCACATCTACTTCACCGCACTGGCTGACGGTGCCGGGCTCGCTGCGGAACTCGCGGCAGGAGAAGCTGCTCCACGCGTCTACGCCGTTGAGCCAACAGGGGCGTTCGAGGACGACCCGAACGTGACCGACAAGAAGTTTCCCGGTAACCCGACCCGGTCCTACCGCACCAGAGATCCTCTCAGGATCGTCGGCGAGGTGACCGACTGGACGCGGCAAACCCCCGCGGCGCTACAGGCATGGCGCGACCGACTGGCGGCGATCCGCGAAGATGAACGCGGCGAAATCATCAACTGATCAGCGCCGTTGGGCGCGATGTCGCCGGGCTCTGCTGGTATGGGGCGGTCCTCTGCCCGGTGCTAGCGCTTGCGCTGCCCCTGCCTTCATGCGGAGATGAACATGCTCCGCCGGAAGAAGGACCGGCTCCCCGAAGCGATCGCCGAGTTCGGCGACGTCCCGATGATGCGCAAGATGTGAATGGCATCCAGCGCCGCGCCGAGGCCGCGGAGCCGGTCAGGCATCAGCCCTCCGGAGACCGGGGTGCCGCACGTAGTGCACGATAAGCAGCGCCGCTTGGACCATCACCAGCATGGTGACCAAGGCGCCGAGCGTCCCGTGCGCGGCCGCGGTGCCGGCGACCAGGTTGTACAGGGCGTGCCACACCGCTACGAGCAGGATGCTGCCGCCCGAGCCGTCGTACAGCCAGGTCAGCACGATCGAGCCACAGGCCAAGCCGAAGAACCAGCCGAGGACCATCAGCGGTGTGAACGTCCGAAGGTTGGCCACAACGATGAACTGCGGCAGATGCCACAACGCCCACAGCGGGGCCACGACCAGCGCCGTCGCCAGGGGTGAGAACCTCCGCTCCAGATGCGGCACGGCGAAGCCACGCCATCCGGTCTCCTCACCGAACCCGGCCACGACCAGCACCGCCAGGACGCCCAGGACCCCCACGCCGGACCACACCCCGCTGAACGAGGCGAAGTCACCCGCGGAGGGTGCCGAGGCTCCGCCGACGCGGCCCACCAGCAAGGCGATCGGGAGCATCAGCACCGGGCTCACGGCGGCCAGCCACCACGCCCAACCGACCCGCCAGCGGACCAGACGTCGGCCGAGGTCCCGAAGGCCCGTCGAGCCGTACGCCACCCCGGTGACGATCAGGGCGGCGAACATGGGCCCCATCAGAGCGGGCAGATGCGTCGGCCAGCCCCGCCCCTGCTCGACTGTCTGACCGCCGAGCACGAAGGGAACGACCCACGCCCAGGAGATCGCATAGGCCAACCCGAAGAACCAGACCAGCACGCGCGCCGTCCCCGGCCTGCCGGGGGCGACCGAAGTGGCCGGCCCACCCACAGTCGTCGACACCACTGCACCTCCACCACCAAGCACAGACCGACGCTGACGCCTCCGTCAGAGCCGAAAGTCCCGACCCCGGTGCGTCCTGCAGGTGCGTCTCTGAACAGCGTCCGGATCGGCGAGCGAATGTTCTGCCACGGACGGCGGGATCACGGTCAGCTGGTGCGAACGGTGACCCCGGCGAGCCGAACCTCCGTGCCCCGGCGCAGCGAGTTCGGGATCTCGGCGATCTCGTCGACGAGACGGACGAGGTCGCGAAGCACGTCGTCCGGCGCGTCGCCGTCCACCTCGACCTCGTAGGAGATTCCCGTCGACACTGCCGGGTCGCCCTCGAACGGCCCCGCCGCGGTGACCACGACACGGGTCAGGACGATGCCCAGCCGGTCGGCCTCGCGGAACAGGTCGTTGGACACGCACCCGGCCACCGCGAGGTGGAGCAGCTCACCGCCGTTGAACCCGAGCCCACCCCCTCCGACCGCCTGTGGTCGGTCGATCACCACGGTGAACGGTCCGGCCGCACCGATCGCTGTGACCGCGCCGTGGACGTTCCGCACCTCGACGTCGAACATGACGACCCACTCCTCGGTCCTGGGCATCTCACGCAGTTCGAACGCTGACGCACCCACCTCGGGACGACGCGATTCTGCCCGGTTCGGTGACCGGATGCGGAGAGGCTTGGCCGACGCGGCCGGAGGCTAACCCGGCGCGGCGAAAACGGGGACGCCGACGGCGATGGCGAGGGGGATCGCGAGGGCGAGACGACGGACTGACATGGTGACCTCCGGGAGAGGGGGGCTGGACATCCCCGACGATCCGTCACCGGACGGGCGGTCGGCCATTGGACCAACGTCGTAGTACCGGAGCTCGGCTCACGCGGCGGTGACGGAGCCCGTACCGGTGACGACCCTCGTCACGTGAGCGGGGTTCCCGCGGTACACGACGGAGCCCGTACCGGACAGGTTCACATCGACCGCTCGAGTCGCGTCGACCGTCACCTGGCCGGACCCGCTGAGATCGACCGTCACCTGGTTCCCGACCAGGCCGCCCAGCTCCAGGGATCCGACGCCCGACAGCACCGCGGAGTACCGGTCCGCCGTGCCCGTGACGGACAGCTCACCGCTGCCGCTGAGCGCAGCGCTGAACACTGACGCCTGCGCGCCGACGACGGTGAGCCGGCCGCTCCCGGAGATCGCGGCCGAGTCGAGGGACGGCACGGTCACGTCGACCGACATCCGGGCGTCGACGATGTCCCCGGGCCGTTGACCGATCACCAGCGTCCCCAGCCGCACGTCCGTGGTCACCAGGTCGACGGCGTCGGCGCGGCCGGAGACCACCACGTGCCGCGGCCCGCCCACGTGCACGACGACATCGTTCGCGCCGGCCAGGTCGATGCTGCTGAACGTCGCAACGGCCCGGGTCTGTTCGACCATGGGCCCGAACCGACCGTCGACATGGATGCGCCACACGGCCACGAGTCCGGCCGCCACCAGCAGAAGGAGCACGACGGCAACGACACCGGCGGTGCGGCGGTGCTCGCTCGAGCGCGGGTCGCGGGTTGGTGATGGCGATGTCATGATCATATTGCTCACCTCACACAGGCTCTATTCGATCCTGCTTCCGCCGCAGCCGGACGGGTAGAGCCGAAGGTCCCCGGCCGGGAGCATCGCTTGACCGGGGTCCGGGCTGGTATTTCGATGGACCACGCGGTCTCCGGGTGCACGGAGCACTCGCCCTGTCCGAGGAGGAACGATGGCCAAGGTCGGCATCTACCTGAACTTCATGGGGGACACGGAGGCGGCGTTCGACCTCTACCGATCGGCGTTCGGCGGCGAGTTCACCACCCTCCAGCGGATGCGCGACGTTCCGCCCGACCCCGCTCACCCGATCTCCGAGAAGGAACAGGAGCTCGTCGCACACATCGAGCTGCCCATCCTCGGCGGCACCAGCCTCATGGGCACGGACATGATCGAGTCGATGGGTCGAAACCTTCGGATCGGCAACAACGTCACCATCAGTCTCGACCTGGACCGGCTCGACGACGCGAACCGGATCTTCGCCCGGCTGTCCGAGGACGGCACCGACGTCCAGCCGTTGAGCAAGATGTTCTGGGGCGCGCACTGGGGTACCTGCGCCGACCGCTACGGCGTCCGCTGGATGTTCAACGTGTCGGACGCGACCGACTGAACCCCGCGTGCGGTAGAACAAGGCGAAGCACATCTCGGATCAACCGGGTCGGAGGACAGCCATGGCCGTAGACCACCGTCCGCGCGGGCTCGCCGGGGCGACGTTCGCCGGCACGCTGATCATCATCGTCGCGGTGTTCGGTTTCTTCCAGGGTCTCGCCGGCGTCGTCAAAGGCACCTTCTTCGTCCAGCCGGCGAACTACTGGATCACCACCAGTGCCACGACCTGGGGCTGGTGGCACATGATCGTCTCTTTGGTGGTCCTGGCCGCCGGTTTCGGCATCGTGGCGGGGGCCGCCTGGGCCCGGTGGCTCGGCATCATCTTCGTGAGCATCCAGGCGGTGTCGAACTTCCTGTTCATCCCCTACCAGCCGTTCTGGTCGCTGGTGATCATCTTCGTCGACCTCTGGATCATCCACTCGCTGTTCGTCTACCGCGGCGAGCAGGTCTGAGAGGTCAGCCGACGGCCGCGAGGTCGCGCGCGCGCCGCACGGCCTCCAGCCGGGAGGCGACGCCGAGCTTGGCCAGGATCGACGAGACGTGGTTGCCCACCGTCTTCTCCGACAGGTACAGCCGCGCCGCGATCTCGGAGTTGCGCAGGCCTTCCTCGAGCAGGTCGAGAACCTCGATCTCCCGGTCGGTGAGGCCGCCGACGTTCGCACGCGTGCTCGCCCGCGCGCCGCGCGGCACCCGGGCGCCGATCGCCCGCAGCCGGGCGTCGCAACGGTCCACGAGCACCGGCGCCCTCAGACGGTCGAACATCGACCGCGCCTCGCGCAGGTCCACCTCGTCGTCGCTGTCCAGCAGCGCCCAGGCCGCGTTGTAGACGAACCCGTCGGCCGCCCACCGCTCGGCCGCCGCACGCGGCTGCCCCGCGATCGACAGTCGCGCCGCCTCCAACGCCTGCTCGGGGGCCTCGTCGAGCAGGCCGGCACGCCACAGCAGGAGACCGAGCCTTGCCAGGAAGTCCTGGTCGCCGACTCGCACCGCGACCTCGAACGAGGGCCGCACCTCGGACTCGACACCCTCGGCGTCGCCCTCGAGCAGCCTCGCCTCGCCGCGAGCCGCCGCGACGTCGCCGTCGTACTCGAGGATCTGGGCGTCCCGGACGTGCTCGCGGGCCTCGTCGAGCAGCCGCCAGGCTGCCTCACGGTCGCCGCGGCGCGCGGCGAGCAGCCCGAGCGCGATGAGCGGTTCCATCCGGCTGGCCCGTGCGGTGGCGCGCACGTAGAGCAGCTCGTTCGCCTCGGCCTCGGCCTCGTCCCACTCGCCCAGGTGCATCTGCAGGGTGATCTTCGTGGCCATCAGGCACAGAAAGTTCCCGTTGAGGTCGTGGTCGGTGGCGTAGCGCATCCCGTCGGAGAGGAACCCCAGCTCGTCGTCGAAGCGACGCATGACATGCGAGATGAAGGCGAGGTTGTTGTAGCCACGAGCAGCGTCGTCCTCGAGGTCGTGCTCGAGGGCGATCCGGATGCTCTCCTGGAGGAACTGCTCGCAGCGTGCGTCGCCGACGAGCGCCAGCGCGCACCCGTACGTGTTCACGACGTACGACAGCACGTGCGGGTCGCCGACCTCCCTGGCCAGCTCGACGCCGCGCTCGGCCCAGGTGACGGCGAGCTGGCGGTCGGCCTCGTCGACGCAGATGAACGCGTACATCGCATGCGCCATCGCGAGCTCTGGGCTGGGCGGCAGGTCCTGCACCACCGCGAGCGCCTCCTCGACCAGGGCCGCCACGTAGCTGTAGTCGCCGATGGTGGTCAGCGACCGGGTGTAGCGGATCAGGGCGTCGGAGAGCTGGTGCGGCCGGTCGAGCTCGCGCAGCTGCTCGACGAGCCGTTGCCAGGCCGCAACGGCCTCGCGCTGCTCGTCGGTGAGGAAGCACTCGCCGGCACGCTTGCGGAGCAGCTCGATCTGCGCGTCGCGTTCGAGCAGCTCGACGTGGCGCATCGCGCGGCCGTACTGGAACGCGGCCTCGCGATGCGACCCGAGGCTGGCCGCGTGGTCGCCGGCCGCGACCGCGAACTCGAGGGTGGCGGGGCCGTCGCCGGCCATCTCGGCGTGCTCGGCGAGGCGCGCGTACGGCCGTGGGGACATCGTGCATCGCGCGCAGGCGGTCGAGCACCTGCCAGTGCAGCGCGCCGAGGCGGCCGGGGGTGATGCCCGACAGCACGGACTGCCGGACGAGCTCGTGCCGGAAGGCGTACGCCGGCGCCTCCAACCGCAGCATGCCGGACGTGACGCACTCGTCGACGGCGTCGGCGGTGACGTCGGGCATCGCGTGCACGAGCGTGGGCTCGACCCGCGAGCCGATGACTGCCGCGGACTCCAGCGCGAGGCGGGCCTGCGGCGAGAGCCGGTGCACCCGGGCGAGGACGGCGTCCTGGACTGTGGGTGGCAGGTGGTTGCCACCGGACGCCACGACCTCGGTGACGAAGAACGCGTTCCCGCCGGTCTCGCGGTAGAGCGCATCCGCGTCCAGCCCGGACTCGGCCGCGAGCTCGGCGACCGCCTCCGCGGACAGGAGCGGGACGCCCAGCCGTCGGACGACCGGTTGCGAGGCGATGTCGCCGAGCATCACGCGCAGCGGGTCGGACGGCCGCAGGTGGTCGTCTCGGTAGGTAGCCGCGACGACCGTCCCGGTGCCCTCGAGGCGCCTGGCCAGGAACCGCATGAGGTCGAGCGTGGACATGTCCGCCCAGTGCAGGTCCTCGATGACCAGCACCGTCGGGTCCGGCCTCGACCAGGGCCTTGAGCGCCGCCTCGAACAGGCCGTCGCGCTCCCCCGAGCCGCAGCATCTGGGCGACCTGCGGGTCCAGGTGCGGCGCGACGTCGACGAGGGGACCCAGCGGTCGCGGCGACGACAAGGGGTCGCACGCTCCCCACAGCACGCGCGCACGTTCGGCCGCTGTCACGCTCCAGGCGCGGACCAGCGCCGACTTGCCCACGCCCGCCTCGCCGTGCACCAGGACGAGGCGGCCCGAACCGGCCAGCGCCTCGTCGTGCAGGACGGCGAGGCTCTGGAGCAGCTGGGCCCTCTCCACGAGTGCCACGGCGTCAGGATAGGAGGCGCGGTCGCGCCCGTGTCGGCAGGAACGTCGACAGTCCCGGTCCTTCGAGCGACGGGTCCTGCGCCAGGATCAGCCGCTCGAGCTCCTGCAGCGCGGGGCCGGGGTCGATGCCGAGCTCCTCGGCCAGCGTGGAGCGGGCCCGCTGGTAGGTCGCGAGCGCGTCGCCCTGGCGGCCGGACCGGTACATGGCGCACATCAGCAGCGCCCAGAACGACTCGCGCATGGGGTGCCAGCGCACCAGGGCCTCGAGCTCGGCCACCGGCGGTGCGACGCCGGCCCGGGCCAGGTCGGCCGAGATGCGCCGTTCCAGGGCGTCCAGCCGCAGCGCTGACAGCCGCTCGGCCTCCGCCTCCAGCGGGGCGCAGCCGGAGAACTCCGCGTACGGGGTCCCGCGCCAGGACTCGAGCGCCTCCGCGAGCACCGTGCTGGCCTCGTCCGGCCGGCCCTCGACCAGCGCCCGGCTGCCCAGCGGGATGTCCCGCTCGAAAGCGAACGCGTCGACGTCCTCGGCCGGCGACGTCGAGGAGGTAGCCGCGCCGGCCGGTCCGGACGAGGTCGGCGGTCGGGCAGGTCGCGTCGCAGCCGCGCCACGTGCGACTGCAGGGTGGCTGCGGCTCCCGCCGGTGGATCCTCGCCCCACAGGCCGTCGACGAGCTGGTCGGCGCTGACCTCCCGGCCGGGAGTGAGCGCGAGCAGCGCGAGCAGCCGACGCGGGAGCTGGCCGCGCACGTCGACCGCTCGACCGGCATGACGTGACTTCGAGTGTCCCGAGGACCCAGATCTTCACACGTCGACGCTAGGAACCCCGGCGCAGCCGCGGCAGGGGAGAAATCCCCAGATTTCGCGCTTGCGGGCGGCTTGCAGCGGACCCGGGGGGTCGCCCCGCCGCGTTGCAGGGCACTGCCAGCGCCGTCGGCAAGCCTCGGTCCGGTCAGCCCCCCCGGCATCCGAAGGAGCCCGCCATGACCACCACGACGACCACCACGACCACCCCGACGAACCGCCCCACCGCGCCCACCCGGTACGTCCGCCGCATCATCGCCATGATCGTCGGCCTGCTCACGATCGTGACCGTGCCCGGCACCGCCCTGGCCAGCACCGAGCCGGGAGGGTTCGGATCCGGCACCGGCACCGCCGGCACCCCCGCCGTCGGCTCCGCACCCGCGCCGCACGCCGCGTCGTCCGGGTGGGGTCTGAGCACGGTGGTCGGGATCGCCGTGGTCGTGGCGCTGGTGGCCGGGATCCTCGTGCTCGCCCAGCGGGTCGCCCGGCAGCGCCGCCCGTCCGCACGGCCGGCCTGAGCGCCTGACCGCGCCGCGGCCCGATCCCCTCCCGGCCTGCCGTTCCCCGGCGATCCGCACTAGGGTCGGGCCGCCGGGGTCCGGTGGGAGACGGGCTCCAACTCTGCCTCAGGGGGCTGTGGTGGGTCTTCGCCGGAAGTCTGTCGTGGCTGTGATGATCATGGTGGCGTCGCTGGTGCCGGCAGGCGCTGCCTCCGCGGGCAGCGTGTCCTCCGGCGGGCTGACCCTGACGATCAAGGACGCGCCGTTCTTCGTCAAGGGCGTCCAGGAGGGCCTGTTCGACTGGTGCGGTGACGGGTTCCCCGTCTACGAGGGCGCCACCCTGCAGCAGGCGCTGTCCGCGACGTCGCCGTACGGGATCAGGTCCTGGGACGTGGCGACCTCGTACAGCTACGACTTCCCGGGCCCGTGGACGCACTACGCGCAGAGTGCCGCGCCGCTCATCCGGTACGGCAAGGACAACTACAACGACGACTGCGGTGGAGGGGTCCACAACGGGCAGGGCGTGATCGTGCGCGTGACAGACAACCATGGCAACGTGGCCGAGCTGGAGGAGATGGAGAGGTTCTACCTCCAGCGGTGGGACAACACGAACGTCGACAACTCCTTCCCCGGGTCGTGGAGCTTCGGTGCGGCGTGGGCCGCGAACAGCCCCTGCGCGCAGTGCGACAACAACAGCACCGCCTACGCGACCAAGGCTGGCGCGTCGGCGGTGTTCACCCTCACCGGTGCGTGGTCCGCGAACGGTAGCCCGCCGCCGGCCGCCGCCCACCTGGGCCTGGTCATGACCAAGGGGCCGGGCCACGGCGCGGTCAGGCTCTACCTCGACGGCGTGCTCAAGGCGACCATCGACACCAAGGCGGCCGCGTACAAGTACCGGCAGTACGTGTACGACTTCGGTCCGCTGACGCCGGGCGCGCACACGGTGAAGCTGGTCAACGTCGGGACGTCGGGGCGTCCGCGCATCGACGTCCAGGGCATGGGTCTGGTCATCGGCTCGACCGACGTGCCGTTCTGCGACCCCGACACCTGCTTCTGACGCGAGCCCGACGTAACCAGGTCGCCGCCTCCGACGTGTCAGGTGGGGTCGGTGTCGTCGACGGGATGGGTCTGCATGTACCGGATGCTGGACGCCGGCACCGGGGTCTGCCGCAGCGTGATGGCGGGGGCCGCCGGCACGCCGAAGTCGAAGGAGTTCGAGTAGTCGTACGCGGTCGCGTCCGGGGTGCCGAGCGGTGCCAGCCCGAGCGTGTGCTCGGTGAAGGCCAGCATGCTCGCGGTCGAGGCGGTGGTCGAGTCCGTGAACCCCGGCTTCGCGTACGGGCTGACGATGACGACCGGGTTGCGCACGCCGAGACCCGTCGGCGGCGGGACGTGGTCGTAGAAGCAGCCGCAGTCGTCGTAGGTGATGAAGATGGCCGTCGACGACCAGTCGGGGCCGGCCATGATGGCGCTGACGACCTTGGCGATCCAGTTGTCGCCGACCAGCATCGAGTCACCGTTGTGCTGGGACGTCCCCCCGGTGGCGCCCTCGGGCAGGAGCACCGAGAAGCTCGGCAGGTTGCCGGCCTGGCCGTCGGTGACGATCTGGGTGGGCGGGACCATGTTGCCGCTCTGCGCGGTGTACAGGCACGAGGCGAACATCGGGCAGATCGACCACGTGTAGGCACGGATCGAGCTCTTCGCTGCCGACGAGGTGTACAGCCGCCACGACAGGCCGGCGGCGTCGAGGCTGTCCATGAGCGTCGGCACGTGGCTGACCGGAGTGCTGGCGATCGCGCCACCGTTGGCCGCCGAGCGGTCCGGGGTGAGCTTGGTCAGCGGGTCGGTGTAGTCGGGGACGCAGGCCGGGACCATGCGGACGGCCGCGCTGGGGTTCGCCGGGTCCTTCCACTGGGCGAACCGGTTGGAGTCGCAGCCCCAGCCCGACTTGGCCGTGTAGCCGGACTGGGCCTTGGGTGCGACCCCGGTGAACCCGTCCAACGTGGTCGTGACGAGCTCGATGTGCGCGCCGAAGCTGGGCACCTTGTCCATCTGGAAGGTGCGGTCGGACAGCGCGTACGTCCGGGCCAGCGCGGCCAGGTTGGGGATCTGGGTCGGGTCGTAGTACGTCAGGCAGGGGTAGCCGGCGGACGCGCTGCACCCGCTGACCTTCTCCCACCCGTTCATCAGCCCGCCGTTGATGGCCGCGGTCTCGCTCTTGCTGTCGTGGTTGACGACCGGGACGACGTCCGGCGAGCGGGTCAGGGCGCGGTGCGTCCCGTTCAGCAGGGTCGCGGTCAGCGAGCCGTCGCAGCGCGCGTCCTGGATGCACAGCGCACCGAGCACCTCGTCGAACGAGTGGTTCTCCTGGTAGATGATCACCACGTGCTTGATCGGGCTGGTCCCCGGCGGTGGCACGCTGGCCTGGGCCGGCGCCCCGTGCGGCCCCCAGCTCGCCAGCAGGGCGAGCCCGACGATCAGCGCGAACGTTCCTGCCGTGGTCAACCGCCGCCGACGCTCCGAGACTGTCATCCGGCCCGCCCCTCGCAGCCACGCGTCTGCTCCTGACGCAATCCCGATGCCGCAACCTAGTGCGCGTCGCCGTCCCCAACAACCCATGGAGCAGCGCCATCGCCGTGCGCATCCGGACGGTCACGATGAGCGGGTGGCGACCCGCCTCGGAGCGTCCTCGTGCTGCTACCGGACCCCCGCGGGTCGTCACCCGTTCGGACCAGCGGTCACGCGATGAACGTCAGGGTCCCCTGGCTCGTCGCGTTGAGCGCGTCGCCGCTGTGGGCGTCCACCAGGGCCGACAGCCGGTAGCCACATGACGCTGACGCGGATCGTGCGGCTCGGCGCCGACGCGCTGTCGGACGCTCGGGACGCGGCCTGGCGGCTGGACCGGCACGGCAGCCGGATCAGCAGCGTCTGGTCGAAGACACCGCCGGCGTACCGTCGCTGATCGTCAGCTGCTCGGCAGGACGTTGATCACGCGTGCCAGCACCACGACGATGACGGACAGAGCGATCACCGACTGCACCGCCATCAGGCCCTTGACCCGCCGGGTCAACGGCAGGGTGTCGGTGGGGCTGAACGCGACCACGGTCGTGAACGACAGGTACAGGTAGTCGGCGAACAGCGGTCGCCAGCCGGGTCGAGCCAGCTCCGGGGCGTCAGTCTGCGGGAAGAGGAAGTCCGGGTAGCGCGGGTACGACTCCTGTCGGGGGACCGGCCCGCCGTCGTCGATCTGCCAGTACAGCAGCCCGAACGTGACGATCCCGGTGGACAGCACGAGCGAACCGGCGATGAGCAGGCGGGTGGCGGTCGGGGTCACGCCGTCCACCTTGCCCTCGGAGAGCACGACCACGACGAGCCGCGTGGCCGCGCTCGCGTTGGCCACCGCCATCAGCCCGAACAGCACCAGCACCAGCGGCCGCGCGCCCCGCGGGACCGGACCCGGCTTGGCCGCGATGACCAGCAGGACGAGGAACACCGCGAGCTCGATCAGCGGGACGATCAGCGGCGGTCCCACCCGCAGCCGAGCCGGCACGAGGACCTGCGGCACGACCACGACGACGATCGCGACCAGCGGCCAGGCGTAGTTGTCGCGTCGCGTCGACGGCTGGGACCCGGGGCCATCACCGCTGTCCGGGCCGGAGGTCACCGGGCGCCGATCACGACAGCGCGATCAGCGCGCCGACGGCGAACGCGGCGGCCACCAGCCACACCAGCGTCGGGAGCGAGCGGACGAACCTCATCGGCGGACCTCCGCGTCCGTACCCCTGCTCATGCGGTGAACACCTCGTCGGTGCGGACCACGACCGCGACCTTGGGCAGCGGCCGGCCGGCCGGACCGGAGACGACCGCGCCGGTCGTCGCGTCGAACACGCTGCCGTGGCAGGGGCACAGGATCTTGCCGTCCTGCACCGCGGAGACCTGGCAGCCCTGGTGGGTGCAGGTCGCCGAGAAGCCGTCGACCCCACCGGACGCGTTGCGGACCAGCACGATGTCGGACTTGGCGACCACCAGGCCGCCGCCGGCCGGGACCTGGTCCAGCGCAGCCAGCCGGACACCGCCCGAGCCGCCGGACGTCGACGGCCCGTAGCCGTTGGCGGCGGCCGCGCCCGGCTTGGCCTGCGCGGCCGCGCTGTTCCTGGCGACGACGAAGCCGGCGACCGCGGCGACCGCGGCGATGACCGCGCCCGTGAGCGCCGAGCGGCGCGTCATGGTCTGGACGGTCATGGCTGCGTCCTCCCGATCTCATGTGAGCGGGACCCCGGACCGGGTGAAGAACCACAGGGCCGAGGTGAGCCAGGCCAGCATCAGCGCGGTGAAGACGGTGCCGCCGAGCACCGGCAGCAGCCAGCCCGGCATGCCGCGCAGCCGCAGGCCGAGCATCTTCGCGGCGTACGCCCCGTAGAAGACGCAGCCGGCCAGCCCGTGCGCCAGCACGCGCGCGTCGGTGGTGGCGAAGCCCAGCGCCCACAGGCAGTGGAACGCCACCGGGACCGTGAGGACGAACGCGATCGAGCCGCTCCAGCGGTGCGTCGGCGCCACCCAGTCCGGCGCCGAGCCGGCCCCGGGCAGGCGACCCCACATCCACAGCGCGGTCGCCAGCTGGACCAGGATCAGCACGACCGCTGCCGTGCTCAGCCAGGTCTTCATCTGCAGCATGCCGGAGAAGCCGAGCGTGAACAGCGGCCGTCCTGCGCCCTGGTGGACGCGGCCGTAGACGCCGAGCGCGAGGGCGACGGCGGCGCCGAGCAGCAGGACGCCGACGAGGGCCGAACCCTGGCGGGTCGGGGCCGGTGCTGCCGACGTCGTCATCGGCGGTCCTCTGGTCGGCGGGTGGTGGTGCAGGAGCAGCGTCCCGCCAGGCGAACCCCTATGCAAGGGGGCTCACCGGCGGCGGGTCGAACAGGCGGCTCTGCCGGACGTCTGCCTCGGTCAGCGTCATGAGGTCGTCCTTGGACAGCGTCCCGCCCGCGGCGACCAGCCGGCTCGCCTGCCGCAGCCGGCACCGCTCGAGGGCGTTGCGGACGCTGCGCGCGTTGGCGAAGCGCGGCTGCGCGCATCCGCAGCTCGAGGTACTCGCGCGAACGCCTGCCGCGCGCCTCGGGTGAGAACCGGTAGTGCTCGTCGCGCCAGCATCAGCTCGGCGATCTGCACCAGCTCGCCGCGGCGTGAAGTCGGGGAAGTCGATGTGGTGCGCGACCCGCGAGGCCATGCCCGGGTTGGACGCAGAAGAACGTCATCCATCCGGTCGTCGTAGCCGGCGAGGATGACGACGAGGTCGTCGCGGTCGTCCTCCATCACCTGCAGCAGGATCTCGATGGCCTCCTGGCCGTAGTCGCGCTCGTTCTCGGGCCGGTACAGGTAATAGGCCTCGTCGATGAACAGCACGCCGCCCATCGCCCGCTTGAGCACCTCCTTGGTCTTGGGCGCGGTGTGCCCGACGTACTGGCCGACCAGGTCGTCGCGGGTCACGGCGTGCACGCGTGGCCGCTGCGCAGGTAGCCGAGCGCGTGCAGCAGCTCGGCCATCCGCAGCGCCACGGTCGTCTTGCCGGTGCCCGGGCTGCCGGTGAAGCACATGTGCAGGCGTCGGCCGGGATGACGGTCAGGCCGAACCTGCCGCGGGCCCGGTCGACCAGCAGCAGCGCCGCGATCTCGCGGATCCGGGTCTTGACCGGCGCCAGCCCGACGAGCTCACGCGTCGAGCGCGTCGAGCATCGCGGCGACCGCGTACCGCGCCCTCGTCGTCGCCAGGTCGATCGGCGCGTCGTCCGGCAGCGGCTCCGGCGTCGGTCGGCGCTATCGGCCGCGCGGCTCGCGGCACGCCGCGGCCGTCGCCGGGCCGGTGCATCGCGAACGGCTGCGGCCGCCCGTCGCGGTCGGCCGCTGCGTCACGCCGTGGCGCTCGCCGGCTGGTACCGGTGCGCCGGCCGGCCGCGTCGGTCGCGTAGGCGTGCACCGTGTACGCTGCTGCCGGTCGGTGCCTTCGGCCGGTCGAGCCGGAAGCCCGGCTCGTGCGCCGGCCGGTTGACGAGGAAGCGTCAGCGCCGTCGTCTGCCGGCCGCAGCGCGCGTCGTAGGCACAGCACCCGGACGTAGTGGTCCGGGAAGGCCTCCCGGCAGGCGTTGATCTCGCGCAGCACGCCGGCCGGGCTCGGTCGAGGTCGAACATCGGCAGGCCCCACATCTCCCAGTAGACGTTGCGCGGGTGCGGGTCGTCGGTGAACTCGATCGAGATCGGCCAGCCGTGGTCGAGCGCGTAGCTGGACCTGCGCGCGCGATCTCGCTCGTCGGTGAGGTCAGGCAGGTACGAGAACGTGCCCTGGCGTGATGCGCATGTCGTGGCTCCTCAGGTCGGTCGTCGGGGTCGGCGACGACGTCCGGGGTGTCGGTCGACGTCGTAGTCGAAGGTGATGTCGCCCCAGGTCGTCGAGCGCGGCCTCGAGCGGGCGGCAGCGCTTCGGCCGCCGCGCGCAGGATGTCCGGGCCCTCGCGCAGGAAGTCCCGGCCCTCGTTGCGGGCCTTGATCATCGCCTCGAGCGCGACCCGGTTGGCCGTCGGCGCCGGCCGCGATACCCATCGGGTGGCCGATGGTGCCGCCGCCGAACTGCAGGATGACGTCCTCGCCGAGGTAGGTCAAGGAGCTGGTGCATCTGGCCGGCGTGGATGCCGCCCGAGGCGACCGGCATGACGCCGGGCATGCGACGCCCAGTCCTGGTCGAAGTAGATGCCCGTTGCCGAGGTTCGGTCGGGATGTGGTCGCTCGCGCAGCGTGTCGTAGTAGCCCGCGCATCGTCGCCGGGTCGCCCTCGAGCTTGCCGACCACCGTGCCGGCGTGGATGTGGTCGACGCCGATCAGCCGGCACCACTTGGCGATCACCCGGAAGCTCACGCCGTGCGTCTTCTGCCGGGTGTAGGTGCGCGTGGCCGGCCCGGTGCAGGTGCAGCAGCACGCCGTTGCGCCGCGCCCAGTTGCGACATCGACTGCATCGCCGTGTAGCCGACGGTCAGGTCGATCATGACGACGACGCTGCCGAGCTCCTTGGCGAACTCGGCCCGCTCGTACATGTCCTCCATCGTCGCGGCGGTGACGTTGAGGTAGTGGCCCTTGATCTCGCCGGTCTCGGCCATCGCCCGGTTGACGCCCTCCATGGCGAACAGGAACCGGTCGCGCCAGCGCATGAACGGCTGGGAGTTGATGTTCTCGTCGTCCTTGGTGAAGTCCAGGCCGCCGCGGCAGCGCCTCGTAGACGACCCGGCCGTAGTTGCGCGCGGACAGCCCGAGCTTCGGCTTGATGGTCGCGCCGAGCAGCGGGCGGCCGTACTTGTTGAGGTACTCGCGCTCCATCACGATGCCGTGCGGCGGGCCCTGGAAGGTCTTCACGTAGTGCGACCGGGATCCGCATGTCCTCCAGCCGCAGCGCCTTGCAGCGCCTTGAACCCGAAGACGTTGCCGATGATCGAGGACGTCAGGTTGGCGATCGAGCCCTCCTCGAACAGGTCGAGGTCGTAGGCGATGTAGGCGATGTACTCGCCCTCCCGGCCCGGGCACCGGGTCCACCCGGTAGCACTTGGCCTGGTAGTGGCTCGTTGGCGGTGAGCCGGTCGGTCCACACCACCGTCCAGGTCGCGGTCGAGGACTCGCCGGCGACCGCGGCGCGCGGCCTCGATCGGGTCGACGCCGGGCTGCGGCGTGACCCGGAACACCGCGAGGATGTCGGTGTCCTTCGGCTCGTAGTCGGCGTCGTAGTAGCCCATGCTCGGCGTAGCTGTGCACGCCCGGGTCCCAGCGGTCCTTCGTCGTCTCGGTCGTCATCGCCCTGCCTGTCGCTGGAACGTCTGGGGCTTCAGCATCAGCGCAGCACGCCTGAACGGTCTAGTATGATTTGGCTGTAAACTCTGAAGGTTATCTCTTAACTATTGGAGGAGGCTGCGGACATGGCGACAGTGACATGGGCCCGGCTGCGCAGCCTTCCTGGCCGTCGTCGAGCACGGGATCGGTCCGTGCCGCGGCCGGCCGACCTGTCGCGTCACGCGAGTCGGCGGTCTCGGCCGCGGTCGGCCGCGCTGCGAGCGAAGTCTGGCGACGGAGCTGTTCGATCGAGCAGGGGCGCGGCCTGCGGCTGACCGACGGCCGGGCCGGGTCTACGCCGGCTACGTGCCGCCGGATCCTCGGGCTCCTCGACGAGGCCGCCGCGGTCCGCCGGTGCGGGACGCCGAGCCGGGGCAGCCTGCGGCTCGGCGCGGTCGCGACCGCCGGCCGAGTACCTGCTCCCCGGACTGCTCGCCTCGTTCCGCCGGCGCTACCCCGAGGTCGACGCTCGACCCTGTCGAGGTGGCTCGTCCGGGACCGAGCTGTTCACGACCTGCTCGCCGACCACGAGCTCGACCTCGTGCATCGGCTGGACGGCCGCCGACGGGCGCGGCGATGGTCACCCGGGCGACCCGCGCCAACACCCTGCTCGTGGTCGGCCGCGCCGGACCGCTGCGGCCCGATCCTGGGCGCGACGCCATGGCTGCTGCGCGAGACAGGGCTCCGGCACCCGCGACACGACGCTGGCGCTGCTGACGGAACTCGATCGGCTCCGGCCGACGCTGATCGCGTCGGCTCGCACGGCGCGGTGCTCGCCGCGGCCAGGTGCACGGGCCTCGGGCGTCACGCTGGTGCATCGCCGGACGCGGTGGCGCCCGCACCTCGACGGCCGGCGCTGCTGATCGACGCGTGCCGTTCCGCGGCGTACGCCGCTGAGCTCGGCCGTGGCACGTCGTCGACCACGGCACTCCCCGAGCCGCGACCACGCTGCTGTTCATCGACCACGTCACCGACGCCGATCTCGTCGGGGACCGCGCTTTCCAACCCGTACGCCGGCCGCGTCCGCTGCACCTCGCCGAGGCTGCGCGAAAACGGTTCGACACGCCGAGGCTGAGCGGCTATTCTGCCGCCTGGAGCGGATGGCGGCGGGTGTCAGGTGAGCGGCAGCTCGGACGATGACGGCCGTGCCGCGGCCTTCGACGGAGTCGATCCGAAGGCGCGCGCCGATCAACGCGCAGCGCTCGGCGATGGACGCCAGCCCGAACGTGCTCAGCCGATCGACGTCGGGGGCGCGCTCACGCACTTCGGCGACGTCGAACCCGATGCCGTCGTCGGTGATGCCGAGCACGAGCGCGTCGCCGACCCGGCGGATCGAGCACGACCGCACGCGGCGCCTCGGCGTGCTTGACGGCGTTGCTGCACCGCCTCCTGCGCGATCCGGTACAGCACGGCCGCGCAGTGGTCGGGCACCGGACCAGCTCGTCGTCGGTGTCGCCGCGAAACTCGACCTCCAGCTGCGGCACCGTCTGCGCCAGGCTGACTCCAGCGCGGCGACCAGACCGAGATCGTCGAGGATCAGGCTGTGCAGGCCGGTGATCGCAGCTACGCGTCTCGTCGATACGCGAGCATCGGCCAGCTCGCCGGGCCTCCTGGATCTCGTCGACCGCCTTGACGACGCTCGGGTCGTCGACCGCGGCCGAGGCGAGACGAACGTCGGCGGCCGACAGGTGGAACGCCAGCGCTGGCGATCGCCTGGGTCACGCCGTCATGGAGGTCGGCGGCGACCCGCCGCCGCTCGGCCTCCTGCGCCGACGACGGCCTGACGGCGATCAGCCGGTCCATCGCGCTGCTCGTCGCTCGGCCGCACCTGATCAGGGCCGCTGTCGCGCTGGAGGCGCAGCCCGACCAGCCCGGCGACCGACAGACCCAGCGCGACGTCGTGCATCGGTGAACGGCTCGGCTGTCGTGCGCTGTGCACGGCGAGCACGGCCACGACGCGGTCGCCAGTCCGGTGCGAGCAGCCGGCAGGCACAGCCGCGAGACCACGCCGCCCGGGCGCGAGGCCGATCAGGTGCGCGGTGCGTGTCGTTGCGCGGCTCGTCGTCGACCAGCGTCGACCGGCATGGCGGTCGAGGGCGACGAGGCCGGAGACGCCGAACGCCGAGCGGCAGCCGGAGCCAGCCGACCTCGACGCCGCCACCGGCGGGGTGCACGGCGACCGCACGAGCTCGCCGGCGCGGTCGTCGACGGTCGTACACGAGGCAGCCGTCGGTCGAGGTGGCCGGTCAGCAGTCGTGCGATCTCGGCGAGCCAGCGCCGGGCCGACCGGCCCGCGAGGTCGAGGTCGACGCGGCGCCGAGCAGGCGGCGGTCGGCGGTCAGGGCCGGCCGAGACGTCGGTCACTGGAAGAGGCCCTCGCGCAGCGCGGCCGCGATCGCGCCGCCCCGGTCGGAGACCTCCGAGCTTGCGGTAGAGCGCCGCGCAGGTGGCTCTTGACCGTGTCCTCGCTGACGACCAGCGTCGCGGCGATCGCCCGGTTGGACAGGCCCGCCGACCAGGAGCGACGAGCACCTCGCTCTCCCGCTGGGTGAGGCCCGAGGTGCGCGCCCGGCCAGAACTCGCCGCTGCGCAGCTGGGCCGCCGACGCCGCGACCCGGCCCGGCGAGCGTCGGGTCGATGACGATCTCGCCGTCGCGCGACCCGCTCGCAGGTGCCGGACCAGCTCCGCGCCGTCGACCCGCTTGAGCAGGTACCCGCCGCGCCGACCCGCAGCGCCTGGAACAGGTACTGCTCGTCGTCGTAGACGGTGAGCAAGACGACCTGCGCGGCTCGGGTCGCGCTCGAGCAGCTGCCGGCACAGGTCGAGGCCGCTCGCCCCGTGCAGCCGCACGTCGCACGAGGACGCATGTCGGGGTCGAGGCCCGCGAGCGACGGCGCACCGCGTCGTCGGCGCCGACGCGCTTGCCCGACCACCGCCGACCTGGCCGGGGAACAGCGCCAGCATCGCTGCCAGCCCCGTGCAGCACCATCTCGTGGTCGTCGACGAGGACGACGCGGACCGGCGGACCGCCATGGCAGGAACGATAAGCCCAGGCCCCTCGAGTGGGTCGCGGCCCACCGGTCGATCCGACGTGACCAGCGCCTCCCCACGCTAGCTCCACTCGCGTCGGCGGGTGCCGGCCGTGGTTCACGACTGAGCGATCGCCGCCGGCGCTACCGTGCGACACGGCGTGGCCGCGGTGATCGCCGCTGACGGCCGCGGTGTCGCCAGCGGACGCTGCTCAGGAAACGGATGATGCGCATGCCCGACAGGCTCTTCGGATCGACCGGCTCGGCGCAGCCACGGGCACGCCGGCCGGTGATGCTCGGCGATCGCCGGCGACAGCGCGGCCGGGCAAGACCACGCTGACCAGGGGCCTGGTCGAGGCGCTCGGCGCGGACCGCTGCGTGTCGCTGTGCGTGGACGACTACCACCGCTACGACCGGGCGGAGCGCAGGGGCCTGCCGTTCACGCGCGCTGCACCCGGACTGCAACTACGTCGAGATCATGGAGCAGCACCTGCAGCTGCTGGCGATCGGCCAGCCGGTCCTCAAGCCGGTGTACGACCACGCGACCGGGCACGCTGGCCCGGCCCGAGCTACGTCGAGCCGCGCGAGTTCGTGATCGTCGAGGGGCTGCTGCCGCTGTCGACCAAGCTGGCCCGGGCGTGCTTCGACGTGACGGTGCTACCTCGACCCGCCCGAGGACATCCGGCGCGAGTGGAAGGTGCGCGCGCGACACCGGCAAGCGCGGCTACACCCGCGAGCAGGTGCTCGCCGAGCTGGACCGGCGCGAGCCGGAGTCGGCGGCGTTCATCCGGCCGCAGCGGCGTACGCCGACATCGTGGTGCGGTTCGCCCCGATCGCCGGCGCGGCACGACCCGCCGGGCACGCCGCTGTCGGCCGAGCTGCTGCTGCGCCCGACGATCCAGCACCCGGACCTGACCGCATCGTGCTGACCGACGACATGCGCGACCGCGATGCACCTGAAGCTCGATGCGGGACGAGGACGGCACGGCCGGTCGACTGCCCTGCACGTGCACGGGTACGTGCCGCGGAGGAGAGCACAGCCGCTGGAGAAGGCGATCTGGGCCGACGCTCGGTCACCGGACGGCGACCCCCCGAGCGGCCTCGGCGCGCATCGGCGGCGGAGCGGCGCAGCGAACCGCTGGCGATCACCCAGCTGATCCTGCTGTACCACCTGCTGGAGGCCGCCCAGGAGGACCGACCCGCAGGTAGTCGCGGCACCGAACAGGTAGTCGGAACACGTAGTTCTACGCTCGCTCGGGGTCGGCGCGGGTCGCACGCTCCGGAGGTGTCCTCTGTTCATGCCGGTGCGTCGCGTCCCGGTGGGCGGCCCCGCCCCCTCGCGTCGTCCCCGGCCCTGCAGGCCATCGACTCCGACACGCAGGGCTGGCGCGACGACCTGCTGACCGACGTGACCAGAGCAGTGATCGAGGCCGCGCTCGAGGCCGAGCTGACCGAGCACCTGCGCCTCGAGACGGACGACCCGACCGGTCGCCGAGCCGGTGGCAACTGCCGCAACGGGACCAGGGCCAAGACGGTGCGGACCGTGGTGGGTCCCCTCACGATCGACGGACCGCGGGACCGGTGGGGCACCTTCCAGCCGGTCACCGTCCGGAAGTGGCAGCGCCGGGTCGGCGTGCTCGACCAGCTCGTCCTGCCGCTCGCTGCGGACGGGGTCACGCTGGACGACACGGTCGAGCTCATGGCCTACGCCTACGGCCGCGCGGTCAGCCCCCGCCTGCTGCTGATGATGGCCGTCTCGGTCCGGGCCCGGATGCAGCATTGGCACGAGCGCCGCCTGCCCGGGTCGTACGACGTCGTGCTCCTGGACCGAGCGGTGCTGCGCTCGCGCAGCGTCGGCGTGCTGGCTCGCCCGGTGCACACGGCCGTGGGCGTCACGGCGGAAGGCGGACGAGGTCTGCTCGGCCTGTGGATGGGTCCGGCGCACAACCCGACGCACGGATGGGCCGAGTACGTCGCGCGGCTGCGCGAGCGTGGGCTGCGAACCGTCCACGCCGTGGTCACCGACGAGTACGCCGCGGTCCAGGACGCGCTCGCCGTTCTATGGCCTCAGGCGGCGGTGCATCTGCGAGCCACGCGCACCGGATGAGCGCGCAACCCGGCTCTGGCCGACCACCTGATCCGTCGCGCCATCAGCCGTCACGACAGGTCGGCGGCGCTGTGAACCGCGCCGGCCGCAGGTGGCGGCTGGTGCTGTTCACCGTTGTGCTCGCGCTGGCCGGCACCGCCGCGGCGTGGCCGGCGCTGCACGCGTGGCAGGACGGCATCGGCCAGGCGGCGGTCCCGGCGGCGGTCCCGGCGGCGGCATCGGTGCCGGCATCGGCGCCTGCGGGTGCACCTCGGCTGGGCTGCACCCTCCAGGTCGGGACCGCTCAGCTGCCGCTGCCGTCGGCCCTGGCCATGACCTTGACCGATCTGGCCGGGCGGGACCAGAACAACGCCGCCCCGCTGGCCACCACCAGCGGGCAGGTCGCCCTGGCCTGGCCCGCGCAGGCGGCCCGGGCCCAGGCCATCGCCACGTCCCTGCGCGGGTACGTACCGGCCGCGCTCGCGTGCACCTCGTCGCTGCCCCCGGCCCGGCCCGAGGCGATGCAGCCGGACGGACTGACCAGACGCGCCAACGAGGTGTGGACCGCGGTCAAACGCATCTTCGGGCCGCTGCCGGCCGGTGGCTTCATGCCCGGCGGGGTCACCACCGGGCACGTGCCCGGGTCGGCGCACTACGAGGGCCGGGCCATCGACTTCCTGTACCGGCCGATCACCGCCAAGAGCATCCGGCACGGCTGGGTGCTGGCGCAGTGGCTGGTCGCCCACGCCCAACCGCTGCAGATCGCCACGGTGATCTTCGACGCACGGGTGTGGACACCCGGCGGCTGGGACCAGCGAGGCTGGCGCCCGTACCTGTACCCCGAAGGCACCACCACCAACGCGACCCTGCTCCACCACGACCACGTCCACGTGGACGTGCAGCGCGGATCCCCGAGCTGACCGACAGGACGAACCTGCACGGACCGGTGCTCGGCCCTAGTCGCGGCGGTCAGCGACCCAGGCCGCGATGCCGGCCCGCGAGCGCAGGTCCAGCTTGCCGAGGATCCGCTGCACGTGGCCCTCCGCCGTGCGCGGCGAGATCACCAGCGTCGCGGCGATCTGCCCGTTGGTCATCCCGCGCGCCACCAGGTCGGCGATCTCCGTCTCACGGTGGGTCAGCCCGCAGTGACCACGACCTGCGCGCGCCGGCCGCCCGGTCCTCCGGCAGGGCCTGCCGAGGCCCAGCCCGACCGCCTCGTCGATGCCGAGCAGCCCTCCGCGCCGGACCGCCAGCTCGTACGCGTCCGCGCCCATCTCCTCGACCAGCCGCGCCCGGCACATCTCGTGGTAGACCGGCACCGTGCCCGAGCCCGTGGGCGGCGCGCCGATCGACCGCCACAGCGTCGCGAGCGCCCCGGACAGCATCGCGGCCCGGTCGAGGTCGGCGGTGCTCGCCGCCACCCATGCGAGCAGCTCGAGCGCGGTCAGCACCCCGAACGTGTGGTTGAGCGCAACGGCCACGGACAGGCTCTCCCGTCCGGCCTCGCGGGCCGCGTCGAACGAGCCGCGCAGCCACAGCCCGGTGCCGAGCTGCGCGAGCAGGAAGCCGCGATGCCAGTCCTCCTGGTGCTCCGCGCAGATGTCCAGGGCCCGCTCGGCTGCGGCGATCGCGTGGTCGTGCTGCCGCAGCAGGCTCAGCACCGACACGAGCACCTCGAGGTCGAGCACGGTCGACTCCGGCTCGTCGGCAGTGAGGGACGGATCGCCGAGGACACCCAGGCACAGGTTGATGCTGTGCCGGTGCCGGTTCCCGAGCGCCGCCGCAAGGGCGGCCGCGCGCCGCCCGTCCGCGCGCAGCCGCGGTCCGGAGCCGGCGGCAGCCTCGTCCCGCGCGGCCAGCAGCGCCTGGTGCGCGCCCTCCAGGTCGCCGTGGACGGCACTGAGCGTGGCGAGATGACCCCACGACCGCACCCGCAGCTCGACGTGCGATATCCCCAAGTTCGATGTCCCGCGGTTCGACGTCCCCAGGTGCGGAGGCTCGAGACGCGACTGCCCGGCGTCCGCGGCGAGTGCGGCGCTCAGCCAGCGCCGGCCCTCCGCCGGCGAGCCCCAGCCCAGCCAGTAGAACCACACCGACGACGCGAGCCGCAGGGCCTGCCGCGGCTGCCCGTCGTCCAGGGCCGACCGCATCGCCGCCCGCAGGTTCGCCAGCTCGGCGGCCAGCCTGGCCACCCGGCCGGCCTGGTCGGGCCCGAACCACTGCCTTCCGGCCCGCTCCGCGTACGTCACGAACCAGTCGCGATGGCTCGCGCGGGTACGAGTCCCCACGCCGGACTCGACCAGCCGGTCGAGCCCGTACGCCCGAATGGTCTCGAGCATCCGGTAGCGCACCTGGCCGGCCTGGTCGTCGCGCAGCAGCACGGACTTGTCGACCAGGGTCGCCACCAGGTCGAGCACCCGCGGCGAGTCCGCGCCCGCCGCGCCGCCCTCCGGAGCGCAGACGGAGGGCGGTGGCAGGTCGCACACCTGCTCGGCCGCCTCGAGCCCGAAGCCGCCCTCGAACACCGACAGGAGCGACCACGCGCGCTGCTCGTCCGGTGAGCACAGGTCGTAGCTCCAGTCGACCGACGACTGCAACGAACGCTGCCGGCGCACACACACGCGCGGGCCGTCGGTGAGCAGCGCGAAGCGGTCGTCGAGGCGCTGGAGCAGCTGCGCGGGTGACAGCACGCGCAGCCTGGCGGCTGCGAGCTCGATCGCCAGCGGGACGCCGTCGAGCCGACGGCACAGCCGCACGACGTCCGCGGCGTTGTCGGCGTGCAGGCCGAATCGGCCGGACACGGCCCTGGCCCGCTCCACGAACAGCGAGACCGCGTCGTACCCGGGCAGCACGTCGAGCGGCATCTCGTCCGACGGCGGCATCGACAGCGGCGGCACCAGCAGCAGCTGCTCGCCGGGGACACCCAGCGCCTGCCGGCTGGTAGCCAGCACGGTCAGATGCGGCGTCGCCCGCAGCAGCCGGTCGACCACGTCGGCGCAGGCGGCCAGCAGGTGCTCGCAGTTGTCCAGGACGAGGAGCATCCGGGTCGCCCCGACGTGCGCGACGACCTCGTCGACAGCCCACTCCGCGAGCCGGTCCGGCAGGCCGATCGCGGCTGCCACCGCGCCGGTCACGAGCCGCGGGTCGGACACCTCGCCGAGCTCGACCAGCGCGACGCGGGCCGGGAACCGGGATCCTCGGTCGCGGGCGATGCGCACGGCGAGGCGGGTCTTGCCCACGCCCCCGGCGCCGGTCAGGGTGACCAGCCGGGCCTGCTCTAGCAGCTCGGTGGCCCGGCGGATCTCCCGGCCGCGGCCGACGAAGCTGGTGAGGTCCGGAGGCAGGACCGCGCGGACACCTGGAGTGGGACCCATCCCTCGCATCCCTCGCGGCTGCTCCTGCGGACGCGGACGGCGTCCCCGATCCGGCCCTGACGACCGCACCCACGCTAACCACGACCGTCACCACCGACCGGCCGCGCCGCCGGTCCGGTGGCGGAAACGGTGTCGCTGGTGCGTCACACGCGGTGCAGCGGGAACGGAGCGGCCAGCCGGAGCTCGACGTTGCGGTCGGCCGGCGTGCCGGAGCGCGGCGAGTCGAAGCCGGCGTAGGGGACGTTCCCGGCGAGCTCGCGGTGCAGCCCGGCGATGTCCGGGCCGGTGAACGCCGCCGCCGGCCCCCAGACCGAGGTCGGGCTGTCGTGGTCGAGCATCGTGCAGAGGAGGGACAACGTCCCGTCCGCGTTGTCGAGGAGCTCGACGACGCGGGTCTGGCACGGCCAGTCGACGACCGCGCACGTGGTGACCTCCCAGAACCCGCGGGCCGGGTCCTGCGGGTGGCGGCGGGCGCAGACGGTGTTGGTGTGCGTGTGGCCGTTGAGCCACAGCACGACGTTGTCGAAGCGGTGCACGATGCGTAGCAGCTCGGGAGCGCCGAGCAGCCGGGCACCGTCCGGCCCTGCGTGCGCAGGGGCGCCGGCCAGAGTGTCGACGCCGTGGTGCGAGAACAGCACGACGAGCCGGTCGTCGTTGCCGGTGCGCACGACGGCGCCGTCCCGGGAGCGGAACTGCCCGTGCACCTCGGCGAGCCGGTCCTCGAGCCACGCCGCCTGGTCCTCGTCCAGGCAGCCGTCGGCCCCGCCGGCCAGGCAGGTGGTGTCCAGCGCGATCAGGCGCAGTCCCGGCAGGTCGTGGACGTAGTAGGCGGTGCCGTCCCGGCGGTTGCGCTCCTCGAAGCCGTGCCCGTAGGGACGGGCGCCGGGCCGGAAGTGCGCCTCGACGAACTCCCGTCGGGACACGGCACGGCGGTCGGGGTCGGCGCTCACCACCCGCAGGTCGCCGGCCATGAACACCTCGGGCCGCAGCGTGAACGACTCCAGTGCCTGGTCCGGGTCGAAGCCCGGCTGCAGCCGCAACGGCTTGCGGTCGCCGACCAGCGCCCCGGCCAGCGCCGCGGTGACGATCCCGACCCCCTGGTTGAGCGCCTCGTGGTTGCCGAAGCAGGCCAGCCAGGGGACGTGCAGCCCGGTCGCGGTGAAGTCGGCCAGCGCCCGCTGCAGCAGGCCGGGGTGCTCGGGGAAGCCGAACCACGCGCGGAACACGTCCGGACCGGAGGCCGCGACGCCGTCCGGCTTCCAGAAGATGTCGTCGGGCCAGTCCAGCGCCTGCACGCCCTCGTACTCCGGGCCGCCGGAGCCGGGTCGCACCAGCCCGCCGTCGAAGAGCCGCAGGAAGTTCTGCACCTCGTTCCACTGGGCGTTGTCGATGGCGTCGCCGGTGGTGACCGCGAGCTGCAGCGGTGCGCCGGAGACGGGCCCGCCCTCCAGCGCGTTCACGGTGCGGAGGGTGGCCTCGACCGCGTGCGCCGTGAGCGCCTCCTGCGGTCGCTGGACCGGGACGATCATCTCGTAGCGCGGGTCGGCGAACTCGCGGTTGAGGAACTCGAACCGCGTCGGCGACTGCACGTCGGCCAGCTGCAGGTCGGTGACGTGGGCCAGCACCAGCAGCGCGCGCCGTCCGCCGCCGGCGGCAGCGGTCGCGCCGCCGGCCGGGGCGAGGTCGTCGCGGACCGAGTGCGGCTCGCCGTCGACCAGCGTGACCGCGCGGTACGCGGACTGGGTGCCCTCGCGCAGGACGCGTCCGGGGCCCAGCCGACGCTGGACGGTGCTCCCGTGCTGGTGCGATCCGGCGACCGGTGAGGTCACGAGGCAGCCTGGGCGACGCCACCCTCGCGCGTCACCAGGATGGGGTCAGGTCGCACGGTCAGCCGGGCCCGCGTGCCGGCCGGGTAGGCGGCGGCCTCGGACGTCGGCAGCTGCGCCATCGCGGTGAGCCCGTCGCCGAGGTCGACGGTCACCCGGCTGACGGCTCCGAGGAACGCCGTCGCGATCACCGTGCCCACCAGCGGGTCGTCGGCCGGGGAGTCGTCGGTGGCCCCGGCCAGGCTGATCGCCTCCGGCCGGACGATCGCCGTCGCGTCGCCGTCCGCCGTGGTCGGGTCGACCAGCGGCAGGCTGACCCCGAGCACCAGAGCCGACCCGCCGGCGACCCGCGCGGGCAGCCGGTTCGACAGGCCGACGAACTCGGCGACGAACGGCGTGGCCGGCCTGGAGTAGACCGTTCCCGGGGCGTCCAGCTGCTCGAGCTGGCCGGCGCGCATCACGCCGACCCGGTCGGCGATCGCCAGGGCCTCTTCCTGGTCGTGCGTGACGAACAGCGTGGTGATCCCGACCTCGAGCTGGACGCGGCGGATCTCGTCGCGCAGCTGGGCGCGCACCTTCGCGTCCAGCGCCGACAGCGGCTCGTCGAGCAGCAGCACCTTGGGGCGGATCGCCAGAGCGCGGGCCAGCGCGACCCGCTGCTGCTGACCACCGGACATCTGGTGCGCGTACCGGTCGGCCTGCGCCGAGAGCCCGACCAGGTCGAGCATGTCGCCGGCCCGCCTCTTGCGCTCCTTGTCGGCGACCCCGCGCAGCCGCAGCCCGAACGCGACGTTCTGCCGGGCGGTCATGTGCGGGAACAGCGAGTACGCCTGGAAGACCATGCCCATGTCGCGCTTGTTCGTCGGGAGCCTGGTGACGTCCTTGCCGGCCACCACGACCTGCCCGCCGTCGGCGTCCTCGAGCCCGGCGACCAGCCGCAGCGCGGTGGTCTTGCCGCAGCCGGAGGGGCCGAGCAGCGCGATCAGCTCGCCCGGGGCGAGGGTCAGGCTCAGCCCGTTGAGCGCGGTGACGCTCCCGTACCGGCGCTGCAGTGCCTCGAGGCGGACCTCCACCCCTGCCCGCGCGGCGGGCTCGACGGCCACTGCTTCGGTCACCTCAGTCCTCCTTGACAGCGACAGGAGCCATGCCGGCGGTGCCGCCAGCGCGTTTTCCGCGTCCGACGAAGGCCAGACCGACCAGGAGCGCGAACGCGAACAGCAGCGAGGCGAGCGCGACCGCGATCGAGACGGCGGCGTTGAGCCGGCCGAGCTGGACCAGCTCGACCTGGAGGTTCACGAAGTTCAGCAGCTGGGCGATCGTGAACTCGCCGAGCACGAGGGCGATCGTCAGAATGCCGGCGTTGAGGAGCGCGGCGCGGATGTTCGGCACGACGATCCGGAACATCACCGTCGGCCACCGCGCGCCCAGGCTGCGGGCGGCCTCGGACAGCGTCTGCACGTCGATGGCGGCCAGCCCGGCGTCGATCGTGCGGAACGTGTACGGCAGCACGAGGATCACGTAGGCGAAGGACAGCGTCAGGGCCGAGTCGCCGAAGAAGAAGGTGACCCACAGGTACACCGGCGCCAGGCCGACGACCAGGACGATGGCCGGGATCGTCAGCGGGAGCAGGCACAGGAACTCGATGACCCGTTGCAGGAAGGGCAGGCGCAGCCGGACCCAGATCATCGTCGGGACGATCAGCAGCAGGCTGACCACGCAGGTGATGATCGCGAGCTCGACCGAGGTGATGATCGCGTCGGTCAGCTCGGGGTACGTGACGATGTCGCGGTAGGCCTGCAGCGTGCGTCCGGCCTCGCCGATGCCGCGGGTGGTGAACTCGAACATGCCCAGCAGCGGGGTCAGGAAGAACAGCGCCATGACGATGAGCACGGTCCGACGGAAGATGTTCAGCCGACGTCGACGCCGCGCGTTGACCCCGTGACCGGACGGCGCCGGGGCGGTGGTCGCCGTGCTCAGCGTGCCGGCAGCCGAGCTGGCGGCGCTGGCGGCGCTCACCGCAACCACCTGGCGGTCCGCCGTTGCAGGAGCACGTACAGGGTCATGACCACGGCGACGATCACGATCATCCCGAGCGCGAGCGCCTTCGCGAAGTTCTCCTGCCCGAGGATCACCTCGCTGGTCAGGAAGTTGCTGATCTGCAGCGGGACGATGATCCCGCCCTGGTTGATCAGCGCGGCCGCCGTGGCGTAGGCGGAGAAGGAGTTGGCGAACAGCAGCAGCGCCGAGCCGAGGAAGGCCGGCATCAGCAGCGGGCCGGCGACGTGCCGCCAGTAGTGCCAGTTGGTGCCGCCCAGGCTGGCGGTGGCCTCCCGCCATTGCGGCCGGATGCCGTCCACGGCCGGCAGGAACACGAGCACCATCAACGGGATCTGGAAGTAGGTGTAGACCAGGACCAGGCCCTTGATGTCGAACAGCCAGACCCCGTTGGAGTAGATGTCGTGGCCGTGGTCCTGCAGCCAGACGGTGATGACGCCGGCGGGACCGATGGTGGCGAGGAACGCGAAGGCCAGCGTGACGCCGCCGAACTGCGCGAGCACACCGCAGGCGGACGTCATCATCCGCCGGATGGCGCCGTCGGGGTTACCGGTCGCGATGGCGTAGGCGAGGACCGCGCCGACGACCGCGCCGATCGCCGCGCTCACCACCGACAGCTCGACGCTGTTCTTGAACGAGTTGTAGATGTAGTCCTGGCGCATCTGGTCGATGTTCGTGAGCGTGACGCCGCCACCGTGCTTGGCGAACGCCCCCACCATGACGATCACGGTCGGGAGCAGCAGGAACAGGCCCACGTACGCGAAGAACGGCAGCACGCCCAGCCAGGCGACCGGCAGCCGACGGCCGCCCCTTGCGGGGCGACCGTCGGCCAGCGCGTCGGTGGCGGTGACCGCCACGTCAGCAGTCACGTCAGGCGATGGCCTTGGCCCAGTTCGCGGCCAGGTACGTCTGCGCGGCCGTGGCCTGCGCCGGACTCATGAACACCGGAGTGCCGCTGACCGGCGGCAGTGCGGCGGCTGCCGCGCTGTCGATGGTGCCGGCCTTCGTCATGGCGTCCATCCGGACCGGACGGGCCCCGCCC
The DNA here is from genome assembly GCA_963771835.1 of uncultured Actinomycetota bacterium. GTDB lineage: Bacteria > Actinomycetota > Actinomycetes > Prado026 > Prado026 > CAVQCJ01. Next base: position 86,733 of record CAVYVA010000004.1, read on the forward strand.
TTGAGCCACAGGTTCTGGCCTGCGTCGGAGTACAGGTACTCCTCCCACAGCCGGGCTGCGGCCGGGTGCGGTGCCGCCTTGTTGATGGCCTGGGCGTAGTAGCCGCCCAGCACGGCGTTGCTCGGGACGAAGATCTTCCACGTCGGCACGTCGGTGCCGTGCGAGGCGGACAGGTAGTCCCAGTCGAACACGACGGGGGTCGTGCCGTTCTTGACGGTGGCCGTGGTGGCCTGCACCGGCACGAAGTTCCCGGCCTGCTTGAGCTGGTGGAAGAAGTCGACGCCCTTGCTGATGTCGTCGAGGGTCCCGCCCTGGGCGAGGTTGGCCATCATGACGCCGTTGAGCGCCGCGTTGGCCTTGGTCGGGTCGCCGTTCAGCGCGACCTTGCCCTTGTACGCCGGGCCGAGCAGGTCGGCGACCGAGGTCATCGCCGGCACCTTCGCCGAGTCGTACCCGATCGACATGTAGCCGCCGTAGTCCTGGTACCACAGGGCCCCGGCGTCCTTCTGGCTGTCCGGGATGTCCGCCCACGTCGAGACCTGGTACGGCGCGAACAGGGCGGTGTTGGCCAGCGCGACGGCCATGCCGATGTCCAGCACGTCGGGCGCACGGTCGGTGCCCTTCTGCTGGTTGACCGCGTTGACCTCGTCCTGGCTGGAGCCGCTCGGGTTCGCGGAGTTCACCGTGATCCCGTACTTGGCCTTGAAGCTGCTGATGATCTCGCCGTAGTTGGCCCAGTCGGGCGGCAGGGCGATGACGTTGAGCGTGCCTTCCTTCTTGGCGGCGGCGACGAGGGCGTCCATGCCGCCCATGTCGGCCGCGCTCTTGGCAGTCGCGGCGCTGGTCCCGCCGCTGCTGCTGGTCCCGTTCGAGCTGGGGGGCGAACATGCAGCCAGGGCGATGACGGCGCCAGCCACCAGCCCGATCTGCGCGTATCGCAGTGACGCTCTCACGTGCCTGCCTCCTGTTGGGTGGACCGCCTTGCTTGCCTGACAACTCCTTGCTTGCCTGACAGCTCCTAGCTTGCCTGACAGCTCCTGGCTTGCCTGACAGCTCCTTGCTTGCCCTGAGTCCATCTGGCCTTAGAACGGTCTCACTGCCCCGGAGCACGGCCCGCGTCCTCCGGGCAAAAGTTGTTGGAACGTTGCTGAAACGTTTAGGCGAATCCAAGCGACGCCGCATCGGGGTGTCAAGCACCTGTTACCGAGTTGACGCGTCCGGTCCCGCGCCGGCGCCGAGAGCGCGCAGACGCCGCTTCGAACGCGAGGTGAACGGCACCTGAACAGACGCTCTCTCGACGTACTCGACCGGCGCCAGATAGTCGTCCGTGCGCGTGTCGTCGAGCAGCCGGATCATCAGCTCGCGACCCATCGCGCGGCGGTCGACCCGGACCGTGCTCAACGGTGGGTCGAGCAGCTCGGAGGTCGGCAGGTCGTCGTGCCCGACCACGGACAGCACCGGCCCGACGGCGACCGAGAGGTCGCGGGCCGCCTTGTAGACGGCGTGCGCCGCGTAGTCCGAGTTCGTGACCACGGCGGTCGGCGGGTCGTGCCGGCGCAGCAACGCGTGCGCCGCGTCCTGCACGCCGTCCGGGGACAGCGACGCGTAGACGACGTGCGGGGACAGGCCGAGCTCGCGGACCACCCGCCGGTAGTGGCCGACCCGGTCCGGGTCGGCGCACAGCGCGCGCGGGGCCGACAGGAACGCGATCGACTCGTGGCCGAGCTCGCTCAGCCGGCGCACCGGGAGCTCGACGGCCGACCGGTTGTCGGGGGCCACCCGCGGGACCGCGTCGATGTTCTCGATGGCCGCGTTGAGCGCGACGGCGGGCGCCCCGGGGCGCAGGCTCTGCCAGAGCCGGATCGAGTCCCCGACACCCACCGGGGCGATCGCCAGGCCCTGCACGTGCCGCCCGGCCATCTCCCGGACCTGCTTGAGCTCCAGGTCGAGGGAGTACTGAGAGTCCAGCACGAGCAGTGTCGCGCCCACCTCGCCGGCGACCTGCTCGGCCCCGAGCATCACGTCGAGGAAGAACGGGTTGGAGAAGTTGCGGACCACCAACCCGAAGATGTTCGTCCGGCCGCGGCGCAGCGCCTGCGCCTGCGGGTTCGCCCGGTATCCGAGGCTCGCGGCGACCTCGAGGATCCGGGCCCGGGTCTGCGGCGCGACCCCGGACTGCCCGTTGAGCGCGAAGCTGGCCGACGCGACCGACACACCCGCGGCGCTCGCGACGTCGCGGATGCCGACGGTCCGCTGCCCTCCGGCTCGGCGCGTGGTCATGGCTCCCTCGCTGCGGGGTGCGGGACTCCGGTCAGTAAAGCACTCGCGTGCGGCCGGCGACCGGGCGAAGCGGCGGGCAGGATGGCCCCATGCCCGCTGACCTGTACGTCCACCGGCCGCTCGACGAGTCGGCCGACGAGTGCCGCGCGATCATCCCGCCACGCAAGTCGGGCTGGGACCAGCTCGCCATGGGCGAGTGGTCGCTGACCGCCGACGGCTTCGGCGACTGCCATCCGCACGACGAGGTCACCTACGTCCTGGCGGGTCTGCTCGAGGTGGACTGCGACGGCGTGCGGGTCAGCGCCGGACCCGGCGACGTGGTCCGGGTGCCGGCCGGCCGGCCCGCGTACTACTTCGCGCCGGTGCACGCGCGGATGCTGTACATCTACGGCCCGAACCCGGACGGTCTCCCGGCGTCGACGTTCACCGACCGGTCCCAGGTCGCCCCGCCTACCCCCTGACGCCCGAAGCGCCCCGTCATCCGGGCGCGACCGTCGGCGGGCGGCGGTAGGGTCCGGGCGTGGCGCGACTGAGCGCCCGGGAGCGGGCCGGGCTGCCGGACAAGGCGTTCGCCTACATCGACGCGGCCGGCCGGCGCCGGCTGCCGATCCACGACGAGGCGCACGTGCGCAGCGCCTTGGGCCGGTTCGACCAGGTGCGTTTCGAGAGCGACGAGGCCCGCGACCGGGCCCGGGAGCGCCTGCTGTCCGCCTGCAAGCGGCACGCGATCATGCCGGTCGGGTTCGTCACCAAGCAGCTTCGCTCGGCCGAAGGCCGCCCCGAGCTGCCGACCGGCTCGGTCACGTTCGTGCTCACGGACATCGAGGGGTCCACCGCGCTGCTGCAACGGCTCGACCACGCGTACGCGACCGTGCTCAAGAACGTCCGCACCCTGATCGGCGACGCGGTGCGCCGGCACGGTGGGACGAAGGTGGACGCCCACGGCGACGAGTTCTTCGCCGCGTTCGAGCGGGCCGAGTCGGCCCTCGAGGCGGCCGTCGCCCTGCAGCGGGCGCTCGGCGAGCGGTCCTGGCCCGGCGGCGTGGCCGTCCGGGTACGGGCCGGGGTGCACACCGGCCGCCCCGACCTCACCGACTCCGGGTACGTGGGGCTGTCCGTGCACACGGTGGCCCGGATCTGCTCGGTCGCGCACGGCGGCCAGGTCGTGGTGTCCGCGCAGACCAGGGCCGCCGCCGAGGCGCTGCCGGACGGCCTGCACCTGGTCGGGCTCGGCGCGCACCGGCTGGCCGACCTCCCCCGGGAGATCGAGCTGTTCCAGCTGGCGGGGGACGGACTGCAGACCCGGTTTCCGCCGCTGCGCACGCGTTGAGCCGTCGCCGGCACCGGTCCGGGGCTCAGCCGGAGACGTCGGGCCCGGCGCGCACCGGCGTGACCCGCAGCAGCACCCGCTGGTCGCGCACCATCGCGGCCCGGTACTCGTCCCAGTCCGGGTGCTCGCCCGACAGCCGGCGGTAGTAGTCGACGAGCGGTTCCATGGCCTGCGGGAGCTCGACGATCTCCACGTCACCGTCGACCTGGACCCAGTCCCCGAAGAACCCGTCGTCGAGGACCAGCAACGAAGCCGCGGGACGGCGGCGCAGGTTCCGCGTCTTCAGCGCACCGGCCCGGGTGCTGACGACGAGGTGACCGTCGTCGTCCACGGCGACCAGCACCGGGGACAGCTGGGCCGAGCCGTCGTCCCGGGTGGTGCTCAGCACCGCACGGTGGTGCTCGCGCACGAACGCGCGCGCGTCGTCGAGGTTCATGCCCCCAAAGTACTGGCGACGCGCAGACCGCGGACCGCGGAGACCGTGGCGACCGCGAGCATCGCCAGCAGCGCCACGACGGTCACGACGACCAGCGGTGCGAGAACTCCGGCGGCGCCCGGGCGCGTGCCGAGCAGCGCCACGACGACGACCAGCACGACCACGACCGCCATCGGCACGACCAGCAGCGCGGCCGCGATCGAGGGTCGGCGCAGCCGGTCGACGTCCAGCCCGGCCCGGCGCAGGCCGGCCGACAGCGCCACCGTCCCCCACGCCGCGTCGACGCCCATCGCCAGGACGAACGCGACAGCGAGCACCGCCCACCACGGCGGGATGTCCGACTCGACCGGCGACCGGCCGGCGGCGACCCAGTGCCGCGAGGCGTACACCTGCAGCGGCACGAACATCGCCGCGCACAGCGCCAGCAGCACCAGCGGCGGCAGCACGACGCGCCGGACGCAGGAGCGACGCAGGGCGCGCACTCCGAGGGGTGCGCCGACGACCAGGATCAGCACCCAGCCGACGGCGAGCGCGGTGGCGATCGTGTCGTGCAGCACGCCCCATCCCCCGTGGTTCGGGTGGTACCCGGCCGGCGGCGGGTCCTCGAGGACCCGCAGCAGCGCCGCGCTCGAGACGAACACCGCGCACCAGCAGACCCACACGGTGCTGACCGTGGCGAGCCGGCGCCCGCGTACCCGCCCGGCCGGGTCGGCCGGCAGGCACGGCCGCAGCCAGGCGCGGGTCGAGCCGGCCACCAGGTCGAGCAGGACCAGGCGCCCGGTCCCGGTGTCCTCGACGAGGGCGGACAGCTCGGCCCCGTACCGCGCGCGGAAGGACGGCGGGTAGGTCGCCAGCAACGCCCGGGCGGACCACCGCAGCGGCGCGGGCCGGGGCGATGCCGGGGGCGGGCCGGTCACGCTGCGCCGCCGGCGGACCGCGCCTGCAGCCGGGCCCGGCCGGTCCGGGTGAACTTCGCCATCGAGCCGAGCTGCTCGGCCAGCAGGCCCGCCCCGGCCGCGGTGATCTCGTAGGGCCGGCGGCGGTCCTGTCCGGGCAGCGCGCGCACCAGGCCGTGCTCCTCGAGCCGGGCGAGCGCGCCGTACAAGGTGCCGGGCCCGAGCGTGATCCCCGTCGTCGACTCCACGTCGGCGACGATCGCGTACCCGTGCCGCGGCTGGCCGGCCAGGCTGCCCAGGATCAGCAGCCCGGGGTCGCTCCAGCGGACCGCTCCCGGCTCGCGCGCCACGCCGCCTCCGTCCATCGCTCGTCTAGTACGTAGAACGATAGAACGTCAGACGGAGTACGGCAAGGCTCCGCCGGGCCGGGCCGCCTGCGTACCCTGGGCTGCCGGACGGGGAAGGGAGCAGGACGGGTATGGGCGACGGCGCGGACGAGCCGGGGTATGCCGAGGCCGGGCGGCTGCTCGACGCCGATCGGGCGCACGTCTGGCATCCGTACGCCTCCGCGACCGAACCGCCCCCGGTGCTGCCGGTGCGGTCCGCCGCCGGCGTGCGGCTGCGGCTGGCCGACGGACGCGAGCTCGTCGACGGGATGGCATCGTGGTGGGCCGCCGTGCACGGTTACCGGCACCCGGTGCTGGACCGTGCCGTCACCGACCAGCTGGGCTCGATGGCGCACGTGATGTTCGGCGGGCTGACGCACGCTCCTGCGGTGGCGCTGGCCGAGCGGCTCGTCGGGCTGACCCCCGCGCCGCTGCAGCGCGTGTTCTTCTGCGACTCGGGCTCGGTCGCGGTCGAGGTCGCGCTCAAGCTGGCCGTGCAGTACTGGGCCGCTCGGGGGCGCCCGGCGCGGACCCGCATGCTGGCGCTGCGCGGCGGCTACCACGGCGACACGCTGTGGGCGATGTCGGTGTGCGACCCGGACACCGGCATGCACCGGCTGTTCCCCGGCCTGCCCGCGCAGCTGTTCGCGCCGCGACCGGCCTGCCGCTACGACGAGACCCTCGAACCGGCGCACACGCACGAGCTCGAGAAGCTGCTCGCCGAGCACGCCGACGAGATCGCAGCCGTGGTGCTCGAACCGGTCGCCCAGGGTGCCGGCGGCATGTGGTTCTACTCCCCCGCCTACCTGGCCCGGGTGCGCGAGCTGTGCGACACGTACGACGTGCTGCTGGTGGCCGACGAGATCGCGACCGGCTTCGGCCGCACCGGGACGCTGTTCGCCTGCGAGCAGGCCGGGATCGCCCCCGACCTGATGTGCGTCGGAAAGGCGCTCACGGGGGGCTACCTGTCGATGGGTGCGACCCTGTGCACCGACGAGGTCGCCGCCGTGGTGTCCACCCGCTCACCCGCATCGGCCGGCGTGCTCATGCACGGCCCCACGTTCATGGGGAACCCGCTGGCGGCTGCGGTGTCGCTGGCCTCGGTCGACCTGCTCCTGCACCGCGGCTGGGCGGCGGACGTCGCCCGGGTCGGCGCCCGGCTGCAGGCGGGGCTCGCCGCCGCGCGGGCGCTGCCGGCCGTCGCGGACGTCCGCGTGCTCGGCGCGATCGGCGTGCTCGAGATGCGCGAGCCGGTCGACCTGCTCGCGGCGACCGCGTTCCTGGCGGGCCGCGGCGTGTGGCTGCGCCCCTTCGGCCGGCTGCTCTACGCGATGCCGGCGTACGTGATGGCCGACGACGACGTCGACCGGGTGACCGCGGCGATGGTGGGGCTCGCGGCTGTCACGCCGGTGACCGGCTAGATGCTCGACGAGCCGCTGGAACTGCGCCCCACGCCGTACGCAGACCCCGTGGTGCGCGAGCTGGAGGCGCAGGTGCAGCGGGAGTACGTGCGGCTGTACGGCGGCCCGGACGCGACCGAGACCGACCCCGCGCAGTTCACGCCGCCGGACGGGGTGTTCGTGGTCGGCTGGGTGGACGGCGTCGCGGTGGCGACCGGCGGGCTGCGCCGCACCGACGCCGACTCGGCGGAGATCAAGCGGATGTACGTGGTCGAGGGGCATCGAGGTCGCGGCCACGCACGGGCCGTCCTGGCCTGGCTCGAGGCGTACGCGGCGGCCGCCGGGTACCGACGGGTCCTGCTCGAGACGGGAACCATGCAGCCGGCGGCGATCGCGCTCTACGAGTCGAGCGGCTACACGAGGGTGCACGGCTTCGGCCACTACCAGGACTCCCCGCTGAGCCGTGCCTTCACCAAGTCCCTGACCTGAGCGCTCCGACCGGCCGTGGCTAGTCCGCCGTGAGGGTGGCGCGCAGGCGGGCCTTCTCGACCTTGCCGAGGGCGTTGCGCGGCAGCTCGTCCACCATGACGACCTGCTTGGGCACCTTGTAGCCCGCGAGCCGCTGCCGGCAGGCGGCGCGCAGCGCGTCCGGGTCGAGCCGGACGCCGTCGGCCGGCACCACGACCGCGACCACCCGCTCGCCGAGGTCGTCGTCCGGCAGTCCCACGACCGCCGACTCCAGCACGCCGGGCAGCGAGTCGAGCACGCCCTCGACCTCCTTCGGGTACACGTTCAGCCCGGCCGAGATGACGACGTCCTTGGTGCGCCCGACGAGCGTCAGGTAGCCGTCCGCGGAGAGCGACCCGAGGTCGCCGGTGCGGAACCAGCCGTCGCCGGTGAACTCCGTCGCGCGCAGCTCGGGGCGACGCCAGTACCCGGCGAACACGTTCGGGCCGCGCACCTGGACGGCGCCGACGGCTCCGACCCGGACCGGACGGTCCACGTCGTCCACCGCCCGGACCTCGACGCCGGGCAGGGCTGGCCCGACCGTCCCGGCCCGGCGCTCGCCGCGCAACGGGTTCGACGTGAGGATCGACGTCTCGGTCATGCCGTACCGCTCCAGCACGGCATGCCCCGTGCGTGCGCGGATCTGCGCGTGCGTCGCCGCGGCCAGCGGGGCCGAACCCGACGTCATCAGCCGAAGGTGGGCCGTCGCGGTCGCGTCGAAACCCGGGTCGGCGAGCAGCCGCAGGTAGTGGGTGGGAACGCCCATCAGCACGGTGCAGCCGGGAAGCAGGGCGACGGACTCGGCAGGGTCGAAACGTTCGCACAGCACAGTGGTCGATCCGCTGGTCAGCGCGCAGTGCAGCGCGACGAACAACCCGTGCGTGTGGTGCAGCGGCAGGACGTGCAGCGTGGTGTCCGCACCGGTGAAGCCCCATGCGTCGACGAGAGTCCGCGCGTTGTGCTCGAGGTTGCCGTGGCTGAGCAGGGCACCCTTCGGGCGTCCCGTGGTCCCCGATGTGTACAGCAGCGCGGCCGGGTCGGCGGCATCACGCGACACGTCGTCGAAGGCGACCGCGGAGCCGCCCGAGCCGCCCGAGCCGGTGGCAGGGAGCGTGCCGTCGCGCACGACGAGCACCGGCTCCGCGTCGGCGAGCGCGTACGCGACCTCGTCCTCGGTCGCCGCCGGGTTCAGCAGCAGCTGGACGGCACCGGCCCGCAGGCAGGCGACGTGCAGGACCACCGCCTCCACCGACTTGGCCACCTGCACGGCCACCCGGTCGCCGGGGCGCACCCCGGCCTCGACCAGAGCCGCAGCCGTCGCACCCGAGCGCGCGTCCAGCTCCCCGTACGTCATCACCTCGCCGCGCGGCGTGCGCACGGCCACCGCACCCGGGTCGGCCGGCCGCCGCTCGCGCAGCAGGTCGGTGAGGCTCACAGGTACAGGCCGGTGCCGCTCTCGCCGACCCGCGACGACGCGACCGCGTGCACGTCGCGCTCGCGGAGCAGGACGTACGTCGTCCCGTGCAGCTCGACCTCCGAGCGGTCCTCCGGCTCGAACAGCACCCGGTCGCCGGTCTCCACGTTGCGGACGTTCTGACCGACGGCGACCACGCGTGCCCAGGCCAGCCGCTTGCCCACCTGCGCCGTGGCCGGGATCAGGATCCCGCCACTCGTCTTTCGCTCGGCCGCGCCCTCCTCCTCGACCAGGAGCCGGTCGTGCAGCAGCTTGACCGGGAGGCTGTCGGACGCGACGGCCTCGTCGGGGGTGCTCACAGCCGGCGGCGCCTGATGAGGTAGAGGGCGACCACGACCACCACGCCGGCGACCACCGAGGCGCGGACCGGGTCGAGCGAGCCGTCGTCGCGGCGGACCACGCCGGTGATCTTGTCCCTGACGGCCTCGGCCAGGCTGGCCGGGCTCAGCCTGCGCTGGAGGGTCTCGATGTTGCCGGTCAGCTCCGTCCGCGTGGCCGCGATCTCGGCCTCGATCTGGTCTGGCGTGCGCGCCGCCGGCTGGCTCACGGTCGGTCTCCTCGGCTCGTTCGGGTGCGGCCCTACCGTACGGCCTCGACCCTGCCCGCGTCGCCGCCGGGATACCACCTGCGTTTGCCGACCCGGAGATGGGCACCTAGCGTGAGGCGGACCGACCACGACCCCGGAGGACCTCGCCGCGATGACCGACACCACCAACGTCCGGCTCGAGCCCGGCGAGCCGGCGCCCGACTTCGCGCTCACCGACGACCACGGCGACACGCTCAAGCTCGCCGACCTGCACGGCAAGCGCGTGGTGCTCTACGTCTACCCCGCCGCGATGACCCCGGGCTGCACCACGCAGGCCTGCGACTTCCGCGACAGCCTCTCGGCGCTCGCGGCGGCCGGGATCGGTGTGGTCGGCCTCTCACCGGACTCCCCGGCCAAGCTGGCCAGGTTCCGCGAGAAGGAGCACCTGACCTTCCCGCTGCTGTCCGACCCGGACAAGTCGGTGCTGCGGGCGTACGGGGCGTACGGCCTCAAGCAGCTCTACGGCAAGACCGTCGAGGGCGTGATCCGGTCCACGTTCGTGATCGACGCCGAGGGCAACGTCGAGCAGGCCCAGTACAACGTGCGCGCGACCGGCCACGTCGCCAAGCTGCGCCGCGAGCTCGGCATCGACTGACCCGTACGCTGGCTCACGCGCAGGCGGGAGTGGCGTAACTGGCAGCCGCGCCAGGTTTAGGTCCTGGTGCCCGAGAGGGCGTGGGGGTTCGAGTCCCCCCTCCCGCACCGAACCGCGCGTCAGGGGTCCGGGAACACGACCCACTGCCACAGCCAGCGGAACTGGCCCTTGACCAGCCAGGAGAACGAGAACGCGAGGACCGCGACGGACTCGCCCCAGAACAGGATGTGCCCGCCGAACCGCTCGACGACGACGGCGGCGAGCAACGAGAGACCGATGAGCACCGCGCAGATGCGGTAGACCCAGTCGCGCCTGTCCTCGGCCGTCCGGGCGGCCCAGGGCAGCCGCCACCGTTCCCACCAGTGCGGCTGCCCCGGCTTGCGGGTGAACAGGAAACCCGAGAACACCGCCACCACGGTGAAGAAGCTGAACGCCGCGACGAGATGCAGGACGTTCCAGACGTTGTGCGGGCCGGTGTCCGAAGCGGTCGGGCACAGCGCCACGAAGATCACGAACACGCTGGCGACGTTGCTGAGCCAGTTGTCGCGCCTGGCGTACCGGTACGAGAACAGGAAGACGCCGAGCGCGCAGAGCGAGCCGACGAAGTACGCGCCCATCCTCGTGTAGTAGAACGCGCTGATCGACCCGGGCAGGTCTCCGGGCACGAAGCCGACGAGGTGGGCGAGCAGCAGCACGGTCGGCAGCGCGAGCCCCACGACGCCGACGCACTTGCGCAGGATCCGGTACGACAGCGCCTGCTGGGCCTGGTCGGCCGGCGGGGTGGCGCCGGGCTCTCGCAGCAGATCGGCGAGCGTCATGCCGGTCCCCGTTCTACGAGTCGCGGGCCAGGAGCAGGGTGTCGAGGCCGCGCACGAGTCCATGATGGGACCGCACGGCACGGATCGCGAGCAACGTACCGGCCACGTACGGCGTCGGGGTCGGGCCGGCGTCGTGACGGATCACCAGGCGTTCGTCCGGACGTGCGAACACCACCTCCGTCGAGACCACGAAGCTCGGCAGCCGGACCGAGTGCACCTGGGTGCCGGCCACGGTCGCGCCGCGCGCCTGCACCGGACCTCCGGTCTGCGCCAACGGGACCTCGAGCGTCGGACGGCTGACCTCGCCGAGGCGTTCGGCCATCTCGCGAGCGGTGCCGCTGGGGACGTCGGGCTTGCCGGCCGACGCGTAGTCGACGATCTCCCGCTCGGGCAGGTACCGGGCGACCAGCAGGGCCGCCGCCGTGGCCATGGCGGCGGTGACGGAGAAGTTCCCGGCCGCGATCACCCCGACCCCGGCCGCACGGGCGGCCGCGTCGATCCGCGCGAGCTCGTCCGCCACCAGCCCGGAGCTGCCGACCACCACGCTCACGCCGTTCTCGACCGCGGCAAGGGTGTGGGCGAGCGCGGACTCGTGCGAGGTGTAGTCGACCAGCACGTCGACACCGTCCAGCGCCGCCGCGTCGACCGAGCCGAAGACCGGGACCTGGTTGGCGCCCGCTCCCCACCAGTCGCCGAGGTCCCGGCCGGCCGCCGACCGGCTGACGGCGGACCTGAGCGCAAGGTCGTCCGCGGCGAGGACCGCTTCGGCAACGGGACGACCGGTCCACCCGGTGGCTCCCGCGACACACACGGAAGCCCTGTCGGTCGACGCGGGAGCGGGCATGACGCGCAGTGTGCCAGCCCGTCCGCGTCGCGGCGTCGGCGTTCGACGGCTCCGCTCGCCGGCGCCGTCCCCACAACGGGGCGCCGCGGACGGCTGTCCACAGTCGTCGCCGGCCGGCACCCAGCACCGCCGGGAGATCGGGAGGGTGACCTCCCCACCGGACCTCAGCAGACGGAGCCCGAACGTTGCCGATCGACCACCGCCGACCGACGATCACGGTCTCGCCCGACGTGCTGCGCGAGCTCGCCGCGACAGTGCGTCAGGTCGTCGGCGTGCTGGAGCAGACGGTGGCGGCCCTTCCGGCTGCCGGCCATGCGGGCGCCGCGGCACCCGACCCGGTCCCACGCGCTCTCGAGCTGCTCACGGCCGACGCCCGCGCCGCACTGACGGCCGAGGCGGGTGCCCTGCACGAGGTGGTGACGGCACTGACCGGTGCCGCCGACTCGTACCTGTCCGGCGACGGGCGCACCGCGGCCGCGCTGGGTGCCACGACGGCCGGCCCGGCGAGCTCGGGATGAACGTGGTGACGGCGCTGACCGGCGACCCGGTCCGGTCCGAGGCCCTTCGCCGCACTGCGCGGGCGCTGACCGGCGCGGTCGGAGACCTGTCGGCCTGCGCCGCGCGGCTGGAGCGGACTGCCGACCATCCCGGGCTGCGCGCCGGGTGGGAAGGCCCGGCCGCGGACGCCGCCGGGCGGGTGCTGCGACGCCGTGCGCAGGGGTTCGCGTCGGTGGCGCGAGCGCTCGAGCTCGCGGCGCACGCCTTGAGCCGGGCCGCCGGCGCACTGGCCGCGGCGGGCCGGCGAGCGGCCCGTGCGGCCCTGCTCGCGGCGGCCGCACAGCCCGCGTTGCCGTTGCCGCCGGGGCCGTCGCTGGCCAGGGCCGAGCTCGAGCTCGGCGAGGCGGCGGAACAGATGCGGCAGGCAGGCGTGGTGTGCGCCGCCGTCCTGCTCGAGGCGGCCGACCGTTGCCGGGCGGTCACGCGCGGGGTGCAGGCACCTCGGTCGCGTTCGGACGCGGTGGCCCGGCTCGGCGCGTCCGCGCTGGCGGCGTGGCTGTCGACGGTGCCCGCCCGGGCCACGCCACCCGCCGAAGTCGCGCGGTGGTGGGCGGCGCACACCCCCGCCGAACAGCGCCGGCTCACCGCCGAGCCGGCCGCAGCGGGGCGGATCGGGGGCCTCGAGGGGGTGCCGGCGGCCGCCAGGGACCGCGCCAACCGTCTGGTCCTGGCTCGACGCCTCGCCCGCTGGCCGGCCCGGGCCGGAGCCGGTGACGACGCGTCCGGCCCGGCGGTCGCGGCCCATGCCGTCGACCTGCGGCTGCGGGCCGAGCTCGACCAGGTCCGTCTCGACCCGGTGAGCGGGGGTCCGGTCCCGGTGCTGCTGCTGACGTACGAGCCGACGGCCTGGGGCGGCCGAGGCCGCGCCGCGATCGCGTTCGGGTCGCCCGACGTGGCCGCGCACGTCGCGTACGTGGTACCGGGCCTCGGCGCCCAGGTCGACCCGGACCTGCCCGGACTGGCCGACGGGACCTGGCACGTGTTCGCGGCGACGCGGCGGCTGGAGCCGCGACCTGACGTGGCCACGGTCGCCTGGCTGGGCTACCTGACACCCGACCTCCCGGAGGTGATCTCCACCCGACGGGCCGAGGAGGGCGCCGTCGAGCTGGCCCGCGACATCGCCGGGCTGCGCGCGGCCCGCGGCGACGACCAGCCGCACGTCACTGTCGTCGGTCACAGCTACGGCAGCGTCGTCGGTGCGCTCTGCACGCGGGCCGCCCCGGGCGCCGTCGACGACCTCGCCGTCCTCGGCAGCCCGGGAGTCGGCGTCGACCGGGCCGACGACCTGCCGGTCGAACCGGGTCACGTGTGGGTCGGTGCGGCGAGCGGCGACCCGGTCAGCCATCTCAGTGCGTTCGGTGTCGACCCGGCGGCGCGGGCGTTCGGCGCCCACCGCTTCCCGGCGGAGACTGCGAGCGCGATGCCGCCGCAGGCCCAGCACACGCACTACCTGGACGCCGGTGCCCCGACGCTGGCGTCGGTGGCGCGCATCGTGGCGGGCGAGGGCGAGGGCGTCGCCTGGGTGCCCGGACGCACCGACGGCGGGTACGCGGGCGCGGCCGCCGACCTGCTGGTCGCGCCGTTCGCCCTCGGGCTGCTGCACCGCGTTCCCGGCCCCACGTTCGACGACCCGGCGGGGCCCTAGGCGCCGGGCGGCGGCGGCTCCGGCGGCTCCGGCGGATCCGGCTGCCCCGGCTGCTCGGCCAGCTCGGCGATGGCCGGCAACAGGGCGCGCAGGGCGCGCCCGCGGTGGCTGGCCGCGTCCTTGGCCTCGTCCGAGAGCTCGGCCGAGGTTCGCTGCTCCCCCTCGGGCACGAAGATGGGGTCGTAGCCGAACCCGTTGGACCCGCGCGGGACCCGGACCAGGCGCCCCGGCCACCGGCCCTCGACGACGATTTCGGTGCCGTCCGGCCTGGCCAGCGCCGCCGCGCAGACGAACGACGCCCCCAGGTGCTCGTCGGGGACGTCGGCCACCTGCGCCAGCACCAGCTCGAGGTTCGCCCGGTCGTCACCGTGCCGCCCCGACCAGCGCGCCGAGAACACCCCCGGCATCCCGCCCATGACGTCCAGGCAGAAGCCGGAGTCGTCACCGACGGACGCCGCCCCGGTCGCCGAACGCACCGCCCGGGCCTTGAGCAGGGCGTTCTCGGCGAACGTGACGCCGGTCTCGGCCACTTCGGGGACATGCTCGAAGTCCGCCACCGTCAGCAGCTCGACCGCCAGGCCGGCGTCGCCGAGGATCCGGCGCAGCTCGGTGACCTTGTGCGCGTTGCGGCTGGCGAGGACCAGCCTCACCCGAGCGCCCTGGCCTGGATCGCGGTCAGCTCGTGGCACCCCGTACCGGCCAGCTCGAGGAGGTTGTCCAGCAGCAGCCGGTCGAACGGCTCGCCCTCGGCGGTGCCCTGGACCTCGACGAACCGGCCGTCGCCGGTCATGACCACGTTCATGTCCGTCTCGGCGCGCACGTCCTCCTCGTAGCACAGGTCGAGCAGCGGCGAGCCGTCGACGACCCCGACCGAGACCGCCGCGACCGACCCGGACAGCGGCTCGGCCCCGGCCCGCAGCAGCCCCTCGGCCCGCGCCCACTCGACGGCGTCGGCCAGCGCGACGTACGCGCCGGTGATCGCCGCGGTTCGGGTGCCGCCGTCGGCCTGCAGCACGTCGCAGTCGAGCACGACGGTGTTCTCCCCCAGGGCGGCATGGTCGACGACCGCGCGCAGCGAGCGCCCGACGAGCCGCGAGATCTCCTGGGTGCGACCGCCGAGCCGGCCTTTGACCGACTCGCGGTCCGACCGGGTGTTCGTGCTGCGCGGCAGCATCGCGTACTCGGCGGTCACCCAGCCCGAGCCGCTGCCCCGCTTCCACCGCGGCACGCCCTCGGTGAACGAGGCCGCGCACAGCACCCGGGTGCGGCCGAACTCGACCAGGACCGACCCCTCGGCATGGTCCAGCCAGCCGCGGGTGATCGTCACCGGCCTGAGCTCGTCGGCCGAGCGGCCGTCGACACGCGTTCCGGTCAGGGGGGTCGAAGACATGCGCAGGACTCTAACCAGCGCCTCTCACACCTCGACGACCATGCCGGGCTCGGCGGCCACCGCCGGCCCGTGGTACGCGGTCGAGGCCTCGGCGACCGCGACCGCCGGCTCGTACCAGGGCGGAACGTGGGTGACGACCAGCCGGCCCACGCCGGCCCGGTCGGCGAGCTCGCCGGCCTGCCGGGCGGTCAGGTGCAGGTCGGGCGGGTTGGGCGCGGCGGCGGTGAACGACGCCTCGGCGAGCAGCACGTCCGCGCCGAGCGCCAGCGCGTCCACTGACGCGCACGGCGCGGTGTCCCCGGTGTAGACGAGGGTGCGGCCCCCGGCGGACAGCCGCAACGCGTGGCACGGCACCGGGTGCAGGGTCGGCGCCGCCGTGACCTCGAAGGGTCCGAGCGCGAACGTCCCGGGCAGCACGTCGTGGAAGGCGAGCACCCGGCCGAGGTCCGCCGTCCCGACCCCGTACGCCGCGGCGATCCGCTCGCCGGTCCCCGGCGGGCCGTGCACCGGCAGCCGCTCCGCGCGGATCCGGCCGCCCGGGTCGGCGGCGGGCGTGTACCGGAGCGCGACGTACATCCCGCACAGGTCCATGCAGTGGTCGGCGTGCAGATGGCTGAGCAGCACGGCCCCCACGTCCTGCGGCCGGACGTACTCCTGCAGCGCACCCAGCGCGCCGCTGCCGAGGTCGAGGACCAGCGCGAACCCGTCGTGCTCGACGAGGTAGCAGGACGCGGCCGACCGAGGTCCCGGCATCGAGCCCGAGCAGCCGACGACGGTCAGCCTCACGCGCGTGCCCAGACGGCCGCGGGGGCCAGGTCGGCCCGGCCGACGGCGCCGATCTCGGGGCCGAGGAAGCGCCGGCCCAGCCGGGTGAACGCGTCGGGGTCGCCGGTGGCCAGGAATCGGTGCACGGGAGCGGGTCGCCCGGGCGGCCGCAGCAGCCCTTCGCCGGCGAGCGTGCGGTAGACGTCCTTGGCCGTCTCCTCGGCGCTGGACACCAGCGTCACGCCGTCCCCCATGACGTACGAGATGACGCCGGTCAGCAGCGGGTAGTGCGTGCAGCCCAGGACCAGGGTGTCCACACCGGCCGCGGCGACCGGGTCGAGGTAGTCGTGCGCGACCGCGAGCAGCTCGTCGCCCGACGTCACCCCGGACTCGACGAACTCCACGAACCGGGGGCAGGCGCGCACCGTCAGCGTCAGGTCGGGGGCGGCGGCGAAGGAGTCCTCGTACGCGCCGCTGGTCACGGTGGCGACGGTGCCGATCACCCCGACGCTGCCGTTGCGGGTGGCCTGCACGGCCCGGCGGACGGCGGGGTGCACCACTTCGACCACCGGCACGTCGTACCGCTCCCGGGCGTCGCGCAGGACCGCGGCGCTGGCGCTGTTGCACGCGATCACCAGCAGCTTCACGTCCTGGTCGACCAGATGGTCCATCACGTCCAGCGCCATGGCGCGCACCTGCGCGAGCGGCAGCGGGCCGTACGGACCGCGCAGAGTGTCGCCGACGTAGAGCACTGGCTCGTCCGGGAGCTGGTCGAGGACCGCGCGTGCGACGGTCAGGCCGCCGACTCCGCTGTCGAAGATGCCGATCGGGGCGTCCGTCACAGCCGACCAGCGTACGTGTCCGGTCGCCGCCGACGCCTCAGGCCCAGAGCTGGCCCTCGAGGGAGGCCTCGGCGTCGTCCAGCCCGCCTTCGTACGCGCCGGTCGACAGGTACTTCCAGCCGCCGTCGCACACGATGAACGCGATGTCCGCCCGCTCCCCGGCCCGGACCGCTCTGCGGGCCACGCCGAGCGCCGCGTGCAGGATCGCCCCGGTGGAGATCCCGGCGAAGATCCCCTCCTGCTCGAGCAGCTCGCGGGTGCGCCGCACGGCGTCGCGCGGGCCCACCGAGAACCGGGTGGTCAGCACCGACTCGTCGTAGAGCTCCGGGACGAACCCTTCGTCGAGGTTGCGCAGGCCGTACACCAGCTCGCCGTAGCGCGGCTCGGCCGCCACGATCTGGATCCCGGGGACGTTCTCGCGCAGGAACCGCCCGGCGCCCATCAACGTGCCCGTCGTCCCGAGCCCGGCCACGAAGTGGGTGACCGTCGGCAGGTCGGCCAGGATCTCCGGGCCGGTGCCGCGGTAGTGGGCGTCGGCGTTCGCCGGGTTCCCGTACTGGTAGAGCATCACCCACTCGGGATGCTCAGCGGCCAGCTCCTTGGCCACCCGCACCGCCTCGTTCGAGCCGCCGGCGGCCGCAGAGTAGATGACCTGCGCCCCCCACATCCGCAGCAGCTGGGTCCGCTCGGGCGAGGTGTTCTCCGGCATCACGCAGATGAGCGAGTACCCCTTGAGCCGCGCCGCCATCGCCAGCGAGATGCCGGTGTTCCCCGACGTGGGCTCCAGGATCGTGTCGCCCGGCCGCAGCGAGCCGTCGGCCTCGGCGGCCTCCACCATCGCGAGCGCGGCCCGGTCCTTGATCGAGCCGGTCGGGTTGCGGTCCTCGAGCTTGGCCCAGAGCCGGACCTCGGGGGACGGGGAGAGCCGTGGCAGCCCGACCAGCGGGGTACGCCCGACGGAGTCCAGCAGGGAGTCGAAGCGCACGGGCTCAGCTGCCGCCGGCGACCGCGGGCAGGATCGTCACGTCGTCGCCGTCGGCCAGGTGCGTCTCCAGCCCGCCCAGGAACCGGACGTCCTCGTCGTTGAGGTAGACGTTCACGAACCGGCGCAGCTGCCCGTCCTCGACCAGCCGCTCGCGCAGCCCGGGGTGCCGGCTGTCCAGGTCGGTGAACAGCTCGCCGAGCGTGCCCCCGCTGCCGTCGACGGACTTCTCCCCGCCCGTGTACGGGCGGAGGATGGTCGGGATGCGGACCTCGACGGGCATCGGTGCGGTGTCTCCTCTGTACGGGGCGGGTTGCCGGCTCAGGACGTGCTGTCCGCCGGGTCCAACGCGGGCACGGCCCGGACTTCTTCCTCGGTGACCGCGCCGGCCACGATCCGGTAAGAGCGGATCTCGGCCCGGTCGGGGTCGCGGGTGGACACGAGCAGGTAGTGGGCGGCCGGCTCGGAGGCGTAGCTCACGTCGGTGCGCGACGGGTAGGCCTCGGTCGCCGTGTGCGAGTGGTAGACGACGACCGGCTCCTCGTCCCGGGCGTCCAGGTCCCGGTACAGGCGCAGCAGGTCCCCGGAGTCGAACTCGTAGAAGGTGGGCGAGCGGGCGGCGTTGAGCATCGGCACGAACCGCTCCGGACGGTCGCTGCCGACCGGACCCGCGACGATCCCGCAGGCCTCGTCCGGGTGGTCCCGCCGGGCGTGCGCGACGATCGCGTCGAGCACGTCCTGCGCGATGGTGAGCACGCTCCAGAGCCTATCCGCGCCCGCCGGCGTCCTCGGGTCAGCGCAGGCAGCGGACCAGCAGCTCCTGCAGCATGCTCAGCCAGTCGTAGACCGAGAACAGCACCAGCGCCGGGTCGTCGGGGTCGAGGGCGGCGGCCTGCGCATGCCAGTCCTCGGTCACGTCCAGCCGGGTGCCCAGCGCCAGCCGCAGGTCGTTGAGCGCGCCCAGCCAGGCCTGGACCTCGAAGTCGGTCAGCCGGTGCTCGGCACCGGGGGCGTCCAGGGTGGCCAGCGCGGTCCGGGCGTTCGACTGCTTGGTCTCGCGCAGACCGGACTCGGTGTACCGGCGGAACTCCGAGGCCGCCTCCTGGTCGTCGGGGTAGGCGTCCGGGAACAGCCGGGCCAGCACCGGGTCGTCCGGGGTCCCGGTCTGGCTGCCGATGCCCACCAGGGCGGCCAGCGGGTCGTCGTCGAGCGGCTCGGCCGGGGCCACCAGCTCGGCCAGCTGCTCGAGCAGCCCGCGCAGGACCGGGGCCTCGTCCTCGGGCACGGTCATGACGACCGCCCCGCCCCGGACCCGCCGGAACCCCGTCGTCGCCACCGGCGGCCTCAGCCGTCCTGCTGCATCGTGGCCCACAGGCCGTACCCGTGCATGGCCACGACGTCGCGCTCCATCTCCTCGCGGGTCCCGGCCGAGACCGCGGCCCGGCCCTCGTTGTGCACTGCGAGCATCAGCCGCTCCGCTTTCTTGGGCGGGTAGCCGAAGTAGGTGCGGAAGACGTACGCGACGTAGGACATGAGGTTCACCGGGTCGTTCCACACCACGGTCACCCAGGGCATCTCGGGCAGCACCATCGACTCGGACTCGGGCCGCTCCAGCTCGGTCGGGACCTCGACCGGCGCCGTCGCCCGAACGACTCGTGTGGTCCGCACCGGGCCATCGTGGCACGACACCGGCGGTCCCCGAGAGGGCTGGACCGGGGCTACCGTATGCCGCGTGCCGGACCTGCCCGACCCGCCCCTGCTGCGTCGCATCCGCGAGGCGGTGATCGGCGACGACCAGGTCATGCCCGGCCCGTACGGGCCGCGCCGCACGACGTACGCCGACTACACCGCCAGCGGGCGGGCGCTGACCTTCGTCGAGGACTTCATCCGCGACGAGGTGCTGCCCCGGTACGCGAACACGCACACCGAATCCAGCGGGACCGGCCTGCAGACCACCAGGTTGCGCGAGGACGCCCGGCGGCTGATCCACGACGCGGTCGGCGGGGACGAGAGCACCTGCGTGCTGTTCGCCGGTTCGGGGTCGACCGGGGCGATCGACAAGCTGGTCGGCGTCCTGAACCTGCGGCTGCCCGCCGACCTGGACGCTCGGTACGCCCTGTCCTCCCACATCCCTGTGTCCGAGCGGCCGGTGGTGTTCATCGGTCCGTTCGAGCACCACAGCAACGAGCTGCCGTGGCGGGAGTCGATCGCCGACGTCGTCGTGATCCCGGAGGACGCCGACGGGCACATCGACGTCTCCCGGCTGACCGCCGAGCTGGAGCGGCACGCCGACCGTCCGCTGAAGATCGGGGCGTTCAGCGCGGCCAGCAACGTCACCGGCATCGTCAGCGACACCCATCGCATCTCCGACCTGCTGCACCGGCACGGCGCGCTGGCCTGCTGGGACTTCGCCGCCGCCGGCCCGTACGTCGAGATCGACATGAACCCGGTCTGCGCCGAGCACCCGCAGGCGTACAAGGACGCGATCTTCCTGTCGCCGCACAAGTTCATCGGCGGCCCCGGCACGCCCGGGCTGCTGGTCCTGCGGCGCGAGCTGCTCACCAACACGGTCCCGGACGTCGTCGGCGGCGGGACCGTGTCGTACGTCAACCCCAGCGAGCACGTCTACCTGTCCGACCCCGTTCACCGGGAGGAGGGCGGGACGCCGGCGATCGTCGAGTCGATCCGGGCCGGGCTGGTGTTCGGGCTCAAGCAGGCCGTCGGCGTCGAGACCATCCGGGCCCGCGAGGACGACTACGTGCAGCGGGCGATGCAGGCCTGGGACCGGCACGACACCATCGGGGTGCTGGGGAACCGCGCCGCCGAGCGGCTGTCCATCGTCTCGTTCACGGTGCGCAGGCCCGGCGGCCGCTACCTGCACCACAACTTCGTCGTCGCGGTGCTCAACGACCTGTTCGGCATCCAGGCCCGCGGTGGCTGCTCCTGCGCCGGCCCGTACGGGCACCGGCTGCTGGGCATCGACATCGAGCGCTCGCACGAGTTCGAGCGGGAGATCACGCACGGCTGCGAAGGCATCAAGCCCGGCTGGGTCCGGGTGTCGTTCAACTACTTCATCAGCGAGGCGGTCTTCCAGTACATCGTCGACGCGGTCGCGCATGGTCGCCGACCACGGCTGGGCGCTGCTGCCGGACTACCGGTTCGACCCGGCGTCGGGGATGTGGCGGCACCGGTCCGGACCGGTCGAGCCGCCGCTGCGGCTGGCCGACGTCGGCTACGACGCCGACGGCGTCCTGTGCTACCCGCACCACGGCGAGACCGCACCGGAGAGCGCGCTGGCCGGCTACCTGGAGGAGGCGCGGGCGTTGCTGGCCGACCGGCCCGAACCCTCCGACCTCGCGCCGCCCGGGGTCTCCGCCGACTTCGAGGCGCTGCGCTGGTTCGACCTCCCCGCCGTCTGCCTGTCCTGACGCGCGGCCCGGAGACCGGACCGTGCCCGAGCTGCACGCCGACTGCTCCCGCTGCGCCGCGCTGTGCTGCGTGGCGCCGGCGTTCTCGGCCTCGGCCGACTTCGCCCTCGACAAGCCCGCGGGGGTGCCGTGCCCGAACCTGCAGGCGGACTTCCGCTGCGGCATCCACGCCCGGCTGCGGCCGGAGGGCTTCCCCGGATGCGTCGCGTACGACTGCTTCGGCGCCGGTCAGCGGGTCACGCAGGAGGTGTTCGGAGGTCGCGACTGGCGGCACGACGCTGCGCTCGCGCCGCGGCTGTTCGCGGTGTTCGGCGTAGTCCGCCAGCTGCACGAGCTGCTCTGGTACCTCACCGAGGCCCTGACGCTGACCGCCGCCGGCCCGCTGCACCCCGAGCTCCGGACCCGGTTCGAGGAGACCGAGGCCATGGCGGCCCGGGACGCCGACGGGCTCGGGGCCACCGACCTGACCGCGCACCGGCGAGCCGTCAACGACCTGCTCCTGGAGGCCGGCGCGCTCGCCCGGGCCGACGGGGGTGCGCCGGGACCGGACCGCAGCGGCGCCGACCTGGTCGGGGCGGACCTGCGCGACGCCGACCTGGCCAGGGCCAACCTCAGGGGCGCGTACCTGATCGGGGCGGACCTGCGCGGCGCCGACCTCAGCCGCGCGGACCTGATGGGCACCGACTTCCGCGGCGCCGACCTGGGCGGCGCCGACCTGACCGGCGCCCTCTTCCTGACCCGGTCCCAGCTCGACTCCGCCAGGCAGCAGACTGGGCCCACGTGATGACAGACGCCGCCCCGCGCGCACAGCTGGAGGGTCCATGGACACCGACCTCGTCGACCAGGTGATCGAGACCGCACAGCGGGTGGTCGCCAGCGGCGCCGTCTCGGCGAACGGGCACGGGAACGTCAGCATCCGGGTGCCGGGTGCGGACGAGATGTACTTCACCGCGGCCCCGTCGCTGCGCGACCACCCGCGGGCGGCCGTCGTCCGGGTCGGCCTCGACGGGACCCTGCTCGAGGGCGACCTCCCGCCGATCCAGGGCGCGGTGGTGGCGATGCACACGGCGATGTACGTCGACAACGCCGAGGTCGGGTGCGTGCTGCACACGCACTCGCCGTACGCCACCGCCTACGCGGTCGCGGGCCGACCGATCGGCTGCTGGGTCGAGGCCCTGGCGATGTTCGGTCTGCCCGACGGCGTGCCGGTCGCCGGGTACGGACCGCGCGGGTCGGACGAGGCGGTCGCGAACATCCGGGCGGCGGTCGCGGGTGGGGTGCCGGCCGTTCTCCTGGCCAACCACGGGGTGCTCGTCTTCCATCGCTCCCCCGACCTGGCGATCCTCGCCGGCGGGATCGTGGAGGAGGCCGCGCAGGCAGGGATCAACGCGGGCAGCATCGGCGGTCCGGTCGAGATCCCGCGGGAGCTGCGGGCGGCAGCCCTGCAACGCGCGATGTCGTTCGACCAGCGGGGCACCCAGCGCGCGTAAGGCGCCCGGCTGGGCGGTCGGGCGTCGATCAGGTCGCGGTGACCGTCACCCGGCCGGTCGTGAACGCCGCGTACTTCGCGTCGGCGTACACGAAGACCCGGTAGCCGTAGGCGCCGGCCGTCGTGGTCTTCACCGGGTAGCTGAACACCCCGCCGGGGGCGGCGACCACCGTCGCCACCGTGGCGTACGCCGCACCGTTCCAGCGCTGCACGTACACCTTGATCCCGCCGGCGTTCGGCCGCACCACGCCGGACAGCGTGAACGTCCCGCCGTGCACCAGGGTCGTCGGGGTCGCCGCGAGCGAGATCGTGCGGCTGACCGCGACGGTGGTGACCGGGCTGTAGTCGGCGGTGTGGTCGAACGCCGCGACCGTGAGCAGCCGGTAGCTCGTCGGCCCGGTCGGGGTGTGCACGAACTGCACGGCGCCCTCCGGCGACGTGGTCCCGGTCTGCAGCGTCCCCCAGGTGTGCGCGCCGACGAGCTGTGCCTGCATCTGCACGGTGGCACCCGCGATCGGCGTGCCACCGTTGCCGCGGGCGACCGAACCGTAGATCGTGACCGGTTGGCCGTACGCGACCTTCGGGGTGCTCAACGAGACGCGGGTGAAGCTCACGTCCGGCGCGATCGTCTGCGCGTAGCTGCGCAGCAGCGGCCACTGTCCCGCGTCCTCGGCACCCACGGTCCACAGGGCGATCCCGCCCAGGTGGTAGGTGCCGACGAGGTGCGCGCGGGTGACGACCGCGTTGCGCTCGTCGTACCAGACCGTGCGCGTGATGGTGCACGAGGCCGGGGTTCCGGTGCCGGACAGCCCGGTGTACGTCTTCAGGTACGTGAAGGTGCGCTCGGCGTACGTGCTGTCCCAGGTCGTCGTGCGGCCCAGCGAGACGGCGAGGGCGGCCGCCGCCGTCGCGGTGAGCGTCTGCCGCACCGGCAGGTTGTCCACCGGGCAGCCGGTCGTCGTCGACGGCCAGTCGTACCCGTACGTGGGCACGCCGATCTGGACCTTCGACGGGCTGAGCTGGGTCGCCGCGAACGCCGCCGTCGCCGTCACCCAGCTGATCGGTGCGATCGGTCCGGCGTGCGAGGTGCTGTAGTCGTACGTCATGATCCGCAGCCGGTCGACGTACGGCCCGATGGAGGCCCAGTCGTACACCCAGTAGCCGGTGGTCGGGCCGGTCATGTAGGGCGTGGTCACGGACAGCTTCTTGCCGCGCGCGTGCAGCGCCGCGGACAGCTGCGCGACGAACGCCACCCAGGACGGCCGGGTGGTCGCCCAGGTCGACGAGCCGTCCGAGAAGGCGAACTTCTCGTAGTCCAGGTCGACGCCGTCGTAGCCGCCGGCGATCACAGTGTTCAGCAGCGCGTTGACGTGCTGCAGCCGCGTCGTCGCGCTCGCCAGCACCGCGGCCATCCCGTGCGGAGCCAGGCTGTCGGTGACGGTCGGGTAGACCGGGATGCCGGCCGCGTGCAGCTGGTCGGTCACCGACTGCCGGGTGGGGACGTCGAGGTGGGCGGTGATCGTGGTCGCCGACGAAGCCGTGAACCAGAACGGGCTGGCGTCGGTGAACAGGTCCTTGTTCGCGACGACGGACGCGGTGGACGCGGCCGTCGTCCAGTAGGGCAGCCAGGCGGTCACGATGCGGCGCGGGGGGCTGGTCACCGCGGCAGCAGGTGACCCGGCGCCGACGAGCAGCGCACCGACGACGCCGAGCGCGGCGACGGTGGCCACCAGAGGACGGATCCGCACGAAGGCTCCAGACGGTGTGGGCGCATGTAGCTCGTCGGAGAGCACCTTGCCCTGCTGTCGACCCTAACCCGCCCGGTCTTGAGCCCCCTGCGCCGTCGGGTCGGTCAGCCCGCGTGGGCGCCGCTGTCGGGGCCGGTGAGCCTGGCCGAGCCGCCGGCCCAGGTCCACGGGTAGCCCTCGTCCTCGCAGGCGAACGCCGCGTCGGCGAGCTCGAGCGGTCGGAAGGTGTCCACCATCACGGCGTACTCCTCCGTCTTCTGTGCACCGATCGACGCCTCCACGCTGCCGGGCTGCGGTCCGTGCACGAACCCGCTGGGGTGCAGGGTGATCGACCCCATCTCGATCCCGGCGCCCTTGCGGCTCATGAAGTCGCCGCCTACGTAGAAGATCATCTCGTCGCTGTCCACGTTCGCGTGGTTGTACGGCGCGGGGATCGACTGCGGGTGGTAGTCGAACAGCCGCGGCACGAACGAGCAGACCACGAAGCCGGGCCCCTCGAACGTCTGGTGCACCGGCGGCGGCTGGTGCAGGCGGCCGGTGATCGGCTCGAAGTCCTTGATGCTGAACACGTACGGGTACAGGCACCCGTCCCAGCCCACGACGTCGAAGGGATGGTTGGCGTACGTGTACCGGGTGACGCCCTGCCGGTGCCGCACCAGCACGTCCACGTTCTCCTCGTCGACCTGCAACGGCTCGACCGGCCCGCGCAGGTCCCGCTCGCAGTACGGGCTGTGCTCGAGGAACTGCCCGCGTGGGGACAGGTAGCGCCGTGGCGGCCCGACATGCCCGCTGGCCTCGTTGACGAGCAGGCGCAGCGGCTCGCCCGCCGACGCGTCCGGCACCCACCGGTGCGTGGTCGACGTCGGCAGCAGGACGTAGTCGCCGGCGCCGACCGCGAGCGCGCCGAACACGGTCTCCACGCGGCCCGACCCGGACTCGACGTAGACCAGCTCGTCGCCGATCGCGTTGCGGTACAGCGGCGAGGCGATGTCGGCGACGGCGTACAGGATCCGAACGTCGGCGTTGGCCATCAGCAGCTGGCGGCCGGTCACCGCGTCGGCCGGGCCCGGGTCCAGCTTGTGCGTGAGCAGGTGCCGGGGCAGCAGCGGGTGGTTAGGCCGGGTGCTCCGCGCGATGGTCACGTCGTCCGCCGTCTCGGCCGCCACGATCGCGGTCGGCAGGTGCCGGTGGTAGAGCAGCGCCGAGTCGTTCGAGAAGCCCTCGATGCCCATGAGCTCCTCGGCGTACAGCCCGCCGTCGGGACGCCGGAACTGCGTGTGGCGCTTGCGCGGGAGCTCTCCGACTGCGCGGTAGTACGGCATCGCCTCTCCCCATGAACGAGTGCGGGCACAGCCTCGCGTCCGACCGGAGATCGTTGTACCGGATATCGGACACTGCTGTCCTGTCACCAGAGCGTCCGCTACCGTCACCGGTCGTGTCAACGCCCGCGCCGGAGCGCCTGCGCGCCGTCCTGCCCGGCCTGGTCCGGGGGCTGTTCGACGACGCCGCCGTGTTCCCGCCCGGCGACGCCACCGTCCCGGACGCCGTAGCCGCGCACCGCGACCACCGCACGGCCTGGTACGGGGAGGCGGTCGGGCCGCTTCTGGTCCGCACGAACCAGGTTCACGAGCTGCTGGCCGCGACCCGGGCCGGCGACGACCTCGCCGTCGGGCTGGTGGCGGACGCGAACGCCGGGCTGGCGGGTCTGCTCGAGGGCGCTCTGGCGCTGCTCGACCAGGAGGACCGGGCCCGCCTCGTCCAGGCCGAGACCGCCCTGCCGTCGGGCCACGACCCGGCTGCCGCCACCCAGGTGCTCCTCGACCACCTGACGCTGTCCGTGACGACGTACGTCGAGATGCCCAGGTCCGGGTACGCGGGCGCGCTGGACGCGCTCGCGGCGGACGGGGCCGAGCGGGCCAAGTACCGCACCGGCGGGCCGACCGCGCAGGCCGTGCCGTCGGAGGTCGAGCTGGCCGGTTTCCTGCGCGCCGCGCTGGACCGGCGGCTCCCGTTCAAGCTCACCGCCGGTCTGCACCACGCGGTCCGCTCGACGACGCCGGACGGGATGGAGCAGCACGGCTTCCTGAACGTGCTGGCCGCGGTGAGCGCCGGGGCCGACGGCGCCGACGCGGCCGAGATGGCGCGGCTGCTCGGCGAGCGCCGCCCCGACGCGCTGCTGGGCGTGCTCGCCGGCGCAGACGTCGCGGCGGTACGCCGGGCATTCGTCTCGTTCGGCTGCTGCGGCGTGCAGGACCCGGTCGCCGACCTGGTCGCGCTCGGCCTGATGGTGGACGCCCAGCTGTGAGCGGTACCTGGCCCACGACGTGGGTCGACCTGCCGGCCGGGACCGGGTTCGGCCCGGCGCACCTGCCGTACGGGGTGTTCGCCCCGCCCGGCGCCGCGGCCCGCTGCGGGGTGCGGATCGGCGACCAGGTGCTGGACCTCGGCGCGGTGTCGGTGCCGCACGGACGCGACTTCACCGAGCCGGCGCTGAACACGTTCCTCGCCCGCGGTCCGCGCGCGTGGGCGGGCGTGCGAGAACGGGTCACCGAGCTGCTGACCGAGCCGAGCCACCGCGACACCGTCGCGCCGCACCTGTACCCGGTGGACTCGGTGACCTCGCAGCTGCCCTGGCAGGTGGCCGACTACGTGGACTTCTACTCCTCCGAGCAGCACGCCAGGAACGTGGGCGCGATCTTCCGCCCGGACGCACCCGGGCTGCCGCCGAACTGGCGCTGGCTGCCGATCGGCTACCACGGCCGGTCCGGCACGGTGGTGGTGTCCGGGACCCCGGTCGTACGCCCCTGCGGACAGCGCCGACCGGGCTCGGACGCGGACCCGGACTTCGGCCCCAGCCGCCGTCTGGACATCGAGGCCGAGGTCGGGTTCGTCGTCGGCGTCCCGTCCGTCCAGGGCACCCGGGTGCCGGCGTCGGCGCTCACCGAGCACGTGTTCGGCGTCGTGCTTGCTCGACGACTGGTCGGCGCGCGACGTGCAGGCATGGGAGTACCAGCCGCTGGGGCCGTTCCTGGGCAAGTCGTTCGCGACGTCGGTCTCGGCGTGGGTGACGCCGATGGCCGCGCTGGCCGCGGCCCGGGTGCCGCCGCCGGTGCAGGACCCGTCCCCGCTGGCATACCTGCACGACCCCGACCCGTGGGCGCTCGACCTGGCGCTCGAGGTGGAGCTCGACGGGACCGTCGTCTCGCGGCCGCCGTTCGCCTCGATGTACTGGACGCCGGGGCAGCAGCTGGCCCACATGACGGCGAACGGCGCCTCGCTGCGGACCGGCGACCTGTTCGCCTCCGGGACGGTCACCGGGCCCGAGCCCGCACCAGCGCGGTTCGCTGCTCGAGCTGTCCTGGGGCGGCCGGGAGCCCTTGACCCTGCCCGGCGGCCGGGCGCTCACCTTCCTCGAGGACGGTGACACCGTCGTGCTGCGGGCGACCGCACCGGCGCTGGACGGGGGCCGGCTGACGCTCGGCGAGGTGGCCGGCACCGTCCTCCCCGCCATCTGACTCCCCCGCCGTCCGGCGTCGGCTAGGCTCTGACTGGAAAGTTTCCTGTCAGTAACGCGCCAGGGGCGGAGGAGCCGTCGTGACCGAGCCGGTGCCGGGTACCCCGCAGCTCCTGCGCGCCCTCAACGACCGCGCCGCGCTCGACCTGCTCGTCAGCCACGGTCCGCTGACCCGGGCCCGGCTCGGGGAGCTGACCGGGCTGTCCAAGGTCACCGCCTCCCAGCTCCTGAGCCGGCTGGAGCTGGCCGGACTGGTCCACGAGATCGGCGCGGCGACCGGCGCCCGCGGACCCAGCGCCCGGCTGTACGCCGTCGACGGCTCGGCCGGGCTCGCGGTCGGCCTCGACCTCGACCCGCACCGCGGCATCGCCCGGGTCGTCGACGCTGCCGGCCGGACGCTGGGCGAGGTCACGGTGCAGCTGCCCCGCGCCGCCGGCGCGCACGACCCGGGCCGCGACGTCCACCGGATCCTCGAGGCGGCGGCCGCAGCCGCGCGCATCGAGGGGCGTGCGATCGGATCGGTGGCCGTCGGCGTGCAGGGCGCGTACGACCCGGGGCTCGACGCGCTGACGTACGCGGCGCACCTGCCGGCCTGGTCGCGACCAGGGCTGCGAGCCGCGCTGACCACGGCCGCCGGCTGCCCGGTGACGATCGAGAACGACGTGAACCTGGCTGCGGCCGCGGACGCGCCCGACGGCGACGGTCCCGGTCGGGGCAGCTCCGCGTACTTCTGGCTCGGCGACGGCCTTCGGCTGGCGATCCACTTCGGCGGGGTGCTGTACCGCGGCGCGCACGGCGGCGCCGGCGAGGTGGGGTACATCCCCGTCGCGGGTCCGACCGGCCGGCTGCCGCTGCAGGACCTGGTGGGAGCGCCCGCGGTCGCGGCCCTGGCCAGGACGCACGGCGCGCCCGGACGCACCGCCGCCGAGGCCGTAGCCCTGGCCGTCGCCACCGACGCGCGGGCCGACGCAGTGGCCGACACCGAAGCGGTCACGCAGTGGCCGCCGGTTTCCTCACCGCGCTGGCCGAGCGGATCTCGACCGGGCTCGCCACGGTCGCCGCCGTCCTCGACCCGGACGAGGTGGTGCTCGGCGGGCCGGTCGGCACCGCCGGGGGCGACCGGCTCGCCGCACTGGTCGTGACGCGCCTGCACCAGACGTCCCCGATGCGTCCGCGGGTCCGGGTGGCCGGCCGGTCGGCGAACCCGGTCCTGGCCGGGGCCTGTGCGCAGGCCCTGCGCGACCTGCGCGAACAGCTGTTCACCAGCACGACGAGCGGCACGCGCCACGGGCGGAGCCACGGCACGGACGGGAGCGAAGGCATGAGGCTGACGGTCGTGGGCGGCGGTTCCACGTACACCCCTGAGCTCGTGGACGGCTTCGCGCGGCTGCGCGACCTGCTGCCGGTCGACGAGCTCGTGCTGGTCGACCCGGACGCGCACCGGCTCGAGCTCGTGGGCGGCATGGCCCGCCGGATGCTGGCGCGCGCCGGTCACCCGGCGAGCGTGGTCACCACGTCCGACGTCGACGCCGGGGTGAGCGACGCGGACGTCGTCCTGCTCCAGCTGCGCGTCGGCGGCCAGGCGGCGCGCGACCGGGACGAGACGTGGCCGCTGGACTGCGGCTGCATCGGGCAGGAGACCACCGGGGCGGGCGGGCTCGCGAAGGCGCTGCGCACCGTGCCCGTCGT
Source organism: uncultured Actinomycetota bacterium (assembly GCA_963771835.1). Lineage (GTDB taxonomy): Bacteria > Actinomycetota > Actinomycetes > Prado026 > Prado026 > CAVQCJ01. The sequence goes on from CAVYVA010000004.1 coordinate 116,335, forward strand.
CCTGGACATCGCCGACCGGGTGCGCCGGCTGGCCCGGCCGGACGCGTGGATCGTCGACTTCACCAACCCGGTCGGCATCGTGACCAGGGCGCTGCTGCAGGAGGGCCACCGCGCGGTGGGTCTGTGCAACGTCGCGATCGGGTTCCAGCGGTCGTTCGCGGCCGAGCTCGGGGTCACCCCGGCGGAGGTCCGGCTGGACCACGTCGGGCTCAACCACCTCACCTGGATCCGCGGCGTGCAGGTGCGCGGCGAGGAGGTGCTCCCGCGGCTGCTCGACCAGCACGGCGACGAGCTGGCCGACCGCGTCGACATGCCCGTCCGGCTGCTGCGCGACCTCGGCGCGGTCCCGTCGTACTACCTGCGCTACTTCTACTTCCACGACACCGTCGTCGCCGAGCAGCGCTCGCACGGCACCCGGGCCGCCGAGGTCGCCGCGATCGAGCGCGAGCTCCTCGACCTGTACGCCGACCCCGCCGTCGACACCAAGCCGGCCCTGCTGGAGCGGCGCGGCGGCGCGTACTACTCCGAGGCGGCGATCGACCTGGTCGCGTCGCTGGTGAGCGACCGCGGCGACGTGCAGGTGGTGAACGTCCGCAACGACGGGACGCTGCCGTTCCTGCCGGACCACGCCGTCGTCGAGGTGCCCTGCCGGGTGGACGCGGCCGGGGCCCGTCCGCTGCCGGTCGCCCCGCTCGAGCCGCTGTACGCAGGCCTGGTCGGCCACGTGTTCTCGTACGAGCAGCTGGCGCTCGAGGCGGCCGTGCACGGCGGCCGCGGGCGCGTCGTGGACGCGCTGCTCGCGCACCCGCTCGTCGGCCAGCTCGACCTCGCCGAAGGCCTGGCCGACCGGCTGCTGGCGGAGAACGCCGCGTTCCTGCCGTGGGCCGGTGGTCGGTGAGCGCACGGCCGGCGGTGCTCGCCGTCGACGGCGGCAACAGCAAGACCGGGCTGCTGCTCGTCGGTGCGGACGGTGCTGTGCTCGCCTCGGTACGCGGGCCCACGTCCTCCCCGCACGTGCTCGGCGTGGCGGGCACGTTCGCGCTGCTCGGGACGCTTGTCCGGCAGGCGCAGGCCGAGGCCGGGCTGGCGCCGACCGACCCGGTCGCGCAGGTCGCGGTGCTGTACCTCGCCGGCGCCGACCTCCCGCGCGAGGTGGTCGAGCTGCAGGCCGCCGCCGACGCGCAGGGCTGGGCCGCCCGCACCGTCGTCGACAACGACACGTTCGCGCTGCTGCGGGCCGGGACGGACGAGCCGGACGCCGTCGCCGTCGTCTGCGGCGCCGGCATCAACTGCTCGGGGGTGCGCGCCGACGGGGTGCACGTGCGGTTCCCGGCGCTGGGCCGGATGTCCGGCGACTGGGGCGGCGGCTACGAGCTGGGCGAGGAGGCCCTGTGGTGGGCCGTGCGCGAGGAGGACGGCCGCGGTCCGGCCACCGCGCTGACCCGCCTGGTCGCCGACCACTTCGGGCTGCCCAGCGCGACCGCGGTGACCGAGGCCCTGCACTTCGGCGAGCTCGACGCCGGCCGGCTGGTCGAGCTGGCCCCCGGCGTCGTGGCGGCGGCGGCGGACGGGGACGCCGTGGCCGCGTCCGTGCTGGACCGGCTCGCCGAGGAGATCGCGCTGCTCGCGACGACCGCGCTGCGCCGGCTGGAGCTCCTCGGCCGTCCGGCCACCGTCGTGCTCGGCGGCGGCGTGCTCGCGGCGCGCGCACCGGTCCTCCTCGACGGTGTCCTCGGCCGCCTCGCGGACCGGGCGCCGCACGCGCGCGTGGTCGTCGTGGAGGCCGCGCCGGTCCTCGGTGCGGCGCTGGCCGGGCTGGACCTCGTCGGCGCACCGGCCACCGCGATGACGTACCTGCGCGCGCAGCTCGAGCACTGACCTGGCGGGTCCGGTCGGACGAGTCGACGCGCGCGGGCCGCGGATCTTCGCCTGCGAGCTACATCGGGACGACGACGGTCTTCGCCGCCTTGTCGTGCAGGGCCTGCTGCCACGGCTTGTCCCACAGCGGCCACAGGTCGTCCAGCAGCAGGAACAGCCCGCCGGCGATCACCGTGCCGCCGACCATCAGCCCGGTCCGGGCCGACGCCTCGCGTCCAGGTGAGCGTGCGGTCCTCGGCCAGCGGCCGGACCCGCTGCCCCACCGCTCGCTTGCCGAGCGTGCGTCCGTACGCGACGAGCTGCGGGACCTCGTACACCATCTGCACCAACGCCGAGACCAGGCCGAGCAGCAGCGCCTGCGCGAGCACGCGTGTCTCGAACTGCGCGAGGACCTGCGGGTCGAGCGGCTGGCTCGGGTCGGTCGGCAGCCGGTCGACGAAGTCGGTCAGCGCAGGCCACAGCACGACCAGGTACAGCGGCACGAGCACGACGGCGAGGATCAGGTAGTCGATCAGCCGCCCGACGAAGCGCGAGCCCCACGTCGACAGCGGGAACGTCGGACCGGCCGGCGGCGGCGGGTAGGGCTGGTAGCCGGCCCACGGCGGCGGCTGCGCCGTACGGCGGCGGGGAGTACGCCGGCGGCGCCCCGTACGCGGGCGCGGGCGGCGCTGTGCGGCGCTGCGGGCGGCGCTGCGGGCGACGCTGCGGGCGGCGGTTGCGGTACCGGGACGGGCGCCGCGTCCGTCCGCTGGGCGACCTGTGTCGCCGACGACCAGGCCTTGCCGTCCCACCAGCGCAGGTACCCGGCGGAGAACGGGTCGGGATACCAGCCTGGCGCCATCGACATGGGCGAATCATCGCGCACGCCGGCGTCCGGGCGGCAGATGATGGACCGGTGACGCGCAGGACGCCCGCCGGAGCGCTCCCGCCGATGCGCTCGTTCGCCCCGCACCGCCTCGGCCGGTACGAGTGCGACGCCTGGGTCTGCTACTACCGGCACGAGTGGGTGCCGTTCCTGCAGGCGTCGGTCGGCATGGTGCGCGAAGGTTTCGGGATGCCGGCGCACCGGACCGTGCAGGGCGCGTACCTGGTGCTGCGCGCGAACCAGCAGTGGGCGCCGTACCCGGACAACGACGCAGCCGGCGCCGAGGCGACGATGCGCAGGTTCTACGCGCTGGTGGAGTCGGTGCACCACGTCGGGCTCGACCCGGGCGAAGCGGCGCGCCGCGAGGTCGGCTGGTGGCGGGTGCACCGTGAGCTCCAGCACCGTCCTGGCGCGGACGCTGCGGCCGAGGCGGCGACGGCCGACGGCACCGTCGCGGCGGCTGAGGCCGTGGGCGGCGCCGACGAGCTGACCGGCGCGCTCGCGGACCTGTACTCCTTCGTCTACGCGACCGACGTGGACGCGGTCCGGCCGGCGGCCGAGCTGCGAGCCCGCGCGATGGTGTTCTCGGACCTGTGGGTGCGGCAGGGCTGCGACCTCGGCAGCCCGCTGCTCGTCGAGGAGCTCACCTGCCTGGTCCGCTCGTACGGCTCCCTGCTCGAAGCCGTCCGCTGACCGACCCGGCGACCGGTCGCGGCGACCTCAGAGGTTGCCGCGCAGGGCCTGCTCGCGCTCGATCGCCTCGAACAGCGCCTTGAAGTTGCCCTTGCCGAAGCCCAGCGACCCGTGCCGCTCGATCAGCTCGAAGAACACCGTCGGACGGTCCTGCACCGGCTTGGTGAAGATCTGCAGCAGGTAGCCGTCCTCGTCGCGGTCGGCCAGGATGCGCAGCTCGCGCAGGGTCTCGACCGGCACCCGCGTCGTCCCGACCCACTCGGTCAACGTGTCGTAGTAGCTGTCCGGCGTGTCCAGGAACTCGACGCCGGCCTCGCGCAGCCGCCGGACCGACTTCACGATGTCGCCGGTCGCGAGCGCGATGTGCTGGACCCCGGGCCCGCCGTAGAACTCCAGGTACTCGTCGATCTGGCTCTTCTTCTTGCCGACCGCCGGCTCGTTGAGCGGGAACTTCACCTTGCGGCTGCCGTCGGCGACGACCTTCGACATCAGCGCCGAGTACTCCGTCGCGATGTCGTCGCCGACGAACTCGGCCATGTTCGTGAAGCCCATCACCCGGTGGTAGAAGTCCACCCACTCGTCCATGTGGCCCAGCTCGACGTTGCCGACGCAGTGGTCGACGGCCTGGAAGATGCGGTCCGGGTCGGGTGCCCCCGACGGCTCGCGGGCGACGAACCCGGGCAGGTACGGGCCGTGGTACCGGGAGCGGTCGACCAGCGAGTGCCGGGTCTGCCCGTACGTCGCGATCGCGGCGCGCACGACGGTCCCGTCCTCGTCGGTCAGCTCGTGCGGCTCCTCCAGCCCGGTCGCGCCGTGCGCGACCGCGAAGGCGTACGCGTGCGGCACGTCGGGCACCTCGATCGCGAGGTCCACGACGCCGTCGCCGTGCTCGGCCACGTGCCGGGCCAGGTCGGTTCCCGCCCGCACCGGACCGCGCAGCACGAACCGCGCGCTGCCGGACTCGAGCACGTACGCCGCCTCGTCGCGCTGCCCGGTCTCCGGTCCCGCGTACGCCACGCAGCGCATGCCGAAGGCGCGGGTGTAGAAGTGCGCGGCCTGCTTGGCGTTGCCCACGGCGAAGACGACCGCGTCCATCCCCCGGACCGGGAAGTCGTCGGCGGCGGGCACGGCAGCGGGCTGGGTGGTCGCCTGAGTCATGCCGTGAGCATGCTGCGATGAGGCAGAGTGTGCAAGACTTCGGCCAGATCTCGGACAACCTGCCCAGATCCGACGCCGCACAGATCGGTCATCTGTGCACAGGATGACCAGGAGGCACCGTGGATCCGCTCGACGCCCGGATCCTCGCGCTGTTCGCCGACGAGCCGCGGGTCGGGGTCCTCGAGGCCAGCCGACGGCTCGGCGTCGCGCGCGGGACCGTGCAGGCCCGGCTGGACAAGCTCGAGACGGCCGGGGTCGTGCGCGGCTGGGGGCCGGACGTGGACCCGGTCGCCCTCGGCTTCCCGGTCACGGCGTTCGTCACGCTGGGGATCCGGCAGCTGCGCGGCCACGAGCCGTTCGGCCAGCGGCTGGCCGCCATCCCCGAGGTCCTCGAGGTGCACACGATCACCGGGAGCGGCGACCTGCTCTGCCGGGTGGTGGCCCGGTCCAACGCCGACCTGCAGCGCGTCATCGACGCGATCGTCGAGGTGGACGGGGTGGAGCGGACGTCCACGGTCATCGCCCTGGCCACCCTGGTCCCCTACCGGGCCCAGCCCCTCGTCGCGTCCAGCACGTCAGTCGTGCACCGATCGCGAGCCGGCTGCCACCCTGATCCGAGCGGCCACGCCACGGCGCACTGTTGCGAGGTGGGGTCAGCTGAGGGCGGCGGCGACCTCGGCGGCCGCCCGGAGCACCCGAGGCGCGACCGAGTCGGGGTCCAGCGGTCCCAGGGCGACCACGCCGACACTCGCCTGCACCGACGTCAGCCCGGGCACCGGCGCGGCCACCCCGGTCGCGCCGGGCTGCAGCTCGCCGTGCGAGACGACCGCCCCGGACCCGCCCGAGCGCCCGACCAGCAGCGCCCGCCCGGCGGCCCCGCGGTCCAGCGCGTGCCGCGAGCCCACCCGGTAGGCCACGTGGAAGTCGGTCCAGCTGGGCTCGACCACCGCCACCGCCAGCGCCTCGCCGGCGTCGGCGACGGTCAGGTGCGCGGTCGCCCCGACGTCCTCGGCCAGAGAACGCAGGGCCGGCAGCGCCGCCTCGCGGAGCAGCGGCACGACCTGCCCGGCCAGCCGCAGCGCACCCGGCCCGAGCGCCACCCGGCCGGCGGCGTCCCGCCGGACGAGCTGGTGCGCCTCCAGCGTCGTCAGCAGCCGGTACACCACCGTGCGGCCGACCCCGAGCTCGGCGGCGAGGTCGGCCACGGAGCAGCCGCCGGGCACCCGCGCGACCCGCTCGAGGATCCGCAGGCCGCGGTCGAGCGTCTGCGACGTCTCGGCGGCCACGCCCCGAGACTAGGTCCTGGCCGTCAGGCCGCGGCCAGCCTGCGGACCGCGAACGCGCCCATGATCTCGGCGATGCCCAGGACGATCAGCCAGATCCCGGCCACCAGGGTCAGGGCCCACAGCGACGGCGCCGGGTAGATCAGGACCACGAACGCCGCGACGATGCCGAGGATGCCGGAGAAGATCTGCCAGCCCCTGGCCGGCAGCGTCTTGTCGCCGATCGCGTCGATCAGCTGGGCGAAGCCCCGGATCATCCAGCTGAAGCCGATCAGCAGCACCAGGATCGCCACCGAGTGGGCGAGGCTGCGGAACGCGAACATCCCGAGCAGGAACGACAGCAGGCCCGAGATCCCGATCAACCAGCGGAACCCGCCGGACAGCTCGCTCGCGGTGAACGCGTTGACGATCTGGAAGATGCCGCTGACCAGCAGGTAGGCGCCCAGGAACGTGGCGACGACCACCACGGTGCCCTTCGGCCACACCAGCACGGAGATCCCGAGCAGGACGCTCAGGATGCCGAACGTCAGCACCCAGCCCCAGTGCCTGCCGATCCCCACCATCATGTCCCGGACGTCTGCACTGCCTCCGGTCGCGGTTGCCTGCATCACTCGTGCCCCTCTCGACCCAACGGCCCCCGATGGATCTGCGGCCGACTGGTCACCGAGAGTAGTACGCCCGGGGTGCCCGGGTCGGTCGTCCGGACCCGTCCGGCGACGGCGACGCCGACCAGGGCGAGCCCGATCATGAGCAGGTCCACCAGCCGCAGGGCCCAGATCCCCGCACCCGAGTGGCGCAGCCCCACGGCGTAGATGACGCCGCCGACGCCGATCGTCACGGCGGCGAACAGCGAGTCGCTGACCTGCAGCGCCGCCGAGTTGGCCCCCTGGTCCTGCGGCGGGGACAGCTGGAGCATGAGCACCGAGACCGACGCCATGGCCATCCCCATCCCGGTGCCGCCGACCACCCAGGAGACGCCGGCGAACCACGGCGGGACCGCCGACCAGGTCGTGAGCGCGACCCCGGCGACGGCGAGCGCCACCAGCGCGCAGCCGGTCCGCACCAGCAGGTACCGGGGCAGCCGGGTCGCCGGGCGGCCCTGGTACCAGGAGCCACCCGCCCAGCCGAGCGCCCCGCCGGTGAGGGACAGGCCGGCTTCGGTGGCGGTCAGCCCGCGCTCGCTCACCAGCATCAGCGGGACGAAGGTCTCGGCCCCGAAGAAGGACCCGGCGAGCACGCCGCGCATCGCGATGACCGTGGGCAGCCCGCGGGCGAACCGCAGCGTCCCCGGCGGCAGCAGGCGGCGCACCGTGGGCACCAGCAGGGCGACGCCGGCGACGGCGAACACCAGCCCGACCCGGTCCAGCCGCTGTCCGGCGTACTGCAGGCAGGCGACTCCGACGGCGACCATCAGGGCGGCCCGCTTGCGGCCCACCCGGGTCACCGGCTGCCCGCCCTCGAGCGCCGGCAACGAAGGCAGGATCAGCAGCAGAGCCGGCACGACGAGTACCGAGACGCCCAGGAACACCCAGCGCCACGAGACGTTGTCGGCCAGGAACCCGGCCACCAGCGGACCGACGATCGACGGCAGCACCCAGGCACTGGACAGCACCGAGAACACCCGCGGCCGCAACGACTCGGGGAAGGCTCGGCCGACCACCACGTACACGGACACGATCACCGCGCCGCAACCGAGGCCCTGGAGGGCCCTGGCGGCCACGAACACCGCCATGTCGACGGCGGTCCCGGCCACCAGCAGACCGGCCGTGAACAGCGCCACCCCGACGACCATCGGACGGGTCGGCCCGCGGGCGTCGCAGACCTCGCCGGCCACGACCATCGCGAACAGGCTGGTGACGACGAACGCGCTGAACGCCCAGGCGTAGTACGGCAGCCCGTCGAGCTCGGCGACCGCCCGCGGCATCGCGGTGGCGACAGCCATCGCCTCGAAGGCGATCAGCAGGATGACCGAGACCAGCCCGAGCAGCAGCGGTCGGTTGCCGTGCGCGAACAGCCGCGGCGCCGCCTCGGGTGCGGGGGAGCTCACGCCAGCTCCATGGTCGTTCACCGGTTCGGCTGGCGCCTCACCGTTCACTTCGCGTCGTCGTCGCCGTCGCCGCCGCCGCCGCCGCGCAGGCTCTCGTAGATCTCCTTGCACTCCGGGCAGACCGGGAAGCGGTCGGGCGCGCGGGTCGGCGTCCACACCTTGCCGCAGAGCGCGACCACCGGCGTGCCGGTGACGGCGCTCTCGACGATCTTCTCCTTGCGGACGTAGTGCGCGAACTTCTCGTGGTCGCCCTCGTCGGTCGGAACCGGACGCGTGAGCTCCTCGAGGATCGTGCCCCCGCCCGTCGTCTCCGGGCCAGTCGGCCCCAGCGGCTCGGTCATCGCAGCAGTCTAGGCAGTCCGCGAACGGCCTCAGTTCAGCTCCGGGTCGGCGGTCCAGGTCGCCATCACCGCAAGGGGTGCGAGCGCCCCGCGCTGGCGGCGCAGGACCGAGCGCCACAGCCGCGCCGGCTCCGCGTCGACCAGGTCCCCGGGCTCGCTGTCGACGACGTACCAGAAGCCGCCGTCGACCTCGGCCTCGAGCTGGCCGGGCGCCCAGCCCGCGTAGCCGGCGAACACGCGGACGCCGTCGCTCCACAGGTACGCCTCGTCGGCCGGCACCGTGAACGGCACGACCGCCACCCGCCCGGTCACCGGCCGCAGCTCCTGCGGCGCGGCGCCCGGCTGCGCGAGCGCGACCAGCAGGACGGTGTCGTCCTCGACCGGGCCGCCGGAGAACAGCACCGCGGGCTCGGCCACCACCGAGGAGGCGGCCCAGGCCGGCAGCTCCGCGCCGACCGGCACCGGCAGCGGCCGGTTCAGCACCACGCCCAGGGCGCCCGAGTCCGGGTCGTGCTCGAGGACCAGCACGACCGTCTGCTCGAACTCGGGTCCGACCAGGGCGGGGGTGGCCACCAGCAGGCTCCCGGTCAGCGGCGGTTCGACCCGCTCACCGCTGCGCCCGGTCACCTCGCCCACAGTGGCCCACTGTGCACCACCAGGAGCCCCGGCGGAACGCCGATCGCGCAACGCTCCCCTCGCCCGGCCGGCGCTGGTAACCTCCTCGGCGGTCGCAGTACCGAGAACGTGTTCGACCTGGACCCTCCCCGGCGGTCGCCGGAGGGGCCGGGTGCGCTTGGCGGGGATCTTCTCCTAGGGCACGACGCGGGCAGTACGGCACCGGCGTCCGCGAGGTGCGGGCGTCACACCCCAGCTCCTAGGAGTGGAAATGGCCCAGCAGGGCACCGTGAAGTGGTTCAACGCCGAGAAGGGCTTCGGCTTCATCGCTGTCGACGGCGGTGGCGCCGACGTCTTCGTGCACTTCTCCGCAATCCAGTCCGACGGCTACCGCAGCCTGGACGAGGGTCAGCGTGTCGAGTTCGAGGTCGTGCAGGGCCAGAAGGGCCCGCAGGCCGAGCAGGTCCGCGGCATCTGAACCCACCGCTCGCCGGTCGAACGCAGCGCCGTCCCCTCTGGGGGCGGCGCTGCGTCGCGTCTAGGGTGTCCGCTGTGCGCGTCCTGCTGATCGCCAACCGAGGCGACGACGACCCCGGGTACGTCGGTGCCGCGCTGGTCGCCCGGGGCGCGCGGATCGAACCGGCCCACCGCGACGGCGACGGAGCCGGCCCGCTGCCCGCACCCGGGTCGTTCGACCTGGTCGTGTCGCTGGGCTCGGACTGGTCGGTGTACTGGCCGCACGTCGCGGCCCACGTGGACCGCGAGGTGGCGCTGCTGCGCGCCGCCGTCGACGCGGACGTGCCCGTCCTGGGGATCTGCTTCGGCGGGCAGATGCTCGCGCAGGCGCTCGGCGGCACCGTCGAGCGGGCCCCGGAGCCGGAGATCGGCTGGTTCGGCGTCGACTGCGACGTCCCGGACCTGATCCCGACCGGCCCTTACCTGCAGTGGCACTGGGACCGGTTCACCCCGCCGCCGTCGAGCACCGAGCTGGCCCGGAACGCGGTGGGCTCGCAAGCGTTCGTGCAGGGCAGCGCGCTCGCGGTGCAGTTCCACCCCGAGGCCACACCGTCGATGCTGCAGCGCTGGTCGACCGGGGTCACCGGCACCCTCGAGGGCACCTCCGTCGACCCGGCGGACGTCATCGCCGAGGCGCGGCGGCGCGAGCCCGAGGCTCGGGCGCGAGCCGACGTGCTGGTCGCGTCGTTCCTGTCCGGGCAGCTGACCGGACGTCCCGTCCCCGTCGGACGCTGAGCCCGGAGGTCGCGATGGCGTTCCACGTTGACTCGGAGGTGGGCGTCCTCAAGCAGGTCGTCGTGCACCGGCCGGGCCTGGAGCTGTCCCGGCTGACGCCGACCAACGTCGGCGAGCTGCTGTTCGACGACGTGCTCTGGGCGCAGCGCGCCCGGGAGGAGCACGACGCGTTCGTCGCTGCGCTGCGCGCGCACGGCGCGGTCGTGCACTACTACGCCGACCTGCTCGCGCAGACGCTGGGGCTGCCGGCCGCGCGCGACTTCGTGCTCGACCGCACCGCGAACGACCGAACCGTCGGCGCCGCGCTGGTCGGCCCGCTCGGGGAGATGCTGCGCTCGCTGGACGCCACCACGCTGGCGACGTTCCTGATCGGAGGGATCCTCAAGAAGGACCTGCAGCTGCCGAGGCAGCCGAGCCTGCTGTGGCAGCACCTGGACGAGGAGGACTTCGTCCTCACCCCGCTGCCCAACCATCTGTTCCAGCGCGACAACTCCGCGTGGGTGTACGGCAGCCTGTCCGTGCACCCGATGACGATGCCGGCGCGCAAGCGCGAGACCGTGCACTCGCAGGCCATCTACAACTTCCACCCGATGTTCGCCGCGGCGCGCGACGGGTTCCGGTTCTCCTACGGCAACGACGACGACCCGCACGAGCCGGCGACCTGCGAGGGCGGCGACATCCTGGTCATCGGCAACGGGGCCGTGATGGTCGGCATGGGCGAGCGCACGACCGCCCAGGGCATCGAGGCGCTGGTGTCCGGATGGTTCGCCGGCGGCGAGGTGGACCGGGTCATCGCTGTCGAGCTGCCGCGGCGCCGGGCGTTCATGCACCTGGACACCGCGATGACCATGGTCGACGCCGACACTTTCGTGACCTACCCGTACCTGCCGTCCGAGCTGCGCTCGTTCACGCTGACGCCCGGTGACATCCCGGCCGAGATCCTGGTCGAGCAGAACGACGACCTGTGGAAGGCGGTCGCGACCGCGCTGGACGTCGACTCGGTCCGGGTGCTGTCGGCAGCGCAGGACGTCCGCTCGGCCGAGCGCGAGCAGTGGGACGACGGCAACAACTTCCTCGCGCTGGCACCCGGGGTGATCGTGGGGTACGAACGGAACACCACCACGAACACGTACCTGCGCAAGAACGGCATCGAGATCGTCGCCGTCTCCGGCAGCGAGCTCGGCCGCGGCCGCGGCGGTCCGCGCTGCATGACCTGTCCCATCGAACGAGACGGGGTCCGATGACGATCGACCTGCACGGCCGGGACTTCCTCAAGGAGCTGGACTTCAGCCGGGAGGAGCTCCAGCACCTGCTCGACCTGTCCGCGCAGCTCAAGCTCGAGCGCCGGCAGCGCACCGAGGAGCAGCGGATGCGCGGACGGTCGGTGGCGCTGATCTTCGAGAAGACGTCGACGCGGACGCGGTGCGCGTTCGAGGTGGCGGCGTACGACCAGGGGGCGCACGTCACGTACCTCGACCCGAGCTCCTCCCAGCTCGGCCACAAGGAGTCGGCCGCGGACACCGCCCGGGTCCTGGACCGGATGTTCCACGCGATCGAGTTCCGGGGGAAGGCGCAGGCCACCGTCGAGGAGCTCGCCGCGCACTCGTCGGTGCCGGTCTACAACGGGCTGACCGACGAGTGGCACCCCACCCAGATGCTCGCCGACTTCCTCACGATGGCCGAGCACTCCGGCGGGCGGCCGCTGTCCGAGGTCTCGTACTGCTTCCTCGGCGACGGACGGTTCAACATGGGCTGCTCGCTGCTGGTGACGGGCGCGATCATGGGCTCGGACGTGCGGATCTGCGCCCCGCGCGACCTGTGGCCGGGCAAAGACGTCCTTGACGCCGCGCACGAGCGGGCGGCCGGCTCCGGTGCCCGCATCACCGTCACCGAGGACCTGGACGAGGGCCTGCGCGGTGCGACCTTCGTGCACACGGACGTGTGGGTCTCGATGGGCGAGCCGAAGGAGGTCTGGGACTCCCGGGTCCGCGACCTGCTGCCGTACCAGGTCAACCGTGCAGCCCTCGAGCGCACCGGTGACCCCGACGCGAAGTTCATGCACTGCCTGCCCGCGTTCCACGACACGCGGACGGTCGTCGGCCAGCAGGTCGCCGCCAGCACCGGTCTGGACGGCGGGCTGGAGGTCACCGACGAGGTGTTCGCCTCGACCGCGAACATCGCCTTCGACCAGGCGGAGAACCGTCTGCACACCATCAAGGCCGTGATGGTCGCCACCATCGGCGACTGACCCTGCACCCCGCCCCGGCGTTGCATACGGATTGGGGGTCATGACCCCCAATCCGTATGCAACGAGGGGCTCGCTCGGTGGGTGGCGTGGCGGGTCAGGCGGTCGCGGGCGGGGCGTCCGCGGACGGGCCCGGGTCCGGGCCGGCGCCGCGGGTCCGGCGTCGCGCCAGCCACCCGAACAGCAGGACGAAAGGCGCCAGCAGCAGGGCGAAGGGCAGCACGGCCCCGACCGCCGTGAGCAGCCAGGTCCCGGACACCGCGAACGCGTGCCAGCCCTTGGACAGGCCGGCGCCGAAGCCGGTCGACGGCGCAGGCTTGACGACCGCGGCCGCAGCCGTCGGGCCGACGATGGTGGCCGTCACGGTCGCCAGCGCCGTCTGGTCCGCGAGCTTGGCCGCCTGGCCCTGGAGCGACTCCAGGTCCGCCTGACGCCTCGTCAGCTCGCCCTCGATCTGGACGACCTGGCCGAGCGTCGTCGCGCGGGCCATCAACGCCGAGACCCGGGCGACGCTCGCCTTCTGCGCGTTGATCCTGGCCTGCACGTCGACGACCTGGCCGGTGACGTCGTCGGCGCTCTGCTCCTCGTTGAGCAGGGTCCCGAGGGCGCGCAGCTGGGTCAGCAGGGCCGGCAGCCGGTCGGACGGGACGCGCAGCGTGAGCACGGCCTCGGCCTTGGCCGGGTGGTCCGGCTGAGCCTGCGTGTCCTCGCCGGCCACGAACCCGCCCTGGGCGGTGGCGAGCGCGGACGCGCGTGCCGATGCGGCCAGGACGTCGGGCACCCGCACGCTCAACGTCGCGGTCCGCACGATCGACCGGTCGGCCAGCGACAACCCGGTGAGCCCTGTTGCGGGCGCCTTCTCCGGTGTGACCGCGCGGCTGGTGGCATCGGTCGTCCCGGCCGCCGCTGCCGCCCCGACGGGCGAGCCGTCGCTCCCGCCTGCCTGGGTGGTCGCCGGCTGCGGTGCCGGCACCGCCATGCCGCCGCCCGGCGAGCTCGTCGGCTGGTCCGCGCCCGAGCAACCCGCCAGGACGAGCGCAACGAGCAGGGCGCCGGCCCCGGTGGTCACCACGACGCGGCGCCCGACGCCGCCGGTCCTGCGAGTGCCCGTCCCGTGCTCTGGTCGACCGCTCATGTCAGGCCCCTTTGCGAACGTAGGACCGGTCCGCCGATGCATCCCGGCAGCGCTGGGACGTGATCACCACCGACCCGGTTCCCGCGGGCCGCCGCGCCTTGTCCGAACCGAGACCTGGGCGCGGCAGCATGGAGGCAGGCAGCAGGACGGGTTGAGGAGCGATGGGTACGGGAGCGGGCACGGAGGCCGGGCTCGGGCGTGGCACCGAGACCGGTGGGCGACGCGGCCTACGAGGCTGGGTCCGGGCGCAGGGCGACCGGTTCGCGGACCGCGCGGTGGAGGGCCTCTACGAGTCGGTCCGGGCGAACCCGGAGTCGGCGACCGGCCCCGGGGCCGCCTCGGTCGCAGCTGCGGTGATCGCGTCCTGCGTGCACCTGGTGACGCTCGCCCTGGTGGTCCTGGCCGGTTTCGTGCTGGTCGAGACCCCCTTCCGCGGCCTCGGCGTCGTCGCGGCAGTGCTGCTGCTGGCGGCCGCCTGGCTGACCCGGCCGAGGCCCGGCCGGGCACCGGAGGGGGTGCGCTGGGTCGAGGCTCCGCAGACGGTGGACCTGGTGGCGCGGGTCGCCCAGGCGGCCGGCGCACCGGCGCCGGACCGCGTCGGCTTCGACGAGCGGCTGAACGCCTCCTACTCCGTCGTCGGCTGGCGGCGCGAGCGGGTGCTGGTCATCGGGCTGCCGCTGTGGGACGCGCTGCCCGCGCAGCAACGGGTGGCCCTGCTGGGGCACGAGCTCGGGCACGCGGCGGCCAAGGACAGCCGGCACCTGCTGCTGGTCAGCACTGCGCTGGAGGCGCTGCAGGAGTGGATGCTCGTGTGCCGGTACGAGACGTCGGCGGCGGCCGAGCTGCGGCGCGGCACGCTGCTGCGCGGCGACCCGTTCCTGCTCGGGCTGGGCGAGATGTTCACCCGCTGGCTGCTCGCGATCGTCGGGCTGCTGCCGGCGGCGACGTACGGGCTGCTGCTCGTGGTGACCCAGCGGCAGTCGCAGCGGGCCGAGTACGGCGCGGACGTCGCCGGGACCCGCGTCGCCGGGCGCACGGCGATGACCGGGGCGCTGTCGACGCTGATGGAGACCGACGCCCTGGACCTGGCGATGCGGCGGACGGTGATGGGCGCGGACCGCGGCGACGTGCTCGCCGCCGTGCGCGCGGAGAGCCGACAGCTGGCCGGGTCGGGCTGGCCGACCCGGCGGAACCGGCACCGGAACGGCCCCTACGACTCGCACCCGCCCGACGACCTGCGCCGGGCCCTCGTCGCGACCCTGCCCGAGCTACCCCCGGCCGTGGTGCTCGACCCGGTCAGCGCGCACTCGATGGACGCCGAGCTCGACCCTCTCCGCGAGTGGGTCAACCGGCGGGTCTACGACCGTTTCCACGTGCGCCGCGGCTGACGTCCGCGAACGTGCGCCGGTCAGGCGTCGGACAGGCGGGCGCGCAGCTGGTCCAGCTCGTCGGTGAGCGCCGCAGGCAGGTGCGTCGCCGAACTTCTGGAAGTACTCCTCGGTCAGGTCCGCCTCGACCCGCCAGCTGTCCACGTTCACGGCGAACAGCTCGGCCACCTGCTGGTCGGTCGAGACCCAGCCCGGTGAGGTTCAGCGCACCCGGTGACGGCTGCAGGCCCAGCGGGGTCTTCACCGCGTCGGCCTTGCCCTCGATCCGGCGGATCACCCACTCGACGACCCGGCTGTTCTCGCCGAACCCGGGCCACAGGAACCGGCCGTCGGAGTCCTTGCGGAACCAGTTCACCTGGAAGATCCGCGGCAGCTTGTCCGGAACCGTGGCCTTGCCGACGTCGAGCCAGTGGCCCCAGTAGTCGGCCATGTTGTAGCCGCAGAACGGGAGCATCGCGAACGGGTCGCGGCGCAGCGCACCGACCGTGCCCTCGGCCGCGGCCGTCTGCTCGGAGGACACCGTCGCCCCGATGAACACGCCGTGCTGCCAGTCGAAGGACTCGTTCACCAAGCGGGACGTTGGTGGCGCGGCGGCCGCCGAACAGGATCGCGTCGATCGGCACGCCGGCCGGGTCCTCCCAGCTGTCGGCGATCGACGGGCACTGCGCGGCCGGTGCGGTGAACCGGCTGTTCGGGTGCGAGGACGGCTCCGGCGACTCCGGCGTCCAGTCCCGGCCCTTCCAGTCGATCAGGTGCGCGGGCGGCGTCGTCGGTGAGCCCCTCCCACCAGATGTCGCCGTCGTCGGTGAGCGCGACGTTGGTGAAGATGCAGTTGGCGTACAGCGTGGCCACGGCGTTCGCGTTGGTCTTCGGCCCGGTGCCGGGGGCGACGCCGAAGAAGCCCGCCTCGGGGTTGATCGCGTGCAGGCGGCCGTCCGCCGCGTACCGCATCCAGGCGATGTCGTCGCCGACGGTCTCGACCTTCCAGCCGGGCACTGTCGGCTCGAGCATCGCGAGGTTGGTCTTGCCGCAGGCGCTCGGGAAGGCCGCCGCCAGGTGCCGCACGTCGCCCTCGGGGGACGTGAGCTTGAGGATCAGCATGTGCTCGGCCAGCCAGCCCTCGTCGCGGGCCATCACGCTGGCGATGCGCAGCGCGAAGCACTTCTTGCCGAGCAGCGCGTTGCCGCCGTAGCCGGAGCCGTACGACCAGATCTCCCGGGTCTCCGGGAAGTGCACGATGTACTTGGTGTCGCTGCACGGCCAGGACAGGTCCGGGGCGCCGTCGACGAGCGGGTGGCCGACCGAGTGCAGGGCCGGGACGAAGTCGCCGGTCTCCTCGATCAGGCGCAGCGCGGCGGTGCCCATCCGGGTCATGATCCGCATGTTCACCACGACGTACGGGGAGTCGGTGACCTCGACGCCCAGCTGCGAGATCGGTGAGCCGAGCGGGCCCATCGAGAACGGGACGACGTACATCGTGCGGCCGCGCATGGAACCGGCGAACAGCTCCCGGAGCTCGGCCCGCATCAGCGACGGCTCGCGCCAGTTGTTGGTCGGCCCGGCATCCTCCTCGCGCTCGGAGCAGATGAAGGTGCGGTCCTCGACCCGGGCGACGTCGCTGGGGTTGGACCTGGCCAGGAACGAGTTCGGCCGCAGGTCGGGGTTCAGCCGGACGAACGTGCCCCCGTCGACCAGCAGCTGGGTGAGACGCTCCCACTCCTGCGGCGAGCCGTCGCTCCACTCGACGCGGTCGGGCTGGGTCAGGGCGGCGACCTCGGCCACCCAGGTCAGCAGCTTGGCGTTCGTGGTGGGCGCTTCGTCGAGCCCTGGGACCGTCATCGCGGGTCATCCCTCTGCAGGAGTCGGATCCGTGATCCGGGCCGGATCAGTTGGCCTCAGGGTGCCCTAACCAGCCCGCCGTCGGCCACCCCGCCGCCCGGGATGCGCCCGACGCGCTGACCGGTGTGATCAACCGCACAGGAGCGGTCACGGACGGTGTACCGGCCAGGTCCGGGTACGGGGGCCGAAAAGGGGCCACGGCGGTGTCCGGAGGCGGGGGGGAGGGCCTCCGAGCACCGCCGTGGCGGGCTGGGTGATGCACCGGACGTGTCCGAACCGGGGCGGGTCAGAGGACTCGGCCGGCGACCCAGCTGCTGGTGGAGATCGTGGCCAGTCGGACACGGTCGCCGGAGTGCGGCGCGTGCCAGATCAGGCCATGACCTGCGTAGATACCGACGTGGTAGACGTGGCCGTGCGAGACGAAGAAGACCAGGTCACCGGGGCGGATCGCGGACTTCGCGATCTTGTGGGAGAGCCGGTACTGGGCCGCGGAGCTGTGCGGGAGCGAGCGCCCCACGGCCGTACGGAAGACGTAGCGGGTGTAGCCGGAGCAGTCGAACGCGCGCGGGCCGACGGAGCCGTAGTGGTAGGGGCGACCGGCCAGGGAGGCGGCCTTGCGGAGGACGAGCGCGGCGCGCTCGGCGGCCGAGGTCTGCGACGCCCGCTTCTGCACCGGGACGGTGACCCGGCGGGCGGTGAGCTGGGGTGCGTTCAGCTGGGCGGTCGTGGGTACCGCAGCCGAGCCCGCGCCCGCGTTGCCGACGTCCGCCGCGGCGTTCGCGGGGAGCCCGGCCAGCGACAGGCCGACGACGAGCGCCGACGCCGGCAGCACGGCGGCTGCGTGACGCCAGAGCGCCGCGTGACGCCGGAACCCTTCGGGCAGACGTGCAGGCATGCAGAACCCTTCCTGACGCCTGCGAGGTCAGCTGTCGGGTTCGGGCTGGAAGGCTCCCGGCCGGCTCCCGTCTTTCGACGGTCGTCGGCTTCACCCCAAGGTCTGCGCCGGCTGCGCTCGGACTGCGAGCACGGCCCTTGCCGACCTGTCCGCGGTGGGACGTTTGGGTCCCCCGCTCCTGCCCCTGGACTTGGGGGCCCGGACCGGGGGGCAGGACTCGGCGTTCCGGTCGGGCCGTATGGAGATGTGGTCTTGCGGTACTTGCAGTGTCTTACGCCTACTCGGTCGTGCAGCGCTGCGACTTGCGCCTTGCTGAGCAAGAAGGTGGCACGGTTACCGATCCGTGACCAAGTTGATCGAGTGTGACCTACGTCACAAGGTCGCCCCAGGCTCCTCCGCAGCCGTCACCTGACTCTCCGGACCCAGCCGTCCCCCTGGCCGGGCCGTCTAGGCTCGGAACCCCGCGTCCGCCCGCCCCGAGGAGTGCCCCAATGCCCGGCTTCCAGCCCTTGCCGGCCAGCACCATGACCTGGACCCAGAACGTCCTCGGCGCGGAGGTGGCCCGCCTGTACACCAACGGTGCGGTGCTGTCCGTCATCCGCGGCAAGGCCGGCGACCTGGTGCCCGAGCACGGGTACACCCACGGCTCGGTGACCTTCGTGGTGTCCGGGCGCCTGGACATCGACGGGCACGTGCTCACCGCCGGCGACGGCGGGTCGTACCGCCCCGGCAGCGGCTACTACTCCGTCCGGTTCCTCGAGGACTCCGTCTACGTCGTGGCGCGCACCGCCGCGGACGAGCTCACGGTCCCGGACATCGGCGAGCGCGCAGCGGCCCACCTCGACGCCTGAGCGCAGCCGACCACGGCGGTCGGTTCGTCCGAGCTCAGCAGGTCCGGTATCAGTGCGTCCAGTAGATGAACGCGATCTGGGCCGCCGTGAGCTGGGTCGTGAAGATCGTCGCTTCGTCCACCGAACCCTGGAACACGTAGTTGGACGCGGTCGTCGAGGCCGGCGGCGGGTTGGGCCCGGTCCAGCCCGCCGCCCATCCGCTGAGGTTCCCGCAGCCCACCCGCCAGAACCCGGTGGTCGCCTCGCCGGTGGTGATGGCGAGGTTCTGCGCGACCTGGACCCCGTCGATGTACAGGTGCATGCCTGCGGCGCCGAGCGTGGCCGTGGCCATGTGCCAGGCACCGTCGTTGAAGCCTGCGCCGGAGCTGATCAGCTGAGCCGCCGTGGTGTAGACGCCGTACCAGATGCGTCCGTTGCCATCCATGTAGATGTGCCGGTCGTACGTGCCGCCCGCTCCCGCCACCCCGACCCCGGTCCGCGGGTTCTCGAACCCGATCAGCTTGCCGCCCGCCGTGTAGCCGGCCGTCGCTTTGAACCAGATGATCTCGGTGAGCGTGTTCTGGGCTGCGATCGCGGTGGCGTTCGTGGTGTTGATGCAGGCGTTCGCGGAGGCGAGCGCCACCGCGTTGTCCGGGGTGTCGGTCACCAGCGCACCGGTGGCCAGACGGGTGAAGTTCGCGGCGCTGCCGCTCGGGTTGTACGTGCCGGTGCGGCCGTTCCCGGACGAGTCGGCCGCCGTGGTGGCGACACCGGTCTCCTCGAAGCGCCAGTACAGGTAGGGGCCCAGGTTGTTGACCTCGGTCGGGTACACGTAGTTCGGCACGGTCCAGACGTTGCCGGTGTCCTTGGTCGTGGCGGCGAAGGCGGCGAACGACGTCGGCACCGCGAGCACGAGGGTGCCGGCGAGCACGAGGATCGTGCGCAGCAGCCACACCGGCCGGCGGCGGCCCTCGGCGCGCAGGGCCCGCAGACCGGCGCCCCGCAGACCCCGCAGACCATGCGGGCCGAACGGACCGAGCTGGCGGCGTGAACGCGTGGCCGCGCCGGGCGGCGCGGGCTCAGCCGGCACGGGGCCCGCGTCGGGACCGGCGTCGGGACCGGATTCGTCGGGGTCGCCCGAGCCGTCCGAGCCGGATCCGTCGAGGTCGGTCTCCTCGTCCTCCTGGTCCCGCAGCAGGGCGAGGACGGCCAGCCCCAGGCTCGCGAGGAACAGCAGCAGCCACAGCCACTGGCCGGTCTTGAGCCAGATCACGGGCAGCCCCACCCAACGCACGAGCAGGCGCCCCAGGCCGCGCACCGACGACATCGTGATCTTGGCGCTGTCGACCGTCGGGTTCGCGTCGCCCTTGGTCACGATCTTGGGGCCGTCGAAGCGGACCACGCGGTGCGTGATGACCTTGCCGGGGATCTCCGGCGAGTCGAACACCGTCACCCGGCCGAGCAGCTCGTTGCGGTCCGCGGCGGCGACGGGCGCAGCCAGCACGACGTCGCCGATGCTGATCCGCGGTTCCATCGAGCCGCTCTCGATGACGTACGGCCGCCAGCCGAAGAGCATCGGGACCAGCGTGACCAGCAGGCAGCCCATGATGAACCACAGCCAGCTGCGGCCGATCAGTCCGGCCGCGAGCCGGGTGCGCGCATATCTGCGGGTGGGCGTCGGCGGGGCGTCGGCCGCGTGCTCGTCGGTCGTCGGGACGGCGGTCACGGGGTCTCCCTCCCTCGCTCGTGCCGGTCCGGTGGGTGTGCGTCTGACGGCCGCCGGCCCCGACCCCGGCTGGTGCGCGGGGCCGGGGCCGGCGGGTTCGTCAGAGGCAGCTCACTGGAAGGACTGCAGGTCTTACTGCAGCTCCCACGTGAACCCGGCGGTGACCGTCTTGCCCTGGAGCAGGTTGTCACCGGCGTTGGTGCCCGTGGTCGCGAACGTGTACGCGATCCGGTAGGCGACCAGCTGGGTGCCGACCGGGACGGCGACCGAAGGCACCGCAGCCGCGTAGCTGGCCGGCAGCGCGGTGAGCGCGACGCCGGTGGCGACGTTGGTCAGACCGGCGACCGGGAAGCCGGCGCAGCCGACCAGCACGTCCGCCGCGACCGGGGCCGCGTCGATCGTGACCTGGATCTGCGCACCCAGTGACGGCGCCGAGTCGGCCAGCGAGCTCTCGTAGAACTTCAGCGCGCCGGCCGTCGTGCCCACGCTCTTGACCGTGATGCACTTGGTGGCCGTGCTGCCGGGCTTGAGGTTGGCCTCGTTGAACGTCGCCGAGGTGGACGCCGCGTACACCGCGGCGCCGCCGTTGTTGGTGAGCGTCATGGTCCCGGAGGTCCAGACGTCGCCGGTGCTGGCGGTGGTGGCCGAGAACGCGGAGTAGCTGCCCTGCCAGACGAGCAGGCCGGCAGCCAGGAGGCCGGCGACCGGAGCCGCGGCCCGCAGCGCGCGGCGGCGCCGCTGCTGCTTGGTGGCGTGCGTGGATGACATGTGCGTGGTCCCCTCTGACGAAGCATTCCGATTGACGGATCCCCCGATCCCGCTTGTCTCTTCGGCTGGCACCTCGTGGTCCTTGACCGCTGACCGCGAATTGGGTCACCGGCGACCGCTGAACGGTGGGTACCGGGATCGGCCGTTCGGGGGAGCCGGTCGGGAGGGGGCCATACGCTGGCCTGGTGGCCAGCCGGGTGCAGCTCGTCCTGGACGTCTCCGACGCCGACCGGGCGGCAGCGTTCTGGGCCGCCGCGCTCGGCTACGTGCCGTTCGGGCGCTGGGAGCAGTACCGCTCGCTCGTCGACCCGGACGGGGCCGGGCCGAAGCTGATCCTCCAGGAGGTCGCGCAGGCCAAGTCCGGCAAGAACCGGATGCACCTGGACGTGCACGTCCCCGACGTCGAGGCCGAGGTCGAGCGGCTGACCCTGCTGGGGGCCGGCCGGCTCGACCAGGAGCCGGTCGCCGAGGCCGGCACCCTCTGGATCCGGATGCAGGACCCCGACGGCAACGAGTTCTGCGTGTGCCGGAGCGAGGACTGAGGCGGTAGCCGAAGGATCGAGCGACCATGCGCCCGGAGCGAGGACTGAGGCGGTAGCCGAAGGATCGAGCGACCATGCGCGGAGTGAGGACTGAGGCGGTAGCCGAAGGATCGAGCGACCATGCGCGCCGGAGCGAGGACTGAGGCGGTAGCCGAAGGATCGAGCGACCATGCGCGCCGACGGAGCTGAGGACTGATGGCGGGGTCAGCCGCGGAAGCCCAGGTGCACGTGGTCGTGGTGGGTGTTGTCGCTGAAGTACTGGTGACCGCCGCCGTCCAGGTCGACCGGGCCGCCGACCTGCCAGGCCCCCAGCGCGATCCCCCGGCGCATCACCCGCTCGGTGAGGGCACGGTTCGCCGGGTCCAGGACGGTCCTGCCGTCGATCGCCCAGACGTCGAACGCGTGCCCGCGGGGATGGTCGCTGGGCCGGTTGGTGCCGAAGACGAACAGCGGGTGCCCGGACCGGACCACGCTCACGTCCAGGACGTGCTCGCGGGCCAGCGCCCCCATCGCCGCCGTCGTGCCCGGCGAGATGGTCCCGGACCGGATGTCGGCCCGGGCGGCGACCGGCAGCCGCAGCCGCGGCTGGGCGAGCAGGGCGGCCGCGGACGCCGAAAGGTGCGCGGCCGGCCCGGCCGGCTGGGCCGGGTGCAGGGCGATGACCCGCCAGTGCGGGCTCGCGGCGACCAGCCGCACGTCCACCGTGGTGCCGCCCGCGTGCACCTCACCGGTCGCGGACCGGGTCCACTGCCTGAGCACGACGAGGACGCTGGATGCGGCCGACAGGATGCCGCCGTACTGGGCGTCGACCACCTGGACCACCGCGGAGTCGCCGGCCGGGAGCAGGGCCGCGGCGGAGCCCACCAGGGCCGGGTCGTAGCCGAGCGCGGCGACCCGCCGCCGGGCCGCGGCCGGACCTGCGCCCCCGCTCGGCCAGGACCCGATGGCCTCGAGCAGCCGCACCGCGCGGACCTTGACCGCCGGGTCCACCTCGCCGGCGGCGGGCAGCCACCGGGTGGTGGCGGGCAGCCGCGCCGCCGCCGGGCCGGTCGGGGTGCTCGTCGCGGTCGGCACGGTCGACCCTGCTGCTGTGCCGGTGGAGGGCGAGCCGGCAGCCGTCGCAGCGCCAGCGCTGCTGCCCGAGGGCAGCCGGCCAGCAGCGCCGCACCGGAGGCGGCGGCGGCACCGGTCAGGAACGCCCGTCGGGTCGGTTCGACCATGTGCCCAGGCTGACACCGGTCCCTGAGAGATTCCTGGGCAGCCGGGTTCGCAGGCCCCGGTGCCTGGCGGCGGGGGCCCCGGCTTGCCACGATGCCTGCGTGGGTGCCTACAAGGACGCGTACCGCAGGAGCCTGGACGACCCCGACGGCTTCTGGGCCGAGGCCGCGCTCGGCATCGACTGGGTCCGCGCGCCCGGGCAGGTCCTGGACCGGGCCCGCCCGCCGTTCTACCGGTGGTTCCCCGACGGCGTGCTCAACACCTGCCACAACGCGCTGGACCGGCACGTCGCGGCGGGCCGCGGCGAGCACCTCGCCCTGGTCCACGACAGCCCGGTCACCGGCACCGTGACCACCTACACGTACGCGCGGCTGCTCGACGAGGTCGCCCGCTTCGCCGGGGCGCTGGCCGGGCTCGGCGTGCGGGCCGGCGACCGGGTCGTGCTGTACATGCCGATGGTGCCCGAGGCCGTCGTCGCCATGCTGGCCTGCGCCCGGCTCGGGGCGGTGCACTCGGTCGTGTTCGGCGGGTTCGCACCCGCCGAGCTGGCCCTGCGCATCGACGACGCGGCCCCGCGGGTGGTGCTGACCGCGTCGTGCGGGATCGAGGGCAGCAGGGTCATCGCGTACAAGCCGTTGCTCGACCACGCGCTCGAGCTGGCCGGGCACCGGCCCGAGCACTGCGTGGTCCTGCAGCGGCCGCAGGCCGAGGCGGAGCTGCTCGCCGGCCGGGACCTGGACTGGGCCGCTCTCGTCGACGGCGCGGCGCCGGCCGGCTGCGTCCCGGTCGCCGCCACCGACCCGCTGTACGTGCTCTACACCTCCGGCACGACCGGCAAGCCCAAGGGGATCGTGCGCGACAACGGCGGCCACGCGGTCGCGCTGCTGTGGAGCATGCCGAACCTGTTCGGGATGGGCCCGGAGGATGTGTGGTGGGCGGCCTCCGACGTCGGCTGGGTCGTCGGCCACTCGTACATCGTGTACGCACCGCTCCTGCTGGGCGCGACCACGGTGATGTACGAAGGGAAGCCGGTCGGCACGCCGGACGCCGGCGCCTTCTGGCGGGTCGTCGCCGAGCACGGCGTGACCGGCATGTTCACCGCGCCCACCGCGATCCGGGCGATCCGCAAGGAGGACCCGGACGCCGCGCTGCTGCGGGCCGTGGACACCTCGCGCCTGCGCACGCTGTTCCTGGCCGGCGAGCGGCTCGACCCGGACACCCACGCCTGGGCGACCGCGACGCTCGGCGTCCCGGTCGTGGACAACTGGTGGCAGACCGAGACCGGCTGGCCGATCGCCGCCAACCCGCGCGGGCTCGAGCCGATGCCGATCAAGGCGGGGTCCCCGACCGTGCCGGTGCCCGGGTTCGACGTCCGGGTGCTGGACGAGCGCGGCCAGGAGGTCCCGGCGGGCACCGAGGGCAGCATCTGCATCCGGCTGCCGCTGCCGCCGGGCACGCTGCCGACGCTGTGGAACGACGACGACCGGTACGTGGCGTCGTACCTGTCCGCGTTCGAGGGGCACTACCTGACCGGGGACGGCGGTTCGGTCGACACGGACGGCTACCTGTTCGTGATGGGTCGCACCGACGACGTCATCAACGTCGCCGGCCACCGGCTGTCGACCGGGGCGATGGAGGCCGTGCTGGCGACCCACCCCGCAGTCGCCGAGTGCGCGGTCATCGGCGTGCCCGACGAGCTCAAGGGCCAGCACCCGTACGGCCTCGTCGTGCTCAAGGCCGGCTCGCAGGCGGACCCGGGGCAGCTGCGGGCCGAGCTGGTCGCGATGGTGCGCGAGACGATCGGCCCGGTCGCGGCGTTCAAGGACGTGGACGTCGTCCCGGCCCTGCCGAAGACGCGGTCGGGCAAGATCCTGCGCCGCTCGCTGCGCGCGATCGCCGAGGGACGCGACGAGGCGGTCCCGTCCACCATCGAGGACCCCGCGGTGCTGGACGCGCTGCGCGACCTGCTCGGCGCGCAGAAACCGGCCTGACGGCGATGGGTCCGGCCGGCACGACCACGCTCGTGGTCATGGGCGTGTCCGGCTCCGGCAAGTCCGCGGTCACCTCCGAGCTGGCGGAGCGGCTGGGCTGGGCGTACCTGGACGCCGACGACCTGCACCCGGCCGCGAACGTCGCGAAGATGGCCGCGGGACACCCGCTCGACGACGCCGACCGGGCTCCCTGGCTGGCCGCGGTGGCGGCGTGGATCGGGGAGCACGAGAGCAGCGGGCGAGGACGCGCTGGTCGCCTGCTCGGCGCTGCGACGCCGCTACCGCGACGTGCTCCGGACCGGCCACCCGTCCGTGCTGTTCGCGCACCTGGCCCCGGAACCCGCCGTGATCGCCGAGCGGCTGGCGCACCGGCACGGTCACTTCATGCCACCGGCTCTGCTCGGCAGCCAGCTCCGACGACCTGGACGAGCTCGAGGCCGACGAACCCGGGGTACGGCTCCCGGTCGCCGGCGGCTGGACGCCGGCGCAGACCGCACAACGGCTCGCCGCGCTGCTGGACCTGAAGCCGCGGCAACCCACGTGAGCGACGGCTGGGACGAGATCAGCGGCGGCCGGGAGCCCGACCGCGACCGCCCGCCGCGCCGCCGGCTGCTGCCGGCCTGGTCGCCGACGTGGTCGGCCTCGGCCTGGACGACGGGTCACCGGCGGCTGGTCGGCGTGGTCACGGTGGTCGCGGTCACGATGCTCGGCACCGGGTTGTGGGCCTGGCAGCGCGCACACCCGGTGCTCGTGGCCGACAGCGTGCATGTCCGGGTGGACCCCTCGGAGTACTTCCTGCCCGGGG
This sequence comes from uncultured Actinomycetota bacterium, assembly GCA_963771835.1. Classification (GTDB taxonomy): domain Bacteria; phylum Actinomycetota; class Actinomycetes; order Prado026; family Prado026; genus CAVQCJ01. The sequence continues at coordinate 141,848 of CAVYVA010000004.1, forward strand.
AGTTCGACACCAGGGGGCAGTCGGACCTGCTGATGCTGCTGCGGGTCGATGTCGCCGCCGGGGTGGCCGGCCCGGTACGGCTCGTCAGCCTGGACGGGGGCGGGATCAGCGCGGGCGACGAGCACGCCGTCGTCGGCACGTCGGTGAAGGTGACGGTGCAGACCCGGCTGTCGTGCGACCAGTGGGCCGGCGGGAAGGGCGTCCGGGTGCGGTTCCTGGTCGGTCCGGGTCAGGGGCAAGCGGTCGAAGTCCCGCTGGAGACCGGCCCGAGCTCCGCACTCGGCGCGCAGGTCACCGCGCCCTGCCTCGCCTTCGACCGGGCCCACCCGTTGCGGCTGACGGTGTTCAGCGTGTCGATGGAGCCGAGTGACCCGGTGGTACGGACGACGTGGACCGTGGTCAACCGGTCCGGCGTCCCGATCACGCTCGCGGACGAGCTCGCGGTCGGCGCGTTCGGGCAGGACCCGCCGCTGGCGGCGCAGGCCCCGGCGCAGACGACGGTGCTCGCGGCGCACGGGACGGCCACGGTGTTCCGCGACGTGGCGGTCACCTCGTGCGCGCACGCGCAGACCCTGGACCCGTTCGGCACGCTGGTGACCCTGACCGGCACGTCCGACCAGTCGGACGCCGGCAACCAGATCATCAGCGTCACGCTTGCGGACCAGTCCGTGGCACAGCTGTACAACACGGCCAAGGACGTGTGCCTGGGCGCGCCGGACCTGTCCGCGGCCCGCGCCACCGTGACGTTGCGCCGCGGACCGCCGGGCCAGGGCCGCGCCGACCTGGCGGTCGACGGTCGGGTCGAGCTGGCCGGGCGGTGGACGGTGCAGCTCGAGAACCCCGGCGGGTTCGACCTCGACCAGCCGGTCCCGGTGCCGGTCACGGTCCAGCACGTCGACGGGCCGGCGCCGTTCGCGCTCGCCGCCGGATGGGTGGTGCGCTCGTGCAGCGCCGAGCTCGCGTCGGCAGCCGGGGCGCCCAGGACCGTCACCGTGACCGTCTCGGGCCTGCGGACGTACCCGTACGTGCTCCCGGTCACGTACACGGGCCGGACCGGCTGCGCCCCCGGCGGGGTCCCGGGCTGAGCTCCGGGTCGCCGGGGGCGCAGTCGTCGGGCTACGGCCGGACCGCCGCCAGCCTCAGCCGGGCGAGAACCGCCGACGGAAGCTTGGACACCGTGCTCCGAGCCGATGCCGCCGATGCCGCGGCTGCCGCGGCAGCTGCCGGGACCGGGACCGGCAGCGGCGCGCAGAACGCGTCCGCCCGGTTGCCCGGCTTGCGGGTCGGCAGCGTGCCGTCCGCGAGGTACGCGGCGATCGTGCCGTCGACGCACTCGTTGCCGAACAGCGTGCCCGCGTGCGTGGTGCCGCCGGGCTCGGCCAGCAGGACCGAGCTCGGGTAGAGCTTGCGCACCTCGAGGCTGCCCGGGTACGGCGTCGCCGCGTCCAGCGTCTCGTCGATGAGCAGAGCCGGCTTCACGTGCCTGCCGTCCACCTTCACCGGAGTGCCCGCCTTGGCCGGCCAGTACAGGCACGGCGCGTTGAACCAGGCGTTGCCCCACGTCTCGAACGGCGCGATCTTGTTCACGCGGTCGTTGTCCTTCTGCCACGTCGACCACTTCTGCGGCCACTGCACGTCCGTGCACTGCACGGCGTTGTACACCGCGAACCCGTTGTCGTTCCCGGGGCCGTCGCTGCCGCGGAACTCCGCGATCACCTTGGCCTGGTTGTGGTGCTTGACCCACGCGACGAACGTGTCCCCCAGGTCCAGCCACGTCGACTGGTAGTAGCCGGCGTACAGGAAGATGTCGGTCCACTCGTCGCCGCCGACGATCCCGCCGGCCGCATGCACGTCCAGCTGGTCGCGCGTCTTGTACCAGAGCGCCTCGACGGCCTTCTCGGTCTTGCCGAGGTGGTACACGCTGTCGTACTTCGCCACCCAGGCGAACCAGATCTTGACGTTCCGCTCGAAGGCGACGTCCTGGTTGAGGTTGGCCTGGTACCAGACGTTGCGCGGGTCGACGTTGCTGTCGAGCACCATGCGCCGCATCCGGTTCGGGAAGAGCGTCGTGTAGACCTGCCCGAGGTAGGTGCCGTAGGAGAAGCCGTAGTAGTTGATCACCGGCTGGCCCAGCGCCTTGCGCAGGCTGTCCATGTCCTTGGCCGCGTCCGTCGTCTTCATGTTGGCGAGCAGGCCGGGGTCGTTCTTCTGCGCACACGACTTCGCGTAGCCCGCCGACCGCTTGAGCCAGGTGGCGAGAGTGCCGTCGGCCGGGTCGTACTGCGGCCGGTCACCGTGGAAGTAGTACGGCTGGCAGCTGATCGCCGGCACGCTCGAGCCGACGCCGCGCGGGTCGAACCCGATCCAGTCGTAGAAGTTGCCGGCGCCGTTGGGCACGAAGCCCTGCAGGATCGAGTAGATCTGGCCGGAGCCGCCGGGACCGCCCGGGTTCACCAGCAGCACGCCCTGGTACTGCGAGTCGGGCACGGTGTGCCGGACCATCGACACCGCGAGCTGGATCTTCTTCCCGTGCGGCTTGCTGTAGTCCTCCGGCACGGAGACCATCGCGCAGACCGCGCCGAACGCCTGCAGGGTCGGGTCGGCACAGCTCTGCCAGTCGATGCTCTTGTCGACGGCCGACGGGTCGCCGACGGTGGCCGGTCGCGCCTGAGCCGCGGTGGCGGCCGGGGCGGTGATCGCCAGGGCGGCCAGGGTGCCGGCCGCGGCGACGAGTGCGACGAGTCTTCTCAACGGGTCCTCCTCGAGGGTGTACGTCGTCGCGGCGTGTCTACCCTCTTGGCGGCCCGCCACGCCAGCCGATGGCGGATGCGTACCCGGATCGTGCCCCGGTGATGACGCAGGGCTCCCGCGCGTTCACCGGCGGCCACCGCGGGCACCCGTCCGGCGCACCGAGGGCGCGACTACAGTCGCCTCCGCCCGCAGGCGAGAGCGGACGGACGGGCGGGACGGGTCGAGGGAGAGCGACGTGCTGGCATCGGCGGTGGACAGCATCCGGCTGTGGCTGCACGTCCTCGGGGGCCTGTGTCTGGGTCGGCGGACAGCTGACGCTCGCCGCACTGGTGCCGGCGCTGCGGCTGGCCGGGCCGGACGTCCCCCGACGGGCCGCCCGGGCGTTCAACCGCATCGCGTGGCCCGCGTTCGCCCTGCTGCTGGTCACCGGCGTGTGGAACGTCGTCGCCGTCAACCAGGCCGACCACCCGGACTCGGCGTACCAGGCGGTGCTCGGCCTCAAGGTCGCGGTGGTCGCCGCCTCCGGGATCACCGCCTGGCTGCACACCAGGGCGACCACCCCGCGCGGGCTTGCCGTCTGGGGGGCCCTGACCGGGCTGACCGCACTGTCCGCGCTGTACCTCGGCGTGCTGCTGGCCGGTTGACGGACTGGCCCGCAGGAGCGGCTCCGCCTAGGACAGCGGCTGGGTCGTGATCGCGCCGTTCAGCGCCGAGCCGGCCGCGTACTGGCTGAAGCTGACGTTCCAGTCGGCCATGCCCGGGTCTCCGGAGGCGACCAGGTCCGCGCTCGAGCGGTTGGTGCCGGTGACCGTGACCATGTCGCCGTACCTGGACAGGTTGAAGTACGCGGTCGCGTGCGCCGGGCTCAGGTTGATGCAGCCGTGCGAGACGTTGTCGACGCCCTGGCTGCGCACCGACCACGGGGCGGAGTGGATGAACGTGCCGCTGTACGTCAGCCGCACGTCCCAGTTCACGGTGAGGTCGTAGAAGTTCGGGTTCGACGCCGAGCAGGTGATGCCGGCGTTGCAGGACGTCATCCGCCGGGTCGGCTGCTTGGCCAGCACGGTGTAGTTCCCGGTCCGGGTGACGAACTCCGGCCGCCCGAGGCTGGTCGGCCACACCGCCCAGGTCCTGCCGTTCACGTACACCGAGAGCGTGTGCTTCTTGCCGTCCACCTTGGTCAGGTGCACGTCGCCGATGCCGAACCGCAGCGTCGTGTCGGTCGCGCCCCACTGCGAGGCCCCGGTCTTCACCGACGCCAGCGCCACGTCCAGCCGCACCTGCGAGTGCGCCGGCCACGCCGTCTGCGGACGGAAGTGCACCTCGGCCGAGTTGACCCAGTGCCACGAGCCGACGACCGGCGTGGTGGTGGAGACGGTGAGCACCGACTCGACCGCCGCGCGGTCCTGGACCGGCTTGTCGAACCGGATGACGATCGGGGCACTGACCCCGACCGTCCAGCCCTCGAACGGCGTGACGGTGTAGCCCAGCTTGTTCGCGGCTGCCAGCGTGGCGACCACGAGCCGTCCGGTCAGGGTGTGCTCGGAACCGTCGGCGGCGCGGACCTGGGCGCTGACGTCGTAGCTGGCCGACGGCGTCGGCAGCGCGTCGCTGACCCACGTCGTGCCGTCCGGCTGCACCGACCCCGGCAGCGGGGTCCCGTGCTGGTGCCCCTTCACCACGGCCGACTCCAGCGTGCCGTTCCGGACGCTGAACTTCGCCGGTGCGTCGAACGGGATCGGCTGCGCTGCCGACAGGGTCGGGTCCGGGGTCGGGGACGCCGAAGGCGAGCCGGGGCCGGTACCGCCAGTACCGCCCGGGCCGGCGCCGGTCCCGGAGGGGGAGGTGCACGCGCTCAGCGCCAGCACGACGACCGCCGTCGCGCCCGCGAGCAGGCTGCGGGTGCGGAGGCGGATGCGCGGGGGGCTCGGGAAGGCGGGCATCTGTCGATCCATCGGAAGGTCGGGCTGGTGGCGGTGGGGTTGTCGGTGCGCGCGTGGTTCCACGGTAAGCCACGCGCGGGCATGCCACCTACCGCGACCACGAGCGGCAGACTGCTGCCGTGACCACGGCCGCTCCGATGACCCTGACCATCGACTGCGGCGGGGGCGGGATCAAGGCCAGCGTCCTGGACGCCGACGGCACGATGCACGCCAGGGCGGTGCGGATCCCGACGCCCTACCCACTGTCCCCGGGACGGTTCCTGGACTGCCTGGAGCAGGTGGCGGGGATGCTGCCGGCGGCCGACCGGCTCACCGTGGGCATCCCCGGGATGATCCGGCACGGGGTGGTCGTCACGACCCCGCACTACGTCACCCGCTCGGGTCCACGGTCGCGGGTCGACCCCGCGCTGGTGGCGCAGTGGTCCGGCTTCGACGCCGCCGCAGCGGTCGCCGACAGGTTCGGACGACCGGTGCGGGTGATGAACGACGCAGAGGTGCACGCGGCCGGGGCGGTCACCGGCAGCGGGCTCGAGCTGGTTCTGACGCTCGGCACCGGTCTGGGCTGTGCGATCTTCGACGGCGGACGGCTCGCCCCCCACCTGGAGCTGTCGCACGCGACGGTGCGGCACGGGACGACGTACGACGGGTGGATCGGCGAGCACGTGCGCCGCCAGCTCGGCGACGCCTTCTGGTCCCGGCGCGTGCGCACGATGGTCGCCGAGCTGCGACCGGTGTTCGGCTGGGACCGCCTCTACCTCGGCGGCGGGAACTCGCGGCGGCTGCGCGCCTCGCACGTGGCAGCGATGGGCGACGACGTGGTCATCGTGCCGAACTCGGCCGCGCTGGTCGGCGGCGTCCGCGCCTGGTCGTTGCCCGTCGGCTGACTGCAGTCGGCGACAGCCGGCGACGGGCGCACAGTCAGGGCGACTGGACGGGGGTGCCGGTGCCGCCGACGCAGGCCGCACCCGGCTCGGGTGTCTGCGGGCCCTGCTCGAACGTCCGGATGAACTGCTCGAGCCTCGGGTCGCTGGCGTTCGGCAGCTGGACCTGGTTGCCCCAGGCGCTGGCGACGACCGGAGCGGGCAGGCCCGGGTACGGGCTGACGATGACGTACGACTGACCCTTGGCCGCGGCGGTGAGCTTGGCCACCTGGTCCGCCGGGAGGTCGGGCTGGTAGGTGATCCAGACGGCGCCGTGCTCGAGGGAGTGCACGCCGTGCTCGTTCTTGATCGGCTGGTCGTACACGCCGCAGTTCTGCCAGACCGGGTCGTGGTCGCCGCCGACCGGGGGAACCTGCGGGTAGGTGACAGGCGTGGTGACGTGGTTGCGGCTCAGGCCGGTGTACGTCTTGAGCCCTTGGATGTCCGAACCGGGGGTGGCGCTCGCACTCTGCTTGATCGCGACGGCGGCCAGCACGACGATCAGCAGGACGAGCGGCCCGGCGATCGCCGCGATGAGGATGTTGCGCTTGCGCGCCTGCTTGGCCTGCTCTTTCTTGACGGCCTCGAGCCGCGCCTTGCGGTCGTTGCTGTCGCGGCCCTTCTTCGACATGCGGGTGCTCCGGCTCTGCTCCAGGGTTCTGCGGACCTGTCAAGGGTAAGCGGCGCGGGACGGTGCCCCGCCCGCGCCGCGCTCCGGGCCCCGCGGATCGGGCGTCAGGGCTGCAGGGCCGGCTCGGCCAGGACCTGGTCCAGGGCCGTGAGCAACCGGTCGACGTCCGCCTCGATCCAGACCAGTGGTGGTTTGATCTTGAGCACGTTGTGGTGCGGGCCGTCGATGCTGACCAGCACGCCCAGGTTCTTCAGCCGCTCGACCACGTACGTCGCCTCGGCCGCGGCCGGCTCCAGGGTCGACCGGTCCCGCACCAGCTCGATCCCGGCGTAGAGCCCGAGGCCACGCGCGTCGCCGACCAGCGCGTGCCGTCCCGCGAGCTCGCGGGCCCCTTCGACCAGCCGCCGGCCGAGGACCTCGGCCCGCTCCGGCAGCCGCTCGTCGCGCAGCACGTCCAGCACGGCCAGCCCCACCGCGGCGGACACCGGGTTGCCGCCGAAGGTGTTGAAGTACTCCATCCCGTTCGCGAACGCGCGGGCGACCTCGGGCGTGGTGACGACGGCCGCGAGTGGGTGGCCGTCACCGGCCGGCTTGCCCATCGTGACGACATCGGGGACGACGCCCTGCGTGGCGAAGCCCCAGAACGGCGGGCCGACCCGGCCGAAGCCGACCTGCACCTCGTCGACCACGAACAGCCCGCCGGCCGAGCGGACGATCGCCGCCGCCTCGGCCAGGTAGCCGTCGGGCAGCACGACCTGGCCACCGCAGCCGACCATGGACTCGGCGATCATCCCGGCCAGCGGGCGGCCGGCCGCGGCGACGTCGTCCGTGCAGCGCCGGACGTCCTGGGCGTACGCCAGCGCGGCGTCGTGGCCGTAGCCGCGGTGCGCACCGCGGTAGGGGTCCGGCAGCACCGCCACCTGCACCCAGGGCGGGCGACCGGCCCCGCCCGGACCCGCGTGCTTGTACGGGCTCACCTCGATCAGTGCCTGGGTCTGCCCGTGGTAGCCGTCCTGCAGGCAGACCATGTCGCGTGCGCCGGTGTACGTGCGCACCAGCCGCAGGGCGAGCTCGTTCGCCTCGCTGCCGGAGTTGACGAAGAAGCACACGGACAAGGGGTCCGGAAGCGTCTGCGAGAGGCGCTCGGCGTACTCCAGCACGGTGTCGTGCAGGTAGCGGGTGTTGGTGTTGAGCACCGCCATCTGCGCGGCGCCGGCCGCGACCACCCGCGGGTGGGCGTGCCCCACGTGCGCGACGTTGTTCACCGCGTCCAGGTAGGCGCGCCCTTCGTCGTCGTACAAGCGCGCGCCGATCCCGCGCACGATCCGCAGCGGGTCGGCGTACGACAGGCTGAGGTTGGGACCCAACCTGGCGCGGCGAGCGGCCAGGGCGTCGGCCCGCGACCGCGGCGGGTCCGGGACCGCGCCGTCGGGGAGCGCCAGCAGCAGCGCCGGGTCGGGCGAAAGCCCGAGCCACAGCGACCGTTGCGAGGGCACGCCCACCCCCGGGTAGTCGTGCGCGAGCCCGAGCAGGTCGAGGATCACCTGGACGTGGACGTGCGGCGCCCAGTCGCCGTTGGACGGCGGTGCACCGACCCATCCGAGCACGTCGCCGGCCGCCAGCACCTGCCCGACCCGGACCTGCTCCAGGCTGGCGCGGGACAGGTGACCGAACAGCGTGAAGAACGGCGCCCCGGCGGCGGTGGCGTGCTCGAGCACGACGACCGGGCCGTAGTCGAGCCGGGTCGGGTTCTCGCGGGCGACCACCACCGTCCCGGCCAGCGGAGCGCGCACCTCTGTGCCGGCCGCGGTCCACACGTCCAGACCTAGGTGCACCGTCCGGCGTTCGGCGCCTGGGTCGTCGGCGGGCGTGAACGCCGGCGTCGTGTAGACCAGCCGGGCCTCGCCGTACCCGCCCAGCCCGACCGCGTCCGGGTCGCCGTCGACACGGCCCCGGATGAGCGCGTCGAAGCGCGCCGGCGGTGCCGCGACCTCGTGGGCGCCGAACGTCCCGCTGCCCACCGACAGGTCGACCGGGAAGGTCCGCAGCCCGGTCCACGGCCGGCCCAGCAACGGGGCCGGCGTCGAGGCCCGCAGGTGCTCGCGGACGGCGGCGCCGGACGGGTGCGGGTCGAGGCCGCACGCGTCGCGCAGGCGGTAGTGGGCCAGCCGCGGATGGATCCCTGCGCTCCGCCGCAACGTCGCCCAGGCTCCAGACTCGCTGACGGTCAGGTACGGGTCGTCGGGCCGGTCGGCCGACTGGACCGCCGCGTGGCAGACGCTCATCGCCAGGCGCGCGCGGACCAGGTCCCAGAGGACTTCGAGCTCCGCCGGCTCCAGCGGGTGCTCGGCGTGGAACCCGGCCACCAGCTGCGCGACCGCCGCGAGCGGGTCCTCGGCGGCCATGGCCGCGTACGCCGCCGCCACCGCCGGTTCGGCCACCAGCACCGTGTGCACCAGGTCGCCGTAGTCGAGCAGTCCGCTCACCCGGGAGAACCGCTCCAGCGGCCGGTCCCGCTCGCCCGGGTCCACGAGCACGTTGCGGTCGTTGGCGTCGCCGTGCACCACCGCACGGCGCAGGCCCGGCAGCCGGGGGCCGACGTGCTGCTCGAACCGGGCCAGCACGTCGTCCACGACCGCGCGCCCGCCGGGGTCGGCGATCGCCGCGCGCCGCTCGCGCAGGACCACCGCGGCCTGGGCGACGTCCCAGTGGAACGTCCGGTGCGCCGCCGGGTGGTCGAAGGCGTCCAGCGCCGTCGCGTGCCGGCCGAGCAGCGCGCCGAGGTCGTGCAGCAGCGCCGGGGACTGCCGGCCGACCTCGGCGAGCGGGACACCGGGCAGCCAGTCCAGCAGCCGGACCAGGTGCCCGTCGGCCACGCCGTGCTGGGCGCCGTCCAGCGTGGGGTGGACGCGCTGGACCGGGAGCCCGGCCGCGAGGGCCAGCGCCGCAGCGTCGCGCTGGGCGACGAGAACGTCCGCGGACTCGGTGCGGTTGGCCACCTTGAGCACGTACGTCGCGATGCCGTCCACATCGAGGCGGAAGTTCTGGTCGCGCTCGCTCGGCAGCGGGTACGCGGTGGTCGCGACGCCGAACACCACGTGCCCGATCTCCTCGGCGCGCGCCGCCGTCAAGCCTCGGCGCCTGGCCCAGCACCGTCACGACCCGACTCTAGGCCCGGCTTGGCGGCGGCGGCCGGACCCGATGTACTGCCCCTGTGAGGACGCCATGACCGGCTGGACCGCTCCCCCGGCCGACCGCACCGACCCGGACCGGCTCGGCGACGAGCGCTCCTCGCTGGAGGCCTGGGTCGACTTCCACCGCTCGACGCTGCTGGGCAAGTGCTCCGGGCTCACCGCCGGGCAGCTCAAGGAGGCGGCCGTCCCGCCGTCGGGGCTCACCCTGCTGGGCCTGGTGCGGCACATGAGCGAGGTCGAGCGCTGGTGGTTCCGCCGGCACGTCGGCGGCGAGGACCTCGACGAGATCTACTGCACCCCGGACGAGCGCGAGCGGGACTTCTACGGCCTGCCGGACGCCGACGCCCAGGGCGACCTCGACCTGTTCGCCGCCGAGGTGGCGGCGTCCCGGGCCGCCTGCGCCGGGCACGACCTGGACGAGGTGGTGCCCAGCCGCGGACACCGCAAGGACGTGCGGCTGAACGTCCGCTGGGTGTACCTGCACATGATCGAGGAGTACGCCAGGCACAACGGGCACGCCGACCTCCTGCGGGAGCGCATCGACGGCGCGACCGGCGACTGAGGGCCGGCTCGCGATGGGTGACGAGGCGTTCCAGCCGGCCGCCGACGGACGCGCAGAGCGTCCTCGCGCCGCTGACCGCGGCGGCCGTCTTCATCGTCCTCACCGTGCGCCCGGACGCCGGCAGCGCGACCACGGTGCGGGAGGTCTGCGGCGGGCTCGGCGGCCTGGTGCGGTCGGTCGGCTCGCGCGACCCGGACGGTGGGCTCACCTGCGTGCTGGGCCTCGGGTCGGACGCCTGGGACCGCCTCGTCGGACCGCCCCGCCCCGCGCACCTGCACCCGTTCGTCGAGATCCGCTCCGGCGGGCGGCACGCGGTCTCCACCCCGGGCGACCTGCTGCTGCACATCCGGGCCGCCCGGATGGACCTGTGCTTCGAGCTCGCCGCGCTCGTGATGTCCCGGCTCGACGGCGCGGTCGACCCGGTCGACGAGGTGCACGGCTTCAAGTACTTCGACGAGCGGGACGTCATCGGGTTCGTCGACGGAACCGAGAACCCGCAGGGCGCGGCGGCGCTGCAGGCCACGCTGGTGGGGGCCGAGGACCCCGGCTTCGCCGGCGGGAGCTACGTCATCGTGCAGAAGTACCTGCACGACCTGACCCGCTGGAACTCGCTGCCGGTCGAGGAGCAGGAGCGGGTCGTCGGCCGCACCAAGCTCTCCAACGTCGAGCTGGCCGACGACGTGAAGCCGTCGTACGCGCACAACGCCCTCACCGTCGTCGAGTCCGGCGGCGAGGAGGTGAAGATCCTGCGCGACAACATGCCGTTCGGGACCCCGTCGAAGGGCGAGTTCGGGACGTACTTCATCGGCTACTCCCGCTCGCCGGCGGTCACCGAGCAGATGCTGCGGAACATGTTCGTCGGCCGTCCCGACGGCAACTACGACCGCCTGCTCGACGTGAGCGTCGCGGTCACCGGCACGTTGTTCTTCGTCCCGCCGCTGTCGACCCTCGAGGCCATGGGCGGCTGACCGGTCGAACCGCCAGGACCGTCCCGTCGAGCCCGAAGCGGTTGCGCCGGCCGCCGCACCCCGGGACGCTGGACAGGTGGCCGCCTCCTCGCACTACGAGCTGCTCGTCCTCGGGTCCGGCCCGGGCGGGCAGAAGGCCGCCATCGCGGCCGCCAAGCTCGGGCACAGCGCCGCGATCGTCGAACGGCGGCACATGGTCGGGGGCGTGTGCATCAACACCGGCACGATCCCGTCCAAGACGCTGCGCGAGGCCGTCCTCTACCTGACCGGCATGAACATGCGCGAGCTGTACGGGCAGAACTACCGGGTCAAGGACGACATCACCGTCCAGGACCTGCTCTCTCGGACCCAGCACGTCATCGGCCGGGAGGTCGAGATCGTGCGCAGCCAGCTGTTCCGCAACAACGTCGACCTGATCCACGGGACGGCGCGCTTCGTCGACGCCAAGACCGTCGCGGTGCGGCCGCACGACAGCGAGCAGGACCAGCTGGTCACCGCGGACTCGTTCGTCGTCGCGGTCGGCTCGCGGCCGGCGCGGCCCGCCGGCGTGGAGTTCGACGACGCGCGGATCGTGGACTCCGACGGCATCCTCAACATGGACCGGGTGCCGCGCACGATGGTCGTCGTCGGAGCCGGCGTGATCGGCATCGAGTACGCGTCGATGTTCGCCGCGCTCGGGACCCGCGTCACCGTGGTGGAGTCCCGCGACCGGATGCTGGAGTTCTGCGACTCGGAGGTGGTCGACGCCCTGCGCTTCCACCTGCGCGACCTGTCGGTGACGTTCCGGTTCGGCGAGACCGTCGAGCGGGTGGAGACCGGACCGAACGGCACGCTCACCACGCTGCGCAGCGGCAAGCGCATCGTCGCCGACACGGTGATGTACTCGGCCGGACGGCAGGGCTCCACCGATGCTCTGGACCTGGCCGCCGCCGGGCTGGAGGCCGACGAGCGCGGCCGGATCAAGGTCGACGCCAGGTTCCGTACGTCGGTCGAGCACATCTACGCGGTCGGCGACGTCATCGGCTTCCCGGCGCTGGCCGCGACGTCGATGGAGCAGGGCCGGCTCGCGGCCTACGACGCCTTCGGGGAGCGGGCCAACTCGCTGCGCCAGCACCAGCCGATCGGCATCTACACGATCCCCGAGATCAGCTACTGCGGGGCGACCGAGGACGAGCTGACCCGGTCGTCGGTGCCGTACGAGTTCGGGATCTCGCGCTACCGCGAGCTGGCCCGCGGCCAGATCGTCGGCGACACCTACGGGATGCTCAAGCTGCTCGTGTCGACCGAGACGCGCCAGCTGCTGGGCGTGCACATCTTCGGCACCGACGCGACCGAGCTGATCCACATCGGGCAGGCGGTGATGACGACCGGCGGCACGGTCGACCACCTGGTCGACACGGTGTTCAACTACCCGACGCTGTCGGAGGCCTACAAGATCGCGGCACTCGACGCGGCGAACAAGATGCGCGCGCTGCGCCAGATGCTCGGCTGATGGCTGCGCCGCTGCCGGTCCGGTGGATCCACGGGTCAGCGTCCGCCAAGCACAACACCGACCCGGACATCCAGGTGTACCGGCACGACGAGCACACGTTCATCCTGCGGCAGAACATGGCGGTGCACTACGAGGCGCCGTTCCTGTTCGTGCTGTTCGGCGACGAGCGCGCGACGCTGATCGACACCGGCGCCACCGAGTCCGGCGAGCTCTTCCCGCTGCGCCGGGTCGTGGACGAGCTGGTCGCGACCTGGCTGGTCGAGCACCCGCGCGAGGCCTACGAGCTGCTCGTCCTGCACACGCACACGCACGGGGACCACGTCGCCGGCGACGGCCAGCTCCGCGACCGGCCGGGCACCGTCGTGGTCGCCGCCGACCTGGACAGCGCGTGGTCCTTCTTCGGCTTCCACGACGACCCAGACCGGGTGGCGACGCTCGACCTCGGCGGCCGGGTGCTCGAGTGCCTGGCGACGCCGGGCCACGACGCGGCGGCCGTCACCTACTACGACCCGTGGACACAGTTCCTGCTCACCGGCGACACGGTGTACCCCGGTCGGCTGTACATCGAGGACTGGGCTGCGTTCGCACGCACGATGGACCGCCTGGTCGGGTTCGCCGCCGACCGCCCGGTCAGCCACGTCCTGGGCTGCCACATCGAGATGGCCGGCGAGCCCGGCGAGGACTACCCGGTACTGACCGCCTACCAGCCAGACGAGCCGCCCCTGGAGATGTCGGTGGACCGGCTCGACGCCATCCGCGCCGCCGTCCGGGAGGCCGCCGGGCGGCCCGGCCGGCACGTCCACCCGGACTTCATCCTCTGCCCCGAGTAGTCGACGGCCGGGGATCACCGGCGGGCTTCGACGACGGCTGTGGTGAGCGCCACCACGATGATCACGGCCCGCAGGAAGGGGTCCGGCAGGCGCTGGCCGTAGCGCCCGGCGAGCAGCCCGCCCACCGTGCTCCCCACCGCCAGGAGCAGCACCGCGGCCCAGTCGACGTCCGCCCGGAGCACGAAGACCACGCACGCGGACCCGCAGCTGACCGCGGTCAGCACGTTCTTCACCCCGTTCGAGGCCTGCAGCCCGCCGATCAGCGCCCCGAGCAAGGCCAGGTACATCACCGAGACGGCCGCACCGAAGTACCCGCCGTAGAGCGCGACGGCGACGGCGAGGACGAGCACCACCGGCCCGGTCCGCGGGCCCCCCTCCCCCGCACCATGGTCGACGGGGCGGCGCCGGTCGTCGGGGCGGCGCCGGGCGACGGCGCGTGCGATCGCCGGCTGGGCCGCGACCAGTCCGGCGGCCAGCACCAGCAGGACCGGGAGCAGTGCGGAGAACACCTGCTCGGGCAGCACCAGCAGCAGCAGCGCGCCTACCACGCCGCCGAGCGCCGTGGGCACCAGCAGGGGGACCACCAGCGCGCGCAGCGGTCCGAGCTGGTGCCGGTACGCGAACGCCCCTGCGATCGAGCCGGGCACGACGCCGACTGCGCTGGTGACGTTGGCCACGACCGGGCTCAGGCCGATCGCGAGCAGCACCGGGAGCGACGCCAGGCTGCCGGCGCCGACGACCGCGGTCATCCCCCCGGCGACGAAGCCCGCGACCAGCACCACCAAGGCCCGGGCCCACGTCACGGACAGGCAGTCTGGCAAAGACCCGGCGGGACCAGCCGAACCGAGCGCCGGCGGGGCCGGGTACGGTCGGTGGTCAGGCACGTTCGCCTCGACGGACATGGAGAGTGCGCGATGAGCGACCAGGAACCGCTGCCGAGCGTGGCGGCGGACGAGTCCGTCGGCGACCAGGCCGACCAGGCCTCGCGGCTGCAGGAGTACGAGGAGCAGGAGGCGATCGACGCCGCCCTGGGCAAGGAGCCGGCCGACGCCGGCGACGTCCTGGACGCGGCGTACATCGCGCGCCTCACCGAGGACGACTGACCTCGCCGCCCGTCGGGGCGCTCAGGGCGCGGTGCCCCGGATGAGCAGCTCGAGCAGCTCGGCGTAGGTGGCCTGCGGGTCCGGGGTCAGCACCAGGCCCTTGAGCTCCAGGGCCACGGCGCCGTGGACCGTGCTCCAGATCTGCTGCGCCGTGTCGACCGGGTCGCCGGGGCGGATGGAGCCGTGCGCCATCCCGTACGTCACCTTGTCGACCAGCGCCATGAACGCGGCCGTGGCGTGCTCGGTGACCTCGGCAGACTCGGTCTCCATCGGCAGTGCCGCCTCGAACATCACCGCGTAGTGCTGCGGGTTGGCCAGCGCGAACTCCCGGTAGCGCACGCCGCACGCCCGTAGCCGCTCCACCGGGTCCGGCTCGTCCCCGGCCGAGATCGCCGCGGTCAGGCCGTCGAAGCCGCGGACGAGGATGGCCGCCACCAGCCCGTCCTTGCCGCCCAGGTGGTTGTACACGCCCATCGGAGCCACCCCGGCCTCCGCAGCCACCGCCCGGACCGTGACCGCCGCCGGCCCGTCCCGGACCAGCACGGTCTGGGCGGCATCGACCAGGGCCCCCTGCACGTCGACGCTGCGGGTCCGCTCCCTGCGCCCCCGCTGCGCGCGGCCCCGCTCACCCGTCGCTGTCGTCGGCACGTCGGCCATCCTCTCCGATCCCCGGTCGTCCGCGGCGCACGCGACCCTTGACACCCTCGCGACTCTGTAGCACATTGTTCCACAGTTGTAGAACGACGTACTAGGGAGACCGAGATGAGCCCGAGCCCGACCGCCGAGACGGTGCACCTGCGGCGCTGGTGGATCCTCGCCGTGCTCTGCCTGAGCGTCCTGCTGGTGACCGTCGACAACACGATCGTCAACGTGGCCCTGCCGACCCTCAGCCGCGACCTGGCCGCCACGACCAGCCAGCTGCAGTGGGTGGTCGACGGCTACACCCTGGTCTTCGCCGGTCTGCTGCTCGTCGCGGGGAACCTCGGCGACCGCCTCGGCCGGCGCCGGATCCTGCAGGTCGGCCTGGTGCTGTTCGCGCTCACCTCGCTGACCGCCGTCTTCGCCGGTTCCGTGGACCAGCTCATCGCCGCCCGCGCGGCCATGGGCGCCAGCGCCGCGCTGATCTACCCGGCCACCCTCGCGCTGCTGTCCAACGTCTTCACCGACTCCCGGGAGCGGGCCACGGCGATCGGCATCTGGTCCGGCGTGTCCGGTCTCGCGGTCGCGCTCGGGCCGGTGTCCGGCGGCGTGCTGCTGCAGCACTTCAGCTGGGGCTCGGTGTTCCTGGTCAACGTCCCACTGGCGGCGATCGCCCTGCTCGCCGGCTGGCGGCTGCTCCCGGAGTCCCGGCACTCGACCGACGCCCGGTTCGACTTCGCCGGCGCGGCGCTCTCGGTCGCAGCAGTGACCGCGCTCGTCTGGACCATCATCGAGGCCCCCGACAACGGCTGGACGTCCACCGTGACGCTGACCGGGTTCTCGGCCGCAGCCGTCCTGCTGGCGGCGTTCGTCCGGTGGGAGACGCGGATGCGCGACCCGCTCTTCGACGTCCGCCTGTTCACCAACGCGCGCTTCTCCGCCGCCAGCGCGTCGGTGGCGCTGGCGTTCTTCGGCCTCTTCGGCTTCATCTTCATGATCACGCAGTTCTTCCAGGTCGTCCGCGGCTACGACACGCTCCGCGCCGGGTTGGCGACGCTGCCGTTCGCCGTCGTGACCGGGGTCATGTCCCCGGTCGCGATCGTGCTGATGAAGCGGGTCGGGACCAAGCTCGTGGTCGCGGCCGGGCTCGCGCTGATGAGCAGTGGCTTCATGGTCGCGGCCGGCTCGGCCGTCGACTCGGCCTACTGGGGCCGGATCATCGTCGCGATGACGTTGATGGCCTCGGGGCTCGCGCTCACCTCGGGCCCGGCGACCGACGCCATCATGGGTGCGCTGCCGCTGTCCCGGGCCGGGGCCGGCTCGGCGGTCAACGACACCACCCGGGAGGTCGGCGGAACGCTCGGCGTCGCGGTGGTCGGCTCGGTGATGGCCTCGCTGTACGGGTCGCACCTGACCGATGCGTTCGCCCGGCTCGGCCTGCCGGCCGAGCTCACCGCGCAGGCTCGGGAGTCGGTCGTGGCCGGGATCGGGGCGACCGCGCAGCTGCCCGCCGCCGTGCGCGGGACGGCTGCAGCAGCGGTACGGGAGGCCTTCATGGCGGGGCTGTCAGCCGGATCGCTGGTCGCGGCGGCGGCGACCGGGCTGGCTGCGGTGGGGGCGCTGGCCCTGCTGCCCGCGCGGCACCGGGTCGCGGCGCAGGCCCCCGGTCCGGCGGCGGGACGGCAGGCAGCGCTCGAGAACGCCTAGCTCGAGGCGGCCCTACGGCCCGGGGAGGGTCAGAGCTTGGTGAGCCGGGCGAACGGGGACACGCAGCGCTGCTGGCTGGTGCCGAAGTCGACCAGCACGGCGATGTCTTCCTCGACGGCGATCACCCGGCCGAGACCGTACTGGTCGTGCGCGACGCGGTCGTCGACCGCGAACTGCTCCACCGGACGGACCACCGGGGGAGCGAAGGGACTCGTTGGCAGGTGACGCGGGGCCTTGGCCCGGTGGGAGTACACGTGGTCAGTATGCGCCCTCCGGCCTCTAGATCACCTGGCTCGCCGGGACCCCGGTCATGAGGCGGACGCGGTTTCGCAACTTCGTCGTCATCCGTCCGTGGCCATTCCGCCCGGGTCCCGGCCCGCTGCCGTGGCGAGCGGTGGTGCCGAGATCGGGCAGCTCATCGGCCGCTCGGCCGAGGCGGAGAGCCGGTTGCGGATCGTGACCGCCGCCAGCCCGCTGCCGGCCACCAGCAGCCCGGCCGCGATGAGCAGCGCCAGCCGGAACCCACTCTCGAACGAGGCCGGGTCGGTGTAGTCCTCCCCCGAGATGCCGGCCAGGACCGGCAGGGCCGCGACCGCGATCAGCCCCGCCGCGCGCGCCACCGCGTTGTTCACCCCGGACGCCACCCCGGCGTGCCGGGCGTCGACAGCGGCCAGCACGGTCGCGGTCAGCGGCGCCACCAGCAGGGCCAGGCCGAGCGCGAAGACGGTGACCGCCGGCAGGACGTCCGTGACGTACCGGGCGTCCGGGCCGATCCGCCGCATGAGCAGCACCCCGGCGGCGCAGACCAGCGGTCCCAGCGTCATCGGCAGCCTCGGTCCGATCCGCTGCGCGAGCTGGCCGGCCCTGGCCGACAGCAGCAGCATGACCACGGTGATCGGCAGCAGCGCGACCCCGGCGCCCAGAGCCGAGAACCCGGCCACGACCTGCAGCTGGACCGCGAGCAGGAAGAAGACCCCGCCGAACGCGCCGTAGACCAGGCAGGTCACGGCGTTGGCGGCGCTGAACTGCTTGGACCGGAAGATCGACATCGGCAGCATCGGGTGGCGCTGCCGCGTCTCGGCGAAGCCGAACGCGACCATCGCCAGCACCCCGACCAGCGCGGCGACCAGGACCGGTGGCGCGCCGGGACCGTCGACCGGGATCTCGATGATCGCGTAGGTGACCCCGGCCAGCCCGACCACGGCGAGCGTGGCCCCGAGCAGGTCGATCCTGCCGGTGGCGGTGGGGTCGCGGGTCTCCGGGACGTGCCGCCGGGCCACCAGCACCACGACGACGGCCAGCGGCAGGTTGATGAGGAAGACCCATCGCCAGGAGGCCACCAGGATCAGCCACCCGCCCACGAACGGCCCGATCGCCGTCGCGACGCCGCCGAGCCCGGACCACGCGCCGATCGCCCTGGCCCGGTCGGCCGGCACGAACGTCGCCTGGATCATCGCCAGGCTGCCGGGGGTGAGCAGCGCCGCCCCCACGCCCTGCAGGGCCCGGGCCGCGATCAGCCAGTCCGCGCCCGGGGCAAGCCCGCACAGCAACGAGGCGGTCGCGAACCACATGACCCCGACGACGAACACCCGGCGCCGGCCGAACCGGTCCCCCAGCGCGCCACCGAGCAGGATCAGCGAGGCGAGCGTCAGCGTGTACGCGGTGATGGTCCACTGCAGGGCGGCGAAGTCGACGCCGAAGTCCGCGCCGATCGTCGGCAGCGCCACGTTGACCACCGTGGCGTCGATCCCGGCCAGCCCGGAGCCGAGGATGGTAGCCAGCAGCACCCATCGACCGGTCGCGGTCCCGTACCGGACCTGCACCTCCTGCGGCGCCTCGGACCCCGCTGCGGCTGCGGGCCCGGTCAACGCGCCTCCCCCGGCCCCGCAGCGGCGTCCGGCTGCTGCTTGGTCCGGTGCAGCAGCCAGTCTCTGTCGGTGCGGATGAGCGCGTAGCGGCGCGCATCGGCGCGGCCGTGCAGGGTGAACACGAACCGCTTGTCGTTGCGGTCGTGCTCCTCCCACCAGCCGGTGTCCGCGATGGACTTGTCCGCGTCCTCGTACGTCAGGTGGTCCAGGTCGTGGTCGTCCACCGCTACGGCCAGCCGGTTGTCCCCCGGCTCGGCCGGCAGCCCACGCGGCAACGCCCACGACCGCAGGACGCCGTCCTGCTCCAGCCGCAGGTCGAAGTGGTGCCTGGGTCGCCGGTGCTCGTGGAGCACGAACGCCGGCGGCACCCCTAGCCCTCGACCCAGACGAGCCCGAGCCGCTCGGCGGTCAGCGGCCCGGCGATCCCGTCCGCACCCGGTCCCGACCAGCCCTGGCCGCGTTGGAACGCGGCGCACGCGTCCCGGGTCTGCGTGCCGTAGAACCCGGTCGGGCCGCCGGTCACCGGCATGCCCTTCGCGGCCAGCGCCACCTGCAGGTTCCACACACTGTCCGAGTCTGCCTGCTGCAGGTGCATCTTGCTCTTGTAGACCTTCTTGTCCTGGCGGTAAGGGCCCGCGGCCGCGGGACCGGCTGGTGCCAGGTGCTGCACCGGGAGCGCACCGGCCGGGCACCAGTCGATCCAGCCGCGGTACGGCAGGCTCCAGCCCTTGGGCTTGCCCCTGGGGAAGGTGTCCCAGCGGACCCTGTCCACCTTGGCGTGGTGCAGGATGTCGGTTGACCAGACCATCCCGCCCTCCACGACGAACACCGCGTGCCCGTCTCCGACGCCCGGCTTTCCGTAGTACGCGATGGACCCTGGTGGCGGCGGGCTCGACGTGTGCCGGTGCGCCGCGGGAGTTCCCTCGAAGGCCAGCCGCGCAGACGTGCCGAACGGCGGGGCGCCGACGCACTGACGGCTGAAGACCTGGCACTGGTCGAACCAGCCGCTGGCGATCGGGTGGTCGTGCTGGTTCTCGGCGAACGCCTTCGCCTGCGCGTAGGTGCGCATCAGCTGTGGTCCTGCTCAGGCGCGTCCGGAAGGATGTCCGACCCGTCGTCCTGGATGTGACCGCCGGTGTCGTCGCCCGGGGCAGGCTGCACCTCGACGTCTTCGATGTCCGGAAGGTCTGGCTGCTCGCTCATGACGCCTCCCTCGTGGCCGGCGTCGCCCCGTGAGGCCCGACGGGACGTGCGCGGACCCTGTACTGGTACTTCTAGCCCTCGATGCCCGACCCGGCAAGGGCTACGGGAGGATGGGACTCCCCCGAGCCGTGGAGGTCACCGTGAGCCCGACCGCCGAGCAGCTGCCGCCGACGGTGGACGTGCGTCGCGCGTCCGACCGGTTCAAGACGCGGCTGTCCTGGCTGGACTCGAAGCACTCGTTCTCGTTCTCGCGGCACTACGACCCGAGCAACACCCATCACGGGCTGCTGCTCGTCAACAACGACGACATCGTCGTGCCGGGAACCGGGTTCGAGACGCACCCGCACCAGGACATGGAGATCGTGACGTGGGTGCTGACCGGTTCGCTGGTCCACCAGGACTCGACCGGGCACTCGGGGGTCATCTACCCCGGTCTGGCCCAGCGGATGTCGGCCGGCACCGGGATCCTGCACTCGGAGAAGAACGACTCCTGGCGGCTGCAGGGCGGTGCCCACCACGAAGACCCGGTGCACTTCGTGCAGATGTGGGTGCTGCCCGACGAGGACGGGATCGCCCCCGGCTACGAGCAGCTGGAGATCGAGGACGCGCTGCTGCGCGGCGGGCTGGTGCCGGTCGCGTCCGGGATGCAGCGGCACGAGGGTGCCGCTGCCATCCGGATCAGGAACAGGTACGCCGCGCTGCACGCCGCCCGGCTGAGCGCCGGCGAGTCGGTCGAGCTGCCGGACGCGCCGTTCCTGCACCTGTTCGTGGCGCGCGGGACGGTGTCGCTCGAAGGGGTCGGCGCGCTCGAGGAGGGCGACGCGGTGCGCTTCACCGCGACCGGTGGGCAGCGGGTGACCGCCACCGAGCCGGCCGAGGTTCTCGTGTGGGAGATGCACGCCACGGTGGGCGTGCAGTAGCGCGACGGCGGCGCGCTTGGACGGACGCCGCGCCGCGAAGGTTCCCGTGACGGACATCACCGATGATCGAGTTGGTCGGCGGTCGGGGCCCGTGTCACCTTGGATGCGCTTCCGGACCTCCGGGGGCGGATTGCTGTGAACGACATTGCTGTGAACCACCGACCGGGCGCCGAGTCCTGCCCCCCGGTCGGCCCGCCGACCCGCACGGGCAGGAGCGGGGGACCCGAAGTCCCCAGCAGGGACCGGCCGGAGCACGCTCCGGCCTTGGGGTGAAGCCGCAGCCCGCGTGACCGCTTGGTCGCTCCGGGCCGGCCGGGCGCCGTCCCGAACCCGACAGCTGACCTCGCAGGCGTACGGAAGGTCTGTCTGTGCTCGCATACTTGCCTGCCCACTCACGTCCGGCGCGGCTGCGTGCCGCCGCCACCGTGGCCGTCGTGGCCGCCGTCGTCGTCGCCGTCGCCGGCTCGGCCCGCGCCGAGACCGCGTCCTCGGCAACGGCGAGCGCGCCGACCGCTGCGACGCCGGCCATCGTCGGTCCGGCCGCGCTGACGCTCGCCGTCGGGGCCCGTTCGACGGCCCCGCGCGCGAACGTCCCGGCTTCCGTCCGCCTGGTCGCTCCGGGCGGACAGGGCGTCGGTGGTGCGGACGTGACGTTCTGGATGACCCCGAAGGGCCGGCCGACCCTGCACATCGCCGCGGCCCGCGCGGTCACGAACTCCCGCGGCCAGGCCGCGGTCCGGCTGCGGATGACGGTGACCGAACGCATCACCGCCAGCGCCACCTACGGCATCCAGCTGCTCACGTCGGGGGAGCAGCTGGATGCCGCCACGGTGACCGCACGCGAGAGCGCGACGGTGACCGTCGTCCTGCCGCCGTCCACCCGGGTGCTCGCGCTCGCGGCGGCGCTGCGCGGCCGCCCGTACGTGTGGGGGGCGGCCGGACCCAGCAGGTTCGACTGCTCCGGGTTCACGATGTACGTGCTGGCCCGCGCGGCCGGACGGCACCTGCCGCACTCCGCGGCCGGCCAGTACGCGGTGTCGCGGCACGAGGCGAAGTCGGCGGTCCGTCCGGGCGACCTCGTCTTCTTCCTGCACGGCGGCCACGTGTACCACGTGGGCATCTACGCCGGGCACGGACTCATGTGGCATGCGCCGCACCCTGGGGACCACGTGCGACTCGCACCGGTCTACTCCTCGAGCTGGGCGGCCGGCCGGGTGATCTGACCCGCCCCGGTCCATCCGGCCGGTCTGCCCTTCCCATCACGGGCTCCGCACGAGCCCGACCGCGTTCCCGGCCGGCTACGGCCGGTCCGCGTCGACGCGCCAGTGGGCCGGCGCCTGGCCGAGCGAGCGCTTGAACGCGCGGCTGAACGCCTCCTCCGAGCTGTAGCCGACCTTGGCGCCGATCTCCGCGACGCCGTACCCGGTCGTACGCAGCAGCCCGGACGCGAGGTTCAACCGCCACTCGGTGAGGTAACGGATCGGCGGCCGACCCAGCGTCTGCCTGAACCGCTCGACGAGCACGGTCTTCGACACGGCGACGGACATGGCGAGCTCGCCGACCGTCCAGTCGTGCGCGGGGTTCGCGTGCAGGAGGGACAGCGCCTGCCCGACGACCGGGTCGCGCAGGGCGGCCAGCCACCCGGTCAGCTCAGCGTCGCCGCTCTCGTCGAGGTAGATCCGCAGCACCTCGGTGAACAGCAGCTCGGCCAGCCGCTGGTCCGTCCGCGACGGAGCCTGGGACGGCGGCGGGGACGGTCAGCGCGTACTCGACGCTCGCGTTCACCCAGGTCGTGGCCGGACCGGGCGGCGGGTGCACCACGAACAACGACGGCAGCGCCCGCAGCACCGGGTCGAACAGCACGGCGTCGCCGCGCAGGTAGCC
Source organism: uncultured Actinomycetota bacterium (assembly GCA_963771835.1). Taxonomy (GTDB): domain Bacteria; phylum Actinomycetota; class Actinomycetes; order Prado026; family Prado026; genus CAVQCJ01. The sequence continues at coordinate 164,463 of CAVYVA010000004.1, forward strand.
GCACACCACCATCGTGCTCTCGCCGTCGCCGCCGTAGTCGATGTGCGGGAACTCGGTCCAGGGCGGCCGGGGCATCAGCGTCGTGATGGACACCGGCTCGGCCGGCTCGAAGGAGCCCCACGCGTTGGGCGTCACCGTACGGAAGGACCACCACGTCGCCTGGGGACAGCTCGTGCCTGGACCCCGTCCTCGAGCGAGACCCAGCAGTGCCCCTCCACCACGATGTGGAACATCACCAGGCTGCCCGAGCCCGGAGGCAGCGCGCCGGTGAGCTCACGGGTCCCCGGCGACGTGTACGCCCAGGGGGCGTGGAAGTCGGACCGGAAGAAGATGGCGCCGGTCAGCCGGACCAGGTCGAGCACCTGCGGGACGATCTCGAACGGATCGCGAGGTCCGGCGACCAGATCCGCAGTCTGGGTCACGGGCGGCGATGTCTCGGTCATGGCCCCTTCTGTCCGCACCGGCTGATAGTAGAGCGGTCCGCCCGACCGGCGGGCTCGGCTGGTGCTCGCACCGCCTGACGACAACAACGAAGGAACGGATCTATGCCCACGTTCATGGACATCCACGACGGGTTCGTCGGCGTCACCAAGGAGCAGCTCGAGGAGGCCCACCGGGCCGACCTCGACGTCCAGGCCGCCGAAGGCGTCAGCTTCGACCGGGTCTGGCACGACGCGTCGAGCGGCAAGGTGTTCTGCCTCGCCACCGGCCCCAGCAAGGAGGCCGTGGAGCGCGTCCACCTCAAGGCCGGTCACCCGGCGCAGGGGACGTACGAGATCTCGGTCGCGCTGACCTAGGCCCCGTGCGCGGCCACGCCGCTCGCGCCCACCACCGCCTGTATCCGGACGGTCCGGACCGACCGGACCGATCGCCAGGCGGGGGTGGGCGCGAGCCGCATCATCGAGAGGAGGCGGAGCTCCACCATGATCGAGGTCGTCCGACCGCTGGTGATCGCCGGCCTCGTGGTGTCCGAGGTCGGTCTCTGGCAGTGGCGCATGGTCATCGCGCACCGCGGCAACCGGGCCGGGGCGATGATGCTCGGGACGTTCGGGGCCGTCCTGCAGATCACCGCGATCAGCCAGGTCGTGACGAACGTGCACGACCCGCTCAGCATCGGCGCGTACGCCGGCGGCGTCGGTGTCGGCGTGCTGCTGGGCCTGGTCGCCGGCGATCACCTGACCCCGGGGATGATCGGCATCACCGTGATCACGCCCCGGCCGCGGGTGGCCGGCGAGCTCTGGGCCCGCGGGTGGCCCGTCACGGTGCAGACCGGGCACGGCGTCAACGGTCCGGTCACCGTGCTGTTCGTCGCGATCAACCGCCGTCGCGAGTCCGAGCTCCAGCTGGACCTCGCCGAGCTGGCACCGGAGGCGTTCTGGAGCACCGAGGACCTGCGCGGCGGCGCCCCGTACCGACCCGGCCGCCCGCCGGACGAGCTCCAGGCTCAGGGCTTGACGCGGTAGTGCAGGTGGACGACGCCGCTGCCGAAGCGGCGCTCGTCCAGCAGCTCGAGGTCCAGACGCAGACCGCCCGGGAGCGCCGAGTTCCCGCCGCCCACCACGACCGGCGTGACGAGCGCGTGGTACTCCTCGACCAGCCCGGCCCGCAGCGCGGCGGCGGCGAGGTGCGGACCGCCGATGGACAGGTCCCGCGGCGCCTGTGCCTTCAGCGCGCGGACCGTCGCAGGGTCGAAGTCCCGCTCGATCCGGGTCCGCGCGCTGGACACCTCCGGCAACGACGTCGAGTACACGACCTTGTCGGCGGCCTGCCAGATCGCGGCGAAGTCCCGGACCACGGCCGGCTGCTCCGCGAGCGCGTCCGGCGCCTCCCAGTAGCGCATGGTCTCGTACATGCGGCGGCCGTACAGGTACGTCCCGATCGACCGCTCCAGGTCGTTGACGAACGCGTGCACCTCTTCGTCCGGAGCCGCCCACGCGAACGTCCCGGCCTCGTCGGCGACGTAGCCGTCGAGGGAGGTGATCGCCGAGTAGACCAGCCTGGCCACGGGTCAGCGGCTGTCGCGCTTGGCCTGCCGGCGGGCGGTGGCCGCCTTGGTGCCGGCTCGCTCCTTCTCGCTCGCGGCGGACCGCAGGGCCCGGTCGCCGGCCGGTGCGTCGGTCACGGTGCGAGACTTGCGCGCGGTCCCGCCGGCCGGTGCGGCCGCCGGCTTCCTGCCGGTGCGGACGCCGCGCGCCGCCGCGAGCCGCTCGTCGCGCAGCTGCGCGGCGGTCTCCCGGGCGAGCGCGGCCACCCGCCGGCTGACTCGGGCCAGCGCCTCCTCGAACACCTCCGCCTTCGCCGCCGCCGTCGTGTTCTTCGGACCGGCCTTGCCCCGGCCGCGCTGCTCGACGACGCGCGCGCTGGCGCCGCGCCGGTACAGGCCCACGTACTTCGTCCGGGCGCGCCTGATCCGGTCCTGCAGGGCCACCGCCGCGTCCTCGTCCAGGGCGGCGAGCGCCGACGCATCGGTCTCGGCGACCAGCAGCCGCTCGGAAGTGTTCAGGACGGCCAGCATCGACTTGTTCACGGGGTGCTCGATTCGAACGACGGGACGGACGGCGCGGCCCGGCAGCGGACCGGATCGGAGCATAGCGAAGCAGGGCAGGGCGCTCAGCGCTGGAAGAGCGACCCGGCCGCCAGCGTCAGCAGCATCGCCGACGTCCCGATCACGACCGTCCTGACCAGCGTCCGCACGACGTGGGTGCCACCGGCGCGCGCGGCGACGAGCGAGGTGACCACGAGCGAGGCGACCACGGCCACGAACGTCACCGCCACCCGCCAGCTGTCGGGGGCGATCAGCACCGTCACCAGCGGCACGCCGGACCCGAGCGCGAACGCGAGCCCGGCGGTCACCGCGACGAGCAGCGGAGTCGGCCCGGCGGCGCGCAACGAGAGCCCGTGCTCGGCCTCGACATGCGCCGCCAGCGCGTCCGCCGCGGTCAGCTCCGCCGCCACCTCGCGGGCCAGGGCCGCAGACAGTCCTCGCATCTCGTACAGAGCCTCGAGCTCGGCCCGCTCCTCGTCCGGCGACATCGCGAGCTGCTGCCGCTCCCCGTCGATCAGAGCCATCTCGGCGTCCCGCTCGGTCGCGGCCTCGGCGTACTTGGCCCCGCCGAGGGCGATCCCGCCGGCCACCATCGCGGAGAACGCGGCGATCGTGATGGTGGACTCGGTGGCGCCGGCGCCGGCGAAGCCCTCGACGATGCCGGCGGTGGCGATGATCCCGTCGTTCGTGTCGACGACGAGGGCCCGGACCATCGCTGCGTCCAGCCATCGCACGCCTGCATGCTAGCGATCGGCGGCGCACGGGAGCGGTCAGACCGGCCGTGGCATCTCCCCCGCTGCGACCGCGGCTACCAGGTCCGCGTGGTCCGCGTCGTTGCGGTCCGCGTAGGTGCGGGCGAAGCGCTCCATCGCCCGGGTGAAGGCGTCGTTGCGCCCCAGGTAGCCGTCGATGGCCACCGGGTCGCCGGACCGCGCGTGCGCCTTGGCCAGCGCCTCGCCGCAGGCTCTGGCGAAGTCGGCGAGCACGTCACGCAGCACATGCGTGTCCGGGATGACCTTCATGTCGCGGAACTGGCGCACGTAGAAGTCCGTGCCCCGGTAGCTCGTCCAGCCGGCGAACATGTCGGTGGCGCTCTGGATGAGCCGCTGGCCGTTGACGACACGAGCGGCGTGGTTGGCGTAGCCGCTCGGGCCGAGGGACTGCTCGTACACCGACGGCCCGGCCTGCTTCACCTGCAGGAACAGCGGCTCGTCGCGCGGGCCGGTGAGCAGGACGAGGTGCACCAGCATCCCGACGCTGCCCACGCCCACGACCTGTCGGGCCACGTCCGTGTACGCGAACCGGGACAGGATCACCTTGCGGTCGTCCTGCAGCGTCTCGATGTACTGGTCGAACACCTCGTGCACGACCTCGAGCCGGCGCCGCTCGTCGACGTGGGTGAGCCGTGGCGGGTCCTCCCGGATCCGGGGCTGCCCGTCGACCACGTCCACCAGCCGGGCGAACGCGCCCTCGTGCCCGCGCTTGCCGGCCTTCCTGGTGATCATGCGGCGGGCCGGACCCCGGACGTCCTCGTCGAAATGGCCGAGCAGCTCCTCGACGTGGATCGCGTCGTACCAGATCGCGAGCGGGTCCAGGCCGGCGTAGCGGCGCATCCGGTCCCGGTAGGCCCGCACGCAGGTCCGGACCGCTTCGAGCCCCACCTCGTCGCGGTGGCCGTTCTCGCGGGCGACGATCACCAGGCTGGTCGCGAGCCGTTTGACGTCCCACTCGAACGGCCCCGGGAGCGTCTCGTCGAAGTCCCGCAGCGCGAACGCGAGGTTGCGCTCGGGGGTCGCCCAGAGCCCGAAGTTCAGGACGTGCGCGTCCCCGCACATCTGCACCGTGAGGCCCGAGTGCGGGATGCCGGCCAGGTCCGCGGCCATGACCGCGGCGGCGCCCCGGAAGTACGTCCACGGCGAGGCGGACATGCGTTCGTACCGCAGCGGCAGCAGGTCCACGACGCGGATCGACTCCTGCGCGCGCAGGTGGCCGAGCGACCCGGGGCCGTCCTCGGCCCGGTGCCACTCGGACTGGGCCGCGCGCGCGACACGGGCGCGCGCGGCCCGACCTGGGGTCAGACGTTCACCGGCTCGTGCTCTTCGCCGGGCTCCACGATGTCGACGATCTCCGCGGCGCCGGCCTCCATGTCGCGCTCGGACTCGACGCTGACGTGCGGCAGCAGCCGTTCGCAGCCAGTCGGGCAGCCACCAGTTCGCCTTGCCGAAGATCGTCATCAGCGACGGGATGAGGATCAGCCGGACGACGAACGCGTCCAGCAGCACGGCCGTCGACAGCGCGACGCCGAACAGCTTGATGATGGCGTCGTTGCCGAGGATGAACGCGCCGAACACGCTGGTCATGATCGCCGCCGCGATCGCGACCACCCGGCCGGACCCGGCCAGCCCGCGGCGGACGGCCTTGCGGTTGTCGGCGGTGTTCACCCACTCCTCGTGCATGCGGCTGACCAGGAACACCTGGTAGTCGCAGGACAGCCCGAACAGGATCGAGAACACCATGACCGGCAGGAACGGGAAGATCGGTCCGGTCGCCTCGCAGGTTGATCAGGTCGGCGAACCAGCCCCACTGGAACACGGCCACGGTGATGCCCAGCGCCGCGCCCAGCGAGAGCAGGCTGGACAGCGCCCCGGTCGCCGGCCACCAGCAGCGACCGGAACAGGACCACCATGGCCAGGAAGCCGAGGCCCACCACGATCAGCAGGAACCACGGCAGCGCGTTCTGGAGCACCTGGGTGAAGTCGGCGGTCACCGCCTGGAAGCCGCCGACGTAGGCCTTGGCCCCGGTGTCGGCGGTGGCCTCCGGGATGACGTCCTCGCGCAGGTGGAACAGCAGGTCGGTCGTCGCCTTGTCCTGCGGAGCCGTCTTGGGGAACACCTGGATCGGCGCGACCGTCGCGTCCGCGGCGACCGGGCGCGGCGGCCGCGAGCGCGACCCCCGGGTCGGCGTTCAGCGCGTCCGTCAGCTTCGTCACGGCCGCCTGGTCGCCGGCCTGCGGCAGCTTGACCGCGAGGTAGAACGGCCCGTTGACGCCGGGTCCGAACCCGTCGGCGGTCAGGTCGTACGCGATCCGCGGCGAGCTGCCCTTCGGCGCCCCCGAGTCGTCGGAGAAGCCCAGCCGCAGCGACAGCATCGGGATCGCGATCACGAGCATGACCACCAGCGCGAACGCCGCCGGTCAGCCACGGCCGCTTCTGCAGCCAGTTGCCGTAGCGCGCGAAGGCGTTGGGGCGGTGCGGGTCCGGCGCCTTGCCGCGGTGCACGATCCAGCGCCAGGCCAGCCCGACCAGGGTGACCGGGAAGCCAGACGACCCAGCCGAGGTACCGCAGGAACCGGCCGACGGCGTGCCGGACGCCGGTCAGGCGCCGCTGCGGGATCGCCTCCGCGTCGGTGACCCACGCCATCCGCCCGACGAACGCCCAGGTGCCCAGCAGCGACAGCACGGCGGGCAGCAGCAGCAGCGCCCCGACCATCACCATGAAGACCGTGACGGCGGCGGCGACCGCGATGCCGTTGAAGAACGTGATCCGCATGACGAACAGGCCGAGCAGCGCGATGATCACCGTCGCGGCGGCGAACTGCACCGCTCGACCCGAGGTCCGCACCGACTCGAGCGCGGCGTCGCGCGGCGCACGGCCGTGGATCATCGCCTCGCGGTACCGGTTGATGACGAACAGCGAGTAGTCGATGCCGACGCCGAGGCCGATCATCGAGGCGAGGATCGGCGCGAACGTCGCGACGTCGAGGAAGCGCGCCACGATCGGCAGCGCGAACGTGGTCGTGAGCGCGACCGACAGCGCGGCCGAGACGATCGGCAGGAACGCGCCCAGGATCGAGCCGAACGCGAACAGCAGGATGACCAGGGCGACGGTGACGCCGATGCTCTCCGACGACGGCGGCTCGCCGCCGACGAAGCCGAACACGCCGTTGGCCCCGACCTGCAGGCCGTCCTTGCCGTTCTGCGCCTTGACGAGGTCCAGCGCCTTGGTCAGCGTCGGAGGTGTCGAGGTCGTTGAAGGTCTTGCCCTCGAACGATGACGGTGCCGTAGGCGACGGTGCCGTCGGGGCTGACGCCGGCCTGGCCGAAGTGCGCCATCGCGCCCTCGCGCCTGCGGGCGAGCAGCTGCGGCTGCTCGCCCTGGCCCTGCTGGCCGCCGCTCTGGCCGGCCGGCTGCTGCGGGCATGCCGGTCCCGAGCGGGTCGCCGAACGGGGTGACCACGCAGGCCACGCCCGGCGAGGTGGACAGCTCGGTGAGCAGGGCTGTCATCGTCGGCCTTCGCCGCCGGCGTCGGTGACCTTGCCGGACTCGGGCTTCCAGACGACCTGGCCGTCGAGGCCGGCGCCGGTGCCGGCCCCGCCGGAAAGGTTGGAGAGCAGGTCCTGCGCCGTCGTGGACTCGGTGTCGGGCAGCTGGAAGTTGTCGTTGTAGTCGCCGCCGAACCTCGTCCCGAGGATGCCGACCACGATCATGATCCCGACCCAGGTCAGCAGCGCGTACCACGGGCCGGCGCACGGCCCACTGCGATACCCGGCCCATCGGGGACCACCTTCCGGAGCGTCGCGCGGGGCGACTCGGGGACGTCACGAATTCGGTGTTCTCGACGCTAGACTATGTGTGCGACACAGACAATTGTGTTCCGTGCACGTGAACAAACCGTGCCGGCGAAACCGTCAGAGGTGAGGCCCGTGGTGGCGGACCCGGCAGGGCCGGCGGTGACAGGCCTGCCGGACGACCTCGTCGACGCCCTGGGCCGGGGCTTCCGCCGCCTGCGGCACGGGATGGTCAAGCCGCCCTTGGCCGCGATCCCGATCCCCTCGCTGGGCCGGCCGGTCGACATCGCCAAGGTGTTCGCCTGCGATGTCGTCGCCGAGCTGACCGGGTCGGGCGGCCAGGTCACCGTCAAGGACGTCGCCGCCGCCCTGGAGCTCGAGCAGTCGACGGTCAGCCGGCTGCTCGGAGAGGCCGAGGCCGACGGCCTGGTCGTCCGGGGCGGGGACCCGGCCGACCGGCGTCGTACGACCGTGTCGCTGACCTTCCTCGGCCGGCAGGTGGTGGCCGACTCGGCGGCGATCCGACGGTCCATGATGCGGACGGTGCTGGCCGACTGGGACCGTGCCGACGTCGAGACGCTGGCCCGGCTCATGACCCGGCTGGCCGACGCGATCGGCGGCCGGCTGGACACCCTGGCCGAGGACACGATGCGGGAGCTCGCGAACCGCCTCGAACCCGACGCCGGTGGCCAGCCGTCCCTCACACCGCCCGGCGGGCCGCTTCGCTGAACGCGTCCTCGTCGACCGGCTCGCCGGAGGTGGCGTCGACGACCCGCTCGACGTGCTCGTCCTCGAGGGTCACCTCGTCGTCGGGGTCGAGGTGTGCCGCCGGCGTCGCCAGCCCCAGCGGCGGGAACAGCGAGTACTTCACCGGCCGGAAGAGCGGGCTCGTGGCCTCGACCGCGACGGGTGGATCCGTGGCAGCCTTGGGACGTGTCGCCGTCCGAGACCCTGCAGGTCGCCGGCCGCGAGGTGACCGTCACCAACCCGGACCGCGTCGTGTTCCCCGCGGCCGGCCACACGAAGCTGGACCTGGTCCGCTACTACCTCGCCGTCGCCGACGGTGCGCTGCGCGGCGTCGTCGGCCGCCCGATGATCCTCAAGCGGTTCGTCAAGGGCATCGACGAGGAGGCGGTGTTCCAGAAGCGTCCGCCCGCGAAGCGACCGGACTGGGTCGAGGTCGCCGAGCTGCACTACGCGTCCGGGACGTCGGCCGAGGAGGTCGTGGTCCGGGACGCCGCCGCGCTGGCCTGGGTGGTGAACCTCGGCTGCGTCGACCTCAACCCGCACCCGGTGCAGGCCGAGGACCTCGACCATCCCGACGAGCTTCGCATCGACCTGGACCCGGTGCCGGGCGTCGAGTGGACGCAGATCGTCGACGTCGCCCTCGTGGTCCGTGACGTGCTCGCCGACCACGGACTCGTCGGCTGGCCCAAGACGTCCGGGTCCCGCGGGTTCCACATCTACGCGCGCGTCGAGCCGCGGTGGACGTTCCGCGAGCTGCGCCGTGCCGCCGAGACCGTCGCCCGCGAGGTCGAGCGCCGGGCGCCTGACCTGGCGACCAGCCGATGGTGGAAGGAGGAGCGGCACGGCGTCTTCGTCGACTTCAACCAGAACGCCAAGGACCGCACGGTCGCGTCGGCGTACTCGGTGCGGGCGCTGCCCGACGCGAGGGTCTCCACCCCGCTGCGCTGGGACGAGGTGCGCGGCTGCCGGCCCGAGACGTACACCGTCGCGCACCGTGCCCGCGCGGTTCGCCGAGCTCGGCGACCCGTGGGCGGGCATGGACGGTACGAGCGGCTCACTGGTCGCACTGCTCGACCTCGCCGACTCGATGGGCCCTCCGGAGAAACCGCCGAAGGGGACCGGGCGCCGCCAGTCGACGATGCCGCTCATCGAGATCGCGCGGACCAGGACGAAGCCCGAGGCGCTCGAGGCGCTCGACCGGTGGAAGTCCCGGCACCAGGCGGTCGTCCCGCTGCTCGAGGAGGCCGACGTCCTCGTCGACGGGATGCGGGGCAGCAGCTCGCTCTGGTACCGCGTGCGCATCAACCTGCAGCACGTGCCCGAGGACGACCGGCCCGCGCAGGAACCGCTGGAGAGCGACTACGACCCCTGGGCCGGCCGGCAGTGGCCGGGCCGTCCGGGGGCGGCAGGTGGGTAGGCCTCAGACTTGATGGTTTCTTCATGTGCGAAACTGAGCGGGACCAACAGGAGAGGTGGCCGTGGCGGTCCCGCTGTACCAGGCGAAGGCGGAGTTCTTCCGGACTCTGGGGCATCCGGCGCGCATCCGCGTGCTCGAGCTGCTGAGCGAGCGTGACCATGCCGTCCACGAGCTGCTCGAACGCATCGAGATCGAGCCGAGCAACCTGTCCCAGCAGCTGGCCGTGCTCCGACGGGCCGGGCTGATCACTCAGCGCCGGGAGTTCGGGCAGGTGCTGTACTCGATCAGCGTCCCGGAGGTGCGCGACCTCCTGCTGGCCGCACGGAAGATCCTGCTGGGCATCATCGTGGACCAGGACCAGCTGAAGTCCCAGCTGCGGTCGGTGCGGCGCGGGCACGGCCCCCGTTGACCGAAGGCCGCACATCGTCGCAAACCAGGATGCGCGCCACCCTCGCTTCGGGCTGGCGACGCACGGTCGCCCTCCTCCCGCGCCGGGAGGACATCCGGGCCGCTCGCCGGCAGCCTGGTCGCGATGTGCTGGCGGGTGTCACCGTGGCCGTGGTGGCGCTGCCACTCGCGTTGGCGTTCGGGATCACGTCCGGGCTCGGGGCGCAGGCGGGTCTGGTGACGGCCATCATCGCCGGCGTGCTGGCGGCGGTGTTCGGCGGGAGCAACCTGCAGGTGAGCGGCCCGACCGGTGCCATGACTGTGGTGCTGGTGCCGATCGTCGCGCAGCACGGCGTCGACGGCGTGCTGGTGGTGGGGCTGCTCGCCGGGGTGATCCTGATCGGCCTGGCGTACGCCGGCGCCGGTCGCTACATCCGGTACATCCCGCTCCCGGTGGTGGAAGGGTTCACCATCGGGATCGCCGTGATCATCGCGCTGCAGCAGGTGCCTGCCGCACTCGGCGTCACCGGTCACGGTGAGAAGGCGCTCGCGGTGTCGGCGGACGCCGTCCGGCAGTGGCTCGCGGACCCGCAGTGGGCACCGGTCCTGATCGCCGCCGCGGTGGCAGTCCCGATCCTGCTGGCCGCGCGGCTTCGACCCGCGTTGCCGGTCTCGCTCGCCGCCGTCGCCGTGGCCAGCGTGGTCGTCGCGGTGACCCACCTGTCCGTGGCGACGATCGGCCCGCTGCCGGCCGGCCTGCCGGCACCGTCGATACCGACGATCCCCGCGAACCAGCTCTCCGCGCTCCTGCTTCCGGCGATCGCCGTCGCGGCGCTGGCGGCCTTGGAGAGCCTCCTGTCCGCCACCGTCGCCGACGCGATGAGCGTCGGCGAGCGCCACGACTCCAACCGGGAGCTGTTCGGGCAGGGCATCGCCAACCTCGCCTCCCCGCTGTTCGGCGGCATACCAGCAACAGCCGCGATCGCGCGCACCGCCGTCAACGTGCGCTCCGGAGCCCGCTCGAGGCTTGCCGCCGTCACCCAGTCCCTAGCGCTGCTCGGGGTTATCCTCGCCGCGTCGCACTGGGTTGCCTCCATCCCCCTGGCTGCACTGGCCGGTGTGCTGATCGCAACCGCGGTGCAGATGATCGAGGTGTCGAGCCTGACGGCGCTCCTTCGGTCCACCCGCGGTGACGCGGCGGTCCTGGTCATGACCGCCGTCGCCACCGTCGCCTTCGACCTGGTGACGGCCGTCATCCTCGGCCTCGTCGTCGCCGGCGCGTTCGCGCTCCAGCAGATGTCGCGTGCGGTCAGCCTCGACGAGACCCCGCTCGACCACACGGATCGCAGCGATGAGGAGCGCGCACTGCTGCACGAGCACATCGTGGCTTACCGTCTCGACGGGCCGCTGTTCTTCGGCGCTGCGCACCGGTTCCTCCTGGAGCTGTCGGAGGTCAGCGGCGTGCGTGTGGTCATCCTGCGCATGTCCCGGATCGCGACGATGGACGCCACCGGCGCCTCCGTCCTCGCCGACACGATCAAGCGCCTCGAAGGGCGCGGCATCACCGTCCTGCTCTCCGGGATACGCCCGGAGCACACCACCGTGCTCACCCGGCTGGGCGTCTACGACCAGCTGGCGAACGAGCGCCACGTGTTCCCCAGCACCCCCGAAGCCATCGACCACGCCCGACTGCATGCAACCCGCCACGGTCACCCGCCGGCGCCGTAGGCGTCGCGGAGAGGGGCTGCCCTCGCTGGTCAGGGGACCAAGGGCCCTTTCGTCGGCCGCCCGGGTCTGGGACTGTGAGGGCCCCCCGCAGGGAGCGAGATGCGGGGGGTTCCCGGCGACAAGGAGCATCGATGAGCGACTCGACCGCGCCGACCAGCACGACCGAAACGCCTGCGCGCAAGCTCGCGCACCTCACCGTCGAGCAGCGGGTAGCCCGGGGGAAGGCGGCCCGGAACGAGGTCCCCCGGGCGAGTCATGCCCGCTGGCAGCCGGCCGCGAACCGGCGGGACCCGGTCTCGTTGCTCGAGGAGCAGGCGCTGACCCGGGTCCCCGAGCTGGTCCCCATCCGGTACGGCCGGATGCTGGTCTCGCCGTTCACCTTCTACCGGGGTGCGGCCCTGATCATGGCGTCGGACCTGGCCGCCACCCCCCGCTCGGGCCTGAACACCCAGATCTGCGGCGATGCCCACCTGTCGAACTTCGGCGTCTTCGCCTCTCCCGAGCGGCAGCTGATGTTCGACATCAACGACTTCGACGAGACCGCGCCCGGTCCCTGGGAGTGGGACGTCAAGCGGCTGTCGGCGAGCTTCGAGATCGCCGGGCGCGACCGCGGGTTCGCGCCCGCGGACCGGCGCGCGATCGTGCTGGCCGGCGTCGCCGAGTACCGGGCCCGCATGCGGCAGGCTGCGCAGATGCGGAACCTGGACGTCTGGTACGCCCACGTCGAGGTCGAGGCGCTGTTCCAGCAGCTCAAGGCCGGGATCACAGCCAAGGAGCAGGCCAAGGCCAAGGCGAACGTGGCCAAGGCGCGGACCCGGGACAGCATGCAGGCCTTCTCCAAGCTGACCCAGCAGGTCGACGGCGAGCGCAGGATCGTCGCGGACCCCCCGCTGGTCGTACCGATCGAGGACGTGGCGCCCGCGGGGTCGGACCGGGACCAGATCGAGGGGGAGCTGCGCGGCCTGATCCGGTCCTACCGGCGGACCCTGGAGACCGACCGGCGGCACCTGCTGGAGGACTTCGACTACGTCCACGCCGCCCGCAAGGTGGTCGGCGTCGGGAGCGTCGGCACGCGAGCCTGGATCCTGCTCATGCTCGGCCGGGACGGCCAGGACCCGCTGTTCCTGCAGGCCAAGGAGGCCCAGGAGTCGGTGCTGGAACGGTTCGTCGGCAAGAGCCGGTACCCCAACCACGGCCAGCGCGTCGTCGCCGGCCAGCGGCTGATGCAGGCGGCCAGCGACATCTTCCTCGGCTGGCAACGCGTCCCCGGGTTCGACGGGCAGGTCCGCGACTACTACCTCAGGCAGCTGCGCGACTGGAAGGGGTCGGCCGAGGTCGACACCATGTCCGCCTCGCTGATGACGCTCTACTCCCGGGTCTGCGGAGCCACGCTGGCGCGCGCCCACGCCCGCTCGGGGGACCGGATCGCCATCGCCGCGTACCTGGGCGGCGGCGACGCCTTCGACCGGGCCATCGCCGACTTCTCGAGCGCGTACGCCGACCAGAACGAGCTCGACTACCAGGCTCTGGCGGACGCCGTAGACTCCGGCCGGCTCGTCGCACAGACCGGTCTGTAGACGGGGCCGTCGAACCACCACCCTCCGACCAGGCTGGATGAGGTCCCGATGAAGCGCTGGTGGGCGCTGGTCGCGCTGGCGACGGCCCAGTTCGTGATGGTCCTCGACCAGTCGGTCATGAACGTGTCGATCAGCCAGCTGGTGGCCGACTTCGACACCACGGTCACCGTCATCCAGGCCGTCATCACCTTCTACTGCCTGGTGATGGCCATGCTGATGCTGACCGGCGGCAAGATCGGCGACATCATCGGCCGCCGTCGCGCCTTCGTCGTCGGCCTGGTCATCTACGGCTTCGGGTCGGCCATCACCGCTGTCGCACCGAACGTCGCGGTCCTGACGCTGGGGTGGTCGGTCCTGGAGGGGGTCGGGGCGGCGCTGGTGCTGCCTGCGATGGCCGCGCTGATCGCGGGCAACTACGAAGGACGGGAGCGGAAGATCGCCTACGCCGTCCTCGGCGGTGTCGCCGGCGCCGGGATCGCGGTCGGGCCCATCCTGGGCGGCTGGGCCACCACCGAGCTGAGCTGGCGCGTGGTGTTCCTGGGCGAGGTCGTGCTGGTGCTGTTCATCCTCGTCATGTCGCGGCTGGTGGGCGACGCGCCCCGCAGCGGTGCCAAGCCGCGTCTGGACGGCGTCGGCAGCGTGCTGTCCGCCGCGGGCCTCGGGCTGGTCGTCCTCGGCGTCCTGCAGTCCAGCACCTGGGGCTGGGTCCGCCCCAAGGACTCCCCGGTCCAGCCCTTCGGGTTCTCCCTGACGCTCTTCGTCATCGCGCTGGGCGGAGCGCTGCTGTGGGGGTTCGTGCGCTGGCAGCGCCATCGCGAGGCCGTGGGCAGCGACCCGCTGGTCCACCTCGCCCTGCTGGAGGTGCCGCCGCTGCGCTCCGGCCTGATCAGCCTGTTCTCCCAGAACCTGATCCTGATGGGCGCGTTCTTCGTCATCCCGCTCTACCTGCAGCTCGTCCTCGGCATGGACGCCCTCCAGACCGGCGTCAAGATGCTGCCCGTCTCCATCACCATGTTCCTGGCCGCCGCGCTCGGTTCCCGCCTGTCGACGCGCTACCCCGTCCGGTCGATCGTCCGCGCCGGTCTGGTGACGACCCTCGTCGCCATCATCGGGCTGCTGTCCACGGTCCAGCCCGACCTGGCCGACATCGCTTTCGCCGTCTTCATGGCGCTGCTGGGCGTGGGTATGGGGCTGATGGCGTCCCAGCTCGGCAACGTCGTGCAGTCCTCCGTCGACGCGTCCGGCCGCGGCGAGGCGGGCGGCCTGCAGTACACCGGCCAGCAGCTGGGCTCCGCCCTCGGTGTCGCCCTCATCGGCGCGATAGTCCTGGCCGGCCTGGCCGGGGTGTTCGTCTCGAAGATCCAGTCCGACGAACGCATCAGCCAGGAGGTGGCGAGCCAGGTCAGCGTCGCGGCCGAGTCCGGCATCGACTTCGTCTCCAGCGACCAGATCGCCGCAGCAGCCAAGAGCGCCGGTCTCGACGAGGCCACCACCGCAGCCATCGTCGACGACTACGAGCAGGCCCAGCTGCAGGCGCTGAAGGGCGGCTTCCTCGTCGCTGCGCTGCTGGCCCTGGCCTCGCTCCCGTTCACCCGCGACCTGCCCCACACTCGGCCGTCCCCGGAGCAGGAACCGGCTGCCGAGACCGTCCGGAGCACGACCTAGCGAGGAGCGACCATGCCCCTGTACCTGCTGACCTACCACGGTGGCAGCCCGAACGAGACGGAAGAAGCACGCGAGCACGCGATGGCTGCCTGGGGTGAGTGGATGGGCGGGCTCGGTGCAGCGCTGGCCGACGGGGGCAAGCCGGTGGGTCAGTCCGCCACCGTCGCCTCCGACGGCTCGTCGTCTCCCGGTGGCGGGTCGAACCCGGTCACCGGCTACAGCGTCGTCAGCGCGGACAGCCTCGAGGCCGCGGTCCACCTGGTCGCCGGCTGCCCGATCCTGTCCAGCGGCGGCAGCGTCGAGGTCGGGGAGACCGTCGACATCATGTGAGGAGGCCGCCCGCGTCGTCGTGAGTCACGCGGACCGGGCGCCGGTCGTGATGAGGGTCTTCAGGCTGCCCTGGACGTACGAGCCCCACGCGTTCGAGCAGTTGGCGAAGCACTCGTAGTCGGGCACGAGGCCCTCGTGCGTGAACCGCAGCCTGGTGCGGCCGTCGACCGGCTCGATGTCGAACCTGATCGTCGTCCCCGTCCACTCGTCCTTGACCTGGGCGAAGTCGAGCCGGCTGTCGGTCACCAGCCAGGCGACCTTCTCGCCGCGGACGAGCTCGGTGATGCGCATGGCGTTCCAGTGGATGCCGGGCACGCTGTACGTGAACTCGTCGCCGAGGCTGTCGGTGCGTCCCTCGATGTCGCCGAACCACCAGGACCGCACGTCGACGACTGCGTCGAAGACCTGCTCGGGCGTCTGGTCGACGTCGATCGTGGTGGTGTAGCTGTCGTCGCTCATGGGTGATCGGTTCCTTTCGAGGTCAGGACTTGTCGAGGTGAGATCTCAGGGCTGCCAGCGGTCCGTCCCAGTCGCGGGCCAGGGCCGCCAGGAACTGCTGAGCCACGCGCATCGGCCCGGACTGGAGGTGGTAGCGCACCCGTCTGCCCTCGCCGGGCTCGGGCCAGACCAGTCCCGCGTCCGCCAGCAGGGCAAGGTGCTTGGCGATCCCCTGGCGGGTGATGGGCAGAGTCGCCGCGAGCTCGGTCACCGTCGCCGGGCCGGTGGCCGACAGCTCGGCCAGGATGGCTCGACGGTTGGCATCGGCCAACGCCGCGAATACCGCCTCGGCGACGAGCTCGGGCTGCGGGTCAGCCATGGAGATAGGCGACCAGCTCGTCGAGCTCGCTCTTCCAGCCGTCGGTGTTGCCGTTGAAGGCCTTCTCGTGCTCCGCCGGGCCGAGCTGGGCGAAGCCGGTCTCGACGACGGTCACCGTGGTGCCGGCGCCGTCGGGCGCGAGGGTGAACTCGACGTAGGTCCGCCGCGCATCACCGTCGGGCAGCCCGTAGATGCCCCACGTGTAGCCGAAGACGGTCGGTGGCTCGATCCGCTCGATACGCAGCTGGGCCCGGTGGCCGCCGTCCCACTGCAGGGTCGCGCTGCCGCCGACGCGGAGGTCGACCTCGGCGCTCTGGCCGAACCAGGTGCCCAGTCCCTCCGCGGTCGTGATCGCCGCCCACACCTGCTCGACCGGGCGCTCGACCCGCACTGTCCGTTCGATCCGGTCCGGGAATCCCATCGCGGTACCTCCATCGGTCGCAACTGTTTGGTTGCCACAACTGTATGGCAACCAAACAGTTGCGTCAAGTCCGGCGCGACCTGAGGACGACGAGCTGCTGGGTCGCTCGGGTCATTGCGACGTAGCGGTCGACCGCTCCTTCGATGCCTTCGCCGAACGCCTCCGGGTCGACGAGGACGACCAGGTCGAACTCGAGCCCCTTCGTCAGCTCCGGGGTCAGCGACCGGACGCGGGATGTCGCCCGCAGGGCGGGTTCGTCGATGTCGCCAGTGCCGACGACGCAGCCGATCCCGTTGGCGTGCGTGGCGAGCCAGGTGTCGAGGATCGAGCCCAGGTCAGCAGCAGACCCGTGCAGGACGGGGACACCGCTGCTGCGGATGGAGGTCGGCACGTTGGCGTCCGGGAGCACGGCCCGGATGACCGGCTCGGCTTCGGTCATGACCTCCTCCGGCGTCCGGTAGTTGATGCTCAGAGAGGCCACGTCGATCCGGTCGAACCCGATCCGCTCGAGCCGTTCCCCCCACGACTCGGTGAAACCGTGCCGGGCCTGGGCGCGGTCCCCGACGACGGTGAAGCTCCGGGACGGGCAGCGCGCAAGCAGCATCTGCCACTCTGCGTCGGTCAGCTCCTGAGCCTCGTCCACGACGATGTGCGCGAACGGGCCGGCGAGCAGGTCCGGGTCGGTGCCCGACAGTGCGGTTTCGTCGACCAGGGCGTCCTGGAAGTCCTCGCCGCGCAGCATCGTCACCAGACCGGTGCCGTACTCGTCGTCGGCGACCTCGATCAGCGTGTCGACGACCCGTTCCATGTACTCGCGTTCGGCGGCGACAGAGGCGTCGAGCCGGCGCTTGCGGCGTGACGCCTCCGGGTCGCCGAGCCGCTGCCGTGCCGCGTCCAGGAGCGGCAGGTCGGACACCGTCCAGCCCTGGGCGTCCTCGCGCTGCAGCTTGTGAACGTCCTCGGGGCTCAGCCAGGGCGCGCACTTGCGCAGGTAGGCGGGTACCGACCAGAGGTCCGCGACCAGGTCGGCCGCTTCGAGCCGCGGCCACGCGCGGTTGAACGTCGCGCGCAGCTCATCGTTGTGCAGCAGCGACCTCCGGAGCAGGCCGGCCGGGACGTCGTCGTCGTGCTTGTCCGTCAGGATCGCGATCAGCGCCGTCCAGATCTGGTCACGAGCGTGGTTGTGCGCAGTACCGGGATCTGCCGCGTCGAACGCCTCCGCCCAGTCGTCTGCGCCCAGCCAGACCTCGGACCATTCGGTCGTGACCGTCATCCCGACGGTGGGCGGCTCCTCGTAGAACCGGACGGCTGTCTCGATCGCCGTCACCATCTCCGCCGACGACTTCAGGAGTGCCACGTCCCGGTCGGTCTCGATCACTGCTGCGGGGCCCTCGGCGACCAGGTCCCGCAGGGTGCAGGTCTGCACGCCCTCCTCGCCGAGGCTGGGGAGGACGTCGGCGACGTAGGCCAGGTAGGGCTGGTGCGGACCGACGAACAGCACCCCGCCGCGATGATGGCCCAGGCGCGGGTCCGAGTAGAGCAGGTAGGCGGAGCGGTGCAGAGCGACGACGGTCTTGCCCGTCCCCGGACCGCCGTCGACGACCAGAGCCCCGCGGGATCCCGCGCGGATGATCGCGTCCTGGTCGGCCGCGATGGTGCCGAGCACGTCTGACATCCGGGCCGACCGGTCGCTGCCCAGGCTGGCGATGAAGGCGGACTGGTCGTCGAGCGCGGGCCGGTGCCCTTCGAACCCGTCCGCGGTGAACACCTCGTCCCAGTAGTCGCTGATCCGGCCGAGCGTCCAGCGGTACCGGCGGCGGCTGGCCAGACCCATCGGGTTGGCGTGGGTCGCTCCGAAGAACGGCTCCGCCGCGGGAGAGCGCCAGTCGACCAGCAGCCGCCGACCCGCACTGTCCGTGAGGCCCAGTCGTCCGATGTACACGGGCTCAGGGTTGTCCGCGCCGACGATGTGTCCCAGGCACAGGTCCAGACCGAAGCGACGCAGGGTGCGCAGACGGGCGGTCAGCCGGTGGACCTCCATGTCTCGATCCATCGCCGCCTGGCCCATGCCGCCGGGCGCCTTGCGCTCGGCATCGAGGCGATCGGACAGGTCGGCGATCGACTGTCGAAGGCTCTCCGCGATGGCCACGAAGTGCTGCTCGTCACCGGCGATCAGCGCCGGGTCGGCCTTGGGGGTGAGGTGGTCGGGAAGGTCGAACACGCTGGTAGTCAGGGGAACACCCGCACTTCGCGACTCCCGTCTCGGTAGGTTCTGGCCTCGGCCGGCGATTCTGCGCGACGAGGGGGGCCTTGCCGCAAGACCCCCGGTGGGCTATACGTTGAAAGTGGCGGGGCTCCCGGATGCGGGCGTCATCCGTGGACCAGGGCTACAGCCCGGCCAGAAGGTCGCGGAGTGCGGTGGTGTACGCCTCGAGTGCGGCACGGCCTCGGCGGGTCAGCGACACCCAGGTCAGTGACGCGATCCCGTTACCGGTCTTGGTCGTGCTGATGTAGCCGACGTCCTCGAGCTTGCGCAGGTGAGTGATGAGGTTGCCCGGGGTCAGGTCGAGCATCTTCTGCAGGCGGGTGAAGGCGAGTGCGTCGCCGTCGTCCAGCGCGGCCAGCGTGACGAGGATCCGCAGTCGTGCCGGAGCGTGGATCAACGGGTCCAGCGGCTCGGTCGTGCTGCTCGTCATAGCTGCGCTGTCGCCCTGCCTCGCAGCCGCGCAGCCGTGGCCGCGTACACCAGCAGTGCCACGGCGCAGCCCAGCCCGGTCAGCCCCCATGCCCCTGCCGGTCCGAAGAACGTGCTCACTGAGGCGACGGCGATGATCGCGACGCACAGGCCGAGTTCGGGCCAGGCCTCCCGCATCGCCGCGATGCCGGCCGCTGCCGCGGCCAGAGCGATCAGTGGCACCGTGGGGCCGTACACCCCGTAGACGATCTTGTCGGGCACGCCGAGGTAGCGCAGCGCCCCCTGAACCGTCCATGCGCCGACCCCCGCGGCCAAGACCGCCACACCCTGCGCCCGCAGCCGCCGCCGGGCCCTGCCGCCCACGCCCGACGCCGTTCGCCGCCCGATCGTGCCGCCCACGATCGCCGCGACCCCGATCAGCCCGTACAGCACTGCGACCGACCACCCCGCCGGACCGGAGTAGGTGGACTGTTCCCGGATCGACCACCAGACCGCGCCGTAGCCGAACAGGAACACCCCCGCTCCCACCACGGCTGCCAGCGCAGACGAGGGGTCGAACGCCCGCCGCGCCTGCCGGGAGGTCTGCTCGACCAGACGCGTTGCCTCGCGCGGGTCCAGCTCGTTCCCGTCGTCGAACGCCCCGGTCGCGTCGGTGTCGCGCGTCTCGTTCATAGTCGAGTCTCCTTACTTTGTGGCGCAAACCTAGATGGCTTTGCGCCACAAAGTCAAGGGCAGGAGCTGGCCAGGTCACAGCGCCTGGCTTACCGCAGGTGGCCGGCCTTGACGGCCGAGCTTCGGCCAGTATCGTTGTCTTATGACACTAGATAAGCCGATAAGCCAGGACGGCCCCAGGTCCGCGGCGCCGCTGCCGCCGATCGCGTTTCGGCTCGACCCCGCGTCCGGGGTGCCGACGTATCTGCAGCTGGTCCGTCAGGTCGAGGATGCGTTGCTGCTGGGCTATCTGAACCGGGGCGACCAGCTGCCGAAGGTCCGCGACGTGGTCGCGGACCTGGCGATCAACCCGAACACGGTGCTGAAGGCGTATCGAGAGCTCGAGCACAAGGGCTTGGCGTCGGGACGGCCCGGCCAGGGCACCTTCGTGCAGTCTGGCGTGAGCCCGGCGGCGCTGCCGGAGCTGGCCGGTCTGCGTCGTCGGCTGTTGCGCTGGCTCGGCGAGGCCGAGACCGCGGGACTGGACGAGAGCAGCGTGCTGGCCCTCTTCACAACCACGCTGCGGGATTTCGCTGAGCGCCGGCGCGCGAGTGACGCCGGCGCGGCGCAGGCGCCGTCGGCGCAGACAACGGGGGGCGTCGCGTGAGCATCATCGAGACGGTCGGCCTCGGCAAGAGGTACCGCCGCGCATGGGCGTTGCGGGACTGCACACTCGCCATCCCGGCGGGTCACCTCGCCGCGCTGGTCGGTCCCAACGGCGCGGGCAAGACAACCCTGCTCCACACCGTGGTCGGCCTGACGGCACCGACCAGCGGGGACGTGCGCGTGCTGGGTGGAGCCTTGGCCGGTTCGCCGGAGGCCCTGGACGGCATCGCCTTCGTCGCGCAGGACATGCCGCTGTACGAGCACCTGTCCGTCGCGGACATGCTGCACCTGACCCGCAACCTCAACCGTGGCTTCGACAGCGACTTCGCTCGCCGTCGGCTGCGCGACCTCGGGATCACCGAGAACCACCGGACCGGCAAATTGTCGGGCGGCCAGCAGGCGCAGCTCGCGCTGACGCTGGCACTGGCGCGGCATCCGCGGCTGCTGGTGATGGACGAGCCCACGGCTCGTCTCGACCCGGTTGCCCGGCACGACTTCATGGCGACGGTGATGGCCGCGATGGCCGAGGACGGCCTGTCGGTCCTGCTCTCCTCGCATGTCCTGGCCGAGCTCGAACGATTCGCGGACTACCTCGTGCTGATCACCCACGGTGTGGTGCGTCTCGACGGCACCGTCGACGGGCTGATCGACCGGCACCGGCTCATGACCGGGCCGGCCGGGCGGCCCGCGGACGCGACGTGGCACGTCATCCAGTCCAGACAAGCCGGCGCTCAGCAGCACCTGCTCGTCCGCGTCGACCCGGCCAGCGACCAGGAGCCGGCCGGCTGGCAAGCCCGGCCGGTAGGGGTGGAGGAGCTCGCGCTGGCGTACCTGCGCGACGACGCGCTCGCACCCGTGCTCGCGCAGGTGGGGGCTGGACGATGACCACCGCGCTGAGTGCCGCGCCCGTGCCGCCGCTGCGACCGGTGCCGTGGCGTCGGCTGAGCTGGGTCGCCTGGCGGCGCTACCGGGCCACGGTGGTCGGCTCCGTGGTGTCTTTCGGCATCGTGGCGCTGTTCCTCCTCGTCCGCGGCCACCAGATGAGGAGTGCCTTTGCCGCGGCACAGGCGTGCGCGCCGCAGGCGAGCGCCGCCTGCCACTTCGGCTGGGACAGCTTCCAGAACAACTACGGGACCATCGGATTGATCGGCGCAGTCCTGGTGTTCATCCCGGGCGTGCTCGGGGCGTTCGCCGGAGCCCCGGTTCTGGCTCGAGAGCTGGAGACCGGGGCCTTCCGATTCACGTGGACTCAGGGCGCGGGCCGGTTGCGCTGGTTGCTGGCTCTCCTCGTGCCCGGCGCACTCGGCGTTGCCGCAGCCGGCGCTGCCTTCGGGGTTCTGGTCGCCTGGTACGACCAGCCGTTGATCGGCTACGGCGACCTGCAGCGGCTGCACCCCACCGTATTCATGATCACCGGTGTGGCGGTCGCGGGCTGGGCACTGCTGGCGTATGCGGTCGGCGTGCTCGCGGGGCTGCTGACCCGCCGGGTGGTGCCAGCACTGGCTGCCACCCTCGCGGTGTGGACGGGCCTGGCCTTCCTCACGACGGATCTGCGCAGGTACCACTACCAGTCGCCGCTTGCGACGAGCAACCCGCAGCTGACCCTCGGCGACCAGCAAGTCGGACAGTGGTGGACCCACGGTGGTGTTCGGGTCACCGACGCCCAGATCAACCACGTCCTGCAGTCCATCGGCGTGCAGATCGGCGACGCCGGCGGGAACGTCGCCGTGAAGCCCGGCGGAGATCCGAGCGATCCGTTCAGCTACCTGCTCCAGCACGGATTCACGCAGTGGACCAGCTACCAGCCCGACAGCCGCTACTGGACCTTCCAGGCCATCGAGTTCGGCTGGCTCACCGCACTGTCCGTCCTCCTGCTCGTTGCGTCCGTGTGGCTGGTGCGCAGACGAGACGCCTGACCCGCAGGCGCGAGGGTGCGCGGTCAGCGGGGCTCTCGCGACCCGAAAGCCGCGCCTGCGGCACGAGGGCCCTGGTCAGCGCGCGCGCTGGGTCAGCGAGCTCAGCACCGGTGTATGCCTCAAGTCGGACCAGACTCCTGCCTCGGCAGTACCGCTACTTGGCGAGGGTCCAGGTGAGTGGCGCTGTCGGCTTGGGCCGGGTACAGACAAGGGGCCGCCCCGACGCGTCGGTGGAAGTCGCTCCGGAAGGTGTGCACGTGATGCCGGCGACCGGGTGAGACGGTGTCAGCTGCTGGGTGCTCTGCCGGACGGCGTTGCTCAGCGCCACGGCTCCGAGAAGGCGGTTCTTCTCGGCCTGCAGGGCGAAGAGCCGGCAACTGTCACGACCGACACATCCGAGCACCGGCTCGTCACCGCAAAGAGGCAACGCAGACTGACTCTCGCGGGAACTCACACAATCTACTTCGACCCCGACACCGACCTCGTCCTATACCGCAGCAGATCCCTGCCAGCGCATCCAAACGGAATGACCTTCACCGCGTTCGGTGACGAGGGGCGAGTTGTCCGCGAGCGCACCTACTACTCGGTTGGTGGCGGGTTCGTCGTCAACGAAGACGCAGTAGGAGGCGACCGCTTCGTTCTCGACGCGACACCCGTGGCTCACCCCTTCGGAACGGGAGACGAGCTTCTTGAGATCTGCGCCCGGGAAGACCTTCGGATCAGCGACGTCATGCTGGCCAACGAACTCTCCTGGCGCACAGAGGCCGAAGTGCGAACCGGACTGCTCGAGCTATGGGCGGTAATGAAGGAATGCGTTGAAGCCGGGTGTCATCGGGAGGGGGTCCTTCCAGGCGGCCTCAAGGTTCCCCGGCGAGCTCCTGCGCTGTTCCGGGACCTTTCGGCCGATGTGGGCGAGCAGGACCCACTCCGCGTCATGGACTGGGTCAACCTGTATGCACTCGCCGTCAACGAGGAGAACGCGGCGGGCGGCCGCATCGTCACCGCCCCAACCAACGGCGCGGCCGGCATCATCCCCGCGGTCCTGCACTACTACGCGCGCTTCATAGGCGGTGCAGACGATGATGGCGTCATCCGGTTCCTCCTTACCGCCGCCGCCATCGGAATTCTGTTCAAGCAGAACGCCTCAATCTCCGGCGCTGAGGTCGGCTGCCAGGGGGAGGTGGGCTCGGCCTGCTCGATGGCGGCCGGTGCCCTGTGTGAGCTGCTCGGCGGGACACCACGTCAAGTCGAGAACGCGGCGGAGATCGGAATCGAACACAACCTCGGGCTGACATGCGACCCCGTCGGCGGCCTCGTCCAGATCCCATGTATCGAACGCAACGCGATCGCCTCCGTGAAAGCCATCAATGCCGCACGCATGGCCATCAATGGAGCGGGCACCCACAAGGTGAGCCTGGACAAAGCCATCAAGACGATGCGCGACACCGGCCGCGACATGCACGCGAAGTACAAGGAGACGGCTCGTGGTGGCCTCGCGGTCAATGTTGTTGAATGCTGAAAGGACCGAGAGAGGTCGCCGGTCAGCGGGGTGGAGGTGGCGGGAATCGAACCCGCGTCCTTCGGCATCGATACAGGGCTTCTCCGGGCGCAGCCCGCTGTGGTTTTCTCGGCCCCGGCAGTCTCGCAGGCGAGCTGCCGCCGGGCTCAGTCGCTGTTGGTTTCCCTGTGCCCCCCGCGACCGGGGACCCAGGTGGAGCCTCCTAGCGACGCCAGACACCGGGTCGGAGGCGACCCCGGGCTGACGGACTTCCTGTGCTCTAGCTGCTAGGCAGCGAGAGCGAAGTCAGCGCGGTTTGAATTGGCGCTTGTTGGTTTCCAGGGCGTGGTTAACGAGATCATCCCTGGCTCCTCGGCCCGCTTCCCCTGACTCGGTGGTCGAAGTCGAAACCGTTCACCCCCTGTTGAGTTGTCCTCCCAGAGTAACCGAGGTCGCAACCCCGGATCGACCGCCCGATCGGGGAGGATGTCCGCATGGAGCCGCCCGTCCAGAACGTCACCGTGCACGACCTGGCCGCCGCGATCGAGCGCGGGGAGCCGGTGGTGGACGTGCGCTCCCCCGCCGAGTACGCCGCCGGCCACGTGCCCGGCGCGGTCCTGGTCCCGATGCCCTCGGTCCCGGACCGGGTCGAGGAGCTGCGGGCCCAGACCCCGCTCTACCTGATCTGCGAGGTCGGCAGCCGGTCCTACCGGGTGGGCGAGTTCCTCGCGCAGTACGGGATCGAGACCCGCAACGTCAGCGGCGGGACGGCGCAGTGGCGCGAGCTGGGCTGGCCGCTGGAGCTCGGCGGCGCCTGACCACGCAGCCGGCTACCAGCCCGACTACCAGGACCCGCCGCCCCCGCCGCCGAAGCCGCCACCGGAGAACCCGCCGCCGCCGAAGCCGGACCCGCCCGACGACGCTGCCGTGGCGGCGATCGCGCCGGCCGTGGTGTCCGAGAAGGACCGCATCGAGTCGCCGAAGTTCATGAAGGTCCACCCGTACGGCCCGACGTACCAGCCGAGCCCAGCGGTCCCCACCGCGCCGGCCGTCGCGAGGCTCGCGAACGCGTGCGCCCACCGGTCGGTCTCGCCGAACACCACGGCGTACGGCAGGTAGCGGGAGAAGATGTCGGCCCGCTCCTCGAACCGCAGCTGCTCGGCCTCAGCGGTACGGATGTACTGCCGGAAGCCGAGGATCCGGGCGAGCTCGGCCGAGCCTTTCGCGGTGCGCGCCGGCATCCGCGGCGCGACCACGAGCAGCGCCACCCCGGCGAGCACCGCACCGATGCCGATGAGGCCGGCGTGGGTGTAGCGGGCCAGCAGGTACGTCAGCCCGGCGCCGAGCACGACGCAGACGATGCCCAGGAACACCCAGCGCTGCCTGGTCGCGTCCGGACGCCGCGCGAACCAGCCCTGCCGGACGACGTCGTCGTAGAGCTGGCTCTCGACCTTCTGCAGGTCGGTGGCGAAGGTCTGCTTGAGCGCCGAGACGGTCACCTCGCTGCGGCCGCGGAACAGTGCCTCGAGCAGCGTGCGCTCGTACGTCATCAGCTCGTCGCCGGGTGGCTTGAGCTGGGTGAGCTTCCAGTCGCGCCGGGACAGGAAGTTGTCGCGCGGCAGCTCTTCGATGCGCAGGTATCCGCGCACGGCCAGGTCGACGATGGTGGCGGTGACGTCGAGCGGGTTGGCCTGCTCGTCGAGCAGGGTGCCGACCTGCCCGGGGCGGATGCCGTCCGGCGGGATGAACTCGACCGCGCCCTCCGGCCCGGTGAACAGCGGGCGGCGCTCGACCGCGCTGTCGTCCTGGGCCTGACCGGCCGCGGGCTCGAGCCCGGGCACCTGGCCGCGCCAGCGCCGGTCCCGGCCGCGCGTCCAGGCGAACCACCCGACGCCACCGAGCCCGACCAGCAGGACGGCGATCGCGCCGCCGATGGTCCACGGGGTGGCTGCGAAGGCGGTCTGCAGGCTGAACTTCTCGGCGAGGATCGGCGGCGGCACGTCGACCGAGCCCTTGGGCAGCGCCAGCACGACGGTGAGCCCCTGGTACGGCTGCGAGCCCGCTCTGGGTGAAGACGGCGCCGTCCGCGGTGGGCTTGGCGGACTCGCACGGCAGCGCGCTGCCGTCCGGCCCGGTGTAGCAGGCGACCTGGGTGGGCGCCGCCGGCGTGTGCACGGTCGCCGTCGCCTGCCCGATCGGCACCGGCCACTGCGGCCCGATGGCGTTCCAGTACACCTCGACGTGGTCGCTGAACTGGTTCATCGCGCCGCGCACGTCGTAGTCGAGGACGTACGTCTGCTGGCCGGTCACGGTCTGGTTGGGATCACCGATCTTGATGGTGAGGATGCCGCCGCTCTCGCTCTGGTCGATGTCGGTCGGCGCACCGGTCGGGCTGGTGACGCTGACGTTGTCGATCTCGACGACGCGGTCCTGCGAGTCGTTGTACGTGTACCGCACCGGCAGCGTGCGGAAGATGCCGTGGTGCTCCTCGGCGCCGAAGTCGTACGGGATGGTCTCGCGCACGTGGAAGGACCCGTCGGCGTTGACGGTGAGCTGGACGTCGTACGTGGTGATCCCGACGTCGGCCCGCGCCGTCGCGACCGGGCCGACCAGCACGAGCACGGCGAGGCCGAGGACGAGCGTCAGGCGTCGGATCACGTTCCGCACGCTACCGGCGGAACCGGACCGGCGCGGGGATCACTCGCCGCGGCCGCGGCGGGCGACGGCGCGGTCGGTCTCGCGCTGGGCCTGCCGCTCGGCCAGGGCCTGCCGCTTGTCGTAGGTCCGCTTGCCCCGGGCCAGCGCGATCTCGACCTTCGCCTTGCCGTCCTTGAAGTACAGCGCGAGCGGGACGAGCGTGAGCCCGGACTCCTTGGTCTTGCCGACGAGCTTGCTGATCTCCTGCCGGTGCAGCAGCAGCTTGCGCGGACGGCGCGGCTCGTGGTTGGTCCACGTCCCCTGGTCGTACTCGGGGATGTGCACGTTCTGCAGCCAGGCCTCGCCGTCCTTGAGCACGGCGAACCCGTCGACGAGCGATGCGCGTCCCGCGCGCAGCGACTTGACCTCCGTGCCGGTGAGGACGAGACCCGCCTCGTAGACGTCCTCGATGTGGTAGTCGTGCCGCGCCTTCTTGTTCTGCGCGACCAGCTTGCGGCCTTGTTCGCGGGACATCAGCCGCGCCCGGCCGGGACGGCATCGACGGTGCCGAGGCCGGCTGCGAGACCGCGCAGCACCTCGAGCGCGCGACCCTGCGCGGCCGCGGTCGAGGTCGACGTCGGGACGGCGACGTCGGGCACGATCCCGACGCCGTCGATGACACGGCCGGAGGGCGTGAGGTAGCGGCCGATCGTGAACTCGATCGCCGACCCGTCCGACAGCGTGGTCGGCTCCTGCACCGAGCCCTTGCCGAAGGTGCGCGCCCCGACGATCACGGCGCGGTCGCGGTCCTGCAGGGCGCCGGTGACGATCTCCGCCGCGCTGGCGGTGCCACCGTCGACCAGGACGACCAGCGGGGTGACCGTGTCGCCCCCGGCCGGCGCCGTCAGCAGGTGGGTGCTGCCCCGCTGCTGGTACGAGACGACCCGCCCGCCGTCCAGGAAGGCCCCGGCGACCTTGACGGCCTCGTCGACCAGACCTCCGGGGTCCCCCCGCAGGTCCAGGAGCACCCCCCGGGCGTGGTCGGCGGGGTCGGCGGCCAGGGCGGCCGCGACCGCCTGGCCCACCCCTCGGCTGAAGGCGTCGATCTTGATCCGCAGGACCCCGTCGGCCAGCCGGTCGACGTGGACGTCGCCGGCCTTGACGCTCTGCCGGGTGATCGTCACCGTCCGGGTGTCGCCACCGCGGGCGAAGCCGACCAGGACGCTGGACCCGCTGGCCCCGTGCAGCTGGTCGGTGACGGCCGCCACCGTCTCGCTGCCGACCGGACGACCGCCGATCGACACGATGACGTCGCCGGCGCGCAGCCCGGCGCGCGCAGCGGGCGACGTCGGCTGCACGCTCGCGACCAGCGTCGAGCCGTCGGCGCTCTGCCGCACCCACACGCCGATGCCGGTGTAACGACCTTCGAGTGCCTCGGTGAACGACGAGAACTCCTGCGGGCTGTAGAACGCGGACCACTTGTCACCGAGCGCGTCGAGCATGCCCTTCACGGCTGCGCGTTCGAGCGTCGCCTTGTCGATCGGCTTCTCCGCGCCGTCCGCGATCTTCTGCGCGGCCTGGTCGAGCACGCTGTCGCGCGGCGCACCTTCAGCGGGTCGGTTGCCACCCGCGCCGACGAGCACGCCACCCGCGAACATGACCAGACCCACGACGACCACCGCGGTGCCGGTGCGCGCCCTGCGTCCGGGCACCAGCAGCCTCGGACCGGGCCTGGGTGGACATGCTCGAAGTCTACGGTCCGTGACGACGGACACACGTGCCGACGAACACGTTGCCGGCGCCCCGGGCCGTTCGTGGTACAGCCGACGCGGGTCAAGTTGAGGATGAGGGTCAGGGTGAGACCTGGGTCGAGGTCGGCGCCGTCGGGCCCGGCTCAGACCCGCAGGTACCGGCGCAGCGTGATGGTGCTGGCCAGCGCGGCGATCACCAGCGCGATCACCATGACCCACACGCCGGAGACGAGGACGTCGCCCCACCCGATGAAGTTCGTGATCCGGAACGTGGGCTCGAGCACGCGGTCGATGAGCAGCGACTTGAACGCGAACATCAGCAGCACGGCCAGCACCGCGCCGAGGAACGCCGACATCATCGTCTCGAGGACGAACGGCAACCGGATCGACAGGTTCGACGCACCGACCAGCCGCATGATGCCCGTCTCGCGCCGGCGCGTGAACGCCGCGACGCGGATCGTGTTCGCGATCAGCAGCAGCGCGGCGATCACCATGATGACCGAGATGACCAGGCTGGCCAGCTGGAACGAGTTGAGGATGCTGAAGATCTTGTCGAAGATCGCCCGGCTGTCCTGCACCTGCTCGACGCCGGGGCGACCCTCGAACTCGCTGGCGATCTCGGTGTACTGACTGGGGTTCTTGAGCTTGACGCGGTACGACTCCGGCAGCGCGTCGGCCGACACGCTGTTCACGATGTCGGGGTTGGACCGGAACTGCTCCTTGAAGTGCGCGTACGCCTCTTCCTTGGACTCGTGGTACCACGTCTGCACCAGCGCGTTGTTCGTGAGGTCCGCTTCGATCTGCTTCTTCTGGTCGCCGGTGACGTCGGCGCCCTGGCAGCTGGTGGACTGGCTCTGCGTCGAGCACAGGTAGATCGAGACCTCGACCTTGTCGTACCAGTAGTCCTTCATCGTGTCGACCTGCTTGTGCAGCATCAGCGACAGGCCGCCGAGGACCCCGGCGACCAGCACGGTGAGGACGACCGCGACGGTGAGGCCGATGTTCCGCCGCAGGCCCTGACCGACCTCGGTGAGGACGACGCTCGCACGCATGGCAATCCTTGCTGGTCGGGCCGGACGGGGAGCGGTCCGGCGGTCCTGGGACGGTCCTGGGACGGCGCCCGGCTAGCGGGAGTAGCCGTAGACGCCGCGGGACTGGTCGCGGACAAGGTGCCCGCCTTCCAGCTCCACGACCCGCTTGCGCATCTGGTCGACGATGGCGGCGTCGTGCGTCGCCATGACGACGGTGGTCCCCGTGCGGTTGATCCGGTCGAGCAGCCGCATGATGCCGACGCTCGTGGAGGGGTCCAGGTTCCCGGTGGGCTCGTCCGCGATCAGCAGCAACGGGCGGTTGGCGAACGCGCGGGCGATGGCCACCCGCTGCTGCTCGCCGCCGGACAGCTCGTCCGGCCGGCGGTGCTCCTTGCCGGCGAGGCCGACCAGCTCGAGCACCTCGGGGACGACCTGGGCGATCTGGTGCTTGGGCTTGCCGATCACGTCCAGCGCGAACGCGACGTTCTCGAAGACGGTCTTGTTGGGCAGCAGCCGGAAGTCCTGGAAGACGGTGCCCATCTGGCGGCGCAGTGCCGGCACCTTCCAGCTGGAGAGGCGGTTGAGGTCCTTGCCGAGGACGTGGACGGACCCCGCCGTGGGGCGCTCCTCGCGCAGCATCAGCCGGAGCATCGTCGACTTGCCCGAGCCCGAGGCACCGACCAGGAAGACGAACTCGCCCTTCTCGATCTCGAGGGTGCAGTCGTCCAGCGCGGGTCGGGTCTGGGTCGGGTACAGCTTGGTGACGTCGTCGAATCTGATCACAGAGGAGGCGGCCGGAGTCGGGGGCAGGGGAGCGCGGGTGGGGCGCGGCCGTCATGAAGTGTACGTCGGGAGGTGTGCGGCTCCGCGCAGGCGCGACCCGGCCATGATCAGCCGCTTCTCGGGTCGAGCCTTTCAGGGTCGGGCCGATCTCGAGTCAGGCCCAGCCGGGGCTGTGGCCCTGGCTGGGCCTGACTCGAACGGACCAACCGGTACTAGTGCCGGCGGCGTGAGGCCGCGGGGACGGTCTGCGCACCCACCACGAGGATCCCGCCGATCCCGAGCAGGGCCACCGAGAGCACCAGGGCGCCGGCGACGCCGTCGTTGCCCGTGTGCGCCAGCTTCGTGCCCAGCACGCTGGTGGACGGCGAGTTCGTGATCGTGGTCGGCAGCACCGAGCTCGTCGGCTCGTGGCTGCCGGTCGTGGTGGTCGTCGGGGTCGCGCTCGGCGAGTGCGAGTGCGTGTGGGTGGTCGTCGGGGTCGCGCTCGGCGAGTGCGAGTGCGTGTGGGTGGTCGTCGGGGTCGCGCTCGGCGAGTGCGAGTGCGTGGACGTCGTGGTCGGGGTCGCGCTCGGCGAGTGCGAGTGCGTGGACGTCGTGGTCGGGGTCGCGCTCGGCGACTGCAGGCAGTCCGCGCCGCCGGTCGAGATCGCGGACGAGCTGCCCTGCAGGACGCTCAGCGCCCAGTACGCCTTCTCGCTCGGCGAGACGCCGTGCGAGCCGAGCGACAGGTCGATCGTCGTGGAGCTGCCGCCCCACACGTTGTCGGCGTCGAACGACGTGCACTGGTGCTTCGCCGGGTACGCGCCGGTGCTGCGCACGCACAGCAGCACGGGGTCGCTGCCGGCGAGGGCGACGTCCGGGAACGTCCACACGACGAGGTGGTTGTCGGACGTGCGCACGGCCCAGGTCTCACCGAGGACCTTGGTGCCGTTGGGGCCGAGCAGCAGGTCGCAGCTCGCGTCAGCGGAGACTCCGCCGGGTCGGGTGGAGCAGCTGTCGTCGCCGGTACCGGATGCCTGGGCCGTGCCCATGCCCAGCCACGGGACGACCGCGAGCGCGGCGACGAGGCCGCCCAGGACGCGCAGCGCGCGGACCTTGTTGTCGAACTGCATTGCTGACGACCTCCAGAGTGCGCAGCCTCAGGGGTCGGTCTCACCAGTGGCTCCCCACGGCCGTCCGCAAGCAAGCGGACAGTGACCGGTTGACCGGCCGTGGATCCTTGCCTCCCCAGAGCGGCCCCTCCCAGGACCGCCGCGGGCTCATCCTGGCAGACCGCGCGCGGCGTTCGGCAGCCAGGACGCGACGGTTGCCCGTGTGACGGGGAACTCCGTCCGAACGGACGACTGGCTGAGGCTGCCCGGTCACTCCGCGTCGACCTCGGCGCACTGAATTCAGGTGTTTTGTCCACCTTCATGGACCTTGCGCCACCGAATTCCTGACTCGATGAAGTCGTCGATCTCGCCGTCCAGGACGGCTGCCGTGTTGCCGGTCTCGTGCTCCGTCCGCAGGTCCTTGACCATCTGGTACGGGTGCAGGACGTACGAACGCATCTGGTTGCCCCAGGAGCCACTCGAGTCGCCCTTGAGGGCGTCCATCCGGGCCTGCTGCTCCTGCCGGCGGCGCTCCAGCAGCTTGGCCTGCAGCACGGCCAGCGCGGAGGCCTTGTTCTGCAGCTGGGACCGCTCGTTCTGGCAGGACACGACGATCCCGGTCGGCAGGTGCGTCAGCCGTACGGCCGAGTCGGTGGTGTTCACGCCCTGGCCGCCCGGCCCGGACGAGCGGTAGACGTCGATGCGCAGGTCGTCCTCGGGGATCTCGATGTGGTCGGTCTGCTCGACGACGGGCAGCACCTCGACGCCGGCGAACGACGTCTGCCGGCGGCCCTGGTTGTCGAACGGCGAGATGCGCACCAGCCGGTGCGTGCCCTGCTCGACCGACAGCGTCCCGTACGCGTACGGGACCTTGACCGCGAACGTCGCCGACTTGATGCCGGCCTCCTCCGCGTACGAGGTGTCGTAGACCTCGGTCGGGTAGCCGTGCCGCTCCGCCCAGCGCAGGTACATGCGCAGCAGCATCTCGGCGAAGTCGGCCGCGTCGACGCCGCCGGCCTCCGAGCGGATCGTGACCAGCGCCTCGCGCACGTCGTACGGCCCGGACAGCAGCGTGCGGACCTCGAGCTCGGCGACCGCCTTGGTGAGCGAGGTGATCTCGGTCTCCACCTCGGCGCGGGTGTCCGCGTCGTCCTCGGACTCGGCGAGCTCGATCATCACGGCCAGGTCGTCGACCCGGCGCCGCAGGGTCTCGACCCTGGCGATCTCGTTCTGGACGTACGAGAGCCGGGAGTTGACCTGCTGGGCGTGCTCCTGGTCGTCCCACAGGTCCGGGGCGGCGGCCTGGTCGTTGAGCCCGGCGAGCTCCTTGTGCAGGCGGGGCAGGTCGAGCACGGCCTCGACCGACGTCAGCGTCGCGTCGAGCTCGCGGTGCGCCTCGCTCGGGTCGGTGGGGGCCACGGGGTCAGAGCGTACGGCCTCGTCGCGGGGTGGCCCCTCGAGGCCTTCAGCACGGGGTCCGGCGGAGCCGATGACAACGTAACCATGGACGTCCCCGGCTTCGACGTGCTCCTGGACCGGGCCCGGTCCGGGGACGAGGACGCGTTCGCGGCCCTCTACCGCGACCTGCAGCCGCGGCTGCTGCGCTACCTCCAGGTCCAGGCGCCCGACCGGGCCGAGGACGCGGCCGCCGACACCTGGCTCGAGGTGGCGCGCTCGCTGGGGTCCTTCACCGGCGACGAGTCCGGGTTCCGGTCCTGGGTGTTCACCATCGCCCGCAGCCGGCTCGTGGACGGCTTCCGTCGGGACGCCCGCCGCCCGGTGCGCCTGGTCGACGAGGAGTACGAGCTGGAGCTGCTCGCCGGCCAGGGCGACGTCGACGAGTCGGACCACGTCGGTGCGCGGGTCGAGGAGGAGGAGGCGACCAGGCGCGCCATCGCTCTCGTCCGGACGCTCCCGCCGGACCAGGCCGAGGTCGTGCTGCTGCGGGTCGTCGCCGGGCTGGAGCCCGGCGAGGTGGCCACGCTGCTGGGCAAGTCGGTCGGCAGCGTGCGGGTGCTGTCGCACCGCGGGCTGCGCCGGCTGGCCCGGACCCTGGCCGCCACGGCGCCGCAGACTGCTCCGTCCGGGGGAAATCCCGGACTTCGCGGGGAGGAGGTGTAACGCGATGGCCGACGGCGACGTTCCGGACGACGACATGAACGAGAACCTGTTCCCCTTCCAGCGGCGTGACGGCGGCCTGCCCTCCGACGACGCGGAGAAGCTGCTGCGCGGGGAGTCCCCCGCAGCCGGCTCCGCGCCGGAGGCGCATGCGGTCGCCGACGTGCTCGCCGCTCTCTGCCAGCCGGCCCAGCGCGGCGAGCTGGCCGGGGAGAAAGCGGCCGTCGCGGCGTTCGTCGCGGCGAAGGAGAAGGCTCTCGCCCCCGACGAGCCCAGGAGACGTTCCGTACGCTCTGCCCTCACCGGGGCCAAGCTGGCCGTCGCGGCCGTCGCCGGCTCCCTCGCCCTCGGCGGCGTCGCCGCCGCTGCCTGCACGGGCTCGCTGCCCGCGCCGTTCCAGGACGTCGCGCACACGCTCGGCGCCCCCGGTGCCGAGCCCGACGGGGTGGCCGGCTCGGCCGACCCCAGTGGCTCCGACACCCCGACCACGTCCGCGTCGGCCGCACCGTCCGGCTCGCACGAGCCCGGCGCCGACCACCGCCGCGGCCACGGCCCGTCGGGGTTCGCCCTGTGCTGGTTCGTCGTGCAGAAGGCCGACGGCGCGGCAGGCGGACCTTGGGCGGACCACACCGACGGCGGCACCGTGACGACCGACGGCAGCGGCGACGAGCACGGGCGCGGCGAGTGGTCCGCGGCGCTCGCCAAGCTGCAGGCCACTGCCGCGGCGAACGGGCAGACGGTCCTCGACTACTGCACCACGCTGCTGGCCGGCCACACGGCGAAACCGCACCCGACCAAGCACGCCGACAAGCACGGCAAGAACGACCAGGGCAGCCACGACAGCCAGGGCAGCAGCGGGCGCGGTCACGGCTCGAGCGGGCCGGGTTCCGACGGGCACAGCTCGGGATCGGGCTCGGGCGGGCACGGCTCGGACGGGCAGGGCTCGAACAGCCAGGGCTCGGACGGCCACGGTTCCGGGTCGGGCTCCGGCGACGGCCAGCCGCCCAGCGGCACCGGCCACTGATCGGCCGCTGGTCGCACACCTCTGAACGAACACCACCGAAGACTGCGGTCCGGCCGGGCGTGGCCGGACCCGCCCCCCCAGATCGTGCCCTGGCCCACCACGGGTCAGGGCACGATCGCGTCCGGGACCGGGCGACGTACGGTGGCCGTATGCAGACCCGGACCATCGCGGACGCCAAGGTGAGCGCCATCGGCCTCGGCGAGATGCCGATGTCCATCGAAGGGCGACCCGACGAGGCGCGGTCCGTGGCCACCATCCACGCCGCCCTCGACGCCGGCGTCACGTTCATCGACACCGCGGACGCGTACCACCTGTTCGCGGACGACGTCGGGCACGGCGAGACCCTCGTCGCGAAGGCGCTGCGCAGCTGGGGCGCCGACACGACCGGGATCCTGGTCGCGACGAAGGGCGGGCACCTGCGTCCCGGTGACGGGTCGTGGACCGTCGACGGCCGGCCCGAGTACCTCGCGAGCGCGTGCGAGGCGTCGTTGCGACGGCTCGGGGTCGAGGCGATCGGGCTGTACCAGTTCCACCGTCCCGACCCGCGCGTGCCGTACGCGGACTCCGTGGGAGCGATCCGCGACCTGCTGGACGCGGGCAAGATCGTGCGCGCCGGTGTCTCGAACGCCAACCCGGCGCAGATCCGGCAGGCCCAGGAGATCCTCGGCGGACGGCTCGCGTCGGTGCAGAACCAGTTCTCGCCGCGGTTCCGGTCCAGCGAGCCGGAGCTCGCCCTGTGCGACGAGCTCGGGATCGCGTTCCTGCCCTGGAGCCCGCTCGGCGGGATCTCGTCCGCGTCGCGGCTCGGCACCCGGCACCGGGTCTTCGCCGACGTCGGCGCCGAGGTCGGGGCGAGCCCGCAGCAGGTCACGCTCGCGTGGATGCTGGCGAAGTCGCCCGTGGTGGTCCCGATCCCCGGGTCCAGCCGCCCCGACACGATCCGCTCGTCAGTCGAGGCCGTCGACCTGCAGCTCACGCCCGAACAGCTCAGCCGGCTGGACGCGGCCTGACAGTGGGGCGAGCCTGCGTCGCTGCTACGGACGGACGGCGGTGCGAGCGCTCGCCGTGGCCGTCACCGGCTCGCCACCCGGCGCACCCATGAACGTGCCTAGCAACGGGACCTGAACGGTCGTCGAGAGCGTGACCTCCACCGTTGCGTCCCGCACCTGCACCGACACCACGCGCACACCGCGCATCCCGTTGGCCGCCGACTGGGCGGTGACATAGCCGGCGACGTCGGCCTCGACCCGGCGGGCCGACAGGGGAAGGACGTCGGCCGCGCCGGATCGGTACAGGGCGGCCAGGTCGAGGTCGTGGGCACCCTCGCAGCGCGGCGCCGTCGGCCAGGCTGGACATGGCGCGCCTGGCCAGGAACAGGCGGGACGCGTCGACGACCAGACCGACCGCGAGCATGGCCAGCACGATCAGGCCGAGACCCAGGACGAGGACGCTGCCCTGGTCGCCGCACAGACGCCGCCCACCCCGCGTCACGAGCGCGCCGGCTCGAACGGATCGACGACCTCCACGTGCACCGCCTGAACCGGGATTCCACCGACGTCACCGATCATGAACCCGGGAAGCCATGGCATCCGTACCGTCGCGGACACCTGCACGCGCACGGTCGCGCCCGGTGTCAGACAGGGCCGGGCACTGCACCCGATGTGCAGCGCCGCGGCCCCTCGGCCCACACCCTGGTCGGCCAGCGCGAGGTCGGCGGCCTGCGTCGCCCGTGCCTTGGCCGCCACCCCGGACGGCGCGGTGACGAAGGCCCGTCCCGCCGAACGAGCCGCCTCGACCGCCGCGAACGCGGTGCGTTGCACCGACAGCGCCGTCAGCACGACGTACGTCAGCGGGACCAGCAGCAACAGCCCGACGAGCACGAACTCGACGGTCGCCGTGCCGTCGTCCGATCGGCGGACCGTGCGTCGGCTCATGGCGCCTCGACGAGCGCATGGCCGGTCAGCGTCAGATCGTCGGCCGGGCCGAGGAGTCCCACCAGCGGCAACGGTGCACGGACCTGGACCACCACGGTTCGCAGCCCGCCGAAGTCGGCGTACCAGGCCCGTACATCGGTCGCGTACGCCGCGGACAGGCTCGACGTGACCAGGTCGCGGGTTCGCCGGACGCCGTCGTCGAGCCCGCTGTCGGCGGTGGCGGCCAGCCGGGCACCCTCGGCCGCGGACGCGACGAGCGTGTTCCGCACGTGCAGGCTCACGGCCAGCTGCAGGACGGCCAGGAAGGCCAGCACCAGCAGCCCCGACACGAGCGCGAAGTCCGCGGCCGCCGATCCACGGTCCGACCGAGTCGGCCGGAACGGCCTCACGGACCGTGCACCGCGTTCAGCGCGGACTGGAAGAAGGCCGTGAGCTGCGGCTGGGCCACGAGCCATAGAGCGGTGACCAGCCCGGCCGTCATCACGGTGATCAGCACCCAGCCGGGCACGTCGCCGCGGTCCTCGTCGTGCGGTCGGGCAGCAGCGATCCGGTGGAGCATCCGGAGCCGGCATCGGGACACAGCATCTCCTTCGGGTTGGCGGTCACTGCGGCGACAGCCGCATCGGGTCAGGCGACGGTCAGCGTCAACCCGTAGAAGCCGGGGAACAGAGCGAAGACACAGTTTCCGATGGGGGTACTATCGACAAATGACGACCGCGCCTGCCGGAACTCCTGATCTCGTGCCCGCCCGGCTCTACCTGCGGATCTCCCGCGATCCTCACGAGCGACGCGTGGGCGTCGAGCGGCAGCGCCGCGAAGGCATGGAGACGGCCGAGCGGCTCGGGTGGGCGGTCGAGCACGTTCACGAGGACAACGACCGCTCGGCCTGGGATCTGAGCAAGCCGCGTCCGGGCTTCGCCGCGTTGCTCGCCGACGTTGAGGCGGGTCGCGTTGCCGCCGTCATCGCGTGGGATCAGGACAGACTCGCCCGAACGCCGGAAGAGTGGGCGCGCTTCCGACGCGCCTGTCGACGTCACGGGACGCGGGTCGCGTTCTACACGGACGGCGAGGTCGCGATCGGCACGATCTCAGGTGGAATCGCGGCGGGTGTGCGCGCGGTGCTGTCCGACGCCGAGTCGGAGGTCAAGAGTGAGCGTGTGAAGGCGGCGGTACGGGAGCGTGCGGCGACCGGAAAGGCACACGGCCGATTGCTGTATGGGTGGCGGCGGGTCATCGAGACGGACGCCCGCGGGCAGAAGTCAGGGTGGCACGACGAGGTCGACCCGGCGCAGGCCGCTGTCGTGGTCGAGATCGCAGAGGCTCTGCTCGCCGGTCGATCGCTCTCACGGGTCACCGCCACCCTCAACAATCGCGGTGAGCCGACCGCGACAGGCAACGGACTGTGGTCAAAGGTGACCCTGCGGAAACTGATGCAGCGACCGGCAAACGTGGGCCGCCGAGTGCACCACGGCAAGGTTGTCGGCCCGGCTCAGGCACCCGCGATCCTCGACGAGGCGACGTACGACCGGGTGTGCGCGCTGCTCGCGGACCCGTCACGGCGAACTATCACCGACAACCGTGTCCGGCACCTGCTGTCCGGGATCGCCGAGTGTGGGATCTGCGGCGCGAAGGTCCGCGCACGGGAGGGAACTGGCGTTCGCCGGTATCAGTGCAGCGGGCGAGGCTGCGTTTCGCGCCCGGCGAACGACATCGACGCCGCGGTCATAGACACCCTCGCCGCCTACCTCGACGTCGCCGCCGTCGTGAACCTCGACCAAGACGATGCGGATGCAGCGGCAGCTCGGGCCGATGTCGACGCGCTGCGCGACCGGCTCGACGTGGCCGCCGATGAGTACGCCGACGGGTTGCTCGACGCCGCGTCATATCGACGGATTCGTGACCGCATCGAGCCGAAACTGCAGGCGGCGAAGGAGCGGACTCGCGCGTCAGGCGCACGGCCAGGTGTCGGCCTGGCAGCTCACCTGGCCGATGCCGATGACATCGCCCGCGCATGGGACGCGCTGACCATCGAGCAGCAGCGCGCGGTCGTGTCCGAGACGCTGAGAGTGCGGATCCTGCATGCGTCGGGAAGGACGTTCCGGCGCGACGATCTCGACATCTCGCCCCGGGTGTGACAAGCGCGATTCAAGGCGACACGTCGACCGCGCCCGACACGCCGAGCATCGCGACCCATCTTTGCCCCATTTGCGGGTAGCACCGTTTGACCGCATGACGCGCTCGTCTTGCATCGTGTGGCTCGTTGCGCTGTCTAGTGGCAACCGAACGACTTCTACCGCTCTTGTGCGTTCGCTGCCGACGGTATGCGATCCCGCTCATGCCGAGTCGAGACAGACCGCGCGAGACCTGGGGCAGCACGGTCGACCTGAGCCGACGCCAAGTCGCCGAACGGCTCGGCGTACATCCGGCGACCGTGAGTCGACTGCTGCATGAGGGCGTGCTGAGCGGCTATCGGCTCGGCCCGACCGGGCCGTTCCGCATCCCCGTGGCGGCCGTCGAGCGGCTACGTCGCAGTGGCGTGGCATGAGCGGCAAGACCGCAAACGGTAAGCGGCCGGAAGACCCGGCCGCTCACGCAGAGAGTCGAGAGTGGGCACGCCGGATGGTCGCGGACTGGCCGCCCCTGTCTCCTGAGCGTGCCGCGATCGTCTGCCGCATCCTCGCACCGGTGGTGAGGTCGCTACGCCGCGGCCGTGACGAGTCCGGGTCTGCACGGTGACGAGGCGGAACGGCCGCCCCGAAGGGCGGCCGACCAGAATCCCGTTCCCTCGCCAGGACGGCGGACTCGACGCGATTCTCCCACCTGAGGGCATCAGCGGACAGAGCCGGCGGCGGCGGTCTGCCTGCGCCCGCCCGAGTCGCCGCCGTGTTCATCGAAGGGCAGCTCGACGGTGAGCCCGCACCGAACGAGTGCCGTTGAGGCCGTGCTCTCGGCGTCATGGGATCGCGACGGTATGGCAAAGACGTGCGCGCATCACCACGTCGACGCGACTGCCGCCATGGCCGTGCTCCTGGTCTACGCCGCATATGAGAACCGCGAAGGTGAGGCCTGGCTGGCGGTGACGACGGTCGCCGAGATGCTCCGCACGACCACCCGAAGGGTCGAGCGGTGCCTAGCCGCGCTGCGCGACGCCGGACTACTGCTTCCCACTGAGCGATCCTACGGTCGCGCCCGAGTTCGTCGGGTCTTCCCCAGGACCGACATCCCTGACGGAGGTGACAGCCGCCGTCCTCCGACAACGGTGTCGGAGGTCACTAACACGACCGCCGACAGCCCTGTCGGTACTCAGGACCCTCCGACGTCCGGCATGGGTGTCGGCCATTCAGGGACCTCCGACACCACCTCCGACACGACCTCCGACACGACCTCCGACGCCCGTGTCGGACAAGCAGTGAGCCATGAGCCTGAGCCTGTCGGTGAGGACTTCCGCCTCCTGGCCGCTACTAGTGACGCGCGCGCGAGCAACGGCGAAAGGAAGGACCGGCATGGCTACACGACCGCCCACGCCGAGCAGCAGGCGCGTCGCGCGCTCAGCGGCATCGTGGTCGTCGGACGGCTGCCCTTCGAGATCGACGACCTTGTCGACCTGGCCTACGAGTTCGGCGGCGGCGACCCGTGGATCGGATACCGCGACCACCTCGGCCCGGCGCTGCGGGTGGCATTCGAGGGTGTCCGCGACCACTGGGCGGTGCTCATGCACCGCCTCAACCATCCGACCCGCGGCACCGCCCGATGACACCGGTGGGCAGCTGGGACCACACATTCACGACGATGAAGGGTGGCAGAGATGAGCAGGGACACCGAGAACGCAACCGGTCCGGACACCTCGGCCTGGCCGGACGGGTGGGATGACCCGGACAGCGCCTTCTATGTAGCCGAGTACCTGCGCGAGGTGGCACTCGACGGTCGCTCGTACTACCGGCGGTCCGCCGACGATGACCTGCGCGACGCCTCGAAGGCGGTACGCCTGCTCGAACCGGTGATCTATCACTACGGCGAGGAAAAGCAGCACGGGCCGATCACCGAAAGGGAGATGATCGCCCTGGAACCTGGGAAACACCCTGAGCACCTTCGGATCTGGCAGCACTGGCAGGCAGCCACCCGAGCCGGGATGGCCTGGCGCGACGACATGCAGGCTCGGGAGAGCGGCGAGCGCGAGCGGCGGGACCACACCTGCCCGGTCTGCGGGCAGTACCGCTACGTCCCGGTGCACAACGCACTCGAACGGCTTCGGGTCGGCGACCGCTCGGTAGGCGACCGCGACCTGCCCGGCGGCGGCAAGGTGCGCTCCTGCGGCGACTGCTTCACCGTGATGCTCGCGGCCGTCAGCGGCATCCTTGCCGCCGAACAGGTGGCGGGTGGGCTGACCCGCCTGCAGGCGGCCGAGGCGGCCGTCCGGGACGCCCGAGAGCGGGCTCACTCGTTGACCGGCGACCGGCTGCTGCACGCCCGGCTCGTCACGTACGGCGAACCGGTCGGGCGATCGGTGCCCGGCTTCGACCGCGGCGCGTTCGCCGTGCCGGTGGCCTGCCCTGCGTCTCGGCCGGCGGAAGCCGCTACTGCTCTTCCGCGGAGCCGACCACACC
Organism: uncultured Actinomycetota bacterium; assembly: GCA_963771835.1. Taxonomy (GTDB): domain Bacteria; phylum Actinomycetota; class Actinomycetes; order Prado026; family Prado026; genus CAVQCJ01. The sequence goes on from CAVYVA010000004.1 coordinate 205,065, forward strand.
CGAGCACTCGGCCGGTCGGTCGACGTATTCGAGCTGCCAGGCGGCCTGTACGGGTCATTCCGGATCGGCGGCGGCCGTCACGGCGACGCCCTGCTCGACGACGTTCGGCAAGGACTCATCGACTCCGTCGCCATCCGCTACCGCAGCCGGACCACCCGCCGCGGGCAGCTCGGCCCGATCATCACCGCGGCCGACCTAAGGTTCGTCGAGGTGGTCGCACTCGACGACGAGGCGACCGGGAGACTGCTCACTAAGCCGCCGCCGCCGGTGCCGCCGCCTCCCACGATCGACCTCACCCGACCGGTCTACCGAAGGTGAGCGTGGCAGTAGACGAGGAGCGACCTCTGCGCTGTACTCTCGCCGCGCCGACGAGGGAGACGCAATGACCGACCAGACCGAAGATCCTTACCGCCACTGGAACGGAACCGAATGGCTGCGGTGGGACGGCACCGCCTGGGTGCCCGAGGAGGCACAGCCCCCGGTTGAACCGGTGGCCGCTCCTGGCCCGGAGATGGCCGCCGCCGAACCGGAGGCCGAGGCAGATCTGCAGCCCGAGCCTGAGGAGTCAGACGCCGCCACCGGCCTCGGCAACAAGTACACGCAGAGCCTGATCAAGCGAGCAAACATCGATCCCACCGGGAACCTGTTTGTCGGTCAGTCCAAGGATCCCGGCCAGAACTCCGTGGTCATCCTCTTCGCCGACCGGATCGAGCGAATCAAGCCCAAGGCCTGGGGCGCTTTCAGCAAGGCGCGTCAGGACACCGAGATGACGCCCATCCGTTCGGTGAGCAGCGTGTCCACCAAGAAGGACGGTTTCAAGACCAAGGTCACGGTCTACGCCTCAGGCAACGAGATCCACTTTCGGATCAAGCACTCCGAGGCGATCGTCTTCAGTAGTGCACTTCAGCAACTCATCCTGCACGGCCCACCACCGGTCGTCGCACCGGCAGCGCCACCGGCAGCGCCACCGGCACCGGTGGTGGACCACATGGCAGCCCTGCAGCAGTTGGGGGCGCTTCGTGATGCCGGGATTCTCACGGAAGAGGAGTTCGCGACGAAGAAGGCAGAGATCCTCGGACGGATCTGACCGGCTCGCGTCGCGCCGAGTGGCACGGACTGCGTTCTGACGGCGCGAAAGCGTCGGAGCCTGGCGGTGGGCTAGGACCGCGTGGCGGATGCCGTCGGACCGACCCTAGGGATTGACTTCACACTGTCCGACACCCAGTTCGCGTATGCGTGGCCCATCCATGTGCGAACGCCCCCTACATCGGCCACGACGGCAGCACCGACGACGCACGGGGCTACGAGGAGCAGCGCTGCAAGAAACCTACGGACCATGTCAGTTGGTCGGCCAGTCTCGGCGGCACCTTGACTGCGCCCATCAGTCGCCACCGCCACGGGGCGCGCTCGGCCTACCGGTACTCTGCGGCCCGTGCCTGAACATGATCTTGACCTGGACGCCTGGTCGACGGCAGCTCTCCTAGAGTTGTACGGACGTATCCTGGATCGATTGATCGTCAAGCAAGTAGTCCGCAGTCGCAATGCTCCGGCGGGCGACCTTGCTGAGACCCTCGTGAGGATCGGTTACGACGGCACGCTTGCCGCCGCCTCCGTCAAGAGTTGGGACGTGCAAGCCGGCGACCGCCGGCTTCAGGTCAAGTGCCGCGTCGTGGAGGCGAGTCGCCGCAGGACCGAAACGTTCTCTCCTATCCGCAGTTGGGACTTCGATGCCGCAGTGTTCGTCGTCCTCGACAGCGTCACGCATCGAGTCGTTCACGCTCGGGAGGTCCCGGCAGCCACAGCACAGGCGCTTGCCCGGTGGAGTGAGCATGTCGCTGGATCACGAATCACAGTCAGTCAAGTGATGGCCTGCGTCGATGGGACCGATGTAACAGACCGGCTGCGTGAAGCCTTCGCTCGACTCGATGACGAGCCTCATTCGCCCGAGGGATCCCCGACTTAGACCGGAGGCTGACGCGGGCCGTATCGAGCTGCCGAAAGGAGGATGCCCGGCATAGCGGCTGCGTCTGGCGGGCTACCCTACGGCCGTGACGAGGCGGCTCACGAACGACGAGGCAGCTGCCGTCATGCGGGAAGCGGGATACGAGCCGCTAGAGCCGTACCGCGACGGTAAGTCGCCCTGGTTGTGTCGCTGCTCGGTCTGTGGTCACGTGATGACTCGAACGCTCGGCGGAGTCAGGGACAAGCGGACCGGGTCACCCTGCCCCTACTGCTCGGGCCGGGTCATCGATCCCGAAGAGGCGCTGGGGATCATGCGCGACGCGGGATACGCACCTCAGGGCCGGTATCCGGGCAACAAGATTGATCCGTGGCCCGCCCAGTGCCTCGCCTGCGGCGGCGAAGTAGCACCACCGCTAATCAGCGTCCTGATGGGACGTCGCTGCATTCACTGCGGCAACCGGCGATCCGCCGAGGTCCGCCGAGTCGACGCTGCGAAAGCCGCAGAGGAGATGAGGGCCGCCGGCCTGGAACCACTCGGGCCGTATCTGGGTAGCCACGCGGCGTGGCACTGCCGCTGCCTGGCCTGTGGCAACGACACCACCACCACCCTTGCCCGCGTCCGAAACGGCGGAAGGCAATGCAAGTTCTGCGGGACGGCACGATCGGCGGCAAAGCGACGTCTCCCGTCGGCGGCTGCCGAACGGATCATGCGCTCTGCTGGCGTGGAGCCAGTGGACGAGTACCGAGGTGCGGCGCGGCCCTGGCGATGCCGGTGCCTGACCTGCGGCCGGGAGGTGACACCGCGACTTCACGACGTAAAGAAGGGATACGGCGCATGCGCGTACTGCGCCGGCCGGGCCGTGCCACCGGCGGAAGCCGAGGCCATGATGCGCCGCGCCGGACTGGAACCGCTCGTGCCCTACCCCGGTGCCCTTACACCGTGGAGATGTCGCTGCACGACCTGCGGCAACGAGAGCACGCCGATGTACTCGTCCGTGCGCAGCCGTGGAACGAGCTGCCGATTCTGCGCCGAGCACGGCTTCGACTACGGCGCGCCAGGTCTCGTCTACGTCGTGACCCACCCTGCCCGCGGCGCACACAAGGTCGGGATCGCCGCGGTCGACAGCGACCGGCTCGCCGTCCACCGCCGAAGTGGGTGGCAGGTCTACCGAACCCTGCGGTTCGATCGAGGCGAGGAGGCCTTCCGGGTCGAGCAGGGGGTGCTCCGATGGCTTCGCGACGAACTCGGGCTGCCGCCCTATCTAGCCGACGGGATCGGGTGGACCGAGACGGTGGACGCGGATGCCGTGAGTCTGCCCGACTTGTGGTCAAAGGTGCTCAGCCTCAGCGCTGCGCCAGGGTGACCTCGGAGACGCGCGTCTAGGCCGTCAGTGCGGCGGAAGCCGACGGGCTGAGCCACCTAGGGCACTTCTGGTCATTCCCTACAGAATCGGGGAGAGAGACAGGGAAACGGGACTCGGGGTGCTCCATCACATGGGAAAGACCCCCGGCCGATGATCTTCGGCATTAGGTTTCGCCCATGGCGAGTCCGACCCCGGTCCCCGTTCACATCGTCGGCCCCGTTGACTTTCCCGCTGCCCCGGTGTGGCCGACCATCGCCGGGTTGATCGTGTCGGTCGCGGCAGTCGTGGTTGCCGTCGCCGCGTTGCGACAGTCGAGGGCCGCGCTCGCCGCGCAGACGCAGCAGTCAAAGGACGCGATGGAGCAGCAGGCTGCAGCGGCAGCCGAGTCCCTCGAACTGCAGCGCCGTCGGGAGGAGGCTGCTCGTCCACGACTCGAAGTGATCCTGCAGGTATCGGCCGTCATCAACATCGGAGGTGACGAGCCGAACAGGCAGACCTACGCCGTGGCGGTCGTCAATGAGGGCGGTGCCGCAGCCGCCGTATACGACGTGGGTCTGCGCTCCGACGGACACTCCGAAGTCTCGGCGTCGAGGATCGCCATGCTCGGCAACCAAGCAGTAGGCCCCGAGTTGCCAGCGATGATTCCGGCGTACGGACTAAAGGTGTGGCCATTGCCGACGTTGGAGGTGAGTCGCACGTTCGGTGACGGCGGCGTACGAGTGCGTGGTTTCGCTCGGCGACTGGTGACGAGCGGTCAGGATCTCTTGCTGTCGGAACGAGAGATTGAGGTGCCCCGAAGGCAATAGGCTGCAGGGCGAGGCAAGTCGAGGCACTCTTGTTGTTCATTCCTGCCAGGCTTAGCACCGGGAGTCGGGTCCGGGAACGAGCAACAGGTCGGGCTCAGGCTCGACCGCTACCTGGTGCGCAACCTGACCGCGCGTCTACTGAATCCACTTCCAACGGAACTGAGTCGGGATCGCGCCGATCTCTTCCATGAACGCGTCGATCCCGTCGGCTGGTGGCTTGTTCTGTAGCGCGGCGAGTTCCGGCGCGCAGACGTGCCAGTCAAGCGTGCGCGACTTGTAGGGGGCGATCCCGGCGGTCTGCGTGAGCGTCTTCGTCGGCCCGTTCTTGTCGTCCGGGTACGTACCGTCCTTGTGCTTCGGCGTGTACGTCGTTTGGAACGTCTGGGTAATGGTGTTGACCGCGGTGTTGGAGCGGTTCTCGTACACGGTCTCGACCCATGCGCACTTGTTGTCGGACGACAGGTCATGCCAGACGGTGACCGCGACGCTGCCCTGAGGCGCGGGTTTCGTCTGCGACGGGCTCGGCGTCGGCGTCGAGACGGATGAGGACTCAGCCGTCGGCGAGGTCGTCTCGGTGACGGTCGCCGTAGCCGTCACGGTCGGCACCGGTCCCGCCACCGGTGCGGCAGCCGGCCGAGCGATCGCGAGGACGGCAGCTCCAACGACCAGGGCGACCGCGACGGGGACGCCGATCGCGAGTCCCGTCAGGACTGGCCGCCGCCAGTTCGAGTCGTCCGGCACAGGCCCCCCTTCCCGCTCACGCGGTGAGAGGTTGCCACAGATGGGCAGCAGGGGTCCGCAGAATCCATGGGTTCAGGGCAACACCTTGAAGGAGAGGGCTGAGAGAACCCCTGGGCTGGCAAGAACAATCAGCCCGTCCCCCCTTCGCTCGGGAGGACGGGCTGCTTGCGTGCGGCCGCCGGTGGCCTAGATCTCGCAGACAAGGCCACGGATCTTCTGCAGGATCTCCTGGCCGGCTTTGGTCGCCGCTTCTCGAAGACGGCGATCACCCGCGTCGCTCGGGGTCGTCACCGACTCCACTAGATTTCCGATCGGTGTGCCGATCTTGTAGACGCGGACCTCCCGCCATCGATCTTGGCTCAGTTCCGGATAGACCCCCAGCGCCCGGCCGCGGAGTTGGTCCCCGATCGCGTCGATCGCACCCTGGGTGAGCCTGTCCCAGTTCGCCGCGCTTCGGAGGGTCTGCATCTGAACCACGACGATGTCCTCCTGGCTGACCAGTTCGGACAACTCGTCGAAGTCCTGGATCTGTACTGCGGTCATTGCTCTGTCCTTTCGGTTGTCGCCGCCGAGCCCAGTGCCCGTTGGCTATAACCGAAAGGATGGCACAAGATAGTGCGCTAGTCAAGTCACTATCTCCCTATTTAAACAACACGTAGATTCTCTACTTAGACTTCCGCTCGGGCAGCGGCGGCCGTCCGCACTGGCTACCCCAAAGCAAACATTGTGAACAGCACGGACACCGGCAGGACCAGGAAGACGACGGGCAGCAGCATGAGGACCTCGCGGCGAGCGGCTCGCTCGACCAGGTCTCGTCGAGCGGCGTCCCGCGCGTCCGCGGCCTGAGCACGCAGCACTGTGGCCAGCGGGGTGCCGCGCTCCAGCGCCACGACGATGGCGTCCGCGAAGCGCCGCACCGCGAGCACGTCGCAGCGAGCGCCTAGGCTCTCGAGCGCGCGCCCGAGCGGGGCGCCGGCACGGGCATCCGCGAGCACCCGTCCGAGCTCCCGGGCAAGGGCGCCGGACCCGATCCGGTGGACGCGCTGCAGTGCCGCGGCCGGTCCCTCCCCCGCCGCGACAGACAGAGCCACCAGCTCGGCGGCCGCAGGCAGCTGGACCAGGAGCTGTGCCTGTGTCGCGGCGGCGCGGCGGCTCAGCCGCTGGTCGCAGCCCACCACACCGATGGCCGCGGCCGAGGCCGCCAGCAGCACGACGATCGGCGGGGACGGCGACGACCCTGCGGCTGCCCGCAGCAGCTCGAGCCCCAGGACGACCGCGACCGCGGCGCCGGCCCAGACCACCTGCTCGGTCCTGAACTCCTCGACGGTTCCGCGGCCGAGCTGGTCCAGCCTGCGGCGGACCGACTCCGCGCCGCCGAGCGCGCGGTCCAGCCGCGCCGCGAGCCCGTCCCGGGCCCGGCGGACCAGGTCGGGCAGGTCGGGCAGGTCGCGGCCGCCCGACCGCGCCGGCGCAGCGCTCGCCGTCCCTCGGGGAGCCACGACTCCTGGCAGGTCGCGAAGGTACGGAAGGACGCGGTCCTGCAGCCGCACCCGGTGCAGCAGCGGCAGCCGGGCCAGCACCAGGAGGATCCCGAGGGAGGCGGTCATGCCGATCCAGGCACCCGGGACGCCGATCATGCGAAGACCCTGGGCTCGACCGGCAACCTGCCGATGCGGAGCATGACGGTGTACGCGGCCGCGCAGGCCAGGATCCCGGACACGAGCACGACGGCACCTGCGGGCGTGTCGTAAGCCGCGACAGCCGCGGGACGCAGGGCCAGCATGCCGAGGACGAGCCACGGCGCGGCGACAGCCACCCGCGCGCCGTTCACGGTCCAGGCCTGTCTGGCCCGCAGCTCACCGCGGGTGCGGTTGTCGTCCCGCAGGAACGCGGACAACGTGCGGAGGAGCTCACCGAGATCGTGGCCGCCGACGTCACGGGCCACGCGCAGGGACTCGACGACCCGGTCGCCGACCGGATCGGCGAGCTCGGCCTTCAACCGGTCCAACCCGTCCGAGAATCGTCCGGTCGCGCGGTATTCGGCGGTGAACGCGACGAACGCGGGTTGCAGCTCGCGAGGCCCCCGGGTGCCGACCTGCACGAGCGCCTCGGGCAGGGCCAGCCCAGCCCGCACGGCCGACGTCAGGTCGTCGATGACGTCCGGCCATCGGCTCCCGAGCAGCTCACGGCGGCGGGCACGGCGCCCACGGACCACGGCGACCGGCAGGTAGAAGGCCATGCAACCGAACGCGACGGACACGGACACCGACCGGCTGGCTCCGGCCAGCAGGACGAAGGCGCCGACGGCGGACGCGAGGCACCAGGTCATGAGCGACGCCGGCGTGACCCGGGCCAGCCCGGCCTCGTCCAGCAGCAGGCGCAGCGGGCGTCGGGCCCGGGAGCCCCCCAGCGTGCTCCACCCGGCCTCGGGCACGACGATCGACCATCCGACCAGGAGGAGTCCGAGCCCGAGCACCAGTCCGACGAACGAACCCATCAGCCGGTCCAGCCGAGTCGCGCCGGCTCGCCGTCGAGCAGGTCGGCGAGGTCGTGCCCGGCCCGGGCGAACCGCTCGGGGTGCGGCGGGAACCCGTGCGTCCGGACGAGCTCGCCATGCTCCGTCGCGAACAGCGACGCGGTCTCGACGACATCGCCCTCGACCCGTCCGGGGACGGCGACGATCTCCCGCAGCCGCCGATGACCGTCGGCCTCTGTGGCGGTGTGCACCACGAGGTCCACGCTCGCCGCGACGGTGGGCACGACGAATCCGCTGGTGACGTTGGGCCCGGCCAGGAGCGGCAGCGTGCACAGCTTGGCCACCGCCTCGCGCGCCGAGTTCGCGTGCACGCTGCACATGCCCGGAACGCCTGAGTTCAGCGCCACGAGCAGGTCCAGGGACTCCTCCTGACGGACCTCCCCGACGACGATGCAGCCCGGTCGCATCCGCAACGCCTCCTTGACCAGACGCCGCAGCCTGATCTCGCCGTGGCCTTCGAGGTTCGGCTGCCTGGTCTGCATCGCGACCACGTCGGCGACCCGCGGCTGCAGCTCGAAGACCTCCTCGCAGGTCACCAGCCGGCAGCCGGCCGGCAGCGCGTTGACGAGCGTGGTGAGCAGGGTGGTCTTCCCGGCCTGCGTGGCGCCGGAGACGACGATGTTCAACCCACTGGCCACGGCCGCCTCGAGGAACCGAGCGGCCGGGTCGGTCAGGGTGCCGAGGCGGACCAGGTCGCGCAGGTGGGTGACCGGCGCCACGAACTTGCGGATGTTCACCGCCCAGTGCCGCCGGGTGATGTCCGGGATCACCACGTGCAGCCGGCTGCCGTCGGGCAGAGCGGCGTCGACGAACGGCGAGCTGATGTCCACGCGCCGGCCGGAGCCGGCCAGCATCCGCTCTACCAAGTCCTCGACGCTGCCTGGAGCGAGCACGGTCGCGGTCAGCTCGCTGCACCCGGCCCGCGCCACGAAGACCCGGCCTGGCCCGTTCACCCAGATCTCCTCGACGTCCGGGTCGTCGAGGTACGGCTGGAGCGGACCGAACCCGGCGACCGCGTCGAGCACGAGCCGACCGGTCGCCTCGGGGTCGGTCAGCGCCGGCAGCGCGCCGCCCAGGCTCCGCTCGCCGAAGTCCGCCAGCACCTCGTCGACGAGCACCCGGACTGCATCCGGCGCGGCCGACGGGTCGACACCACCGCGTCGGACCCGATGCCGTACCTCGTCCTCCACCAGCGCGACCACGTCGACCGCCACTGTCCACCCCACCCATGACCGAGCAGGTCGCCCGCAACGACCCGCAGGCCGTGGACTCTGCCGACCGTCTCGCGTCACCCGCAAGGGGGTCGAGCCATCCTGGGAACACCGTGTCAGCGCCGTGCCAGCGACGAGGGGCAACCCTCAGTTCAGCCCCGCTGGTTCAGTTCGCAGCCGCCGCCGTCCCTGCGCCAGTCGTGGTGCGCTCGCCTGAGGTGCCGTGCACGACCGTCTGCGCCTGCTTGTCCACGAGGCTCGTCAGCAGCTGTTGGGAGTATCCGAACACCACCGCGTACGCCACGACCTGCCCGGCCGAGGCAGGCTTCACGATCCCTGAGATCAGCCCGGACTGCACGATGAGCACTCCGGTGAACCCGGTCAGCGCACCCAGGGGGATCTTCAGCAGGCCCTGGACCAACCCGATGCCGTAAGGGTTACGGGTGCCGCGGAGCCGACGCAGGCTGAACGCGACTGCCAGGACGGCACCCAGCACCCCGAACAGCTCGACCGCCGCGACGTCCAACCCGCTCGGAATGGTGTGCGTGGCGATGGGGCAGATCTTGTTGTCGCAGAGCGGAGCGGCCTCCGCCCACCAGATCCCGAGAACGGCGATCAGCACCCCGATGAACGCTGCGACGATCGCAGCGATGAGCACGAGGTTCCGGAAGCTTCGGCTGCTCGCGTACGAGCTGTCCGACTCGTCGTTGGCGGACCGCAGCATCGACTTCAGCCGCTGTCTGGTCACGTCGTCGATCGGCTGCTCCTTGACCGTTGCGTGCTTGACCAGGTCGGAGACCTCGGTCACGCGAGGGTCGCGCGCCCCCAGCGTCAGGCTGCCCCAGGCGATGATCGTGGACGCTTTGCCTCGCAGCGTCACATCGTCCTGCAGGGGCAGCAGCGCCTCCTCGGCCGCATGCACGGCGAGCCAGGCCTGGTCGGGGGCGTCGCCGCTCCAGTACGCCCCGCTCCCCCACTGCGTCTTGCTCATCGCGGCCTGCTGGGCCGTCTCGAGGAACTTCAGGATCTGTTCCCGGGTAGCGTCGAAGTCGCAGTCGCTGTCGCGCTTGCACTCAACCTGGCGCAGCTCCAGCTCGAGGGTCGCGATCCGCGTGAGGACGACTTGTCGCCAGCCGCCCCGGCGCGGGACCGCCCGACCCTGCCACGGCATCGGCGCAGCCGGCGTTTCGGCCGGATCCGGTGCGTGCGGTGTGGGTGCGCCTTCGCCTGGGGAGCCGGGCGGCTGATCGTCGGACATGCGAAACCCCCGTTCCGTCCGGCCAAGCGTGCACCTTGCCGCATTGCCTGTCCAGAGGGGCCCTCCGTCACCGGGTCACCGAGCCAGAACACTGGCCGACCGAGCGGACGGCGGCGAGAATCCGGCCGGGTTCAGCGCCACCACGACGAACTGGTAGTAGCCCGCCGTCAGCGTGAAGACCTTCTGCCGCGCGGACGCCGCGGCCACCGGCGACACGCTCTGCCCGAGCACAGTCGCGTTGGACGCCGAGGACGACATCAGCAGGGCGTAGATCTCGTACCCCTCGACGGGTCCGCTGCCGTTGGACGTCGGCGGGGACCAGCGCACGGTCGCGGTGATCGTGCCGCCGGCCGCACCCTGGGTCACCCCGGTGATGATCGGACGCGACGACGCGAGGATCTGCACCGGCGTGACGGCTCCCGACACCGCCGACGGCGCACCGACGCCGACTCCGTTGATCGCCGCGACCTGGAAGGTGTACGGCGTCCCGACGGTCAGGCCGGTGACGTAGAGACTGGTCACGGTCGGCGAAGCCGGCCGGGCCGCGCCGACCTGGACGTTGTTCACGTCCAGCACCCGCACCTGGTAGCCGGTGATCGGTGAGCCGCCGTTGCTCGACGGCGCCGTCCAGCTCACCGTCGCCGCCGCGCCGCCGGCGGTGGCTGCGCCGATGGTCGGCGCGCCGGGCAGGCTGCCGACGACCGCCGTCTGGTTGGCCGCACCCGGTGAGCCGGCCGACGCCGTCGACAGCGCCCAGCTCGTCCCGAGGGAGTTGTCGGACGTCGGGTCGACCAGCTCCAGCGAGCGGGTGTCGGTCACGGCCGGCCAGTCGGCGCCGCCGTAGGCGACCGAGTCCGCTGTCGACGCGTCCGCCCTGGTGAGCGCGATGCGTGCCGCTGGCGCCGAGACCGCCGCCGAAGACGCCGCCGACGAACACCAGGCCGCCGTACGTGTCCTCGAACGCCGGGTCGTTGGCGACGAACGTCATCCGGCCGCCCGGCAGGATCACGGTGCCGGGCTGGATCTGCAGGTTGACCGAGCCGGACAGCGCCCAGCCGGACAGGTCCACCGCCTCGGTGGCGGACGGGTTGTAGAGCTCCACGAACTGCCCGCCGGCGCCGTTGACGAGCGACGGCTGGATCTCGTCGATCACGATGTTCGGCGCCGCGCTCTGGTTGGCCGGCACCCGGCTGTCCGCGGCGAACACGTTCCGCCGGGCCTGGATCGCCTTGAACAGCAGGGTTCGCTGGCTGGCGAAGTTCAGGCTGCCGCCGGTGTGCGGCCACTTCGCGAAGTCGAGCGTCGACTCGGGCGCGGCCGGGCCGACCTTCGCGTCGTACACCGCTTCCAGGCGCCCGGTGGCGAGCACCGAGTTGAGGACGGTGCGCAGCCGGCGGAAGTACATCTGCTTCCACTCGGGCACCGCGAGGATCGCGGTCATCAGCTCGCTGGCCTGGTCGCCGGGCTCGGCCGGGGTGACGAAGTTGCTGTTCACGCCGCAGCACTTGTGGCCGAACGTGTGGTCGAGGTCCCAGGGGATGACCGACCAGCGACCGGTCGTCGGATCCTGGCTCAGGTAGAAGTTCTTGGTGCTCGAGTCGGTGTGCTCGACGATCGCCGTGGCCACCGCGTAGTTGATCATCTCGGGGATGTTCGCGGTCGCGAGCAGGTTGTTCTTCTGCGCGGTGCCGGTCAGGTCGACGCCGTTGAGGAACGCCGCGAGCGTGGTGAAGTCCTCGTCCTCCGGGTTCTTCTTCTCGAACCGGTACTCGACGAGCTGCTTGGTGGCGTCGAAGCCGGCGTGCCCGCCCTTGTAGAACTGCTTGTTCGAGTAGCCCTCGCGGGAGCGCCAGGTGCCCTCGAAGATGTCGGTGTAGGTGTACAGCCCGAAGAACGTCGAGTTCTTCTGCACCCGCAGCTGCATGATCTGCTCGTTCACGACACCGGCCGTCTGGTAGGAGTCCCAGGCCAGCGTGGTGCGGCCGTGCGAGCTGTCGCTCCAGTCGGCGTTCATGGCGAACTCGTCGACCGGTTCGACCAGCCCGGCGATCTGCAGGGTGTGGTCCTGCGGGAGCACGACCTTCCAGCTGACCTTCGGATTGTCCTGCGTGCCCTCGCCGCGGATGCTGAACATCGTGCTGTCGTAGACCGACCCGTTGTACGCCAGCACGCCGGCCCTGGTGATGTCGATCAGCGGGTTCTGCGTGATCAGGTTGTAGTCCGCGTCGTTCATGAACCACTCGATCACCGGCACCGCGCTGGTCACGCCGCTGGCGACGACGACCCCCTTGAACGGCGAGCTGTCGTCCAGCCGCGGCGAGTAGCTGGTCCCGGCGGCGTTGGTGGCCTCGACGCGGTACCGGATCAGGTGCCCGGCGGCCGCCCCGGGCAGCGTCGCGGTGTACGCGTCGCCGCCGAGCGAGGTCATCGCGACGGTCTGCTCACCGGTGAAGTCGACCTGGTAGCGCACGACGACGCTGGTCTGCCCGGTGACGGTCGCGGTGACGGTGACCGGCTGGCTGACCGCGGGGACGGTCGGCGTCGCCAGGACTGCGGAGACGTGCGGCCGCAGGCCGGTGGCCGCCACCGAGTTGGCCGCGCCCGGGGGTGCTGCCGGACAGCGCGGTGGAGGCGGCCCAGTTCACCGGGTCGTTGTTGTCCAGCGTCGGGTCGATCAGCTCCAGGGACGGCCCCGTGCCGTCCGTGGTGGTCGGCCACGGGTCGCGGTCGGAGTACGCGACCGAGTCGACCACGGCCGCGGTGGAGTCCTTCAGCGTGATGGTCTCGCCGCCGTTGGACAGGCTGCCGGTGTAGATGGCGTTGGCCGCGAACCCGTACTCCAGCTGGAACCGGGCGGCGTCCTTGCCGACGACCAGCCGGCCGCCGGCCGCGATGCTGGTGCTCGGGGCGAAGCAGAGGGTGATGCCGCTGAAGCACCAGCCGGACACGTCGACGGCCGCGGCACCGATGTTCGTGAGCTCCAGGAACTCGTCCCCGTCGACCCCGGACGGCGGGTTGAACATCATCTCGGTGATGACCACGTCGGAGTTGGCCGCCGAGGCGCTCGTGAGCGGCGACAGCATGCTGGCCACGACAGCGAGCGCGACGACGAAGGCCGCCGTGGTTCCCCAGCCCCGCCGCCCGGATCTCGTGCCGGTCCTGCGACAGACGCCCGCGTCGAACACCCATGACCGATCCCCACCCCTCTGAACGATCACCCAACCCCGGGTAAACGGAAGGTAAACCCATCCGGGTCGTCTGTGGGTAGAGATGGACCAGGTTTGACTTCAGGTCAACACGCGATGACTCAGCGTGCGTGCGAATTCGCGGCGTTCGTCACGTACGCGTCGATCTCCGCGAGCAGCGACCGCGCGCACATCGTCGGGCGCGTACGACACCTGCGCCGCGGTCCGGGCCAGAGCGGCGACCCCGACGAGGTCGAGGTCGAGCAGCCGCGCGGCCACCAGGTACTCGTTGTTCAGCGTGGTGGAGAACATCGGCGGGTCGTCGGAGTTGATCGTGACCGTGACGCCGGCGGCGACCAGGTCCGGCAGCGGGTGCTCGGCCAGGCTCGGCACCGACCGCGTGCACACGTTCGATGTCGGGCAGATCTCGAGCGGAACGCCCTGCTCGGCCAGCCGCCGCATCAGGTCCGGGTCGCGCGCAGCCGCGATGCCGTGCCCGATCCGCTCGGCCCCGAGCAGGTCGAGGGCGTCGGCCACCGTCTCCGGACCGGTGGACTCCCCCGCATGCGGCACGCTGTGCAACCCGGCCGCGCGTGCCGCGGCGAAGTGCGGGACGAACTGCCCCCGCGGCACCCCGGCCTCGGGACCGCCGAGGCCGAAGCTCACCAGGCCGGCCGGCTGCAGGCGCAGCGCGATGTCCAGGGTCGTGTCCGCGGCGGGCAGGCCCGACTCGCCGGGGATGTCGAAGCACCACCGGACGACGGTGCCGAGCTCGGCCTCGCAGGCGGTCCGCGCGTCCTCGATGGCGGCGCAGAACTCCTCGGCCGCGATCCCGCGGGCGACCGAGGTGTACGGCGTCACGGTCAGCTCGGCGTAGCGCACCTGCTGGGCGGTCAGGTCGCGGATGACCTCGGTCGTCAGCATGTGCACGTCGTCGGCGTCCCGGACCAGGTCGACGACGCTCAGGTACACCTCGATGAAGTGGCCGAAGTCGGTGAACGTGAAGTAGTCGGCGAGCAGGTCCGGGTCGGCTGGCACCGGCGAGCTGCCCTCGTGCCGCGCCGCGAGCCTGGCGACGGTCGCCGGCGACGCCGACCCGACGTGGTGGACGTGCAGCTCGGCCTTGGGCAGCCCGGCCACGGCTTCGGCGGTCAGCACGCCGGTCAACCTACCGACCGACGTGCTCAGGGGATGCTGACGCCCTGGACGACGACCGGACCGAGCGTGGGGTCGAGCTCGGTGACCTGGTCGACGCCGCCCGGGGTGATCACGTCCATCGCCTTCGGGACCGTGGACGGGTCGACCGCGCAGATCGGGTCGGACCCGCCCGACGTGCACACGCCGAACGAGAAGAGGCCGGCGGTGACGGCACTCAGCCGGTCAGGTCCTTCTCGAACTCCGCGGACAGGTTCGGGCAGTACACCGACAGGCCGATCCGGGTGAGCGTCTCCACGTTCGAGGACTTGTTCTCGTGGATCAGGCCGGCCAGGTACTTCAGCGACGCGCTGCCGGCGTCGCACTGCTTGCGGGCGGCGGCGGTGAGCGCCGCCGGGTTCTTCGGCGCGGAGCCGGTGGCGGCGGTGACCTGCCGGATGAAGTCGGCGTCCTGGGCTGCAGGGTCGACGCGGTGCGTCGCGAAGTAGAGCACCCCGGCGGATAGGACCGCCACGGCGACGACCACCGCGAGCCAGCGTCCCCAGCGCGGCGATCCCTCAGGGCGCGGCTCGGGCCGGGCCGTCGCGACCGACGACTCGTCCCGCTCGAGCGGCTCATCCACGACGTACTCCTCGGTGCTCGCCTCGCACATCGGCAGGATCGCACAGCCGCTGAAGCCTCTCGGGGACGAGACGGCCGCCGTCCCCGGCGGGTCCCGGCTCTGGGACTACGGGCAGCTCCCCGCGTGATCACGGGGCACGCACAGCGAGATCGCGAACGGGAGGAACAGCACGTGATCACCGGATGCCGTCCGTAGTGCACGTCCATGCCGTCGTCGTACGCGGACCCGGCGCCGCGCCGGGAGAATTGCACGGCGAGCTCCTGCCACATCGGATAGGGGCCTCGCGGGTGTCCGGTCGTGGGATCGGCGTCGTCACAGACACCGGTCACCGACTGGCGAGCGTGCGGGTCGAACCCCTGCCCGACGGCGTCGAGTGTCTGGTGAGTGTCGCCCAGCCCGTCCCGAGGAGGCACCAGCTGGGCGGGGTTCGGTCGGAGGGCGAACGTGGTCGATGACCAGCCCTTGGCCGCCAGAGGGTGTGATGCCCGTGATCACCAGGTCGCCGTGCGATGACTCGCACAGCACCAGGGCCTGCATGGTCCACGGCTGTCCGACCTCGGTGTTCTGGTAGGCCACCCGCGCGACAGGGGCCCCGATCTCCGGGGACCTGCAGATCTGGGTTTCTTCGGCCACAGGACCCGACGAGGACCGCCGTTACGCAGAGCGCCAGACCCACCATGGCCTGCCGACGACGATCGACGGACCACGGGCCGGTGCGGGTCATCCGGCGGATAGGGAGATGTTCGACGAGTTCACCCAGCCTGTGGTGCTGTTTCCGCAGAGCTTCGTGGTTGCCGTCGTCTTCCACGTCGCCTGCGTCGTCGTGTTCCACCCGGACTGCGCGGAGACGGACAGTCCGACTGGCAGGCTGACGCCGGCACTGAAGGTGAGGTCGGTC
Organism: uncultured Actinomycetota bacterium; assembly: GCA_963771835.1. Taxonomy (GTDB): domain Bacteria; phylum Actinomycetota; class Actinomycetes; order Prado026; family Prado026; genus CAVQCJ01. Next base: position 220,803 of record CAVYVA010000004.1, read on the forward strand.
GCAGTGTTCTTCACGACAACTGCACCCGCCCACTTGGTCACGCAGGTCGTGTAGTTGACGTGTGGGGCGAAGGTGAAGTTGCTGAGGTAGTCGTAGGTAGACTCCGCCCGCAGCGTGTACCTGACCAGCTGCCCAGTGCAGACGGTCTGGTACTGGCGGTAGTTCAAGGCGTTGTGAACGTATGCGTCCGCGATCCCGCTCTGGCTGGCGCTCGAACCCTGGCTCTCGCTGAACCCGGCACTGCCGCTCGCCGCCCAGCCCCCGGTCCCGACCTTGACCGCGACACCCAGCGTGTGGGTGCTCGTCGCCCCCTGCGTCACCGTCGCGTGTGCCCCGGACCACCCGTAGGCAGCCATGAAGATCTCGTCGACGTTCGTGTAGAGGACGTTCTGCTTGAGGGTCACGCATGTCGCCGGCACCTGCGGCTTGACGGTCAGGTCGGTTGAGGTGGCTACCGTCGTCCGCTCCAGCCCAGCGGTGCTCACGTCAGGGGCGAGTCGCCCTGCGACGACGGCCCAGGTCTTCGGCGCGTCCGTGGACAGGGCGGCGCCCGCCTGGGTGCCCAGGTCGAAGGACAGGATCGCCGGGGTTGAGGAGTCCGGGGACGCCTTGGGTGTCCGCCACGCGAGGGTCTTCGCGGCGCCGTTCGCGATCACGCTCGTGTGCCACACCACGCTGCGACCAGCGGAGTCAGCGGTCACGGCGAGGTCGACCTGGCCATTGCGTCCCACGTAACGGCTAGCGAGCGACCCGGGGTGCAAGGGGATGTTGTAGCGGCCGTCAGCGTCAGTCTGGCCGACGAGCAGCGCCAGCATCGGGACGGTGCGCCCGACCGGGAGCGTCTCGAGGAACTCCTGGGACGGCCAGACCTCGACGTCGACGGTGGCTGCCGCGACCGGCTCTCCGTCCCGAGAGACGACGGCAACCACGGCTGTGTCCCGCGCGAGCGACCCGACGCCGGGCGTGGCTGCGTGAGCCGTCGAGGGGCTCGCACCGAGCAGACTGACGCCCCATCCGAGCAGCACCATCCACGCAGCCCGCCGGTGGTGTCGCAAGAGCATGGGAACCCCTTTGTTGTATACCTGGCTTGGTACAGCCAACGTAATGAGAGGTACGACCGAGGGCCAAGGTGCGCGAGGCAAACGGTGTGTCCGAGCTCCTGCACCTGTCCGGGTCAGGCACGAGGGCTGGCGGCAGCGGCATAGAGTCCGGACATGCGCTACCAACCCCTGGGGAGCTCTGGCCTGCTGGTGTCAGAGGTCGGTCTGGGCTGCAACAACTTCGGCGGGCGCATCGACGCGGCCGCCACCCGCGCAGTCGTCGACGCCGCGATCGACGCGGGCGTCACGCTCTTCGACACAGCGGACATCTACGGCAACGCCGGCGGGTCCGAGACACTGCTCGGCGAGACCCTCCAGGGCCGGCGGGACCAGGTCGTGCTCGCGACCAAGTTCGGCCACCAGGACCACTCCATGGGCTATCCCGCAGCGATCGGTGCCAAGGGTGGCCGCTCCTACGTCCGGTACGCGGTCGAGCAGTCGCTGCGCCGGCTGCGCACCGACCACATCGACCTGTACCAGCTGCACACGCCGGACCCGGTGACTCCCATGGAGGAGACCCTGGCCGCGCTGCACGAGCTGGTCCTGGAGGGCAAGGTCCGGTACGTCGGGCACTCGAACCTCGCCGGCTGGCAGATCGCCGACGCCGCGCACCTGGCCGCCGCCGGCGGCTGGACACCGTTCGTCTCCGCGCAGAACGAGTACTCGCTGCTGGAGCGCGAGGCCGAGCGCGAGGTGGTCCCGGCCGCGGAGCACTTCGGCCTCGGGATCCTGCCGTTCTTCCCGCTGGCCAAGGGCCTGCTGACCGGGAAGGTCAGCCGCGACGGCGGGATCCCGGCCGGCACCCGGCTGGCCGGCACGCCCGCGTTCGTCACCGACGCCAAGCTGGACCGGGTCGAGGCGCTGCGGGCCTGGGCCGACAAGCACGGCCGCACGTTGCTCGAGGTGGCGATCGGCGCGCTCGCCGCGCAGCCCGCAGTGGCGTCGGTGATCGCCGGCGCGACCAGCGCCGAGCAGGTGCACGCGAACGTCGCGGCCGGCGCCTGGCGGCCGACCGCCGAGGAGCTCGCCGAGATCGACACGATCGCCCCGGGCCCGCTGGCCGGCTGACCCGGACCGGCTGACCGACCGGAGCGGCTATGCGGAGCTGCCGGACGGCACCAGCGTGCGGATGACGCGCATCGCCACCGACAGCGTCGCCAGGTCGAACGCCTCGGCCGTGGCGATCTCCTGCAGCGTCGCCCGGGCGCGGGCCAGACCCTCGGCGTTCTCCTGTCTGCCAGACGGCGATCCGCTCGTCCGGGTCGGTCGTCCCGGCGGTGGCGGCCAGCACGTTGCGGGTGAGTCCGGCCAGCGCCCCGTACAGGTCGTAGCGCAGCGCCATCCGGGCCAGGGCGGCCCAGCGGTCGTCGCGCGGCAGCGCCGTGATCCGGCCCAGCATCCGGTCCACCTCGAACTGCTCGGACAGCGCGAAGTACAGGTCGCCCACCTGCTCGGGCGGCTCCCCCGACGCGCGCGCCAGCTGCACGACGTCGAGCAGCGAGAAGGCGTCCAGCATCGACGCCGTCTCCAGCGCCAGCTCGTCCGGCGCGCCAAGGGCGACCAGCTCGGCGGACCGCCGGGCCAGCCGCTCGGCCTCCGCCCCGCGGAGCATCTGCGGGATCCGTCGCTTGAGCGACGCGACGTCGCCGAAGTGCTCGATCTCGGCCTCGACGTCGAGCAGCTGGCGGCGCGACTGAAGCAGCCACCGGGTCGCCCGGTCGAGCAACCGGCGGCACTCCAGGTAGAGCTCGGTCTGGGCGCGGGTGGGCACCTGGTTGTCCAGCATCTCGACCCGGGCCCAGAAGTCGGGCAGGTCGAACACCTCGCGGACGACGGCGAGCGCCCGCGCCACCTCGACCGGGGTACCACCGCTCTCCTCGGTCGCGCGGAACACGAACGTGATGCCGGCGCGGTTGACCAGGTCGTTCACGACGCCGGTCGTGACGATCTCGCGACGCAGCGGGTGCGCGTCGATCCGGTCGCCGTACCGCTGCACGACCGGCGACGGGAAGTAGCGCCTCGCGACGGAGCGGAAGTACGGCTCGTCGGGCAGGCCGGTGGCGAGCAGCTCGCGCTTGAGGGTCATCTTCGAGTACGCGACCAGCACCGAGAACTCCGGCGACGTCAGCCCCAGCCCGGCGGCGAACCGCGCGTCGATCTCGCCGTCGGTCGGCAGGAACTCCAGCCCGCGGTCCAGCTCGCCGCGCTGCTCGAGGTCGCGGATCAGCCGCTGGTGCACCGGCAGCATGGAGTGCGACTGCACCCGGGCGTTGCCGAGCAGCACGTTCTGCTCGTAGTTGTCGCGCAGGACGTGCGCGGCCACGTCGTCGGTCATCGTCGCGAGCAGGTCGTTGCGCTGCTTGGGCGTCAGGTCGCCGGCGTGCACCACCTGGTCGAGCAGGATCTTGATGTTCACCTCGTGGTCGGAGGTGTCCACCCCGGCCGAGTTGTCGATCGCGTCGGTGTTGAGCCGGACGCCGCGCTCGGCGGCCTCGATCCGGCCGCGCTGGGTGAAGCCGAGGTTGCCGCCCTCGCCGACCACCCGTGCCCGCAGGTCGCACCCGTCGATCCGGATCGCGTCGTTGGCCTTGTCGCCCACCTCGGCGCTGGACTCGGTCGACGCCTTCACATACGTACCGATGCCGCCGTTCCAGAGCAGGTCGACCGGCGCCGCGAGCACCGCCCGCATCAGCTCGGCCGGCGTGAGCTGGTTGACGCCGTCGGCGATACCGAGCGCCGCGCGGACCTGCGGGCTCACCGGGACCGACTTGGCCGACCGCGGGTAGATCCCGCCGCCCGCCGAGACGAGCGCATGGTCGTAGTCGTCCCAGGACGAGCGCGGCAGGTCGAACAGGCGGCGCCGCTCCTTGAACGACGCGGCCGGGTCCGGCGCGGGGTCCAGGAAGATGTGCCGGTGGTCGAAGGCGGCCAGCAGCCTGATGTGCTCGGACAGCAGCATGCCGTTGCCGAACACGTCACCGGACATGTCGCCGACGCCGACGACGGTGAAGTCCTCGGTCTGCGTGTCGTGACCCAGCTCGCGGAAGTGCCGCTTGACCGACTCCCAGGCGCCGCGCGCGGTGATCCCCATCGCCTTGTGGTCGTACCCGGCGGACCCGCCGGACGCGAACGCGTCGCCGAGCCAGAACCCGTACGCCGTCGACACGGAGTTGGCGATGTCCGAGAAGGTCGCGGTGCCCTTGTCCGCCGCGACCACGAGGTACGGGTCGTCGACGTCGTGCCGGACCACCCGCGGTGGCGGCACGACCGCACCGTCGACGAGGTTGTCGGTGATGTCGAGCAGCGCGCGAGACGAACATCCGGTAGCGGTCGATGCCCTCGGCGAGCACCGCCTCCCGGTCGGACGGGTCGGCGGTCGCGCTCTTGACGACGAACCCCCCTTTCGCGCCGACCGGGACGATCACCGCGTTCTTGACCGCCTGGGCCTTGACCAGGCCGAGGATCTCGGTCCGGAAGTCCTCGCGACGGTCCGACCAGCGCAGGCCGCCCCTGGCGACGGCGCCGAACCGCAGGTGCACGCCCTCGACCTTCGGCGAGTACACCCAGATCTCGTACTTCGGCCGCGGCGCGGGCAGCTCGGGCAGCCGCTGCGGGTCCAGCTTGACCGACAGGTACGGCGGGTGCTGCGCGCCGTCCGGGCCGGCCTGGAAGTAGTTCGTGCGCAGCGTCGCCCTGATCAGCGCGAGGTAGGAGCGCAGGATCCGGTCGTGGTCCAGGCTGGCCACGTCGTCCAGCGCGCCGGTGACCTCTTCGACCAGCGCGCCGACGATCTCCTCGCGGTCCTCGGCGCCGCCGGGCAGGTCGGGGTCGAGCGTGGCCTCGAACAGCCGCACCAGCAGCCGCGTCACCGGGACGTAGGTGGCGAGCGACTGCTCCAGGTACTCCTGGCTGAACGTCGAGCCGGCCTGCCGCAGGTACTTCGCGTACGCCCGGAGCACCATGGCCTGCCGCCAGGTCAGCCCGGCCCGCAGCACCAGCGCGTTGAAACCGTCCGACTCGGCCTCGCCCGCCCACGTCGCGGCGAACGCCTCCTGGAAGCGGCCCTTCACGTCCGCGCCGTCCGAGGTCCCCTCGAAGCGCAGGCCGAAGTCGTAGACCCAGGCCGGCTCGTGCCCGGGCCGCTCGACCTCGTACGGCCGCTCGTCGACGACCTCGACACCCATTCGTTGCAGCACCGGCAGCACCCGCGACAGCGACAGCGGCGAGCCCGAGCAGTAGATCTTGAACCGCCGCTCGCCCGGCCCGGCTCCGAGCGGCACGTAGAGGTTCAGCGCCGTCGTCCCCGGCGACAGCGCCTCCAGCTGCTTGAGGTCGGCCACCGCCGTCCTGGCCGGGAAGTCCTCCTTGTACGCCTCGGGGAACGCGTCGCCGTAGGTGTGCAGCAGGTCGACCGCGGCCTCCTCGCCGCACTGGTCGACCAGGGCCTCCTCGAAGTCGTCCGCCCAGGACCGGGTCGCCTCGACCAGCCTGGCCTCGAGCTCGTCCTGGTCGACGTCGCGGACGACCTCGCCCTTGGGCACCCGGACGACGAAGTGCAGCCGGGCCAGCACCGACTCCGACACCCGTGCGGTGTAGTCGACCGTCTCCCCGTGCAGCGCCTCGCGCAGGATGCGCTCCATGTCCAGCCGGACGTCGGTCGTGTATCGGTCCCGCGGCAGGTACACCAGGCAGGACATGAACCGGCCGTAGTCGTCCTTGCGCAGGAACAGCCGGGTCTGCCTGCGCTCCTGCAGGTGCATCACCGACAGCACGGTCTCGAGCAGCTCGGGCACCGAGATCTGGAACAGCTCGTCGCGCGGGTACGTCTCGAGGATCTGCAGGAGGTCCTTGCCGCTGTGGCTGTCCGCGGCGAACCCGGACGCGTCCAGGGCCTCGCGCGCCTTGCGCCGCAGCACCGGGATGCGCAGCACGCTGTCGCTGTACGACGACGAGGTGAACAGCCCGAGGAAGCGGCGCTCGCCGATGACGGTGCCGTCCGGGTCGAACGTCTTGACCCCGACGTAGTCCAGGTAGGCCGGCCGGTGCACGGTGGAGCGCGAGTTCGCCTTGGTGAGGACGAGCATCCGCGGCTCACGGATCTTGCTGCGCACCTCCGCCGGCAGCGCGCCGAACGAGACCGACCGGCGCTGGTCCGAGCGCAGGATCCCGAGCCCGCTGCCCGGCCGCGCCACCAGCGAGTCCATCGTCCGGCCCGCGCTGTCGTCGGAGCCGCCCTGGACCAGGTCGTACTCGCGGTAGCCCAGGAACGTGAACTTGTCGTCAGCCAGCCAGCGCATCAGCTCCCAGGCCTCGGAGACCTCCGCGTCCGGCAGCGGCGGCGGGTTGGCGGCGATCTCCTCGGCGCACCGCAGCGCGGCGTCGCGCATCTTGGCCCAGTCCTCGACCGCCTCGCGGACGTCCGACAGGACCCGGCGCAGCGCCTCGGCGAGCTGGTCCAGCTCGGCCGCGTCGCTCTCGCGGTCGATCTCGACGTGCATCCACGACTCGATGACGACGTCCTCGGAGCCGGTGCCCGGCCCGACGTGCGCGCCGGCGAGGTGCGGCGGCTTGTCGCCCAGGACCTCCAGCAGCTCGCCGGTGATGTCCCGGCGCACGGCGAGCTGCGGGTGGATCACCAGGTGGATCGAGGTGCCGTGCCGGCCGAGGCAGCTGGTGACCGAGTCGACCAGGAACGGCATGTCGTCGGTGACCACCTCGACCACGGTGTGCCCCGACGCCCAGCCGTGCTCGTCGACCGTCGGGGTGTACGACGCGGACGTTGGCCCGGCCCTGCGGCCGGTGCTGGGCGAGCTCGCGGTTGGCCAGGGCCGCTCCGAACACGTCGACCGGGTCCCGGCCGACGATGTCCTCCGGGGCGACGTGCTTGAAGTACCGCTGCAGGAAGATCGAGTCGGCCTGGGCGTCCGACCCGCGGCCCCGGTCCCCGACCTCGACGGCCTTGGCGATCAGCTCGGCCTTGGACTCCTCCAGGCGCGTGGACGGGATGCCGACGCTCGGGCTCACGGGCTATCGCCTTCTTCACCGGGTGCCACCGCACGCCGTTGTGCGGCTGTCCGGTCGAGCCTACCGAGCGGGCATCGATCGGCACGGCCGCCGGATCGGTCGATCTTGATAGGCCGAAAGTGTGACTGACGTCACACGAGGCACCGCGTAAGAACGGTGGCAGGCCGCCGTCCCATGCCCGAGAGCGCGAATGGGGAGGGGACAGGAACATGGACACGGTGATCATCGAGGTCACGACGTGGTCGCCGACGGACACGCAGGCGCTGCTGCGCGTGCTCGACCACTCGGCCCTGGTGGCCAGCGTCGAGCGGATCGACTACCCGGCGAAGCCTGCGGAGCAGCCAGCCGCTCAGCCCATGTGGGGGTAGCTCTCGTCCCGGTCTGCAGCCGCGTCGATCCCTCAGACCGGCCGTGGACGCAGGTCGGGGTCGACGTTCCCCCACCCGTGGTAGGTCCCCCCGGTCGCCACGATCGGCGGCACGAACGTCTCCTTGATCGACCGCGTGGACGTCCAGCGCAGCAGGTTCTGGCCGGACCCCGCTTTGTCGTTCGTCCCGGACGCCCGGCCGCCGCCGAACGGCTGCTGCCCGACCACGGCCCCGGTCGGCTTGTCGTTCACGTAGAAGTTCCCGGCCGCGAACCGCAGCAGCTGCATCGCCTCGGCCGCCGCCGCCCGGTCCTGAGCGAAGATCGACCCGGTCAGCGCGTACGGCGAGACCGACTCCATCTGGGCGAGCATCGCGTGGTAGTCCGCGTCGTCGTACACGAAGACGGACAGGATCGGACCGAAGTACTCGGTCGTGAAGATCTCGTCGCCGGGGTCGCTGCCGAGCAGCAGCGTCGGGCGGACGAACCAGCCGTCGGCGTCGTCGGCCACCCCACCGGCCAGGACCTCGATCGAGGGCGAGTGCGCGGCCCGGTCCTGGGCCTGCGCCAGCTTCGCGTACGAGCGGTCGTCGATGACGGCGCCCATGAAGTTCGACAGGTCGGTCACCGGTCCCATCGACAGCGACTCCACCTCGGCGACGAGGTCGTCCCGCAGCCCGGACCACAGGCTGCGCGGGATGTACGCGCGCGACGCGGCCGAGCACTTCTGGCCCTGGTACTCGAACGCCCCGCGCACCATCGCCGTCCGGAGCACGCCGGGGTCCGCGCTCGGGTGCGCGACGATGAAGTCCTTGCCGCCGGTCTCCCCCACGATGCGCGGGTAGGACCGGTACGAGGCGATGTTCTCCCCGACCGTGCGCCACAGCTGCTGGAACACCCGGGTCGAGCCGGTGAAGTGGATCCCGGCCAGGTCCGGGTCGGCGAGCGCGACCTCTGACACCACGATGCCGTCCCCGGTCACCATGTTGATCACGCCCGGTGGCAGCCCGGCCTCCTCGAGCAGGTCCGCGAGCAGGTGCGCCGCCAGCTGCTGGCTGTGGGCGGGCTTCCAGACGACGGTGTTCCCCATCAGGGCGGGCGCCGTCGGCAGGTTGCCGGCGATCGCGGTGAAGTTGAACGGGGTCACCGCGTAGACGAAGCCCTCCAGCGGGCGGTGGTCGACCCGGTTCCAGACGCCCGGCCCGGAGACCGGCTGCTCCGCGAGGATCTGGCGCGCGAACGCGACGTTGAACCGCCAGAAGTCGATCAGCTCGCAGGCCGCGTCGATCTCGGCCTGGATGGCGGTCTTCGACTGGCCGAGCATGGTCGCGGCGTTGAGCCGGTTGCGCCACGGTCCGGCCAGCAGGTCGGCGGCCTTGAGGAAGACCGCGGCGCGGTCGTCGAACGACAGCGCGCGCCAGCCCGGAGCGGCAGCGCGGGCCGCGGCCACCGCCGCCGCCGCGTCGTCGTGGGTCGCCGTGGCGCCGGTACCCAGCACGTGGTGGCGGGCGTGCGGCTGGACCACGTCGAACGGCGCACCACCGGCCAGCGCCCGTTTGCCGCCGATCGAGCAGGTGAGCTCGAACCGCTGCCCGGCGAGCTCGGCGAGGGCCGCCACGAGCCCGGACCTGGCAGGGCTGTCGGGTGCGTACTGCCGCACCGGTTCGTTGACCGGGACCGGAACCTGCGTCACTGCGTCCATGCCGCCCATCGTGGCACTCCGACCGCCCGGGATCAGGGGGCGCCGGTCAACGCGGCCAGCTCGGCGGGGTCGTACCAGAGCAGGTCGTGGTCGTCGAGCCTGGCGACGACCGCCTCGGCCTCGGCGTCCCCGGCCTCGGCGGCCGCCAGTGCCGCGGCCGCGGCGACCACCGCCTTCGTGGCCGCAGGCTCGTCCACGTGCAGCGCGGCGACCGCGCCGACCGGTACGGGGTCGGCCAGCAGCCGGACCCGCCCCGGCGGGTCGTCGGGCCCCGCGTCGTCGACCTCGACTTCGGCCGGCGGCAGGTCCAGCGCGACCACCACCCGGAACGCGTCGGCCGGGTCGACGGCAGGACCGAGCAGCGCGAGCGCGTGCCGGGCGGCCTCGGACAGGGCCGCCAGCTCGAGCTCCTCGTCGTCGACCGGACCGTCCGCGCTCACCCAGCCGCGCAGGGCCGCGGTGACGGCGAACGCTGCCGCCGGCGGTCGCCAGGACCCGTCGCGGCGCAGCCGGTGGAGGTCGGCGCGGGTCGCGGGGGCGTACACCCGCATCAGGCCGTCCAGGACATCTCGTCGTCGCGGGCCCGCTGCAGCGAGTCCGCGGAGGTCCGCAGCGACATCTCGATGACGGCCTGCCGGCGGCTGGGGTCCATCAGGTTCGCCCCGATCGCTTCGAGGTCCTCGCGGCCGGGGCCGAGCAGCGTCACCTGCGTGCCGCCGGCGCGGACCCGGCCGGCCTCGCGCACCATCCGCCGGGTGACCGTACGGCGGAACGAGCGCTCCACCCGGGCCCCGACCGAAGCCGGCTCGTCGTAGTCGAAGGAGCACATCGGCGCGAGCACGAACACCTCGTCCAGGCCCAGGTCGGCGAGCAGGTCAAGGGAGGTGGGCGAGCAGGTGCCGCCATCGATGTACCGGTGCCCGCCGATGGTGACCGGCGCGTACCAGGCCGGGATCGAGCAGGACGCGAGCACCGCCTCGGCGAGCTCGGCCTCCGGTTCCCCCGGCCTGCCGAACGCCACCCGGCGGCCGCTGTCGTAGTCCATCGCGACCACCCAGACGCCGGGGTGCGGCGACCACTGCCCGATCGGGTTGATCGCGTCGACCAGGTGCCGGACCGTCCACAGGCTGCCGCGCCCGGTCGGCAGCAGCGACGACGCGGCGGCCAGCGGCGTCACGGACCGCGGGTGCCGGACCGCTCGCAGGAGCAGCCTTGTCGAGCCCATCCGCGGCCGCGGCACGCTGGGCAGCGCGCCACCGGTGGCGCGGTCGTGGTCGTAGGTGTAGCCGGCGAGCGGACCCTGCCGGACCGCGCGCCCGCGCTGGTCGTCGAGCAGGTCAGCGGCCTTGACGCCCGCGCCGACGAGCGCCGCCAGCACGGACCCGGCGGACGTCCCGACGATGTAGTCGCAGCCGCCGACCTCGAACCCCTCGGCCTCCTCGAGCGCGGCCATGGCACCGATGGTCCAGGCGGCACCCAGGACGCCGCCGGCGCCGAGCACCAGCCCCCGCCTGCGCTGGCCCACCGCCCCACGCTGGTCCACTACCCCACGCTGTTCCACCACTCAGTTGTACCCGCTCGGGCGCCGCAGCACGCGCTGAACGTCACCGGACGGTGTCCCGGAGCTCGGTGAGGGCGTCGACGAAGCACTGGGCGAGCACGTCCACGTCCGGCATTGCGTCCCGGTCGGCGTTCAGGCCGTAGTACACGCCGCCGTCGTACGAGGTGAGGCCCACGCTGACCGCCTGCCCCTTGGCCAGCGGGACCACCGGGTACGAGGCGAGCAGCCGAGCCCCCGCGGCGTACAGCGGGAACTGCGGGCCCGGGACGTTCGTGACGACCAGGTTGAAGATCCGCTTGGACAGCCCGCTGCCGACCCTGGCTCCGAGCGCGTGCAGCGTCGGCGGTGCGAAGCCGGCCAGCCCGACGATCGCGTCGGCTCCCACGGCCTGGCCGGTGTCCTTGTGTCCGGCCATTGCGTACGAGATCTGGTGCAGCCGCATGACCGGGTTGGCCTCGCCGACCGGCAGGTCGACGAGGTAGGACGAGACCCGGTTCCCGAGCGCGCCCTGCTCCTCGGTGCCGCGCACGCTCACCGGCACCATCGCCCGCACCTGCGAGCTGGGCGACACGGACTCGCCGCGGGTCATCAGCCAGGTGCGCAGCCCGCCGGCGACGACGGCGAGGACGACGTCGTTGACCGTGCCGCCGTGCGCCTTGCGGATCGCCTTGTAGTCGTCGAGCTCGGTGTCAGCGGTGGCGTAGCGGCGGGCCGATCCGATCTCGGCGTTGAGCGGGCTGCCGGGGGCGGAGCGGGACACCGTGCGCGCCATCGCGACGAGCCCGCCGGTCGCGCCGAGGAGCCGCATCGAGGTCCGGCGCACGTCGCCAAGTCCGGCGCGCACCGCGTCCAGGGCCGCCGGCGGCCAGCGCACCAGGTCGGCGAACGCGCCGGCGACCAGCTCCAGGCCGGACGGCTCGGACGCGGGGCGCCAGGTGTCCGAGGGCGTGTCCCGCGGCTGCGGCGAGACGTCCAGGAGCACCTGCCCGATGTCGACAGCGCTCACCCCGTCGACCATCGCGTGGTGCGTCTTGGTCAGCAGCGCGAACCGCCCGCCGGACAGACCCTCGACCAGGTACAGCTCCCAGAGCGGCCGGCCGCGGTCCAGCGGGCGGCTGAAGATGCGGGCGGCCAGGTCGCGCAGCTGCGCGTCCGTGCCCGGCTTGGGCAGCGCCGACCGGCGAACGTGGTACGTCACGTCGAAGTTCTCGTCGTCCACCCAGACCGGGCTGGCGATGTGGCCGGGCACCCAGCGGACCCGCTGCCGGTACCGGGGGACGAAGGCGATCCTGCGACGGATGTGCTGCACCAGGCGGTCGTAGTCGAACCCGTCCGCCGGCACCTCGAAGATCGACACCCCGCCGACGTGCATAGGGGTCGTCTCCTCCTCCAGGTAGAGGAACGAGACGTCCAACGCGCTCAACCGGTCCGACACCCGTCCATCGTGGCACGCGGGAACGCCCCGGATCGCCACGTACCCTGCCTGCATGCACCTGCGCTCCGGCCGCCCGGCCCGCCTCCTGCTGGCCCTGGGCGCGGGGGTGGCCGTGGTCGTCCTGGCCGGCTGCGGGTCCTCGTCCAGCGGGGGCGCGGCGACCGGCTCGGCCGCGGCGTCCGCTGCGGTCAAGGACATCGCGATCACCTACCAGGGTGGTCAGATCGACCCGCCGCCGAGCAAGGTCGCCGTCCCGGTCGGCACCCACGTCCACCTCACCGTCACCAGCGACGTCGCGGACCAGGTGCACAACCACTACAACGACAAAGAGGTGGAGGTGCCCGCCGGCGGCACCGCCACGTTCGACTTCGTCGCGACCCAGCCGGGCGTGTACGAGGTCGAGCTGCACCACGCCGACAAGGTGCTGATGCAGCTCCAGGTCGGCTGACGGCGACCGGACGTCCGACCGATGCGAACCGCCGTGACCGCCCTGCTCCCCATGCACGGTATCGGCGGAAGGTCCGACCTGCCGATCCCGTTCGGCCTCGCTCTGGGCGCCTCGGCGTTCGTGCTCGTGGTGTCGTTCGTGCTGCTCGCGTTCCTGTGGCCGCGGCCGCGGCTGGGGCGGCCGGGCGCAGGCTGGGCGCTGCCCGCTCCGGTGGCCCGGGTGCTCGACGCCTCCGCCTCGCGGTGGGTCGTGCGGCTGGTCGGGCTCGCGTTCTTCGGCTACGTCGTCGTGGCCGCGGTCCTCGGCAAGAACGACGCGCTCAACCCCACCGCCGGTGTCGTCTACGTGCTGTTCTGGGTGGGCACCGTCGCGTTCGCCTCGGCCCTGCTCGGCCCGGTGTGGCGGTGGGTCAACCCGATGCGGACGCTGTACCTGCTCGGCTGCTCGCTCATCCGGCACGACCCGCGGTCCGGCCTGCTGCCGTATCCCGGCGGGCTCGGCAGCTGGCCGGCCGCCGCCGGGCTGCTCGGCTTCGCATGGCTGGAGCTGGTCGCCCCGCAGCGCGACACGCTGCCCGTGCTGCGTGCATGGTTCGGCGCGTACTTCCTGGTGATGCTCGTGGGCGCCGTGGTGTTCGGCTCGGCATGGTTCGACCGCGCGGACGGTTTCCAGGTCGCGTCCCAGCTGTACGGGCGGCTGTCGGTGCTGGGCCGGCGTCCGTCCGACGGCCGGTGGGTGCTGCGCGACCCGTTGGACGGCATCGCGTCGGCGCCGGTCCTGCCCGGCCTGGCCGCGACGGTCAGCGTGATGCTCGGCAGCACCATCTACGACTCCGGCGCCAACTCCACGTTGTGGATCCGGTTCGAGCAGAGCGGCGCGATGGGCACGGTCGCGGCCGGCACGCTCGGGCTCGTCGGCGTGGTGCTGCTGGTGTTCGGGCTCTACCTCGGCGCGGTCGCCCTCGCCGGCTGGCTGGGCGGTGACCGGCAGCAGCTGCGCGCGCTGCCCGGCCTGTTCGCGCCGTCGATCGTGCCGATCGCCCTTGGGTACAGCGTCGCGCACTACTACTCGCTGCTCGTCCTGACCGGGCAGCAGGTCGTGGGCGAGCTCGCGGACCCGCTCGGGACCGGCGCGAACTTCCTTGGCCTCGGCGGGCACGCGCTGCTCACGGGCTGGGTGCGGCCGACCTTCGTCGCGACCTTCCAGGTGCTCGCGATCGTCGTCGGCCACGTGCTCGGGGTCGTCATCGCGCACGACCGAGCGGTAGGCCTGTTCCCGCGGACCCGTGCGGTGGCGGGGCAGATCCCGCTGCTGGTCCTGATGGTGCTGTTCACGGTCTCCGGCCTGCTGCTGCTGTTCGCCGCGTGACCGGTCCCGACGCTATACGGTCGACCAGTGAGTCCGTCGCTGCAGCGAGGTGTGTGATGGCCGCCAGCCCAGAGTCCGTCGTCCGGGACTGGATCGGCCTCTGGAACGAGCATGCGGTCGACCGGATGCACGCGCTGGCCGCACCGGACTACGTGCACCACGCCATGACCGGCCGGGACCTCGATCTCGACGGCTTCCTCGCGGGCTTCTCCGACATCGTCGCGGCGTTCCCGGACATCTCGTACACGATCGAGCACGTGGTCGCGGACGGCGACCGGGCGGCGGTCTACCTGGTCGGGACGGGGACCCACGGCGGCGACTACTTCCTGATCGCCCCCACCGGCAAGAAGGTCACGTTCCGCGGGACGTACCACTGCCGGGTCTCCGGGGGTCTGATCGTGGAGGACTGGGACGTCTTCGACCTGCTCAGCACCTTGTTCACGCTCGGTGCCGGGATCCGCGCGCCCAACGTCCTGTGACACCCGCGGCCTTACGCGGACAGCCTCCGGTCGAACAGGACCTCGAGCTCGGCGGCCGTCGTCTCGTACGAGGTGTGCCGGATGCCGACGAAGCCGAGCGCGACGGCGGCGTCGACGTTGTGCCGCAGGTCGTCGACGAACACGCACTCCGACGCGGCCAGCCCGAGCAGCTCCACGGTGTGCGCGAAGATCTCCGGCTCGGGCTTGCGCATCCCCACCTCGCCGGAGATCACCACCACGTCGAACATCTGGTCCCAGCCGTCGCGCGGGTAGTCGTCGGTGCCCCACGAGTTCGACAGCAGAGCGGTACGGATGCCGGACGCGTGCGCCCGGCGGACCAGGCCGACCATGTCGTGCGCGTGCTCGAACCGCTCGAACATGCGACCCAGCAGGCCCGCGGGGTCGACCGGCACCCCGCTGGTCGTCTCCAGCCGCTCGGCCAGCCGCCGCTCGAAGTCGGGCACCTCGATCTCGCCGCGCTCCAGCGCGTGCACGGGGTTGTCGTGCGCCTGCGCACCGGCTGCCGGCCCGAGCCACTCGCGCATGAGCGCGCGGAACCGCTCGCCGTCCACGCCGTCGGCGACGGCCCACGCGGTCATCGCGTCGCCGAGGTCGTGGGTGAGCACGCCGCCCCAGTCGACCACCAGCCCGCGCAGCAGTGGCGCGTGGTCGCGGTCAGGCACCGCAGGTCTCCCGGGCCCGGGCGAGCAGTGCCGGCACGCCGTCGGCGAGCGAGCCGAAGAACGGGTCGTCGGCCGTCCCCGCGAGCCACCGGTGGTACGACGCCTCGAGCAGGATCGCGAGCTTCCAGACCGCGAGGGTGACGAACCAGCGGCTGTCACCGGGGTCCCGGCCGGTCGCGGCTGCCCAGTGGGCGACCAGCTCGTCGCGGCGCGGGAAGCCCGGTCCGGACGCCACCAGCCGACCCAGCGGGAACTCCTCGCCCGGCTCCGGCCAGAAGGACAGCAGGTAGCCGAGGTCGGCCCGCGGGTCGCCGACGGTGGCCATCTCCCAGTCGACGACGGCCGCGACGCGCGGTGCGGCCGGACCGGCGCCCAGGTCCACGATCGCGTTGTCCAGCTTGTAGTCGCCGTGCACGACCGCAGGCTCCACCTCGTCCGGCATGTGCGCGACCAGCCAGTCGCGTACGGCGTCGTAGTCGGGCAGCTCGCGGGCGTGCCCGCCCGCTGCGGCCACCGCCTGCTGGATGCCCTCGCGCTGGCCGGTCCACCGCTTGAGCTGGCGGGCCAGGTAGCCGCCGGGCCGTCCGATGCCGGCGTCGACGAACGGCTGCCAGTCGACGAGGTGGATCTCGGCGAGGGCGTCGACGAGGTCGAGCCCGAGCCGGTGCTGCGCTGCGGGGTCGTCGACGAGCCGCGGTGGCAGTGGATGCCGGACGACGACGCCCGCCACCTCGTCCATCAGGTAGAACGGCGCGCCGATCACCGCCGGGTCCTCGCACAGCGCGACCACCCGGGGGACCCGCACGCGCGAGCCGGCCACGCCGAGCAGGGACAGGACGCGGTACTCGCGGACGACGTCGTGCGCGGTCGGGAGCAGCGGACCGGCGGGTGGGCGGCGCAGCACCCAGTGGTCCTGGCCGCGGGTCACCCGGAACGTGAGGTTGCTGTGCCCTTCGCCGACCGGCACCACCTCGACCGACCCGGCCGCGCTGCCGGGCAGCGCGGCCGAACGCAGCGGCCCAGACGGCCAGCGCGACCGGGTCGACGAGCTCGGCTGCGGTCGGCACGCCGCCGATCCTAGGTGCGTGCGTTCAGCCGGCACCGAGCCCGGTGAGGAGGTCCGCGGCGAGCGCGACCAGGGGTGCGCGTGCGGGCGAGCGGGGGGCGACCTCGGCGAGGGTCCGGCCGGCTAGCGCAGCCCGGTCGAGCGCCGCCGCGTCGTCGGGGACGTAGACGTCGGGTCGCCGACCCGGCCCGAGCCCCGGGCCGAGGTCGAGCAGCTCCGCGATCCGCCGCTCGGCCTGCCGGTGCCCGACGGCACCGGTCCGGACCCGGTTGACGACGAGCCGCCGGACGGCCGGGGACCGAGCCGGGGCAGCGCTGGTCGAGCTCGGTCGAGCTCGTGCCAAGCCCGGAGCAACCGGCTGAGACCGACCGGGTCGGCACCGCCCACGACCACGACGGCGTCGGCGGCCGCGAGGCTGGTGAGGGTGCTGGCGTTGCGGCGCAGCGGGACACCGTCGAACGACAGCTCGTCGTCCTCCTCGAGACAGAAGCCGACGTCGACGACACCGGCCCCGCCGACCGACCGCACGACCCGCCACAGCTTCATCAGCGCCGTGGCGGGGAGCTCGGGCCAGCGGTCGGCCCTGGTCAGCCCGGTGAGGACGCGCAGCCCGTGCGGCAGTGCGCGGGTGGCCGAGTCCAGCGAGGTCGCGTCGAGGGTTCCCGCGTTGGCGGCGCGCGCCGCCGCGGCCATCCCGGACACCTCGTCGAGGATGCCCAGCCGCTGTGCGACCGAGGGACCGTACGTGTCCGCGTCGGCGAGCAGCACGGGTTCACCGGCCCTGGCAAGCTCGTCGGCCAGCGTCACGGCCACCGTCGTCCGTCCGGGTGCGCCCGTCGGTCCCCACACGACGACCAGCCGACCGGGCGAGCCGACCACGGGACCGAGGTCGGCCGGAACCCCGGTTGACGGGACGGCCGTCGGCACGGCCCGACCGGCCACCCGCTGCGAGTGGATCGCGACCACCTGAGCCATGAGCTCGGCGCCGAACCGTGTGCCCGCGGCATCACCCGGCGCCGGGGCGGGCAGCGCGACCGCCGCGCCGAGGTCGAGCATCCGCCGCGCCTCGTTGCCGGCATCGGCGCCGGACGGTTCCCTCGGCTCGACGACGGCGACGACCGCGACGCCCTGCGCCGCCAGCCGGGCGACCGACTCGCGGTCGAGTCGGTGCAGGCGGGACCACACGACGGCGACCGTCGCCCCCGCCGTCGCGGCCACGGCCAGCAGGTCGGTGAGGTCCAGGCAGCGCCGGACGACACGCAGCCGCCCCCCAGGTCGCGCGAACGCGGCGAGCAGGTCCTCCTCGTACGGACGGCCAGTGGTCGCCAGCAGGACGGGCACCCGCTCCGACGGACTCACGGCGCCTCGACCAGGACGAGATCGACCCCGCCGGAGCGGATCGCACCGATGACGGCCGGCACGTCCCCGTCGGGCACCGAGAGCACGACCGCCACTGCCGTGGCGCCGCCGCCCAAGCCGCTCGGCAGGGTCGTCCACCTCGGCGACCGTCGCGTGCACCAGCACGCGCTGGGGGCCACCTGGGCCGCGGTCACCCGAGGGCGCGGCGCCATCGGTCGCACTGACGAACACGTCGACGACGTCGCCGCGGTCCAGGCCGGGCGGGTAGTGCAGGGCTTCGACCGGGACGGAGACGAGATGACCGGACGGCTGGTCCGCGGTCTGCGTGAGCGCCGCAGCCGGCACCAGCTCGCCGGCTCCCACGGTGCGGGCGACGACCAGCCCGGTCGGCGGCCGACCGACGACCGGGAGGTAGCGCGTCGCGGAGTCCGCGAGCCGTACCTGGGCCACCACCAGGTCGTCCGCGCGGACGACCGACCCGACCGGGAGCTCGCGGGCGGCCGCCCACACCGGTCTGGTCTGCTGGGCCGACGCCACCACCCGCGAGCCCATGACGACCGACGCGAGCACGAGCAGCACGCCGAGCAGCAACCTGGTGTCGGTCCACCGCGGTCGGACGATGCGCCGCGCCGGGACGGTCGTCGGGAGCGGCGCGCCGGCAGCGGCCGGAACGTGGCGCGGGCTCACGGAGCCGCCCGGTGGGCAGTTGTCCACAGCCGGGGACGGATCGCCGCACGGGGTGCGCGCGGTGCCAGACTTCCGCGGTGACCGGCGCTCGCTTCCTCACCCTCGCGGACGTCTCCGAGCTGCTGAGCATCTCGGCCGCGCAGGCGTACGCCCTCGTCCGGACCGGCGACCTGCCAGCCGTCAAGATCGGCGGGCGCGGGCAGTGGCGGGTCGAGGCCGAGCAGCTCGAGGCCTACATCGCCCGCCTCTACGACCAGACGGCGTCGTTCATCGAACGGCATCCGTTCAGCTCCTCTCGTACCTGAGCATGAGCAGGGCCTCGAACGGCACCAGCGAGACGGCGCGCACCTCGGCGGCCCGTCGGGGTCGGTCGGCGGGGTGCTCGGCGAGCTCCAGGTGGTCGGCCCCCACGGCGTCGAGCGTGCCGCCGGTCGTCCACCCGGTCGTCGAACCCAGCGCGGACGTAGACGCGGCGCCGGACCAGCGCGCGCAGGACCGGCCGCAGACCCAGGCGCCCCTGCAGCGGACGGTCGATCGCACCGGGGGCCGTCGACGGCACCGAGCTCAACCGGGCGAGCGCCCGCCCGGGGACGAGCAGCTCGTCGTGGTCGTCCTCCAGCCGGAACCAGCCGTCACCGACGCCGGCCAGCCGGGCGTGCACCCGTCGGCCGTCGACGAGGTCGACGTCGACGACCTGTGCGCCCAGGAGGGCCAACCGGTCCAGCAGCGACAGCCGGCCGAGCTCGGCGCGGGCCCGCTCGTCGGTCTCGGTCCGCAGCTCGTCGTCGAGCACGGCCGACGCCTGGCCGGCCAGGTCGTCGAACAGATCGTCCCAGCGCATCGGCGGACCGTACGGAGCCGCGCTGGCACGGGACTGGCATCGCCGGCCCAGTACCAAGAACGACCTGGAACGCACGCGCCGCGCACCGTTGCATGGCTCACCCACGCAACCGCGGCAAACGCAGGCAAACGGAGGCATCGGTGCACCAACGCACTCGGTACGAGGAAGTCCGATTCGCCCCGCACGCGCGAGCGGCCGGCACCCGGGCGACGGCCTGGGTCCTGCTGTCGGTCGCGGTGCCGGCGGCCGCGCTGACCGTCGCGTCGCCGGCCACGGTGGCGGCAGCGCGGGCACCGGGCGCGGACAGTTCCGCCCTGGTCGCGGTGCTGGCCCTGGCGCTGGCGTGGGCGGTGGTCGCGCGGCTGGCCGTCACCGCCGTGGCCGTCCTGCTCGCGCACGTCCCGGGGGCGGTCGGTGCGACGGCCCGACACGTCGCGGTCGTCGCGTCACCTGCGGTGCTGCGCTCGGTCGTGCGGGTCGCCGCCGGAGCCGCCGTCGCCGTCGCGCCTGTGACGGCCACGACCGCGGCACTCGCCGACGCCGGGCCCTCGCCGACCCCGACCCCGACGTCGAGCGTTCGGGTCGTGTCCGCCGACGAGCTCCCCGTCCTCGACCGGCTCGTGCCCACACTGACAGCCACGGCGACGCCCACAGCGCCGTGACGGCGACCGACCGGCCTGGGCGCACGGTCGTCGTCCGCAGCGGCGACACGTTGTGGAGCATCGCCGGACGGTCGCTTCCGGCCGGGCGCACCGACGCGGACGTCGCCCGGGCCTGGCCGCGCTGGTACGACGCGAACCGAGCCGTCATCGGTCCCGACCCGTCGTTGCTGCACCCCGGCGAGGTGCTCAGCCCGCCGACGTGACCGCGGGCCAGCTCCCACGCCACCCCCGTTGCCCGACCGCGTCGGGCCGACCCTCCGGAGCCCGGCTTGTCCGTCCTCGCCGAACCGCTAGGCCCTCGAGTGCTGCGGCTGATGTCCGCTCCCAGCGCCGACCCGCCGTACGACGACGAACCCGCCACCGAGCGGCTCGACCGCCCGACCGGCGTCCCCGACACGCAGGGGACGCTGGCGCTGCGCTTCGTCCTGCCGTCGGGGTTGAGCGCGGTGCCGGACCCGGTCCCGCCGCGGCAGGTCGACCGCGCCGCCCGCGACGAGGACGAGGACCGGTTGTTCGACCGGCAGCCGACGGCCAGCCACGACCTTCCCGAGCCGCGGGCGTGGTGCACCCGCCTGGCCCAGGCGGCCGTCGAGGTGCTCAGCGGTGCCCGGCCGGTCACCCAGCTGCGGCGGTGGACCTCGGACGACGTCTACGAACAGCTGCGCCGCGGGGTGCGGCGACGCTCGGCGCGGGTCGCCGAGCCGAGCCGCCGCCCCGACCGGCCACCGCGCGTCGTCGTCCGGGCCGTGCGCGTCTGCGAGGTGGCCGACGGGACCGTCGAAGCATGCGCGGTCGTCGACGACGGGCGCCGGGCCCGCGCCCTCGTCCTGCGGATCGAAGGGGCCGACGGCCGCTGGCGCTGCACCCGGCTGACGCGGGTCTGACGCGTGGGCGGTGCGCGCGGTCAGCGCTTCTTGCGCTGGGCCCGCTGCTGGCGGCGACGCTCGGCCCGGTTCGCGTTCGGGTCGACCTCGATCTCGCCGTCAGCGCCGGCCACACCCTCGGCGGAGTGGTGCACGACGCCGTCGCCGTCCAGGCTCGGCGCCGAGTACTCGACGTGCGAGGGACGCGAGACGTCCAGACCCTTGGCCCGCAACGCCGGCGGCAGCTTCTGCGCAGGCGGCTCGGGCTCGGAGTCGGTCGGCAGCGCCGGCGGGACCAGCGACGGCATCGGGCCCGCGTTGTCCACGACGAGCACGGGTGCGGCCGGGCCGGGAGCCGCGTCCTCGACCTGGACCTCCAGGTGGAACAGGAAGCCGACCGACTCCTCCTTGATCGCGTCCATCATCGCCGCGAACAGGTCGTAGCCCTCGCGCTGGTACTCGACCAGCGGGTCACGCTGCGCGTACGAGCGCAGCCCGATGCCCTCCTTGAGGTAGTCCATCTCGTACAGGTGCTCGCGCCACTTGCGGTCGAGCACGGAGATCACCACGCGCCGCTCCAGCTCGCGGGTCGCCTCCTCGCCGAGCTCTTCCTCGCGATGGTCGTACGCCGCCTGGGCGTCCTCGAGCAGCCGTTCCACCAGGAACTCCGACGAGAGCGAGTCGCGCTCGCCACCGGACTCCTCGACGAGCTCGTCCACCGTCACGCCGACTGGGTACAGCGTGCCGAGCGCGGTCCAGAGCTGGTCGAGGTCCCACTCCTCCGGGTATCCCTCGGACGTCGCCGCGGTGATGTACGCGGTGACCGTGTCGTCGACCATGTGCCGCACCTGCTCGTGCAGGTCGGCGCCCTCCAGCACGCGGCGGCGCTCCTCGTAGATGACCTGGCGCTGACGGTTGAGCACCTCGTCGTACTTGAGGACGTCCTTGCGGATCTCGAAGTTCTGCGCCTCGACCTGGGTCTGCGCGGACCGGATCGCGTTCGTCACCATCTTGGCCTCGATGGGGACGTCGTCCGGGATGTTGAATCGGGTCAGGAACGCGTCCACGACGTTGCCCTTGAACAGCCGCATGAGGTCGTCCTCGAGCGACAGGTAGAACCGGGACTCGCCCGGGTCGCCCTGCCGGCCGGAGCGGCCGCGCAGCTGGTTGTCGATGCGGCGCGACTCGTGCCGCTCGGTGCCCAGAACGTACAGGCCGCCGATGTCGACGACGTTGCTGTGCTCGGTCTCGACCGACTTCTTGGCCTTCTCGAGCGCTCCCGGCCAGGCTGCCTCGTACTCCTCGGGAGCCTCGATCGGGGACAGCCCGCGCTGCGCGAGCTCGGAGGCCGCCATGTGCTCGGGGTTGCCGCCGAGCATGATGTCGGTGCCGCGGCCGGCCATGTTCGTCGCGACCGTGACCGCCCCGAGCCGGCCGGCCTGCGCGACGATCTGCGCCTCCCGTTCGTGCTGCTTGGCGTTGAGGACCTCGTGCGGGACGCCGTGCTTGCGCAGCTGCGCCGACAGGTACTCGGACTTCTCCACGCTGACGGTGCCGACCAGCACCGGCTGGCCCTTCTCGTGCCGCTCGACGATGTCGTCGACGACCGCCGTGTACTTGGCCTCCTCGGTCCGGTACACGAGGTCGGCCTCGTCCGCGCGCATCATCGGCATGTTGGTCGGGATCTGCACGACGCCCAGCTTGTAGATCTGGTTGAACTCCGAGGCCTCGGTGAGGGCCGTGCCGGTCATCCCGGAGAGCTTGCGGTAGAGACGGAAGAAGTTCTGCAGGGTGATGGTGGCCAGCGTCTGGTTCTCCTGCTTGATCTCCACCCCCTCCTTGGCCTCGATCGCCTGGTGCATGCCCTCGTTGTAGCGGCGGCCGGCGAGGATGCGTCCGGTGTGCTCGTCGACGATGAGCACCTCGCCGTTCATGACGACGTAGTCCTTGTCCTTCTTGAACAGCTCCTTGGCCTTGATGGCGTTGTTCAGGAAGCCGACGAGCGGGGTGTTCACCGACTCGTACAGGTTGTCGATGCCGAGGAAGTCCTCGACCTTCTGCACGCCGGGGTCGAGGACCGCCGTGGTCCGCTTCTTCTCGTCGACCTCGTAGTGGACCTCGGGCTGCAGCCGCTGCACGAGCTTGGCGAACTCGACGTACCACTTCTGCGGCTGGTCGGCCGGACCGCTGATGATGAGCGGCGTGCGCGCCTCGTCGATGAGGATGGAGTCCACCTCGTCGACGATCGCGAAGCTGTGCCCGCGCTGGACCAGGTCGTCCTGCGTCCAGGCCATGTTGTCGCGCAGGTAGTCGAAGCCGAACTCGTTGTTGGTTCCGTAGGTGATGTCGGCGGCGTAGGCCACCCGGCGCTCGTCCGGGCGCATGTTCGCCAGGATCACCCCGACGTCCAGGCCGAGGAACCGGTGCACCCGGCCCATCCACTCGGCGTCGCGCTCGGCCAGGTAGTCGTTGACGGTGACGACGTGCACGCCGTCGCCGGCCAGCGCGTTGAGGTACGCCGGGAGGGTCGAGACCAGCGTCTTGCCCTCACCGGTCTTCATCTCGGCGATGTTGCCCAGGTGCAGGGCCGCCCCGCCCATGATCTGCACGTCGTAGTGCCGCTGGCCCAGCGTGCGCTTGGCCGCCTCGCGGACCACCGCGAAGGCCTCCGGCAGGATGTCGTCGAGCGACTCCCCGCCCGCCAGCCGCTCCTTGAACGTGTCGGTCTCGGCGCGCAGCTCGGCGTCCGACAGGGCGACGAAGTCCTCCTCGACCGAGTTGACCTGGGCGGCGATCCGGGCCAGCTGACGGAGGATCTTGCCTTCGCCGGCGCGCAGGATCTTGTCGAAGATGGCGGGCACGCAGAACTCTCCTAGTCACGAGGTCCGGCCATCGTAATCGGATGGTGACCTGTGGCGAGACTCCGAGGGCGACTGACGGTTCTGAAAGGGTGACCCGCGTGGAGAGCCCTCGACCGGTCACGCTCAGCGACGGACGGCTCGTGCTCCGCCCGCCGACCCTCGACCTCGCCCAGCCGATCGCGGCGGCGTGCCAGGACCGCGCCCTGCACCGCTGGCTGGAGAACCTCCCGGACCCGTACACCGAGCAGGACGCCCGCGACTTCGTGGCCCACTGCGCCCAGGGCTGGGAGTCCGGGACCGAGCACGTCTTCGCGATCACCGGAGCGGACGACGGCCGCCTGCTCGGCATGGTCGGCCTGCACGACCTCGTGCACCTGACCCACCCGGGCGGCGGGATGGGCGAGGTCGGCTTCTGGACGGTCGAGGCCGAGCGCGGCCAGGGGGTGTCGACCGCCGCGGTGCGCCTGGTCTGCCGGTACGGCTTCGACGAGCTGCGGCTGGCCCGGATCGAGTGGCAGGCCGAGGTGGGCAACGACGGCTCGCGCCGGGTCGCCGAGAAGGTCGGTTTCACCATGGAGGGCACCTGCCGGCGGCGGCTGATCCACGTCGGCGACCGGGTCGACGGCTGGCTCGGCGGACTGCTCCCGGAGAACCTGCGATGACCGGCACCGACGGCGCCGCCCTGCCCGACACCGCCCCGCAGCTGGTCGCCGAGGGCCTGCTGCTGCGTGCCTGGACGCCCGACGACGCGGACGCGGTGCTGGTGCTGGCCGACGACGCGGCCTCCCGGCGCTGGTCGCCGTCGATGCGCACCGTGCACACCCGCGCCGACGCGGGCGAGTGGATCCAGCGCCGGCTGGCCCGGCGCACCGACTGGGCGGTCGTGGACGCGGCGACCGGCGAGCTGGCCGGCCGGGTCGGCCTGCACCACCACGACCCGGACGACCGCTCCTGCGAGATCGGCTACGGCGTCAGCCCCGGCTTCCGGCGCCGCGGCGTGGCCGGCCGGGCCATCGAGGCGGCGCTCGCGTACGCGTTCGGGCCGCCGCCGTCCGGGCTCGGCCTGAACCGGGTGAACCTGCACCACGCGGTGGGCAACGCCGCGTCCTGCCGGGCGGCCTGGGCGCACGGCTTCGCGTTCGAGGGGGTCGCCCGCGAGGCGCTGGCGAACGGCGGCGGCGGCTTCGACGACGTGCACCTGCATGCGCGGCTGGCCGCCGACCCGGCCGGGCCGCTGCCCAGAGTGGTGCCGGCCGAGCCGGTCGAGATCGCCGCCGGTCCGTACCAGCTGTGCGTCCCGGACCCGGACCTGGACGCTGCTCAGGTCGCGGCGGCGCACGCCGACCCGCTCACGGCACTGTGGAACCCGGGACCGCCCGACCTGGACGGCGCCCGAGCCTGGTGCGAGCGCCGGGCGGACTGGTCCAGCGGCACGCATGCCTCATGGCTGGTCAAGGCGGCGACCGGCGGCGAGGTGCTGGGCTCGGTGTCGCTGCACAGCGCCGACGGCGAGAACGGCAGCGCCGAGCTCGGCTACTGGGTGGCGCCGGCTGCGCGCGGCCAGGGTGTCGGCACCGCCGCACTGTCGGCCGCGGCGCGGTTCGCGTTCGGGGCGCTGGGACTGCACCGGGTCGAGCTGTTCCACGCGCTCGAGAACGTCGCGTCGTGCCGGCTCGCCGAGCGGGCCGGCTTCCGGCTCGAGGGCGTGCACCGCGACTCGTTCCGCTACGGCGACGGGGTGCTGCGCACCGAGCACACGCATGCCCGGCTGGCCACCGACCCCGAGCCGACCTTGCGGCTTGGCATAGCGCGGACGCGTCAGCCGACGACCGGCGGCAGTGCCAGCGGGAGGTCGCCACGACCGGCGGTCACCACCGAGTCCAGGCCGAGCCACGACGCCATCGACCGCAGCTCGTCGACCAGCTCCTCGCCCGTGTACTCCGGCGCGTGCGGCTCCGCGTGCGCGGCCTGGACGACCAGCCGGCCGGTCGCCCGGTCGGCCTTGAGGTCGACCCGGGCGACGAGCCGGTCGCCGAGCAGGAACGGCAGGACGTAGTAGCCGTGCACCCGTTGCGGTGCGGGCACGTAGATCTCGATGCGGTAGCGGAACCCGTAGAGCCGCTCGCAACGGTCCCGCTCCCACACGACCGGGTCGAACGGCGACAGCAGCGCGCGCGCGTCGACCCGGCGAGGCAGCCGCGCACCGGGGTCCAGGTACGCCTGGCGACGCCAGCCCTCGACGGCGACGGGCACCAGGTCGCCGGCCTCGACGAGCTCGGCCACCCGCGCGGTCGCGTCGGCTACCGACAGCCGGTAGTAGTCGCGCAGGTCGCGCGCGTCGGCGACGCCCAGCGAACGGGCGGCGCGGCGGACCAGCTCGCGCTGCGCGTCCGCACGCTCCGGTACCGCAGCGGCCAGCACGGCGGCCGGAAGCACGCGCTCCGGGACGTCGTACAGCCGCTCGAACCCGCGGCGCGTCGCCGTCGTCACCTCGCCGGACCAGAACAGGTACTCGATCGCGCGCTTGACGTGCGACCAGTCCCACCACGGTCCGGCCTTGCGGCTGCGCCCGCCGCCGTGCAGCGCCTCGATCTCGCCGGCCGAGACCGGCCCGGACGCGCGCACCTCGGCGAGCACGTCGGCGACCAGGCCCGGCTGCTCCGTCGCGATCCGGCGCATCCCGGCCCAGGCTCCGTCCTGGTCGTCGTGCGCGGCGTCCATCCGCCAGCGCAGCAACGGGTAGGCGTCGACCGGGAGCAGGCTCGCCTCGTGGCCCCAGTACTCGAAGAGCTCGCGCGGCGCGCGGTAGGCGGCCCGGTCGACGAGCTCCACCGGGTAGGGGCCGAGCCGGCTGAACATCGGCAGGTAGTGCGCCCGGGCCAGGACGTTGACGGAGTCCATCTGGAAGAGCCCGGTGCGCCCGAGGACCCGGCGCAGCGCCCGCCGGCCGGGCACGCCGGCCGGCCGCGGGTCGAGGAACCCCTGCGCGGCCAGCGCCACCCGGCGTGCCTGGGCGGCGGTCAACCGCTCCACCGGCCGGACGCTCATGGCCGGCGATCCTGCCAGCGCGGGTCCGTCAGGTGATCTCGAGCAGCTTCTCCCGGACGGCGTACACCACGGCCTCCATCCGGGAGTGCAGCTGCAGCTTCTCCAGGATGTTCCGGACGTGGTTCTTGACCGTGTTCTCGCTGATGTACAGCTGCTTGGCGACGTCCTTGTTGTTCAGGCCCCGGGCGACCAGCCGCAGGACCTCCAGCTCGCGGTCGGTCAGCCGCGGCACCGGCACCTGCTGGCGGTCCTCGCGCTTGATCAGCGTCGCGAACTCCGTCAGCAGCTTGGACGCCATGCTCGGGCTGATCAGCGACTGGCCGCCGGCCACCGCGCGGATCGCGGTCGCGACCTCGTCGATCGAGATCTCCTTGAGCAGGTAGCCGGTGGCGCCGGCCTTGATCGCCTCGTACAGGTCGCCCTCTTCGTCGCTGATCGTCAGCATGATGATGCGCGTCGACGGTGCGACGTCCTTGATGGCGGTGCACGCCTCGATCCCGGAACGGCGCGGCATGCGCACATCCATGAGCACGACGTCGGGCAGCAGGTCGGCGGCCTTCTCGACCGCCTCCGCGCCGTCGCCGGCCTCGCCGACGACCTCGATGTCGGACTCCTGCGCGAGCACCATCTCCAGGCCGCGTCGGAACAACGCGTGGTCGTCGACCACGAGCACCCGGATCGGCTCCACGCCGGTCATTCTGTCAGCCTGCGTCAGCCAGCGGATCCACCGACACCGTCGACGGTCAGCCGGATCACTCCGTAGTGGTAGGCGTGCCGGCGGTAGACCACGGACGGATGTCGCGACTGTGCGTCGACGAACAGGAAGAAGTCGTGCCCCACCAGCTCCATCTCGTACAGCGCCTGGTCCAGCGACATCGGCTCGGCCGCGTGCGTCTTCTCGCGCACGACCATCGGTCCGTCGTCGTCGGGGGCCCACGGGTCGGCGCCCTCGGTGGCGACCGGCTGGACCTCACCGTGCCCGTTCGCGGACACGGTGCCTTCTGACACGGTGCTCGCGGCACACGGTGCTCGCGGACTTCGGGTGCTTCTTGCGGTCGGTGCGGCGGTCGGACGCGCGGCGCAGCCGGGCCTCCAGTCGGCCCATGGCCAGGTCGAGGGCAGCGAGCTTGTCCTCGGCGGCCGCCTCGGCGCGGATGACCGGCCCGCGGCTGCGGCAGGTGAGCTCGACCCGGTAGGCGCGGTCGGACAGACGCGGGTTGGGTTCCTTGGAGACTTCCACGTCGACCCGTTGCATGCCCGGGTCGAGCCGCTCGACCTTGGTCAGCTTCTCCACGGCATGAGTCCGGAAACGGTCAGAGACCTCCATCCGGCGGCCCTTGACGACGATGTCCACCTGACCTCCTCCACCGGACGCGAGGTCGCGCAGCATCGACGCTAGCCCAGCGCCGCTCGGACGGCGAGAGAACGTCTCGCGGTGGCCGCGACCACGGCCGCCCCCAGCACCACGAACCCGTGGCCGCGCAGCGCCCGGGCCGCCTCGGCCAGGCTGGCTCCGGTGGTGACCAGGTCGTCCACCACCACGACCGGCAGGCCGGCGCCCGCCGGCCGGCCGCGAACCCGGAGGGCGCCGGCGAGGTTGCGGGCCCGCGCCTGTGCGTCCAGCCCGGACTGGTCGGCGACGCGGCGACCCTGCCGCAGCATGCGGGCCACCCGTACCCCGGGGCCGAGCCGGCGCGCCGCGGCCGCGGCGATCCGCGCCGTCGGGTCGTGGCCGCGGGCGCGGACCACAGCCGGCCTGGACGGCACCGGCACCAGCACCAGCCGGCTGGGCGCCGGTCCGACCCCCGGCAGCGCGGTGACCGCGCTCGCCAGCGCTGCGCCGAGCGGACCGGCCAGCCGGAGCACACCCCGTTCCTTGTGCGCGATCAGCGCGCTGCGGACCACCCCGTCGTACGGCGCAGCAGCGGCCAGCGCGGTCAGCCCGGGCGGCACCGGGCTCGGCCGGACCAGCCGGCCCGGTCCGGACAGCTCGGCACGGCAGGGACGGCACAGCAGCTCCCGGCCCGCGCCGCAGCCGGCACAGACAACCGGGACGACCAGGTCGAGCAGGGTCTCGGGGAACCAGCGCACCGGGTCCAGGGTCCGGACCCGGCGGACCGGACGCCAGCGGCGGCCCCGCGCCTGTGGACGGCCGCCGGGTCAGCCAGGGTACGACGGGAGCGCGGCGAGACTCTTGCAGCTGGCCGACTGCTCCGCGCAGCCGAACGTGGCGTCCCAGCCGACCCCGTTGTACCAGAGCAGGGACCCGTCCGCCGTCGAGGTCAGTACCGGGCGGGGAGGGCCGGCGCTCACCGAGACCATCGCGAGCCTCGCCGTTTGCCGGGCCGAGCCCCTGCTCCACGGTGCCGTTGAGGTCCACCAGCCACGGCTGCATCTTGTCGGTCGGCTTCGACTGCGCCAGCACGACCAGCCGGTCCGCGCTCGCCCAGGCGAAGTCCACGGTCTTCACGAAGCTGGTGGTCACCAGCCGGAACCCGGTCAACTCGACCTTGGCGCCCGAGCGCTCGACGCGGCCGAGGTACACCTGACCGACCCCGTGCTCGCCGTCGACCAGCGCAGCCACCCGCACGCCGTCCCGGGCCAGCCGCAGCTCCTGCACCGTGACGTCCTTCGGCAGGTCCTTCACGCTGACCTGATGCGCCTTCGCCCCGGGCGAGACCTCGAAGACCGCACCCGCGCCGCCGGACCGGTCGACCACCCAGACGTCGCCCAACCGGTCCCAGGACGGCGCGCTCAACGCCGTGCCCTGCAGGAGCACCTGCGCCTTCGCGCCGGCGGTCAGCGTGCTGACCAGAAGCCGGTGCCGGTCCTTGTCCACCGCGGCCAGCGCGGTGCCGTCGAAGGACGGGACCACCTGGCCGACCACCGTGGTCCCGTCGCCGAACGGTCCGCGGACGGCCTGGATCTTGTTGTCGTGCAGCAGCACCGCCTTGTCCTTCGCCACGGCGTAGGCGTCGGCGTCCGCGACGCCCCCGTCGGGGTCGAAGGACGACCAGCCGAGGATGTTCTGGACGTCGCCGGCGGAAGGCACCCGGAGCGGGACGCCGTTCACCGTCAGCCGCATGCTGGTGACACCGCTGAGCTGGCGCAGCGTCCAGGCGAACTGCGCCGACATCGCCTGCGCCTCGACCCGGTCGACGTTCGCGGCCGGTGCGGTCAGGTCGACCTGGACCACGCCGCCGTTGATGGGGACCGAGTCGACCACGAGCTTGGTCCCGGCCGGGATCGCCGACAGCACGGCATCGGCCAGCCACGGGGTCGGCCCGGCGAGCAGGGCCCGCACCAACGAGGTCGAGGCGCCGGGGCCGACCGGCACCAGGATCTGGTCCGGGACGACGACGGTACGGGTCGGGTTCGGGAAGTAGATGTCGTACGACCGGTACGCCCGGCCGACGTCGTTGGTGGTCAGCCACAGACCCTTCTTCAGGTCGGAGATCCGCCACTGGCCACCCACCTTGGTGAGCTTGAACTCGGTGGCGGCCTGCGTGTCGGGGACTGCGCCGGTGAACGCGCCCAGCTCGCTGAGGGTGCCCGCCACCGGCGCGGTGATCCCGACCGTGTCACCGGTCTCCGACCAATCGATGCCACCGCCCTGCGAGGTGTCCGAGTAGTACTCGGTCGCTCCGGCGTCCGCGTTCCAGTCGCGAGCACGAGCGGGGGTCAGGAACTGCCGGGCGACGGCGTGGTTGTCGTCGAACGAGGCCGACGCGCTCAGGAAGCCCTGGACGACCTGCTGCTTGCTCATGCCCGGGACCGGGCCGTACGCGATGATCCGGGTGAACGGGTCGTCGCGTTCGTCCACGACCGTGCCGGCCTGGTGCACCGGGCCGGACGACGGGATGCCGGCGCAGCCGGTCAGCAGCAGCGCGCCCAGTGCGCCGACGACCGCCACGGCCCGCCCGGTCCGGCGGCGGCCGGGCAACGCGCGGCTAGACATCGCGGTTCCTCGGCCTGGCGCCGACCGACAACGGGACGCGCCGGCCGACCCGCGCGTCGGGCGGCTCGAGCGGCAGCGGCGCCGACACCAGCTCCGCCTTGGCCTGCCGGGGCAGCGTGAACCGGAAGTGCGCTCCGTCGCCGGGCTGCCCCCACGCCTCGAGCCAGCCGCCGTGCAGCCGGGCGTCCTCGAGCGCGATCGCCAGCCCCAGCCCGGTGCCGCCGGTCGTCCTGGCCCGGGCCGGGTCGGCCCGCCAGAACCGGTTGAACACCAGCGCCGACTCCCCCGGACGCAGGCCGACACCGTGGTCGCGCACCCCGACGGACACGGCCGAGTCGTCGCAGGCGATCCGGATGTCCACCGGCCGGCCCTCGCCGTGCTCGATGGCGTTCACGACGAGGTTGCGAAGGGCCCGCTCGACCCGGCGCGGGTCCGCCTCGACCGTGCAGCGGTGGGTGGGGAGGTCCAGCCGTATCTCGGTCTGCCTGCGCTCGGCCAGCGGCTCGGACGCCTCGACCACGCGCCGGACCACGTCGCGCAGGTCGATGGTCTCGGCGTCCAGGACCGCGGCGCCGGCGTCGTAGCGGCTGATCTCCAGCAGGTCGGACAGCAGGGACTCGAACCGGTCCAGCTGCGTCTGCAGCAGCTCCGCGGAGCGCGCGGTCGCCGGGTCGAACTCGGACCGCGCCTCGTGCAGGACGTCGGCCGCCATCCGCACCGTCGTCAACGGTGTGCGCAGCTCGTGCGAGACGTCGGACACGAACCGGCGCTGCACCCTGGACAGGTCCTCGAGCTGGCGGATCTGCGCCTGCAGCGACCCGGCCATGTGGTTGAACGACGCGGCCAGCCGGGCCAGGTCGTCGTCCCCCACCACGGCCATCCGCTCCTCGAGCCGGCCGGCCGAGAACCGCTCCGCGGTGCGGGCCGCCTCCCGGACCGGGTCGACGACCTGGCGGGTCACCAGCCACGCGATCGCGGCTAGCAGGAGCACCAGGACGAGACCGGCCACGGTCAGCGCGCGCTGGACCAGCGCGAGCGTGTCCGCCTCCTGGTTCAGCGGGAACAGGTAGTAGAACTCGTAGGCACCGACCCCGGGCACCGTGAGCGGGCCACCGACCGCCACCCCCGGCGCGACCGTCCCGTCCTGGTAGTGGATCGTCGTGAAGGCGTACGCCAGCCCGGGGCTTCGGTCCACCGCCTGCCGCAGGTCGGTCGGCACGGAGGAGGCCTGGACGTGGCCGGACTGGAACCCTGGCCGGTCCACCACCTCGGACGGGCCGCTGGCCAGCGTGACCACCTCGTACCGGGGCGGCTCACCGCCGGCGCGGATCGTGAGCTGGTACACCAGCTGGTCGAGCAGGTCGCGGCTGTTCGTCGACCGGTCCGCGGCGTCGAGCTTGTGCTGGGTCTCCACCAGGCCGGCCCGGGTCTCCTCGACCGCCGAGCGCTCCTTGGCGTCCAGCAGGCCGGTCGTGACCCGTGTCATGAGCACGTAGCCGAGGACGGTGACGACCGTGGCCGAGAGCACCAGCGTGGTGAACACGACCCGCAGGTGCAGCGACCGGCGCCATCCGTAGCGGACCCGCCCCGTGGCACGGCTGACCGCCCCGCGCAAGCGGAGGGCCGCGATGCTGAGGTCGGTGCTCACCGGACGGGCCACTAGACGCTCGGGTTGCCAGCCTTGTAACCCACCCCGCGGACGGTGACGACGATCTCGGGGCGCTCGGGGTCCTGCTCGATCTTGGACCGCAGCCGCTGCACGTGGACGTTGACGAGGCGGGTGTCCGCCGCGTGCCGGTAGCCCCACACCTGCTCGAGCAGCACCTCGCGGGTGAACACCTGCCAGGGCTTGCGGGCGAGCGCGACCAGCAGGTCGAACTCCAGCGGGGTCAGGTTGATCGGCCGGCCGGCCCGGCTGACCACGTGCCCGGCGACGTCGATGGACAGATCGCCGATCTCCAGCCGCTCGGGGGCCGGCGCGGTGTCGCGGCGCAGCCGCGTGCGCACCCGGGCCACCAGCTCCTTCGGCTTGAACGGCTTGACGACATAGTCGTCCGCGCCGGACTCCAGCCCGAGGACCACGTCGACCGTGTCGCTCTTGGCCGTCAGCATGACGATCGG
Source organism: uncultured Actinomycetota bacterium (assembly GCA_963771835.1). Classification (GTDB taxonomy): domain Bacteria; phylum Actinomycetota; class Actinomycetes; order Prado026; family Prado026; genus CAVQCJ01. The sequence continues at coordinate 253,435 of CAVYVA010000004.1, forward strand.
CACGCCGGACTCGGCCCGGATCTGCCGACACACGTCGATGCCGCCGAGCCCGGGGAGCATCAGGTCGAGCAGCACGAGGTCCGGACGGGTCTCCCGGAACACTCCCATCGCCCGCAGCCCGTCCGAGCAGAACGACGGCTCGAATCCTTCGCCGCGCAGGACGATGCCGAGCATCTCCGCCAGCGCCGGGTCGTCGTCGACCACGAGCACGCGTGCCTTCATGCGCCCATCGTCGCATCCCGCGGCGCGCGGCGAGGCCCGTGCGACGCGGCTGGCCTCGACCGCCTCGGCGCTGCTCCCGTACAGGTGCCGGGACACGTGCCACGATAGGCCCGCCGGGTGACCAGTCAGGGCGCCGGAGACGGCTTCGCGACGGTGCGCGAGGGGGGCTGATGTCGGACCAGCCGGGCTGGGCCGCGCCGGACGAGGGAGCGCCGACTGGGCACGAGCCCACAATGCCTGCCGGCGGCTATCCGCCGTCTCCTCCTGCTGGTGCACCCCGTTACGACGCACCACCCGGCGCCGGCGTTCCCGCCACCTATCCGCCGCCGCCCGGCTACCCCGCGGCGCCCGGTTACCCGCCACCGCCGCCGCCCCCTGGGCAGTGGGGCGGGTACGGGGCCTACGGCACGCCCTACCCGGCCACGCCGGCGGCGTACGCGGGCTACGGGGGGTACGCCGCCAAGCCGGGCGTCGTGCCGCTGCGGCCGCTGGGGATCGGCGAGATCCTCGACGGCGCGCTGTCCACGGTCCGGTCGAACTGGAAGGTGCTGCTCGGCTCGGCGGGGCTGATCGTCGGGGCGTACACGCTGATCGTGTTCATCCTCGACCTGACCCTGCTCAGCAACCTCAGCACGTCGACCACGACGTACGACGATGCCGGCTTCCGCCGGGTCGACCTGAACGTCATCGGGTTCCTCGCCCTGATCCCCAGCAACCTGATCGAGTTCGTGGCGCTGCTGGCGCTGACCACCGTCTGCAGCGCCGTCGTCGGTCGCGCGGTCCTGGGCGAGCGGCCGGGGTGGAGCCAGGCGTGGGCGATCGCTCGGCCGCAGATGGGGAAGCTGCTGGGAGTCGCCCTCCTGGCCTGGCTCGCGATCGCGGCCGCGTCCCTTCTGTGCGGCATCGGCGAGATCTACCCCTGGGTGGTCTTCTCGCTGGCGGTGCCCGCCCTGGTCCTGGAGCGCGGCCGGGTGACGGGTTCGCTGGGCCGCTCGGCGTCGCTGGTGCGCGGGGCGTGGTGGCGCACGCTGTGGCTGCTCGTCCTGGGGCTGGTCATCTACCTGGTGATCACGTTCGCGATCGGTGTGCCGCTGCTGCTGATCAGCGGGGTCGCGACCGGCATCTTCAGCGGGACGTACGCCGGCGGTGCCGACGTCGGCTCCGCTGCGGTCTCGGCTCTGTCCGGTTTCCTGTCCGACACGATCACCTGGCCGTTCCTGGGCTGCCTGGTCGCGGTCATGTACGTGGACCGGCGGATGCGGACCGAAGGGCTCGACCTCGAGCTCCAGCGGGCCACCGGAATCGCCCCGCCGCCCCCGACCTACCAGGCCCCGCCGGCATACCCGGCGCCGCCCCCGACCTACCAGGCCCCGCCGGCGTACCAGCCGCCGTCGTACCCGGCGCCGCCGCCGGGTTACCAGCAGCCGACGACCTCGGCCTACCCGCCGCCCGCACCGCCCCCACCCGCACCGCCCCCACCCGCACCGCCCCCGCCGGCCGACCCCCCGTCCGCGTGACCTGGTCAGTCCCCGTCGTGGTCGGCGCGAAGGTCCCGATCGACATCGGTCGGGACCAGGCCGCCGCCGCCGCGCAGGCGGAGCTGGCCAAGCCGGCGTACGCGGCCGGTCGTCCGTCGGCGGTCGAGCAGCTCACGCGGTGGCTGGACGACCTGATCGCCCGGGCGATCCACGCCGTCGACGCCGTCGCCCCCGGTGGCATCGGCGGGCTGGTCGTGCTCGCCGCCGTCGTGGTGCTGATCGTGGTCCTCGTCCGCTGGCGGGTCGGACCGATGCGCCGGACCGAGGCCGCCGACCACTCGGTGTTCGTCGGGCAGGTCCGGTCCGCAGCCGCGTACCGGGCGGACGCCGACCGCGCCGCCGCCGCAGGCGACTGGGACGAGGCCGTCCGGCAGCGCTTCCGGGCGCTGGTCCGCTCGCTTGAGGAGCGGGACGTGCTCGACCCGCGACCGGGCCGGACCGCGGACGAGGCGGCCGCAGAGTCCGCGCGGGTGCTGCCGGCGTCCGGGTCCGCCTTGGCCGCGGCGTCGCGCACCTTCGACGACGTCGCGTACGGCGGCCTGCACGCGGACGCCGCCGCGGAACGGCGGCTGCGCGAGGTGGACGAGGAGGTCGCCGCGACCCCGGTGGCCCGGGTGGCGCTGACCACCGGCACAGCCGGCGCCGGCTGGGAGCCGCTGCGATGACCGTGACCGGTGCGAACGTCCTCCCGGCCGGACCGAGCAGCCCGGCGGGACCGCTGGGTCCGCCGGCCCGGGTCCGCGTCGGGCGGTGGGCGCGGCCGGCCGCCGTCGCCGTGCTGGTGCTGCTGGTCGCGGCCGTCGTCGGGGCGATCTCGGCGAGCGGCCCGCAGGGCTACCTGCAGCCCGGCTCGGCCCGCCCCGAAGGTGCCCGCGCGCTGCGCGCCCTGCTCGAGCAGCAGGGTGTCCGGGTCACGGTGGTGACCGACGCGGTGACCGCGTCGCAGGACGCCTCGTCCGGCATTACGTTGTTCGTGCCGGATGCGCAGGACCTCGACCAGCACGACCTGAGCCTGGTCTGGGCGGTCTCCGCCGACCTGGTGGTGACCGACCCGGACGAGCGCGCAGTCCCGCGGATGATCCCCGGGATGGGCGTCGGGCACGACGCCGGCGTACGCGTGCGCGAGCCCGCGTGCTCGCTGCGGGCGGCCACCCTCGCCGGGCCGGCCCTGGCCGGGGGTGTGGGCCTGACGGGCCGGCCGTCGTCGGGGACGGTCCAGTCCTGCTACGCCGCGCAGGGCGAGGGCACCGTGGTGCGCCAGACGCTGGCGGACGGACGGACCGTCACCCTCGTCGCCTCCGGCGAAGCGTTCACGAACGCGTCGATCGGCGACGACGGAAACGCCGCACTGGCGCTGAACCTGCTCGGTGCGCACGCGGACGTGCTCTGGTACGCCCAGCTCCCCGCCGAGGCCAGACCGGCCGGCGGCGGCAGCACGCTCACCGACCTGCTGCCGCCATGGGTGGGCCTGGTGCTGGCACAGCTCGTCGTGGTCGTGCTGCTCGCGGCGCTGTGGCGCGGGCGCCGGCTCGGGCCGGTCGTGGTCGAGCCGCTGCCGGTCGACGTGCGCGCCGCCGAGACCACGGAGGGCCGGGCCCGGCTCTACCGCCGCCGGGGGGCGCGTGGACGGGCCGCCGAGCACCTGCGCGCGGCCAGCCGGTCGCGGCTGCTCGGGCCGCTCGGGCTGCCGCCGGGCAGCAGCCGGGAGGCCGTGGTCGCGCAGGTCGCGGCCAGGTCCGGCTGGCCGCCGGAGAGCGTCGCGAACCTCCTGTACGGTGCCGCACCGCACGACGACGCCGGGCTGGTCGGCCTCGCGTCCGCCCTCGACACGCTGGAGAGGCAGGTCCGTCGACCATGACCGACCCGCAGGAGCAACCCGACGCCCGCGCCGCCCTGCTCGCCGTGCGCGGCGAGGTGGCCAAGGCCGTGGTCGGCCAGGACGCCGCGGTCACCGGCCTGGTCATCGCGCTGCTCGTCCGCGGGCACGTGCTGCTCGAAGGCGTGCCGGGCACGGCCAAGACGCTGCTGATCCGGGCGCTGGCCGCCTCGCTCGAGCTGGAGTCCCGGCGACTGCAGTTCACCCCGGACCTGATGCCCGGTGACGTCACCGGCTCGCTCGTCTACGACGCGCGCACGGCCGAGTTCTCGTTCCGGCCGGGACCGGTCTTCACCAACCTCCTGGTCGCCGACGAGATCAACCGGACGCCGCCGAAGACCCAGGCCGCCCTGCTCGAGGCGATGGAGGAGCGACAGGTGTCGGTCGACGGCCTCCCGCGCCCGTTGCCGGACCCGTTCGTCGTGTGCGCCACGCAGAACCCGATCGAGTACGAGGGGACGTACCCGCTGCCGGAGGCGCAGCTGGACCGCTTCCTGCTCAAGCTCGCCGTCGGCACCCCGTCCCGCGAGGACGAGGTCACCGTCCTGCAGCGGCACGCCGCCGGCTTCGACCCGCGCGACCTCGCCGGAGCCGGGCTGCGGCGCGTCGCCGGGCCGGCCGACCTCGCAGCCGGCCGCGACGGGGTCCGCCAGGTGCAGATGGCTCCCGAGGTGTACGGCTACGTCGTCGACCTGTGCCGGGCCACCCGCCAGTCCCCGTCGCTGCGGCTGGGCGTGTCACCGCGCGGCGCGACCGCGCTGATGGCGTGCGCGCGGGCCTGGGCATGGCTGTCCGGACGCGGCTACGTCACCCCGGACGACGTCAAGGCCCTGGCCCGACCGGCGCTGCGGCACCGGATCCAGCTGCGGGCCGAGTCCGAGCTCGAGGGCGTCACCGCGGACGGCGTGCTCGACGGCGTGCTCGCCACGGTGCCCGTACCGCGCTGACATGGCGGTCTCCGGTCGGCTCGCGCTGCTCGCGCTGCTCGGCGCGCTCGTCGTCGGGCTGAGCGGGTCGTGGGCCGTGTTCTGGGCCGTCGACGCGGTGCTGCTCGTGCTGGTCGGGCTCGACCTGGCGCTGGCCGGCTCCGTGCGCGGTCTGCGGGTGGTCCGGTCCGGCGACGTGTCGGTGCGCCTCGGCGAGACCGCGACGGTCCTCGTGCGCGTGTCCAACCCGGGGCGGCGCCCGGTCCGCGGCGTGCTGCGCGACGCGTGGCCGCCCAGTGCCGGTGCGCGCAACCCCCGGCAGCCGCTCGACCTGCCGGCGGGCGAACGGCGGGCGCTGGCGGTCGAGCTCGTGCCCACCCGGCGCGGGGACCGGGTGCCGGACCGGGTGACGGTCCGGGCGTTCGGCCCGCTCGGCCTGGCCGCCCGGCAAGGTGCGCACGCGGCGCCGTGGCGGTTGCGGGTGCTGCCGTCGTTCGCGTCGCGCAAGCACCTGCCGGCCAAGCTTGCCCGGCTGCGCGACCTGGACGGCCGGACGCCGGTGCTCGTGCGCGGTCAGGGCACCGAGTTCGACTCGTTGCGCGAGTACGTGCCGGGCGACGACGTGCGCTCGATCGACTGGCGTGCGTCCGCGCGGTCCCGGGACGTGGTGGTCCGGACCTGGCGGCCCGAGCGGGACCGGCACGTGCTGCTCGTGCTGGACACCGGCCGGACCGCGGCCGGGCGGGTCGGTGACGCACCCCGCCTGGACGCCGCGATGGACGCCGCGCTGCTGCTGGCCGCGCTGGCGACCAGGGCCGGCGACCGGGTCGACCTGCTGGCGCACGACCGGCTGCTGCGGGCCGCCGTGCAGGGCCGGTCGGCGACCGAGGTGCTGCCGTCGTTCGTCCAGTCGCTCGCGGTGCTGGACGCCCAGCTCGTCGAGGCGGACTGGCGCGCCATCGCCGGCGAGGTGCTGCGGCGCGCGCCGCACCGCTCGCTCGTCGTGCTGCTCACCGCGCTCGACCCGGCCCCGGTCGAGTACGGGCTGCTGCCGGAGCTCGGCCGGCTCACCGCCCGCCACCAGGTGCTGCTCGCGTCCGTCGCCGACCCGAGGGTCGAGGAGATGGCCGCCGAACGTGGTGATGCAGACGCGGTGTACGACGCTGCGGCGGGCTCACGTGCTGTGCTCGCCCGGCAGCAGGTCGCGGCCCGGCTGGCCCGCGCCGGCGTGACGGTGGTCGAGGGCGACCCCGAGGAGCTGCCGCCGCGGCTGGCGGATGCGTACCTCGCGCTGAAGGCCGCGGGGCGGCTCTAGCCCGCGCAGCGAGGGCTACGCCGCGACCGGTCGGCTGTCGCCGACCGCCGACGCGTCCAGGTCGCCGGTCTCGCCGGCGCGGGCCGCTCGGCCGCCGAGCACGAACACGTACGCGAGGAACGCGAGCCAGACGAGCACGCCGATCGCGATCCGGGCCCAGGTCGGCAGGGCGGACGGCGTCACGAACGCCTCGATCACGCCGGACACGAGCAGCACCGCGACCAGGCCCATCGCCACGCCGATCGCAGCCCGGCCCTCCTGCGCGACCGCGGCGGCCCTGGGCCGTTCGCCGGGCGCGATGATCGTCCAGCCCAGCCGCAACCCGACGCCGGCGCCCACGAACACCGCGGTCAGCTCGAGCAGGCCGTGCGGCAGGATCAGCCCGAAGAACTCGCCGAGCCGCCCGTGCGCGCCCATCAGCCCGGCGATCACCCCGACGTTGGCCGCGTTGGTCGCGAGCAGCCACGGGATCGGGAGGCCGAGCAGACCACCGGACGCGATCACCAGCGCGGTCAGCCAGGCGTTGTTCGTCCAGACCTGGAACGCGAACGCCCCCGCAGGGTGCGAGGAGTAGTACGACGCGAAGTCCTGGTCGACGAGCTGGCGCACCTCGTCCGGGGTGGCGATCGACGACTGGACGTCGGGGTTGGCGTAGACCCACCAGGCGAGGGCGAACGCGACGACCACGAAGGCAGCTCCCGTGGTCAGCCACCACCAGCGGGCCCGGTACACCGCCGCCGGGAACCGGCGGGTGAAGAACAGGGCGACTTCGAGGTATGCCGGGGCACCCGACGCGGTGACGACGCTGCGCGCCCTGGCCACCAGGGTCGAGAGCCGGGCCACCAGCACCGGGTCGGGAGCCGATGTCCGTACGGCGGACAGGTGCGTCGCCGCCCGCTGGTAGAGGTCGACGAGCTCGTCGACCTCGGGGCCGGTGAGCGTCCGGGCCCGCCGGGTGAGCTCCTCCAGGCGGTCCCACTCGCGGCGGTGAGCCGTGACGAACACGTCGACGTCGATGGTTCGGCACACTATCCGCAGGGCAGCGACCCACGGCGCCGCGACGCGAGCGCCGGCAGGGCGGTTCGACGCACGAGGGGACGGCCGCGATGAGCCAGTCGGCGCCGGGCGCGCCCACCGGTGGCTGGGGCGCGCACCTGGGCGGCGACCTGGTCACCGGCGAGGCAGTGCTGCTCGAGCTGCGGCTGGCCCGCTTCCCGAGCCGCGCGCTGGCCCGGCTGCTCGACCTGGCGATCACGTTCGCGCTGTTCCTGGGGGTCGTCTTCCTGCTCTCGCAGGCCGACATCGCCGACGACGCCGAGTGGACGGCGATCTGGCTGGTCGTGACGATCGGCCTGGTCGTCGGCTACCCGCTGCTGTTCGAGGCGCTGACCAACGGGCGCACGCCCGGGAAGATGGCGATGGGCCTGCGGGTCGTCCGTGACGACGGCGGGTCCGGCCGCTTCCGGCACGCCCTCGTGCGTGCGCTGGTCGGCGTCATCGAGATCTGGATCCTGCCGTTCATCGCGATCCTCACCTGCCTGGCGTCGACCCGGAGCAAGCGGGTCGGCGACTACCTCGCCGGGACCGTCGTGGTGCGCGAACGGGTCCCGGAGTCGGCCGCCCCGCTCGTGCAGACGCCGATGGCGATGGCCGGGTGGGCCGCCACCGCCGAGCTGTCCCGGCTGCCCGACCCGCTGGCTCTCGCCGCCCGGCAGTTCCTGGCGCGGGCCGGCGACATCTCGCCGCAGGCGCGCTTGGAGATGGGGCGGCGGGTGGCGTACGACGTGTCGCAGTACGTGGCACCGCCACCTCCGCCCGGGTGTCCGCCCGAGGCGTACCTGGCGGCCGTGCTGGCCGAGCGCCGCCGCCGCGAGCTGGCCCGGATCCCGCAGCCGTACACGCCGGCGCCGCCGCCGTACCCGGCTCAGCCGAGCGTGGCATCGCCGGCACCGCAGCCGCTGCCGCCGCACGACCCGAACGGCTTCGCCCCGCCCGGCTGACCGGCTGGCGGGCTGACCCGGCTGGGCGGCGGCTAGTGCGCGAGCAGGATCAGCAAGGCGCCCGGCACGTTCACGGTCATGTGCGCGACCATGCTCGCCGCCGTGCTGCCGGTCACCGCCCGGACCGCCCCGATCCAGCCGCCGAGCACGGCCAGGACCAGGAACCGGGCGGGCTCGAAGTGGAACGCGGCGAACAGCAGCGTCGTCCACGCGACCGACCAGACCACGGTCACGTCGCGCTTGCGCAACGAGCCGTACGTGAGCCCGCGGAAGGCCAGCTCCTCGACCACCGGCGCGCCGAACGCCGTCGCCAGCGCGAACAGGACCAGCGCGACCGGCGAGGCGGCCACGATGTCGTGCGCGACGTCGGCGGCCCGGGCGTCCAGCTGCCGGTGCGTGAGCTGCTGCTGCAGCTGGGCGACCAACGATGCGGTGAGCAGCCCCGCGCCCCCGCCCAGCACGCCGATCCCCGCCGAGCGCCAGGACAGGTTGAGCGCCAGGTCGCGGACCGGGCCGTTCCCCTTGAGCCGGGTCGCCAGCAGCGGCCACCCGCCGAGCAGGAGCCACGGCCCGGTCAGCACCACGAGCGCGGTCCACGCCTGGACCCCGCCCGACGCGTGCCCCTTCTCGGCCAGCAGGACCGACGCGAGCAGGTTGCCGAGCACGACCGCTCCCCCGAGCGCGATCGCGACGTCCCCAAGCCCCCAGCGCACCCGGGTCGGCACCGGCTCGAGGGCCGGCTCAGGAGCCGGCTCGGGCGCCGGCCAGCCCGGGCTCACCCGCTGACGACGTGGATGTTGAACCCGTGCCCGCCGGTCGCCCCGTACAGCCACAGCCACAGCAGGAGGTACGTCTCGAGCCCACGGGCGGCGGTCAGGTCACCGAGGTCGATCACCTCGTCCGCGGTCCAGCCGAACTCCAGCAGGAAGCCGCGCGCGACTGCCTTCGCGGCGTCGTCGTCGCCCGCGAGGAACGTCGAGTGCGGACCCGGCAGGGACCGCGGGTCGACCATCACGCTCGCGTTCATCGTGTTCAGCGTCTTGACCACGCGAGCGTCCGGGAAGGCCGCCTGGATGCGTTCGGCGTTACTGTCCGAGTCGCTCGCGAGCACCCTCGGCGGGAAGCCACGGGAGTGGTCCAGGGCGTTGGAGATGTCCAGCAGCGGCTTGCCGGCGAGGTTGTCCGCGCCGGCCAGCGTCAGCGCGTCGATGCTCACGATCCCGCCGGTCGCGTTGACGACGACCTCGCCGTGCGCCGCGGCCTCGGCGAAGGTCCGCACGTCGTCCTTGGCCGTGCGCGACCCGATCACCACGTCGTGGCCGACCGCGGCCAGCCGGCCGCCGACCGTGCGACCCACCGGTCCCGTGCCGAGCACCCCGACGCGGGTCACGAGCCGTGCTCCCAGCTGGACAGGTACTCCTCCTGCGCCGCGGTGAGCGTGTCGATGTCCACGTCCATCGCGGCCAGCTTCAGCGCCGCCACCTGCTTGTCGATCTCCGTCGGCACCTCGTAGACCCCGGGCTCGAGGCCGGCCGCGTGGCCGACCAGCCACTCCGCGGTCAGGGCCTGGTCGGCGAACGACATGTCCATCACCGCGGCCGGGTGCCCCTCGGCCGCGCCGAGGTTGACCAGCCGGCCCTCGGCCAGCAGCACCAGCCGGCGGCCGTCGGCGAGGACGTACTCGTCGGTCTGGTGCCGGATCTTGCGGTTCACGACCGCGGCCTCGGTCTCCAGCCACTTCACGTCGATCTCGATGTCGAAGTGGCCCGAGTTCGCCAGGATCGCGCCGTCCTTCATGACCTCGAAGTGCTCGCGGCGCAGGACGTCGCGGTTGCCGGTGACCGTGACGAACACGTCGCCGATCCGGGCCGCCTCGCTCATCGGCATCACCCGGAAGCCCTGCATGGTCGCGTCCAGCGCCTTGGTCGGGTCGATCTCGGTGACGACCACGTCGGCACCCATCCCCTTGGCCCGGTCGGCAACCCCCTTGCCGCAGTAGCCGTACCCGGCGACCACGAACGTCTTGCCGGCCAGCAGCGTGTTGGTCGCGCGGAAGATCGCGTCCAGCGTCGACTGCCCGGTGCCGTACCGGTTGTCGAACATGTGCTTGGTGTCGGTGTCGTTCACCGCCACCATCGGGAACCGCAACGCCCGGTCGGCCGCCATCGCCCGCAGTCGGATCACTCCCGTCGTCGTCTCCTCGCAGCCCGCCTTGACGTCGGCGAGCAGCTCGGTGCGGGTCGTGTGCAGCGTGTTCACCAGGTCGCAGCCGTCGTCGAACACCTGGTGCGGGCGGACGTCCAGCGCTGCGCCGATGTCGCGGTAGTAGCCGTCGGTGTCGGTCCCGTGGTGGGCGAACACCGAGATCCCGTACTCGTGCACCAGCGCCGCCGCGGTGTCGTCCTGGGTGGACAACGGGTTGCTCGCGCACAGCGCGACCTCGGCGCCGCCGGCCTTCAGCGCGCGCATGAGGTTGGCCGTCTCCGTCGTCACGTGCATGCAGGCCGCGAGCCGGACGCCCTCGAACGGGCGCTCCTTCTCGAACCGCTCGCGGATCTGCCGCAGGACCGGCATCGAGCGCTCGGCCCACTCGATCCGGGCCTTGCCCTGAGGGGCCAGCGAGGCGTCCGCGATGTCGTGCCTGGGAGTGGACGTCGCGGTGCTGGCCGAAGTGCTGGTCGAAGTGCTCGTCGAAGTGCTCGTCGAAGTCGAAGTCATGCCGGAAGGCTAGGGCCCTCGAAGCCCGGAAGGTGCATTTCGTACACGATTGTGTGAGAAACTCGACTCATGCGCATCACCGAGGCCTCCCGGGCCCTGCGGACCACCCCGCGGATGCTGCGGTACCGGGAGGCGCTCGGCCTGCTGCCGATGGCGGCCGACGCGCCGGGCCGGCACCGGACCTACGACCGGGAGGACCTCGCCGCAGCGGCCTGGGCCGCGGTCGTCGAGCAGCGGTACGCAGTCCCGCCGCAGGCGCTGGCCTTCGCGCTGCGGGCGGTCAGCGAGGCACCGGTCGCCGCCGACGTCCGCCGTCTCGGCGAGCTCAGCGGGCGCATCACGCCGGCCACCCGTGCGCTCGACTTCGACCAGGTCAAGGCCCAGCGGCTGCTGCGGCCGCCCGCCCGCTGACGGGACCGCGCGGCTGGGCCATGATGACCGCGTGGACACCACCGAGCTGCGCGTGCCCACCGGCGACCAGCTGGTCACCGACCTCACCTCGGCGGTCACGGACTTCTGCGGCGGACGCGGCGACGGTCTGCTCAACGTCTTCGTCCCGCACGCCACCGCGGGCCTGGCCATCATCGAGATCGGCAGCGGCACCGAGATGGACCTCGGCGCCTTCGTCGACGACCTCCTGCCCGCCGAGGACCGCTACCGGCATCGTCACGGCACTCGGGGACACGGCCGCGACCACGTCCTGCCAGCGCTCGTCTCGCCGTCGGTGACCGTCCCCGTCGTCGCCGACCGGCCGGCCCTGGGTACGTGGCAGAGCATCGTGCTGGTCGACACCAACGTGGACAACCGGGTACGACAGGTACGGCTCAGCTTCCTCGCCGGCTGACGGCGCGGACGAACAGGGGGTTCCGATGAGAACGTCCACCACCGCCACCATCGCGGCCGTCGTCGGCGTCGCCGTCGCCGTGCTGACCGGACCGGTCGGATCCTCCGACGCGGCTCCGAACACCGACTGGGCCGGCTACGAGCACGGGCCCGCCCACAGCTCGGCGGCGTTCAACGACACCGCCATCACGGTGGCCAACGTCCCGTCGCTGCACGTCGCGTGGAGCTTCACGGCTGGGGCCTCCACGCAGGCCGGTGCGCCCGGGCCCAAGTTCGACTCCAGCCCCACCGTCGTCGGCGGCCACGTGTACATCGGCTCCCGCACCGGGATCTTCTACAACCTCGATGCCACCACCGGCGCCGTGGTCTGGAAGAAGCAGCTCGACTTCGGCAGCGCCACCGTGTGCTCGGCCAAGGGCATCGTCGGTACGGCCACCGTCGCGGCCGACCCGGTCAGCGGCACCCTGACCGTCTACGCGGCCGGCTCGCACTACCTGTACGCGCTGAACGCGGCCACCGGCGCGCAGGTCTGGAAGGTCGCCATCGGTCCGGCCACCGCCGCCGGCGAGGCACGCTGGTACAACTGGTCGTCCCCGAGCGTGGTCGGCGGCAAGATCTACATGGGTCTGGCGGCGGCGTGCGACGCCAACAAGGTTCGCGGCGGCGTCGTCCAGGTCGACCAGCACACCGGCAAGAAGAACCACACCTGGTACGCCGTGCCGGCCGGCAACCATCGGGCCGAGCGTGTGGAGCAGCATGGCCGGCGACGGCACCTCCGTCTGGGTCACCACCGGGAACCCGGACCTGTCGCGCCGCGCAGGTCTACGACGCGTTCTCGATCGTGCGGCTGTCGGCCACCACCCTGGCAAAGCTGGACAAGTGGACCGTTCCGACGCCGCTCGCCGACGACCTCGACTTCGGCAGCTCGCCGACCTTCTTCACCGCGACACTGGCCGGGACGGCGACCGACATGATCGGCGCCTGCAACAAGAACGGCATCTACTACGTCTGGCGGCGCACCAACCTGGCCGCCGGACCGGTCTGGCAGCGGCAGGTCGGCCAGACCGGCGGGACCGGGAACGGCGCGTGCATCACGTCCGCCGCGTACGACGGCCCGAACGCGACGCTGTTCGTGGCGGCCAACCAGACCACGATCGGGACCACTGCCGTGCAGGGCTCGGTGCGTGCACTGAACCCCGCGACCGGCGCGGTCATGTGGGAGCAGCCGCTCGGGTGCCTCCCGAACGGCTCGCCGACGTTGAACGCGACCACGCACGTGCTCGCGGTGCCGCTGTACGGATGCGTGGGAACGGCGAAGCCCGGCGTGGCGCTCTTCAACTCGCAGACGGGTGCGCCGCTGCGCACGATCACGACCACAGGCAGCGTGTTCTCCCAGCCGGTCTTCTCCGCCGGCAAGCTCTTCATCGCCGACGAGTCGGGCAAGCTCACCGTCTACGGCCCCTGACTGGTCAGCCTGGACCTCGCCCGGGGAGCAGCCACCGGGGCTGACAAGGCGCAGACCGGCTGTCAGCGGTCGATGATCGACGGGTCCGCGGCGACGGCGAGCGCCGTCAGCGCGAGTGCGGCGGCGCCCTCGAGCATCGTCCGGTCCCCGGCCTCGGTGACGCAGTGCGCGGCGAACTCGTGCTGGTGGTTGACCGCCGGCCAGGAGTGGACGGCCAGGTCGGCGTGCACGGCCGGCACGAGCTGGCTGATGTTGCCGAAGTCCGTGGAGCCGCCGAGCTCGTCACCGGCCGGGTCGGGCGTGAACGGCCGACCGATGGCGGTGCACGCGGCGCCGAACGCCGCGACCAGGCCGGGATGCGGCGCGACCGGGTCGTACACGTGACCGACCTGGGTGATGGCGACCGTGGTGCCGGTGGCGCTGGCCGCACCCTCGAGGCAGGAGCGGACCCGCGTCCGCAGGTCGGCCAGCCCGGTCATGTCGATCGCGCGCAGGTAGTACGCAGCAGCGGCCCGCTCAGGCACGACGTTGGGCGCCTCGCCGCCGTCGGTGATGATCCCGTGCACCTGCTGCCACGGCGCCAGGTGCTGGCGCAGCATCGCGATCGCGGAGTAGCCCGCGACGACGCCGTCGAGCGCGTTGACGCCGAGCTGCGGCGCGAAGCTCGCGTGCGACGCCTGGCCGGTGTACACGACGTCCCACTCCTCGATGGCGAGACCGCACGAGTCGTGCACGTCGTAGGGGGCCGGGTGCACCATCATCGCGAAGTCGACGCCGTCCAGCGCGCCGGCGCTGATCAGGTCGACCTTGCCGCCACCGCTCTCCTCTGCGGGCGTGCCCAGCACCGTGACCCGCAGGCCGGCCTGCTCGGCGACGGCCGCCAAGGCGATCCCGGCACCGACCGCCGACGCGGCGATGACGTTGTGCCCGCACGCGTGCCCGACCCCCGGCAGGGCGTCGTACTCGGCGCACACGACCACGTGCGGCCCGGTGGTCCCGGCGCGGGCCGCGAACGCGGTCCGCAGTCCGTAGGCGCCGCGCTCGACCGCCAGCCCGCCGGCCTCCAGCAGGTCGGCGCAGCGGGCCGCGGCGCGGTCCTCGTGGTAGGCCAGCTCGGGGTCGGCGGCGATGGCGTGCGAGAGCGCGACCAGCTCGCCGGCCATCGCGTCGATGCGCTCGCGCGCGGCCCGGGCCACCGGTGTGCTGAACAGGGCGGGGTCGACGACTCGGTCGCTGGAGACGGTCATCGGGGCATCATGGCGTACCGGCGGACGGGTCCGCGCCGCGGTCGATGTCCGGCTCGAGGTAGATGACGGTGGCCGTCGGCACCGCGCTGCGGACCCGGCGCTCGGCGGCGTCGATCGCGCGGGCGACGGCGGCGGCGGTGTCGTCGTGGGCGACCGCGACCTTGGCGCCGACGAGGATCTCGTCCGGACCCAGGTGCAGCGTGCGCAGATGGATCACCCGCAGCACCTCCGGCGTGGCCTCCAGCGCCGACCGGATCGCTGCGACCTCGTCGGGCAGCGCGGCCTCGCCGATGAGCAGGCTGTTCATCTCCATCGCGAGGAACACCGCGATGACCACGAGCAGCAGGCCGATCGACAACGAGCCCAGCCCGTCCCAGCGCCCGTTGCCGGTGACGGCGGCCAGGCTCACGCCGACCAGCGCGAGCGCCAGGCCGACCAGCGCGCCGGTGTCCTCGAGCAGGACCACCGGCAGCTCCGGGGACTTCGCCCGGCGGACGAACGCGAGCCACGGCCGGCCTGCCCGCATCGGGTTCGACTCGCGTACCGCGGTGCGCAGCGAGAACGACTCGAGCGCGATGGACACCAGCAGCACGCCGATGGCCCACTGCGGCGAGGTGAGCGGCTCCGGGTGCAGCAGCTTGTGCACGCCCTCGTACACCGCGAACAGCCCGCCGACGGAGAAAAGGACGATCGACACCACGAACGCGTAGATGTAGCGGCTGCGGCCGTAGCCGAACGGGTGCTCCTCGTCCGCCGCCCGCCGCGCCCGGCGGCCGCCGACCAGCAGCAGCACCTGGTTGCCGGAGTCGGCGAGCGAGTGCACGCCCTCCGCGGCCATCGACGAGGACCCGGTGAACGCGAACGCCACGAACTTGGAGACGGCGATCCCCAGGTTGGCGGCGAGAGCCGCGACGATGGCACGCGTCCCACCGGACGCGCTCATCGCATCCGTTCTTTGAGGTCCGCCACGTGCGGCGACGTGGCCGGGTCCAGACCGAGGCCGAGCGCCAGGTAGACCGAGGCGAAGTCGGTGAGCGAGACGAGGCCGGCCAGCCGGGCCAGGTCCGGACCAGGCTCGGCCCGCAGCTCGGTGACGCGCACGCCGCCGGACGTCGCGGTGTCCCGCACCACGTCCGCCACCCGGCCGACGTCGACGTCCTGCTGCTCGTCGTCGTCGCGGACCAGCAGCAGTCGCAAGGTGGTGGGCCCGTCCGTGCCGACCGCGTCGTTGAAGATGTCGTCGACGAACAGGTCCTCGCTGCTGCGCACGAACGGCCCGTCGAAGGTGGCCACGACCTCGGCCGCCGCGTCGGGCAGCACCCCGAAGACCGCCGGGTGCCGGGCGTTGCGGGCCAGCTGGGCGGCCGCGCGGCGCGCGACGACCCCGGCCAGGTCACCGGCGCCGAGCACCATGGGGACCGTGCCGGCCAGCTCGAGCGCCAGCGCCTTGGCCGGGTTCACGAACGACTCAGACGCCGGCCGGGCCTTCTCCGCCACGACGTCCAGCGCGTCCGCGGTCGCCGCGAACATGGCGGCGTCGCCCGGGACCAGGCCGAGCGCGTCGGCGGCGACCAGGACCGGCACGGCGAGCGCCCACAGGCTGGTGCGCGACGATCGCTGCGTCGCCGGTACCGGGACGTGCACGCCGCGAGCCCGCGCGCAGACCTCGGCGAGCGGCGACCCCTCGCGACCCACGGTCAGCAGCCGGCAGCCGCGGCGGGCGGCCTCGGCGGCCACCGCGAGCGGGCCGTGCGCGCGCCCGGACACCGACACCGCCACCACCAGGTCGAGCGGGCTCGCCCAGCCCGGCAGCGTCGTCGAGTGCACCGGGAACACCGGCACCGGGCTGCTCGGACCGGCCAGCGCGGCCAGCAGGTCGCCGACCACGGCGGAGCCGCCGAGCGCCGAGACGACCACCGCGCGGGGCCGGCCGTCCGCGGCCACCCCCGGCGCCCCGGCCTCGACCGCCAGCCGGTGCGCCGAGCGGACCTGCGCGCCGGCGCCGGCGAGCGCCAGCAGGGTCTGGTGCCGGTCGGTGGCTTCGAGGCGCTCGGGGTCGTCGAGGAGCCCCTCGTCGACGGTCCGGCTCACCCCAGTCCTGCCGTCAGAGCTCGGCGCCGATGCCCTGCGGGCCCGGCGTCGCCTCGTCCAGCAGCATCACCGGGATGCCGTCGCGGACCGGGAACGACGTGCGGCAGCGGGTGCACACCAGCGCGTCCTGCGCCGGCTCGACCGGTGCGTGGTGCTCGCACGGGCAGGCCAGGATCTCCAGCAGCAGCGGATCCAGGTCCATCAGGTCCCCTCCCGGACGATGGCGAGCACGCGGTCGCGGACCGACCCCATGGTCGGCGGGTCCACCGCCTCCGCGTTGAGCCGGAGCAGCGGCTCGGTGTTCGACGCGCGGAGGTTGAACCACCAGTCGTCGGCGTCGACCGTGAGCCCGTCGAGGTGGTCGATGCGCACGCCGGGCTCGGCCGCGAAGACCGTCTCGACGGCGCTCATCCGTCCGGCCGGGTCGGCGACGGTCGAGTTGATCTCGCCGGACACCGCGTAGCGGTCGTACGGGGCCAGCAGGCTCGACAGCGTGGTCCCGTCCGGGGTCGCGCCGAGCGCAGCCAGGACGTGCAGCGCGGCCAGCATCCCGGAGTCGGCCCGCCAGAAGTCGCGGAAGTAGAAGTGGCCGGAGTGCTCGCCGCCGAACACAGCACCGGTCTCGGCCATCACCTGCTTGATGAACGAGTGACCGACCCGGGTCCGCACCGGGGTGCCGCCGTTCTCGCGCACCACCTCGGCGACCGCCCGCGACGTGATGAGGTTGTGGATGACCGTCCCGCCCGGGTCGCGGGCGAGCTCGCGCACCGCGATGAGTGCGGTCAGCGTGGACGGCGTGACGATCTCCCCCCGCTCGTCGACCACGAAGCAGCGGTCGGCGTCACCGTCGAACGCGAGCCCGAGGTCGGCCTCCTCCGCGACCACCATCTTCTGCAGGTCGCGCAGGTTCTCCGGGTCGATCGGGTTCGCCTCGTGGTTCGGGAAGGTGCCGTCGAGCTCGAAGTACAGCGGGACCACGGTGAGCGGGAGGCCGGCGAGCACGACCGGGGCGGTGTGGCCGCCCATGCCGTTGCCCGCGTCGACGACGACCCGCAACGGCCGGATCGCGGACAGGTCGACCAGACCCTTGAGGTAGTCCGCGTACTCCCGCAGCAGGTCGCGGTCGGACACGGTGCCGGCGGGGCCGTCGTACGCGGGGACGCCGTCCGCGAGCATCGTCTTGACCGTGCCGAGGCCGGTCTCCAGCCCGACCGGCGCGGCGCCGGCCCGGCACAGCTTGATCCCGTTGTACTTCGCCGGGTTGTGGCTGGCGGTGAACATGGCGCCCGGGGCGTCCAGGTAGCCGGACGCGAAGTAGAGGGCGTCGGTGGACACCAGCCCGACCCTGACGACGTCGGCCCCCTGGCTGGTCGCGCCGGCAGTGAAGGCGTCCACCAGCGGGCCGCTGCTCGGACGCATGTCGTGACCGACGACCACGGTGCCCGGCGGGCCGCCCCCGTCGCGGACGAGGCGCACGAAAGCAGCTCCCACGTCGTGCGCGAGGGCCTCGTCGAGCTGGTCGGGGTACACGCCGCGGACGTCGTACGCCTTCACGATCTGGTCGAGGTCGGCGGGGTCCCGCCTCGTGACGTCCGGCATGTCCGGAGCCTACCGGTGGTGGCTAGCGCACCTTCCGGGTGCGCTCGAGCACCGTCGCCCGGTCCAGCGGGCCGTCCGGCCCGACCCAGCTGCGGTGCTCGCAGGCGTGACAGCTCGTGAACCGAACGGGCGTGCCGTCGGTCAGCATGAGCGCCAGGCTGGTGATCCGCGTGGTCCCGCAGACCTCGCAGGTCTCGCCGCTGCGCGCCCCCGGCTGGGTGAGCGAGCCGAGCGCGACCGGCACCACGGCCCGGGCCGACCGGCCACGTCGGCGGGTCGACCTGGGCGTGGTCGCCAGCGTGATGACCTCGGCGACGGCCTCGACCGGCAGCACGACGACCCGGGCGCCGCGGCCGGCGGCCTTCGCGGTGGGCTCGGCCGGCTGGGCGCGACTGGCCGACTCCGCGACGCTCGTGACCGGCCTGGCTGCGCTCTTCGGTGGCTTCGCCGCGCTCTTGGGCGGCTTGGCAGCGCTCTTGGGCGGCTTCGGCGCGTCCTTGGCCCGCTTGGCCGGCTCCGCCGGCTCTGCCGCAGCTGCTGCCGCCGCCACCAGCTTCGCGGGGGTCTTGACCTGGCTTACGGGCGCGGCCGCGCCCCGGCGGGTGCGCGTCCTTGCGGCGGTCGGGGTGCTGCTCCTGGACATCGCATGCTCCGAACGGGTGACGGTGGCTGGATGCAGGCTCATCGGCAGCACCCCCGGCTGGACTTGAGCATGCGGCGTTTCCACCCCATACCGGACATACCCACCTCAGCCGGCACAGCCGGCAGAGCCCGGCAGCGCCGGGGCTAGTCCTCGACCGGGCGCAGGATCCGCAGGTGCCCTCGGCGGCCCAGCTCCGGGCCGGCCGGCGCAGGCCCGGCCCCCACCTGAACGGGTTGCCGGGCGGACTCGCGCACGGCGTTCGCCAGCGCCTCGAGGTCGTCGGTGTTCGGGAGCATCGACTCAGGGTCGGGCGCCAGCCGGACGACTTCCCAGCCACGCGGCGCGGTCATCCGCTCGCTGTGCGCCTGGCACAGGTCGTAGCAGTGCGGCTCGGCGTACGTCGCCAGCGGACCGAGGACCGCGGTCGACTCCGCGTACACGTAGGTGAGCGTCGCGACGGCGGGTTTCCCGCATGCGGTCCGCGAGCAGCGGCGGCTGGGGCTCACTCCGGCGACGCTAGCGGCACGGCGGCACGAGCCCGGGGATTGGGAGCCGGCGACTCGCGTGTCGTCCGCTGTCGTCGGGAGCCGGCGCCCGCGGGCACCAGGGCGCGGCGCCGCTGGGCCGGACTACGCTCCGCCCGTGCGTCGGCTCCGCGGACACGGCGACCGGGACGGGCAGGCCCCGGGCGGCGGTCCCAGGCGCCCCCGCCGTCGGGACCGGCACGGCCGCGGCATCCGTGGCTCGCTGGCCCCGCGCGAGGTGCCGATCGGCCGCACCCGCTCGGAGGCGTTCGACGATCTCGTCCTGGACGCTGTCGAGGACATCGAGGCCGCTGTCCACGACGACGCCGCGCTTGTCACCCGGCTCGCGGCGGTCGAGCTGGGCGTCGAGGACGTGCCGCCGCCCGCTGCGCTCGAGGAGGCGGCGTCCGGCCGCGAGCTGGC
The DNA here is from genome assembly GCA_963771835.1 of uncultured Actinomycetota bacterium. Classification (GTDB taxonomy): domain Bacteria; phylum Actinomycetota; class Actinomycetes; order Prado026; family Prado026; genus CAVQCJ01. The sequence goes on from CAVYVA010000004.1 coordinate 272,865, forward strand.
GCTGGGGCGGGTGGAGGCCGGCAGCCGGGACCGGCCCGCGCGACTCATCGTGTACCGGCGGCCGCTGGAGCTGCGAGCCGGCGACGTGGCCGACCGCGGCCGGCTGGTGCACGAGGTGGTCGTCGAGCACCTGGCCGAGCTGCTCGAGGTCCCGGTCGAGCGCCTCGACCCGGCTGACCCCGACTGAGCCCCGCCCGGTCGCGACCGAGCCGCCAGAAGGCCCGGCCGGTCAGTGACCCGGGAAGCCGACCGCCGGGTCGGCGACGGCCGGGGGCTGCGGGACCGTCAACGGGGTCTGCAGCATCGGACCGCCGGCGATCAGCGGACCGTGCGAGCCGAACTCGATCGTGTACCAGCCGACCACGAGGTCGGCCCCCGCGGGCGCCTGGACCAGCACCGACCCCGCCCCCACCGTCACCGAGCCGGGTGCGACCTGGAGCTGCCTGCCGGCCTGCACCGTGTACTCCGTCGAGCCGACCTCGGCACCGGTCGAGCTGCGGGTCACCACCCGGACGACGATGTCCTGGGTCCCGCCGGCCACGAGCTGCACCGCCGTGGACACCGTCCCGGTCCGGTTGACCCACGGGACGACCACCGCCCCCCCGACCACCTCCGGGCTGCCGCCGGCCCAGGTCATGTCGGTGTACTTGGTCTTGCCGCCCTGGATGGTCTGCACCCCGGCGACCACCGGCTGATCGGAGTCCACCAGCACCGTGAACGGGGCCGGCACACCGGCCTTGTCGAGGTCCACGACCAGCAGCCGCCCGGCCGGCACGTCGAGGGTGTTGTCGGTGCTGGTGGACTGTGGCGAGCTGTCCAGCGGCGGCGACAGCGTCCCGTCGGCGGTAGCGAACCGGATCGCCACCGTGGCGTCCTGCGCGCCGGGCACCAGCAGCTCGAGACGGTGCCGGCCGCTGGCCTCGCCCGGGATCCCGACGACGACCTGGTGCCGACCGGGCGGGGTGGACGGCGGGACCCAGGCAACACCCTGGGGCGTCGAGCCCGCCGCGGCCGAGTCCTGGAGCGCCGCCGCGACCCGGCCGGACCGCACATGAACCAGCACGGCCGTGGAGGTCAGCCCGGGGGCGATCGCGTCCAGGGCCAACTGGCGCTGGCTGTGCGGGGCCACGGTCACGCCCTGCGACGTCGGGGCGACGCCGCCCGGCCCGAAGACGGAGACGTCGACCACCGCCGGGCCCTGGTCGGCGTTCGTGAGGTAGACCACGTCGCGGCGACCGGACACCGTGCTGCCGCCGACCAGCCAGGTGTCGCCCGTCGGCTCGCTGCACGGGGCGGCCGACATCGACCGGCGGCTGCCGGCGCTGACCCGGGTGACGACCACAGCGGAAAGGCCGCGGGCCCGGTCGCCGGTGGCGTGCACCAGCACCGGCAGCGTCCTCGCACCGGACGGCCCCACGTACCGCACGACCGAGGCCCCGGGCGCGAGCACCGCCAGCGGCTTGACGGGGGCCGACCCGGCCAGCGACCGGATCTCGATCGTGCCGGAGGTCCCCGGCGACGAGGCCGAGACGGTGCTGGTCGTCCGCGCGTCGGCGCCGACGACGGCCGGGCAGACCAGGACCGAGTCGGTGACCGGGATCGTCGCGACCTTGGCGGCGGCTGCCGCGGCGCCACGGTCGGGGCCGGCCGCGGCGCCGGTCACGAGCACGGCGGCGACCACGAGCGCGCCGACGCCGAGCATCGTCTGGCCCGGGGTGGGGCGGATCACCGGACCTCCTCCGATTGCTCCGATTGCTCCGGCCGCGGGTCCGGCTGCGGTCCACGGAGCGGCTCCAGGACCGGCGGTCCGTCCGGGTCGGCGTCGTCCAGCGCGTCGTCGTGGCGGCGCCACGACGGCAACGCCAGCAGCAGCACCAGGAAGGCCAGCGCGCCCTGGGCCCAGAGCCAGCGGCGGCGGTCGTCGACGAAGCTGACCTGCACGTGCGTCGCCGACGCGGGCAGCGCGAACGCCTGGGCCCAGCGGTCGACCGTCCGGCCGGCGAGCTGTTCGCCGCCCGAGGTGGCCCGCCAGCCCGGGTCGGCCGCCTCGGACAGGCGCAGCGTCCCGACCGCGGACGCGGGCGCGACGATGCCCTGCACCGCAGGCACGGTCGTGTCGACGGCCGTCGTCGGTGCAGCGGGGGTCACCGGCACCGTGACCGGTCGCGTCGGCGGCCGCAGGAGCTGGACCCGCACCCCGGCCGGCACGACCTTCCAGAGCGAGCCGGTATCCACCGAGCTGACGCGCTGCAGGCCGGGCGTACCGTCCAGCCGCCGCTCGACCACCGGGTCGACCGGCGCGTCCAGCAGCACGAACCCCACCGCGTACGACTCCAGGACCTGGGTCTGGGCGATGTCCCCGGTCCCGGACAGGAGTGTCTGGACGGTGGCGTCCAGGCCGCGCGCGAGCCGGGCCGGCGGCGCCACCTCGGCGTCGCCCAGCTGGCGGCCCTGGCCCGGGACCAGCGCGTACGCCACCACTGCGCCTCGGGCCTGCAGCACCAACGTGCGCTCGCGCTCCGCCGACTGCGAGGTGAGCTGGACGAACGGCGGGAGCACCTCGGGCGGCCCGACGGCGAGCACCGGGCTCGCTCCGCGGACCATCCAGGCCGACCCGAGCACGACCGGGACCAGCAGCGCGATCGCGCCGAGCACCGCGGCGACCGGCTGCCGCCACCCGAACCGGTACCCGCGGAGCCGCCGGCGCGAACCCTCCGCGCCCAGCACGGCCGCGGCGACCAGGCCGGCGCCCACCAGCGCCGTGGCCGTCCCCGGCCACAGCGGGACCGGGGTGCCGAGCGACGGTGGCACGACGACCCGGCCGACCGACGCGAGCCCGACGACGAGCCCGGCGAAGGCGACCGCCCAGGCCGTCGCGACCGCCCGACGGCGGTCGGTCCGCAGCAGGGCGGCGAGCGCTGCCAGCAGCAGCGGCACCGTGACCCAGGCCGCCGGCACGCCCGGACCGCCCGGGTTGGCGACCGCCACGTGCCAGGCCGGCAGTGCCCGGTCGGCCAGCGCGGCCGAAGGAGCCCCGGCCTCCAGCAGCAGGGCGGAACGGTCGTGCAGCAGGTGCGCCGTCCAGGGCAGCAGCAGCACCGGTGGCACCGCCAGCACGATCACCAGCCGAGCCCAGGCCTTCCACTCGGCCAACCGCCACAGCGCCACCGCTGCGGCCCCGGCCAGGCCGGCGACCAGCCAGGCGCTGGGTACGAACGCCACCACCACCGCCAGCAGCAGGCCGGCCACCCACGCACGCCGGGTCGAGGGCGGGCCGCCGATGCCGAGCGCCCGCCCCCCGGTCCACACCGCCAGCGGCAGCAGCCAGCAGGCCACGGCGGTCCCCAGCCGGCCGGACGCGACCGCGCCGGTGGCGGCGGGCAGCAGGGCGTAGGCAGCCGCGCCGGCCACGGGCAGCGCCCGCCCCTGCACGAGCCGGGACAGCAGCCGGTACGCGACGAGCCCGGCCAGCGGCACCGCCAGCAGCAGCACGCAGTCCACAGCCAGCCAGGCCTTGCCCAGCAGCAGCGTGGCCAGCACAGCCATCGGGACCAGGTACGCGGGCGAGGCCACCGAGGTGCCGACGCCCACGTCGTGCCAGGCCGCGGCGTACGAGTGCCACAGGTCGCTGGCACCGTCCGGTGCGGGCAGCAGGGCACCACCCTGCAGCAGGCCGGTGCCGTACAGCAGCCCGCGGAAAGCGATCAGCGCGAGCAGGGCCAGCGCCAGGACCAGCTGCACGCCCGGCCTGGACAGTGCTGTCCGGATCCGGCTCGGCGCGGCCACCAGGTCCTCGGAGTCCTCGCTGCTCGGGCCGGACTCCAGCGCGCTGCCGGTCGTCGCCGACAGGTCCACCCGGCCGGACAGCAGCCCGGCGACCGCGTCTACGCCGTGCCGCACCCCGGCCGTCCACCGCGGGAGCAGGTGGCGCACCTGCCCGGCCGGGACGAGGCGCATAGGCCGTCGGGCCGCCCGGGACCTGGCCAGCGCCAGCGGGCCGAACAGGACCGGGATCGCGCCGGTGACCTCCGCCCAGGCCTCGGTGGGCGCCTTGCCGAGCAGCAGTCCGAGGGTGCGCAGCAGCGTGCCGACGAGCAGCCGCAGCCAGTGCCACGGCACCGCGTACGCGGGGCAGTCGGCCAGCAGCACCCGCACCGCCGACCTGCGGTCGGCGCGGTGCACGCTGCCCAGCGCGGGCGCCAGCGCCCGCCGCCCGTGGCCGGCCGCCTCGACGTGGTGCAGCACCGCGTCCGGGACCACCACCACGCGGTGCCCGGCGAGGTTGGCCCGCCAGCCGAAGTCGACGTCGTCGCGGAACAGCGGCAGGGCCGGGTCGAAGCCGCCGAGCTGGTCCCACACGTCGCGGCGGACCAGCATCCCGGCCGACCCCACCGCGAGCACGTCGCGCCGTCCGTCGTGCTGGCCCTGGTCGAGCTCACCGCGGTCCAGGCCGGTCTCGCGGCGGCCGCCGCCGCCGATGGCGACGCCGACCTCCAGCAACCGGGACGAGTCGTGCCAGCCGCGGACCTTGGGGCCGGCCACCGCGACGGAGTCGCTGGCGTCGACGACCGCGAGCAGCCGGCGCAGCGTCTCCGGCTCGGGGGCGCAGTCGTCGTGCAGCAGCCACAGCCACTCCACGACCGGGCCGTCGCCCTCGGGCGGGCCGGGCAGACCGGGCGCCCCGCGCAGCGCGTCCACGGCCTGGGCGACGGCGGCGCCGAACCCGGTGTCGGCCGGGGCGGTCAGCACGCCGGCCGACCCCAGCTCTGCCGCGAGCAGGGCCGGCCCGGCGTCGGTGGAGCCGGTGTCGACGGCGATGACGTCGCTGCGGCGCCAGGGCCAGCCGGTCCAGGGCGGCGAGGGTGTACGGCAGCCAGCGCGCGCCGTCGTGGCAGACCAGGACGGCGGTCACCCGGTGCCGGTCGAACGTGCGCAGGTCCGGCCCGGCGGGCAGGGCCGGGTCGGCGTCGTCGTCGAGGAAGCCGTCGAAGATCCCCACGTACGGATTCGCGGGATCGTCGGGCGCTCGGTCGTCGAGTGTCGTCATGCCTCAGGGAACGGGGCCGGGGAACGCGGCCGGCAGGCGGTGTCGCGGCTCGGGACGCCACGTCCTGCGGACGCTGCTCGCAGGCCGGGAGGGCCCCGACCGGGCCACCACGATACGTGACCCCGCAGGTCCGTCCGGACCGGAACTGCGGCTCCGGCCTAGACGGCCTGCTTCTTCAGGCGGCGGCGTTCACGCTCGGACAGCCCGCCCCAGATGCCGAACCGCTCGTCGTGGGCGAGGGCGTAGTCCAGGCACTCGCCGCGGACGTCGCAGCCGGTGCAGACCCGCTTGGCCTCGCGGGTGGAGCCGCCCTTCTCGGGGAAGAACGACTCAGGGTCTGTCTGGGCGCACAGCGCGCGCTCCTGCCAGGACATCTCGTCCTCGCCGTCGCGCAGCGGAAACACCACGCTCATCGCGTGCCCTCCTCGACCCGGGTCCTCGACTCCTGGCAACCCACCGAACGTGCCTCGCGGGGGTGTGGTGCCCGGTGCCGGGAACGACATGGGTGGAATTACAAGCGCGTCGTTACGCCCACGTCAAGCCGTTCCGTGCTACTCATCTGATTCACGGTCGGCGGCATGATCCGTTGCACGACCCCTGGAGAGCCGTAGGTGGTCGTGCGCCGGCGCGGGACGCGCCCGGCCGCGTGGGCCAGCTCCTCGAGCTCGGCGACGGTCATCGCGGACCCGTGCTCGGACCCGGCCATCCGGCTGATCGTCTCCTCCATCAGGGTGCCGCCGAGGTCGTCCGCGCCCCCGTGCAGCATCACGGTGGTGCCGGCCCGGCCCAGCTTGACCCACGAGGTCTGGACGTGGTCGATGCGGCCGTGCAGCAGCAGCCGGGCCATCGCGTGCACGGCGCGGTTGTCGCGCGCCGTCGGGCCCGGCCGGGCGACACCCGCCAGGTACACCGGCGCGTTGGTGTGCACGAACGGCAGCGGCACGAACTCGGTGAAGCCGCCGGTCTCGTCCTGGATCGCGGCCAGCACCCGCAGGTGCCCGAGCCAGTGCCGCGGGTGGTCGACGTGGCCGTACATCATCGTGGCGCTGGACCGGATGCCGAGCCGGTGCGCGGTGGTCACGACCTCGACCCACGCCGCCGCCGGCAGCTTGCCCTTGGTGAGCACCCAGCGCACCTCGTCGTCCAGGATCTCGGCGGCGGTGCCGGGGATCGTGTCCAGGCCCGCATCGCGCGCCTGCACCAGGAAGTCGCGCACGGACAGGCCGGTGCGGGCCACCCCGTTCATCACCTCCATCGGGCTGAACGCGTGCAGGTGCACCTCCGGTGCGGCCGCCTTCACCGCGCGGGCCAGGTCGAAGTACCCGGTCGCCGGCAGGTCCGGGTCGATCCCGCCCTGCATGCAGATCTCGCTGGCGCCGACCGCCACCGCCTCGCGCACGCGGTCCGCGACCTCCTCGAGCGAGAGGCTGTACGCGTCCGGGTCGGTGCGCCGTTGCGCGAACGCGCAGAACCGGCAGCCGACGTAGCAGACGTTGGTGAAGTTGATGTTCCGGTTCACGACGTAGGTGACCTCGTCGCCGACCGTGTCGGCGCGGACGTCGTCGGCGAGCGCGCACACCGCGTCGAGATCGGCCCCGTCGGCCGTCATCAGCGCCATCGCGAGGTGCTCGTTCGCGGGGTCCAGCAGCGCGGCCGGGTCCCGGCCGGCCAGCCGCAGCCCGGCGGCGACGTCGCCGACCAGCGCGGCCGGCGCGGACACCCGGGCCTGCGCGGCGTCGTCGGCGACGGCGTCCCAGTCGCCGTACACCGAGACGAAGTCGCCGCGGCGGTCGCCGGACCGGCCTTCGGTGTCGACCTCGACGTGCAGCCGGCTGCGGCCGCGGGAGGTGGCGCCCCAGTCCGGGTCGGGCTCCTGCCACGGCAGGCCCAGCGGCCGCGCGTCGGCGCGGGCCAGGCCGGTCTGCGGGTCGGCCAGCGCGGTGACGTGCGGGAGCACCCGCGGGTCGATCCAGGGCGCCCCGGCCAGCACGTACCTCGGGTGCACGGTCAGCCGGGCGCGCAGCCGGAAACCGGCCGCGGCGGTGGCGGCGCGCAGGTCGTCCAGCTCGGGCCACGGGCGCTCGGGGTTGACGTGGTCCGGCGTCACCGGGGAGACCCCGCCCCAGTCGTCCACGCCCGCCGCCAGCAGCCGGCCCAGCTCGGCCGGTTCGGACAGGTTCGGCGGGACCTGCAGCCGTACGCCGGCGCCGAGCACGACGCGGGCTGTCGCCACCGTCGCCAGGTACTCGGCCGGGTCCAGGTCGGGCACCGCGGCCATCGCGGTCGCCGCCTTGGCCCGGAAGTTCTGCACGATGACTTCCTGCACGTGCCCGTACCGGCGGGCGCTCGCGCGCAGCGCGAGCAGCGAGTCGGCCCGCTCGGCGACGTCCTCGCCGATCCCGACCAGCAGCCCGGTGGTGAACGGCACCGACAGCCGGCCCGCGTCCTCCAGGACCCGGAGCCGGACGGCCGGGTCCTTGTCCGGCGAGCCGAAGTGCGCGCCGTCGGCCTGCGTGAACAGCCGCGTCGACGTCGTCTCGAGCATCATCCCCATGGACGGCGCCACCGGCTTGAGCCTGGTGAGCTCGGCCCACGACAGCACGCCGGGGTTCAGGTGCGGCAGCAGCCCGGTCTCCTCGAGCACCAGCACCGCCATCGCCCGGACGTACTCCAGCGGTCGAGGCGTAGCCCCGCTCGGACAGCCACTGCGCGGCCACCGGCCAGCGGTCCTCCGGCCGGTCGCCGAGGGTGAACAACGCCTCCAGGCAGCCCGCCGCCGCACCGGCCCTGGCGATCGCCAGCACCTCGTCCGGGGACAGGAACGGCTCCTGGCCGGCGGCCGCCAGCCGCCCCGGCACGGTGACGAACGTGCAGTAGCGGCAGCGGTCGCGGCACAGCCGGGTCAAGCGGGACGAACACCTTCGGCGAGAACGTCACCACGCCCGGTCGTCCGGCAGCGGCCAGACCCAGGTCCCGGACCGCGCCGGCCTGCTCGACCAGCCGGTCCAGGTCGCCACCGCGCGCCTGCAGCAGGACAGCGGTCTCGGCCGCGTCCAGCGTCTTGCCGGCTGCGGCCCGCGCCAGGGCCCGCCGCATCGCGGAGCTGGAAGGGCTGGAGGCGCTGCTGGCCGGCACCCGGCCAGCCTACGGATGTGCCGCCGGAGCGACCCCCGAGCCTGCCCACGAGACTGTCACCACCGGGCGGCGAGCCTGCTCGGGGTGCGCGGCGAGCGCGGCGGCCACCTCCGGCTCGCGCTCGGGCGGCAGGCACAGCCGGCGGGTGACCAGCTCGACGCGTTCGGCCTCCGTGAGACCGCCCGCGTCGTCGCGCACCCAGCGGTCCACGGCCAGCGCACGGACGCCGGCCTCGTGCAGCACCGCGACCAGGTCGCCGCTGCTCGGCCGGGTCGGCCGGGTCAGCCCGTGGAACTGCAGCCACAACGGGTTCGACCAGCTCATCGGGTGTCGCGGGGTGAGCTCGAGCACCACCCGGTCGCCCGCCGCCGCGGTCAGCGCGGCCACGAATACGGCCAGGTCCGGCACGTCGTACACGACGTGGTGGCACAGCACGACGTCGTGCGGCTCGACCTGGGCCGCCACCTGCGGCCACGACCCCTCGACCATCGTGGTCGGGACCGGGGGCGTGAGCCGCGCGGCCCGGTCGGCGAACGCGGCGAGCATGGCGGCCGAGCGGTCCACCGCGGTGATCGCGGCCGCCCACGGCGCCAGCGGCAGCGATGCCGCCCCGGCCCCGGCGCCGATGTCGAGCACGGTGCCCGCGCGGCCGCGGCGGCGGCGCACGTCGGTGAGCGCCTCCAGGGCGCGCTGGTACGACGTACCGCCCGGTGCGGCCAGGTCGGCGTCGGCCCGCGCGGCGAAGCGCTTGACCGGGTGGCCCCAGGGGCTGCGGCCGGCCGCTTCGAGGATCTCCTCGGGGATCGCCCACGCCTGGAGGTCGTCCCGCCAGCGCTGCGCCGCACCCGTCACAGCATCGCAAACTACTTGCTGCCAGGATGGCCGCGTGCGCATCACGACGTTGGCCGGCGGCATCGGCGGCGCGCGCTTCCTGCGCGGCCTGCTCGCCGAGCTGGCCGCGCGGGGCGAGCCGTTCGACGTCACCGTGATCGGCAACACCGCGGACGACATCGAGCTCTTCGGCCTGCACGTGAGCCCCGACCTCGACACCGTCATGTACACCCTCGGCGGCGGGATCCACGAGGAGCAGGGCTGGGGTCGCGACGGCGAGACCTTCGCGGTCAAGGACGAGCTGGCCGCCTACGACGTCCAGCCGCAGTGGTTCGGCCTCGGCGACCGGGACCTCGCGACCCACATCGTGCGCACCCAGATGCTGGCGGCCGGGTACCCGCTGAGCCAGGTCACCGAGGCGCTGTGCGCGCGCTGGCGACCCGGCGTCCGGCTGCTGCCGATGACCGACGACCGGGTGCAGACGCACGTGGTCGTCGAGGACGAGCAGGGCCGGCGGGCCGTGCACTTCCAGGAGTGGTGGGTACGCATGCACGCCGCCGTCCCGGCGCTGGCGATCGTGCCGGTGGGCGTGGAGGACGCCACCCCGGGACCCGGCGTGCTGGCCGCCCTCGCCGACGCCGACGTGGTGCTGCTGCCGCCGTCCAACCCGGTCGTGTCGATCGGCACGATCCTGGCCGTGCCCGGGGTGCGCGACGCGCTCGCGGCCACCCCCGCACCCGTGGTCGGCGTCTCGCCGATCATCGGCGGCGCGCCCGTCCGGGGCATGGCCGACGCCTGCCTCGCCGCGATCGGCGTGCCGACCACGGCCGGTGCCGTCGCCGGGCTGTACACCGGGCTCATCCAGGGCTGGCTCGTCGACGACGCCGACGCCGGGACGCAGGTGCCGGGCGTGCAGGTGCTGAGCATGGACCTCTACATGCGCGACGAGGCGTCCACGCGGGCGATCGCCGCCGCCGCCCTGGACCTCGCGGCGCAGCTGCGGGTTCGAGCCTGACCGTGGCCGCGTTCGAGGTCCGGCCGGTCGGCGGTCTGCCGGAGGTCCGGAGCGGGGACGACCTCGCCGAGCTGCTCTCCCGGGCGCTGCCCGGCGCGAGCGACCTGCGCGACGGCGACATCCTGGTGGTGACCAGCAAGATCGTCGCCAAGTCGGAGGGCCGCACGGTTGCCGCCGACGACCGCGAGGGCGCGATCGACGCCGAGTCGGTCCGGGTGGTGGCCCGCCGCGGCACCACCCGGATCACCGCGACCCGGCACGGCTTCGTGCTGGCCGCGGCCGGCGTCGACGCGAGCAACACCGCGGCCGGGACGGTCGTGCTGCTCCCGCTGGACCCGGACGCCAGCGCCCGCCGGCTGCGCACGGACCTGCAGGAGCGGCGCGCCGTACGGGTCGGCGTGGTCGTCAGCGACACGCTCGGCCGGCCCTGGCGGCTGGGCCTGACCGACGCGGCCGTCGGCGTGGCCGGGCTCGCGCCGCTGGACGGACTACCGCGGTCGCCCGGATGCGTACGGGAACACGCTGGAGCAGACCGTCGTGGCGGTCGCCGACGAGCTGGCCGCGGCGGCCGACCTGGTCAAGGGCAAGCTCGCCGGCGTCCCGGTCGCCGTGGTCCGCGGGCTCGACGCGCTGGTGCTGCCGGCCGACGTGGACGGGCCGGGCGCCGCTGCGCTGGTGCGCCCGGCGAACGAGGACATGTTCCGCCTCGGCCACCGCGAGGTGGTCCCCGCGCGCCGGACCGTACGTGCGTTCGCGGACCGGCCGGTGGACCGGGCGACGGTGCTGGTCGCGGTGGCCGCGGCGGTGACCGCGCCGGCGCCGCACCACACGACGCCGTGGCGGTTCGTGCTCGTCGAGGACGCGGCGACCCGCACCCGACTGCTGGACGCGATGGCCCGGCGGTGGGCGCAGGACCTGCGCGCCGACGGGTTCGCGGCGGACGCCGTGACGAGACGGCTGCGCCGCGGCGACCTGCTGCGGACGGCGCCGTACCTGGTCGTGCCGTGCCTGGTCACCGAGGGTGCGCACGACTACCCGGACGCGCGCCGGGCGGGCGCGGAGCGGGAGATGTTCGTGGTCGCGATGGGAGCCGGGGTGGAGAACCTGCTGGTCGCGCTGGCCGCCGAGGGACTGGGGTCGGCGTGGGTGTCGAGCACGTTGTTCTGCAAGGACGTCGCCGCCGCCGCCCTCGACCTGCCGCCCGGCTGGGAGCCGATGGGCGCCGTCGCGGTCGGCCACCCCGCCGCGGCACCGCCGGGCCGACCGCCGCGCGACCCCGCGACGTACACGCTCCTGCGGTGACCGACCGCCTCAGCGGGAGCGGTGGTCGAGGGGGGCGTACCTGGGTCCGCGGCGGGGCTGGGCAACCCCGGACAGCTCGACCATCCGCACCACCCGGTAGCGGTGCCCGGCGTACGGCTCGAGCAGCTCCAGCATCGCGTCGTCGTCCCCGCCGGTCCGGCCGGTCAGCGCGTAGACCACCTGCCCGGCGAGGTGGAAGTCGCCCACCGACACCGCGTCCGGGTCGCCGTGCGCGCGCTGGCGGACCTCGGCGGACGTCCACGCTCCGATCCCGGGCAGCGAGCGCAGCCGCCGGTCGGCCTCGGCGTGGTCGACCGTCAGGGTGCGCTCGAGCGCGGCGGAGCGCGCGGTCGCGGTGACGATGGTGCGGGCCCGGTCCGGGCCGACCCCGGCTCGGTGCCAGGCCCACGAGGGCACCAGGCTCCAGCGTTGCGGCGACGGCACCACCCGCAGGCCGGCCGGCGCCGGACCAGGGGCGGGCTCGCCGAACTCCAGGAGCAGCCGCCGCCACGACCGCCGTGCCTCGTCCCCGGTGACCTTCTGCTCCAGCACGGTCGGGACCAGCGCCTCGGTGACGAGGTTGGTCCGCGGGACCCGCCAGCCGCGGTGCCGGCGCCACACCTCCCGCAGCAGCGGGTGCTGCGGGTCGAAGTCGTCGGCGCCGGAGTCGGCGGCGCCGAGCAGGTCCGGCAGCCAGTCGACCAGCCACGCCGCGCCAGGCCCCCACGCGACGCACTCGACGTCACCGCCGACGATCCGCAGCCGCTGCGTGGACGGACCGTCCGGGGTGAGCGCGGTGCGCCACAGCCCCGCCGCGTCGATCCGCAGGGTCGGGTCGCCGCCACCTCGGCGCAGCGGGTCGAGCGCCACCCGCAGGTCGACGCGGCGACCCGGACCCCAGGTGCGCCGCAGCTCGGCCGCGGCACCCGGCGCCGCGCCGGCGGGACGAACGTCGCCCGGCACGCTCAGCCGGTCTCGTCGTCGTCGGACGTGCGCACCGAGCGGTCCGGCAGTGTGACGCCCACCCAGATCCGGGTGCCGGCTGCGATCTCGCAGTCGGCACCGACCACCGAGTCGTCGCCGAGCACGGCGTCGGTGACCACGGTGCGTTCGCCGACCCGGGCGCCGGACCCGACCACGGACGCGACGACGCGGGCGTCAGCGCCGACCACCGCTCCGTCCTGAAGCACCGAGCCGTGCACCACCGCACCCGCCGCGACGGACGCCCCGGCGCCCACGACGCTGCCGCCGTCGACGACCGCGGACGGATCGACCACTGCGCCCGGCAGCACGAGCGAGCGCCCGGGCGGACCGGGTACCGCCGACGACCGCACCACCCCGAGCACGAGGTCGCGCGAGCCGGTCACGAACGCCTCCGGGGTGCCCAGGTCCAGCCAGTACGAGTCGTCCACGCACCCGAGCACCAGCGCGCCGCGGTCCAGCAGGCCCGGGAACGTCTCGCGCTCGACCGAGACCGCGCGGCCGCGCGGGATCGCGTCGAGCACAGAGCGGCGGAACACGTAGCAGCCCGCGTTGACCTGGTCGGTGACCGGTTCGGGGCTCTTCTCCAGGAATTTCCGCACGCGGCCGGACGGGTCCGTCGGCACGCTCCCGTACGCCCGCGGGTCTGCGACCCGGACCAGGTGCAGCGTCGCGTCCGCTCCGGCCTCCCGGTGCACGACCACCTGCCCGCCGACGTCGTGCCCGGACAGGATGTCGCCGTTGAGCACGACCACCGGGTCGTCGGGTCCGGACCGCAGGCGGTCCACCACGTTGCGGATCGCCCCGCCGGTGCCCAACGGCTCGTCCTCGGTGACGAACTCCAGCTCCAGCCCGAACGCCGAGCCGTCGCCGAGGTACCCCTCGAACACCTCGGCGCGGTACGACGTCGCCAGCACGACGTGGGTGATGCCGGCGTCGCGCAGCCGGGCCAGCTGGTGCAGCACGAACGGGACCCCCGCGACCGGCAGCATCGGCTTGGGCGTGTAGACGGTCAGCGGGCGCAGCCGGGTGCCGAGCCCGCCGACGAGGAGCACCCCTTCGGCGGGGGCTGCCGGACGCTCGGCCACGGCCGGACCCTACCCCCGCGGGCCGACCGGCGCGGAGCCGCTCAGGGTGCGGGTGCGGGCGACGGCCCCGGAGGTGGCGTCGGGCGGGCCGAGAGCGAGGTGAGCGCCTTGAACCGCCACTTCTGGACGATCGCGAACTTCGACGACGACCCGGTCCCGGACACCCGGACCACCTGGCTCTCCCAGCGGTAGGCCCAGCAGGTCCGCGGCCCGGTGTTCACGGCGGGCGCGCACTGGGTCAGCCACCGGGCACCGCCCGACGTGGTCTGCCCGGGGCTGGACATGAGCAACGTGCTGTACGCGGGCGTGTCGTAGGCGACGTACGTCGTGGTGTACGCCACCCAGCCGATGGCGGACACGTACGTCCCGCCCTTGGCGGCCCAGTACGGCGCGTACTGCAGCACGCTGCAGCGCAGCAGCTGCAGGCTCGGGTATGCGCACGCGGTGTACCACCGCACGCCCGCGATCGTGTGGTAGCCCGGTTGCCACAGCTGCACTCCGATCGGCGGCGCCGTCGGCACGTCCGGGCTGCCGAGCTGCACGCGGATCGTGAACGGCACCGGCGCGCCGGGGGCCGCCGAGCCGGTCAGCGTCATCGTGTAGTACCCGTCGGGCACGCGCTGGCCCGCGTCATCGTTGAGGTCCCACGGGATCGACAGCGTCTGCGCGGCCGGCACCGACCCGGTGTACGTGCGCACGGCGTGACCGGTGGAGTCGGCCACCTGCAGCTGGTAGGACATCGCCCCTGACGTCCTGGTCGTCAGCGTCATCGGTGTGGTCAGCGGGGTCGGCACCACCGACGGGGAGACCACCGGGTCGTAGAACGCCGACTGCTGCAGCGTCCTTGCCACGGTCCGGATCGTGGGCAGGGACGGGTAGAGGTAGCGGCCGGGGCAGGCCGTGGCGCCCGTATCGCGGTGCCCGGAGATGTTGTTCAGCGTGACCGACGCACCCACCGGCCAGCGGTCGGTGCCGCCGCCGGCCGAGATGAGCGCCGTCGTCCCGGTGGGGTCGCGGTGGAACAGCCCGAGCTTCCAGGCTGCGATCCTCTCGATGCCCGAGACCAGCGACGGCGACGGCGTCGCGACGTCGAAGTTGCCCAGCGCCGAGATCGACATCGTGTCGGTGTTGAACCCCCCGGTCGCGGCACTCAGCACGGCCTTGTCGACGCCACCGGCGCGACCCTCGTAGATCCGCCCGGCCTGGTCGACGAGGAAGTTGTAGGGGACGTCGGCGTAGCCGGTCGCCACCGAGTACGCGTAGATCGCACGCAGGTCCTTCGCGGCGGCGGCGAGAGTGTCCCCGCCGGTCTGCCAGTAGCTGTTCCCCGACGCGGTGTGGTGCACGACGGCGATCTTCACGGTGCTCGTGTACTTGAAGCCCGGGTCGCGCAGACTCTCGTCGGCGCCCCACTGTGCGCGCGTGACGATGGCCGGCATCCCGGCCGCTGCCGACGCCGACGACGCCGGGGTCGGCGCGACCGCACCGTCCGCCGCCGACGTTCCGGGATCGACCAGGTCGAGCTGGAGCCCGGCCGGTGCCACGCCGGCGGCCGTGTCGACGCGGACCTGCGCCGCGTCGGAGTCCTGCGTGATGATCGGCTCGGTGTGCGGCTTGACCCGCAGGTACTCCGCGCTGCCGAGGTCGGGCGAGGCGTCCGAGGTCTCCAGCGGCGACCAGGGGGTCCAGGTCCCGTCCGGGGTGCGGGTGCGCACCTGCACCGAGGCGGGGGTGGCCCCCGCGGCCGGCGAGCGGTCCCAGGCGACGCCGAGCAGCGAGAACGTGTGGACCGTCATCGGCGCCGTGAGCACCGCGACCCGCGGTCCGCTCGCGCCCGACGCGGTCGCAGCGCCCGACGAGGCGGCCGCCGGGTCGACACCCGAGAGCGGGACGTGCTGCACGTGCGGCGCCACCGGGTGCGGCGTGGCCGCCGGAGCCGTCGCCACCGGCAGGGTGAGCACGACGGGCACGGCCACCGAGGTGGCCAGCGTGAGCGTGAGCAGCTTCAGGTGCAGGCGCATGGTCGAGGGTTCCTTGCATCCGGAGGAGCGGTGCCAGGTCTCGGCGGAGGGTGGCGCAGGGACTGGTGCACAAGGTGTCGGTGCGACGGGAGGGTCGCTTGAACCGGGGGACGAACCGACTCTAACCCGGATGCTTCGGAATGCCAGGAACCCCCGACCCGGGTCGTACGTCAGGAAGATCGGCTCCCGGATCGCCCGTAGACTCGGGGCGAGCCTGCGACCGCGAGCCCGCGCCAGACCGCCGCGGTACGCCGACCAGCCGCCGACCAGCCGCCCAGGAGGACGACCCGTGACCACGCCCGCGCCCGGGTCCCCGCCCGGGCCGCGCCGCCCGCACTGGCAGCGGGCCGCCGCGGCCGTGAGCATCACGTTCGCGCTCATCCTGAGCCTCACCGCGGCCGGCGGGTACCTGGTCTACCGGCACCTCGACTCGAACATCACGGTCGACCCCAGCGCCGACAACGAGCTCGGGTCGGCCCCGTCAGCCTCCGGCTCGGCGTCGGCCACCCCCGCCGGCGACCTGTCCCCGCTGAACATCCTCGTGATGGGGTCGGACACCCGGGTCGGCCAGGGCGGCGAGGGTGGCTCGGCGAAGGTCTACAGCACCGCGCAGTCCGACGTGGTGATGCTCGTGCACCTGTACCAGGGCCGCAAGCGCGCGCTCGTCATGAGCATCCCGCGCGACACCTGGGTGACGCTGCCGATGTGCAAGACCACGAGCGGGGGCAGCAAGGGCGGCTTCCAGGGCAAGTTCAACGAGGCGTTCACGATCGGTGGCCCGGCCTGCACGATCAAGCTGGTCAAGCAGGTCACCGGGCTGCCGATCGACCACTTCGTCGTCGTCGACTTCAACGGCGTCAAGGACATCATCAACGCGCTCGGCGGCGTGCACATCTGCCTCAAGACCGCGCTGTACGACCCGATCGGCGGCGGCGAGGGCTCCGGGCTGAACCTCAAGGCCGGCCCGCAGGTCGTGTTCGGCGACCAGGGGCTCGCGCTGCTGCGCGCCCGGCACCACATCGCCGACGGCAGCGACATCAGCCGGATGGACCGCCAGCACCAGTTCATCAGCGCGATGGTGCGCCAGGTCGAGGCGACGTCGCTGCTGACCAACCCGGTCACCCTGTACAAGCTGCTCGACGCGGGGACGAAGTCCATCACCACCGACACCGGCCTTGGCAGCCTGCTCAAGCTCAAGACGCTGGCCCAGTCGTTGACCCAGCTCAAGCCGAAGAACGTGACCCTGCTGACGATCCCGTGGAAGGACCGCGGCGACGGCGCCAACGTCCTCATCGACACCACGCAGGCACGGCCGATCCTCGACGCGCTGGCCGCGGACAAGCCGTGGCCGCCGGTCACCTCGTCGCCGACGGCGACCCCGACGACGGTCAAGACCCCGCCGTCGGCGGTGCACGTCAAGGTGCTCAACGCCAGCGGTGTCGCCGGCACCGGTGCGAGAGCGGCGGCCGCCCTGACCGCGCTCGGCTTCAAGGTCGTGTCGGTCGGTACGGCGCCGAAGGTGTCGGCGACCACCGTCGTGCACTACGACTCGGCGTACAACGAGTCCGGCCGGACGCTGACCACCGCCGTCAAGGGTGCGACGTCGGTGGTGGACAACGCGCTCTCCTCGACGCTCGTGCTGTACGTCGGCGCCGACTACAGCGGCGTGCAGAAGGTGACGGTGGCCCCGACGTCGGGCAACGGCGGGCTGCCGCCCACCGCCAACGTGGTGACGGCCGGGGACGTCGGCTGCTTCTGAGCGGCGTGAGCCGGTGGCTCAGGCCTCGTCCTCGGTGAGGGCGCCGTCGGTCTCGGTGTACGTCGCGCCGGTCTGCGGGCAGCGCCACCGCCCCGGCCCGTCCGCCGCCAGCGGCACGCCGGCGCGACCCACCCAGCGCACGAACCGCGCCGGCACACCCGCCACCAGCGCGAAGTCCGGCACGTCCTTCACCACGACCGAGCCGGCCGCGACCAGCGCCCAGCGGCCGACGGTGACCGGCGCGACGCAGACGGCGCGGGCGCCGATCGAGGCGCCGGTACGCACGGTGACGCCGACCGGGTCCCAGTCGTCGGCGGTCTTGAGCGTGCCGTCCGGCGCGACCGCCCGCGGGAAGTGGTCGTTCGTGAAGACGACCGCAGGACCGACGAACACCCCGTCCTCGAGCACCGCCGGCTCGTAGACCAGCGCGTAGTTCTGCACCTTGCAGCGGTCGCCCATCCGCACCCCGGGGCCGATGTACGCGCCACGGCCGATCACGCACTCGGCGCCCAGCACCGCGCCCTCGCGGACCTGCGCGAGGTGCCACACCGAGGTGCCCTCGCCGATCCCGGCCCGCTCGTCGACATCGGCCGAGGGGTGCACGCGTCCTGCCACGTCCGTCATCCTTCCGTCAGCCGGGCGCCGCTGGCAGCAGCCCGGCGACCACGTCGGCGAGCTCGTCGTACGGCGACCCCGCCGCCAGGTGCTCGGCGGCCCAGGACCGCGCGGCCGCCCGGCAGCGTTCCAGCGCGGCCGGGTCGGTCGACCACGCGTTCAGCGCCGCGGCCGCCTCGGCCGGGTCGGCCGCCACCACGCCGGCGCCGCTGCCCGTGAGCAGCTCGGCGGTGCGCGGCAGCGGGGTGGCCAGCACGGCCAGCCCGCAGGCCAGGTACTCGTACACCTTGGTCGGCAGGGCCTCGGCGAACGCGGGGGTGTCGGCCAGCAGCACCAGACCCGCCCAGGCGCCCTCGGCGAGGGCCCAGGACCGCTCGGGGCCGAGCCGGCCGTGCATGCGGACCCGGTCGGCCGCCGGCGACCGCCGCGTCCAGTCGGCGAGCCAGCCGGCGTCCGCGGCCGCGACCGGCCCGACCACGTCCAGGCTCCACTCCGGCGCCGCCTCGATCGCCTCGAGCATCGTCTGCAG
Source organism: uncultured Actinomycetota bacterium (assembly GCA_963771835.1). Lineage (GTDB taxonomy): Bacteria > Actinomycetota > Actinomycetes > Prado026 > Prado026 > CAVQCJ01. The sequence continues at coordinate 291,188 of CAVYVA010000004.1, forward strand.
CCCGCGCGAGCGACGCACGTCGCCGACGTACAGCGCCCGCGGCCGCGCGTCCCGCGGCACCGGGCGCGGGCAGCGCCGACAGGTCCGGGAGGTTGCGCACGACGACCCGCCGGTGGGCCTGCTGCGGGGGCAGGTGCTCGTCGGCGACCACGGTGACGTCGGCGTGCCGGGCCAGCGAGCTGCTGCCGGCGGCCACGACCCGGGCACCCGCCCCGACCACGCCGTGCGCCCAGTCGCGGTCGCGCAGCAGCGCGGCGTAGTCCTCGTGCACGTCCACCACCGTGGCCCCGCGCCGCAGCAGCCGGCGCAGCACCGCGGCCGGGACCAGGTCCGGGTCGAGCGTCAGCACCACCGAGCCACGGGACCGCAACGGCAGCGCGAGCGCGCGGCCCATCCGGCGCACCGGCCCCGGGCGGGCTCCCATCGCGTGCACCTCGGTGCCGGGCGGGCCGGCGCCGGCCGCGCCCAGACCGACCACCTCGACGGTCAGGCCGCGACGCAGCAGGGCCGCGCAGATCCGGTGCAGCCGGGCGTCGGCGACGTCGTGCCCGGTGGACAGCACGCTCACCTGCGGACGGGCCGTCGCCTGCGTGCCGGCGGTCACCGGGTCAGACGTCCTCGAGGGTGATCGCGCTCTCGCCCACGTGCAGGAACTTGCGGTAGGCGGCGATCACCTGCGTCGGGTCGCCGGACTCGAGCAGCGAGCCCTTGTGCAGCCACACGGCCTGGCTGCACAGCTCCTCGATGGTCGCCAGCGCGTGGCTCACGATGACGATCGTCCGCGCCTCCGCGACGAGCTCCTTCATCTTCGCCATCGACTTCTCTTTGAACGCCGCGTCGCCGGTCGACAGCGCCTCGTCGACGAGGAGGATGTCGGGGTCCATGTTGACCGAGACGGCGAACGCCAGCCGGCCGTACATGCCGGAGGAGTACGTCCGCATGGGCATGTCGATGAAGCCGTCGTCGAGGGCGGCGAACGCCGCGATCTCCTCGTACTTGGCCTCGACCTGGTCGACCGTGAGCCCGGCGGCCAGCCCGCCGAGCACGACGTTCTCCCGGCCGGACAGGGACGGGTTGAAGCCGACCCCGAGCGCCAGCAGCGTGCTGACCCTGCCGTTGACGATGATCCGGCCTTCGCTCGGCGCCAGGATCCCGGCCATCGCCCGCATCAGGGTGGACTTGCCGGCGCCGTTCGCGCCCAGGATCCCCAGCACGGAGCCGTTGGGGACGTCGAAGCTGACGTCCTTGATCGCCTCGATGACGCGGATCTGGCGCTTGCGGCCCTCCTTGCGACCGGCGCGCATGAACGCTCCGCGCAGCGTCGGGTTCGCCTCGAACGCCGTGCGGTAACGGATCCAGACGTCTTCGACCCGGATCGAGACGTCGTCCGGGATCAGCGGCTCAGATGCGGACAGCAAAGTCGCGCTCCCGAGAGACGAAGATGTACGCGCCGAAGAACAGCGCGACCAAGGCCCAGGCCGTGGACGCAAGCATCAGGTTGCGCCCTGGTGGGATGCCATCGACCCAGCACCGGGTGATCGAGCCGATGACCGGGCCGAGCGGGTTGAGATAGAGCACCAGCTTGTGGTCCTCGAGCTTGGACATGTCGTAGAGCACCGGCGTGAGGTACAGCCAGATCCGCAGGAAGTAGCCCAGGAACTTGCTGGTGTCGCGGAAGTACACGGTCATCGTCGCGAAGATCATCGCGAGCCCGAAGCACTCGATCGTGAGGATCACCAGCAGCAGCGGCACCCACAGCAGCGCGGGGTTGTCCAGGCCGGGCAGGTGGTGGGCCGGCGGCATGCCGGGCTTGGTCTTCTCGTAGGTGTCGAAGTGCGACGCGATCAGGTAGTAGACGATGTAGACCGGGATCGTCGGGAGGTACATCAGCGCGGCCGAGATCACCGACGACAGCGGCAGCAGGGCCCGCGGGAACGCCTGGTTGAGGATCAGCCGGCCACCAGCGGTGATGGACGCCGCGCCCAGGTTCATCGAGTTCGAGGCGAAGTACCAGGTGAAGATCCCGACCAGGATCCGGCCGAGGTTGGCCATCCAGTCGCCGGCGCCGCCGCTGAGCACGGAGATCAGCAGGAAGTAGACGAACCCCAGCAGCATCGGGTTGAGCACGAGCCACAGCGCGCCGAGCGGGCTGTCGAAGTGGTTCGCCTTCTGGGTGGCCCTGGACAGCTCGTACGCGAACCGGCGGCGGTTCCAGAACTCCTGCAGGTACGGGCGCAACGGCGGCAGGCTCGCCTTGTGCGGCGCGTAGACGTGGATCCGGTCGCCGTAGGTGTTGGGGCCCGGCGCCGGAGCCTTCGTCCCGGCTGAGCTCACAGTGCCGCTCCCTCGATGGCTCGACGTGCCCCGGTCCCGGGGCGCCCTGCGGCGCGGGCCAGCGTCGTGGCCACCATGTCCACCTTGTCCGCCGCGTCCGTACGTCTCAGGGAGGGCCCAGACTTTACCGGACCTGAGCCGAACCGCCCGACACATCGCGCCCGTCGACGAGCAGCGCACCGGCCGCGTCGAACCCGAGGACCGCCTCGGCCCGGGCGTTGCGCCCGGCGAACCGCCACGCGGTCAGCGTCGCGGGTGTGTCCAACGCCACCAGCATCCCGGCCGCCCGGGTGGCCCGGCCGACCCGCTCGTCGCGCCTGGCCGCCCGCCACATCCGGCCCGGGTCCCGCAGCCGCCCGACGATCTTGGCCGGCAGCGACGCATGCCCGGTGGGCGACTGCCGCGGGGTCCCGGCCGGGCCCAGGACGACGACCTCGCCGACGGCCGCCGCCAGCTCCTCGCGCGGCGGGTGCCAGCTGACCAGCACGAACTCCTCGCCGCCGGGCGCCACGGCCGCCGACAGCGCGGCGATCGCCTGCACGGTCCGGGACGGCTGGGCCCGGCGGCCGGCGCTGAACAGGACGACGATCACGACCGGGCTCCCTCGACGGCGGCCCGCAGCGCGGCCACCCGCGGCGCCAGCTGGCGGTCGCGGCTGAACCCCTCGGCGTACTCCAGCGCGGCCGCGTGCAGCTGCGGGTCGGCCTTGCGGGCGGCGGCGGCGGCCTCGGCCAGCGCGGCCGCGATCGCAGGAGCCGACAGGTCCGCCGCCGGGAACCACAGCGGGTAGCCGGCCAGCACGTCCGACACGGCGTTCCCGGGGTCGTGCACCGAGACGATCGGCAGGCCGGTGGCCAGGTACTCGTAGACCTTGCCGGACGTGACGTACCGGCCGGCCCCCAGCACCAGCAGCAGCACGTCGAAGCCGGAGTACACCGACGCGGCCACCGACTTGCCGACCGGCCCCTCGTAGCTGACGCCGGCGGCCGCCCGCTCGACCAGGTCGAGCGTCTCCGCCCGCGGGGTGTGGAAGTAGCCGAGGTAGCCGTGCAGGCGGGCCTGCGCCGTGGCCAGGTCGGGACTCAGCTCGCGGCCCAGATTCCAACCGGCCAGGAACTCGGCCAGCGGCACCTTCGGCGTGACCGTCCCGATGTAGCCGAACACCAGGGCGCGGTCGGGGTCGGCGGCGCGGGCGGCGCTGGCCGCGCTGCCGGCGGCCGCGGCGCCGCCGGAGCCTTCGTCGTAGCCGTTCGCGACGACGTGCAACCGGTCGGCCGCCTCCGGGTACAGCCCGGCGTGCCAGGCCCGGATCGGCTCGTTGACGAACCACACCTCCGCGGCCGAGCCGACCAGCCGGCGCTCCCAGGCCGCGGCACGGCTGCGCGGCCCGTGCAGGCGGTCGCCGGTGAACACGTCGAGCAACCAGGCGTCCCGGTAGTCCAGGACGTACGGCACCTCGGCCGCCTCGTGCAGCCGCCAGGCGGCGGTGAACGCGACCTGCGGGTTGGCGGTCGCCAGCACCAGGTCCACCGGGTGCTCGCCGTGAACCTGCACCGCGGCCGCCTCCAGGGCCGGCCGCCAGGGGCCGTACCCGCTCTCCGGGAAGCGAACCAGGTCCACCCGGGCCCGGACGCGGCGCCACGCGATCGGGGCGCGCACCCGCAGCCAGGAGTACCGGCGCAGGTCGGTCTCCAGCCCGGCCCAGCGGAAGGGGACCCGGACGACCCGGACCCGGGGGTCGACCAGCAGCTCGAGGGTGGCGTCGACGCCGGTGTACCGGACGAACACCTCCCGCGGCGCGGTGAGGACCGTCACGTCCCAGCCGTCCGCGGCGAAGGCGTTGGCCATGGCCAGGGCCCGGTAGACCCCGCCCGAGCGGCCCGGCGGGAACCCCCACGCGACCAGCAGCAGGTGCGGGGCACGCGGCGCGGTCACCGGGCGAGGGTAGCCGCCGCGGTGCCCCGGCTACGGTTACCGGCCGTGGGCGTCCGCGAGCACCTGCCGCAGCCGGTGGTCGGCGTCCTGCGGTCCGCGCGGCGCGGCTGGTGGCGGGTGTCGAGCCGGATCCGCGGGACCCCTGCCGACGAGCCTGCGCGGCCGCCGGTCGCCGCCACACCGGTCCGCCTGCTGGTCGGCCCGGCCAACTTCGCCGGCCAGGCGTGGGCCTGGGGGCGGGCGGCGGAGCAGCACGTGGACGGCGTCGGGGCGACGGTGATGGCGGTTCGCCGCGGCACCCTCGACTTCGAGGCCGACTACTCGGTCCCGCTGCCCGTCTACCGCTCCTACCCGTGGTCGCTCGCGCAACGCCGGTGGATCTCGTCGTCGTTCACGCACGTGCTGATCGACTCGATGCGCCCGCTGATGGGGCCGCTGTACGGCGACGACTGCCGGCGCGAGATCGACATGCTGCGGTCCGCCGGTCTGCAGGTCGGGCTGATCGCGCACGGCAGCGACATCCGGGTGCCGGCTCAGCACCGCGCGCTGTACCCGCGCTCGCCGTTCGACCCCGAGCACCCGACCACGCGGGCCCTGCAGGCACAGTCCGAGCGGCTGTCCGCGGTGATGCTGGGCTTCGACGGCCCGACGTTCGTGTCCACGCCGGACCTGCTCGACTTCGCCCCGCGTGCACAGTGGCTGCCAGTCGTCGTCGACGGCGCCCGCTGGGTCACCGACCGGCCGGTGCTGGAGCGCGCGCGACCGGTCGTCGTCCATGTGCCGTCGAACCCGTTCCTCAAGGGCAGCGACCTCGTCGACGCGCAGCTGCAGGAGATGTCCGACAGCGGCCGGATCGAGTACCGCCGGCTGGAGGGCGTGCCGCCCGAGCGGATGCCGGAGGTCGTCCGCGACGCGGACGTCGTGCTGGACCAGTTCGTGCTCGGGCTGTACAGCGCGATGGCGGTGCAGGGCATGTTCGCCGGCCGGGTGGTGGTCGCGCACGTGGCGCCGCGGGTGCGCGACCGGGTCCCCGGCGAGCTGCCGGTCGTCGAGGCGGAGCCCGAGGACGTGGTCGCGGTGCTCGATCGGATCATCGAGGAGCGGGAGGCGTTCCGCCTGGTGGCGGAGGCCGGACGGCGGTACGCGCAGCGCGTGCACGACGGCACCCGGTCCGCCGAGGTGCTGGCGGGTTTCCTCGGGCGGCCGATGCGCGCGGCTGGGGACCGGCCCGGCGCGGCTGTACCATGACGCGGCCAGCCGAGCGCCCCCTGGAGGCGCCAGCCGAGCGCCTTGGAGGCCCTGCATGACCGGCACGATCCCGATCGCCCGACCGCTCATCGGAGCCGAGGAGCGCGAAGCCGTCGACCGCGTGCTGCGCAGCGGGATGCTCGCCGCCGGGCCCGAGGTCGCGGCGTTCGAGTTCGAGTTCGCGGCGCTCGTCGAGGGTCGGCACTGCGTCTCGACGAACTCCGGCACCTCCGCCCTGCACCTGGGGCTGCTCGCAGCCGGCGTCGGGCCGGGCGACGAGGTCATCGTTCCTTCGTTCACTTTCGCCGCCACCGCCAACTCGGTCGCGCTGACCGGCGCGACGCCGGTGTTCGTGGACATCGAGCCGGACTGCTTCGGCCTCGACCCGGCCGCTGTCGAGGCCGCCGTCACCGAGCGCACGGTCGGCTTCATGCCCGTGCACCTGTACGGGCACCCGGCCGCGATGGCGCAGCTGGAGGCGGTCGCGCAGCGGCACGGGCTGGCGATCTTCGAGGACGCGGCGCAGGCGCACGCGGCCGCACTCGGCGGGCGACCGGCCGGCACGTTCGGCACGTTCGCGGCGTTCAGCTTCTACCCGACCAAGAACATGACGTCCGGCGAGGGCGGCATGGTCGTCACGGCGGACGCCGAGCTGGCCCGCAAGGTCCGGCTGCTGCGCAACCAGGGCATGGAGCGCCGCTACGAGAACGAGGTCGTCGGCCTCAACAACCGCATGACCGACGTGCACGCCGCGATCGGTCGCGTGCAGCTCGGGAAGCTGGCGGGCTGGACCGAGCAACGGCAGGCGAACGCGCGGTTCCTGGACAGCAGCCTCGAGGGTGTCGTCGTGCCGCCGGTCGCGCCGGGCGCCGCGCACGTCTACCACCAGTACACGGTCCGGGTGCCCGGCGACCGGGACGCGTTCGCCGCGCGGCTGGCCGAGCGCGGGGTGGGCAGCGGCGTGTACTACCCGATCCCCAACCACCGGCTGCCGTCGTTCGCGCTCGAGCTGGACCTGCCGGAGACCGAGCGCGCGGCGCGCGAGGTCCTGTCGCTGCCGATCCACCCCAGCCTGAGCGGCGACGAGCTCAAGACGATCGTCGAGGCCGTGAACGTCACGGCGGCGGAGGCCGGGTGAGCGCGCCGCTGCGGGCCGGGCTCATCGGCCTCGGCATGATGGGCCGCCATCACGCGCGGGTGCTCGGTTCGCTCGACGGGGTCGAGCTGGTGGCCGTCGCCGACGCGGCCGGTGACCCGCACCGCACGGCAGGCGGCCGACCGGTGCTCGGTTCGGTCGACGAGCTCGTCGCCGCGGGGATCGACTACTGCATGGTCGCGGTCCCGACCGCGCACCACGAGGAGGTCGGCCTGCAGCTGGCCGCGGCCGGCGTGCACGCGATGGTGGAGAAGCCGCTGGCCCCGGACGTGCTGGCCGCGCAACGGCTGGCCGCGGCGTTCGAGTCGGCAGGGCTGGTCGGCGCGGTCGGTCACATCGAGCGGTACAACCCGGCGCTGCAGAGCCTGCGCAGCCGGCTCGAGGCCGGCGAGCTCGGCGACCTGTTCCAGATCGTCACCCGACGGCAGGGCCCGTTCCCGGCCCGGATCGCCGACGTGGGTGTGGTCAAGGACCTCGCCACGCACGACATCGACCTGACCGCCTGGGTCGCGCGCCAGCCGTACCACGCCGTCGCGGCCCGTACCGCGCACAAGAGCGGCCGCGCGTTCGAGGACCTGGTCGCCGTGGTCGGAACGCTGGCTGACGGCACGATCACGAGCCACCTGGTGAACTGGCTGTCGCCGATGAAGGAACGCATCACCGTGGTGACCGGCGAGAAGGGCATGTTCACCGCTGACACCATCACCGCGGACCTCACCTTCTACGCCAACGCGCTCGTGCCGTCGGAGTGGGACGCGATCGCGAAGTTCCGCGGCGTGAGCGAGGGCGACGTGACGCGGTTCGCCATCCCCAAGCCCGAGCCGCTGCGCACCGAGCACGAGGCGTTCCGCGACGCGGTGCTCGGCAAGGACGCGGACATCGTGACGATGCGGGCCGGCCTGGCCACCGTCGCCGTGGCGGAGGCCTTGCTCGTCTCGGCTGCAGAGGGCAGAACCGTGGAGCTGGGCCCATCGGTCCCGACCGGCGCATGAGGGGTCTCGCCGGCAGGCTCGCGGCCGGGTTGCGCCGCACCGCACCCCTGCGGGTCTGGACGACATTGTCCGGGGCGTACCTCGTCGCCTACCTCTCCGTGGTCAACCACCGCCCCCTGTACGTGGGTGACAGTCGCTACTACGCAGCCCTGTCGCTGTGGTTGTCGGGTACGAGCCGCGCCGACGCCTACCGGACGGTGCGCGAGTACACCAGGCTGCACCACTTCGACACACCACCGGAGTCCGTGCTGTTCAACTACGGGCTCACGGCTCCACGCCTGCTCTACCCGCTGCTGTCCGCACCGTTCGTCCGCCTGCTCGGGCTCAAAGGCCTGGCTGTCGTCCCGGCCCTGTCCCTGGTCGGCATCGTCGTGGCCATGTTCATCACCGTCGCAGGGCGCTGGGGATGGCGTGCCGCGCTGGTGCCGATGATCCTGGTCGTCGCCGACTGGCGGATCACGTACTACTCCGTGGCCGACATCACCGAAGGGCTGACGACGTTCCTCTCGGCGCTGATCCTGCTCGTGGCCTTCCGCCGCGAGCGGCTCGGCACCCGGGGAACCGTGGTGTGGCTGATCGTCCTGACCACGCTGATGGGGTTCACCCGGCAGGCCACCCTGATCCCGGCGGCCGCGTTCGGCGTCGCCTGGCTCGCACTCACCGTGCGCCGGGGTGCGGCCAGGAACCGCTGGGCGCTGCCGGCCCTGGTGACGACCGCGACCGCAGCGGTCGTGCAGGTGCTGCAGGGGATCCTGTGGCCGGGGTTCTCCCAGATCGGGCAGCTCGAGAAGGCCACCCACACCACCGGCACGCTGCGGGCCCTGCTGGCCACCCCTCGGCTCCTCGCCCACATCGTGAAGACGGACACCATGAACCTGAGCGCCGCGGACCTGCCGCTGGTGCTGCTGGTCGTGGCCGCGCTCGCCTCGTGCGTCGTCCTGTGGGCCAAGGAGGACACCTACCTCTTCCTCGGTGCGCTGGCCGCCTCGATGGTCTACAACGTCAGCAACGGCACCCCGGCCGGGTTCCGGTACGAGATGCCTGCGCTCCCGTTCTTCGTCCTGTCGGTGGCTGCCCTGGCCTCCTGGCTGGGGTTCAGCCGTGCAGCGCACGCGGCTGGATCGCCGGACGACGGGTTCCGGGCCGAGGCACCCCCGCCGGTCAGCGCCGGAACACCCACGCCCGCATGACGACGAAGTTCACCGCTGCGACGAACGCAGCCACGGCGAGCTTGGCGACCCGGTACTCCACGTGCGGCCCGTCGACGAGCCAACCGACGCCGACGGTCGTGACGACCAGGTTCACCAGCACCAGCGCGAGGTAGCGACCGAGCTGGCGACGGGTGGCCCCCTGCGCCCCGAAGACCCAGGTCCGGTTGAGCCCGAAGTTCACGGCGAACGCGACGGCGTACCCGCCGGCCGCTGCCGGGGCGGCGGCAAGTCCGAGCGCGTGCAGCAGCACGTAGGTCCCGAAGTCGACGCCCAGGCTCAGCAGGCCGGTGACGAGGAACCGGAGCAGCTGCCCCGGCGCCGTGGCCGGGTCGCCGGTCACCGGGGTGTGGCCGCGATGTCCAGCGCGAGCGCCTGCACCAGCATGTTGATACCGACGAGCAGGGGCGCGACGGCGAGCAGCACGGTCCCGGCACTCGCCGTCGCCGGACCCAACGTCTCCCACGCGGCCCAGACTCCGACGATCGTTCCGAACACGATCAGGAAGCTCCCGGTCAAGAGCAGCAGGGCGACCGGCGAGAACGACCAGAGCACGTATTTGAGGAAGATCCGCCGCCAGAACCCGGTGAACAGGAGCGAGGTCAGCCGCGGGATCACCCGGGTGAGGCTGATCGACGACTGCTCGCCGCGGTACAGAGCCGGTATCGGGACGTCGACGGCGCGCACGTCCAGGATGTTGAGCCAGATCAGCTGGTCGTTCTCGAACTCGTAGCGTTCGGCGAGCCGTTCCAGCGGTAACCGCTCGAGCACGTGGCGGGTGACTGCCGTGTACCCGTTCTGCGGATCGACCAGGTTCCAGTAACCGGAAGCGGCCTTGGTCATGAAGGTGAGCACGATGTTGCCGAAGATCCGGTGCCGTGGCATCCCGGCGTAGCTGGTGGTGGAGTAGAAGCGGTTCGCCTTCGCGAACCCGAAACCGTCGTGGATGAGTGGGTCGAGGAGATCGGTCAGGTGCGCCGGGTCCATCTGCCCGTCCCCGGCCATCACGACGTCGATGTCGGCACCGAGCTCGAATGCCCTGCGGTGCCCGGTGACGATCGAGCCGCCGACCCCTTTGTTTACCTCGTGCCGGATGAGGACCACACGTGGGTCGCCCACGGCCAGCGCGCACTCGGACGTCCCGTCGGGGCTGGCGTCGTCCACGACCACGATGTGGTCGACCAGGTCCGGCATCGTGCGTATCACGTCACCGATGTGCGCCTCCTCGCGGAAGGCCGGCACGACTACTGCGATGCGCTGACCGTTGTACACGACCCCACGTCGCCCTTCCGGAGACAGGTCATTGGGTGCGACATTCTGGCACGCCGGCGTCGGAGTACCCGCTCATCGTCGGTGTCTGCGCAGCTCATCGACCACGCGCGGGGCCGCATCACCCGAGCCGTACGGCTGGCCGCGCGGAGCTGTCGGCGCCGGCCGAGCCGCCGCCGTCGCCACCAGGGACAGGTCCGGGTCGAGCACGTTCCAGCCGTCCTGCAGCGTCTCCACCCACTCGGTCTCGGTTCGCAGCGTCGTGCACGGGACCCCGAGCAGGTACGCCTCCTTCTGCAGGCCGCCGGAATCGGTGACGACCCCGCAGGAGTGCAGGACGGCGCGGACCATCTCCGGATAGTTGAGCGGCGGGTGCGGGTGCAGCGCGCCGGACGCCAGCGACAGACCCTGCTCGGCGCAGCGGGCGACAAGCCGGGGGTGGGCCAGCAGCAGCACCGGGACGTCCAGCCCGCCGAGGGCCTCGAGGAGGGCCTGCAGGCGGACCGGGTCGTCGGTGTTCTCGGCCCGGTGGATCGTGGCCACGACGTACCCGCCGGCCGCGACCCAGCCGGCGAGCTGCGGCACGTCCTGGAGGTCCGGCGGCGAGCCGGCCACCGTGTCCCGCACCCGCAGGCAGACGTCGGTCATGACGTCGCCGACCAGGACCGAGCGAGCAGCCAGCCCTTCGTGGGCCAGGTGGTCCATCGCCACCTGCGTGGGGGCCAGCAGCAGGTCGGCCGCGTGGTCGGTCAGCACCCGGTTGTGCTCCTCGGGCATCAGCCGGTTGAACGACCGCAGCCCGGCCTCGAGATGGGCCACCGGCAGGTGCAGCTTCACGCCGGCGAGCGCCCCGGCCAGGGTCGAGTTGGTGTCCCCGTACACCAGCACCCAGTCCGGCCGGTGCTCGGCCAGGACGCCGTCGAGCGCGGCCAGCATCGACCCGGTCTGCACGCCGTGGCTGCCGGACCCGACACCCAGGTGCACGCCGGGCTCGGGGATCGCGAGGTCGGCGAAGAACACGTCCGACATCCGCGCGTCGTAGTGCTGTCCCGTGTGCACGATCACGTGCTCGTCGCCGGCGGCGGTGAGGGCCTCGGCGACGGGAGCCAGCTTCACGAACTGGGGGCGAGCACCGACCACGCTGACGACCCGCATCGCCCCTCCCGGCTCCGGCGCCGCGCCCCGTGGCCGAGGCTGCCACACCCTGCCCAGGAGGGTAGCGTCAGCGTCCGTGACCGCCGACCGGCTCCTCGCAGCCCGAGGTGTTGGGCTGCTGGGACAGCCGGCCCAAGGCCAAGGGAGCGCTCTGGGCAACTCCATGATCACCAGGGCCGCGCACCGCTCCGTCGGCCTGTCTCGATGAGCGGGCCCGAGGCCGCCGAAGCCGACGAGGGCTCGGACTGAGTGGTCGGTACAGGCCGGCGGGGTACCCTGGACCGACCCCCGAACACATACCGACCGTGGACCTAGGCTGCCCGTGAACATCACCGTCGTCGCCCTCGGCAAGATCGGCCTGCCCCTGGCCGTACAGTTCGCCGGGCGGGACAACCACGTCGTCGGCGCCGACGTCGACGCCGGGGTGGTCGACCAGGTGAACGCCGGCGAGGAGCCGTTCCCGGGCGAGGCCGAGCTCGACGTCCGGCTCAAGGCAGCCGTCGAGTCCGGGACGCTGCGGGCGACGACGGACACCACGGCGGCGGTAGCCGGCAGCGATGCCGTCGTCGTGGTCGTACCGCTGTACGTCGACGCGGAGGGGACCCCCGACTTCGGCTGGATCGACGCGGCCACCCGCGCGATCGCCGCGGGGCTGCGGCCGGGCACTCTCGTGTCGTACGAGACGACATTGCCGGTGGGCACCACCCGGGACCGGTTCGGACCGCTGCTGGCGGCGGGCTCCGGCCTGCAGCCCGGACGAGACTTCGCGCTGGTGTTCAGCCCGGAACGGGTGTTCACCGGGCGGGTGTTCGCCGACCTGCGCCGCTACCCCAAGCTGGTCGGCGGGGTGGACGAGGCCAGCGCCCGGCGCGGCGTCGAGTTCTACGAGCAGGTCCTGCAGTTCGACGAGCGCACCGACCTGAAGACGCGGTCGAACGGCGTCTGGAACCTCGGCAGCACCGAGGCCGCCGAGCTGGCCAAGCTCGTCGAGACGACGTACCGCGACGTGAACATCGGTCTGGCGAACCAGTTCGCCAGGTACGCGGACAGCAAGGGCATCGACATCCACGACGTCATCGAGGCCAGCAACTCGCAGCCGTTCAGCCACGTGCACACCCCCGGCGTCGCGGTCGGCGGCCACTGCATCCCGGTGTACCCGCGCTTCTACCTGTGGAACGACCCGGACGCGACGATCGTGCGGGCGGCCAGGCAGGCGAACACACAGATGCCCGAGTACGTCGTGGGCGTCCTCGACGGGCTGGTCGGCAGCCTCGACGGCGTCGAGGTGGCCGTGCTCGGGGCCTCGTACCGAGGCGGCGTGAAGGAGACGGCGTTCTCCGGAGTCGTGCCGGTCGTCGCCGCACTGCGGTCCAGGGGCGCGCACGTACGCGTGCACGACCCGATGTTCACCGAAGCCGAGCTCGGCGAGCTCGGCTTCGAGGCGTACCAGCTGGGGACGCCGGTCGAGGCCGTGGTCGTCCAGGCCGACCACTCCGAGTACCGCGACCTGGACGCCGACGACCTGCCCGGGCTGCGCGCCCTCGTCGACGGCCGCGGCGTGATCGAACCGGGACGCTTCCCTGACGCGCTGGTGCGCGTGCTGGGCCGACCGTCGCCCACGGCCTGAGCTCGGCCGCGCAACCGGACTATGGAACCCGACCTCGACAGCACCCCAAGGGAAGCGCCGCACGTCCTGTACGTCGCGTGGGGCTTCCCGCCGCACCGCGGTCCCGGGACCTACCGCGCGCTGGCCACCGCCAACCTGCTGGCCGGGCTCGGGTGCCGTGTCACGGTGCTCACCGCCGACATGGCCACATTCGACCTGGTGATCGGCGGCGACCACTCGCTGATGACAGCCGTCGACCCGCGGATCGAGGTGCTGCGGGTGCCGTTCCCCCCGGGCCGGCGCGACCCGGTGGTCAACCGCTGGGAGCCCCGACGGGTGGCCGAACCTGGCGCGTGGCTGGCCCAGGCGGTCGCACAGGAGGAGCGCGTCTTCCCCGAGCCGTTGTACGGACCGTGGCGCCCTCGGATCGAGGCGGCTGCTCAGCGGCTGCACCGGGTCGACCCGGTGCACCTGGTGGTGGCGACCGGGAACCCGTACGTGGACTTCTCCGTCGCGCAGCGGCTCAACGTGGACGACGGCGTGCCGTTCGTGCTCGACGACCGCGACTCGTGGGTCGTCGACGTGTACACCGGCGCGCCCTACCCGCAGTCCGAACGCACGCAGCAGTGGCTCGGGTGGATGCTGAAGCGCTGCGAGCAGGCGTGGTTCGTGAACCCGCCGATCGCGCAGTGGCACCGCGACCGCTACCCGGAGCAGGCCGACCGGATCCGGGTGGTCGAGAACGGCTGGGACCGGCACTTCCTGGACCCGGCCGCCGTCCGCCGGACAGCAGGTGAGCGGCTGATCGTCGGCTATGTGGGCACGATCCTCGAACGGTTCCCGCTGGAGATGATCATCGGCGGCTGGCGACGGGCCCGGGCGACCTCCCCGTTGCTGGCCGACGCGGAGCTGCGCTTCTTCGGCCACCTCGGCATGAGCGGCTCGGGGCTGGCCGGTCAGCAGGCCCGGCTCACCGAGGCGGCCGCGGACGGTGTCGTGCACATGGGGCGCTGGCCGAAGGCGCGGATCGGCGAGGCGTACTCCGACATCGACGTGCTGCTGTTCGCCAAGGAGGGATCGCGCATGGTGACCTCCGGAAAGGTGTACGAGTACGTCGCGACCGGACTGCCGATCGCCTCCGTGCTCGACCCGGTGCATGACGCCCAGCGGGTGCTGTCCGGCTACCCGCGCTGGCACGCGGCCGCGCGCGAGGACGCCGCGTCGCTGGCTGCAGCACTGGTGGCCGCGGCCGAGGACAGCGCCTCGCACACGAGTGCGCTGGTGGCGTCGGCCGTGGACTACGGGGAGCGGTTCCGCCGCGACCACCTCCTCGAGCCGGTCCTGCGCGGCCTCGTCGAGGGGATCGGGGTGCCGGCGTGAGCACGGCTTCGGAGAGCATCGGCGCGGAGGGGCTGCCGGACGGCGGCCTGCTCATGCTCAGCACCGGTGCCGCCCCGAGCGCCATGCAGGTCCGCCACCTGCTGCGAGCCGCACGCGGCCGCCACATCCTGTGGGTGGCTTACACCCGCGACCTGGACGTGGAGTTCGGCTGGCGGCTGCGCGAACTCCGTCCTCTGGACGCGCAGACCGCGGTCGAGGAGCTCGCGCACGGCGGGGACGACGGCTCCGACGTCCAGCTCGATCTCATGGACCCGATGGACTCCGCCGAGCCGGACGTCGGCCCCGACGACATCCCCGACGACGCCCCCGACGCCATGCCCTCGATCGCGGCTGCTGCTGCGACCCGGGCTCCGGCTCCGGCTCCCGCTCCGGCCGCTGTGCCCGGCCCGCCGAGCGCACCCAGGCCGAGCACGCGAGCCGTGGTGGTCACCGGGGTGCAGACCGTGGTGCGTCGTTCGGTCAAGCGAGTGGCCAAGCCGGCCAAACGCGCGGCGTCCGTGCTGCCGCTGCGATGGCAGGACACGCTGCAGCGCGTCCTGCTCGGTCGCCCGGGCCGGGGCCCGATCCCCGGGGAGCGGCTCGCCGACGCACTGGCCGTCGGCCCGCTGCGCGGACGGGTCCCTGACGTGGTCGTCGCCTGCGACCGGGCCGCGGCCGCAGCCGGCTGGTACGTGGCCCGCCGGCTCCCGCAGGTGACAGTGCTGAACGGGATCGACCCCGCGGTCCGCTACCTCGAGTTCGCCCGGGCGAGCGAGTCCGCCCGCGGACGCCTGCACTGGCAGGCGGTGGTCGGGGCCGGCGACGAGCACGACGTCCTGGCCGCCCTGCCGGCGCTCGAGGCGGCCCGGCCGCGCGTGGTGGTCCTGGCCGACGGGTCGTCCGAGGCCGGGGCACCCGGGTTCGGGTCGGCCCAGGACCGGGGTGCGGTTGCGACGCTGGTGCGCAAGGCGGCCGCGAACGGCTGCGACGTGGTCCTCCTGGAGACCGCCACCGCGGAGCAGGACGACTTCCTGACGCTCGACGAGGACAGCGTGACGGTCCGGGTCCCGTCCGGTGCGGGATCCGCAGCGCGCGCGTCGATCGTCGACGACCTCGAGCCGGACGCCGTAGCCGACCCGGCCGACCCTGCGGGTGCGGAGCTGCCCATGGGGCTGCCGAGGACCGACGCAGGCGTCCACCTGCTCATCGCGCCGGCCAACTACGCCGGCCAGTCCGCCGCCTGGGCCCGGGCGGTGCGCGAGCACGGCGGCGGCGTGCAGGCCCGGAACCTGGCGGTGGGCAAGCCGCAGGCCCCGTTCGCCTTCCCGGCCGACTTCCCGCTGACGTCGACCGAGTGGCGCCGGCCCGGGGTCCGGGCCCGCATCGCCGTCGAAGCCGTGCTGCCCGCCACGCACGTGCTGCTGGAAGCGATGCGGCCGGTGCTCGGCACCACGTGCGGGACCGCCGACGCGGACGGTTGGGACTTCGCCCTCGGCCGGGCCGACGTCGACGCGCTGCTGCGTTCGGGCCGGCGCGTCGGGCTGCTGTTCCACGGGTCCGAGGTGCGCCGCCCGGACCGGCACCGCGGCGAGTACCGCTTCTCGCCGTTCCACTCCCGGCAGGACGCCGAGCTGACCGCGCGGATGACCGCGGCGACCGAGCGGGTGCACTCGTTGCTCGAGGGGTTCTCCGGACCGGTCTTCGTCTCGACGCCGGACCTGCTCGACGACGTCCCGGACGCGACCTGGCTGCCCGTCGTGGTCGGTGCGGACTGCTTCGGCGCGTCGCCGCCCGCGCTGCAGCGGCGCCGTCCGGTCGTGGTGCACGCACCCAGCAACCCCTTCCTCAAGGGCACGTCGGTGATCGAGCCGGTGCTCAAGCGGCTGCATGCCGAAGGCCTGGTCGAGTACCGGCGGCTGGACGCGATCCCGTCGTCGTTCGTGACCGACTTCATCCGCGAGGCGGACGTGATCGTCGACCAGATCGTGCTGGGCAACCCCGGGGTGCTCGCAGCCGAGTCGCTGGCAGCGGGCCGGCTCGTGGTCGCGCACATCGCCAGACACGTCAGGGACCGGTTCCCCGAGCCGCCGCCGATCCTGGAGGCGACCCCGGACACGTTGGAATCCGTGCTGCGCTCGGTGGCCCGCGACCCGGCTACGCAGCGGGACCTGGCGGCCCGCGGCCCGGCGTTCGCGGAACAGCTGCACTCCGGTCGCCTGTCCGCCGCCGTGCTGGCCGAGTTCCTGGACTCCTGAGGGTCCCGCGGGCAGGCTCGGGTCAAGTGCGTGCGGCAGGGCGCCGACTCATAGGTGTACCCCCTCGCCCAGCTGGGAAGTGACCCCTCATGCGATCGCGCCGCCGACTGCCCGCTGCCCTCGCCGCTGTGGCCGTCCTGGCCGCGTCGGGCTCGATGGCGGTCGTCGGCGCCGGTCCCGCAGCCGCGGCCGGCGCCCCGGCCTCGTTCCACTTCGGCGGCAGCGGTTTCGGGCACGGCGTTGGGATGTCCCAGTACGGCGCGCTGGGCATGGCCCGCGGGGGCTCGACCGCGGCGCAGATCCTCACGCACTACTACACGGGCGCAACGGTGGCACCGGTCGCCGACGCGGTCTCGCTGCGGGTGGACATCCTGCACGCAGCCAGCAGCTTCACGCTCGGCTCGAGGGCGGCCGCCACCGGCGGTGGCACCATCCAGGTCACCGTGAACGGCTTGCCGCACGTGCTCGGCACCGCGGCCGACACGTGGACCGTCGCCGTCGCGGGCTCGCTGGTCTCGGTGAAGAAGAACGGCGTGGTGATCGGCTCCGGCACCACCGCGGGGATCTACTGGGGCGGCACAAGGGTCCCGGGCTCGGCGGGGTCAGTGCCGACGCTGGCCCTCGTCAACGGCGTGCCCTACCGGTACGGGAACATCGACGTGCGGGTCATCGCCGGACGGCTCGAGGTGAACAACCCGGTCCTCGTGCACGACGAGTACCTGCGCGGCATCGCCGAGATGCCGTCGTCATGGCCGGCGGCCGCGCTGCAGGCGCAGGTCGCCGCCGCCCGTTCCTACGCCCTCAGCAAGTACGCCGCCGGCATCCGCAGCGCCTGCTACTGCCACGTCTACGGCAGCACCCTCGACCAGGTCTTCGCCGGCTGGAACAAGGAGACAGGGTCGTACGGCGCGCAGTGGGTGGCCGCGGTCAGCGCCACCGAGCCGACGAGCACGACCGGACTCGCCGTCAGCTACGCCGGGAAGCCGGTCACTGCCTACTACTTCTCCTCCAGCGGCGGCCGCACCCAGAACAGCGAGGACGTGTGGACCACCGCGCTGCCCTGGGCCCGCAGCGTCGACGACCACTGGAGCCTGGACCCGACGGTCAACCCCTCGTACGCGGACTGGGGCACGGACCGCACCCAGGCCCAGGTCGCCGCGGCGTTCGGCCTGGCCGACGTGGTGAAGCTGGCCCTGTCGTCGCGAACTGCCGGCGGCGGCGTGCACCTGGCGACCGCGTGGTCCTCGACCGGGGCGAGCGCATCGGTGAGCGGCGAGACGCTGCGCAGCCGGCTCGCACTGCCGGCCACCTGGCTGCATCGGGACACCCTTCGCCTGGCCGGCCCGGACCGTTATGGCACCAACGTCGCGGTAGCCAGGACCACAGCGCTCGGGACCAGCGTGGTCCTGGTCTCCGGGGACACCGCCCACATCGCCGACGGAATGGTCGCCGCGCCGTTCGCCGTGCGCAAGGGCGCACCGCTGCTCCTCGCCAACGCCGCCGACCTGCCGGCCGCGACCGTCGCCGAGATCCAGCGCCGGCACCCTACGACCGCGTACCTGGTCGGCGGCACGGACGCGATGGGGCCTGGGGTCGTCACGGCGCTGCAAGGGCTGGGCGTGACCACAGTCGTCCGGCTGGCCGGGACCGACGCCGTCGGGACCGCCGCGGCCGTCGCGACCGCGATGCAGCTACCGGTGGGAACCCGCGCCGCAGTCGTCAACGTCGCCGACGTCGCCGGGGCGCTGGCCGTCGCAGGGCCGGCCGCGCGGGCCGGCCGCCCGGTCCTGCTCGTGACCTCGACCGGGATCCCGGCAGCGACGGCTGCGGTCCTGGCCACCTTGAAGCCCGTCGCCGTCAGCGTGATCGGCAGCCCGACGTCGATCCCGGACTCGATGCTCGCCCTGCTCCCGATCCCCGCGCGGATCTACGGCGCAGACCAGTACGCCACCTCCACCGCGATCGCCACCGCGTTCGTGCCGCTGGCCGGTACCAGCGACGTGGTCCTGGTCTCCGGGGTCGACGGCACGCTGACGGACGCGCTGTCGGCGAGCGGGCTGGGCCGCATCATGCTGTTCACCACCCCGACGCCGCAGGCCGGTGTCGCCGACTGGCTGCAGCGGCAGCCGGGCGTGCACCGGGTCATCGCGGTCGGCGGGACCGCGGTGGTCCCGGACGCCACAGTGACCGCGGCCGCGCTGGCCTGAGCCGGCCTCAGCTGTCCTGAGCCGGCCCGAGCCTGGTCCCGCCGAACGGACCAACCAGTCCTGGCCGATCGCCTGAGCCGGAGTGCCGCGCGCGCCCCTAGATTTCCCAAAACGGTGTGCGGCTCGACCGCGCCCGGCACGTCAGCTCGGTCCGGAGAACGCAGACTCTCGGCACCGGTGGGTCCCCGCGACCCGCGGTGCGGCTTACACGCCTGGGGGCAGGCCCATGAATGCACGTGCACGTTCTGCTGTCGTCGCAGTCGCTGCGATGGCCGCGGCTCTGCTCGTCCCGACCCTGACCATGGCGCCCGCGTCCGCGGCGCAGCCGGTCCCGGGCCACACCCACCTCGTCCCCCAGGTGCCGCGCACCGACATGCCCAAGATCTCCAGCGGTGAGATCTGGGACATGGCCGCGATCGGCAACTCGATCTACATCGTCGGGTCGTTCACCTCGGTGACGAAGGGCGGCACCACGACGGCCGTGCCGGGCCTCACCGGGTGGGACATCAACAGCGGCAACCTGCTGCCGAGCTTCAAGCCCACCATCACCGGCGGCATCGTCGAGACGGTCGAGGCGACGCCGGACGGCACCAAGCTCATCATCGGCG
This sequence comes from uncultured Actinomycetota bacterium, assembly GCA_963771835.1. Taxonomy (GTDB): domain Bacteria; phylum Actinomycetota; class Actinomycetes; order Prado026; family Prado026; genus CAVQCJ01. The sequence goes on from CAVYVA010000004.1 coordinate 310,541, forward strand.
GCACGTTCAAGACCGTGGGCGGGCTGACCCGCTCCAAGGTGGCCGTCCTCAACCCGACCACCGGCGCCCCGCTGACGACCTTCGCCTTCACCGGTGCGACGAACAACCCGGTGACCGCGATCGCGGCGACCAACACGACCATCTACGTGGGCGGCCGGTTCAACAAGCTGAACGGCACCAACCACAGCGGGCTGGCCGCGGTCAACGCGACGACCGGCGCGGTCGACCCCGCCTTCAACCTCAACCTCTCCGGCGGCATCGGCACCAACGGCGACCTCACGGTGCAGGTGCTCAAGCTGACCCATGACGAGAGCAAGCTGGTGGTCATCCACACCGGCCGGCAGGTGAACGGACAGGACCGGCTCGGCATCGCCGAGATCGACACGGCGTCCAAGACGCTGCTGCCGTGGCGCACCCGGCTGTGGGACGACAACCTGGCCAGGCTCGGCGGGGTCACCCGCATCTACGCCGGCGACATCTCCCCCGACGACAGCTACATGGTGGTCAGCGAGGGCTCCGGCGGCGACGCCCCGCCGATCAGCGACACCGCGGTCCGCTTCCCGATCGCCGGTGCCGACGACGTGCAGCCGGCCTGGGTCTCCCGCCACTTCGACAGCGTCTACTCGGTGGCCATCACCGAGGACGCGGTCTACCTGGGCGGGCACTTCCAGTTCGAGCCGTCCCCCACCGCCCCGTCACCGTGGCCCGGCCTGACCAACGTCGGCTACGGCACCGGTCAGGGCCTGTCCGGGTACGGGCTGGGCGACGACGTCGTCCGCCGAGACCACCTGAGCGCGGTCGACCCGGCCACCGGCCACGCCCTCGAGTGGGACCCGGGCTCCAACTCGTTCCAGGGCAACAAGGCGATGCTCGCCACCCCCCGCGGCCTGTTCGCCGGCGGTGACGCAGGCATCCAGGGCGGCAAGAGCGTCGGCCGGGTCGCGTTCTTCGACTTCAACAACGACCCGAACCCCCCGACGGCGATCGACACCACGATCACCACGCCGATCGAGGGCCGGGTGGAGGCCGGCGGCACGCCGTTCGCCATCACCGGCACCGCGAAGGCGCCGACCGGGGTGAAGCGGGTCCAGGTCGAGATCCAGGACCGGAACACCAAGCAGTGGCTCGCCGCCGACGGCGTGACCTGGCAGGCCAAGGAGACCAACGCCCTGGCGACGCTGGACACCCCGAACGGGACCTCGACCACGTGGTCGCTGACCAGGACGCTCAACGGTACGTCGGCGTACTTCGTGTACGCCAAGACGTTCGGCAACACCGGCAACGACGCCTCGAAGGCGGTCAAGAAGATCGAGTCGTTCGACCTGACCGACCAGACGCCGTCGACGAACATAACCGGGCCGTCCGGGAGCCTGCTCGCCACGACGACCTTCACCATGACCGGGACCGCCACCGACGACCACGGCATCAACCGCCTGTCGTACTGGTTCCGGGACGAGAACAACAACTACCTGCAGAACGACGGAACCGTCGGTCCGGTGTTCAACACCTTCAGCGGCACCCCCGACGTGATCGGGGCCCCGAACGCGACGTGGTCGTACACCGTGACGCTGCCGCACGAGGGAACCTGGCGTGGCAGCGCAACGGCGATCGACGACGCCGGCCAGGCCGACCTGCGCAGCGGCACCCGCGACTGGCTGGTCAGCACGTCGGCCGTCGCGCCGACCGTGGCGATCACCGCGCCGGTGCAGATGACGCCTCCGTTCACGGTGCCGGCAGTGGTCGTGAGCCCGGGCGGGCAGCTGACGTTCTCCGGCACGGCGTCGGACGACGACCGCTTGCAGGATGTCTCCATCTCGCTGCGCAACAACACCACACGCGAGAACCTCGGCGCGGACGGGACCTGGGGGGTCGGCGTCACCGCCGGCTCGTACCGGGTCTCCCCGATCAACATCAACGCGCCGACGTACAACTGGACGTACACGACGCCGTTCAACCTGACGCCGGGCACGTACTCGTTCTCGGTCTCGGCCACGGACAACCTGGGGCTGACCAGCAGCCGCGGCTCGCTGACCATCAACGCCCAGGTGCCCGGGGACCTGTTCCCGACCGGGACGCTGAGCTTCTCCGGCACCGACAGCACCTTGCAGGTCCTGCACCTGGACCTGGCCGGTGCAGCGAGCGACGACCACGGTGTCGCGAGCGAGCGGATCACCGTGTTCAACAACGACACCGGGCAGTACGTCCAGCCCAACGGCACGCTGTCGTCGACCTACGCCACGCTGAACGCGGTGCTCGCGTCCCCGGGGGCGACCAGCACGACGTTCACCCTTGGCGTCGACCTGCCGGCCCAGGGCAACTACAGCGTCACCGCCTGGGCCTGGGACACCGCCGGCCAGCAGCAGACCTCGACCACCGGGTCGAGCGCGCGCTACCTGGTCTATCCCGGTGACCTGCCGCCGACGTTCGACCCCGGTCTCGGGGCGCCGATCACCGGCGCGTCGTTCGACCAGGGTGTGATCGTGGCCAGCGGCCGCGCGACGGACGACCAGCAGATTGCCCGGGTCGAGGTCGGCATCATCGACAACCTCGGCCGGTACATGAGCTCGACCGGCACGTTCACGAGCACGACGCCGAGCTGGCGCACCGCGTTCCTGAACAGCCCCGGCAGCCTCGGGTCGAACTACGCCTACACCTCACCGGTCATCCCGGCCGGCGTGTACTCGGTCGCGGTACGGGCCACCGACCAGCACGGGTTCGTCTCGCTGCCGCAGACGGTCACCGGCATCACGGTCACCCAGCCGGCGAACCTGCCTCCGGTCGCGAGCGCCACGGTGTCCTGCGTGCAGAACGTCTGCACGTTCGACGGCCGGTCGTCGACCGACGAGGACGCGTCGTCGCTGACGTACTCGTGGAACTTCGGGCAGGGTGGTGGCGGCTCCGGTCCGGTGCCGATCAAGACCTACACCGGGCCGGGCACGTTCAACGTGGTGCTGACCGTCAAGGACATGTGGAACGTGACCAGCACGTTCACCATGCCGCCGCTGACGATCACGATGCCGACCGGCAACACGGCCCCGGTGCCGACGTTCATCACGAACTGCGTCGCTCTCGCCTGCGGGACGAGCAGCTCGGGCACCGTCGACCCGAACCTCGGGGACACCATCGCGTACTCGTGGAACTTCGGCGACGGGACGCCGGTGAGCACCAGCACCTCGCCGTCGCACACGTACGCGCTGGCGGGCACCTACACGATCACACTGACGACGACCGACGGCTGGGGCAACGCGGCCTCGACGAGCAAGGTCGTCAGCCTGATCGAGCCGGTGACGAACGTGCCACCGGTGCCCACGTTCACGGTCACCTGCACCGCGCTGGCGTGCCTCACGAACAGCTTCGGGACCAACGACCCGAACGGGGACGTGATCCGGTACTCGTGGAACTTCGGCGACCTGACGGCACTGAGCACGGCGGCTTCGCCGGCGCACACGTACGCCCTCGCCGGGACCTACACGATCACGCTCACGGTGACGGACGGCTGGAACAAGTCCGCGTTCGTCACCCAGCAGGTGACGGTCCCGTAACCGCTCGGCGGGGCGCCGGCCTCACGGTTCGAGGCCGGCGCTCCCCGCCGTCGCGGTGACGCGCTCCTGCTCGGCGCGGCCGGCCAGCCGGTCGGCGTCGGCGCGGGCGACGAGGACCACCGAGCCACCGAGGGCCAACGGGACCACCGCGCACGCGAGGACCTCCTCGAGCGCCGCGAGTGGCGCGGCCACCAGCAGGCGACCGCTCGCGGACAGACCCCAGCTCCGGGCCAGCTCGAGGGCGCGCCCCACCATCTCCTCGCCGGAGAGGCTCGCCCCCGAGGCGAGCACGGCCGGCGCCGTCGGGTCCGGCGCCGGACCGCTGAACCGGTCGCCGTACCCGGCCACCTCGAGGGCGTAGTCGAGCACTCCGGGCGGCAGCGGGCCGGTGAACCCGCCCCCCAGCGGGCGCAGCGAGAGGCCCACCACGTCCCCGGCGTTCCCCCCGTCCCCCCCGTCCCCCGTGCCGGCTGTCCGCACGGCCGTCCCGGCTGCGACGTCCGGCCCGACGACCGCGACGGCGGGGGCCGCCGCGTCGGCCGCGGGCTCGCCGACCGAGAGGACCGACCCCGCCGACCAGGTCGCCCCCGCCCACACACCGAGCTGCCAGTGGCGGGGGACGGCCGCGACATCGACCACGTCCCCAGGACCAGCACCGAGCCCGTCCACCAGCAGGTTCGCGGTCTTGGCCACCCAGTTCGCGTACGTGGCCACCGAAAGCTCCACCCGCTCGCCGGTGGCGTCGTCGTAGAACGTGACCAGCGGACGGCCCGGGTCGGCCGCCAGGGCGGCAGCGAGCAGGGCGGTCCAGGTCAAGCCGACCGGCCCAGGTCCCGCGGGCTGGTCCAGAACCCGGCCGCCCAGCAGCCGTGCATCGTCGCGTAGACGAGCGGCAGGCGGACTCGTGCGGCCGGCGGCAGTCCGCGACCGGTGACCGCCGACCCCGCCAGCACCGCCACGACGTACCCCACCGGCGCCGCGAAGCCGGCGAGCAGCGCGGCACGCCCCGTCACCAGAGCGACCGCGCCGGCGAGCGTGCCCGCGGCCACCGCCGCCAGCGCGGCCGGCGGGGCGAGGTACCGCGCCGACGCCGAGTCCTCGTGCCGCCGCATCACCACCCGGCGCCAGCGGCCGTAGTCGAAGTACTGGCGGCCGAGCGCAGGCACCGACCCGCGGGGCCGGTAGGAGACGCGCAGCCGCGGGGTGAACCACACGAGCCCCCCGCTGCGCCGGATCCGCAGGTTCATCTCCCAGTCCTGAGCGCGCAGGAACGACTCGTCGTAGCCGCCCACCCGCGCGAGAGCCTCGCGCCGGAAGACGCCGAGGTAGACGGTGTCCGCCGGCCCCGCCTCACCGCCGGTGTGGAAGCGGGCGCTCCCGACGCCCAGCCAGCTGGTCATCGCGCAGGCCACCGCCTGCTCGAACGGCGTCGTGCCCTCCGCGGCCATCACGCCGCCGACGTTGTCCGCCCCGGTCTCGGTCAGCACCTCGACCGCGGTCCGCACGTAGTCGGCCGGGAAGAGCGCGTGGCCGTCGACCCGGACGACGATGTCGTGCTTCGTCGCCGCGACCGCCGCGTTCAGAGCCGACGGGGTCGCGCCGGCGGGGTTGGCCACCGTGCGGACCCGGCCGGCGTGCTCGTCGACCAGCGCGGCTGCGATCGCGTCGGTCCCGTCGGTGGAGGGCCCCAGTGCCAGGACGAGCTCGAGGTCGCCCGGGTACTCCTGCGCCAGCACGCCCTCGACCGCCTCGCGCAGGTGCCGCTCCTCGTTCAGCACCGGCATGACGACGCTCACCGGGGGCCAGTCGGGCGCGGGTCGTGCAGGCATGAGGCCGCCAGGCTACCCGCGCCGCCCCCGCCGCCCCCGCCGCCCGGCGCGCCTGGCCCGGCCGGCCCGACCCTCGACCTAGCCTGGAGGGTGCAGCCCCCGGCCTGGCCCGGGCCCCGGCCGTGACCGGGACCACACCCGCCCAGGCGAACCCCGACGGAGCGCCGAGCGTCCTCACCTCATGAGCCATCCCACCCTTCCCCCCGAGCTGGACCCGCGCGGCCCGCGCCGACCCGCCCGGCGCAGCCGCCAGGTCCCGGCCCGGACCGGGCCGGCGACGCCCTCGGGTCCGGGGACGGCCGCGTCGTCCCGGGGCAAGCAGTGGCCGGTCTACGTCGCGGGCTCGGTCGCCGTGCTCGTGCTGGCCTTCAGCGTGGTGGGATCGGGGCTGGCGAGCTACTACGAGAGCCAGGCCAACCGGGTCAACGCCGGGATCACCGGCGGCAGCGACGGCGGTGCGCAGAACTGGCTGCTCGTCGGGTCGGACAACCGCGCGGGGCTCACCCCGCAGCAGATCGCGCACCTGCACGTCGGCGGTGCCACGACCGCCAACGCCTCCGGCCGGCGCAGCGACACGATGATCCTTCTGCATCTGTCCGCCGGCAGCGACAAGGCCACCCTGATCTCGCTGCCGCGCGACTCGTACGTGCTGATCCCGGCCTACAAGGACTCCACGGGGCGTCAGCACGCCGCCGCGCACAACAAGCTCAACGCCGCGTACGACCTCGGCGGCCCCGCACTCACCGTGCAGACCGTGCAGCTCGCCACCGGCCTGCACATCGACCACTACGTCGAGATCGGCTTCGGCGGGTTCGTCAGGATGGTCGACACGATCGGCGGTGTCGACGTCTGCACGACCAAGGCCCTGCACGACCCGGAGAGCGGGCTCAACCTCAAGGCGGGCACCAGCAAGCTCGACGGCCAGCAGGCGCTGGAGTACGTCCGGGCGCGGTACGTGGACCCGACCGCCGACCTGGGTCGGATGAAGCGCCAGCAGGCGTTCCTCGGCTCGTTGTTCCGCACCGCGCTGAGCACCCAGGTGCTGCTGAACCCGCTCAAGCTCAACGCCTTCCTCGGCGCGACCCTGTCGTCGATCACCCTCGACACGCACCTGACCCGCGACGACCTGCTCGGCCTCGCCACCCGGACCAAGGGGCTGTCGCCGTCCAACGTCGTCTTCGCCACCGTGCCGCTGTCCGACGTGAACTACCGGCCGTCCCCCGCCCTCGGTTCGACCGTGCTGTGGGACAAGACCAGGGCCGGGGCACTGTTCGCGGCGATCAGGGCCGACCAGCCGATCGGGAGCCAGGCCGCGAGAGCGGCGAACGCCTCGGCGATCGCCGTCCAGGTCGCGCCGGCCAGGATCACCGTGCAGGTGAGCAACGGCGGCGGGGTCACCGGTGGCGGCGCCCGGGCTGTCAACGATCTCACCAAGCTCGGCTTCGTCATGGCCGGTCCCGCGACGAACGCGCTCCAGCACGGCGTCACCCAGACCCTGATCACCTACGACCCGCGCTACGACGTGAGCCTCAAGACGCTGCGCGCCGCCTACCCCGACGCCGCGGTCAAGGCGGTCAAGGGACAGGGCAAGGTCTTCACCGTGGTGGTGGGCACCGACTACCAGGCACCGAAGGCGGTCGCCGCCGGGTCGGCCACGACGGCGACGGCGCCCGGAGGCGTCAAGACGACCTCCGCGGCGCAGACCGTCTGCAAGACCTCCTGAGCGCCAAGAAGTCCTGACCGACAAGAGCGGCCTCACGCCGGTCGGCCACGCTCGCTCGTCCCGACCCGCTGGTCGCGGGCATCGTGCAGTCGCGGCCCTTCGTGGGCGGCCCAGACCCGGCCGACCTCGGCGAAGAAGTCGCGGTCGCCGGCAGCGGCCAGGTCGGCCAGGTGGGCCAGGTACGCCGCTCGGTCCGTGATCTCAGGCGCGAGCCACAGCTCAGGGTGCACCGTCAGCAGGAGGCGATCGCCCGCCTGGCCGGCCACGCACGACAGCAGGGTCTCGTCGCGCCAGGCGCGGCAGCTGTCGCTGACGTACGTCAGCCCGTCGGTGAGTCGCGGGTCGGACGGGTTGACGAGGTCGTCCCGGGAGCGGAAGGGATCCGGGTGCCCTAGGTGCGGCTGGTGCATGCAGAGCGTCGTCACGGGGGCGCCCACGACGTCGGCGAGCAGCGCCAGGTCCCGCTGCAGCTGCGCCTCGGCGGCCGCGGCCTGAGCCGGATAGACGGTCAGGTCGTAGTGCAGGCCCAGCTCGTGGCCGAGCCCGACGATGGTGCACAACGCCTCCGCGCAGTCCGCGGCGAGGACGTTGTAGCGACCGCTGACGAGCGCGAACCAGCTGCTGCGCACCCCCGCCTCGGCCTCACGGCGCGCCAGGTCCAGGCACAGCCTGGGATCGATGTCGATGTCGTGCCGCAGGTACGCCCGCCGACCGGCCGGCTGCGGCGTGCGCATGTCGGAGACAAGGCCGAACCGGTAGCCCCCGCTAGTCTCGAGACCGTCCAGGACAGCGGCGTAGTCGTCCAGTGAGAAGTGTGGCAGTCGAGTCATCGTCGTGATCATCTCGCCCCTGTGAGGCCTCGCGTGACGACCACCCTCGCACAGATCCTCGGCCTTCTCGGCGAGGGTCACGTCGTGCGGCTCGTCGGCGATCGGACCGCTGACGGCATCGTGGTGGAGGCGCCGGCGGCAGCCTCCGTCGCCGCGCCCGGGACGGTGACGTTCTGCGGCAGCACGGCGCGCGACCCGGCTGCGCTGCTGGCCGCGACGCGCGCCTCGGTGGTGCTGGTGGACGGCAGCGTCGATGTCGGCGACGTCCAGCTCGACCCGGACGTGCATGCGCTCGTCCTGTGCAGCAACGCACGCCTGTCGTTCAGCCGGCTGGTCGCCGCGCTCTTCGCGCCGCAACGGCCCGCGGGCGTGGACCCGTCCGCGGTCGTCACCGACTCGGCCAGCATCGGCCGCGGGACGTACGTCGGCCCGCTGTGCACGATCGGCCCGGATGTCGTCGTCGGACGCGACTGCGTCCTCAAGGCCGGCTCGCACATCGCTTCGGGCACCGTCCTCGGCGACCGCGTCTTCGTGGAGGAGTGCGCAGTCCTGGGCACGGAGGGTTTCGGCTTCGAGCGGGACGAGACCGGACGCCCGGTCCGCTTCCCACAGCTGGGACGGCTGGTGATCGGCGACGACTGCGAGATCGGGGCGAACACTGTCATCGACCGCGGCGGCCTGGGCGACACCGTCGTCGGGGACCACGCGAAGGTCGACACTCTGGTGCGGGTGGGGCACAACGCTCACATCGAGACGAACGCGATCGTGACGGCCGGTGCGGTGGTCGGCGGTTCGTCCCGGATCGGCGCCGGGTCGTACATCGGGCTGAACGCGGTGATCCGGGACCAGGTGGTCGTGGGGGCGGGCGCCTTCGTGGCCATGGGTGCGGTGGTGATCCGGGACGTCGCACCGGGCTCGACCGTGGCGGGCTGCCCGGCCAAGGAGATGCCCGCCCGATCGCAGTGACCGTGTCCGCCTGCGGAGGGTCGCACCTGGTCGGCCCGAGAACTGCAGGTATCGTCATCGGCCGTGCCACCCGCCGAGCAGGCCGCTCCGATCGTCACGGTCGTGGTGCCGACCAGAGAGCGGGTGGACTACCTGGCCACCTGCCTGCGGTCGGTGCAGGTTGCGATGGACGAGGCGGGGCGGGCCGGGTGGGGCGTACGGGTCCTGGTCGTGGACGACGCCTCGCCGACGACGGCGACGCATGAGGTGGCTGCCCGGCTGGGCGCCGAGTACGCACGCGTGGACGAGCACGACGGCCAGGACAACCCGGCGGCCGCGATGGCATACGGGGTCGCCCGCGTGAAGACCCCGTACCTCGTCCTCTTCGGCGACGACGACGTGATGCTGCCCCGGTTCCTGGTCTCCATGCTCGAGGCGGCGGAGCTGGGCTACGACCTCGTCACCAGTGCCTTCGTGCGGACGGACGAGAGCCTGCGCGCGCTGGAGACGCGAGTGCCGGTGGAGCCGGCGCTGGGCGACCTGCTCGCCGGCGTCATGATGATCAACGACAGCGCTCTGGTCCGCACCGACCTCATGCAGGCCGCCCCATGGGACACCAGCCTCGGGCAGGACGTGCTCTACCCGGTCTGGCTGAGCATCCTCATCGGCGGCGCGAGGGCGACGACGGTCCGCGACCCCGGCATCCTCTACCGCCGCCACGGTGCGAACATCTCGGACCGACTGACTGCGGACGACATCGCTGCGCGCGAGGCGATCGCAGAGCCGTTCCGGGCCAAGATCGCCGCCGCCGGCGGCCAGATCCCCTGGTCTTCCCTACGACTCGCGGAGCTGCACGCCGAGGCGCTCGTCGAGAACCGTCGCCGTGATGCCGAGGAACGGGCGGCCGCGGCGGCGCGCGCCAAGGTCGCGGCGTGGGCGGCGCTCCCGCTGCGCACCCGGGCCTGGCGGTCGTTGCGCAGCCGGGCCCGTCAGCACGGCGCGCAGAACGGCACGAAGGCGTCCTCGCCGTCAGCGACTCCGTAGCACCCGCGCCGGCACGCCGGCGGCCACCGCGTAGTCGGGCAGGTCACTGGTCACCACGGCACCGGCGCCGACCTGCACGCCGCGGCCGAGCGTCACTCCGGGCAGCAGGATCGAGCCGACCCCCAGGTCGCAGTCGTCGCCCACGACGACCGGGGCGAGCCCGATCCGTGCGTGCAGGATCGGCACCTGCCGACCCTCTTCCTCGTGCATCGAGCTGATGATCCGTACGCCGATGCCGACGCCCACGTCGGTGCCGAGCGTGATGCCGCCGGCCGAGTTCATGTACGTCTGCTCGCCGACCCAGCACCCGTCGCCGAGCACGAGCGACCCCTCGGGGTAGGCCTTGAAGATCGCGAGGTGCCCGACGTACACGTCCGCTCCCACGTGCACCGAGCCCGGGGTGAAGACGAGCACGTCGTCCTCGAGCACCGAGCCGGTGCCCAGCGAACCGAGCTCCTCGCGCTGCCAGCGGCCCGAGCCGTGCGAGCGTCTGGTCGGGCGGGTCACAGGCTGGCCAGGACAGCGTCGACGACCTGCACCTGCTCGTCCTCGGTCAGGCCCACGTACACCGGCAGCGCGAGGCTGCGCGCGAAGACCCTGTCGGCCACCGGGAACTGACCTGCTCGGTAGCCGTACCGCTCGCGGAAGTACCGGGTGAGCGGGATGTGCCACGTGCCGATCTGCGTCTGCACGCCCTTCTCCCGGGTGCGCGCGATGACGGCGTCCCGGTCGGCCTCGGCTGGCAGCATGACCACATAGGACTGCCAGACCGGGTCGCTGTCCGGCGCCACGACCGGTGGCCGCACGTCGGTCCCGGCCAGCAGCCTTGCGTAACGCGCGGCGACCTCGCGCCGGCTGGCGAGGACCCGGTCCAGCTTTCGCATCTGGGTCACTCCGAGCGCGCCCTGCATCTCGGTGAGCCGGTAGTTGAGGCCGGCCAGCGCGAAGCCGCCGTCCGGCAGGTCCTGGCCGTGGTTGCGCAGCATTGCGAGCCGGCGTGCAAGGTCGCCGTCGTCGGTGACGACCATGCCGCCCTCGCCGGTGGTCACCGCCTTGCGCGGGTGAAAGCTGAAGCAGCCTGCGGCGCCGACCGACCCCGCCGTGCCACCGTCGCGCCAGGCACCCAGAGCGCACGCCGCGTCCTCGACCAACGGGACGCCCGGCGCCGCAGCGGTCAGGGCGAAGAGGTCGGCCATCGCACCGAACGGGTGCACGGGGAGCATGGCGGCCAGCTTGGTGTCACCGGCCGACGCCAGTGCCGCGAGGCCGACCGGGTCCATCGCGAAGAGGTCCTCGTCGATGTCGACGAACACGCAGGTCGCGCCCACCCGCTCGACCACGTTCGCCGTCGCCGGCCACGAGTAGGTCGGCACGGCGACCCGGTCACCGGGCCCGATGCCGAGACCGAGCAGCGCCACGTGCAGTGCGGCGGTACCACTGGACACCGCCACGGCGTGCGCGCTACCCGTCACCCCGGCGACGGTCGACTCGAACGCCGCGACCTGCTCGCCCTGCACGAGCATGCCGCTCACGAGCACGTCGGCGACCGCGTCGAGATCGTCCTGCTCGACGAGCGGTCGCGCCAGGGGGATCACGACTGGTCCGCCGCCAGTCCGGCGTAGTAGGCGCCCGTCCGCCGGATGCCCTCGTCGAGGTCGACCTCGGCGACGAAGTCGAGCAGCTCAGCGGCCTTGCCCACCAAGGGCACCCTCAGCTCGACGTCGGCGTACTCCTTCTCGACGAACACGATCTGGGACCGCGAGCCCAGCACCCGGACGACCGCGCTGGCCAGACCGTAGATGGTCACCACCGCGCGCGCGTTGCCGATGTTGAACGTCTCGCCGACCGCGGCCGGATGGCTCAGCGCCAGCAGCGCGCCACGGACCATGTCGTCGACGTAGCACCAGGCACGGATCTGTGAGCCGTCGCCGTGGATCTCGATCGTCAGGTCTCGCACCGCCAGCTTGACGAAGGCGCGCATCGCGCCCTCTCCGACCTGCCCCGGGCCGTACACGTTGAACGGGCGCACGACCGTCACCGGCAAGCCCCGCTCGTGGTGGTAGGCCATGGCGAGGTGCTCTTCCGCCAGCTTGCTCACGGCGTACGTCCACCGCGCCTCGCCGACCGCGCCGGTGACCGCGTGGTCCTCCTCGCTGGACTGGAACGCACGCTGCCCGAACACCTCGCTGGTGGAGAAGCACATCACCCGACCGGGGACCTGCTCAGCCGCTGCGGCGGCAAGGACGTTCGCCGACCCGAGGATGTTGACGCGCATGGTGTCCACGGGTCGCCGGATGACCTGGTCGATGCCGGCGATCGCTGCTAGGTGCACGACGTGTGTGCAGCCCTTCATCGCGGTCGCGACCTGGTCGGCGTCCAGCACGTCGCCCTCGAGAAGGGTCAGCCGGGGATCGTCGGCGAAGGAGTAGGTCGCCAGTGCGTTGCGCTCGAGGTTGTCGAGCACGACCACGTCGTTGTCGGCGAGGAGCCGACCGGTCAGCGCCGAACCGATGAAGCCGGCACCACCAGTGATCAGCACGCGCGCGCCGGTCAGCACGCACGCATCCTAGGGCACGGGTCGGGCGGACCGGTGGGATGGCTCAGCCGGGCAGCTCGGCGGGTGAGCCGGGCAGATCGGCGGGTGAGCCGGACAGCTCGGCGGGTGAGCCGAGCAGCCACCCCCCAACGCCGCCCGACGCCATTCGCCCAGGTCAGCGGCCTGGCGACTCGGATCGCCGCTGGTTGCGGCGCTGTGCAACCGTTCACCGGTCAGCCGCTCTGCGCGCGCGATCGCTTGATCTCCTCCCGCATCGCCAGCCGGTGCCGACGTCGGATCTGCGCCTCGTGGAAGCGCCGCTCGTCCTCGTCCGTCTCCGGCAGCACCGTCGGGACCTCGCGCGGCCGGCCCTGCGCGTCCACGGCGACGAACACGAGATAGGCCGTCGCGACGGTGATCGCGGGTTCGCCGGCACGGTCCCATCGTTCGGCGACCGCCTTCACGCCGATCTCCATCGACGTGCGACCGGTCCAGTTGACCTGGCCCATCACGTGCACGAGGTCTCCCACCCGTACCGGGGTGACGAACACCATCTCGTCCATCGCGGCGGTGACCGCCGGACCACCGGAGTGCCGCGTCGCCACCACACCGGCGACGTCGTCGACGAACTTCATCACGACGCCGCCGTGCACGGACCCGAGCAGGTTGGTGTCCGCCGCGGTCATGATCTGGGAGAGCGTGGTCCTGGCGGCCGAGGTGGGCACCCCTGGCTGGGCGTCGTCGGCAGCGGTCACGGGCCGAACCTATGCCTCCCGGCCAGGGCGCACCGGGGTTGCCGGTGCGGGTCGCCGGGTAGATCCGTAGGGTCGGGCCTCTGGACCCGGCGCGACCAGCCCCGGGACACCCGCGGCACGAGAGGGAGGCACGTCGATGAGCGACTCGGACGAGCTGGACACGGACGGCCCGGCGGACGGCGGCGCGGACGGCGGTGCGGACAGCGGCGCGGACGGCGGTGCGGACAGCGGCGCGGACGGCGGTGCGGACAGCGGCGCGGACGGCGGTGCGGACAGCGGCGCGGACGGCGGTGCGGACGGCGGTGCGGACGGCGGTGCGGACAGCGGCGCCTGAACGATGACCGGACCGTTGGTGACCGGGGCCGAGGGCGGCGCCGGGGCCGTCCCCGGTGCCGCCCTCGGCCCCCTGCTCGGCCGGACGACGCCGGCCGAGTTCGCCGAGAACGTGTGGGCCCGCGAGGCGTTCCTGCGAGCGGCCTGCGACGGACCCGATCTCACCGGGCTCTTCACCCTCGCCGACGCCGACGAGCTGCTGTCCGCCCGCGGTCTGCGCACCCCGTTCCTGCGCATCGCCAAGGACGGCGTGGTCCAGGCCGAGTCCACCTTCACCCGGGGCGCCGGGGTGGGCGCCGCGGTCCGTGACCAGGTCGACCCGGACCGCGTGGCGCGTCTGCTCGCCGACGGCTGCACCGTCGTCTTCCAGGGGCTGCACCGGATCTGGCCGGCCGTCCTCGACTTCACCGGCTCCCTCACCCGCGAGCTCGGCCACCCGGTGCAGGTCAACGCCTACCTGACCCCGCCGAGCGCTCGCGGGTTCGCACCGCACTACGACACGCACGATGTCTTCGTCGTCCAGACGGCCGGGGACAAGCGCTGGCTGGTGCACCGCCCGGTCGTGCCGTCACCGGCCGACGACGACGGCTGGACGGCGCACCGGGAATCCGTCGCTGCCGCCGCCGCAGCGGCACCTGCTCTCGACCACGTGCTCCGGCCCGGCGACGTCCTCTACCTGCCCCGCGGCTGGATCCACGCCGCCCAGGCACAGCGGGCGATGTCGCTGCACCTGACGATCGGCGTGCACCCGTACACGCGCCGCCACCTGGTCGAGGCGCTGCTCGCCGAGGTGCTGGAGAGCAGGCCGTTGGAGGACTCGCTGCCGATGGGCATCGACGTCGCGGACCCGCACGACCTCGCCGTACCCCTGGCGCTGGTCCGCGACCTGGTCGCCGACGGTCTCGCCGCGGCGTCCGCCCCCCTGATCGCCGCGCGGATGGAGCGCCGCCGTGCCGCGGACACCCGGCCGGAGCCCTTGCGACCTGTGGCGCAGGCCGTCGCCGCCGCGGGCGCGGCCACGGGCGGGGAGGGCCAGACCCAGGTGGCCGTGCGGGCGCGGCCGGGGTCTTGCCTGCGGGTCGAGGAGTCACTCGAGCACGTCACCCTGGTCGCCGACGGGCGACGGCTGGACTTCGCACCGGACCATGCCGCCGCGCTCAAGGCGGTGGTCGAGGGCGGCCGCTGCGTCGCCGACCAGCTGCCGGGGCTGGAGCCGGTCGACGGGCGCGCGCTCGCCCGTCGACTGCTGCTGGACGGCGCGGTCGTTCCCGCGTGACCCAACCGGACCGTCCTCCCGAAGAGCGTGCTGCCGAGGACCCCGACGAGCTCGACCGCGACGGGCCGATGCCGGTCCCGCGGTGCTCGGTGGCCGCGCGCGGCCGGGCCGACGCGCTCGCCGGAACCGCCCTGCCGACCGACCGGTTCCTGCTGGTCGAGGACCCGGGGCCTTGGGGACCGGCGCCGCACCCGGTCGGGACTCTGCCACCGGCGGTGGCCGAGCATGTCCACGAGCAGGCTCGGGTCCTGTCCGCGCGGCTGCTGCTGATCCGCAGGACCGGCCGCCGTCCGGGCAGCGGCGACTCCCCGCCCGAGCCCGCCCCGCGGGTGCCCCGGACCTGGGCCTGGGTCGACACCACCCGCGCCGAGGTCCGGACCGGCACGGTCGGCCACCCGGACGCACTGGCCACGGTCGACTTCGCCGTCGACGGGCAGCCGGACGACCGGCCGTGGTACCTGGTCTGCACCCAGGGTCGGCACGACGTCTGCTGCGCGGTCTACGGGCGGCCCGTCGTGCAGGTGCTCGCCGACGTCGCGCCGGACCGGACCTGGGAGTGCACCCACGTCGGCGGCGACCGGTTCGCTGCGAACGTCCTGCTGATGCCCGCCGGTCTGGTGTACGGGCACGTCGACGTCGGCTCCGCGGTCGAGCTCACCACCGCGTACGCCGGCGGCCGGGTCGTCCCGCGCCTGCTGCGGGGCCGGTGCGGCACCGTCCCGGCGGCCCAGGTCGCCGAGCACCACGCGCGTGCGCTGCTCGGCGACGACCGGCTGGACGCCTTCGCCGCACCGCAGGTCAGCCACGCAGGCCACGACCGCTGGCAGGTCGACCTGGTGCACCGGGTCGACGGCGAGCGTCTGCGTCTGCTGCTCGCCGAGCGGCACGAGGACGTGGCGATCGGTCTGACGTGCGCGGCGACCGGGGCCGGCCGGCTGCGCAGCTGGGACCTCCTCTCGCTCGAGCGCCTCACCCCGTGAGCGCCGCAGCGGGCGCGGCACCGATCGCTCGCGCGACCCGCCGGCCCGACCGCAGCCCGCTCTCCATGTACTGGCCCATCGCCTCGGTGTGCTCGCCGGCGAAACGCAACGGGCCGTACGCGGTCCGGAACGCCGGCTTCGCGGTCAACATCTGGCCCAACCGGTAGTTCGCGTAGCCGCCTCCGGTGTACGCCTCCGACGCCCAGGCCACGGTGGCCGCGGTGAAGCGGCGGTCCTCGTGCCCGACGACCTCGGGGTACACCAGGCGCAGCTGCTGCTCGACCGCCGCGACCCGCGCGGCCGGGCTCAGTCGGGTGAGCGCCCGGCCGTCCGGCCCGCCGCCGGTGAACGCCACCAGCGCGCCGTCGGGCTCGTCCCGCTGCGAGTCGGTCGCGTCCCAGGAGTACGTGTACGGCAGGTCGGCCAGCGACTCGCCGGTCCAGCCCGCACGGCGCCACGGGTGCCCGCGGTAGGGCACCGCCACCTTGGTGATGGCGTCGAGCAATCGCGAGTCGACCGCCTCGCGCAGCTCGGACGGCAGCGCCGGGTCGAACGCGATCGCCCGCAACGTCGGCGGTGGGGTCGCCACGACGACGTGCGCACCCTGGTACGACCCGGCGGTTGTGGTCACGGAAGCCAGGCCTGGCCGTACCCGGATGGAGCGGACCGCCTCGCCGAGCCGTACTCGCGCCGGCGTCAGGTGGGCGGCCATCGCCGTCGCCAGCGAGTCGTTGCCGCCGGCGATCCGCAGGGCCTCGACCGCATCGGCGTTGTCGCTGCCGAAGTTCTCCTGCTGCGCGTAGAACAGCAGCGACATGTCCGTGGCCGCGGTGCCGTAGTCGCTGACGATCCAGCCCGCCTCCCAGACCCGTCGGCCCAGCCGGCTCAGCCCCAGTCCGTCGGCCCACTGCGCGAGCGTCATCGAGTCCAACCGCTCGGCGTCGCGCGACCGCTCGGGGTGCTCGGCGTCGACGCGAGCGGCGAGCCGGGCGCTGGCGTCGGTCACCCGGTTGATGTCGTGGTACAGGTCGCCGCTGCGCCGCTCGACCCGTGCCGAGTAGTCGGCGCGCTGCCCGGACCAGTACAGCGCGAGCGCCAGGGACCGGTTGCGCGGCTCGGTCGCGAGCCCGAACCGGTCCAGCAGCCCGAGCAGCACGTGGTGGTCCCGGTCGACGAACTCCCCGCCCGCCTCCACGTGAGTGCCGGGGCCGAACACGTCGCGCAG
Organism: uncultured Actinomycetota bacterium; assembly: GCA_963771835.1. GTDB lineage: Bacteria > Actinomycetota > Actinomycetes > Prado026 > Prado026 > CAVQCJ01. Next base: position 327,559 of record CAVYVA010000004.1, read on the forward strand.
CGTGTGCACGCGGCCGCCCACCCGGTCCCTCGCCTCCAGCACGACGACGTCCCAGCCGAGGTCGGTGAGCTCGAGCGCACAGGACAGACCGGCGAACCCGGCGCCGACGACCACGACCCGGCGGGCGAGCGCCGCGGACGGTCGGGGCACGGTACGGACCGGCGCCGGCGCCCGCTGTGCGACGACCGTGACGGCGGCCGCGGCCGCCAGCCCCAGGGCGGTTCGGCGGGTCAGCAGCTCGCCCACGGGATCCCCGCTCTCGGTCACCGCCTACTGCGCCGGGTCGTAGTAGTGCGCGTACTGCCAGGTTCCCCGCTCCACCAGCTCGGTGTCCGCCAGTCGGGCGAACCGGTCCGGGGCGAGCACCGACAGGCCTCCGGTCGGCTCGCCGCGCACGATCCACGCCGCCAGCTCCTCGCCCAGCGCCGGGGACGACGAGAACCCCGACCCGTTGCAGCCGGAGAGCACCCACAGCCCGCGCACCCCGGGGACCGGGCCGACGACGAACCGGCCGTCGGGGCTCATCGTGAACAGCCCGCCGCGGTGCTCGGCCACCGGCCCGCCGGCCGACGGGACCTCCGCGGCGACCGCCTTGGCGAACCCGTCCAGCACCGCGGCGTCGAGCGGGACGTCGTCGGTGCCGAACGACGCCGGCTGGGCCCGCGGGTCGACCGGTAGCGGCTCGGCCTCGAAGCCGCCGACCATCAGCCCGCCGCGGGCGGGTCGCAGGTAGACCGCCGCGTCGACGACGCGCACGATCGGGTCGGCCGCCGCGACGGACGCGGTCGGCTCGGTCACGTGCAGCTGGTGACGCACCGGCGCGACCGCCACGTCGGCGCCCGCGCACGCGGCGATCTGCCGGACCCACGCACCCGCCGCGTCGACGACACAAGCCGCCCGCACCCGGCGACGGTCGGTCGCGACACCGTCCACCGCCCCGCCGGTCACGGTCACGTCGAGCACCTGCTCGTGCTCGGCGAGCTGGACACCGAGCCGCCGGCACGCGTCGGCGTACGCCCGCACCAGCAAGGTCGGCTCCTCGACGTACACGTCTTCGGGGCACCAGACCCCGACCTCCGCCCCGGTCGGTGCGTAGAAAGTGCACCGGTCGCGGAGCCCGGACGGCGTGAGCTCGCCGACCTCGACCCCCCAGCCACCCGACGCCGCAACCTCGGAGCGCAGCATGGCCTGGTGCTCGGGCGTGCGAGCCACCAGCAGCGCGCCGGAGCGGCGGATGTCCAGCGAGACGCCGGCCCACTCCTCGAAGGACAGCGCCTTCTCGATGCTGCGCCGCGCCAGCCGGGTACGGAGCGCGTCGGCCTGCACCGACTTGAACAGCCCGGCCGCGCGACCGGAGGCCTGCGAGCCGACCCCGCGCCGCTCGACCAGTACGACCGAGCGCCCGAGCAGCGCGCAGTGCAGGGCGGTGCTCAGCCCGAGCGCCCCGCCCCCGACGACGACGACGTCCGCAGCATCCGTGGCATCTGCGGCAGAGTCCGAGGTCACGCGGCCAACCTAGCCCTGCGGTGACGCGGCCAACGGCCCCTTCGTCGGCGGGAACCGGCCGATGGCGACGGCGACGGCGGCCAGCACGAGCAGGAGCGTGACCGCCACGCCCGCACCTACCAGCATCCAGCGGGCGGCCTCGCGCTGAGCTGAGTCTTGTCCTGCGGCGTCGGACGGACCCGGACCAGCGGTGTCCGGCCATGCACGCCCTTCAGACGCGCCCGACCGTGCTCCTCGTAGGCAACCCCGGGCACCGCGCCGGCCAGATGGGTCAGCTCACGGGTCGCCAGCACCTGTCCAGGTCCGGCGCGCGAGCACAACCGGGCCGCGACGTTGACCGCGCTGCCCGACGTTGCCTCGCCCGCGGCCACTGCCTCACCCACGTCGAGCCCGACCCCCACGATCAGCGGCACGTCACCGTTCGCGATCGCGGCAGCCATGAAGCCCTGCTGCATCGCGATCGCCGCGCGGACGGCGTCCCGGCCGAGTCGAACACCGCGAACACCTCGTCACCCCAGGTCCCACGGACCGCGCCCCCGTTGGCACCCACCGTCTCGGTGACAGCCCGTGTGAACCGAGCCAAACGGGCGGGGCTCGGTCGTCCCGTTCGAAGGACCGGGGTCCTCAGCGGAGGTCGGCGGACCGTCCACGCGGACAGCATGGCACCGCCGCTCGGGCCCGGCCACGGCGATTCATCCGAGGGCTTCGAGACGGTCCGGGTGCACGGACACGATCCGCGCACCGACCCGCTCGATCGCGCCTCGGGCCTCGAGCGCGACGATCGCGCGGTTCACCTGCTGCCGGGATCCGCCGACCAGCCGGGCCAGCTCGGTCTGGTTCAGCCGCAGGTCGACGCTTACCGGTGCACCAGGCCGGTGCGCCCCGGGCTGCGCAGACGCAGCCGCAGCGAGGAACTTCGCCACCCGCCCCTGGAGGTCCACGAGCACCAGGTCGGTGACGTGGTCGTCGACCTGACGGATCACCGCGGCCAGCGAGGTGAGCAGCGCCGCGCCGACTTGGGCCGCCTCGCGCATCAGCCGGCGGACCTCGGGCCTGGGTATCGCCACCACGACGGACGGTTCGCGCGCGGTAGCCGTGGCCGTGCGCGGGCCGTCGTCGATGACCGAGAGCTCCCCGAACGTGCTCGGCGGCTCCAGGACCGCGAGGGTCACCTCGCCGCCCTGCGCGGAGATGACCGAAAGGGCGATCGAACCCTCTCCGACCAGGAACATCCCGCCACCCACGTCACCGCGGGCGAAGACCTGCTCCCCCTTGACGTACCTGCGGACGCGGCACTCGCGCGCAAGACGGTCCAGCTGGTCGGGCTTCAGCCCGCCGAACACGTCACTGCGCGCGAGCGCCCGCGTCACCGCTTCGTGCGTCATGGCCGTCGCCCACCTGAGTCGATGACGACCATGACAACCGCCTCACGGCATCTGCAGCTGACGGGTCTGAACCGTGTGCCGCCTGGACAGTACTGCGATCCCGGTGACGACTGCAGCGAGCAGGATGACGATGGCGGCCCCGGACGCCATCCAGGCGACCTGCTGGACGAACGAGGTCCCGCCGTCGGTGAAGGGGGCAATGCCCCCAGGGTCGTTCCCGCCCACCGGGTCGGTGGCCGCGTAGGCGGCCGAGCCGATAGCCAGCGGCAGGAACGTGAACAGTCCGACGAGCAGTCGGACCAGTGGGCGAGTGACTGCGGACATCGGCCTTCTCCTTCGGACGCGCGCCGCGAGTTCGGCACGAGCGCAGGCTCCACCCGCCGGCACGCAGGGTGCTGTCACCGGGGAGACACCCGGCGCATGTTGGCGCTGCTTGGCGCTACTTGTCCTTCAGGAGCTGCCGGGCGACCACGACCCGCTGGATCTGGTTCGTGCCCTCGTAGATCTGGGTGATCTTCGCGTCGCGCATCATCCGCTCGACCGGGTAGTCCTTCGTGTACCCGTACCCGCCGAGCAGCTGGACGGCGTCCGTCGTGATCTCCATCGCCGAGTCCGATGCGAAGCACTTGGCCGCAGCCGCGAACGCGCCGGCGTCCGGCTCGCCCCGCTCGGACCTCGCCGCTGCCGCGTACGTCAGCTCGCGGGCTGCGTGCAGCTTGATCTGCATGTCGGCGAGCATGAACTGCAGACCCTGGAACTCCGCGATCGCCTTGCCGAACTGCTTGCGCTCCTTGACGTACCCGGTGGCGTAGTCGAGGGCGCCCTGCGCGATGCCGACCGCCTGCGCGGCGATCGTGGGGCGGGTGTGGTCCAGCGCTCTCAGCGCCGTCGAGAAGCCCGTCCCGGGCTCGCCGATGATGCGGTCGGGCGGGAGCCGCACCTTGTCGAAGTAGAGCTCGCGGGTCGGCGATCCCTTGATGCCGAGCTTCTTCTCCGGGGCGCCGAGCGTGAAGCCGGCGTCGTCCGCGTGCACGACGAACGCCGAGATGCCGCGCGAGCCGGCCGCCGGGTCGGTCACCGCCATCACCGTGTAGTAGCGCGAGACGCCGGCGTTGGTGATCCAGCGCTTGACCCCGTCGAGCAGCCACCCGTCGCCGTCGGGGACCGCGCGGCAGCGCATCGCTGCCGCGTCGCTGCCGGCCTCCGGCTCGGACAGCGCGTACGAGAACATCGCCTCGCCGCTGGCGACCTCGGGCAGGTAGCGCTGCTTGAGCTCCTCGCTGCCGCTGAGCAGGATCCCCATCGTCCCGAGCTTGTTCACCGCCGGGATCAGCGAGGCGGACGCGCAGCCGCGCGCGACCTCCTCGATGACGATGCACGAGGACACCGCGTCGGCCCCCGCGCCGCCGTACTCGTCCGGGATGTGCACGGCGTGGAAGTCGGACGCGACCAGCGCGGCGAGGGCCTCGGCGGGGAACTGCGCCGACTCGTCGACGGCCGCGGCGTGCGGCGCGATCTTGTCCTCGACGAGCCTGCGCACGGACTCGCGCAGCAGCTCGTGCTCCTCGGACAGCTCCGGCACGTCGCCTCCCGCGCTGAACTTGCTTGGACGTCAAAGTACCGTACCGGCGGCAGTCACCCGCCGCGAGTTGACCTAGGCTCGCCAGGTGACCCATCGAATCACCGTCATCGGTACCGGCTACCTGGGCGCCACCCACGCGGCCGCCATGGCCGAGCTCGGCTACGAGGTCCTCGGCGTCGACATCGACGCCAAGAAGATCGAGCAGCTGTCCGCCGGCGACGTGCCGTTCTACGAGCCGGAGCTGCCCGAGCTGGTCCGCAAGGGGCTGGCATCCGGAGCGCTGCGGTTCGCCACCGACCCGGCCGAGGCGGCGGCGTTCGGCGACGTGCACTTCGTCTGCGTGGGGACCCCGCAGAAGCAGGGCAGCTACGCCGCCGACCTGACCGCGCTGGACACCGCGACCGAGTCGCTGGCCGCGCACCTGGGCCGGCCGGCGCTCGTGGTGGGCAAGTCGACGGTGCCGGTGGGGACGGCCCAGCGGATGGCGAGCCGGCTGCGCGCGCTGGCGCCGGCCGGGCGACGGCATCGAGCTGGCCTGGAACCCCGAGTTCCTGCGCGAGGGCTACGCGGTCAAGGACAGCCTCGACCCGGACCGGCTGGTGTTCGGCGTGGGGTCGCCCGAGGCCGAGGCCACGCTGCGCGCGGTGTACGCGCCGGTGATCGCCCGGGGCACCCCGGTGGTGGTGGCCGACCTGCCGACGTCCGAGCTGGTCAAGGTCGCGGCGAACTCCTTCCTGGCCACGAAGATCTCGTTCATCAACGCGATGGCCGAGCTGTGCGAGGCCACCGGCGCCGACGTCGCGACGCTCTCCGAGGCGCTCGCGCACGACAACCGCATCGGCGGGGAGTTCCTGCGGGCCGGGCTCGGCTTCGGCGGCGGCTGCCTGCCCAAGGACATCCGCGCCTTCATGGCCCGGGCCGGCGAGCTCGGCGTGGACCAGGCCCTGACGTTCCTGCGCGAGGTCGACGCCATCAACCAGCGGCGGCGCGCTCGGACCGTCGACCTGGCCAGGGCCGCGCTGGGCGGCTCGTTCGACGGCCGCTCGGTGACCGTGCTGGGCGCGGCGTTCAAGCCCGACTCCGACGACGTGCGCGACTCGCCGGCGCTCGACGTCGCGGTGAACATCCACGAGCAGGGCGGCCGGGTCCGCGTCTACGACCCCGAGGCGATGGAGAACGCCAGGGCGCGGTTCCCGCTGCTGACGTACTCCCACGACGTCCAGTCCGCCTGCGAAGGCGCGGACATCGTGCTGCACCTGACCGAGTGGGCCGAGTTCCGCGAGCTCGACCCCGCACAGCTCGGCGAGGTCGTGGCCCACCGCCGCGTCGTCGACGGCCGCAGCGTGCTCGACGCCGAACGCTGGCGCGCGGCCGGGTGGACGTACCGCGCGCTGGGCCGCCCGTGACCGAGGCCGCGGGCGAAGGGTACGGCGACCGGTACGCCGACCAGGCGGTGATCCGGCGGCTGCTGACCGACACCGAGGTGTGGGCCGTGGTAGGCCTCGCCGACAACCCGGCGCGGCCGGCGTGGGGCGTGGCCAGGCGGTTGCAGGCACACGGCAAACGGATCGTCCCGGTGCACCCGCGGGCGGAGACGGTGCACGGCGAGCAGGGCTACCCGACGCTCGCCGACGTCCCGGTACCGGTGGACGTGGTCGACCTGTTCGTGAACTCCGGACGGGTGGGCGAGCTGATCGACCAGGCCGTCGCGATCGGGGCACCGGCGATCTGGACCCAGCTGGACGTCGTCGACGAGGCAGCGGCGGCGCGGGCCGCGGCCGCCGGCCTCGACGTGGTGATGGACCGCTGCCCGGCGATCGAAGGACCCCGGCTCGGCCTGTGGTGAGCCGGCGCTGCGGTCAGCCGCGAGCCGCGGCTCAGGGACCCGGCGAGAACCCGGCCTCGGCCGCACCGGCGCGGCGGCGCCGCAGCCGGTCGCCCTTGGTGGCGGCCTCCTCGCCCAGCCGCGTCTGGAACGCTGCCATCGCCTCGCGCAGCGCCGGGTCGGCGACGGCCAGGATGCGTACGGCCAGCAGGCCGGCGTTGCGGGCCCCGGCGACCGACACGGTCGCGACCGGGACACCGGCCGGCATCTGCACGATCGACAGCAGGGAGTCGATGCCGTCCAGGTGAGCCAGCGGGACCGGGACGCCGATCACCGGCAGCGGGGTGACCGACGCGAGCATCCCCGGCAGGTGCGCGGCGCCGCCGGCGCCGGCGATCAGCACGCGCAGGCCGCGGTCGGCGGCCCCGGCTCCGTAGTCGAGCATCTGGTGCGGCATGCGGTGGGCGGAGACCACGTCGACCTCGTACGGGACGTCGAACTCGTCCAGCGCGGTCGCCGCGGCCTCGAGCACGGGCCAGTCCGAGTCCGACCCCATGACCACGCCGACCAGCGGCTCGTCTCACTCACTCGATGTCTCCGGTCAGGTAGGCGGCGGCGTGCCGCGCACGCTCCTGGAGGTCCTCGAGGTCGCGAACCGGTCACGGTCACGTGCCCGACCTTACGGCCCGGCCGGACCTGCTTGCCGTACACGTGGATCTTCAGCCCCGGGTCGTGCGCCATGCAGTGCAGGTACGCCGGGTACAGGTCGGGCAGCGTGCCGCCGAGGACGTTGACCATCACCGCGTGCGGCGCCAGCGCCGCGGGCGAGCCCAGCGGCAGGTCCAGGACCGCGCGCAGGTGCTGCTCGAACTGGCTCGTCACCGCCCCCTCGATCGTCCAGTGGCCGGTGTTGTGCGGGCGCAGTGCGAGCTCGTTGACCAGCACGCCGCCGGGGGTGTCGAACAGCTCGACCGCCATCAGCCCGGTCACCTCGAGGTCTCCCGCGACCCGCAGCGCGGCCTCCTGGGCGGCGAGCGCGTGGTCCGGGAGCAGTCCGGGGGCGGGGGCGTACACCTCGCGGCAGATGCCGTCGCGCTGCACCGACTGGACCACCGGGTAGGCCACCGCCTGCCCCGACGGCGAGCGGGCCACCAGCACCGACAGCTCGCGGGTGAACGGGACGAGCTCCTCGACCAGCAGCCCTGGACCGTCCGGATGCCGGTCCAGCCAGTGCGCGGCGTCGGCCGGGCCGGTCACCACCGTGACGCCGCGGCCGTCGTACCCGCCGCGGACCGTCTTGAGCACCGCTCGGCCGTCGGCGGTGCCGGCGAGGAACTTCTCGACGTCCTCCGCCGAGGACACCGGGGCCCAGCGCGGCACCGGCGACGCCCAGCGCGGTGAGCCGCTCGCGCATGACCCGCTTGTCCTGGCCGTGCACCAGGGCGGCCGGGCCGGGTCGCACCGCATGCCCCTCGTCCTGCAGGACGAGCAGGTGCTCGGTGGGCACGTGCTCGTGGTCGAAGGTGACGACGTCGCACCGGCGCGCGAACGCCCGCAGGTCGGCCAGGTCGCGGTAGTCGCCGACGGTCACGTCCGGGACGACCTGGGCGGCCGGGTCGTCGGCACGTCTCGCGAGCACCCGCAGGCTTATGCCGAGCTCGACCGCCGGGCCGACCGACATGCGGGCGAGCTGTCCGGCGCCCACGATCCCCACCGTCGGGAACCCCGACGCCGCCCGCCCGGTCACCCCGCCGACCCTACCCACCCGGCCTCACCCACCCGCCTCCCGACTCGTGCGCGCGTGTGTCGCCCCAACCCACCCCCTCCCGACTCGTGCGCGCGTCTGGGGCTCGCATGAGTCGGGGCGGGGACGGACGGAGGGTCAGAGGCCGAGGTCCCGGGCGATGAGGATGCGCTGGACCTCGGACGTGCCCTCGCCGATCTCGAGGACCTTCGCGTCCCGGTAGAAGCGGCCGACCGGGAACTCGTTGGTGTACCCGTACCCGCCGTGCACCTGGACCGCGTAGCGCGCGTTCTCCACCGCCGCCTCGGAGGCGTACAGCTTGGCGATCGCCGCCTGCCGCTTGAACGGCCGCCCGGCCATCAGCCGTGCCGCGGCGTCGTAGTACGCCAGCCGGGCTGTGTGCGCGCGAACCTCCATGTCGGCGATGAGGAACTGCACCGCCTGGTTGCGCCCGATCGCGCGACCGAAGGCCTCCCGCTCGGCGGCGTACCGCACGCACTCGTCGACGCAGCCCTGCGCCAGCCCGACCGCCAGCGCCGCGATCGCGATCCGCCCCTCGTCCAGGATCTGCAGGAACTGCGCGTACCCCCGTCCGCGCTCGCCGACCAGGTTCGTGACCGGCACGCGGCAGTCGTCGAAGGTCAGCCCGTGGGTGTCCGAGGCGCGCCAGCCCACCTTCGAGTACTCGGGACCGACCGTGAACCCAGCCGTCCCGCTCGGCACCAGGACCGAGGAGATCTCCCGGTCCGGACCGGTCAGCGCCGTGACCACGACGAACGCCGTCAACGCGGTCCCCGAGTTGGTGATGAAGGCCTTGGTCCCGTTGACGACCCACTCGTCACCGTCCAGCGCGGCGGTCGTACGGGTGGCGCCGGCGTCCGACCCGCCGCCGGGCTCGGTCAGCCCGAACGCCCCGAGCGCCGCTCCCGAGCACAGCTGCGGCAGCCACTCCCGCCGCAGCTCGTCGGTGCCGAACCGGAACAGCGGCATGGCCCCCAGCGAGACCGCCGCCTCGAGCGTGATCGCGACGGACGAGTCGACCCTGGCGAGCTCTTCGATGGCCAGGAACAGGGCCAGGGGGTCGCCGCCCATGCCGCCGTACTCCTCCGGGAAGGGCAGCCCGAACAGCCCCATCCGGCCCATCCCGGCCACGATCGCGTACGGGAACTCGCCGCGCTCGTAGAGCTCGCCGATCGCCGGCCGCACCTCGGTGCGGGCGAAGTCCTCGACGCTCGCCCGCAGCGCCTCGTGCTCCGGGTCCAGTGCGGTGTCCACCGAGCGGCTCCTTCACCTAGTCCGAGTCCGGCCCGACTCGCGGTTTCGCCATCGTGGCACGGGCCACGTACCCTGACGCAGTGAGCCACCCCGAGCCGGCCGTGCCGGGCGTGTTCGCGCGCCTGTACGCCGCAGTCATGGACCAGGTCGGCCACCTGCTCCACGAGATCGCCAAGTTCGGCGTGGTGGGGGCCGTCGCGTTCGTCGTCGACGTCTCGATCTTCAACTTCCTGCTGTACCACAGCAACAGCACCCTGCACGGGAAACCGGTCACGGCGAAGATCATCGCGACCACGGTCGCCACCGTCGTCTCGTACCTGGGCAACCGGTTCTGGACGTTCCGGCACCGCGACCGGGTCGGCAACGCCCGCGAGTACATCCTGTTCTTCGTCCTGAACGGCGTCGGGCTCGCGATCGCGGCCGGCTGCCTGGCGTTCTCGAACTACGTGCTCGGCCTCACCTCGCCACTGGCCAACAACATCGCAGCGAACGTCGTCGGGCTAGGGCTGGGCACGATGTTCCGCTTCTGGGCCTACCGGCGCTGGGTCTTCCCCGAGTACGCGGACGAGGACGAGCTCACGAACGAGCTGCGCCAGCCGGTCTGAACCGGCTCGCTGCGGGCTCAGACGGGGGTGACGCCGTGCCGGCGGCGGCTGAACGACCGGTCCTTGCCCGCGGCTGCCGCGAACCGGCGCACCAGCTCGCTCGCGCAGCTCGGACGGCAGCACGATCGCGTCGACGACGAGCTCGCTGGCCAGCCGCACGATGTCGATGTCCTCGTCGTACTCCGCGCGCCGCGCGGCGACGAACGCCGCCCGCTCCGCCTCGTCCTCGATCGCGGCGATCTTGTTCGCGTAGACCGCGTTGACGGCCGCCTCCGCACCCATCACCGCGATCTAGGCGGTCGGCAGCGCGAGCGTCGCGTCCGGCTCGAAGCCGGGGCCGGCCATCGCGTACAGCCCGGCCCCGTACGCCTTGCGCACGACGACGCAGATCTTCGGCACGGTCGCCTCGGAGACCGCTGAGATCATCTTGGCGCCGTGCCGGATGATGCCCTGCCTCTCGACCACGCTGCCGACCATGAAGCCCGGCACGTCGGCCAGGAACAGCAGCGGCACGTTGAACGCGTCGCACAGCTGCACGAACCGCGTCGCCTTGTCGGCGCAGTCGACGAACAGCACGCCGCCCTTGTGCAGCGAGTTGTTCGCGACCACGCCGACGACCTCGCCGTCCAGCCGGCCGAAGCCGACGACGACCTCGCGCGCCCACAGCGCGTGGATCTCGAAGAACGAGCCCTCGTCGAGCAGCCCCGCGCACGTACGCGCCGCATGTCGAAGGCCTGCCGGTCGCTGACCGGGACCAGCGCGGCCAGGTCGGTGCCGGCCGGCGGCGGCGCGGCCTCGACCACCGGCGGCTCCCCCTGCCACGACGACGGCAGGTAGGACAGGTACCGGCGCACGACCGCCAGCGCCGCGTCCTCGTCCGCGCAGAGGAAGTGCCCGACGCCGGACTCGCGGCAGTGCACCCGGGCCCCGCCCATCTCCTCCAGCGTGGTCTTCTCCCCGGTGACCATCTCGACCATCCGGTCCGAGCCGAGGTACATCGAGGCGTTGCCCGTCGACCATCGCCACCACGTCGCAGAACGCCGGGATGTACGCCCCGCCCGCCGCGCTGGGCCCGAACAGCGCGCACACCTGCGGGACCGACCCGCTGGCGCGGACCTGGTTCCAGAAGATCCGACCGGCGCCCCGGCGGCCCGGGAACAGGTCGACCTGGTCGGTGATCCGCGCCCCGGCCGAGTCGACGAGGTAGACCATCGGCACCCCGGTGCCGTACGCCCGCTCGATGATCCGGATGATCTTCTCGACCGTCCGGGCGCCCCAGGAGCCCGCCTTGACCGTGGAGTCGTTGGCCATCAGGCAGACCGGCCGGCCGTCGATGGTCGCCGTCCCGGTCACCACGCCGTCGGCGGGCAGGTCGCCGGCCAGCGACGTTGGCGAGCTGCCCGTCCTCGACGAACGAGCCTGCGTCGACGAGCCGGGCGACCCGCTCGCGGGCGAACAGCTTGCCCTTGGCGGCGTTGGCCTCGTGGTAACGCTCGGCGCCACCCGCGGACACCTGGTCCCGCAGCCGGGCCACGTCGTCGGTCACGGCGTGAGACTAGCCCGACGACCGGGCCGGAACCCTCAGCCGGCGAGCGCGACGCCCAGGGCCGCCCGCAGCACGGCCGGTGCCTCGGACGGAAGGTTCCCCGAACCGCAGAGCAGCTCGGCCACCCACGGCCCGGCGGCGGCCACCACGACCCGTTCGCACCCGCGGACGGCGGCGAGCGGCACGTCCTCGTCGTCGGCGCGGACCACCAGCCCGCCGGCCCTGGCCGCGGACAGCCAGGCGGCCCCGGCCGGCGCCGGGACCGAGGCGAGGTAGACGCCGTCCGGGACGGTGTGCGCGACCGGCATCGCAGCCCCGGCCCGCACCCGGTCCAGCACCCAGCCGACTGCGCCCGACACCGCCGCGACCGCCGCGACCGCCGTCTCGAGCCGTCGCTGCGGCGAGCCGTCTGCCCCGAGCGGCACGCCCGCGAGCGCGGCCAGGACCGAGGCGAGCAGCGCCGGCTCCTCGTCGCGGGAGCGCAGCGAGCGCCGCTCGGCGGCCACCGAAGCCGGGTCGGCGAGCACCGGGTGCCCGGCCATGCTCCGCTTGGCCTCGTACTGCGCGCCGTCGGCGAGCGCGAACAGCCGGTCCCGGGTGACCGGACCGTCGAACCGCTCGGTGGACGCGACCCCGCAGGCGACGCTCACGCCGTACGGCGCCGACTGGGTCCCGCGCAGGAAGGCCGCCGCCAGGGCCTCGCCGACCGCGATCCCGAAACCGGGCAGCACCGCGCAGAACTCGTCCCCGCCGATCCGCCCGGCCACCGCGCCGGGCACCCGCCCGCAGGCGGCCGAGAGCGCGTGCGCGACGGACACCAGCGCCCGGTCGCCGGCCTCGTGCCCGTGGCTGTCGTTGGCCTGCTTGAGCCGGTTCACGTCCGCCATGACCACGGTCACCGGTCCGCCGCCGGCCTGCTGGGCCGCGAGCGCCCGGTCCAGCTCGTCCTCCACCAGCCGGCGGTTGCCGAGACCGGTGAGCGGGTCGTGGTAGGCCAGCCGCTGCACCAGCTGCAGGTGCTCGATCTGGGCCAGCCCGGCGGAGACCATGCCGGCGAAGGCCTGCCCGAAGGCGAGGTCGTCGTCGTCGTACGGCCGGTCCTGCCTCGAGCGGGTGGCGAACAGCTCGCCCCACACCCGGCCGCCGGCCAGCAGCGGGGCCGCCAGCGCGGACGCGGCCCCGACCCGCAGCAGCAGGGCCCGTTCGGCGGAGTCGGCGCTGGGATCGTCCACGTGCACCCGCCAGGGCCGGGCCTCGTCGACCATCAGCCCGAGCAGCGGGAAGTCGGCCACCTGGTAGGTCTCGTCGACCGGGAACCGTTCCTCGTCGGGGGCCAGCGCCCCCACGTTGACCAGGGTCCGGACCAGACCGTGCTCGGGCTCCAGCCGGGACAGCGAGACCGTGCGCGCACCGAGCGCGAACCTGGCCTCCTCGGAGACCAGCTCGGCGAGCTCCTCCAACGACCGTGCCTCGGCCATGACCCGCGCGAGCCGGACCAGGCCGGCGAGTCGCTCGTCGGCCCGACCCCCCGGCTGGTCGGTCACCGCCACCGGCTACTGCTGCTGCGGGGCGGGGAGCAGCGCGCAGGCGGCCAGCGCCCGCAGCGCCCCGGACAACGACGACACGTCCCCGGCGATGTCGTCGACGTACACCTCGACCAGCCAGCCGACGCCGGACACGTCGGTCCCGCCGGCCATCACCAGCGCCGTGTAGCCGCCGCCCTCCAGGATCGCCCGCTCGGACGGGTCGGCGAGCGGGTCGTCGACCGAGACCACCCAGCCGTGCCCCTCGAGCATCCGCCGGCTCATCGGGTAGTCCTCGAGCGAGAACGTGGACGTCCCGCCGATCGACGCCTCGGCGTCGGCGACCCGCCCGCCGCCGTACCGGATCGCGGAGTAGCTGACCGTCTGCAGGACCTTGTTCGACGCGTCGGTGCGCGAGACCCACCAGCTGCACCCGTCGACCAGCCGGCAGACCGCGTCGGCCACCACCTCGAGCCGCTCCTGGACCCCGGTCGCCTGCGAGTGGTCGAGCGTCTCCAGCACGTCGTGCAGCAGGTGCGTGAAGCCGCGCCTGGACCGCACCCGGCGCCGGTCGCCGCGCGGGCTCTGACCCCGCGGCAGGCGCTCCGCCGCGTCGGCCAGGCGGACCGTGGCGTCCTGCGGCAGGCCCCGGCCGGCCACCACCGGATGCCGGGCGCGGCTGCGCTTGGCGCGGCTCTGCGCGGCGTCGGCCAGCCGGAACAGCCGGGCGGCCGACGGCACCGGGCCGATCGGGTCGTCGGTGGACGCCACCCCGCAGGCGATCCCCTCGTCCAGCGCGGCGTTGGCCCGGCGGCACAGGTCCTCGGCGAGCCAGACCACGTGGTCGGAGCTGCTGCCCTCGACCACCACGCAGAACTCGTCGCCGCCGCTGCGGCCGGCCAGGCAGCCCGGCAGCAGCCCGGCGGAGGCCGCGAGCAGCCCGGCGAAGTGCACCAGCGCACGGTCGCCGGCCTCGTGGCCGCGGTCGTCGTTGATCCGCTTGAGCCCGTTCACGTCGACGACGACCAGGCTGACGACGGTGCCGTCGGTCCGGTACCGGTCGATCGCCGCGTCGAGCCGGTCGTCGACCGCGCGGCGGTTGGCCAGCCCGGTCAGCGGGTCGGTGTACGCCAGCCGCGCCACGCTCTCGACGTGCTGGGCCTGGGCGATGCCGGCCGCCACCTGGCCGGCCACGGCCGTGGCGTAGTCGATGTCGTCCTGGCCGAACGGCTCGGCGTCGGGGTCGCGGGTGGCGAACAGCTCGCCCCACACCCGGGACTCCAGCACGATCGGGACGCTCAGGCCCGAGCCCTTGCCGAGCAGGCGCAGCAGGCGGACGAGGTTGGGGTCCGCGCCGTCGGAGGCCGGGTCGGCGTCGGCGGACTGGACGAACCCGATCCCGTCGCTGAACATCCGGGTGATGAACGGGTAGTCGGTGATCTGGTAGGTCTCGTCGACCGGCTCGTACACCTCGCCGGGGCCCAGGTCACCGGTGTTGATGAGCACGCGGACCCGGGCCTGGTCGCGCTCCCAGACCGAGATGGACAGCGAGGCCGCCTCCAGAGCGGTCTGCGCGGCCTCGGAGGTCCTGCGCAGGACCTCCACGAAGCCGCTCGAGCCGGTCGCGGCCTTGGCGATGGCGGTGAGGGCGTGCAGGCGCACCACGGCGCGGTCGCGCGAGAGCACGACCGGTAGCGCCCCGAACGGCGCGTCCGCGGGCATCACGGCGCTCACCCCAACCCTCCCCACCGTCCTCCGCAGCCCTCTGTGCTGCGAGATCCGGCCCCTAGTGCTTCGGCTGCCTCACCGTAAGGCTGGACTCCGACGGGCGGAAGTCACTCGTCCGAACCATGATCCCGATCATGATCCGGATCATGATCCGCGGCCGGGCCGGGTGCGCGGGCCGGCGCGCAGCAGCTGCGAGGGCAGGGTCCGCCCGACCACCCGCTCGGCCTCCGCGGCCACCTCGAGCAGCAGCTCGAGGTCGATCCCGGTGGCCACGCCCATGTCCTCGACCATGTGGACGAGCTCCTCGGTGGCCACGTTCCCGGAGGCCCCGGGAGCGTACGGACAACCGCCCAGCCCGCCGACCGAGGCGTCGAAGTCCGCCACCCCGAGCTGCAGCGCCGCGAGCACGTTCGCCAGCGCCGCCCCCCGGGTGTTGTGGAAGTGCAGGTTGAGCGCGGCGTCCGGGTGGGCCATCCGGGTCTGCCCGACCAGCCGGGTGACCCGGCCCGGAGTCGCCATGCCGGTCGTGTCCCCGTACGACAGCGTGTCCGCGCCGTCGGCGAGCGCCCGGCCGGCCACGGCGACGACCCGCTCGACCGGCACGTCCCCCTCGTACGGGCAGCCCCAGGCGGTGGACACGATCACCTGGACGGTCGCCGACCGGCGGTGCGCAAGGTCGACCACCCGGGCGATCTCGTCCAGCGACTCCTCGGTGCTGCGGTTGAGGTTGGCCCGGTTGTGCGTGTCCGACGCGGAGACCACCACCTCCAGCTCGCGGACCCCGGCGTCCAGCGCACGCTCGGCGCCGCGCAGGTTCGGCACGAGGGCCGAGTAGCGCACCGCCGCCGAGCGGTCGATCGCCGCCCACACCTGCGCCGCGTCGGCCATCTGCGGGACGGCCAGCGGGTGGACGAAGGAGACCGCCTCGATCCGCGCCACCCCGGTCCTGGACAGCCCGTCGATGAGCGCCACCTTGGCAGCGGTGGGGACCGGGTCCTCGTTCTGCAGACCGTCGCGCGGCCCGACCTCGCGCACCGACGCGCTCGCGGGCAGGTCGCTCATCGGCTGACGTTAACGCGGCACCGGCTACGGCACGTAGTGCGAGCCGTGTGATCTGCGCGTCACCACGAACGGCTCGACCAGGCCGAGCCCGCGCACCGGCCGCGGCCACAGCGCGGCGACGGAGAACCGCTCGTCCCCGGCCAGGTCGTCCGCGGTGGCGCGGTCGAGCACCACCGTGCCGGGCCGGGCCAGCGAGGTCAGCCGGCTGGCCATGTTCACCGTCGTGCCGAAGATGTCGCCCATCCGGTTGATCACCAGCCCGGTGGCCAGCCCGATCCGCAGCTCGGGGATGTGCTCGTCGGCCTCGAACCCGTCCTGCAGGTCCAGCCCGGCCTGCACCGCCGCGGCGGGCTGGTCGGCCACGAACAGCACCTCGTCGCCGAGGGTCTTCACCAGCCGGGCCCCGGCCGTCGCGACCAGGTCCGCACCGACCTGCTCGAACCGCTCGACCACAGCGGCCAGCTCGCGCTGCTCGAGCCGGCGGGACAGACGGGTGAAGCCGACGAGGTCGGCGAAGCCCACCGTCAGGTGGACCGCGTCGACCAGCGTCGCGTCGTCGTCGAGGACCCGCTCGACCGCGGCCGCGAGCTGCAGTCGCCAGGACCGCACCAGCAGCGCCTCGAGCTCGGGCAGCAGCCGTGCAGCGGTGGCGTACGCCTGCTCGGTCGACAGCCCTTCGCGCAGACCGGTCCCTCCGGACAGCTGGTCCAGCACGAGGTCGACCTGCCACGTCGCCAGCCGCGCGGTGGTGTGGCCGAGCGCGCGGACCAGCGCGACCGCCATCTCCGGCTGCACCGCGCCCTCGTCGACGAGCGCCTCGATCCGTCGCAGCGCAGCCACGTCCTCGTCCGTGAACGCCCGCGCGCCGCCGGTGTCCGCGAACCCGAGGGCCCGCCAGTACCGCCGGGCCCGTTCGAGGGGCACGCCGGAGAGCTCGACGACCTCCTCGCGGGTGTACCGCCGCGGCGCCCCCAGCAGGAGGGCGTCGAGGTCGTCAGGATCCGTCGCCACGGCGACGCGCGGCGTCCGCCTCGGCCAGCCGGTAGATCTCCCGCTGGATCTCCTCGACCCGGGGGACGTTCCGGATGACCAGCGCACCGGTCTCGGCGGCCGACGAGGCGGTCAGGGTGCCGCAGTGCAGGATCCGCTCGAACACCGTGTACTCGAACGACACGTCGTTCAGCTTGGACAGCGGCATGTCCTTGCCGCTGCGCGACAGGATCCCGGTGCGGGTGATGATGCGCCGGTTGGTGAAGACGTACTGCGTCGTCAGCCACGCGAGCAGCGGGCGCACGAACCAGACGACGAGCACGACGACGGCGACCAGCACGATCGCCCACCGCACGTACTTCTGCAGGCCGCCGTCCGGCACTGCGGCGGACAGGAACGACGCCAGCGCCACGGTCGCGAGCAGCACGAAGGACGGCCCGATCATCGAGCGCCAGTGCGGCCGCATCTCGAACTCGATCCGTTCGCCGTCGGTCAGCAGCTTGGCCGGATACCCCATGCGCGCATCGTGGCACGGATCGGGTCAGCGGAGGTGGACGACGTCGCCGGCGCCGACCGCCTGCACGCCGTCGCGGGTGCGCACCAGCAGCCGTCCGGCGTCGTCGAGGTCGACGGCGCGGCCGGTGACCGCGGCGCCGCCCGGGAGCTCGGCCCGCACGTCCCGGCCGAGCGTCGCGCACCGCAGCCGGTAGGCCGCCGCGAGCTCCGCGTCGCCGTCCGCGTCCGCGTCGGCGTCGCCGTCCCACTGCCGGTAGCGCTCGGCCAGCCGTTCCAGGACGGCGTCCAGGAGGGCGTCCCGGTCGACCGGGGCGGCGCCCGCCAGCAGCAGCGACGTCGCGGTCGGGACGGGCAGCTCGGCCGCGCTCGTCGAGACGTTGAGCCCGACGCCGACGACCACGGCACCCGCGCCGCCGCCGGGTCCGCCCACCCGCTCGGCCAGGATCCCGGCCAGCTTGCCCTCGCCGGCGTCGTTGCGGACGACCACGTCGTTGGGCCACTTGACCAGGGCCGGGACACCTGTCACGGACCGCACCGCCTCGACGACCGCGAGCCCGGTCAGCAGCGGCAGCCAGCCGAGGCGGGCGGCCGCGCGGTGCGGGCGCAGCAGCACCGAGAACGTCAGCGCGGATCCGGGCGGTGCGGTCCAGGCCCGTCCCAGCCGGCCGCGACCGGCGGTCTGCTCGTCCGCGACCAGCACCAGCCCGGCCGGCTCGCCGGCCACCGCGAGCGCGACCAGGTCGGCGTTCGTCGAGCCGGTCGTCGCCACCCGGCGCACCTGCCGCCACCCGGCCGGCGGGGGCGCCCCGTCCACGGGGCCGGCGCAGGTCACCTGGCTACGCTACGGCGCGGAACAGTCCCCTGGAGGTCCGCATGGCAGAGCCCGCGACACCGCCCCCGCCGGTCCCCGACCTGCACACGACCGCCGGCAAGCTGGCCCAGCTCCAGCACAAGATCGACGAGGCGGTGCACGCGGGCTCGAGCAAGGCGGTCGACGCGCAGCACAGCCGCGGGAAGCTGACCGCGCGGGAACGGGTGGAGGCCTTCCTCGACGCCGGCTCGTTCGTCGAGACCGACGCGCTGGCCCGGCACCGCTCGAACAGCTTCGGGCTGCAGGCCAGGCGCCCGTACGGCGACGGCGTGGTCACCGGCTTCGGCACCGTCGACGGCCGGCAGGTCTGCGTCTTCGCGCAGGACTTCACCGTCTTCGGCGGCAGCCTCGGCGAGGTGTTCGGCGAGAAGATCGTCAAGCTCATGGACATGGCGCTCAAGGTGGGCTGCCCGCTGGTGGGGATCAACGACTCCGGCGGCGCCCGGATCCAGGAGGGCGTGGTCTCGCTCGGCCTGTACGGGGAGATCTTCCGCCGCAACGTCCTGGCGTCGGGGGTCGTGCCGCAGCTGTCGCTGGTGATGGGCCCGTGCGCGGGCGGCGCCGTGTACTCCCCGGCCATCACCGACTTCACCGTGATGGTCGACCAGACCTCGCACATGTTCATCACCGGGCCCGACGTGATCCGCACCGTCACCGGCGAGGACGTCGAGATGGAGGAGCTCGGCGGAGCCCGGACGCACAACAGCAAGTCCGGCGTCGCGCACTTCGTGGCCGCCGACGAGGCCGACTGCCTCGACCTGGCCAGGGCGCTGCTGTCGTACCTGCCCAGCAACAACCTCGAGGACCCGCCGGTCTACGCCGGCTCCGACGCGGACCTGACGCCGACCGGGCAGGACCTCGCTCTCGACACGATCGTCCCGGACTCGGCGAACCACCCCTACGACATGCACGACGTCATCACCGCCGTCGTCGACGACGGGGAGTTCCTCGAGGTGCAGACGCTGTTCGCGCCGAACATCCTGTGCGGCTTCGGGCGGGTCGAGGGCCACTCGGTCGGGGTGGTCGCCAACCAGCCCATGCAGTTCGCCGGCACGCTGGACATCGACGCCTCGGAGAAGGCGGCGCGCTTCGTGCGGACCTGCGACGCGTTCAACCTGCCGGTGCTCACGTTCGTGGAC
This sequence comes from uncultured Actinomycetota bacterium, assembly GCA_963771835.1. Taxonomy (GTDB): domain Bacteria; phylum Actinomycetota; class Actinomycetes; order Prado026; family Prado026; genus CAVQCJ01. The sequence goes on from CAVYVA010000004.1 coordinate 346,856, forward strand.
GTGCCCGGCTTCCTGCCCGGGACCGACCAGGAGTGGAACGGCATCATCCGCCGCGGCGCCAAGCTCATCTACGCGTACGCGGAGGCCACCGTTCCGCTGGTCACGGTCATCACCCGGAAGGCCTTCGGCGGGGCGTACGACGTCATGGGGTCCAAGCATCTGGGCGCCGACGTGAACATCGCGTGGCCGACCGCGCAGATCGCGGTCATGGGCGCACAGGGTGCGGTGAACATCCTGCACCGCAAGGAGCTGGCCGTCGCCGACGACGTCGAGGCCAGCCGGACGCAGCTGATCGAGGCCTACGAGGACACGCTGCTCAACCCGTACATCGCCGCCGAGCGCGGCTACATCGACGCGGTGATCGAGCCGTCGCAGACCCGTGCGTACGTGGTGCGGGCGCTACGGGCCCTGCGCAACAAACGGCAGAACCGGCCGCCGCGCAAGCACGGGAACATCCCCCTCTAGTGGGTGCGCAGGAGCGGCCGGCCGCGCAGCCGCCGGTGCTGCGGATCGTGCGCGGCGAGCCGACCGACGAGGAGGTCGCCGCGCTCGTCACCGTCGTGACCGCGCTGGCCGCGCGCGGCGGCGCACGCGCCGAGCCGCCGCGGTCCCAGTGGCGCAACCGGGCCCGCAACATCCGGCCGGCGATCGGTCCCGGACCTGGCGCCTGGCGCGCGTCCGGGCTCCCCCGCTGAGCGTCCGGCTGGTCCTCGCCTCGGCGTCGCCGGGGCGGCTGTCCGTGCTGCGCGCGGCCGGGGTCGAGCCCGAGGTCGTGGTCAGCGGCGTGGACGAGTCCGACGTCGCAGGCACGCCGTCGGAGGTCGCGGCCGAGCTCGCCCGGCGGAAGGCTGCCGCCGTCGCCGCGCTGCCGGTCGCCCGCGGTGCGCTGGTCCTGGGATGCGACTCGGTCCTCGAGCTGGACGGGCGCGCCCACGGCAAGCCGGCCGACGCCGCAGACGCCGTGCGGCGCTGGCGCCTGATGCGGGGACGGCAGGGCGTGCTGGTGACCGGGCACTGCCTGGTCGACCGGCGGACCGACCGGCGGACCGAGGCAGCCGCGACCGCGGAGGCGGTGGCCCGCACCAGGGTGTCGTTCGCGGACCTGTCCGACGCGGAGATCGACGCGTACGTCGGGACCGGGGAACCGCTCCGGGTGGCCGGGGCGTTCACCGTCGACGGGCTGGGCGGCTGGTTCGTGGCGGGAGTGGACGGGGCGCCGTCCAACGTCGTGGGCCTGTCGCTGCCGCTGCTGCGCGCCCTGCTGGCCGAGGTCGGGGTCGGTGTCGCCGACCTGTGGCCGGACGGGCCGACGTTTGCCAACCGTTGACCTGGCCCGATCTATCGTCGGCCAGCACCCGGCCGCCTGCCGGTCGGGAGCGAGGCGGCACCGACGATGAGGCCCCCATCAACGTCGGTGCCGCCTCCCGTTCCCCCGGCCCCCTCCTTCGGTCTGCGGACGCCTCAGCTGATGCTGGATGCAGCCAGCGCCATCGTCTGGTCGCTCACCAGCAGCGGGCCGCCCAGCACGTGCCCGCCGGCGATCGTCGCGGCGTGCAGCGTCAGGTAGGCGACCACCTTCGGTGCCAGCGGCGCCGGCGAGGTGAGCAGGATCGGCCCGCCCTTGGCGGCGGCGAACGGCCCGCCGGACAGCCCGTCCGGGAAGTTGACCGCGTTGACCAGAACCGCGTCGGTCGGGGCCGGGAAGAACGCCTGGGCGAGCAGCGTCGCCGTCTCCGTGCGGTCCGCCCCGATCAGGATGCGGCCGGCCGGCAGCGTCGGGTCGTACGCCTTCGCGGCCGCCGCGCCCTTGCCCCCCACGCCCCAGACCTGCAGGCCCGGGTGCGCGGTCAGGAAGGTCGCGACCGACGTGGGCATCGACGCGCCGTTGGCCAGCAGCACCACGCCGTTCCCGACGGCCGCCGCCGCACCGGCGCCGAGCGCGTCCGGGAAGTCCTGCCCGGTGACGACCAGGGCCTTCGTGGCGCCGCCGGACAGGGTGAGGACCTTCTGGGCGATGGCGATGGACGTGCCGACCCGGTCGGTCCCGGCCAGTCGGACCGTCGCGTAGCCGAGCCCCTTGATGCTTGTGTCGATCGCGGTGCTGATCGAGGCGGTGCCGCCGAGCTCGTACACCGTGCCGCCGGGCGGCAGGATGCGCTTGATCTCCGCTGCTGACCCGTGAGTCGAGCGCGGTCGGCGCGGTCAGCAGCACCGGTGCGTGGGTGCGGTACGCCAGCGGTGCGCCGGCGAGGCCGTCCGGGAACGCGTCCGACCTGGCCAGCACGACCGCGCCGGCCGAACCGGCCGTGAACTGGTCCTGGGAGACCGCCAGCGAGGTCGCGACCCGGTCCGAGCCGTACAGCCGCACGAACGGCTTGATCGCCGAGGACGACAGGAACGCGGCCTTGTCGTTCCAGGTGTTCGCGTCGATCCCGGTACCGCTGACGGCGACGGCCGCACCGGTGGGGGCGCCCGAGACGGGGCTCAGCGCGATCCGGTACAGCTTGCCGTCCGCCTTGGCGAAGTAGAGGTTGCCGCTCGCGACGAACATCTCGTGCGCGTCGGTGTAGCCGCTGCCGGCGGCGGTCACCTCCTCGGAGCCGACCACGTCGGACTCGTTGGAGAACCAGCGGTAGTACAGCTTCCCGTCCCCGGTCACGTAGTAGAGCCGGCCCGAGCCGATCGTGAACGACGTCACGTCGGCCAGCGAGTGACCCGTTCCCGCCGGCTGCGGGCTCGTGCTCCAGAACGTGCTGACGGTGCTCGGCGCACCCACCGTCGTCCCGTCGAACGACGCCTTGTGCAGGACGCCGTCGGAGGTGCCGTAGTAGACGGAGCCGGACAGCATGAACGCGCCGGTGACCGAGCCCCAGGCCACGGCGCCGGGCGATGGGACGGACGAGGTGGCGCCGAAGACCGAGCCGTTGTAGGAACGCTTGAGCAGCGAGTTCGACGCGGTGGTGGTGAAGAGGTTGCGCGGCAGGGTCTGCGGCTGGACCGCCGGAACCGTCGTGCCACCCGCCACCGGGAAGAACGCCAGTCGCTGGTGCCCGGTGCCGAACGGCTTGTCGGTGGTGTCGCCGCCGACCCACAGACCCGCCGGCGTGGCCAGCAGGTCGTACAGGCCCGTTCCGGTGCGGCCGACGCCCGGGTCCCAGGACAGCGGCAGCCCGGTGACCGGGTCGAGCGCGGCGATCATCGACCGGTCGACCGAGCTCGGGCCGTTCGTGTTGACGCCGAAGTAGTTGTTCACCCAGCGCTGGTGCCCGCCGACGTACACGGCGGTTCCGGTGGTGGCGACCGACGTGAGCGTGTCACCGCCGGTCGCGTCCACCCAGGTCGGCTGCTGGGCCGGGGTGATGCGACCGAGCTCCCACCGCGACGCCGAGTCGCACAGCGTGCCCACCTGCGCGCCGCCGCCGTTCACCATGACGAAGTAGCTGCCGTCCGGGGCGATGCTCAGGTCGCGGACGTAGGTGCTGACGCCCAGCTCGGAGCAGCTCGCCGTCAGCCGCGTCGTCTGCCAGGGGGTCAGCTTGCCGGCCGTCGCGTCGATGATCGCGAGCTGCGTGCGGGGCAGGCCGCCGACCGTCGTGAAGTTGCCGCCGACGACCAGCGTGCTGCCGTCCGGCGACACGTCCAGGGCGGAGACCGACGGCGGGGCGCCGGCGGCCAGCGTGCCCGCGACCGGGAGGTTGAACGCGTCCAGCGCACCGGTGGCCGGGTTGAGCACGGCCAGCGAGCCGCGGCTGACGTTGTTCACCTTCTCGAACTTGCCGCCGATGAACAGCCGGCCGCCGCGGACCACCAGCGAGTTGACCACCTTGTTCGTCGCGGTCAGGTCGGCTGCGAACGTCGTGACCCGGGCGCCGGCCAGGGTCAGCTCGGTGATGCCGCGCTGCTTGAAACCGTCCACCGTCGCGAACGAGCCACCGACGACCACGTTGCCGCCGAAGCTGTCCAGCGCGGCGACCGACCCGTCCAGGGTCGGCGCGAAGCCGGGGTCGACCAGCCCGGTCGTCGCGTCGAACGCGGCGATGTTCGTGCGGGCGTACGTGGTGCCGCCGCCGGCGTTCTGGATCTGGGTGAACGTCCCGCCGATCACGATGTCGGTGCCCACCGCTGCGATCGCGTCGACCTCGCCGTCCAGGACCTGCGGGGTCCAGCCGGACGGGGTGGCGCTCACCACCAGCGACTGGTCGGCGTCCACGGCGCGCGCGGCCGTCGGCACGAGCAGTGCCGACAGGACCGACGCGAGGACGGCGGTCCCGACGATCAACGACGGACGGCGCATGGACAGACACTCCTCGATAGTTGCCGGTCGGTGGTCACCGGCGCGGTGGTCTCGCTGCCTGGTCACGCTCTGGTGATGGCTGGTCCATTCTGCGTTGCCACCCCGGCCCGGCCCTTCCCCCGGAAGGGGAGATCCTGGTGCCCGTCCGGAGTTGTCTGAGAGCCGAACGGCTGAGCCCGTTCGGGTCGAGACCGGCGCTGAGGCTCGACGCGTCAGGGTGAGCAGCCGCTCTGGCTCCTGGTGACCCTGACACGTGGCGTGCCGACCGGATGGCCACCTTGACATGTGACTAAATGGTCACCTATTGTCCTGGGGAAAGACGCGCCGAGACCCGCATCCCCAGGACGGAGCACGACGATGGAGAAGGTCTACGAGATCTACATCAAGACCAGCCCGGAGCGCCTCTGGGAGGCGATCACCGACCCGCAGATCCGGGCCAGGTACAACTTCGGCGCCCAGGTGCACTGCGACTGGAAGCCGGGCTCGCACTTCGAGATGTCGGCCCCCGGCGCCCCCGGGCCGCTCGGCGAGGGCGAGATCCTCGAGGTGGATCCGCCGCACCGGCTGGTCCAGACGATGGTCGCGCTGTGGAGCGACGACGTGAAGGCCGAGGGCTCCACCCGGATCACGTGGGAGATCCGGCCGATCGGTGCCGACTCGTGCCAGCTGCTGGTGACCCACGACCAGCTCCGCGACGGCGCCAACGACCAGCTGTACGGCGGGTGGCCGATGATCCTCTCCGGCCTGAAGACCTGGCTGGAGACCGGCGGGCTGCTGACCACGCCCGGGTCGCTGATGTACGGCTGAGCGGTGGACGACGACGGACTGGTCTTCAAGGCGCTCGCCGACCCGACCCGCAGGCTGCTGCTGGACCGGCTCTTCGAGCGTGACGGACGCACCCTCACCGAGCTCGAGGCCGACGTCGACATGACTCGGTTCGGCGTGATGAAGCACCTGCGCCTGCTCGAGGAGGCCGGTCTCGTCGTCACCCGCCGGTCCGGGCGGGAGAAGCTGCACTTCCTCAACCCGGTCCCGATCCGGCTGATCCACGACCGGTGGATCGACAAGTACACGGAGCGGCACGTGTCGGCGCTGGTCGACCTCAAGACGGAGCTGGAGACCGGGCAGGCTCCTCGTGTCAGACTCAGCCGGGGCCAGAACCCCGGCCCGGTCTGACACGAGCAACAGGAGCGCGCGCGATGCCCGAGCTCACAGGCGAGCAGATCCAGGCGATGCTCGACGCCTTCTACCCCTACAAGGACACGCTGCCGGTGAACGCGGCGATCCCCGCCAAGGGGCTCGACCGCGACGAGGTCCTCGCGCAGGTCGACGCGCTGTCCCGCGACGAGGACCGCCTCGGCGACAGCGGCAAGGTCTCCGGCTCGCTCTACCTCGGCGACCACGAGCAGTACGCCTTCCTCACCGAGGTGTTCGCGCGGTACGCGCACGCGAACGTCCTCCAGCGGGACATGTACCCGTCCGCGACGAAGTTCGAGGGCGAGATCGTCGCGATGACTGCGCAGATGCTGCACGCCGACGCGGTCCCCGGCCACCACCCCGGCGAGCAGGTCAGCGGGCTGGTCACGACCGGCGGCACCGAGAGCCTCGTCGAGCCGATGCTCGTGTACCGCGAGCGTGGGCGGGCCATGGGGATCACCGCGCCGGAGGTGATCATCCCGAACTCGGCGCACGTCGCCCTGGACAAGGCCTGCCACTACTTCGGGATCAGGCTGCTGCGCGCCCCGCTGCGCGCGGACTTCCGGGTCGACGTCGACTGGGTGCGCGAGCACATCACCGCGAACACCGTGGCGCTGGTCGGGTCGGCGGGCTCGTACCCGTACGGGCTGGTCGACCCGATCGAGGAGCTCGCGGCGCTGGCCACCGAGCACGACCTCGGCCTGCACGTCGACGGCTGCCTCGGCGGGTTCGTGCTGCCGTGGATCGAGCGGCTGGGCGTCGAGGTCCCGCCCTGGGACTTCCGCGTCCCCGGCGTCACGTCGATCTCCGCCGACACGCACAAGTTCGGCTACGCGCTCAAGGGCACCTCGGTGCTGCTGTACCGCAACGCCGACCTGCGCCGGCTGCAGTACTTCACCTTCCCGGACTGGCCGGGCGGCCTGTACATCTCCCCCGGGATGGCCGGCAGCCGCTCGGGCGGCATCATCGCGGCCGCCTGGGCCGCCCTGCTGACGACGGGCGAGAACGGCTACCTCGACGCGGCCGAGGCGATCCACCGGACGGCCCAGGAGATCAAGGCGGCCGTCCAGGCCCAGCCCGAGCTTCGGCTGTTCGGCGACGCCCAGACGTTCCTGGTCGCGTTCGGCTCGGCGCGAGACCCCGCGGACGGCGGGATCGACATCTTCCTGGTCAACGACGCGCTCACCCAGCGCGGGTGGCGGATGAACCCCGACCAGCTGCCGCCCGGGCTGCACTTCTGCGTCACCCGGCCGAACACGCGGCCGGGCCTCGCCGAGCAGTTCGCCCGCGACCTCGCCGAGTCGGTGGCGTACGCGGTCGAGAACCACGGGGCCCCCGCCGCCAGCGGCGCGCTGTACGGGTTCGCCGGGGCGGCCGGCGGGACGGACATCCTGCGCTTCCTGATGTCCGGTGCGCTCGATGCCATGTACGCCCTGCCGCCCCGGACCCAGCCCGGCGCCGGCTGAGCGCCGGTGACCGGCGACGGGTGGCTGCTGACCGTCGACCTCGGGACCAGCGGGCTCAAGGTCGGCGCGGTCGCCGAGTCCGGCGAGATCCTCGGCTCGACGCATGCGGACATCAGCACCGAGCTGTCCGCCGACGGCGGCGTCGAGCAGGACACCGCCCAGTGGTGGGACGGGGTCCTGGCCGGGACCCGCGAGCTGATCGCGTCCGGCGTGGTCGACCCCGCGGCACTGACCGCGGTCGGTATCACCGGGCAGTACGCGTCGACGGTGCCCGTGGGCGCGGACGGCACGGCCGTCGGGCCGTGCCTGACCTGGGCCGACGACCGCGGCGGGAGCCTGGCCAGGAAGGCGTACGGCGGGGTCGCGGCCGGGTACCGGCCGACCGCGATCGTCCCGTGGCTGCGCTACACCGGTGGTGCCCCGTCGCCGAACGGCGCCGACCCGTCCGGGCACGCGCTGTTCCTCAAGCACGAGCGCCCGGAGGTCTACGCGCGCACCAAGGTGCTGCTCGAACCGGTCGACTACCTCGGGCTGCGGTTCACCGGCCGGGCGGCCGCGACGCCGGCGTCCATGGTCGCGTCCTGGCTGACCGACAACCGGGCCGGGCGAGCCCCGCAGTACGTCGCAGCCCTGGTCCGGCACGCCGGTCGCGACGCCGGCCGGCTGCCGGAGCTGCTGCCGTCCGGGTCGGTGCTGGGTCCGGTGCAGGAGTCAGTGGCGAGCGCGCTCGGCCTGCCTGCGGACGTGCCGGTGGTGACCGGGGTGCCGGACCTGCACGCGGCGTACATGGCCTCCGGCGCGGTCGAGGACTTCGCCGCGCACATCACGATCAGCACCACGTCGTGGGTGTCCTGCGCGCTGCCGTTCAAGAAGACCGACGTGCTGCACCAGATCGCGTCCGTGCCCGGCGTGCGGCCAGGCCAGTACCTGATGATCGACAACCACGAGACCGCCGGCGTGTGCCTGCAGTGGCTGCGCGACGGCGTGCTCGGCCACCCGCCGGGCTTCGGGCCGGGCTGGTCCCCGTCCTACGACGACCTGGTCGCGCTCGCGGCGCGGTCCGAGCCGGGGTCGGGCGGGGTGGTCTTCACCCCGTGGCTCAAGGGCGAGCGCTCGCCGGTGGACGACCGGACGCTGCGGGCGGCGTTCCTGAACGTCTCGCTGGACACGGACAAGGCGGACTTCGTCCGCTCGGTGCTCGAGGGCGTGGCGTACAACATGCGGTGGCTGGTGGAGGCCGCGGACAAGTTCGCGGGTCGCCGGCTCGAGCCGCTGCGGGTGCTCGGCGGCGGTGCGCAGTCCGACCTGTGGTGCCAGATCCACGCCGACGTGCTCGGCCGCAGGGTCGAGCGGGTCGCGGACCCCGCGTTCGCCCAGCTGCGCGGGACCGCCCTCTACGCGCTGGTCGCGCTGGGCCGGCTGCGCCTGGACCAGGTGCCCGCGCTGGTGCCGGCCGGGCAGGGGTTCGACCCGGATCCCCGGGCGGTCGCGGTGTACGCCCCCCTGTACCGCGAGTTCGCCGGCGTCTACCGCCGGCTCAAGAGCATGTACCGCCGCCTCAACGGCTGACCCAGCGGCCCTTAGACTCCCTGCCAGCCGCCCGGAGGAGCTCGGAGGACGCCCGTGCGCAAGGTGCTGATCGCCAACCGCGGAGAGATCGCGGTCCGGGTCGCCCGAGCCTGCCGGGACGCCGGCCTGGGCTCGGTCGCCGTGTACGCCGACCCCGACCGCGAGGCGCTGCACGTGCGCAGCTGCGACGAGGCCTTCGCGCTCGGCGGCTCGACCCCGGGCGAGACGTACCTGGACGTGGCCAAGCTGCTGGACGTGGCTGCGCGGTCCGGCGCCGACGCGGTGCACCCCGGCTACGGGTTCCTGGCCGAGAACGCGGGCTTCGCCCGGGCCGTGCAGGACGCCGGGCTGACCTGGATCGGCCCACCTGCGTCCGCCATCGACGCGCTGGGCGACAAGGTGCAGGCGCGGCACATCGCCCAGAAGGTCGGCGCCCCGCAGGTGCCCGGGACGGCGGACCCCGTGGACGGCGCCGACGACGTCGTAGCGTTCGCGACCGAGTTCGGCCTGCCGGTGGCGATCAAGGCGGCCTTCGGCGGCGGCGGTCGCGGCCTCAAGGTGGCGCGCACGATGGAGGAGATCCCCGAGCTCTACGACAGCGCGGTGCGCGAGGCGGTGACGGCGTTCGGTCGCGGCGAGTGCTTCGTCGAGCGGTTCCTCGACCACCCGCGGCACGTCGAGACCCAGTGCCTGGCCGACCGGCACGGCAAGGTGGTGGTGGTCTCCACCCGCGACTGCTCCCTGCAGCGCCGCAACCAGAAGCTGGTCGAGGAGGCACCGGCTCCCTATCTCACCGACGACCAGCGGGCCCGGATCTACTCGGCGTCCAAGGCGATCCTGGCCGAGGCCGGCTACGTGGGCGCCGGCACCTGCGAGTTCCTCGTCGGCGCCGACGGGACCGTCTCGTTCCTGGAGGTGAACACCCGGCTGCAGGTCGAGCACCCGGTCACCGAGGAGGTCTCCGGCGTCGACCTCGTGCGGGAGATGTTCCGGATCGCCGACGGCGAGCACCTCGGCTACGACGACCCGGTGCTGCGCGGGCACTCCATCGAGTTCCGGATCAACGCCGAGGACGCGGGGCGCGGCTTCCTGCCCGCACCCGGCACGATCACCCGGCTGCACGAGCCCACCGGACCGGGGGTGCGGGTCGACTCCGGCTACGAGCAGGGCGAGTCGGTTCCGCAGGCGTACGACTCGTTGCTCGCCAAGCTGATCGTGACCGGCGCCGACCGGCGGCAGGCGCTGGAACGGGCCAGGCGCGCCCTCGACGACTATGTCGTCGAGGGGATGCCGACGGTACTGCCGTTCCACCGCGCAGTGGTCAGGGACCCGGCGTTCGCGACCGACGACGCCACCCCGTTCACCATCCACACCCGCTGGATCGAGACCGAGTTCGACAACAGGATCGCGCCGTACGCCGGGCCGTCCGGCCCGGGTCTGGACGGCGCCGCACCGGAGCGGGAGCGGGTGACCGTCGAGGTCGGCGGTCGCCGGCTGGAGGTGGTGCTGCCGGCCGGGCTGGCGGCGGGCTCGGGCGGTGCGGACGCGGCCGGCGGCACCATGGCGAAGCGGCCACCGCGGCGGGCCGCCCACACGGCGACCGCGGTGTCCGGCGATGCACTGACCAGCCCTATGCAGGGCACGATCGTCAAGCTGGCGGTCGAGGAGGGTCAGGTGGTCGCGCTCGGTGACCTGGTCGTCGTGCTCGAGGCCATGAAGATGGAGCAGCCGCTGACCGCCCACCGGGCGGGCACGGTGACGGGGCTCGCCGCCGAGGTCGGCGCCACTGTCGCCAGCGGCACGGTCCTGTGCGAGATCAAGGACTGATCGGGCGCGCGGCGCGGACCACCGCCGCGCTCGTCCTGCTCGCCGCCGCGGCGCTGGCCGTGGTCACCTCGACCGGGGGCCCCGCCGGTGCAGCGCCGGTGGCCGATCCCGCGGTCGCCGGCGCGGCTCGTGCCCTGCACTCCTCGTACGTCTACGTCGACCCGGCTGCGCAGGCCCAGCTCACCGACGCCGAGCGGCAGCTGCTGACCAACCAGATCACCGCGGCCCGGACCCCGATCTGGCTCGCCGTGCTGCCGACGTCGGTCCTCGCGTCGTACGGCGGCTCCGGCCAGGCGGCTGCCACCGCGCTCGCCGTCGCGAGCGGACAGGACGGCACGTTCGGCGTCGTCATCGGCTCGACCGCGTTCTTCGCGGTCAACAACACCGGCCATGCGGTCGGCCCGATCGCCGCGAAGGCCGTGCGGGACAACCACGCCGTCTTCGACGTGCTCGGCTCGTTCGTGACCGGGGTCAGCGACGCGTTCGGCGCCGGCGCCGCCACCGGGGCCGGCGGTCGCGCTGCCAACAGCGGGGCGGTGCTGTCGCTGCTGGTCCTCGTCGCCGCGGGCGGCGGAGCGCTGCTCATCTCGTCGCGCCGGTCCAGGCGCCGCGCGGCCGTGCGCGCCGCCCAGGCGGCGGCCGCGGAAGCAGCCGCAGGAAGCGGCCCAGGAAACGGCCACCCCGGATCCCGACAGCGAACAGCCGGGGTCTGGCGACGAGCCGAGCGCCAGCGAAGAAGCACCGAGCGGAGCGGAGGGAACGGACGCATGAAGGACTTCCCCGCGCTGATCGTCCCGGTCGACCACGTCGAGCCCGTGCCTCGGCGGATCCGCGCCGTTCTGGCCGGCGAGACCGTGGTCGACACCACCCGCGCCCGGTACGTGTGGGAGCGGTCGAGCTACCCGCAGTACTACATCCCGGCCGGGGACGTCCGCCCCGACCTGCTGGTCCCCGAGACCGGGACCGCGCAGACCTCCCGCGGGACGGTCCGCATGCACGGCGTGCGCGCATCGGGGACGCACCGGCCGGCGGCCGCACAGGTGCTGACGGAGTCGACGATCGAGGGCCTCGTCGGCACCGTGCGCTTCGAGTGGTCAGCCATGGACGCGTGGTTCGAGGAGGACGAGCAGGTCTTCGTGCACCCGCGGAGCCCGTACACGCGGGTGGACGCGCTCCGGTCGACGCGAACGGTGCGGATCGAGCGGGACGGCGCCGTGCTGGCGGAGTCGTCGGCACCGGTGATGCTCTTCGAGACCGGGCTGCCGACGCGCTACTACCTGAACCGGACCGAGGTCGACTTCAGCCGGATGATCCGCACGGACACAGTCACCGAGTGTCCGTACAAAGGCACGACCGGCGGGTACTGGTCGGCTCGCGTCGCCGACCGGGTGCATCCGGACATCGCCTGGTCGTACGACTTCCCCACCCCAGAGATGGTCCCGATCGCCGGTCTGGTCGCGTTCTACAACGAACGCGTCGACACCTTCCTGGACGGGCAGCTGCTCGAGCGACCGACGACGCACTTCTTCACTGCGGAGGACTGACCCGGACCGGGAGCCGGACCTGTACCACCGTCTCGCCGGGACGGGACTCGAGGGTGATCGTGCCGCCGTGCCGCTCGGTGACGATGCGCCGAGCGATGTCCAGGCCGAGCCCGGTGCCCTTGCCGACCTCCTTGGTCGTGAAGAAGGCCTCGAAGGCGCGGGCCGCGACCGACGCCGGCATGCCGTGCCCGCTGTCCTGCACCGAGACCAGCACCGCGTCGCCGTCCGCCCGGATCGAGATCCGCAGCGTGCCGACGCCGTCCATGGCGTCGACGGCGTTGTCGACCAGGTTCGTCCAGACCTGGTTGAGCTCGCCGGCGTAGGCCTCGATCCGGGGGACGTCGGGGGCGTAGTCGCGCACGACCGTCACGCCGTCGCGGAGCTTGTGCGCCAGCATCACCAGCGTGCTCTCGATCCCCTCGGTCACGTCGACGGGCTGCAGTGAGGCCCGGTCCAGCTGCGAGTACGAGCGGACGGCGGAGACGAGCTCGGACACCCGGCGGGTCGACTCCTGCACCTCGGCCAGCAGCGCTGCCACCGCGAACGTGCTGGCCGACCACTCCAGGCCCGACGCCAGCGACTCGCCGTCCAGCACCGCCGCGACGCGCTCGCACCACGCGACATCGACGCCCGCCGCGGCCAGCGGTGCCGCGAGGACCCAGTCGCGGGCGACGCCGTGGCTGCGCAGCCACGACGAGAGCGCGTCCTCCTGGTCGGCTGCGGCGAGCGGGTCGGGGACGGACGCGCGTGGCCGCACCTCCCGGCGCAGGGCGTCCAGGGCCGTGAACTGTGCGGCCGAGATCTCACCGTTGGCCAGCCGGCCCAGCGAGGCGAGCAGCGCCTCCACCTCCCCGTCGAGCGAGGCGACCGCGCGGCTGGCGGCCGCCGCGGGGTTGTTCAGCTCGTGCGCCAGGCCGGCGGCGAGCGTCCCCAGCGTCACCAGCGCCTCGCGCTGGCGCGCGCCCGCCTCGATGTTGCGGGCGGTGTGGAACAGCCCGTCGATGATGGGCGTGACCAAGGGGTACGCCGTCATCAGGTCGCGCAGCTCGGCGGCGGGCACCCGCAGCATGCGGCCGGGCCCGGTCGCACGGCCGGTCGCGAGATACACCCCGTCGGGGTCCCAGGCGCGGAACCCGCCCGCCCAGCGGCCCGGTGCGTCGAACCGGCCGAGCACGGTCTCCTCGCGCCCGAGCACCCGGACCAGGTCCAGGCGGCCCTCGACCAGCACCCACCACGACTCGGCCGGCTCGCCCTCGTGCCACAGGGTCTCGCCCGGGCCGAACACGACCTCCTCTCCGGTCGCCACCAGGTGGTCGAGCTGCTCGTCGGTGAGCCCGTCGAACAGGGCCAGCGGACGCAGGTCCTCCCGGCGCATCAGGTCGTCGCCAGGTAACGGTGCACGAGGTAGACCGACATCGCGCCCTCGCCCACAGCGGAGGCGACCCGCTTCATCGAGTCCAGCCGCACGTCGCCGGCCGCGAACACGCCGGGCACCGACGTCTCGAGCGCGAAGGGTGCCCGGCCGGGCAGCGGCCACGCGGACCGCGCCGACGCGAGCAGGTCCGGCCCGGTGACGATGAACCCGTGCTCGTCGCGCACCACGTCGTCGCCGAGCCAGTCCGTGCGCGGCGACGCCCCGATGAACACGAACAACCAGCTGGTCGGCACCTCGTCCCGCGCACCGGTGTCGCGATCGGCGACCGTGATCGCCTCCAGGTGCCCGGCGCCGCGTCCGGCGACCACCTCGCTGCGCAGGCGCACCTCGACGTTCGTCGCTGCGGCGATCCGTTCCACCAGGTAGCTCGACATGGACTCTTCGAGCGTGGCCGCGCGCACGAGCATCACGACACGCTTGGCGTACCTGGCCAGGTTGAGCACCGCCTGCCCCGCCGAGTTCGCCGCACCGACGACGTACACGTCGTCGCCCTCGCACTGGCTCGCCTCGCTGGCGCTCGCGCCGTAGTACACGCCCCGGCCGGTGAGCTCGTCCAGACCGGGCGCCTCGATGCGCCGGTAGGACACCCCGGTCGCGACGACGAGTGCACGGGCCTCGACCTCGCCGGATCCCTCGAACAGCACCGCGTGCACCGGCCCGCGTGTCTGCAGCCCGACGACGTCGCGGGCCAGCACCATCTCGGCGCCGAACCGGGACGCCTGCGCGACCGCCCGCGCCGTGAGGTCGGAACCGGTAAGCCCGCGCGGGAACCCGAGGTAGTTCTCGATCGAGGCGCTCTGCCCCGCCTGCCCGCCGGGCGCCTCGCGCTCCACGATCACCGTGCTCAGCCCTTCGGACGCGGCGTACACCGCGGCGGCCAGGCCGGCCGGGCCGCCACCGACGATGCACACGTCGTACAGCGGCTGCGTGGCGGTGGTGCGCAGACCGAGCGCACCGGCGACCTCCAGCGTGGACGGCGCGCGCATCGGCTCGCCGTCGGGCAGCAGGACCAGCGGGAAGTCCTCCGCTGCGGCGCCGGCGGCCTCGGCGAGCCGTTGCGCCTGCGCGTCCCGCTCGATGTCGAGCCACACGTACGGCACGTGGTTGCGGGCCAGGAACGTCTTGACCTCGTGGCTGCGCTGCGACCAGCGGTGGCCGACCACGCGGATGTCCCCGGTGTGCTCGGGGTGAGCCTGCAGCCAGTCCCCGAGCAGGTCGTCGACGACCGGGTAGAGCCGCTGCTCGGGCGGGTCCCACGGCTTGAGGAGGTAGTAGTCGAGCCCGATGTCGTTGATCGCGCGGATGGCGACGTCGGTGTCGGCGTAGGCCGTCAGCAGCAGCATCTTCGCGTCGGGCACCTGCCCGCGCGCCTGCTCGAGCAGCTCGATCCCGGTCATCCCCGGCATCCGCTGGTCGGTGGCGACCAGCGCGAGCGGTCGGTCCCGCAGGACCAGCGCGGCGATCACCTCGAGCGCCTCGGCGCCGGACCCGGCCCCGACCACGCGGTAGTCGGAGCCGTACCTGACCCGAAGGTCACGGGTGATGGCGGCCGCCACCTGCGGGTCGTCGTCGACGGTGACGATCGTGGGCCTGGTCATGCCCGATGCCGCCGTCGGTCGGCGCCCGGGGAAGCCCGGCCCGTACCGTCCGGGCGTGCGCCGTCGACCTCGCCCGCCGCGCGCACGCCGCTGCGCAGCGCCCCCTCCATCAGCCCGGCCCGGTCGCCCGCGGTGTGCTCGCCCGCGAAGTGCAGCGGCCCGACCGGCCGGGCCAGCGCCCGGTCGTCCAGCGGACGACCGGCATGGACCGCTGAGTACGCCACACCGGCCCACTCGTCGTCCTGCCACGTGCACAGCAGGGCCTCTTCGTCGCCGCCCAGGGACAGCTCCGGCGCCACCGCGGCCAACCGCTCGCTGCCAGCGCCCGGGCCCGGTGTCGACCGCCAGGTCCGCCAGCGCCGGGACGGACCCGGTGAAGCACGACACGACCGCGGTCGCCGATCCGGACCCGTCGGCCGCGGCCCAGCACCAGAACCGGTCCCGGACCGATGTGAGCGCGAACGGATCGACCGGCTGGGCCAGCCGGACGTGCAGCTTCGCCGCCTGCCCGCAGCCGATCCGGTCGAGGGCCGAGCGCTTCCAGTCCGGCAGCGCCGGCTCGAACGCGATGCGGTCCAGCACGGTGAACGGCACCGTCACGACGACGGCGTCGGCGTCGAGCTCGCCGGCGTCGGTCCGCACCGAGACACCGCGGGGTTCCTCGGCACCCGGGACGCCGGCGACCCCTTCCGACCAAGCGACGGCACGCACCGGCTCGGCGAGGCGCAGGTGCGCGCCGGCGGCGACCAGCCGGTCGGCCAGCCCCGTCGCCAGCCGTTGGTTCCCCCCGACGACGCGGTAGGACGGCAGCGGCTCGTAGCCGGCGACCGCGTCCAGCAGGGCTGTCGGCGGCGAGCAGGTCGGGGGCGTAGCCGCCGGCCACCGAGACCCGGACCGAGAACGCCGTCAGCAGGTCGGCCGGCAGGTCCAGCGAGTCCAGCAGCCGGTGGACCGACCAGTCGGCCGGCGCGACGGCCGCGGCTGCGGCCACCGTCGGCGCGGCGGCCGCGAGGTCCGCCGGGCGTCACCGCGACCACCCCGCGCTGCTCGCGGACGTAGTAGCTCATGCCGGTCGACGCGAGCTCGCAGGCCGAGCCACGCGGCGTACCCGCGCATCTGCTCGTACCCCTCGAGGACGAACTCGGCGCCGCGCTCGACCACCGTCCCGCCGAACGGCACCGACCAGACCCGGCCGCCGACGCGGTCGCGAGCCTCCAGGACCGTCACGTCGTGACCGGCGGCGACCAGCTCGGTGGCAGCCGCCAGCCCGGCGAAGCCGGCACCCACCACGACCACCCGCACGGGCCGGAGACTACCCATCCGGCGCACCAGCACCGCCGCCCGGGGACCGACGACACGTTCGTGACCTCGCGTAGGAGCGCCCGCTCCGTCCGGACCGCCGTGGCCGGGCTGCTGACCGCAAGCGCATGTGCTGCCGCTGTCGCAGTCGCCGGCCCGGCCATGGCTCGGCCCGCCGGAGGCGTCCCGACGCAGGTCAGGTCGGGTGCGCCCGGCGGCGGCCCCGGCACGGCGGCCGACCTGCCGGGCACGACCTGCACGGCGTTCCCCGCGAACAGCATCTGGCACGCGGACGTGAGCAAGCTCCCGGTCAGCAAGAGCAGCGCCGCGTGGCTGTCCCACATGCAGGCCTCGACCCGCAAGCTGCACCCCGACTTCGGCCCGTCCGGCGACCCGAAGGTCCCGTACGGGATCCCGGTCACGTACGTCGACGGCTCGCACCCGAAGGTGACGGTGACGTTCGACTACGCCTCCGAGAGCGACAAGGTGCCGTACCCGTTCGGGTCGGACACGCTCATCGAGGGCGGCGCCGGGTCCGGCGGGGACATGCACGCGATCGTCGTGGACTCCAGCACCTGCCGGCTGTACGAGACATGGGACACCCGCACCTCCGGCGGCCATTGGCTCGCCGGCTCCGGCGCGACCTGGGACCTCACCAGCAACGCGCTGCGGCCCGCCGGCTGGACGTCCGCCGACGCCGCCGGGCTGGCGATCCTGCCCGGGCTGCTGCGCTGGGACGAGGTGCTGGCCGGCAACGTCGACCACGCGATCCGGTTCACCACGAACCTCACCAGCAAGGCGTACGTGTGGCCGGCGCGGCACCAGGCCGGCAGCCAGTCCAGCTCGGCGTACCCGCCGATGGGCGCGTGGTTCCGGCTGAAGGCGAGCTTCTCGACGGCCGGGCTGTCACCGCAGACCGTCGTCATCGTCAACGCGATGAAGAAGCACGGGCTGGTGCTCGCCGACAACGGCTCGCCGTGGTACTTCCAGGGCACCGCCGACAACGCCTGGCCGGACACCGTGATCAGCCAGCTCAAGGGGATCCCGGCGAGCGCGTTCGAGGCCGTCGACGTGACCGGCGCTGCGGGTCAGCGCCGAACAGCGGCCAGGCCGCGCCGCACTAGCCGCACCCCGTCGCCGCAGCCGTCGTTGCATACGGATCGGGGGCTATGACCCCCGATCCGTATGCAACGACGGCGGGCTAGTGGCGGCCGGGCAGGTGCAGGTGCCGGGCCGCCTCGGCGATCGAGCCGGACAGGCTCGGGTACACCGTGTACGTGTTCGCCAGGTCGTCGACGGTCAGCCGCAGCTGCACCGCCAGCGCGACCGGGAAGATCAGCTCGCTCGCCCGCGGTGCGACCACGACGCCGCCGACCACGATGCGGGTGCCGGGCAGCGCGAACAGCTTGACGAAGCCGTCGCGCACGCCCTGCATCTTCGCGCGCGCGTTGGTGTTCAGCGGCATCTTGACGACCAGAGCGGTGGACTCGCCGCGCGTCCACCTGAGCCTGCGTGACGCCGACGGTTGCGATCTCCGGCTCGGTGAAGATGTTGGACGCGACGGTGCCCAGGTCGAGCGGCTGCACCGCGTCGCCGAGCGCGTGCCACATCGCGACCCGCCCCTGCATGGCGGCCACGGACGCGAGCATCAGCACGCCGGTGCAGTCGCCGGCGGCGTACACGCCGCGGGCCGACGTGCGCGAGACGCGGTCGACGGTGACGAACCCGCCTGGCCCGAGCGCGACCCCCGCCTCGGCCAGGCCGATGCCCGTCGGTGTTGGGCACCGAGCCGACCGCGACGAGGCAGTGCGTGCCCTCGACGACCGTGCCGTCGGCGAGCGTGACCTGGACCCCGTCCGACGCGTGCGGGCGGCCGAGGCCGCCCTGGACCGCGACAGCACCTGCATGCCGCGGCGGCGGAAGACGTCCTCGATCACCTGCGCCGCGTCGGGGTCCTCGCCGGGCAGCACGTGCTCGCGCGAGGAGACCAGCACGACCTGGGACCCGAGCGCCTGGTAGGCCGACGCGAACTCGGCGCCGGTGACGCCCGACCCGACGACGATGAGCTTGCTCGGGCAGCTCGCTCAGCGTGTAGAGCTGCTCCCAGGTCAGGATCCGCTCGCCGTCGGGCATCGCCTCGGGGAGCACCCGCGGGTGCGCCCCGGTCGCGACCAGCACGGCATCGGCGGACAGCTGCTCGGTCCCGCCGCCGGCGAGCTCGGCGGTCACGACGCAGCCGGTCTCCAGCCGTCCGGTGCCCTCGAGCCAGCGGACCCCGGCGCGCCTCGACGCCGGCGCGGATGTCCGCCGACTGCGCCCGGGCCAGGGCCAGCACGCGCCGGTCGACGCGTCCATGTCGACGGCCAGTGCGTGCTCGGCCTCGGCGTGCAGAGCCTGGTCCGGGGCCCGCCCGCCCAGCCGGACGCCGAGCTCGGCCGCCTCGGCGAAGGAGGTCATGACCTCGGCAGTGGCGATCAGCGTCTTGCTGGGGACGCAGTCGGTCAGCACCGCGGAGCCACCGGCACCGTCGCGGTCGACCATGGTCACGTCGGCGCCGAGCTTGCGCGGCGACGAGCGCCGCCTCGTAGCCGCCGGGGCCGCCACCGAGGATCACCACCGAAGTCACGGCGCACATCCTCCCCTACCCGTCGGTACCGGCTGTGCTCCCGCCCGGTGCCTTCGTGCCTTCCTTCGGGCCTTCTTCGGGCATGCTTCGGGCATGGCCTTGTACGCCGCGTACGGCAGCAACCTCGACCCGCGGCACATGGCCGACCAGGCCCCGCACTCGCCGCCGGCCGGTACCGGCTGGCTGGTCGGTTGGCGGCTGGCGTTCGGGGGCGACCACGCCGACGCCGGCGGCGCCCTGATGACCGTGGTCGAGGAGGCCGGGACGCAGGTCTTCGTCATGCTGTACGACGTCACCGCCGGCCGACGAGCGCGAGCTGGACGTCTGGGAGGGTGCGGAGTCCGGCCTGTACCGGAAGATCCGGGTGCGCGTGCACACCCTCGACGGCGAGATCACCGCCTGGCTGTACGTGCTGGACGCCTACGAAGGCGGTCTGCCGTCCGCGCGCTACCTCGGCCTGATGGCCGACAGCGCCGAGGCCGCCGGGGCCCCGGACGACTACGTCGCGGAGCTTCGGCTGCGGCCCTGCCGGGCCGACCGCGGCTGACGATAGCCTCCGCCTCGTGAACGCCACCGCCGGGACGAGCCATCTGCTGGACGACCCCTACCGCGCCGCGAAGCTGGCCGCCGCAGGCCCTGGCGGAGGCCACCGGCGTCGAGCGGCACGACATCGCGCTGGTGCTCGGGCTCCGGCTGGGTCCCGGCGGCCGAGCTGCTCGGCGACGCGAGCCACGACCTGCCGGTGACCGAGCTGCCCGGGTTCTCCCCGCCGGCCGTCGAGGGGCACGCGGGCCGGGTGCGGTCGGTGGTCGCCGGGGACAAGCGGCTGCTCGTCTTCCTCGGCCGCACGCACCTGTACGAGGGGCGCGGCGTGGCCGCGGTGGCGCACGCGGTGCGGACGGCGGCCGCGGCCGGCTGCCGGGTCATGGTGCTGACCAACGGCTGCGGCGGCCTGGACCCGACCTGGGCGCCGGGTACCGCGGTGCTCATCGCGGACCACATCAACCTGACCGGCCGGTCGCCGATCGTCGGGCGCGCACTTCGTCGACGTGACCGACCTGTACTCGGCCCGCCTGCGCGCCCTGTGCCGCGAGGTCGAGCCCGACCTGCCCGAGGGCGTCTACGCGCAGTTCCCCGGCCCGCACTACGAGACACCGGCCGAGATCCGCATGGTGCGCACGCTCGGCGGCCACCTGGTCGGCATGTCGACCGGGCTCGAGGCGATCGCGGCCCGGGAGGCCGGCATGGAGGTGCTCGGCATCTCCCTGGTCACCAACCTCGCGGCCGGGATGAGCGGGGAGCCGCTGAACCACGAAGAGGTGCTCGCCGCCGGCAAGGCGGCCGCGACCAGGATGGGCCGCCTGCTCGCCGATGTCGTCGACCGGCTCTGAGGCGATGACGCGTGAACGCTCCGCGGGTCCTCGTCACGGGTGCCGCCGGCTCGGTCGGGTCCGCGCTGGTCGCCGGGCTGCCCGGCGCCGGCTGGAGCGTGGTCGCGCTGGACCTCGCCTCGGCCCGCGCGTCCGGGCCGGACGGCGTGCAGATCGTCGTCGGCAACGCCTTCTCGGACGAGGTGCTCGACGTCGTGCTGCCCGGCTGCGCCGGCGGTGGTGCACCTGGCCGCGGTCCCCGACGAGGCGCCGGTGGAGGAGATCGCCGCCTCGCACGTCGTCGGCACCGCCCGCGTGCTGGCCGCCGCGCAGCGGCACGGGGTCGGGCGCGTCGTGCTCGCCAGCAGCAACCACGCCGTCGGCTTCACGCCACGGCAGCCGCTGGCCGGGACCGACGTCCGCCCCCGGCCGGACACCTTCTACGGCGTCGGCAAGGTCGCGACCGAGGCGCTCGGGTCGCTGTACAGCGACCGGTACGGGATGCAGGTCGCGGCGCTGCGCATCGGCACGCTTCCGGGACCGCCCGGTGTCCCGCCGGCACCTGTCGACGTGGCTGTCGCCCGGCGACCTGGTCCGGCTCGTCGACGCGATGCTGCGCGCCCCGGACCTCACGTACGCCGCGGTGTACGGGATCTCCGCGAACACCCGCGGCTGGTGGGACCTCGAGCCCGGCCGGGCGCTCGGCTACCACCCGCAGGACGACGCGGAGGCGTACGCCGAGCAGGTCCTCGCGTCGACGCCCGAGCCGGACCCGGACGACCCGGAGGTGGCGTACCTCGGTGGGCCGGCTGGCCACCCGCGAGGTCGCTGCCCCGGTCGAGCCGCCGCCGGCGGCAGCGGCCGAGCCCGCGCCGTCGGCGAGCGGCGACCTGTTCTCGCGGGCCAGGGCCTGGGCGGCCGAGGACCCCGACGGCGACACCCGGAACGAGCTCGAGGCGCTGCTCGTCGCGGACGAGCTCGAGGAGCTCGCCGACCGCTTCGACGGCAAGCTCGAGTTCGGCACCGCCGGACTGCGCGGGCGGCTCGGGGCCGGTCCGAACCGGATGAACCGGGCCGTGGTCATCCGCGCCGCGGCGGGACTGTGCGCGCACCTGCTCGAGCGCGACGGCGGCGCGGTCGTGATCGGGTACGACGCCCGGCACAAGTCCGACGTGTTCGCCCGCGACACCGCGCGGGTCGCCGCGGGCTTCGGGCTGCCCGCCATGGTGCTGCCGCGGGCGCTGCCCACGCCCGTGCTGGCGTACGCGATCCGGCACCTCGGCGCCGGGGCCGGCGTCATGGTCACCGCCTCGCACAACCCGCCGCAGGACAACGGCTACAAGGTCTACCTCGGCTCCGGCTCGCAGATCGTCCCGCCGGTCGACCAGGAGATCTCCGCCCGGATCGACGAGGTCGGGGCGCTGGCGACCGTGCCGGCCGGCGACGACTGGGTGGTGCTCGGCGACGACGTCGCCAACGACTACGTCGAGCGGGTCGCCGGGCTGGTCGACCCGACCGAGCTGCGCGACCTGCGCGTCGTCTACACCCCGATGCACGGAGTCGGTCGGGACGTCGTGCTCGCGGTGTTCGAGCGCGGCGGCTTCCCGCCGCTGATGGTGGTGCCGCGGCAGGGCGACCCCGACCCCGACTTCCCGACCGTCGCGTTCCCGAACCCCGAGGAGCCCGGGGCGATGGACCTGGCGATGGCGGCCGCGCGCGAGTCCGCCGCCGACCTCATCATCGCCAACGACCCGGACGCCGACCGCTGCGCCGTCGGCGTCCCGACCGGCGACGGCGACTTCCGGATGCTGCGCGGCGACGAGGTCGGCGTGCTGCTCGGCATGCACATGCTGCGACGCGGCGCCCGCGGCACGTTCGCGAACTCGATCGTGTCCTCGTCGATGCTCGGCAAGATCGCCGCCGACGCCGGGGTCGCGTTCACCGAGACGCTGACCGGCTTCAAGTGGATCGCGCAGATCCCCGACCTCGCGTACGGGTACGAGGAGGCGCTCGGCTACTGCGTCGACCCCGACGCCGTACGGGACAAGGACGGGGTCTCGGCTGCGCTGCTGGTCGCCGAGCTGGCCGCCGAGGTCAAGGCCCAGGGCCGGACGCTGAGCGACGAGCTGGACGACCTCGCCCGGCGGTTCGGGGTGCACGCCACCGACCAGCTCTCGGTCCGGGTGGACGACCTGTCCCGCATCGGTGCGGTGATGCACCGCCTGCGGGCCGAGCCGCCGCAGTCCCTGGGCGGGCGCGCGGTGTCCGAGGTCGAGGACCTCACCGAGGGGATCGGCGGGCTGCCGCCGACCGACGGGCTGCGGTACCGGCTCGAAGGCGGCGCCCGCGTGATCGTGCGCCCGTCCGGCACCGAGCCGAAGATCAAGTGCTACCTCGAGGTCGTGGTCCCGGTGGCGTCGTCGCTCGCCGCCGCGCGCGAGGCCGCGTCCGTACGCATCGCCGCCCTGAAGACCGACCTGGCCGCGGCCGCCGGCCTGTGACCGGACCGGCCGGACGCGGTGGTCAGGACGGGTCGGCGCGGACGAACGAGTAGACGACGAGATCGTGCCGGCCGTCCGCACGGCCCTGCGCCGACCGCAGCACCCCCTCGCGGACGAACCCGGCCTTCTCCAGCGAGCGCTGCTCCGCGACGTTCTCGACATCGGTCGACGCCTCGACCCGGCCGACGTCCGTGGTGGCCAGCAGGTGCTCGACCAGCAGCCGCTGCGCGCGCGAGCCGATCCCCCGACCGCGTGCGTCCGGCGCGAGCGAGATCCCGATGTTGTAGGCGCGCGACGCCGTGTTCGGGCCGTACCAGACCGAGTGCCAGGAGACGTCGCCGACCGCGGCTCCGCCCTCCTCGACGACCAGCCGACCGAGGTCGGCGGGCGGCGGGCCGTCGCGTACGCCCCACTCGTCCCACACCGAGCCCGAGTCGACCAGCTCCTCGCCGTCCCGCAGCGGACGCAACGTGACAGTCCCCGCGCCCGCACGGCTCACAGCAGCGCCAGCGCCGCGGCGAACAGCACGATGCCGACCGCCAGTGCGACGATCGCGTCCGGGGCCCAGCGCGTCGTCGGCGGACCCGGTGGGTCGGACGGCGGTGCGCCCGCGTACCCGCGGCCGTGCCGGTCCCGCATGTCGCGCAGCCGCTGTGCGAGCGCGGACGCCCGCGGTTCGCCGGACGGCGGCTGCCAGCCCTGGTCCGGCTCCCTGGGCGGCAGCATCTGCCCGGTCGTCGCCGCCGACCGCAGCATCGACGGGGCCGGCCGGCGGCGCGGCACCGCGAAGCACCGCACGTACTGCTCGCCGCACCGCACCCGCAGCACGTCCACCACGTCGACATCGTCGATCGCGGCCCAGTCGATGACGGTCGTGCGGAGCGGGTTGCGCACCTCGAGCGTGGCGGGGCCCTCGAGCACGGCCGGGCGCAGCCCCAGGACGTACACCAGCGGCAGCAGCACGAGCAGCAGGCACACGGCGGCGCCGTACGCGCCGACCTGGCCGCGGCGCCAGGTGTCCGCCACCAGGAGCAGCACGGCCGCGCAGACCACGTACGAGACCGCCCGCCCGGTGGTCAGCCGGTGGGCGGCGTACGGCGCGGGACCGGCCATCCCGGCATTCTGCCCGACCACTCCAGTCCCAGCCCGATAGTCATGGTCGCTCGATCCTTCGCCTGCCGGCTCAGTCCTCGCTCCGGCCCCATGGTCGCTCGATCCTTCGCCTGCCGGCTCAGTCCTCGCTCCGGCTGCGTAGGATCGCCGGATGACCAGCACGGCGACGGCGCCGGGTCCGCTCGGCGAGGTGACCGGGTCGCAGGCGACCCTGCGCAGGTTCCTGCACGGGCTGCCGGGCGTCGACGAGGTGGGGGCCCAGGCCCGCGCCGCCGACCTGGCGACCCGCTCGATCAAGACCACGGCCAAGGCCTTCGCCCTCGACCTCGCCGTCCGCATGATCGACCTCACCACCCTGGAGGGCATGGACACGGTCGGCAAGGTCCGCGCGCTGTGCGCGAAGGCTGTGCGGCCCGACCCGACCGACCCGACCGCGCCGGCCGTGGCCGCGGTCTGCGTCTACAACGACCTCGTCGGTGTCGCCAGGCAGGCGCTGGCCGGCAGCGCGGTGAAGGTGGCCGCGGTGACGACGGCGTTCCCGTCCGGCCGGGCGCTCATGGACGTGAAGCTCGCCGACACCAGGGACGCCGTGGCCGCCGGCGCCGACGAGATCGACATGGTCATCGACCGCGGCGCGTTCCTCGAGGGCCGGTACCTGCAGGTGCACGACGAGATCGTCGCGATCCGGGAGGCCTGCGGCGACGGGCCCGACCGTGCCCACCTCAAGGTGATCCTGGAGACCGGCGAGCTGCAGACGTACGACAACGTCCGGCGCGCCTCGTGGCTGGCCATGCTCGCCGGTGCCGACTTCATCAAGACCTCGACCGGCAAGATCCAGCCGGCCGCGACGCCGCCGGTCGTCCTGGTCATGCTCGAGGCCGTCCGCGACTGGCGCGAGGCGACCGGTCGGCAGGTCGGCGTGAAGCCGGCCGGCGGGATCCGCACGGCGAAGGAGGCCATCCGCAACCTGGTGATGGTCAACGAGATCGCCGGCCCGGACTGGCTGGACCCGGACTGGTTCCGGATCGGCGCTTCCAGCCTGCTCAACGACCTGCTGATGCAGCGCGCCTGGCTCGCCGACGGCCGCTACTGCGGTCCCGACTACTTCACCCTGGACTGACCCCATGCCTGCTGAGTTCACGTACGCCCCGGCACCGGAGTCGCGAGCCGTGGTGCGGCTGCGCTCGTCGTACGGGTTGTTCATCGACGGGTCGTTCACCGACCCCGTCGACGGCGGCGCGTTCAAGACGGTGAACCCGGCCACCGAGGAGGTGCTCGCCGAGGTCGCCGAGGCCGGCCCGGCCGACGTCGACCGGGCGGTCCGCGCGGCCCGCCGCGCGTACAGCCGCACCTGGTCCAGGATGTCGGGCCGGGAGCGCGGCAAGTACCTGTTCCGGATCGCCCGCATCATCCAGGAGCGGTCCCGCGAGCTCGCCGTCCTGGAGACGCTCGACAACGGCAAGCCCATCAAGGAGTCGCGCGACGTCGACATCCCCCTGGTGGCTGCGCACTTCTTCCACTACGCCGGGTGGGCCGACAAGCTCGACCACGCCGGTCTCGGCCCGGACCCCAGAGCGCTCGGGGTGTGCGCCCAGGTGATCCCGTGGAACTTCCCGCTGCTCATGCTCGCCTGGAAGATCGCCCCGGCACTGGCCGCCGGGAACACCGTCGTCCTCAAGCCGGCCGAGACCACGCCGCTGTCCGCGCTCGTCTTCGCGGACATCTGCCGGCAGGCGGACCTGCCGCCGGGCGTCGTCAACATCATCACCGGCGCCGGCGGGACCGGACAGTCGCTGGTCGAGCACCCGGACGTGGACAAGGTCGCGTTCACCGGCTCGACCGAGGTCGGGAAGGCGATCGCCCGCGCGGTGGCGGGCACCCGGAAGAAGGTCACGCTCGAGCTCGGCGGCAAGGCCGCCAACGTGGTCTTCGACGACGCCCCCATGGACCAGGCCGTCGAGGGCATCATCCGCGGGGTGTTCTTCAACCAGGGCCACGTCTGCTGCGCCGGCACCCGGCTGCTGGTGCAGGAGTCGGTCGCCGACGAGCTGATGCGCAAGCTGCGCCGTCGCATGTCCACGCTGCGGCTGGGCGACCCGCTCGACAAGAACACCGACATCGGCGCGATCAACTCCGCGGTGCAGCTGGAACGCATCCGTGAGATGGCCGCGGTCGGCGAGGCCGAGGGCGCGCAGCGCTGGTCGCCGCCGTGCGAGCTGCCGGCGCACGGGTTCTGGTTCGCACCCACGATCTTCACCGGCGTGACGCAGGCGCACCGGATCGCCCGCGAGGAGATCTTCGGACCGGTGCTGTCGGTGCTGACCTTCCGGACGCCGAAGGAGGCCGTCGAGAAGGCGAACAACACCCCGTACGGGCTGTCCGCCGGCGTGTGGACCGAGAAGGGCTCGCGGATCCTGTGGATGGCCAGCCGGCTGCGCGCCGGCGTCGTCTGGGCCAACACGTTCAACCAGTTCGACCCGTCGTCGCCGTTCGGCGGCTACAAGGAGAGCGGCTACGGCCGTGAGGGCGGCCGGCACGGCCTGGAGGCGTACCTCGCATGAGCAGAGTCGCCGTGCGCAAGACCTACAAGCTGTACGTCGGCGGGAAGTTCCCGCGCTCGGAGAGCGGCCGGTCGTACGAGGTCACGGACGCCCGCGGCGCGTTCGTCGGCAACGTCGCCAAGGCCTCCCGCAAGGACGCGCGGGACGCGGTCGTCGCGGCCAGGAGCGCGTTCGCCGGGTGGTCGGGCGCCACGGCGTACAACCGCGGCCAGGTGCTGTACCGCGTGGCCGAGGTGATGGAGGGCCGGCGCGATCAGCTGGCCGCCGAGGTCGGCGCCGCCGAGGGCATCGGGCGCCGGCCGGCCGAGCGCGCGGTCGACGACGCGGTGGACCGCTGGGTCTGGTACGCGGGTTGGACCGACAAGCTCGCCCAGGTCGTCGGCGGGACCAACCCCGTCGCCGGGCCCTTCTTCGACTTCTCCGTGCCCGAGCCGACCGGGGTGGTCGCGGTCTTCGCGCCGCAGGACTCCTCGCTGCTCGGCCTGGTGTCCGTGCTCGCGCCGGTCGTGGCGACGGGGAACACGGCGGTGGTGCTGGCCGCGCAGGACCGGCCGGTACCGGCCGTGACCCTGGCCGAGATCCTGGCCACGTCGGACGTGCCGGGCGGGGTGGTGAACCTGCTCACCGGCGACCCGGCCGAGGTCGCGCCGTGGCTGGCCTCGCACATGGACGTCAACGCGATCGACCTGACCGGGTGCGCGGACCCCGGGCTGGCGGCCGACCTGGAGCGGGCCGCCGCCGACAACCTCAAGCGGGTGCGCCGCCCGGACCCCGGCGCCGCCGACTGGACCGCCGACCCGGGCCTGTCCCGGATGACCGCGTTCCTGGAGACCAAGACCGTGTGGCACCCCATCGGGCTGTGACCCCCCCCCCCCCCCGGCTTCACCTCCTGCCGTGCTCCACAAAAGCCGCAAACCGGGCACGGTTGCAGCACTCCACGAGGTGAAGCGGGTCAGGGCAGGTCGGCGTAGCCCGGCTTGATCACGTCGTCGATCATGGCCAGCCGCTCGTCGAACGGCACGAACGCCGACTTCATCGCGTTGACCGCGAACCAGCGCCAGTCCTCGGGGCCGTAGCCGAACGCCTCGGTGAGCAGGGCGAGCTCGCGCGACATGCAGGTGCCGCTCATCAGCCGGTTGTCGGTGTTGACCGTCACTCGGAACCGCAACCGGGTCAGCAGCCCGATCGGGTGCTCGGCGATCGACCCGGTTGCGCCCGTCTGCAGGTTGGAGGACGGGCACATCTCCAGCGGGATGCGCTTGTCCCGTACGTACGCAGCCAGCCGCCCGAGCCGGGCCGTCCCGCCGGTCGCCACCGTGACGTCGTCGATGATCCGGACCCCGTGGCCGAGCCGGTCCGCGCCGCACCACTGCAGCGCCTCCCAGATCGACGGGAGCCCGAACGCCTCGCCGGCGTGGATCGTGAAGTGCTCGTTCTCCCGGCGCAGGTACTCGAAGGCGTCCAGGTGCCGGGTCGGGGGGAAGCCCGCCTCGGCGCCGGCGATGTCGAACCCCACCACGCCGTCGTCCCGGTAGCGGACGACCAGGTCGGCGATCTCCAGCGACCGAGCCGCGTGCCGCATCGCGGTCAGCAGCACGCCGACCCGGATCTGGTGGCCGGCATCGGCGGCCAGCCGCCGTCCCTCCCGGAACCCGGCCAGCACCGCCTCGACCACCTCGCCGAGGGCCAGACCCTGCGCGACGTGCAGCTCGGGGGCGAACCGGACCTCGGCGTAGACCACGCCGTCGGCGGCGAGGTCCTGGGCGCACTCGGCGGCCACCCGGTGCAGCGCCGGGGCCGTCTGCATCACCCCGACGGTGTGCTCGAAGGTGGCCAGGTAGTCCTCCAGCGACCCGCTCGAGCAGGTGGAGACGAACCACGGGCCGAGCTCGGCCGGGTCGGTCGTGGGCAGCCGGTCGTAGCCGGCCTCGGCCGCCAGGTCGACGATGGTCTGCGGCCGGAGCCCGCCGTCGAGATGGTCGTGCAGGAGCACCTTGGGGACCCGTCTGAGCAGGTCGTCGACGTCACCCACGCCGTGGAGGCTAGCGGTAGCGCGAACGGGCTAAACCCGGACCCGGTGGCGACCGATGAAAGGCCCATGCGACCCGCCCCAGGTGATGACACCAGGATCATCCGGCCCGCGGCCGTGCTGGACCAGCGCACGGCTTCCCGGGTGCTGTCCGAGCTCGAGCGACTGGACGTGGCGCGCGGGGGGATCTGGAACGCCACCTCGTCTCTCTGGCAGCGCTACGACCAGCCGTGGGACGGGCTGGGTGGCGCCCGCGGCGGCGCCCAGCTCATCGGTTCGATCGCGGTCATGTACGACGCGCCGAACCGCCACCAGATCACGATCTACAAGGTCACCGTCTCCGCCTACGGCCTGGGCCTGGGCTGGAGCGTCGAGTCGTTGTGCGACGACGCGCTCTCGTGGGTCGGGCTGTCGCTGGACAGCTGCCCGCGCGCCGAGCTCGCCTCGCCGCCCACCAACGACCCGTTCAAGCGCGCGGCCTCGGCCACCAACCTCAACGCCTGACCCCGCCCGCTCCGGCGACGCCCGGGGTCAGGTCCCGGCCGCGTCGATCCGGTCGATGACCAGCGGCAGCGGCGGTGGGTCGTCCCCGTCCACGGCGTAGGCGCCGGCCAGGGCCTGGACGGCCCGCTCGAACCGCTCCGGCTCGTCCGCGAAGAGGGTGAGCAGCGGCCGGCCCGCGACCACGCGGTCCCCCGGCTTGGCGTGCAGGACCACTCCCGCCCCGGCCGAGACCGGGTCCTCCTTGCGGGCCCGCCCGGCACCCAGCCGCCAGGCCGCGACGCCCACCCCGTAGGCGTCGAGCCGGGTGAGCACCCCGGACGCCGGCACGGTGACCACCGAGGACTCCCTGGCGGTCGGCAGCGGGGCGTCGGGGTCGCCGCCCTGGGCGGTGATCATCCGGCGCCAGGCGTCCATCGCCGAACCGTCGACCAGCCGGCGGCCCGGGTCCTGCCCGGTCACCCCCGCGGCGGCGAGCATCTCCTCGGCCAGCCGGACCGTGAGAGCGACGACGTCCGGCGGGACCGCCGCCGGCCAGCACCTCGACCGACTCGGCGACCTCCAGCGCGTTCCCAGCGGTCAGACCGAGCGGGGTGTCCATCGCGGTGAGCAGCGCGACGGTCCGTACCCCGGCGGCGGTGCCGAGCCCGACCATCGTCGCGGCGAGCTCGCGGGCCCGGCCGACGTCCTTCATGAACGCGCCCGAGCCGACCTTGACGTCCAGCACCAGCGCCCCGGTGCCCTCGGCGATCTTCTTGCTCATGATCGAGCTCGCGATCAACGGGATCGCCTCGACCGTGCCGGTCACGTCGCGCAGCGCGTAGAGCTTGCGGTCGGCGGGCGCCAGGCCGTCACCCGCGGCGCAGACCACCGCGCCGACGTCGCGCAGCACGGCGAGCATCTCCTCGGTGGACAGCCGGGCCCGCCAGCCCGGGATCGACTCGAGCTTGTCCAGCGTCCCGCCGGTGTGGCCGAGCCCGCGCCCGGACAGCTGTGGCACGGCCACGCCGCAGGCGGCGACCAGCGGCGCGAGCGGCAGCGTGATCTTGTCGCCGACGCCGCCGGTGGAGTGCTTGTCCGCGGTGGGGCGGCCCAGCCCGGAGAAGTCCATCCGCTCGCCGGAGGCGATCATCGCGGCGGTCCAGCGGGTGATCTCCCGGGCGGTCATGCCGTTGAGCAGGATGGCCATCGCCAGCGCCGACATCTGCTCGTCGGCCACGACGCCGCGGGTGTACGCGTCGAGCACCCAGTCGATCTGCGGCGTCGCTCAGCTCCAGCCGCTCCCGCTTCGCGATGATGACGTCGACAGCGGCGAACGGCTCGCTCACGTCGTCCGCTCCGCCCGCGTCCGGAGGTCGTCGGGCCCGAACGCGTCCGGCAGCACCTCCGCCATCGTGCGCACGCCCGAGACGGACTGCAGCAGCATCGCCGGTCCGCCGTTCTCGTAGAGCAGCTGGCGGCAGCGCCCGCACGGCATCAGCACCGCACCGTGCTGGTCGACGCACACCACGGCGACGAGCCGGCCGCCACCGGACGCGTGCAGCGCCGACACCAGCCCGCACTCGGCGCACAGACCGAGGCCGTAGGAGGCGTTCTCCACGTTGCACCCGACGACGACCCGGCCGTCGTCGACCAGGCCGGCGACACCGACCTTGAACTTCGAGTACGGCGCGTACGCGTGCGCCATCGCCTCGACCGCGGCTGCGTGCAGCGCGTCCCAGTCGACGGCCATCAGCCCTGACCGCGCCGGTACGGGATGCCGTCGGCCGCCGGCGGGCGCAGCCGTTGCGAGGCCAGCGCGAGCACCAGCAGCGTGGTGATGTACGGCGTCATGTACGTCAGCTGCGGCGGCAGCGAGTCGGTGGTGAGGTACCAGAGCAGGACCAGCACCGCGAAGACAGCTCCCGACCACGCCCGGCACGATCTTGCGCCGGTAGAACGACCAGCCGGCGAAGCCGGCGAGCCCCACCGCGAACAGCAGCAGCAGCGCGTGCACGGCGCTGTCGCTGCGCAGCTGCAGCGCGTCGGTGTACCCGAACAGCCCGGCGCCGGCGGCCAGCCCACCGGGCCGCCAGTTGCCGAAGATCATCGCGGCCAGACCGATGAAGCCTCGGCCGGACGTCTGCCCGTCCCGGTAGATCGACGAGATGACGGCGAGGTAGGCGCCGCCGAAGCCGGCCAGCGCGCCGGAGGTGATGACCGCGATGTACTTGTACTTGTAGACGTTCACGCCGAGCGTCTCGGCCGCGTACGGCGCCTCGCCGCACGAGCGCAGCCGCAGTCCGAACGCCGTCCGCCACAGCAGGAACGCCGTCAGCGGCAGCAGCAGCACCGCGATGATCGTGAAGAACGAGATCTGGTACGTGACGGCGCGCACGATGCCGGCCAGGTCGGACACCAGGAACCAGTTGTGGTCCTGCACCGTCAGCATCGCACCGGGCAGCCACGGGATGCTGACCGACGGCGGGAGCGGGATCTGCGGCGACTGGGTCACCTGGTTGGGGAACGCCAGCGCAGACAGGTACTGCGCGGCGCCGAGCCCGAGCAGGTTGATGGCGACGCCGGAGATGATCTGGTCGACGCCGAAGGTCACCGTGGCGACGGCGTGCAAGGCCCCGAACAGGGCGCCGAGCAGGATCCCGAACCCGACGCCCGCCCAGACACCCCACTTCGGGCCGGCGAAACCGGCCCCCCAGGTCCCCATGATCATCATGCCTTCGAGGCCGATGTTCACGACGCCCGAACGCTCGGACCACAGACCGCCCAGGCCGGCGAGCCCGATCGGTATCGCCGAGATGATCGCGGCCCCGAACGTCCCGCTGGTGCTCAGCTCGTGCTGGCCCGTGACCTGCCGCACCGCCGACACGACGAAGACCAGCCCGATCGACAGATAGGCGAGCCGCAGACCGGTGAACGCGACGCGCCGCTGCTGCAGGGCGACCGTTCCGAGCACCTGGTCCGGGCGCGGCAGGCGGGTCCCGCTCATGCCGGCGCCGGACCGGTGAGAGCGGGCTCGGCCCGGCCGAGCTGTCGGCCGACGTCGCGTTGCTGCTGGACCAGCCGGTACCGGCGCACGAGCTCGTACGCGATGACCACGGAGAGCACCGCGATGCCCTGCATGATCGTGACGATGTCCTTGGAGATGCCGTTGAAGTCCAGGATCAGCCGCGAGGTGTCCAGGAACGCCCACAGCAGCGCGCCGGCCGCCATGCCGACCGCGTTGTTGCGGCCCAGCAGCGCGATCGAGATGCCGGTGAAGCCCAGCCCGACCGGGAAGTCGGTCCCGTACGAGTGCACCTCGCCGAGCAGCTGCGGCATGCCCACCAGCCCGGCCGCCGCGCCGGAGATCAGCATGCTGATGACGATCATGCGCTTGACGTTCACGCCGCTGGCCACGGCAGCCGGCTCTGAACGCCCGGTGGCCCGCAGGTCGAACCCGAACCTGGTGCGGGCGAGCAGGAACCAGTACGCGACGCCGACCAGGACCGCGAGGACGATCAGGCCCTCGATCTTGCCGTTGGACGAGCCGAAGATGGCGAACCCCGGCACCTGCCCGTTCGGCGGGATCGGCCGGGTGCCGATGTTGTTGCTGCCCGCGACGGGGACGGCCAGACGTCCGGGCGTGAGCAGGTACGCGATCACGCCGGTGGCGATGTAGTTCAGCATGATCGTCGAGATGACCTCGCTGACCCCGCGGCGGGCCTTGAGCAGGCCGGCGATCGCGGCCCAGGCGGCGCCGGCGATCATCGCGACCAGCAGGATCATCAAGACGTCGAGGAAACCGGGCAGGTGCAGCACGCCGCCGAGCGCCGCGGCCAGCAGCGCCGCGATGCGGTACTGGCCGTCCACGCCGATGTTGAACAGGTTCATCCGGAAGCCGATGGCGGCGGCCACAGCCGCGAGGTAGTACGTGATGGACAGGTTGATGGTGTTGACCAGGCTGGCCTGCGTGGTGCCGTAGGTCCACATCGACTGGAACGCCGGCACCGGGGCGTGCCCGCTGATCGCGAGGATGACCGAGGTGACCGCGAGGGCGAACAGCAGCGCCAGCACCGGCGCGGCCAGCGTGTAGACGATGCGACGCCACCAGCCGGCCATCACGCCGCCTCTCCGCTGCCGGCACCGGTCATCGCCGAGCCGAGCTCCTCGGGCGTCACCGTCGCCGGGTCGGCAGTGGCGACGAGCGCGCCGCGGAGCAGCACCTGAAGGGTGTCGGACAGACCGATGAGCTCGTCCAGGTCGGCCGAGATCAGCAGCACGGCCAGCCCGGCGGCCCTGGCCTGGCGGAGCAGGTCCCAGATCGCGGCCTGCGCACCGACGTCCACGCCGCGGGTCGGGTGCGCGGCGATCAGCAGCCGCGGGCTGCCGCTCATCTCCCGCCCCACGATCAGCTTCTGCTGGTTGCCGCCGGACAGCGAGGACGCGACGACGTCGATGCCGGGCGTGCGCACGTCGTACTCGTCGACGATCCGCCGGGTGTCGGACTTGGCGCCCTTGATGTCGATGAGCGGTCCCCGGGCGTTCGGGGGCTGCGTCTGGTGCCCGAGCATCCGGTTCTCCCACAGCGGCGCCTCGAGCAGAGGCCGTGCCGGCTGCGGTCCTCGGGGATGTACCCGATCCCGGCCTCGCGGCGCTCGCGCGTGCCCCAGCCGGTGATGTCGCCGCCCTCGAACAGGATCCGCCCGGCCGAGGCGGTACGGATCCCCATGATGGTCTCGACCAGCTCCGCCTGGCCGTTGCCCTCGACGCCCGCGATCCCGAGCACCTCGCCCTTGTGGATCGTGAAGCCGATGTCGTGCAGCAGCTCGCGACCCTCGACCACCAGCGCCACGCCCTCGAGCGTGAGCACGGGGACCTCGGTCACGGTGGACTCGCGGGTCTGCGGCGACGGCAGCTCGCTGCCGACCATCAGCTCGGCCAGCCGTCGCGCGGTGACCTCCGACGGGAGCACCGTGGCGACGGTGGTGCCGCCGCGCATGACGGTGATCTGGTCCGCGACCGACAGCACCTCGTCCAGCTTGTGGCTGATGAAGATGACGGTCAGCCCCTGCGCCTTCAGCTCGCGCAGGGCGGCGAACAGCTCGTCGACCTCCTGCGGGACGAGCACCGCGGTCGGCTCGTCGAGGATCAGGATGTGCGCGCCGCGGTAGAGCACCTTGAGGATCTCGACGCGCTGCCGGTCGCCGACGCCCAGGTTCTCCACGACCTCGTCCGGGTCGACCGTCAGGCCGTACTGCTGGCCGAGCTCGCGGATGCGCGTCCGGCCGCTCGCGACATCCAGCCGTCCATGTCTGGTCGGCTCCTGCCCGAGCACGATGTTCTCCAGCACGGTGAGGTTGTCAGCGAGCTGGAAGTGCTGGTGCACCATGCCGACCCCGCGGGCGATCGCGTCCGACGGCGAGTGCAGCACGACCGACTCGCCGTCGATGGCGATGGTCCCCTCGTCCGGCCGGTGCATGCCGTACAGCGTCTTCATCAGCGTGGACTTCCCCGCGCCGTTCTCGCCGACGATCGCGTGCACCGTGCCGCGGCGGACCACGATGTCGACGTCGTGGTTGGCCACCACCCCGGGGAAGCGCTTGGTGATGCCGCGTAGCTCGACCGCCGGGGCCGGGACCTCTGCCATCGCGCTGACCACCTCCGCCGAAACGGGCTCCGGCCCGGACGCTACCGCGTCCGGGCCGGAGCCACGGGTACTACCGCCGGACGAGTCAGCCGAGCTTGTCGGGAACCGTGACGGCCCCGCTGACGACCTGCTGCTTGGCCGCCTCGACATCGGCCACGTACGGGTCCACCGCCGAGTTGGACTTGGAGTAGCCCACCCCGTCGTTCTTCAGGTCGAAGGTCTGGACGCCGGTGAGCACCGACCCGTCGACGAAGGACTTGATGTAGTCGTAGGTCGCGACGTCGACCCGCTTCAGTGCCGACGACAGGACCACCGAGGCGAGGTCGCCCGCGGTCAGGTACTGGTCCGAGTCGACGCCGATGGCCCACTTGCCGGACGCCTTCGCGGCCTTGAACGCACCGGTACCGGAGCCGCCGGCCGCCGCGTACACGACGTCCGCGCCCTGGTCGAACATGCCCTGGGCCGTGGTCTGGCCCTTGGCGGCGTCGTTGAAGCCGGTGAAGTCCGGCGGCTGGGTCAGGTACTTGTCGATGATCTTGATGTTGGGGTTGCCCGCCTTCGCCCCGGCGTCGAACCCGGCCTGGAAGGACTGCAGCAGCGGCACGTTGACGCCGCCGATGAAACCGACCGTCCCGGTCTTGGACGCCTTGGCGGCCAGCACGCCGACCAGGTACGAGCCCTGGTTGGCCGCGAACACCAGGTTGGCCAGGTTCGGGGCCGTGAAGCTGGAGTCGTCGATGATGGCGAAGCTCGTGTTCGGGTACTTCGGAACGACCGTCTTGATGGCCCCGGCGTAGGCGAACCCGACCGCGACGACCGGGTTGTAGCCGCCCTGGGCGAGCAGCTCGAGCCGTGCGGTCTTCTGCGCGTCGGTCTCGCCGGCGACCGCGGACAGCTCCTTGGTCGTGACGCCGAACTCCTTGGCGGCCTTGTCCAGGCCGGCGGCGGCGGCGTCGTTGAACGACTTGTCCCCGCGCCCGCCGATGTCGTAGGCCATGCCCACCTTGACCGGCGGCTTGGACGACGAGGGCGTGCTTCCGCTGCCGCCGGAGCTCGAGCTCCCGCAGGCGGCCAGCGCGAGCGCGCCGGCCATCGCTACGGCGGCGACCTTCATGACGCTGCGCAAGGGCTTCTCCTTCCGATGGCGCCCACGAATCCGGGCGCTGATCCCGCGTGAGCGTATACCTTCGCTCGCAGACCATTGACCGGTCCGACGCTGGGCACCCCGCTCGTTGGGGAATCCGTTATGAAAGCGAGAGCAACCCCAGCAGGGCGGTGGCCGACAGCAACCGGACGCCTACCCCGATCGACCGCTCGTCGACGTCGAACGAGCCCTGGTGCAGGTCCCGCTCCGCGGTGTCCCCCGGGCGGCGCACCCCCAGCCTGGCCAGCGCCCCCGGCACCGTCGACAGGTACCAGGCGAAGTCCTCGCCGCCGAGGGACTGCTCGGTCTCGTAGACGGCGTCCGGGCCGACGACGGCGTACGCGGCCCCGGCCAGCAGCCGGGTCGACCCCGCGTCGTTGACGACCGGCGGCACCCCCCTGGTGTAGATCACGTCGCAGTCGACGCCGTACGGGGCGACCACCCCGCGCACCGCCTGCTCGACGACCTTCGGGGCCCGCTCCCACACCGCTGCGTCCAGTGCCCGGACCGTCCCGGAGAGCACCCCCTCGCGGGGGATGGCGTTGGGCGCGGTCCCGGCCGCGACGTGCCCCCACACCACGGACAGCCCGGCGCGGGGGTCGACCCGGCGGGAAAGCACGGCGGGCACGTCGGTGGCCACCTTGCCCAGCGCGTACACCAGGTCGGCGGTCAGGTGCGGTCGAGACGTGTGGCCGCCGGGACCGGTGAGCCGGACCTGGACGTGGTCGGCCGAGCCGGTGACGGCGCCGACCTTCAGCCCCACGGTCCCGACGTCGGCGCGCGGGTCGCAGTGGACGCAGAAGATCTGCTGGACGCCGTCCAGGGCGCCGGCGTCCATGGTCTCGAGGGCACCGCCCGGGGTGAGCTCCTCGGCGGGCTGGAAGACGCAGCCGGACCCGGCCTGGCAGCGGTGCCCTGGCGGCGACACCGGCGAGCACCAGCCCCGCCCCCACGACGATGGCGGTGTGCACGTCGTGGCCGCAGGCGTGCGAGCAGCCGGGCACGGTGGACCGGTACGGGACGTCCTTCTCGTCGGGGACCGGGAGCGCGTCCAGGTCGGCCCGCAGGGCCAGCGTCGGGCGGTCCGCGCCGTGGGAGCCGCCGCCGATGTCGCACAGCAGGCCCGCGCCGCCGGCGAGCAGCTGCGGGCGCAGCCCGGCGGCGCTCAGGCGGGCGGCGACCGCGGCGGTCGTCCGGACCTCCTGGCGGCCGAGCTCGGGGTGGGCGTGCAGGTCGCGCCGCAGGGCGACCAGCTCGTCGGTGAGCCCGCCGGTGGCGTCGAGGACGGCCGCCCGCAGGTCGTCCGGCAGCTCCGGGGCGCCCTTGCCGGTCAGGTCGGCGGCGACTGTCACCCCGGCAGGTTAGTCGTCGGCGCGCTCGGACTCGTCGTACGCCGGGACTGTCTGGAACCTCGGTCCAGGCTCCGCCCACGAGCTCGTGATCTCCCGGGCCCGGTTGAAGCGCTCGGTCTCGTCGGAGCGCTCGTACCGCAGCACCCCCCAGCCGAGACCGGCGATCACGGAGAGCGCGAGCAGCAGCAGAACGGTGGGAACCATGCGTCCACCGTCACAAAATGCGCGGAACAGGTCAAGTCGGGCCGGGCCAGACCCGGCCGGGGAAGGGGCCGGGGACGGGTCAGAAGACGTCGACGGGGACATAGGTGCCCCAGACGGCGCGCAGCGCGTCGGACACCTCCCCCACCGTGGCGCGGGCGGCGAGCGCGTCCCGCATCGGGTGCAGGACGTTGTCCGTGCCGCGGGCGGCCGCCTGCAGCCGCTCCAGAGCGGCCTCGACCACCGCACCGTCCCGGTCCGCGCGCAGCTTGGCCAGCCGCTCGGCCTGCTCGGCGCCGATCGCCGGGTCCACGCGCAGCGGCTCGTACGGGTCGTCGACATCGGACGTGAAGCGGTTCAGGCCGACCACGACCCGCTCCCCTGAGTCCACCGCCAGCGCGGTCGCGTACGCGGCCCGCTCGATCTCGGACTTCTGGAAGCCCTGCTCGATCGCCGCGACCGCGCCGCCCATGTCCTCGACGCGCTGCATGAGCGCGACCGCGGCGGCCTCGAGCCCGTCGGTCATCGTCTCGACCACGTACGAGCCGGCGAACGGGTCGACGGTGGCGGTCACGTCGGTCTCGAACGCCAGCACCTGCTGGGTGCGCAGCGCCAGCCGCGCGGCCTTCTCGCTCGGCAGGGCGAGCGCCTCGTCGTAGGAGTTGGTGTGCAGCGACTGGGTGCCTCCCAGCACCGCTCCGAGCGCCTGCACCGCAACCCGGACGAGGTTCACCTCCGGCTGCTGCGCGGTCAGCTGCACCCCGGCGGTCTGGGTGTGGAACCGCAGCATCATCGACTTGGGCTCCTGCGCGCCGAACTCCTCGCGCATCACCCGGGCCCAGATCCGGCGCGCGGCCCGGAACTTGGCCACCTCCTCGAGCAGCGTCGTGCGGGCGACGAAGAAGAACGCCAGCCGCGGCGCGAACTCGTCGACGTGCTGGCCGCTGGCCAGGGCCGCGCGGACGTACTCGATGCCGTCCGCGAGCGTGAAGGCGACCTCCTGCGCCGGCGTCGCACCCGCCTCGGCCATGTGGTAGCCGGAGATGGAGATCGTGTTCCAGTGCGGCATGACCTCGCGGCAGTAGCTGAACGTGTCGGTGACCAGCCGCAGCGACGGCCGCGGCGGGTAGATGTAGGTCCCGCGCGCGATGTACTCCTTGAGCACGTCGTTCTGGATGGTGCCGGTGAGCCGGTCGGCCGCGACGCCCTGCTCGGCCGCGACGAGCTCGTACATGAGCAGCAGCACCGCGGCCGGGGCGTTGATCGTCATCGACGTCGAGACCTTGTCCAGCGGGATCCGGTCGAACAGCACCCGCATGTCGTCGATCGAGTCGATCGCCACGCCGACCTTGCCCACCTCGCCGGCGGCGGCCGGGTGGTCCGAGTCGTACCCCATCTGGGTCGGCAGGTCGAAGGCCACCGACAGCCCGGTCTGGCCGGCGTCGAGCAGCTGGCGGTAGCGGCGGTTGGACTCGACCGCGGTGCCGAAGCCGGCGTACTGCCGCATGGTCCACGGCCGGCCGGTGTACATGGTCGGGTACACCCCGCGGGTGTACGGGTACCGGCCGGGCTCGCCGAGCGTGGTGGCCGGGTCCCAGCCCTCCAGCGCGTCCGGCCCGTACACCGGCTCGATCGGCAGCCCGGACTCGGTCCGGCGCTCGCGGGTCACGGTCCCGAGCGTACCGACCTCGACCGGGGCGGCCGCGCCTGGACCGCGGTGTCAGTGGCGCGCCGGCTGGGTCGCCGGCCGGGCACCCGGCTCCGGCGCCGTCGGGCCGGAGCCCGCTGTCCGGCCCGGCTCGCGCTCGTTGAACGCGTCCCACGCCGCCTCGAGCGCGCTGCCGACGATGCCCACCATCTCGTCCAGCACGCGGCGGTCCGCGACCAGCGGCGGGGACAGCTGGATGACCGGGTCGCCGCGGTCGTCGAGACGGCACAGCAGCCCGCGCTCGACCATCTGGGCGGTCAGCACGTCACGCAGCAGCCAGTCCGCCTCGGCACCCTCGAACGTCTCCCTGGTGTCGCGGTCCTTGACCATCTCGACCGACCAGAAGTACCCGGCGCCGCGCACGTCGCCCACGAGCGGTACCCGGCGCAGCTCGTTCAGCGCGTCGCGCAGGTACGGCTCGTTCTCGCGGACGTTGTCGATGACACCGTCCCGCTCGTAGATCTCGAGCACCTTGAGCGCGACCGCAGCCGTCATCGGGTGACCGCCGTAGGTGAGGCCGTGCATGTACATCGTGCCGGTCACGAACGGCTCGGCGACGCGGTCGTTCATGAGCACGCCGCCCAGCGGGGCCATGCCGGCGGTGACGCCCTTGGCGAAGACCACCATGTCCGGGCGAGCCTCGTACCGCAGCGACGCGAACCAGTCGCCGACCCGGCCGAAGCCGGTGATGACCTCGTCGGCGACGAGCAGGATCCCGTACTTGTCGCAGATCGCCCGCAGCCCCTGCCAGTAGCCCTTGGGCGGGGTGAACGAGCCGCCGGAGTTCTGCACCGGCTCGGCGATGAGCAGGGCCACGTTCTCCGGGCCCTCCCACTCGATCGCGGTCCTCGACCTCGGCCAGCAGCGCCGCGGTGAACGCCGCCTCGTCGTGCCCGAGCGGGTGCCGGTAGGCGTTGGTGTTGCTCACGAACGCGGTCTGGATCGGCATCGGCTCGAACATCGTCTTGCAGTACGGCAGGCCGGTCAGCGACAGCGCGCCCAGCGAGGTGCCGTGGTACGCCAGCCGGCGCGAGATCGCCTTGCGACGCGCGGGCTGACCGTTCGCCGCGTGGTACTGCCGGGCCAGCTTGTACATCGCCTCGTTGGCCTCGCCGCCACCGCTGGTCAGGAAGACGCGGTGCAGCCCGAGGTCGCCGGAGACGTCGCTGAGGCGCTCGGCCAGCGCGGCCGCGACCGGGTTGGTGATGTACCAGGACGGGGTGAACGCGAGCGTCGACAGCTGCTCGTACGCGGCCCGGCCGACCTCCTCGCCGTAGCCGTGCCCGAGGTTCGAGCAGAACAGCCCGGAGATGCCGTCGATCGCGCGCCGGCCGTCGGCGTCGATCACGTAGCAGCCGTCGCCGCGGACGAAGACCCGCACGTCGCTGTCGGCGAACTCCGACATGTCGGTGAAGTTCAGGAGCAGGTGGTCCTTGACCTGCCGCTGCAGGTGCGCGCGGTCGGTCACCTTGGCGCCCGCGGCCGGGTTCGCGGCCGCGGCGGTGGCCGGGTCGGCGGCCAGGTCGGTGGCCAGGTTGGTGGCCATGGGGGATCACTCCTCGCGGCCGCCGAGCAGCCCGGTCAGGTGATCCCGGCTGATCTGAACGGCCATTCAGTAAGTTGCTGCGAGGTTAGCACCCGCGCGGGCGGCGTGCCTAGCGCTCTTCAGTCAGGAGGTCGACCCCGAGCTCGAGCCCCGCGGCGGTCAGCCACAGCCGGACGAACCGGTCCGGGCTCATGTCCGGGTCGGCCAGCGCCAGCTGGATGGCCAGCCCGTCCATCAGCGCCGCCAGCCGGGCCGTCGCGTCCTCGGCGTCCGGCGTGCGGAACACGCCCGAATGCACGCCCTCGTCCACAACTCCGCGCAGCCACCCCCGCCAGCGGCGGTCCAGCTGCTCCCGGGTGGCCCTGGCCCCCGGGTCCCGCAGCGCCCGGACCCAGATCTCCAGCCACAGGCCCCAGTCCCCGACCGCCGGGCCGGATCCCGCCCCCATCTCGGCCATCCGTCGCAGCCGCTCGGCCGGGCCGGCCGAGGCCCCCAGCTCGGCCTCCAGCTCCGCGTAGAACTCGTCCTCGACCGTGGTCAGCGCCTCGGACAGGGCCCCCTCGAGCGACTTGAAGTGGTAGAGCACCAAGCCGGAAGACGTACCGGCGGCGTCCGCGATGTCGGCCACGCGGGTCCCGGCGAAACCCCGCTCGCGCAGGACCTCCACCGTCGCGGACAGGATCCGGCGACGCCGCTCCTCGGGGGCCTTGGGGGCCAGCACCATCCGCACCTCCCGGGCGCGGCGCGAACCGCGCTCATCCCACCGTCGGGGCGCCGCCGCTGCGCACGCCTGCCCCGATGATCGCGCACCGCAGCCGTGATCGCCGCCGTTCGCTGACGTACGGTGTCCCGCATCATGCGCCGTCCGACCCTCCCGCCGCAGGTCAGCGCCGTGCTCGTCACGGTCGTCCTGGCGGCGGCCCTGGTCGGCACGCTGGCCGTCGCAGGTCCGGCCGGAGCCGCCGGTGCGGCCGGACCGGTCGGCGGCCCGCAGCTGAGCGGCACCGGGGTCGTCGTCACCCCGGGCGCCACCGGGACGCCCAAGATCGGCGCCGCGTCGTGGCTGGTCGCCGACGCCACGGCCGGCACGGTGCTCGCGGCCAAGGACGCGCACGGCCGCTTCATGCCGGCCAGCACGCTCAAGACGCTGACCGCACGTCACGCTCCTGCCCGAGCTGGACAAGAGCCAGGTGTACGTCGGCCGGCCCCAGGACACCCGGGTGGAGGGCACCCGGGTCGGGATCGTCGCCGGCGCCACGTACACCGTCGACCAGCTGTTCTACGGCCTGTTCCTGGCGTCCGGGAACGACGCCGCGAGCGCGCTGGCCAACGCCGGCGGCGGCTGGGCGCCGACCGTGACCGCGATGAACGCGACGGCGGTCGAGCTGCAGGCGGACGACACCCACGCGGTGAACCCGAGCGGCCTGGACACCCCCGGTCAGGTGACGTCGGCGTACGACCTCGCGCTGTTCGCGCGGGCGGGCCTGATGCGGTCGGACTTCCGCGGCTACACCTCCACCAAGCGGTACGACTTCCCGGGCGTGCACCAGCGCGGCGGGCCGCCCGGACGCCGCACGTACCAGATCCAGAACCAGAACCGGCTGCTCATGCACGGCTACCCGGGGATGGTCGGGGTCAAGACCGGCTACACGTCGCTGGCCGGGCGTACGTACGTGGGCGCGGCCGAACGCGGCGGCCACCTGATCATCGTGACGCTGATGAAGATCACCGGACCGACCGAGGACACGGCCAAGGCGCTGCTCGACTGGGGCTTCGCCAACATCGGCCGGCCCGGGGTCGGCGAGCTGGCGCAACCGCTGTCGCTGGCCACCGCGTCGTCGTCCCCGAGCACCGGCAGCACGCAGGTCGCCACAGCCGGCGTCGGCGGCCCGCGGGCAGCCGGGTCAGCCCTGCCCTCGTCCCTGTGGATGGCTGCCGCGCTGGCGGGCGGCCTGGCCGTCGTCGCGGGGCTCTTCGGGCTGCGCCGACGGCGGGAGAGCCACCGGCTCGCCGCCCGGATGTCCGTCGCCGCCCGCCGCGGCACGCGGCTCTGACGGCACGATCGTCTCGAGCGGGACCTCCCCGGCCGGGATCTCCCGGACGAGCGCCCAGGCGCCGACGAACAGGATCCACTTGGACAGGTACGAGATCCAGATCAGCACGCCGACCGTGGCGGCGAACGTCCCGTAGATGACGTTGCGCGAGGCGGCCTCGATGATCAGCGCGGCGGCCTGCTTGAGCACCTCGAACCCGAGCCCGGCGACGGCTGCGGTGACCAGCAGCCGCCGCCCGCGCAGCCGGGGGTCGTCGACCACGTGGTAGAGCGCCCAGCCGATCGCCAGGTCGGTGAGCAGGGCGGCCACCAACGTCACGAACCGGACCAGCGCCGACGAACCGCTGGTCCCGAGCCACCCGGACAGCACCCCGGTGGCGAGCTGGGTCACCAGCGACAGCGCGATCGAGACCAGCACCGCGGCCCCGAGCAGCGCCAGGACCACCGTGTCGCCGAGCAGCCCGCGCAGGTACGGCACCGAGCGCGGCGGCCGGCCGGCGAGCACGGTCAGCGAGCGGCGCAGCGCCCCGACCCAGCGCACCCCTGCGTACAGCATCACCCCGAGGCCGATGAGCCCGACGGTGAGGCTGGCGTTCACCATCGCGTCCACGTCCACGCTGGGCATGAGCTGGGTGATCTGGTCCCGGACGGTGTGGTCCACGGACGGGACTATCCGGGACAGCACGGAGGTCACGCCGAGCCCGACGGCGACCAGCGGGAACAGGGCCAGGAACCCGTAGTACGTCATCCCGGCCGACAGCAACGAGCCCTGCACGTCCAGGTACCGGTCGACGGTGCGGACGAGCCGGTCGGCGAACCGCCACCGGTCCTGGACCCGGGCGAGCAGCGCACGCCCCCAGGTCAGCAGGGTCGCGCCCCGGCCGCTACCCGGCGAAGGCGAAGTCACGGTCCGGCATCCAGGCCCCGTCGACGTGCTCGTACAGGACGAAGTGGTCGACGGTGAAGTCGGCCGCGTAGCCGGCCAGCTCCTCGAGGGACGCGTCCAGCGCGGCGGGCGGCAGGTCGTGCGCCACCGTCACGTGCGGGTGGTACGGGAAGAGCACCGGGCGCCACAGCACGCCGGCCCGCACCCGGGTCTCGAGCATCTCGCACGGGGCGATTCCCTCCGCGACGGCCACGAACACGACCGGGGACACCGGCCGGAACGTGCCCGACCCGCGCAACCGGATCCGGAACGGCTCGGTCTTGGCCGCGGCAGCGGCCAGATGCTGGTGGATCTCGGGCAGCAGCACGTCGTCGACGGTGGTGGGCGGCAGCAGCGTGATGTGTGTGGGGACGGTGTGGGTCTCCGGGTCCCCGAGCCGCTCGCGGACCGCGGTGAGCTCGGACTCGAACGGCTCGGGCAGGGCGATCGACACGCCCAGAACCCGCGCGCTCAGCCCGGCGCCAGCCGCTGCGGTCACGGCGCCGCCGGCAGGAAGCCCACCCGGTCGAACACCGTGGCGAGCATCGGCTCGGCGATCGCGGCCGCCTTGGCCGCCCCGGTGGCCAGCGCCGCGTCGAGCCGCTCCGGCTCGTCCAGGTACGCCAGGGTGCGCTCGCGGAACGGCGCGGCGAAGCTCACGAACGTGTCGGCGACGGCGGCCTTCAGGTCCCCGTAGCCGCAGCCGGCGAACCGCTTCTCCAGCTCGTCGACCGGCTCCCCGTCCAGCGCCGACGCGATCGTCAGCAGGTTCGAGACACCCGGCTTGGCCTGCGGGTCGTACCGGATCTCGCGCTCGTTGTCGGTGACCGCGGAGCGGATCTTCTTCGCGTTGACCGCCGGGTCGTCGAGCAGCCAGAGGACGCCGGGTCCGCCGATGCTCTTGCTCATCTGCTTGTCCGGGCTCTGCAGGTCCAGGATCTTCGCGGTCCCGCGCACGATGTGCGGCTCCGGCACGACGAAGGTCTCGCCGAAGCGGGAGTTGAAGCGCTGGGCGAGGTCGCGGGACAGCTCGATGTGCTGGCGCTGGTCCTCGCCCACCGGCACCTGGTCCGCGCCGTAGAGCAGGATGTCCGCAGCCTGCAGCACCGGGTAGGTGAACAGCCCCACCGATGCCGCCGCCGACCCCTCCCGCTGCGACTTGTCCTTGAACTGCGTCATCCGGCCGGCCTCGCCGAAGC
This sequence comes from uncultured Actinomycetota bacterium, assembly GCA_963771835.1. Lineage (GTDB taxonomy): Bacteria > Actinomycetota > Actinomycetes > Prado026 > Prado026 > CAVQCJ01. Next base: position 391,540 of record CAVYVA010000004.1, read on the forward strand.
CGGTGATGCAGCCGAGCACCCACTGCAGCTGGGTGTGCGCCGGGACGTGGCTCTGCACGAACAGGATGCTGCGGTCGGTCTCGATCCCGGCGGCGAGGTACTGCGCGGCGGTCAGCCTGGTCCGGTGCCGAAGAGTCTGCGGGTCGTGCCCTGCGGTGATCGCGTGCAGATCCACGACGCAGTACACCGGGTCGTGGGTGTCCTGCAGGGCGACCCAGCTCGTCAGCGCCCCGAGGTAGTTGCCCAGGTGCAGGGAGTCAGCGGTCGGCTGCATCCCGGAGAAGACGCGCGGACGGGACGAGGAGCGGGAGGCCGGCATGGCGCTCATTCTGGCAAATCCCGCCCGGTCGGCTGGTCCGGACCCGAAGGCTCTGACGGTACTGCCGGCTCTGGCGGCTCAGCCGGCTGTGCCGAGTCTGCGGGTCTTGGCACCACGAGCAGCTTGGAGACCCGTCGGCCGTCGGTCTCGGTCACGGTGATCCGGTGCCCGTCGTGCTCGACCGTCTCGCCGACCTGCGGGATGTGCCCGAGCGACGCCTGCACGTACCCGGCCACCGTCTCGTACGGGCCCTCCGGCAGGGCGAACCCGGCCTCGTCCTCGAAGTCGTCGAGGTTGAGCAGCCCTTCCACCTCCAGGTCGCCGCCGCGGGTGCGCCGCGCGGCCTGCTGCTGCGCGTCGTACTCGTCCCGGATGTCACCGACCAGCTCCTCGACGAGATCCTCGAGGGTGACGATCCCGGCGGTGCCGCCGTACTCGTCGACGACGATGGCCAGGTGCAGGCCGGCCCGGCGCAGCTCGCTGAGGGCGGGCAGCAGCCGCTTGGTGCCGGGCAGCCGGGCGACGTCCCGGGCGAGCTCGCTCAGCCGGGTCGAGGAGTCGGCGCCGAACAGGTCCCGCACGTGTACGAACCCGACGACGTCGTCGGCGCTGCCCTGGATCACCGGGTACCGGCTGTGCGGCAGGTCGGCGACCACCCGCACCGCCTTGTAGACCGGCATCGTCGCGTCCAGGAAGTCCACCTCCGTGCGCGGGACCATGACCTCGCGCAGCTGGCGGTCGCCGGCGGCGAAGACCTCCTCGATCAGCTCGCGCGCCTCGCGCCCGAACGACTGGTGCCCGGCGACGAGCAGCCGGACCTCCTCGTCGCTCATCTGCTCCCGGCCGGCCGACGGGTCGCCTCCGAGCACCCGGACGACGAGGTTCGTCGACCGGGACAGCAGCCACACGAACGGGGAGACCAGCCGGGCGAACCGGTCGACGGCCGGCGCGGCCACCAGCGCGAGCCGCTCGGCCCGCTGCAGCGCCAACCGCTTGGGCACCAGCTCGCCGAGCACCAGCGCGAGGTAGGAGATGGCCACGGTGATGGTGATCAGCGCGACTGTCGTGGACAGCCCGTGCGGCAGCCCCCAGCCCTCCAGCACCGGCGCGAACTCGTCGGCCAGCGTGGCCGCGCCGAACGCCGCCGACAGGAAGCCGGCCAGCGTCACGCCGATCTGCAGGGCGGCCAGGAACCGGTTCGGGTCGGACGCGAGCGCCGCCACCCGTTGTCCGCGGGGGCCGCGCGTCGCCAGCGTCCGGAGCTGGCTCTCGCGCAGCGAGACCAGCGCCATCTCCGTCGCCGAGAACGTGCCGCCGATCAGGACGAAGACGATGACGAGAGCGATCTTCGCCCAGGTGCCGCTCACGGGCCCCAGAGTACGGGCGCGCCTACCCGGCCGGGTGCATCGTCGCCCGCAGGTTGGCCTCGATCGCGGCCATGAACTCCTGGGTGGTCAGCCAGGGCTGGTCCGGCCCGACCAGGACCGCCAGGTCCTTGGTCATGCTGCCGCTCTCGACGGTACGCACGCAGACCTGCTCGAGGGTGTGCGCGAACGCCGTCACCGCCGGCGTCCCGTCCAGGACGCCGCGGTGGGCCAGGCCCCGCGTCCACGCGAAGATCGACGCCATCGGGTTCGTCGACGTCGGCTTGCCCTGCTGGTGCTGGCGGTAGTGCCTGGTCACCGTGCCGTGCGCGGCCTCGGCCTCCACGGTGCGGCCGTCCGGCGTCATCAGCACGCTGGTCATCAGACCGAGCGAGCCGAAGCCCTGCGCCACCGTGTCGCTCTGCACGTCGCCGTCGTAGTTCTTGCACGCCCAGACGTAGCCGCCCTCCCACTTCAGCGCGGAGGCCACCATGTCGTCGATCAGCCGGTGCTCGTACGTCAGCCCTGCGGCGGCGAACTCGGCGGCGAACTCGGACTCGAACACCTCGGCGAACAGGTCCTTGAACCGGCCGTCGTACGCCTTGAGGATCGTGTTCTTCGTCGACAGGTAGACCGGGTAGCCGCGCGCGAGGCCGTACCGCATCGAAGCCCTGGCGAAGTCGCGGATGGAGTCGTCGAGGTTGTACATGGCCATCGCCACGCCGGAGGACGGGAAGTCGTAGACCTCGAGCTCCATCGGCTCCGAGCCGTCCTTCGGGGTGAAGGTCAGCGTCAGCGTGCCGGCGCCGGGGATGCGCACGTCGGTGGCGCGGTACTGGTCGCCGAACGCGTGCCTTCCGACGACGATCGGCTTGGTCCAGCCGGGGACCAGCCGCGGGATGTTGCTGACGATGATCGGCTCGCGGAAGATCACCCCACCGAGGATGTTGCGGATGGTGCCGTTCGGCGACCGCCACATCTTCTTGAGCCCGAACTCCGCGACGCGCGCCTCGTCCGGCGTGATCGTCGCGCACTTCACGCCGACGCCGTGCCGGCGGATCGCCTCGGCTGCGTCGATCGTCACCTGGTCGTCGGTGGCGTCGCGGTGCTCGATGCTCAGGTCGTAGTAGTCCAGGTCGACGTCCAGGTACGGCAGCACGAGCTGATCGCGGATCAGGTGCCAGATGATGCGGGTCATCTCGTCGCCGTCCAGCTCGACGACGGCCCCCTCGACCTTGATCTTGGCCATCACAGGTCCTTCACGTCGGCCTGCTTCGCACGGACCGCCTCGGCGGCGTCGCGCAGCCCGGCCAGCTCGCTCGGCGGTCAGCTCGGTCTCGACCACCTTCCGTACGCCGGTGCGGCCGATCTCGGCCTCGACGCCGAGGTAGACGCCGGAGATGCCGTACTCGCCGTCCACCCACGCGCACACCGGCATGACGGCGCCCGCGTCGTCGTGCACCGCCCGGGCCATCCGCGCCGCCGCCGCCGACGGCGCATAGTAGGCGGACCCGGTCTTGAGCAGCGCGACCACCTCGGCGCCGCCGTTGCGGGTACGGGTGACGAGCTCGTCGATGCGCTCGGCCGGCATGACGTCGGCGAGCGGCTTGCCGTCGACCGTGCACCGCGACGGCACCGGCACCATGGTGTCGCCGTGCGAGCCAAGCGTGAGCGTGCGCACGCTGCCCACCGGCACGTCCAGCGCCTCGGCGACGAAGTACGTGAAGCGGGCCGTGTCCAGCATCCCGGCCTGGCCCAGCACGCGGTGCCGCGGGAACCCGGTCGCGAGCTGCGTCAGCGCGGTCATCTCGTCGAGCGGGTTGGACACGACGATGACCACGGCCTGCGGCGCGTGCGTCGCGATGTTCTCGGCCACCCCGCGCACGATCCGTGCGTTGGTCTCGATCAGGTCCATCCGGCTCATGCCGGGCTTGCGCGGCAGGCCGGCCGTGATGACCACGATGTCCGAGCCGGCGCGTCGCCTCGTACCCGGCGCCGTCGACGGTGGTGGTCTGGCCGACGACGACGGTCTCGAAGCCCTCCACCGGCCGCGACTGGTTCAGGTCCAGGGCCAGGCCCTCCGGCTTGCCCTCGACGATGTCGGTGAGGACGACGGTCTCGAACACGTCGTACTCCGCGAGCCGTTGCGCGGTCGTCGAGCCGTAGAACCCCGCGCCGACCACCGTCACCTTGCCGCTGCGCTCAGCCATGTCCGGCCCTCTCGATCCTCGGGATGCGCTCTGTGGCGGTCCCGTCGTCCCGGGATCGCGTTATCTCGGCGTCAAGACATCCGGGGTCACCGTACCGGTCCCCGCCCGGCGGTTCACGGCGGCGGGGGCACCACCAGCGCGACCACGGACAGGCCCAGCCCCAGAGCCAGCATCGTGACGACGTCGAAGGCCCTTCCGCGGACCCGCAGCAGCCCGAGCTGCTCGTCGGGCAGCAGGACTCGCAGCCAGGCTCCGAGCAGCACGGCTCCGGCCATGACCAGCGTGCCGCGCCGGAACCGGTCCAGCAGGACGACGACGGCGAGCCCGGCCAGGACCACGAGGCAGACCAGCGCGAACGGCCAGTTCGCACGCACCGCGCGCAGCGCTCGCCTCAGCGCCTGCGCCAGCGCCGCCGTCATGGGCGCGACCGTACCGCCAGGAGCACGGCGCCCAGGGTCGCCACCGCGCCGACCACGGTGACCAGCTGCAGCGACTGCCCGGCGACCGGCGCGAGCGCGTCCAGGAGCACCGCGCCGAACACCTGGCCGGCCACCGTCGCCAGCGTCACCACCAGGACGCCGACCGTCCGCACGACGCCGGCGACGACGGTCACGAAGGCCACCCCGAACAGCCCGCCGGTGTACAGCCACCACTGGCTCGGCGGTGCCGGGTAGCGGTGCCCGGCCGCGAGCAGGGCGGCGTCGACCAGGAGCAGGACCGGTAGCCCCACCGCGAAGTTCAGCCACGACGCGGCCACCGGGCTGCCGGCGGCCCGGCCGACCTGACCGTTGAGCGCGGACTGGACCGAGACCGCAACCCCGGCCGCCACGCACAGCGCGACCAGCCCGAACGCGAACGACCCGGAGCCGAAGTGCCCGGACACCGCCAGCACCACGGCACCGACCGCGACGGCGGCCGCCACCACCCGGTGGCCCGTCACGGGCTGCCGGCCGGCCGGTCCCAGGCCGACCTTGTCGACCAGCAGGCCGCTCACGGTCTGGCCGCCGACGACGGCCACGGTGAACACGGCGACGCCGATGGTCGGGACGCTCGCGCTCTGGCTGAGGATCAGGAAGGCGCCGCCCAGACCGCCCAGGCACTGCCACCTGGCCAGCCGCCGGGCCCGGACCGCGGGCAGCAGCTGCGCCACCGCCGACCGCTGCGACCCGTCGACCAGCACCCACGCCGACAGCGCGACCAGGCCGGTCGCGAAGTTCACCGTCGCCGCCATCGAGCCGCCGGGGAACCCGCCGCCCAGGTGCACGGCGAGGTCGCCGTTGAACCGGGCCTGCAGTGCGACGATCGCACCCACGAAGAAGGCCGCCCCGGTCGCCAGCACGGTGCCGGTGGGTCTCACCCCTGCACCGGTCTCACCCCTGCACCGGGAACGGGACCCGCAACGTGAACGCGTCGGGCCCGGGTCCGTCCCGCTCCAGCCTGGCCAGTCGGGCACCCGCCTCCACGAGGTCGGGGACGTGCCCGTCCGGCACCCACCACAGCACGACGGACGCGGTGCCGAGCACGCTGAACCACTCCCGCCGCCGGCGCAGGACCGCGGCGTGCTCGGGGCCGTAGACGTACGCGCGCAGCGACTCCACCGACGCCCAGACGCTCATGTTGACGATGACGTCGTCGCCCCAGGGCCGCACATCGGTCGCGTTGCCGGACTCGGTCTGCAGCCGCCACACGAACCCCGGCGCGCCGTCGGCGACCGCGTTGACCTCGTCGAGCGCCGCCGACGAAGTCGGCCAGGCGCGGCGAGTCCAGCGGCTCGAGCAGGCGCGCGACGTTGAGCTGGGCGAGGTGCACGACGTGGTCTCGGCCGCTCAGTGGAAGAAGTGCCGGACGCCGGTGAAGTACATCGTCACGCCGGCCGCCTCCGCCGCCGCGACCACCTCGTCGTCGCGCACCGACCCGCCCGGCTGCACGATCGCCCGAACGCCGGCGGCGAACAGCACCTCCGGTCCGTCCGGGAACGGGAAGAACGCGTCCGACGCGGCGACCGAGCCGCGCGCCCGGTCCTCGCCGGCCCGCTCCACCGCCAGCCTGGCCGAGTCGACCCGGTTGACCTGTCCCATGCCGACGCCGACGGTCGCGCCGTCGCGGGCCAGCACGATCGCGTTGGACTTCACCGAGCGGCAGGCGCGCCAGGCGAACCCCAGGTCCGAGAGCGTCGCGTCGTCGGCGGGCGCACCCGTGGCCAGCGTCCAGTGCTCCGGGTCGTCGCCGTCCTCGTCGACGACGTCGGTGACCTGCATCAGCAGCCCGCCGGTGACCGGACGCCACTCGACGCCTCGACCGGGGTGCCGGCCGTCGCAGCGCAGCAGGCGGACGTTCTTGCGCCGGGTCAGGATCTCCAGCGCGTCGTCGTCGAACGCGGGTGCCACCACGACCTCGGTGAACACATCGCCGATGGCGTCGGCCATCGCGGCGGTGACCGGCCGGTTCGTCGCGACGACGCCGCCGAACGCGGACACCGGGTCGCAGTCGAACGCCTTGCGGTACGCGTCCGTGATGTCGACCCCGACGGCGATGCCGCAGGGGTTCGCGTGCTTGATGATCGCGACCGTCGGCTCGGCGAAGTCGTACGCCGCCCGGCGCGCGGCGTCGGCGTCGACGTAGTTGTTGTACGACATCTCCTTGCCGTGCAGCTGCTCGGCCTGCGCGAGCCCGGGAGCGCTGTGCTCGGCCGCGTACAGCGCCGCCTGCTGGTGCGGGTTCTCGCCGTACCGCAGCACCGCCGCCCGCTGCCACGCCGCACCGACCCACGTCGGGAACCGCGAGTCCGCGGTCTCAGCCACGACGCTGCCCAGGTACGAAGCGACGGCGATGTCGTAGGACGCGGTGTGGGTGAAGGCCTCGACCGCGAGCCGCGCACGCTGGGCCCGGGTGAAGCCGCCGGCGGCGACGGCCTCCAGCACCTCGCCGTATCGCCCAGGCGAGACGACGACCGCGACGCTCGGGTGGTTCTTCGCGGCGCCCCGGACCATCGACGGACCGCCGATGTCGATCTGCTCGACGCACTCGTCCGGCGTCGCACCGCTGCGCACGGTGTCGGCGAACGGGTACAGGTTCACCACGACCAGCTCGAACGGGTCGATACCGAGCTCGGCCAGCTGGCGGGCGTGGTCCGCCTTGCGCAGGTCGGCGAGGATCCCGGCGTGCACCCGCGGGTGCAGCGTCTTGACCCGCCCCTCGAGGCACTCCGGGAACCCGGTCAGGTCGGCGACCTGGGTGACCGGGACGCCGAGCGCGGCGATCGTCGCCGCGGTCGACCCGGTCGAGACGATCTCGATCCCGGCCGCGGCGAGACCGCGTGCGAGCTCGTCCAGGCCCGTCTTGTCGTACACGCTGACCAGCGCCCGGCGTACTCGGCGGCGCCCGTCGGCACCGTGTTCATGGGGACCGTGCTCGTCGAACACCGGCAGAACCTGCCTCGCTCACGGGATCGTCACCTTCCTGCCGTGGACCGACCAACCCGAGCGCGCCATCCGGCCGACCGTGTCGACCAGCATCGCCCGCTCGACCTCCTTGATGCGCTCGTGCAGCGTCGACTCGTCGTCGCCGTCCCGGACCTCGACGGCAGCCTGCGCGACGATCGGACCGGTGTCGACCCCGGCGTCGACGAGGAACAGCGTCGCACCGGTCACCTTCACCCCGTGCGCCAGCGCGTCACGAGCGCCGTGCATGCCCGGGAACGACGGCAGCAGCGCCGGGTGCGTGTTGACGAAGCGGCCCCCGAACCGGTCCAGGAAGCAGCGTCCCGCGAGCTTCATGAACCCGGCCGACACCACCAGGTCGGGCGCGTACCCGGCCACGGCGTCGGTGAGCGCCCGGTCCCAGGCGTCCCGTTCCGGGTACTCCTCGACCCGCAGCACGAACGTCGGGACCCCGCTGCGCCCGGCGCGGTCCAGGGCCCCGATGCCGGGTCGGTCCGCACCGACCGCGACCACGTGCGCTCCGTAGGCCGGGTCCGCGGCGGCGTCCAGCAGCGCCTGCAGGTTGGTCCCGCCGCCGGAGACCAGGACCACCAGCCGCGCCGGCCCGCTCGGGGCGGGGACGGTGAGCAGGGGCTGGTCGGGCACGCGCGCACGCTACCGGTCTGCGGTGCGGCCTCCCGGCCGGGGGACGTGCGCAGCCGATCCTGCGGCCGAACCGGCCGAGCCGCTGCCCGGTCGCGACCAGGCGGGCCCGGTGCCGGCAGCCTTCGTACGCCACCAGGGCGGCCACGGCCGCGACCTCGACCGCGGCGGCGACCGCGACCCGGACCGCGTCCGGCCCGAGGTCGGTCATCCGGACCGCGCCGAGCGATCCCGAGCTGAGCAGCTGCCAGCACGCCGAGACCGACCCCGGCGAGGACCCCCGCCGCCACTGCCTCTCCCGCCGTGCGGCCGGCTGTCGCGGCCGGGCGGCGGGCGGCCAGCCAGCCGACGACCAGTCCGGCCAGCGGTGGGACGGCCAGCGCGACCAACGACGCGCCCGGCGCGTGCCCGGTGTCCGGGAGGGCGCCCAGCAGCGGCAGCGCAGGGACCGGCCCGAGCGCGACCCCCGACGGTGCGACCGCCGTGCCCAGACCCACCGCGAAGCCGGGCCCGACCGCGTACGAGGCGGCCCACACCACGCCGGTCGGGACGGCGAGCAGGCCGAGCAGCAGCAGCGCGAACCCGCCGGCTGCTCCCACGTGCAGCGAGCGTGCGACGTCGCCGACCCGGCCGAAGTGGGCCAGCAGCGAGCCGGCGAGCAGCAGCGCACCGCCGCCGAGCAGCACGGCCAGCCCGGCCGCGGCGCCGCGCAGCACCGGGAGCGCCTCCTCGGGCAGCAGGTCCCACAGGGCGTCCCACAGCACCGCGCCGGACAGCACGCCGCAGCCGCCCGCGACCAGGCGCCAGGGCTCCCGCGCCGACCAGCACACTGCCGACCTCGCCGGCCGAGCCTCGCTGCGCGCTCGCGGTCGCCACCACGGCGGCGCCGATCCCGTACGTCACCGCCATGGCCACGGTCGCGGCGGCAGCGGCCGGCAGCGCCTCCGCCGCCCCCTGACCGGCCCAGCGGCCCGCGCGGAACAGGGCGACCACCGGCACTGCGACGAGGCCCAGCGGCACCAGGTCGATCGTGCCCACCGACAGGACGATGGTTCCGTGGTTGGCCGCCAGCCACGTCAGGACGCCGGCATGGACCGCGTCGCCGGAGCTCGCGGCCCCGTGCGTGGCCAGCAGCCACACCAGCAGGACCACCAGCACGCAGACGGCCAGCCCGACCACGCCCGCCCACACCGCGGCCACCGCGCCGGTCACCAGCGGTGAGCGCAGCACCGGCGCGACGTCGGGCCGCGTGGTCCGCTCGAGCTGCGCCGTCACCCGGGCATCGTCGCAAACCGGACACGTCCGGCCCGGTTGCCGCGCCGCCGCCCGCCGGGCCCGGCCCGGAGGCGGACCGGTCAGCGCGCGAGCGCGTCCCGCATGGCCTGGAGGTGCTCAGGGGTCGAGCCGCAGCACGCCCCGATCAGGTCGACACCGGCTGCTTTCAGCCGCACCGCGTGGTCGGCCATGTCGCGCGGGTGCTTGTCGTACTCGAAGTGGTCGCCGACCAGCACCGGGAGGCCGGCGTTCGACTGCGCGATCAGCAGCAGCCCGTCGGGCCGCACCCGCGCCATCTGTCCGACGATGATCTCCATCTCGTCAGGACCTCGGCCGCAGTTCGCGCCGACCGCGGCCACTCCGAGAGCGCCGAGGGCCAGCACCGCGTCGGCCGGGCTGACGCCCATCATCGTGTGCAGGTTCGTGTCGAAGCTGAGCGTCGCGACCACCGGAAGCTCGGGAGCCTCCGCGCGCACCGCTCGGACCGCGGCCTCCACCTCGGCGAGCGCGCTCATCGTCTCGATCAGCACCAGGTCGATGCCGCCGGCCAGCAGCCCGCGCAGCTGCTCGGCGAAGATCGCCTGCGCGTCGTCGACCGACAGCGTGCCCAGTGGCTCCAGCAGCTCCCCGGTGGGACCGAGGTCGCCGGCCACCAGCGCTCCGAACGGCTCGGCGGCCTGGCGGGCGATCCGCGCCGCGGCCTCGTTCAGCTCCGCCACCCGGTCGTCCAGACCGTGCATGGCCAGTCGCGGGCGGGTGCCGCCGAACGTATTCGTCGTGATGACCCGGGCCCCGGCCCGCAGGTAGCCCTCGTGGACCTCGCGGACCGTGTCCGGCCGCTCCAGGTTCCACAGCTCCGGAGCGCCGCCGTCGTCCAGCCCGAGGTCCTGCACCATCGTGCCCATCGCCCCGTCGAACAGGACGAACGGTTCACGATCGAGCAGCTCGGTCAGACGCGACGCATCAGTCATACCGACCAGCGTACGGACCGAGCCGGACAGTCGCGACGGCACAGGCGCCGGGTGGCCTCAGATCCGGCGACGCCGCCCAGGTGTGACGGCCGCAGCCACCACTGCAGTCTTCGCGACGGGCGAGGGACCGGGTGTGACGGCGGCTGCGACGACCGCGGTCTTCGCAACTGGCGCACCGATGACACCGACTCTGCCTCTGCGTGCTGGTCTGAGTGGCATTTCAGTCTCCCTCGCCGGCGGATTCCTCGTCGGCCTGGATCGACGCGATGATCGCCTGGATCGGAATCCGTCCGTCGGCGATCAGCTGTCCGCCCGAACGCCGCGCCGCGGATGCGAACGGAGCCGCCCACAGGTTCTCCCAGATGAGCACGCCCGCTGTGCTTCCCGGCTCCATGGCAGCGGCAAGGCGCTCGACGTCTTCCTCGGCCAACAGCTCGGCCAGCTGCGCCTCGATCGCCTGGAGGGCTCCGAGCTCAGCGACGTCGGACAGCTCCATCGCGTCGACAGCACCGTTCTCGTCCTTGGTGAGGATCAGCACGTCGATCACCCGGATGGTTCCGGCGTCGACCAACTTGAGCAGCTCGTCTGCCATCTCGCCGGTGAAGCTGCTGGCTCCAGCGGGGAACTCGACGACGACGAAGTCGACCGGGCCGAGCTCGTCCAGCGCTGTGTCGGCCATCGTTCACCCTCCCGTACGTGACTGGACGGTCGAAGCGAACGTAGCGCACACCCAACCGCTGGGTCACGCTCGACTTGTCAGGGTGAGCAGCCCCTATAGCGGCCGCTGAGCCGGACAAGTCTGTGAGACGTCGGCCCAGATCAGCTCGAACGTTGGTCTAGAGGTTGATCTCGTACCGGATGAACCCTCGGTAGTCCGCCAACCGGTCGTACAGGCGGCGCGCTGTGGCGTTGGTCTCGTGGGTCGACCAGTAGACGCGGCTGCAACCCCGCAGGCGTGCCCATTCCGTCACGCCCTCGATCAGTGCCGTGGCCACCCCCTGTCCGCGGACCTGCGGTGCGGTGAACAGGTCCTGTAGGTAGCAGACGTCCGAGGCCGTGGTACTGGCGTGGACGAGGAAGTGTGCGATCCCGACCAGCTGGCCATCGAGTCTGGCACCCAGGGCGTGGATGCGGTCGTCCTCCCGACACGCGGTCCAGGCGTAGTCATAGGCCTCAGGTGGGAGCGTGCGCCCGTAGAACCCGTTGTAGCCGCGAAACAGGTTCTGCCAGTCGGCGCGGTCCACGTCGACGAGCTTGCCAATGCCGATCATGTCCTGTCCTCCGCTTGGGCCGTCCAAACGTCGGCCTCGACCCCGACAGTGTGCTGGCCGCCGCAGGTTCCGCCAAGGGCTCGAAATGACCAAGTCCTACCCGACTGAACCGATGCCGAACCGCCGAAAGTCCTTTATCCACAACAACTTCTCGCGATTCGGTGTGCGGTCGCAGACACCGACTTCAGTCGTCGTCGTCCGGCTTCCCGGCCGTCCACTTGCCGCGCCGGAACAAGCGCCCGAACACGTCGTGCAGGTCGTGTCCCGTGTCCTGTGAAGCGTCGACGGTGAACGTTGGAGTGCCCTCCGGCTTCGGCAGAGCGGCGACACCGGCGTCGTCCAGAGCACACGTCACGGCCTGGTCGGTGATCGCCGTGATCTGGTCCCGGTCCACGAACCGGATGCCGTCATCGGTGGCCACCACGATCCCGTCGAACAGGTCCTCGGACGGGATCTGCAGGACGTGCTCGACCGACCCGAACCGGCGACCCGCCGCGGTCAGCACCGACGTGCCCTTGGCCAGCACCAGGTACGAGATCGGGGTCCCCTCTGCCATGACTGCTCCTCCTCCGCCGCCGAGCACCGACCCGACCGGACGCGCTTCAGCGCGAGACCACCTCGCGCATGAGCCGCGCGGCCTCCGACGGTGTCTTCCCGACCAGTACGCCCACGGCTTCGAGCGCTTCCTTCTTCGCCTCTGCTGTCCCGGACGAGCCCGAGACGATCGCGCCGGCGTGGCCCATCGTCTTGCCCTCGGGGGCCGTGAAGCCGGCGACGTACCCGACGACCGGCTTGGTCACGCGCTCGGCGATGAACGCAGCCGCCCGTTCCTCCGCGTCGCCGCCGATCTCACCGATCATCACGATGGCGTCGGTCTCGGGGTCGTCCTGGAACGCGGCCAGGCAGTCGATGTGCGTCGTCCCGATCACCGGGTCGCCGCCGATGCCGACCGCGCTGGAGAAGCCGAGGTCGCGCAGCTCGTACATCATCTGGTAGGTCAGCGTCCCGGACTTCGAGACCAGGCCGATGCGACCGGCGACCGGTGATGCTGCCGGGGATGATGCCGGCGTTCGAGCGGCCGGGGCTGATGAGGCCGGGGCAGTTCGGACCGACGATGCGGGTGGTGCCGGAGTTCTGCGCGTACTGGAAGAACTGGGCGGTGTCCTGCACGGGGACGCCCTCGGTGATGACGACGCACAGCGGCACGCCGGCGTCGACGGTCTCGAGCACGGCGGACCTGGCGAACCTGGGCGGGACGAACACGACGGCGACGTCGGCTCCGGTCTCGTCCACCGCGGCGGCGACGGAGTCGAAGACGGGGACCGGCGTCCCGTCCGCGTCGACGGACTGCCCGCCCTTGCCCGGCGTCACGCCCGCGACGATGTTCGTGCCGCTCGCGATCATCCGGCGGGTGTGCTTGGTGCCCTCGGAGCCGGTGATGCCCTGGACGAGCACCCGCGACTTGTCGGAGAGGAAGATCGACATCGTTCGCCCGGTCCCTACTTCGCCGCGGCCGCGGCGAGCTCGGCCACCCTGCGGGCGGCGCCGTCCATGGTGTCGACGAGCTCGACCCCGGTGAGGCCGGCGCCGGCGAGGATCGCGCGCCCCTCGTCCGCGTTGTTGCCGTCGAGGCGGACGACGAGCGGCTTGGTCACCGGCTCGCCCCTGCCGGCCAGCATCGCGACCGCCTGGACGATGCCGTGGGCGACCTGGTCGCAGGCGGTGATGCCCCCGAAGACGTTGACGAGGACCGCACGCACCTCATGGTCGGACAGGATGATCTCGAGCCCGTCGGCCATCACCTGCGCCGACGCACCGCCGCCGATGTCGAGGAAGTTGGCCGGAGCGACTCCGCCGAAGTCCTCGCCCGCGTACGCGACCACGTCCAGGGTGCTCATCACCAGCCCGGCACCGTTGCCGATGATGCCGACCTCGCCGTGCAGCTTGACGTAGTTGAGGTCTTTGTCCTTGGCCCGCTGCTCGAGCGGGTCGGCGGACGCGTGGTCGACGAGGTCGGCGTGCCCGATGTGGCGGAACCCCGCGTTGTCGTCGAGGGTCACCTTGCCGTCCAGCGCGACGATGCGACCGTCGGGGGTGCGCACGAGCGGGTTGACCTCGACGAGGGTCGCGTCCTCCTCGATGAACACGGTCCACAGCTTCTGCAGGACGTCGACGACCTGCTCGCGCAGGTCGGCGTCGAAGCCGGCGGCGTCGGCGATCTCCTCCGCCTTGGCCCGGGTGACGCCGTCGAGGGCGTCGACCGGGACGCGGGCCAGTGCGTCGGGACGCTCGACCGCGAGCTGCTCGATCTCCATCCCGCCCTCGACCGAGGCCATCGCGAGGTACGTGCGCGCGGCCCGGTCGAGCAGGAACGAGACGTAGTACTCGGCCGCGATGTCGCTCGCGACGGTCACCAGCACGCGGTGCACGGTGTGGCCCTTGATGTCCATCCCGAGGATGTCGGCCGCGCGGTCGTACGCCTCCTGCTCGTCGCGGGCGAGCTTGACGCCGCCGGCCTTGCCGCGGCCCCCGGTCTTGACCTGGGCCTTGACCACGACGGTGGTCCCGAGCCGGAGCGCGATGTGCCGCGCCTCCTCCGGCGTCGACGCGACGTCGCCGTCCAGCGTGGGGACCCCGTGCCGCGCGAACAGGTCCTTGGCCTGGTACTCGAACAGGTCCATGGGCGCAGCGTAGGCCCGGACGAGCGGCCGCCAGCTAGGGGGTCCGCGCCGGCACGTGCTCGTGGACCCAGGCGACGATGTCCATCGTGGTGGTCCCCGGACCGAACACCTTGGCGACCCCTGCGGCCTCGAGCTCGGCAGCATCCGCGGCCGGGATGATGCCGCCGCCGAACACGACGATGTCGGCGGCGTCCCGCTCGCGCAGCAGCTCGACGACCCGGGGGAACAAGGTGAGGTGGGCGCCGCTGAGCACGGAGAGCCCGATCGCGTCGGCGTCCTCCTGGACGGCGGTCTGCACGATCTGCTCGGGGGTCTGGTGCAGGCCGGTGTAGATGACCTCGACCCCGGCGTCCCGCAGGGCCCGCGCCACCACTTTGGCGCCGCGGTCGTGGCCGTCCAGGCCCGGCTTGGCGACCACGATGCGCAACGGTGATGCGGCCACGGAGGCCGAGCGTAGCCTGCAGGCGTTTCGCGGCGTCCGGCGACCTGGGCTGCGGCTATGGTCGGCGGATGCACCCGCTGCGCCGTGCGGACGGCGCCCGCCGGGCCGCGCACGCAGCCCGCGGGGCTCGGGCGGCGGTCGTCGAGCTGGCCTGGATCGGCACGCACGTGGTGCTGTACCCGTGGGGGCTGCTCGAGGAGCGGTCCCGGCCGGAGACGGCGGGGTACTCCCTGGGTGCGCTGCGCCCCGTGCACCGGGGCCTGATCGTCGGCGACGTCGAGGCGGCCGGGACGCCGATCCTGCTGGTGCACGGCGTGGTCGACAACCGCTCGGTGTTCACGGTGCTGCGGCGCGGACTGCGCCGGCGCGGCTTCGGCCGCGTCTCCGGGCTGAACTACAGCCCGCTGACCGAGGACGTCCGCGAGGTGGCGCTTCGGGTCGGTGCCGCCGTCGAGGCGATCTGCGCGGAGACCGGCTACGAACGCATCCACCTCGTCGGGCACTCGATGGGCGGCCTCGTCGCGCGCTACTACGTGCAGTGCATGGGCGGCGACGAACGGGTGCACACGGTGGTCACGCTGGGCGCACCGCACGCGGGCACGCAGCCCGCCCGGCTCGTCCCGCACCCGGTGGCGCGGCAGCTGCGCCCGGGCAGCGAGATCGTCCGCGAGCTCGCGCAGCCTGCCCCGGGCTGCCGCACCCGCTTCGTCGCGTTCTGGTCCGACCACGACGAGATGGTGATCCCGCACGCCTCGGCGCGGATCGAGCACCCGGACCTGAGGGTGCGCAACGTGCTCGTGCAGGGCGTCGGCCACATCTCGTTGCCGATCGACGGCCGAGTGGTGCGCGAGGTCTGCGCGACGCTGGCACACCTGGACCACGACGGGTCGGAGACCGAGCCGGTCGCCGAGGTCCGACCGCTCAGACGCCCCCGGCCGCAGCGCAGCGACCCGCCCGCGCCGCCCGGGGTCCGAGTTGGTCGCTGAGGTCTACGACGACGGGAGCAACCAGGTCCCTGGCGGCCTGTCCGGGCCGGTCGGACGGGTCGTTGTGGTGGGCGCGGGGATCGCCGGGTTGACGGTCGCGAACGCGCTCGGGCACGGCCAGGTCGAGTGCGTCGTCCTCGAGGCCCGCGACCGGGTCGGCGGCCGGCTGCACACGATCGATCTGGCGGGCACGCCGGTCGACCTGGGCGGGTCGTGGATCCACCACCCGGTCGGCAACCCCATGCGGGCCTTCGCCGACCAGGTCGGTGTGCGGTGCCGTCCCGCCGACGCGCTGTCCGGTCTGGGTGGCTACGACTGCGCGCAGGGACGGCCGCTCACCCCCGCCGAGGTCGACGCGAGCGTCGCCCTGCAGTTCGAGGAGTTCCCGGCGGCCGTCGAGGAACGCCTGCGCCCTGGGCTGGGGCCGGACGCGTCCGTCGCCGAGGCCATCGACGCCTTCCTCGCGGCGGCCGATCTCGGGGCGGTCCAGGCGCGGCAGGCCCGTCAGTCGCTGCGGGCCGTCATCGAGGCCGAGGCTGCGGACCGGCCCGAACGCCAGTCCCTGCAGTGGATGTGGAACGAGCTCGAGTACGGGGGCGAGTACTTCGGGGACATGCCCCACGGCGGCTACCGCACACTCGTGGACGCGATGGCGGCCGGCGTCGACGTGCGGCTGGGGTCGGACGTGACCGAGGTGGCCGACACCGGCGACGGCGTGCGTGTGCGCACCGCCGACGGGCGGGTGGAGGCCGGCTCCCACGTCGTGGTGACCGTGCCGCTCGGCGTGCTCAAGCGGGGCGCGCCGCAGTTCACGCCGCCGCTGCCGGCGGAACGCACCGCCGCGATCGGGCGGCTCGGGTTCGGCCGCATGGAGAAGGTCGTGCTGCGGTTCGACGAGCCGTTCTGGCGGGCACGGGGGCTGTCCCACCTGATGCTGTTCCCGCGCGACCCCGACCAGGGGACGGTGTGGGTGTTCGACCACCACGCGTTCGGCGGCGTCCCGGCACTGGTGTGCCTCGTGTTCCACAGCGCGGCCGGCATCGTCGACGGGCCGGTCGAGGATGCGGTGGCCTGGCTGCTGGACCTGCTCGACGGAGCACTGGGCGGTCCGCATCCGGCGCCGACCGCCGTGGCCGTGACCGGCTGGGGTACCGACCGCTGCACCGGCGGTGCGTACGCGCACATCCCGCCCGGGGCGACGCCGGCGGACCTCGACCTGCTCGGCGAGCCGGTCGCCGGCCGCATCCTGTTCGCCGGCGAGCACACGCAGAGCGCCCGGGTGGCGTACGCCGACGGGGCGATGACCAGTGGCGTCCGCGAGGCCAAGCGACTGCTGGGCCGGCCGGACGTCCGCCTCGGTCCGCACTAGCCTGACCGCGTGCCCACGTCCGCCGCGCTGCTCAACCAGCTGGGCGACGAGACCACCTCGCTGATCTCGCAGCTGCGTCAGGCGGACCTGGACACGGACGTGCCGTCCTGCCCCGGGTGGGACGTACGCAGGCTGGTGCGGCACCTGGGTCGGGTGCACCGCTGGGCGACCGAGATCGTGCGCACCGGGCAGGAGGCGGAGGGCGGGCGTTCACCGGACGGCGACGACGCGGCCCTGCTCGCCTGGTTCGACCAGGGTGCCCAGGAGCTGGTCGCGATGCTGACCGCGGCCGACCCGGACGCGCCCTGCTGGACGTTCGGGCCGCAGCCGCAGCTCGCGGCGTTCTGGATCCGGCGGCAGGCCCATGAGACGGCGATGCACCACTGGGACGCCGCAACGGCGCTCGGCCACCGGGTCACCTGGCCCGACTGGTTCGCCGAGGACGCGGTGGACGAGGTCTGCCGGATGTTCTTCCCCCGGCAGGTCCGCCTGGGCCGGCAACCCGCCCTGACCGACAGCCTCACCCTGGTCGGCACCGCCACCGGGCGCACGTGGACGCTCGCCGGCGACGGTCGCAGCGCGCCGAGCGGCGCCCCGGACGCGACGGTGAGCGCCCCCGCAGCCACCCTCGACCTGCTGCTGTGGCACCGCACGGACGTCGACCACCCGGCGATCACCGTGACCGGCGACGCACAGGCGGCCCACCGGGTGCTGGCGAGCGCCCTCACGCCCTGAGCAGCGAACCCCCGACGGCGGGTGGGGCCGCTGCCTCGGTCAGTACGACCAGGACCGCAGCCGCGGCCAGGCCGGGTCGCCGCCGCGGTCCATCAGCCACGCGAGCAGCCGGCCCGCGGTGCCGTGCACGGGCACGACCCGCTCGCCCGCGCCGTACGCACGGGACGGCCGGTCGCCGGCGACCAGCACGGCCGTGACGTCCTCGGGCAGCCGCGCAGCCAGACCCGCGGTCATCTCGGCCAGCTCGTGGTCCAGGTACGCGGGCGGCAGCAGGTCCCACGGGTCGGACCCGGGGCCGTCCGGGTCCGCCAGCCCGAGGTCGACCGCATGCACCTCGGCCTCGCGCCAGCGCAGGAACACGAAGTCCGACACCGTCGTACGCCCCGCGTTGCGCAGGCCGAGCCCTTCGGCCCAGACCTCGTGCGACGCCGCCGCCCACGCCTGCTCCAGGCGCCGGTGGGAGGTCAGCACGTCCGACATCAGCTGGTCGGCCGGGCGCGCGGCTCCCTCGTCGATCGCCGCGGTCCTGGACTGCGGTCCGCCCGGGTACATCGGCACGACCTCGCCCCGGCCGGCCGACTCCACGACCCACCGGTGCGCGTCGGCGTTCCTGGCCAGGTGGGTGACCAGATGACCCACGGTCCACCCGTCCAGCCGGCACGGGCCGGCCGCGACCTCGTCCGTCAGCGTCGTCGCCAGCAGGCTCTCCAGCCGCCGGTGGCCGGCCACGCACCCGTCCAGCCAGTCCCTGGGGACCACGCCCTCGCTCACCTGCGCCTCACAGCTTCTCGACCGGGGCGTACCGCAGCAGCAGCCGCTTGACCCCGGAGGTGCCGAAGTCGATGGTCGCCTCCGCCCGCTCGGCGACGCCCGCGGTGGACACGACCGTGCCGAGCCCGAACGTGTCGTGGCTGACCCGGTCCCCCGCCGCGAGCTCGACCACCTCGCGGTTGCCGGGCGAACGCACCCCGGGCCGCACCGCGAGCGCGGCGATCGCCGGCGTCGAGGTCGGGCTCGACTGCGCCCGCTGCCAGTCGACCAGCTCCTCGGGGACCTCCTCGAGGAAGCGCGAAGCGGGGTTGTACTGCGGCGCACCCCAGGCCGAGCGCAGCACCGCCCTGGACAGGTACAGCCGGTGGCGCGCCCTGGTGATGCCGACGTAGGCGAGCCGCCGCTCCTCCTCGAGCTCTTTCGGGTCGCCGAGCGAGCGCAGGTGCGGGAAGACGCCGTCCTCCATCCCGGTCAGGAACACGACCGGGAACTCCAGCCCCTTCGCGGTGTGCAGGGTCATCAGCGTGACCACCCCGCCCTGCTCGCCGTCGGGGTCGGGCACCTGGTCGGCGTCGGCGACGAGCGAGACCTGCTCGAGGAAGTCGGCCAGCGTGCCGTCGGCGTTCGCCTCCTCGAACTCGCGGCAGACCGCCTCGAGCTCGGCGAGGTTCTCCACCCGCGTCTCGTCCTGCGGGTCGGAGGAGGCGCGCAGCTCGGCCAGGTACCCGGTCTGCTCGAGCACCGCCTCGAGCACGGTCGCCGGTCCGGCGCCCGCCTCGACCAGGGTCCGCAACGACTCGACCAGCCGGTTGAACGCGTCGACCGCGGCCAGCGAGCGGGGCACCAGGCCGGGTGCCTCGACAGCTCGCAGCAGCGCCTGGCCGAACGGGATGCCGTCGCGCTCGGCGAGCTGCGTCGACCGCGCCTCGGCCTGGTCGCCGATCCCGCGCCGCGGGGTGTTGAGGATCCGGCGCAGCGACACCTCGTCGTCGGGGTTGCGCCAGCAGCCGCAGGTACGCGAGCGCGTCGCGAACCTCGCGCCGCTCGTAGAAGCGCACCCCGCCGACGACCTTGTACGGCAGGCCGACCCGGATGAAGACCTCCTCGAACACGCGGGACTGCGCGTTGGTCCGGTAGAACACCGCGACGTCGGCCGGTCGTGCGTCGCCGGCGCGACCCAGCCGGTCGATCTCGCCCGCGACGAAGGCCGCCTCGTCGTGCTCGTTGTCGGCGACGTAGCCGACGACCTGCTGGCCGCGGCCGGCGTCGGTCCACAGGTTCTTCGGCTTGCGGCCGGAGTTGCGCGCGATGACCGCGTTGGCGGCGGACAGGATCGTCTGCGTCGAGCGGTAGTTCTGCTCGAGCAGGATCGTGGTGGCGTCGGGGTAGTCCTCCTCGAACTGGAGGATGTTGCGGATCGTCGCGCCGCGGAACGCGTAGATCGACTGGTCCGCGTCGCCGACGACAGCGAGCTCGCCGGCGTCCGGTCCGGGCCCGACCAGCTCGCGCACCAGGACGTACTGGGCGTGGTTGGTGTCCTGGTACTCGTCGACCAGCACGTGCCGGAAGCGCTGCCGGTAGTGCTCGGCGACGTCGGGGAACGCCTGCAACAGGTTGACGGTGGTCATGATGAGGTCGTCGAAGTCCATCGCGTTCGCGTCGCGCAGCCGGCGCCTGGTAGCGAACGTACGCCTCGGCCAGCGTCTGCTCGTGGTGGTCCTGCGCGGACCGGCTGAACGTCTCGTGGTCGACCAGCTCGTTCTTCAGGTTGCTCACCTGGGCCAGGAACGAGCGCGGCGGAAACCGCTTCGGGTCGAGGTCGAGCTCGCGGCAGACCATCGTCATCAGCCGCTGGCTGTCGGCCGCGTCGTAGATGGAGAACGTGGACGTGAAGCCCAGGCGCGCGTGCTCGGCCCGCAGGATGCGCACGCAGGCGGAGTGGAAGGTCGACACCCACATCGCCCTGGCGCGGTTCCCGACCAGCGCCGCGACCCGCTCCTTCATCTCGCCCGCGGCCTTGTTCGTGAACGTGATCGCCAGCACCTGCCCGGGCTGCACGCCGCGGGCGGCGAGCAGGTAGGCGATCCGGTGGGTCAGCACCCGGGTCTTGCCGGAGCCGGCGCCGGCCACGATGAGCAGCGGCCCGCCCTCGTGCACGACTGCGGCCCGCTGCTGAGGGTTGAGCCCGTCCAGCAGCTTCGCCACGCGCTCGGCAGGCTCGGCGCCGGTGTCGAAGAGGGTGGTCATCGCCCGTCGAGTCTAGGCGGCGGGCACGACCGTACGATCGGGTGAGCACAGCCCTCGGATCACCAGGAGACACCCGTGCCCGACGCGAGCACCGAGGACCTGCCGGAGCGGGTCCTCGTCGTCACCGCGCACCCTGACGACGTCGACTTCGGCGCCGCCGGCACCATCGCCACGTGGACCGGGGCGGGTGTCCGGGTGACGTACGCGATCGTCACCGACGGGGACGCCGGCGGGTTCGACCCGGACGTGCCGCGCTCGCAGATCCCGGGCATCCGGCAGGCCGAGCAGCGGGCCGCGGCCAAGACGGTCGGCGTGGACGACGTGCGGTTCCTCGGCTACACCGACGGCGAGCTCGTGGTGTCCCTGGACCTGCGCCGCGACATCAGCCGGGTGATCCGGCAGGTCCGCCCGCAGCGGCTGCTGTGCCAGTCGCCCGAGCGCAACTGGGACCGCCTCCCGGCCTCGCACCCGGACCACATGGCAGCGGGCGAGGCCACGATCCAGGCCGTGTACCCGGACGCGCGCAACCCGTTCGCGCATCCCGCGCTGCTGCAGGACGAGGGCCTGGAGGCCTGGACGGTGCCGGAGATCTGGGTCATGGGCGGCCCGCGTCCGAACCGCTGGGTGGACGTGACGGACTCCTTCGACGACAAGATCGCTGCGCTGCAGTCGCACGCGTCGCAGGTCGCCCACCGTCCGGACCTGCCCGACTTCGTCCGGACCTGGTCGGTGCGGCTGGCCGAGGCGGGCGGCCTCCCCGAGGGGCGGCTGGCCGAGGCGTTCATGGTCGTCGCGGTCCCGTGACACCGGCTCCGACCAGGGGTTCTTAGCCCGCACCGGGAGAGTTCTCAGGGTGCTCTCAGGCTGCGGACGCACGGTGGGGGCATGACCGACAGCACTCCTGAGCAGCCGACCCCTGAGCAGCCGCCCACGTACGAGGCACCGAAGTACGAGGCACCGAAGCACGAGAGAGTACGAGACCCCGAAGTTCGAGGCACCGAAGTACGAGGCACCGAGCTTCGAACCGCCGGCTTACGAGCAGCCCTACCAGCAGCCCTGGTACGTCCAGCCCGCGCAGCCCATCGGCGCCGACACGCTGACCATCACCCCGCTGGTCAACGACGACACGCCTGCGTCCGCCCCGGCGCCGGCGGCCGAGCGGCACCCGGGCCGCACCGTCGCCCTGGTCCTGGCGACCGCGCTGGTCGCCGGCGGGATCGGCGGCGGCATCGGGGCCGTGGTCGCCACGCGTGACGACGGGACCGGCACGGTCACTTCGCTGACCGGGGGCAGCACGGGCAAGCCGGCCGCGGTCGTCCTCCCAGCCGGGACCGTCGAAGCGGCGGCCGCGAAGGTGGTCCCGAGCGTCGTGTCGATCACCGAGCGGTCCACGGACGGCAGCGGCGGCGAGGGCTCCGGCATCATCCTCAGCGCCGACGGCGTGATCCTGACCAACAACCACGTCGTCTCCGAGGCCGTGAACGGCGGCTCGCTCCAGGTCACGCTCCCGGACAACCGGACGGTGGACGCGACGATCATCGGCCGCGATCCGTCCTCGGACCTCGCGGTGATCAAGGCGAAGGGCGTCTCCGGCCTGACGCCGGCGACGATCGGCTCGTCGAGCTCGCTGGTCGTCGGCCAGACCGTGGTCGCGGTGGGGTCACCGCTGGGCCTTTCCGGGACGGTCACGTCGGGAATCGTCAGCGCGTTGAACCGGCCGGTCACCACCGCCGACAGCGGCGGTCAGGACCCGTTCGGGCAGCAGCAGGCGACCCAGCAGGCCGCAGTCCTGGACGCCATCCAGACAGATGCGGCGATCAACCCGGGGAACTCCGGCGGACCGCTGGTCGACCTCGCCGGGCGCGTGGTCGGGATCAACTCGGCCATCGCCTCGCTCGGCGCAAGTGCCGCCTCCGGCCAGTCGGGCTCGATCGGGCTCGGCTTCTCGATCCCGATCGACCAGGCCAAGCGGATCGCCCAGGAACTGATCGACACCGGCAAGGCGACCCACCCCCAGCTCGGCGTCCAGGTCACCGACGCGAGCACCGGCAGCGGCGCTCAGGTCCGCGCGGTCACCGCGGGCGGACCGGCCGCCAAGGCCGGGCTCCAGGTCGGGGACGTGGTGACGTCGGTCGACGGCAAGGCGGTGGCCAGCGCCGACGACCTGATCGCGCACGTCCGCTCGGCCGCACCCGGCTCCACGGTCGCGGTGACGTACGTCCGCGACGGCAAGACGGCCACCGTGAACGTGACCCTCGGCGAGACGACCGGCTGACCCGTCAGACGAGACGGCGGTCGGAGGCCCAGGCGGCCAGCTCGTGCCGGTTCGACAGCTGCAGCTTGCGCAGCACCGCGGAGACGTGCGTCTCCACTGTCTTGATCGAGATCACGAGCTCCTTGGCCACCTCCTTGTACGCGTAGCCGCGCGCGATCAGCCGCAGCACCTCGCGCTCGCGCTGCGAGAGCCGGTCCAGCTCCTCGTCGACCACCGGCGCCTCCGGCCCGCCGCCGAACGCGTCCAGCACGAACCCGGCCAGCCGCGGCGAGAACACCGCGTCGCCCTCGGCCACCCGTCGGATCGCGTCCGCGAGCTCGGGCCCGGTGATCGACTTGGTCACGTACCCGCGCGCACCGGCCCGGATGACGCCGATGACGTCCTCGGCGGCGTCGGAGACCGACAGGGCAAGGAACCGCGAGGTGACGCCGGCGTCTGCGCAGCGCCGCAGCACCTCGCGGCCGTTGCCACCGGGGAGGTGGACGTCCAGCAGCACGACGTCGGGCGACGTGGCCGTGACCACGGCGACGGCGCTGTCGACGTCGTGCGCCTCACCCACGATCTGCACGGCCTCGCCCAGCTCGGCGCGCACCCCGCTGCGGAACATCCGGTGGTCGTCCACGAGCACGACGGTGGGGCGCGCGGTCATGTCGCCTCCTGCGGGCCGGTCAACGGCATGGAGAGCCGGACCTCGGCGCCTTCTCCGGGCGACGTCACGACCTCGGCGTTCCCGCCGTGCCGCTCCATCCTGCCGACGATCGACTGCCGCACGCCGAGCCGGTCCTCGGGGACGTCCGCCGGTTCGAAGCCCGGCCCGCGGTCGCGGACGAACACCGACACCTGCTCGGCGTCGATCTCCGCGTACACCGAGACCGGGCCGGCCTCCGAGGCGTACTTGGCGGCGTTCACCATGGCCTCCTTCGCGGCCTGCAGGACTGCGACCAGGCGGTCGTCCATCTGCGTGTCCCCGACCACCACGACCTCCATCGCGCCGCCGTGCACGTCCTCGACATCGGCTGCGGCCGCCTCCAGCGCCGCCGCGAACGAACCGGGCCGGGGGCCCTCGGGCCGGTAGAGCCACTGCCGCAGCGCCCGCTCCTCGGCCCGGGCCAGCCGGGCCACCTCGCGCGGGTCGTCGGCGTTGCGCTGGATCAGAGTCAGGGTCTGGACGACCGAGTCGTGCACGTGCGCGGCCAGCTCGGCCCGTTCCTGCGAGCGGATCCGCTCGCGTCGCTCGTCGGACAGCTCGCGGGCGTTGCGGACCAGCCAGGGCCCGGCCACCAGGGCGACCCCGGCGACGACGACCAGCGCGCCGGCCAGCCCGTCGAACGCGGCCTGGAGCCCGCCGCGCGCCCCCAGGACGGCGGCGGCGCCGATCACGACGAGCACGATCCCGACCACGACCCGGACCCAGGCTCGACGTCCGGTCGTGGCGCCGGTGGCGGAACGGCGCCAGCGCGCGCGCTGGGTGTCGTCGGCGACCCGCCAGAGCACGGCCACCCCCAGCCCGATCACCAGCAACGGGATCGCGACCGGGCCGGACGGGCCGAGCTTCAGCTTCTGCGCCAGGAGCAACGCCCCGAGCCCGATCGCGCCGAGCGCGAGCAGCGGGCCGGCCCGCCAGGACTGCTCCTCGGCCGGCTGCCGGCCGGCCGAGGGCTGCGGCGGGACAGCCGCCGGCCCGGCCCCCGGCTGCCCGTCCGGGCCGAGCGGCACCAGCGCCCAGAACGCGACGTACGCGGCCACCCCGGCTCCACCGCTGAACGCGAGCAGCACGAACGCCACCCGGATGACCCAGACCTCGATGCCCAGGTGGGTGGCGAGCCCTCTGGCGACCCCGCCGACCATGCGTCCCTCGGTGGCCCGGTAGAGCTTGGGCCGCTGCGGCGCGGGGCGCACCGCCGGACCGGGCCCGGCGGGGGCCGCAGTCGTCGGCACGGTGTCGGTCACGGTTCCATGGTGGTCGATCCGCCCGGCCCGGGCATCAGGTTCGGACCCCGGGATCGGTCGGGGTGCGGCCAGGGTCGGGCCAGGGATCGCCCCTGATCCGCGCGGACCCCCGGCGGCGGACAGTGGAGGCCATGAGCGAGACCTCTTCCACCACGTCATCGGGCCCGACCGCGTCCCCCGGCCCGGCCACGCCCCCCTCCGGAGCGGCGCCGTCCGGCCGGCCACCGCTGGCCCGCAGTCGCAGCGACCGCAAGGTCGCCGGCGTCGCGGGCGGCATCGCCGCCTACCTCGGCATCGACCCGCTGATCCTGCGCATCGTCATCGTGGTCCTGACCCTGTTCGGCGGCTCCGGCCTGCTGCTCTACGCGGCGGGCTGGCTGCTCATCCCCGAGGAGGGCGAGGAGCACTCCGAGATCGAGCGCATCATCGGGCGCGACCGCACCCGCGGCCCGTCCACCGGCGCCGTCATCGTGACGGTCGTCGGGCTGATCGTCCTGGTGACCTCGCTGGGCGTCGGCGCGGCCTTCGGCCGGCACTGGTGGTTCGGCGGGCCGGACATCTGGCCGCTGGTCGTCGTCGGCGCCGTCGTCGCGCTCGTCTGGTACAGCCGCCGGGACCAGACCACCGGACTGACCGCCGCGCCGCCGGCCGCCCCGCCGGCCACCCCGGCCACCTCGGCGACGGCCGCCCCGTTCGTCGCCGCGGCTGCCGGGCCGTCAGGGCCCGCACCTGCGGTCGCCACGCCCGGCCCGGGCACCGCCCCCGGCGAGGCGCCGACGCTCGTCGACGTCCCGGTCGGCGCGGCCGCCGCCGGCGGCGCACCGCCTGCGTACGCCTGGCCGACCCCGACCCCGACCCCGCCGCCTCCTCCGCCGCCGGCCCCGCGCCCCGCGCGGCAGCGGTCCGTGCTCGGTGCGATCACCTGGTGGGTCCTGCTGGTCGCCGCCGGTGTGATGTTCCTCGGCGACCGGGCGGGCGCCTGGCACCTGCAGCCGGTCACGTTCTTCGCCGTGCTGCTGGCGGTGGTGGGCCTCGGTCTGGTCGTCGGAGCGTTCGTCGGCCGCTCCCGTGGCCTCGTCGCGCTCGGCATCCTGCTGTCGCTGGTCACCGCCCTGGTGGCCGCGGTCCCCGCCGCCGGGGCCGGCCGAACCGGGACCGTGACCTGGACCCCGGCGAGCATCTCGGCTGTACCGGTCGACGGCTACAGCCTCGCGGCCGGCCGGGCGACGCTGGACCTGTCGTCGACCGCGATGGACTCCTCGAGCGAGGTCCAGGTCCAGCTGGGCGCGGGCAAGCTGCTCGTCATCGTGCCGCAAGGGGTGCGGATCGCTCTGCACGCGAACCTCGGCATCGGCACCCTGCGCACACCCGACGGCCGGCACGACGACGGCGTCGGACGGCAGGTGAACGTCGTCTACGAGCCGTCCGGTGCGACCGCGTCGACGGTGACGCTCACCCTTCGCCTGGACGTCGGCTTCGGAAACCTGGAGGTGCGCTATGCGCAGGCATGAGCTGGACCTGGTCTCGCTGGTCACCGGGCTGGTGTTCGTCGCGATCGCCGCGGCGTACCTGGTCGCCGAGTTCGCGGGCCGGGACGTCAGCGCCGGCTGGGTGCTGCCGCTGGGCTTGATCGGACTGGGCCTGGCCGGGCTGACGGGCTCGGTCCGGCGCGGCCTCCGGTCGGACCCTGCCCCGACCGCGGAAGTCACCCACGGCATCGCCCCGGAGGGCTACGGTCGCAGTGACCTGCGCAGCAGTGACCTGCCGAGCAGCGACCTGCCGAGCAGCGGCGACCGGCGGACCGACGGAGGCTTCGATGACCGTGGTACGGGCAGCACTGGTGCAGACGGCGTGGACCGGTGACAAGGAGTCGATGATCAAGGCGCACGAGGGGTTCGCGCGCGACGCGGCGGCCGCCGGTGCGAAGGTGGTCTGCTTCCAGGAGCTCTTCTACGGCCCGTACTTCGGCGCGGTCCAGGACCAGAAGTACTACGAGTACGTCGAGTCGGTGCCCGGCCCGACCGTGGAGCGGTTCCAGGCGATCGCGCGCGAGCTCGGGCTCGTGATGGTGCTGCCCGTCTACGAGGTCGAGAACGAGGGTGAGTACTACAACACCGCCGCGGTCGTCGACGCGGACGGGACGCTGCTGGGCAAGTACCGCAAGCACCACATCCCGCACCTGCCGCAGTTCTGGGAGAAGTTCTACTTCCGGCCGGGCAACCTGGGCTACCCGGTGTTCGACACCGCGGTCGGCAAGGTCGGGGTGTACATCTGCTACGACCGGCACTTCCCGGAGGGCTGGCGCGAGCTGGGTCTGAACGGCGCGCAGATCGTGTTCAACCCGTCCGCGACCAAGCCGGGCCTGTCGAACCGCCTGTGGCAGATCGAGCAGCCCGCCGCCGCCGCGGCCAACCAGTACTTCATCGGGGCGGTCAACCGGATCGGGCAGGAGACGGCTGAGTTCGGGCCGGACGCGCCGGCGTTCTACGGGTCCAGCTACGTCGTGGACCCGCGCGGGAACTACGTCGGCGACATCGCCTCGCAGGACCGGGACGAGGTGGTCGTGCGCGACATCGACCTGGACGAGATCCGGGCCGTCCGCCAGGACTGGCAGTTCTACCGGGACCGCCGTCCTGACTCGTACACCCGGACGGGCATGCCGTGACCACCCTTTTGGTGCGTGGCGGCAGCGTCGTCGGGCCGACCGGCGCGCAGCCCGCCGACGTGCTGGTGGACGGCGAACGCGTGGTCGCGCTGCTGGCGCCGGGCGACACCTCGCTCGGCGTCGACCTGGCCGCCGGCGCGGAGCTGGTGATCGACGCCACCGGCAAGTACGTGGTGCCGGGCGGGGTGGACTGCCACACGCACATGGAGCTGCCGTTCGGCGGGACGTTCGCGTCCGACACGTTCGAGACCGGGACCAGGGCCGCGGCATGGGGCGGCACCACGACGATCGTCGACTTCGCCGTCCAGCGAACCGGCGAGCGCGTGCAGGACGGGCTCGCGGCCTGGCACGCCAAGGCCGACGGGAACTGCGCGATCGACTACGGCTTCCACCAGATCATCGGCGGCGTCGACGACGAGTCGCTCAAGGCGATGGACGAGCTGGTGGACGAGGGCATCACCAGCTTCAAGCTGTTCATGGCCTACCCCGGGGTCTTCTACTCCGACGACGGGCAGATCCTGCGGGCCATGCAGACCGCCGCGAACAACGGCTCGATGATCATGATGCACGCCGAGAACGGGATCGCGATCGACGTGCTGGTGGCCCAGGCGCTCGCCCGCGGCGAGACCGCGCCGCGCTACCACGGGCTCACCCGGCCGTGGGAGACCGAGGAAGAGGCCACCCACCGCGCGATCATGCTCGCGCACCTGACCGGGGCGCCGCTGTACATCGTGCACATGTCGGCCAAGCAGGCTGTCGCCGCACTCGCCGCTGCCAGGGGCGAGGGCTGGAACGTGTTCGGCGAGACCTGCCCGCAGTACCTGTACCTGTCGCTGGAGGACAACCTGTCGGCACCCGGCTTCGAGGGCGCCAAGTGGGTCTGCTCGACGCCGCTGCGGGCGCGGGCCGAAGGACACCAGGACGAGCTGTGGCGCTCCCTGCGCACCGGCGACCTGTCCGTCGTGAGCACCGACCACTGCCCGTTCTGCATGAAGGAGCAGAAGGAGCTCGGGCTCGGCGACTTCTCCAAGATCCCGAACGGGATCGGTTCGGTCGAGCACCGGATGGACCTGCTCTACCAGGGTGTCGTCGACGGCCGCATCTCGCTCTCGCGCTGGGTCGAGCTGTGCTGCACCACCCCGGCGCGCATGTTCGGGCTGCACCCGCGCAAGGGCGAGATCGTGCCTGGCGCGGACGCCGACCTGGTCGTGTACGACCCGGCGGCCCGCACCCGCATCTCGGTCGACACCCACCACATGAACATGGACCACTCGGCCTGGGAGGGCTTCGAGGTCTCCGGCGGGGTCGACACCGTCGTGTCCCGCGGGTCGGTCGTGATCTCCGGCGGCGAGTACACCGGCAGCAAGGGCCACGGCCGGTTCGTCCGCCGCGGCCTGTCGTCGTACCTGGGCTGAGGGGGTAGCGGTGGAGTTCGGCGTCGTGCTGCAGTGCAACCCGCCCGCGTGGTCGGTGGTGGAGCTCGCCCGGAAGGCCGAGCTGGCCGGGTTCTCGTACGTGTGGACGTTCGACTCGCACCTGCTCTGGCAGGAGCCGTACGTCATCTACAGCCAGATCCTCGCGCAGACGCACCGGGTCACCGTCGGGCCGATGGTGACGAACCCGGCCACCCGAGACTGGACCGTCACCGCGTCGGTGTTCGCGACGCTCAACGAGATGTTCGGCAACCGGACCGTGTGCGGCATCGGCCGCGGCGACTCGGCCGTGCGGGTGACCAACGGCAAACCGGTGACGATCGCCGAGCTGCGCGAGGCCGTCGGCGTGATCCAGGACCTGGGGAACGGACGCCCGACCACGTACAAGGGCAGCACCCTGCGGTTCCCGTGGAGCACCGGCAGCCGGCTGGACGTGTACGTGGCCGCGTACGGGCCCAAGGCGCTCGCGCTCGCCGGCGAGGTCGGTGACGGGTTCATCCTGCAGCTGGCCGACCCGGACATCACGGCGTGGTCGGTGCACGCGGTGCGCGAGGCGGCGGCCGCGGCGGGTCGGGACCCGGCGTCGGTGAAGATCTGCGTGGCGGCTCCCGCGTACGTCGGCGACGACCTGGACCACCAGCGCGAGCAGTGCCGGTGGTTCGGCGGCATGGTGGGCAACCACGTCGCCGATATCGTGGCCCGATACGGCGGCCCGGGTGGCGGCCAGGTCGAGATCCCCAAGGCACTGACGGACTACATCGCCGGCCGGCAGGGGTACGACTACAACGAGCACGGTCGGGCCGGGAACACGCACGCGGACTTCGTGCCCGACTCGATCGTCGACCGGTTCTGCCTGCTCGGACCGGCCGCCGAGCACGTGCGGCGGCTGATCGAGCTGAAGGCGCTCGGCGTCGACCAGTTCGCCGTGTACCTGCAGCACGACGCCAAGGAGTCGACGCTCGCCGCGTACGAGAACGTGGTGATCCCGGCTTTGCGCGACCACACCCTCGCCAAGACGTGACCCCCGTGGTGGCCGCCGACGACGTGCGCCGGCTCGCGGTGACACTCCCGCGTACCGAGGAGGCGCTGGTCCGGGACCGCGTGAAGTTCCGGGTCAGAGGGCTCGTCTACGCCGCGATCTCGCCGGACGAGGAGCTGATGGGGTTCGCCTTCCCTAAGGAGGAGCGAGCGGCTCTGGTCGCCGCCCGGCCGGAGACGTTCGTCATGCCGGTGCGGTCGGACGAGCGCTACAACTGGGTCCGGGTCCGGCTGGCCGCGCTCGACGAGGCAGAGATGCGCGAGCTGGTCGTGGACGCGTGGCGCATGTGCGTGCCCAGGTCGGTCGCGGCCGCGTTCGACGCCGAGGCCTGGGCCGCGCGGGCTGATGGCGGTGTCGATCCGGGCGCAGATCGTTCGTCGTGAGGACAGGCGGGCGCTGGGCCCGCCGACGCGAGAAGGGCAACCAGATGAGCAAGTACATCTTCCTGTACCGGGGCCCGGCCACGCCGATGGAGGACTTCACGCCCGAGCAGGGTGCCGAGCTGACGGCCGCGTGGACAGCCTGGGGCGAGCGGGTCGGGTCGGCCATGGTCGACTTCGGCTCCCCGTTCGGCCCGCGCACGGCCGTCTCCGACGACGGCACCAGCACCGAGGCCAGCGACCAGAACGGCTACACGATCATCGAGGCGGCCAGCATCGAGGACGCCAAGGCGCACCTGATCGGCCACCCGTTCCTGTCCGAGGGCAAGGGCCGGTTCGCGGTCGACGTCTACGAGCTCATGCCGATGTGACCTCGGGTCCCCCAGCCGAAACCTACGGTCGGGTACGCGCCAATCACGGCCGTACCGAACCGTAGGTTTCGAGGCGGGGCGTCAGCCGAGGGTGGCGAGGGCGTCGAGGAGCCGCGCGACGTCGTCCTCGTCGGTGTAGTGGTCCAGGCTCACCCGCACCGCGCTCCCCGAGTCGCGGATCCCGAGCGCGCCGGTGACCTCCCACGCGTAGTTGTGGCCGTCCCACACGTTGACGTCCCGTGCGGCCATCGCCTCGGCCACCTCGCGGGACGTCATCCCCGCGCGGTTGAAGTACACCGTCGACGTCCGCCGCGCAGCACGGCCGTACAGCGTGTTGCGCTCGTCGGCGCCGAGCGCCTCGAGCAGGTGCGCCAGCAGGGCCTGGTCGTGCTCCTCGGCCGCACGCCATCGAACGGACGACCCGCTCGCGCCGGGTCCCGGCCGCCTCGTCGTCCAGCTCGGCGAGATGGTCCACAGCGGCGGCGACACCGGCGAAGTTCGGGTACGACGGCGTGCCCCACTCGAACCGGCCCGGGACCTCGTCCGAGGAGGACGCCAGCTTGTCCGGGCGAAGGCCCTCGAGCAGCTCCGGCGTCGGCGATCACGCAGCCGACGTGCGGGCCCGCCCACTTGTAGGCGCTGGTCGCGTAGAAGTCCGACCCGTACCCCACGACGTCGGTGACCCCGTGCGCCGTCGAGTGCACCCCGTCGACGTACGTCAGCGCGCCGCGGGTCCTGGCCAGGTCGGTGATCGCCCGCACGTCGGGCCGCGTGCCCAGGACGTTGCTGGCCGCGGTCACCGCGACCAGCCGGGTCCGTCCGTCGACCAGCTCGTCGTACTGGTCCGTCGCGAGCTCGCCGGTCTCGAGGTCGACCTCGGCCCAGCGGACGACGACGCCGACGCGCGCCGCCATCTGTACCCAGGGGCGCACGTTCGCGTCGTGGTCCAGCCGGCTCACGACGATGTTGTCGCCCGGCTTCCACGCGTCCGCCAGCGTGCGGGCGAAGCGGTACGTCAGGGTGGTCATGTTCGGCCCGAGGACGACGCCGTCGGCGCTGCCGTTGACGAGGTCCGCCAACGCCTCCCGGGCCGCACGCGTGTAGTCGTCCGCGCGCGCGCTGGTGGCGAAGGCGCCGCCCCCGTTGCTGGTGCCGAGCCGGTAGGCGTCGGCGATCGCGTCGATGACCGACTCCGGGCACTGGGTGCCGGCCGCGCCGTCCAGGTACACCGTGGGGCCCTGCAGGGCCGGGTACTGGGCGCGCACGCGCTTCACGTCGAAGGCCATGGCCGCGAAGGTACTCCCACCCGTGCCGGCGACCAGCCGTGCTGACCGGCCCATCAGGATCTGCCAGGATCGGCCCATGGAGGAGCTCCCCGCGGCCGCCCGCTTCACCGTCCCCGACCCGGGCGAGGGGGTGCACTGGGTCGAGCACCTGCGCGTCGATGCGCTCTCGCTGGGCACGTACTCGATCCCGGCCGGCGGCGTCGACGACCAGGACCCGCACACCGAGGACGAGATCTACGTGGTGGTCTCCGGTCGGGGCGCGTTCGAGGCCGGCGGTCGGCGGGTCGAGGTGGGGCCGGGGTCGACGCTGTACGTGCCGGCGCGGGAGGTGCACCGTTTCCTCGACGTCACCGAGGACCTGGCCGTGGTGGTGGTCTTCGCGCCGGCCGAGGGCTCGCAGGCCGGCGGCTGAGGCGGCGGCGTGCGAACCCGGGTGGCGGTGCGGTGGTCCGACGAGGACGGGTTCGGGCACGTCAACAACGCGTCGTTCCTGACCTACGCCGAGGAGGGTCGGGACCGGCTGCTCACGGCGGTGCTGGGCGACGCGACGGTCTGGGACGTGGTCATCGTCCGGGTGGAGGTCGACTACCGCGCCGAGGTCACCCACCGGGACGAGGCGGTGCTGGTCGACGTGGCCATCGACTGCCTTCGGCCGGTCCAGCGTGCGTACCGTCGAGACGATCAGCCGACCGGACGGCACGGTCGCCGCCGAGATGGCGACGGTCTCGGTTGTCCGGGACCGCGCGGCCGCCGCCTCCCGCCCGTGGACCGACGTCGAGCGAGCGGCGCTCGGCGCGGCCCAGGCCGCAGCAACACCGACCGCGGGTGGGCAGGCGTGAGCCGGACCACCGCGCGGCGCGCCACGGCGGCCGAGGCGGGCGCGGTCGCGCGGACGCTGGCGCTGTCGTTCAGCGACGACCCGGTCTGGGGCACCTGGGCCTTCCCCGATCCCGCCGACCGGGTCGAGCGGCTGAC
Source organism: uncultured Actinomycetota bacterium (assembly GCA_963771835.1). Classification (GTDB taxonomy): domain Bacteria; phylum Actinomycetota; class Actinomycetes; order Prado026; family Prado026; genus CAVQCJ01. The sequence continues at coordinate 424,637 of CAVYVA010000004.1, forward strand.
CCGCTACTGGACGCCGTTCGTGGCGGCCGGCCTGAAGTACGACGGTGTGTGGACCACCGAGGACGGCGGCGCGGTCGCGATCTGGGTGCCGCCGGGCGTCGCCGAGATGGATGCGGACGACGAGGCCGCCACCGCGTCCATGCTCGCCGAGGTGTGCGGCGAGGGGGCCGAGCGCTTCTTCGAGACGTACGACCGGTTCGAGGCGGCCCAGCCGCAGGACGAGCCCTGCTGGTACCTCAGCCTGCTCGCCACCCACCCGGACCACCGCGGCCAAGGGTTGGGGATGGCGATGGTCGAGGACCACCTCGAGCTCGTCGACCGGGAGCGGCGCCCCGCCTACCTGGAGTCCACGAACGACGCCAACCTCGGCCGGTACGGCCGCGCCGGGTTCGAACGGCACGGCTCGTTCGCACTCCCGCAGGGCCCGACGGTGACCACGATGTGGCGCCCCGCCCGCTGACCCTCAGGCGCTCCGGTCGGCGGCGACCTGCCCGACCGAGTCGGCGACCTGCCGGCAGGACCAGCGGAACAGGTCCGGGTCCATCGTGAGCGCCGGCTGCATCCGGTACAGCGGCTTGTTCTCCTCGCTGATCGCCAGCACCCCGCGGCGCAGCGCCGCCTGGTGCACGGCCCACTGGAAGTCCGGGTCCGGCCGGAGCGACGCCTTGTCGGTGACGAACTCCAGCGCCACCCACGCCCCGAGCGGTCGGACGTCGCCCACGTTCTCGTAGGCGTCGACGAGCGGCACCAGCTCCTCGCGGGCGATCGCGTCGAGCGCCTTGGCGTTGTCGAGCGCGCCGCCCAGCAGCAGGTCCAGGCCGGCGAGGGCGCCGGCGCAGGCCGCCGGCTCCCAGGCGTAGGTCCCGCCCAGGTGCGTGTGCGAGTCGGCGAGCACCTCCTCGGTCGCCATGATCGCGGCGATCGCCTGCCCGCCCGCCGCGAGCGACTTACCGAGCAGCAGGATGTCCGGCTCGAGCCCCCACAGGTCGGCGGCGAACACGGTCCCGCACCGCCCCAGACAGGTCTGCACCTCGTCCAGGATGAGCAGCCAGCCGTAGCGGCGGCACAGCGCGGTCAGCCCGCGCCAGAACGCCTCCGACGGTGCGAGGATCCCGGCCTCGCCGGCGACCGGCTCCATCAGCACGCCGGCGATCTGCTCGGGCTCGACCTGCAGCCGCAGCAGCCAGTCCTCGATGAAGTCCAGGTAGAGGGTGTCGTCGAAGGGCCCCGGACCGCGGTGGAACGGGGCCCGGAACCGGTTGGGGTACGGCGCGAAGACGAACCCCGGCACGTACTGCGCGTTCGCCGTGGTCGGCACCGACGTGTCGGTCGAGCTGGCCGCCGCCAGGTAGGTGGACTCGCCGTGGTACTGGCCGAGGAAGCTGAGGATCATCGGTCGCCCGGTGGCCTCGCGGGCGAGCTTGACCGCACCCTCCACCGCCTCGGTGCCGGTCACGGTCGGGGCCACCCGGGTGATCCGGCCGGGCGCCAGCTCGACGAGCCGCTCGGCCAGCGCGACCACCGGCTCGCTCTGCACGTAGTTGCTGATCTCCATGCCGTAGCGGTCCCAGGCGCCGTTGACCGCCGCGCGGACCTGCGCCGGCTGGGCCCCGTACGGCGAGGCCCCCCAGGCGCTCACGTGGTCGGCGAACGTGTTGCCGTCGAGGTCCTCGATGACGTAGCCGTCCTTGGACGCGACCGCGAGCGGCACCCCCGACCAGTCGCGCAGCGGGCCGTTGAGGACCCGGTCCTTGCGCTCGAGGAGGGCGCGCGTGCGCGGTCCCGGCAGCTCGGTGACGACCCGCGGCTCCATGGCGTGCTCCCTCCGGCCGGACTGCGCCGGACACTACCTGAACAGTGGTTCAGCCGGATGGTCGCGGGCCCGGGGGGCAGGGTCGCCGCGGCGTAGGGTGACCGCCATGGCGCCGGTCCGGCCCGAGCACGCCCGGGGTGCCCTGCGGGGCGCCCGAGCGGCGTTGTTCGCGCTCGCCGCGCTGCTGCTGGCCGCGACCGCGCACCTGGCCGCCGGCGGCAGCATCCCGGCGGCCCCCTCCCTCGTCCTGCTCGTCGTACCGCTCGCGTGGGGCGCGGTCGTGCTGACCGCGCGACCCCGGGGCCGGGTCGCGCTGCTGGTCGCACTGGGTGGCGCCGAGCTCGGGCTGCACCAGGCGTTCATGGCGCTCGCTGGGCCGGTATGCCCACTCACCGCCGCGACCATGACCGGCAGCGGCTTGAGCGGCATGAGCGGTATGGGCGGCCATTCCGGGCTGGGCGGCACGCTGCCGGTCTGCGTCGGCCACCCGATGGGCACCATGGCCGTCGGCAGCCCGCTCGCACCCGGCGTCATGCTCGGAGCCCACGTCGTCGCGACCGCGGCGACCGCGCTCGTGCTGGCGTACGGCGAGCGGTTGCTCGGCTCGCTGTCCGCCCTGCTGTCCGCCCTGCTGGCCGCCCGGCTGGCCCGCCTTCTCGGCGCGGTCGTCGTCCCGGCGCCGCCGGTCCGGCCGGCGCCCCCGCGCGCCGAGTCCGGCCGTACACCCGCGCGGGTCTTGCTCGGGTCCGTCCGGCGGCGCGGCCCGCCGCTGCGCACCGGCGTCGCCGTCCTCGCCTGAGGACCAGCCCGCGACTGCGCGGGCCGGCCCGGTCGACGCCCCGTCGCGTCCGCTGACCGCCACCCGGCGAACCCCGCCGTGCCCACCCGCCCGGAGCTCCCGTGCAGACCAGGCCCCACCGCAGCCGTGCCCGCCCACACACCCGCGCCGCCGCACGCGTGACCGCACTCGCCGCGCTCGCCGCCCTGCTCGCCGGCGCCGTCCTGCTGGCCACGCCCGCCTGGGCGCACGACGAGCTCCTGTCGACCGACCCCGCGACCGGACAGAGCGTGGCCGGCGTCCCCGCCGAGGTCGTCCTCACCTTCGCCGAACCGCCGCTCGCGCTGGGGATGGCCGTCCAGGTCATCGGCCCGGACGGCACAGACGTCGCCGCTGGACCGCCGACGCTGAGCGGCAGTGTCGTGCACCAGGCGATCGAGGCCGCAGCCCCCGCCGGCCGGTACACCGTGCACTGGCGGGTCACCGCCGACGACGGGCACCCGGTGACCGGCGGCTTCTCGTTCACCGCGCAGGCCGGTGGCGGCGGGGCCACCCCGGCCGGCAGCAGCGGTGGCACCCCGGCCGCGGCGACCGGGAGCAGCAGCACCTCCCCCCTGCTCTGGTGGGTCGCGGCGGCGGTGCTCGTCCTGCTGGGCCTGCTCGCGGCGACCGCCGCACGCCGCCGCACCCGCTCCGGGCCGCGCGACGTGCGGGAGGGAGCGCTCGGTGACTAGCCGGTACGCGCGCGTCGCCGCGCTCGCCGTACCCCTCGGCGTCCTGACCGCGCTCGGGTGCCTGGTGCTGGCCGGACAGCTGGAGCAGGGCGTGCCCGGGCTGCCCGACGCGGGTGCCGCCGTACGGGTCGGGCTGCCGGTCACCAGGACGTTGCAGGACCTCGCCGCCGCGCTCACCGTCGGCCTGCTCGTGCTCGCGGCATGCGTGCTGCCGCCGGCCGGAGCGAAGGTGCGCGACGAGGTGGTCGGGCACCGCGCCCGAGCCGTCCGCTTCGCCGCGATCGCCTCCACGTGCTGGCTGCTGGTCGGCTCGGTCACGCTCGTCCTCACGTACGCCGACGTGGCCGGCATCTCGCCGACCGCGCCGGGCTTCACCTCGCAGCTGGGGTACTTCCTGCGTTCGTTCGACGTGGGCCGGTCGATGGTCGCCTCGCTCGTACTCGTCGCGCTGGTCTCGATCGGCACGATGCTCGCCACCAGGATGAGCACCGTCGGATGGCTGGCGCTGCTCTCGCTCGGGGCCCTGCTCCCGCTGGCGCTGTCCGGGCACACCGCCGGCTCCGACGACCACCAGGCCGCAGTGGACAGCCTCGGGATCCACCTGCTCGGCGTGACGGTGTGGGTCGGTGGGCTCGCCGCGCTCGTGCTGCTCTCGCCGTGGGTCACCACGACCCTGCCGGTCTCGGTGCGGCGCTACTCGACGCTGGCCGGCTGGTGCTTCGCTGCTGGTCGCCGGGTCCGGCCTGGTGAACGCCTGGCTGCGGCTGGGGTCGCTGTCCGGTCTCGCCACGGCGTACGGCGTGCTGGTGATCATCAAGACCCTCGCGCTGGTGCTGCTCGGCCTGGCCGGCTGGTGGCACCGGCGCGCGGTGCTGCCGAGGCTGGACGGCGACGAGCCTTCGCGGCGCGCCTTCCTGCGGCTGGCCGTCGTCGAGGTGCTGGTGATGGGCGCGACCATCGGCGTGGCCGTGGCCTTGTCGCGCTCGGCGCCACCGGTCGCGCAGAACGCCGCGCCGGCCGGCGAGAACGCCGTCGTCTCGATGCTCGGCTTCCCGTTCCCGGCCGCGCTGACCGCCGCCCGCTGGGTCACGACGTGGTACCTCGAGCCGGTCTGGGCGCTGCTGTCCGTCGTGGGCATCGTCTGGTACGTCGTCGCGACCCGCCGGATCCGCCGGCGCGGGGACCGCTGGCCGGCCTACCGGGTGGTGCTGTGGGTGCTCGGCTGCATCGCGCTGCTGTGGGCGACCAGCGGGGCACCGGCCGTCTACGGCAGGACCCAGTTCTCCGCGCACATGGTCCAGCACATGACGTTGATGATGGTCGTCCCCATGCTGCTGGTGATGTCGGCGCCGGTCACGGTCGCGCTGCGCACGCTCACCGCGCGCACCGACGACAGCCGCGGCCCGCGCGAGTGGTTGCTGGCGGTGCTGCACTCGCGGGTGCTCGCATTCCTGGCCCAGCCCCTGGTGGCCGGGGGGTTGTTCATCGGCAGCCTGTTCGTCTTCTACTACAGCCCCCTGTTCGAGCTGTCGCTGTCGACGCACACCGGGCACATGCTGATGACCGGGCACTTCCTCGCGACCGGGTACCTGTTCGCGTGGGTGCTGATGGGCCCGGACCCGGGACCGGCACGGGCCGGCTACCCCGTACGGGTGTTCGTGCTTCTCGTGACTGTCTCGGCGCACGCGTTCTTCGCGCTCGGGATCATGGCGGCGACCACCGTGCTCGCCCGGGACTGGTTCGCCTCGCTCGGCCTGCACGACGGCGGCGCCCTGCTCGCCGACCAGCACACCGGCGGCGCGATCGCGTGGGGACTCGCGGAGATCCCGACCCTGGTGATGGCGGTGATCGTGGCCTACCAGTGGTCCCGGTCCGACGACCGCGAGGCCGCCCGCGCCGACCGGCAGGCCGACCGCGACGGCGACGCCGAGCTCGTCGCGTACAACGCCCGGCTGGCCCGGCTCGCCGCCAGCTCCGAGCGCGCGGCCCGACCCGACCCCGACCGCTGACACCGCCGTAGGTTTCGGTCCATGAGGTGGTTCCGGCGGCGGCATCCCGACCAGCTGTCGTACGACATCGTGACGCCGACCGAGCGGGAGGCGCTCGAACGCTCGATCGCCGCCCGCCGCAGGCGGTACTTCCGGGTGATGGTCCCGTGCCTCGTGCTCGTGGTGTTCGGGTTCTTCGTGCCGGCCCCGGTCCCGCTGCGGGTGGCGGCGCTCGCGGTGGCCTGCGTGCTGCCGCCGATCGCCTCGATCCTCGGCAACAGCTGACAGGGCCGGTTCGGCTCAAGGTTCGTCCATGGGTCCGATAACGCCCGGATAACCACCTTTCGCCCGGGGTGCCCGCCTCTCGACAGTGGAGTCCTCCGACCAAGGAGCTCCCCGATGAGACGTACCCGACGTATCGCCCTCTCGACCGCAGTGACCACCGGCGTCCTGGGCGTCGCCGGAGTCGCGGCGGCCGCCATCCCGGCCGCGCTCGCGTCCTCCGCCCCCGCCAGCACCCAGGCAGACCCCACGGCCCAGGAGAAGCAGGCCCTGCAGGCCGAGCTCGCCGCCCTGAACGCCCGGACCGGGACGCTCGGCCACGACCTCACCAGCGCCCAGGCCCAGCTTCTGGCCGCCCGCCGGCCGCCGCAGCGGCGGCAGCCGCTCGTGCCGGCGGCCGGTGCCCAGCACCACGCGGCACCGAGCCGGGTCCGGCACACCGCGGCGCCCAGCCACGCACCGGCGACCGCCGCGCCGACGCCCACGCACACCACCACCGGCGCGAGCGGATCCGGCGGCGGCGACGACGGGCCGGGCGGGGACGGGGGCGGCGGCGATGACTGAGGCCCGCGGCCGGGCCGCCCGCTGGTCCGCGGCGGCCCTGGCGGCCCCGGTGGCGGCCGGACTGTTCGCCGGGACCACCGCCTGGGCGGCCGGCCACGACCCGCTGCACCCGAACGGCACGGCCGGAGTCCCGGCACCCGCGGCAGCCCCGAGCTCGACGCAGGACGCGGCCCTGCTGGCGCTGCGCCAGCAGGTCGCGGCCAACGCGGCGACCGTCGCCCGGCTGTCCCGCCAGGTGGCGGCCGTGAAGGCCCAGGCCGCCGCGATGGCGGCCAGGGGGAAGGCCGGAGGCGGCTCGTCGTCGTACACCGGCGTCGGGCTCGTCGCGGTCGAGCGGGCACTCGTCGAGCACGGGCGCGACGAGGTCGTCCGGCGGCAGCCACACCGTCACCGCGCCGGCGCCCAAGCCCCCGCCGACGCAGACCACGACCGGGGCGTCCGGGGCGCCCAAGTGACCATGGCGGGCCCCGACCCCGAACCCGGCGCACCCGGGACGGCGACGTCGGCACGGCCGTACGCCGGGGTCCTGGTGTCGGTCATGCCCGACGTCGTCGCCCGGTTCCGGGCGATGGCTTGCGACGTCAACGTGCGGGTCGTGGGCCCGACCGCCGGCGCGAGCGCGGCGGTGGACCGCGCCCGCGGCGTGTTCGAGCGGGTGGAGCGGGCCTGCACGCGGTTCGACCCGACCAGCCCGCTGATGCGGGCGAACGCCGCCCCCGACGCGTGGCACCAGGTCCCGGTCGAGCTGTACGACGCGCTCGTCGCGGCCGCCGCGGCGTACGAGGAGACCGACGGGATGTTCGACCCGCGGGTGCTGCGGGTGCTCGAGTCGCTCGGCTACGACCGCTCGCTGCCGTTCGAGGGCGGCGAGGTGGTGACCGGCACCGCCCGCACCGGGGGCGGGCGGTCGGCCGAACCCTCGCCGCCGGCCGCGACCCGCTGGCAGCCGCGGTTCGGCACCGACGGCCGTTCGGTCCGGCTCGGGCCGATCCCGATCGACCTGGGCGGGATCGGCAAGGGGCTGGCCGTGCGATGGGCGGCCCAGGCGCTGGCCGGCGCCGGCCGGGCGGTGCTGGTCGAGGCCGGCGGCGACGTCGCAGCGGCCGGTGCGGGCCCGGACGGCGACGGCTGGAAGGTCGGCGTCGAGGACCCGCGCGGCGGGACCGACCCGCTGGCGGTGCTGACCGTCACCGACCTGGCCTGCGCCACGTCGTCGACCCGCATCCGCCGCTGGCGGGCCGGCGACGAGCCCGTGCACCACCTGATCGACCCGCGCACCGGGCGCCCGGGCGGGCCGGGCCTGCTCGCGGTGACCGTGGTGGCGCAGGACCCGGCGCGGGCCGAGACCTGGAGCAAGTCGCTGTTCCTCAGCGGTGCCGAGGGCGTCCAGGCCCTGGCCACGGCCCGAGACCTCGCCGCGTTGTGGGTGCACGGGGACGGCACGGTCGGCACGACGCCGGCCATGGACGAGCTGGTCGTGTGGCGGGGCGACCGTGGCCGCTGAGCCCGGTGGCGGTGCGGTCCGGTCCTCGACCGTCTCCGCCGCCTCCGCTGTCACCGCGGTACTGCTGACCGTGGGCATCACCGCGAGCGCGGCGGTCAGCGCCTGGCTGGTCGGGCGCGCGTTCAGCTCCGTCGCGGGTGACCGTCAGGAGCCGTGGATCCTCGGACGCGCGGCCGGGGTCACCACGTACGTGCTGCTGGTCGCGCTGGTCGGCATGGGCCTGGTGCTGTCGCACCCGTGGCGGAACCGGGTCGCGCGGCCGAGCACCGCCACCCGCATCCGGGTGCACGTGAGCCTGGCCGTGTTCACGTTCGCGTTCCTCGTGCTGCACGTCCTGGTGCTGGCCACCGACTCGTACGCCGGGGTGGGCCTGCGCGGCGCGCTGCTGCCGATGGCTGCGACGTACCGGCCGATGCCGGTCACCCTCGGCGTGGTCGGGGCGTACGCGGGGCTGCTCGCCGGGCTGACCGCCGCCTTCGCCGGACGGGTGACCGCGCGGGTGTGGTGGCCGCTGCACAAGGTCGCAGCGCTGACGCTGGTCCTGGTCTGGCTGCACGCGGTGCTGTCCGGCAGCGACAGCGCGCCGTTGCTCGCGCTGTACCTGGTCAGCGGCGGCGCCGTCGCGCTGCTCGCGCTGAGCCGGTACGCGGCCCGGACGCGGTTGGACCGTTTCGAGGAGGTCGCCGGGCGCAGCGGCCGGCCGGCCGCATGAGCGCGAGCCACGTCCAGCGCGACGAGCGCTGGCTGCACAGCGTGCCCGCCGAGCCCTGGCCCGACGGCACGACCACGCGCCCGTCCAGCAGGCCGCCTGGCGCCCCCCGGGCCTGCTGGACGGGACCGCGGTCTTCGCCCTGCGGTCGCGGGCTCGCCCGTCCGGGGTCGAGCCGCACTCGCTGGCGGACCACCTCCGGGTGTACGGGACGCGGCCGGAGGCCACCTGGGGCCGGGGCGACGCCGTGCTGGCCGACCTGGAGCGCGCGGGCCTGACCGGTCAGGGCGGCGGGCACTTCCCGGTCGCCAGCGAAGTGGCGGGCCGCGCTGGCCGCCGGAGGCGGCGGTCTGGTCGTCGCGAACGGCGCCGAGGGCGAGCCGGCCAGCGTCAAGGACGCCGCCCTGCTCCAGCTGCGGCCGCACCTGGTGCTCGACGGGCTGGCCATCGCCGCGGAGGTGCTCGGGGCCCAGGCCGCGGTCGTCTGGCTGCACGCCGGGGACGTCGGAGACGACCCGCGCGGTGACCCATGCGGTGGCCGAGCGCCGGGCGGGCGGTGCCCCGGAGGTGGCCGTGCGCATCGCGCACGGACCCGACCGGTACCTGTCCGGGGAGTCCAGCGCGGTCGTCCGGGCGCTGTCCGGCGGGCCCGCGCTGCCATTGCTGTCGCGTCGCCCGGCCGCGACGTCCGGCGTGCAGGGGCGGCCGACCCTGCTGCACAACGCGGAGACGCTGGCCACCGTGGCGCTGGTGGCCCGGGCCGGGCCGGCGGCGCTGCCGGTCCCGGGGCTCGTCACGCTGGTCGCGCCGACTCATCGGCTGGTGCTGGCGGCCGCACCGGGCGAGACGTTCGCCGGTCTGCTCGCGCGTGGCGGCCTGGTCGGCGCCGGCGCCGCAGGCTGTGCTGGTCGGCGGGTACGGCGGCAGCTGGGTGCCCTGGTCGGCGGCGCACCGGGTCGAGGTCAGCCAGGCCGGGCTGCGTCCGCTCGGGGTCTCGCTGGGGGCAGGCGTGGTCGCGCCGCTGCCGGCGGGCGCATGCGGGATCGCCGAGACGTCCCGGCTGCTGACCTACCTCGCCGCGAGCGGCGCCCGGCAGTGCGGCCCGTGCCTGTTCGGCCTCCCGTCGATGGCGGACCTGGTGACCCGGCTGCGGGACGGACGGTCCGGTCGCGGCGACGTGCGGCTGCTGCAGCGGTACGCCGCCGAGGTCGACGGCCGCGGGGCCTGCCACCATCCCGACGGCGCGGTCCGCCTGGTGCGGTCGGCGCTCAAGACGTTCGCCGCCGACGTCCAGCGACACCTGTCCGACGGCCCGTGCGCAGGGGCCGGACGGCCGGCACTGCTGCCCGTCCCGGCGACCGAGGAGCTGTGATGGGGCGGCACCGAGGCCGGGCGCCGGCGCTGCGGCTGCGGGTCGACCCGGTCGCCTGCGAGGGGGTCGGGATCTGCGCGCACCTCGCGTCGGCGGTGATCACCGTCGACTCGTGGGGCTACCCGATCGTGCCGGCGCAGGAGCTGGCCCCCCGGGACCGGCGCCAGGTCGAGGCAGCGGTGGCCGCGTGCCCGCGCCGGGCGCTGTTCGTGGAGACCGTCGACCGCTGACAGCGGTCAGTCGTCCCCGCCGCTGCCCCCGCCGCCCCCGCCGCCCCAGCCGCTGTCGGTGGTGACCGTCTGGACCGGGCCGGTCGACGAGCAGTGGATGTTCACGCTGAACGTGGTCTGGTCGGACTCGAACTCGATCTCCACCTCGGCGGCAGGACCGCGGTTCGACGGCGGGTGCACCGTGAAGCCCTGTGCGGGGCTCCAGGAGACGAGGTACACCGCGGCAGACCGGCCGGTGCTCGTGCACCGGGCGACCACCGAGCCGCCGCCCGACGTCAGCAGCCGGGTGACCGAGGCCTGGCTGGGGGTCGGCGTCGGGGTGCTGGACCCGCCCCCTGACACGTGGGTCGGGGTCGGCGTGCGGCCGGTCGTGGGGGGCTTCGTGCTCGGCCCGGACGTGCTGCGCGGCCCGGTGCTCGCGCGCGTCGAGGTCGACCCAGGTCCGGTGGCCGACGGATCCGACGCCGCTGCGGGGCCGGACGACCGGTTGGCCGCGCCAGCCTGGACGGCGGCCGACAGCTGGGCGCTGACGTCGGCCGGGCTCAGCGCGCCGACGACCTGGTTGTCTCCCACCGCGCCGCGGACGAAGACGACGGTCGCGAGGGCGATGACCGTGGCCACGGTCCCCACCACGAGCCAGCCGAGGACATACCGCCTTCCCTGCACCCGGACATGCTCTCCCGCGCTCGTCCGTACGAGTGATAAGGCTCGGCTAAGCAGCGCACATCGCTGGGCACGGCGAGCCACCGGCGTCGGCCCCAGGAGCCCGACGCCGATACATTCCCCCCGTGCCGCACGTGCTCGTCATCGAGGACGACCCGGCGATCCGCTCCGCGCTGATCCGCAGCCTCAGCGAGCGCGGACACGCCGTCTCGTCCGCCGCCGACGCCATGGGCGGGCTGCGCGACGCCATCGAGCAGCGGCCCGACCTTGTCCTGCTCGACCTGGGGCTGCCGGACCTGGACGGCGCGGAGCTGCTGCGGATGCTGCGCGCGGTCAGCAAGGTCCCGGTCATCGTCGCCACCGCGCGCGACGACGACGCCTCCATCGTGCGCGCTCTGGACGCGGGAGCCGACGACTACGTCACCAAGCCGTTCAGCGCGGTGACCCTGGACGCCCGGATCCGAGCCGTGCTGCGTCGCGCGCTGGCCCCCGATGCCGAGGCCGTCCTCACCGTCGGCGGCCTCGCGGTCGACCCGAGGGCACGCACCGTCACGCTGGACGGCGCACCGGTCGAGCTGTCGCCGCGCGAGTTCGAGCTGCTGGCGTACCTGGCGGCCCGGCCGGGTCAGGTCGTCACCAAGCGCGAGCTGCTCACCGAGGTCTGGCGGCTGCCGTACGGCGGCGCGGACAAGACCGTCGACGTGCACCTGTCCTGGCTGCGGCGCAAGCTCGGTGAGAGCGCGCAGACGCCGCGGTTCCTGTACTCGGTTCGCGGCGTGGGGGTCAAGCTGGTTGGGCCCGACGAGTGAGACGACAGCTGCTGCTGACGGTGGCTGCGTCGACGCTGGTCGTGCTCGTCGCCTTCCTGGTCCCGCTCGCGTGGCTGATCCGCTCGTCGACGGCCGACCGTGCCACCAGCGAGGCAACCGTCGGCGTGCAGCCGCTGGCGGCGGTGGTCGGGGTCGCGGACACCCCGACGATCCGGCTCGCGGTGGACCAGGTGCGCTCGGCCGTGCACGAACCTGTCACCGTCTTCCTCGGGGACGGCGAGGTGCTCGGCGACCAGCGCCCGCGCACCGCCTCGGTGCAGCTCGCCGCGCTGGGCCGTGCGTTCAGCGCGGACCTGCCCGGCGGCGCACGCGAAGTGCTGATCCCGGTCGCGGGCCGGGCCGAGGGGACCGCCGTCGTGCGGGTCGAGATCCCGGCGGCGACGTTGACGTCGGGCGTTCGTACGGCGTGGCTGGTCCTCGGCGGGCTGGGGCTGGCGCTGCTCGCCCTGGCTCTGCTCGTCGCGGACGGTCTGGCCCGCTCGTTCCTGCGCCCGCTGCACTCGCTCACCGAGACGGCGACGCGGCTCGGCATGGGTGACCTCAGCGCGCGGGTCAGACCCGGAGGGCCACCCGAGGTCGCCGACGCCGGCCGCGCGGTGAACCGGCTGGGGAGCCGGATCGAGAGCCTGCTGCACGCCGAGCGCGAGTCGGTCGCCGACCTGTCGCACCGGCTGCGGACGCCGATCAGCGCCCTGCGGCTGGACGCGGACGACCTGCACGACGACGAGGAGCGCGAGCGGCTGTCCCGCGACGTGGAGGAGCTGTCACGCGCGGTCGACCAGCTGATCAGCGAGGCCCGGCGACCGGTCCGCGAGGGCGTGACCGCCGCGTGCGACGCGGTGGCTGTCGTCGTCGGCCGGGCTGCGTTCTGGCAGGTGCTCGCCGAGGACACCGACCGGCAGCTCGACGTGCACACCCCGGCTGTCGCGGTCCCGGTCCGGCTGACGGCGGACGACCTGTCGAACGCGGTCGACGCCCTGCTCGGGAACGTGTTCGCGCACACGCCCGACGGCACCCCGATCAGGGTCGCGCTGCTCCCGCGCCCCGACGGTGGCGCGCTGCTCATGGTCGAGGACGAGGGGCCCGGGCTGCCCGGCCCCGAGGTGCTGCGCCGCGGCGAGAGCACCGCCGGTTCGACCGGGCTGGGGCTCGACATCGTGCGGCGCAGCGCCGAGGCCTCCGGCGGAGCGCTGCGGCTGGCGGAGGGCCCCGCCGGCGGGCTCCGGGTCCTGATGGAGCTCGGCCCGCCCACCTGACCACCGGGGCGACGTTCACCACCACGGCCTCGAGGCCGCAACCCTCGCAGCTGCCGGGTGTCTTCGCAGGTTGAGGCGCTCTCCCGGATGCCTGCCCGCGGGAAGCGCCCGCAAGCATTTCGGAACGAAAGCGCCGTCTGACGCCATTAGGCGTCCTGAACAGATTGGTAGGTGAGGTAGGCGATGCCGCCCTCGAGGGTCTGGGTGTCGAGGAGGCGCATGGGTGTTTTGTCGTTGGTTTCGCCGAACAGGCGCTCGCCGACCCCGGGGGCGACCGGGAAGATCTTCAGCCGCAGCTCGTCGACCAGGTCATGCTCGATCAGCGTGCGTACGAGCTGAAAGCTGCCGACGATGACGATGTCCCCGTCTATTTGCTGCTTCAGCGTCGAGACCTCGTTAAGCACGTCGCCCTTGAGGACTGTCGAGTTGTTCCAGGCGGGATTGGCGAGGGTCGCGGACACGACGTACTTGGGCAGGCTGTTCAGCCTGTCCGCCAGCTCACCGCTGCGAGATGGCCACCGCGCGGCGAGCCACTCGTAGCTTCGCCGGCCCAGCAGGAAGGCCCCGGCGGCCAGCGCCTCATCGAGCGCGAGCTTGGCAAGCTGCGGGCTATTTCCGATCAGGCCGACCCAGCCGCCGGCCCTGAAGCCTTCGTCACCGGCCGGGTCCTGGATGACTCCGTCGAGCGTGACGTTCTCGCTCACGACGATCTTTCCCATTTCGGTTCGGCGCCTCGCTGGAGCAGCGGGAACCAGACGCTGGTGGCGCGCCCTGCGAGCCCGCCGTGCCTCGAGGTGCAGCCGGTCTCGTTCGCCGGCCCGCCGGGCGTCATCCTGGACGGCTTTCATGAGGTATTCGTTGATGGTCATGGTCTGCTCCCCTTCTGATTGGTGCTGTCAGCTATCGCCGCCGCAGGCGGCGCGGGTGGTAAGAATCGGTGCGCCGTTCGCTCATTTCGTTCCTGACCTGATCACCACGTCCCCTGCGGCAGCGGCATCGGCCGCCGGGTCCGGCTCTGGCAGCTCGTGCGCTGGCTTCCGCGGTCGACCGGGGAGCACGAACGCCAGCGCCAGGCCGATCCCGGCCAGCACGGCGCAGGCCAGGAAGGCGGACTGGTAGCCCCTGGGGGGTCGGTGATGCATACACCGTGGCGCCGGGAAACCGGGCGCTCGCGAGCCGCCCAGTTCGCCCCCCGGGCGGTGTAGATACCGGGTGGAAGCGCCACGTGATGCGGAAGGAAGGCGCGCAGGATGATGACAGCCGAGCTGCTCTCACGGGCACGGGCCGGAGATGGCGAGGCGTTCCGGGAGCTGACCGGGCCGCACCGGCGGGAGCTGCAGGTGCACTGCTACCGGATGCTCGGATCCTTCGCCGACGCCGAGGACGCCGTCCAGGAGACGATGCTGGCCGCCTGGCAAGGCATCGGCGGGTTCATTGAGGAACGCGCCTCGCTGCGCACCTGGCTGTACAAGATCGCCACCAACCGGTGCCTCAACGCGCGCCGCGCAGCGAGCCGGCGCCCGGCCATGGAGTGGGATGTGTCTCAGTTCGGACCGCCCGTGCCGACCCCGCGCGACGAGCCCGCCTGGCTGCAGCCGTTTCCTGACGCCCGCCTCGAGGGCGCCGCCGGCCGGGCGGCCGGGCCGGAGGCCCGCTATGAGCAGGCCGAAGCCATCTCGCTGGCCTTCGTGACCGCCCTGCAGCTGCTGCCGCCACGCCAGCTGGCCGTCCTCATCTTGCGCGACGTCCTCGGATTCCACGCCAGCGAGGTGGCCGGCATGCTGGAGGTGACCGTCGAATCGGTCAACAGCGCCCTCAAGCGAGCCCGCGCCAGCCTCCAGCGCCGGCAGCAGCCGGCCGCCGGCCACCAGCCGCCGCCCGCCGCAGGCTCACCCGCCGAGGACGTGATCGTGGCCAGGTTCGCCCGCGCGTGGGAGTCGGCCGACCTCGACGCGCTGGTGGCCCTGCTGACCGACGACGTCTTCATCGCGATGCCGCCGGAGCCATTCGGATACGAGGGCCGTGACGTCGTGGCCCGGTACTGGGCCCGCCAGTTCGGCGCGGGCCGCAGGTTCGACCTCGTCCCGACCCGAGCCAACGGCCAGCCCGCGTTCGGGGCATACCTGCGCGACCCGGCCGACATCCGCCACGCGACCGGCTTCTACGTGCTCACCCTGGCCGGCGACCGGATCTGCGCCATGACCCGCTTCGAGGCCAGCGTCCTGCCGTGGTTCGGGCTACCGCGCTCGCTCCCGAGCCGGTAGCCAGCACCGGGCCATGGAGAGGCTGCACGCGCCGAACGAGTTCTTCCGCATCCGCAGGCTGCGCGAGGGGATGCGGGCTGGGAAGAGCGCAACTCCGCGCTGCACGGCGTCGCGATCACCCAACAGCGCCACCCCGGCCTAGGCCGTGAGTACTACGCCAGGAAACTCACCCACGGCAAGACCACCGGCGAAGCCAGACGCGCGCTCAAACGCCACCTCGCCGACCTGGTCTACACGACTCCCGTCCCGACTTGGCTCAAGTTAGTGCGCAGGCTTGTCTGTTCGGTGGATCGCTTCGAGGGCGGTACGGAGGTCGTCGGGTAGCGGGTCGGCGGCGGTGAAGAACGCCCGTAGGAACACCCGGTGGTGCGGCGGTTATGGATCTGAGCTGCGGTGCAGGGGGCCGCGCGACGGTCCGTGAGCGTTGCTATGCGGAGGCTCTCAGGGGCTCGAGGGCGGCTAGGACGAGGTCGAGGCCGAAGATGAACTCCTCCGCCGGGTCGTAGCCGGCAGCGACGAGCGCCGCGGCGGACTCGTTGAGGTAGGGGAACTCGTCAGGAGGAAGCTGGGGCAGGAAGACGTCCTGGATCTTGTCCGCGAGCTCATCGGCGGTGTCGAACGGCAGGCTGGCTTCCTGCAGGGCGAACCCGTAGACGTAGCTGTCGAGCAACCAGTTGGCGTGCGTCGCCATCAAGACCGGGAAGCCAGCCCTCCGCAGGCAGGCGGTGACCGCTTCGTGGTGGCGGAGGTTCGCGGGCCCCGGCGATGTCCGCGACACCATCAGGCCGTTCGCCCACGGGTGGCGTGCGAGAACCTGTCGGGCGGATACCGCCCGCCGTCGCATCGCCGACTGCCAGTCGGTCTCCTCGGGCGGGAGTTCGATCTCCCCGAACACGACGTCGATCATGGCGTCCAGCAACTCCTCCTTGCTCGCCACGTAGTGGTAGAGCGACATCGCGCCCGCGCCGAGCGCGCCAGCCAGCCGGCGCATGCTCAGCCCGTCGACCCCCTCGCGGTCGGCGAGCCGGACCGCCTCAACCACCACCCGCTGCTTGCTCAGCCCCGCGTCTGACGCGACCTGGCGTTGTTCCCTCACAGACACAGACCATCTCCTTGCTTCCTCGAACGGCTTGACAATCGTACAGCGTACGAGCATAGTACGGCGTACGACGTACGGCGTACGAGCCAGCGAGAGTCCACCTCGGACGTGAGGAGCCTTCTGTGGGAACCGAACAGCGATCGAATGCCGGAGCACGCCTGGTGCCGGGGGCGAGTCCGGCCGGGGCGGCGACGATGCGGGCCGCCGTCCAGCACCGCTACGGCCCGCCCTCAGTGCTCGAGTCGTGCGAGGTCGGGCTACCGCTGCCCGGTCCAGGCGATGTGCTCGTCCATGTGCGCGCGGCCTCAGTACATCCCGGCGCCTACTTCGTCATGACCGGTGAGCCGTACGTGGTGCGCCTGGCGTTCGGGCTCCGCCGGCCGCGCCACGGCATCCCTGGCCGGGACCTCGCCGGCGTGGTGGCCGCGGTCGGGAAGGATGTCACCGCTCTCCGCCCCGGCGACGAGGTGTTCGGCTGGAGCACCGCTGGAACGCTCGCGGAGTACGCCTGCGTCCCAGCGGACAACCTCGTGGCCGTGCCTGCCAACCTGTCGTTCGTGGACGCGGCAGCCGTGCCCACGTCGGCCATGACGGCGTTGCAGGCATTGCGCGATATCGCGAACGTTCGACCGGGCCAGACGGTGCTGGTCACGGGCGCGTCGGGCGGCGTGGGCTCCTTCGCCGTACAGATCGCCAAGGCGTTTGGCGCCGACGTGACGGGTGTGTGCAGCACCCGCAACGTCGACCTGGTCCGGTCGCTCGGTGCCCACCACGTCGTTGACTACACCAGGACCGACTTCACCCGCACCGAGAAGCGCTACGACGTCATCCTCGACAACGTAGAAGCCCAGCCCCTGGCGGCTGTCCGCCGAGCGCTGACGCCCACCGGCACCCTCATCCCCAACAGCGGACGCGGCGGCCGCTGGCTCGGCCCCCTCGGTCGGATCGTCAAAGCGCGCGTGCTGTCCGGGCTCACCCGTCAGCAACTGAAGCCCTTCACGTCGGTCGGGAAGCGCCAGGACCTGCTCACCCTGGCCCACCTGCTCACGACCGGGCAGGTCACGCCGGTCATCGACCGCACCTACCCCCTCGACGAAGCAGCCGACGCCCTCCGCTACGTCGCGGCCGGCCACACCCGAGGGAAGGTCGTGATCACCGTCTGACGACCGGACCGACGAGAACGACCCAACCCGTGCGTATGCACGCCCAGACCTGCCGCCACTCCGGCGGACGGACCGCTCCTCTCGAAAGAAGAACCGATGACCATCCGAACGAACACCCCGAACCTGCTCGACAACCCGCCGATCCCCGTACAGGCCAAGCTCGCCGCCGCATGGACCAGCTTGATGTTCTTCTACATCTACATCGACTACTTCCACCTCTACAAGCCCGGCGCCATCGACCAAATCCGGGGTGGCGTCATCTTTGAGTTCGACATCACCCCGACGTTGATGACCATTTTCGTCGTGGTCATAGGGATCCCGGCCCTGATGGTGATGCTCTCCATGACGCTGCCCGCCCGTGTGAACCGCGCCACGAACCTCGTCGTGGCATCGCTCTACATCCCCGCCACGGTGTTCAACGCGGCAGGGGCGTCCTCGGACTGGGCCTTGTACTACGGCTTCCACATCGGAATCGAGGTGCTGATCCTGGCCTTCATCCTGCGCTCCGCCTGGACCTGGCCCCGTCGCGTCGCATCGCCGGCGGCCACGGCAGCCAGCGTGTACAACGAGCCTCTTTAGACGCAGCATCACGCATGACTCCCTTCCGCGCGCCGGGTCGTCTCTCGCCCGGCCCGGCCGCGGTCATGGTCACCTGGCGTCCTGTGCCTTCGCTCCTGAGAGCACCGAGAGAGCTCACCAAGCGCTACGGCGACAAGCCCGCAGTGGATTAGTGCGCAGGCTTGTCTGTTCGGTGGATCGCTTCGAGGGCGGTACGGAGGTCGTCGGGGAGCGGGTCGGCGGCGGTGATGGTGTGTGCGCCGGCCTGGATTTGGATGGTGCGGTAGCGGCGAGCCGTCTTCACGAACTTCTTGATCGACCAGCCGGTGCGGTCCTCGATCCAGCGGCTGACCGCCAGGGCGGCGAACACGATCGTCAGGTGGGCCTCGATCGAGTCACGCTGGCGGTGGTAGATCGGCCGGGCCTGAAGGTCGTGCTTGGACATCCGGAAGCTCTTCTCGACCTGGAACAGCCGGTGGTAGGCGTCGATCACGAACTCGGCGGTGATGGGTGTGCCGTCCGGGCAGGCCTGCAGGTTGGTGACGTACCCCTTGAGCCCGGCCAGCGCCCGGGCCTTGGCCTCCAGGGCCCGGTTCACGGTCCGGGTGCCGCCGGATAGCCGAACGAACCGGTTGCGCTTCACCGCGGTCCTGCCGGCGACGGCCTTCTCGGCCTTGGCGACCTGCTCGTCGATGCCGCGCAGCGTGCGGCGGGCCCGGTCGGCCCGGTACTGGTAGTAGATGACCTGATCGCGCCTGTTGTCCGTCCGGCTCGCGGGCCAGGGCTGGGTGAACAGGTGCCCGTCGGGGATCTCGGTGTCGGGGTGGGTCTCGCGCCACGCCTTGACGACGTAGGGGACGTCGGGGATCCGGGCGCCCAGGATGAACGACAACCCCGCGGCCTCGATCGCGCGCTGGTTACCCGCGGACACCATCCCGGCGTCGGCGACGATCGTCACATCGTCGAGCCGGTGGGCGGCCATGAACGAGCGGATGCTCGGGAGCATCGTGGTGGTCTCGGCGGCGTTGCCCTCGAACGCGTTCACCATCAGCGGGAACCCGGCCGCGTCCGTCAGCAGCCCGATGGTGATCTGCGGCTCCAGGCGGCGTTCCTTGGAGAACCCGCTCTCGCGGAACCCGTCCCCGGCGTCGGTCTCGAAGTACAGCGTCGACACGTCGTAGAGGACCAGGCTGGCCGGCCCCAGGCCCGCGTGCCGTGCGCACGCCTCGGCCAGCTCCTGTCGCCACGCCTGCTTGGCGAACACGGGCAGGCGGCGCTTGACGGTGGCGTACGACGGCGGCGTGACACCGGCCTCCTTGAGCACCCGCAGGGCGTCCAGCTTGCTGGTCGGCTCGATGATCCGGGCCAGCACCAGCTGCTCGAAGACCTCGTCCCCGCTGGCGGCGTGCTCCAGCCCGAGCACCCAATATGTGTGCGCCAGGGCGTCCCACAGATGCCCCATCCGTGACCACGTGATCTCCAGCGGACCATGCTGCGCCCGCTCGCTCCCTCCGGCTCGGTCCAGACCGAGGTCGAGCGTCTCCTGCCCGGCCGCCAGTCGCTGCCGCGCGACCGCCTTCAGCAGCTCCAACTCCGCGTCGTCGTGCGCCGATCCGATGTGCTCGATGTCCCGCGCCCCGCGCCGCGAGGAGTGCACGATCTGCACCGCGGTCGCCCCCGACGCCGTCCTCACCGTGCGCACGTATGGGGACACCGACCCACCCTACGAACCCGATTAGTGCGCAGATCCTCCACCGCCGGGCAGCGAACCAGCAGGTCAACGCCCCGCGCCCCTCCAAGATCTCAAACCGTGAGCCAAGTCAGGTACTACGCCAGGAAACTCACCCACGGCAAGACCACCGGCGAAGCCAGACGCGCGCTCAAACGCCACCTCGCCGACCTGGTCTACACGACTCCCGTCGCGGACGCGCAGCGGAGCCCGGGAGGACAAGTGGGGGCGTCTACAAGATCCAGCGCGGCTGACCTGATCCCCATGGCCAACACTTCGGATAAGTCACTTCCCGGGCTCCACCAGCAGGCTACAACTGACGTCGCTTGCCACACAGAGGCTTCGTTGGGGGCTGATCAACGCCTACGAGCCTAGGCGGCGTGGTGGTGCTCCACCGTTAGGGTCGAGGCGCCGCCGCCTGACGAGGGCGGCTCAGTCTCGGGTTGCTTCTGGCGGCTGAACCAGTGCCAGCGCATGGACACTGCCGCGAAGGTGAGGATGAGCAGCCCGGTGATGGTCAGTGAGGCCGGCACGCCGAGGGTGTCGCCGAAGTAGTAGGTGACTGCTCCGATGACGTAGCCGAGCAGGGCCACCGAGGCCATCGCCAGACCAGGCGTGAACCTGGCACCGACGCTCAGCGCCATGACACTGGCCGCTGTACCGATCCCGAGCCCGAACCGCACGGCGCTCGGCTCCCCGATCACCGAGGGCGCGATCAGGCCAACGAGAAGCCCCAACGGAACCGCGACGAGCCACGGTGCGAGGCGCCGCAGCCAACCAGCCGCCGCCCAGGCGAGGCCGATCGCCCAAATCGGCAGCGCGATCATCCACGGGTCTGGCTCGTCGACCAGGCGTACGACGACCGCTGCCGTACTCACCAGGATGCCGGCGAACAGGACGGCCTGCTGGATCGCGTGCTGGTGCACCAACCACAGAACCGCTGCGTAAACGGTGGTCGCTGTCGCGACCGTCAGGAACGCCGTCTTGTCCGAGGTGTCGTAGGCCTGATTGACGACCGCGACGGTGCCCGCGAAGGCCGCGGTAGACACCGCCCACGTGACACTGGTCAACCGACGGTAGGCGGGCTCGGCCGACGACCTGACGAGCCAGCCGGCGCCGAGGAAGATCACTGCTGCGCTGCCGAGGATCGCCAGCCGACCTGCGGTGCCGATGTCCTCCCACCGCTGGCCCACGGCGGCGCTGGCGCCCGCCAGGACCAGGATCGTCCCCACGTAGCCCACAGCCTCGGTCAGCAGCGAGACGCGGTTCGTCCGCCGTTCGTCCGCCGTGTCACCGCCCGGGCGCGTCTGGGACCGGCTGTACTGGACCCACAGCGCCATCCCCCCAATGATCGCCACGAGTAGGAGGATCATCACCACTGGTCCGATCATCGGACTCACCTCCCGGTCCGTCACAGGACACTTTCAGCGTCACACCAGCCCCGCAGGGCGGACAGAGAACAAAGTCCTCCCACCACCCTGTCGGCTCGAAGCGCCCGCCCCGAAGGCCGGGTCTAACAAGCCCTCTCACGGCACCTCGGTGCGCCTAGGGGTGCCGGGGTCGCTTGTCTTGACGCTTGCTGGGTCGCTTGGGCCGCTTGCTCGGTCGGGATGCATCTCGGTCCGCAACAAGATCGCTGGCTCCAAGGGCTACGAGGCGGGCTCGAACCCCCGGGTCGACGTCCTCACCCAGCCACAGGCACTCAAGGGCGCTGCGAAGCTTGGCGGAGCCGCGGGCGAGCCCTTCCACCTGGTCGACAAATCGCAGGCCATGTCCGGCGTGCGACAGCAGGTTCTCCAATGGGCCTGCGCCTATGTCGCAGACGTCCTGATCGCTGCTCGCGTGCTCGATCAGCACGGCGATCACTGCCAAGGACTCGGGGTCACCGTCGTTGACGAGATCCGCCAGGCAGTCATGCGCAGGTGTGTCGGGGAGGCCCTTCGCGTTGAGGAGCGGCTGCTCAGCCCCCCACGCCGTGGCCAACTCTTCGCGCGAGGCCCAGCGCCACTCGCGGTCGGTCATGTCCGTCCACGTGATCGGTTCCGGCACCCGCACATACTGCTGGATACCGTGCCCGAGAAGCCGCCCTACAGCGGCAGCTGCAGCGCCCTGCGGCAAGGTCGATGGCTCCGGCAATGTCTGTGGGCTCAGCCCTCCGCCGGGCTTGCGGCCGGGGTCGTCGTTGGTGTGCGGCTGGGGGAGAGAATGGCTCTCGTGTACGACTGGCGCGCCGCCGTGATCTACGAGGTATATGTGCGGTCGTTCCGAGACACCGACGGCGACGGAGTCGGTGACCTGGCCGGTGTCACGGCTTCCCTGGACTACCTGAGCGAGCTGGGGGTCTCGGCCGTGTGGCTCTCGCCCATCCATCCCTCGCCAGGGGTTGATCTGGGCTACGACGTAGCCGACTACACGGCGGTCGACCCTGATCTGGGCTCGCTCGCCGACCTGGACAAGCTCGTCGCCGGGGCTCATCGGCGGGGGATGGCCGTGCTCCTGGACTGGGTGGTGAACCACACCTCCAACCGCCATCCCTGGTTCGCTGACGCGATTTCCTCGCCGTCGAGCCAGCACCGGGACTGGTACATGTTCCGGCCCGGCCGCGGCCCGGGCCGACCGCCCAACAACTGGCGCGCGATGTTCGGTGGATCCGCCTGGCAGCGTGACGATCGCTCCGGGCAGTGGTACCTGCACACGTTCTTCCTCGAGCAGCCTGACCTGAACTGGCGGAGCCCGGCGCTGCGCGAGGCTGTTGCGGACGCCATGCGATTCTGGCTGGACCGCGGTATCGACGGGTTCCGGCTGGACTCCCTGCCGTTCCTGGTCAAGGACGACTTGTTGCGCGACAACCCTGACGATCCCACGTGGCGGCCGGGCTTGCCCGAATACCGCCAGCTCATGCCCGAGCACACCGTCGACCAGCCCGACCTGGCAGAGGTCCTCCAGTTCTTCCGTGCAGCCATCGATGAGTACCCCAACCGCGTGCTCCTTGGCGAACTTGGCCTCCCACCTACGCGGATGGCCCGGTACTTCGCAGACATCCAGATCCCCATGAACTTCGGCTTGATCACCGAGCCTTGGACCGCTGACCGTATTGCCCGCCGCATTCAGGCCCACCTCGACGCGCTACCGCCGCACGCGTGGCCGAACTGGGTGCTGGGCAACCACGACGTGTCCCGCGTGGCGACCCGGCTAGGCCCGCAGACCGCGCGCGCTGCCGCGGTCATCCAGTTGACACTTCCAGGCACTATCACGATCTACAACGGCGACGAACTGGGCATGACCGACGCGCCTCCCCACCAGCTCAGCCGCGACCGGCTGGGCCAAGCCGACCTGGCGCGATCGCGGGACCCACAGCGAGCACCGATGCCGTGGGATGCCAGCATCAACGCCGGATTCTCCTCAGCCCCGCCCTGGCTGCCGATTCACCCCGAGGCCACAGCCCTGTGCGTCCAAGCGCAGGCCAGTGACCCGAACTCGATGCTCGCGCTCTACAGGGATCTACTACGACTTCGACGGGAGCATCCCGACCTAGCACACGGCTCGGTTGAGGATCTCCATTGCCATCGAGGCACCCTGCTCTACCGTCGCGGCAGGTTCCACGTGTATGCCAACCTGGCTGCGGAGCCAACTTCGCTGCAGCTGTCCCCGCCGGGAAAGCCGATCATCAGCAGCCATGGCACCGCCACCAGAGAGCAACTCACTGATCACATCCGGCTCGACCCGGGCCACGCCATCATCTTGGCCTGACTACCAGGCCTGGCTCTCCTCCTCGAACAGGCGTTGTCCCCATCGCTGCGCAGGAGACAGCCCCTAGCCATTGCATCGGCCCGCGCATACCGTCTTGGGGCGGCAGGACGCAGGCTCATCGACGCGACTCGCGAAAGGTGCGACATGACGAAGTACATGTTGTCGTTCGGTGCCCGCGCGATGGACCACATCCCCGAGCACGAGATGCCCGCCGTCGCCAAGGCCGCGCACGCGGTCTGCCAGGAAGCCATCAGCGCCGGCGTCTACGTCATGGCGGGGGGCCTGGAGGACCAACCAGCGAGCATCGTGTCCCCTGACGGGACGGTCGCCGAAGGACCGAACCCGGAGGCCATCAGCGGAATTACGGTCGTCGACGTGCCCACACGCGAGGAAGCGCTGGCTTGGGCTTCCAAGGTGGCCACCGCGTGTCGCTGCGCCCAGGAGGTCCGGGAGATCGGGTCGGATCCCGACCTGGACGCGATGCTGCGCGGGACCGCTCCCTAGCACCCGAGCGAGAACGGCA
Organism: uncultured Actinomycetota bacterium; assembly: GCA_963771835.1. GTDB lineage: Bacteria > Actinomycetota > Actinomycetes > Prado026 > Prado026 > CAVQCJ01. Next base: position 448,446 of record CAVYVA010000004.1, read on the forward strand.
CATAGGCGCGGCGCTTGCCGGGTCGGCTGAAATCCGGCAGTAACCACGGCGCCAGGTGCGTTGCGCTGCTGCAGCCCAATGGCTCTTTGGTGGCCCACGGCCAAGACTCGCTGAGGTTCTTGGTGTCTGAGCGTGACTACGGGCCAGCACAATGGTTCGTGCTGGCCCGTAGTCTGCGTCCTTCCTGGGTTTATCGAATGGCGACCACCTGGCCACCGCTGGAGCAAAGGGTGGGTGCCAGCCCGGTTGCCGGGGCGATGCTGCAGTTGGACACGTACACGGTGCCGTTCAAGAACGCGAACCCGGACGAGAAGAACAGGCTGCCCATGCCCAGGGTGGTCCGGGTCCCGTTGGGGGCGATCTTCACAACGGCCCCCAGCGGGTTGGCTGTCGGGGACTCGTCTAGCCCGTTGACCTGGAACTCGGTGGCGTAGAAGTTTCCTTGCGGGTCGAACCCGCAGCCCTGCACGGTGGTCAGGCCGCGGGCCCAGACGGACTTGGTCGCCTTACCGTTCTTGACCACGATCCGCCACACGCGTGCGTTCCCAGGGGCGAAGTTCCCGCCGAGCAGCTCACCGACGTACAGCGCACCGTCAGGGCCCTTGGCGACACAGGTGGGAACCGCGTCGGTCGGGCTTCCCGACGGAACGTTGAGGAAGGTCAGGACCTTGACCGTCCCATTGGGCATGACCTGGTCCAGGGTGTTCGCGCCCGCGTCGGCGACGAACATCTGACCACCGGTGACCAGGACACCGTTGGGGTTGGAGTCCGGGAACTGATCCGGAACCAGGTTCACGTGGGCGCTGGACCAGATGTAGTCGTGGTCACCGACCCCGGCCTTGTCCACGAATGAGCCGTTCCGGACCTGCCCGAACTGACCGAGGTCCTTCTGACCCGCCTGGAGCAAGAACGTCGGCAGCTGTCCCAACGGGAGCCCGAACGTGTTGGCCGCGAACTGCCCATACACCACTCCACCGGATGCGGACACAGCGTCCATGCCTACCGCCGCGACGCCACCCTGGCCCGAGATCGAGATCAGCCCGGTCACCAGCCGAGTCACCCCGTTCGTCCCCACCTGGTCGATCGACCCGGTCAACCCCACGCAGGTGGTGGGGTCCAGGCAGTTGGTGCCGCCGCGCCCCGCCTCAGCGAGGTAGAGCTTCCCGCCATCGGCCGACAAAGCCCGGGGGTTGCTCAAGTGCGACGCGACGACCGTTACAGACGACCCGGTAGCCGATGCCGTCGCCGGCCCCATAGCGAATGCGACCCCAACGGCCAGGCCGCAGGCAGTAAGTGTTCTGAGCACGAGCGTAGGTCTGCGCATGGATCCCCTCCAGGTTGATGAACCACGGCGACTTTGGGCGCAGCAATCACCGCTGGGAGAGGCTTACTCCACAAACCCCAATGCCGCCAGGGAGGCCACGCCCTGCAGTGCACCGGTCACTCACCGACGCCAGGAGCCACCGAATGCGACGCGTTCGGTGCGGCCCCTGGACGAACAACGGCGGGTCGCGATGTGGCCGGGTGAGGCTGCAGCTCAGCACCCGCACCCCGTCCAACGCGGCCGGCGACCGGGGTCCTCACGGGAATCGTCATCGGACCGGCTCGATCAGCTAGACCATCGCTGGCACCGCGATTGGGCCGCGATGTCGGCCGACCTCGCCAGCAAGCCCACGTCTGACTGCCACCGATGTGCCGATAGCGGGCTGATCCGGTCCGGTCTTCTCCCGGTGATTCCTACCGAGGAGCACCTTGACCAGAGTAGTTTGGAATGCAAACCTAAGGGTATGTCGACCGACACCCCTGCTCCCGAGTCCGACAGCCCGCAGCAGCTGCTGGCCGCCGCCTTGGAGTACACGCGGCAGGCCAGGTTGGCCCAGCGCCAGACCTGGTTTCCCCTGCTTGTCCTCGGCCTGGTCGTGGCCGCTTGGCCGCTGCTCGGGCTGTCCGCGCCACCGAGCGGAGGTTGCGGTCCCGAGGTCGTGACGGCGACGGGCCCGCTGCGCTACTGCACGATCGCGGGAAGCACGACCTTCTTCCGGTACTGGATGCTCAGCCTGAGCCTGGCCTACGTCGTGATCACCTGGTTCTACCTGTGGCGAGCCCGTCGCCGCGGGGTCGGCACCAGAGTCGGTCGATACGCCTGGGCGTGGCTGGGCGGGCTCGTGCTGATCGGTGCCTCGGTCTGGGTCGTGCACGAGCACCTGCGCGGCCTCACCCCTGGCGACAACTCGCTGGGCTTCAGACTGGCGGCCTTCACCCCGTTGCTGGCCATCGGGGCGGGCCTGTTCATCCTGGCCTGGGTGGAGCGATACCCGGCACTGGCCTGGTTCACCGTCGGCTACCTGGTGCTGGCCGCCGTCGTGCTGGTGTCCACCTGGCCCAGCCTCCAGCTCAGCCACCTCGTCGGTCATCACCCCGTCCTGTTCGCGGCCAGCCGCTACCTGGTCGTCGGCGCCTTCCTGCTGCTGGGCAGCGCTGGCTTCGCCCTCGTCGAGCGATCCCAGCCGTGACCCACCCGGTAAACGGCCTGAACGAGGTCGTCCATCAGCGGGTCCGCCTGGGCGTGCTCGCCATCGCCCAGGAGGCCAAGACCGTCGACTTCGGCTTCCTGCAGACCACGCTCGAGCTCACCGCCGGCAACCTGTCCCACAACCTGACGGTCCTCGAGGAAGCGGGCCTGATCCGGATCGAAAAGGGCTACGAAGGCAAGCGGCCACGCACCCGGGTGCAAATCACGTCTTCTGGACGGCGAGCCCTGCAGACCGAGATCGCCCAACTCAGACAGCTCATCGCTCAGGTCGATCCCGGGCCGTCCGACGGCAGCCGCTGAGCACCCGCCCACGCAATGACCGAGGACGACCTTTCTGCGGCGCTGGCGAGGGCGGCGGCGACCTACGACGGACGTCCGGCGGTCGGTGGGTAGAGGCACGACTTGTCAGCCCCGGTAGCTGCGGCTCAGGCGTGGCGTGGGCTGACAAGTCGGTCAGATCTTGCATCGTCACAGGTCAGGGCGCCGGTCTTACTCCCACTCGATGGTGCCCGGCGGTTTGCTCGTCACGTCGAGCACGACGCGGTTGACCTCGCGCACCTCGTTGGTGATGCGGGTCGAGATCCGCTCGAGCACGTCGTACGGAAGGCGCGACCAGTCGGCGGTCATCGCGTCCTCGGACGACACCGGCCGCAGCACCACCGGGTGACCGTAGGTGCGCCCGTCGCCCTGGACGCCGACCGAGCGCACGTCCGCGAGCAGCACGACCGGGCACTGCCAGATCGAGCGGTCCAGACCGGCGGCGGACAGCTCCGCGCGCGCGATCGCGTCCGCCTCGCGCAGCACCTCGAGCCGCTCGCGGGTCACCTCGCCGATGATGCGGATGCCGAGCCCGGGACCGGGGAACGGCTGTCGCCACACGATCTCGGCCGGCAGCCCCAGCTGCTCGCCGACCGCGCGGACCTCGTCCTTGAACAGCCCGCGCAACGGCTCGACGAGCTGGAACTGCAGGTCCTCGGGCAGCCCGCCGACGTTGTGGTGGCTCTTGATGTTCGCTGTCCCGGTCCCGCCGCCGGACTCGACCACGTCCGGGTACAGCGTCCCCTGCACGAGGAACTCGACCGGCTCGCCCTGCGCCCCGCCCTCGGCGACCACCTCGGCGGCGGCGGCCTCGAACACGCGGATGAACTCGCGCCCGATGGTCTTGCGCTTGGCCTCCGGGTCGGTGACGCCGGCCAGCGCGTCGAGGAACCGCTCCTGCGCGTCGACCACCTTGAGCCGCACGCCGGTGGCGGCGACGTAGTCGCGTTCGACCTGCTCTGCCTCGCCCTTGCGCAGCAGACCGTGGTCGACGAACACGCAGGTGAGCTGGTCGCCGACAGCGCGCTGCACGAGCGCCGCGGCGACGGCCGAGTCGACCCCGCCGGAGAGCCCGCACACGACCCGGCCGGCACCGACCTGCGCGCGGATCGCGGCCACCTGCTCGTCGACGATCGAAGCGGTCGTCCACGTCGGCGCCAGCCCGGCCACCTCGTACAGGAACCGCTCGAGCACCAGCTGGCCGTGCTCGGTGTGCAGCACCTCGGGGTGGAACTGCACACCCGCGAAGCCGCGGCCGCGGTCCTCGAACGCCGCGACCGGCGCGCCCTCGGTCGTCGCGGTGACCACGAACCCGGGCGGTGCGGCGGACACCGAGTCGCCGTGCGACATCCACACCCTGAGCCCGGTCGCCGGCAGCCCGTCGAACAGCGCCGACCTGTCGGCGGTGACGGTCAGCCCAGTGCGCCCGAACTCCGACAGCCCGGTCTTCTCGACGGTCCCGCCGAGCGCGAGCGCCATGGCCTGGAAGCCGTAGCAGATCCCGAACGTCGGGACCCGCGCGTCGAACAGCGCGGGGTCGACCTGCGGCGCCCCGTCGGCGTACACGCTGGACGGCCCGCCGGACAGGATCACGGCGGCCGGCCGCCGGGCCACGATCTCGTCGACGGACATCGACGACGGCACGATCTCGCTGTACACGTGCGCCTCGCGCACCCGGCGTGCGATGAGCTGGGCGTACTGCGCGCCGAAGTCGACGACGAGCACGGTGGGCGGGCTGACGGCATCCTGGCTCACCTCGGTCAGCCTACCGGCGGCGCTGCCGCCGACCGTCGGTCACCGCCGGGGGAAACGGTTCGCCGGTAACCGCGCTGACCACCTACCGTGGCCGGGTGCGCAGCCTGCCCCTGACCGATCCCGGAACCCCGGAGCTCCGGTCACCGGCCAGGTACCTGTGGTGGGTGGCCCGCGGCCAGTGGCTGACGCTGCTGGGCGGCATCGCGTGCGGCGTGCTGTGGATGAGCGGGCAGGCGTTCGTGCCGGCGATCCTGGGGGCCGCGATCGACCAGGGCGTCGCGGCGAAGAACACGGCCGCGCTTGTGCACTGGTCGCTCGCGCTGCTCGCGGTCGGCCTGCTGCAGGCCGTGGCCGGTGTCTTCCGCCATCGCTTCGCCGTCGGCAACTGGCTGCTCGCGACGTTCCGCACCCAGCAGCTGGTGTCCCGGCAGGCTGCCCGGCTGGGCGCCTCGCTGCCCGCGCAGATCCCGACCGGCGACATCGTGAGCGTGACCGCCGCGGACGTCTTCCGCGTCGGCGGCGCCTTCGACGTGTCCGCCCGGGCCGCCGGCGCGGTGGTGTCGTTCCTCGTGGTCGCCGTGATCCTGCTGCACTCCTCGACGCTTCCTGGGGCTGCTCGTGCTGCTGGGCGTCCCGCTGCTGGCGCTCGGCGTGGCCCCGCTGCTGCGCCCGCTCAAGCGCCGGCAGACCGAGCAGCGTCGCCTCGTCGGCGAGCTGACCACCCTGGGTGCGGACACGGTCGCCGGCCTGCGGGTGCTGCGCGGCATCGGTGGCGAGGAGACGTTCCTGGGCCGGTTCCGGGCCAAGTCCCAGCAGGTTCGGGCGGCCGGCGTACGGGTGGCCAAGGTCCAGGCCCTGCTGGACGCGGCCCAGGTGCTGCTGCCCGGCATCTTCGTGGTGTCGGTGACCTGGCTGGGCGCGCGGCTGGCCGTCGAACGGCGACCTGACGATCGGCCAGCTGGTCGCGTTCTACGGCTACGCAGCGTTCCTGGTCACGCCGCTGCGCACCGCGACCGAGGCCGCCGACAAGGTGACGACCGCGCTGGTGTCCTCGGCCCGGGTCATCGCGGTGCTGCGGCTCAAGCCGGTGCTGGCCGAGCCGGCCGAGCCGGCCGCCGACCCGCCGCCGGGCTCGGCGCTGGTCGACCCGACCAGCGGACTGGTCGTCCCGGCCGGGCAGCTGGTGGGGGTGGCCGCCGCGGTCCCCGAGGAGGCCGCACAGCTGGCCGACCGGCTCGGCCGCTACACCGACGCGGGCGGGTCAGCCCGGGACGCGCTCGGCGGTGTCCCGCTGGACGCCCTCCCGGTCGACACGGTCCGTCGGCTGGTGCTCGTCGCGGACAAGGACCCGAGGCTGTTCGCCGGCACCCTGCGCAGCGAGCTCGACCCGCTCGGACGCGCGAACGGCGACGACAGCGTGCTGGTGGCGGCCATCGAGGCGGCCGACGCCGGCGACATCCTGGACGCGCTGACCGACGGCCTCGACGCCGAGGTGGAGGAGCGCGGCCGCTCGCTGTCCGGCGGTCAGCGCCAGCGGCTCGTGCTCGCCCGCGCGCTCGTGGCCGACCCGAGCGTGCTGGTCCTGGACGAGCCGACCAGCGCGGTCGACGCGCACACCGAGGCCCGGATCGCCGAGCGGCTGCGGGCGGTGCGGGCCGGGCGCACGACGGTCGTGATGACCACCAGCCCGCTCCTGCTCGAGCACTGCGACGAGGTGGCGTTCCTCGATGACGGCGCCGTCGTCGAGGTCGGCCGGCACCGTGCGCTGCTGCACAGCAACGCCAGGTACCGAGCCGTCGTGACCCGCGGCGAGGCGGACCTGGCCGCGGCCGAGCCCGGCCCCGGGGCGGAGGGACGCGCATGAGGCGGACGCTCCCGGTCGCCACCGGCCGCCAGGCGCGGGCGTACGCGCGGGGACTGGCCCTGCGTCACCCGCGCGCGCTCACGTCGATGCTGGTCCTGCACGCGCTCGCCGCCGTCACCGGGCTGGCCGGGCCGCGGCTGCTCGGCGCTCTGGTCCAGTCGGTGCAGAACGGCACGACCCAGACGCACGTGGACCAGATCGCCGCGCTGCTCGCGGGCTTCGTCGTCGCGCAGACGCTGCTGACGAGGTGGGCGCGGAGCAAGTCGTTCGTGCTGGGCGAGCAGGTGCTGGCCGACCTGCGCGAGGACTTCCTGGACCGGGTGCTGCGGCTGCCGCTGTCCACGGTCGAGCGCGCCGGGACCGGCGACCTGCTCACCCGCACGACCAGCGACGTCGACGCGCTGACGCGCACCGTGCGGTTCGCGGTCCCCGAGACGATGGTCGCCGCAGTCACCACGCTGCTGACGCTGGTCGCGACGTTCCTCGTCTCACCGCTGCTGGCGCTCGGCTGCCTGGCCGCGCTGCCGATCCTGCTCGTGTCGACGCGCTGGTACCTGCACAGGGCCCCGGCCGGCTACCTCGCCGAGCGGGAGGCGTACTCGGTGATGACCGCCGGGGTGACCGAGACGGCGGAGGGCGCCCGCACCGTGGAGGCCCTGCGGCTGGGCGACCTGCGGGTGCGCAAGGGCGACCAGGACGTGGCCGGCGCGTACCGCGCGGAGCGGCGCACGTTGTTCCTGCGCACGGTCTGGTTCCCGACCGTGGAGATCGCGTACGTGGTGCCGGTGGTCGTCACGCTGCTGCTGGGCGGGCTGCTGTACCAGCGCGGCACGGTCACGCTCGGCCAGGTGACGGCCGTGACGCTGTACGTTCAGCAGCTGATCGACCCGGTCGACTCGCTCATCTCCTGGCTCGACGAGGTGCAGGTGGGCGGCACGTCGCTGGCCCGCCTGATCGGGGTGGCGAACGTGCCGTCCGACCGCGTCGCGACGGGCGCCGAGCCGGTCGACGAGCACCTCGTGGCGCGAGACGTCCGGTACGCCTACACCGCGGGTCGCGACGTGCTGCACGGCGTCTCGCTCGACCTGCGCCCCGGCGAGCGGCTGGCGGTCGTGGGCCCGAGCGGGGCAGGCAAGTCCACGCTCGGCCGGCTGCTCGCCGGCATCCACGGCCCGCGCGAAGGCAGCGTGCGGCTCGGCGGGGTGGAGCTCACCGAGCTGGACCTGGACGACCTGCGCGGGCACGTCTCGCTCGTCACGCAGGAGCACCACGTGTTCGTCGGGTCGGTCGAGGACAACGTCCGGCTGGCGCGGGCGGACGCGACCGGCGAACAGGTGCGGGACGCGCTCGCCGCGGTCGACGCCCTGGACTGGGTCGACGCGCTGGAGGACGGGATGGCCACCCAGGTCGGGCAGGGCGCGGTCACGCTGTCGCCCGCGCAGGCGCAGCAGGTCGCGCTGGCCCGGCTGGTGCTGGCGGACCCGCACACGCTGGTGCTGGACGAGGCCACGTCGCTGCTCGACCCGCGGGCCGCCCGGCACCTGGAGCGTTCCCTGGCCGCGGTGCTCGAAGGCCGCACCGTGGTCGCGATCGCGCACCGGCTGCACACCGCGCACGACGCCGACCGGGTCGCCGTGGTGGAGCGGGGGCTCATCAGCGAGATCGGCACGCACGACGAGCTGGTCGACGCCGACGGCGCGTACGCCGCGCTGTGGCGGTCCTGGCGCGACGAGGGCTGAGCCCGCGGCGGCCAGGTGCCGCCGGGTCAGGCCGGGCGGTGCTTGGGGCGGCGGAGCCCCGCTGCCGTGATGCGCTCCACGAGCTCGCGGCTGCGTACCGGTCGGGCGCCGGCCGCGAGCAGCTCGTCCCGGCGTTCGGCCGGCACGTCGTAGTGGTCCCGCTCGAACGCCCGCTCGGGGATCCCGCAGGCTCGGGCGAACGCGTGCAGCTCGTCGAAGGACGAGTCGCTGACGAGGTGGCACCACAACCTGCCCCGGCCGGGCCAGACCGCCGCGTCGACCAGGATCGCCATGCCCGGGAGCCTAGGCTCAGGCCGTGGACGAGACCGCGCTGCCGGTACCCACTCCGGACGGAGGCCTGCTGATGGCCGCCGCCTTCGGCCCGCACGACGGGCGTCCGGTCGTGCTGTGCCACGGGACCCCGGGATCGCGGTTGTTCTCGGTCCCGGACCCGGGCGTGCTGGACCGGGCCGGCGTGCGCCTGCTGACGTACGACCGGCCGGGGTACGCGGACAGCACCGCTCGGGAGGGGCGGACCGTGGCGGACGCCGCGGCCGACGTCTCCCTGGTCGCGGACGCGCTGGCGGTGCAGCGGTTCGCCCTGGTGGGATTCTCCGGCGGCGGCCCGCACGCGCTGGCCGCGGCCGCCGGCCTGTCCGACCGCATCACCCGCTGCGCCGCCGTGTCGTCGGTGGCTCCGATGGATGCGACCGGGCTGGACTTCTTCGCGGGCATGTCGCAGGGGAACCTCGACGAGTTCGACGCCGCCCTCGGCGGGCGCGAGCGGCTGCGCGCGATGCTCGACCCGGTCGCCGAGGCCGTGGCCGACGACGTGTACGCATTCCTCGCCTCGCTACGGGCCGAGCTGCCCGAGCCCGACCGGGTCGCGATGGACCACCCGGCCGTCGACCGGTTGCTGGCGACGTCCATGGCCGAGGGGCTGCGGCCCGGCGCCGCCGGCTGGGTCGAGGACGACCTGGCGTTCTGCCGGCCGTGGGGGTTCGACGTGGGCCGGGTCCGGGTGCAGGTCGGTGTCTGGCACGGGACGGAGGACACCCTGGTGCCCGCCTCGCACGCGGCCTGGCTGTGCGCCAACCTGCCGCGGGCCGAGGGCCATCTCCTGGTGGGCGCCGGCCACCTGGGCCCGCTGCACGAGATGGACGCCATCCTTCGCTGGCTCACCGACTGACCCCAATCCCGCGTTGGGACGCGCGCGGGGCGGGCCCGGACGGTCCCGGGCCCGCCCCGCGGCGGTCGTGCTTGGTGGAGGCTGGACTCCTAGAAGTCCATGTCCCCGCCGCCGGGCATGCCGCCGGCGTTCGCGGACGCCTTCTCCGGCTTGTCGGCGATGACCGCCTCGGTGGTGAGGAACAGCGCGGCGATCGAGGCTGCGTTCTGCAGCGCCGAGCGCGTGACCTTGGCCGGGTCGATGATGCCGGCCTTGATCATGTCGACGTACTCACCGGTCGCAGCGTCCAGGCCCCAGCCGGGCTCCAGGCCGCGGACCTTCTCGGTCACCACGCCGCCCTCGAGGCCGGCGTTGATGGCGATCTGCTTCAGCGGTGCGTCGAGCGCGACCTTGACGATGTTCGCCCCGGTCGCCTCGTCACCCTCGAGCTCGAGCTTGTCGAACGCGCGGGCACCAGCCTGGATGAGGGCCACGCCGCCACCGGCGACGATGCCCTCCTCGACGGCCGCCTTCGCGTTGCGGACGGCGTCCTCGATGCGGTGCTTGCGCTCCTTGAGCTCGACCTCGGTGGCCGCGCCGGCCTTGATGACGGCGACGCCGCCGGCCAGCTTGGCGAGCCGCTCCTGCAGCTTCTCGCGGTCGTAGTCCGAGTCGGACTTCTCGATCTCGGCGCGGATCTGGTTCACCCGGCCGGCGATCTGCTCGGGGTCGCCGGCGCCCTCGACGATCGTCGTCTCGTCCTTGGTGACGACGATCTTGCGGGCGCGGCCGAGCAGGTCCAGACCGGCGTTCTCGAGCTTGAGGCCGACAGTCTCGCTGATGACCTGCGCGCCCGTGAGGATCGCGATGTCCTGCAGCATGGCCTTGCGGCGGTCTCCGAAGCCGGGCGCCTTGACGGCCAGCGAGCGGAACGTGCCGCGGATCTTGTTGACGATCAGGGTGGCCAGCGCCTCGCCCTCGACGTCCTCGGCGATGATCAGCAGCGGCTTGCCGCCCTGCATGACCTTCTCCAGGAGCGGGAGCAGGTCCTTCACCGCGGAGATCTTCGACTCGACGATGAGGACGTAGGCGTCCTCGAGGACGGCCTCCATGCGCTCGGGGTCGGTCACGAAGTAGTGCGAGATGTAGCCCTTGTCGAAGCGCATGCCCTCGGTGAGCTCCAGCTCGAGCCCGAAGGTGTTGCTCTCCTCGACCGTGATGACGCCTTCCTTGCCGACCTTGTCCATCGCCTCGGCGATCATCTCGCCGATCTGCGGGTCGGCGGCCGAGATCGAGGCCGTCGCAGCGATCTGCTCCTTGGTCTCGACCTCCTTGGCGGCCTCGAGCAGCTGCGTGCTCACGGCCTCGACGGCCTTCTCGATGCCGCGCTTGAGCGCCATCGGGTTCGCGCCGGCTGCGACGTTGCGCAGGCCCTCGCGTACCAGTGCCTGGGCCAGCACGGTGGCGGTGGTGGTGCCGTCACCGGCGACGTCGTCGGTCTTCTTCGCGACCTCCTTGACCAGCTCGGCCCCGATCTTCTCGTACGGGTCCTCGAGCTCGATCTCCTTCGCGATGGAGACGCCGTCGTTCGTGATCGTGGGAGCGCCCCACTTCTTCTCCAGCACGACGTTGCGGCCCTTCGGGCCGAGGGTCACCTTGACGGCGTCGGCGAGCTGGTTCATGCCGCGCTCGAGGCCGCGACGGGCCTCTTCGTCGAACGCGATGATCTTGGCCATGTGGTGTCCGTCCTCCTGGAACGGTTGCGGTCAGGGCAGCCAGGACGGTGGGGGCGCCCGCGACGGTCGGCCGGCACCGACCGGGGCTTCGCCCGGCGGCGCAGACCTCGTCCCCACTGCCTGACGGGTCTTGGGTCAGTCCGTGCTGAGTGCATGCTGCTGTCACTCTCACCAGGAGAGTGCTAACCCAATGATTAGCACTCGGGCCCGGGGAGTGCAAGCCGCGCCGGGCGGCCCGCCAGGCGCAGGTCGGCCCGGTGGAGCGAGTCGAGGCCGCCGGTCAGGGGTGGTCGTACAGGGCGGGCGGTCCGGCGCCGGCGGCGTTCACGGCGACCACCTCGACGTGCAGTGGTGGCCCGGCTGGCACCGACCCGACCACGGTCTGGGTCGGGGACGGCAGCACCCGGACGGCCGGGAGCCCGTTCACGCTGACCAGGTAGCTGCTGACGACCGCCCCGTTCCCGCCGGCCGCGCCCCAGGACACGTACACCCGGCCGGCTGCGCCGCGGACGGCCAGGACGGCGCCGGCCGCCCCGGGCAGCCCGTACGGGATCGCCGCCGGGCTCGCGGCCGGGATCGACGACCCGGCGGCGCTGGTCGCCACGACGGTGGCCGAGTACCGGGTCCCGTTCGCCAGCCCGGTGAACGTGGCGGCTCGCCCCGATGACGAGACGGTCAGCCGGTTACCGCCCGGCGCGAGGGTGACGACGAAGCCGGTCACGTTCGACCCGTGCAGGGCGGGCGAGGACCAGGTCACGGTGAGCTGGTGGTCGCCGGGCACCGCACGGACCGGGGCGGCCGCCGACGGCGGCAGCGGCCCGCCGACCCGCCACGGGGTCTTGACGAAGTAGATCGGCACGCCGTTGCTGAGGTTGTCGTAGATGTACTTGGCGTCGACCGCGGCCATCCGCAGGCAGCCGTGGCTCAGCGGCCCGCCGTGGAACGGCGCCTTGCCGAGGTCGGCCGCGTTCATCGACCGACGCCCGGAGTACCGGTTGATCGGGATGTCGTGGGCGCCCATCCCACGGTCCGCGCACAGCCGCGTGAAGTAGTTCAGCTGCCAGGTCAGTGTGTAGTCCCAGTTCACCCGGAGCCGGCCGCCGGTGTAGCAGACGTCCGGCTTGGGGATCAGCGGGTTGCCGGCGATCTTGATCCTGCGGACGACGCGGTTCTGCGCGTCGACGACCTGGAGGATGTTGAACCACTCGAAGTTCTCCAGGTGCAGCCGGGAGATCGGGTGCGCGACGGTGCCGGGGAGCGGACCCAGGGCCGCGGCGGCTGGCGGAGCGGTGACCACGGACGCGCCGACGGTCAACAGCCCGGCCAGCATCGACCCGCACAGAAGGCGCGGCAGGAGCCCGCGCCGGCCCGATCGCGTCGATCTCACCGAAGTCGGTCCCACCGGGTCATTCTCGGCACGCCGGCCCCGGGTCAGGACCCGAAACGCACAACAACGCTCGATCTACCGCGGTATTGCTCGAGCTCCCTCGAGCGACCCGGACCGGCCTGCACCGACCGGGTCCGGGCGGGATGTCAGACCTTGCGGACCGCGTCGGCCTGCGGGCCCTTCTGACCCTGCGAGACCTCGAACTCGACCCGGTCGCCCTCTTCGAGGCTCTTGTAACCGGTGCCCTCGATCGCGCTGTAGTGCACGAAGACGTCCGGTCCGCCGTCCTCCGCGATGAAGCCGTAGCCCTTCTCGGCGTTGAACCACTTCACGATGCCCTGAGCCATGTGCGAACTCCCTGTCGGACCCGGGCAGCCTGTCCTGCCCGGACTGCCGGCCCCTCGCGAGGCCGGCGCCGTCGCAATGTAGCGACCACCGCGGCCGTTGGCGAGATCCGAACGGATCTTCGTCCGACGCTGCCGCAGCGCGGTCAGCCGCCCGCGACCGCCGGGATCACCGACACGGTCGAGCCGTCCGGGGTCGCCGTCCCCAGGCCGTCGGCGAAGCGCACGTCGTCGTCGCCGACGTACACGTTGACGAAGCGGCGCAGCTTGCCGTCGTCGTCGAGGACCCGCGCCGCGATGCCGGGGTGCGCCGCCTCGAGCGCGGCGACCACCTCGGCCAGCGTCGCCCCCTCGACCGCGACCTCGGCGGCTCCGCCGGTGTAGGTGCGCAGGATGGTCGGGACCCGGACGGTGACGCTCACGCGGGGCCTGCCTCTCGGTGCTGGTCGACCCGGTCGGGGTCGAGCCGGTGGGGGTCGAGCGGGTCGGTGTCGAGGGATGCCGCGGTGCCGGCCACGGCCGCACGGAACGCCTCCAGGGACGGCCGGATCGTCGCACTCGGACCCACTCTCCCGGTACCGGTGAGCGCGTCCAGCGTCTTCAGCCCGTCACCGGTGTTGAGCAGCACGGTCTCCGCGTCGGGGTCGGCCTGGCCGGACTCGAGCAGCTTGCGCAGCACGGCGACGGTCACCCCGCCGGCCGTCTCGGCGAAGATCCCCTCCGTCCGCGCGAGCAGCACGATGCCGTCGACGATCTCGGCGTCGGAGACGTCCGCGACCGCCCCGCCGGTCCGCCGCACCGCGTCCAGGGCGTACGGCCCGTCCGCCGGGTTCCCGATGGCCAGCGACTTCGCGATCGTGTCCGGCCGGACCGGCTGGACCACGTCCAGGCCCGCCGCGAACGCCTGCGAGACCGGCGAGCAGCCGGTGGCCTGCGCCCCGAACACCTTGTACGGCGTCGCCTCGACCAGCCCGAGCGACGCCATCTCGCGCCAGGCCTTGTCGACCTTCGTGAGCAGCGAGCCGGACGCGATCGGCGAGACCACCTGGCCGGGCAGCCGCCAGCCGAGCTGCTCGGCCACCTCGTACCCGACGGTCTTGGAGCCCTCCGCGTAGAACGGGCGCAGGGTGACGTTGACGAAGCCCCAGTCCTCGCGCTCGAACGCGACCTCGCTGCACAGCCGGTTGACGTCGTCGTAGGTGCCCTCGACCGCGATCAGCGTCCCGCCGTACACGGAGGCGCCGAGCGTCTTGCTCGCCTCCAGGTCGCTGGGGACGAGCACCACCGACGCCAGCCCGGCGCGCGCAGCCGCCGCGGCGACCGCGCCGGCGAGGTTCCCGGTCGACGCGCACGCGACCGTGGACAGGCCGAGCGAGCGGGCCGCGGCCAGGGCGACCGCGACGACCCGGTCCTTGAACGAGTGCGTCGGGTTGCCGCTGTCGTCCTTCACCCACAGCCGCCGCATCCCGAGCGCGGCGGCCAGCCGGTCGGCGCGGTGCAGCCGGGTCCAGCCGGGCGCCAGGTCGACCGGCCGTAGGGCGGGGTCCGCGGAGACCGGAAGCAGCGGCGCGTAGCGCCAGATGGACTGCGGTCCCGCCTCGATCTCCGCCCTGGTGACGGCGCCGACGTCGTAGGCGACCTCGAGCGGGCCGAAGCACTGCTCGCAGGCGTACCTGGCGCCGAGCGGGTAGGCCGCGGCGCACTCGCGGCAGACGAGGCCGACGGCGCGCCCGAAGCGGTCGTCGACGTGTGCTGCGGCCGCCGGCGGGTGCTCGGCGGGCGGGATGCTCAGACTGGTCACGGCGAGGCCTTTCTCCTCATCTTTCCCCGGTCGGTCGCGCCGGGGACGGAGTTGGCACCTGGTCGGCCGGCCTCGCGGTCGCGATCTCGGTGGTTCGCGAGTGAGCCGAACTGGTTGCCGGGGCTTCGTCGGGCCGTTTCCCTCTGCCCCTCTGGATGAGCGGTATGCAGTTGTGCGGACCCCCTCCGGGGAAGGTCGTCCACAGCCTGCCGCCTCGCGTGGACGCGGCGGACCGGCTGACGGAGACTGTAGCGAACGCCGGGAGCGGACCTTCCGGGAGGGGAGGTGCGACCGTGCGACCCGATGTCGAGCGCTGGCTGCAGCGCCGGACGTCCGACGCGGCGGACTGGCCGGTCGAGGCGCTGCTCGAGGCCAAGGGTGCCACCCGGGTCAGCGTGGTCCTTCCCGCCCTCGACGAGCAGGACACCGTCGGCGGAATCGTGTCGACGATCGCCGCCGAGCTGCTCGACGCCGGTGGCGGCAACGGCCTGGTCGACGAGCTCGTCGTCGTCGACTCGGGCAGCGCCGACGCCACGGCCGACCGGGCCGCCGGGGCCGGGGCCGTCGTCGTGCACCGCGACGACATCCTGCCCGGCCTGCCGGCCAGGGCCGGGAAGGGCGAGGTGCTGTGGCGCTCGCTGGCCGCCACCACCGGCGACGTCCTCGTCTTCGTCGACGCCGACCTGCGCTCGTTCTCCACCACATACGTCACCGGGCTGCTGGGTCCGTTGCTCACCGACCGCGACGTCGCGCTGGTCAAGGCCGTGTACGAACGACCGCTCACCGACGGGTCCGCCGTGATCTCGACCGGGGGCGGCCGGGTCACCGAGCTGGTCGCGCGACCGTTGCTCAACCTGCACTGGCCCGAGCTCGCCGGGGTGGTCCAGCCGCTGGCCGGCGAGTACGCCGCCCGGCGCGGGCTGCTCGAGCTGCTCCCGTTCCCGACCGGCTACGGCGTGGAGCTGGCCCTGCTCGTCGACACCCTCGAGGTGGCCGGCCTGGACGCGATCGCGCAGGTCGACCTCGGCGTGCGGCTGCACCGGCACCACGACGACGCCCGGCTCGGGCTGATGGCCAGCGAGATCATGCAGGTCGCCCTGGCCCGCCTCGAGCGGACCGGGCGGGTCCGCCGGCTGGGCCCGGTCAACCCCACGCTCGCCCAGTTCGACCGCGCCGACGGGAGCCTGCGCGTGCGCACGCACGACGTCGAGCTGGTCGAGCGGCCGCCGATGGTCACCGTGCCGGAGTACGCCGCCGCCCGCGCCGCGCGGGCGTCCTGAGCCCGATCGCCTAGGGTCGGCAGATGCCAGCGCAGGTCGTGCTCGCCTCGAACCGGGGACCGCTGTCGTACACCGTCGGCGACGACGGCTCGCTGCGTCCGGCCAGGGGTGGCGGCGGTCTGGTCGCGGGCCTGTCCGGGGGCACCGAGGGCCTGTGGGTCTGCGCGGCGCTGACCGAGGGCGACCGGCGGGCCGCCGAGCGTGCGCCGGGCGGGCTGCTCGACCATCCCGACGGCGGCGCCACCCGCATCCGGATGCTCGAGCTCGACCCGTTCACGTTCTCGCGGGCGTACAGCTCGGTCGCCAACTCGATGCTGTGGTTCCTGCACCACCTGCTGTTCGACACCGCGCGGCAGCCGGTGTTCGACGCGCGGTTCGCCCGCGACTGGCAGTCGTACGTCGAGTACAACGCCGCGTTCGCCGGGGCGGTCGCGCAGGACGCTGCGCACGGCGGACGGGTGCTCGTGCAGGACTACCACCTCACGCTGGTGCCACGGCAGCTGCGCGAGCTGCGGCCGGACCTGCGGGTGGGCCACTTCTCGCACACACCGTGGGCGCCCCCGGAGTACTTCGCGATGCTGCCGGACCAGCTGGCGGCGGACCTGCTGCTCGGTCTGCTGGGAGCTGACCGGGCCGGCTTCCTCACCAGGCGCTGGGCCGAGGCCTTCGTGCGCTGCTGCGTGGCCGTGCTCGGCGCGCAGGCGCACGGGCTGGACGACGGCGGCCCGCTGGCGGTGCGGCACGGCGGCGGCACGACGCAGGTGGACGTGCACCCGCTCGGCGTCGACGGTCCCGGGCTGCGGGCGCGTGCGGCCCAGCCGGACGTGGCTGCGCGCCTGGCCGTGCTGCGCGAGCAGGTGGGCCCACGGCAGGCGCTGGTGCGGGTGGACCGCACCGAGCTGTCCAAGAACATCGTGCGCGGCCTCGAGGCGTACCGGGAGCTGCTGGTGCGGTTCCCGCGCTGGCGCGGTGAGGTGGTGCACCTCGCGTTCGCCTACCCGAGCCGGCACGACCTGCCGGTGTACCGCGAGTACACCGGGCAGGTGCAGCGGCTCGCGCAGGAGATCAACGACGAGTTCGGCCACCCGGGCTGGGAGCCGGTGCTGCTGCACGTGCAGGACGACTACCCGCGCTCGCTCGCCGCGTACCGCATCGCGGACGTCCTGCTGGTCAACCCGGTCCGGGACGGGATGAACCTGGTCGCGAAGGAGGCACCGGTGCTCTCCGACGGCGGGTGCGCCCTCGTGCTGTCCCAGGAGGCCGGCGCCGCCGACGAGCTGGGTTCGGGCTCGCTGCTGGTCAACCCGTTCGACGTGTCCGGCACCGCCGACGCGCTCGACCGGGCGCTGTCGATGGACAAGGCGGAGCGGGCCGACCGCACCGCCCGGCTGGCCGCCGCGGCCACCGCGCTGCCGCCGGACCGCTGGCTGGCCCGTCAGCTCGACGCGCTGGACGCGCTGCCGCCGCGCTGACCGAGCGCGTCGGCCAGCCCCGACAGGAGCCGGACCACCGCGGCCGGGTCGGCCACGACCAGGTCCGCGGCCGCGGCGACCTCGGGCGTCTCGTCGCTGGCGACGGCGACCGCCCACGCCGGGACGCCCTGCTCGCGCATCGACCCGACCGCCGCGAAGGCCGGCAGGTCGCCCAGGTCGTCGCCGACGTACAGCACCGCGGACGGCCCCGGCTCGAGCTCGGCGGCCAGGGACCGCAGCGCGGAGCCCTTGTCGGCGCCACCCGGGCGCAGCTCGAGGACCAGCCGCCCGGGCTGGACGACCAGCCCCGTGTCGGCGGCGACGGCGGCGAGCGGTCCGGTCAGCGCGGCCAGCGCACCGGCCGGGTCGGCCGCCCGGCGGACGTGCACGGCGAACGACTCGCCCTTGTCCTCGAGCCAGGCCCCCGCGGCGGCCGGTCCGCCGAGCCCGGCCGCCAGCAGCCGGGTCACCTGCGGCCAGCGCGGCCGCGACCTGCGCCGACCGCGGCGGGCCCTGCCACCGGCCCGACTCCCAGCGCTGGGCGCCGTACAGACCGAGCACCACAAGACCGGGGACCGCGTCCAGCCCGCCGAGCCGGACGGCGGTCGCCGCCGGCCGGCCGGTCACGACGGCCAGCCTCCCGACCCGGGGAGCCAGGGCAGCCAGCGCCTCCACGGCACCCGGTTCCGGCACCGCCAGGTCGGGGTGCTCGACGATCGGGGCGAGCGTGCCGTCGTAGTCGCACGCGACCAGCACCCGCCCCGGGGCCGCCGCCAGGGTCGCGAGGACCGGACCGATCCCTTCCGGTTCCGGGCTCACCGCTCCTGGCTCAGGCCAGCGGGTCGCTGGTCAGGACCACGGTGAGCCGGTCGGTGAGCATCCCGGCGACCCGAGGCCGCAGCCGGGTGATGCCCAGGTCGTACGCCAGCGAGCGGGCCGCGGCCAGGTCGCCGGGCGGGTAGTACACCGTGCTCTGGGAGATGTTCCCGCGCCAGTTGCCGACGCCCGTGACCTTCCAGCCGAGCGTGGTCAGGTGCGCCGCGACCCGGGCGGCCATGCCGCGCTCGGTTGTCTCGTTGAGCACCACCACCGGGGCGTGCACCACCGGCGGGGCCACCGGCCTTGGTGACAGTCGGCGGAGGGCTTCGTCGTCGGCTTCGTGGTGGTCGGTGCGGTGCTGGGGGTCTGGGATGCGGACGCCGTCACGGCGGGGGACGACGCGGTGGTCACCGACGCCGTGCTGTGCGTGGTGACGTGCACCTGGGAGCTGACCGCGCCGGTCTGGTCCGGGCTGCCGCTGCTGATCCAGCCGCTCAGCCCGATGCCGATGGCGACGACGACGACCGCGCCGAGCAGCGCGGGGAGGACGTACCGCATGGGGCTGCGGCGGACCCGGTGCGCCCCGGCGGTCCTGGCCGGGACCGGCTCCTCGTCACGGGCGGCCTCGTGCTCGGCCGCGAACGCGGCCGGGTCGACCGGCTGGGCGTACGGCGAGCTCGTCGGGAACGTGTCCTCGGCCGTGAGGTAAGGGTTGTGCGGGGTGGTCGGGAGCGGGGGCGGCACCGCTGGGGGCGTCTGCCACGGCAGCAACGGCTCGGTCTCGTACCCGCCGTCCGGATCGGGCGGCGGCGGGATCGGCCCGCCGGGAGGACCCCAGTTCGGCGGGGACGGAGGGATCGGTCCGTCGTGTGACACGGCGCGGTAGCCGGGCCGTCGTCAGACGTCGAAGCCGAGGCGGCGCGCGGACCTGGCCCGCTGGCGCGAGGCGCGCAGCCGGCGCAGCCTCTTGACCAGCATCGGGTCGCAGGCGAGCGCCTCCGGCCGGTCGATCAGGGCGTTCAGGACCTGGTAGTAGCGGGTCGCGGACATGTCGAACAGGTCGCGGACGGCCTGCTCCTTGGCGCCGGCGTACTTCCACCACTGCCGCTCGAAGGAGAGGATCCGAAGGTCACGCTCGGTGAGGCCGTCGGTGCTGCCGGTGCCCGGCGCGCCGGCCTCGACGGCGGCGTTCGCGGCATCCATGCTCGTGACTCCCCTCGCGGAGTATCTCGATGTCGAGGTTGTCGGCATCGAGGATCTGAGCGGCCCGGGCTTCCCCTCCCGGGCCGCGCGGCCATGCTACGCAGCGAATCCCACGGCTGTCATTCACCCCCGCCGGACCTCCGCCCTCGGACTTGCCCGGCTAGGGTCCCGGGCATGTCCGGCTCCCGGGTGTTCAGCGCGGCGACCCTCGCGCTGCCGCCGACCCCGCTGGAACCCGGCCAGGTCGTCGCCGGGGACCCCCAGGTCGCGGCCCGGGACCTCGTCAGCGACGCACACCGCACCGTGGGGGTCTGGGAGCACGGGCCCGGGGTCTCCACCGACGTCGAGACGGACGAGGTGTTCGTCGTCCTGTCCGGCCGCGCGTCGGTCCAGGTCCAGGACGGCCCGCTGCTGGAGCTGCGGCCCGGGGACGTCTGCGTGCTCACCGCGGGCGACCGGACCACCTGGACCGTGCACGAGACGCTGCGCAAGGTGTACCTGCTGCCGCCGGACTGAGCGCCGGACGTGGCCGTTCCACGGGTTTGGGACCGCCGGTGCGGCGGGCAGGGTCCCAGCGGCGCGGACCGGCCGGCGCTCGGCGGACGCAGGCCGGCTCGTGCCGGGTGAGGTGCTCCTTCGGGGGCACCTCACCCGCCTCGCCCCGGGCCCGGCCCGTCCAGGATGCGGACTCCCCCTCGCCACCGTCGGAGCCCTCTGCGAGACTTCCGGCATGCCGGTCACGCCGCTCCTGGTCACACGTCGTCACGTGGACCTCATGCGCGTGTGCCGTATGGCGTGCCGTCCTTGTCGCTCGGCTCTCTGACCGCCGCCCTCCAGCCGACCGGGCGCGCGCGAGTGCCCGGGACCGGCCCCTAGGCCGTTCGACCGCCGCACCCGTGCGTCCGCTGCACCGACAAGGACGCCAAGGATGACCAGCCCAGCCGCTCCGGCGGCCACCGACCCGCAGCCGGGGCAGGCGCGCGCCGAGCAGCCGCCCGCTGCGCCGCCACGCCGCGGCGCGGGCCGGCCCGGTCGGCCCCGCGGCGAGGGGCAGTGGGCGCTCGGCTTCCACGAGCCGCTGAACCCCAACGAGCGGACCAAGAAGGACGACGACGGCCTGAACGTCCGGGCCAGGATCGAGAACGTCTACAGCCACCGGGGATTCGACTCCATCGACCCCAGCGACCTGCGCGGCCGGTTCCGCTGGTGGGGGCTGTACACGCAGCGGGCCGAGGGCATCGACGGCGGTCGCACCGCCACGATCGAGCCGGAGGAGCTGGACGCGCCCTTCTTCATGCTGCGCGTCCGCATCGACGGCGGCCGGCTCACGCTGCCGCAGCTGCGCGCCGTCGCCGAGGTCTCGACCACCTACGGGCGCGACACCGCGGATCTCACCGACCGGCAGAACGTCCAGCTGCACTGGATCCGGGTCGAGGACGTGCCCGCGATCTGGCAGCGGCTGGAGTCGGTGGGCCTGACCACCGCGGAGGCCTGCGGCGACACCCCGCGCGTGATCCTCGGCTCGCCGGTGGCCGGGGTCGACCCGGACGAGATCGTCGACGGCACGCCCGCGATCGAGGAGATCCACCGCCGGTACGTCGGCGACCCGCAGTTCTCGAACCTGCCGCGCAAGTTCAAGACCGCGGTCTCCGGCTCCCCGCACCAGGACGTCGCGCACGAGGTCAACGACCTGTCGTTCGTGGGCGTGCGGCACCCCGAGCACGGCCCGGGCTTCGACGTCTGGGTCGGCGGCGGGCTGTCCACGAACCCGCACCTGGCGCAGCGGCTGGGCGTGTTCGTCTCGCTCGAGGAGATCCCCGACGTGTGGGCCGGGGTGGTCGGGATCTTCCGCGACTACGGCTACCGCCGGCTGCGGACGAAGGCGCGCCTGAAGTTCCTCGTCGCGGACTGGGGGATACAGCGGTTCCGCGAGGTGCTCGAGACCGAGTACCTGGAGCGGTCCCTGCGCGACGGCCCGCCGCCCGCCGACCCGCCGCGGGGGCGGCGCGACCACCTGGGCGTGCATCCGCAGCGCGACGGCCGCTTCACCGTCGGGGCCAAGCCCACGGTCGGGCGTCTGTCCGGGACCGCGCTCACCGCGGTCGCCGACGCGCTCGAGGAGGCCGGCGCCGACGAGGTGCGGCTGACGGTCGAGCAGAGCCTGGTCGTGACCGGGGTGCCGGCCGAGGCGGTCGACCGACTGGTCGAACGGCTGCGCGCGACCGGCCTGGACCCGGCGCCGTCGACGTTCCGGCGCGGGGCGATGGCCTGCACCGGGCTGGAGTACTGCAAGCTCGCGATCACCGAGACCAAGAGCACCGCGGGGGTGCTGGTCGCCGAGCTCGAGGACCGGCTGCCCACGTTCGACGCGCCGCTGACCATCAACGTGAACGGTTGCCCGAACTCCTGCGCGCGGATCCAGGTCGCGGACATCGGGCTCAAGGGCGTGCTGCTGCCCGGTCCCGACGGCGGCGACGTCGAGGGCTTCCAGGTGCACCTCGGCGGCCGGCTCGGCCAGGAGGCCGGGTTCGGGCGGACGGTGCGCGGGCTGCGCGTCGGCGCCGCCGACCTGCCCGACTACGTCGAGCGGGTCGTGCGCCGTTTCGACGCGGAGCACGAGGACGACGAGACGTTCGCCCAGTGGGCCGTGCGCGCCCCCGAGGAGGCCCTGCGATGAGCACCGCGAGCGCCGTCTACGCG
Source organism: uncultured Actinomycetota bacterium (assembly GCA_963771835.1). Classification (GTDB taxonomy): domain Bacteria; phylum Actinomycetota; class Actinomycetes; order Prado026; family Prado026; genus CAVQCJ01. The sequence goes on from CAVYVA010000004.1 coordinate 470,565, forward strand.
ACGGCAGCGACCCGCGAGCTGGCCGACGCCGCCGACCGCGCCTTCGCCGACGCCCACCCGCTGGAGGTGCTGGCCTGGGCGGCGCGCACGTTCGGGGCCCGCCTCGCCGTCGCGTCGTCGATGGCCGACGAGGTCGTCGCTCACCTGACCTCGACCGTCGCCCCGGGCGTGGACGTGCTGTTCCTGGACACCGGGTACCACTTCCAGCAGACGCTGCAGTTCCGGGCCGAGGTGCAGTCGCGGCTGGACGTCAACGTCGTCGACGTCCGCCCGGAGCAGACCGTGGCCGAGCAGGACGCGCTCTACGGGCCGCAGCTGCACGCCCGCGACCCCGACGCCTGCTGCACGGTGCGCAAGGTGTTCCCGCTGAACGCCGCCCTGGACCCGTACGACGCCTGGGTCAGCGGGGTGCGCCGGGCCGAGTCGGCCTCCCGGGCGAGCACGCCCGTCGTCGGCTGGGACGCGGCCCGCGGGATGATCAAGATCAACCCCGTCGCCACCTGGAGCAACGACCAGGTCGAGTCGTACGTCGCGCAGCACGGGCTGCGGCACAACCCGCTGCGCGAGCTCGGGTTCGCCAGCATCGGGTGCGCGCCGTGCACGCGGCCGGTCGCGCCCGGGGAGGACCCGCGGGCCGGCCGGTGGGCGGGCTTCGCCAAGACCGAGTGCGGCCTGCACCGATGACCCACCGATGAGTCTCAGCGCCCTCCGCCCGGCCGGCCGCCCGCCTGCCCTGGTGCTGGCCGCGCACGGCAGCCCGCACGGTGCGCACGCGCCGGCGGTCCTGGACCTGCGGGACGCGGTCGCCGCAGCGGCCGGCCCGGACGCGTTCGTCGCCGTGGGCTGGCTGGGGTACGCGGAGCCGTCGCTGACCGACGCCGCCCGCGCCGCGGCCGCGCAGGCCGGGCCGCGGGTCGCCGTCGTCCCGCTGCTGCTCACGGACGGCTACCACGCGAAGGTCGACGTCCCGGCGGCCCTGCGGGGGGTGCCGGGGGTGGTGCAGCGCCCCGTACTCGGGCCGGACCCGCTGCTGGCGGCAGCGGTGCAGCGCCGCCTGGCCGAGGCCGGCGCCCGGCCGGGCGACACCGTCGTGCTCGCGGCGGCCGGGTCCGGCGACGCCGCGGCCCGGGCGCAGTGCGAGCAGGTGGCGGCACTGGTCGGCGCGCTGCGCGGGTCCGACGGACCCGCCGTTCGCACCGCGTACGCGAGCGGTCCCGGCCCGCGGGTGGCCGACGTGCTCGGGTCGGGAGCCCGCGGCCGGGCGTTCGTGGCGACCTACCTGTTGGGGCCCGGTGCCCTGGCCGACCGGGTGGCGGCCGACGCCGCCGCGGCCGGCGCCACGGCCACCGCCCCGCTGGGCACGGACCCCGAGGTCGTCGAGCTGGTGCGGCGGCGCTGGCTCGCGTCGGCTCGGTCCCAGCAGCCGGTTCGTGAGAAGGTGGCGGGGCACCAGGCAGCCCACGGACGCGCTTCACCCGCGGCGTAGGAGGGATCGCCTCGGCCAGAAGGGGACGTCCGACGGTGAACGGAAACTCGGTCTACCGCCACTCGAACACGGCGGTGCTGGCGGTGTCGGCCGTCGAGGGCTCGCAGGTCGTCACCTCCGACTCCTTCGACGAGCGGCTCTCCACGACGCTGACCAGGCTGGGGCTGCGGCCCGGGCTCCTGCAGGGGCTGGCCGGCATCCACGAACGGCGCTGGTTCCCCGAGGACACCTCGTTCGTCGACGCGGCCGCGACGGCCGGGGCCAAGGCGCTGGCCGAGGCGGGCATCGAGCCGGACCGGATCGGCCTGATGATCAACAGCTCGGTGTCGCGGATCTACCTCGAGCCGTCGTCGGCGGTGGCGATCCACCACCAGCTCGGCCTGCCCACCTCGTGCATGAACTTCGACCTCGCCAACGCCTGCCTCGGCTTCGTCAACGCGATGCACGTGGCCGCGACGATGATCGACGCGGGCCACATCGAGTACGCCCTGGTCGTCGACGGCGAGGACGCCCGCTTCACGCAGGAGTCGACCCTGCGCCGGCTCGAGCAGGACTCGACGACGGTCGCCGACCTCTTCCGCGAGTTCGCGACGCTGACGCTCGGCTCCGGTGCCGCCGGGATGGTGCTCGGCCCGGCCGACCGGCACCCGGGCGCGCACCCGCTCCTCGGCGGCGTCGCGCGCTCGGCGACGCAGCACCACGAGCTGTGCGTCGGCAACCTCGAGCACATGAACACCGACACCAAGGGCCTCATGGACGCCGGGCTGGACCTTGCCGAGGCCGCATGGCTGGAGGCGAGGGACGACCACGACTGGGCCGCGATGGACTGCTACGTCATCCACCAGGTGTCGTCGGTGCACACCAGCTCGCTGTGCGCGCGCCTGGGCATCGACCAGGACCGGGTCCCGTTGACCTTCCCTCTGCTCGGCAACGTGGGACCCGCCTCGGTGCCGATCACGCTGGCCCGGCAGTCCGAGTCGCTGCTCACCGGGGACCGGGTGCTGTGCATGGGCATCGGCTCGGGGCTCAACACCTCGTTCACCGAGATCCGCTGGTGAGCTCGCCGGCATGAGCGACTTGCCGGCATGAGCGATCCCGCTGCGGCCAGCGACCCCGCCGCACTCCCGCCGGCCGGCCTGGCCGGTCTCGACCCCGCCTGGTCGCGCATCGTCGAGGCCACCGATGCGGACGGCGCGACCCGGCGCTGGCACGTCCTCGACTCCTGGGCGACCCGAGCCGGCGACGGCGACCAGCCGGTCGGCACCGTGCTGGCCGTGCACGGCAACCCCACCTGGTCCTACCTGTGGCGCGACCTGCTGGCAGCCCCGCCGCCCGGGTGGCGAGTGGTGGCCGTCGACCACCTGGGCATGGGCTTCTCCGACCGGGTCGACCGGGTCCAGCGCCTCACCGACCGGGTGCACGACCTCGGTGCGGTGACCCGAGCGCTGGGCATCGACGGGCCGGTGGTCACCCTCGCGCACGACTGGGGCGGCCCGATCTCGCTGGGCTGGGCCCAGGCGCACCGCGACCAGCTGGCCGGGATCGTGCTGACGAACACCGCGGTCAGCCAGCCGGCCGGGTCCCCGGTGCCGGCCCTGATCGCGCTGGCCAGGACGCCCGGCGTCCTGCGTACGTTGTGCGTGGCGACCACCGGCTTCCTGGACGGGACGCTGCGGCTGGCGCACCCCGCACTCACCGACGAGGTCCGGGCCGGGTTCCGCGCGCCGTACCGCAGCGCCCGCCGTCGCCGCGCGATCGGCGACTTCGTGGCGGACATCCCGTTGCGCGCGGACCACCCGTCGACGGCCGCGCTCGAGTCGATCGCCGCCGGACTGCGCGACCTCGTCGACGTACCCGCGCTGCTGCTGTGGGGCCCGCGCGACCCGGTGTTCGCCGACCGCTACCTGCGCGACCTGGCCGAGCGGCTGCCGCAGGCTCAGGTGCACCGGTTCGAGAGCGCCGGCCACCTGCTCGCGCAGGACGCCGACGTCGCGGGAACGCTCACCGCCTGGCTCGGCTCCGCCACCGCCGGGCTCGGACCGCCGTCGTTGCATACGGATCGGGGGCTATGACCCCCGATCCGTATGCAACGACGCGGGACGGCGCGGCGGTGCGGCCGTTGTGGGCTGCTCTGGTGGAGCGCCGAGCGGACGACGCTCCGGCCGTCGTGGAGATGTCCGGCCAGCAGCGCTCGGTGTCGTGGCGGCAGCTGGAGACGGCCAGCCGCGAGCTCGCGGCCGGGCTGGCGGCCGAAGGCGTACGTACCGGCGACCGGGTCGCCCTGCTGGTGCCGCCCGGACCGGAGCTCGTGGCCGCGCTCTACGGCTGCTGGCGGGCCGGCGCCGTCGTCGTGGTCGCCGATGCCGGGCTGGGGCTGCGTGGGCTGTCCCGCGCCGTCCGCGGGGCGGCGCCCGCGATGGTCATCGGCGTCCCGAGGGCGCTCGCCGCGGCCCGCGCGCTGGGCTGGCCGGGGCGCCGGGTAGTCGCCGGACCGGCCGGGGCCGCGACCCGGCGCTCCGTCGGTGCGGACCTGACGCTCGCCGAGCTGCGCGCGGCCGGTCGCGGTGCGGCCGCGCCACCCGAACCGGGTCCCGACGACGAGGCGACGGTGCTGTTCACCTCCGGCGCCACCGGCCCGGCCAAGGGTGTCGTGTACGCGCACCGCCAGCTGCAGGCCCAGCGGGACCTGCTGGCCGGGACGTACGGCGTGGGCGAGCACGACCGGCTGGTCGCGGCGTTCGCGCCGTTCGCCCTGTACGGCCCGGCGCTCGGCATCGCGTCTGCGGTGCCCGCGACGGACGTGACCGCGCCGGCCACGCTGACGGCGGTCGCGCTGGCAGAGGCGGCGGGGGCCGTGGACGCGACGCTCGTGTTCGGCTCCCCCGCGGCCCTGGCCAACGTGGTGGCGACGGCGGACCGGCTGACGCCGGTGCAGCGGGACGTCCTCGGCCGCGTCCGGCTGGTGCTGTCGGCCGGTGCTCCGGTGCCGGTGACGCTGCTCGAGCAGGTCGCCGCCCTGACCCCGAAGGCATCGCTGCACACCCCGTACGGGATGACCGAGGTGCTGCCGGTCACCGACGTCTCCCTCGAGCAGCTGCGCGAGGCGCTGGCCGAGTCCGGCGGCGCGGCTGCGGCCAACGGCGTCTGCGTCGGGCGCCCGCTGGCCGGCGTGCGCCTGGAGGTGCTGCCGCTGGACGCCGAGGGTCGCCCCGACCCGCAGGCCCGGCCGCCGACGTCGGACCCCGGTGTGACCGGCGAGGTGGTCGTGCACGCGCCGCACGTGAAGCTCCGGTACGACGGGCTGTGGGCGACCCAGCAGGCGAGCGTCACCACCGACGGCGGTCACCGCACCGGCGACGTCGGCCACCTCGACGCCGCCGGGCGGCTGTGGATCGAGGGCCGCCTGGTGCACGTGGTCAGCAGTCCGCGCGGGCCCGTCACGCCGGTCGGCGTCGAGCAGCTCGTCGAGGAGCTGCCGCAGGTGCGCCGTGCTGCCGTGGTCGGCGTCGGCCCGCGCGGGACCCAGGCCACGGTCGTCGTCGTCGAGCCGGTGCCCGGGTCGGGCGGCCGGGGCTCGGCCCGAGCGGTCGTGCCCGGGCTGGCCGAGCCGGCCCTGGCCGCAGCGGTCCGGGCGACCGCGGCCGGGATCACCCGGGACGTCTCGGCGGTCCTGACCGTGCCGGCCCTGCCGGTCGACATCCGGCACAACTCCAAGATCGACCGGACCAGGCTCGCCCGCTGGGCCGCGGGCGTGCTGTCCGGGGGTCGGGCCGGCCGGCCGTGAGAGTGCTCGTCACCGGAGCCGGCGGCATGCTCGGCGGCGCTGTGGCGCTCGCGCTGGCGCGCCGGGGGGACGAGATCGTCCTGATGCAGCGCCGCCCGTCCGGTCTCGACCTGCCGGAGCGGCTCGGCGACGTCGCGGACCCGGCCGCGGTGCGCACCGCGGTCGACGGTGTGGACGCGATCGTGCACCTGGCCGCGCGGGTGGCGGTGACCGGGAGCTGGGACCTGTTCGTGCGCAGCAACGTCACCGGCACCGCGAACCTGCTGGCCGCAGCGCGCGAGGCCGGGGTCTCGCGGTTCGTCCACGTGTCCTCGCCGTCGGTCGCGCACACCGGGGCGGCGCTGGTCGGCGCCGGCGCGGCGCCGGCCGACCCGGACCGCGCGCACGGCCCGTACGCCCGTAGCAAGGCCGTGGCCGAGCGCATGGCGCTGGCCACCCCCGGGCTAGCCGTGGTGGCGATCCGGCCGCACCTGGTCTGGGGCCCGGGCGACACCCAGCTGGTCGGCCGGATCGTCGAGCGGGCCAGGTCCGGGCGGCTGGCCATCGTCGGCGCGGGGGCGGCGCTCGTGGACACCACGTACGTCGACAACGCGGTCTCGGCGCTGGTCGCGGCGCTGGACCGGGCACCGGTGCTGGCCGGGCAGGCGTACGTCGTCTCGAACGGGGAGCCCCGACCGATCGGCGAGCTGGTGGCCCGCATCTGCGCCGCGGCGGGGGTCCCGGTCCCGACCCGGCACGTTCCCTACCGGGTGGCGCGGCTGGGCGGCGCAGTGGTCGAGGGGGTCTGGGCCGCGCTGGGCCGCGAGGACGACCCACCGATGACCCGGTTCCTCGCCGAGCAGCTCGCGACCGCGCACTGGTTCGACCTGCGCGCGACGAGGCAGGCGTTGGGCTGGGAGCCTGCCGTCACCCTGGACGAGGGCTTCGCCCGCCTCGCCGCCGCGCTGGCCGCCCAGTCAGCGCAGTCAGCGCAGTCAGCACCGTCAGCACCGTCAGCGGCAACGGCTCAGGGCGTGGAGCCGAGCGCCGCGCGACCGGCCTCGAGCCGCGCGACCGGGACCCGGAACGGCGAGCAGGAGACGTAGTCCAGACCCGATGCCGTGGAAGAAGTGCACCGACTCGGGATCGCCGCCGTGCTCGCCGCAGACGCCCAGCTTGAGGTCCGGCCGGGTGGCCCGGCCCTCCTCGGTGGCGATCCGGACCAGCCGCCCGACCCCGTCCGCGTCGAGGGTCTCGAAGGGCGACACGGTGAACACGCCCTTCTCCAGGTAGGCGGCGAAGAACGCGGCCTCCACGTCGTCGCGGGAGAAGCCCCAGGCGGTCTGGGTCAGGTCGTTGGTCCCGAACGAGAAGAACTCGGCGACCTCGGCGATGCGGAACGCGGTCAGCGCCGCTCGCGGCAGCTCGATCATCGTGCCGACCGGGATGTGGAACGTGAGCCGCTCCCGGGCGGCGATCTCGCCCAGGATGGCGTCGATCTCGTCCTTGATCAGGTGCAGCTCCATCACCGAGCCGACCAGCGGGACCATGATCTCGACCGACGGGTGGCCGCCGGCGTGGATCCGCTCGACCACCGCCTCGGCGATCGCCCGGACCTGCAAGGCGTACAGACCGGGTACGACCAGGCCGAGCCGGACACCGCGCAGCCCCAGCATCGGGTTCGACTCGTGCAGCCGCTCCACGGCGGCCAGCAGCCGCAGGTCGGCGAGGTTGCGCTGGCCCCGCTCCTCCGCGAGCGCGACCCGGACCTTGAGCTCGGCGTGGTCGGGCAGGAACTCGTGCAGCGGCGGGTCGAGCAGCCGGATCGTGCACGGCAGACCGTCCATGGCGGCGAGCAGCCCGACGAAGTCGTCGCGCTGCAGCGGGAGCAGGGCGTCCAGCGCCTCGTCCCGCTCGGGTCCGGTCTCGGACAGGATGACCCGCTCGATGAGGACCCGGCGGTCGCCCAGGAACATGTGCTCGGTCCGGCACAGGCCGATGCCGGCCGCACCCAGCGCCCGGGCCCGGGCGGCGTCCTCGGCGGTGTCGGCGTTCGCCCGCACCCCCAGCCGCCGGGCGCCGTCGGCGTGCGCGAGCAGCCGGTCGACAGCGCGGACCAGCTCCCCGGTCTGCTCGTCCGCGCCGACCAGCGCGGCGTCCAGGCCGTGCTCGAGGTAGGAGGCGACCGGCGACGGCACCACCGCCAGCTCGCCGGAGAACACCTCGCCGGTCGACCCGTCGATCGACAGGACGTCGCCGGCGTTGATGACGAAGTCGCCGGCCCGGGCCCGTCGGGTGGTCGCGTCGACGTCCAGCTCCTCGGCGCCGCAGACCGCAGTCTTGCCCATGCCGCGCGCGACGACGGCGGCGTGCGAGGTCTTGCCGCCACGGCTGGTGAGGATGCCGGCGGCGGCGATCATGCCCTCGAGGTCGTCCGGGTTCGTCTCCCGGCGGACCAGGATCACGGCCTCGCCGGCGGCGGCCATCGCGACCGCCGTCTCGGAGTCGAACACCGCCTTGCCCACCGCGGCGCCCGGTGAGGCGGCCACGCCCCTGGTGACGACCACGCGGTCCGCGGCAGCGTCGAACTGCGGGAACATCAGCTGCATCAGCTGCTTGCCGGTGACCCGGTCCAGCGCCTCGTCCAGGGTGATCAGCTGCTCGTCCACGAGCTGGGTCGCGATCCGGAACGCCGCGGCCGCGGTGCGCTTGCCCACCCGGGTCTGCAGCATCCACAGCTTGCCGCGCTCGATCGTGAACTCGATGTCGCACAGGTCCCGGTAGTGGGTCTCCAGCCGGCGCATGATCTGCCGCAGCTGGTCGTACGAGGTGGGGTCGAGGCGGCCGAGGTCCTCGAGCGAGAGCGTGTTGCGGATGCCGGCGACGACGTCCTCGCCCTGCGCGTTGGTGAGGTAGTCGCCGTACACGCCGGGCCGGCCGCTGGCCGGGTCGCGGGTGAAGCACACGCCGGTGCCCGAGGTGTCGCCGAGGTTGCCGAACACCATCGTGCAGATGTTGACCGCGGTGCCCAGGTCGTTGGGGATCCGCTCGCGGCGCCGGTACAGCCGGGCGCGCGGGGTGTTCCACGAGTCGAACACCGCGCGCATCGCCAGGTCGAGCTGCTCGCGCGGGTCCTGCGGGAACTCCCGGCCGGCCTCCTCCAAGACGATGCCCTTGAAGACCTCCACCAGCGTCTTGAGGTCACCGGCGTCCAGGTCGACGTCGCTGCTGACCCCCCGGGCCTGCTTGGCCGCGTCCAGCGCGCCCGCGAACCGCCCCCCGTCGATGGCCAGCACGGTCTTGCCGAACATCTGCACGAGCCGCCGGTAGGAGTCCCAGGCGAACCGCTCGTCGCCGGCGGCCGCCGCGAGCCCGTCGACGGAGTAGTCGTTGAGCCCGACGTTGAGGACGGTCTCCATCATCCCGGGCATCGAGTACTTCGCGCCGGAGCGGACCGACACGAGCAACGGGTCCACGGAGTCGCCGAGCCGGCGGGTGATCTGGTCCTCCAGGCGGCGCAGCGCCATGGTCACCTGCACGCGCAGCTCGGCCGGCTCCGAGCCGTGCTGCAGGTACGAGCGGCAGGCCTCGGTGGTGATGGTGAACCCGGGCGGGACCGGCAGGCCGATCCTGGTCATCTCCGCGAGGTTGGCGCCCTTCCCGCCCAGCAGGTCCTTGAGGTCCTTGTCGCCCTCCACGAAGTCGTACACGTACTGGGTCATCCCCGGTCGCCTCCAGTCCACCGCCGCGCCTGCGGGACCCCACTGTCGCAGGTCGACCGGCCGGGCCGGCCCCCGGGTTCGACCGGGAATGCTCCCATCCGTCCGCCGCCCCGGGAGCGCTCAGCCGGCCGCGAAGCCGAGCCGGCGGGACACCTCGTCGGCCGCCGTTCGCACCGCCGCGCCGAGCTCGGGCAGCCGCGCCCTGGGCAGGCGGAACACGGGGCCGGACGCGCTCAACGACGCGACGACGGTGCCGCTCAGGTCGCGCACCGGCGAAGCCACCGCCACCAGACCGAGCTCGAACTCCTCGAACGCCGTCGCGTACCCGCGCTCGCGGACCGCAGCCAGCTCGTTCAACAGCTGGTCCACGTCCGTCAGCGTCCCGTCGGTGAACTGGGCCAGCGGTTCCTCGAGCAGCTCGCGCTGACGCCACTCGGGCAGGAACGCGATCAGCGCCTTGCCGTTCGACGTGCAGTGCAGCGGGATCCGCCGGCCGACCCAGTTGTGCAGCTGGAGCGCGGACGTGCCGGCCACCTGGTCCAGGTAGAGCGCGTCGTGCCCGGACAGGATCGCGATGTTGATCGTCTCGTCGAGCTCGCGCGCCAGCGCCTCGATGACCGGGCGCGCCTGCTGGGTGACGTCGAACCGGGCGGCGGTCGCGCCGGCCAGCCGCAGCACCCCCAGGCCGAGCCGGTACTTGCCGCGCTCGGAGTTCTGGTCGACCAGGCCGCGCGCCTCCAGCACGGAGACCAGCCGGAACGCGGTGGACTTGTGCACCCCCAGCTCGAGGGCGATCTCGGTGACCCCGGCGTCGCCGCGCCTGGCCAGGATCTCCAGGACGCTGATCGCCCGGTCCACCGACTGGACGGCGGCGGGGGCCGGGGCCGCGGGGCGCACGCCGTCCGCACCGTGGTTGCGCTCGCTCACGGACTCGCTCACGCTGTGCGCACTTCCATGGCCCCCGGGTTCCTAGGTCTGGCCAGGACGGTGTTGCGTATCGTACCGTCCGTTGTGCCAGCCGCAACGGGTCTGGCACGGCGAGGCGACGAACGAGCGCCTCCAGCCCGTGACCTCCGCAGCTCGCGCTGCCGCCCCGGAGAGACGTCCCGATGACCCCGCCCAGCTCGCCGGCCACCCCGGAGTTCGTCCTCACCCTGTCCTGCACCGACGTGCCCGGGATCGTCTACGCGGTCTCCAGCTTCCTCGTCCAGCATCGCTGCTCGATCGTGCAGAGCCAGCAGTTCGGCGACCACGAGTCCGGGCTCTTCTTCATGCGCGTGCACTTCGAGAGCACCGACCCGGCCGCAGACGTGGACGCCCTGCGCACCGACTTCGCCTGGGTCGGCGACTCGTTCCAGATGGGCTGGCAGCTGCGCGAGGCGGCGGCCCGGCAGCGGGTGCTGCTGATGGTTTCGAAGTTCGGCCACTGCCTGAACGACCTGCTCTTCCGGCACAGCACCGGCTCGCTGGCCATCGACATCCCGGCGGTCGTGTCCAACCACCGCGACTTCGAGCCGCTGGCGACGACGTACGGGATCCCGTTCCACCACATCCCGGTGGGTGACGGGACCGACGGCACGTTCACCAAAGGCGAGGCCGAGGCCCGGCTGCTCGAGCTTGTGGACTCCGAGCGGGTCGACCTCGTGGTCCTCGCCCGGTACATGCAGGTGCTGTCGGACGACCTGTGCAAGCAGCTCGAGGGGCGGGCCATCAACATCCACCACTCGTTCCTGCCGAGCTTCAAGGGCGCCCGCCCGTACCACCAGGCGCACGCCCGCGGCGTCAAGCTGATCGGCGCGACGGCGCACTACGTGACCGGCGACCTCGACGAGGGCCCGATCATCGAGCAGGAGGTGGCCAGGGTGGACCACGCCCTGGACGCCGACCACCTGGTCACGGTCGGGCGCGACGTGGAGTGCCAGGCTTTGGCCCGCGCGGTCAAGTGGCACACCGAGAGCCGGGTGCTGCTCAACGGCAACCGCACCGTCGTCTTCCACTGACCCCGCCGGGTCCCGCGGTGCGGGAGACGGCGCAGGTCAGTCGCCGAGCTCTTTGCGGCGACGGGTGACGTAGGCCTCGAGCTCGGCCCGGATGCCCTCGTCGAGCGGCGGCTGCTCGTACTCGTCGAGCGTCTTGCGCCAGATGTCGCCGGCGCGGACCGCCGCGTCCTTGCTGCCGTTCTTCGTCCACCGGTCGAAGTTCTCCGACGAGGACAGCAGCGGCCGGTAGAAGCAGGTCCGGAAGCGCTCGAGCGTGTGCGCGGCGCCCAGGAAGTGGCCGCCGGCGCCCACCTCGGTGTGCGCGCCGAACGCCAGCGACGCCTCGTCCACCTCGAGCGGGGTGAACTCGGCCCGCAGCATGCGCAGGATCTCGATGTCCACGATGAACTTCTCGTAGCTGGAGACCAGCCCGCCGTCGAGCCAGCCGGCCGAGTGCATCACCCAGTTCGCGCCGGCCAGGAACGTCGGCAGCATGGTCATCATGGCCTCGTACGCGGCCTGCGCATCGGGGACCTGGCTGGAGTTCAGCCCGCCGCCGGAGCGCCAGGGCAGCCCGAAGTGGCGCGCGATCTGCCCGGTGCACAGCAGGCCCAGCCCCGACTCCGGGGTGCCGAACTGCGGCGAGCCCGACTGCATGTCGATGTTCGACAGGAACGAGCCGAAGATCACCGGGCAGCCGGGCCGGACGAGCTGGGTCAGGGCGATCCCGGTCAGCGCCTCGGCCATCTGCTGGACGAGCGTCGCGGGGATCGTCACCGGCGACATCGCGCCCATCAGCAGGAACGGGGTCATGACGACGGGCTGGTTGGCCAGGTTGTACTCCCACATCGCGTCGAGCATGCGGTCGTCCCAGCGCAGCGGGGAGTTGCAGTTGATGAGCGAGATGCACACCGGCGTCCGCTCGATCGACTCTCGGCCGCCGAACAGGATCTCGCTCATCGCGATGGTGTCGCGGGCGTTCACGCCGGACACGACGTTGCCCATGTAGATCTTGTCGGTCAGCGTCATCAGCGCGTAGATCATGTCCATGTGCCGCGAGTCGAGCGGGGTGTCGTTCGGCTCGCAGATCACCCCGCCTGCGCTGTCGAGCTCGGGGAAGGACTGGGCGAGGCGGCTGAACCGGCGGAAGTCCTCCATCGTCGCGTCCCGCCGGACGTCGCCCTCGCGCACGAACGGCGGGCCGTACACGCCGCTGAAGACCATGTTCTGGCCACCGATGTGGACGGTGTTGGCCGGGTTGCGGGCCTGGACGTCGAACTCCCGCGGCGCCTTGGCGACCTGCGCGAGCACCCAGTCCGGGTCGAACTTGACGTTGTTGCCGTCGACCGCCTGACCCGCGTCGCGGAACAGGTCGAGGGCCTCGGGCTTGAGGAACTCGATCCCGATCTCGGACACGATCCGGCGCCAGCCCGCGTCGAGGGTGGCCATGGCATCGACCGAGAGGACCTCGTACCTGGGCATCCGGTTGACGAACATCCACGCCTCCTTGACCTGCGGTTGGGCGCGATCCTACTATCAACATCTGGAACAGTCGTTCCATGATATGGAACTCTTCCCCGGCGAACGAGGCCCACCGCATGAGCACGCAGACCGGCACCCAGGCGGTCGACCGCGCCGCCGAGCTGCTGGTGCGCATCGTCGAGGCCGACGGCCCGGTCAGCTTCGGCTCCATCACCGAAGCGAGCGGCCTGCCCAAGAGCACCACCTCCCGGCTGCTCGGCGCTCTGGAACGGCACGCCCTGCTGGAGCGCGACCGCGACGGCGCCCTGCGCCCGGGCACGGTGCTGACCCGGTACGCGCGCCGGGCCAGCGCCACCGACCAGCTGGTCGCGACCGCCCGCCCGTTCCTGGAGGAGCTCGGCCGCAGCACCGGGGAGACGGTGAACCTCGCCGTCCCTGGTGCCGGCGCCGTCGAGCAGATCGACCAGGTCGACTCGTCGTACCTGCTCGGCGCCACCAACTGGGTCGGCCTCGACGTCCCGTTCCACTGCTCGGCGCTGGGCAAGGTCTTCCTCGCGCACCGCGTGGTCGGCCTCCCGCCCGGACGGCTCGAGCAGCGCACCGGCCGCACCATCACCACCCGCGAGGCCCTGACCGCCGAGCTGGAGCTGGTCCGCCGCAGCGGCTACGCCGTGGCCGACGAGGAGCTCGAGCCCGGGCTGGTGGCGATCGCCGCGCCGGTGCACGACTCCGCGGGGCAGGTGGTCGCCGCCGTGTCGGTGTCCGGGCCCTCGATGCGGCTGACCGCGGACCGGATCGTCACCGTCGCCGGGCTCACCATGCGGTCGGCGGCGCTGCTGTCCGCGGTCCTCGGCTTCGACCCGCGCGCGGCGACCACCCAGAGCACCCGGAACGCCCAGAGCACCCGGACCACCCAGCCGGCCCGGCACCAGGAAGGTGCAGCATGACGCACGACGAGATCCTCAAAGGCCTGTACGACCAGACGCTGGTCGGCAACGCGCCCGAGGTCCTGGCCCTGACCCAGCAGGGCCTGGCCGAGGGGCTCGGCCCGGAGACGATCCTGTTCGACGCGCTGATCCCCTCGCTGGAGGAGGTCGGCGCCCGCTTCGAGCGGGGCGACTTCTTCGTCCCGGAGATGCTCATCGCGGGCAAGGCGATGGCCGGGGCGCTCGAGGTGCTCCGGCCGCTGCTGGCGCAGACCGGCGCCGAGACTGTCGGCAAGTTCGTGATGGGCACGGTCAAGGGCGACGTGCACGACATCGGCAAGAACCTGGTGAACATCATGCTCGAGGGCGCCGGGTTCGAGGTCATCGACCTCGGCGTGCAGGTCGCGCCGGAGAAGTTCATCGCGGCCATCGAGGAGCACGAGCCGGACATCGTCGGGTTCTCCGCGTTCCTCACCACGACGATGCCGATGTTCAAGGCCAACATCAACGCGCTGGAGAAGGCGGGCCTGCGCGACAAGGTCATCGTCATGGTCGGTGGCGCGCCGGTGACCCAGGAGTACGCGGACGCGGTGGGCGCCGACGGCTACGCCGCCGACGCGTCGCAGGCGGTCAAGCTGGCCAAGGAGCTCATCCACAAGCGCCGCACCTCGGTCCCGGTCTGAGCGGCACGGAGCCACCGGACGCCGCTGATGAAGCTCTTGCCGATCGTCGAGCACGCCGTGAAGGGACCGGTGTGGGACTGCCGCATGTGCGGGCAGTGCGTCCTGCACGCGACCGGCATGACCTGTCCGATGACGTGCCCGAAGACGTTGCGCAACGGGCCGTGCGGCGGCGTCCGCGAGGACGGCCGCTGCGAGGTCGACCCGACGATGCGGTGCGTGTGGCTGAAGGCGTACGAGCGGTCCCGGGACCTGCCGCTGCTGCCCCGCGTCTGGCGGGAGGAGTTCAACCACCTGCGGCCCCCGGTGGACAACCAGCTGCGCGGGGACTCCTCGTGGGTCAACCTCGTGACCGGCCGCGACCGGCAGACCCCGGCCGGCTGGGCCGCGTCCGAGCACGCGGCGGCGGACCAGCCGTGAGCCGCTTCGAGGAGCTCGTCCGCACGCCGGGGGCGAGGGTCGTCACGGCCGAGATGCCGCTGTTCGACACCGGCGGCTTCGACGCCGTGCAGGCGCACCTGGACCGGCTGATGCCGTACGTGGACGCGATCAACGCGACCGACAACGCGGCCGCGCACGCGCACTGCTCGAACGTCGCGATGGCGGTCGCGATGGCCCGCCTCGGCGCGGAGCCGATCATGCAGGTCGTCTGCCGGGACAAGAACCGGCTCGCGCTGCAGTCCGACATCGTCGGCGCCAGCATGTTCGGCGTCGAGAACATCTGCTGCCTGACCGGCGACGACGTGACCGCCGGCGACGAGCCGGCCGCGCGCCGGGTGTTCGACCTCGACGGACCACAGCTGGTCCGGCTGGCCACCACCCTGGCCGCGGGGACCTACCTGTCCGGTCGCCGGCTCGACCCCGCGCCGCACCTGTTCGTCGGGGCGGTGGAGAACCCGGCGGCACCGCCGTTCGCCTACCGGGCCGAGCGCACGGTGAAGAAGCTCGAGGCCGGGGCCCGGTTCTTCCAGCTGCAGATCTGCTTCCACCCGGACCGGCTCGAGGCGTTCATGGCCGAGGTCGTCCGGCTCGGGGTCGCCGCGCGCGCGGCGTTCCTGCCGACCGTGTGCCTGGTCAAGGGAGCCCGGGCGCTGCGGTTCATGCACGACCACGTGCCCGGCATCGACGTCCCGGCGGACACGATCGCGCGGGTCGAGGCCGCGGCGGACCCGGCCGAGGAGGCCTACCAGGTCGTGCTCGAGCAGGCGCGGCACGCGCTGGCCCAGCCCGGTGTCCGCGGGATCCACATCACCGACTTCCGGCACGACGACAGCGTCGCCCGGATCGTCACCGACCTGGGGCTGGCCGACCGCCGCCGGCACCGGACCGACCCCGACGAGGAGAGCGATGCACACGGTTCTGCGTTCGCCGTCTAAGACGGTCACGATCGGGCACGACCAGCCGTTCTGCATCATCGGCGAGCGGATCAACCCGACCGGGCGCAAGAAGTTCCAGGAGCAGCTGCGCGCGGGCGACCTGTCTCAGGTCGAGCTGGACGTCGCCCAGCAGGTCGCCGGCGGCGCGCACGTCCTGGACGTGAACATGGGCGTGCCGCTCACCGACGAGGCCGACCTGCTCTCCCGGGCGATCAAGCTGATCCAGGGCCTGACCGACCTGCCGCTGTGCATCGACTCCTCGGTCGTCGAGGCGCTCGAGGCCGGGCTCGCGGCGTACGAGGGGAAGGCCCTGGTCAACTCGGTCACCGCCGAGGACGACCGGATGGAGCTGATCCTGCCGCTGGTGAAGAAGTACGGCGCCGCGGTCATCGCGCTGCCCAACGACGAGACCGGCATCCCGGCCACCGCGCAGGAGCGGGTCGACCTGACCGGCAAGATCGTGCGGGCGGCCACCGTGAAGTACGGCATCGCGGTCGAGGACATCGTCATCGACCCGCTCGCGATGACGGTCGGTGCCGACCCCGAGGCCGTCGTCATCACGCTGGAGGCGATCGCGCGGATCCGGGCGGAGTACGGGGTGAACATGACCTGCGGGGCGTCCAACATCTCGTTCGGCCTGCCGAACCGGCACGCGCTGAACGCCACGTTCCTGCCGGTCGCGGCCTCGCACGGGCTGACCAGCGCGGTGATGGACGCGCGCACCCCCGCGATCGTCGAGGCGGTTCGCGCCGGCGACCTGCTCCTCGGCCGCGACCCGTGGGGCTCGACCTGGATCGCGGAGTTCCGGCGCCGGCAGGCAGAGCTCACGGCGGCCGCCGAAGCCGCGGCGGGGTGATCCCCGCCCTGTGACGTCGCAGCCCGGGCCGGACGGTCCTCCGGCGGCGCCCCCCGGCCGGTACCGCCGGGAGGCGCTCATCGACGTGCCCGAGCCCACGGCCGAGGGCGCGCCCGCCGCCCCGGACGGCGTGGGCCGGGTGCGGCTGCGGTTCCGCCCGGCGGACGCGGAGTTCCGGGTGCCGCCGGGGGTGACCGTCTTCGACGCGGCGAGCTGGAACGGCATCGCCGTCGACTCCACCTGCGGTGGCCACGGCACGTGCAAGAAGTGCAAGGTGCGGATCCTGGACGGGTCGGTCCCGGTCTCGAAGCTGGACGTCCGTGCGTTCAGCGGCGACGAGCTGCGCTCGGGCTGGCGGCTCGCCTGCCTGGCGCAGGCCAACGCCGACCTGGAGATCGAGGTGCCGCCGCTGACGACCAGGCCCAAGGCGGCCACGGTCGGCGTGGGTCGGCAGGTGATCCTGCGCCCGGCCGTGCAGAAGCGCTACGTCGAGCTGACCGAGCCGACGTTGCAGGACCAGGCCACGGACGTCGAGCGCCTGCTCGCCGCGATCGACGACCTCGAGCTGCGGGTCGACCTCGATGCGGTGCGCACCCTCGGGCGGACGCTGCGGGCCAACGACTTCAAGGTCACCGCCGTCGTCGTGGACGACGTGCTGATCGGCGTCGAGCCCGGCGACACCTCCGCGGCCCGCTACGGGATCGCGTTCGACCTGGGCACCACGACCGTGGTCGCGACCCTGCTCGACCTGTCCACCGGCGCACCGGCCGCCGTCCGGTCGATGCTCAACAAGCAGCAGCCGTTCGGGGCCGACGTCATCACCCGCATCAGTGCAACGATGCTCGACCCGGACGCGCTGGGACGGCTGCGCGACCTCGCGCACGCAACCCTGGACGAGCTGGCCCGCGAGGTCTGCGAGTCCGCCGGGGTGGACCCGGTGCAGGTGTACGAGGTCGCCCTGGCCGGGAACGTCACCATGACCCACCTCGCACTCGGCATCGACCCCGAGCCGGTGGGCGTCGCGCCGTTCATCATGGCGTCGCGGTCGTTCCCGGACCTGCTCGCCGCCGACCTCGGCGTGCAGGTGCACCCGCGGGCCCGCGCGACCGTCTTCCCCGCGCTGGGGGCTTACGTCGGCGGCGACATCGTGGCCGGGGTGCTCGCGTCCGGGATGGAGCGGGACAAGCGGCTGCGGCTGTTCATCGACGTCGGCACCAACTGCGAGATCGTCCTGGGCAACGCCGACCGGCTGGTCTCGACGGCCGCTCCGGCCGGACCGGCGTTCGAGGCGGCCTCGATCCGGTGCGGGATGCGCGCGGCCGACGGTGCGGTCGAGGTCGTCCGGATCACCGCCGAGGGACTGCAGCTGCAGGTCATCGGCGACGTGAAGGCGGTCGGGCTGTGCGGGTCCGGCCTGGTGGACGCGGTCGCCGAGCTGGTCCGGGTCGGGCTGCTCGACCGCTCCGGGCGATTCGTCCCGGACGAGGACGCACCGGCGGTGGCGGCGGCGGCCGGGGTGCCCGGCCTGGCCGACCACCTGCAGACGATCAACGGCGAGCGCGTGTTCGTCCTGGCCGGGCTCGGCGACGAGGACATGGTCTACCTGTCGCAGCGGGACGTGCGCGAGCTCCAGTTCGCGAAGGCGGCGATCTCGACCGGATGGCGGCTGCTGCTCGAGGAGATCGGCGTGCAGGAGTCGGACGTCGCGCAGGTGCTGCTCGCCGGCTCGTTCGGGACATACCTGTCGCCGGCGAGCGCGATCCGGATCGGGCTCGTGCCGAAGCTGCCGGTGCTTCGGATCGTCAGCGCGGGGAACGTGGCCGGCGAGGGGGCGAAGATGGCTCTGCTGTCCAAGCCGGAGCGGGCGGGTGCGGTGGCTCTGCTGGAGGAGGTGGAGTATGTCGAGCTCTCGGACAGGACCGACTTCAACGACCGTTTCGTCGACGAGCTCTCCTTCCCCGCCGGCTGAGGACCCCGGTGCCCGGTTCGGGGTGGTGGCCTGCGGGGCGATCGCTGCGCACGTGGCGGCTGTCTCGGCGCGGAACGGGTGGCCGGTGGACGTTCATCCGGTGAACCCGCTGCTGCACAACCGGCCGGAGCGCATCGCGGCGGCGGTGGAGGCGCTGGTCGGACAGCTGCGGCCCAGGTACGGGGACCGGGTCGCGGTCGCGTACGCGGACTGCGGGACGTACGGGGCGCTGGACGCGCTCTGCCGGCGGCTGGGGCTGCGCAGGCTGGCCGGGCAGCACTGCTACGACGTGTTCGCGGGACAGGCGGAGCTGGCCGAGCTGATGGCGCAGGAGCCGGGGACGTACGTCCTCACCGACTACCTGGTGCGCTCGTTCCGGCGCTCGGTCCTGGTCGAGCTGGGGCTGGACCGGTATCCCGAGCTGCGCGAGGACTACTTCCGGCACTACCACCGCGTGGTCTGGCTCGCCCAGTCGCCGACCGGTGAGCTCCGCACGCTCGCCGAGGACGCCGCTGCCGCGATCGGGCTGCCGCTGGAGGTGGTCCAGACCGGTGACCTCGGCCTCGAGCACGAGCTCGCTGCCCTCCTCGCGCTCCCCCGGCCGCAGACCTCCCGTGCAGTAGCGCAGCAGGACCCGCGTACTGCACCGTAGGTTCGCGCGGGTGGGAGCGGAGAGGTGACGCCATGGCCAGCACCGGGACCGACCAGCACGGGAACCAGCTCACCGTCGGCGGCGCCGAGGCGCTGACCGCCTACGACGCCGCGGTCGACCACCTCCTGCACTTCCGGGCCGAGGTCGTCGGCTCGCTCGACGACGCCGTCGCCGCCGACCCGGCGTTCCCGATGGCGCACATCGCGCAGGCGTACCTGGGCGTGCTGGGGACCGAGCGCGACGACGCGCTGGCGGCCGGTGCGTCGCTGGCCGCGTACCTGGCCGACGCGGACGTCGCCGGCTGGCAGCCTCGCGAGCTCGCGCACGCGGCCGCGGCGCAGGCGCTCGTGCACGGTGACCTGACGACCGGCGGCGCGCTGCTGCGCGCGGTGGTCGACGAGCACCCGAGGGACGCGCTGGCCCTCGCTGTCGGCCACCAGGTGGACTTCTTCGTCGGCGACGCCCAGTCGTTGCGCGACCGGGTGGGGGCGACGCTGACGGCGTGGAGCCCGAGCGACCCGCACCACGGTCAGCTGCTGGGGATGTACGCCTTCGGCCTCGAGGAGACCGGGATGTACGCGCGGGCCGAGGACACCGGGCTGGCCGCCGTCGAGGCCGACGCTACGGACGTCTGGGCGGTGCACGCGGTCACCCACACCTACGAGATGCAGGGACGGTTCGGGCCGGGGCTGGCCTACCTCGACGAGCACGCCGAACAGTGGCAGTCCGGCAACTTCCTGGCGGTGCACAACTGGTGGCACTACTGCCTGTACCTGCTCGAGACGGGTGACCGCGGCCGGGCCCTGGAGATCTACGACGCCGTGCTGCACCACGCCGGGTCGGCGAACGTGGCGATGGAGATGCTCGACGCCGCCGCGCTGCTGTGGCGGCTGCTGCTCGAGGGCGACGACCAGACCGGACGGTGGCAGGTCCTCGCTCAGGCCTGGGACGAGAAGACGGCCGAGCCGTACTACTCCTTCAACGACATGCACGCCGTGATGTCCTACGTCGGTGCCGGCCGGCTGGCGGACGCCGAAGGGCTGGTCCAGGCCCGGACGCGGTACGTCGCCGACGCGACCGACGAGTCGGTGACGAACCTGCGGATGACCCGGGAGGTCGGACTGCCCGTCGCCCGGGCCCTGGTCGCGTTCGGCGAGGGGCGGTACGAGAGCGTCGTCGACGAGCTGCTGCCCATCCGGTCCGTCGTCAACCGCTTCGGCGGTTCGCACGCCCAGCGCGACGCCGTCCAGCGCACCCTGCTGGAGGCGGCGCTGAGGAGCGGCCGGCACGGCGTGGCCCGCGGGCTGCTGTCCGAGCGGCTCGGCATCAACCCGTGCAGCCCGTACAGCTGGCTGAAGCAGGCCGCGCTGTCGGATGCGCTCGGCGACGCCGCGGCCGCGGCGGCAGCGCGGTCACGGGTCGTCGAGCTGCGCGTCCCCGCGACGTATCACCGCGGCGGCGCCGGAACCGTGAGCCTCCCGGGAGGTTCGCCGGTCTCGTCAGGCTCGTCCGGGCCCGGGTCGAGCCGGAACGGCGGGTAGCTGTCGGTCATCAGCGCTGCGTACGCGGCGACGCGCAGCACCCAGCGGTTCAGGCCCAGCACCAAGTCGTACAGGGGCCGCGGGTAGCTCCCGGTCACCAGCAGCAGGACGCCGGCGACGACGACGAGGATCCCGATCAGACCGCCTCCGCCGTAGGAGACCGTCTGGTCGCCGACGTGCCAGGCCAGCCATGCCCCGCCGACGAGCAGGCCGACGACGATGTACTGCGGGATGGCGAGCAGCCACCACTTGACCAGGACCAGCCCCCGGGACAGGTGGTCGGGGTAGCCGATCTCCAGGTGCGCCGGGTAGTCCGGCACCTCGGCCAGCGTGAACGGCGGGTACTGGTCGGTGCCGAGCGCGCCGTAGGTGTAGTAGGACACCCGCCACGACCAGCGCAGCACGCCGACGTTGAAGTCGAAGATCCCGCGCGGGTACCGACCGGTGAACAGGATCGCGAAGAACGCGACCACACTCAGGACGACGAAGGCCAGCCACAGGAAGGCCAGCACGACGAAGTGCGGGATGGCGAGGAACCACTTGACCAGCCACAGCCAGCGCGACAGCGGCTCGTCGAGGGTAGCCCGCACCCGAACCGGGTAGGCAACGGTAGTCATCGTGACCATCTCCTTGCACAGCCGCCTCGATCACCTGATGCGCGGCCTGCTCCCAGCATCGCGTCGGGCGCCGCTGCCGGGTACGGCCGGA
The DNA here is from genome assembly GCA_963771835.1 of uncultured Actinomycetota bacterium. Classification (GTDB taxonomy): domain Bacteria; phylum Actinomycetota; class Actinomycetes; order Prado026; family Prado026; genus CAVQCJ01. The sequence continues at coordinate 491,705 of CAVYVA010000004.1, forward strand.
AGTCCCGAAACCTGCTCCCGCGGCACCGCCGGGACCTTCGCCCCTGGGTCGGCGGACCGCCCGCGCGGAGTCTGGAGGTGCCAGGCGAGCACTCAAGCTGTGGAGGTGTGCGATGGACGCCCAGACCGAGACCGGCCACGACACCGGCGCCACGCTCCCCGAGCCGCGGTCCGACCGCAGCGACACCGAGCGGGCCCGCGCCCGCAAGCGCATCGAGGCGAAGCGGGACTTCGTCTCGCACATCGTCGCGTACGTCGTCGTCAACCTGTTCCTGGTCGGCATCTGGTGGTTCACCGGGGCCGGCTACTTCTGGCCTGCCTGGATCATCGGCGGGTGGGGCGTGGGCCTGGCGCTGCACGCGTGGGACCTGTTCGGACGCCGACCGGTCACCGAGGCCGACATCGACGCCGAGCTGCGGCGGCACGGCTGAGCCCGAGCGGGGACCGGGGGTACGTTCTCCCTGGCCACGACGGGCGCCGGCCCGCAGCGCCGAGGACGGCAGGGAGCGCGTGACGGACCTGGAAGTGCGGACCGGGCTCCCGGCCGACCTCGACCGGCTCGCCGCGATCGACGAGCAGGCGGGCGTCGGCTCGCCCCGGCGGATCAGGATCGACCGGTTCCTGTCCGGGGCTGCCGGCCGGTGCCTCGTCGCCGAGGTCGGCGGGACGGTGGTCGGGTACGTGGCCGTGGTGCCGGAGCACTTCTTCGGCCGGGCGTTCGTCGAGCTGCTCCAGGTCGCGCGGCCCTATCGGCGGACCGGCGTGGGGTCGGCGCTGCTGCGGGCCGCGGTGGCCGAGGCCGCGGGCGCACCTGACGCGGAGGCGGAGGCGGTCTTCACCTCGACCAACGCCTCGAACGCCCCGATGCTGGCGCTGCTGCGCCGCGACGGGTGGCTGGTGAGCGGGACCCTGGACGGGCTCGACGAGGGCGACCCCGAGGTCGTCTTCTACCGGCGCGCACCGGTGCGAGGATTGCGGCCGTGACAGGCCCCTACGCGACCGCGATCGTGGTCGTCTCGCTCGCGCTCGGGCTGTGGGCGCTCGGCCTGGTCGTCGCGAACCGACCGCCCTCGGTCTCCCTGGTGGCCGGCGGCGCCCTGCTCGAGCTGATGCTGCTCGGCTTCCTCGTCGGCGGCGTCGTGCAGATGGCCCGCAGCGACCACCACTTCGCCCGGCTCGAGTTCGTCGGCTACCTCGTGGCCTGCCTGCTGATCCCGCCGGCGGCGGTGGCCTGGGGCTGGGGCGAGAAGAGCCGGTCGGGCACCGCGGTGATCGCGGTCGGGTTCCTCATCATGCCGGTGCTGGTGCTGCGCGTTCAGCAGGTCTGGGCCGGTCCCGTTGGCTGACGACGGAACGACCGCGGCGCGGCCGACCGGTCGCGGCTTCGGCCGCGTGCTGGTGGCGGTGTACGGGATCTTCGCGCTGTCCGCGACGGCCCGCTCGGCGTACCAGATCGCGACCAAGTTCCACGAGGCGCCGCTGGCCTACCTGCTCTCCGCGCTGTCCGCCGTCGTGTACATCGTCGCGACCGTGTCGCTCGCCCGCGGCGACCCGCGGTCCCGGCGGGTGGCCACCGTCGCGATCAGCATCGAGCTCGTCGGCGTCCTCGTGGTCGGCGCGGCCAGCGTCGCCTTCCCGGACGAGTTCCCGGACGCCGCCGTCTGGAGCGGGTTCGGCAGCGGCTACGGGTTCGTCCCCGTCGTCCTCCCGCTGGTCGGCCTGTGGTGGCTCTACCGCACCCGCCCCGGGGCCCACCCGTAGGTCTCGGGTCAGGGGTCGGGGCTGCTGGCGCGAAGCTGGGCGAGGTGCTCGTGGTCGTGCGCGAGCACCTCCTCGCACAGCCCGGCGACGGCGAGCTCGCCGAACACCGAGTGCCGCGCCTTGCGCGCCCAGCCCTCGTCCGGCAGAGCGCCCAGGTAGGCCAGCGTCGCGTTCCGCGCCAGCTCGAACTCGTCGGCGACGTCCTCGCAGCCGCGCGCTCCGTACCGGCCCTCCCAGTCGACGCCGTCGGGCTCCCACCACTCCCAGACCGGTACGTCCACGGTGGCCATCTCGCGCAGCCGAGGCAGCCAGACGTGCTCCTCCACGTAGGCGAGGTGGCCGAGGACGATGCTGTGCGGCCACCCGTCCGTCGCGTGCGCGGCGGCGTGCGCGGCGCGGACCAGACCGGGCGTCTCGCCCATCCGCTGCAGCAGCTCGTCGTGGTCGACCAACTCAGGCGTCCGACCGCTCCGCCGCCTCGACCACGTTGGCGAGCAGCATCGCCCGCGTCATCGGCCCGACCCCGCCCGGCATCGGCGCCACCCACGCGGCGACGTCGAGCACCGACGGGTGCACGTCGCCCTCGAGCCCGTGCTCGGTCCTGGTGATGCCGACGTCGAGCACGGCCGCACCGGGCCGCACCATGTCGGCGGTGACCAGGCCGGCGACGCCGGCGGCCGCGACGACGATGTCGGCGGTGCGGGTGTGCGCGGCCAGGTCCCGGGTGCCGGTGTGGCACAACGTCACCGTGGCGTTCTCCGAACGCCGGGTCAGCAGCAGGCCGAGCGGTCGCCCGACGGTGACGCCACGGCCGACGACGACGACCTCGGCCCCGTCGATCGCGACCCCGTACCGCCGCAGCAGCTCGACGATCCCGCGCGGCGTGCACGGCAGCGGGGCGCTCTCGCCGAGGACGAGCTTGCCCAGGTTCGTCGGGTGCAGGCCGTCGGCGTCCTTGGCCGGGTCCATCAACGAAAGCACGCGGCCCGGGTCGAGTCCCTTCGGCAGCGGCAGCTGGACGATGTAGCCGGTGCAGTCCGGGTCGGCGTTGAGCCGGGCCACGGCCGCGTCGACGTCGTCCTGGGTGGCGTCGGCGGGCAGGTCGACCCGGATGCTGGCGACCCCGACCTCGGCGCAGTCGCGGTGCTTTCCGCCCACGTACGCGTGGCTGCCCGGGTCGTCGCCGACGAGCACCGTGCCCAACCCCGGACGTACGCCGCGCGCGGCCAGCTTCGCCACCCGCTCGGCCAGCTCGGAGCGGATGGCGGCGGCGGTGGCCTTGCCGTCGAGGATCTGCGCGGTCATTCGGCTGCGTCTCCCAGGAAGTAGTCGGTGATGTACTTCTCGCCCTCGTCGCAGAAGAACGTCACGACGTGGTCGAGGTCGTGCTGCGCCTTGAGCTGCCGGGCGGCGATCAGGTGCGCACCCGAGCTCGGCCCGACGAACAGGCCGAACGTGCTCGCCATCCGGCGCATCTGCGCGATCGCCTCCTCGGAGTCGACGGCGACCATCGAGTCGATGTCGGCGCGGTGCCGGGCGATGATGCCCGGCACGAACCCGTCCGAGATCCCTTCGATCAGGTGCTTGCCGACCTCCCCGCACATGAGGGTGCAGGACTCGTTGGGCTCCACGGCCACCACCCGGCACGCCGGGTTGACCTCGCGGAACGCCTTGCCGACGCCCACGATCGTGCCGCCGGTGCCCACGCCGCCGACCACGGCGTCCGGCACGACGCCCGACGGCAGCTGGCGCAGGATCTCCGGGCCCAGCCAGGTCCGGTTCTCCTCGACGTTCCACTCGTTGTCGAACTGCTGTGGCGCGAAGTACCCGTCCTGCGCGCCCAGCTCGCGGCACTTGGCGAGCGCGTCGTTGACGTGGAAGTCGCCGATCGTCAGCACCTCGGCGCCGAACGCGCGCGAGATCGCGGCCCGTTCGCGGCTCATGCCGTTGGGCATGACGACGAGCATCTTGTAGCCCTTGACGGCGGCCACCATGCTCATCGCGTTCCCGGTGTTGCCGCTGGACGCCTCGACGATCGTGTCGCCGGGACGCAGCAGTCCCTCACGCTCGGCCCGCTCGACCATGTACTTGGCGATCCGGGCCTTCACCGAGCCCGAAGGGTTGAGGAACTCGAGCTTGACCCAGATGTCGTCCACCCGGATCAGCGGTGTGTCGCCGATCCCGTCCAGGACGGTGGCCGTCCAGGGATCGACTGCGGTGACGGTCATGGCTGCCTCACATCCGCTCGGACCCGCGCGCGCCGCAGGTGCGCGCGCCCAGCGTAGGACGTGCGAGCGGGGCGGCCCGAACGGGGGCCGGGCCGCCCCGCGGCACGTGGCCGCTCCGGGTCAGGTCCCCTGGAGCCAGGCCTTGACCTTGTCCGGGTTGGCGTCGACCCACTTCTTCGCCGCCTGCTCGTCGGTCATGTTCTCCCCCGCGATGTACTCCGCCACCTGGTTCTGGTCGTCGTTGGTCCAGGTGAAGTTCTTCACCACGGTGACGGCCGGGTCGCCGGAGTCGGCCCACTTCACCCGGACCACCTTGTTCAGGGCGTACGGCGGGTAGTCGCAGGCGACCTTCGCCGCGTTGGCGTCGCAGCCGGCGGTGTACGGCGGAAGGTTGACCCTGGTGACATGCAGGTTGGCCAGGGCCCACTGCGGCTCGTAGAAGTAGAACAGCAGCGGCTTCTTCTGGTCGGTCGCCGTCTGCAGCGACTTGATCAGCGTGGCCTCGGACCCGCCCACGACGACGGTGTAGTTCAGGTTCAGGTTCTTGACCAGAGCCTTGTCGTTGGTGACGTACGACGGGTCACCGTCGAGCAGCTGGCCCTTGCTCCCGGACTCGGCCGTCTTGAACATGCTCGAGTATTTGTTCAGGTTGTGCCAGTCGGTGATGTCCGGGTACTGGTCGCTCATCCACTTCGGCACGTACCAGCCGATGATGCCCTGGTTGCCCTGGGACCCGAAGTCCTCGGCGACCTTCTGCTGGGTGATGTAGATCTTGGCCAGGTCCTCGTGGCCCCAGTTCTCCAGGATCACGTCGATCTGGCCGTTGCCGAAGCCCTGCCACGACGTCTGCTCGTTGATGTTGCTGTTCTTGACCGTGCAGCCGAGGCTGTTCTTGAGCACGTACGCGACGACGGCGTAGTCGGCCTCGTACCCCGTCCACGGGTTCACGGCGATGTTCGTCGTGCCGCAGGGCTTGTGCGACCCCCCGCTCGCCGCGGCGCTCGATCCGGCATTGACCTTGGTACCGCCGCAGGCGGCGACCAAGAGCCCGGCCACGGCGAGCAGCGTCGCTGCCCGAAGCCGCCTGGTCCTGTTCCTCGTCACTCGTTCCTCCTTGGTCGCCCGATCCCTGGGGGGTTCGGAGTCTGACGTGCGCGCTGCCTGGGGTGGTCCCTCAGACGATCGCGCTCTTGCGGATCCGCCCCGCCCCCTGGGTGATCCTGTCCAGCATCACGCCGAGCAGCACGATCGCGAAGCCGGCGGCGAGTCCTTCGCCGGCCAACGTGATCTGCGAGAAGCCCTGCACCACGACGAGGCCCAGGCCCTGCGCCCCGACCAGCCCGCCGACGACGACCATGGCGAGCACGTAGATCACTCCCTGGTTGAACGCCAGCAGCAGGTGCGGCCGCGACATCGGCAGCTGCACCTTGCCGATGATCTGCCAGCGGCTGGAGCCGGTGGACTGCGCCGCCTCCAAGGTGGTGCCGGAGACCCCGTGGATGCCCTCGATCACGACCTTGATGACCGCCGGTGCCGCGTACACGATCGCAGCGATGATCCCGGTGAACCGGCCGACCCCGAACAGCGCCAGGCAGGGCGGGAGGTAGACGAAGGCCGGCATGGTCTGACCCGCGTCGAGCAGCGGCCGCAGCCAGCTCTCCACCGAGCCGTTGCGGCCGGCCCACACACCGAGGACGGTACCCAGGCTCATCGTCACGACCGCGGCGATCAGCACCGATCCCAGCGTCCACATCGACTGGTACCACAGGCCCAGCCCGAGGCAGCCGAAGAGGCAGACGGCGGTGACGACCGCGATCCGGACGCCAGCGAGAAGCTGCGCGATCAGCACCAACGCCAGCACCACGAGCCACCAGGGCGAGTCGGTCAGGAAGTTGGTGACCGGCACGATGATGTGCAGCGTGCACCAGTCGGTGAACGCGAGGGTCGTGTTCTGGACGTTCAGCTCGATCCACCGGTCCGCGCTGTTCACCGGCGACGAGATGGGGTGCACCCAGCTGGTCGGGAACTGGTTCGCCCACAGGTACTGCTGGCCCTGCACGATCCCGAACCCCGCCAGCACGATGCCGACGGCGTACAGGACGAGGCGGGTGCGCCGGCTCGCCTCGTGCCCGCTGCGCCGCGCCTTCTCGGTACGCAAGCTGATCGCCGTCGTCATCCGGTCCAGCACGATCGCCATGACCACGATGGCCAGGCCGGCGTTGAACGCGACGCCGATGTTCAGCGAGTCGATCGCCTTGACCACGACCTGGCCGAGTCCGGGCGCGTCGATCAGCGCGGCGATCGTCACCATCGACAACGCCGCCATCGTGGTCTGGTTGATGCCCAGGACGATCGTGTTCTTCGCCATCGGCAGCTGCACCTTGCGCAGCAGCTGCATCTTCGTCGAGCCGATCGCGGTGGCCGCCTCGACCGTGGTGCCGGAGACCTCCCTGATCCCCACCGCGGTGAGCCGGATCACCGGCGGCACCGCGTACACCATCGTCACGATCAGGGACGCGGTCGGGCCGATCGTGAAGATCAGCGTGGCCAGCGGCAGGTACGCGAAGGTGGGCAGGATCTGCATGAAGTCGAGGATCGGGGTGATGAAGGCGTTGAAACCCTTGTTGAGCCCGGCGACGATGCCGAGCACGCCTCCGATGAGGACCGACAGGAACACGGCGCACAAGGTGTACGAGAGGGTGTCCATGCTCTCGTAGAACAGGCCGAGCACGCCGAACGCGAAGAACCCGAGGAACGCCAGCAGCGCGGTTCGCCAGCCGGCGAAGACCAGGCCGATCGCGGTCGCCAGCAGCGTCGGGCCGGTCCAGCCGATCGAGTGGATCCAGGACTGGACGTTCGACACGTACGCGTTGAGCACCGTGGTGATCGGGTCGATCACGTAGACGAAGAAGGCGTTCGTGTTCCGGCTGGCGTTGACGTTCTCCTCGAGCGTCTGCAGCCGGTCCTGCGCCGCCGTGCTGGGCTGGCCGTCCTCGAAGGTCCAGTGCCCCTTGAGGATGAAGTACAGGACGATCCATACCGCCACCACGACCAGGACCTGGTTGGTCCGCTTGGACAGCCACGGCTCCTTGACCGGGTACGTCGTCCTCGGCACCGGCGCCGCGGGGGGCGCCGGGGGGGTCGCGACCGCAGTGCTCACGGCTCCGGCTCCTCGCTGCGGCACCGGCACCGCTGCCTGGCCGACGTGGTGCGCGGCGTGCGCGGCGGGTGCGGCCGCGGCACCCGGCTCGGCGCCGGCGATCACTTCCAGGATCTGGGTGCTGTCGACGACCCCGAGCAGCTGGCCGCCGGCGACCACCTTCACCGGGTGCTGCGACGCCAGGATCTCGCGGGCGCCGTCGCGGATGACGACGTCCGGACCCATCTCAGGTCCTTCGAGCGAGTCGCCCGGCTCGGCCGGCCGCATGATCCAGCGCAGCGTGAGCACGTGCGAGCGCGGCACGTCCTGGACGAAGTCGCGCACGTAGTCGTCGGCCGGCGCGCCGACCAGCTCGTCGGGTCGGCCCATCTGCACGATGGCGCCGTCGCGCATGATCAGGATCCGGTCACCGAGCTTGAGCGCCTCGGCCAGGTCGTGGGTGATGAACACCATGGTCTTGCCGACCTCGTGGTGCAGGCGGATGACCTCGTCCTGCATGCCCCGCCGGATCAACGGGTCGAGCGCCGAGAACGGCTCGTCGAAGAACAGCACGTCCGGGTCGGTGGCCAGCGCCCTGGACAGCCCGACCCGCTGCTGCATGCCACCGGAGAGCTGGTCCGGGTAGGCGTTCTCGTACCCCTGCAGGCCGACCAGCTCGACGATCTCGCTGGCCTTCTTGTACCGCTCGGCCTTGGAGACGCCGCGCACCTCGAGCCCGTACGCGACGTTGTCGATCACGCGCCGGTGCGGGAGCAGGCCGAAGTGCTGGAAGACCATCGCGAACTTGTGCCGGCGCAGCTCGCGCAGCCGGGCCTCGTCCGCCTTCCGGATGTCCTCGCCCTCGAAGACGATCGCGCCGGCGGTCGGCTCGATCAGCCGGGTCAGGCAGCGCACCAGCGTGGACTTGCCGGAGCCGGACAGGCCCATCACGACGAACACCTCGCCGGGGGCCACGTCGAAGGACACCTCGCGCACGGCGGCCGTGCACCCGGTCTTGCGGCGCAGCTCGGAGCGCGGCAGCGCCGCGTCCGGCGAGCCGACGATCTTCTCGGCGTTCGGCCCGAAGACCTTCCACAGGTCGTGGACCGCGATCAGCGGGTCCTTGCCGCCGGTGCGCCCCGCGGCTGCGCCGGCCGGCGCAGCGGTGGTCCCGGTCGGTGCCGTCATCGCGTCCATGGGTTCCTCCACGACCGGGGGTCAGCCGCCGAACCAGCGCGCCGGCGCCGGCGAGATGTTGTGCCAGATGTGCTTGGCCTCGCGGTACTCCTCGATGCCGCTCGACCCGAGCTCGCGTCCCACGCCCGACTGCTTGAAGCCGCCCCACTCCGCCTGCGGCAGGTACGGCCCGAAGTCGTTGATCCACACCGTCCCGTGCCGCAGCCGGTTCGCCACCCGCTGCGCCTTGCCGGCGTCCTGGGTCCAGACCCCGGCCGACAGCCCGTAGATCGTGTCGTTGCCGATCCGCACGGCGTCATCCTCGTCGCTGAACCGCTCCACCGTCAGTACCGGCCCGAACGACTCTTCCTGCACGCACCGCATCTCGGTCCGGCAGCCGGTCAGGATCGTCGGGCGGTAGAAGAAGCCGCCCTTGAGCTCGGGGTCGTCCGGGGTGCTCCCACCGCAGGCCAGGGTCGCGCCCTCGGCCAGCCCGGCGGCGACGTACGCCTCGATCTTGGCCAGGTGAGCGGCCGAGATCAGCGCCCCGGTCTCGGTCTGCGGGTCGAACGGGCCGCCCAGCCGGATGCGCCCGGCCCGCTCGACCAGCCCGGCGACGAAGGCGTCGTGGATCTCGTCCTGGACCACCAGCCGCGCACCCGACGAGCAGACCTGTCCGGAGTGCGCGAACACCCCGCTCAGCGCCAGGTCGAGCGCCGCCTCCAGGTCCGCGTCGGCGAACACGATGTTCGGGTTCTTCCCGCCGAGCTCCAGCGCGACCTTCTTGACCGTCGCGGCGGCCGCGGCCATCACCCGCTTGCCGGTGGACAGCCCTCCGGTGAACGAGACCAGGTCGACCAGCGGGCTCTCGGTCAGCGCGGCGCCGACCTCGGGGCCGCCGCCGAGGACGAGGTTGGCGACCCCGCCCGGCAGCCCGGCCTCGGCCAGCAGCCGGACCAGGTGGATGGTCGTGGACGGGGTCAGCTCGCTCGGCTTGAGCACGAACGTGCAGCCGGCTGCCAGCGCCGGGGCGACCTTCCAGGACGCCTGCAGCAGGGGGTAGTTCCACGGGGTGATCAGCGCGCAGACGCCGACCGGCTCGTACACCACCCGGCTCACCACGTCGGGGCTGCCGGTGTCGACGACCCGCCCGACGCCCTCCCCGGCCAGGCCGCCGTAGTACCGGAACACCCGGACCACGTCGTCGACGTCGTACTCGCTCTCGGCCAGCCGCTTGCCGGTGTCCAGCGACTCGGTGCGGGCGACCAGGTCGCGGTCGCGCTCGAGCAGGTCGGCGACCCGCAGCAGCAGCGCCCCGCGCTCGGTCGCGGCGGTCGTGGGCCAGGGGCCGGTGTCGAAGGCGCCGCGGGCCGCGGCGATAGCCGCGTGCACGTCCTGCGGACCGGCCTCGTCCACGACCGCCACCAGCGACTGGTCGAACGGGCAGCGGATCTCCCGCTCGCCCCCCGCGGCAGCGCTCACCCACTGGCCGTCCACGAAGAGCGAGGGCACTGAACCTCCGGGGGGCGTGGCGCGGTCGGTTCGGCTGGTCGGGCGATCGGTGCGAGCTGGTCCTGTGCGAGCGTTCAGGATTGGGCCATCATGGGGACGGACACTGCAGTCGGTGTGGTGCAATGGTTCCGCGTGCGTTGTTGCAAACTGCGCAACATGATGCTCGACTTGCAACAAGCGACGATGCTGCGCGTTCGGCGGTTCGTCAAGGGGAACCGGCCATATGCATCGAGATCGCGCCCGGCTTGTTATCCAGTCTGCCTCTACGCTGGGGTGTGAGGAGGAGCTCGTGACCAGCGCGTCAGGTGTGGCCCGCACCCGTCCGGAGTGGTCGCCCGAGCGCGCCACCGAGGTGGTGCAGGCGCACGCCGGTCGCCGCGGACCGCTGATGCCCGTCCTGCACGCCCTGCAGGAGGAGTTCGGCTACCTCGACCCGGCCGCGGTCCCGCTCGTCGCGAACCTGCTGAACCTGTCCCGCGCCGACGTGCACGGGGTGGTCACGTTCTACCGGGACTTCCGCTCCACCCCGCCGGCACCCGTGCACGTCCAGGTCTGCCGGGCGGAGGCGTGCCAGTCGGTCGGGGCCCACGCGCTCGCCGAGCACGCCTGCCGGGTGCTGGGGACGGACTTCGGCGGTACCTCGCCCGACGGCACGGTGGCGCTGGACCAGGTCTTCTGCCTCGGCAACTGCGCGCTCGGACCGTCGGCCATGGTCGACGGCCGGCTGCACGGCCGGGTCGACCCGGCCCGGCTGGACGAGCTGGTCGCCGCGGCGCGCGGAGGTGACCGGTGACCACGGTCTACGTCCCGCGGGACTCCTCGGCCCGCTCGGTCGGCGCCGACGAGGTCGCCGCCGCCGTGTCCGCGGAGGCCGCCCGCCGCGGGGTCGAGGTGACCCTCGTGCGCAACGGGTCGCGCGGACTGCTCTGGCTCGAGCCGCTGGTCGAGGTCGGCACCGAAGACGGCCGGGTCGCGTACGGCCCGGTGACCGCGGCGGACGTCCCGGCGCTGTTCGAGGCCGGGTTCCTGGCCGGCGCGGAGCACCCGCTCGGGCACGGCCGCACCGAGGAGATCGGCTGGCTGGCCCGACAGAACCGGCTCACGTTCGCCCGGGTCGGCGTGACCGATCCGCTGTCGCCGGAGGAGTACGAGGCGCACGGCGGCCTGGCCGGGCTCCGGCGGGCGCTGACGATGGAGCCGGCCGAGCTGTGCACGCTGGTCGCGGACTCCGGCCTGCGCGGCCGCGGCGGCGCCGGGTTCCCGACCGGGATCAAGTGGCGGACCGTGCTCGACAGCCCCGCCGACATCAAGTTCGTCGTCTGCAACGCGGACGAGGGCGACAGCGGGACCTTCGCCGACCGGATGCTGATGGAGGGCGACCCGTTCCTGCTCGTCGAAGGGATGCTGGTCGCCGCGCTCGCCGTCGGCGCCACCGAGGGATACGTGTACATCCGCTCGGAGTACCCCGACGCCGTCGCGACCCTGCAGGAGGCGATCGCGGTCGCGTACGCGCAGGGCTGGCTCGGTGCGGACGCGCTGGGCCGCGGCTCGCCGTTCGACCTGGAGGTGCGGGTCGGCGCCGGGGCGTACATCTGCGGCGAGGAGACCGCGATGCTGGAGAGCCTGGAGGGCAAGCGCGGGATGGTCCGCGCCAAGCCGCCGCTCCCGGCGATCGAGGGCCTGTTCGGACGGCCGACCGCGGTGAACAACGTGCTCTCGCTCGCCGCGGTGCCGTGGATCGTCGAGCACGGCGCGCAGGCGTACGCCGACCTCGGCGTCGGCCGGTCCCGCGGCACCCAGGTCTTCCAGCTCGCCGGCAACCTGCGCCACGGCGGGATCGTGGAGACGGCGTTCGGGCTGACGCTGGACGAGCTGGTCAACGGCTACGGCGGCGGCACCGCCTCGGGGCGGCCGATGCGCGCGGTCCAGGTCGGCGGGCCGCTGGGGGCGTACGTCCCGGCGAACCGGTTCTCGCTCGCCATGGACTACGAGGAGTTCGCGGCCGCCGGCGCGATGGTCGGCCACGGCGGCGTGGTGGCCTTCGACGACACCGTCGACATGGCCAGGCAGGCGCGGTTCGCGATGGAGTTCTGCGCCGAGGAGTCGTGCGGCAAGTGCACCCCGTGCCGCGTCGGCGCCGTCCGCGGCGTCGAGGTGATCGACCGGATCGTCGGCGCCACCAGCGCGGCGGACCGGGCCGCGCAGCTGGTCCTGCTGGACGACCTGTGCGAGCTGATGGTCGACGGGTCGCTGTGCGCGATGGGCGGGCTGACACCGATGCCCGTGCGCAGCGTGCTCGAGCACTTCTCCGAGGACTTCGGGACCGGCGACCTCGGTGCCGATGACTTGACCGTGGAAGGGAGCCGGCGATGACGCTGCTCACGGAGCACGACTACGGCACCCCCGCAGTGCCGGCCCTGCCCGGGGCCGAACCGGTGCAGGTGCAGGTCGACGGTCACCTCGTCAGCGTCCCGGCCGGCACGTCGGTCATGCGCGCTGCCTCGCTGGCCGGCGTCGACATCCCGAAGCTGTGCGCCACCGACCGGCTGGCGGCGTTCGGCTCCTGCCGGCTCTGCCTGGTCGAGATCGACGGCCGCAAGGGCACGCCGGCCTCGTGCACCACCCCGGTCGCGCCCGGGATGACGGTCTCGACGCAGACCCCGCGGCTGGAGAAGCTGCGCCGCGGTGTCGTCGAGCTGTACCTCAGCGACCACCCGGACGACTGCCAGTCCTCTCCGGCGGCCCAGGACTGCGAGCTGCACCGCATGGCCGGGACGGTCGGGCTGCACGAGGTCCGGTACGGCGCGGACGGCCACAACCATCTCGCACGCCGCGAAGGACGAGTCCAACCCCTACTTCACCTTCGACTCGTCGTCGTGCATCGCCTGCTCGCGGTGCGTGCGGGCCTGTGACGAGATCCAGGGCACGTTCGCGCTGACCATCGAAGGACGCGGTTTCGACTCGAAGGTGTCCGCCAGCGCCGGGGAGTCGTTCATGTCCTCCGAGTGCGTCTCGTGCGGCGCCTGCGTGCAGGCCTGCCCGACCACCGCGCTGGAGGAGAAGACCGTCGTCGAGCTCGGGATGCCGACCCGGTCCGTCCTCACGACCTGCGCGTACTGCGGCGTCGGCTGCTCGTTCAAGGCCGAGCTCATCGGCGACGAGGTCGTGCGCATGGTGCCGTCCAAGGACGGCGGCGCGAACGAGGGCCACAGCTGCGTCAAGGGCCGGTTCGCCTGGGGCTACGCCTCGCACCGGGACCGCCAGCTCGAGCCGATGATGCGCGAGAAGATCACCGACCCGTGGCGGGCCGTCTCGTGGGACGAGGCGATCTCGTACACCGCGGCGCGGCTGCTCGAGATCCAGGCCGAGCACGGCGTGCACTCCATCGGCGGCATCACCTCGTCGCGCTGCACCAACGAGGAGGTGTACGTCGTCCAGAAGATGATCCGGGCGGCGTTCGGCAACAACAACGTCGACACCTGCGCGCGGGTGTGCCACTCCCCGACCGGCTACGGCCTCAAGCAGACCTTCGGCACCTCGGCCGGCACCCAGGACTTCAAGTCGGTGGACTCCGCCGACGTGATCATGGTGATCGGCGCCAACCCGACCGACGGGCACCCGGTCTTCGCGTCCCGGATGAAGCAGCGGCTGCGCGCAGGGGCCCGGCTGATCGTGCTCGACCCGCGCCGGATCGACCTCGTCCGCGCGCCGCACATCGAGGCCGACTACCACCTGCAGCTGCAGCCCGGCACGAACGTCGCGGTGGTCAACGCGATCGCCCACGTGATCGTGACCGAAGGGCTGGCAGACCGGGCGTACGTCGCAGGAGCGCTGCGACCCGGTCGACTTCGGCCGCTGGGAGGAGTTCATCCGCGGCGAGGAGAACAGCCCGGAGGCCACCGAGCCGATGACCGGTGTGCCCGCAGCCGACCTGCGCGCGGCGGCCCGGCTGTACGCGGGTGGGACGAACTCCGCCATCTACTACGGGCTCGGGGTGACCGAGCACTCGCAGGGCTCGACCATGGTGATGGGCATGGCGAACCTCGCGATGCTCACCGGCAACGTCGGCCGCGACGGGGTCGGGGTCAACCCGCTGCGCGGCCAGAACAACGTGCAGGGCTCCTGCGACATGGGCTCGTTCCCGCACGAGCTGCCCGGCTACCGGCACGTGTCCGACCCGGCGGTGCGCGCGATCTACGAGGAGCTGTGGGGTCGGCCGATCGAGGCCGAGCCCGGGCTGCGGATCCCGAACATGTTCGACGCGGCCATCGCCGGCACGTACCGGGCGATGTTCGTCCAGGGCGAGGACCTCGCCCAGTCGGACCCGAACCAGGCGCACGTGAAGGCGGCGCTGTCCGCGCTGGACCTGCTCGTCGTCCAGGACCTCTTCCTCAACGAGACCGCGGCGTTCGCGCACGTGTTCCTGCCCGGGACGTCGTTCCTGGAGAAGGACGGCACGTTCACCAACGCCGAGCGGCGGATCAACCGGGTGCGCCCGGTGATGGCGTCCCGGATCGGCAAGCAGGAGTGGGAGGTCGCCTGCGAGCTGGCCACGGCCATGGGCTACCCGATGAGCTACGCCGACGGGTCCGAGATCATGGACGAGATCGCCGCCACCACCCCGACGTTCGCCGGGGTGTCGTTCCGGCACCTCGACGAGGTCGGCTCGATCCAGTGGCCGTGCAACGAGAAGGCGCCGGACGGGACGCCGATCATGCACGTCGACACGTTCGTGCGCGGCAAGGGCCGCTTCGTCGAGACCCCGTACGTGCCGACCGACGAGCGGACCAGCCGCAAGTACCCGCTGATCCTCACCACCGGCCGGATCCTGTCGCAGTACAACGTCGGCGCGCAGACGCGGCGGACCGAGAACGTCCAGTGGCACGAGGAGGACGTGCTCGAGATCCACCCGCACGACGCCGAGGACCGGGGGATCACCGACGGTGCGACCGTCCGGATCGCCAGCCGGGTCGGGGAGACCTTGCTGCACGCCCGGCTCAGCGACCGGATGACGCCCGGCGTCGTCTACACCACGTTCCACCACCCGGTCAGCGGCGCCAACATCGTGACCACCGACTACTCCGACTGGGCCACCAACTGCCCGGAGTACAAGGTCACCGCCGTGCAGGTCGGGCTCTTCGCCCGCGAGCCGGTCCCGGCCGCGGGTGCGGCCGAGCCGGTCACCCCCGCCGCCGCGTCGGCGAGCGTCACCGGGGCCGGGTGAGGGGATGTCGACGGACGGCGTGGACACCCTGGTCCGGATGGTCAACCAGATCGCCGCGAACGTCGCGCACCACTCGCCCGAGGAGGCCGCGGACCTGGTGGCGACGCATCTGCGCTCGTTCTGGGCGCCGCCGATGCGCGCCGACATCCTCGCCTACCTGGACGGCGGCGGTGCCGGCCTCGACCCCGTAGCCCGCGAGGGCCTGGAGCTGCTGCGCGCCCGCACCCCGTAGCGACACCCCGTAGGTTCTGCGGGTGATCGCCGTGCTCGGGGGCCTCGGAGCGGCGCTCATGTGGGCCACCTCGACGCTGTGCTCGTCGCGCTCGAGCCGAATGGTCGGCGCCTGGTCGGTCACCGCCTGGGTGATGGCCTCGGGGCTGGTGCTGAACCTCGCGATCCTCGCGGTCTGGCGACCGGCCGCACCCAGCGGCCACGCCACGCTCGGGTGGCTCGTGGTGGGCGGCGTCGGGAACGTGGTCGGGCTCCTGCTCGGGTACTCCGCGCTTCGGGTCGGCAAGGTGAGCCTGGTCTCGCCGATCGTGTCCACCGAGGGCGCGCTGGCCGCGCTGGTCGCGGTGGCGGCCGGGGAGCCGCTGGGCGTGGCCTCGGCCGTGCTCCTGGTCGTCATCACGTGCGGGGTGCTGCTGGCTGCGATCGCGCCCGAGGTGCTCCCGGTCGAGGGCGAGCGCAAGGGCCTGGCGGTGGGCCTGGCCGTGCTCGCCGCGTTCGCGTTCGGCGTCAGCCTGTACGCCACCGGGCACGTGAGCTCGACCGTCGCGCTGGGCTGGGTCCTGCTGCCGCCACGCCTGCTCGGGGTGGTCGCGCTGACGCTTCCGCTCGCGCTCGCCGGCCGGCTCCGGCTGACCCGGCGGGCGGCGCCGCTGGTGGTGACGTCCGGGGTCGCGGAGGTCGCCGGCTTCACCTCGTACGCGCTCGGTGCCCGGCACGGGATCGCGGTCGCGGCCGTGCTGGCGTCGCAGTTCGCGGCGTTCACCGCCGTCGGTGCGTACCTGCTGTTCCGCGAACGGCTCAGCCGCCTTCAGCTCGCCGGAGTCGTCCTCGTGATCGTCGGCGTCGCGGCCCTCAGCGCCGTCCGCGCCTGACCCCGCACCGGCGGACGACTGAGCGTCAGCCGCGTCACGCCGGTAGGAAGCGCAACGTGCTCAAGATCAACGGGACGGGGTCAGTCGCTCGCCTCGGCGGAGCAGGTGATCCTCGACGGCCTGCCGCAGCGTCGCGCGGCCTCGGTGCAGGATCGCGCGCTGCTAGTGCGGCGTCAGGTCGAGCACGGGCAGAACACATAGGCGGTGCAGCCCTCGGCGTCCGGCAACGACAAGACCGCCTAGTGCAGACCGGTGAGCCCGCGCAGCGCCGCGAGCAATGAAGGGCGACGACGGCGACGTCCGACCACGAAGACGGGAACCCTGCCAGCCGCCAGGATAGGTGCCGGACAGCGACCGGAACCGGAACGGATCGACGGTCGGCTTCAAACCCATGACCCGCTAGTCACCACGTGCGCCGAACCACGATATCGAGCAGCCGCTCGGGCTCGCTCGACGACCGACTCGAAGACCAGCATGCGGAGCCGCCGGACCGGTCATTGCGGTCAGACCTCCCCGACGGACAGCCGTGTGACCAAGGAGAACCACGACTCGTGGACGACCTCGTCCGCCACAACGCGTTCGATAGCGACTTCGGTGACGTTCCTCGTGATCGCGCGCATCCACGCCTGCATCGGCTTCGACGAAGGTCCGCTCGTCGTCGGTCCGGAGTCGTGCCTACAGTACTACCTGGTCCAATATAGGCAATGAAATTACGCAAGTCCGTCGCCGAGCGTAACCTCAGTATGGCCTGGTCCTTGTACCGTCGACGGCCTCGATGGGAGTGCACGGCATGGACCGCACCCTCGACCAGACCCGCCGGACCCTGCATGCCGTCGCCGAGACCCTGCTCGCCGGGCCGCAGCACCGCATCGCCGGCACGATCCGGCTGTCGGTGCAGCCGGGACGGCTTCAGCAGCCTGCCACTGCCCGGCGACCCGCAGCGGGTGTCCGTCCGCGGGACCGACCTGGTGGTGACCTCCGGAGGGGCACGAGCGCGGTGCTGCCGCCTGACGGGGACCCTCGGCGAGCTGGCCGCCGCCGCAGGGCTCGACTTCGGCCCGCCGGCCGGGGTGTACGGCGACACGACCGGTGCCGCCGCCACCGATGTGGTCGTCCTGGACGCCGCGGCGGCCGCCACGATCGAGCGCGCCCTCGCCGTCGGCGCCGAGGCGCTGGCCGAGCTGGGCGCCGCACACCAGCCGGAAGACCCGCCGCGACCCGTGCTGTGGCCGGAGCACTTCGACGTCGGCATCAGCCTCGACGAGGTCAACTACGGCGTCTCGCCCGGCGACGACGGGATCGGCGAGCCGTACGCCTACGTCGGCCCGTGGAAGCAGCGCGCCGGTGCGTTCTGGAACCAGCCGTACGGCGCCGCGGCCACCCTCGCGGAGCTCGGCGACGCAGCGGGCGTGCTGGCGTTCTTCGAGAGCGGCCTGCAGCACGCTACCGCCGACCCGCCCGCCTGACCGCGGGGTGAGTTCATTGGGGGGGGGGGGGGGGGGGGGGGGGGGGGGGGGGGGGGGGGGGGGGGGGGGGGGGGGGGGGGGGGGTTTTTTTTTTTTTTTTTTTTTTTTTTTTTTTTTTTTTTTTTTTTTTTTTTTTTTTTTTTTTTTTTTTTTTGATAAGTGTAGTTTTAGGTGGAGAGTTTTTTTTTTTTTTTTTTTTTTTTTTTTTTTTTTTTTTTTTTTTTTTTTTTTTTTTTTTTTTTTTAAAAAAAAAAAAAAAAAAAAAAAAAAAAAAAAAAAAAAAAAAAAAAAAAAAAAAAAAAAAAAAAAAAAAAAAAAAAAAAAAAAAAAAAAAAAAAAAAAAAAAAAAAAAAAAAAAAAAAAAAAAAAAAAAAAAAAAAAAAAAAAAAAAAAAAAAGAGGCGGCGGCTACGTCAGCAGCGACTCGAGCCAGCGACGGGCCACCGCACCCTGCGCGGCCTGGAACGCGCGCACGGTCGGCAGTCCCGACGGCGCAGGCTGCAGGGCTTCCTCGGTGAAGTACCCGGCCAGCGCGCAGGCGAGCGCCGTCACCGCGTCCCGGTCCGCGGCCCGACCGGCCGCGGTCATGGCCAGGAGCTCGCCGGGCTCCGGTCCGCCCTGCATCGCGACGCTCGGCGAGAGCCCGACCACGTCGAGCAGCGGCGAACCCACGCATGCCCACGGCCAGTCGACCACCACGACCCCGTCCGCCGTCAGCAGCAGGTTGTCCGCGCGCAGGTCGGTGTGCAGCAGCGAGATCCCCTCGGCGAAGGCCGGCCAGGTCGCCTCCAGCCCCGCGAGCCGGTCGAGGTGGGCGCGGGACCAGGCGTCGAGCAGGTCCGCGCGCGCTCCGTCGGCGGCCAGCGTCCGCCAGCCGGAGAACGGCTCCGCGTACGCCTGGCTCGCGGGCGGGGCGTCGATCGGCGCCGGGGTGAGGACCTCGCCGAGCCGGTCGACCGCATGGAGCACCTCGACGAGCTCGTCGTGGCGCCACGGCAGGGCGGGCTGCCGGCCCGCCACGTCCTGCAGCACGAGCGCGACCCAGCCGGCTCGTCGACGACCCCGTGCAGGCCGGGCACGGCGAGCCGGCCGGCCCGCACCAGCGGGCCGAGCCCGGCGAGCACGACGCCCTCGCGGCGGTGGATGCGGAACGACTGCACGTTCGCGACCGGGATCGCCTTGACGAAGAACCGGGCGCCGTCGGCGCAGGTGACCCGCGCGGCCACGCCCGGGCTGAATCCGCCGCGCTGGGTGTCGGCACGGACGACCCGGGCGCCGCAGATCGCCTCCACCGCCGACCGCACCTGCCCGGGCACGTCCGCCCACGGCACCCGCACGCCCTCGGCGGCGGGACCCGCTCCAACCGTCATCGCCACCGTCCGTCCGTCGAGGGCGGCGAGTATCCCGTGGCCGAGCGCCCCGATGGCTCGTACTTTGTCCCGGTGATCACCTACGAGTGGCGCGGCCCCTTCCGCAGCGACGAGGTCGAGGCGCTGCACGCCGCCGGGTTCGGGCGCGACCCGGTGGACTTCGACTGGTCGGGGCAGGTCGAGCGGCACAGCCTCGGCTGGGTCTGCGCGCGCGACGACGGCGAGCTGGTGGGCTTCGTGAACGTGCCATGGGACGGCGCCGCCCACGCGTTCGTGCTCGACACCCTGGTCGACCGAGGCTGCGGCGGCAGGGCATCGCCACCCGGCTGGTCGGGGTCGCCACGGACCGCGCCAGGGCCGCCGGCTGCGAGTGGCTGCACGTGGACTTCGAGGACCACCTGCGCGGCTTCTACTTCACCGCCTGCGGCTTCACGCCGACGAACGCGGGCCTGATCGCGCTGTGACGCGCAGCATGGGAGATTTGGCGTCGAGCATCTGTTCGTCGCGGCGGCGGTCGTACGTGCGACCCAGTGTCGCGTCCGCCGGCCGCGCAGTAGCTCTCGACGAGCAGCGCGGCGGACGACCGGCGCAGTCCATGCCGGCGCCCGTCCAGGGGTCCTGGTGCATGCCGGAGTCCCCGACCAGCGCCCATCCGGCTGGCGGCCCGGCGAACGTAGTCGGCTCCGGTCCGGACCCGGCACCGCGTGCGACGCGCTGCGCGCGTAGCGATCCCACAAGGCGAGGTGCCGGCGCAGCAGGGGTCGAAGCGGTCGTGAGCGTCGTGACGCATCGTTCGTACTCGTCGAGGTTGACGCTGATCGCCAAGCAGGTACGCCTCGTCGCTGGGGAACACGTACGCGAGCTCGTCGCCCGAGCAACGAGAACTCGGGGCCGTCGGGAGGCCTACCGTCGGGGCGGTGAAGCCGCGCACGTACCGGTAGTACAGGGCGCGCGGCCGCGTGCGCTCGCGGTCATCGGCGCGAGACCTCGCGTGGCGACCAGCGAGCGCCGGCCGTCCGCGCCGACCACGAGACCGGCGCGACGGTGTGTGCGTCGGCCGTCACGACGCCGACGACGCGGCCGTCCTCGGGTCAAGAGCCCGTGACGGCGCGTCGAGGTCGAGCACCTCGACGCCGGCCCGCCGCGCGCCCGCCTGCAGCGTAGAGTCCAGCGGCTCGCGGCGCACGGACAGGTAGTAGCCCGGCCGCGCCGGGATCCTGCGGCGGGCCGACGGACGGCCTCGCCGAGCCGCCGCCGTAGCTGTACTCGCAGGTCAGTCGAGGGCGCCCCAGCGCTCGACGTCGTCGAGCAGTCCGGCCAGCGTCGAGCACGCGCACCAGCCAGCCGCCGCGGAAGAAGTGCGTGGAGAGCGTGTCGGCTGGGAACGTGGCACGGTCGAGTATGAGGACGCTCAGGCCGCGCGCGCGAAGAGCGCGGAGGTGAGCGACCCGGCTACTCGACCGCCGACGACGACGACGTCGTACGGAAGCCGGACATGCGGTGATCATAATAGGTAGATAGATCGGAGTGGGAGGGGGAAGAGGGAAGAGAGAGAAGAAGAGCGAGTGATGGTCGACTACCAGGCCGTGAACCGGGCCATGTGGGACGAGCGCGCGCCGGCGCACGCGGCCTCGCCGGACTACGCGGTGGACCGGTTCGTCGCCGACCCGGACTTCCTCAGCGACGTCGTGCGGTTCGACGTGCCCCGGCTGGGCGACCTCGCCGGGCTGCGCGGGGTGCACCTGCAGTGCCACATCGGCACCGACACGATCTCGCTCGCCCGGCTGGGCGCGCGGATGACCGGGCTGGACTACTCGGCGCCCGCGCTGGCGGCCGCCCGCCGGCTGGCGGCTCGGACCGGCAGCGACACCGACTTCGTCCAGGGCGACGTGTACTCAGCCGTCGACCTGCTCGGCGGGGACGCGTTCGACTTGGTCTTCACCGGTATCGGTGCGCTGTGCTGGCTGCCGGACGTCCGGCGGTGGGCCGGGGTGGTCGCCGGTCTGCTGCGACCGGGCGGGCGCCTGTTCATCCGCGAGGGGCACCCGATGCTCTGGGCGCTGGAGGACGCTCCGGACGACGAGCGGCTCGTCGTCCGGTACCCGTACTTCGAGCGGGCTGAGCCGGACCTGTCCGAGGAGGAGGGTACGTACGTCTCCACCGATGCGACGTTCACGCAGAACCGCTCGTACTTCTGGAACCACGGCCTCGGCGAGATCGTGACGGCGCTGCTCGACCACGGGCTCGACGTCACGATGCTCGTCGAGCACGACAGCGTCCCCTGGGAGGCGATTCCCGGCCGCATGACGGACCTGGGCGGCGGCGAGTGGCAGATCACCGACCGCCCGTGGCGGGTCCCGCACACGTACACCCTCCAGGCGGTCAAGCACGGCTGACCGGGTCAGCCGCCCGTCTGTTCAACGGGTCGCGGGGATGGTGCCCATGCGACCGGACTGGAAGTCCTCGAAGGCCTGCACCAGCTCGGCGCGGTTGTTCATCACGAACGGTCCGTACTGCGCGACCGGCTCCCGGATCGGCCGTCCGCCCAGCACCAGCACGTCCAGCGCCGGCGTGCGGCTGTCCTGGCCGGTCTCCGCCGCGAAGCGCACGACGTCACCCGGTCCGAACACCGCCAGCTGACCGCTGCGGATCGGGCGCCGCTCGGCGCCCACCGTGCCGCGCCCGGCGAGGGCGTAGACGAGGGCGTTGAACGACGGGTCCCAGGGCAGCTCGACCTCGGCGCCGGGGCTGACCGTCGCGTGCAGCAACGCGATCGGCGTGTGCGTGACACCCGGGCCGCTGTGCCCCGCGACCTCACCGGCCACGACACGCAGCAGCGCACCGCCGTCGTGCGACGTCAGCAGCGACACCCTGTTCGCCTCGATGTCCTGGTAGCGCGGCGGCGTCCACTTGTCCGCGGCGGGCAGGTTCACCCACAGCTGGACCCCGTGGAACAGACCGCCACGGACGACGACCTCCTCGGGCGGGGCCTCGATGTGCAGGATCCCGCTGCCGGCCGTCATCCACTGGGTGGCGCCGTCGGCGATCAGGCCGCCACCGCCGGTCGAGTCCTGGTGCTGCATCGCCCCGTCGATCATGTACGTCACGGTCTCGAAGCCGCGGTGCGGGTGCCACGACGTGCCCTTCGGCTCGCCCGGCGCGTAGTCGACCTCGCCCATCTGGTCCATGTGGATGAACGGGTCCAGGTGGTGCTGGTCGACCCCGGCGAAGGCGCGCTTGACCGGGAAGCCCTCGCCCTCGAACCCGCTCGGCGCGGTGGACACGCCCAGGACCGGGCGGTCGACCGCTACGACCGGGTCCGGACGCGGCACGCGCGGCAGGGTCAACAGGTCCTCGACGACGACTGCGGGCATGTCGGACTCCCAGAGGTTCTAGGCTGCCGGCCACTCGGCCGGACACCCGCCTCAACAGTAGTTGAACTGTGAACATTTCCGGTGGGCCAAAACCGCCGACCTGACCCCGGGAGCATGCCTCGTGGACGTCCCCCCCGGCGCCGACGCGCTGCTCGAGCTGTTCCCGCCCGGGACCAGGATCGACCCCGACGGCACCCTGGTCGTCGGCGGCTGCCGGCTGGACGCCCTCGCCGAGCGGTTCGGCACCCCCCTGTACGTCTACGACGAAGGTGCACTGCGGGCCAGGGCCCGGGAGCTGCGGGACGAGCTCGCCCGGGTCTGGCCGAAGTCCCGGGTCGCGTTCGCGTCCAAGTCCTTCCCGGCCAAGGCCGCCTACCGCCTGGTCGCCGACGAAGGGCTCACGGTCGACGTGGCCGGCGGCGGCGAGCTGGTGCTCGCCCTCGCCGCCGGCGTACCGCCGCACGACCTGGTCCTGCACGGCAACGCGAAGACCGATGCCGAGCTGGAGCTGGCGGTCCGCAGCGGGATCGGTACCGTCGTGGTGGACAACGGCGACGACGTCGACCGGCTCGAGCGCCTGCTCGCCGACGCACCCGCCGAGCGCGAGCGGCAGCGGGTGCTCGTGCGGGTGGTCCCCGGGATCGACGCGGACACCCATGCGGCCATGGCCACCGGCGGCGACAGCTCGAAGTTCGGCCTCCCGCTGGACCAGGCCAGGGCGATGCTCGACCGGATCCGGGCCAGCGACCGGCTGCACCTGGACGGCGTGCACGTGCACGTCGGCTCGCAGATCCTGGACGTCGACACCCTCGCCAGCGCCGTCGAGGTCGTCGCCGGTCTGGGGACCTTCGAGGTGTACGACCTCGGCGGCGGGCTCGGCGCGCGGTACGTGATCCCCGAGCAGGCCCCTTCGGTCGCCGAGTACGCGAACGCGCTCGGCGCCGCCTGTCGCCGGTTCCTGCCGCCGGACGCGGCGATCGTCGTCGAGCCCGGCCGTTCGCTGGTCGCCCGCTCGGGCATCACCGTCTACCGCGTCGTCACCGTCAAGCGGGGAACCGACCGCACGTTCGTCGCCGTGGACGGTGGCATGGGCGACAACCTCGAGGTGTCCTTGTACGAGCAGCGGTTCGAGGCCACCGTGGCCGACCGGGTCGGCGGCGGCGAGCAGTACGACCTGGTCGGCCGGCACTGCGAGTCGGGCGACCGGCTCATCGAGGGTGCCTGGCTGGACGCGCCCGCGGTCGGCGACCTCGTCGTGCTGCCGGTGACCGGGGCGTACTGCTACACGATGGGCAACAACTACAACGGCGCCCTGCGACCGCCGGTCGTGTTCTGCACGGACGGTGTCGCGCGCGAGGTGGTCCGGCGCGAGACGTACGAGGACCTGCTCTCGCGCCAGATCGGCTGACCGGCCAGGCGCTCAAGTCCGGTGGCGTCGCTCCCGAAACGGTGTGCGTGACGCTTGCCGATCAGCTGGACCACACCCGCCGTACCCGAACCGCGATCGAGGAGCTCATCGCCGACCCGGCGCAGCTCGGACCCGACTTCCAGCCGATCTTCCGGCTCGGCTCGGACCTCGCCGCGGTCACCGGAGCCCCCGTCGGCTGGAAAGCCACCGGACGGGGAAAGCCTGGTTCAGCCGTCGGGGACACGCTGTCGCTGCTGTCCGGCGCGCAGTCACTCGGTCTCGTCGAACGGCTGGACTGGGCGTTCCGCTGCCATGCCTTCGAGGTCGCGCTGCGCGACGGGCTGACCGGTGAGCTGCACCTGACCCCGGAGCCGGAGACGTTCGGGTCCGCGTGCCCGCCGCGGCTGGCCGTCGCCTGGGGACGCGGCCGGCGCGGTCTGCAGGTCGTGGCCGAGCTGCACGCCGACGCGTTCGCCGACCTCGACGTCCTGCACGGTGCCGTCGAGGAGATGCGCAGCTGGGGCTGGCGGCTGGCGGTCGCCGACCTGTCCGCCGACCCGTCCGCGCACCGGCGCGCCTTTGGCGAGCTGGAACGGCTGCACCCCGCGTACGTCCAGGTCGAGGTGAGCCGGCCCGAGTGCGGGACCGACCCGGCGGTCCGTTCCTGGCTGGCCGCCGCCACCGACGCCGGCGCCTCGGTGATGGCCGTAGGCGTCGACTCCGAGGCCGCGCGGGCCACGGCACTGCAGCTGGGTGCGACCTACGGGCGCGGTGCCCTGCTCGGCGAGCCCGCCGACCTGCCCCGCTGACCGCGGCGCGCGGTCCACGTGTGAGCCGGCGGAGGGAGTTGAACCCTCAACCTCCCGATTACAAGTCGGGTGCGCTGCCAGGTTGCGCCACGCCGGCGTACGGCCGCCCAGCCTAGAGGTCCCGCTTCACCCGCCGGATCGTCGCCACAGCGGGGCTGGGAACCCTCCCACGCAACATTCCGCAAGGTGAAGCGGGGACCTGGGGGGTCAGGCCATGGTGTCGAGGATGCCGGTGATGTCGGCGACCGTCGTCCGCGGGTTGCACGATCGCGAACCGGGTCACCACCTCGCCGCCGTGCGCGGTCGGCGTGACGAACGCGTAGTGGGCCTGCATCAGCCGGTCCGACCAGTCGTAGTACTGCTGCTCGGTCCAGCCGATGCCGCCGGAACACCACCACCGACAGGTCCGGCTCGCGCAGCAGCTCCACGTACGAGCGCCGGCGCACCTCCTCCGCCGCCGCGCGCGCGACCGCCAGCGTGCCTCGATCGCGTCCGAGTACGCCTGCGTGCCGTGCGCCGCCAGCGAGAACCAGAACGGCAGCCCGCGCGCCCGCCGGGTCAGGTGGTACGCGTAGTCGGACGGGTTGAACTCGGTCGGGTCGCTGTTGAGGACGTCGAGGTAGCCGGCCTGCTGCATGTGCGCGGCCCGGCCCTTCGTCCGGGTCGCGGTAGACCAGCGCGCAGCAGTCGAACGGGGCGAACAGCCACTTGTGCGGGTCGACGATGAACGAGTCGGCCCGCTCGATCCCGTCGAACCGCGGGCGCGCGGACGGCGCCGCCATCGCGGCCAGGCCGTACGCCCCGTCGATGTGCAGCCACAGGTCGCGGGCGTCGGTGACGTCGGCGACGCCCTTGATGTCGTCGACGATGCCGAAGTTCGTCGTGCCGCCGGTCGCGACGACGGCGAACACCTCGATGCCGCTGCCGTCCGCGGGGGCCGATGCGACGTGCGCGGCCAGCGTCTTCTCCAGCGCCGCGCCGGTGAGCCGCCCGTTCGCGTCGACCGGGACGGCGAGCACGTCGATGTCCATCACCCGCGCCGCGTGCGCGATCGACGAGTGCGCCTCGGCGCTGCACGCGACCGACCCAGCGCTGCGGCCGTCCGAGCCCGCGCGCGGTCCTGGCGGCCGCCGCCTCGTGCCGGGCCGCGACCAGCGCCGACAGGTTGCCGAGCGTGCCGCCCTGCACGAACACCCCGCCGGCCTGCGGCGGGAAGCCGGCCAGGTCGGCGAGCCAGCGCAGCGCCTGGTTCTCGGCGTAGACGGCGCCGGCGCCCTCGAGCCAGGACCCGCCGTAGATCGACGAGGCGCCGACGACGAGGTCGAACAGGCTGGCCGCCTCGGTCGGCGCCGCCGGGATGAAGGACAGGTAGCGCGGGATGGTCGACCGAGATGCAGGCCTTGGACAGCACGTCGTCGAACAGCTCCAGGACCCGCTCCCCGCCCAGGCCCTTCTCGGTGACCGTCTCGCCGGCCGCGGCGTACAGGTCGTCGTAGCTGCGCGGGCCGTCCAGCGGGACCGGGTCGAGCTGCATCCGGCGGCGGGCGTAGTCGATGACCGCCTGGGCCAGGCGCTCGGTCTCGTCGTCGAAGCGGTGCACGCCCCGGATCGTAGCCACCGGTGGCTCGCAGCGGATCCCTCCGGAGCCCTCAGACGCCCTTGCTAGCGTGACTGGCCCGTCCGGTCCACCGCAGTCCGCCGTCAGGAGGTCGTCGTGCGTCGCGCAGCCGTGCGGGGGACGCTGGCGCTGGCGGCGCTCGGGCTCGTGGCGACCGCGCTGCACCGGCACCTCGGGCTCGCCGTCCCCCAGCTCCAGCCCGACCGGCGGCGCACCTGCTCTGGTGGGACATCAGCACCCTCACCGGGGCGCTGGCCGCGGACAAGAGCCTCGCCGACGCAGTTCGTCCAGGCGAACCCGGGCACGACGGTCGACGTCGTGGTGATGACGCCGGACGAGGCGCACGGCAAGTTCGACACCGCGGTGCAGACGGCGGCCGCGGCACCGGACGTGATCACGGTCCATGGCCAGCTGGATCCCGGACTGGTCGGCCCGCGGGTACATCACCCGGCTGGACGACACCGTGGCCGTCGACGGCGCCGAGGACGTGTTCGCCGTCGCTGCTGCCGATGGAGAAGTACGACGGCCGGATCATGGCCGCGCTGCGCAGCGCGGACGGGCTCGCGCTGCTGTACAACCCGGAGCTGCTCGACCGGGCCGGGCTTGACCGTGCCGCGCACCTGGACCGAGGTCTCCGCCGAGAACTCCAAGCTCACCGCCCTGGACGTGCAGACCCTGTACGCGCCCGGCCACCGGCAACGGGCTGCTGCCGTGGATCTACGGCGAGGGCGGCACGCTGGTCGACCCGGAGGCCAAGACCATCGACGTCAGCCAGCCGGCCGCGGTGGCCGGGCTGTCCAGGCGGGTGCAGATGCAGGCCACCGGGGTGGCCGTCGACGACAGCGCCCTGTGGACGTCGTCGTCGACGCCGCCCAACGAGGTCACCACCACGGCGATGCGGGCGGCGTTCCGGCAGGGGCGGGTGGCGATGATCCTGGACGACGCCGCCTCGCTGCCGCTGCTGGTCGGCGGCCCGGCGTTCCCGTCCCGCTCGTCGGTGGGGATCGCGACCGGTGCCGGCCGGCGACGTCGCGCCAGCGGGCCGGTCGACCGCGACCGGGTACGCGGTCTTCTCCGGGTCGCACAACCTCCAGGCGGCGTACGCCTTCGTCAAGTTCGCCCAGTCGCCGACCTCGCAGGCCGCGCTGGCCGAGCAGCTCGGGCTGCTGCCGACCCGGGCGGCCGCCTACACCCCCGACGCGGTCGAAGGCCGACCCGGTGCTCGGGGCGTTCCTGCCGGTCCTCAAGACCGGGACCCCGCTGCCGCAGGTCCAGATCCAGCCCTCGATGCTGCTGGTCCTGGACGACAACTTCCGGGCGGCCCTGGTCGGGCGACGAGTCGCCGCAGACCGCGATGGACACGGTGGCCGCCGCCTGGCAGAAGGACCTCAACGGCGGCTACACCATCGGCCCCGCGACCAGGCTGACGGCCCGCGCGAAAGATGCGGCGAGGCCGCCGGCCCGGTACGTTCGCCCTGCACGTCGTCGCCACCCTCCACAACGGATCGTCCGGCACGTTCCTGCCGGTGAAGGGCAAGGTGAACGATGGCCACCGTCGTCTTCGACAAGGCAACCCGGCTCTACCCGGGCGCGACGAAGCCCCGCGGTCGACAAGCTCAACCTGGAGATCGGCGACGGGGAGTTCCTCGTCCTGGTCGGGCCCTCCGGCTGCGGCAAGTCCACCTCGCTGCGGATGCTCGCCGGCCTGGAGGACGTCAACGGCGGCGCGATCAGGATCGGCGACCGCGACGTCACCGACCTGCCGCCCAAGGACCGCGACATCGCGATGGTCTTCCAGAACTACGCGCTCTACCCGCACATGACCGTCGGCGAGAACATGGGCTTCGCGCTCAAGATCGCCGGCGAGCCGCAAGGACGAAGATCGCCGACCGGGTCGCCGAGGCGGCCAAGCTGCTCGACCTCGAGCAGTACCTCGACCGCAAGCCGAAGGCGCTCTCCGGTGGCCAGCGCCAGCGCGTGGCGATGGGCCGCGCGATCGTGCGCGAGCCGCAGGTGTTCCTGATGGACGAGCCGCTGTCGAACCTGGACGCGAAGCTGCGCGTGCAGACCCGTACGCAGATCGCCGCCCTGCAGCGCCGGCTGGGCGACCACGACCGTCTACGTCACCCACGACCAGGTCGAGGCCATGACGATGGGCGACCGCGTGGCCGTGCTCAAGGACGGGCTGCTCCAGCAGGTCGGCACCCCGCGCGAGCTGTACGACCACCCGGACAACGTCTTCGTGGCCGGCTTCATCGGCTCGCCGGCGATGAACCTCATCGAGGCGCCGCTGACCGAGGGCGGCGCCAACGTCCGCGGCGCGCTCGTCCCGCTGCCGCGCGAGGTGCTGACCAGGGCGGGCGACGCCGGGCTCAAGTCGGTGACGGTCGGCTTCCGTCCCGAGGACGTCACGCTGACCGAGCGACGACCGCGGGCGGCATCCCGGTCGAGGTGCTGCTGGTCGAGGAGCTCGGCGCCGACGCCTACGTCTACGGCGAGGTGCAGCTGCCGGACGGCAGCGACGAAGCAGATCATCGCCCGCACCGACGGCCGGCGCCCACCCGGCAAGGGCGAGACCGTGCACATCACGGTCAAAGAGGGCCACGCCCACGTGTTCTCACCGGCCGACGGCGAGCGGCTGAGCTGACGCTCGCCGGCAGGCGTGGTCGGCGGGGCGGCAGGACGGAGCGCGCATGGCGCTGCAGGTGACTGCCGCCCCCGACGACCCGGACCTGCTGTTCCTGCCCTGGGACGTCCCGCTGGAGGAGTGGCCGGCCGACCGGCTGGTCGCCCTCCCGCGGGGCATCTCCCGGCACGTCGTCCGGTTCGTGCGCCTGCACGGCCGGGTGTACGCGATCAAGGAGGTGACCGAGCGGCTCGCCCGCAAGGAGTACCGGCTGCTGCGCGACCTGGACCGGCTCGGCGCACCGACCGTCGAGGCGGTCGCGGTCGTGCACGGACGGGAGAGCGCCGACGGCGAGCCGCTCGAGCCGGCGCTGATCACCCGGCACCTGCAGTTCTCGCTGCCGTACCGCGCGCTGTTCTCGTCCACGCTGCGGCCGGACACCGCCAACCGGCTGCTCGACGCGCTGTCGCTGCTGCTCGTCCAGCTGCACCTGTACGGCTTCGCCTGGAACGACTGCTCGCTGTCGAACACGCTGTTCCGCCGGGACGCCGGCACGTTCGCCGCGTACCTGGTCGACGCCGAGACCGGCGAGATGCACGAGAGCCTGTCCGACGGGCAGCGCGAGTACGACCTGGACGTCGCGCGCACCAACATCTTCGGCGAGCTGTCCGACCTGGAGGCCGGCGGGATGCTGCACGAGTCGATCGAGCCCGTGCACACCGCGGACGCGGTCGTCCGGCGCTACCACCGGCTGTGGGACGAGCTGACCGAGCCGCTCGAGGTCGCGCCCGGCAGCCGGTACCTCGTGGACGCGCGGATCCGCCGGCTCAACGACCTCGGCTTCGACGTGGCCGAGCTGGACGTCGTCGGCTCGCCGGGGGCGGACGACCGTGCGGGTGCAGCCGAAGGTCGTCGACGCCGGGCACCACAGCCGGCGGCTGCTGCGGCTGACCGGGCTGGACGTGCAGGAGAACCAGGCCCGCCGGCTGCTCAACGACATGGACTCGTACCGCGCCGCGCTGCAGCTGGCCGAGGCGGACGAGGGCGTGGCCGCGCACCGCTGGGTGACGGACGTGTTCGAGCCGGTCGTCCGCGCGGTGCCCAAGGACCAGCGCGGCAAGCTCGAGCCCGCCGAGATCTTCCACGAGGTGCTCGAGCACCGCTGGTTCCTGTCCGAGCGCGCCGGCCAGGACGTCGGGCTGGACGTGGCCGCGGACGCGTACGTCCGCGACGTGCTGCGCGCCAAGCCGGTCGAGCAGGCGGTGCTCGGCGCCCGGCTCGGCACGCCGACCGACTCGACCGGCGAGCTGCGCCTGACGTTCGCCGCCGAGGACGACGGCATCTCTCCCTGACCGGGTGTCAGGACGAGGCGGCGCGGCGGCGAGCCACTTCGTACAGCACGATCCCGGCGGCCACGCCGGCGTTCAGCGACTCGGTGCCCACCGCCATCGGGATCCGCACGAGCACGTCGCAGGTGCGCTCGACCAGGCGGGACAGGCCCTGGTCTTCGGAGCCGACGACGAGCACCAGCGGGTCGACGGCGACCTCGAGGTCGTGCGCGTCCACGGTCCCGGCCAGCGACAGCCCGACGATCACGAACCCCGCCGACCGGTACGCCTCCAGCTGCCGGGTGAGGTTCGTCGCCCGCGCGACCGGGAGCCGGGCCGCAGCCCCGGCCGACGCCTTCCACGCGCCCGCGGTCATGCCCGCCGAGCGCCGTTCCGGGACGACCACGCCGTCCGCTCCGAACGCCGCGGCCGACCGCACCACGGCGCCGAGGTTGCGCGGGTCCGTCACCGAGTCGAGCGCGACGAGCAGCGGGGCGTGCCCGGTCTCGCCGGCTCGCCTCGCCAGGTCGTCCGGGTGGGCGTAGGCGTACGGGGGAACCTGCAGCGCGAGTCCCTGGTGCACCGAGCCCGAGCTCATCCGGTCCAGCTCGGCCCGGGGCGCCTCCAGCAGCGGCAGCCGGCGGTCGGTCGCCAGCCGCAGCGCCTCCTTGACCCGGTCGTCGGTGTCGATGCGCTCGGCGATGTACAGCGCGGTCGCCGGGACCTGCGCCCGCAGCGCCTCGACGACGGAGTTGCGCCCGACCACCAGCTCGTGGCCCTCGCGGGTGCTGCGCCGCGGGTCAGCCCGCGATCCCGGGCGCGTGCCCGGGCGCACACCGGGCCGCTGCCCGCCGCGAGCCGCGGGCGCGCCGGACCGCGGCGCCGGACGGCCCGGCTTGCGCGAGGTCGGCGCGGCACCCCGACCCGCCGGGGCGGAACGCTTCGCAGCCGCGCCGGAGCGCTGGGCGGCCGCAGCGGTGCCCGCCTCCGGACCGGACCGGTTCGCGGCCGGCGTGGAACGCCGGTCGGCCTGCCGCCCGGGCGCCGGGCGAGCCGGACCGCTTGGCCGCCTTCTCCCGGTCCTGCGCACGCGGGGTCGGACCCTTCGGCCGCAGCCCCTTCGACTGGCGTCCGCCGCTGCCGACCGTCGCGCCCTTCTTCGAGCCCGGCGTGCGCCGGGCTCCCTTGCGCTGGCTGTTGCCGGCCATCAGGCCTCGCCCTTCGTGTCCAGAGTCCAACGGGTCCCGTCGGGGGTGTCCTCGAGCTGCACGCCGGCGGCCTTCAGCGCGTCCCGTACCGCGTCGGCCGCGGCGAAGTCCTTGCGGGCCCTGGCCTCCTGGCGCTGCTCGAGCGCCACCTCGACCAGCGCCGAGACCACCGAGTGCAGCTCGGCGCCGCTCTCGCCCGACGTCGACGCCCACGGCTCGTCCGCCGGGTTCAGCCCGAGCACCGACGTCATGGCGGCCACGTCCGCGGCGGCAGACGCCGCGTCGGCGCGGTGGCCGGACGCCAGCGCGGTGTTCCCGGCCCGGACCGCGTCGTGCAGGATCGCGAGCCCCTGCGGGACGCCCAGGTCGTCGTCCATCGCGGCGGCGAACGCCGCCGGCACGGTCCCGCCGCGCAGCGGCTCCCCGTCGCGCTCGACCGCGGCGCGGCTCAGGAAGCCCTCGATCCGCTGGTAGGCCGAGGCCGCATCCGCCAGCGCCGTCTCGGAGAACTCGATGTGGCTGCGGTAGTGCGCGGCGGACAGGTAGTACCGCAGCTCGACCGGTCGCACCCGCCGGGCGACCTCGGAGACGAGCAGGCTGTTGCCGAGCGACTTGCTCATCTTCTCGCCGGCCGTCGTCACCCAGGCGTTGTGCATCCAGAACGACGCGAACGGGTCGCCGACCGCGCGCGACTGCGCGAGCTCGTTCTCGTGGTGCGGGAACACCAGGTCCAGCCCGCCGCCGTGGATGTCGAACGCCGGGCCGAGGTAGCGCGACGCCATCGCCGAGCACTCCAGGTGCCAGCCGGGACGGCCCGGACCCCAGGGCGTGTCCCAGGACGGCTCGCCGGGCTTGGCGCCCTTCCACAGCGCGAAGTCGCGCGGGTCGCGCTTGGCCGAGCTGATCGAGTCGGCTGCGGG
Source organism: uncultured Actinomycetota bacterium (assembly GCA_963771835.1). Classification (GTDB taxonomy): domain Bacteria; phylum Actinomycetota; class Actinomycetes; order Prado026; family Prado026; genus CAVQCJ01. The sequence goes on from CAVYVA010000004.1 coordinate 523,973, forward strand.
CAGCATCTCGTCGATCCGCTGGCCGCTCAGCTCGCCGTACGACGGCCACGAGCGCACGTCGAAGTACACGTCGCCGTCGGCGGCGTACGCGTGCCCGGCGTCGATCAGCCGCTGCATCAGCCCGAGCATCTCCGGCACGTGGCCGGTGGCCCGCGGCTCGTACGTCGGCGGCAGGCAGCCGAGCACGTCGTACGCCCAGCTGAACGCGCGCTCGTTGCGCGCCGCGATCTCCCAGAACGGGACGCCCTCGTGCTCGGCGTTGTGCAGGATCTTGTCGTCGATGTCGGTGACGTTGCGGATGAAGGTGACCCGCTGCCCGCCGTGCTCCAGCCAGCGGCGCAGCACGTCGAACGCGACGCCGGAGCGGATGTGCCCGATGTGCGGCGGCGCCTGCACCGTGGCGCCGCACAGGTACACCGAGACCTGGCCGTCGCTGCAGCGGCACGAACGGTCGCGCCGACCGGGTGCGGTGTCGTACAGGCTCAGGCTCACCCGGCAAGGGTACGGGTGATCACCGTCCCCGACCGCCGCGGCTCAGCCGGCTCAGCCGGCTCACCGAGGGACGACGAGGGCGGTCGCGACGGCGGCGACACCCTCGCCGCGGCCGGTCAGGCCCAGCCCGTCGGTCGTGGTCGCGCCCACCGACACCGGGGCGCCGCACGCCGCGGACAGCGCCGCCTCGGCCTCGGCGCGGCGCGGCCCGAGCCGCGGGACCTCGCCGATGACCTGGACCGCGACGTTGCCGATGTCGAAGCCCGCCGCCCGGACGGCCCTGGCCGCCTCGGCCAGCAGCGCGGCACCGGCGGCGCCGGCCCACTGCGGACGGTCGGTGCCGACCAGGGCGCCCAGGTCGCCGAGGCCGGCGGCGGACAGCAGCGCGTCGCAGCAGGCGTGCGCCGCGACGTCGCCGTCGGAGTGCCCCACGCAGCCGGCCGGCTCGTCCGGGAACGCCAGCCCGGCCATCATCATCGGCCGGCCGGCCTCAAGCCGGTGCACGTCGACGCCGACGCCGACCCGCGGCGCCCCGCTCATCGCTGCGCCCCGTCTGCCTGACGCTGCTCGAGCAGCGCCTGGGCGAGCAGCAGGTCCAGCGGCGTGGTCACCTTGAAGGCCTCCTCGGAACCGTCGACCACCACGACGCGCCCGCCGATCGCCTCGACCAGAGCGGCGTCGTCGGTCGCGGTGCGGCCGGCGTCCGCGGCTGCGGTGTGCGCGGCCTCGAGCCAGGTGCGGACGAAACCCTGCGGCGTCTGCACGATGCGCAGCCGGTCCCGGTCCAGGGTCTCGTGCGCCGTCCCGTCCGGGCCGACCGAGCGGACCGTGTCGTGCACCGGCAGCCCGGGCACCACCGCGGCGACCCCGTCGCCGACCGCGGCGATCACCCGCTCGACCAGCTCGACGGGTGCGAGGGCGCGGGCCGCGTCGTGCACGAGCACCACGTCGACGTCGTCGGGGAGGGCGGCCAGCGCTGCGGCCACCGAGGACTGCCGGGTCGCGCCGCCGGCCACCACCAGGACCCGCGCGCCGGGGAGCCGCTCGGCGACGACCTCGCGCACCGCGCCCACCGCGTCGGCGGGGGCCGCGACGACGACGACGGAGACCGAGTCCGCGGCGAGCAGCCCGCGGACGGCGTGCACCAGCAGTGCCTCGCCGCGCACCGGGCGCAACGCCTTCGGGACGCCGCCACCCAGCCGGTCGCCCCGGCCGGCGGCGGGGACGAGCGCACCGACGCTCACCGCTGGCACGCCCCGGACCTCACCGGACACCCCTGTTCCGGGGCGCCGGCTCAGACCCGGCTGCCCGCGATCGACTGGGGACGAGCAAACACCATCCGGCCGTTGGCCGTGGTCAGGACGCTGGTCACCTGGACCCTGGCCTCCGAGCCGATGCCCTCGCGGGCCCGCTCGACCACCACCATCGTGCCGTCGTCGAGGTAGCCGACCGCCTGGCCGGACTCCTTGCCGGGCTTGGTCAGCAGGACGGTGACCTCGTCGCCGGCGACGACCGGCGGCCGCAGCGCGAGCGCCAGCGCGTGCAGGTTCATGACCCGGACGCCGGCCAGCGCCGCGCTCCGGGCCAGGTTGGTGTCCAGGGTGAGCAGGCCGGCGCCGCGGTCCAGGCACATCCGTACGAGCTTGGCGTCGACCTCCGGGACGCCGGGGGCCTCGTCGTCGATGACCGACACCTCGACACCCGGTTCGCGGCGCAGCGTCTCGAGCACCTCGAGGCCGCGCCGACCGCGGCCCCGACGCAGCTCGTCCGCGGCGTCCGCAAGACCTTGCAGCTCGGCCAGGACCGGTGCGGGGACGAGCATCTCGCCCCCGAGGAACCCGGCCCGCACGACGTCGATGACCCGGCCGTCGATGGCGACGGAGGTGTCCACGATCCGCGGCAGCAGCGCCGTCGACACCGACCGCGGGCCCAGGCCGGCGGAGGCGCCGAACATGTGCAGCATGCCGTCCCGACGGGCCGACCCGACCCGGAAGCCGAGCAGCCCGAGGGTGACCAGCACGAACGCGAACAGCGGGATGGCCAGGAACCGGTTGCCGAGGAAGAAGACCGGCCACGCGATCGCGGACCCGGCGACCACGCCGATGATCGAGCCGAACACACCGGCGACGATGTGCTCGGCGGAGATGTCGGACAGCGAGCGCTCGGTCCGCCGGACGGTGCGCTCGGTGGCCCGGCCCAGGACCCCGCCGAGCACGAAGCCGAGCGCGGTGCCGAGCAGCAGCCCGACCCAGACCGGGTCGACGCCCCCGACGATGTCACGGCGCCCGTTGGACTCCAGCACCAGCGCGATCTCGTACCCGAGGCCGGCGAAGAAGACCACCACGCACAGGCGCAGCAGCTCGACGACGACGCTCGGGACACGTGCCGCGCGAGGGCTCAACGGGCCACCACCCAGCTCGGGCACCGGCGGCGGGACCGCCGGGCGTGCGGGACGAAGGCCCCGCTACGACGCGAGCACCTCGTCGAGGATCGTCTCTGCCTTGTCCTCATTGGTGTTCTCGGCAAGAGCGAGCTCGGACACAAGGATCTGGCGCGCCTTCGCGAGCATCCGCTTCTCGCCGGCCGACAGCCCACGCTCGCGCTCGCGGCGCCACAGGTCGCGGACGACCTCGGCGACCTTGATCACGTCGCCGGACGCGAGCTTCTCGAGGTTGGCCTTGTAGCGGCGCGACCAGTTGGTCGGCTCCTCGGTGTGCGGCATGCGCAGGACCTGGAAGACCCGCTCCAGCCCCTCGGCCCCGACGACGTCGCGGACGCCGACGAACTCGGCGTTCTCGGCCGGGACCCGCACGGTCAGGTCGCCCTGCGCGACCTTGAGCACCAGATAGACCTTCTCGACACCCTTGATGCTCCGGGTCTCGATGGCCTCGATCAGCGCCGCTCCGTGATGGGGGTAGACAACGGTCTCGCCGACAGTGAAAGACATGTGGCAGGTGCCCCTTTCTCGACCCTCAGGATAACACGGTGCGACGACCCTTCCGCCGGTGTTTGCGCAGGTCAGGGGCCTAGTACGAGGTCAACCGACGACACGGCGGGGGTTGACAACAAGGGCTCGGCATGCTTCCTCGTCGACGCGTCGTCGCCGGACCCGTCGCAGCGGCGCATACTGAGCCCATGCCAGGCGTGCCGGGACCCGACGGCCGTCACGACGACCTCGACGCCGACCAGCTCGAGGGTCTGGCGCTGCTCGTCCCCGACGACGCGCGCAGCCTCGACGCGGACCGCGACGCGTACCTGCGCGAGGTGCGGGGCAGACGGTTCGGCCGCGGCGGTCCGGACGGCTACCGGCGCTGGCTCGTGCTGCGGGCCCTGGGCGGCGGGCGCCCTTCCGGGCTGGCCGGTCCGCTGCTCCTGGTCCTGCTGGTCGTGGTCGGCCTGGTCGGCAGCACGCTGAGCGTGTTCAGCGGGAGCGCCGCCAACGACCTGACCCAGACCCCGCTCGCCGTGGACCCGCAGCAGCCGGTCGGGTCGGTCGGCGGCCTGCTCCCGGGCACGACGGTGACCATCCGGGGCGAGGAGTTCGGCCTGCGCAGCGCCCGGCCCGCGGTGCTGCTCCTGGTCCCGACCTCCTGCCCGGACTGCGGTGCGGTCCTGCGCAGCGTGCGCTCGCAGGTCGCCGAGTACAGAACCCTCGGCTGGATGCTGATCGGCCCCGCGACCCAGCAGACCCAGCTGAAGGCCCTGAGCACGAACGAGCTCGGCGGCAGCGCGATCGTGGCCGCCGACGACGCCGACCTGATGGGCGCCGCCTACTCCCCGCAGGGGATCACCGCCGTGCTGGTCCGCGACGACGGGATCGTCGCCCTCGTCGCCCGGGGCATCACCGCGACGACCCGGCTGGAGACCGCGCTGGCCGGCCTGGACGCCCGCTCCGCGCCGTCGGCCTAGCCGCCGCAGCGAGGTGAACCGAGCCGCCGCCCTGGTGAAGGCCGCCCACCCCGGGCCGAGCCTGGCCGTGACGGTCGTGGGCACGGCGCTGGCCGTCACGGCGGGGGCACCCGGCCGGACCTGCGCGCTGCTGGCCGCCGCGCTGCTCACCGGCCAGCTGTCGATCGGCTGGTGCAACGACGCGACCGACCGGGACCGGGACGTGGCGGCCGGTCGCCGGGACAAGCCGGTCGCGCTCGGTGTCCTTCGACCCGCGACCGTCCGGGCGGCCGCGTACGTCGCGCTCGTCGCCTGCGTCCCGCTCTCGCTGGCCCTCGGCGCTGCCGCCGGGGTCGTGCACCTGGTCGCCGTCGGCGGCGGGTGGGCGTACGACCTGTGGCTCAAGCGGACTGTGTGGTCCTTCACGGCGTTCGCGGTCAGCTTCGGCCTGCTGCCGTCGGTGGTGACGCTCTCGCTCCCGACCCCGGTCCAGGCACCGTGGTGGGCGACCATGGCCGGTGCCCTCCTCGGGGTGGCCGCGCACCTGGCCAACGCGCTCCCGGACCTGGGGGACGACGTGGCCGCGGGCGTCCTGGGGCTGCCCCAGCTGCTCGGGCCCGGACGGACCAGGCTGGTCGCCGGCGTGCTGCTCGTGCTGGCCGCACTGGTACTCACGTTCGGCCCCGGGGATCCGCTCGGCGCGGCCGGCGCCGCGTTGCCGGCGGTCACCGTGGTCGCCCTGCTGGTGGCGTTCGCCCGGCGCTGGCCGCCGCGGTCCCGGGCGCCCTTCGCCCTCTTCGTCCTGGCCGCCCTGGCGGTGGTCGGCCTGTTGCTGGCCAGGGGGGCATCGGTCGGGTGAGGGCTCGCTACGCTGTCCCCGCCGACCGAGCTACCTCGCCAGGAGCAGCACCGTGACTCGAGCCAGGACCCGCGCCCGCGGTGTGTGGGTGGCCGTGACCGCAGCGGTCGCCGTCGTCGCCCTGAGCGGGTGCGCAGCCGGTCTGGGCGCCGACACCTCGACCCCGTACAGCGCCAGCCTGGGCAGCGACGCGGTGATCGGGAACATGCACATCGACAACGTCGTGGTGGTCACCGACGGCACGGTCCCCGAGCTGTACGCCACGCTCATCAACCAGGGCCGGGTGACCGACACCCTGATGTCAGTCACGATCTCCGGCGCCGAGCCGGTGGCGCTGCCCAGCGGCGGCGTCGACATCGCGCCGTCCGGGTTCGTCCTGTTCGGCCCGGCGGGCAGCGTTCGGGTGCTGGTGAGCGGCCTGCAGGCCGGGATCGGTCAGCTCGTGACGGTGAGCCTGCTGTTCCGGGTCGCCGGCAGCGTGAGTGTCAGCGCGATGGTCACCCGGCCGGAGAACCTGTTCGCCGGCAGCTGAGCGCCGGCGGGAGCGCTCGTCACGGCTCGAACTTGTAGCCCAGCCCGCGCACGGTCACCAGGTGTCGCGGGTTGGCCGGGTCCGGCTCGATCTTCGCGCGCAACCGCTTCACGTGGACGTCCAGCGTCTTGGTGTCGCCGACGTAGTCGCTGCCCCAGACCCGGTCGATGAGCTGCATGCGGGTCAGCACCCGCCCGGCGTTGCGCATGAGCAGCTCGAGCAGGTCGAACTCCTTGAGCGGCATGGGCGCCGAGCGGCCGTCGACGGTCACCACGTGGCGCTCGACGTCCATCCGCACCGGTCCGGCCTCGACCGTCCCGGGCAGCAGCTCCTCCAGGTCGGAGCCACGGCGCAGCACCGCCCTGATCCGGGCGACGAGCTCGCGCGAGGAGAACGGCTTGGTCACGTAGTCGTCCGCTCCCAGCTCGAGCCCGACCACCTTGTCGACCTCGCCGTCCTTGGCGGTCAGCATGATGACCGGCACCTTGGACCGCTGCCGCAGCTGCCGGCAGACCTCGGTGCCGGGCAGGCCCGGCAGCATGAGGTCCAGCAGCACCAGGTCGGCGCCGGACCGGTCGAACTCCTCCAGGGCGGCCGGGCCGGTCGCGGCGAGCGCGACCTCGTACCCCTCCTTGCGGAGCATGTACGCCAAGGCCTCGCTGAAGGACTCCTCGTCCTCGACCACGAGCACTCGCGTCACTGGACCACCTTTCCGGACGGCTGCTGCACGGGGAACGGGTCGGCGACCGGCTCGGCGTCCTCGAACGGCTCCTGCCGCACGGGCAGCCGGAGCGTGAACGTGGAGCCGGCCCCCTCGGTGCTCCACACGGCGACCTCGCCGCCGTGGTTGACGCAGACGTGCTTGACGATCGACAGGCCCAGCCCGGTCCCGCCGGTCGCCCGCGACCGGGCCGGGTCGACGCGGTAGAACCGCTCGAAGATGCGTTCCTGGTCGGCGGCCGAGATCCCGATGCCCTGGTCGGCCACGCTGAGCTCGACCAGGTCGCCGCTGGACTGCACCGAGACGACCACGCGGGTGCGTTCGGGGCTGTAGCTGACGGCGTTGTCGAGGAGGTTGCGCAGCGCGGTGATCAGCTGGGCGCGGACCCCCTCGACGACGATCCCGTGCTCGCCGGCCGCGCGCAGGTCGATCTGCTTGGCGGTGGCCGCGGTACGGACCGAGTCGAGCGCCTCGGCCACCACCTCGTCGAGCGGGACGACGCTGGCGTTCGGCCCGACCTCGTCTCCCTGCAGCCGGGACAGCTCGATCAGCTCGTTGACCATGGACGAGAGCCGGGTGGCCTCGTGCTGCATCCGGGCGGCGAACCGCAGCACCGCCTCCGGGTCCTCGGCCGCCCCCTCGACGGCCTCGGCCAGCAGCGACAGCGCGCCGACCGGGGTCTTGAGCTCGTGCGAGACGTTGGCGACGAAGTCCCGCCGGACGTCGTCCACGCGGGCCACCTCGGACCGGTCGTCCGCCAGCACGACGACCAGGTCCGGGCCCAGATGCGCCACCCGGACCGACAGGACCACCCGCGGACCGCCGCGGCGCCGGCGCGGCTCGAGGTCGAAGGACCGCACCTCGCCGCTGCCGCGGACCGCCCGGACCGCCCGGACCGCCTCGTCGTCGACCAGCCGGCCGTCGCGCACCAGCCCCAGCGCGTACGCCGAAGGGCTGGCCCAGCGGACCGCCTCGGAGTCGTCGAGCACGACCGACCCGGAGCGCAGCGCGGTGAGAACCTCGGTCACGCCCGGCGGCAGGTCGGCCGCCGCCTGGGTCGCGGCGTGGGTCGCGGTCGACGCCGCCCCGCCGGAGCGGCCCTCGTCCCGCCGCGCGGCCAGCGCGATCCCGACGGCGACGCCCACGAGGGCACCGATCAGGCCCCCCGCAACGGCTGCGGTCGTCGCGTCCACAGCACCGATGGTAGGAGCAAGCCGCTCGCCGGTCGGGCCGCTCGCCCACGCTCGAACGGGCCGTCGCCAGAAGTTCACCCGGCGTGTGCAGGCTGTTCACCGCTGTGCCCGGCTGGATCCTCCCCGCGGCGTAGGGTTTGCCCATGCGTGACGCCTACCACGATGCACTCGACGGGATCACCGACGAGCTGGTCTCGATGAGCCGACTCGTCGCGTCGATGATGCAGCGCGCGTCCGCGGCCCTGCTCGACGCCGACCGGGAGAAGGCCGAGGCGGTGATCGAGGCCGACGAGGAGATCGACTCCATCAACCAGGAGATCGAGCTCTCGACGACCGAGCTGATCGCCCTGCAGCAGCCGGTGGCCACCGACCTGCGCATGGTCGTCGCTTCGATGCGGATCAGCACGACGCTCGAGCGGATGGGCGACCTGGCCCAGCACGTGGCGAAGACCGCGCGGATGCGCTTCCCGGACCGGGCCGTGCCGCCGGACCTGGAGCCGCTGTTCCGCGAGATGGCGCAGATCGCCGACCGGATGGGTGCCCAGATGGGCGAGGTGCTGGCTTCCAAGGACGTCGAGCTCGCCCGCAAGATCGAGAACGACGACGACCGGATGGACGAGCTGCACCGCGCGGTGCTCGACCACCTGCTCAGCCAGGAGCCGGGACCGGTCAACCAGGCCGTCGACGTGACCCTGCTGAACCGGTACTACGAGCGGTACGCGGACCACGTCGTCAGCGTCGCCCGGCGCGTGATCTACCTGGTGATCGGCGAGCGCGCCTCCACCTGACCCGACCCCGCGACGGAGCGAGCGCGGTCAGCGGCCCTGGTTGGCCACGGCCGTGATCGCCGCGGCCGCGGCGGCCGGGTCCAGGTAGGTCCCGCCTCGCGCCGTCGGGCGCAGGTCCGCGTCCAGCGAGTACGCGAGCGGGATCCCGGTCGGGATGTTGAGCCCGGCGATGTCCGCGTCGGAGATGTCGTCCAGGTGCTTGACCAGGGCCCGCAGCGAGTTGCCGTGCGCGGTCAGCAGCACCGTCGCGCCGGTACGAAGGTCGGGCACGACGCAGTCGTACCAGTACGGGAGCATCCGCCCGACCACGTCCTGCAGGCACTCGGTCCGCGGGCGCAGCTCGGGCGGCAGGTCCGCGTAGCGGGCGTCGTGGTACTGGCTGAACTCGTCGTCGTCGGCGATCGGCGGCGGCGGGACGTCGTACGAGCGGCGCCACAGCATGAACTGCTCCTCGCCGTACTGCTCCAGCGTCTGCTTCTTGTCCTTGCCCTGCAGCGCGCCGTAGTGCCGCTCGTTGAGCCGCCACGAGCGGCGGACCGGGACCCAGTGCCGGTCGCACGCGTCGAGGGCGAGGTTCGCCGTGGTGACCGCCCTGCGCAGCACCGAGGTGTGCACGACGTCCGGGAGCAGCCCGGCGTCGGCGAGCAGCCGCCCGCCGCGGACGGCCTCGGCGGCGCCGCGCTCGGACAGGTCGACGTCGACCCAGCCGGTGAACAGGTTCTTCGCGTTCCACTCGCTCTCGCCGTGACGGAGCAGGACCAGCGTCCCGGGTGCGTGGCTCATGGGCCCGACCCTACTGACGGGTCAGCGAAGCGGGCGAACGCCTGCAGGTTGGCCAGCGACTCGCCCCGGCTGACCCGCCACTTCCACTCGCGCCGGATCGACTCGGCGAAGCCCAGCTCGAGCAGCGTGTCGAAGCTCTCGTCCGAGTACGTCAGCACGCAGCCGAGCAGCCGGTCCAGCTCGTCCGCGGTGACCGCGTCCAGCGAGACGCGCCCGACCAGGTACACGTCGCCGAGCTGGTCCGCGCTGAAGTGCACGCCGTACATCCGCGCGTTGCGCTCGAGCAGGTAGCGCCAGAACGCGGCGTGGTTCTCGTCCGGGTGCCGGACCACGAAGGCCTCGACGAGCAGGCTGTGGTCGCCGACGACGAGCCAGGTGTTGGTGAGCAGCTTGTGGGTGCCCGGCAGGCTGACGAAGAACGCGCCCTGGTGCGGGTGCTGGTAGACGAGCGCGCGCTCGTCCAGCACGCCGGCGATCAGCCGGTCCAGCTCGGCCGACCGGTCCGCGGTCACCGCGAGCCGACTCCGCTGGCCTCCAGGAGCCGTCGCCGGTGGTCCGACACGGCCCCTTCGTAGACGTCGAGCACGGCGGCGGCCGTCGCCGGCCAGCCGAAGCCTGCCGCGTGCCGCACCGCGCCGGCGGCCAGCTCCTCGCGGCGTGCCGGTGCGGCCAGCAGGTCGCCGATCGCAGCGGCCCAGGACCAGGGGTGGTGGTCGGTGACGAGCAGGCCCGAGCGACCGTCCGCGACCGCGGCGAGCAGCCCGCCGACGGCAGCGGCCACGACCGGCGTGCCGCAGGCCTGGGCCTCGAGCGCGACCAGGCCGAACGACTCGTTGTACGACGGCACCACGGCCAGGTCGGCCGCCCGGTACCAGTCGACGAGCTCGGTCTGGGCCACCGGCGGGGCGAACCGGACGAGGTCGGCGATGCCGAGGTCGCGGGCCAGGTCGGCCAGGTGGGTCGGGTGCGCGAGCCCGGACCCGGACGGTCCGCCCACGACCGCGACGACGAGCCGCTCGCGCAGGGCCGGGTCGTCGGCGACGAGGCGGGCGGCGGCGCGCAGCAGGACGTCGGGCGCCTTGAGCGGCTGGATCCGGCCCACGAACAGCAGGACCAGCGCGTCTGCCGGCAGCCCCAGCCCAGCGCGGGCCTTGCCCCGGGCCCCGGACCGGCCGGGGCTGAAGAGGTCGAGGTCGACGCCAGGGAAGACCGGGACGACCTTGGCCGGGTCGGCGCCGTACAGCCCGACGAGCTGAGCCGCCTCGGCCGGGGTGTTCGCGATCAGGCGGTCCGCCAGCTCGACGACCTGCTCCTCGCCGATCACCCGAGCGGTGGGCTCCGGGTCGTCGCCGTCGGCGAGCGCGGCGTTCTTGACCTTGGCCATCGTGTGCATGCTGTGCACGAGCGGGACCTGCCAGCGGTCCGCGGCCAGCGAACCGACCTGGCCGGAGAGCCAGTAGTGCGAGTGGACGAGGTCGAAGTACCCGGGCTCGTGGCTGGCCTCGACCCGCAGGACACCGCGGGTCATCGCGCACAGCTGGCCCGGCAGGTCCTCCTTGGCCATCCCCTCGAACGGGCCGGCGACCACGTTGCGGACCTGGACGCCGGGGGTGAGCTCCACGAACGGCGGCAGGTCGCTGCGGGTGGCCCTGGTGAAGACCTCGACCTCGATGCCGAGAGCGGCCAGCCGACGGGACAGCTCGACCACGTAGACGTTCATGCCGCCGGCGTCGCCGGTGCCCGGCTGGTCGAGGGGGGAGGTGTGGACGGAGAGCATCGCCACGCGCCGTGGAACCGGCACCGGTGATCTCCTTCCGCTGGCCCGCGTCGTCCCCGAACGACGACAACCCGCGCCGATCCTCCCCGATTCCCCGCGCCGCCCGCGCACCGGCCCGGCGAGCCGGGCCGGCTCAGCCGGCGGGCGGCGCGATCAGGCCCTGGTCGGTCAGGCTGGTCTCGGTCAGGTCGATCTGGGCCCGGCCCAGCGCGCCCTCGAAGGCCTCGAGAGCAGGTTCGCTGAACAGGACGAACCGGACCTCGTCCACGTCGGTCCTGGTCGCCAGGACCGTGCCCACGGCGATCCGGGCCACCTCGTCGATCGGCCAGCGGTAGACCCCGGCCGAGATCGCCGGGAACGCCACCGAGCGGGCGCCGAGCTCGTCGGCCAGGCGCAGGCACTCGCGGAAGCACGACGCCAGGACGTCGGTGCGGTCCTCGCCGGGCTCGAACACCGGCCCCACCGTGTGGATCACCCAACGGGCGGACAGGTCGCCGGCCGTCGTGGCCACGGCCTGCCCGGCCGGCAGGCCGTGCACGTAGTCACCGGCCCGGAGCGCGCGGCAGGCGGCATGCAGCTCGGCACCGGCCGCCTCGTGGATCGCCCCGTCCACCCCCCCGCCGCCGAGCAGCGTGGAGTTGGCCGCGTTGACGACGGCGTCGACCTGCTGGCGGGTGATGTCGCCGAGGACGAGCTCGATCCGAGGCATGCCACGCACCTTTCCGCAACGAGCGTCGGTCGACACCGGCTGCTGCCGGCCCGTCCCCGCTGCACCCTCCGTCGTCGGGGCGTCCCGGCGCAAGTCCTGCGGCGCGGCGGGCCGGGGTCACCAAGGGCCGTACGGCCCGTCCGAGGAGCTGCCGCGGCCCTTGCGCGGGCTGTACCGCAGGAGCTCGGGCCGCATCCCGAACAGGTACACGAGGGCGGCGATGATCCCGATCAGGCCGCCGAAGCTGGCCCAGCTGCTGGCCAGGCCGGAGGACAGGGCCGCCGCAACCTGGGCGCCGGCGGCCAGGAAGAGCACGATCAGCCAGAAGATCTTGGGCAGCCGGCCGACCGCGGCGTACGCGGCGGAAGGCCGGACGAGGCTGTCGCCGAGCGCGAACACCTTGACCGCGAGCGTGACCGCGGAGAGCACGAGGCTCACGAGCCCGACGACGTCCATGCCTGGAACGGTAGACGACGCGCCGCGCCCGGCAGAAGTTACGGGCGGGTAAGGCCGGATTCCGGCCTTACCCGCCCGTAGGTTCCGCGGGTCAGGCCTGCGGGGGTGGTCTTCGTTGGCGCGGCTTCTTGGTGGCCGGCCTTCTTCGCGGCCGGCTTCTTGGTGGCCGGGGACTTGGTCGCCGCCGGCTTGGTCGCCGCCGGCTTGGCTGCCGGCTTGGACGCGGCCGGCTTGCCCGTCTTCACCCGGACGACGGGGATGCTGCCGCGGACGGCGTCGACGGTCGCGCCGGCCTGGACGGCGACCTTCTTGGCGACGACGCCGACCTGGTCGACGACCTGCTTGCGGGTCGGCTCGACGGCCTTGGCGACGGTGCCGGCCTGCTTGGAGACCTGCTTGGAGACGGTGCCGGCCTGCTTGGAGACCTGCTTGGAGACCGTGCCGGCCTGCTTGGAGACCTGCTTGGAGACGGTGCCGGCCTTCTCGGTCACCTGCTTGCGGACGGTGCCCGCCACCTCGGCGGCGGTGGTGGTGATGTCACTGATCGTGGGCATGAGCGGCGTTCCTTCCTGGTGCGCCGGCGCCCCTTCGGGCGCTCTCGGCGGTGGTCTTGCGGGCGGGCTTGCGGGCGGGCTTGCGGGCGGGCTTGCGGGTCGTGGTCGTACGGGTGCCGGCGGGCCGGGCGGCAAGCTGCTCCGCCGCGACGTTCTCGCGCAGGAACGCCTCGTAGACGTCGAGCAGCACCCGGCGCTGGCGCTGGGTCAGGTCCGGGTCGGAGGTCACCGCGGCGGCCACCGTCGGCACCCGCTCGCCGTCGCGCTCCTCGAGCAGCCCGGCTCGGACGTAGAGGGTCTCGGCGCTGATGCGCAGGCCCTGCGCGATCTGCTGCAGGATCTCGGCGCTCGGCCGCTTGAGGCCCCGCTCCACCTGGCTCAGGTAGGGGTTGGAGACGCCCGCGGTGCGGGCCAGCTGGCGCAGGGAGACCTCGGCCTGCACGCGCTGCTCACGGATGTACTCGCCGAGCGAACCGACGTTCAATGAAGGCACCACACCAGTGTGCCCCTCGGGTGCTTGCTAGAGCAAGCGGGCGGCAAGCACCAGGCGGTGACCTCTGTCACGTCCGCCCCACCCGCCCGACGACCAGGGCTTGCACCTGACGCGACGTGAGGTCCTAGCGTCGTGTCCGGAGGTGCTCGGAATGAGCTGGTCGGTCGGGGACGTGGCCCGGATCTCGGGCGTGACGGTGCGGACGCTGCACCACTACGACGAGATCGGCCTGCTGTCCCCCGGCGGGCGGACGGCCTCCGGTCACCGGCGCTACGACGAGGCGGACCTGCAGCGGCTGCAGCAGGTGCTGTTCTACCGCGAGCTGGGGTTCGGGCTCGACCAGGTGGCGGCGCTGCTCGACCAGCCGGACGCCGACCCGATCGAGCACCTGTCCCGCCAGCACGAGCTCCTGTCCGAACGGGCGGCCCGCCTGCAGGCGATGGCCGACGCCGTCGCCAGGACCATCCGGGCCCGCAAGGCGGGCATCCACCTGACTCCCGAGGAGATGTTCGACGTGTTCGGAGACTTCGACCCCGCCCAGTACGCCGACGAGGCGCGAGGAGCGCTGGGGCGGCACCGACGCCTACCGGCAGTCCCAGGCCCGCACGTCCACGTACACCAAGGACGACTGGACCCGGCTGCAGGCGGAGGCGGCCGAGGTGAACGCGCGCTTCGTCGCCGCCCAGTCGGCCGGCCTGCCCGCCGACAGCACCGAGGCGATGGCCGCGGCCGAGGCGCACCGGCAGCAGATCTCGCGCAACTTCTACGACTGCGGGTACGACATCCACCGCGGGCTGGCGCAGATGTACCTGGCGGACGAGCGGTTCACGAAGACGTACGAGGACCTCGCGCCGGGCCTGGCGCAGTACGTGCACGACGCGGTGCTCGCCAACGCCGCCCGGGCCGGCGCCTAGCCCGACCCGGTCTGGTCGAAGATGTAGTAGACCGCGAGGCCGAAGTGGGTGAGCAGCGTCAGCGGCGCGCTCACGAAGGACAGCGCGACGGTCACCGCGTACACGCCGACGCCGAGCCCGAACCGCGGCAGCGACCGGCGCACGGCGACGGGGTCGACGCCCGGCGCGAGCAGGTCCGGCCGCCGGGTCGCGGCCGCGAACAGCAGCGTGAACGCGACGGCCATCATCAGCATCGTCGCGCTGTACACGGCGGCCGCGATGTGCGCGTCGGTGTCCCCGGCTGTGAGGTACTCGGCGAGCAGCCGCGTCGGGAACGGGATCGCCGAGACCACCATGAGCAGGAACAGGTTGGTGAACAGCAGCCGTCGGTCGACCCGGCCGACGAGCTTGAACACCGCGTGGTGGTTGACCCAGATGATGCCGATCACGAGGAAGCTGACGACGTACGCCGCGTAGCTCGGCCACAGCGCGGCCAGCGCGTGCCCCAGCGAGGTGTTCTCGGCGACGAGCTGCTCCCGGGTGGGCACCACCAGGTCCAGGACCAGCAGCGTGATCGCGATCGCCATCACGCCGTCGCTGAAGGCCTCGAGCCGTCCGGTCTCGCTCACAGCACCCCTCCGGTGGCTATGCGGTGAGCGGTACGGCGCGGACCTCGCCGACCGGGCGGCCACCGCCGCTCAGCGGGTACGAGCGCTGGCCGGCCAGCACCGGGGCGTCGAAGCCGAGCGCGAGCAGCGCCTCGCGCGGTCACCACCTGCCGCGCCCGGGACGCGCCGTCGTCGATCTTGACGGCGACCGCCCGTCCGTCCGCGCGCGGCCGCGACCTCGACCCCCTCGGCGCCGTCCTTGGCGACCAGGCCCGGGCACCCCGCGCATCAGCGCGGTCACGTCGCGCCGGGTGCCGCCGACCCACTCCGGGTACGCCCGCATCGCGTCGACCACCCGCCGCCGCGCGCTGCCCGGGTCGGCGAGCACGCAGCCGCGGACCGCGCGCGGCCAGCCCGGTCAGGGTCAGCGCGAGACAGCGGCGCGCCGCAGCCGTCGACCCCGGTCGGCGGCACCGGCTCGCCGGCGTAGCGCTCCAGGGCCGCGCGCAGCGCCACCTGCAGCGGGTGCTCCGGGTCGAGGTAGGTCGCCACGTCCCAGCCGTTCACCACGCAGGTCGCCAGCATCGCGGCGTGCTTGCCCGAGCAGTTCATCGTCAGCGGCTCCGGGCTCGTGGCCGGCCCGCAGCCAGGCCTGCGCGGCCTGCTGGGTCGTACGGCTCCTCGGGCGGGGTACGGCAGCGCGTCGACGTCCAGCCCGGCGCCGGCCAGGATCCGGCGGACGCCGTCGAGGTGGAACGGCTCCCCGGAGTGCGACGCGGCCGCCAGCGCGAGCAGCTCGCCGTCCAGGTCCAGGCCCAGCTCGACCATCGCCGCGGCCTGCAGCGGCTTGCTCGCGGAGCGGGGGAACATCGGCGCAGCCGGGTCGCCGACGGCCAGGACGATCGTCGCCGTCCGCGGCAAGCCCGACGACGCTGCCGCGGTGGACCCCCTCGACGAACCCGGACCTGACGACCTCGGCGAGCACGGGTGCGGGTGCGGCCGGGCGGGCCGACGGCGCCAGGGTCAGTCCCGGTCCGTCTTGAGCAGCTCGTCGACCGACGCCGTCCCGTCGCGGTAGCGCCGGGCCACCTCGGTGGTCAGCGTGTCCATGGCCTGCTGCACCCGGCGGCGCAGGTCGCTGACCTCGCGCTCGTGCCGGCTGATCTCCTCGAACGCGGCGTGGGTCTCGGCGTCGCTGAGCGTGCCCAGGTCGGACAGGTGCGGGTCGGCGATCAGCTGCTCGACCCGGCGCCGGCTGTCGCCCGGTGCTCGGCTCGACGCTCAGGAACCGGCTCGTGCCGTGGCTGTTGCGGGGACCGCCGTCGCTCAGCACGTCGGTGAGGTGGTCGACGACGCGGTCCGCCGCCGGTCGTGCCCGCGGCGCTCGATCTCGGCCCGGATGATGTCCAGCCGGCCCTGCAGCAGCCGGCGGATGTACGACAGGTCGGCATCCTCCTGCTCCGCGTCGTGCCGGCGCTCGCGCAGCTCCTGGAGCGTGAGCTGGTCGAGGTCGTCCAGGAAGCCGGCTCCCAGCACCCGGTCGACCCGACGCCTGCCTCCAGGAATCGGCTCGCTCATGCAGTTCCTCCCCGACGGTCGCGGATCCTGAGCAGCGCGCGCGCCTCGTCGCCGGACATCGGCGGCCGCCCCGCCAGCCGAGCCAGTGTCGCCGCGCGCTCGACGAGCTGCGCGTTGTCGCGCACGGGCTCGCCCGGGTAGTAGGTCAGCGTGTCCTCCATGCCGACCCGCAGGTGGCCGCCGGCCGACAGGGCGGCCAGCGCCACCGGCAGGGTCGTCCGGCCGACGCCCGGTCGCGGACCAGGAGGCCTCGGCCGGCAGGTCGGCGACGGCCGCGACCAGGGCCTGGACGGTGCCCGGCATGCCGCCCGGGCACGCCCATGACGAGGTCGCAGTGCACCTGGCCGCCGAACGGCGGGCCGTACTTGTCCAGCAGCCGCTTCATCGCGGTGACGTGGCCGAGGTCGAACAGCTCGAACTCGGGCACGACCTCCATCTCCTGGGTGCGCCGGTAGAGCTCGACCATGAACGGCCAGGGGTTCAGGAAGACGTCGCCGCCGAAGTTGACCGTGCCGCAGGTCAGCGAGCAGGAGTCGGGCTCGGCGTCCAGGACGGCCAGCCGGTCCTCGAACGGGTCGTGCACCGAGCCGCCGGTGGACAGCTGGACGACCAGGCCGGTGGACTCCCGCAGGGCCGCCACGGTGTCCTTGAGCCGGCCCGAGTCGAGCGTGGGCTGGGCCTCGTCGTCGCGGATGTGCACGTGGACCATGGCCGGCCCCGGCCGCCTCGCACGCCTGAGCCGCCGCGACCAGCTCGTCGAGCGTCACCGGCAGCGTCGGGGCGTCCGCCTTGGCGGTCTCCGCGCCGGTCGGCGCGACGGTGACCAGCGTGGACGGACCTGACATGGAAGGCATGGTGTCACGTTCGCCCAAGCGGCGTAATCGCGGCACTCCGGACCAACCGGGCGGCAGCGGCGCCAGGCACCCGAACGAGTGACGGCGAACAGGCTCAACACAGCGGCCCGATCTGCCGATGGGACGTTATCCAGGGGTTGGCGGAGGGAGGCGATCGATGCTCGACAGCGACCTCCTGACCAGCCCCTTGGAGCAGGTCCTTCTCGACCTCGGGGCCCAGGGGTCGACGGGGTGCCTCTATGCGACCGACGTCTCCGGCGAGGAGGCAGAGGTCTATCTGCGCGACGGCTCCGTCTACTCGGTCTTCGTTCCCGGCCGCCGCCCCCTGCTCGGGCGCCCGGCTGATGTCGTCCGGCTCGCTCGCGCCCGAGACCCTCGCCGAGGCGCTGGAGATCCAGCGCACCGAGCTGCAGGGCTGGCGGCTGGGCGAGCTGCTCGTCTACCTGGGCTTCGTCGACCGCGACGTGGTCGAGGCGTTCGTGTCCGAGCAGCTCGTCGACATGCTCACCGACCTCATGCGCTGGGACGTCGCCAGCAACAAGTTCCGCAAGAACAAGAAGGCCCGCCAGGACGTCGCGCCGCCGCAGCCGGTCCCCGAGCTGCTGGCCGAGCTGCGCCGCCGCCGCGTCCGCTGGGACGAGCTGTCCGACCGAGCTGGGCGGGCCCGACGCCGTCCCGATGCTGTCCGCGCAGGGCGGCGCGGCCGACGACGTCGTGCTGGGCCCGGGCGAGTGGGCGATGCTCTGCAAGGTCGACGGCGAGCGGTCGCTGGCCGACCTCGCCGTCCGACTGCGGCTACACGCTGTACGAGGCCGCCCAGGTCGTGCACGCCCTGGTCGAGGCCGGGCTGGTCGAGGTCGACGACCGGCAGACGGACGAGGACGAGCCCGGCGCCGTCCGCGGCCGACGACGAGTGGTGGTCGACGACGACGAGCCGAGCGAGGCCGAGCTGGCCGACTCGGTCGAGCGGGTCCGGCGGGCGCTGGCGTCGATGCTCGAGCCGGACGCCGAGCCGGACGCCGACGCGTACGTCGAGGCCTTCGCGCAGGCCGCGGCCGAGGTCGAGGCCGAGGCGCCCTCGCGCACCCTGGCCGAGCTGGTCGCCGAGGAGGAGGCCCGCGACAGACGCACGGCGCCGCAAGGCGCACCTGCGCGTCGTCGAGGACGACGAGCCAGCGCCGGCGCCGCGAGGCCGAGGAGATCGCCGCCGAGGTCGAGGCAGGCGCGGCCAGCGCGAGCTGAACCGGATCGAGTCCGAGCGGGCCGCGGTCCGGGACGCGGCTCGGCGCGAGGTCGAGGCCGAGGCGTACGAGGAGCACCGCGCCTGGCTGGTCGTCCAGCGCGCGGGCCGAGGTCGAGGCCGAGGCGTGGCGCTTCCACCGGCTGTGGCTGGCCGAGCAGCGCGCCGAGGCCGAGGAGCCGGCCTGGGCCGGCGCACGCCGACGTGGCTGGCCGCCGAGCGGGCGCACGGCCGAGGTCGAGGCCTGGGCCGAGTACGCCGAGCGGCTCGCGGCCGAGGTGGCCGCCGCCGAGGTCGAGGCGTGGGCCGAGCACGTGGCCCGGCTCGCCGCCGAGCGCGACGGCCGCCGAGGAGCCGGCCTGGGCCGACCACGCCGAGTGGCTGGCCGCCGCCCGCGCCGCCGCCGAGGAACCCGCCTGGGCCGACCACGCCGAGTGGCTCGCCGCCGAGCGCGACCGCCGCCGAGGAGCCCGGCCTGGGCCGACCACGCCGACTGGCTCGCCGCCGCGCGCGCCGCCGCCGAGGAGCCCGCCTGGGCCGACCACGCCGAATGGCTCGCCGCCGCCCGCGCCGCCGCCGAGGAGCCCGCCTGGGCCGACCACGCCGAGTGGCTCGCCGCGGAGCGCGCCGCCGCCGAGGCCGAGGCCTGGGCCGAGCACGAGGCCCGGCTCGCCGCCGAGGACGAGGCCGCCCGCATCGCCGCCGAGGAAGAGGCCGCCCGGCATCGCCGCCGAGGAGGAGGCCGCCCGCATCGCCGCCGAGGAGGAGGCCGCGCGGATCGCCGCCGAGCACGAGGCCGCCCGCATCGCCGCCGAGGAGGAGGCCGACCGGATCGCCGCCGAGGAGGAGGCCGCCCGCATCGCCGCCGAGGAAGAGGCCGACCGGATCGCCGCCGAGCTCGAGGCCGCCCGGATCGCCGCCGAGGAAGAGGCCGCCCGGATCGCCGCCGAGGAGGAGGCCGCCCGCATCGCCGCCGAGGAGGCCGCCCGGATCGCCGCCGAGGAAGAGGCGAGCCGGATCGCCGCCGAGCCGAGGCGGCCCGGCTCGCCGCCGAGGAAGACGCCCGGCTCGCCGCCGAGGAAGAGGCCGCCCGCATCGCCGCCGAGGAAGAGGCCGCGCGCCTCGCCGCCGAGGAAGAGGCCGCGCGCATCGCCGCCGAAGAGGCCGCCGAAGAGGCGGCCCGGCTTGCGGCCGCGGAAGAGGCGGCTCGGATCGCCGCCGAGGAGGCTGCCCGTACCGCCGCGGAGTCGAGGCCGCCCGGCTCGCCGCCGAAGGAGGCCAGCCGCGCCGCGGCCGACGAAGAGGCGCAGCGGCTCGCCGCCGAGCTCGAGCTGGCCCGGATCTCCGCCGAGAACGAGGCGAACCGCAAGGCCATGGACGCCGCTGCCGCGGAAGCCGCCATGCAGGCCGAGGCCAGGCCGCACGCCTGGCCGCCGAGGAGGAGGCCAACCAGCGTCGCCGAGCACGGCGAGCTGGCATCCGTCGGTGCGGCCGCCGACACCTCCGCGGTCGCGCACATGCTGACCCAGATCAACGCCGAGGCGTCCAGCGCCGTCGCGCAGGCCATCCGCGCGCAGGAGGCCGAGGTCGAGGACGTCCCCGACGAAGCCCCGCCCGTCGAGCCGCGACGAGCCCGGCAACGGCCGCGGCCAGACCGACACCGCGGCACTGCTGCGCGAGCTGTCCGGCCTGTTCGCCAGCGGCAACGAGGACTCCAAGCCGTCCAACGGCGGCAGCGGCAACGGCGCGAGCGGCAACGGCGGCGCGACCCCGAGCGGTCAGGCCGCACCCGCCCGCCAGGGCCCGCCCGGCAAGGACGACGGCAAGAAGAAGAAGCGCGGCCTGTTCGGTCGCTGAGCCCGGATGACTCAGGTGGTGCCCTGCTGATCCCCGGTCCGGGCCACGCCGACGTACACGGCGGCCAGGGCGGTCGCGAGGACCGAGGGGAGCAGCAGCAGCCCGATCGTGAGCGCTGCGACCAGCACGCACCCGACGTACAGCACGAGCGCGGCCAGCAGCGGCGGCCGTGGGCTGCGGACGAACACGACCGACGATGCGAGCATGCTCGCCAGCCAGACCAGGCCGACGTACCACCAGGCGACGTCGTTGCCCTGGCTGCGGACGACCGACACGTACACCAGGACGTATCCCAGCGCCCACACCGCCGCGACGATCGCGCACCATCTGGCCCGCACGTGCGCCATCATCCTCCGGTCCTGCGGGCCGACCTTCGTAGGGTGCGTACGACACGATGGCGCGGCATGCGTGCGGTGGTGCAGGTCGTCGACGGCGCGTCGGTCACGGTCGACGGCGAGACGGTCGGCAGCGGTCGACGGGCCCGGCCTGCTGGTCCTGCTCGGCGTGACGCACGGCGACGGACGGCCGCAGGCCGAGCGGCTCGCGGCGAAGATCTGGGGGCTGCGCATCATGGCCGACGAGCAGTCCGCGTCGGACCTGTCCGCGCCGGTGCTCGTGGTCAGCCAGTTCACGCTGTACGCGGACACGGCCAAGGGCCGCCGGCCGGGCTGGTCGGCGGCGGCGCCGGGGCCGGTGGCCGAGCCGCGTGGTCGAGGAGTTCTGCGCGGTCGCTGCGCGAGCTGGGGGCGCACGTCGAGACCGGGGCGTTCGGCGCGCAGATGCGGGTCTCGCTCGTGAACGACGGCCCGTGCACCCTCATCCTCGAGGCGTAGCTAGCCGTCGGCGGCGGGTCGCAACGACGCCGGCGGCCTGGCCAGCGTCCCAGGCGTCGGTGAGGAGCTCGCGCAGCTCGTCGACGTCGACGGCGGCCAGCCGGACCAGCACGGCGGGGAAGCCGTTGTAGTGCGGCTCGGTGAAGAACTTCTCCGGGTCGGCCACCAGCAGCTCCTCCTTCTCCTCCGCCCCGGCCACCCGGACCGCGAGGACGTCCAGGTTCTCCACCTTGGGCTTGCGCGGGGCGACGCGCTCCATCCAGGACCAGGCGAAGCCCTTGTCCTTGCCCTTGTTCAGCACGCTGAAGGCGAACCGGTCCGTGCCCTCGACGGTCTGCGGCAGCGACAGCGCGATCCGCCGCACGTCGTCCTGGTCGGCCACCGCGCCGATCATCGCGCGCTCAGCGGCCGCGGAAGACCGCCACGACCGTACGCAGCAGGATCAGCAGGTCCATCGCCAGCGACCAGTTCTCGACGTAGTACAGGTCCAGCCGGACCGCGTCGTCCCAGGACTGCTCCTCGCGGCCGCTGACCTGCCACAGCCCGGTCATGCCCGGGCTTGACCAGGTGCCGGCGGTGCTCGTGGTCGACGAACGCCTCGCCGTCCACCGCGAGCGGGCGCGGGGCCGACCAGCGACATCTCGCCGCGCAGGACGTTCACCAGCTGCGGCAGCTCGTCGATCGACGTGCGGCGCAGGAAGCGGCCGACCGGCGTGACCCGCGGGTCCGTCGGCGATCTTGAACAGCAGGCCGTCGCCCTCGTTCAGGTCGCCGAGCTCGGCACGGCGCTGCTCGGCGTCGACGACCATCGTGCGGAACTTCAAGACCCGGAAGGTGCGGCCGTCCAGACCCGACCCGCTCCTGCCGGAACAGCGCCGGGCCCGTGCGAGGTCAGCCGCACGACGAGCGCCGACCGCCAGCAGCAGCGGCGCGAGCAGCGACCAGCCCGAGCCGCGGCGCCGACCCGGTCGATGGTGCCCTTGGCCAGCCGCTGCCAGCCGGTGAAGCGCGGCTCGTCGACGTACAGCAGCGGGAGCCCGGCGACCGGGCGCACCGACACCCGCGGCCCGGCCACGTCGGTCATCGCCGGCGCGACGACCAGGTCGACGTCCAGGCCCTCCAGGCTCCACGCGATCCGGCGCAGGCTCTCCGGCGTGATGCTGTCCGACGCGGTCACGGCGACGACGTCGGCGCGCACCGCGACGGCGACCGACGCGACGTCGCGCGTAGTCGCCGAGCACGTCGACGCCGTCGCCGGCGCGCAGCCGCTCGCCGCGGTCGGGCAGGCAGGCGCCCACGACCGTGAAGCCGGCGCGCGGCTCCAGCCGCAGCTGGGCGGTGAAGTCGCACACGGACGAGCGCTCGCCGACGACGACGACGCGGTGGCAGAGCCGGCCGGAGCGGCGCTGCCGCACCAGCCACTGCCGCGCCGTGAAGCGTCCCACGAGCAGGGCGAACAGCCCGACCGGGAAGGCGACGCCGACGAACCCGCGGGCCAGCTCGAACTTCACCATGTACGACCCGATGGCCATGGCGCCGAAGACGACGAACGTCGCCTTGGTGACGCGGCCGTACTCCTCGCCGCCGACGCCGAGGAACCGCGGCTCGTAGCCGCGCTGGGCCGCGATGGTGGCCAGCCAGGCGACGCCGAGCAGGACCGAGACGGCGACGCCGCTGACGCCGCGGCCGACGGCGTCGACGCGGTGGCCCCGAACCGGCCGATGTAGCCCGACGGTCAGCGCGAGGCGATGGCGAGCGCGTCGACCACGACGAGTCCGGCGACGAGGCTGCCGGCGCGGCTGGGGAGGCTGTCGCGCACCCGGGACGGTGAGACGAGCTCAGCGGTGGCAGCCAGCTTGTCCGGGGCCAGCCGACGCTCACCGGGCGGGATGTCGGCCGAGCCGCTCGGGCGCGCTCGGGGGCACGAGCAGGCGCCTGGGCGGCGCGGCCGCAGCGGCGCTGGCGGCGTCGTACGTCCAGGTCGCTCACGTCCTCCCCCTCGTCACGGGTCAGCGCCGGGGCACCGAGAGCGCTCCCGCCTCGCTGTGGTGCATCGGCAGGTTCCGTGCGGTGGCCTTCACCCCGTCTGCCCGATCGACCGATGGCAGGATCGAGAGGGGTAGCCGCGCCCCAAGGGGATCGAGGGGACGAGGATGGCGATCAGCACGACGGACGCATGCGGTCGTGCCCTGCGCCGGCATCCCGATCTCCGCGCTGAGCCCCGCGGACGCCGCGTACAAGATCATCTGGCTGGCCCGTGCACCGCTCGCGGCCGGCGTGGACGTGCACCTGTGCAACGCGTACACCCTTGCGCTCGCCGACCGGGAGCCGGAGCTGCACGAGCTCCTGCGTCGCGCGATGCTCAACCTGCCCGACGGGACCCCGGTGGTGTGGGCCAACCGGCTGATGTATCCCGACGCCGACGTCCCCAAGCAGCGAGTGCGCGGGCCCGGCCTCTTCCTCGACGTCTTCGACCTGGGCCAGGACATCGGCCTGCGGCACTACCTGCTGGGGTCAACCCCGGATGTGCTCGAGGCGCTGACCGAGAACCTGCTCGCGCGGTTCCCGGCGGCGCTGATCGTCGGCGTCGAGAGTCCACCGTTCCGCGAGCTGGACGAGGTCGAGCGTGCGCAGCAGCGGGCCCGGATCGAGGCGTCCGGCGCAGAGGTCGTCTGGGTCGGGCTGGGTACCCCCAAGCAGGACTTCGAGGTCGCGCGCATGGCCAAGGAGATGAAGCGAGTGTTCGTCGCCGTCGGCGCCGCCTTCGACTTCGCGGCCGGCACGAAGGCCGAGGCCGCGCCGTGGATGCAGAACAACGGTCTCGAGTGGGTGCACCGGCTCAGCCAGGAGCCGGGGCGGCTCTGGAAGCGGTACCTGTTCGGCAACGCCCGCTTCCTGCGGGCCGCCCTGAAGCGCCCGCAAAGCCGCGACGGGGCAGGCCATCGATGAGCAGACTGGTCCGCGTACTCGCCAACCTGGCCGCTCGCCGGTACGCGCTTCGACGCAATGTGTCGGTCGGCTCCGGCTTCCATGTCGGGCTCGGCTCGGTGCTGTGGGCGCCCCGTCGCCTCACAGTCGGGAACGACGTATACGTCGGTAAGGGATGCACGATCGAGTGCGACGGCGAGATCGGCGACAACGTCCTCATCGCCAACCGCGTTGGGATCGTCGGGCGTCGCGACCACGACATGCGAGCTGTTGGCGTGCCCATCCGCCGAGCCCCCTGGGTTGGCGACCACCCAGGCCGGCTGAGTGATCCCGTGCGCATCGAGAATGACGTATGGGTCGGCTTCGGCGCGATCGTCCTGAGTGGAGTGACGCTAGGACGAGGCTGCGTCGTATCGGCCGGTGCCGTCGTTACCAAGGACGTGCCCAGATATACGATTGTCGGCGGCTGCCCGGCGGCTGTCATCGGTCACCGGTTCAGCGCCGACGAGATCCGCGCGCACGAGGACATTCTCTATCCCCGAGTACTCTCACCGGTTTCGTGGGAGGTCACGGTGAACACTCGATGACCGCGCGCGTGACCGTTATTCATCCGTGGTTGCCGCAGTACCGTCTACGCTTCTTCGAGGACGCGATCGCAGAACTAGCCAAGCACGACGTGGAGCTGACTGTCGCGTACGGAGCTCCCCCACCGGACGTCGAGAACCGTTCGGACGACGTCACCGTCGACTGGGCCGTACAGCTACCGACCCGGATTATCCGAGTCGGGGGACGGGCTCTGCTGCGACATGACGCTCAGGCCGTCGTCCGGGGCCGCGACATGGTAATAGCCGAGCAGGCAATCAGGAACGTAGAAACGTACGGCTTGGTCAGACGGCAAGGCCGTGCGGCGCCGCGGCTAGCCCTGTGGGGACATGGCCGGACGTACACGAAGGCGCAGAGCAGCCCTGAAATGTGGCTGAAGGACCGGTTGACGCGGCGCGCTCACTGGTTCTTTGCGTACACGGCAGGCGGCGCCGAGCACGTCGTCGAACTGGGTGTACCGCGCGAGCGCGTCACGATCGTGCAGAACGCGTTGGACACCGAGTCCACCCTGGCTTCTCGGCGGGCTGTCGAGCCGCACCGAATTCGCCTCGTTTCGGAACGGCTCGGGCTCACCCAGGGCCGGACGGCATTATTCGTCGGCGCCCTCGATCCATCCAAGCGACTGGATGTGCTGATCGCCGCGGGACGTGTCCTGGCGCGACGCGTGCCCGGATTTACCCTGGTCGTGGCCGGCGCCGGACCGCTCGAAGGGTGGCTGCGCGAACATCTGGGCACCGCCCCTTGGCTGCGGTATGTGGAACCGGTCTTCGGCCGGGAGAAGGCCGAGCTGGCCGCCGCAGCGGACCTCTGGCTCATGCCTGGTCGGGTTGGGCTCGCCGCCGTCGACTCGTTCGCGCTGCGGCTGCCGATCGTGACCTGCGAGTGGTCGCTGCATGCCCCCGAGTTCGAGTACCTCGTCGATGGAGTGAATGCAGCCATCACGACTGACTCGGTAGATGCCTTGAGTAACCGAACGGTCCACCTGTTGTCCGATGCGGACGCCCTGGCGAGGCTTCGAGCAGGCTGCACGGAGTCAGCGGGTGTCTACACGCTGGACTCCATGGTGCAGCGCTTCGCCGGGGGTGTGCTCGAAGCTCTCGAGCGACCCGCACTCGGTGTCCACCGGCCGGGCGCGCAGCCACTTCGGGGGGCTGCTCACGTCAATGCGACCCCGCGATGACTCTCCTGGGCCGGGCAGTCGCTCGCGGAGCCGTGTGGACGTACGGCACCTCGCTGGCCGTCCTCGTCGCACAGGTCGCGTACACGGCTGCCACGAGTCGGCTTGTCGACCCGGCGGGTTTCGGTGCGTACGCCACCGCCCTGGCCCTGGTGTCGTTCGTCAGCTACTTCACTCTGGCGAGCCTGGGTAGCGCCGTCACTCGCGCCCCTGTCCTCGGGCCTGCCCACCGGTGGTCAGCGGTCGCGCTGGCCCTGGCCGGAGGCGCGGTGGGCGGGGCTGCTCTGTGGATGCTCGCCCCGGTCTGGGCGATTCTGTGGTCGAGCCCGTCGTCGGTTCCAGTCGTGCGAGCTCTGATGTTGACGACAGCGGTGAGCCCGCTCACCGCTGTCTGCGTAGGGTTGCTGCGCCGGGCGATGCGGCTGCGCCGAGCCGCGGCCGTGGAGTGCGCCGGGGCACTGAGCGGGATGGTCGTCGGACTGGTCCTTGTCCTGCGGTGGCACGATGCGCAGGCGCTGGCTCTAGGGATCGGCTTTGGAGCGATCGCAACGTGTCTGCTGGCGATGGCTTCGGGTCTGCAGATGGGCCCGGTCGGCGTCGACGTTGGCGCCGTGCGATCGCTCTTCTCGTTCGCGGGACAGGTCAGCGCGCAGAACCTCGTGTATTTCGCCGTGAACACGGCGCCCACGTGGTGGACGTCGCGTGCGGCCGGCGCCGCCGGCCTCGGTCAGTTCTCCAGGGCCAATCTGATCGTGGGCCTTCCCCTCACCCAGCTGGCCAGCGGGTTCACCAAGAGCCTGTTCCCGGCGTACGCCCGCGTACAGGGTGACCTCGAACGCATGCGGGGTGTGGTGACCGACGCCCTGATAGTCATGTCTGGCTTGGGTTTCATGCTGTTCGCCGGGTTGGCAGGCAGCGCGCCCGTACTGGTACCCCTTCTGCTCGGACCTCGGTGGGACACTGCTGTCGCGCTGCTGCCAGCCTTTGCCATGTCGGCCGCCGTCAATATCGTCTTCGTCGTCCTCGCCAACGCATTCGAGGCGCGAGCGATGCTCAGAGTCGCGTGGAAGGTCCAGATCACGTTGGCTGTGGCGCTCGCCGCGACGTTGGGCGCGACAGCTGCCGTGGGAGGGCCATTGCCGCTGGTGGCTCTTAGTCTCGGAGTAGCGTATGGCGCTGCGCATGTGCACCAGCTCACGGTGGCCTCGCGAGACGGTCTTGTCGATCTGCGTCGGCTGCTGCCCGCCTATGGAGTCCACGGTGCAATCGCCGTCGGACTTGCCGGCGCGCTGTGGCTGACGTCGATGGTGACCGTCCCTGCAGGACTCCTCCCGGCCACGGTGGCTTGCATCCTTTGTGGGCTGATCTTCCTCGGGTGCCTGTGTCTTGCCCGCTACCGGCTGCCGGCCTATCGATCCCTTCTCGACCGCGGTCTGTTGACGCGGTCCGCGCCCGAGCACATGCCGGCGCAGGTGGGTTGAGATGACCCGGCACGAATTGCGCCGAGCCTGGGCGGACCCCGAGCAGCGGATCCGCCTGCTGATGATCACCAACGAGTCGATCGAGGGCACCGAGTACGGATTCAGGGACGAGTTTCAGCGGCTGCGCGCAGGTGGCGTCATCTCCGCGTACCGCGCGCTGGCGCCGCGAGCGCTCGTGGCCGCGGGCCAGGACTGGTTCGGGGAGACGATCGCGGCAGCGCGTGAGCTACAGCCGAACGTCGTTCTCGTTCTCTCACCCGGTCAGCTTCCCGCTAGCCCGGCCCAGATTCGACAGCTGCTCGAGGTGAGCTCCCCGCGCCTTCTCTACTGGGAGGGAGACGCGTGGGGCCGCGGAAAGCCGATGACCCAGCCCATGCGCTCGTGGGCCGCTGCTGCCCACGTGGTGTTCACCGTCGCCAGCTCTCCACAGAGCGACGCCTTCGCCAGAAGCACGCGGGCCTGCGTGCGTCCCATCCTGCAGACGTACTGCCAGGTGCAGTTTGAGGAGGCGGAGGACAAGCCGCCCGGGACAGCTGCCCCGGCGGAGGACGTGGTCATGATCGGCTCCAGCATCGCCAGGCTCGGAGTGGTGTCAACGGTGCCGGGCAGCTTCTCCCGACGGCGCCTTGTCCGCCAGCTTCAGCGCGAGTCGCTGAGTTCGGCTATCTACGGGAGAGGCTGGAATGGCCCAGCCTCTCGCGGGCCGGTGCCGTACCGAGAGCAGATCGCCAGGCTTCGCGAGGCGAAGGTCTCGACAAACTGGGACCACTTTCCCGACCACGAGTGCTACGCCTCGGACCGACTGCCGATCAGTCTGCTGGCGGGTCGAGTGCACGTGACGACCAGGCATCCGGGGCCGACCCTCTACCGAACTGAAGGGCTCGTTGAGGTCGACAGCGTCGATGACGTCGTGGAGTCGGTGGGCAGGCTGCTAAGGCTTCCCTGGGACCAACTGTGCGAGCTGGGCCGGGGCAACTGGCAGTACGCGCGACACCGGCTGAGCGACCGGGAGGCGGCTCGGTTCATGTTGCGTGTCGTCGATCGACGGGTTCCCGCTCCGCCGTCAGAGCCTTGGGACCGCATCGACGCGCTGGCTGACAAACGCGACAGCGTTTCCCTGGGAGCACGTCCGTTGACACCGGCCGCTCGCCTCGACGGCCCGTCGTCATGACCGTCGAGTCCGAGGGTCGCCTGGTGGCAACGGCCGTCGACGGCCGCCCCGCCAAGTCGCCGACGACAGTGGGAGCGCCCGCAACGCGAGGGATCACTGGGCGGCTTGCGTTCGTCGATGGACTGCGCGGCATCGCGGCCCTGGTAGTGGCGGTGGGTCACATGGTGGGCATGGTCCCTCCGGACCATCCAGCCACCGACTTCGCGGCGGCAGACCTAGAGCACAAGATCCTCTGGCCCTGGCTCTTCGGGGGGCAGATGGTCTGGCTATTCATCCTCCTGAGCGGGTTTGCGCTGGCCTGGAGTGAAGAGTCTCGAGTTCGGCGCGGCCTGCCACGCACCTCTGTGTGGCTGTATGCCCGGCGTCGTGCGTGGCGGATCCTTCCCACGTACTACGCGAGCCTCCTCCTCGGGACACTGGTGGTCCTCGGGCTCGGTCGCTGGCTCGTGCACCCGTCCCCCAGCCTGGATACGTACGAACCGGTCACTCCCTCCGGAGCGCTGTCCCATCTCGTCCTGGTCCAGAACCTGGACCCGAACTGGCTGCACCAGTTGAACCCTCCGCTCTGGTCCATCGCCGTCGAGGCGCAGCTCTATCTGCTGTTCCCTCTGCTCATGTGGGCGTCTGTGCGATGGCGGCCGTACGCACCAGCGCTTGCTCTTCTCGCCGTCGCCAAGCTGGCGAACCACTTCTCGCCGATTCCGCTTTTCGGCCTCGTCACGTGGTTCGCGGTCGGCGTCGTCCTGGCACACTTCGCTCGCAGGCACGTGCTGCCCCGCCGATCTGTCCTCGTCGTCGCGGCCATGACCGGGGGACTGGCGTTCTACCGAGGCCCAGCCGCCGGGGAGACCACGCTGGGGCAGCTGCTCTGGCTCACAGTCTTCTCGTGTCTGCTCGTCGGCTTGATCGGACTGCCCCCTGGCCGTGCGAACCCGCCTACCTGGCACTCGATCACCTCGTTGGGGCGGGTTTCGTACAGCCTCTATGCAGTCCACTTCCCATTGGTTCTGCTGGTCTGGACCACGGTGGCGCGATGTGGTCTCGGCCACCAATGGTCCATCGTGGCGATGTTCGGGATAGGCCTGCCAACGTCGCTGGTCGTCGCCGCAGTTTGTTTCAGGTACGTCGAGGGTCCCTCCCTGCGCCGCGTCCGCTTGTCGGACGCAGCGCGGCGGTAGGCAGCGGCCCAGTCTTGCACTCCCCGCGTGGGGGAGAACCGGCGAAATGCCTCGGCTCGATCTCTCGCGACGAGACCTCCGTCGGGAGCCCACCCAGCGCCCAATTCACTCAGCGCTGCGGTCCACGCCGCTACATCGGATGGCAACCGCCGGACTGAGCGGAAGTCCCTGACCCAGGACAGTCCGGGTGAGTCCGCCGCCAGTAGGGGAACTCCTGCGCAGAGTGCCTCTGCGGCCACCATGGAGAAGCCTTCGTGGCGAGACGGGACGGCGACGGCGTCCGAGCCCGTGATGAGCTGGGGAATGTCGTTCCGGCGACCGAGCATGCGAACGATGCCGCGATCGACCAGTTCAGCCGATAGCCGGGCCTCGAGCGCGGACTGGTGCCTTGTCTCCCCCACATGAAGCAGCACCACCGGAGAGGTGACCTCGCCCAAAGCGGAGAGCAAGAGCTCGTGGTTCTTCGGGAAGTCACAGTTGCCGATCACGGTGACGACCCGTGCGTTGCCCGGGATGCTCAAGACTCTGCGCGCTGCCAGGATGTCGGCAGTGGTGGCCGGCGTCATCGACGTTGTGTCGACCCAGTTCTCGATGATGTCACAGCGAAGTCCGAACGTGGCCAGCTCATGCTGTGCTACTTCGGCGCTGCAGGCGACCGAATGCATACCCATCGCCCTCGCGATCGCCAGGCGCCGGCGTCGCTTTACGATGTAGGCGGGATCGCTGTCGATGCCGAAGACGCTGTGGATCGATCGGAACACAGCGCGCACCGAAGGCGCTTGGCGCGCCACGCCGACCATCGGAGCAAACATTGACTCGGTGTGGACGTGCACGACATCTGGGCACTGGTCTCGGACTGCGGACGCGAACCGGAGCAGACCATTTGCAGACCTCGTCCGCGGCGAGATCACCACGTCGTATCCAAGGCGGCGAAGCTCGTCGGCATACGGATGCTCAGCGCCGGTACCCATGACGACGGCGTCAACGCCCTGGGACTCCCACAGGCCCGCTGAGCATGCCAGCATGCGTTCGGCTCCGCTGGAGCGGAGCTCGTTGAGGACGTGCAGGACTCGGATCACGCTCCACCCCGGAGGCTGTGCGAACGGGTGCGGCGAGCTACAACGTCGCTGTAGACAGCCAGGTAGCTCTCCACGACACGATCCGCGGCGAACTCGCGGACGCGATGCGGTCCCTCGCCCGCCAGGCGACTGGCGAGGGAAGGATCGAACAGCACGCTGAGCATGGCATCTGCAAGCCGCTCTGGCTGGCGCACGTCGGTAAGCACCCCGGCCCGCCCGTGTGCAAGCAGCCAGGGAATCGCTCCAGACCTGTCCCCCGCGACCACCGGTAGCCCACCGGACAGGGCCTCCGCGACGGTCATGCCGAAGGACTCTTCAAGGCTGGGGTGGCACAAGAGCGACGATTCGTCCATGAGCTCGAGCAGGCGGCCATGCGGCAGTGAACCCATGAACTCCACGCCGTTACCGAGACCTCGCGCCCGCGCCCATGCATGAACGGCACCACCCGCCTCAAGGTCCGGCCCGACGAGTCGAAGGCGAGCGCCGGTGGCTCGGCACCGAACCAGCACGAAAGCGCTCAGGAGGGTCCGTACGTTCTTGAGGGAAGTGCCGTTGCCGACGCTCAGGATGACGGAGTCGTCGATCTTCGGCCTGTGGCGAGCACGTGGAGATACGACATTGGGCACGACAGCGACGGAGCCACGGAACGGCATTTGCGCCGCCCATCGTTCCGCGACCGAAGGCGACACCGCCGTGACGGTGTGGGCACCGAGGGCGACTCTTGCAGACATGAGCGCCCTGACGGCGCGGTACGGATCCGGCATCAGCTTGAGGACGGACAACGGGGCGTCGTGCGCCGTGACTACGTGTGGACGTTGGGCGCTAACGACCGGCCAGGCGAACTCGTAGGTCCAATGGGCATGCAAGAGCTCCGCCCGCGACCGCGCCAGCAGTGATGCCACGGCTCGACGTTCGGACAGGAAGAGGTCGGCTGTGCGCGCTCTCGGCGACCGGCGGTAAGGACCGACGAAGACGTTGAGACGCGCGGACTCGACGGTCAGCTCTCTGGTCAGGCTGGGATCGAGAGTGACCAGGTCGACTGTGCAGCCAGCGTCCAGAAGTGCTCGGACCAGGGCATTCACAGGACCGCCGCCAAGCCCTTCCACGCCAGCCAGCTGCGCGCCTGCGTGGGCGAGCAGGGTCGCGAACT
This sequence comes from uncultured Actinomycetota bacterium, assembly GCA_963771835.1. GTDB lineage: Bacteria > Actinomycetota > Actinomycetes > Prado026 > Prado026 > CAVQCJ01. The sequence goes on from CAVYVA010000004.1 coordinate 555,848, forward strand.
CGGCTGGCCGCGCCGGACCCACAACTGCGACGTGCGGGGTCACGACTCGACCTCGGAAGGCTGATAGCGACGCATAGCCGCTTCCCCCAAGAGCCGCAGGTACGGGGTCGCCAGGAACGCCGGCCAGAGAACACCGCCGTGCCGCCGCAGGAAGCGCGCGCTGGAGCGTGGCGGCGCTCCCTTGGGGCTGTGCAAAAGGCGAAGCCGCTCGCGCACGGGCAGGCTCGGATCCGCCCAGGTCCCCTTGACCGCGTTTCGCGAGCAGCTGCCCAGCGGGGACGGTGCGAGGTATGCCGGCCGGCCGGCCGCCAGAAGTCGCAGGCCGAAGTCGAGGTCCGCGTACGCGTGGGCAAAGCCCCCGTCGAGACCGCCGATGACCTCTAGCTCGGTCCCGGGTACTAGAACGATGTTCCCGTTGAAGGACTCCACCGGCTGGTCTGAACCGCTCGGCTCGACGAGCGCGAAAGCCAAGGGATGCCTGCCCGACCTACGCAGCCCCGAGTAGGTTGTCCTACCGTCGGTCGGGTCGGTAGTCGCGCCGACCGCGACCGCGCCGTCGTGGCGACCGGACACCGCGATGAGCGTGCTCACGCAGCCGGGTCGCAGGGTGACGTCATCGTTCAGCCATAGGACGTAGTCCGGCTGGTCCAGGATCGCCACGCGTTCGGCGAGAGCCATGGCAGCGGCCCAGAAGAGATCACCGTTGGTGGATATGACCGCCGCCCGGGCGCCGAACGCCGCCTCGACCGCGGCGGCCGTTCCGTCGGTGCTCCCATCGTCCACCAGCACGACCCGAGCCTGTACATCAGCTCGGGCGGTCTCACGAAACACGGACTCGATGGCGGCCAGTGTGAGCGTACGGCGATTGTGGGCGGCCAGGATGGCGCACACCGTCGGCCGGGCGCTGCCTACGCCGGGACGGACCTGGACGTCAGTGGGTGAGGACACGGTTCGTCTCCTGCGCCCATCCGCGGTCGGCCATCCCGCCGACTCTCGCAGTTCTGACCGGCGCGGGTCGCGCTGCCTGGATGACTGCGATCGCAACTAGGGCGATCGCACCCTCCGCCGTGAGCCCCGAGATGTCGAACTTCAGAGGCGACTCGCTGAAGCCGGTCACCAGGATGCAGACCAGCAGCGCAAGAGCAGCCGGCGCTCCAGTCCTCCAGAGTCGGCCCGCCTTGACGAGAGCAACCACGACGACCAGACCAAGGACGACTACGCCGGCGAGTCCGTACAGGTACAGGGTCTCGAAGAACTGGTTGTGTGCCTGACCGGCATACTGCGGCACCTCGGCCAAGAGTCGAGCCGCAGACCAACCATCGGGGCCTGCCCCAAGCGCAGGCTGGCGCTGCCACTCCTCGATCACGTACTGCCACACAAGGGTCCGGCCGTTGACCGAAGAGATGTCGGTGGAATTGGCAAGAAGACCTTGGACGACCAGTGTCCCGCCCGCCAGGGAGCAGACGGCCAGGATCAGCCGGCGAACCGCATCCGAGTCCACCCTTGCACCAACGGCCGCCGGCGCGGCAAGCACCAGCGGAATGCACACAGCCGCAGCGACGAGCGCGGTTCTCGAGTCGGCGAGAGCCAGGGTCAGCAGAGCCATCAAAGAAATGGCAACGCGACGCAATCCCGACGAGGTGGCGAGCCCGAGCACCAGAGCGGCTGCCGCGGCCGCCCCCATCCCGTTGGGGTGCGAGAACACTCCCGCGAGCCGAGCCCCTCCCCCTTCTGCAGATCGGGTCGCCGTCATCGTCGCCGCACCGGGCGCTAGGACGAACATGGCAAGCGAGGCAGCCAGAACCGCCACCAGAACTCTGCGCAACTCGCTCAAGATCGGTGCGCCGGACCGTGCCGACGCAAAGAGGGCGAGCACGACGAGCGGTAGCAGCCAGCCCAACAGCTTTGGGCTCCATGAGTTGGCGATCGCCGAAAGAAGTGTCACGAACCACAGGGCCAGGATCAGCCAGAACGCCGACGAAGCCCCGCGAACGCGTTTGAGCACGGCTTCCCGGAGTGCGAGGGCAGCTACCAGTACAAGCAGCACCTGCATCACGTGGCTCAACGACTGAGCCAATGGTCCTAGCTGGCTGTCATCCACACCGCCGGTAACGTCGGCAGACCGGCCACCGGTGAGCTCGTCGATAGTGACGGGGACTACCGAGGTGAGCACCATCAGCCACACTAAGGCGCGACCGGCCATGTATCCGGACTCGGCCGACTCAACCCTGGAGAGCGCCAGCAGCAGCACGATGGTAGCGACGACGAGCAGGGCAACCTCGAGCAGGGTGCGGGGGGCGGTCAGCTGTTGCAGCATCCTCAGTACCTACCGGTCGACGCGCACGAGGCGACCGGACAACTCGTCCTCGAGCTGCGCGACGTCGGCGTCGACCATCAGGCGGGCCAGCTCCGGCGTGAACGTCTGCGGCCGCCAGCCCAGGATCCGGTCCGCCTTGTCGGCGTCACCGATCAGCGAGTCCACCTCGGAGGGACGCAGGTACCGCTCGTCGAAGCGCACGTACTCGCGCCAGTCCAGCCCGGCGTGCCCGAACGAGAGCTCGACGAAGTCCCGCACGGAGTACGCGGTTCCCGTCGCCACGACGAAGTCGGTCGGCTCGTCGACCTGCAGCATCCGCCACATCGCCTCGACGTACTCGGGCGCGTAGCCCCAGTCACGGACGGCGGCGAGGTTCCCGAGGTACAGCTCGCTCTGCAGCCCTGCCTTGATGCGGGCGACGGCACGGGTGATCTTGCGGGTCACGAACGTCTCGCCCCGTCGCGGCGACTCGTGGTTGAACAGGATCCCGTTCACCGCGAACATCCCGTAGGCCTCGCGGTAGTTCCGGGTGATCCAGTAGCCGTAGACCTTGGCGACGCCGTAGGGCGAGCGCGGGTGGAAGTACGACTCCTCGTTCTGCGGCGGCGACGTCGCGCCGAACATCTCCGACGAGGACGCCTGGTAGAAGCGGGTCTCCAGGCCGACGCTGCGGATCGCCTCGAGCAGCTGAACGGTCGCCAGGCCGGTGACGTCCCCGGTGTAGACGGGCATGTCGAACGAGACGCGGACGTGGCTCTGCGCGCCGAGGTGGTACACCTCGTCCGGCTGGATCTTGGCCAGCAGCGAGACGATCCCGGCGCCGTCGTGCAGGTCGCCGTGGTGCAGCGTCAGCCGGCGGGCCGGCTCCTGCGGGTCCTCGTACACGTGGTCGATCCGGCCGGTGTTGAACGAGGACGACCGCCGGATCAGCCCGTGCACCTCGTAGCCCTTCGCGAGCAGCAGCTCAGCAAGGTACGAGCCGTCCTGGCCGGTGATCCCGGTGATCAGAGCTCTCTTGGTCACGCTGAGTGAGTCGGTCGTGGGGCCGGAGTGCTTTAGCCCGATGGGGTGACGGCCGAATCAACCCTCATGGACCAGTCGGCGCCGTCGCGACCCCGCTGGCAGCCCCGCCCGCTGCCACGTGAGGCCCGCGTGTACGTCGCTGGTCACGGGGGACTGGTCGGCTCGGCCGTGTGGCGACACCTGGAGGCGCAGGGGTTCACCGATCTGGTGGGCCGCTCCTCGGCCGAGCTGGACCTGCGCGAGCGCGACGACGTCCTGGACTTCTTCGCCAAGCAGCAGCCGGAGTACGTCGTCCTGGCCGCCGCCCGGGTGGGCGGGATCATGGCCAACGCCACCCAGCCGGCCGAGTTCCTCTCCGACAACCTGCGCATCCAGCTGAACGTCCTCGACGCCGCGGCCGCCCACGGGGTCCAGCGCCTGCTGTTCCTCGGCTCGTCGTGCATCTACCCCCGGCTGGCCCCGCAGCCGATCAGCGAGTCGGCCCTCCTGACCGGCCCGCTGGAGCCGACCAACGAGGCGTACGCCATCGCGAAGATCGCCGGCGTGCTCCAGGTGCAGGCGCTGCGGCGCCAGCACGGTCTGTCGTACATCAGCGCGATGCCGACGAACCTGTACGGCCCCGGGGACAACTTCTCCACGGCCGGCTCGCACGTGCTGCCCGCGCTGGTCCGGCGCTTCGACGAGGCCAAGCGGTCCGGAGCGGGCGCGGTGACGCTGTGGGGGACGGGGACGCCCCGCCGGGAGTTCCTGCACGTGGACGACCTCGCTCGCGCCTGCCTGCTGCTGCTGGAGCGGTACGACGACGACGCCCCGGTGAACGTGGGCACCGGCACGGACCTGACCATCGCCGAGCTCGCGACGCTGGTGGCCCGGGTGGTCGGCTACGAGGGGTCAGATCGGGTGGGACCCGACCAAGCCGGACGGCACACCGCGCAAGGTCCTCGACGTCACACGTATCCAGGAACTGGGCTGGACGGCCGAGATAGGTCTCGGGCGGGGCTTGGAATCGACCTACGCCTGGTATCTCGACCACGGCGCGGACCTGAGGGGCTAGGGGATCTCGACATGGACCTGCGGGACTACGGGCGCATCCTGCGCAAGCGGTGGCTGTCCATCGTGCTGTGCATGCTGCTCGGCGGCGCCGCCGCAGTCGGCGTCTCGGCCCTCCAGACCCCCGTCTACGAGGCCCAGACGCAGCTGTTCGTGTCCGCGCAGTCGTCCTCGTCCAACCTGGCCGACGCCGCTCAGGGCGGCATCTTCACCCAGCAGCGGGTCAAGTCGTACGCGCAGATCGTGACCTCGCCCGACGTCCTGCAGCCGGTGATCGACCGGCTGGGCCTGACCATGACGCCGGACAAGCTGGCCAACCAGATCACCGCGTCGGCCCCGCTGGACACCGTGCTCATCAACGTCGCGGTCGACGACACGTCCGCGCAGCGGGCCATGGACATCGCGAACGCCGTCAGCACGGAGTTCACCTCACAGGTGCTGATCCTGGAGACGCCGGTGGGCGGTGGCGACTCGCCGGTCAAGGTGACCGTCGTGAAGCAGGCCGACAAGCCGCTGGTGCCGGTCTCCCCCCGTACGAAGGTGAACCTGGCCCTGGGCCTGCTGCTCGGGCTGGCCGTCGGCATCGGGATCGCGGTCTTCCGCGAGACGCTGGACACGACCATCAAGCGGATCGACGACCTGGCCCGGGTCACCGGCGCCGGCGCGCTCGGGATGATCGCGTTCGACAGCGACGCGGCCAAGCACCCGCTGATCACCGCGATCGACCCGAGCTCGACCCGGTCGGAGTCGTTCCGCACGCTGCGGACGAACCTGCAGTTCGTCGACATCGACCGGCCGCCGCGCACCGTCGTGATCACGTCGGCGGTCGCCGGCGAGGGCAAGTCCACGACCGCGTGCAACCTGGCCATCACGCTCGCGCAGGCCGGCATCCGGGTGGCGCTGGTCGAGAGCGACCTGCGGCGCCCGAAGATCGCCGAGTACCTGGGCGTGGAGGGCTCGGTCGGCCTGACGTCGGTGCTCATCGGCCGGGCCTCGCTGGACGACGCGCTGCAGACGTGGGGCCGCTGCGGGCTGGCGGTGCTGGCCTCCGGGCCGATCCCGCCGAACCCGTCCGAGCTGCTCGGGTCCGGTCACATGGTGGCCCTGCTGCGCCAGCTGCAGCAGCGCTTCGACGTGGTCATCATCGACGCCCCGCCGCTGCTGCCGGTGACGGACGCCGCGGTGCTGTCGCGGATCTGCGACGGCGCGGTGCTGGTCGTGCGGTACGGCAAGACGCGGCGCGAGCAGCTCGAGCGCACGGCCCAGGCGCTGCACACGGTGGACGCCCGCATCCTGGGCACGGTCATGAACATGGCGCCCACCAAGGGCCCGGACGCCTATGCGTACGGGTACGGCTACTCGTACGCCTACAAGACGCGCACGGACCGGCCGCGGATGAACTCGGTGACCGCGCAGGGAGACGTCCTGCCGGACACCCGGGTCGGCCGCCGGGCCAAGGCCGGGCGCTAGCGGCACGGCGAACGCAGGGAGCGAGACCACAAGCAGACCCGCGTACGAGGGGGAACCCGAGGACACGGGGGCAAGGGGCCGCCGGCGCCGGGGCGGCGGCCCCACCGGACAAGGTCCGGGTCACTTGCAGGCAGGTGCGGTGACCCGGATCTTCCCGTCTCCGCAGCCACCCCGCACCGGGACCACGAAGACCTACGGGCAGGTAAGGCCGGAATCCGGCCTTACCTGCCCGTAGGTCTTCGGCGCCACCGGGGCGCCTGGGCTCAGTGGGAGCTGGGCTGCAGCGGCTGCGGGGCGGCCGGTGCGGCGGGCGCCACGGCCGGAGCGGCGCGACGGCGCCGGACCACCATGACGATCAGGATGCCCAGGACCAGCAGGCCGAGGGCGGCCAGCAGGTACTGCAGCACCGGGAACCCGGTGTGCGAGAGCTCGGTCCCGGCGGGGGCGGCCGCACGGACGGTCACCGTGGCCGACAGCGACACCGGCGCCCCGGCCGTGTCGACGCCGGTCATCGTGATGACGTGGTCGCCGGAGGCCGTGAACGTGATGGTCGAGGTGACAGCGCCGGTCGCGTCGGTCGTGAGCGGCTTGGACCCGAACGGAAGCGCCATCGCGGCCGCGCCGCGAGCACCTGGTCCGGTCCAGGAGAGCGTGATCGCCGACAACGGCTGGAAGCCCAGCCCGTCGACCGTGACGGTCTGCCCGGCATCGACGACGGTGGCGCTCACGGAGAGCGTCGGCGAGGCCGGCGGGTAGGCCGCCTGCGCGGCCGGGCCCACGAACATCAGCCCGGCGCCGACCGCAAGGGCGGCGAGCGCGGTGAGGTGACGGATCCGCATCGGAGAACTCCCCAGTCGAAGGCAAACGGACACGGGGGCCCACCGGACAGCGGTGGCGGCCCGGAGAAGGGTCCCCCGGGCGTTATCGGCAGGTCGACGCGGTGACCGTAGTCGTGGGGGTCTGGACGAGCGGGGCGACCCAGGCCCGGACCGGGATGTGGCGCCTCCTGCGCGGGCTCGGTCAGCTGCAGGACCAGCACCCGGGTGTGCCCGGACCTCAGCTCGACCGGGAGCGACACGACCGGGCGCCCGTCCCCCGCCCCGTCCACGCCCGGTGAGACCGCGGCCTGGCCGCCGTCCAGGGTCGCGCCGGTGACCTGGGTGCCCTCGGTCAGGTAGACCAGCACCCGGTCGAGCACCGAACCGTCACCGCCGTGCCCGGCCGGCGAGGTCATCGCGCCGCGGTCGAGACGGTAGCCCGCGTACTCCGGCAGCCCCGACGCCGGGGCACCGTCGTGGAGCGTGAGCGTGACCGTCGAGGCCACCGGGCCGCCCCCGTCGGTACAGCTGCGCACATAGGACAGCGAGGCGGTCGTGTAGAAGTCGATCTTGCTCCCGGAGGCGTTGTCGAGCGCCACCCCGACGTACGGGCCGGGGCTGTCGTCCACCACGCCGGACACCGCCGTGCCGGCGATCTGCGCCTCCTCGTCCGCGTGCGCGCTGAACACCAGGAGGCGGCGCTCCCCGGCGGCCCGGCCCAGCGCGCGGACCATCGCCTGGGGGTCCCCGGCCCCGCTCAGCACCTTGGACAACGCGGCGGCGGCCACCGCCTGCAGGAACTGCTTGCGCTGCGCGTTCTGCGTCGGCGAGGGGTAGCGGGCGTACACCTGCTGCAGCGTCAGCGCCGCGATCCCGGAGCCGTTCAGCGTCGTGCCGTCCTTCAGCCGCGTCGGCCCGGTGACCTCGAGCAGGTACCCGAGCGTCACCGGGTCGACGGCGATGACGCCGTCCAGCTGCTGCCCGTGCTGGCGCCGCCACAGCTCGAGCTGCTGCCGGGCGGCGTACGGGAAGTGCGCGCTGAGGTTGGTGTTCACCCACAGGGCCGGGTCGTCGCCGAACAGCGCCTTGTACTGCGGCCCGAGGTCGAGCACGGGCGCGGCCGCCGACTTCAGGTCGGAGTCGGTGCCCAGGCTGTCGACGGTCAGCCGCCCCCCGCTGGCGGTGACCACGGCGTAGGCGCCGACCAGCCCACCGGTCCCCCGCGCCTCCGCGTTGTTCTGGAACACCACGAGGTAGTGCCGCGCGCCCTCGGAGCCGAGCATGCTCGGCAGCACCCGGGCCGCCGTGGACACTGCGGCCAGGTCCACCGACAGCCCGCCGACCTGGCGTCGCAGCGACACCACCCCGGTGGCGACCGGGCTCGCCACCCCGCCGAGGTCGATCGCGGTCAGCCGCGACTCCAACGGAGCCAGCGCCGCGCGGGCCGCGTCGACGGACGGCTGCGCCGCGGCGACGGCGGCCACGTCGAGGCGGTCGCCTTCGCGGATCCGGTCGGGGGCCAGGCGCGAGGCGGCGTCCACGAGGTCGGGCAGCACGCCGTTGACGGTGGCGGCCAGCACGTCGGTGGCCTCGGTGACCGCCCGCGGCGTGCGGCCCAGGAACGGGACCATCCCCACGGCCCGCCAGAGCGGGTCGCCGGTGAGGCCGCGCGCGTTCGCCGCATGCGTCCGGGCGTCGTCCAGGACCTCCAGCGCGTCGTCGCGGTCCCCGGCGACCAGGGCGGCCCGCAGCCGGGACACGTCGGTGCGCGCCGCGGTGAGCTCGTCCCGGGCGCGCAGGCCGGACCAGGCCATCCAGGCGGCGGCCGCCGCGAGCGCGAGCAGGACGCCGGCCAGGACGCGGACGGCGAACGTCCGCCGTCCGCGGTGCCGGGCGGCTCCGTGCCGGTCTGCGGTACGCCTGTCTCCGGGACGCCGGTGCCGGGACACGGCGCCACTGTACGTGCAGTGCGCGCGACTCAGGGTGACTTCGCTGACCCGGTCAGGTGACGGCAGGCCGCCCGTTCACGCAATGTGGCCGGTCCAGGTCGAGCCGTCCCAGTAGCGGCGGCCGCCCGGCCGCGAGGGGTCCGGGTCCGGGTACCAGCCCGCGGCGCGGCGGCGGCACGGCCGGGACGGCGTACGTCGGCGCCGTGTACGCGCGGGGGTGGCGTAGGTCGGGGTGGTGTACGTCGGGGTGGTGTAGGTCGGTGGGTAGCCGGCTGCGGACGGGTCCGCCGCAGCGACGGCGGGCCGGAGCGCCCGCCTGCGCTGGGTCAGTCCGACGGCGAACAGCACCAGGCCGACGAGGACGAGCAGGCCGCCGCCGAGGATCCCGAAGATCCACCCTGCGCGGTCGACCACCTTCGACGTGAGCCCGGGCGCCACCACGAGCTGGGTCCCGGTGTCGGACTGCGCGACGGTCAGCTCGTACTGGCCGGTCTGCCCGGCATCGAACTGGGCGATCGCGACGAACTCCTGGCCGTACCGGTTGAAGCGCTCGTCGATGTCGGGGGCGCTCACGGCGACGCCCTGCCCGTCGGGGCCGCTGACGGTCACGTCGGACGCCGACATCGGGATCGCCCCCGAGTTCTGGAAGACGAGGTACGTCCCGGGCTCGAGGCTGACCGCGTTCGTGCCCTGGGAGTCCAGCAGCGGGGCGGTCAGCTGGTCTTGGACGGCGGAGACGACGCCGCTGAACAGCAGGATCGCCGAGACGATCGCCAGCACCAGCCCGACCGCGGCGACGACGATGCCGCTGATCCACAGGCCGCGCCCCGCGGACGTCCGTCGCGGTCCCGCCGGCGGCGGCTGCGCGTACTGGTACGGCTGGGCGCTCATGGCTGCGGGGGGCTCTCGACGGCTGCGGGCACGGCCGCATCGGGGGGACCGGCGAGCAGGGTGGCGCCGTCCTCGACGGTCCGCTTGACCAGCGCGAGCGCGATCGGTCCGAGCTCGTTGTCGCGCACGGCGGTGCCGACGAACCCGACCTGCCGTCCTTCGGCGCCGGTCACCGGGTCGCCGTGCGCGGGCAGCAGGGACTGCGAGCCGTCCAGCTGCAGGAGGACCAGGCGGCGCGGCGGCCGGCCCAGGTTGTGCACCCGGGCGACCGTCTCCTGACCGCGGTAGCAGCCCTTGTCCAGGTGCACGGCAGGGCCGATCCAGCCGACCTCGGCCGGGATGGTCCGGTGGTCGGTCTCGAAGCCCAGCCGCGGGACCCCGCTCTTGACCCGGACCGCCTCGTGCGCCCACAGGCCGGCCGCGTCGGCCGGCCGCGGCCAGCTCCCGGTCGCAGATCGGACCGCGCGACGAAGCGGTCGCCGGCGAGCGTCCGTACGACCGCGAAGTCGGCTGTGACGTCGTCGACCTCGACCGCGGACCAGAAGACCATCGAGCGCAGGTAGGCGGTGAGGGCGTCGAGCGTGCCCGGCTCCACGTGCGCGAGGACGGCCGAGCCGTCGTCGACCAGAGTCAGGTGGTGCTCGACGTGGCCGTGCGGGGACAGGATCAGCGCCTGCGTCCACACGCCCGGCGGCAGCTCGGTGAGGTGCTGGGAGGTCAGCGCGTGCAGCCAGGTCAGCCGGTCGGCTCCGGCCACCCGGAGCACCGGGCGGTGCGAGAGGTCGACGACCGCGTCACCGGCCTCGTAGCGCGCGCTCCTCGGCGTACGGGTCGCCGTAGTGCCAGGGCGCGCCGGCGTCCGGGCCGGCCTCGACCGGGACGGCGTGCGTGGCCGGCGCGGTCATCGGTGCGCCCAGTGCTCAGCGTGCTGCTCGGCGTGGTCGGCGTGGTCGGCGTGGTCGGCGTGGTCGGCGTGGTCGGCATGGCGCGCGGCGCCCGAGGCGCAGGCGGCACAGGTCCCCGAGATCGCCATGTGTCCCACATCAGGGGTGAACCCGTGGACGTCCCGCAGCCTTCCCACCAGCTGGTCGGCCAGCGCCAGGTCGGCCTCGGTCACCGTTCCGCAGGACTCGCAGACCAGGTGCAGGTGCGCCGTTTCGTCGCCCGGGTGGTAGGTGGCGGCGCCCGGCCCCAGATGCGCGTGCCGGATCACCCCGAGCCGCTCGAACAGCTCGAGCGTCCGGTACACCGTCGACGGGTTGACGCCCGGGTCCGCCCGGGCCACCTCGGCGCAGACCGCCTCGGGGGTCGCGTGGCCCAGCCGCGTGACGGCGTCCAGGACGATCTGGCGCTGCGGGGTCATCCGCAGCCCCTCGCTGTGCAGGCGTTCCCGCAGCGTCACCGCTCAGCCGACCTTCTTCAGCCGTCCGGACAGGTGCGACTGCAGCGACTCGCCCACCGCGGCCATGTCGAAGGCCCAGAGCAGGTCGCCCTCCACCTGGCCGTACAGCCGGGTGCCACCGGTGTACGCCTTCGCCGAGGCCGTGCGGACGACGACGTCGGTGGTCAGCTCGATCTTGGCGCCGGTCACGGTTCCGAGCCAGATCTCCGCGTAGCCGGTCGGGTGCGCCAGCATCACCTCGAGCGCGCCGCCGGGCTGCGGCCGCCAGTATCCGGACTCGGTCGCCAGCGGCCGGCCCGGCCGGCCGTCGTCGTCGAGGAGCCAGCTGCGGGAGACGTACGTGAGGAACGGCTTCCCGACGTGGCCGAAGTCGATCTCCTGGCCGAACCGGAAGCTCTCGACGGATGGGTACCCGCCGACCCCGGCGCCCTCCCAGTGGCCGATCAGCCAGGCCAGCGGGACCAGCTCGGCCGGCAGGTCCGCGGACAGCTCGACGGGCACGGTCTGGGCTCCTGTCTCGGTCGGTCTCAGTCCTGGTCGCGGTAGAGCCTGCGGACCATCGCGGCGGCGAACCAGACCACGGCCAGCGCGACGGCGATCAGCAGCGCCGTGTAGATGGACTCCAGCACGCTCGTCACTGTAGTGGCCGCCCGTACGCTGACCGGCATGCGCGACCTGGTGGTGAAGGTGACGGTGGGGGCCGAGGAGCCGGAGCGGTGCTCGCAGGCGTTCACCGTGGCGGCGACGGCGCTGTCGGCCGGGGTGGCCGTGTCCCTGTGGCTGACCGGCGAGGCGTCGTGGCTGGCGGTGCCCGGGCGGGCGGAGGCCTTCGTCCTGGAAGGGTCGGCGCCGCTCGCCCAGCTGAGGGACGCCGTGCTCGCCGGCGGGACGCTCACGGTGTGCACGCAGTGCGCCGGGCGCCGTGGCCTGAGCGCCGACGACCTGCTGCCCGGCGTACGGATCGCGGGCGCCGCCGCCTTCGTCGCCGAGGCCACCACCGACACCGCCCAGGCCCTCGTCTACTAACTTCGAAACCTACGGGCGGGTAAGGCCGTTTTCCGGCCTTACCCGCCCGTAGGTTCGCGAGAGGGCGGCTTGGATCTCGGCGATCACCTGCCCGGGCGACTGGGTGAGGTCGGCCCAGGTGAATCGCAAGACGGTGCAGCCGGACAGCACGAGGGCGTTCTGTCGCTCCCGGTCCCGTTGGAACCGTTCCGGACCGACGTGCCAGGCCTGGCCGTCGATCTCGACCGCGAGACGCGCCTCCTCGAACCAGACGTCGACGACCACGCGCCGGCCGTGCGCGAGGCGCAAGGCCTTGTTGGCCACCCATCCATGGATGCCCGCCGCCCGCAGGAGCCGATGGAGTCGACGTTCGGCAGCCGACCAGCTCCCGCCCGATGCGGACTGCACCAGCCGGCGCAGCTGCCCTACCCCGTGCGTGCCCTTCGCGTCGGCGACGAGCCGACCCATCTCGTGGACGGGCACGACCCGGGTCCGGAGAACGTGGTCCAGCAGGTTCGCCGCCGCGCTCGGCGGCCAGGTCGACACACAGTCGGCGACCGTACGGGGCCGGGACGTCAGCGGAAGCCCGTGCAGCACCCCGCGATCACCGGTCGCCAGGTTGCGTCGATGGACCCGCACACCCGCGACGCGTGGATGAGCGGCGACCGCGACGGTCACGTGGAGCGCGGGCTCGTCGTGGTCGGGCACCGGGAGGTCCCAGAGCCGGGCTGCCGACGAGTGGCTGAGCAGCCCTTCGGTTGCGAGCACGGCAGCCCTCAGACGCCGCCTCTGGGTGAGCACGGTCCTGGCCGGGACCATGACGTCCCCCACGACCACCTGCCACAGGCCGTCGGCCACCTGCCGCCGGATCCGTGCCGACGACACGCCGGCACGTCGGGCCTGGCGAGCCGTGAACAGGCCGTCCTGGGCGCAGGCTTCCGGAGGCGGGGCCGGTCGAGGCATCCGCACAGGGTGGACGACAGGACTGATGTCGCCGCCAGGTCATCCACAGGCAACAGTTACGGGCAGGTAAGGCCGAAAGACGGCCTTACCTGCCCGTAGGTTCTGGTGGGTCGGGTGGGCTAGACGGTGATCTCCACTTCGGCGACGACGCCCTTGTGGGCGACGACCGAGCGGTCGACGGGGTCGGCGCCGGGGGCGAGGACGCGCAGCGTCCACGTCCCCGGCGCGGCGAAGAAGCGGAAGTGGCCGCTCGCCGAGGTCGGGACCTCGGCGGTGAACTCGCCGCCGGAGTCGAGCAGCCGCACGTAGGCGCCGCCGACCGGGCTCTCGCCGCGGACGACGACCCCCTGCACCACGGCCTCCTTGGTCACGTCGATGCCCTCCACGCTCAGGCCGCCCTTCGTCGCGCCGCACATCAGGCGCCGCCTTCCGGGCCGCCCGGCTCGTCCCCGAGCTGCACGGGCACGCCGACCAGCGAGCCGTACTCGGTCCACGAGCCGTCGTAGTTGCGCACGTTCGGCTGCCCGAGCAGCTCGTGCAGCACGAACCACGTGTGCGCCGATCGCTCACCGATGCGGCAGTACGCGATCGTGTCCTGGGACAGGTCGACGCCCGCGTCCCCGTACAGGGTCGTGAGCTCGTCGTCGCTGCGGAACGTGCCGTCGTCGTTGGCCGCCTTGGACCACGGGATGTTCGCGGCCGTCGGGATGTGCCCGCCGCGCTGCGACTGCTCCTGCGGCAGGTGGGCCGGGGCGAGCAGGCGGCCGGCGTACTCGTCCGGCGACCGCACGTCGACGAGGTTGAGCGAGCCGATCGCCCCGAGCACGTCGTCGCGGAACGCACGGATCGAGGTGTCCTGCTCCTTGGCGGTGTACGTGGTCGCCGGCCGCTGCGGCACGTCGGTCACCAGCGAGCGGGAGTCGAGCTCCCAGCGCTTGCGGCCGCCGTCGAGCAGCTTGACGTCCTGGTGCCCGTACAGCTTGAAGTACCAGTAGGCGTAGGCCGCGAACCAGTTGTTGTTGCCGCCGTAGAGCACGACGGTGGAGTCGTTGCCGATGCCCTTCGCGGACAGCAGCGCCTCGAACTGCGCCTTGTTGACGAAGTCGCGGCGGACGGGGTCCTGCAGGTCGGCCTTCCAGTCGATCCGGACGGCGCCGGTGACGTGGCCCTTGTCGTAGGCGCTGATGTCCTCGTCGACCTCGACCAGGACGATCTTCGGGTCGTCGAGGTGCGCCTCGACCCAGTCGGCGTCGACCAGGACGTCGGAGCGGCTCATGCGGGGATCTCCTCACGGGTGGGGGTGAAGCGGCGGATGAGCAGGTAGACCTCGCAGCCTAGGCAGTAGCCGAACGCGGCGTTGAGGAAGGCGGCTGCGAGTGCGAATGCGGTGGCCACCAGGAAGACGACGGTCGTGCCGGACGCGGCACCGAGCAGGCCGATGACGGCGAAGCCGAACCCGACCGCCTGGGCGAACCGCAGCGGCCGTACGTCCTCGAGCTCGGCCGGCGGCGCCAGCCTGGGCCGCACGAAGCGCCGGAACAGCCACGAGTACGGGGTGGACTGGATGCCTCGGAAGGCGCCCAGGCCGAAGACGACCGCCTGCAGCGCGAGCAGCCAGGGGTTGCCGGTGAGCAGGGCGAGCGCGAGCAGCACGGTGGTGAGTGCGGCGGCGAAGCGGGGACCGCGAGGGTCGACAGACATGGTGGGTGGCTCCTGACAGGTGCCGGCACGGGGAAGCGCAGGGGCGCGACGAAGGCGCGCGAAGGGGGGTGCGGCTAGAGCGTCAGGACATTCGACACAGGCAGGTGGCCATGCGGCACAGGTCGACCGCACGCCGTTTGGTGAGCACCTGCCCGGACATGGCGGCAAGCGTAGGCGATGGCACCGTCCCAGTCACCGGAACGTCCGCATGCTGGTACGGCCGTCTCATGGGATCGCCTCGCCGAGGGCCGCGACGAGGTCGGCCTTGCGGGGGACCCCGGTGGCCCGCCGGACCACCCGACCGGCCGGGTCCAGCACCAGCACGGTGGGCGTACGGAGGATGTCGAGGCGCCGGACCAGGTCCAGGTGCGACTCGGCGTCGACGTCGACGTGCCGGACGCCGTCGACCATGTCGGCCACCTCGGCGAGCAGCCGGCGGGTGGGGCGGCACGGCTGGCAGAACGCAGTGGAGAACTGGACGAGGGTGGCCCGCTCGCCGAGCTCGACGCCCAGGTCGGCGGCGGTCAGCTGCTGCCCGGACCCACGGACGGCCGCTCCGGCAGCTCGAGCGTCGACGCCGCGGATGCGCCCGTCGGTGAGGCGGCGGTACACGCCGAACGCGCTGGCCGCGAGCAGTGCCACGACGAGGACCACGAGGCCGGGGCTCACGCCGTCCCAACGGTGCCGCTCGCCGTCCCCATTCCCCTCCCAACCCCTGCCGACAACCGGACTTGTGGCATGTCAGCCACCGGCGAACGGCGGCAGCGCCTCGACGACGGCGCCGGCCGTGAGCGGCACCGCGGCGTGCCGGCGGGTCCCGACCGGGTCCCCGTCCACGAGGTACGAGCAGCGCGCCAGCACCCGCGCGAGCGTCCCGTCGTCGGGGTGCGCCGCCACGGCGGCGGCGACCAGGCCAGCCAGCGTCGTCACCGCCGGGGCCTCGAACCGCTCCTCCGCAGTGCCCGCCGCGGCCTTCGCGGCCGCCCAGTACCGCAGCCGCACGACGCCGGCCGCGGTCTCAGGACCGGGCACCGGTCACCTCGAGCCCCACCGCGGTACGCACCCACGACGCGATCCGGGCGGTCAGGTCCGCATCCATCGCCGCCTCGGCGTGGCCGAACCCGGGCTCCACCCACAGCTCCCCCGCCGGCCCGGCCGCGGCCGCGAGCTCCTCGGCGTGGTCGAGCGGGAAATACGGGTCGCTGTCGCCGTGCACCACCAGCAGCGGGGTCGGGGCGATCCGCCCGGCGACCGCGCGCGGCTCCTCGGGCATCGGGTCCCAGCGGGCCGCGCCGATCCTGGTACGCAGCGCGACCCGCGCCACGAGCCGTCCGGACGGCCGTTCGACGACGTGGTGCAGCCGCCGCATCGGGGCCGTGCCCTTGTAGAACCAGCGCGCCGGACCGCTCACAGCGACCACGGCGTCGACGCCGCCGAGCAGCGCCGCGTGCCGTACCGCCACCGACGCACCCATCGAGAACCCGACCGTCGCGACCTTCCGGTGGCCCAGCAGCCGGGCCCACCGGACGGCCGCATCCAGGTCGAAGACCTCGCGGTCGCCGACCGTGCTCTGCCCGCCGGAGCGCCCGTGGCCGCGGAAGTCGAAGGCCACCACCGTGCCGGCGTCCGGCCCCCCGGACAGCACCGCGGCCACCCGCGCGAGCCCGGCCGAACGCCACGTCCCGGTGAACCCGTGCGCCAGCACGAACGCCAGCTCCGCCGGCTGCGCACCGGCCGTGCGGCCCGCTGGTTCACCCGGCCGGCGCAACGCCGCCGAGACCCGCACGCCGTCGCTGGTCAGCAGCGTGCGCTCCTCGGACCAGCCGGTGGGCGTCGCTGCCATGTCCGCTATCCTCACACCGGGACCTGGGCGATGACGCCACTCGGGTCCCACTGTGCGTTCTGAAACCCGTTATGCGTTCTGAAACCCGTTATGCGTTCTGAAACCCGTTATGCGTTCTGGAACCCGTTGTGCATTCCTGGAGACGGAGGGACCGCCTTGAGCCAGCTGCTCCTGCTGACCAACGCGCTGCAGCCGTCCACCGAGGTGCTGCCCGCCCTCGGCCTGCTCATGCACCAGGTTCGGGTGGCGCCGGCCGAGGCGTCCGCGCTGATCGACGCCCCACCGTGCGACGCGATCGTGGTCGACGGCCGGCGCGACCTGCCGCACGTGCGGAGCCTGTGCCGGCTGATGCGGACGACCGGCGTCGACGTCCCCGTGCTGCTGGTCGTGACCGAGGGCGGCATGGTCGCGGTCAGCGCCGACTGGGGCGTCGACGACGTCCTGCTGGACACCGCCGGCCCGGCCGAGGTCGAGGCCCGGCTGCGGGTGACGGCCGGCCGGCTGCTCGCCGCCCGTGGCGGGGACGAAGACCTGCCCGACGAGATCCGCTCCGGCGACGTGGCCATCGACGAGTCCACGTACACGGCCAAGGTGCGCGGGCGGGTCCTGGACCTCACGTTCAAGGAGTTCGAGCTGCTGAAGTTCCTCGCCCAGCACCCGGGCCGGGTCTTCACCAGGGCCCAGCTGCTGCAGGAGGTGTGGGGCTACGACTACTACGGGGGCACCCGTACGGTCGACGTGCACGTGCGTCGGCTGCGGGCCAAGCTCGGGCCCGAGCACGAGGCGCTGATCGGCACCGTGCGGAACGTGGGCTACCGGTTCGTCGTCCAGCGTCCCGACGCGGACGCCGAGGAGCGCGTCGGGGCCGACGCGGGCTGAGCCCGGCACTAGCCTCCAGCCGTGGGAGTCCCGCCGCAGGCACGGGTCGAGGTGCTGCGCCGGCTCGACCCCGGTGAGCTGGCCGCCGTCGCCGTCCTGGTCGAGCGGGCGACCGAGGCGGACGGGGTGCGGCCGCTGTCCGAGCACGTCACCTTGCACCTGCGCCACGGCGGCGACACGAACGTCAGGCACGTGCTGGTGTACGCGGCCGGCGACGACCGGCTCGCGGGCTACGGCCACCTGGACGTCTCCGACGAGGTCAGCGGGTCCAGCGCCGAGCTCGTCGTCGACCCCGGGCTGCGCGGGAACGGGTACGGGCGCCGCCTGGCCGCCCAGCTGCTCGCGGAGAGCCCGGACGGACGGCTGCGGCTGTGGTCGCACGGCGGTCACGCGGCCGCCGCCGCGCTGGCCGGTTCGATGGGCTTCAGCGTGTCCCGCTCGCTGTGGCAGATGCGCCGGTCGCTGTACGCCCCGCTGCCCGAGCCGGTGCTGCCGGCCGGGATCCAGGTCCGCACGTTCCGGCCCGGCGCGGACGACATGGCCTGGCTGGCGGTGAACGCCCGCGCGTTCGCCGCGCACCCCGAACAGGGCCGCTGGACCGGGGCGGACCTGCGGCAGCGGCTGGCCGAACCGTGGTTCGACGCCGCCGGGTTCTTCCTGGCCACCCGGCCGGGCCCGCCCGAGCAGATCGTCGGCTTCCACTGGACGAAGGTGCACGGCGGCGCCGCCCACCACCACGACCACCCGCCGATCGGCGAGGTGTACGTCGTCGGCGTGGACCCCGCCGAGCAGGGCGGCGGCCTCGGCCGGGCGCTGACGCTCGTGGGGCTGCGGCACCTGCGGGCGGCCGGCCTGCCGGAGGCGATGCTGTACGTGGAGGAGAGCAACCTCCCGGCGATCCGCCTCTACAGCGACCTCGGCTTCACGCACTGGGACACCGACGTCATGTTCACCGCTCCCTGAGCCCGGCCCCGGGTCGGGCGAGGTGGCGGCAGCGTTCACCCGGGGGTGCCACCATGGGGGGATGGACGATGTGGCGGTCGCCGAGGTCGAGTACGACAGCGGGCCGGAGCCGCTGCCGGTCGACCGCTTCCTGGACCGCGAGCTGTCCTGGCTCGCGTTCAACGAGCGGGTGCTCGAGCTCGCCGAGGACCAGTCGGTGCCCCTGCTGGAGCGGTCCAAGTTCCTGGCGATCTTCGCCAGCAACCTGGACGAGTTCTTCATGGTGCGGGTCGCCGGGCTCAAGCGCCGCATCGCCACCGGCATCGCCGTCCGCGCTGCCAGCGGCGGCCTGCCCCGAGAGGTGCACGAGGCGATCCTGACCCGCAGCCGCGAGCTCATGGCCCGGCACGCCCGCTGCTTCGGCGACGACGTCCGGCCGGCGCTGGGCAAGGAGGGCATCGAGATCCTGCGCTGGGACGAGCTCACCGCGCAGGAGCAGGCCGAGTCCGACCGCTTCTTCGACGACCGGATCTTCCCGGTGCTCACCCCGCTCGCGGTCGACCCCGCGCACCCGTTCCCGTACATCTCCGGGCTGTCGCTGAACCTCGCCGTCGTGGTGCGCAACCCGTCCACCGGCAGCGAGCACTTCGCCCGGGTGAAGGTCCCGCCGAACCTGTCCCGCTTCCACGCGGTCGCCGAGCAGCGCTTCGTGCCGCTCGAAGAGGTCATCGCCGCGCACCTGGACACGTTGTTCCCCGGCATGGAGGTGCTGCAGCACCACAGCTTCCGGGTCACCCGCAACGAAGACGTCGAGGTGGAGGAGGACGACGCCGAGAACCTCCTCCAGGCGATGGAGCGCGAGCTGATGCGGCGGCGCTTCGGCCCACCGGTGCGCCTGGAGGTCGTCGAGACGGTCGACCCGCACGTGCTGGACCTGCTGGTGCGCGAGCTCGGCGTCACCGACAGCGAGGTGTTCGCGCTGCCGAGCCCGCTGGACCTCACCGGCCTGATGGACCTGCTCAGGCTGGACCGGGTCGAGCTCAAGGACCCGCCGTTCCTGCCGCGGACCAGCCACGAGCTCGCCGAGTTCGAGTCGGCGACCGCCCCGGACATCCTCGCGGTGCTGCGCGACCACGACGTCCTGCTGCACCACCCGTACGACTCGTTCTCGACATCCGTGCAGGCGTTCCTGGAGCAGGCCGCGGCCGACCCGAACGTCCTGGCCATCAAGCAGACCCTGTACCGCACGAGCATGGACTCCCCGATCGTCGAGGCGCTCATCGACGCCGCCGAGGCCGGCAAGCAGGTGCTCGTGCTGGTGGAGATCAAGGCCCGCTTCGACGAGGGCGCGAACATCAAGCGGGCGCGAAAGCTGGAAGAGGCCGGCTGCCACGTGGTGTACGGCCTCGTCGGTCTCAAGACGCACTGCAAGCTGAGCATGGTGGTCCGCCAGGAGAACGTCGGGATCCGCCGGTACTCGCACATCGGGACCGGCAACTACCACCCCAAGACCGCCCGCCTGTACGAGGACCTCGGCCTGCTCACCGCGGACCCGGTCGTCGGGGCCGACGTCGCGGACCTGTTCAACGTGCTGTCCGGCTACTCGATGAACACCGAGTACGAGCGGCTGCTGGTCGCGCCGAACTCGGTCCGCTCCGGCCTCGTCGAACGGATCGAGCGCGAGGTGGACCGGGCCCGGGAGGGCCGACCGGCCGCGATCCGCTTCAAGCTCAACTCCATCGTCGACGAGGCGACGATCGACTCGCTGTACCGGGCCAGCCAGGCCGGTGTCCCGGTGGACATCCTGGTTCGTGGGATCTGCGCGCTGCGGCCCGGCGTTCCGGGACTGTCGGAGAACATCCGGGTGCGCTCGATCCTGGGGCGCTTCCTCGAGCACTCGCGGCTGTTCGCGTTCGGGGTCGGGGCGGAGAGCGAGATGTGGATCGGCTCGGCCGACCTCATGCACCGCAACCTCGACCGCCGGGTCGAGGCGCTGGTGCGCATCGACGCTCCGGAGCACATCGCCGAGCTCGACGAGCTGCTGCGCCTGGGCTTCGACCTTGGGACCGCGTCGTGGAGCCTGCAGCCGGACGGCGAGTGGCAGCGGGTGGCTTACGGCGCGGACGGCGAGCCGCTGCTCGACCTGCAGGCCTACCTGATCGGCCTGCACCAGCGCCGCAAGGCGCCCGCGTGACCTCAGCCGCACCGCAGACGTACCGCGAGGTCGAGCGCAAGCTGCGCGTGCACGGGCTGTACCGGCTCCCCGACCTCACCTCCGCAGGTACCGACGAGCCCGCCGCCGTGGCTGCGGTCCGCGAGCAGCCGACGCTCGAGCTCACCGCCACCTACTACGACACCGGCGACCTTCGGCTGGCCCGCTCGCACGTGACCCTGAGGCGGCGGTCCGGCGGGGTGGACGACGGCTGGCACCTCAAGCTCCCGGCCGACGACCTCGCGGATGCCGTCGTCGGCTCGGACGGCGGGGCGGTCCGCGACGAGGTGCGCCTGCCGCTTGACGACGCGGTCGTCCCGCCGCCGGAGCTGCTGCGGATCGTGCTGGGCGTGACCCGCGGGGCCGACGTCGAGCCGGTGGCGACGCTGCGCACCGAACGGCGGCCGTACGAGCTGGTCGGCCCCGACGGCCGCCTCCTCGCCGAGCTCACCGACGACACCGTCTCGGTGCTCGACGGCACCCACGTCGCCGCCCGCTTCCGCGAGCTCGAGGTGGAGAGCCGCGACGGCGCCCCGGACGAGATCGCCGCCGTGGTCGCGGCGCTGGTCGGCTCGGGCGCCATCGAGGGCGGGCTGCCGTCCAAGGCGGTACGGGCGCTCGGACCGGCCGCGATGGCACCGCCGGACGTGCCGCCGCCGGGCAGCCTGCCGCCGGTGGCACCGCACGACCCCGCCGGGGCGGCCATCCGTGCCCACGTCGTCCGCAACACCAGCGCGTTCCTGGCCCAGGACCTGCGGGTTCGCCGCGGGCTGCCCGACTCGGTGCACCAGATGCGGGTGGCTGCGCGGCGGCTGCGCAGCGGGCTGAAGGTGTTCGCCCCGCTCGTCGACGAGGCGTGGGCGACCGAGCTGCGCGACGAGCTGTCCTGGATCGCGGCCGAGCTGGGCCACCTGCGCGACCGCGAGGTGCTCGAGGAGCGACTGCTCGGCGACCTGGCGGCCCTGCCCGCGGCGGAGCCGGGCGCCGGCGTCCACGAGGGGGGCCACGGCCGGGACGGCGTGGACCACACGGATCGGCGCGACATCGCCGCCGCCGCAGCCGTCGTCCGCCGGACCTTCGACGCCGAACGGCCGGCCGCGCAGGCCGCGCTGGACGCGGCGATGAGCTCGGACCGGTACGTGGCGCTGCTGGCGCTTCTGGTGGCGGCCGCCCGTGAGCCCGTGCTGACCGAGGCGGCCTCCCGCCCGGCCGCGCAGGAGCTGCCGCCGCTGCTGGCCAAGGCCTGGCGCCGGCTCAGCCGGGACGCCGCCCGGCTGAGCCCGGACGGCACCGACGACTCCTGGCACGAGACGCGGATCGCAGCCAAGCGGGCCCGGTACGCGGCCGAGGCGCTCGCCCCGGTGTTCGGCCGGCCGGCGCGCAAGCTGGCCAAGGCGCTCGAGCAGGTCACCGAGCTGCTCGGCGAGCACCAGGACGCCGTGATCGCGGCGAAGACCGCGCGCGAGCTGGCCGCCGGCCGCCGGGTGACCGGGACCACCGGCTTCGTCCTCGGGCTGCTGCACGAGGCGGAGCGGGCGGCGGTCGTGACCGCCAGGACGCAGTTCATGCAGGTCTGGCCGGAGATCTCCGAGGCGGGTGGCCCGGGCGGGCCGGCCGGCCTCGCCAAGGTCCGGGGCTGACCCGTGGCCGTGCAGGTGATCCGGGCCGCCGGGGCCGTGCTGTGGCGCCCGGCCGCCGACGGCATCGAGCTCGCCCTGGTGCACCGCAAGCAGCGCACGGACTGGTCGTTCCCCAAGGGCAAGCTCGAGCCCGGCGAGCACCCGGCCGTCGCCGCCGTGCGCGAGGTCGCCGAGGAGACCGGGTACACCATCGCGCTGGGCCGGCCGCTGCCCAGCCGCCGGTACGAGGTCGACGGGCTGCCCAAGCACGTCCGCTACTGGGCGGCAAAGATCGAGGACCCGCCGTTCGAGCCGTTCGAGCCGTCCGAGGAGATCGACGAGCTGCGCTGGGTCCCCGACGCGCAGGCCCGCGAGCTGCTCAGCTACAAGCACGACATCGATCTCGTGCCCCGGCTGCACCGGCTCCCGCTGGACACCGTCCCGCTCGTCGTCGTGCGCCACGGCAAGGCGGTCAAGCGCGCGCAGTGGGCGGGCACGGTGGACGCCGCCAGACCGCTGGACAGCCGCGGGATCGACCAGGGACGTCGGCTGGTCCCGCTGCTCGCGGCGTACGGCATCCGGGCCGTGCACAGCTCGGACGCCACCCGCTGCCGGGACACGGTGCTGCCGTACGCGCGCAGCCGTCAGGTCGAGGTCGTCGACGAGCCGTTGCTGTCCGAGGAGGGCCACGCCGCGGCGCGCAAGGCGAGCCGGGCCCGGGCGGCCGAGCTGCTGGCCACCCGCGAGCCACTCGTCGTGTGCAGCCACCGTCCGGTGCTGCCGGACCTGCTGGCGGCCGTCGACCCCGGTCACGTGGCCCACGACCAGCGGCCGTTGGCGCCCGGGGCGATCCTCGTCCTGCACCGGGTCTTCGACAGCGACGGCGTCCGCGTGGTGGCCGCGGAGCGGCACCGCGGCTGACCCGGCCG
Source organism: uncultured Actinomycetota bacterium (assembly GCA_963771835.1). Classification (GTDB taxonomy): domain Bacteria; phylum Actinomycetota; class Actinomycetes; order Prado026; family Prado026; genus CAVQCJ01. Next base: position 578,861 of record CAVYVA010000004.1, read on the forward strand.
CCCGACCCGCCCGTTCACCCGCCGGTTGCCCGGCCTGAGCCCGGCCGTCGTCGGATCGAGGCCCGCCGTTCACGCTGCGTTCACCTGCAGACCCGGGTCAGGACACCTGCGCTGCCTAGCGTCGCCGCTGAACAGACCGTCAGCAGACGAGCGCGCGCCGATCGCGGCGCCGAGACCTGTCGCCCCACAGAAAGGGACGCACCCCGGTGAACCTCACCCGCAGCGGTCGCCTGGCCGCCGTCGCCGTCGCGACCGTGGCCGGCGCGCTGGCCCTCGCGGCCTGCGGATCGGACAACAACACGAACCCGAGCAGCTCCGGCAGCGCCGGGGCGAGCAGCTCGATCGCCTGCAAGACCGGTGACATCAAGTCCTCGGGCTCCTCGGCCCAGAAGAACGCGATCACCACCTGGATCAACACCTACCAGCAGGCCTGCTCCGGCGCGACGATCGAGTACTCGCCGTCCGGGTCCGGCGCCGGCGTCCAGGACTTCATCAACAACCAGACCGCGTTCGCCGGCTCGGACTCGGCGCTCAAGCCGGACGAGCAGACCAAGGCCGCGGCCCGCTGCGGGTCCGGCAACCAGGCGATCGACCTGCCGATGGTCATCGGCCCGATCGCGGTCGCGTACAACCTGCCCGGCCAGAACGGCCTGGTCTTCACCCCCGAGGTGCTCTCCAAGATCTTCTCCGGCAGCATCACCAAGTGGAACGACCCGGCGATCGCGTCGCTCAACAGCGGGGCCACCCTCCCGGCCGCCACGATCGTCACCTTCCACCGGTCGGACTCGTCCGGGACCACGGACAACTTCACCAAGTACCTGACCGCGGCCGCGGCGTCCACGTGGACGTACAGCCACGACAAGGTCTGGAAGGCTCCCGGCGGTCAGGGCGCGAAGGGCTCGGACGGGGTCGCCGCCGCGCTCAAGAGCACGCCGAACTCCCTGGGCTACGTCGAGTACTCGTTCACCCAGGAGGGTGGGCTGCAGGTCGCCAAGATCGACAACGGCGGCGGGGCTGTCGAGCTGACGCCGGAGAACGCCGGCAAGGCGGTGGCCGCGGCCAAGATCACCGGCACCGGCCTGGACCTGACCCTCTCGCTGGACTACGCGACCAAGACGGCGGGCGCCTACCCGATCGTGCTGGTGACGTACGAGATCACGTGCCAGAAGGGACTGCCGGCGAACGAGCTGGACCTGACCAAGTCCTTCCTCACGTACATCTCGAGCGCCGCGGGCCAGGCCCAGCTCAACGCCGCCTCGGGGTACGCCCCGCTGCCGGCGGACCTGCTGACCAAGGTCCAGGCGTCGGTCGCCTCCATCTCCTGACCGCAGGCTGTCGTTAACAGCAGGCAAACCCAGTCACGGCGGCCCCGACGTGCCCCTAGGGTGCGACGGGGCCGCCGTGCCTGGCGAGGAGGGACCCGATGACGACCACGCCCACGCTGGAGCCGCCGGCGTCGGCCGCGCCGGACCCCGGCGACCGGTCGCCGATCCGCGGGACGTCGGTGCGTCCGGGGGACCGCATCTTCCGTGGGCTCAGCCTGTCCGCCGGTCTGCTGGTGCTCGCGATCATGGCCGGGATCGCGGTGTTCCTGGTCTGGAAGGCCGTCCCGGCGCTGCGGGTCAACAGCGTCAACTTCTTCACGTACCAGAAGTGGTTCCCGGACCCCTCGTCGACCGGCCAGCTGCCGGCGTTCGGCATCGCGGCCCTGACCTTCGGGACGATCGTCACCGCGGTCATCGCGATGCTGCTGGCGGTCCCCGTCGGGTACGGCGTCGCGCTGTTCATCTCGCACTACGCGCCGCGCCGGGTGGCGGCGCCGATGGGCTACCTGGTGGACCTGCTCGCCGCGGTGCCCTCGATCATCTACGGCCTGTGGGGGCTGCAGTTCCTGATGCCGCGGTCGGTCGGCCTGATGCAGTGGCTCAACGACCATCTCGGCTTCCTGGTGATCTTCGACAACCGCATCGGCGTCTACACCCGCTCGATCGCCATCGCCTCGATCGTCCTGGCGATCATGATCCTGCCGACGGTCTCGGCGATCACCCGTGAGGTGTTCCTACAGGTGCCGCGCGGGCACATCGAGGCCGCGCTCGCGCTCGGTGCGACCCGCTGGGAGATGGTGCGCACGTCGGTGATCCCGTTCGGCACGCCGGGCATGATCAGTGCGGCGATGCTGGGGCTGGGCCGCGCGCTCGGCGAGACGATCGCGGTGGCGCTGGTGCTGTCCGCCACGTTCACGATCAACCCGCACCTCACCGAACCGGGCGGCAACACCTTCGCGGCCAACATCGCGAACCTGTGGAACGAGTCCGGCCCGATCGGGCTCGGCGCGCTGATCGCGTCCGGCCTCGTGCTGTTCGTGATCACGCTCGTCGTCAACACGCTGGCCCGGCTCATCATCGAGCGCCGCCGCGAGTTCTCCGGGGCGAACTGATGGCGGCGCCGAGCACCGCCCCGCCGGCTCCGGAGTCGGCCGAGTCCGTGCTGCACCGGGCGCTGTCCGGGCAGAAGCTGCCGCGCTGGGCGCCGGCCGCATCGGCGCTGGCGGCCGCGGTCGCGGCGGTGCTGCTCGCCTGGCTGACGCCGGTGTCCGGGCGGGCCGGCACCCTGCTGGTCGGCATCGGCCTGTTCGTCGCGATCGAGACGGCGTGGAGCTTCTCGGTCGAGGGCCGCCGGCATGCCAAGGACCGGCTGGCCACGACGATCGTCTACGCCTGCTTCGGCATCGCCGTGATCCCGCTGGTCGCCATCCTCGTCGCGGTGGTGAGCGAGGGCCTGAAGACGCTGAGCGCGTCGTTCCTCACCCACTCGATGCGCAACATCGGCCCGCGCGAGGCGGGCGGCGGGATCTACCACGCGCTCATCGGCACCATCGAGCAGGTCGGAATCGCCGCGCTGATGGGCATCCCGATCGGGATCATGGTGGCGATCTACCTGGTGGAGTACAGCCGCGGCGGCCGGCTCGCCCGGGTGATCAGCTTCTTCGTCGACGTCATGACCGGCGTGCCGTCGATCGTCGCCGGGCTGTTCGTCTACACCGGCTTCGTCCTGGCGCTGGGCTTCGAGCGGTCCGGGTTCGCCGGGTCGCTGGCCCTGACCATCCTCATGATCCCGGTCGTGGTCCGCTCGACCGAGGAGATGCTGAAGCTGGTCCCGAACGAGCTGCGCGAGTCCTCGTACGCGCTGGGGGTCGCGAAGTACCGGACGATCCTGCGGATCGTGCTGCCCACCGCGATGAGCGGCATCATCACCGGGTCGATGCTCGCGGTCGCCCGGGTGGCCGGGGAGACGGCGCCGCTGCTGCTCACGACGTTCCTGAGCCAGTCGATCAACACGAACCCGTTCGCCGAGCCGCAGGCGTCGCTGCCCACGTTCATCTGGGACCAGATCAACACCGGGACCAACGCCTCGGTGGCACGGGCGTGGGCCGCGGCGCTGACGCTGATCCTTCTCATCATGGGGCTGAACCTGATCGCCCGCCTCATCGCATACTTCAACCGAGCCAAGTAGCAGCCGAACAGTCGAGCAGCGACGAGCGAGGGACCGGACCGAGATGGCCAAGCGGATCGACGTATCCGACCTGAACGTGTACTACGGCAGCTTCCTGGCCGTCGAGGGGGTCACCTTCACGGTCGAGCCGCGGTCTGTCACGGCGTTCATCGGCCCGTCCGGCTGCGGCAAGTCCACCGTGCTGCGCACGCTGAACCGGCTGCACGAGGTGATCCCGGGGGCGCGGGTCGAAGGCAAGGTCGCGCTCGACGGCGAGGACGTGTACGGCGCGGGTGTCGACCCGGTGAACGTCCGCCGGACGATCGGCATGGTGTTCCAGAAGCCGAACCCGTTCCCGACGATGTCGATCTACGACAACGTGGTCGCCGGGCTCAAGCTCTCCGGCCGGCGCAAGAAGTCGGACATGGACATCGTGGTCGAGCGGTCGCTGCGCGGCGCGAACCTGTGGGAGGAGGTCAAGGACCGGCTGTCCCGGCCGGGCTCGGGGCTGTCCGGCGGTCAGCAGCAGCGGCTGTGCATCGCCCGCGCGATCGCCGTCGAGCCGCAGGTGCTGCTCATGGACGAGCCCTGCTCGGCGCTGGACCCGATCTCGACGCTGGCGATCGAGGACCTCATGCAGGAGCTCAAGGAGCGGTACACGATCGTCATCGTCACCCACAACATGCAGCAGGCCGCCCGGGTCAGCGACACGACGGCGTTCTTCAACATCGCCGGCACCGGCCAGCCGGGGAAGCTGATCGAGATGGACGGTACCCAGAAGCTGTTCAGCAACCCGACCGAGAAGCGCACCGAGGACTACATCACCGGCCGGTTCGGCTGACGACCCACCGCACCGGGTGTCAGGCGGTCGCGCGCAGGCCGAGCGCTTCGTCGACCTCTTCGACGGTCAGCGGACCCTCGTGCGCCGACGCCGCGATCACCAGCGCGCCGTAGAGCTCGATCTCCTCGAGCTGCTGGGCGTCGTGCAGGCGCAGGTCGGGCGTCACCGCTTCAGGCTATGTCGCCACCCAGCGCAGCCGGAATGACCCAAGCGGGGGGTCGTCGGCCTAGTCACGCGGTCGGTACCCGCAGACGGTTTCCTGGGTCGGCTGGGCAGGGTGGGGCGTCGCGTCGTACGGTGAGGGCTCGAGCAGCACCGGAGGGCGCATGGACGAGCGAGGGGCACCCCCGCAGGAGGTCCGTCCCGACGCGCCTGTGGTCGTCCACGACCCGGCCGTGCTGGACGACCCGGACCGGCGGACCGACCTGTTCGACCCGCGGATCCGCCACAAGGTGCACCTGCTGGACCGCGGCCCGTTCGCGGTCGCGGTGTGCTCGGGCTGCGGCTGGGAGAGCTTCGCCCGGCGGTCCCGGCCGCTGGCCCGTCGTGAGGGCCGCGACCACGAGCGGCTGTTCGGGGCCGACGGCGACTGACCGGATCCGGCCGGGCCCGAACGGCTCAGCCGGCGGCCGGCGGGCAGACCACGTGATGCACCGACCAGGGCCGCGCCTGCAGCCGCTCGACCGGGATCGGCTGGCCGCACCGGTCGCAGACGCCGTACGTTCCTTCGTCGAGCTTGGCCTGCGCCCTGACGATCTCGGCGAGCAGCACCCCCAGCCCGTCGTGCGCGGCGACCTGGGTGATCCGCTCGACGGCGATGCTCGTGCCGTCGCCGACCCGCTTGCCGAACGAGATCCCGCCGGTGTCCTCCGCCGGGGCCTCGAACCCGGCGATCTCGGCCTCCACCTCCGCCCGCTTGGCGGCGAGCAGCGCGGCCGCGGCACCAGGCGGGTCGCTCGCGTCGCTCGGGCCGTTCACAGCCGGAACCCCGGGTCCCAGGCAGTCTCCGGCACGTCCATCTGGGCCTTCTGCAGGCGGCCGGACCAGTCCCAGTTGAGCGCCTGCCAGCGGGTGAACTGGTCGAGCACCCACACGCCGGACTGGCGCGAGCCGTTCCCGCTGCGGCCGTTGCCGCCGAACGGCAGGTGCGCCTCGGCGCCCGAGGTCGAGTTGTTGACGCTGACCATGCCCGCGCCGATGCCGGCGCGGAAGCGCCACACGGACTGCGGGTCGCGGGTGTAGATCGAGGACGAGAGCCCGTAGCCGTGACCGTTGGCCAGCTCCAGCGCCTCGTCGAGGGCTTCGAACCGGCCGAGCCCGACCAGCGGGCCGAACGTCTCGGTGTCGTACAGGGCGTCGCCCGGCCGCACGCCCTCGACGACCGTCGGGTGCGCGTACACGCCCTGGTCCGGGTCTCCGACGAACCCCTTGCGCGGGTTGTCGGCGGTGATGCGCCCGGTGCCGGTCGAACCGTGCACCCGGTGGTGCGGCTGGACCATCCCGAGGTTGCCCAGGTGGCTGTCGAGGTACCGCTCGGAGATCATCGGGCCGTACAGCACCGGCTGGGTCGGGTCGCCGACGACGGCGTCCTCGACGGCTGCGGCGAAGCGGTCGAGGAAGACGTCGTACACCTCGCCCTGCACCCAGACCGTGCCCAGCGAGGTGCACCGCTGGCCGGAGGTCCCGAAGCCGGAGAACAGCGCGCCCTCGACGGCGAGGTCGAGGTCGGCGTCGGCCATCACCACCATCGGGTTCTTGCCGCCGAGCTCCAGGCACGGGGACTGCAGGTGCCGCCCGCACAGCCCGCCGATCGAGCGGCCGACCGCGGTGCTGCCGGTGAAGCCGACCTTGTCGACCAGGTGCAGCTCGAGCATCCGCTCGAGCGCGGTGTACGTGGTCGGGCCGTCGGCCACGACGGTGGACAGGACACCGGCAGGTACGCCGGCCGCGCCGAGCAGGGCGGCGAACGCGGACGCGATGGCCGGGGTGCTCTCGGCCGGCTTCCAGACGACGGCGTTTCCGCACAGCAGGGCGGGCACCAGGTACCAGGACGGCACCGCGACCGGGAAGTTCGGCGCGGTGACGATGACGGCGACGCCCACCGGCACGCGGAAGGTGAACAGCTGCTTGGCCGGCATCTCGCTGGGGATGGTCTGCCCGTACAGGCGGCGCCCCTCGCCGAGGAAGAAGTCGCAGGTGTCGACGACCTCCTGCACCTCGCCGAGCGACTCGGCGTACGGCTTGCCGATCTCGCGGGTGACGAGCGCGGCCAGCGGCTCCTTGTTCGCCTCGACCAGCCGGCCCAGCTGGGCGACGACCCGCCCGCGCGCCGGCGCCGGCGTGGCCGCCCAGTCCGGCTGGGCCGCGCGGGCCGCTACCGCCGCGGCGACGAGGTCGTCGACGGTGGCGAGCTCGACGTCGGCGACGACGTCGGCGAGGTCGGCGGGGTTGCGCGAGACGTACCTGGTCATGGGCCGACAGCCTGCCACCTCTCGAACCCCCCGAGCCTCCGGTGGGGCAAGGCAGTGCTCCACGCGTACCGCACCGTAGGTTTCGGGCATGGGGTCGGAGCGGACGGTGGCGGGCGCGGTCCTCGACGTGCTCGCGGCCGCCGGGGTGCAGACGGCCTTCGGGCTGCCGGGAGTGCACAACCTCGCGTTCTGGGAGGCGCTGGCGCCAGGGCGGCCCCGGGTGGTCGGGGTGCGGCACGAGCAGACGACCGTGTACGCCGCGGACGGGCTGGCCCGGGCGGGCGGCGGCCTCGGGCGTCGCGCTGACCACCACCGGTCCGGGCGCGGCGAACGCGGTCGCCGCCTTCGGCGAGGCGGCGGCGAGCGGCTCGCCGGTCGTCCTCATCTCCTCCGAGGTGTCGACGGCGCTGCGACGCCCGGGCGGGCAGCGCGGGATCCTGCACGAGATGTCCGACCAGGGCGCGCTGTTCGAGCCACTGGCGAAGGCGGTCTACCGCCCGGCGTCACCGCTGGCCGCGGTCGAGGCGGTCGCACGGGCGGCCGCGTTCGCGCTCACGTCACCGCGCGGGCCCGTGTACGTGGGGATCCCGGTGGACATCCTCGGCGCGCCGCTGCCGGACGAGGGGCGGGCGCTGCCGTCGGCCCGGCCGGCCGACCTGCCGCAGCCGTCCGGCGCCGACGTCGAGGCCGTGCTCGCCGAGCTGGCCGCCGCGGACCGGCCGGTGCTGTGGGTCGGCGGCGGCGCGGTGCAGTCGGACGCGGCCGACGCCGTGACCGAGCTGGCCTGGCGGCTGGGAGCGCCGGTGCTGACGACGTACGCCGGGCGCGGGGTGCTGCCGCCCGGGCACGTGCTGCTGGTCGACGCGCCGGTGCACGAGCCGGAGGCGGCCGATGTCCTGGCGTCGGCGGACCTGCTGGTCGCCCTGGGCACCGGGTTCGACGGGATGACCACCAAGAACTGGACCCTGCCGCTGCCGCCGCGGCTGCTCGCGGTGAACAGCGACCCGGCGCACCTGACCTCCGGCTACGTCGCGGACGTCGGCGTCGTCGCGGACGTCCGGGCGCTGTGCGACGCGATCGCGGTCCGGCTGCGGGCCCGCGAGCCGTGGGCCGACTCGGTGTTCCGGGTCGGGCCCGCGGTGCGCGCGCGGCTGGCCGCGGACCCGGCGACCTCGGCCGGGATCGGCCTGGCCGGTGCGGTCGGGGATGCCTGGGGGGCGCGCGGGCCGGTGCTGTGCGACATGGCGGTCGCGGGCTACTGGGTCGGCGGCTACGCCTCGATGGGGGCGCCGCGGCGGCTGCAGTACCCGGTCGGGTGGGGCACGCTCGGCTACGCGCTGCCCGCGTCGGTGGGGGCGGCGCACGCCGGCGCCGGGCCGGTGCTCGTCGTCTGCGGCGACGGGGGTGCGGCGATGGCGGTCGGCGAGCTCGCGACGCTCGCGCAGGAGCGGCTCCCGGTGACTGTGCTGGTCGTCGACGACGGCGGCTACGGGATGCTGCGCTACGACCAGCGGGTCGCCGGTCACGCCGAGCGCGGCGTCGACCTGCTCGGGCCGGACTGGGTCGCGCTGGCGACGGCGTACCGGCTCGGCGCCGAGGTCGCCGCGGACACCGGACCCGGGCTGCGCGCGGCGCTGGACCGCGCCGCCGCCTCCGGCGCACCGCGGCTCGTCCTGGTCCAGGCCGCCCTGCACCCACCGCGTACCACGTCCCCCCGCTGGTCCGAGTAGCCCCGGCGCCGGCCGAGACGGGCGGCGGGGACGACCGGCCGGAGCGGGTAGCCTCGGCCGGTGGTCGAGGGGCTGGTGCCGGTCGCCGTCCACGTGCAGCCCGACCGCCAGGCCCGTACCGGCTACGTCATGGTCGTCACCGCGGCGCTGCTGTGGGCCGTCAACGGCACCGTCTCCAAGGTGATGCTGGTCGGGGGGATGCCCGCCTCCGACCTCGCCGAGCTGCGCGCGACCGGCGCGTTCGTGTGCCTGCTCGCGATCGTCCTGGTCACCGCACCACGGACCCTGCGGATGACCCGCCGCGAGCTGCCTGCCGTCGCGGTGTACGGCCTCGTCGGGTTCGTCTTCGTCCAGCTGCTGTACTTCGTCGCGATCAAGCGGCTCGAGGTCGGGATCGCCCTGCTCATCGAGTTCACCGCACCGGTGTTCGTCGCGCTGTGGGCGCGGTTCGTGCTGAAGGAGCCGGTCCGCGGCCGGGTCTGGGCGGCGCTCGCCCTGTCGGTCGGCGGCCTCTCGCTGGTCGCGCAGGTGTGGCAGGGCGGCACGCTCGACGGCATCGGCGTGCTGGCCGCGTTCGGCGCAGCCGTGTCGCTCGCGGTGTACTTCCTGCTCGGCGAGCACAACGTTGGCCGCCGCGACCCGGTCTCCCTGACCTGTCTGGCGTTCGGGTTCACGGCGCTGTTCTGGGCGGTGGTGCGGCCGTGGTGGCGGTTCCCGTACGGGCTGCTCGGTCGCGACGTCTCGCTGCTGGGCAACCTCGCCGACCGGCAGCTGCCGATGTGGGTGCTGGCCGCGTGGCTGATCGTGCTGGGCACTGTCGTGCCGTTCACGCTGAGCGTCGGGGCGCTGCGGCACCTGCGCGCCGCCCAGGTCGGTCTGGTCGGGATGGTCGAGCCGGTCGCGGCGTCCGTGGTGGCGTTCTGGTGGCTGGGCGAACAGCTCGGGATCGTCCAGATCGTGGGTGGCGCGGTGGCCCTCGTCGGCGTCGTCCTGGCGGAGACGGCCCGCCGCTGACAGCGCCGGGACCAGCCGACAGGATGGACCGGTGAACCCCGAGCAGCAGCGCATGGCCACCGTCGGGCGGCCCGAGGACGGGCTGGAGAACGCCGGGCCCTGGTACACCTGGGGCCCCTACCTGAGCGAGCGCGCCTGGGGCACGGTGCGCGAGGACTACAGCGCCGACGGCGACGCATGGCGGTCCTTCCCGCACGAGCACGCCCGCTCGCGCGCGTTCCGGTGGAGCGAGGACGGCCTGGCCGGGCTGAGCACCCTGCACCAGGACCTGTGCCTGGCCCTCGCGCTGTGGAACGGACGCGACCCCATCCTCAAGGAGCGGCTGTTCGGGCTTACCGGCCACGAAGGCAACCACGGTGAAGACGCGAAGGAGTACTGGTGGCACCTGGACGCCACCCCGAGCCACTCCTGGCTGCGGTGGCGCTACCACTACCCGCAGGCGGCCTTCCCGTACGAAGACCTCGTCGCCGAGAACGGCCGGCGCGGCCGCGACCAGCCGGAGTACGAGCTCTACGACACCGGCGTCTTCGACGACGACCGGTACTGGGCGGTCGAGGTCACGTACGCCAAGAGCGGCCCCACCGACCTGCTCGTGCAGGTGGACGTCAGCAACGAGGGTCCCGACGACGACACCCTGCACGTGCTCCCGACGTTGTGGTTCCGCGACATCTGGACGTGGGACGCGAAGTACACCGAGCCGGTGCTGCGCTGGGAGAACGGCGACCTGCTCGCCGAGCACCAGCGGGCCGGCACGTACCGGCTCGCGGCCGCCACCGGGCCGAACGGCCGCGCTCCGGTCCCGCTGTTCTGCGACAACGCGACCAACACCGAGCGCCTGTACGGGCAGCCGAACGCCAGTCCGTACCCCAAGGACGGCATCAACGACCACGTGGTGTCCGGCGCCGCGACGGTCCGCCCGGACCGTACCGGCACCAAGGCGGCTTGGTGGTACCAGGTGCACGTGCCGGCCGGGCAGAGCGTCCGGCTGCGGCTGCGGCTGTACTCCCCGACCGCCGGCGACGAGCCGGACCCGCGGTGGGCCGGTGCCTCGTTCGACGCGACGATGGCGCAGCGCCGGGCCGAGGCGGACCAGTTCTACGCCGAGCTCGTACCCGCCGGGACGGATCCCGAGCGCGCGGCCGTGATGCGGGCGGCGTTCGCCGGGATGGTGTGGGGCAAGCAGTTCTACCGATACGACGTGCCGCTGTGGCTGGACGGAGACCCGTCCGAGCCGGCCCCGCCGCCGGGTCACGCGACGGTGCGCAACGCGCGGTGGCGGCACTTCGACTCCTACGACGTCCTGTCGATGCCGGACCCGTGGGAGTACCCGTGGTTCGCGGCCTGGGACCTCGCCTTCCACTGCGTGACGCTCGCGCACATCGACCCCGCGTTCGCCAAGTACCAGCTCGTGCTGCTGTGCCGCGAGTGGTTCATGCACCCCGGCGGTGCACTGCCGGCGTACGAGTGGTCGTTCGACGACGTGAACCCGCCGGTGCACGCGTGGGCCGCGCTGAAGGTGTTCCAGATCGACGCGGCGACGACCGGTCGCCCCGACTACTTCTTCCTGGAGCGGGTCTTCACCAAGCTGCTGATGAACTTCACCTGGTGGGTGAACCTCGAGGACCCGGACGGGAACAACGTGTTCGAGGGCGGCTTCCTCGGCCTGGACAACATCGGCCCGGTGGACCGCTCGCACCTGCCGCCTGGCTGTCGGCTGGCGCAGAGCGACGGCACGGCGTGGATGGCGTTCTACGCGCTGACGATGCTGACCGCGGCCATGATCCTGGCCGAGCACGACGAGGTGTACGAGGACGTCGCGGTCAAGTTCCTCGAGCACTTCGCGACGATCACCGACGGCATCGCCGCCGGCGGGTTGTGGGACCCGGCGGACGGGTTCTTCTACGACCATCTGCTCACGCCGGACGGGGGGCAGGTACCGCTGCGGGTGAAGTCGCTCGTGGGGGTGATCCCGGTGCTGGCCGCGGCGTCGATCTCGGAGACGATGGCGGCGCCGACGGCGCGGCTGCGCAAGCGGTTCGCCGACTTCCTCGGTCGCCGTGGCGTCGACGTGACAGACCTGGACCGCTGCGGCTTCGTCACCAAGGCCGCGAACAGCGACCGCATCATGCTGACCGTCGTCGACCCCGAGCGGCTGCGGCGGGTGCTCGTCGAGGTGCTCGACGAGCAGGGCATGCTCTCCCCGCACGGCATCCGGTCGGTGTCGCGCCGCCACCTCGCCGAGCCGTTCTCGGTGCAGGTGGACGGGCAGACGTTCGAGGTCGGCTACGAGCCGGCCGAGGCGACGAGCTTCCTGTACGGCGGCAACTCCAACTGGCGGGGGCCGGTCTGGATGCCGATCAACTACCTGGTCGTCGAGGCGTTGCAGCGGTACGACCACTACCTGGGCCCGTCGTTCACGGTGGAGTGCCCGACCGGGTCCGGCCGCCAGCTCACGCTCGGCGCGGTCGCGCAGGAGCTGCGCGAGCGGCTGATCGGGCTGTTCCTGGCGGAGGACGGCGGCCGCCGTCCGATCGACGGTGCGGCCGGGCCGTTCGGCGTCGACCCGCGCTGGTCGGCGCCGCTGTTCAACGAGTACTTCGACGGCGACACCGGCCGCGGCCTCGGCGCCTCGCACCAGACCGGCTGGACCGGGCTGGTCGCCGACCTGATCCGCGGCCTCCCGCACCCGCCGCCGGCGCCCTCCCCGGCCGACTGATGTGCGTGTCTTGGGCCTTCAGGTCTGCCTGAAGGCCCAAGACACGCACATCAGTCGGGAGTCCGGGACGGTGCCAGGATGCGCGGGTGGACAACGACATCCCGCCGGCAGGCCCGGTCGAACCCGCTCCCAACCGGCTCACCGGCGCCCGCGCGCTGCTCCAGGGCAGCGTCGTCGGCGAGTACCTGTCCGAGGTCGCACGCACCCGCCTGCTCGACCTCGCGTACACGCTGTCGGCGCAGGCGTTCGTCGCCATGATCCCCCTGGTGCTCGTCGTCACCGGGGTGTTCACCCGCGGCGGCGACGACGCCCTCATCGCCCGGGAGCTGACCGACCGGTTCGGGCTGGCCGGCGCCGCCCGCGCGGCGGTGCGCACGCTCTTCCAGACCCCCGGCGCCGGGTCGGGCATCTACTGGACCGGTCTGCTGATCACGCTCTACTCGGCGTTCGTCCTGTCCCGGCGCGTCGGGCGGGCGTACGCCATGATCTGGGACGTCCGCGCCCTGCCGGTGTCGCAGCAGTGGTGGCGCGGCCTCACGTGGATCGCCATCCAGGTGACCATGCTGATGCTCGTCTCCGGTCTGCGCTCGTTCGGCCGCGCGCACGGGACGGCGCTGGAGATCGTGGCCCTGGTACTGCTCCTGATCGTCTGGGCCGGCAGCGAGTTCGCGGCGCAGCGGCTGCTGACCGCAGGTCAGGTCGCGCGGGAACGGCTGCTGGTCGCGGCTGGGCTGGTGTCGCTGGGCCGCCTCGGCGTCGGCGCCTGGTCCGCGGTCTACCTGCCGGCCACGCTGTCACGCCAGTCGGAGCAGTACGGGCCGATCGGTGTCGTGTTCGGGCTGTTCACCTGGATCTTCGCCAGCCTGCTCGTGCTGCTGGTCATGACGCTGCTGGGGGCGGTGCTGACGCGTCGTCCGGTGGCGACGTGGCTGCACCCGGCGGCGGCCTGACGAACGCGAGCGCGAGCAGGCACACGATCACCGTCCCGAGCAGCCAGCCGGCGATGACGTCGGTGAGCCAGTGCATGCGCAGGTACAGCCGCGAGACCCCGACCAGCCCGGCGAACGCCGCCATCGCAGCCCAGGCCCAGTGCAGCCCGCGCCGGCTCAGCACCGGGGACGCGAGGATCACCAGACAGCCGCCCACGACCACGGCAGTCGTCGTGTGCCCGGAGGGGTACGACGTCCCGCCGTCGCCGAACGAACCGACGGCGAACGGGATGCGGGACCGCGCGACCACCTGCTTGCCGGTCCCCACCGTGACCAGCAGCGCCGCGACACCCGCCAGGCCCAGCCACAAGGGGGCCCAGGACCGGCGCCGTCGGGCGACCACGGCGCAGATCGCCAGCAGCGCCAGCGAGCCGAACAGGAAGTCCCCGGTCCAGGTGACGCCCTGGAACACCTCGACCACACGGTGCCGGCGGATGTCGTTGACCAGGTCCAGCGCGCGCACGTCGATGCGCAGCACACGTCCGACGTGGTGGATCGCGATGGTCAGCACCACCAGTGCGAGGGCGCTCACCGCCGCGCCCCACCGCGCGGCGACGGCCCAGCGCGGACGGACGTTCGCGGCGGGCACCCGCCGAGGCTACGCGACCTGGAACGAGCGCTTGGACAGGCCGAACCAGTAGCCCTCGACCTCGGTGCTCGGCGCAGCCCCTGCGTCGTCGGACGCGCCGAGCGTGACGAACATCGGAGCCAGGTGCTCGACCGTGGGGTGTGCGTAGTGCAACGACGGCGCCCGGTGCCGGTAGTCGACCAGCTCGTCGACGTCCCCACGTCTGAGCGCCTCGTCCGCCCACGCGTCGAACTCCGCCGACCAGGCCGGCGGGGCTCCCGTCGGGTCGCTGAAGTCGACGTACGGCAGGCCGTGGGTGAGGAAGCCCGAACCGGCGATGAGCACGCCCTCGTCGCGCAGCGGAGCCAGCCGCCGGCCGAGCTCGAACAACCGGAGGGGGTCAAGCGTCGGCATCGAGATCTGCAGCACAGGGATGTCCGCCTCGGGGTACATCACCGTGAGCGGGATGTACGCGCCGTGGTCGAGACCCCGACGCGGCTGCTCGGCGACCTCCTCGTGGTCGGGCATGAGCGCGCGGACGCGGGCGGCCAGCTCGGGGGCGCCGGGCGCCTCGTACGTCATCCGGTAGTACTGCACCGGGAAGCCCCAGAAGTCGTACGTCAGCGGCACGACCGTGGTCGCCCCGAGGGTCAGCGGCGCCGACTCCCAGTGCGCGCTGACGACGAGCACGGCCCTGGGCCGCTGCATCCGCCGGGCCCACGCGGCCAGCTCGCCGGGCCAGACCGGGTCGTCGACGAGCGGCGGCGCGCCGTGCCCGAGGTAGATCGCGGGCATGCGCTCGTTCGTCATGCCGTCATCCTCGCATCCGCGCCGGCATCGGCGTCGGCACGCGTCGGTGTGGCCCTACGCGGTCGGGGCGCCTGACGGCGTGCTCGGCCTGGGGGTTCCGTTGCGGTTCCCATTCCCGTTCCCGTCAGGGCCGAAGCCGCGCGGCGCCTGGCCGGGGCCGAACCCGCCCTGCCCGGGACCCAGCCGGCACAGCCGCGACAGCGGTCCGACGGCGCCACCGCCCTGCGGCACTGACCCGCACGGCAACGTGCCCTGCTGCGCCATCCGCACCGCGTCGATCAGCGACGCGGGACCCGACGGCGCGGTGAGCCGCCCGAGCCCGAATCCGGCGCCCAGCAGCAGCAGGCCGGCGACCACCGACGCCAGCACCAGCTACGGCGAGCCCGCCTCGTTGCGGCCGCGCAGCCGGGACGGGCACGGACGGCCCGGCGTACGGCGGCGGGACGATCGTCGCGGCAGTCCCGTACTGCGGAGGTTGCGTCAGGGGCTGAGTCGGTGCATCGGTCGCCGGCTCAGCCGCCGGCTCAGCCGGCGGCTCGGCCGGCGGTATGGGCCTGGGTCGGGTCGGTCATGTCGTCTCCCTCGAGTCGGTTCAGCCGCGGCCGGGCCCGGCACCGGGCACGAAACCCCCGGTCCCACCGAGTCCGCCGAGTCCGCCCGCACCGGCGAACCGGGCGAACCTGCTGTTCAGTGTGCTGGTCGGGATCGCCGCGTCCACGTCGGCGAGCACGACCTGCTGGCCCGCGGTGAGACCACGGGTGATCTGGGTGTACAGCGGACCGACGGCCCCGACCGTCACGATGGTCCGCCTGGGCGTCCCGGCATCGAGCACGGTGACGTACGTCAGCGCGCCCAGGTGGCTCACGGCGGAGGTGGGGACCGACAGCGCGTCGTCCGCCTGCGCGACCACCAGCGTCACCGCGGCCTGGACACCGTCGCGCAACCCGGCCGGCGTCCCGCCGAACGTGAGCCGCACCAGGTAGCTGGATCCGCCGGAGGTGCTCGGCGCGGACGCGACGTAGGCGACGCTCGCCGCCAGCGGCTTCCCGCTGCCGTCCGGGACGACCGTCGCCCGCTGGCCGACCTTGACGAGCGGGATCCTGGCGACGTCGACCGCGATCGAGACGGTGTGCGAGACAGGGTCGATCACGTCTACGGCGCTGCTCGCCGAACCCGCCGTAGCCGTCTGCCCGACCGTGAGCCCGACGGCGCTCACGACGCCGTCGAACGGGCTGACGATGACGGCCCTGGCGAGGTTCTGCCTGGCGACGGCCAGCTCGGCGTCGGCCGCGTCCAGCGCCGCCTGGTCGGCTGCGAGCTGGGCTGCGCTGACCGACGCGGTCGACGACCCGCCCTTGCTTGCGGACCGGCTGGTGCTCGTGCTCGCGCTCTGCCGCGAAGCGGCGGCGAGCAGCTTGTCGAGGGCAGCCTCCTGGCTCGAGATCCCCTGCTGGAGCTGGAAGATGTGAGCCTCGTCCGCGAGCACGAGCTGCTGCGCCTGCGCGCACGTGGTCGGCGGCGTCGGGGACGGGCTCTGGCCCGGGGTGCTGCACAACGCCGTCGCGGCGGCCAGGTCGGACTTCGCAGCGGCCAGCGCCTGGTCCACCTGGTGCACGGAGCCCAGCAGCTGGTGCTGGGCCTTCGCGACCGCCGCCGTCCGACCGGCCGAGCCGGACGAGCCGGCCGAGCCGGACGAGCCGGACGAGCCGGACGAGCCGGACGAGCCGGACGAGCCGCCGGAGGTCGTGCTCTGCCCGGTCTCGGCCTGGTGCAAGGTCAGCGCGGCGTTCGCGACCCCGGCCCTGGCCGACGCCAGCGCCGACCGCAGCGCGGTCGTGTCCAGCGTGGCGAGCACCTCGCCGGCTCGAACCGGGTCGTCCATCGCCACCCGTACGGACGCGACCGTCCCGGACACCGGGAACGTGACAGTGGCCGCGGTGCCCGGCTCGATGGTCCCGGTCGCCTGCAGCACCTGCTGCACCGTCTGCGTGCTCACGGTGGCGGTGCGGTAGGTCGGCACGTCCTGGCGGGTCGACGCGTACGCCGCGACGGCGCCCACGACGGCCAGCACGCCAACCGCGACCACGGTCGCGGTGACGGCGCGCGCGGCGGTGCCGCGGCGGGTAGGGCTACGCATTCGTCCCGCTTCCCGGGCTGGCACCCGTCCCCGTGCCGCCCCGGCCGAAACCGCCGAAGCCGGCGCGGCACCCGTTCGCGTCGGGCTTGCTGATCGTGATCGACGTCGCCGCGATGTCGCCGCGGTCGTCCGCCTTTCCGATCGCCGTCGCGCACACCCCGACGACCGCGGCCGCCTTGGTCGCGGGCACCGTCTCGGTGACTGTCGTGGTCGCGGCGAGCATCACGGTGATCGTGCTCGGCGTGCTCGACGGGCTGGCCGTGGACCGGCCCTCGCGCAGGACCCCTTGCAAGGTGACGGTCGAGCCGGACACCGTGCTCACGGTGCCGCTGGCGAAGGCGAGGTCGCGGAACTGTCCCGACGGCGCGCCGCTGGGCCGCGGCGCCCCGCTGCCGCCCTGGAACCCCTGCCCGCCGTTGCCGCCGGCGAAGCCGCCGGGGCGCCCGGTGGCCGTCGGGCATGCGCCGTTCACCTTCGCCTCGATCCGGACCGAGCTGGCCGTGAGCACGTCGCTCGACCCTGACACCGGCGCGCCGGTCACCGTCACGCACTGACCATCGGCGAGCTTTCCGGTGACGGTCTGGGCGAAGCGGGTCGCGCTGCTGTACGTCACCGTGGTCTGGGAGTCCGTGCTCTGCACCTGCAGCTGCCCCGGCGCCACGGCCGCGATGAGCCCGGACGCACCGGGGAAGCGCGCGCCGCCGAAGCCGCCCGCCCTGGCCGGTGCGCTGCGCGGACGGTGCCGACGGCGCCGACGACGGACCGCCGGCTGCGCCGGTGCCGGACCCGGCGCTGCTGCCGCAGGCCGCCAGCATCACGACGAGCGGCACGAGGGCGACGGCTGCGGCCCGGCCGGCGACCCGCCGCGGGCGTCGGGTGGTCGGGTGGGTGTGGGTGCTGGCGGTCATGGTTTCCACTCCGGATCGGTTGGTCATCAGTGCATGTCTCACTCGCTGCGCAGGGCGTCGATGGGGGCCAGCCGGGCCGCGCGACTGGCCGGGTACACCCCGAACAGCAACCCGATCGCCAGGGCGACGGTGACCGATCCGACGATCGCCGGCACCGACAGCGCGACCGGGTTGGAGATGAACGACGGCAGGACCTTGGCGCCGGCGATCCCGACAGCGGCGCCGAGCAGCCCGCCGGCGAGGCCGAGCAGCGACGCCTCCAGCAGGAACTGCCGACGGATCAGTCGCGGCCGCGCACCCAGCGCCTTGCGCAGCCCGATCTCGCGGATCCGCTCGGTGACCGACACCAGCATGATGTTCATGACCCCGATCCCGCCGACCAGCAACGAGATCGCGGCGATCCCGGCGAGCAGGACCGTCAGCGTCTTGGAGACCGACGCGGCGGTGCTGACCAGCGAGTCCTGGGTCGTGATCGTGAAGTCGGCGGAGGTGGGGTCGGTGATCCCGTGCAGCGCCAGCAGCTCGGTCTGTGACTCCTGGTAGGCGGCGGAGAGCGCAGCCTGCGAGCGCGCCTGGACGTACACCGTCTGCACGGACGTGCGGCTGGTCCCCCCGAACACCCGTTGCTGCGCGGTGCTCATCGGGATCACTGCGGTGTCGTCGTTGTTCGCGCTGCCGGTCGAGCCGTTGGCCGCCAGCACGCCGACGACGGTGAACGGCTTGCCGCCGATGGTCACCGACTGCCCGACGACGTCGGTGAAGCCGAACAGCTCCTCCGCTGTCGTCGCACCCAGCACCACGTCGGTGGCGGCGGCAGCGTCGTCGGCTGCGGTGAAGAACGCGCCGTACTGCAGCGTGCGCGAGCGCACCGACAGCCACGACGGCGTGGTGCCGACGACCGTCGTCGTCCAGTTGCTGGTCCCCGCGGTGAGGCTCTCCGAGCTGGACGTGGTGGGAGCGACCGCGGCGATGTCGGGCGCCACGACCGGCGAGCCGAGGGCGGCCGCGTCAGCCTGGGTGAGCGTCGACGCGGTGCCGAACCCGCCGCGCAGCCCGGTCGTGCTCGTCGTGCTGCCCGGCGAGATGATCAGCAGGTTCGTCCCGAGCGCCTCGACCTGCGCGGTGACCTGCTGCTGCGCGCCGACCCCGAGCCCGACCGTGAGGATGACCGCGGCGATCCCGATCAGGATGCCCAGCACGGTCAGCGCGGACCGGAGCCGGTGGGTACGCATCGCGTCCAGGCTGGTCCGGAGCGTGTCGAGCCAGGTCACGAGGCCACGTCCTCGACGACCCGGCCGTCGCGGAGCCGGACGACCCGGCGAGCCTGCGCAGCGACGTCCGCCTCGTGCGTGATCAGGACGATCGTGCGGCCGGCGCCGTGCAGCTCGCGCAGCAGCGACAGCATGTCGGTCGTGGACACCGAGTCGAGGTTGCCGGTCGGCTCGTCGGCGAGGATGAGGTCCGGTTCGGTGACCAGCGCACGCGCCACCGCGACCCGCTGCTGCTGACCGCCGGACAGCTCGCCGGGCCGGTGCTCCACCCGGTCGCCGAGGTCGACCCGCTCGAGGGCGGCGACCGCGCGCTCGCGCCGCTCGTGCCGCTGGACGCCCGCGTACGCCAGCGGCAGCTCGACGTTGCGCAGCGCGGACAGCGACGGCAGCAGGTTGAACTGCTGGAACACGAACCCGATGCGACGGTTGCGCACGTCGGCCAGGTCGTCCTCCGACATGCCGCCGACGTCCTCCCCGGCGAGGTGGTACGACCCGCCGGTGGGGACGTCCAGGCAGCCGACGATGTGCATGAGGGTCGACTTGCCGGAGCCGGACGGCCCCATCACCGCGACGTACTCGCCGGGCCGGATGTCCAGGCTGACTCCGCGCAGCGCCGCCACCTCGAGCGAACCGCTCCGGTAGACCTTGCGGACGTCGTCCAGTGCGATGACCGGGGCGGCCAGCGGGGTCGGGACGGTGGCTGTCGTGGGTGCGGCCATCAGCCGTTGCCGCCGTTGCCGCCGTTGCCGCCGTGCCGCCGTTGCCGCCGCCGTTGCCGCCGCCGTTGCCGCCGCCGAACCCGCCGTTGCCGCCGCCGAACCCGCCGCCCCCGAACCCGCCGCCCCCGAACCCGCCCCGCGTGGTGCCGGTCCCGCCGGAGCTACCGGTGAACGCGCGGACCGCGACGACGACGGTGTCGCCGTCCGACAGCCCCGCCACCACCTGGGTGGAGCCGCCCGAGCTGAGCCCGGTGGTGATCTCCTGCTGGCTCCGGGTCCCGTTCCTGTCGACGGTGACGTACGTCTTCCCGCCGCTGCGCGTCACTGCGAGCGTCGGCACGACGAGCACGTTGCTGACCTGCTTGTAGGTGATCGCCAGGCTGGCCGTGGAGCCCGCGTACAGGCCGGCGGGGCTGCCTGTCACGGCGACGACCACCGGGAAAGTCGCGCTGCCCGAGCTCGACGAGGCGACGATGCCGACCGAGGTGACCAGGCCGAAGACCGGGGTGCTGGCGCCGGTCGGGGTGATCGTCACCTGGTCGCCCTTCGCGACGTTGGCCACGTCGGTGGCGTCGACCGTCGCGTTCACGATGTAGTGCCCGGTGCTGATCACCTGGATGTCCGCGGACGACGTGGACGAGCTCGACGACGAGGAGCTCGACGAGCCGTTGCTACCGGACCCGTTGCTACCGGACCCGCTGCTGACCGGACCCGCTGCCGGTCTGCTGGCCGACCGTCACGTTGACCGCGCTGACCGTGCCGGCGATCGGCGAGGTCAGCGTCGCGCCGGCGAGGGCAGCCTGCGCGTCGACGACCTGGGCCCTGGCCACCGCGACGGACGCCGCGTCGGCGGCGATCTGGGCCGAGGACGCCCCGGCGGTCTGGTCGGAGTCCAGCCTCGCCTTGGCGGAAGCGAGCGAGGCCTTCGCCGAAGCGACCTGGCTGACCAGCGACGCGGACGAGAGGGTGGCCAGCTTCTCGCCCTTGGCGACCTTCTGGCCCTCGGCGACGTACACCGCCGTGACCTCGCCCGCAGCGGAGAAGCTGAGGTCCTCGGTGTCGGCCGGCTCGATGGTGCCGGAGGCGGTGACGGACTGCCGGACGTTGCCGGTGGACACCGTGACGGTGCGGTAGGTGACGCTCGACGCCGTCGAGGCCGCGGACGAGCGGGTCATCGCCCAGACGCTGGTACCGGCGACGGCCAGCACCAACAGGACGACCGGTACGACGATCTTCCAGGCCCGCCTGCGGCGCCCGGCCGAACGTCCCGAGGACTCCTGGGCCACCGGACCCGCTGCCGGAGAACCTTCTGCCACCGCACCCCTCCACGCCCAGGACGGCCGTGGCGCGCGGCGGCGCGCACGGACTCCTGCTCGCCGCCACAGTGGCGGGGCCACCTGCGGGCAGACCCTGCCCAACCTGAGAGTTCGGTGAGAATCCTGGCCCCGGCCGGGCCAGGCCCCGATCGGTCCGTCGCCCGCCCGCCGGCACTCAGGGATTTCTCAGAGAGTGTGCAGACGGCGGACAGCCTCGGCTCCTAGGGTCGTCGCATGGCCGATCCCGGCGCGGTGCGCCTTCTCGTCGTGGACGACGAGCCCGACATCGTCGAGCTCCTCTCCGCGAGCCTCCGGTTCGCCGGGTACGACGTCAGCTCCGCCGGCAACGGCAAGGAGGCGCTCGAGCTCGCGAAGACCTTCCGCCCCGACCTGGTCCTGCTGGACGTGATGATGCCCGGGATGGACGGCTTCTCCGTCCTGACCCGGCTGCGCGGGGAGGGCCACCGGGTCCCGGTGCTGTTCCTGACCGCACGGGACGCCACCGAGGACAAGATCCGCGGCCTGACCACCGGCGCCGACGACTACGTGACCAAGCCGTTCTCGCTCAGCGAGGTGCTGGCCCGGATCGGCGCCATCCTGCGGCGCGCCAACGGCGGCGAGATCGCCACGAGCAGCCGGCTGACGTTCGCCGACATCGAGCTGGACGACGACACCCACGAGGTGTGGAAGGCCGGCAAGCCGGTACAGCTGTCGCCGACGGAGTTCAAGCTGCTCCGCTACTTCATGAGCAACCCGCGCCGGGTGCTGTCCAAGGCGCAGATCCTCGACCACGTCTGGAACTACGACTTCGCCGGCGAGGCGAACGTGGTCGAGGCGTACGTGTCGTACCTGCGCCGCAAGCTGGACACGACCGAGCCGCGGCTCCTGCACACGCTGCGAGGCGTGGGGTACGTGCTGCGGGTCCCGAGCTCGGTATGAGCTCGTCGCGCGCCGCGGGGCTCGCCGCCCGGACGCCGCTGCGGATCAAGCTCGTGGCGCTGCTGATCGGCCTCCTGGTCCTCGGCCTCGCCGTCACCGGCTTCGCAGCCTGGACGTCGATGCGGTCGTACCTGGTCGGCCAGGTCGACAACAACCTGGTCGCGCAAGCCGCCCAGGGCGTCAACCCGCAGCTCCTGCGCGTGAACCTGTCTCAGCTGACGAGCGCCGACTGCGGCGGGAACGACAGCGGCCCCGGCGGGACTCCCTACGCCTTCGAGCTGAGCAACGCCTCGGGTTCATGGTCCTGCGCCCCGACTGACGCGAACTCGAGCTCGGCTCCCGCGTTCCCGGACATGACCGCGAGCCAGGTGCGCGGCCTCGGCCGGACGACGTTGACCGTGCACTCCTTGAGCGGTGGCGGCCGCTGGGAGGTGACCGGCATCGTCATCCCCGGCGACACCATCTTCTTCCTGGCCGTGTCGCTGGACCCGGTGGAGCACACCCTCGGGCAGCTGGTGCTCATCGAGATCGTGGGCGGGCTGATCGTGGTCCTGCTGCTGGGGGTGCTCGGGTATGCACTCGTGCGCCGCAGCCTGCGGCCGCTGGTCGAGGTCGAGCAGGCGGCCGAGGACATCGCCGCCGGCGACCTGACCCGTCGGGTGCCCGAGCTGGACCCGTCCACCGAGGTCGGCCGGCTCTCGCGCGCGTTCAACACGATGCTCACCCGGATCGAGGCGGCCTTCCGGGCCCGCGAGGAGTCCGAGGCCGAGGCGAAGGTCTCGGAGGAGCGGATGCGCCGGTTCGTCGCCGACGCCAGCCACGAGCTGCGTACCCCGCTCACGTCGATCCGCGGCTTCGCCGAGCTGTACCGCCAGGGCGCCGTGCCGGACCCGGCCGACATCTCCCGGATCATGCAACGGATCGAGGACCAGGCGACCCGGATGGGCCTGCTCGTCGAGGATCTGCTGATGCTCGCCCGCCTGGACCAGCAGCGCCCGCTGGACCTCGCGCCGGTCGACCTGCTGACGATCGCCGGCGAGGCCGTCCAGGACGCGCGGGCGCTCGAGCCGGACCGGCCGGTCGAGCTGGTCGTCGCCGACGACGGTCCGCCGCCGGTCGTGCTCGGCGACGGGACCCGGCTGCGCCAGGTCGTGGGCAACCTGATGAGCAACGCGCTGACGCACACCCCACGGGGGACCCCGATCACGATCTCGGTGCGGACCGACGGCGGGTTCGGCGAGCTCGACGTCACCGACCGCGGTCCGGGGATGTCCGCCGAGGACGCGGCGCACGTGTTCGAGCGGTTCTACCGGGCCGACTCGTCCCGGGCCAGGACCAGCGGCGGGACCGGGCTCGGCCTGTCGATCGCCGCGGCGCTGGTGGCGGCGCACTCCGGCGCCCTGACGGTGCGGACCGCACCCGGCCAGGGCGCGACGTTCAGCCTCCGCATCCCGTCCGTCCCCGCCGACCTGCCCCTCGTCCTCGAACCTACGGACCAGTAAGGCCTGAATTCGCCCTTACCTGCCCGTAGGTTGCGGCGGGACGACCGGGACAGCGGTCGGGAGGGTCACCACCATCGTGAGGCCGCCACCGGGGGTGTCCTCGGGGACGATCGAGCCGCCCATCGACTCGGCCAGCCCTCGCGACAGGGCCAGCCCCAACCCGACTCCGTTCGTGTTGTCCGCGTCGCCGAGCCGCTGGAACGGGGCGAATACCCGTTCCCGTTCGTCGGTCGGGATCCCCGGCCCGCGGTCGACCACGCGCAGCTCCAGCACGTCTCCCAGCGCGCTCGCCGTCAGCAACGGTGGCTCCTGCGCGGGGGCATGCCGAACGGCGTTGGCGACGAGGTTCGCCACGATCCGCTGGACGAGCGCCGGGTCGGCGACCACGTCCGGCAGCTCGGGCGGGACGTCGACGCGCACCGACCGGCCCTCGTCGCCGAGCTCGTCCAGCGCCAGCGCGACCACGTCGTCGAGCCCGAACCGCCGGGTCACCACCTCGAGCGCACCCGACTGCAGCCGGGACAGGTCGAGCAGGTCGTCGACCAGCCGCGCCAGCCGGTCCAGCGCGGAGTCCGCGGTGCCGAGCAGCTCGGCCCGTTCCTCCGGCGACCACTCCACGTCCTGGCCGCGCAGGCTGGTGACGGCAGCCTTCGCCGCGGCCAGCGGGGTGCGCAGGTCGTGCCCCACGGCTGCCAGCAGGGCCGTACGCAGCCGGCCGGCCGCGGCCAGCGGGGCGGCGGTGGCGGCCGCCTCGGTCAGCCGGGCCTGCTCCAGCGCCACGGCCGCCTGGGCGGCGAACGCGCCGAGCACCCGGCGGTCCTCGGCCGGCAGCGGTCGCCCGGCCAGGACCATCGAGAGCAGCTCGCCCGCGGGGACCTCGGTCTCGCCCTCGGCCGGGCTCGTGCACGGGTGCTCTCCCACGTAAGCCACCACCTGCCAGCTGCCGGCGCCGGCGACGCCCGGGTCGGTCCGCTCGAGCAAGGTCACCGACTCCATCGCGAAGGCCTCGCGGACCCGCTCCAGCAGCGCGTCCAGCGAGCCCTCGCCGCGCAGAACGCTGCCGGCCGTCGTGCTCAGCAGCTCGGACTCCGCGGCCGCGCGGGCCGCCTGCCGGGTACGGCGCGCGGCCCGGTCGACGACCGCGCTGACCAGGACGGCCACGGCGACGAACACCACCAGCGCGAGCACGTTGTTGCGCTCGTTGATCGTGAACGTGTGCACCGGGGGGACGAAGTAGTAGTTGAGCAGGAGCGAGCCGACGACCGCCGCCGCGAGAGCCGGCCAGAACCCGCCGACGAGGGCGACGAGCACGACCGCGAGCAGGAACACCAGGACGTCGCTGACCAGGTTCAGCCCGACCCGGCTCTGCACGAGCAGCAGCGTGAGCAGGGGCAGCAGCACCGCCGCCAGCCCGAACCCCTGCATCCGCCGGCGGGTGGTGATCGCGCTCCCGATGGACGGCAGCCCGCCACCGGTCCCCGCGGCGGAGTGCGTGACGATGTGCACGTCGATGTCGCCGGACTCGCGCACCACCCGGGCGCCGATCCCGGGGCCGAAGATCCGCCCGAACCAGGACCGCCGGCTGGCCCCGAGCACGAGCTGCGTCGCGTTCTCGGCCCGGGCGAACTCCAGCAGCGCGCCGGTGACGTCGTCCCCGACGACCTGGTGGTACGTGCCGCCCAGCGACTCGACCAGCCGGCGCTGCACCGCGAGCTCGGCCGGGTTCGCACCGGTCAGCCCGTCGGAGCGGGCGACGTGCACGGCGAGGAGCTCGCCGCCGACCGCCCGCGCCGCGATCCGGGCCCCCCGCCGCAGCAGCGTCTCGCCCTCGAGGCCGCCGGTCAGCGCGACGACGACCCGCTCGCGGGTCTCCCAGGTCCCGGTGATCTCGTGCTCGGCCCGGTACTTCTGCAGGCCCTCCTCGACCTTGTCGGCGAGCCAGAGCAGGGCGAGCTCGCGCAGCGCGGTGAGGTTGCCGACCCGGAAGTACCGCGACAGCGCGGCGTCGACCCGCTCGGGCGGGTACACGTTGCCGTGCGCCATCCGGCGCCGCAGCGCCTCCGGCGACATGTCCACGAGCTCGACCTGGTCGGCGGCGCGGACCACCCAGTCGGGCACGGTCTCTCGCTGCGGTACGCCGGTGATCTTCTCGACGACGTCGTTGAGGGACTCCAGGTGCTGGACGTTCACCGTGGAGATCACGTCGATGCCGGCGTCGAGCAGCTCCTGCACGTCCTGCCAGCGCTTCTCGTTCCGGGACCCCGGGACGTTGGTATGGGCGAGCTCGTCGACCAGCGCCACCTTCGGGTGCCGGGCGAGCACGGCGTCGGTGTCCATCTCCGGGAACGTGCCGCCCCGGTAGGCGACCTGGCGCCGCGGCACCGACTCGAGGCCGTCCGCCATGGCGCGGGTGAGCGACCGGCCGTGGTCCTCGACGAACGCGACCACGACGTCGGTGCCGCGCTCGTTCCGGCGGTGGCCCTCGCCGAGCATGGCGTACGTCTTCCCCACCCCGGGGGCCGCCCCGAGGTAGATCCGCAGCCGTCCGCGTCCCATGCCGGCAGTCTCCGCCCTTACCGTCCTAGCCGCCGAGCTGCTGCAGGGCGAGGTTGAGCTCGAGCACGTTCACCGTCGGCTCGCCGAGGAACCCGAGGTCGCGCCCGTGGATGTGCGAGGCGACCAGCGCGTGCACCTGCGCGGCGTCCAGCCCGCGGGCCTTGGCGACCCGGGCGACCTGCTCGTACGCGTACGCAGGGCTGATGTCCGGGTCCAGCCCCGAGCCGGACGCGGTCACAGCGTCGGGCGGAACGCTGGACGCGGCGACCCCGTCCAGCGCGGCGGCCGTGGCGCGCCGGTCCTGCACAGCCTTGAGCAGGTCGGTGTTGTTCGGTCCGAGGTTCGATGCGGACGACGACGTCGGGTCGTAGCCGGTCGCGCCCGCTGCGGACGGCCGGGGCTGGAACCACTGCGGGAGCGGGTTGCCCTTGTCGTCGGTGAAGTTCTGACCGAGCAGGCTCGACCCGACGGTGTGCCCGCCGGCGGAGACCAGGGAGCCGTTCGCCTGGTTGCGCAGCAGCAGCTGACCGATGGCGGTGACCGCCAGCGGGTACAGCACCCCGAGCAGGACGGTCAGGACGAGGAGCACGCGCAGCGACGCCCAGTACTGGCGGACCACGGCTGTGAGGTTGGCAGGCATGAGAGTCACCGGATCCCGGGAATGAACTGGATGAGGACGTCGATCGCCTTGATGCCGATGAACGGCAGGATCAGTCCGCCGAGCCCGTACACGTACAGGTTGCGACGGAGCATCTGGGACGCGCTGCTCGGCGTGTAACGGACACCGCGCAGTGCGAGCGGGATCAGCGCGACGATGATGAGCGCGTTGAAGATGATCGCGGACAGGATCGCCGACTCCGGGCTGTGCAGCCCCATCACGTTGAGCCGGTGCAGGCCGGGGAACACCACGACGAACATGGCCGGGATGATGGCGAAGTACTTGGCGACGTCGTTCGCGATCGAGAAGGTCGTGAGCGAGCCGCGGGTGATGAGCAGCTGCTTGCCGATCTCCACGATCTCGATGAGCTTCGTCGGGTCGGAGTCGAGATCGACCATGTTGCCGGCCTCCTTGGCGGCGGACGTGCCGGTGTTCATCGCCACGCCTACGTCGGCCTGCGCGAGCGCCGGGGCGTCGTTGGTGCCGTCGCCGGTCATCGCGACCAGCTTGCCGCCCTCCTGCTCACGCCGGATGAGAGCCATCTTGTCCTCGGGTGTTGCCTCGGCGAGGAAGTCGTCCACCCCCGCCTCGTCTGCGATCGCGCGTGCGGTCAGCTGGTTGTCTCCGGTGATCATCACCGTGCGGATACCCATGCGGCGCAGCTCGTCGAAGCGAGACCGCATGCCTTCCTTCACCACGTCCTTGAGGTGGATGACACCGAGCACTCGGGCCGTTCCGCTCGCGTCCATCGCCCCGACCACCAGCGGGGTCCCGCCGGAGGCGGCGATGCCGTCGACGACCTCGCCGGCCTGGTGCGGCATCGTGCCGCCGTTCTCCCGAACCCAGGCGACGACGGCTGAGGCCGCGCCCTTGCGGATCCGCCGGCCGTCGTCGAGGTCGACACCGCTCATGCGGGTCTGCGCGGTGAACGGCACGAAGTGCGCCGTGCCGAGCTCGCCCTCGTGCCGCTCGCGCAGGCCGAAGTGCGCCTTGGCGAACACGACGATCGAGCGGCCCTCGGGGGTCTCGTCTGCCAACGAGGACAGCTGGGCCGCGTCGGCCAGCTCGGCCTCGCTGACGCCGTCCATGGGGACGAAGTCGCTCGCCTGCCGGTTGCCGAGCGTGATGGTGCCGGTCTTGTCGAGCAGCAGCGTGTTGACGTCGCCGGCCGCCTCGACCGCGCGTCCTGACATGGCCAGGACGTTGCGCTGGACGAGCCGGTCCATCCCCGCGATGCCGATCGCGGACAGCAGCGCACCGATCGTGGTCGGGATCAGGCAGACCAGCAGAGCGACGAGAACCGTGATCGACTGCTCCGCTCCGGAGTAGACGGCGAGCGGCTGCAGGGTCACCACAGCGAACACGAAGATGATCGTGAGCGCGGCGAGCAGGATGTTGAGCGCGATCTCGTTCGGCGTCTTCTGCCGCGACGCACCCTCGACCAGCGCGATCATGCGGTCGATGAACGTCTCGCCCGGCCGGCTGGTGATCTGGACGACGATCCGGTCCGAGAGCACCTTCGTGCCGCCGGTCACCGAGGACCGGTCGCCGCCCGACTCGCGGATGACCGGCGCGGACTCGCCGGTGATGGCCGACTCGTCGACGCTGGCCACGCCGTCGACGACGTCGCCGTCACCGGGAATGACCTGACCGGCCTCGACGACCACGTGGTCACCGAGGGTGAGAGACGTCGCCGGCACATCCTCGACACGCTCGGCCCCCGCGGCGCTGCCCGGTGACCAGTCGATCAACCGGCGCGCCACGGTCTGCGTCCGGGTCTTGCGCAGCGTCTCGGCCTGCGCCTTCCCACGCCCCTCCGCCACAGCCTCGGCCAGCGTGGCGAAGATCACGGTGAGCCAGAGCCAGCCGGTGATCGACCAGCCGAACACCGACGGATCCTTGATGGACAGGACCGTGGTGAACACCGCGCCGATCTCGACGATCAGCATCACCGGGTTGCGCCACATGAACCGCGGGTCCAGCTTGCGCAGCGCATCGGGGAGGGCCTTGACGAGCAAGGCCGGGTCGAGGAGGCCGCCCGCGACGCGGCGCGGGGTGTCAGCCGGCGCTGCACCCGACGGCTGAGGGGCACCCGGAGCAGCTGTGGTGGTGGACATCAGTGCAGACCTTCCGCGAGTGGCCCGAGCGCCAGCGCCGGGCCGTAGGTCAGGGCGACGAGGATGAGGATCACGCCGAGCAGCAGGACGATGAACAGCGTCCGGTGCGTCGGGAGCGTGCCCGCGGTGACTGGCACCGGCTGCTGACGGGCCAGCGAGCCACCGAGCGCGACCGCGAAGATGATGGGCAGGAACCTGGCCACGAGCATCGCCAGACCGAGGGCGGTGTTGTACCAGGTGGTGTTCACCGAGATCCCGGCGAACGCGGAGCCGTTGTTGTTGCTCGCCGAGGTGAACGCGTAGAGCACCTCCGAGAGCCCGTGCGGACCCGAGTTCAGCATCCCCGCACGTTCACCGGGCAGGGACATGGCGATGCCAGTCCCGATCAGTACGCAGGCGGGTGTGGCGAGGAAGTACAGGCTTGCGAGCTTGATCTCCCTGGCCTGGATCTTCTTGCCGAGGTACTCCGGCGTTCGCCCGACCATCAGACCTGCGACGAACACCGCGATGACAGCGAGCACGAGGATCCCGTAGAGGCCGGAACCGACGCCACCGGGCGCGACCTCGCCGGTCATCATGTCGAAGATCGTGATGCCGCCGCCCAGCGGTGTGAAGCTGTCGTGGAAGCTGTCGACGGCGCCGGTCGAGGTGAGCGTCGTCGACGACGCGAACAGCGCCGACGCGGGGATCCCGAGCCGCGCCTCCTTGCCCTCCATCGCTGCACCGGCGGCCTGCAGGGCCGAGCCCGAGTGCGCAGTCTCGAAGGACGTGAGACCGATCACCGACACGACCCAGATGGTCGCCATCGCGATCAGGATCGCGTAGCCCTGCCGGACGTCGCCGACCAGCTTGCCGAACGTGCGTGGGAGCGAGAACGGGATGGCGAGCAGCAGGAAGATCTCCACCAGGTTGGTCCACTTGGTCGGGTTCTCGAACGGGTGCGCGGAGTTCGCGTTGTAGAACCCGCCACCGTTGGTCCCGAGCTCCTTGATCGCCTCCTGGGAGGCGACCGGACCGCCGGTGATGGTCTGGTGGCCGTTCGCGAGGGTGGTGACCGTGTCGTACGTGCTGTGCAGGTTCTGCACCGCGCCACCGACGATCAGGACGATCGCGAAGACGAACGCCAGCGGCAGCAGGATGCGCAGGCAGCCCCGGGTCAGGTCGACCCAGAAGTTGCCGAGCCGGTCGGTGCGCGACCGGGTGAAGCCACGGATCAGCGCGATGGCGACGGAGATGCCGACGGCGGCGGAGACGAAGTTCTGCACAGCCAGACCGGCCATCTGCACCAGGTAGCCCATGGTGCTCTCGCCGGAGTACGACTGCCAGTTCGTGTTGGTCAGGAAGGACGCAGCGGTGTTCCAGGCCTGGTCGGCCTTGACGGCGGGGAACCCGAGCGAGAGCAGCAGGTGCTGCTGCACGCGCTGGAAGCCGTAGAGGAACAGCAGGCTGACCATCGAGAAGGCGAGCAGGCTGCGCAGGTAGGCGGTCCATCTCTGGTCCGCATCAGGGTCGACGCCCATGACCCGGTACATGCCGCGCTCGACCCTGGCGTGCTTGGACGCCGAGTACACGCGGGCCATGTAGTTGCCCAGGGGGACGTGCACGGCCGCGAGCAGGAGGACGAGCAGGCCGGCCTGCAGGAACCCGGCGGTGGTGTCGGACATCAGAACCTCTCGGGGAACACCAGAGCGACGACCAGGTAGATGACGACGGCCACGGAGACGACGAGGCCGACGATGTTCTCGGCGGTCACAGCTTCTCGACCCCCTTGACGACGAGGGCGAGCACGCCGAACACGGCGAGGGTCAGCAGCACGAACGCGACATCAGCCATGGCTCGAGTCAACCGCTCCCGACACCGCGCGACAGCGGGCCTTGACGAGTCGTTGACGGTGGGCGGCGTGATCTTGACGGAGCCTTGACGCCACCGGCTCAGTTCAGGACCGCACCCACCTGGTTGGCCAGGGTCACCGCGACGAAGCGCTGGCTCAGGGTCGGCCGGCTGTCCGGCCGCGCGCGCATCAGGTAGCGGCCCCGCAGCCGGCCGCCGGACTCCACGAGCAGCTCGATGTCGACGTCCGGCGGGAGGCCGCGGTGCTCGACGTCCCACACCTCGCGCTTCCACTCGACCTCGCCGTCGTGGCGGAGCCGGGCCGGCTGGCCGATCCCGGCCATGCCGTGCTCGAACTGGCAGCGGGTCAGCCCCAGGATCGCGACCAGCTGCTCCGACACCTGCTGGACCAGCCCGCTCCCGGAACCTCCCGCCGACACGACCTCGGTGGCGGCACGGATCCCCTCCAGGTACCCGGCGTCCCGACTCGCGTGCGCCGCCTGCCGCCGTCCCCACACGGCGATCTCGGTCACCGCGATCCCCACGGCCAGCAGCAGCAGCGTGGTCCGGACGTCGGCCCGCCGGTCGATGACGAACCGCTGGTACGGCTGGGTCAGGAAGAAGTCGAACCACGCGGCCGCGGACACGGCCGTGAGGTAGCCCGCGAACCGGAAGCCGTTGGCCGCCACCGCGACCACGACCAGGACGAGGACCAGCGCAGCATCGGTGTTGGGGAAGCTGTCGCGGACCAGGGCCAGCAGGGCGCACGCGACGAACGGGCCGAGGACGGCGGCCACCAACGCGGCGCGGTCGCGCGTGAGCAGGGACGGCAACCGGATCACCCCTTTCGTCGCTGGTCAGATCGTCGCAGACCCGCCCCGGCCGAGTCCCGGGACCTGGGTGGTTCAGCACGGCGGGCAGCCGCCCGACATAAGGGACGATGGCCCGTTCCGCGACCGCGACCCGATCGGCGACCCGGCTGTTCCTGGTGTACGCCGCGGTCAGCGCTGTCCCGGTGCTCCTGCTCGGCCTGGTGCTGGCCGCCTCGTACCACTCCGAGGCCGACCGGCGCGGGCTCGACGAGGGCCGTTCCCAGGCCGCGGTGATCGCCAGCACCGCCATCGAGCCGCTGCTGAGCAGCGCCGACCTGCGCAGGGGGATCGACCCGGCCACGCTCGGGCGCATCGACACGGTCGCGGACCGCGCGGTGGCGGCCGGGGTGGTCATGCGGCTGCGCATCCGCGACCTGAACGGCAACGTCGTGTACTCCCAGGACGGCTCGGGCCTGACCGAGACCCCCGAGGCCGACGCGCTGGAGGCGGCCGAGGGCCACGTCCACGCGGAGATCACCCACCTCAACGCCGACGCCAACGACAGCGGTCCGCTCGGCGCCCAGGTGGTCGAGGTCTACCAGCCGCTTTCCGGGGGGTCGGTCGGCACCCGGGTGGGGGTGCTCGAGGTCTACCTGCCGTACGAGCCGATCCGGCAGGACATCGCGGCCGGGCTGAGCACGCTGTACCGGGACCTGGCCGTCGGCCTGCTGGCCCTGTACCTGGTGCTCGCCGGGCTGTCGCTGGCGACCACCCGCCGGCTGCAGCAGCAGGCTCGGCGCAACCTGTACCTCGCCGAGCACGACCAGCTCACCGGTCTGCCGAACCGCCGCCAGTTCCTCGCCCGGATCGGCGAGCTCACCGACTCACCGGCCGGCACCCGTGCCACGGTCGCGGTGCTGGACCTGGACCGGTTCAAGGAGGTCAACGACTCGCTCGGGCACGACAACGGCGACCAGCTCCTGGTCCGGCTGGGTGAGCGGCTGGCGGCGGCGGTCCGGCCGGGCGACGTTGTCGCCCGGCTCGGCGGTGACGAGTTCGGACTGGTGCTCGCCCGGGTGACCTCGGAGGCCGACGCGACCGCCGCCCTCGAACGGCTCATCGCCGCCGTCGGGCAGCCGGTGCAGGTCGGCGGGCTGCCGCTGGCGCCGGAGGCGAGCGTGGGATTCGTCCTGCTCCCCGAGGACGGCGACACCCCTGACGTCCTGCTGCAGCGCGCCGACATCGCCATGTACGTGGCGAAGGCCTCGCACGCGGGGGCCGTGCGCTACGACCCGGCGCAGGACCACTACGACGCGGACCGCCTGGCGGTGGTCGGGGAGCTGCGCCGGGCCCTGGCCGAGGACGAGCTCGTCCTGCACTACCAGCCCAAGCTCGACATGGCGGACGGCAGCGTGACCGCGGTCGAGGCGCTGGTCCGGTGGAACCACCCGCGGCACGGGCTGCTCTACCCGGACGCGTTCCTGCCGCTGGCCGAGCAGACCGGCCTGATCGACCCGCTCACCGACTGGGTCGTGACGGCGGCGCTCACCCAGATGCGGGCCTGGTCGGGCGCCGCCGCCGAGCTGTCCGTCGCCGTCAACGTCTCGGCCAGGAACCTCTCGCAGGCGAGCTTCGCCGACCGGGTGCTGGCGGCGGTCGCGCTCAGCGGGCTGCCGCCGGCCCGGCTGGTGCTGGAGATCACCGAGACGGCGCTGTTCACCGACGTCGAGCGGGCCACGGTGGGGCTGACCCGGCTGGACTCGGCCGGGGTGATGATCAGCCTCGACGACTTCGGACAGGGCCAGACGTCGCTGGGGTACCTGTCCCGGCTGCCGCTGCACGAGCTCAAGGTCGACCGGGCGTTCGTCACCGACATGACCCGGGAGCCCACCAACGCCGCGATCGTCCGGTCGCTGGTGGAGCTGGCGCACAACCTGGGGTTCGTCGTCGTCGCCGAAGGCGTCGAGGACGCGCACACGCTCGGCGCCCTCGCGGACATGGGCTGCGACTTCGCCCAGGGCTACCTGATGGCCCGGCCGATGCCCGCCGACGCCGTCCCCGGCTGGATGGCCGCGCACCAGCCCGTCGTCTACGCGCGCTGACCCTTCCCCCGCGGGCCCACCCCCCACCCCCGACTGGTCGGGGGACAGGTCGGGGACAGGACGGGACAGGGTGGGGACGGGGCGGGACGGTCAGGCGCGGGCGCGGAGCTTGTCGGGGTCCTTGACGGACAGCGGGACGACGGTGGCATCCACGGCGCCGGACGCGCTCGTCACCTGCAGCACCCGGCCGTCGACAGCGGAAGCGGCCGCGAGCATGGCCAGACCGAGGCCGCCGAACCGCGGGCTGGTCACCCGGCTCGACAGAGTGCCCACGACCGAGCCGCCCTCGTGCACCTGCGCGCCGACCTCGGGCAGCCCGTCACCGTGCAGCTGCAAGGTCTTGAGCCTGTTCGGCGGCGCGGCGGCCACCTCCGCGAGCCGCTTGCGGCCGACGAAGTCTGCCCCCGAACCGAGCGCCACGAACCGGTCCAGGCTCACGTCGTACGGCGTGTGCTCGCCGGGCGTGTAGTCCGTCGAGTAGATGATCAGGCCGGCCTCGATCCGGGCCGGCTCGACCGTGTCCAGGCCGATCGGCACGGCACCGGCGGCCGCCGAGCGCCGCCCACAGTGCGGGCGCGCCGTCCGGCACCGGGACCAGCTCGAACCCGAGCTCGCCGGAGAACCCCGTACGCATCAGCCAGCACGGCACGCCGCCGACGTCCACCCGCTCGGTCAGGAAGCGGAAGTACCGCAACCCGTCCAGGTCCGCGGACGTCAACGACCGCAGCAGGTCGCGCGAGCCCGGCCCCTGCACGGACACCAGCGGCATCTCGGGAACGCGGTTCTCGAACGAGAAGTCGAGCCCCGCCGTGTGCGCGGCCCAGTGCTCACCGAACCCCGAGGTGTTGGTGAAGACCCAGAAGTGGTCGTCGGCGTGCTTGAACACGGTGCCGTCGTCGACCAGCAGCCCGTCCTCGTCGGTGAACGCGCCGTACCGCACCTGGCCCGGCACCTGCCCCAGCACGTCGCCGGTGAAGACGCGCTGCACGCCCTGCGCCGCCTGCGGCCCGCGCACGTCCCACTTGACCAGCGGGTAGACGTCCCACATCGCGGTGCCCTCGGTGATGGCGGCGTAGCCGCCGGCCGGGTCGCCGAACCCGGTCGTCCACAGCCAGCCGTCGTCGTCGCGGAACTCGGCCCCCTGGGCGACCTGCGCGTCGTGCAGGACAGAGCGGACGGGTTCGGCCATGGTCGGCTCCTCGGTGCGGCGGCTGGTCCGGCCGCCACCCTAGAGCCTTCCTGACCACCCAGTCAGTAGCCCGGCCGGCTGCGGGGCCCGGGCCGTCAGCCGCGCGCGCCCAGCACGTGCTCCACCGCGAGCTGGTCCAGCCGCGCGTAGCCGTACCCGGGCACTGCGACCGCGTCCGCGTCGAAGTCCTCGTACGCCGTCCGGTCCGCGAGCAGCTGCTCGTACGTCTCCCCCGCCGCCAGCGTCGGCACCGCCAGCTCCGGGATCCGGCTGGCCGCCATCGCCGCGGCCACCTCCGGGTCGGCGCGGAACGCCGCCGCGCGCTCCTTGAGCAGCAGGTACGTCCGCATGTTCGCCGCGGCCGACGCCCAGACACCGTCGATGTCCTCGGTCCGCAGCGGCTTGTAGTCGAAGTGCCGCGGCCCCTCGTACGCCGGCCCGCCGCCCAGGCCGCCGAACTCGAGCAGGTCGACGAGGAAGAACGCGCTGAGCAGGTCGCCGTGACCGAAGATCAGGTCCTGGTCGTACTTGATCCCGCGCTGACCGTTGAGGTCGATGTGGAAGAGCTTGCGGTGCCACAGCGCCTGCGCGATCCCGTGCACGAAGTTGAGCCCGGCCATCTGCTCGTGGCCGACCTCGGGGTTCAGCCCGACCATCGCGTGGTGCTCGAGGGTCGTGATGAACGCGAGCGCGTGGCCGACGGTCGGCAGCAGGATGTCGCCGCGCGGCTCGTTCGGCTTGGGCTCGAGGGCGAACCGGATGCCGTAGCCGCGGTCGATCACGTACTGGGCGAGCAGGTCGAGCCCTTCGCGGTACCGCTCGAGCGCGACCCGCACGTCCTTGGCCGAGTCCGTCTCGGCGCCCTCGCGACCGCCCCAGAAGACGTACGTCGTCGCGCCCAGCTCGGCCGCCAGGTCGAGGTTGCGCATCACCTTGCGCAGTGCGAACCGGCGCACGTCGCGCTTGTTGCTCGTGAACGCGCCGTCCTTGAAGACCGGGTGGGTGAACAGGTTCGTCGTCATCATCGGCACGACCAGACCGGTCTGGTCGAGCGCCTTCCGGAACCGGGCGATGTGCTCGTCGCGGTCGCGCGTCGGACGAGCCGAACGGGATGAGGTCGTCGTCGTGGAAGGTCACGCCGTAGGCCCCGAGCTCGGCCAGCCGGTGCACGCTCTCCACCGGGTCGAGGGCGGGTCGGGTGGCTTCGCCGAACGGGTCCCTGGCCTGCCATCCGACAGTCCAGAGGCCGAAGGTGAACAGATCCCCGGGTGCGGGGTGCGCGGTCATCGGAGCCTCCTGCGGGCCTATTAGTTCGTTGGTTGAACTTATGACCGCCCTGTGGGAGTGTCAAGGCCGTGCCGCAGCTGTTCGACGGGCCGTCGGTGCGCACCGGACCGCAGGTCGCGCGCCAGCAGAGCCTGCGCGACCACAACCTCGCCGTCGTGCTGCGCCGCGTCGTGGACGCGCCCGCGCCGGTGTCCCGGGCCGACATCGCCGCCGCGACCGGCCTGACCCGCTCGACGGTGTCCAGCCTGGTCGAGGCGCTGGTGGCCGCCGACCTGCTCGCCGAGGTCGGCCCGGGACCCAGGTCGGGGGCCGGGGCCGGGCGGCCCGGGATCGGCCTGGTGCCCTCCAGGACGCGGGTGGCCGGGCTGGGGCTGGAGCTCAACGTCGACTACCTGGCGGCGTGCGTGCTGGACCTGTCCGGTGCGGTGCGGTACCGCGTCGTGCAGCCGCGGGACCTGCGCGGCCTCGCCCCGGCAACGGCGGTCGCGGCGCTGGCCCGGCTGGCCCGACGGGCGCTCGACGACGCCGCGCGGCAGGGCCTGTCGGTGAGCGGCGCCGCCGTGGCGCTGCCCGGCCTGGTCCACGCTCCCGAGGGACCGCTGCGGCTCGCCCCGAACCTGGGCTGGCGGGACGTCGACGTCCGCGCGCTGCTCAGCCGCGACCGGGTCCTGGCCGCGCTCGCCCGCGGCGGCGGCATCGAGGTCGACAACGAGGCGAACCTGGCCGCGCTCGGCGAGCTGTACGCCGGGCGGCGGATCGCGGGCGGACGGCCCGCGGCAGAGAGCTTCCTGTACGTGTCCGGTGAGATCGGCGTCGGCGCCGGGCTGGTCCTGGACGGCCGGATCTTCCGCGGCACGCACGGCTGGGGCGGGGAGATCGGCCACCTCCCGGTCGACCCGGACGGGCCGGCGTGCCGGTGCGGCTCCAGGGGCTGCCTGGAGCAGGTCGCCGGGCAGGAGGCCATCCTGCGCCGGGCCGGCCGACCGACCCAGGTGGGCTCGTCGATGGGCGGACGGCCGGCGGTGGCCGGGCTGGTCGACGCCGCGACCGCCGGGGACAGCCGGCTGCTGGCCGCGCTGGACGAGGCCGGGCGGGCGCTGGGGCTCGCAGTGTCGGCGGTCGTCAACGTCGTGGACGTGGACACCGTGGTGCTCGGCGGCCTGTACGCCGCGCTGGCGCCTGGGTGGTCCCGGCGGTGCAGGACGAGGTGTCCAGGCGGGTGCTCGCGCACGCCTGGTCGCCGGTGACGGTCCGGGTCTGCGCGCTCGGCGCGGACGCGGCGATCCTGGGTGCGGCCGGCTCGGTCGTACGGTCCGTCGTCGACCGCCCCGCCGAGAGCCTGCGCACCCTCGGCTAGCCGCACTCCCCCGACGAGGCGGTCGTTGCATACGGATCGGGGGTCATGGCCCCCAATCCGTATGCAACGACAGCGGGTACTCGGCGCCTAGAGCAGGCCGGCGGCCTCGGCGGCCTCGGCGGCCTCGCTCTCGCGGGCGGCCATCGCCGACTGCGTGCGCAGCGGCACCTCCGGGAGGAACAGCAGCACCACGAAGGCGATCGACAGGACGCCGGCACCCATCCAGTACACCGTGTGCATCGCGTCGGAGAACCCGACCTTGAACGGGTACGCGAGCACGTCGGACAGCCGCTGGATGAACGAGGAGTCGTTGAGCGCGTTCGCGGCGTTCGCCGTGGCCCCCCCGCCGCCGGCCGCGCCCGACTGCAGCGCCTCGACGACCTGCTTGTTGGCCGGGTTCGCCAGCACGGACGGGTCCTTGAGCGCCTCCTGGAAGGCCGGCGTCTGCGCCGCCTTCCCGAACGCCGAAGCGATCTTGTCGCCGACGGTCGAGAACAGCACGGACAGGAACACCGCCGTGCCGAGCGTGCCGCCGATCTGCCGGAAGAACGTCGAGGACGCGGTGGCGACGCCGACATCCTGCGGCGGCATCGCGTTCTGGACCGCGAGCACGACCGGCTGCATGACCAGGCCGAGGCCCAGCCCGAAGACCGGCATGAACAGCGCGGTCTCCCAGAACGGGGTGTCCGCGCCGATGCGGGTGAACAGCACCGCTCCGAGGACCATCAGCGCCGAGCCGATGATCGGGTAGATCTTGTACCGCCCGGTGCGGGCGATCATCTGACCGGCGATCACCGAACCGCCCATGATGCCGAACACCAGCGGCACGGTGAGCAGACCCGCCTTCGTCGGCGACGCGCCCTTGACGATCTGCAGGTACAGCGGCAGCGACACGATCACGCCGAACATGCCCATACCGGTGATGAGGCCGACGGTGGACGTCATCGAGAAGGTCTTGTTGCGGAACATCCGCAGCGGGATCAGCGCCTCCTCGCCCGCCATCCGCTCCGCGAGCAGGAACGCGCCGAGCCCGAGCAGGCCGAACAGGTAGCAGGTGACGGAGCCGAGCGAGCCCCAGCCCCAGCCGCGGCCCTGCTCGGCGACGATCAGCAGCGGGACCAGGCAGACGGTGAGCGCGGCGGCGCCCTGCCAGTCGATGCGGTGGTCGCGCCTGGTGTGCGGGATGTTGAGGACGCGCTGCACGACGACCAGCGCGGCGATCGCGAGCGGGACGTTGACCAGGAAGACCCAGCGCCAGCCGGCGATCCCGAGGATGGTCGCCTGCCCGGCGAAGAAGCCGCCGACGACCGGGCCGATCACCGAGGACGTGCCGAACACCGCGAGGAAGTAGCCCTGGTACCGGGCCCGCTCCCGGGGCGGCACGATGTCCGCCATGATCGCCAGCGCCAGCGTGAACAGCCCACCGGCGCCCAGCCCCTGCAGCGCGCGGAACGCCGCGAGCATGTACATCGACGTCGAGAACGAGCACAGCGCGGAACCGACCAGGAAGATCGAGATCGCGGTGAGGAACATCGGCTTGCGGCCGTAGATGTCGGAGAGCTTGCCGTACAGCGGCGTCGAGATCGTCGCCGTGATGAGGTAGGCCGTCGTCACCCAGGCCTGGATCGACAGACCGTGCAGGTCGTCGCCGATCGTGCGCATGGCCGAGGCGACGATGGTCTGGTCGAGCGCGGCGAGGAACATGCCGAGCATCAGGCCGGACATGATCGACAGGATCTGCCGGTGGGTGAGCTCGGTCCCGGCGGGCGCCGGCGCGGCGGCGGCAGATGAGGTGCTCACGACTTCTCCGAACGGCTGGCGGGATGGGTGGTGTGGCCGTGCTGGTGGGTGCGGGGGTCGCCGACAGCGGCCGCGAAGTCCGTGGCGAACCGCTCGAAGAGCTCGGCGAAGCGGTCCCGGTCGGCGTCGGTCCAGGAGGCGGTCATCGAGGCGAGGTAGCGGTCGCGCAGCCGCAGCTTCTCGGCGACGACCGTGCGGCCCTCGTCGGTGATGGCGAGCTGCCAGGCGCGCCCGTCGTCGGGGTCCGGCTCGCGGGTGACCAGGCCCTGCTCGACCAGCGTGGTGACCTGGCGGCTGATCGTGGAGGGGTCGCTGAGCACGGTCTCGGCGAGGAGGTTGGAGCGCAGCGGGCCGGACTCGTTCAGGGCCCACAGCACGGGCATGGTCTGGAAGGACCCGGCGGTCGCGGCGTCGTGCGCCTTGGCCCGGTGCGCCGCGCGCAGCAGCCGGGTCATCGCCCCGCCGATCCGCCGGGCGGTCTCGATCTCGTTCACGGTGACGTCCACTTCGGGTCAGGATAGTTGCTTGCGGCACGCAACTATACCTCACCGCCGACCAGCCCGCCACACGACCGAGCGGATGGTCGCTGTCGGGGCCCGTCCGGGTCCCCGCAGCGACCACCCGCTCGGCAGGGTGGTCAGGCTCGGCGGCTAGGGGCGAGCCTCGTAGACGATGTTGAACGGGGTCTCGGCCGCCCGGCGGAACCGGGTGAAGCCGGCCCTGGACGTGACCTTGCGGATCGCCGCCTCGCCCGCCTGGGCGCCGAGCGCGTGCTCACCGTGCTGCGACTTCGCGTTCGGGACGCACAGCAGGGTCGAGAACGAGTAGTAGACGCGGCCGACCGGGTTCATGTTCTCGGCCACGTCGTCGCTGGCGTACGGCTCGACGATCAGCCAGGTGCCGTCGTCGGCCAGGGCCTCCCGCACGTGCCGGGCGGCGCCGTCCGGGTCGCCCATGTCGTGCAGGCAGTCGAACGTCGCGACCAGGTCGTAGCCGGTGCCGGCGAAGCTCTGCGCGCTGGCCACCTCGAACGAGACCCGGTCGGCGACGCCCGCGTCGGCCGCCCGCTTGCGGGCCGCCTCGATCGAGCCGTCGTGGTAGTCCGAGCCCACCAGCGTGGACTTGGGGTACGCCTGCGCCAGCAGCACCGTCGAGGCGCCCAGCCCGCAGCCGATGTCCGCGACCCTGGCCCCGGCCTGCAGCTTGGCCTCGACGCCCTCGAGCGCCGGGATCCACGACGGGACCAGGTTGGCGATGTAGCCGGGCCGGAAGAACCGCTCGCAGCCGACGAAGACGTCGTCGTTCTGCTCGTTCCAGCCCATCCCGGCGCCGGTCCGGAACGCCTCGGCGATCCGCGGCTGGGCGTTCAGCGCGCCGAGCGCGAGCTGGAAGGCCCCGGGCGCGTAGATGGCACCGTCCGGGTCGGTCAGCGCGAACGCCTGCTCCGGCGTCAGCGAGAAGGACTCGGTCGCGCCGTCGTACTCGATGTAGCCGCTGGCCGCCTGCCCGCGCGCCCACTCGGTGACGTAGCGGTCGTCGGTGCCGGTGCGGCCGGCGAGCTCGGTCGCGGTGGCCGGACCGTCCAGCAGCCCGCGGTACAGCCCGAGCTGGTCGCCCAGCACGACCGATCCCGCCGCGGCGGTCGCGCCCAGGTCGCCGACGAACTTGTGCAGGAAGTCCATCAGCTTGCTCTCGTCCAGTGTCGCCGTCATCACTAGCCTCCAGGGGGACGTTCCGGTCGCCGGACCTGCTCCGGCTGTCGACGAGGCTGCCGACGGGGGTTGCGCGGGCGTTGCGATGCGACTGCAATGCCGCTGAAGAGGCTGACCGCACACGCCGCGAGGCAGCGGTCGTCCGAGCGGAGGTCCCCGATGCGCGCCAGGTACCCCGACCACGAGGGGTTCGTCGAGAACGACGGCCTCAAGATCGGCTACGAGGTGTACGGGGACGGCCCGCGCACGATCGTCTTCCCACCGGTCGACCCGATCGTGCACAACCGGATCTGGAAGGGGCAGATCCCGTACCTGTCCCGGTACGCGCGGGTGGTCAGCATCGACCCCAGGGGCAACGGCAGGTCCGAGCGCAGCACCGACCCGGAGATGTTCCGGGACGAGCGGTTCATGGCGGACACGCTCGCGGTGATGGACGCGGTCGGCGTGGACCGGGCGATGCTGGTGTCGATCTGCTCGAGCTCGTGGTGGTCGCTGCTGACGGCCGCCCGGCACCCCGACCGCGTGCTCGGCGTCGCGTCCCTGGCCACGTACGTCCCGCGACTGGTCCCGCCGTTCCCGGAGCGGGCCGCGTTCGCGTTCGACGTGCCGCTGGACACCGACGAGGGCTGGGCCAAGGACAACAAGTACTACTGGCAGCGCGACTACCGCGGCTACGTCGAGTTCTTCTTCGACCAGCTGCTGCCGGAGGCGCACTCGACCAAGCAGTGGGAGGACGCCGTCGGCTGGGCGTCCGAGGGCGATGTCGAGTGCCAGCTCGCCGCCGAGGACGCGCCGCAGTGCGTCAGCGACGCCGCCGAGGTCGAGGCGATCCTGCGCGCCATCACCTGCCCGGTCCTCACGATCCACGGCGGGGCGGACGCATGCCAGCCGCTGCAGCGCAGCCTGTCGGTCGCCGAGCTGACCGGCGGCCGGGCCGTCGTCCTCGACGGGGTCGGGCACCTGCCGCAGGCCCGGTACCCGGTGCTGGTCAACCGGATGCTGCACGACTTCCTCGACGAGGTCGCCCCGCTGCCGCTCGCGCAGCGGCCGACCGTCCGGATGCGTACCACGGCGACCCGGGAGCCGCGCGCGCTGTTCCTGTCCTCACCGATCGGGCTCGGGCACGCGCGCCGCGACCTGGGCATCGCGCAGTCGCTGCGCGCCGTGCGCCCCGACGTGCGCGTCGACTGGCTCACCCAGAGCCCGGTGGACCGGTTCCTGGCCGGCTACGGCGAGCAGGTCCACCCGGCGTCGGCGCTGCTCGCCAGCGAGTCCGCCCACTTCGAGTCCGAGTGCGGCGAGCACGACCTGCACGCGTTCCAGGCGGTACGGGAGATGGACGAGATCCTCGTGCACAACTTCATGGTGTTCAACGAGGTCGTCGAAGCCGGGCCAGTACGACCTGGTCGTCGGGGACGAGGCGTGGGACGTCGACCACTTCCTGCACGAGCACCCCGAGCTCAAGCGGACGGCGTTCGCGTGGCTCACCGACTTCGTCGGTTGGCTGCCGTTCGCGGACGGCGGCGAGCGCGAGGCCGCGCTGACCGCGCGACTACAACGCCGAGATGGTCGAGCACCTGGCCCGCTCGCCGCGGGTCCGGGACCGCTCGCTGTTCGTCGGCGACCCCGAGGACGTCGTGCCGGACGGGCTCGGCGCCGGGCTGCCCGTCGGTGCGCGAGTGGACCGAGGAGACGTACGACTTCTGCGGCTACGTGACCGGCTTCACCCCGGTGGCCGACGCGGACCGTGCCGGGGTCCGCGCCGAGCTGGGGTACCGCGACGACGAGCAGGTGTGCGTGGTGACGGTCGGCGGCTCGGGGGTGGGGCTCGACCTGCTGCGCCGGGTCGTCGCGGCGTTCCCGCAGGCCCGCGCCGCAGTGCCGGGCCTGCGCATGGTCGTGGTCGCCGGACCGCGGATCGACCCGGGCGCGGTGCACGCGCAACCGTTGCCGACCGGGCTCGAGGTGCACGCCTACGTGCACGACCTGTGGCGGCACCTGGCCGTGTGCGACCTGGCCGTCGTGCAGGGCGGGCTCACCACGACGATGGAGCTGACCGCGAACCGGCGCCCGTTCCTGTACGTGCCGCTGCGGCACCACTTCGAGCAGCAGTTCCACGTCCGGCACCGGCTGGAGCGGCACCGGGCCGGGCGGATGGTCGACTACGACGCCACCGGACCGGACGAGCTGGCCGCCGCGATCGCGACCGAGATCGGACGGGAGGTCGACTACGTGCCGGTGCCCTCGGACGGCGCCGACCGGGTCGCGGCCCGCCTCGCCGGACTGCTGTGACCGCACCGCTCCAGCAGCTCGTACGCGCCGGCCGCGCGGACCAGGGCGGCCCAACCGGTCGCCTCGGCGGGCCCGACCAGGCTCTCCAGCACCGCGGCGGCGCGCTCGGGCTCGCCGGCGGCCAGCCAGCTGCGGCCGAGGGCGAGGTAGGCGTCGGCACCGGCCACCCACGCATGGCCGGCCGGCAGCCGCGCCTCGCGCAGGATCCGGTCGGCCAGCAGCAGGACGTCGCGCGAGCCGGTCGCCTCCGCCAGCGGCGCCAGGCAGCGCAGCCGGTAGGCCTCGGCCCCGGACCGGTCCGCGGCGGCCAGCCCGGCCCGCAGCAGCCGGACGGCCTCGGTGCGGTGCGCGGCCTGGCCGGTGCCGAGCAGGGTCACCGCGAGCATCGCGTTGGCGGTCGCCCCGAACCACGAGTGCCCGTCCGGCGGGACCGCGGCGACCGACCGGCGGCCCTGCCCGATCGCGTCGTCGGTGTGGCCGGCGAGCCGCGCGATCCAGCCCAGGTGCGCCAGCAGCCAGCCCTCGTACTTGACCCGTCCGCTGCGCCGGGTCAGCGCGGTCGCCTCCTCGACCAGCGCCGCAGCGCTGTCCCAGTCGCCGGCCGCCAGCGGGATGAACGCCTGCTCGAACACCGCCCACTGCAGCAGGAACAGGTCGCCGGCCCGGCGCGCGAGCGGGTCGAGCTCGGCGGCGACCTCGGTCAGGCCGGCCAGGTCGCCCACGTACGCGTACGTCGTCTTCAGCCCGTCCAGGCCGTAGCGCAGAGCCGTCGGGTCGCCGCTGCGCCGCCCGGCGGCGACCGCCGCGACGGCGTGCTCGCGGCCGGCCAGGAAGTCCAGCCGGTTGCACCACAGGATGGCCAGCCGGGCCAGCAGCTCGGCGGCCGTCGCGTCGTCGCCGAGGCTCTCGGCGATGGCCAGGCCGTCGTGCAGGTGCGGGATGCAGCTGCTCAACGGGCGGCCGAGCGCGACCGGCGCGTCCCCGGCCAGCGCCCGGTGCAGCTGCATCTGCAGGTCGGCCAGACCGTGCCGGCGGGCCAGCGTCAGGGCGGCGGTGAAGTCGGCGACCGCCTCGGCGAACCGGCCGAGCGTCTCGCGCTGACCGCCGCGCAGCAGCAGCACGCGGGTGACCAGGGCCTCGTCGCCGCACTCCTGCGCGGCCGCCAGGGCCAGGCCGAGGATGCGCTCGGCGTCGGCGGCCGCGAACCGCGCCGCAGCCGCCTGCCCGGCCTCCAGCCATGCCTCGGCGGCCCGCTCCGGGTGACCGCAGGCGGCGGCCTGCGCCGCGGCCGCCTCCGGACGGTCGGCCAGCAGGTCCATCGCCAGCCGGTGGTACGCGTACCTGGTCGGCTCGGGGGTGCTGGCGTACAGGACCTCCTGGACCAGGTCGTTCGCGAACTCGTACGCGCGTCCCGCCTCGACCACGAGCCCTGCCTCGACCAGCTGCTCGGACCGGCGCACCGCGACGGCGGTGGGAACGGACAGCAGCGCGGCGACGGTGGCCGGCTCGAACGAGGTCCCGAGCACGCAGGCCGCCCGCACGAGCTCCTGCTCGGACTCGCCGAGCCGGCCCACCCTGGCCAGCACCGCAGCGGTGAG
This sequence comes from uncultured Actinomycetota bacterium, assembly GCA_963771835.1. Lineage (GTDB taxonomy): Bacteria > Actinomycetota > Actinomycetes > Prado026 > Prado026 > CAVQCJ01. Next base: position 623,594 of record CAVYVA010000004.1, read on the forward strand.
CGAGGCCGGGACTCCTTCCTCGCCGGCGGTGATCGCGCGCAGCGTCTCCACCACCGACAACGCGTGGCCACGGGTCCGGCGGACGATGCTGTCGCCGAGCTCGGGGTGACCGGCAGCCTCGGCCAGCCGGTGTACGGCATCGTCGGGGAGCGGCCCGAGCACGAGCTGCTCGGCCACCGGCTCGAGCCGGCGCACCGCCTCGGCCCCCTCCGCGGTGCGCAGCGTCGCCACCACCAGCAGCGGCTCGGCGCCCGCTGTCCGGGACAGCAGGTGCAGCTGCTCGACCGTCGCCAGGCCGGCGTTGTGCAGGTCGTCGAGCATCAGGAGCACCGGACCCCGGCCGGCGAAGTGCCGCAGCACCGTCGCGATCGCCTCGTACGCCAGCCGGCGCTCGGTCTCCGGGCTGCGGCGCTCGATCGCGATCGGCCAGACGACCGAGGCCACCTCGGGGATCAGCGTGGCCAGGGCCGGCGCCCGTTCCACCAGCTCGCGCAGCACGGCGGGCGGCAGGCGCAGCAGGTCCGGTCTCAGGGCGTCGACGAGTGGCTGCAGGAACAACGAGCGTTCGGTCTCGTAGCAGCGCGCCCACAGCACGGTGCCGCCGGTCTGCCGGGCGTAGCCCGGCCAGCTCCTCGGTGAGCCGGGTCTTGCCGATCCCCGGCTCGCCGGTGACCAGCAACAGCCCGGGGTGTCCGGCGACGACCTGCGTCCACAGGTCCGCCAGCCGGCGGCACTCCGGGCCGCGACCGGTCAGCGCCGGCTCGCCGGACCGGGCCGGGTGGCCGCGCACCGACCGCTGCCCGGGTGCAGTCGCGCCGGCCGGCTCGGCGGAGGTCGGCTCGGCCTCGGTCAGCAGCTCCACGTGCAGCGCCCTGGTCTGCGGAGCCGGGTCGGTGCCGAGGTCCTCGGCCAGCCCGCGCCGCAGCGTCTCGTAAACGGTCAGCGCCCGGGCCGGCTCCCCCGAGGCGCGCAGCGCCTGCATCAGCACCCGCACCGAAGCCTCGTCGTACGGGTCGGCGCGGACCGCCTCGCCGGCCACCTCGACCGCGGTGGCGGGGTCGCCGGCGTCCAGGCTGGCGGTCGCCGCCGTCCGCCGGGCGCGGCGCAGGGCCGCGGCGGCGTGCTCGCGCACGTCGTCGGCCCAGGCGGCGGTCGGAACCTCGCCGAGGACCTCGCCGGTCAGGTGCCGGACAGCGGCGAGCGCCGCCGCGGCCGCGACCGCCGGCTCGCCGCGACCGGCCGCGGCCTCGGCCTGCACCAGCAGCGACGTCGCGGTGTCCAGGTCCACCCGAACCGCGGGACCGAGCCGCCAGCCGGTCCGGTCGCCGACCACGACCTCCGCGCCCAGCGCGGACCGGAGCCGGCTCACCAGGGTGGCGAGGTTGTCCGCGGGGGCGACCGGCGGCTCGTCGCCCCAGACCGCGTCGACGAGGGCGTCCACCGGCAGTGCGTCACCGCGGGCGGCCGCCAGCCGCTGCAGCAGCAGCCGCGCCTTGCGGGTCCCCACCTCCCGCGCGGACAGCTCGCGCCCGTCCACGACCACGCGCAACCGGCCCACCAGGACCAGCTCGACCGTGGGCACGCCTCTTGGTACGCCCCCGCGAACCCCGCGGCAAGAGCCACGGTCCGTACGCTGACTCACATCGCAGCCTGCAGGAGGTACGCATGAGCCAGCCGGACGGCCGCACCGGCGGTGGGCCGACGTCCGAGCCGTGGGTGCTGGGATCGGTCCTGGGCGTCTGGGGCCACCCCGACGACGAGGGCTACCTGTCAGCCGCGCACATGATGCGGGCGCTGGCGGCCGGCCACCAGGTGACGTGCGTGACGGCGACCCGTGGCGAGCTCGGGACGTCCGACCACGAGCGGTACCCACCGGGTGAGCCGCTGGCCGAGGTGCGCACCGCCGAGCTCCAGGCAGCCCTCGCGGTGCTCGGCGTCCAGGACCACGTGTGGCTGGACTACGCCGATGGCGGCTGCGCGGACGTGGACCCCGCGGAAGGGGCCGCCCGCGTTCTGGAGCAGCTGCGCCGGACCCGCCCCGACACCGTGCTCACGTTCGGCCCGGACGGCATGACCGGCCACTCCGACCACCAGTCGGTGTCCCTGTGGGTGGACCTCGCCGTGGCGGCCTACGACGGGCCGCGGCCGCGCGTCCTGCACGCCACCAACACCCCGGAGTGGCTCGCGCAGTGGCGGGCGAGGCTGGACGAGCTGAACGTGTACATGGGCGCCGAGCCGCCGTGCCACCCCCGGTCGGAGCTGGCGTCGTTCCTGCCCTTGACCGAGGAGGAGCAGGACCGCAAGATCCAGGCGATGCTGTGCCAGACCAGCCAGATCGAGCCGCTGGTCATGGTGTTCGGGGCCGACACGTTCCGGTCCGCGTTCTCCGAGGAGTGCTTCTACGAGCGATGAAGTCCGACCAGCAAGTCCGACGACCAGTGAGGACCGACCCATGAGCGACAGCGAGGACCGGCTGGCCCGGTTCCAGGCCGCGACCGACACCTTCGACGAGAAGGTGCACCAGGTGCCGGACGAGCGGTGGTCCGCACCGACCCCGTGCTCGGAGTGGGACGTCCGCGCGCTGGTCAACCACGTGGTCGGCGAGCAGCTGTGGGTCGTGCCGCTGATGGCCGGCAAGACCGTCGCGGACGTCGGGTCCGAGCTCGACGGCGACCTGCTCGGCGCCGACCCGCTGGCGGCCTGGCACCACGCCTGCGGGCCCGCCCACGAGTCATTCGCGGCGCCGGGGGCGCTGGACAGCACCGTGCACCTGTCCTACGGGGACGAGCACGCGGGGAGCTACTGCGACCAGCTGACGTTCGACGCGCTCGTGCACGCCTGGGACCTCGCCCGCGGTGCCGGGCTGGACGACGACCTGCCGGCCGACCTTGTCGAGTGGGGGATCGGCTGGGCGACCCCGATCCTGGGGATGCTCACCGGGTCCGGTCTGTTCGGCGAGCCGCAGACGGTGGCCGACGGCGCGGACGCGCAGACGCGCCTGCTCGCGCTGGTCGGCCGCACCCGCTGAGCCCTACTGCAGGTAGCCCTCGACCTCGCTCGCCGGCCGCTGGTGGGCCGACTCGGGCGAAGCGCCGAACTCCCGCTTGGCCTGCCGCTGCCGGAGCAGGTCCCAGCACTGGTCGAGCTGCTCCTCGAGCCGCGCGAGCCGGGCCACGGCCTCGTCGTCGACCCGGCCCGAACGCAGCTGGTGCTCCTCGTCCACCAGCCGCGACACCTTCGCGAGGATGTCGTGGTCGTCCATGTGCTGCTCCCTCTGCCGCGTCCTGAGGCTGCCCACCGTACGACTACCGACGGTGTGGGTGGCGAGGACCTCGGCGCGGTCGGGCGGGAACGGCGCCACGCGTCCCGAACGCGTGTCCACGTGCAGGTAGAGGTACTCCCCGACCAGGACCGCCCGCCCGGACCGGTCCAGCAGCGTGGTCCGCAGCCGCAGCCGCTTGGCGTCGGCCGACGCGACCACCGACTCCGCGTGCAGCTCCTCGTCCGGACCGACCTCCGCGAGGAAGGACAGGTGGGCCTCCACCGTGTACGTCGCGCAGCCGGTCCGGTCCCGGTAGGCGGCGCCGATCCCGAGCGCGTCCAGCACGGCCTCGTTCGCCGCCGAGCAGACGACGGCGTACGCGGAGTCGGTGAGGTGGCCGTTGTAGTCGATCCACTCGGGCCGGACCGCCGTCCGGTACACCCGCAGCGGGCCGCTCATGCCAGCACCGCCGCGGCGACGTCGGCGGCGGCCGCGACCGTCAGCGCCCCGAGCTCGGCGAACCGTCCCGGGGGCACCCGCTCGTGCGGACCCCAGACGCTGAGCACCGCGACCGGGCGACCGCGGCGGTCGAGCACCGGGGCCGAGACCCCGTTCAACGTGGGCTCCAGCTCGCCGACGCAGTACCCGTAGCCCCGTTCCCGGGTGCGGGTCAGGTCGGCCCGCAGCGCCTTGATCGAGGTCAGCGTCGCGGGGGTGTAGCGGGTCAGCCGCTCCTCGAGCAGCGCCGAGACCTCCACGTCCGGCAGCCACGCGAGCAGAGCCTTGCCGGACGACGTCGCGTGCAACGGCACCTGCCGGCCGAGCCAGTTCGCGGCCAGCACCGCCGGCGGCGCGACCTCGTCCACGTAGGTGAGCCCGAGCGGGCGAGCCACCGCCAGGTCGGCGGTCTCACCGGTGCGCTCGCTCAGCCGGACCAGCACCGGGTGCGCCCGTCGGACGAGGCCGTCGACACCGGCCGAGGCGGCCAGCCGGGACATCGCGAAGCCGATCGCGTACCGCTGGGTCGCCGGGTCGCGGTCGACGAGGCCGTGCGCCTCGAGGGTGCCCAGCAGCCGCCAGGCGGTGGCCCGGTTGAGGCCGCAGCGCGACGCGAGGGCAGCGACCGGCTCGCCCTCGGGCGACACGTCGGCCACCGCGCCCAGCAGGGCGATGGCGCGCTCGAGCGACTGCACCCGCCCGCCCGCCGCAGCTGCCGGCACCTGGTCCACCTCGCTCGTCGGCCCTTGACCGGGCCCGCCCGGTCTCCCTATCGTCGTCGCACGATACAAGCAGTCATCGCACGATGTGAACAGGTGGTGCAGGACGTTGAGCACGGTCGGCGGTCTGGCGAGCACCCGCCCGGGCGGCTGGGACGACCCAGCGGCCGAGCCGGTCCCGGCCCCGCTGGCGCTCTACGAGGCGACGGTCGGGCCGCAGTGGGTCGACTACAACGGGCACATGAGCGAGTGGTGCTACCTGCTCGTCATGGGCGACAGCTCCGACGCCTTCTTCCGGTACGTCGGGATCGACGACGACTACCGCGCCGCCGAGCACTCGCTGTACACGGTCGAGACGCACATCCGGAACCTGGACGAGGTCGACGAGGGCGACCGGCTCCTGCTCACGCTGCGGGTGCTCGGCGTCGACCCCAAGCGCGTCCACATCCTGCACGAGGTGCTCCGCACCGCGGCCGCCGACGGCGGGTCCGGGACAGCACCCACGCTGGTCGCCACCGGTGAGCAGCTCCTGCTGCACGTCGACTCCGGTCTCGGCCGGGTCACCCCGATGCCGCCGGTCCTGCTGGACCGGATCGGACAGCTCGCCGCCGCGCACGCGGCCCTGCCCGTCCCGTCCTGGGTGGGGCAGCCGATGGGCCTGAAGCGGACCGGAGGCTGAGCCGTGGACTTCGAGCTGGACGACGAGCAGCGACTGATCGTCGAGACGGTGCGGTCGTTCGTGGAGACCGAGCTCTACCCGCATGAGGACGAGGTCGAGCGGCTCGACGACGTACCGCCCGAGGTGGTCGCCGCCGTGCGCGCGAAAGCGCTCGCCGCGGGTCTGTACGCCGCGAACATGCCGGCCGAGATCGGCGGCGGCGGGCTGGACGCGATCGGCCTGACGCTCGCCGAGCGCGAGCTGGGCCGAGCCTCGTACGCGTTGCAGATGCTCGTCTCCCGGCCGAGCAACATCCTGCAGGCGTGCGTCGGCGACCAGGTCGACGCCTACCTTCTGCCCACGGTGCGCGGCGAGCGGCACGACTGCCTGGCGATGACCGAGCCCGGCAGCGGCTCGGACGTGCGGAGCATGACGACCCGGGCCCAGCAGCGTCGACGGACCCGGCGGCGACTGGGTGATCGACGGCACCAAGCACTTCATCAGCCATGCGGACATGGCCGACTACGTGATCCTGTTCGCGGCGACCGGCACCGAGGAGACCGCGCGCGGGCCGCGGCGGTCGATCAGCGCGTTCCTGGTCGACATGGGTACGCCGGGCTTCGAGGTGCGCCGCGGCTCGAGCTGCGTCTCGCACCGCGGCTACCACCAGTGCGAGCTGGTCTTCGACGGCTGCCGGGTGCCGGCCGGCGCGCTGCTCGGCGAGGCGGGGCACGGCCTGGCGCTGATGGACCGCTGGCTGGGCGCGAGCCGGCTCACCGTCGCGGCGACGAGCGTCGGCCGGGCCCGCCGCGTGCTCGAGTCCGCGCTGGACTGGGCGGCCACCCGCCGCCAGTTCGGGCAGCCGGTCGGGCAGTTCCAGGGCGTCGGGTTCCAGCTGGCCGACATGGCGGTGGCGGTCGAGGCGGCCGAGCTGCTGACGCTGCAGGCGGCCTGGAAGCTCGACCAGGGCCGGATGAGCACGCAGGACGCCGCCATGGCCAAGCTGTTCGCGTCCGAGGCGCTCGGCCGCGTCACCGACACGGCCGTGCAGGTCTACGGCGGCATGGGCCTGATGTCGGAGGCGCCGGTGGAGCGCTGGTGGCGCGACGCGCGGGTCGAGCGGGTGTGGGACGGCACCAGCGAGATCCAGCGACTGATCATCTCCCGAGCCCTGCTGCGCCCCCGAGAGGCCTGACCCGATGACCGAGCCGACCGGCAACCCCGTCCGCACCGAGGTCGACGGGCAGACCCTGGTCATCACGCTGGACCGGCCCAAGGCCAACGCGGTCGACGCCCCGACCAGCCGGGCTCTGTACGCCGCGTTCGCGCAGCTGCGCGACGACCCGTCGCTGCGCGTGGGGATCCTGACCGGCGCCGGCGAGCGGTTCTTCAGCGCCGGCTGGGACCTGAAGGCGGCCGCGGCCGGCGAGCGGCCGGACGCGGACTGGGGGCCCGGCGGGTTCGCGGGCCTGACCGAGATGTTCGACCTGGGCAAGCCGGTGATCGCGGCCGTCAACGGGCTGGCGATGGGCGGCGGCTTCGAGCTGGCGCTCGCCGCGGACCTGGTGGTCCTCGCCGACCACGCGGAGATGGCGCTGACCGAGGCCCGGCTGGGGCTGGTCGCCGACGCCGGCGGGATGCTCCGCATCCCGTCCCGGCTCCCGCGCACGATCGCCGTGGAGCTGCTGCTGACCGGTCGCCGGCTGGACGCCGCCGAGGCGTCGCGGTGGGGCCTGGCCAACGCGGTCGTCCCCCAGGCGGACCTGATCCCGACGGCGAAGGCGCTCGCGGAGCGCATCTGCGAGGCGGCGCCGCTGAGCGTCGCGGCCGTCCTCGAGGTCCTGCGCGAGACCGAGGGGCTGAGCGTCCCGGACGGGTTCGCGGCACTGCGGGCCGGGCTGCCGGCGTACTCGCGGGTCGGGACCTCGCTCGACGCGCAGGAGGGCGCGCGCGCGTTCGTGGAACGCCGCTCGCCGCGCTGGCAGGGCCGCTGACCGACCCGCGAAGACCACGGCACGACCGACGACGTACGAAGGAGCCAGCAGTGCGCAGCATGAGCACGTCCGCTTTCATCACGTGTGCGGTGACCGGGTCCGGTGACTCCACCGGCAGCAGCGACAAGGTCCCGGTCACCCCCGAGCAGATCGCCGAGTCCGCGCTCGAGGCGGCCAAGGCCGGTGCCGCCGTGGTGCACATCCATGTGCGCAACCCGCAGACGGGCAAGGGCGCCCGCGACGTCGCGTACTACCGCGAGGTGGTCGAGCGGCTGCGCGCGTCCGGCACCGACGTCGTCATCAACCTGACGACCGGGATGGGTGGCGACCTCGTGCTGGGCGGCGCCGAGGAGCCGCTGCCGTACAGCGCCGCCGGCACCGACATGGCCGGCGCGACCGAGCGGCTGGCCCACGTCGCCGAGCTGCGCCCGGAGATCTGCTCGCTGGACTGCGGCACGATGAACTTCGCCGCCGGCGGCGACTACATCATGGTCAACGCGCCCTCGATGGTGCGGGCGATGGCCCAGGGCATCAAGGACCTGGGCGTCAAGCCGGAGGTCGAGGTCTTCGACACCGGCGACCTCGTGCTGCTCAACCAGCTCGTCGACGAGGGCCTCGTCGACGGTCCGGCGCTGGTGCAGCTGTGCATGGGCATCCCGTACGGCGCGCCGAACGACCCGCTGACGCTGGCCGCGATGGTCGACCGGCTGCCGGAGGGCGCGGTGTTCTCGGCGTTCTCGATCGGCCGGTTCCAGCTCCCGTACGCGGCGATGGCGGTGCTGTTCGGCGGGAACGTGCGCGTCGGGCTGGAGGACAACCTGTACCTGTCCCGCGGTGTGCTGGCCACCAACGGCCAGCTGGTCGAGCGGGCCGTCACGGTGCTCGACGCGATGAACGTCCGCGTGCTCACGCCCGGTGAGGTCCGCGACCGGCTCGGCCTCGTGAAGCATGGCTGAGGGCCCTGCCCTCGTCGCGTCCGGACCGCCCGCGCGGGTCGGCCTGCTCGGCGGGGGCGTGATCGGCGGCGGCTGGGCGGCACGGTTCGTGCTGGCCGGGTGCGACGTGCGCGTCTACGACCCCGACCCGCAGGCCGCCCGGAAGCTCGCCGAGGTGATCGACGGCGCGCGGGTCGCCTGGGCCGCGCTGACCGAGGCACCGCTCCCGGCCGAGGGTCGCTGGGAGGTCGTCGACTCGGTGGCGGCGGCGGTGGCCGGCGCCGGCTTCGTCCAGGAGAGCGCACCCGAGGACCCCGCGCTCAAGCGCAGGCTGCTCGCGGCGGCCGATGCGGCAGCCGACCCCGACGTGGTCATCGCGTCGTCGACGTCCGGGTTGCTGCCGTCCGTGCTGCAGGCCGACATGACGCATCCAGGACGCCTGGTGGTCGGGCACCCGTTCAACCCCGTCTACCTGCTGCCGCTGGTCGAGGTGTGCCCCGGTGGACGTACCGGACCGGAGGCCGTGGAGCGGGCTGCGGCGGTGTACAGGTCCGTCGGGATGCGGCCGCTGGTGCTGCGCAAGGAGGTCGACGGGTTCGTCGCGGACCGGCTGCTCGAGGCGCTGTGGCGCGAGGCGCTGTGGCTGGTCAACGACGGCGTGGCGACGGTCACCGAGATCGACGACGCGATCCGCTACGGCGCCGGGCTGCGCTGGGCGTCGATGGGCACCATGCTCACCTACCGGATCGCCGGCGGCGAGGGAGGCATGCGCCATTTCATGGCGCAGTTCGGACCGGCGCTGCAGTGGCCGTGGACGCACCTGACCGACGTGCCCGAGCTCACCGACCAGCTGCTGGACCGCATCGCCGAGCAGTCCGACGCACAGGCGGCGGGCGCCTCGGTCCGCGAGCTCGAGCGGCTCCGGGACCGGTGCCTGGTGGCCGTCCTGCAAGGGCTGCGCTCGGTCCCGTACGGAGCGGGCGCCGCCCTCGCCGACTACGAGGCGCGGCTGCGGTCATCGGCCTGACGGAAGGGGTCCGGACTCATGCGGCGCTGAGCACGCCCGCGGTCGAGGAGCGCCGGGACCCGGTCAGCCGGCGCGAGGACTCCACCGCCACGAGTGCGAGCGCCGTGGTCAGCGCCACGGTCGCGCTGATCACGACCGGGGTCTGCGTCGTGACGACCGCGTAGACCAGCCAGCAGGTCTGCGAGACCACCTTGATCGACCACGTCGTGATCGACACCCCCGACGTCCCGCCGGCCCGCCAGCCGGCCACGGAGTCGAACACCTGCGGCCACGCCGACACCAGCCCCACGGACACCGCCAGGTACCCGACGGAGGTCGTGGGGATCGCGAACGCCACCGCGACGATGCCCACGGCTGCCGCGGCCAGGACCAGCGCCCGGCGCGGTCGGGGCATCGGGCTGGGGACGAGCAGCGCGACCGTCACCGCGCCGCTGACCAGCAGGACGTTGCCGGGGATCTGCGGGATGGTCGCGGTCCGGACGCCGTACGTCAGCCAGGACAGGCACGCGAGCGAGGTCAGCCCCCACGACGCGGGCGAGACGCCGGCCAGGTCCGGGTGCCGGACGGTGCGGACGATCTGCGGGACCACCATGGCCACGCCCAGGGTGGCGCCGACGTAGGCGAGGCAGACGGCGATGGCGTGGACGGACACGGCGGGCGGCTCACTTCACGGGTTCTGTATGGATACAGTCTGGAACGATACAGCAGCCGCGCTGCCGGACGGAAGAAGGGTTCGCCGATGACGACGGGCCGACCCACGCTGGACACCGTGGCCGCGGCTGCCGGCGTGTCCCGGATGACGGTGTCCAACGCCTACAACCGCCCGGACCAGCTGTCCGCGGCGACCCGCGAGCGGGTGCTGGCGGTCGCAGCCGCGCTGGGCTACCCCGGGCCCGACCCGGCCGGCCGGTCGCTGCGCAGACGGCGCGTGGACACCGTCGGCGTGCTGCTCACCGAGCGGCTGCCGACGGCGTTCACCGACCCCGGGCTCGTGTCGTTCATGCGCGGGCTCGCGACCGAGCTCGGCGCGGCCGGTCAGGCGGCCCTGCTGGTGCCGGCCGAGGCGGACCTGGACGGGTCCCTGGTCCGCAACGCGCTGGTGGACGCCTTCGTCGTGTGCTCGATGGGTGCGGCCGACCCGGCGGTCACCGCCGTCACCGCCCGCCGGCTGCCGGTCGTGACCGCCGGCAGCCCGCGCCTGCCCGGCGTCCCGTTCGTCGGTGTCGACAACCGCAGGGCAGGCGCGCTGGCGGCCCGGCACCTGCTGGAGCTGGGGCATGCCCGGTTCGGGGTGGTCGCGCTGCCCGGCCGGGACCCGTCGGCGCCGCCCGGCAGCGCGGTGCCGGTCCGGCTCGGCAGCAAGGAGCGGGTCGAGGGGTTCGTCCGCGAGCTCACCGCGGCCGGCGTCCGCGACGAGAACGTGCTCGTCGCAGGGGCACCGGCCAACACGGCCGAGGCGGGCGTGCGGGCCGCGCGCGAGCTGCTCGACCGGCCCGCCGCCACCCGGCCGACCGCGATGTTCGCGGTCACCGACGTGCTGGCGCTCGCGGCGCTGGACGCGGCCGACGGGCTGGGCCTTCGGGTGCCTGGCGACGTCTCGGTCGTCGGCTTCGACGACATCCCGGAGGCGGCCCGCTCCGAGCCAGCGCTGACGACCGTCTCGCAGTCCCTGTACGAGCAGGGCCAGGCGGCCGCGCGGATGGCGCTGCAGCTCGTCGCCGGCGAGGAGGTCCGGTCACCGCGGATCAAGGCCGAGCTGGTCGTCCGCGGGAGCAGCGCTCCGCCGCCCCGCACCGCTCGGACCCCGCGCTAGCCGTTGCCGGCCGGTGCTACTCGGCGCGAGGCGCGCGCACCGCCGGGGCCAGCACGACGACGCCCACCGCCAGCACCGGGAGCACGAGCAGGGCCGAACCCAGCCCGAGATGCTGCGCCAGCAGCCCGATCACCGGCGGTCCGAGCAGGAACCCGCCGTACCCGATCGTCGCGACGGTCGCGATCCCCTGGGCGGCGTGGCCCGGCACCTCGCCGCCGGCGCTCATCGCGGCCGGGAAGATCACCGCTACCCCGAGCCCCCAGAGCAGCCCGCCGAGCATCGCGCCGGGAACGCCGGGCGCGAGCACCGCGCCCAGCACGCCGAGCCCGGCCAGCGCGCCGCCCCAGCGCACTGCGGCGACCCGGCCGATCCGGTCGATCACCGTCGTCCCGCTGAACCGCGAGGCCGCCATCGCGACCGCGAAGACCGCGTAGCCGGCGGCGGCGAGGCCTGGGTCGGTCCCCCGACCGTCGTGCAGGTACAGCGCGAACCAGTCCGCCGCCGCCCCCTCGATGCAGGTGGCGCACAGCGTGACCACGCCGATCACCACCAGGGTGCGGGTGATGAACGCGTGCGGGCGACCGGGCCGCCGTGGGTCGCCGGAGGCGCGGTCCGGCGTCGGGTCTGCGAGGAACCAGCGCAGCGCCACGGTCACGCCCACCGCGACCACGGTCGCGGCGGTCGTGAACTGGACGGCCAGCGGCACGCCCGCTGCAGCTGCCAGCGTGCCCAGGGCCGCTCCGACGAACGCGCCGACGCTCCAGCAGCCGTGGTAGCGGGGCATCAGGTCGCGCCCGGCGTGCCGGTCGACCTGGGACGCCTGGACGTTCATCGCCACGTCCCAGGATCCGTACCCGGCGCCGAGGACGAACAGCCCGGCGCCCACGGCCCACACGGTCGGCAGGAAGGCGAGCGCGACCAGCGCGATGCAGGACGGGACCAGGGTCGCCGCGACGACGCGTCGGCTGCCGTACCGCGCGCACAGCCGACCCGTCGTCGGCATCGCGAGCAGCGAGCCCAGGCCGGTCATCAGCAGCGCGAGGCCGAGCGACGCGGGGTCCGCGTGCAGCCGGTCGCGGGTCGCCGGGAGCCGGGAGACCCATGCGGCCATCAGAAAGCCGTTCAGTGCGAACACCGCGGCGGTCGCGAGCGCCGCCCTGCGCAGCTCCAGTGCGGCCGGTGCGGTCGCGCCGGCCGGAGCTCCAGTCACGCAGCGGAGTCTTTCATTGCGGGGTCGTGACAAGTCTTTGTGCAACGTCGACGCGTGGGTAGCGTGACGGCGTCGAGCCGCCGGAGGGGCCGGTGGCATCGGGCGACGGGGAACGCCCGCGGTTCCGGAGGGGATGTTCATGCGATCACTGCGCGTCGTCGTGGCAGCGGGGGCTGCCGTCGCACTCACCAGCCTGGCTCTCACCCCACCAGCCACAGCGGCCACAATGACGACGCTGGCGCTGTGGAACATGAACGAGACCAGCGGGGCGACGCTCGTCGACTCCAGCGGTCACGGGATCAACGGCACGATCGGCAGCGAGGTCGTCAAGAACGGGTCGGTGCACACGTTCAACTTCCTCAAGCCGAGCACGCCACCCGCCCACCCCGGTCACATCGACACGGTGACCAGCTCGCAGCTCAACCCCGGCACCCGCGACTACAGCATCACGATCCGGCTGAAGTGGACGAACTCGTTCGGCAACATCATCCAGAAGGGCCAGTCGGGCACGACCGGCGGCTACTTCAAGTGGCAGGCGCCCGGCGGGAAGGTGCAGTGCCTGTTCCGCGGCTCGAGCGGCAACGCGGGCGTCGGTTCGCCCACCGCGCTGAACAACGGCCAGTGGCACGTGATCAACTGCACGCGAACGGCGACGCAGGTGACGATGACCGTGGACGGCGCGCTGGTGGCGACGCTCAAGCACGCGACCGGCACCATCTCGAACACGAAGGTGCTCTCGATCGCCGGCAAGAGCACGTGCGACCAGATCACGGTCACCTGCGACTACTGGGTCGGCCAGATCGACTACGTGCAGATCCAGACGAGCTAGTGCTGCTCGAGCACGGTGAAGTCCCGCTCGGTGAGCGGTAGCGCGGTCAGCTCCCCGTCCGGCAGCGCCGCCTCCAGCCGGCGGCCGTTGCGGGTGAGCAGCACGCTGTCGACCATCGGCAGGGCCGTCAGCGTCAGCACGACCTGACCGGTCGCCAGGTGCGCCTGGTCGGCGGCCGGCCCCGGGTCGGTCCCCATGAGGTCGACGACGGCATTCCCGTGGGTCAGGCTGGTCAGGCGCAGGGTGAGCCCGGGCGGGATCGCGGTCGAGAGCCCGGCGCTGAGCTCGGTGTCGTCCGGGCCCGCGACCAGCTGCTGCAGCGTCCGGTCGATGAGCTGCTCCGGGGTGCCGGACACATGCTCGCGCCGCACCGCCTGCAGCTTGTTGCCGTCGGAGACGAAGAACAGCTGGGCGGGCGCCCCCGTCGGCTGTGTCCCGCTCGTCGGCCCCTGGGCCGTGCGGGTCGGCAGCGCGGCCTGGTTGATCGCGACCGGCTCGTCCATCGTGGGCAACCCGCAGCCCGAGAGCACCAGCGCCGCCACGACCGCGCCGACGACGCCGACCGTCGCGGCTGTGAGTGCCCGTAGCGCGGCCGCCGGGCGCGGCGGCCGGCTCATGCCGGCGCCTCGACCGTGGGCAGCCAGAGCACGAACCGGGCTCCCCCGCCGGGGCGCTCGGTGCACCAGACCTCGCCGCCGAGCGACGTCGCGGTCTCCTTGACGATGGCCAGACCCAGCCCGGTCCCGCGCGTCGACCCGCGGGAGCCTCCGCTGGTCGCGAACCGCGCGAACACCCGTTCGCGGTCGCCGAGCGGGACTCCTGGACCCGCGTCGTCGACCAGCAGCGTGGCCCCGGTCCCGTCCCGGGCCACCTCCACCCCGACGACGCCGCCGCCGTACCGGTCAGCGTTCTCCACGAGGTTCGCGAACGCGCGCTCCAGCCGGGCCCGGTCGGCGTTGACCAGGAGCTCGGTGTCGCCGTGGGCGAGCGTCGGCGGCATGCCGCGCATCGCCAGCGACTGCTCGACCAGGCAGCGCAGGTCGACCGGCTGCAGCTGCTGGTCGGGCAGCCCGGCGTCGAAGCGGGCCAGCTCGATCAGCTCGTCCAGCAGCCGGCGGAACCGGTCCAGCTCGGCCGCGGTCAGGTCCAGAGCCTGCCGCTGCGCCGGTGTCATCTGCTCCGACCGCGCCTGCAGCAGGTCGACCGCGGCCACCAGCGTGGTCAGCGGGGTGCGCAGCTCGTGGCTGACGTCCGCGGCGAACGACGCGTCCCGTTCGATCCGGCTCTGCAACGCGTCCACCATGCTGTTGAAGGACCCGACGATCGTCACCAGATCGGGGTCGTCGGTCGGCTCGAGCCGACGGGACAGCTGGCCGCCGGCGATCTGCGCCGCCGCGGTGGCGACGTCGTCCAGCGGCTCCAGCACCCGCCGGCTGGACCACACGCCGATGCCCACCCCGGCCGCGGCGGCGAAGACCGTCCCGATCAGCAGGATCAGGCCGAGGATGTTGAGGCTGCGGACCAGGTCGTCCAGCGGCGCGACCTCGTACAGCTCGCCCCCGACCCTGGGCAGCGGGATACCCACGACGATCACGTCCCCCTGCGGGCCGGCCACCACCTGGTAGCCGGCCGCGCCGCCCGACGACATCCGCACGAGCGCGTCGGGGACCGAGTCGGCGCCGACGTCGAGCGACGAGGAGAACCATCTGCCGGACCGGTGGATCAGCACCGCCGAGGCGGACAGCGGGTCCAGGGCGTTGAGCACGTCGCTCGCGTCGGTGCCGGGGGTCTCCAGCCGGGACGTGGTCAGCCGCGCGTCGATCGCCGCCCGCCGCTGCACGCCCTGCACCCGCGCTTCGAGCAGGTAGCTGCGCGCCAGCAGGTACGTCGCGACGGCGAAGAGCACCGCGACGAGCAGCGTCCCCGCGCCCAGGTAGAGGATCGTCCGGGCCCGCAGCGACCGGGGCCGCAGGGTCATCGCCGGTCGAGCCGGTAGCCGAGGCCGCGCACGGTGACCAGCAGCTCGGGGTTGGCCGGGTCCTTCTCGATCTTCGTGCGCAGGCGGCGGACGTGCACGTCGACCAGGCGCTCGTCACCGAAGAACCCGTGGTCCCAGACTCGCTCCAGCAGCTGCTGGCGGCTGAGCACCCGGCCCTCGGCCTCGGCCAGCTCGCAGAGCAGCCGGAACTCGGTCAGCGTGAGGTGCACCGGCTCGTCGCCACGGCGGACCCAGCCGGCCGCGGTGGCCAGCACCAGCGGCGCCTGCTCGTCGACGCCGTCCAGTACGAGCGCGCCCACGTCCTCGGGCGTCACGTCCGACCGGCGATGCGCGCGGCGAAGCAGCGCGCGCAGCCGCGCAGTCATCTCCTTCACCTGGAACGGCTTCGTCAGGTAGTCGTCGGCGCCGACCTCGAGACCGGCGACGATGTCGTGCGTGTCATCGCGCGCACTGACCACCACGATGGGGATGTCGCTGGTGCGGCGCACCTCACGGATGCAGTCGAACCCTGACATGCCGCCCAGCATCAGGTCGACGAGCATCACGTCCGGGTCGACGGCGGCGAAGGTGTCCAGGGCTTCCTCGGCGCTGGCGGTCCCGGCCACCTCGTAGCCCTCGTCCTCGAGCGCCAGGCCGAGCACAGCCCGCACGCGGTCGTCGTCCTCGACCAGCAGCACCCGCACTCCCACCGAACGATGCTCGCACAGGCCCGGGGGTGCTCGGCCCGGCCCGGCTGGCGCCCGGGGGGTTCGTCACAGGACCGCAAAGTGGACGACCGCACGGTTGCAAGGTTCGCTGCGCACGGTGGGGGGTAGGGACCGCGGTGTCACAACCGGATGAGATCCGTACACACAAGATCCGAACGCCCGAGACCAGCAAGGAGGCCGGCTGCCCATGACGGCCACCGTTCACGACCTGCACGAGCAGGCCGTGGTCGTGCTCGACGACCATGTGATCACCGAGGGTCTTCCGGACCTTCGGTGGCACCTGCGCGACCTGGTGCTGGGTGGGGCCCAGACGATCCGGGTCGATGTCACCCGTACGTCCCGGATGGGCTCGACGGCGCTCGCCGCGCTGCTGAGCGCGCACCGGGCCTGTCGGGCACGCGGCGGCGGGGTCGTGCTCGTGAACCCGAACCGTCAGGTGACCGACCTGATGCGTCGCACCGGGTTGTGGCGGGTGTTCCGCATCGAGCACACGCGCCGGACGCCGGACGACGCCGCGCGGGGGACGGCGTGAGCACGGCGCCGGCGCTGGGGCCGGCCGACGCCTACTACCGGCTGCCGCCGCGGCGCGTCCACGAGCTGCTCGGCTGGAACGTCTGGTCGGCGCGCGGCCGGCTGGCCAGCGTGCAGGTCGTCCGGGCCGGCGACCGCCTCGAGGTGCTCCTCGCCGAGGACGACGAGGGCTCCGGTCCGGACGGCGCGTCCTCCGGCAGCCGGACCCGGCTGGTGCTCGGGCCGGACGGGACCTGCTCGGCGGCGCACGTGGCCTCCCCGTCGCTCATGCACGTGCTGCACACGGGGACCGAGGCCTCCGCAGCCGCGCGCGACGGCGGCAGGTCGTCTGTCGTGACCGAGTTCGGCGACGTCCTGGTCGCCACCACCGCGTCGTTCCTGCAGGCCGCCCCGGCGGAGCTGCTGGCCCAGATCCCGCAGCGGACGAGACGTCGGCGCAGCCTGGCGGGGCTCGCCGACGAGCTCGTCCGCCGGGTCGGCCGCAGCCCCGCCGGGGATCGCGCAGGGATCGTCGTCGTCCAGCGGGTGTGGCCTGCCGGGGTCTGACGACGTGACCGCGCCGTGGCGCGCCGCAGCCGTTGGGGGTCTGCGGCGCGCCACGATCGCTGTCAGGCGGCGGCCAGCGCCCGCAGGTAGGCCAGCGTGTGCGGGATCTGCTGGAGCGGCTGGGAGAAGTTCGCCGCGGCCGTGTTGTTGTACCAGGCCGCCCCGATCGGCGGGTAGGACGACCAGAGCTGGATCACGGACTGCACGTACGCCGTGTCCTGCGCGTCGCCGCCATGGTTGCCGAACTCCGGGATGCCCCACTGCTTGTGCTTCGACTTGGCGTACGCGGTGGCGCGCGCGACGTTGTCCGGGTTGTAGGCGTCGAACGCGATCACGTCCGTGTTGACGTACCAGCTGTCCGGGTTCCCGTGCGGCTGGTTCGGCGAGAGCAGGTAGCCCTCGAGGATGCTCATCGACTTCACCCGGGTGCTCGGGTACTTCTTCTCGACGGACAGCAGCTGCGCCCACGCGGCCCGGTACGTCGTGGCGCTGATGTGCTTGCTCGGGTTGTCGGCCTCGTGCTGCCAGTCCCAGTAGACCGTGCGACCGGACTTGTTCCACGCCTGCAGCAGGGTCGCGAACTGCGCGTTGAACTTGCCCGAGGCGACCAGGGACGGGCTGGTGTTGAACGAGAGCCAGATCTGGTAGGTCGAAGGCAGCGCCGGCAGGGTGGCCTTGGGTGCGTTCCAGAACAGCCGGCCGATGCGGGCGTTCGGGAAGAGCTTGACGGTGGCGGCGGCGTTGCCGCCGAACGACGTCCCGAACGCGACGTTGCGCGCTGCTGCGGGGATGACCATCGTGCTGGCGGCTGCGCTCGACCTGGCGACTGTGGTCGTCGCTGCGGCCGGCTGGTTCGCCTGCTGGGTCTGATGGTGTTTGTGCTTGTGCTTGTGCGGTGTGGCCGCGTTGCTCGTGGTGATCAGTACCGGGATCAGAAGGGGAACGGCGAAGAGGGAGAGCGGGGCGAGCCTACGGAGTAGGGCGGAAGACATCCGGTGAACCTTTTCTGTCGGGGGCGATTCCGGCCTCCGAGCACCGGTGTCCCGCCCTGGCACACCCGGTGGTCGTCGACCTCGGCGGACAGCATGCCACGACTTGACCCCTGCTCCTGACAGGCCCACCGGGCGGATCGAGACCATTTTGTGATCTGAGGGACGCGAGAAGTGACACGGGGCACCCGGGGAGCGTGGGGGGTGGCCCGTTCGAATCCCGTTGGACGCAAACGCCCCACGGCACCCTCCTCCCCCAGCCGGGGCACCGGGCATGGCATGGTGTTCCCCGACCAGATCACGAACCGGTCACGAGGCGCGCGCGAGACCTCAGGTTTGGAGGCGCCTGTTCGACGAAATGATCAGAGAACATCCGACCGGAGTCCGAGGTACCAGGGCGGGACACGGACTCCCAGGCAGAAAAGGCCATGCGTATGTCTTCCGCCCTACTTCGTAGGCTCGCACCACTCTCCCTCTTCGCCGTTCCCCTTCTGATCCCCGTACTGATCACCACCAGCAACGCGGCCACACCGCACAAGCACAAGCACAAACACCATCAGCACCAGCAGTCCGCGGCCACGGCCGCCAAGCCGGCAGCCAAGGCCGCGACCAGCGCCACGACGGCCAGCTCAGCCATCGTGATCCCGGCCGCCGCGCACCATGTGCTGTTCGGCACCTCCTTCGGCGGCAACGCAGCCGCCACCGTCAAGCTCTTCCCGAACGCCCGCATCGGGCGGCTGTTCTGGAACGCACCCAAGGCCACCCTGCCGGCGCTGCCTTCGACCTGGCAGATCTGGCTCTCGTTCAACACCAGCCCGTCCCTGGTCGCCTCGGGCAAGTTCAACGCGCAGTTCGCGACCCTGCTGCAGGCGTGGAACAAGTCCGGTCGCACGGTCTACTGGGACTGGCAGCACGAGGCCGACCGCAGCAGCACCTCCACCGCTGCGCAGTTCCGGGCCGGCTGGGCGCAGCTGCTGTCCGTCGAGAAGAAGTACCCGAGCACCCGGGTGAAGTCGATGAACATCCTGACCGGCATCGAGCTCGCCCCGAACAAGCCGCACGGCGACCCGTCGCTGTGGTACGTCAACGCGGACGTGCTCGGCTTCGACTGCTACGTCCCGGCGAGCGTGCCGCGGGCGATGGCGTACGCGAAGGCCAAGGGCAAGCCGTGGGCGATCCCCGAGTTCGGTGCCGACAACGGTGACGCCGGCAACGTGGCGTACATCAAGTCGACGATCGCGTCCTGGGCGGCGTACCCGCCGATCGGGGCGGCCTGGTACAACAACACGGCTGCCGCGAGCTTCTCGCAGCCGCTGACCCACCTGCCGCAGACCGTGGCGTTCCTGAAGGCGCTCGCAGCCGCGGGCTGACCCCCGGCGTTCACAGCACGAAGCCGGGCGGACCACCCGCCCGGCTTCGTGCTGTCCTGACCTCAGCGGTCGGCGAGGGGCAGGCTCCAGACCGTCTTCGGGTCGTAGCCGTGCACCGCGCACTGAGCGGTGCGGCTCTGGTTGGACCAGAACCCGGCAGTAGATCCCGGTGGGGTTCCACGTCCGGACAACGGTCAGTTGGTCGCGCCAGGCCGTACACCACGGCAGGCTGGCCCGGTGCGCGCCCTCCTCGTGGAAGAGTTCGGCCGAGCCCCGCGGGTCACGACGCTGCCCGACCCGACCCCGCCAGAGGCCGGTGTCGTCGTCGCCGTCGAAGCCACCGGCCTGTGCCGCAGCGACTGGCACGGCTGGCTGGGCCACGATCCCGACATCGTGCTGCCGCACGTCCCGGGGCACGAGCTCGCCGGGACCGTCGTCGCCGTCGGTCCGGTCGTGCGGAGGTGGCAGGTCGGCGCGCGGGTGACCGTTCCGTTCGTCGTCGGCTGCGGCGCCTGCGAGTACTGCCTCGCCGGGGACGCCCAGGTCTGTCCCCGGCAGACTCAGCCGGGCTTCACCCACTGGGGGTCGTTCGCCGAGCTCGTCGCCCTCGACCATGCCGACACGAACCTCGTGGCCCTGCCGGACACGCTCGCATGCGACGACGCGGCCAGCCTCGGCTGCCGGTTCGCGACCTCGTACCGCGCGCTGACCGGGCGGGCCCGGGTCCGGCCCGGCGAGTGGGTGTGCGTGGTCGGCTGCGGCGGCGTCGGGCTCTCCGCCGTGATGATCGCGACCGCGCTCGGTGCCAGGGTCGTCGCCGTCGACATCGCCCCGCAGGCCCGGCAGATGGCGCTGGAGCTGGGCTCCGAGGCCGTCGTCGACGGCGCCGTCGACGGCGGCGTGCCGGCAGCGGTGGCCGCGCTCACCGGCGGCGGAGCGCACGTCGCGCTCGACGCGCTGGGCTCGCCGGGCACGGCGGGTGACTCGATCCGGTCGCTACGACGACGCGGACGGCACGTCCAGGTGGGATTGCTGCCGGCGGTGTCCGGTCCCGCGCCGCTGCCGATGGACCGGGTGATCTCGTACGAGCTGGACCTGCTCGGCAGCCACGGCATGGCCGCCCGCGACTACCCGGGCCTGCTCGACCTGGTCACCGCGGGTCGGCTCCGGCCCGGGCGGCTGATCACGCGGCGCATCGGTCTGGCCGAGGCCGTCGACGCGTTGCCCGCGATGGGCGACGCCGCAGTCGCCGGCATCACCGTCATCCAGCCGCAGCACCCGGACTGACGGCCGGACCACGCACGGGGCTGGGGCTGACCACCTCGTACAGGCGGCGGTCCGCCCCAGCACCGTGTGGTTCGCAGACCCGGACTGTCAGCCCAGGGCCTTGGCCTTGCCCGCCTGGAACTCCGCCTCGGTGATCGTGCCCTTGGCCTTCAGGTCGGCCAGCCGCGCAATCTCGTCCGCGGTGCTGGTGCTGCTGCCGGTGACGCTCTGGATGTACTGGCGCTGCGCCGCATCCTGAGCCTTCGCCGCGCTCACCATGTGGTCCTGCATCTTGTGCCCACGCGCGATCAGGTACACGAAGACGCCCAGGTACGGGAGCACGATCACGAAGATGACCCAGATGGCTTTGGCCCAGCCGCCCATGTCGTCGCTGCGGAAGATGTCGGTGAAGACGACGATCAGCAGCCAGATCCAGATGAAGAAGAGGAAGAACCAGATCATCGACCAGAGCACCTGGCCGGTGCCGAACTCGGCTATCAGGCCTGACATTGTCGTCCTCCTTGGTGTGACCCGCCACGAGCCCGCTCCCGGGCTCGCCGTCGCAGGCTATCGGGCGCCTGGGGGGTCACGGAGGGGCTTTGGTCCTGGAGCCGCGCGGTGCGCCAGGGGAGGGGAGGACGGGACCTGGGGATCCTCACGCGACGGCCACGACGTTCATGGCCGAGTGCAGAACAGTCCGACCACGCCGACGACGGCTGCCGCCGCCGCGAGGACCAGCCCCCAGTGCCGACCTGTGTCGCCCCAACGCCACCCGAACCGCCTCGGCGCGCGAGCGGTCAGTGAGACTGCCAGGACGAGCGCCCCGGTGCCGACCGGTAGCGGCAGGTACGGCCCGGTCCAACCCGTCAGCCGCGAGAAGAGGAGAGCAGCTCCGCTGCTGGCGACCAGCGCTGTGCCGACGACGGCCCACGCGCTCGCGTGTGTCGCGCCGCGCACCACCTGAACCGGCTCCGTCATCGCACCCTCCCCGCCTGCTTCGGCGGACCTGCTCCTTAGCCTTTGGTCCCGCTCAGTCGACCGGCGCCGCAGCCAGGACCTTCGGCCCTGGTGGTCGGCGCCACGCGCGACCAGCGTCGTTTCGGAGGCTGTTTCCAGTGCTCGAATTGGACTTGGCAGTCAAGCACTTCGGCGCCTTGTCGGCGCTCGACGGGTGCACGTTCGCGGCCCGACCGGGTCGCCTCACCGGGTTCCTGGGTCCCAACGGCGCCGGGAAGACGACCGCCATGCGCGCCGTGTTCGGGCTGGTGGAGCTGGACGAGGGCGCCGTGCGGTGGCGCGGGTCGCCGATCGGGCCGACGGAGCGGCTCCGGTTCGGTTACATGCCCGAGGAGCGTGGCCTCTACCCCAGGATGCGGGTGCGCGACCAGCTGCTGTACCTGGGCCGGCTCGGGGACCAGGCTGCTCGTGTCGTCGCTACCAGCGTGGATCGCTGGCTTGAGCGGTTCGACCTGGCTGATCGCGCCGACGACCACCTGGATGCGCTGTCGCACGGCAACCAGCAGCGCGTCCAGCTCATCGCAGCCGTCGTGAACGGACCCGACCTGCTGGTCCTCGACGAACCGTTCTCCGGCCTCGACCCACTGGCGATCGCGAACATGGCGGACCTGCTCAGGCAGGTGGCCGCCGGCGGCGCGACGGTGCTGTTCTCCAGCCACCAGCTGGATCTCGTCGAGGACCTGTGCGAGGACGTGGTGATCATCGACCACGGCCGGGTGGTGCTGGCCGGCGACCTGGCCGACCTGCGCGCCGAGATACCTGACCGGTTCGTCGAGATCCGCTTCCGCGGCCGCACGCCCGAGTGGCCCGACCTGCCCTCGGTACAGCTTGTCGACTCCGGCAAGGGTCTGGCCATCCTGCGCATCGGGCACGACATCGATGTGGCGGCAGTGGTCGCCGCGGTCGCCGCCAGTACCGATCTGGTCGCGCTCGCGTACCGACCCCCGACTCTGTCGGAGCTGTTCCGGAGGGCGGTGACGCGATGAGCACCACGCACCAGACGTGGCTGGTCGCCACGCGCGAGATGCGCGAGCGAAGCCGCTCGCGCTCGTTCCGTGTCTCCGTCGCCGTGATGCTTCTGATCGTGATCGGCGTGATCGTCGTACCCGCGATGCTGAAGAACGCCGGGACCACCAAGAAGATCGGGCTGACCGGTTCGGTGCCGGCGACGTTGTCGGCAGCCATCCAGGCGCAGGGCGACGCTGCGAACCTCAAGTCTGCGATCCACCGGTACGACAGTGTCGCCGCAGGTCGGCAGGCCGTGCGCGACAACGTCATCGACGTGCTCGTGGTCGATGCTCACCAGCTCGTGTGGCTCCGCAAGTCCGACCCGCAGCTGAGAGCCCCGCTCACCAGCGCCATCCAGCTCGTCGCGCTTCGCGAGCGTGCGGACAGCGCCGGCATCGAAAGCCAAGCACTCGCGGCACTGCTCGCCCCCGTCGTGGTCGAGAACGTGGAGCTGGGGTCGGTCGCCGGTCGCAGTCCGGACGACGAGACGGCCGCGTTCTTCATGACCGCCCTGCTGTTTGTGTCCATCTCGACCTACGGCGCCCTCGTCCTGAGCGGGGTCGTCGAGGAGAAGTCCAGCCGGGTCGTGGAGGTGCTGCTCACCCGGATGCCAGCGCGGAACCTGCTCGCCGGCAAGGTGCTCGGCATCGGCCTGCTCGGGCTCGCGCAGATCGCGGTCACGGCGGGCGTTGCGCTGGGCGCGACGGCGCTCGTGAACTCCATCGACATCCCGTCAGTCCGTGCCGGGGTTCTCGCGTGGGTCGTCGTGTGGTTCGTCCTCGGGTATGCCCTGTATGCAATGGTGTACGGCGCTCTCGGGTCGCTCGCGTCGAGGACCGAGGACGCCCAGAGCGTCGCCGGACCGGTCACGGCCGTGCTGATCGCGGCCTACTTCCTGTCCTTCGCCCTCATCGCCC
The DNA here is from genome assembly GCA_963771835.1 of uncultured Actinomycetota bacterium. GTDB lineage: Bacteria > Actinomycetota > Actinomycetes > Prado026 > Prado026 > CAVQCJ01. The sequence continues at coordinate 646,889 of CAVYVA010000004.1, forward strand.
AGCCCGACAGCACGCTGGCGAAGGTGGCGTCGTACTTCCCGCCGACCGCGCCGCTGGTCATGCCGAACCGGATCGCGATGGGAACGGCCACCTGGTGGGATCCGTTCGTCGCCGCCGCACTCACGCTGGCAGCCATCGCGGCCCTGGTGGTGGTCGGTGGTCGGGTGTACGCCGCCGCCATCCTGCGCAGCGGTCCCACGGCCAAGCTGCGCGACGTATGGCGTGCCACCCACGGCGAACCGACCGAACCGGCGGCGGCGCACGATGCCCCCGTCGAGGTGGGCCCTCGATCATCCGCGAGGTAGGTGCCGACACCGCGCTCAGCGCGTGACGGTCTCGACCAGGCGGTGGGACTTTGGACCCGCACGCATCGCAACACTGGGACCCTGTTCGGGACACCGCCGGCCCGTCACCGACGAGATTGGGGTGGGAGAGCGCTCAGGGCCCGGCGCAGTGACAGCGCGAACATGCCGGCGACCAACACCGGCAGCAGCCACCACGCGGATGACCCTGAATGAGTCAGCACCGCTGTCAAAGCCAGCCCGAGCACGACGCTCAGCGCCAGCCGCCAGTCGTCGCCGACGACGAAGTCGTAGCAGAACGCGGCGAACGCCCGGAGCCGCCTCATGCCGGTGCCACCCGGAGCCGGCCGGCCACGAGGCGACGCATCACCACGACGGCACCGACTGCCGCCGCGGCCGTCACCAGGACGATCACCGGTAGCGCGGCATCGTTCCCCGGCCAGGACACTCCGGCGCCCTCGGCACCCCAGAACATGCCGAAGGACGTCAGCATCACTCCGACCACGAACTTCAGCGTGTTCTCGGGTACCCGGGCCAGCGGTCGATGGACGACGAACCCGAGCGCGGTCACCGTGAGCACCGCCGCGAGAGCGCCCACGACGGCCAGCGACAGGTTTCCCTGCGCGGCGCCGAAGGTGACCACGATGAAGGCGACCTCCAGCCCCTCCAGGAACACCCCCTTGAATGAAACGGTGAACGCGTAGGGGTCGAAGGCCCCCGGGTCCGCGGGGGGCAGCTCGCGAGCCTGGGCGGCCTCCCGGGCGAAGATCGCCACCTCGTCGTGGAGGGCCTTCAAGCCGCTGGCACGCAGGACGGCCTTGCGCAGCCACTGCAGGCCGAAGATCAGCAGCAGGGCACCGACGACCAGGCGCAGCGTCTGCAGCGGTATCGCGACCAGTCCCGGGCCCAGGACGGCGACAACCGCTGCCAGCGCAGCGAGTGCAGCAAGAATTCCCAGCGTTGTGGACCGCCATCCGCGGGTCACGCCGACGGCGAGCACGATCGTCAATGCCTCCACGGACTCGACGGCCGACGCCAAGAACGTGGCCAGGAGCAGCCCCGGCGCTCCGCTCGTCACCTGGGGTCCGCGATGATTGGCACCTGAACATTCTGCCCCCGCTCGTACGACCAGGCACGCTTCGGTTCACACGCGGTGCTCACACGCCCGCGCCGCGTAAGGATCAGCGGCCAACCCCCCGTCAACCTTCCGCACGACGCCTTGCGGTGGGGGCAGAGGGGGTAAGGCCTCTAAAAGCAACCAGAAGGCGAACAAGATCCATCGCATCCACGGTGTCGGTCTTGCCGTGGGCTCGGCGCACTTGCCGGTTGGGACGGTTGACCTCCACCACACGCACCCCTGCCCTGGCCAGGTGCCGGGCCAGCCCCGACCCATACGACCCAGTGCCTTCCACCCCGACCGCCTGCGGCGAACCGAACGAGGTCAAGAACCCCAACAGCGCCCGATGACCAGCCGGTGTCGTGGAGAACGCGGCGGTGCCCAGAACACCACCGAGGTGGTCGCATACGGCCGCGACGTGCACGTCGGCGTGGGTGTCCACACCGCCGATGACAACAACACCTTCCGATGCCAAGGTGGTCATGCCGGTCCTCTCAAACGCGAATGAGTAGGGCAGGCACGCACGAGCCGACGGTCGGACAGGACAGGGACGGGGCCTTCAGCCAGGCTCCTACTAGGTCACTTCCACCGGCCGGTGAGTGCAGGCGTTCCCGCCCGGCCGACGGATCACTTCCAAGGCAGCCTCACGGCGCCGGCCGTTAGCAGAGTCAGACCGGGCGGGAACACCCCCATCCAACCTCCCTGCCGTTCCGGGCATGCCGTCCCGCGGGAGCCGATCGAGGACCGGGACCTGCCAGAGCGGCACATCCACGCAGGTCACCCCGGTGAGCTGGTCCAGTTCGACTGCTTCCAGATCGGGCACCTGCACGACTCCGGCGGGGTGATCTGGCAGTACACCGCGATCGACGTCGCCTCGTCGTTCACCTGGGCGCAGATCCACGCCACCCCCCGCAACCCCGGCGGGAAGTTCACCTCGGCGCTGGCCCGACGGGTCGCCGCGGACCTGTCCGCTCGAGGGTGGCGGCTGGAGACCGCGATGACCGACCACGGGGTCGAGTTCGGTGCCGAGGAGTTCAAGACCACCCCGGCTCGAGCCGGGATCACCCATCGCCGCTCGACACCGGGCCGGCCGCAGACCAACGGCTGCGTGGAACGAGTCCAACTCACGATCCTCGACGAGTGTTGGAAGCCGGCCTTCGCCCGCAGTGTGTTCCCCCGCTACAAGGGACTCAAAGCCGAACTCGACCGCTACCTCGACTACTACAACAACCACCGAGCACACACCGGCAGATGGAACCGCGGACGCACTCCCCTCGAGGTCATCGGCAAGGCCAAGATGTACTCGACCCGATAGCAGGACAACGTCGCTACTACTCGGGGAGAGGACAACTTAGGAGCTCTTGTCTCGCTGTGCCTTGACCATGAGGACGAGTCCTGCCAGCCCGCCCAGGATGAACACGACGACACCGGTCACGAGCAGTGCTGGGCTCGACTGCGTCCCGTAGATGATCATGAGTGCTCCGACGGCGCAGACGACCGCCTCAACCAGGAATGCCCGGCTCAATCGGGGCCATGGTCGTCGCGTCATCACATTCTGCCTATCGGGAGGGGAGTGGGCCGTCCTGAAGACGGCTCAGCCGCCCCAGATCGGCACATCGGTGCTGCATGAGTGGGCCGAAAGCCCCTACCAGAGCGACCGGCCAGGGACGAACTTGAGGTCGTCACGAGGAGTTGTTCAGCAACCGAAATGAGGCGAACCGTCATGGCGTATATCAAGCCTCCAGTCCTCACTCGGCGGCTGGCCAATCCGATGGCCATGCGGCTGGGCATGCGCGGCGTCGCCACCCTCACTGTGACTGGCCGGCGCACTGGCGAGCCGCACAAGGTTCCGGTGATTCCGGTCGAGGTTGGCGGTAGCCGCTACCTGGTTGCGCCCTATGGGGAGTCCGAGTGGGTCCGCAACTTGCGAGCGGCCGGCAAGGGAGAGCTGCGGCGCAAGGGTCAGACCGAGGTCTTTCAGGCAGTCGAGGTCCCAGCGGGCGATCGGGCATCCATTATCGCCCGGTACCGCCAGGTCGCCGGTCGGACCGTGAGTCCGTACTTCACGAAGCTGCCCAAGGCCGAGGATCATCCGGTCTTTCGAATCGGCTAGGGGCTCGGCTGGAACGATCCGACACTTTGGCAGCCGGGAGGTCTGGTGACGCAACAGAACGATGCGCTTGCCGGGTTCGACAGATCTTCTTTCGCCTACGCCGGGCTGGCGCACGATGTGTTCAGGGCCGGGTCTGGACCGGCGGTAATCGTCATTCATGAGGTCCCGGGCCTACACCCAGGCGTGGTCGAGTTTGGCCAGCGACTGATCGGCACGGGATTCACCGTGTACTTGCCGTCCTTGTTCGGGCGACCTGGCGAGGCGCCCACCGGGGCTGCGATCCCGCGTTCCATCGCTCAGGTATGCGTCTCTAGGGAGTTTGCAGTCCTGACGAACAGGACCAGCCGGGTGGCTACTTGGCTGCGTGCGTTGGCCGCAAGGGCGCTGAAGGAGTGCGGCGGTCCCGGCGTCGGCGTCGTCGGTATGTGCTTCACGGGAGGGTTCGCTCTCGCAACCGCCGTGGAACCCGCCGTGCTAGCGGCGGTGATGAGCCAGCCCGCTCTTCCCGCGCCAATCGGCCACAGGGGACGAGCTGCGCTTGGGCTAGATGAGGGCGATGTGCGCGTGGTCCAGCAACGTGCACGTGAGGGTCTCTGCGTGCTCGGGCTCCGCTTCACGAACGACAAGGGCTGTCCCGCAGAAAGGTTCGAGACCCTACGGAGATTGCTTGGCGACGCGTTCGAGGGGATTGAGATCGACTCATCACCGGGCAACCCCCACGGCATCTCTGCGAACGCACACGCGGTGCTCACGGTCGAACTAGTGGACGAGCCTGGCCACCCCACGCGTTCAGCGCTGGAGAGGGTCTTGGCATTCCTGACGAGGCAACTCCAAACCGGCACCAACGGCGGGCCATCGGGCGCCCTCTAATGCCGGATCTTGTGCGTCCGGTAACGGCACATCGGTGCGGTCCCCGATCGCGGGTGCTGGGATCACTCATGGGCTCCCGCTGGAGCCTGCTGAATGCAAGAGTCAGCTCATGAACGGACGCCCGGGCGGGCTGATGCTGAGACTCCAGCGCGTGCTGGATGCGCCGCCCTCGGAGATCTTCCGCATGATGACGGAGCCGACTGAGCTGGCTAGGTGGTGGGGGCCACGCGGATTCACGTTGCCCGATGTGGACCTCAACCTCGCAGTCGGCGGGGCCTACCGCTTGTCCATGCAGCCACCCGATGGAGATCTGTTCCATATCTCTGGCCAGTTCCGAGAGATCGACCCCCCCGGGCACCTGGTCTACACGTTCAGCTACGACGAGCCCACATCCGACGACCTGCCGACGGTCGTCACCCTCGAGTTCCTCGCCCGTGGTCACGCCACGGAGGTGTCACTCACGCAGGGCATGTTCGCGACGGATGAGCGAGTTTCATTGCACCTGGATGGCTGGACGGACAGTTTCGAGAAGTTGGGAGAGGTCCTCCGGCAGGTGCCTTTCCATGATCGGTTCCGGCGGTCACGACCCGGCGCAGCTCGGCCAGTCCCCGGCCCGGGTCCGTCCAGTGGTGCACCGTGAGTCTCCTACGAACACGTAGGAACCATGACTACGGCATCGTGGTTGATCCGCACCCTTGTAGCCCGCCCTGGAACGGCACCGCGGTGCGGGTCAGCGACCCACTGCGAGCCGGTCGGTATCAGCCTCGTAGAGCATGCGGACCCGTGGGCCGCGGCAGTAGTCTCGCGTGGCTAGGGAGATGAGATGCGAGGTAGGGCGCGGAGGCGAGCGTTCGGCTCGGCGCTGTCGGCGCTCGCGACGGCCGCGGTAATGACCGCGTGTTCTTCCCCGGGCGGCCACGCCGGCACCCAGGCCGCGCCAACGCAGCCGGCCGGGACCCAGGCGTCAACGACAAGGGCCTCGACGCCGAAGGAGTTCGTCTCCAAGCGCTACCACTTCGCAGTGACCTTGCCCCAAGACTGGTCAGAAGTCGATGCGCTGTTCGCATGGGATGGCAGGGAGTTGCAGTCACCCGGCTCACCCTTCTTCGCAAACTTCACCGCCCCAACGAGCAACCGCACCCTGATGGCCGCATCGGCCACAGTGCCGAAGGGGATGCAGCTGGCCGACTGGCAGGCGGCCATGGTTCGTGGCCACCTTTCCTCCTGCTCCGAACCCTCGCCCGCGGAGGCGACGACGCTAGGCGGCGAGCCAGCCCTGGCGTGGACGGAGAAGTGCGACAGCGGGACGGTGAACTCGAACAAGGTCGCCGCACTGCATGGCGGGCGCGGGTACATGATCTACATGCCCTCAGCCGCGGCCAACGATGCCGAGGATCGGCGCATCTTCGAGGGGATGCGTCAGTCCTTCCGCTTCACCAGCTGACCTCGGTCGGGTCGATCGGGGGGACTGGTCGGCAGGGCATGACCCCGACACTCTCGCTCACGCGCTGACGGGCCTGCCCAGCGCCCGGACAGGCTGTCTGCGAGTCAGGCGAGCGCGCTCAGATCCGCGGTCGGGAACGGGTGCCCAAATGCGGCTAGGTAGCCATCCTCACCAATTTCCGTGAGGAGAGCTTGGCATCCCCGAACTACCGCGCGGACGAACCCGGTGACTGTGGAGTCGATCTCCAGAACCGTCTCGCCGATGGGTTGTCGTTGGGGTGTCCACTGCGGGCAGGCGACAACGAGAACGTGGAGTGACTCCAAGTACTTGTGGAACACCCAGCGGTATTCGCCGGGTCCGACTCCCCAAGAGGCTTGCGCGTCCGTCTCGTAGGTCGTCAGCCGCCGTAGTGCGAGCAGGAGCTCCTCCATGGCGTCGCCGAAGGCGTACGAAGCCTCAAGGGCCGTGTCGCCCCCCTGGTTGCTGATCGTCGCCCGAAGCCAATTGGACTGGACCGTGACGGCGAAGCCCACATCACGGGTCATCCGCAGGCTCCGAGCATCCGGCCATCGTCTGTGGGCCTGTCGACACCCGCACATACTGCCGGATCGAGGGCTCGGGCTGGGCGAACAGAACGGCACATCGGTGCGCTCATGTGACTTGCGCGGCCATCCGTGCGGCGGTCGGCCCGATGAGCCTACGCAGGGGTCCCCAGTCCTCCTCGATCTCGTCGAGGTAGACGGACCTCGCGTGTGCAAGGACCGCCTGCTCGTCGTGCGGGATGCGCGGTAGCGCCCATGTCGCCGCTTCGTCCTTGGGCACGAGCTCACCGGTGTCCACGGTCGCCCACGCGCGCGCGAGGGTCAGCAGGACGTTCGTCGTATCGGAGTCCAGGTCGGCCAGCAGGTGCGCGACGCCTGCTCGGGTAGCAGCGATCACATCGACAGAGGGGACCGGATCGAGAAGCTGATCGGCGGGCGGCCCGAGCAGCGTTAGTCCGCGGGCGAGCACGTCCGCAAGTACGACAGCCAGGTCCGAACTCCTGTGTGGCTCGAGGACCCGACCACCCTCAATGGCCTCCCGCAACCACTCGCCGTACAGGAAGTCGATGCGAGGCGGGTATCGCCACGGCCGTACGTCGGCCTGGCTGACCACGGTCAGTTCGACGGGCCGTCGCTTCCCGTCCGCGCGGGGGTGGTGTCCCGACAGTTGCAGCAGCGTCGTGGCTAGGTCGCGTCTCGCGGTGGGACCGAGGCTCGTGCCCGCGATGACCAAGACATCGAGGTCGCTGCGGACATGTGCCTGCTGACGCGCGATCGACCCGTGCAGGTAGATGCCGAGGACGAGGTCACCAAGGGCCATGTGAAGACCCTCGGTGAGGTCGTCGAGCTGCTCGGCATCCGCCGATTCAGAGGGGGCCATTCCCAGACGTTAGAGCGATTCGGCGGTCATCAGCACGCACATAATGCCGGTTATTGGGCTGCGGCCCCCCATGGCTCCGAGCTCTTGGCCCTTCGCTCCTGGATCTTGTTCGCCTTCTGGTTGCTTCTAGAGGCCTTACCCCCTCTGCCCCGACGCCTTGCGGTGGGCCGCCTGGGGATCGAACCCAGAACCCGCGGATTAAAAGTCCGCTGCTCTGCCAGTTGAGCTAACGGCCCGGGACGGAGCCCATTCTTCCAGGCGAGACCCTACTTCTCACCAAGATCCCCGCGAGCCCGCGGGCCGTCCGTGCTTCCATGCCTGCCGTGAGCGATGAGCAGGCGCCGACGGAGCAGCCGCGCTGGATGGAGCTGTTCGCGCCCGAGTACGCGCGGACGACTGTGGGCCTGGTGCTCCTCGAGACTGTCGTCGCCATCCAGCTGCTCGTGACGCTCGCCGTGCTGCCCGCGGTCGTCAAGGACCTCGGCGGGATCCACCTGTACGGGCTCGCGCTGAGCGCTGCCGGGTTGGCGACCGCCGTCGTGCTGCCCATGAGCGGCCGGCTCGTCGCCCGGTGGGGGTTGAGGACGGTCTTCCTGGCCAGCGTGATGGTCTTCGCCGCGGGTTCCCTGGTGGTGATCGCGGCGCCGAGCATGCCCGTGTTCGTGGTCGGGCGGCTGGCCCAAGGCGCGAGCGGCGGCGCCCAGTACGTGCTCATGCTCGCGATCTTCACGCGCAGGTACCCGTTGCGACTGCGCCCGAAGATGCTCGCGGTCTGGTCCACCGCATGGGCGGTTCCCGGCCTGGTCGGGCCCGCGTACGGCGGGCTGGTGGCCAGCACCCTTGGCTGGCGGTGGGCGTTCGGCCTGCTCCTGCCGTTGCTGGTGCCATCGGTCCTGCTGCTGCGGCGGGACCTGTCCGAAGGGTCTGGGGACTCGCCGCCGGCGCAGGCCGACCCGACCGGCTGGCCCTGGCTCGTCACGCTCGCGCTGGGCATGGTCGGAGTGTTCGCGTCGCTGGCGCTGGGCGGGGCGGAGGCTGTGTGGCTGGGCATCGCCGGTCTGGTCCCGACGGTGCTGGCCCTTCGGGCGATCCTGCCGCCGGGCAGCTTCGCGGCCCGGTCGGGTCTCGCCGCTGTGGTCGCGACGACGTTCCTGTCCGGTGTCGCGTTCTTCGCGGTCGAAGGCTTTCTGCCCGCGATGCTCACGGGAGTGCGGGGCATCAGCCTGACCGTGGCCGGACTCGTGGTCACGGTCGGCATCGTGGCCTGGATCGCGGGGACGTGGTGGCAGTCGCACGTGGTCGCACGAGTGCCGGCCCGTCGTCTGGTCGCGGGCGGAGCGTGCCTGGTCCTGGTCGGGATCGCCGGAGTCTGGGCCGGCGACCTGGGCGCGCCGCTGGTCTTGACGTACCTGGCCTGGGGTGCAGCCGGGTTCGGCATGGGCGTCGCCTTCCCGACGTTGACGCTGCTGGCCACCGACCTGGCTGTCGGCGCGCACGAGGTCGTGGCGCTGTCCCAGTACCAGCTGTCCGAGGTGCTGGGCGAGGCCGTAGGTCCGGCCCTCGGTGGCGGCGCGTTCAGCCTGGCGCTGGCCGCCGGCCTCCAGCTGCAGGATGCGCTCTCGGCCAGCTTCGGGGTGGCGGTCGCGGGTGGGCTCCTGTTCCTGGCCACGTCGTACCGGCTGCCCGCGCTCGACCTCGCATGAGTGGCCACGCAGGACCAACGCCCCTGGTGCCGACGGTCGCCGTGGCCGTGTGATGGGGTGACCACGGAACCAGGAGGTGCGAGATGCCCACCACGACCAGCGCACGTCCCGACCAAGGCATCGCGGCGGAACCGGCCAGAGATGCACGCAGCCGGCCCGTCGAGAACGTGACCCGGGTGAACGTCGCGTTCCCGTTCTCGACGATCGAGGTGATGAATCCGGACCTGCCCGACAGCGTCAAGGAACTCGCCGGGCTGGTAGCGGACCTGGCTGCCGAGCTGCACACGCAGCACCCGACCGAGGCGACGGCTGAGCTGGCGGCTCGGACCAAGGCCTTCGTCGACCGGTAGCTACCGCACGACTTCGTACCTGGCCCCCACGAACGTCTGGGAGTCCATCGGCGGGCGGACGTACGCCCGCTTCTGCCTCGGCGGCAGGACGATCTCGTCGTGCTCGATCGGCTCGTACGGGATCAGCGAGAGCAGGTGCGCCATCAGGTTCAGCCTGGCCGTGCGCTTGTCCTCGGCGTCGACGACGAACCAGGGGTTCTCCTTGGTGTCGGTGTACGCGAACATCTGGTCCTTGGCCTCGGCGTAGTCGACCCAGCGAGCCTGGGCCTCGATGTCCATCGGCGAGAGCTTCCAGCGCCGCGCCGGGTCGTCGATCCTGGACTGGAACCGCCTGCGCTGCTCCTCGTCGGAGATCGACAGCCAGTACTTGACCAGGTAGATGCCGTCGCGCACCAGCGCCTTCTCCAGGATCGGGCACACCCGCATGAAGTACTCGTAGTCGTCGTCGGTGCAGAACCCCATCACCCGCTCGACGCCGGCCCGGTTGTACCAGGACCGGTCGAAGATGACGATCTCGCCGGCCGCCGGCAGCTCGGCGATGTAGCGCTGGAAGTACCACTGGGTGTGCTCACGCTCGGTCGGAGCCGGCAGCGCGACGGTGCGGCAGTAGCGGGGGTTGAGCAGGTACGTCATGCGGCGGACGATCCCGCCCTTCCCGGCGGTGTCGCGCCCCTCGAGGATCACGACCAGCCGCTGACCGGCGGCGCGGATCCACTCCTGCATCGCGACCATCTCGGTCTGCAGGCGCGCCAGCTCCGCCTCGTACTCCTTCTTAGTGAGCCGGACCGGGCCAGGTGGCGAGTCGTCGGACACCGGGACCTCCTCTTCGCGTTCCCGGGCAGCGACGCTACCGCTCCCGCGTCAGTCCATGCAGAAGCGGTCCGACAGGGCGTAGCGCAGCAGGACCACGTCGTCCGATCCGCCGGACCTCCGCCAGGGTCGCGCGCCGGTCCGGGTTCCACGGGAACAGCCCGTCGCTGACGAACCGTCGCGCCCGGGAGTCGCCGACGAAGAACGGCGCGACCACCAGGTGCAGCTCGTCCGCGAGCCCGGCGGTGAGGAACTGCGTGTGCACGGACCCGCCGCCCTCGACCATCAGCCGCCGGACCCCGCGCGCGTGCAGGTCCTCGCTCAGCCACTGCATCCGTACCGGCTGACCGCCGTCGACCACCGTCGCCACCGGGCCGAGCCGGTCCCGGGCCACGCCCACCGTCGCGCTGGAGCAGTAGACGAGCTTCTCGGTGTCTCCGGCCGCGAAGAACTGTGCGCACGGGTCGAGCTGCGCGCGACCGGTCACGGTCACCTTGATCGGCGACGGACCCAGCCCGCGGGCAACCCGGGCGTCCTGCCGGGCGGGCTCGCGCACCAGCAGCCGCGGGTTGTCGTTCCGGATCGTCGCCGCGCCGACGAGGATCGCGTCGCAGGCGGCCCGTACCGAGTCGACCCGGTCGAAGTCGGCGTCGTTGGACAGCAGCAGCCGTTCCTCGGTCGCGCCGTCGAGGTAGCCGTCGATGGACATGCCGCAGCTGAGCAGGGTGTACGGACGGTCAGCCATGCGCCATCCCCTCCCGCACCACGGGCGCGGGCGCGGGCAGCCGCCACCCGACCGGCGCGACCGAACCTGCCCGCGCGGAGCAGGTCCCGACGCAGCCAGGACGCCAGCAGCAGCACGGCTCCGGGCAGGCTCGCGACGAGCACCATCACGCCGTACACGACCGCGGTCGCGAGCCCCTGCGCGGCGCCGAGCCCGGCCGTCGCGAACACCCAGGCGGCCACGCCCTCCCGCGGCCCCCACCCGCCGACGTTCGCCGGCACGCCCATGGCGACGCAGCACGAGCAGCGCCAGCGGCAGCATCCGCACCGGCGACACGCTCACGCCGGCGGTCCGCGCGGCGATCAGGAACGTCGTCACGTGACCGGTCACCACGACGACGGACGTGAGCACGATGGCCGGCCATGCCCTCCGGGCCAAGCAGCGCGTCGCGGACGTCGGCGCCGACCGCACGGCGGGCCCGGGCCCAGCGCGACGGTCCGTCGGCAGGCAGCGCCCGCAGCACCAGCACCGCGACCAGCCCGGTGGCGGCGAGCGCAGCCAGGGCCACCGGCACCCACGCCCGCACCGGTGACGGCAGGACCACCAGGACGGCCAGCGTGAGCACGATCTGGACGGCCTGCCCGGCCGAGCGCTCCCAGCCGACGGCCCGCAGCCCGCGGCCGACGTCGCCGACGTCGCGGCCGTGCCGGACCGCGCGGTCCACGTCGCCGAGCACTCCGCCGGGCAGCGTGGTGTTGAGGAACTGCGACCGGTAGTACGCGGCGACCGCGGCCGGCATCCGGACAGCCGACGCCGAGGCCGCGGGCGACCAGGCTCCACCGCCAGGCGCAGGCACAGCGTGGTCACCAGGGCGATGCCGGCAGCCGCCGCGAGCGACCACGCATCGACCCGGCGCAGTCCGTCCAGGAACGGGCCGGTGCCCAGGCGCCAGACGACCACGCCCAGGACGCCCGCGCCGGCGAGCGGCCGCGCCCAGACCCACCAGGTCCGCGTCATCCCGGCTCCTGACCTCCTCGCGTGTGCTGCCGAGGCGGCTGCTCGGGCTGGCCCTTGCTCTGTTCCGGTCTGTGTCCTGGGATACGCGCGGCGCGGGGTCCCCGGTTCACCGGGCCGGGCGCGGTCCGCCCGCGGCGCAGCCACGACGGCGGTCACCGGGCGACCCCGGCCAGGACGCGGGCGACCGCGGCTGACGTCCGCGACCATCCGGGCAGGGTGCGTGCGGCGCTGCTCGGCCGCTCGCCGCAACCGCTGCCGCAGTCCTGGGTCGGCGAGCCAGCGGCGCAGCGCAGCGGCCAGGGCGGCCGGGTCGTCCGGTGGGACCAGCAAGCCCGGGTCGGCGGCCGTCGCGGGTACGACCGAGCGTGCCGGACAGGCCGCCGACATCTGTCGCGATGACCGGGAGCCCGCGCGCGAGCGCCTCGGTGACGACCATCCCGTACGTCTCGGTGCGGGACGCCAGCACGAGGGCGTCGGCTCCCGCATAGGACCGGTCCAGGTCGGCGCCGGTGCGGGTACCGCAGAACCGCACCCGGTCGCCGATCCCGCCGTCGCGGGCTTGGCTGGTGAGCCGGCCGACGTAGGCCGGATCACGCGTCAGGCTGCCGACGCAGGTCGAGGCGCCACGGCAGGTCCGCGACGGTCGCGAGGGCCGCGAGCAGCACGTCGTGCCCCTTGCCGGGCGTCACGCGCCGCGACGCAGAGGAGCCGACCCCCGGCCGTGGTACCCGGCGCGAGCTCGGCGAGGTCGACGCCCGGCTCGGCGACGTGCACGTGCCCGGGCGGCAGCCGGTAGCGCTCGAGCAGCCAGCGCCGCGTCCACGCGCTGGTCACGACGACCGCGGCGGCCGACGCAAGCACGGCCCGCTCCCCGCGGTGGACGTCGTCCGTGCCCGCTGCGTCGCCGGACCCCGGTCGGTGGCCCAGCGGCAGGTGCACGAGGACGACGAGCCGCAGCCGGAGCGCGGCGGGCACCAGCACGTCGGGGGCCGCCGAGGCGATCAGCCCGTCCACCAGGACGACGGAGCCGTCGGGGATCGCGGCGACCCGCGTGGCGAGCTCGGCGAGCGCGGACCGCTTCCGGAGCCGGCCACGAGCCCGGCACCTCGAGCTCGTGCACCGTCCAGCCGTTCGCCGCGAGCGCGTCGCAGACGTGGCGGTCGTAGACGTTGCCGCCGCTCGGACGCGCCGGGTCGTCGATGCCGTCCGGGACGACGACGTGCACGGCGCCCGCCACGGTCGCTGCGGGCAGCCCGGTCGCAGTCGGGGATGCGGTCAACCCGGTCACAGCGTCCGCTCGTAGCTCGCCCACGCGACGTGCGACTCGTGCAGCGTCACCGCGATGCCGGTCAGGGCCAGCGCCCCCGGTCCGAGCGCGCCGGCGTGCACCCGCTCGGCGAGCCGGTCGGCGACGAACCGGGCCAGCGCCTCGGTGGACGTGTTCGTCCCGGCGAACGCGTCCTCGTCGTCGAGGTTGCGGTAGCTCAGCCCGCCCACGACGGCGCGCAGCTCCTCGGCCGCGCGTCCGATGTCGACGACGATGCCGTCGGCGTCCAGCGACGGACGCCGGAACGTCGCGTCCACGACGTACGTCGCGCCGTGCAGCCGCTGTGCGGGTCCGAAGACCTCGCCGCGGAAGCTGTGGGCGATCATCATGTGGTCGCGGACCGTCACGCTGAACACGGACTACTCCTGCTCGTCGCCGGCTGGCTGGTCGTAGGTCACACCGTGGCAGACAGCGGGCATGCTGCCATCCGCGAGCCGGGGCATGACGTCGGGCAGCTCGTCGAGTCGGGACGTCCCGGTGATCAGCGCGTCGAAGGCGGGGTCGCGGAGCAGGTCGAGGGCCAGGGCCAGCCGGTCCGCGGCGGTGCGGCTTCCGCGCCGGGCCGGCGAGACGGCGCCGACCTGGCTGGCGCGGATGGCCAGGCGCCCGGAGTGGAAGGCGCCGCCGAGCGACAGCCGTGGTCTGCGCGTCCCCGTACCAGCTCAGGTCGAGGACCGATCCCTCCGGCGCGAGCAGGTCCAGCGAGCGCTGCAGCCCGGCCGAGGTGGCGCTGGTGTGGACGACGAGGTCACGACCGTCGGCGGCGTCGGCGGGCAGGGCGAAGTCGACGCCGAGCGACGAGGCGACGACGGCGCGGGAGCGGTCGACGTCGACCAGCGTGACCGCGACGCCGGGGTACCGGGCCAGCAGCCGCGCGACGCAGCAGCCGACCATGCCGGCGCCGACCACGGTGACCCGGTCGCCGACCAGCGGGGCGGCGTCCCAGAGCGCGTTGACCGCGGTCTCGACGGTGCCGGCCAGCACGGCACGCGACGGCGGTACGCCCTCGGGCACGACGACGACAGCGGCGGCCGGCACCACGTACGCGCTCTGGTGCGGGTAAAGGCAGAACACGGTGCGGCCGCGCAGCTGCGGCGGGCCGCTGCTCGACCACGCCGACGTTGAGGTAGCCGTACTTGACCGGTCCGGGGAAGTCACCCTCCTGGAAGGGCGCGCGCATGCGGGCGTACTGGCTCCGGGGCACCCCGCCGCGGAACACCAGCGCCTCGGTGCCGCGGCTGACCCCGGACCGCAGCGTGCGCACCAGGACGTCGTCCGGACCGGGCTCGGGCAGCGCAGCCGGGCGGATCTCGCCCACGCCCGGCTCCCGCAGCCAGAACGCGAGCGCTTCGACCGGCACCGGCCTCACCCTCCCAGGCCCCGAGTGAACCGGACCGTCGCCGCTCGCGTATTACTGGAGTACCACACCAGACACGGAGGCACGGTGCGCGCGGTTCATTCCGGCCCGGTGACCGGGCTGGTCGGCCAGCTCGCGCTGCTCGCCGGGCTCTCCTCGACGGTGGGCCTGGGCGCCGCCGGATGGTTCGTCGGCCTGGCCTGCGGGCTGGTGACCACCGTCGTGCTGTCCCGGGCGCTCGACCGCTCCGGGGCCGACCGGCTGGGCCCGGCCGACCGCGTGACGCTCGCCCGTGCCGCGCTCGTCGGCGGCGTCGCCGCGCTGACCGCGGACTCGCTCGGCCACCCGACCGTCGTGCCCGTCCTGGTCGCCCTCTCGACCGTGGCGCTCGTCCTGGACGCCGTGGACGGCCGGGTGGCCCGGCGAACCGGGACGGTCACCCCGCTCGGCGCGCGGTTCGACATGGAGGTCGACGCCTTCCTGATCCTGCGTCCTCAGCGTGGACGTGGCGCCGTCGACCGGCTGGTGGGTGCTCGCGATCGGCGCGGCCCGGTACGCGTTCGTGGCGGCCCGGTGGGTGCTGCCGTGGCTGGACGCCGCGGCGCCACCGCGGTACTGGGGCAAGGTCGTCGCTGCGGTGCAGGGGATCGTCCTGACCGTCGCGGCCGCCGGCGTCCTGCCCGCCGTGCTCGTCGACGCTGCGCTGGTGGTCGCGCTGGCCCTGCTCGCCGAGTCGTTCGGCCACGAAGTGTGGTGGCTGTGGCGGCATCGCGCTCGCGGTGCTGCCGAGCCCGGCCCGGTCGTCCTCGCGCCGCGACCGTCGGCGGCGGTCGCGGTCCTCGAGCCGTGACCGCACGGATCCGCACGGCCGCCGCCGTCGTCGGCACCGCGCTCGCGTGCCTGCTGGTCTGGTTCGCGCTCATCGCCCCGGACCAGCTCGGCCGGCTCACGCCGGCCGCCTTCGTCCGGATCCCGCTGGAGGGCCTGCTCTTCGTCGGCGCCGTGCTCGTCCTGCCGCCGCGGCCGCGCCGGGTGCTGGCCGTCCTGGTCGGGGTGCTGCTCGGTCTGCTGACCCTCGTGAAGCTGCTGGACATGGGGTTCTCCGAGGCGCTCGGACCGGCCCTTCGACCCGGTGGGCGACTGGCGGTACTTCGGGTCGGCCGTGAGCCTGCTGGGCGACTCGATCGGCCGGGCCGACGCGGTCGTCGCCACCGTGGTCGCCCTGGCTCTCGGTCTCGCCCTGCTGGTGGTCATGCCGCTGGCGGTGCTGCGACTGGCCCGGATCCTGGACCGGCACCGTCCGACCACGCTGCGGGCCGCCACGGTGCTGGGGGTCGTCTGGGTGCTGTGCGCGGCGCTCGGTCTGCAGATCGTGCGCGGCGCGCCCATCGCGTCGACGAGCGCGGCCGGGCTGGCGTACGACCAGGTGAGCCTGATCCACGCCGGCATCGAGGACCAGGCGACGTTCGCGAAGGCGGCCGGCGTCGACGCTTTCCGCAACACCCCCGGTGGCGACCTGCTGGCCGGCCTGCGCGGCAAGGACGTGATCGTGGCGTTCGTCGAGAGCTACGGACGGGTGGCGGTGCAGGGGTCGGCGTTCTCGCCGCAGGTGGACGCCGTGCTCGACTCCGGCACCCAGCGGCTCCAGGCGGCCGGCTTCTCCGCCCGCAGCGCCTTCCTCACGTCGCCGACGTTCGGCGGCATCAGCTGGCTGGCCCACTCCACCTTGCAGTCCGGGCTGTGGGTCGACAACCAGCAGCGCTACGACTCGCTCGTCTCAGGCGACCGCTTCACGCTGAGCGACGCCTTCAAGCGGGCGGGCTGGCGGACCGTCGCCGACGTCCCGTCGAACGAGAAGGACTGGCCGGAAGGGAAGTCCTTCTACCACTACGACACGATCTACGACGGGCACAACGTGGGCTACGCAGGCCCGAAGTTCAGCTACGCCGCGATGCCCGACCAGTACACGCTTGCGGCCTTCCAGCGCCTCGAGCTGGCCACGACCGACCGCAAGCCGGTCATGGCAGAGATCGACCTGGTCTCGAGCCACACGCCGTGGGCGCCGCTGCCGCACCTGGTCGGCTGGAACGACGTCGGCGACGGCTCGGTCTTCGACAGCCAGCCGGCCCAGGGCCGGGCGCCGTCGGTCGTGTGGCGCGACCCGGGCCAGGTTCGGGCGGCGTACGGGCAGTCGATCGAGTACTCGCTGAACGCGCTGGTCTCGTTCGTGCAGACGTTCCACGACGACAACCTCGTGCTGGTCGTACTGGGCGACCACCAGCCGAGCACGATCGTCTCCGGCCAGGGCGCGGGGCACGACGTCCCGGTCACGATCATCGCCCACGACCCGGCGGTCATGGACCGGATCTCCGGATGGGGCTGGCAGGCCGGGATGCTGCCCGGTCCGACCGCTCCGGTCTGGCCGATGGACGCCTTCCGGGACCGGTTCCTCTCCGCGTACAGCCGGTAGCGTCGCCCTCGTGCGGCGGTACTTCGCCTATGGGGCCAACATCGACCCGGTCCGGATGGCCGCGCGGGTCCGCGGCGCCCGCGCGGTGGGACCCGCCACGCTCGACGACTACGCGCTCGAGTTCACGATCCGCGACCGCGACTGGGGCGGCGGCGTGGCCAACATCCGGCCGGAGCCGGGCGCGCGGGTGTGGGGGATGCTCTGGCAGGCCCCCGACCGTGCCTTCGCGGTGCTGGAGACGTTCCGGGGTGACGAGTCGGCCCTGCGCAAGGAGTCGGTGACGGTCGACTGCGCCGAGGGGCCGACGGAGGCGTTCACCTTCCGGGTGGCCCAGATCGCGAACTTCGTCCGGCCGACGGCGTTGTACATGAGCCACCTGCGGCGGGCGATGAAGCAGCAGGGGTTCCCGAACGAGGCGTTCGAGGCACTGCTGCACGCCGAACGGCTGGGCCCGGCCGAGACCGGCCCCAGCATCGTCTCCTGACCGGCACGGGCTGCCTGCCGCCGATGAGCCGGCTCAGGCTCGCAGGCTGCCGGGCTCGAGGCGGAGCCGCTGCGTTCCTGCGGCCAGCACCACGTGCGTGAGCACGGCCGGCCCGGAGGTGCTCTGGACGCCGGCCGGCTCACCGCCGAGCCAGCCCCGCAGCCGACCCGGGTCGCCGCCGACCTCGACGCCGACCAGCGACACCGCACCGTCTGCAGCGGCGGCATGGTGCACCTCGGCTCCGCCGGGGAGCACGGTGCCCGGCTCCCACTCGATGAAGAAGGGCAGGGCCGGCTCGGTCGAGGCCTGGCCGACCCCGGCGGTCCGCCAGCGGAGCCATCGGCCGGTACCGGTCTGCCGGGAGCCGGGGACCACGTCGAGCGCGAGCCGAGCCGCGACGGCGTCCAGGTCCTCGGTCCGCACGGCCCACCCGCAGACCGGGCCGTCGCCGAGCATGGCGAGCACCCATCGACCGAACGCGCTGCCCGCGGCCTCGGCGCGGTCGACCACCGTGACCAGCTCCAGGTACGCAGAGCCGAGCGGCACGACCCGGTTGGCCGTCCCCCAGCCGGGGTGGCGGCCGCCCGGCAGCGAGGTCAGACCGAAGCGGGCCTGCAGGGTGGCGGCTGCGTCGTCGAGGTCGGGCACCCCCACGAGCACGTGGTCGATCTCGACCCGAGCGCTCACCGGCTCCGCCGCCAGATCTCGGTCGCCGCAACGAGGTCCTGCCAGCCCATGCCGACGCTCTTGAAGACCGAGGGGCGGTCGGCGTCCACGCCCGCTCGACCGGTCACCAGGTCGGCGACCGGGACCAGCGCGGAGCTGTCGAGGACCCCTTCGTCGACCGCCATCACGACGTCGCCCGCCTCCCGCAGCGCCGTCTCCACGTCCTCGACGACGACCGTCGCCCGCCCCATGAGCGCGGCGTCGAGCTCCCTGCGCGCCCGCTCGTGCGAACCGACCGCGACCACGCACGCGTGCTCGGGCACCAGCGCTCCGTCGAACAGCGGGACCCCGGACGTCGTGGCGCAGACCACGACGTCGGCCAGCGCGACCGACTCCGGTCCCCCCACCGAGGCCCCTACCCCGGTCTCGACCACGCGGTCGACGAACAGCCGGGTACGCCCGCTGTCCCGGCCGACGACGACCACCTCGGTCACCGGGCGCACGGCTCGCACCGCCTCCACGTGACCCCAGGCCTGCGGCCCGGTGCCGAACACGACCAGCACCGCCGCGCCGGCGACGGCCAGCCGGCGCACGGCTACTGCCGACATCGCCGGCGTCCGCAACGAGGTCACGGCGATCCCGTCCAGCAGCGCCACCGGAGCCAGGGTCTGGCCGTCCATGAGCACGTAGACGCCCTGGATCCGGGGCAGCCCCCGGTCGGCGTTGCCCGGCGCGACCGTCACGAGCTTCACCCCCACCCCTCCCACCGACTCCGCGGGCATCATCAACAGCTGTCCGTGCTCGGTGTCGACGATCATCCGCGGCGGGCCCGCGGCGGGATCCAGGCCGGCGACGAGCGCCGCCTCCAGGACGTCGATCGCCGCACTCATGGGCAGCAGCCCGACCAGGCGCTCGGCGTCGAACCAGGGCACGGCGGCGCCGGCCGTCTCGGGCGGGGACACGGCCCCATCATGGCTGCGGTCCCGAGCCCGCCGCGACCGTCGGTTGGGGATCGAGGTGGCTCCGGAGGTACAGTCCCCGGCCGAAACCGGTCGGGTGCAGCGGCCGGGACCGCGTCACGTCAGGAGCCGCAGTGCCCACCGGAGGAGACCCGCAGGACGCCGACCAGCTGTCGGACGAGGCGAGGCGGATCTGGGACGACGCCTGCGGCACGTCCTGGGGCCGCGACAACGGCCGTTCGTTCATGGACCGGATCGAGTCGCTGCCCGACCCTGCCCAGCGGATCCGGCTCAGCCGCCTGCTGCTGGACCGCCAGCACGCGAGCTTCCGGGCCCTCCAGCAGCTGGTCTACCGGGCCTGGCGCGACCAGCTCCCGAGCGACCACAGCCCGGTGGCGCACCGGCAGGACTTCAACGACCTCGTCCGCCGCGGCGACGACTTCCACGGCGCCTTCGCCGACACCCTCGACGCGCTCCGGACCGACGCGGAACGGGCCGAGCTGCTGACGATCCTCGTGGACGACGGCGCGCAGTGGCTGGCCGAGCTGCGCGACCTGCGCGACGAGGCGATCATGAACACGCTGGCCGACGGCTACACCCCGCGCCAGCTCGCCCGCCGCCTGCAGCTGTCGAAGACCCAGATCGTCAACGTGCGGCACAAGTACCTGCGCCGACCGGACGCGGGCGGCCGCTCGCGACCGATCGTCTACCGCTCGTGCGACGGCGTGGTCGTCTACGTCAACGAAGCGTTCGAGGCCGCGACCGGCCTGTGCGCGGCCGATGTGGTCGGCCGGCCGGTCGGCCGGCTCACGCACCCGGAGGACCGGGCCATGCTCATGCCGCTGCGGGACGAGGCGGTACGCCGCGGGTACGGCCGGTTCCGGCGCCAGGTGCGGCTGCCGGCGGCCGGGGGCGGCTGGTGCTGGCTGGACACCGACTTCCGGGTGATCACGAACCCGGACACGGCAGCGGTGGAGACACACGGACTGGCCCGGCCGGTCGATGCCGAGGTCAGCGCGGTTACCCCTTACGGTGCCGCCGCCGGGACGGGGAGTGCTGACGGGTCGGACCGTCGACCGGGGGGCCAACGGGGGTACTCCCCGTCCCGTGCCTGAGCGCGTCCGACCGTCGTCGGTCAGTCGTTGGGGACCTCGGGTCGACCGTCGAGGACACGTTCGTCGTCCACGAGTTTTGTGCACAGGCCTGTGCAGACATCGTGGTTTGTGCGCCCAGTCCTGTGGACGGACCTGTGGGTGATGACAGCCGAAAAACCGACCGCCCGGAAGCCCTTGTGCGTTGTTCGCCGGAGCGACTATCAATCTCCTCACGTCCTCACGGACCGAACCAGAACCGGGGCAACCCGGGACCGGCTTAGAGGTGAGGCGGACCGGACGGAAAGCGGTTCACCTGTTCCGCTGGGGCAACTCGGCGGACCGCGTTCGACGACGCGGAGGTGGGAGCGCGCCGCTCGGGCGACCGAACCGGAGGGCACCGGGCAACCGGGAAGCCACCGGCCGCACGTCGAGGCGGACCAGTCGTCGTCTTCGGGCAACCGAAGGCGGCGACGGACGGTCACGCAGGGCCCCTCGGACTCATACTCCGAGGGGCCCTGTCATTTTGTCGAAGGAGAACCGGTCGTGATGATCCACCGTGGCTACGGGATGGGGTTCGGCGGCGGTCTGCTGGTCCTGCTGCTCGTCCTGATGGCGCTGCTCGGGCTGGCGCTGCTGCTGGCCGTCGTCCTGGTCCCGCGTAAGAGCGCCGCACCCGCCGCGCCGCCGATCGCGCCCGCGGCGCCGCCACCGGCCTACCCGCCACCGGTCCCCGCGGCGTCGGCTGCTCGAGTGATCATCGACGAGCGACTGGCCCGGGGCGAGATCACCGTCGAGGAGTACCAGCAGCTGCGCGCAGCGCTCGAGGCCCCACCGGCCTGACCGGACGAGCCCGGAACCGGAGCCTCAGGCGCGCACGTCGCCCGGGCCGGCCCTCCCGGCGCTACGCGCTGACGGGCTCGCTGCCGACGTCGGCGGTGGCGACGTGGCAGGACACCGTGTGGTCCGGACCGAGCATCCGCGGCAGCGGCGTGACCGTGTGGCACTCCTCGACGACCATCGGGCAGCGGAACCGGAACCGGCAGCCCGGCTTCGGGTCGACGACCTTGGGCGGCTCGCCGCGGTCGGACTCGGCGGTCACCCCGAGCGGGGCGCGCGGGTCCGGCACCGCCGACAGCAGGAGCTGGGTGTACGGGTGCTTGGGCCGGGCCAGCACCTCCTCGGTGGGCCCGGACTCGGCGATCTGCCCGGCGTACATGATGACGAGCCGGTCGGCGACGTACCGCGCACTGGCGATGTCGTGCGTGATGTACAGCAGCGAGACCCCGGCCTCGTCGCGCAGGTCGGCCATCAGGTTCAGCAGCCCGACGCGGATGGACACGTCCAGCATCGACACCGGCTCGTCGGCGAGGATCAGCTTCGGGCGGTACGCCAGCGCCTGCGCGAACCCGATGCGCTGCCGCTGACCCCCGCTGAGCTCGTACGGGTACCGGTCGAGGATCTCCCCGGCCGGTGACAGGCCTACGGCCTCCAGCACGGCCTCGGCCTCGGCCCGATGGTTCTTGGCCCTCACCTCTGGGCGGTGCAGCTTCAGCCCGCGCATGATCCCGTGCGAGACCGGGAACGCGGGGTTCAACGAGCTGAACGGGTCCTGGAAGACCATCGGCACGTCGCCTCGGTACGCGAGCGTCTCGGCCCGCCCGCGCAGCTGGTCCAGCGGCTTGCCCTCGAACAGGATCTGTCCCCCGGTCGGCTCGTAGACGCGGGCGATCAGCCGGGCGATGGTGCTCTTGCCGGAGCCGCTCTCGCCGGCAAGGGCGACGATCTGCCGGCGCTCGATGACCAGGTCGGCGTCGTCGACGGCGTGCAACATCGACTTGGACAGCAGGTGACCGATCTGGAAGTGCTTGGTCAGCCCCACGGTCTGCAGCAGCGGCGCCTGCCCCCCGGTCGCCGCGGTCGCCCCGGTCGCCGCGGTCGCCGTGGTCATGCGTGCACCTGTGCCGGCTCGTGCAGCAGGCAGCGAACGAGGACGCCGTCCACGTCGTACAGCTCGGGCTGGGTCGTACGGCAGCGCTCGGTGACCTGCGGGCAGCGCGGGTGGAACAGGCACCCGTCCGGAAGCGCGCCGAGGTCGGGCGGGTTCCCGGGGATCCCGGTCAGCGGCACGCGCGGCCCACGGATCGACGGGAACGCCTCGAGCAGGCCCCGGCTGTACGGATGCAGCGGGTCGTCGAACACGTGCCGCGTGGGTCCGGTCTCGGCGACCTGCCCTGCGTACATGACCATCAGCCGGTCGGAGAAGTGGCTCACCAGCGACATGTCGTGGGTGACGAACACGACGGCGAACCCGAGCTGGTCCTGCAGCTCCTTGATCTGCACCATCAACGAGCGCTGCGCGACCACGTCGAGCGCGGACGTGGGCTCGTCCATGATGACCAGCTCGGGGGTGAACAGCAGCGCCATCGCGATCATCGCGCGCTGCCGCATCCCGCCGGAGAGCTGGTGCGGGTAGCTGCCCAGGTGCACCGGGTCGATGCCGACCAGGTGCATCACCTCGGCCGAACGCTGCCGGATCTGCTGCGACGACGCGACCTCGTGACCGCGCATCGCGTCCTTGAACTGAGCCCCGATGGACTTGACCGGGTTGAGGGCGTTCATCGCGCTCTGCATGACCACCGAGTAGTCGCGCCAGCGCACCGCGGACAGCTGCTTGTCGGTGAGGCCGACGAGGTTCCGGCCGCCGAACAGCACGCTCCCGGAGGTGATCTGCGCGGGTGGGCTCAGCAGCTGGGCGATCGCGAACAGCAGCGTCGACTTGCCGCACCCGGACTCCCCGACGATGCCCAGGAACTCGCCGGGGTGCACGTCCAGGTCCACCGAGTCGACCGCGCGCACGTCGCCTCGCGCCGTCGCATAGTCGACGGTGAGCCGACGGACCTCAAGGATCGGTGCGCTTGACACGCGGCCTCCGTACCGGTCGCAGCGCCGGGTTGCTGATCTCGTCGAACGCGAAGTTGAGCAGCGCGAACGCCGCGCCGAGGGCCGCGATGCACAGCCCCGGGACGATCGCCCACAGGTACTGGTTCGTCTGCAGCGCCGCGCCCTGCTTGGCCCAGTAGAGCATGGTGCCCCAGCTGTCCGCGTTGGGGTCGCCGAGCCCGATGAACTGCAGCCCGGCCGCGGTGAGCACGGCGTACAGCGCGGCACCCAGGAAGTTGGCCACGAGCAGGGACGTCATCGTCGGCAGGATCTCGACCGCGATGATGTACGAGCGCCGTTCGCCGCGCACCCGAGCCGACTCCAGGAAGTCGCGGCGCCGCAGCGACAGCGCCTGCACGCGCAGCTGCCGGGCACCGTACGACCACCCGGTGAGCACGAGGACGAAGATCAGCACCGCGTCGTTCGAGCTCTTCGCGTACGACGCGATCACGATGATGAGCGGGAAGGTCGGGATCACCAGGAACACGTCGGTGACCAGCGAGATCGAGCTGTCGGTGAGGCCGCCGATGTACGCGGCGGTCACGCCCGCGACGATCGAGATGAGGGTCGCGAACAGGCCGACGCCGAGGGCGATCACCATCGACGGGCGGGCACCCCAGATGACCTGCGAGAGGATGTCCTGGCCGTAGTGCGTGGTCCCCAGCCAGTGCTCGGGCGAGGGCCCCTCGCTGGGCGGGAAGATCTCGGCCTCCGGGTCGTACGGCGCGATCAGCCCCGGCACCAGCGCCATCACCGAGAAGATCGCAAGCAGGACCGCGCCGACGGTCGCCTTGCGGTTCCCACGGATCGCGACCCAGATGTTGTGCAGCCCGCCGCCGTGGCGGCGGCCCTGCTGCCGGTCCCGCTGCCGGGCCTGCGCCTGCGTGGGGAGCGGCGGCATCGGGCCCGAGGCGGCGGCCGGCACGCCGGGCGGCAGGCCGGGGGCGTCGGGCAGGCGCAGGTCGGACATCGCGTCAGCCCTGCGTCCGGGTGCGCGGGTCGAGGATGGCGGTCAGGATGTCGCAGGCCAGGATCGCCAGCAGGACCGCGAGCGTGATCAGCAGGAACAGCGCCTGCATGAGCGCGTAGTCCTCGTTCTCGGCGGCCTGCAGCAGCATGAAGCCCACGCCGGGGTAGTCGAAGACGTACTCGACGAGGATCGCCCCGCTGACCACGAAGCCGAGCGACATGGCGAAACCGGTGAGGTTCGGCAGCATCGCGTTGCGCGCCGCGTAGTCGACCATCACCCGGCGCGAGGACAGGCCCTTGGCCCGACCCATCCGGACGTAGTCCTCGGCCAGGACGGTGATCATGTTGTTGCGCATGGTCAGGATCCAGGTGCCGATCGACGTGATCAGGATCGTGGCCGCCGGCAGGATCGCGTGCTGCAGGACGTTCGTCACGTAGGGCCCGGACCACTCCGGCGTCAGCTCGATGTCGAACGCGAAGTCGCTCGGCAGCCAGCTCAGGACGACCGAGAACAGCAGGATGCCCATCAGCCCGACCCAGAAGTACGGCACCGACGACGTCACGATGAACACCGGCGTGAAGATGCTGTCGAGCTTCCCGCCGCGCCGCCAGCCGCCGACGATCCCGATCGCGCTGCCGAGGACGAACGCCAGCACCGTGGTCACGCCGACCAGCCCGATGGTCCAGGGCAGGCCGTTGCGGATCACGTCGGTGACCGGCTGCGGGAAGTACGTGGTCGACACGCCCAGGTGCCCGGTCAGGGTGTTGCGCAGGTACTCCCAGTACTGCGACCACAGCGACTGGGTGGTGTTGACGCCGAACTCGGCCTCCAGCGCGGCCAGCACGTTCCCGCTGACCCGGCCGTGGAAGCGCGCCATCATCGCCAGCGCCGGGTTGCCCGGCATCAGGCGCGGGATGATGAAGTTGAGCGTCAGCGCGGCCCACAGGGTCAGGACGAAGAACCCGAGCCTGCGCAGCAGGAACCTCATCCCGACCTCCTCTCATGGTCCATGGGCCGCGCCGACGCCCCTACCTCCGGGACCCTACTTGGGCTGCAGGTGCAGCAGCATGACCTCCATGTCGGGCACCGCGAACGCCGCCGGCTGGGCGAACGGGTCCTGCTCGGTGACCCAGCCGGAGATGTTCTCGGTGTTGTACTGGTACCAGTCCACGCCCTCCGTCACCGGGATCACCGGGACGTCCTGCAGCATGACCGTCTGCAGCTTGTTCATGATGTCGTGCTGCGTCTTGTCGTCGGTCGTGCCGCCGTACTGCTCGATCAGGGCGTCGGTGGCCGGGTTCTCGTACCGCTCCCAGTTCGACGAGGCCTGCTGGCCGATCGGGGCCGAGTTCTTCGAGTAGAGCCACTGCCGGAACTCGTAGTACGGCGTCGGTCCGCCGGTCTCTGCGCCGTAGGCCAGGTCGAACTTGCCGTTGTAGAGGCGGCTGTCGTAGTCGTCGCTGGACAGGTTCTCCGCCTTGAGCTCGATCCCGACGGCCTTGAGGTCGGACGACGCCTCGCGCACGGAGGCCACCCAGTCCGAGTAGTCACCGATGTTGATGATCCCGAACGACAGCCGCTTGCCCGACGGGGAGACGTAGATCCCGTCCGAGCCCTTCTTGTAGCCGGCGCCCTCGAGCAGCGAGGTCGCCTTGGCGGTGTCGTACGTGTAGTTGAACTGCCCGGACTGGGCCTTGTCGAGCCAGCACTCGTACGTCGGGGTCACGATCCCGGACTGGTTGGCCGCCGGCTCGTACCCGTACTCGGCGACCTTGGAGACCTTCTCCCGGTCGATGCCGTAGGCGATCGCCTGCCGCACCACCGGGTCGTCCAGCGGGGACACCTTCAGGTTGGGGAAGATCGCCACGTTGGTGAGCGGCGGGAACCAGTAGTGGTGGTCCGGGCTCTTGGACGTGTAGAAGGCGTCGATGTCCGGGATGAACTGGCTGCCCCACTGCGCCTTGCCGGTCGCCAGGTCCAGGTTCGCCGGGTCGTTCGAGGTGTACGCGGGGTAGAGAACCTTCTCCATCTTGGGCAGGCCCGGCTGCCAGTAGTGCGGGTTGCGCACGTAGGTGATGTTCTGCGGCGTGCACGGCGACACCGTGTACGGACCGGTGCCGACCGGGTCGTTGTCGACGTACGCGCCCGGGTCACCGCTGATCTTGGACCAGATGTGCTGCGGGACGATCCCGACCTGGTCGGCGATGTAGTAGAAGTAGGGCACGGCCGGGCCGCTGAACGTCATGACGACCTGGTTCGAGCCCTTCTTGCTGACGTCGGTGAGCACCGACCAGACGGCGTTCAGGTCCAGCGCCGAGTGCTGCTTCATGAGCTGGAACGTGTACACGACGTCGTCCGCCGTCATCGGCTGGCCGTCGGTCCACTTCACGCCGTCGCGGATCGTGAACGTCACCGACTTGCTGTCGGAGGACCACTCGAACTTGGTGGCCAGCCACGGGGTCGTCGCACCGCTCTTGAGGGCGTTGACGAACACCAGGGGCTCGTACACCACCCCCAGCGACAGCGTGCGTGTCGGACGGGTTGAACGGGTTGAAGCCGCAGGTCCACAGGCCGCCGCTCTCGTTCGAGATGGTGACCACGCCCCCGATCTTCCCGCTGCTGGACGAGGTCGTCTTGCCCGACCCCGAGCTGCACGCGGCCGCCAGCATCAGCACGGCCCCTGCGACAGCGACTGCTCGCATGCGCTTCATCGTGACTGCCCTTCGCCCGTCGACCCGGTGCGGGACGACCTTGTGGTTGTGACCGTGCCATTCATGGCTTGCTGCCCGTCGGGCGGTTGCTCCCGGTGGTCCGATCCGTTATCCGATCGCGGCGCGTCGTAGACCTGGCCGGCCGCCTCGACGCCGAGTGCGAGCGCCCCCATCAGCGCGGCGTCGTGCGGGAAGTCGGCGACCACCAGCTCCGGCGGGTACGGCACCGCGGCCTGCAGCGCACGCTCCAGCTGCGGTCCCAGGTAGTCCCAGGACCGGACCATGCCGCCGCCGACGGCCACCCGCGCCGGGTCGACCGCGATCGCGAGGTTGACGACGTGGAAGCACAGCTCGGCGACGAAGTCGTGCAGCACCAGCTCCATCACCGGGTCGGCTCCGTGCGTGGTGAACACGTCGGCCGCGCGCATCGGGCGGCCGGCTGCGCGAGTGGCCGAGCGGGCGAGCGCCAGGCCGCTGACCCGCTCCTCCAGCGGCACCCGCTCTCCCAGCGGCAGGCCGACCTCGGCCGGCCGGCGCAGGTTGTACGCGATCTCGCCGGCGGCGCCGTGCCGCCCGGACACCACCCGACCGCCGACGACGAGCGCCGCCGCCAGGCCGGTCCCGAGGTTCACGTACAGAGCCGGGTCGCAGCCGACCAGCGAGCCCCAGCGCGCCTCGGCGGTGGCCGCGGCCTTCACATCCGTCGCTACCCTGACCTCGACCCCGGGGAAGGCCTCCCGCAGCCGCTGGCCGAACGCGAGCGCGCTCCAGCCGGGGATGGTGGGTGCCAGCTCGACCCGGTCGTCGAAAGGGATCCCGAACGTGCAGGCTCCGACCGCGACGAGAGCCGCGTCCGGCACCGTCTGCGCGAGCAGCTCGCGACCGGCGCGGACACCGCGCTCGAACGACTCGACCGCTCCGAGGTCGCGGCTGCTCGACACCGTGGCCGTGCCCAGCCGCTGCCCGTCCGTGTCGGAGACTGCGGCGGCGATCTTCGTCCCCCCGAAGTCCAGGCCGAGGACGACACGCGCCGCATCGCCCAGCCCGCGGTCTGTCATCGGTGGCGAGCTCCTCCGGTCCGGAATGATTGTTAGGAAACTAACCTACCGACTAGAGTGGCGCAAGGCTTTCCGCGGGAGGACTGCGTGACGAACGTCGGGCGGCCGGACGCTGCGCCACCGGCACCGCCCACGGCGCGACCGCAGCTGATCCGGACGATGAACGAGCAGGCGATGCTCGACCACATCCGCTGGTCCGGCCCGCTCTCGCGCGCCGACCTCGCCCGGATCTCCGGGCTGTCCAAGCCGACCGTGTCGCTGGCGCTGGGCACGCTGGAGCGCTCGGGGCTGGTGCGGGTCGCGGGCACCCGGACCGGCGTGCCCGGACCGGCCGCGGTGCTCTACGAGATCGAGCCGGACGCCGGCCACGTCCTGGCGCTGGACGTCGGCCGCGAGTACGTCCGCGGTGCGCTCGGCGACCTGGCCGGGTCGGTCCGGGCGCAGGAGTCGGTCCGCACCAGGGCCACCCACGGCCCGGGCCGCATGAAGGACCTCGTCGCCCTCGCCGACCGGCTGCTCGCGGAGGCGGCGGTGCCCTGGGAGCAGGTCACCCAGACCGTGCTGGGCAGCCCCGGCGTCTACGACCCGCGCCGGGACGCGCTCGCGCTGACCGGCGGGCTCGCCGGCTGGGACCGCCCGAGCGTCCTGGCCGACCTGCGCGGGACGGTTCGGCACCTCGCTGATGGTCGAGAACGACGTGGACGCCGCCGCCCTCGCCGAGCTGGCCCACGGGCACGGCCGGGAGATCGACACGTTCGCGTTCGTGTCCGTCGGCACCGGCGTCGGGATGGGCCTGGTCCTGGAGGGTCGGCTGCACCGGGGCGCGAACGGCGCGGCCGGCGAGATCGGCTTCATGCCGTTCGCCGACGGGATGGGCTCGGACGAACGGGACGCGCGTCGCCGCGGCACGCTCGAGGCCTCGGCGTCGGCGGCCGCCGTCGTCCGGGCCGCCCGCCGGGCCGGGATGCGCGGGTCGGTGACCGCGCGTCGGGTGTTCGCGGCGGCCGCGGACGGGGACCAGCGGGCCGCCGAGGTCGTCGCGGCCGAGGCCCGGCTGGTGGCGCGCGCGATCACCGCGGTGGTGACGGTGGTCGACCCGCCGCTGGTGGTCCTCGGCGGCGGGATCGGGCAGGCCCCCGGCTTCGTCCGGGCCGTGGAGGCCGAGCTGCGGTCGATGGCCCCGGTGCTGCCACAGCTGCGGGTGAGCGCGCTCGGCGCGGACGCCGTCGTGGACGGCTGCCTGGCCGCCGGCACCCAGCGCGCCTGGGAGCTGGTCCGTGCCGGCCTCCAGTCCCCGCCTGACCCCCGCCCGACCCCCTCCTGACCCGCCTGACCCCCGCCGGCCCGCGTACGCACCCCGCCGCGTCCGGCCCGCCGCCGGCTCGACTCGCGACTGGTGCGCGCACCAGTCGGCTTGGGCGGGAGGGGGACGACGTAGGTTACGGACCCATGGCCCCCCCGAACCGCGCCGGGCGTCTCCTGGGGGGCCTGGCTGCCGTGCTGCTGCTCGTGGTCGGGGGCACCGCCGCGTACGTCTACGTGCAGAGCCGCCCCGAGAGCGCCGGGACGGTGGTCGCGCCGGTACCGCCGCTGCTGCCGGGGGCGCCGGCGCTGACGACGCCCCGACCCGGCCCCGCCGGCCACCGTCCCGGTCGCGGGCTTCGACGTCTCGCACCCGCAGTGCACCCGGGTGCTCCCGGCCACCGGCGGCTTCGGCATCGTCGGCATCAACGGCGGCAAGCCGCTGTCGTCCAACAAGTGCGTGGGCAGGCAGCTGCGCTGGGCGAGCGCCAAGGCCGGGCACGCCGTGTACATCAACACCGGCTACCCCGGTACCGGGGACCCGGTGGCGTACGGCCGCCGGCTGGTGGACGACGCGGTGGCGCGCGAGCACGCCGCCGGTGCGACCGGCACCACGGTGTGGTGGCTCGACGTCGAGACGGTCAACACCTGGGCGGGCAGCCACCAGGAGAACGCGACGGTGCTGGACTCGATGGCGGCCCGGCTGCAGGAGCTGGGCGTCCGGGTCGGCATCTACTCGACCCCGTCGATGTGGACCGAGATCGCCGGCACCTGGGAGCCGGGCCTGCCGGTCTGGTACGCCACGGGTCCCGGCACCCAGGCCAGCGCCGCCCCCGCCTGCGGCAAGAACTTCGCCGGCTCCGCGACCGCGATCGTCCAGTGGGTGCAGGCATCGGCCGGCGGCCCGCTCGACCACGACCTGATCTGCCCGGCGTTCCACGACCGGGCCGGCGGAGCTGCTCGACCTGCGATGACTCGACCTGCGATGAGCCGGCAGGGCGTCGCCGGGCCGATCCCGCGGCCCGGGCGACCGCCGAGCGCTAGGGTGCGGCCGACTCGCTGACAGCGCCGTGCGGACCCGGGACGCCGGCGGAGGACGGACGGGGGTTCGGACGATGGCCATCGGTGACGGTGTGGTCGCCCTGCTGGTGCTGGGCTTCTGGATCTTCTGCCTGTTCGACGTGATCACCACCGACGAGTCGGTGATGCGCAACCTGAGCAAGACGTGGTGGATCGTCATCGTGCTGTTCTTCAGCCTCGTCGGCTCGATCATGTGGCTGGTCGCCGGGCGGCCGCAGGGCCAGCAGACGGCCGGGATGCCGTACAAGGGGAACACCGGGCAGCCGCGCGGCGGGACCAGGTTCGGTGCACAGGCCGGCGGGCAGGGCGGCGGCGCGGGGATGGCCTCGGTGCCCCGGCGGCTCGCGCCGGACGACGACCCGGAGTTCCTGGACTCGGTGCGCCGGCAGAACGCCGAGGACAAAGACCTGCTGCGGCGGTGGGAGGACGACCTGCGCCGCCGCGAGGAGGAGCTGCGCAAGCAGGCCGACGACCCGCCGGCCGGCGCCGACGGCAGCGACCCGCCGAACCCCCCGGCGGGTTAGACCGGGTCAGGCGGCGCGGGCCCCCCGGGTCGGCGGACGCACGGCCGGGTCGAGGTGCTCGTCGCAGAACGGCACGTCCGCGGCGGCGTCCACGTCGCAGCCGGCGGCGGCGCAGGTGGGGCTGGCGAGCGCGAGCGCGGCGAGATGGTCGTCGCGGCACCCGGCGGAGCAGTACACGACGATGGTGCCGCGGACCGGTCCGCGGACAGGGTGCCGGGCGCGGTCGCCGCAGTGCGCGCACGACTCGGCCGCGCCGCTCCCGGCTGGTCGTGCGGACGCCTGGGTCGCCATCGGGCCCTCCCGCGGAGCTTCCTGCCTGCTTCTGCTGTCCATGGTGCTCACCCGACCGGCAGATCGCGGCCGCCACGCCGGGTCCCGACGCCGGATCAGCGGAGCACGGCCCGGCTGATCAGGCGAGGGGGTGCAGCGGCCAGCCGGGGAGGTTGCGCACGATCGTCCACGCGACGGCCACGGCCAGCAGTGCGTACGAGGTCCGCTTGGACAGCTGCGGCACGTAGCTCCCACCGGTGAGGCCGGCCACGAACCAGCGCAGCCAGACCAGGACGGCGAACGGCGTCAGGACGAGCAGGAAGAGGTTGGCGTGCAGCGCCGCCGACCACTGGCCGCCGGTCAGCGCCCGCACCATCCGCAGCCCGCCGCAGGCCGGGCAGTCCAGCCCGGTGATCAGCTTCGTGGGGCAGCGCGGCAGCAGCGAGCCCGGGTCGTTGGGGTCCTCCACGCCGAGGTAGGCGCAGCCGGCGACGGCGATCACGCCCAGGGCCGCGGGGGCGAGCCACGGCCGGCTGCTCGCCACCCGGGTCGCCGGCGCGGGAGCCGTCCGCTCAGCCATGCAGCGGCCTCCCCTCGGGGTCGGTCACGTCCCCCGCCAGCATGATGATGCCGTCGACCAGGGACCAGACCCCCAGGCCGCCGCAGGTGAGCAGCTGGGCGACGGCGATGCCGTAGTGGCCGGTGTACCAGCGTCCGGCGCCGAACACCCCGAGCACGATCTGCAGGACGCCGGCGATGATCTTCGACTTGTCCGAGTAGGGCCGGCCGTACCGGTCCACCCCGTACGGGGCGCCGGGCATCGGGTACGGGTAGGGGTAGCCGTAGCCGGGCGCCGGCGCCGCGTAGCCCGGCGGCGGTGGCGGTGGCGGTGGCGGTGGCGGACCGTACCGCGGCTGCTGCCCGTACGGCGGCTGCTGCCCGTACGGCGGCGGAGCGGGCGGTGGCTGGCTCGGCGGCTCCGGCGGCGGCTGTGCGGGATCGCCGTCCGGCCCGCTCGGCATGCTCACGCCCGCATCCTGCCACCACGCGGGCTCGGAGATCACGGGCTCGCCAGCGACTCCTGCGAGGGCGACCGGCTCCGCCGCGGCGAGCCGGGCCGCCTTCGTGGCCCGCTGCGCCGCCCGCATCCGCTCCCACCACCAGCACGCGACCAGCACGGCCGCCACGTAGAGGTAGCCGAGCAGGATGTCCACCACGTAGTGCTCGGCCCCGTACACGAGCGTGAACGCCATCGCCGCCGTGTACAGCACCATCAGGACGCGGCCCCAGTTCGGCAGCCGGGGCCACACGAACACGGTGAGCATCGCGGTGAACGCCCCGTGCAGGGACGGCAGCGCGGCGAAGTCGTTCCCCTGGCCCTGCGCCTGCGAGATCAGCGCCGACGCCGTGTGCAGGTGCAGCGCCTCGAACCCCCTCGAGGCGATGCGCACGACGCCGGGGAGCAGCCCTTGCTGCGCCGCGTACCACGGCGGTGCACCCGGGTAGAGGATGTAGGTGATCAGCCCCGCGTAGGACAGCAGCAGGATGCGCCGCGCCCACTGTCCCCACCGCCGCCGCTCGCGGACGTAGAGCACCGCCGCGTAGGCCCAGACGACGACGAAGTGCGAGCAGTACACGATGGCGACGAGCACGTCGTACCACTGGATCTGCACGGTGTAGAGGTGCTGCTGCAGCCACTGCGTCGGCACCACGCCGTGGAACAGCCACTTCTCCGCGTCCAGCGGCTCGGTGACGTGGATCGGCCGACCAAGGACGTCGGCGAAGCCCCGGGTGATGTCGTACAGCATGAGGAAGCCGACGAACGGCAGCCAGTCGACGACGATGCGGAGCTGGCTGCGCCAGGACCGGCCGAAGTTCACGGCGTACAGCCCGAGCAGGATCCACAGCGTCTGGATCGTGCGCTCGAACGGCACGCCGCGGGTCACGATGAACACCAGCAGGGCGACGCACCAGGCGACGACGGCCCAGCGACGCCAGAGCCGCCAGCGGTCGAGCTCGTCGACGGCGGGCGGGTCGGGAGTGGTCTGGGCACTCACCAGACGACGGCGCGGGCGTTCTTCCCGAGGACGACGACGCCGCTGTCCGAGACCGTGTAGTGCTCGGCGTCGCGCGTCGTCGTCGACCCCGACCGTCGCGCCGTCCGGGACGATCACGTTCTTGTCGAGGATCGCGCGGCGCACGATCGCGTCGCGGCCGATCACCACCCCGGGCAGCAGCACCGACGAGCTGACGTGCGCGCCGTGACCGATGCG
This sequence comes from uncultured Actinomycetota bacterium, assembly GCA_963771835.1. Lineage (GTDB taxonomy): Bacteria > Actinomycetota > Actinomycetes > Prado026 > Prado026 > CAVQCJ01. The sequence continues at coordinate 680,246 of CAVYVA010000004.1, forward strand.
CACGTCGCCGGAGACGACCGAGTGGTCGACGAGCCCGCCGGAGATGATCGTGCCCAGCCCGACGATCGACTCGTGCGCCTCGCCCCCCTCGACGAACTTGGCCGGCGGCAGCGGCGCGTACTGGGTGAGGATCGGCCACTGCCGGTTGTAGAGGTTGAAGATCGGGTGCACCGACACCAGGTCCATGTGCGCGTCGTGGTACGAGTCGAGCGTCCCGACGTCGCGCCAGTAGCCCCGGTCGCGCTCGGTCGCACCGGGCACCTCGTTCAGGTCGAAGTCGTAGACCTTGGCAGCACCCAGCTTCGTCATCATCGGGATGATGTTGCCGCCCATGTCGTGCACCGAGCCTTCGTCGCCGGCGTCGACCTTCAGCGCCTCGACGAGCACGTCGGTGGAGAACACGTAGTTGCCCATCGACGCGTAGCAGGTGTCGGGGTCGTCGGGCAGCGTCGGCGGGTGGGCGGGCTTCTCGTGGAACGCCTCGATGTCCAGGCCGTTGGGCTTGGTCTCGATGATGCCGAAGCCGCTGGCCTGCGACTTCGGGACCCGGATCCCGGCGACGGTGACGCCGGCCCCGGACTCCACGTGCGCCTCGACCATCTGCGAGGGGTCCATCCGGTAGACGTGGTCGGCGCCGAACACGGCGACGTACTCGGGCATCTCGTCGTACACCAGGTTCAGGCTCTGGTAGATCGCGTCGGCGCTGCCGGTGTACCAGCGCGGGCCGAGCCGCTGCTGGGCCGGCACCGGGGTGACGTAGCTGCCCAGCAGGGTGGACATCCGCCAGGTGGTGGTGATGTGCCGGTCCAGCGAGTGCGACTTGTACTGCGTCAGCACGCAGATCTGCCGGTAGTCGGCGTTGACCATGTTGGACAGCACGAAGTCGACCAGCCGGTACTGGCCGCCGAAGGGGACCGCGGGCTTGGCCCGGTCGGCGGTCAGCGGCATCAGTCGCTTGCCCTCGCCTCCGGCCAGCACGATCCCCAGCACATGCCTGCGGCTCCGCATGGGGTCACCCTAGGGTGATCCCGTGAGAGTTGCGCTGCTGACCAGGGAGTTCCCGCCGGAGGTCTACGGCGGCGCCGGGGTCCACGTGGACTTCCTCGTCCGGGAGCTGCGCGCGCTGGTCGACGTCCAGGTCGCCTGCTTCGGCGCCGACCGCGACGGGGCCGCCGCGTTCCGGCCCCCGGCCGAGCTGGACGGCGCGAACTTCGCCCTCCAGACCCTGGGCGTCGACCTGGAGATGGCCGCCTCGGCCGCGGTCGAGGAGGCCGACGTCGTGCACTCGCACACGTGGTACGCCAACCTCGGCGGGCATCTGTCCGGCCTGCTGCACGGCGTCCCGCACGTGGTCACCGCACACTCGCTCGAGCCGCGCCGCCCGTGGAAGCTGGAACAGCTGGGCGGCGGCTACCGCGTCTCGTCCTGGATCGAGCGGGCCGCGTACGCCGAGGCCGACGCGGTGATCGCGGTCAGCGACGGCATGCGCGCGGACGTCCTGGACTGCTACCCGTTCCTGGACCCCGACCGCGTGCACGTCGTGCGCAACGGCATCGACACCGAGCTGTACCGGGCCGACGGCGGCACCGGCGCCGTGCGCCGGGTGGGCGTCGACCCGGACCGTCCGTACGCCCTCTTCGTCGGGCGGATCACCCGGCAGAAGGGCGTCGGCCACCTGCTCGCGGCTGCGCACGCCTTCGACCGCAACGTGCAGGTCGTGCTGTGCGCCGGCTCCCCCGACACCCCCGAGATCGGCGCCGAGACCAGGGCCGCGGTCGAGACGCTGCGGGCGACCAGGGACGGTGTCGTCTGGGTCGAGGAGATGCTGCCGCGGCCGGACCTGGTCCAGCTGCTCACGCACGCGACGGTGTTCGTCTGCCCGTCGGTGTACGAGCCGCTGGGCATCGTCAACCTCGAGGCGATGGCGTGCGGGGCAGCGGTCGTCGCCTCCGACGTCGGCGGCATCCCGGAGGTCGTCGTGCGACCGCGAGACCGGGCTGCTGGTGCACTACGACGCGGACGACCCGGCGACCTTCGAGGCGGAGATCGCCGCCGCGGTGAACACCCTCGTGGCGAACCCCAAGCGGGCACGCGCGATGGGCGCCGCCGGACGGCTGCGGGCCGAGCGGGAGTTCTCCTGGCGGATGATCGCGCAGCAGACGGTGGCCGTGTACCGCGCGGCGATCGAGGCCCGCCAGTAACGCCTGTCGTTGCATACGGATCGGGGGTCAGGACCCCCGATCCGTATGCAACGACGGCTAGAGCGCCAGCTGTTCGAGGACCAGCGAGGCCAGCACGTCCGGGCACTGCTCGGGCAACCAGTGGCCGACGCCGTCCATCGCGACGAACCGGTACGGCCCGGTCACGTACCCGGCGCACGCCTGCGCGGCCACCCGGCCCACCGCGATGTCCTCGACCCCCCACACGTACGTCGTCGGGACCCGGACCGCGGGGATCGTCGCGTAGTCCGCGGGCCGCATCGCGCGGTACCAGTTCAGTGCCGCCGTGAGCGCGCCCGGCTCGAGCAGCCGGTCGACGAACCCGGCCACCTCCGGGGCGGACAGCCCGGAGCCGTCGAAGACCGCGCGCAGGCGGGCGCCGTCCTGCGCGGACAGCACCGCCTCGGCCTTGCCCTCGGTGCGGAACAGGCCGATGTACGCCGACCGCTGCCGCTGGTCCGGGTCCTCGAGCGCCGCTCCGAACGCGGCCGGGTGCGGGACGGAGTCCGCGGTGAGGGTGCGGACGAGCTCGGGGTGGCGGGCGGCCAGCGTCCAGGCGATGACGGCGCCCCAGTCGTGCGCGACCACGTGGGCGGACCGCCAGCCCAGCGCCGTCAGGAACCCGGCGGCGTCCTCGACGAGGCGGTCGAGGGCGTACGCGTCCACCTCCGGCGGCCGCGCGCCGGGGCTGTAGCCGCGCAGGTCCGGGGCCACCGCGTGCATGCCGGCCGTCCCGAGCAGGTCGCCGACCCCGTCCCAGCACCGCGCGCCCTCGGGGAAGCCGTGCAGCAGCAGGACCGGGTCGCCGTCGGCGGGCCCCCAGGTGATCGCGTCGAAGACCAGCGGGCCCACGGTCAGCTGCACCCCGCGACCCTAGGCCCCGCGGCCGGGGTAGCGTCGCGCCGTGGTCGCCGAGGACACCGCGAGCCCGACCCGCTTCGACCGGCGCACCCTGCGCCGCGAGGTGCTGCTCGTCTTCGCGCTCTCGCTCGGCCAGTCCGGCGTCTACGCCGTCGTCCGGCTGCTGGGGATCCTCACCTCCGGGCAGCCGGTCTCCAGCGCGACCGCGTCCCTCAACAACTCCCACGCGCCGGGCCGGCCGACCCTCGACCTCGTCTACCAGCTGCTCGGGATCGGCTTCGCCCTGGTCCCGGTGCTGCTCGCGTGCCACTTCCTGCTGATCGGCGGCGAGCGGCCCGGGCGGGTGCTGGGCATCGACCTGCGGCACAAGCGGTTCGACCTCGGGCTGGGCGCCCTGCTGGCCCTGGTCGTCGGCGGGACCGGACTTGCCCTGGTGGTGACCGCCAGCGCGCTGGGGTTCAGCGCCCAGCTGGTCCTCAGCTCGCTGCCGGCGGTGTGGTGGCGGCTGCCGGTCCTGCTGCTGTCGGCGCTGGAGAACGCGATCCTCGAGGAGACGCTGGTCGTCGGCTACCTGCTGCACCGGTTGGACCAGCTGGGCTGGCGGCCGTGGCCGGCGCTGGCGACCAGCGCGGTGCTGCGGGGCTCGTACCACCTGTACCAGGGGGTGCCGGCCTTCTTCGGCAACGCCCTCATGGGTCTGCTGTTCGGGCGGGTGTACCAGCTCAAGGGCCGCACGGCGCCGCTGATCGTCGCGCACTTCCTGATCGACGCAGTGGCGTTCGTGGGTTGGGTGTACCTGCACGGCCGGTTCGCCTGGCTGCCCTGAGCTCCCAGGACCACCCGGTCGGCCGATGACGAACGCTCACGGACGGCCGATTGCCACGCTCTGTCAGCAGGCCGATGCTGAGAGTATGAGCGGCCTCTGGACGTGGGACCCGGAGACCGACGCGGTGACGTGGTCGGGGTCCGTCGTCGGCCTGTTCGGGATCCGCGAGCCCGCGACCACCTACGCCGAGCAGCTGGACGCCGTCCACCCCCGCGACCGGGAGACGGTCGACCGGGACTGGCGCCGGATGGCCAGCGCCGGCCGGGCCGGCCGGCAGGTGTTCCGCTCGGTCAGCGGGGCGGAGCTGACGTCGCAGGCCCAGCAGGTCACCGTCCAGGGCCGGTCGCTGGTGGTGGGCGTGTTCCGGGAGACCCGCGTGCACCCGGACGAGGCCAGGTTCGCGGAGATCTTCCGTACGTTCCCGGTGGGAGTCGCGCTGCTCACCGACGAGGGCTTCTTCGTCGAGGTCAACGAGGCCCTGTGCGCCCTGCTCGGCCTGCCCCGCGAGGAGCTGATCGGCACCCCGTTCACGGGCCTCGTCCACCCGGACGAGGTCGAGGCGGCGCAGGACACCCGCCGGCGGGTGGTCGGGCAGCGCGAGCCGCGCGCCCGGTCGGAGCGGCGCCTGGTCCGCGGCGACGGCACCGTCGTGTGGGTCCTGGTCAACACCCGGCGGTACGAGGAGGAGGGCACGGCCTTCACGGTCAGCGTCATCGAGGACATCACCGCCCGCCGGGCCGCGGAGGACCAGCTGGTCGCGCTCGCGCTGCACGACCCGCTCACCGGGCTGCCCAACCGGCGGCTGCTGCTGGACCGGCTCGAGCAGGCCCTGGCCAGGTCCCGCCGGGACGGCCGCGACGTCGCCGTCCTGTTCGTCGACCTCGACCATGTCAAGCGCGTCAACGACGCCCTCGGCCACGAGGCCGGCGACGAGCTGCTCATGGCCGCGGCGAAGAACCTGCAGTCGGTCGTGCGGGAGACCGACACCGTGGCCAGGCTCGGCGGCGACGAGTTCGTCGTGGTGGTGGAGCGCGCGGCCGGCCTGCCGGAGCTGGAGTCGCTCGCCGCGCGGATGCTCGAGGCGGTGCGGATCCCGGTGGCGGTCGGCTCCGAGTCGGTGGTCGTGACCGCCAGCATCGGCCTGGTCACCCCGGCGTCGGCGCAGGACCGGCCGGTGGACCTGCTGCGCGCCGCGGACGCCGCCATGTACCAGGCCAAGCAGGCCGGGCGCGGCCGCTTCGTCATCGCCAGCCCGCCGGTCGACACCGGCAGCCAGGAGCGGTCGTCCCTGGAGTCCGAGGCCCGCCAGGCGCTGGACCGGCGCGAGCTGGTCCTGCACTACCAGCCCATCGTCCGCATGGACGGTGGCCTGGTCGCGATGGAGGCGCTCCTGCGCTGGCGGCACCCCGAGCGCGGGCTGCTGCTGCCCGAGGACTTCCTGCCGGTGGTGAGCGGGTCGTCGCTGTCGGCGCCGGTCACCAGCTGGGTGCTGCACCAGGCGCTCACCGACGCGGCCGGCTGGGGACCGCTGGGACCCGGGGTGCACGTGAACGTCTCCGTCGACCGTCTCAGCGACCCCGGCTTCGCGGACGAGGTGCTCGCGCTGCTCGCCCTGCACGAGGTCCCGCCGCAGCAGCTGACGCTGGAGATCCTCGAGGACCAGCTCGCCGAGATCGACGCGATCATGCCGTGCGTCGGACGCCTGGAGGAGGCCGGCGTCGCGTTCGCCGTCGACGACTTCGGGACCGGCTACTCGTCCCTGGCGTACCTCAAGCGGCTGCCGATCCGGTCGGTCAAGATCGACCGGACCTTCATCGCGACGGTCTGCGACGACGCGGCCGACGCGGCGATCGTCAAGGCCGTGCTGGACGCCTGCCACGCGACCGGTCGCACGACCGTCGCGGAGGGCGTCGAGACGCTGGACCAGCTGCGGCTGCTCCGGGCGCTGGGGTGCGACGCGGTGCAGGGCGCGCTGGCCGGGATGCCGACGCCGCTGGAGCTGCTGACCGACCTGGTCGACCTGGGCGGCGTCGCGCTGCCGGACTGAGCGGGCCGGGCCGCAGTCGTCAGCCGCAGCCGTCAGCCGTCAGCCGTCAGCCGTAGCCGAGGTCGTGCAGCTCGTCGTCGTCGATCCCGAAGTGATGGGCGACCTCGTGCACCACCGTCACCCTGACCTCCTCGACCACCTGGTCGTACGACGAGCAGCGTCGCAGGATGGGACCGCGGAAGATCGTGATCCGGTCCGGCAGCACGCCGGCGTACCCGGTGTCGCGCGAGGTCAGCGGGATGCCCTCGTACAGCCCGAGCAGCTCGGGTCCGTCGGGCGGGGACTCCGGCTCGACCAGCACCACGACGTTGCGCATCGCGCGTGCCAGCCGGGCCGGGATCGTGTCCAGCGCCAGCCCGACGAGCTCGTCGAAGCGGTCGTCGTCGACGTCCACGCGACTCCCTCCGGGCACGCCCAAGAGGTGGGCTCACCCCCGTTCGTACCACTTTGGAGGATTCCGAGGCCGTCCCCTATGCTTTGCCGGTCTCCGACGGGAACTACTGGCCCTCATCGTCTAGTGGCCCAGGACACCGCCCTTTCAAGGCGGCAGCACGGGTTCGAATCCCGTTGGGGGCACGTTCAGCCAGATCCAGGCCCCGTAGCGCAGTTGGTTAGCGCGCCGCCCTGTCACGGCGGAGGTCGCGGGTTCGAGTCCCGTCGGGGTCGCCTTTGCTCGATGTCGTCGATCGCCTGGACGGCCGCCGGAGGCGGGACAGACAATCGTGCGGTGCCCCTGCTCGAACGCGAGTCCCAGCTCGCCGCCCTGGCGCAGTACGCGCGGGAGGCAGCCGGGGGGCAGGGCCGGCTGGTCCTGGTCGCGGGTGAGGCGGGCGTCGGCAAGTCCAGCCTGCTCGAGCGGTTCGAAGGTGAGCTGACCGCAGCGCAGTGGTGCTGGGGCGCCTGCGACGGCCTGTTCACGCCGCGCCCGCTCGGACCTCTGCTCGACATCGCCGCCGTCATGGGCGGTGAGATGGCCGAGCTGTGCCGCACGGACGCGCCGCGCGAGCAGCTGTACAGCGGCCTGCTCGGCGCGCTCGGCCGGTCCGACGTGCTCACCGTGCTCGCCGTCGAGGACGTGCACTGGGCCGACGAGGCGACCCTGGACCTGCTCCGCTTCGTCGGTCGACGGATCCGTGACCTCCCGGTCCTCGTCGTCATCACCTACCGCGACGACGGGCTGGCGGCCGACGACCGGCTGCGGATCGCCCTCGGCGAGCTCGCGACGCAGCGGACGACCCGCCGGGTCGACCTGCCGCCGCTGTCCGCCCACGCCGTCCAGGAGATGGTCATCGGCACCTCGTGGGACCCCGACCAGCTGTTCCGGCTCACCGGTGGCAACCCGTTCTACCTCGCCGAGATCGTGCACCAGCCGGACGCCGACCTGCCGGCTTCGGCGCGCGATGCGGTACTGGCTCGCGTCGCCGGCCTGAGCACCGACGCCCGGCAGCTCCTCGATGTCGCAGCTCTCGTCGGACCACGCGTCGAACCCGCGCTCGTGCAGGTGGTCAGCGGGAGTCCCGCCGACGCGTTCGACGAGCTGCTGGCCTGCGGGATAGTCGTCGGCGACGGCGACATGTTCAGGTTCAGGCACGAGATCGCCCGGCGGGCGATCGACCAGGCCGTCCCGGCGCACCGTCGGGCGCCGACCCACCGGGGCATCCTCGACGCGCTGCTGGCGACCGGCTGCGACGACGACGCGAGGCTGGCCTTCCACGCCGAGAGCGCCGACGACGGCGACCTGGTCCTGGTGCACGCGCCGCGCGCCGCCCGGCGTGCCTCCGCCCTGGCGGCGCACCGCGAGTCCGTCGCGCAGTTCCAGCGGGCGCTGCGCTTCGCCGGCCGGGCCGACACCCGTACGGCCGGCGAGCTGTTCGACGGACTGGCATACGAGTGCTCGCTGGTCGACCGGTGGCAGGACTGCGCCGACGCCTCCGACGCGGCGCTCTCGCGGTGGCGCGAGCTCGGTGACCAGCGGCGGTTGGGTGCGACGCTCGGGCGCCAGGCCAACGCGCTGTGGCGACTGGCGCGCGGACCCCAGTCGAACGCGGCGGTCGAGGCGGCCCTGGCCGTGCTCGAGCCGCTCGGCCCGAGCCGGGAGCTCGCGTGGGCGTGGGCCGACCTGGCCGGCACGCGCGCCGACCAGTCGCGCCCGTCCGACGTGGCGGGCCCGGCGGCCCGCGCCCGCGCACTGGCCGAGGACCTCGACCTGCCGGACGTCCTCATCGACCTGATGATCAGCGAGGCCTGCGCCGCCGCCGAGGTCGGCGGCGACTGGAAGGCCGGTCTCACCCGCGCCCTCGCGATGGCGCTCGAAGGCGACTGGGAGCGGCAGGCGAGCCGGGCATACGTGAACCTCTACGAGCTGCACGCGACGACGCTGCAGCTCGCCTCCGGGGAGGGCTACTTCGTCGACGGGGTCGCGTACTGCGACGACCACGACATCGGGACCTACGGGCGATGCCTGCGCGGCGAGCGCACCGGCGTCCTGGAACGCCTCGGGCGCTGGGAGGAGGCGCAGGCCCTGTGCCGCCACGTCCTGGCCCTGGCCGGCGCGTCGTCGGTGAACCGGCTGCAGTCGCTCACCACGCTCGGGCGGCTGCGGGCACGGCGGGGCGAGAGCGGTGCCTGGGAGTGCCTGGACGAGGCCATGGGCGCCGCGGACGGGCTGGACGAGCCGCACTGGATCGCCCTGGTCGCAGGCGCCCGGGCCGAGGCGCGCTGGCTCGCCGGCGATGCCGACGCGGCAGCGCGCGAGGCCCGCACCGCCGCGGCGGCCGCGATGCACCGCGACCCGACGACACGCAGCCAGGCGGCGTGCTGGGTGCGCCGGATCACCGGCGAGATGCCCGCCGGGCCGCTGGTCGAGCCGTTCGCCAGCAGCGCCGCGGGGGACTGCGCCGGCGCCGCGAAGCTGTGGGACGACCTGGGCTGTCCGTACGACGCGGCGCTGGCGCTGCTCGACTCGACCCAGGAGCCGGACCTGCGGGAGGCGCTGGACCGGTTGGAGGCGCTCGGTGCCACCGCGACGGCCAGGGTCGCCCGGCAGCGGATGCGCGAGCTCGGCGTGAAGTCGATCCCCGCCGGCGCGCGCGCGGCGACCCGGGCCCATCCCGCGGGGCTGACGCCACGCGAGCGCGAGGTGCTCGAGCTGGTCTGCGTCGGTCACACCAACGACGAGATCGCCGGTCGGCTGTTCATCTCGGTGAAGACGGTCGACCATCACGTCTCCGCGGTGCTGGCCAAGCTGGCGGTGCGGTCGCGCAAGGCCGCGGCCGTCGAAGCCGTACGCCTGGGCCTGGTCGAGCCGGCCCGCGCCTAGCGCTGTCCATGGTCACGCTCGGGTCCTCGCTCGCTGCGCTCGCCCGTCGCCTCGCCGTTGCGACCTACTTGGGCTGCAGCCGGGCCCCGCCGTCGATACGGACCACCTCGGCGTTCATGTACCGGTTGCGCACCAGCTCGAGCACGAGCGAGGCGAACTCCTGCGCCGTGCCCAGCCGGTGCGGGAACAGCACGTCGCGCCTGAGCTGCTCCTTGAACTCCGCCGGGTTCGGGAACCCGTCGTAGATCGGGGTGTCGATCAGGCCCGGCGCGATCGTGTTCACCCGGATCCCGACGACCGCGAGGTCGCGCGCCACCGGCAGCGTCAGCCCGACGATCCCGCCCTTGGACGCGCTGTACGCCGCCTGCCCGATCTGCCCGTCGAACGCGGCGATCGACGCGGTGTTCACGATCGCGCCGCGCTGACCGTCCGCGTCCGGCTCGGTGCGGCTCATCGCGCTCGCGGCGAGCCGCAGGCAGTTGAAGGTGCCGATCAGGTTCACGGCGACGACCTTGGTGAAGACGTCCAGCCGGTGCGCCGACTCGTACGACCCGTCCCGGCCGACGGTGCGCATCGCCATGCCGATGCCGGCGCAGTTGACCAGCACGCGCAGCGGCCCCAGCGCGTTCGCCGCTCGACACCGCGGCCAGCACCTGGTCCTCGGAGGTCACGTCGGCGTGCACGTAGGACCCGTCGATGCGGTCGGCCAGCGCGCGGCCCTTGGCCTCGTCCAGGTCGAGCACCACCACGGCGGCGCCTTCGGCGGCCAGCCTCTCCGCGGTCGCGGCGCCCAGCCCCGACGCCCCTCCGGTCACGATCGCCGATGCACCCGTGATGTCCACGCGGTCCAGGGTAGGCGGCGGGTACCGGCCGTTCGTACGGACCCGGCCCGGACGAACAGCCGGTGCGGGCCCGAACCGCCGCCGGCGGCCCGCGCCGCCTGCGAACGTGCGGCCATGAGCAGACGTCCGGCCCGGGTGGCGGTCAGCCTCGGGTCGATGCTGCTCGGGGTCGCCGTGGTGACCCATGGGAGCGCGTCGGCGCTGGCCGCGCTCACCCCGGCGGAGCTGGCGGCGGTGAACTGCCGGTCGCAGCACGCGGTCGTCCGGCTGACCGCGTCGGCCGTCGTCCTCAGCGGGCTGGACGCGGGCTGCTCCGGGCTGACCGCACGGGCCGCGCTGACCGACGCGACCACCGGACGGGTCACGACGCTGGACGGGAGCCTGCAGCCGGTCCCGGGGACGACCGATCTGGCGCTGCTGCTGCCGCCCGGCTCCGCCCCGGCCCAGGTGCGGCGGGTGCTGGTCACGCTCGGTGGGTGACCGAGCCGTTCGGATATGATCTGGCCTCGTTTGCACGGCCAGGTAGCTCAGTTGGTACGAGCGTCCGACTGAAAATCGGAAGGTCGGCGGTTCGACCCCGCCCCTGGCCACTCCCGGCGAATCCTCGGCCACGACGCCCTAGGCTGCCGTCGGCGCCTGACCGCGTCGATGGCTGCGAAGCGATACCGGGAGGAGTGCCATGAGTGTGCAGGAGCCGGACGCGACAACCAGGCGCAAGATCGGCGGCGGTGCCATCGCCTCGCTCTCCGGGCTCGCGGTCCTGGTCATCTTCATCGTCCAGAACACCGAGGACGTCAGGTTCAAGTTCCTCTGGCTGACCTTCACCTGGCCGCTGTGGCTGTACACGATCGTGACCGCGGTGTTCGGGGCGCTGGTGTGGTTCGGGCTCGGCGTGATGCGCCGGCATCGGCGCCGCAAGCAGCGCCGTGAGGACCGGCGGGGCTGACACGCACCAGCCCGCGCTTCACCTCGCAGGACGTCGCTGACGAGGCCGTGGAATCCCTCCCACGCAACGTTCCACGAGGTGAAGCGGATCGCCCGGCTGGCGCCTCGGTCCCCGGGCCCGGAAGGATCGGCCCATGACCGGACGCCTGCGCTGGGGAATCATCGGTACCGGCGGGATCGCCACCGCCTTCGCCAACGACCTGCAGCTCCTCGACGACGCCGAGCTGGTCGCCGTCGGGTCGCGGGCGCAGGACACCGCGGACGTCTTCGGCGCCAAGGTCGGCGCGCGCAACCGACATCCGTCGTACGCCGCTCTCGTCGCCGACCCCGAGGTCGACGCGGTGTACGTGTCCACCCCCCACCCCGGCCACCACGACGCGACCAGGCTGGCGCTGGAGGCCGGCAAGGCGGTGCTGTGCGAGAAGCCGTTCATGCTCAACGCCGCCGAGGCGGACGACGTGATCGCGCTGGCCAGGTCCCGCGGGCTGTTCCTGATGGAGGCCATGTGGGCGCGGTTCCTGCCGCACATGGTGCGGGTCCGGGAGATCCTCGCGGCCGGCACGCTCGGCCAGATCGTCACCGTGCAGGCCGACCACGGGCAGTGGTTCCCGTACGACCCGGACTTCCGGCTGTTCGCGCCGGTGCTCGGCGGCGGGGCGCTGCTGGACCTGGGCGTCTACCCGGTGTCGTTCGCCTCGTCCGTGCTCGGTCCGCCACGGACGATCACCGCCGTCGGCGACATGACCGACACCGGCGTCGACGGGCAGACGTCGGTGCTGCTGCAGTACGGCGGCGGCGCGCAGGCGGTCCTGACCACGACGCTGTGGGGGGCCGGCCCGAACCGGGCGGCGATCGTCGGCACCGACGCCCGGATCGAGATCGACGGCACCTGGTACACCCCGACGTCCTTCTCGCTGCTGGACCGCGACGACCAGGTGCTGGAGCGCTTCGACCAGCCGCGGGTGGGCCACGGCCTGCGCTACCAGGCGGCCGAGGTGGCCCGCTGCCTGCGGGCCGGGCTGACCGAGAGCCCGGTGCTGCCGCTGGACGAGAGCCGTTCGGTGATGGCCACGATGGACGAGGTGCGACACCAGATCGGCCTCACCTACCCCGCCGAGCGGGCCTGAGGCGGCGAGGATGGCGCTGTTCGACCTTTCGCTGGACGAGCTGCGTGGCTACGACCCGCGGCCGCCGGCACCGCCGGACCTCGAGGAGTTCTGGGCGCGCACGCTGACCCAGGCCCGTGCGGTCGGTGCCGGGTCCGAGCCGGTGTTCACCCCGGTCCGCACCCGGCTGAAGCTGGTCGAGGCGTACGACGTCACGTTCCCGGGCTTCGGGGCCGACCCGGTGCGGGGCTGGCTGCACGTCCCGGCGGGCAGCCGGGGGCGGCTCCCGACGGTGGTGCGCTACCTGGGCTACACCGGCGGGCGGGGGCTGGCGCACGAGGTCAGCGTGTGGACGCTGGCGGGGTACGCCTGCCTGGTGGTCGACACCCGGGGGCAGGGGACCGGCTCCACGGCCGGCGACACGGCCGACAGCGGCGGCACCGGCGGGCCTTCGTACCCGGGGTTCATGACCCGCGGGCTGCTCGACCCGGACGCGTACTACTACCGGCGGGTGTTCACCGACGCGGTCCGCGCCGTCGACGCGGTCCGGACGCACCCGGCGGTGGACCCGGACCGGGTCGCCGTGACCGGCGGCAGCCAGGGCGGCGGGATCAGCATCGCCGTGGGCGCGCTGGCCTCCGGACTGGTCGGGGTGATGCCGGACGTGCCGTTCCTGTGCCACTTCCGGCGGGCCACCGAGATCACCGACGAGGACCCGTACGGCGAGATCGTCGGCTACCTGAAGGCGCACCGCGACCAGGTGGAGCAGGTCTTCGGGACGCTGGCGTACTTCGACGGCGCCGTGCTCGGGCGGCTGGCGGCGGCGCCGGCGCTGTTCTCGGTGGCGCTGATGGACAAGGTCTGCCCGCCGTCGACGGTGTTCGCCGCCTTCAACGCCTACGGCGGCCTGGACAAGTCGATCACCGTCTACCCCTACAACGAGCACGAGGGCGGGCAGGCGTTCCAGGACGTCGAGCAGCTCGACTGGCTGGCCGACCGCGTCACCTGACCGCTCCGACGACTGTGCCGACCGGCGGCCGCTGCGTGGGCAGCAGCCGTCCGGGCCGTCTTGTCGGACGGCCCGGGCGGCGCTCCCGCCCCGGGTCTAGTCCCCCGAGTCGCGCTGCTGCGGTATCTGGCCGAGCAGCTCCCGGACCTCGGCCTCGCGGTACCGGCGGTGCCCGCCGAGCGTGCGGATCGAGGTCAGCTTGCCGGCCTTGGCCCAGCGGGTGACCGTCTTCGGGTCGACCCGGAACATCGCCGCGACCTCGGACGGGGTCAGCAGCGGTTCGGCGTCGGGGGTACGGGTGGTCACGCTGGTGCCTCCTGGATGGACCGTCGCGGCGACGGTCAGCCGCGCACATCATCCCTTCCGTCCGGGTTGTCCGATATGGCCCGTAAGGGCTAGGTCCGCGGTAGCCCGGACGGACTAGTCGGCGGCCGTGGATGATCACCCGTTCGGCGCCGACGGATCTACGCTTCGGGCCATGACCGACCCCCTCTCGGCCGCCGAGCACGAACAGGTCGTGCGGTTCCGGGACGACGCGACCGGACTGCTCGGCTACGTGGCGATCCACAGCACGGCGCTCGGGCCGGCCCTGGGCGGCACCCGGTTCCGGCCGTACCGGACCGAGGCCGACGGTCTCGCGGACGCGCTGCGCCTGGCCAGGGCGATGTCGTACAAGAACGCCCTGGCCGGGCTTCCCCACGGCGGCGGCAAGGCCGTCATCGTCGGCGACCCGGCGACGGACAAGACCGACGACCTGCTCCGGTCGTACGGCCGGTTCCTGGCGGCGCTCGGCGGGCGCTACGTGACCGCCTGCGACGCAGGGACGTCCGTCGCCGACATGGACGTGATCGACGAGACCTGCCGCTGGGTGACCGGTCGCTCGCCGGAGCGGGGCGGCTGCGGCGACTCCAGCCTGCTGACCGCGTACGGGCTGTTCCAGGGAATGCGGGCCGCGGCCGAGGTCCGCTGGGGCACCGCCTCGCTGGCCGGCCGGCGGGTCGGGATCCGCGGTGTGGGCAAGGTGGGCTCGCACCTGGTCGAGCACCTGGTGGCCGACGGCGCCGAGGTGGTGGTCACCGACGTCGACCCGACGGCGGTCCGGCGGGTGCTGGACGCCCATCCCGGGGTGGTCGCGGTGCCGGACGGGGACACCCTGGTCGCCGAGCCGCTGGACATCCTGGCGCCGTGCTCGCTGGGCGGCGAGCTGGACGACTCCGTCGCCGCGCGCCCTGTCGGCCCAGATCGTCTGCGGGGCCGCCAACAACCAGCTGGCGCATCCCGGCGTGGCGGCGACCCTGGCCGACCGCGGCATCCTCTACGTCCCCGACTTCCTGGTGAACTCCGGCGGGGTGATCCAGGTCGCCGACGAGCTGCGCGGCTTCGACCTGGAGCGGGCCACGGCCACCGCGGCCGGGATCGGGGCGACCACCCGCGAGGTGCTGGGCGCCGCCGCGCGGGAGGGTGTGCTCCCGGTCGCCGCCGCCGAGCGGATCGCCGAGGCGCGGATGGCGGCCGGCCCCTGGGCGGGCCGGTTGTACCCGGGTCTGGCGGCCGGTCAGGTGCCCGGACGGGCCTGACTGCTTGTACCCTAGGCAGACGTCGACCGGCGGCTGCCCGTCGTTCGTACCGAGTTGCTTGCACACAGACACGCCGACCGGGGCGATGCCCCGCTTGAGGGGGTCGAGCCATGGGGCGCGGCCGGGCCAAGGCCAAGCAGACCAAGGTGGCCCGCGAGCTGAAGTACAGCTCGCACGGGACCGACCTTGACGCGCTGCGCGCTGAGCTCGCGGGGGAACGCCCCGCAGGTCCACCGGACCAGATCGACGCCGGTGTCGACACCGACGATGACGACGACCCGTACGCGGAGTACGACGCGGACGAGGACGACGAGGAAGACCTCGACAGCTCGGCCCGCGGCGGCCGCTGACCGTCAGGCCCGGTAGTCCCCGTCCAGCTCGACCCGCGCCGGTACGTCGGCGGCGGACGCCGCCAGCACCTCGCCGCACACCCAGGCCGGTACCCCGCGCTCACGCAGCAGCGCCACCGCCCGGTCCGCGCCGCCGGCGGCCACCACGGCCGCCATCCCCACGCCCATGTTCAGGGTCCGCTCCAGCTCGTGCTGCGGCACCTGCCCGAGCGAGCCGACCAGGCCGAAGACCGGTTGCGGGGCCCAGGTGCCGCGGTCGACCCGGACCCGTACCCCCGCCGGCAGCACGCGCTGCCAGGTTCGCGGCGAACCCGCCGCCGGTGACGTGCGCCATCGCGTGCACCCCGCTCGCGCCGTCGCGGGCCAGGGCCAGGCAGTCGAGCGCGTACACGCGGGTCGGCTCCAGCAGCTCGTCGCCGAGCCGGCGGCCCAGCTCCGGGACGTCCCGGTCGACGTCCCAGCCGGCCCGGTCGAACAGGACGTGCCGCACCAGCGAGTAGCCGTTGGAGTGCAGGCCGGACGACCCCATGGCCACCACCACGTCGCCGACGCCGACCCGGTCGGGCCCGAGCAGCCGGTCGGCCTCGACCACCCCGGTGCCGGCCCCGGCCACGTCGTACTCGTCGGGGCCGAGCAGCCCGGGATGCTCGGCAGTCTCGCCGCCGACCAGCGCCGCGCCGGCCAGCCGGCAGCCGGCGGCGATGCCGGAGACGATCGCGGCGACCCGCTCCGGCACGACCTTGCCGCAGGCGATGTAGTCGGTCATGAACAGCGGCTCGGCGCCGCACACGACCAGGTCGTCGAGCACCATCGCCACCAGGTCGATGCCGATGGTGTCGTGCCGCCCCACCCGCTGGGCCACCGCGACCTTGGTCCCGACCCCGTCGGTCGAGGTGGCCAGCAGCGGCCGGCGGTACCCGGCGAGCAGGCTGGCGTCGAACAGCCCGGCGAACCCGCCGAGCCCGCCGACGACCTCGGGCCGGGTGGCCCGCGCCACCGACGCCTTCATCAGCTCGACGGCACGCTCGCCCGCCTCGATGTCGACCCCGGCACCGGCGTAGCTGGACTCGGTCATGGGCGGGACAGCGCGTCCCCGGCGCCACCGCCGCCGACCAGGCTCGGCAGCCCCTCGGCGTCGGTCGCGACAGTGCGCTCCAGCCCTTCCAGCAGGTGCTTGCCGAGCAGCTCCGGCTCGGGGAGCGCGATCGGGTAGACCCCGTCGAAGCACGCCCGGCACAGCCGCTCGGCCGGCACGGTCGTGGCGGCCACCAGCTCCTCGAGCGAGATGTACGCCAGCGAGTCCGCACCGATCGACAGCCGGATCTCGTCCACGGTCAGGCCGTTCGCGACCAGCTCGGCCGGCGAGGCGAAGTCGATGCCGTAGAAGCACGGCCACTTCACCGGCGGGGAGGAGATCCGCACGTGCACCTCGGCGGCGCCCGCCTCGCGCAGCATGCGCACGAGGGCGCGCTGGGTGTTGCCGCGCACGATCGAGTCGTCGACCACGACCAGCCGCTGGCCGGCGATCACCTCGCGCAGCGGGTTGAGCTTGAGCCGGATGCCCAGCTGGCGGATCGTCTGCGACGGCTGGATGAAGGTCCGCCCGACGTAGGAGTTCTTGACCAGGCCCATGCCGAACGGGATCCCGGACATCTGGCTGAACCCGATCGCCGCCGGAGTGCCGGACTCGGGCACCGGGATGACCAGGTCCGCCTCGACCGGCGCCTCCTTGGCGAGCCGCCGGCCCATCTCGACCCGGGCCGCGTGCGTGCTGCGGCCGCTGATCGCGGTGTCGGGGCGGGCCAGGTAGACGTACTCGAACAGGCAGCCCTTGGGCTCGGCCGCGGCGAACCGCCGGGTCCGCAGCCCGTGCTCGTCCACGGCCACCAGCTCGCCGGGCTCGACCTCGCGGACGAACGACGCACCCACGATGTCCAGCGCAGCGGTCTCCGACGCGACGACCCAGCCCCGCTCCAGCCGTCCGATCACGAGCGGGCGCACGCCCTGCGGGTCGCGGGCGGCGTACAGCGTGGTCTCGTCCATCCAGACCAGCGAGAACGCCCCGCGCACGGTCGGGAGGACCTCGAGCGCCGCCGCCTCCAGGGACAGGTCCGGGTGCGAGGCGAGCAGCGTGGCGAGCAGGTCGGTGTCGCTGGTCGAGCGGATCGGTGGCGTGCCGTGCAGAGGCAGCTCGCCCCGCTCGGGCCGCAGCTGCTCGACCTCGCGGAACAGCTCGCCGGTGTTGGTCAGGTTTCCGTTGTGGCCCAACGCGATCGAGCCGGTCGCGGTCGCGCGGAACGTCGGCTGCGCGTTCTCCCAGACGCTCGACCCGGTGGTCGAGTACCGGCAGTGCCCGATGGCCAGGTGCCCCTGCAGCGACGACAGGTGCGACTCGTCGAACACCTGCGCGACCAGGCCCATGTCCTTGTAGACCAGGATCTGCGAGCCGTTGCTGACCGCGATGCCGGCCGACTCCTGGCCGCGGTGCTGCAGGGCGTACAGCCCGAAGTACGTGAGCTTGGCGACCTCTTCGCCGGGGGCCCAGACACCGAAGACCCCGCAGGCATCCTGCGGGCCCTTCTCGCCGGGGAGCAGGTCGTGGTTGAGCCGACCGTCGCCACGTGGCACGGGTCCGAGTCTACCTGCCGGCTGCGGCCGGGCCGGTCAGCCCTGGCCGCGGTCAGGGCCAGCGGGGCGAGTCCGGGTGCAGGTCGAGCCGTCCCCCGTCGTGGCACTCGTCGCTGCGGTAGTCGTCGGGCATCAGCGGGTAGACCTCGATGGCGTAGCGCAGCGCCAGCTTCCTGGCCTGCGACGGCGTCGCGCCGAGGAGCTCGGCGGTGCGCTCGGTGGTCTGCACGGAGTAGCACTCGGCGACGCTCTCGCTGGTGATGCCGGCCAGGTGCTCGGACTCGTGCGCCAGCACGTGCACGGCGATCACCTCCAGCTGGGACGGGTCCTGCTTGTCCGAGCCCATCCAGTCGTACAGGGCCTGACAGGCGTCGTACTTGATCACGGTCTCGTCGCCGGGCCGCCCGCCCGGACCGTCGTAGGCGACGTAGCCGAGCTCGGCGCCGGCGTCCACGAACGCTCCGCTGAGCCGCTGGCAGGTGACGTGGACGTCGCGCCCGGCGAGCACCGAGGCGGTGTGCGTCATCAGGTCGTTCGCCCGGTGGTTCTCGAACTCGAACAGGCCCAGCAGCAGGCCCGGGAGCAGCACCAGCGTGAGCGCCAGCCGGTGGGCGTGACCCATCGCCTGCCGTACGCCCAGCACCCCGGCGCCGGCGAGCAGGACCACGACGACGATCAACCGCACAGGTAGGGATCGGCGTGCTCCCGCCGGGCCTTCAGTTCCGGAGGCGACAGCCGCAGTCGTCGGATCACAGACGGCGGCCGAAGGCCGTGAGCGGGCGTTCGAAGAACCGGGTCGTCAGCCAGGCCAGGGCCACCGCCACGCCGACGACGAGCCACCAGGGCGTGCCGCCGCGGAAGACGGACAGACCGTTGTACTCGACCGGCGTCTGCCACAGGTACAGCGCGTACGAGATCCCCCCGAACCAGACCAGCGGCCGCCACGACGCCACCCTGGGCAGCGGCATGTCCGGCAGGGCCAGTGCGGTGACCAGGGCGACCAGCGGGAGCAGCACGGCCACCGCCATCGCGGTCGACGGGTGCAGGGCCGCGCACGCGGCCAGGCCGGCGACCAGCAGGCCTGCGGCGACGGCCAGGGCGGGGCGGGTCCATCGCGCGACGGTCCGGGCGCTCAGGCACGCGACCAGGCAGCCGGCGAACAGCGCGAAAGCGACGCTGACGCTCCCGTACACGACGGGCAGCAGCGAGGTGCCGGCGATGGCGACCCGCCAGAGGAGGCTGACCCCGCCCAGGACGGCGGCCGTGGCGACCAGCCGGGGACGCCGCGTCCCGAGCAGGAGGATGAGCAGCGGCCACCCGAGGTAGAACTGCTCCTCCACCGACAGCGACCACGTCTGCGCGAGAGGCAGCGTGAAGTCACCCTGCTCGACCCCCCAGTTCGCCCGGTACGTGAGCACCTGGACGGTGTCCTGGGCCAGCGTCGCGGTGTAGACGTGCCACGCCAGGCACCACACGACCGTCACGGACAGCACCAGCAGCAGGGTCGGAGCCAGCCGGAAGAACCTGCGCAGGTAGAACGTGCGCAGCGGCAGCCGGCCGGTGCGCCCGTGCTCGCGGAGCAGGATCCCGGTGATCAGGTAGCCGGACAGGGCGAAGAAGACCGTGACGCCGGTGGCCGACAGGACCCAGAACCTGGGCAGCGCGTGACCCGCCAGGACCAGGAGGATGGCCACGCCGCGGACGCCGTCCAGCGCGGCGACGCGTCCGGGCGGACGGGCCCCGGCCGCAGGGTCCTCGTCCACCGGAGCCGTCGCGGGTACGGCAGTGCCGGACAGCCGCGCGCTCATGGCATGCGCGTCGGCACGTGCGCCGCGCGCCTTGAGCCCCGCGCCGTCGCCTAGAGGCGGCCGCCGGGCGTGGTGCTGTCGGCCGCCAGCCGCTGGCTGAGGTAGATCGGGAAGATCGACAGCACGACCAGGCACGCGGCCACGACGTTGACGACCGGGCCCTGGTTCGGCCGGAACAGCTGCTCGAAGATCCAGATCGGCAGCGTCGTGACCCCGGGCGGCGCCGTGAACAGGGTCACGACGATCTCGTCGAAGGACAGCCCGAACGCCAGCAGTGCACCGGCCAGCAGGGCGCCGCGCAGCAGCGGCAGCGTGACCAGCCGGAACGTCGTGAACGTGTCGGCGCCCAGGTCCATCGACGCCTCCTCCGGCGTCGTCCCCATCCGGCGCAGCCGGGCGATCGCGTTGTTGAACACGACGACGATGCAGAACGTCGCGTGCGAGGCGGCCACCGTCCACAGCGACAGCTCGACGTTGAGGACGGTCCGGAACGCGGTCCGGAACGCGAGCGCGGTCACGATGCCCGGCAGCGCGATCGGCAGCACGACCAGCAGGGACACGGTCTGCCGGCCGAAGAAGGTGTACCGGCTCAGGCCGAACGCCAGCAGCGTGCCCAGCACCAGAGCGATGGCGGTGGCCACCAGCCCGACCTGGATCGAGGTGACGACGGCCGCGCGCACGCCGTCGTTCTGGAAGACCGCGCTCCACCAGTGCAGCGTGTACTCGTGCGGCGGCCAGGCGAAGACCTTGCTGGCGTTGAACGAGTTGACCACGACGATGAACAGCGGCACGTAGATGAACGCCAGGCCGAACAGCATCGCCAGCGCGAACAGCCAGCGCGCCCGTCCGGGACAGCGTCATCGCGCCACCGCCCGTGTCGTCACAGGTTCTCCAGCGCACCGGTGCGCCGGACCGCGGCCAGGTACACCAGCATGATGAGGACCGGGATGAGCGCGATCGCCGCCGCGAACGGCAGGTTGGCCGCGTAGTTCTGGTAGACGATGCTGCCGAGCATCTGCAGCTTGCCGCCGACGATCTGCACGGTGATGTAGTCGCCGAGGCTGAGCGAGAAGGTGAAGATCGAGCCGGCCACGATCGACGGGTACACCAGCGGCAGCACCACCGAGCGGAACGTCCGCCAGGGCCGGCCGCCGAGGTCTCCGGACGCCTCGAGCAGCGAGTCGGGCAGCCGCTCGAGCCCGGCGTAGATGGGCAGGATCATGTACGGCAGCCACAGGTACGACAGCGTGAGGATCACGGCCACCGCGCCGTAGCCGGGTCCGTTCAGGCCGAACGGCTTGAGGAACCACGCCAGCACCCCGGTCTCCGGCTGGACCATGGCCTGCCAGGCATACACCTTCACCAGGTACGAGGCCCACAGCGGGGTGATGACCAGCGCGACCAGCAGCTTGCGCCAGCGCGGCGAGGCGATCTTGGCCATGAAGAACGCCATCGGGAGCCCGAGCACCGCGCAGATCACCGTCACCGAGGCGGCGATGCCCACCGTGCGGAGGGCGGCGTTGATGTAGACGGGGTCGGTGAAGACGTCGATGACGTTCTGAGTGGTGAAGGTGTGCACGACCTCGTTGGTGAACTCGTCCACCGAGAAGAACGCGGTCGCGAGCAGGGAGAACAGGGCGGCGAAGTAGACCGCGACCAGCCACAGCATCGGCAGGGCGAGCAGCGCGCCCAGCCGTAGCCGCGCGTGCCGGAACAACGACGACGACAGCCGGCGCCGACCCGATGTCGGCAGCGGCGGCACCGGTTCTGTCGGCGGCGCCTGGGTGGCTGTTGTCATCGACATCCTCCCGGGCTCGGGCCGGACCGAGGCTGGGTCACGGCCCTGCCTCGGTCCGAGCACGAGCAACCGACTAGCTGTTGCGCAGATCGCTCCAGGCCTTCGCCCACTGCGAGTAGGGGATGCACTTGACGTCGTTGCGCCCGTCGAGGCAGTCACTCTGCGGCGTGGCCCAGAACCAGATCTTCTTGAAGTACGTCTCGTCGGTCGCGTGGAACGTCGCGCAGAGGTCCTTGGGGTCGGTCAGCGCGCACGCCTTCGGGTTGGCCGGAGCCTCGCCGAACCACGCCGCGACCTGCGCCTGGATGTCCGGGTTCGTGATCCAGTTCATCCACATGTACGTGCAGTTCGGGTGCGGCGACTTGGCGTCGATCATCCAGGTGTCGGCCCAGCCGGTCGCGCCCTCCTTGGGCAGGACCGAGTCGACCGGCGCCTTGTCGCCCTGGGCCAGGTTCACGATGATCTGCCACGTCGAGCCGATCACCGTCGAGCCGTTCTCCAGCGCCTTCTGGGCGTCGGCGTACGCAGCCCAGAACGAGCCGACCTGCGGCTTGGTCGCCTTGACCAGGCCGACCGCCGCGTCGAACTGCTTCTGGTCCAGCGCGTACGGGTCCTTGATGCCGAGGTCGGGCTTGGTGGCCATCAGGTAGACAGCCGCGGCCGCGATCCCGTCCGTCGGTGAGTCGTACATCGTGATCTTGCCCTTGTACGGCGAGGACGGGTCGTAGACCAGGCTCCAGGAGTCCGGGGCCGGCTTGACGATGTCGGTGCGGTACGCCATGAGCTGCGCACCCCAGCCGTGCGGCATGCCGTAGGCCACGCCGTCGACGGAGTTCCACGGCTGCATCTTCATGAACGGCACGATGTCGGGGTAGTTGGTGAGCAGGTCGGTGTTGACCGGCGCGACCTTGCCCGCGTAGATCATGCGCAGCGACGAGTCACCCGAGGCGGACACGACGTCGAACTCGCCGGTGCCCATCTTCTCGAACATCTCGTCGGAGGTGTTCGCCACCTGGACGTTGGCCTTGCAGCCGGTCTTCTGCTCGAACGGCGTGACCCAGTTGACCTTGGGGTCGTTGGTGCCGTTCTCCGCGTACCCGGCCCAGGCGAGGATGTTGACGGCGCCCTCACCGGTGCCGAGGCTCTTGAGCGCGGTCATCGACGGCGGCTTGGCCCGGCCGCCGGTGCCGCCGCCGCTGCCACCGCTGCTGCTGGACCCGCAGGCAGCGGCCAGCAACGCCACCACGACACCCGCGGTCCCGATCGTGAGCAGACGCTTGGTGCGCATCTGCAACCTCCGTTCCGTGATGGTGTTGCTCTCCCGGCGGCGGCTCATGATTGAGCCGCCACCTCGAACTCGTGCTCCTTCTTCCAGATGAGCTGGACGGCCGAGCCGCGCAGCTGCTGGACGTCCATCGACGAGGTCTGCAGGTTCTGCTGCAGCGCCATCAGCTCGGCGCCGGCCTCGAGGTCGACGAGGAAGCGGGTGGCCGAGCCCACGTAGACCACCTCGCGCACCGAACCGCTGGCGGCGTGCTCGTCGGGGGCCGGCTGCTCGCCGGCCGGGGCGATGCGGATCTTCTCCGGGCGCACCGACCACACCCCCGGCCGGCCGAGCACGGTCTGCGCGGCGACGCCGCTGAGCAGGTTGGAGGTCCCGACGAAGCCGGCCACGAACGGCGTGGCCGGGCGCTCGTACACCTCGGCCGGGGAGCCGACCTGCTCGATCCGGCCCTGGTTGAAGACAGCGATGCGGTCGGACATGGTCAGTGCCTCTTCCTGGTCGTGCGTCACGAACAGGAAGGTGATGCCGACCCCGCGCTGGATCTCCTTGAGCTCCACCTGCATCTGCTCGCGCAGCTTGAGGTCGAGGGCGCCGAGCGGCTCGTCCAGCAGCAGCACCTTGGGCCGGTTGACCAGGGCCCGGGCGAGCGCGACCCGCTGCCGCTGACCGCCGGACAGCTGGGACGGCTTGCGGGCGCCGTACTCGCCGAGCCGGACGCTGGCCAGCGCCTCGTCGGCCTGGCGGTTGCGGTCGGACCTGCCGACGCCGCGCACCCGCAGGCCGTAGGCGACGTTCTCCCGGACCGTCATGTGCGGGAACAGCGCGTAGTCCTGGAAGACCGTGTTGACGTCGCGCTCGAACGGCGCCTTGCGGGTCACGTCGAGGCCGGCCAGCTCGACCGTGCCCCCGGTCGGGCAGCTCGAAGCCGGCGATCATCCGGAGCACGGTGGTCTTGCCCGAGCCGGACGGGCCCAGCAGCGTGATGAACTCGCCGTCCAGCACGTCCAGGTCGACCCCGTCGACGGCGACCACGTCACCGAACTGCTTGCGGAGCGCCCGCAGCCGGACCGCCACCCCGTCCGCCCCGCCCACGGCGGTCGGGCTCATCGGCGGCTCCCTGGGGAATGCGTGCTGGTGGACCGTCTCCTGGCGGATGCGCGGACACTACTCCCCTGGCGGGGCCGGTGGCCCATGTACTTGGCTGATTCCGTTGCGATCGTTACCGGATCGAGCGGAAAACCACCGTCGTACGCCCTCCGGACCGCCAGATCCGTCGTCCTCGCGGCGCGCCGCCCCACCCCATCCCTCCCCGACTGATGCGGGGGCGTCAGAGGGGGAGGAGGGCGGACAGGTCGGAGCGCTCGCCGCCGGCCCGGACCCGTCCGTCGGCCACCGCGTCCGCGAAGGCCACCGTCCCGGCCGCCAGCCGCACCCACGTGACCGGGTCGGTCTCCACCACGGCTCCGGGGGTCCCGCGGGTGTGCCGGGTCCCGGCCACGCACTGCACGGCGCCCCACGGCGGCACCCGCACCTCGACGCTGCGGCCCGGCGCCTTCGCGGCCAGCGCCTCTGAGCCCGGCCCTGGTGGCGTCGCGGAGCAGCTCGGGCGCCGGCGTCCCGTCCGGCCCCGAGCTCGGCCGCGGCCACCGCCACCGCGGCCCGGCCGAGCGCAAGCTCGTCGGGCTGTCCGGGTGAGCGCGCCGCGGAGGCGCTCGCTCACCCGGGCTCGTCCTCGGCGTAGAGCGCGTCGATCCGGTCCGCGTACGCGGCCTGGACGCCGCGCCGCTTCAGCTTCATGGTCGCGGTGAGCTGCTGCGGAGTCCGGCGCCCACTCCTCACCGAGCACGACCCAGCGCCGGATCGACTCCACCTGGCTGACGTGCCCGTTGGCCTCGGTCACCACCCGCTCGACCTCGGCGAGCACCAGCGGCTCGGCTGCGAGCTCGGCGAGCGTCCGGCCCTCCACGCCGCGTGCGGCCGCCCACGCCGGCGTCACCTCGGGGTCGAGCACGAGCAGCGCGACCAGGTACGGCCGGCTGTCGCCGACCACCGCGGCCTGCCCGATCAGCGGGGAGGCCTTGAGCCGCGCCTCCAGGTTCGCCGGGCTGATGTTCTTGCCGCCGGCGGTGATGATCAGCTCCTTCTTGCGGTCCACGATGCGCAGGTTGCCGTCCGCGTCCCACTCGCCGATGTCGCCGGTGTGCAGCCAGCCGTCGGCGTCGAACGTCTCCGCGGTGCGCACCGGGTCGTCGAGGTAGCCGCGCGACACGATCCCGCCGCTGCACAGCACCTCGCCGTCGTCGCCGAGGACGCACCTGCGCGCCCGGGTACGGCTTGCCCACGTTGCCGGCCGTCGCGAAGTACGGCGTCCAGGTCATGCCGCCGGTGTTCTCGGACATGCCGTAGATCTCGGAGAACGGCAGCCCGATCGCGCGGAAGAACTCGAACACCTCGGGGGCCAGCGGCGCCGCGCCGGAGAACCCGTACCGCAGCTGGTCCAGGCCGGTCCGCTGCCGCAGCGGCGCGAACGCCTGGGTGTCGACGACCGCCCACATCTGCTCGAGCTCGTCGGCGATCGGTCCGCCGCCGGACTCGTGCCGCGCCTGCGCCACCTTCGTGCCCAGCCCGAGGGCCTGCGCGAACGCCGCCTCGCGCTCGGGCCCGGCGGCCGCGACGGCGGCCAGGATGCCGGCCCGCAGCTTCTCCCAGACCCGCGGCGGGCCGAACAGGTTCTGCGGGCGCACCTCGGCCAGGAACCCGCGCCAGCTGGGTGAGGTCGGGACAGCAGCTGACGACCGAGCGGGTGTACAGCCAGCCGTAGTGCGTGACCATCCGCTCGGCGACGTGCGCCATCGGCAGGTACGAGACCGAGCGCATGCCGGGCTCGATCTCCCCGATGAGGTCCGTGTACCCGGCCACCTGCCAGGCCACGTTGGCGTGGTCGAGCATCACGCCCTTGGGCGGCCCGGTCGTGCCGGAGGTGTAGATGACGGTGACCAGGTCGTCCTGGCTGGCCGCGTCGGCGGCGGCGTCCAGGTCGACCGGGCCGCCGCGCCGCGTCCCGGCCAGCAGGTCCCGGTAACGGTGCACGCCGTCCGGGAGCGGTGCGCCGGGCTCGCCCGGGTCGTCGACCGTGACGACGGCGCGCAGACCCGGCAGCCGGTCCCTCCCGGCCAGCACCCGCTCGAGGAAGCCGGGCCCGTCCACGACCGCGACGCGCGCGTCGCAGTGCCCGGCCAGGTACTCGACCTGCTCGGCCGAGCTGGAGTTGTACAGGCTGACCGGTACCGCACGCAGCAGCAGCGCCGCGAGGTCCGCGACATGGAACTCGGGCCGGTTGCGCACGAACAGCAGCACCCGGTCCCCGGCGCCGCACGCCGAGCTCGGCGAACGCCGCGGCGAGCAGCGTCGCGTCGTGGCCGACCTCAGCCCAGGTGTGCTCGTCCCAGCCGCCGTCCGGACGTCGGGCCCGCAGCGCCACCTCGTCGGGCAGCTCCCGGACCGCGTCCCGGAACCAGCCCGGTGACGGTCTGCTCCTGCACCCATGCGGCCATCTCGTCTGTGGTCCTCATGGGGCGCACGGTAGCCCCGGCCGGGCCCGAGCGGGAGGTCAGCCGAACAGTGCGGGGAAGGTGCCCTCGGCCGCCGACCGGAGCTCGTCGACCGGCACCTCGAACAGGCCCTCGACGACGAGCGCGGTGCCGCCGGTCCGACCGAGCCGCTCGACCGGGACACCGGCGTCCGCGCAGCTGGCGAGGACCGCCTCGACCGCCGTCGACGGGACCGCGACTACCGCGCGGGCGGCGGACTCCGAGAACAGCGCGACGAACGGGTCGAGCCCGGCCGGCAGCCGAGGCGTCGGCCGCGATCCCGTGCCGCAGCACCATCTCGACCAGGGTCTGGGCGAGCCCGCCGGCCGAGACGTCGTGCGCCGCGGACAGCAGCCCCTCGCGCCGACCCGGCCACCAGGACGTCGGCCAGCGCCCGCTCCCGGGCGAGGTCGGCCACCGGCGGACGGCCGCCGAGGTGCGCGTGCTCCTCGTGCGCCCAGGCCGAGCCGCCGAGCTCGTCGCCGGTCGCACCGAGCAGCAGCACGGCGTCGCCGTCGGCCGCGAACCCGGTCGGGGTCCGGCGCGCGACGTCGCCGATCACGCCGAGCACGCCGATCACCGGCGTCGGCAGGATCGCCACGTCGCCGGTCTGGTTGTAGAAGCTGACGTTGCCGCCGGTCACCGGGACGCCGAGCTCGACGCACCCGTCCGCGAGCCCGCGCACCGTCTCGGCGAACTGCCACATCACCGCGGGGTCCTCGGGCGAGCCGAAGTTCAGGCAGTTGGTCACGGCGAGCGGGCGGGCACCGGACGCCGCCACGTTGCGGTACGCCTCGGCGAGCGCGAGCCGGGCGCCTTCGTACGGGTCGAGCTTGCTGTAGCGGCCGTTCCCGTCGGTGGCGAGCGCGACGCCGAGCCCGCTGCGCTCGTCGATGCGGACCATGCCGGCGTCGTCCGGCTGCGCCTGGACCGTGTTGCCGAGCACGTACCGGTCGTACTGGCTGGTGACCCAGTCCTTCGCCGCCAGGCCCGGCGCGGCGACCATCCGGAGCAGCGTCGCGCGCAGCTCGGCCGCCGGTCCCGGGGCGCGGCAGCCGCTGCGCCGTCGGCGCGTCCGCCTGCACGGCTGTCCTGCCAGCCGGGCCGCGCGTACGGGCGCTCGTACACCGGGCCCTCGTGCGCGACCGTGCGCGGCGGGACCTCGACGACGATCTCGCCGTGCCACTCGACGACGAGCCGGTCGCCGTCGGTGACCTCGCCGATGACGGTCGCCGTGACGTCCCACTTGTCGCAGATCTGCAGGAACCGCTCGATGTGCCGCGGCTCGACCACCGCGCACATCCGCTCCTGCGACTCGCTCATGAGGATCTCCTCGGGCGCGAGCGAGGCGTCCCGCAGCGGCACCCGGTCCAGCACGACGTGCATGCCGCCGGTCCCGGCGCTGGCCAGCTCGGACGTCGCGCAGGACAGTCCCGCGCCGCCGAGGTCCTGGATACCGACCACGAGGTCCGCGGCGAAGATCTCCAGGCAGCACTCGATCAGCAGCTTCTCGGTGAACGGGTCGCCGACCTGCACGCTGGGGCGCTTGCTCGGGCCGGTCGAGTCGAACGTCTCGGACGCGAGCACGGACACCCCGCCGATGCCGTCGCCGCCGGTCTTGGCGCCGAACAGGACGACGAGGTTGCCGGGGCCGGAGGCCTTGGCCAGCTTGATGTCCTCGTGCCGCATCACCCCGACGCAGAGGGCGTTCACCAGCGGGTTGCCCAGGTACGTCGGGTCGAACTCGAGCTCGCCGCCGATGTTGGGCAGGCCCAGGCAGTTGCCGTAGCCGCCGATGCCGGCGACGACGCCCGGCAGCACCCGACGGGTGTCCGCAGCGTCGGCCGGCCCGAACCGCAACGGGTCCATGACCGCCACGGGGCGGGCGCCCATCGTGAGGATGTCCCGCACGATCCCGCCGATGCCGGTCGCCGCCCCCTGGTACGGCTCGACGTACGACGGATGGTTGTGGCTCTCGATCTTGAAGGTCACGGCGTAGCCCTGGCCGACGTCGACGACCCCGGCGTTCTCGCCGATGCCGACGAGCAGGACGTCCGCGGCCTCCGCGTGGCACCTGGTCGCCGAACCGGCGCAGATGCACCTTGGAGCTCTTGTACGAGCAGTGCTCGCTCCACATCACCGAGTACATGGCGAGCTCGGACGGAGGTCGGGCGACGCCCGAGGATGGCCCGGATCCGGGCGTACTCGTCGTCCTTGAGGCCCAGCTCGGCGTACGGCTGGGTCACCTCCGGCGTCGCCTCCGCGTTCTTCACCGTGTCGATGGCGACTCTCATGCCGGCTTCACCTCGCGCAACGTTGCATGGGAACCCTCCCAAGGGCTCGGTGACAGCGTTCTGGAAGGTGAAGCGGTGAGGGATGCCAGGACGGAGGTGAAGAAGGGCAGGCCGTCGCTGGTGGGGCCGGTGAGCGAGTCGATCGCGTGCTCGGGGTGCGGCATCAGCCCGACGACGTTCCCCGCGGCGTTGCTGATGCCGGCGATGTCCCTCATGGAACCGTTCGGGTTGACGTCCAGGTAGCGCGCCACCACCCGCCCCTCGGCCTCCAGCTCGTCCAGCGTGCGCTCGTCGGCGACGAACCCGCCCTCGCCGTTCTTCAGCGGCACCACGATCTCCTGGCCCCGGGCGTACGCGGCGGTCCACGCCGTCGTCGTCGACTCGATGCGCAGCCGCTGGTCCCGGCAGACGAAGTGCAGGTGGTCGTTGCGGGTGAGCGCGCCCGGCAGCAGGTGCGACTCGCACAGGATCTGGAAGCCGTTGCAGATCCCCAGCACCGGCAGCCCGTCACGGGCCGCGTCGACCAGCGCCTCCATCACCGGGGCGAAGCGCGAGATCGCCCCGCAGCGCAGGTAGTCGCCGTACGAGAAGCCGCCGGGCAGCACCACCGCGTCGACGCCGTGCAGGCTGCGGTCCTTGTGCCACAGCGCCACCGCCTCGCCGCCGGCCGCCGCGACGGCCCGCCGGGCGTCGCCGTCGTCCAGGGACCCGGGGAAGGTGACCACGCCGACCCGGGCGCTCATCAGGCCTGCACCTGCACCGCGAAGTCCTCGATCACCTGGTTCGCCAGCAGCGTGGCGGCCATCTCCTCGGCGCGGGCGCGCAGCGCGTCGTCGGCGGGGCCGTCGACCTCGATCTCGAACCGCTTGCCCTGCCGGACCTCGGTCACGGACTCGAACCCCAGCCGGTGCAGGGCGTTCTGCACGGCCTGGCCCTGCGGGTCGAGGATCTCCGGCTTGAGCATGACGTCGACGACGACGCGGGCCACGAGGCGCTCCCTGAGATCTGTCCGGCGGTACGCCCCAGCCTACCCGGACGGTCGGCCCGCATGAGCGCGTCGAGGGCGGCCGGTTCGACCCCGTCGACCTCGACCAGCTTGGTCCGCCCCGAGCTGCCCGACACCAGCCGGACGGCCGACCGGCGGACCCCGAACGCCCGCGCGAGAGCGTCCACCACGGCCTGGTTGGCCCGCCCGTCGGCCGCGGGCGCCGCGACCGTCACGAGCAGAGCGGGCGTGGCGTCCGGACCCCAGCGACCGCCGACGTGCGTCCGTCCGGCGGACGGGCGCACCCGGACGGTGAACCTCACCGGCCGGAGGCCAGCCAGGACTCCCACGCCGACCGGACGCACTCGTCCAGCGACCGCCGGCCGGCCCAGTCCAGGTCCCGCGCCGCCAGCTCGCCGGAGGCGACGATCCGCGCCGGGTCGCCGGGGCGGCGAGGGGCCAGCTCGGGGGTGAAGTCCACCCCGGTGACGCGGGCCATCGCCGCCATGATCTCGAGCACGCTCACACCCTCGCCGCTGCCGAGGTTGTAGACCGGCTCGAGCGGCCGGCGGGACTGCAGTGCGAGGGCCGCCTGCACGTGGGCGTCCGCGACATCCGACACGTGCACGTAGTCGCGGACGCAGGAGCCGTCCGGGGTCGGGTAGTCGGTGCCGCGCACCACCGGCGTCCGGCCCTCGGTCAGCGCCTTGAGCACGAGCGGGAAGAGGTTGTGCGGGCTGGTGTCGAACAGGTCCGGAGCGCCGGAGCCCACCACGTTGAAGTACCGCAGCGAGGTGTGCCGCAGGTCGGCGACCCGGGCCACGTCCCTGATCAGCCACTCGCTGATCAGCTTGGACTCCCCGTACGGCGACTCCGGCCGCCCGGCTGTCGCCTCGGTGACCAGCTCGACGTCCGGCGTCCCGTACACCGCGGCCGACGAGGAGAAGACCAGCTGCTCGACCCCCAGGTCGACCATCGCGGCCAGCAGCACCTGCATGCCGGTGACGTTCTGCTCGTACGTGTGCAGCGGCCGCTCGACCGAGACGCCGGCGTACTTGAAACCGGCCAGGTGCACCACGCCGGTGCAGCGGTGCTCGGTGAGCGCGGCCCGGACCACCCCGGGCTGGGTCACCGAGCCGTCGACGAACGCGGTGCCGTCCCGGACGAAGCCGCGATGCCCGCTGGACAGGTCGTCGAGGACGACGACGTCGAGCCCCTTGTCCTCCAGCGCCCTGGCCACGTGCGCGCCGATGTACCCGGCTCCGCCGGTGACCAGCCAGGTCACGTGAACGTCCTTCCGGTCAGCAGCTCGTACGCCTGCACGTAGCGGTCGCGGGTGCGCGCGACCACGTCCGCCGGCAGCGGTGGCGGCGGCTCGCCCGAGGCGCGGTCCCAGCCGGAGGCCGGCGAGGTGAGCCAGTCCCGCACGTACTGCTTGTCGAACGACGGCTGCGCGTGCCCCGGCTCCCACTGGTCGGCGGGCCAGAAGCGGGACGAGTCCGGCGTCAGCACCTCGTCGGCCAGGACCGTCGTCCCGTCCGGCCGGGCGCCGAACTCGAGCTTGGTGTCGGCGAGGAGGATCCCGCGACCGCGGGCGATCTCCTCGGCGCGCGCGTACACGAGCAGGGTCAGCCGCTTCAGCTCGGCCGCCTCGGCCTCGCCCACCGTCGCGGCGACGTGCGCCAGGTCGACGTTCTCGTCGTGCTCACCGAGCGCCGCCTTGGTCGCCGGGGTGAACACCGGGGCGGGCAGCCGGGAGCCGTCGACCAGCCCCGGCGGCAGCGGCACGCCGCACACCTCGCCGGTCCGGGTGTAGTCGGCCAGCCCGGACCCGGTGAGGTAGCCGCGGGCCACGCACTCGACCGGGTACATCCGCAGCCGCTCGCACACCATCGCCCGCCCGGCCAGCTCGGGCGGTACGTCGAGGGAGACCACGTGGTTGGGGACCAGGTCGGCGAGCTGCTCGAACCACCACAGCGAGAGCTGGGTCAGCACCCGTCCCTTGTCCGGGATGGTCGTCGGCAGCACGAAGTCGTAGGCGGACAGGCGGTCGGAGGCCACGAACAGCAGCGTCCCGTCCGGCCGGGCGTAGAGGTCGCGGACCTTGCCGCTGTAGACGTGCTCGAAGCCCGCCAAGGTGGCCGTGCCGCCCCCCGACGGCGTGCCATGCTGCTCCGGGGCCACGCCCGACACCCTACTGAGGCGGGAGAGGTGCACGCCGTCCGATGAGCGAGCTGGCCGTGTCTGAGACGGACGTCACGGTGCGGTTGTCCAGATGGGAACGGATCGGCGCGATGCGCGGGGACCTCGTCGTGCCGCGGACCGCGGTGACCGGGGCCCGCGCGGTGCCTGTCGCCTGGGCCGAGATCCGGGGCCTGCGCGCCCCCGGGTACGGGATGCCGCGGCACGCGGCCGTGGGCACCTGGCGGCACGACGGGGTCAAGGACTTCGTGTCGGTGCGGTACGGGCAGCCGGGCCTGGTGATCGAGCTGACCGGGCAGCCGTTCGCACGGCTGGTGGTCAGCGACCCCGACCCTGCGGGTGCGCTCGAACGGCTCGGCCTCGCAGCCCACGGGTCGTCCTCGTGACCGCGCAGTCGGTGGCGTTCGGGCTGGTGGTGTACCTGCTGTACGCCGGGCCGTGGTGCTTCGTCTTCGCCAAGGCCGGCAAGCGCTGGTGGGTCGCGCTGCTGCCGGTGATCAACCTGCTGGTGATCATCAAGATCGCCGCACGGCCCTGGTGGTGGGTGCTGCTGCTGTTCGTGCCGGTGGTCGGGATCGCGGTGTGGACGGTGATCTGCCTGGACGTCGCGGAGCGGTTCGGCCACGGGATACCGGTCGCGGTCGGGCTGGTCTTCCTGCCGTTCGTGCTCGCGATCTGGCTCGGTCTCGGGCCGGACGCGTACGTGCGCGGTTCGGTCGACCAGCGCGAGCCGGACAGCGCCGATCCCCGGCGCCGACCGAGTCCGAGAGACGAGCCGACCGGTCCCAGCGACGAGCCCGGGCCGACCGGTCAGAGGATCGGCGCCGGGGAGTAGGCCGCGGCCTCGGGGTGCTCGGCGGCCACCGCCTCGACCCGGGCCACCACCGCGGCGACCTGCGCCGACGCGTCGCCGGTGAAACCCGCGGGGTCGGCGACCAGCGCCGCCAGCTCGCCGGCCGACAGCCCGAGCCGCGGGTCGGCCGCCAGCCGGTCGAACAGGTCGTTCCGGTCGGCGCCCTGCTCGCGCATCCGCAGCGCGACCGCGACCGCGTGCTCCTTGATCGCCTCGTGCGCGGCCTCGCGTCCGACGCCCTTGCGCACCGCTGCCGTCAGCACCTTCGTGGTCGCCAGGAACGGCAGGTAGCGGGCCAGCTCGCGCTCGACGACCGCCGGGAAGGCGCCGAACTCGTCCAGCACCGTCATGAACGTCTCGAACAGCCCGTCCGCCGCGAAGAAGGCGTCCGGCAGGGCGACCCGGCGGACCACCGAGCAGGACACGTCACCCTCGTTCCACTGGTCGCCGGCCAGCTCGCCGACCATCGACAGGTAGCCCCTCAGCACCACCGCCAGACCGTTCACCCGCTCGCACGAGCGCGTGTTCATCTTGTGCGGCATCGCGGACGACCCCACCTGGCCGGGCGCGAACCCCTCGGTGACCGTCTCGTTGCCGGCCATCAGCCGGATCGACGTCGCCAGCGAGGACGGCCCGGCCGCGAGCTGCACGAGCGCCGAGACGCACGTCGAAGTCCAGCGAGCGCGGGTACACCTGGCCGACGCTGGTCAGCACCCGGGTGAAGCCCAGGTGCGCGGCGACCCGGCGCTCGAGCTCGGCCAGCCGCTGCGGGTCGCCGTCGAGCAGGTCGAGCTGGTCCTGCGCGGTCCCGACCGGGCCCTTGATCCCCCGCAGCGGGTACCGGGCGAGCAGGTCGGTCAGCCGCTCGTACGCGACCAGCAGCTCGTCGGCGGCCGACGCGAACCGCTTGCCCAGCGTTGTCGCCTGCGCCGGGACGTTGTGCGTGCGGCCGGCCATGACGAGTCCGTCGTACTGGACGGCGCGCGCGGCCAGCCGGACCAGCGTCGCGACCGTCCGGTCGCGCAGGACCAGCAGCCCGTCCCGGACCTGCAGCTGCTCGACGTTCTCGGTCAGGTCCCGCGACGTCATGCCCCGGTGGACCTGCTCGTGGCCGGCGAGCGCGCTGAACTCCTCGATCCGCGCCTTCACGTCGTGGCGGGTGACCCGCTCGCGGGCCGCGATCGAGTCCAGGTCGACCTTGTCGACGACCGCCTGGTACGCCTCGACCGCGCCGTCGGGGACCGGGACGCCCAGGTCGCGCTGGGCCCGCAGCACCGCCACCCACAGCCGCCGCTCCAGCACGACCTTGTGCTCCGGCGACCAGAGCTCGGCCATCTGCGGCGAGGCGTAGCGGGCGGCGAGCACGTCCGGGATCGCGGGCTTGGCGGTCACGCCGACCATTCTCCCGTACGGCCGCCCTCCGGGGGTCAGCCGCAGGTGATGATGCCGCTGAGATACCAACCGGGACGGGCAGCGGGAGCGACCGTCATGGTCGCCACCACACCACCCGGGGGCACCTTCATGCCCGGGGGCGGGTCGTGCGGGAACAGGCAGGTGTAGGTGCCGTCGCTCTCGCGCTGACAGGAGGACAGCCTCAGGTGCACCTGCTTCGGCCACATGTCGAACAGCTCGCGCCGCGACTCCGGCGTGGTGACCGCGCGCAGCGCGGTCGCGTCGCGACGGTCGAAGGCGGCGGCCATGAAGCGCATCGCGGCCTCCGGGGAGTCGAAGAGCGGGCCGCGGGCCGGCTGGGTCGTCGGGGTGGCCGAAGGCGACGACGTGGTCCGGGTCGCCGCTGCGGGGGTGACGGCCGGCGGGGTCGACGCCGTCGGGGGAGCGACCACGGACGGCAGGTCCTGGGACTGGGCGACCGGCTGCACCGACGCCGCCGGCTGCGTACCGCAACCGGACAGGACCGCAGCGACGGCGACACCGCTGACTGCCAGGACCGGGAGTGCTGGGCGCATGGCTCCTCCTCGTGGGGGCCGGCGGCCCCTCGGCCGCGCCCCTTCAGGCTGGAGCCGGCCGATCCGACCGGGAAGCCCTCCAAGGTGCGGTCCGCACCCACCCTCGCGACACGGGTTGGTCACGGCCGGTCCCGCCCCGTACCGGGCGCCTACGCTCGGCGCAGGAGGCAGCCAGTGTCGGGACCGGGGGCGGGTGTGCAGCGCGAGGCCGAGGCGAGGCCGCACGTCGACGCCTTCCTGACCGGCTGGACGCAGGACGGCGGCCCGCACAGCTGGCACCTGCCCGACCAGGTGGACGCGGTCACCGTGGGCCGCGCGGCCGACGCCGGCGTACGCATCGACGACGACAGCCAGGTCTCCCGGGTGCACGCCAGGCTCGAACGCGTGGCCGGTCAGTGGTCGGTCGTCGACGACGGGCTGTCGCGGAACGGGACGTTCGTCAACGGGCGCCGCGTCACGCACCGGGTCCGGCTGCGTGACCGGGACCGCATCACCGTCGGCCGTACGCTCCTGGTCTTCTGCGCGCCCGAGCAGACCGTCAGCGACCAGACCCTGGTCGCCGACGACGTCCCGAGGCCGGGGACGCTGACCGCGGCGCAGCTCAACGTGCTGCGGGCACTGTGCCGCCCGGGCCTGGAGGGCGGTCCGTACACGGCACCGGCGAGCAACCAGCAGATCTCGGCCGAGCTGTCACTGAGCCTGGACGGGGTCAAGACCCATCTGCGCGTGCTCTATGCCAAGTTCGGCATCGAGGGGCTGCCCCAGAACCAGAAGCGGGCCCGCCTGGTCGAGATCGCGATGCGCTGGTCGGTGGTCGGCGACGACCCCGGCCCGCCCCCACCACCGCGCTAGGTGTCAGCGGACGGCGTAGGCGTCGACGATGGTCTCGGTGACGCTGCGGCCCGAGGTGTCGGTGGCACTGACCCGCAGGGACGCCGAGCCGCCGGCGGTGTTCTGCACCGACACTGCGCACTGCGTCACCAGCCCGGCCGAGCCGCTGACCTTGCCGGCTGCGCAGCCGGTCACGCCGGCCGCCCGCCAGGTCGTGCCGCCGTCCCAGGAGACCTCGACCGTCGGCGCCAGGACCGGCACCGCGGTGACGCCCATCGGCATCGACAGCTTCAGGCCGAACCCGAACGGGCCGGCGGCCGCGTCGTTCGTCGGCGACAGCGTCATGTCGAGACCGACGTCCATGAGCGGGAAGACCTGGTGGTCGGTCTTCGTCGTCTGCGACGAGAAACCCCAGACCGTGTGCACGTCGGTGGACCGCTTCCAGAACGGGTTCGCCCGGGTGAACCGCACGTCCAGCCTGTACGCGGTGCGCTTGGGCGCCATGTCGAGCCAGCCCAGGAACAGCGGGTCCGGACCCTCCGCGAGCACGGTCCCGTCGGCTGACGAGAAGGTCCCGTACCAGTCGTTGTCGAACAGCAGTCCGCCCACGTGGCCGGCGGAGTCCGCGACCAGCGCGGCGGCGGCGGTACCCGTGTCGCCCTGCCGGTTGGGTGCGACGCTCCATCCGAACGCCTTGCTCAGCACCGGCGAGACGCCGGTCGAGAACGGGCCGCCGAACCAGGTGTCCGACTTCGTCGTCCCGCCCACGACCGGGGTCGGCGGGTCGTACAGCGTCGCGTACGCGCCGCCCTGCGGCGAGGTGACGGTGACGTCCCGCTCCCAGTTCGGGCCGGTGGACAGGTAGTGCGTGACCACGGACGGGACCGGGACGGCCCGGGTCAAGCCGTAGATCCCCATCCCCAGGTCGGGCCACATCCCGGTCATGTTCTCGTACAGCGCGAGCCCGTCCGACGCGGTCGTGCCGCCCATCGACCGGACGTCCTCGATCCGCGTCGCCACGTGCTTGCCGGTGCCGTCGAGGGTTGCGCCGTCCGGCACGATGCCGGGCCAGTGCCCGGCCAGGTCGTAGATGTACGCGGGCCCGGGCTCGGACCGCATCGTCGCGAGGTGCCCGGCGCTGCGCAGCATCCGGGCCGCGTCCAGCGGGCGGGCCCGGAACGCCGGCAGCGGCGGGGTGCCGGTGATGGTGCCGGCGCAGGACGAGCCGTAGGCGGGGTAGGCCACCATCGCGGCCGCCCCCGCGGCGGCCAGCGCGTCCGCGGCCGCGGTCATGTCGGCGCAGGTGCCCGCGACGAGCGCCAGGCGCCCGCGCACCGAGCCGGTCCGCAGCGCGGACACCGAGCCGGCGTCCACCACCCGGAACGAGCCGGCGACCGTCGGCACCGGGGTCAGCCAGGTCGACTGCCCGACGTCGGTGACGGGGCGGACGCCGATCGGCGGCGACGACCCGCCGCCGAGGGTGATCAGACCCTCCGGCGCCGACAGCTGCATGTTCAGGATCGTGGTCACGACGCCGCCGCCGGGGTTGACCATCGGCCGCGCGTACAGCCGGTCGACGCTGCCGGCGAGGGCGGCACCCAGCGACAGGTTGGGGTTCTTGCCGACCCAGTCGACGTTGATGATCTCGCCGTCGTTGACGACCGGCTTGTCGGTCTTGTAGTCGAGCAGGCGGGTCGAGCCCTCGTCGAGCACGATCGTGGTGTCCTTGGTGACCCGCACGAGCGGCTTGAGGTCGACCACGCCCTCCTGCGAGTTGTCCTTCGCGGTCCCGAACGACGTCACGGTCGCCCCGTACCGGCCCGGCGCGACCCGGAACGTGACCTGCTGCGTGCCGGCCGCGGCGTCGAGCGTGCGCTGCGTGTACGAGTAGTCGTCCAGGCCCGCGAGCACCACGATGTGCGACGCCGTCTGCGTCCCGGGCCGGGGGTGGACCACCACGGTGACGTTGTAGCGCTCGTCCTCGAGCACGTAGCCGAACGCCGTGCGCACGCTCTGCCCGCCGGCGGCCGGCGTGGCCGTGACCACGCCCGAGTACGCACCGGGCTGGGCGACCGTCGGGTCGACCGTCACGTCGACGGTGGCGTGCCCGCCGGCGGGGACCGTGAGGTGGTCGGCGGACAGCGTGACGCCGGGCGGGCCGGCGGCCGCGGCGTCCTGCCCGCCCTCGACCAGCGCGAACGTGACGTCGGAGCTGCCGAGGTTCGTGTACGTGAGCGTCTTGGTGGCCGGCGCGAGGTTCGTGTGCGGCCACTGGAAGAAACCGAGGTTCAGCGTCGGGTCGGCGACGACGGTCTGGCCGATGGCCCGCAGCGCGTCCACCCGCCCGGTGCCGGCGTCGTACGCCCCCGCGCCGGCGACCGGGACCGTGCTGCCGACGATCGCGGCCTTGAGCCGCTCACCGTCCCAGTCCGGGTGCTCCTGCTTGAGGATCGCGGCCAGGCCCGCCACGTGCGGCGTCGCCATCGAGGTCCCGCTCAGCGACGTGTAGTACTGGTCGACCGGGTCGCCCAGCGAGGTGCCGGCCGCGCGGGCCGCGACGATGCCGACGCCCGGAGCCACGACCTCCGGCTTGACGGTGCCGTCCAGGCGAGGACCGCGGCTGGAGAAGTCGGCCATGGTGTCGGTGCTGTCGACGGCGCCGACGGTGAGCGCCGCGTCGGCCGCGCCCGGAGACGTCACCGTGGTCGGGCTGCTCCCGTTGTTGCCCGCGGCGATGACGAACAGCGTCGGGGACGTCGCGGACAGCTCGTCGACCGCCTGCTCGAGCGGGTCGCTGCCGTCGCCGGTGTCGCCGCCCAGGCTCATGCTCACGATGTCGGCGTGCTGCGCGACCGCCCACTCCATGCCGGCGAGCACCTGCGAGTCCTCGCCGCTGCCGTTGCTGCCCAGGACCTTGCCGATCATCAGCGTCGCGCCGGGGGAGACGCCCTTGTGCACGCCCGCGGACGCGGCACCGCTGCCGGCGATGGTGCCGGCGACGTGCGTGCCGTGCCCGTTCCCGTCCGTGACGTCCGGCTCAGGCGTGAAGTTCGCGCTGGTGCTCACCTTTCCGGCCAGGTCGGGGTGGGTGGCGTCGTAGCCGGTGTCGAGGATCGCGACCTTCACCCCGGTGCCGTCGTACCCGGCGGCCCAGGCCTGCGGCGCGTGGATCTGGGCCAGCGGGTCGTAGTCGTCGACCGCCCGGACCTTGCCGTCCAGGTCGATCCGTACCGCGCCGCCGGCCAGCGACGTCGGTGCGCCCGACGCCGTCGACGCCTGCGGTCAGCGAGGCCCACGCCTGGTGCGCATGCTTCTTGTCCGCGTCGTAGGACGCGTCGCCCAGCCGGGCGAGCAGGTGCGTACGGCGGGCCGAGCGCACCGACGCGGTGGCCGCGCGGCTCGCCGCGGCCGCGCCCTTCCCGTAGTCGACGATGATCGGGAGCGTGGCGCGGGCCGCGTCGTCGTACCCGTCGGCGATGAGCGCGGCGACGTCGAACAGGTCCGGGTTCAGCCGCTGCGCCGAGAGCAGGCGGACCGCCGACCGGGGGACGACGTACAGGTGCTTGCCGACCTGCGTGACGGCGGCCTGCGGGATCGTCCCGTCCGGGCCCGGCAGCAGCGTGACCGCTCGGCGCCCGTCCGGCTGGGTGAGCACCCGCACCACGTCACCGGTGACCAGCGTGACCGTCTTGGCGGACGGGAGCACCGACCCGGTGCGGCCGGGAGCGGTGCCGTGCGCGCGGCTCGCTGCCGCGGCGGGCGAAGCCGGCGAGACCGCGAACGCGACCAGCATCGCTGCTGCGCCGACCAGGACCACGGGGCGGGTGCGGCGCATGCAGCGTCCTTCTCGGTTCGGCTCGCAGAACCCGCGGGGTCTCCGCGGGTCGACCAGCGTCCGGGGGTGGGACGCGGGCACGCAGACAGTAAGCGAACTGAGCGGCTGATCAGGACACGTTCGCGTCACGGATCTCTGAGCGTTTGCTCTGAGTGGGTCTGCCCGCGGTCGACGCGTGAGGGCGCCGACACCCGCAGTCAGGGGACGATGACCTCGCCGGCGACCGCTGCAGCCGCGATGTCCGAGCGGTGCTGGCCGCCGGGCAGGTCGATGAGCGCGGTCGCCGCGTACGCCCGGTCGCGGGCCTGCGCGAGGTCGGCACCGACCCCGACCACCGACAGCACCCGTCCGCCGGCGCTGACGAGCCTGCCGTCGACCACCTTCGTCCCGGCGTGCAGGACGTACGCGCCGTCGACCGCGCCGGCCTCGTCCAGGCCGCCGATCGGGTCGCCGGTGCGCGGCGCCTGCGGGTAGCCGGGCGACGCGACCACGACCGTGACCGCGGCGCCGGCCTCGTAGCGCGGCGGTTCGACCTCGCCGAGCCGGCCCGTCGCGACGCAGCGGAGCAGGCCGGCCAGCGGCGTGCGCAGGCCGGCCAGCACCACCTGCGTCTCCGGGTCGCCGAACCGGGCGTTGAACTCGATCACCCGCGGCCCCTTCGGGGTCAGCGCGAGCCCTGCGTAGACGACACCGGCGAACGGCGTCCCGCGCCTGGCCAGCTCGTCGACGGTCGGCTGGACGATCCGTTCGACGATGTCGTCGGCGAGCCCGAACGGGGCCCACGGCAACGGCGAGTACGCACCCATCCCGCCGGTGTTCGGGCCGGTGTCGCCGTCCGCGACGCGCTTGAAGTCCTGCGCAGCCTGCAGGGCGACGACGGCGGTCCCGTCGGTCAGGCACAGCAGCGAGACCTCGGGGCCGTCCAGGTACTCCTCGACCACCACCCGTCCGTAGGCCGCGGCATGAGCCAGCGCCACGTCCCGGTCGTCGGTGACCACGACCCCCTTGCCGCCCGCCAGCCCGTCGTCCTTGACCACGTACGGCGGCCCGAAGGCGTCCAGCGCGGCGGCCACCTCGGCGGCGGTGTCGCACACGTGCGCCATCGCGGTCGGCACGCCGGCCTCGGCCATGACCTCCTTGGCGAAGGCCTTGCTGCCTTCCAGCCGGGCCGCCTGCGCGGACGGTCCGAAGCAGTCGATGCCCCGGGCGCGGACGGCGTCGGCGACGCCGGCGACCAGCGGGGCCTCGGGCCCGACCACGACGAGGTCGGCGGCCCAGGAGACCGCCAGCGCGGACACGGCGGCCGGGTCCTCGGCGACGACGTCGAAACTGCTCGGCGATCTGTGCGGTGCCGGCGTTGCCGGGCGCACACGCGAGCGCGCTCACCTCGGGGTCGGCGGCAAGGGAGCGGCAGAGGGCGTGCTCACGTGCACCGGCCCCGAGCACGAGGACTCTCACGCCCGCAGGCTACCCGGCCGGCCCGACCGGGAGGGGACGCGACAAGGTAGAGGGGTGCTGCCCGAGCTGATCCGGCCGATGCTGGCAGTCGCCGGCGACCTGCCGCCGCCCGCGCAGGAGGGGCTGTGGGCGTACGAGATGAAGTGGGACGGCGTGCGGGCCGTGACGTACTGCGAGCCGGACCGGCTGCGCGTCCTGACCCGCAACGACCGCGAGGTCGCGCGCACCTACCCCGAGCTGGGCCGCATCGGACGGCTGCTCGGGGCGGTGCCGGCGGTCCTGGACGGCGAGATCGTCGCGCTGGACGCGGGCGGGCGGCCCGACTTCGGCCTGCTCCAGCAGCGGATGCACGTCGTGGACCCCGCTGCGGTCCGCGGGCTGGTCGAGCGCGTCCCGGTGGCGTACCTGGTGTTCGACCTCCTGCACCTGGACGGACGCGACCTCGTCGACCTGCCCTACGACGCGCGCCGCGGGCTGCTCGAGCAGCTCGAGCTCGACGGGGACGGCTTCGCGGTGCCGCCGGCGTT
The DNA here is from genome assembly GCA_963771835.1 of uncultured Actinomycetota bacterium. GTDB lineage: Bacteria > Actinomycetota > Actinomycetes > Prado026 > Prado026 > CAVQCJ01. Next base: position 721,408 of record CAVYVA010000004.1, read on the forward strand.
CGCGGGCGACGCGGCGGCGGCGCTGGCGACCAGCCTGGAGCGGGGTCTGGAGGGGATCGTCGCCAAGCGCCGGGACGCACGGTACGAGCCGGGCCGGCGGTCCCGGCAGTGGGTCAAGGTCAAGCACGTCCGCATGCAGGAGGTCGTGGTCGGCGGCTGGCACGCCGGCGCCGGACGTCGCGAGGGCACGGTCGGCGCGCTGCTGCTCGGCGTGCAGGAGGCCGGCGGGCTCGCGTACGTCGGCCAGGTCGGCACCGGGTTCACCGACGCGATGCTCACCGACCTGGAGGGGATGCTGCGACCGCTGCGCCGGGACACCTCACCGTTCGCGACCGAGGTGCCCAGAGCGCACGCACGCGACGCGGTCTGGGCAGAGCCGCGCATCGTGGGCGAGGTGGCCTTCGGCGAGTGGACCACGGACGGGCGGCTGCGGCACCCCTCGTGGCGCGGCCTGCGTCCGGACAAGTCCCCGCTCGAGGTCGTGCGCGAGGACCGGCTCGACCGCTAGTCGGTCGAGGAGGTCGGTTTCGCGGACGCGCGCGGCTGGGTGTCCCACTGCAGCGCCGCGTGCGCGACCGCGGAGACCAGCGCGGCCTGCGGCGGGCCGGACGCCGGCCCGGCGGGCACGACCGCGACCTCGACGATGCGGGTCCCGGACTCGAACAGCACCAGCCCGGTCCGCATCCGCTTGTGGATCACCCACCACGACTGGGCGCCGACGAACCCGGCCGACAGCGCCGCCGGCCGGATGTCGTTGTCTGCGTCCCGCACGTCCAGCCCGGTCGCGTCGCTCGTGCAGGTGAGCATCCAGAGCCGCACCGTGTCGAACATCGTGGTGGCATCGCGGACGGTCGCGTAGCCGCGGATCTGCTCGATGACGTCGAACCCGGGCCCGCGCAGGTACAGCACCCGGGAGGCGCCGGTCGGGCCGACGGGCGCCGACCCCGCGGGCTCGCAGGTCTCGGACACCGGACGGACCACGGTGCCGGTATCCGGCTTCCAGCTCGCCCCGAGGTCCGGTGCGCAGAGCAGGTGGTCGTCGAGAGCCGCGGTGAGCGCCAGCGGGCAGCCCTGCGCATCGGTCCCGGCGCTGGCAGCGGACGCCGACGGCTCGCCCGTCACGACGCCCGCGGTGGCCGAGCTTGTCGGCGCGGGGGCCGACGAGCTCGGCACCGCCGCCGAGACCGGCCGGTCGGAGGGGTAGAGCGCGACGGTGGCGGCGACGACCACCGCCGTGCCCCCGGCGACGGCCGCCAGCAGCCAGAGCAGTCCCCGAGGCCCGCGCGATCCCGCCATGCGTCCTGGATCGACCCGTGCGGGTCCCGGCTTGATCGGCCCGCACGGGCTCGGGGCTCAGGCGTACGGGTGCCGGCGGCGCAGATGCGCCAGTGCCGCGGCGTCCCCGGGTCCGTCCCGCCGCGCCAGGTGCTCGGCGACCACGGCGCGGTGCGCGTCGTCGGCGTTCCCGCCGTACTTCAGCTTCCCCTTGACGTGGTCGACCTGCAGCCGCAGCCCGCGGATGCCGGTCAGGGTCCGGCCGTGCTCGGCCGGGTCGGCGACGTCGACCCCGGCCTGCAGCGCGGCCAGCTGGGTCCGCAGCACGGCGGCCTTGTCCTGCGGGGTGTCCAGCACCTGCACCCGGGCCGCCAGGACGACCGCCGAGTAGTACGTGGTCGGGATGCCCATCCGCGGGTCCTCGCCCTCGACGGCCTTCCAGTCGCTGGGGACGTACGTCCAGTCGGTCGCGACCGTCAGCAGGACCCGGTCGTCGGACTCGATCGCCCGCCACACCGGGTTGGGCCGGGCCAGGTGCAGCACGACCTCGTCCGGTCCGGCGACCGTGAACTGGGTCGGGACCGAGACCGGCCAGCCGTCGACGTGGCCGACCGTGGTCAGCACGCCGAACGGGTGCCGCTCGAGCACCGCCCGCCACTCGCCGTCATCGAGCGGGGCGTCCCAGGGATGGACCAGCATCGGCCGATCGTGCCAGACCCGGTCCGGGTCCTAGGCGCGGAGGACGTACCGGTGCCAGCGGATCGGCGGCGCCGGGATCTGCACGTGGGCAGGGTCGCCGTACGCGGTGCTCGCCCAGGCGCGGGCGGCGGCGACCGAGGCGTTCAGCCGGTCCGGCGGGATGTCCCAGGTCCACGAGTACACCTGGTTCTCGAGCTCGCGCAGGTACCACTCCACCGACCGGCCCAGCGTCGCCGGCGACCGCTCGAGCGCAGGCAGCCGCTCGACCGTCGCACCTCGTCCGGACAGGTGCGCGTCGAGCTCGTCGAGATGGTCCAGCGAGCCGCGCCTCGGGGCTGCGCCCGCGCCGGCCCGGATACGCGCGTTCAGCTCCGCGAGCAGGCCGTCCCGAGGGGCACCGCGGGAGACCAGCAGGACACCGCCCGGCTCGACCACCCGGACCAGCTCGTCGACCACCGCGACCCAGTCCGCGACCAGGTGCAGGACGTGGCACGCCAGCGCCGCGCCGAACGAGGCGGTCGCGAACGGCAGGGCGGTGGCGTCGGCGCGCAGCACCGGCGCCGTCCGGCCCGGGTCCTTGGCACGGAGCCGGTCCAGCATGGCCGCGGACAGGTCGATCCCGACGACCCTGGCGCCCGCCCCGGCGAGCGGGAGCGCGATGCGCCCGGTCCCGACGCCGATCTCCAGGCAGAGCCGGTCGCGGACCTGCGCCGCCAGCAGCGCGGTCTGCTCGGCGGCGACCTCCGGCGGCAGCGCCCTGGTCCGGTCGTAGAAGTCGGCAGCCCGGTCGAACGACACGGACTCCTCGGACGCCACCATCCCCGCATCCTTTCCCCCGCGATCTTGAGAGATGCAGAGGCGACACGCCGTACGGGGCCCTGCTTCTCTCAAGATCGCGGGGTCAGGCCTTTGACGACCCGGCCGCCCTTCATCACGAACGGGATGTCCTCGAGCAGGCGGATGTCCTCCAGCGGGTTGCCGGCGACCGCGACGAGGTCGGCGTAGCGGCCGGGCGCGACGGTGCCGAGCTCGTCCGCGCGGTCCAGCAGCTCGGCCGCGGTGAGCGTCGCCGACCGGATCGCCTCCGCCGGCGTCTGGCCCCAACGCACCTGGTACGCGAACTGGCGCGCGTTCAGCCCGTGCGGGTAGATCCCGCTGTCGGTGCCGAACGCGATGCGGACGCCGGCCTTCACGCAGCTTCGCGAAGCCCTCGCGCTGCGCGAGCGTCGTCTCGTCGTTCTTGCGCAGCACGTCGGCGTCCCAGCCCTCGGCTCGGCCGCGCTCGGCGATGTAGTCGCCGCAGTACACGTCGGCGACCAGGTAGGTGCCGGCCGCGGCCATCAGCTCGATCGCCTCGTCGTCCATGAGCGAGCCGTGCTCGACCGAGCGGACCCCGGCCCGGACCGCGCGCTTGATCCCCTCGGCACCGTGCGCGTGCGCTGCGACGTGCGACGCCGTAGAAGCGCGGCCTCCTCGACCGCGGCCCTGATCTCCGCCTCGCTGAACTCCGGCGCCCCCGGGACTCCGCCGGCCGTCATCACGGCACCCGTGGCGATGACCTTCACCAGGTCCGCGCCGCCGTGCAGGACGCGGCGCACCGCCCGACGGACCTCGTCGACGGAGTCGGCGACACCGGCGCGCAGGTCCCGGGGCACCACCGCGTCCACGTCCTGGGCGAGCCCGGTGATGTCGCCACCGCCGCCGGAGCTGGTGATGTACGCGCCGGCCACCCGCATCCGCGGGCCCTGCACCCAGCCCGCGTCGATCGCGTCCCGCAGCGCGACGTCGACGAAGGCGCGGAACGTCCCGACGTCGCGGACGGTCGTGAACCCGGCCATCAGGGTGTCGCGGGCGTTGCGTACGCCGGACAGCGCCTCCTGCGCCGGGCTGCGCGTGAGCATCTCGGCGTAGCTGTGCCCGGAGTCGGGCTCGCCGACCAGGTGCGCGTGGCAGTCGGTCAGTCCCGGCAGCAGGGTGTGCCCGGCGAGGTCGAGCAGCGCCGGACCCTCTGCCGGCGCATCCGCGGCGGCGATCGACCGCGACGACCCGCTCGCCCTCGACGACGACGGCGCGCCCGACCAGCAGCTCGCCGGAGACGACGTCGAGGAGCAGCTCGGGGCGCAGGACGGTGCGGTCCGGTGTCGTCACGCCGACCACCGTACCCGTCTGCTGACTGGCGAGTCAGCCGGTGTAGTGCTTGTCGACCACCGTGAAGACCTCGTCGAGCAGATCGCCAGGCCGTCCTTGACCTCGGTCTCGGACACCGTGCACGGCGGTACGACGTGCAGCCGGTTGTAGTTGATGAACGGCAGCAGGCCGCGCTTGCGGCACTCGGCGCCGAGCTCGTTCATCGCCGGCCGACGTCCCGCCGTACGGAGCGAGCGATCGCGCGGGTGGCCCGGTCGCTGACCAGGTCGAGCGCCCAGAACACGCCGAGGCCGCGCACCTCGCCGATGACCGGGTGCCGGTCGGCGAGCTCGCGAAGCCCGGGACCGAGCACCGTCTCGCCGATGCGCGCGGCGTTCTCGACGATGCCCTCCTCGCGCATCGCGTCGATCGAGGCGACGATCGACGCGCAGGCCAGCGGGTGCCCGGAGTAGGTGAGGCCGCCGGGGAACACCCGCTCGTCGAACGTCGCGGCGATCGCGTCGCTGATGACGACGCCGCCGACGGGGACGTACCCGGAGTTGGAGCCCTTGGCGAAGGTGATCAGGTCGGGTGCGACGCCCCAGTGGTCGCAGCGCGAACCACTTCCCGGTGCGGCCGAACCCGGCCATCACCTCGTCGGCGATGTAGAGGATGCCGTACCGGTCGCACAGCTCGCGCACGCCGGCGAGGTAGCCCGGCGGCGGGATCAGGACGCCGGCGGTGCCGACGACCGTCTCGAGCAGGATCGCGGCGATCGTCGCCGGGCCCTCGAACTGGATGACCTGCTCGAGGTGCTGCGAGCGCGCGCTCGCACTCCTGCTCCTCGGTCGTCGCCCAGAACGCCGAGCGGTACAGGTACGGCCCGAAGAAGTGCACGTGGCCGTCGGCGTACTCGTTCGGCCAGCGCCGCGGGTCGCCGGTCGCGGTGATCGGCCGCGCCGGTGTTGCCGTGGTACGAGCGGTAGAAGCTCAGCACCTTGTCCCGGCCGGTGTGCAGGCGGGCCATCCGGATCGCGTTCTCGTTCGCGTCGGCGCCGCCGTTGGTGAAGAAGACCTTGTTGCATGCCCGTCCGGGGCGAGCCCGGCGATGCGCTTGGCGGCCTCGCCGCGCGCCTCGTTGGCGTGCTGCGGGGCGATCGTCGCCAGCTTGCCGGCCTGCTCCTGGATCGCGGCGACCACCTTCGGGTGCTGGTGCCCGATGTTGGTGTTGACCAGCTGGCTGGAGAAGTCGAGGTAGCGGTTGCCGTCGTAGTCCCAGACGTACGAGCCCTCGCCGCCGGCGATCGGCAGCGGGTTGAGGGCGCCCTGGGCCGACCAGGAGTGGAAGACGTGCGCGCGGTCGAGGGCGAAGACCTCGGCGCCGCGGGCGGGGTCCGGGGTGGGTGCGTCATGGCGGCAGGGTAGGTGCGGCCGGACGGTCGGCGCGAGCCTCACCCTGTCAGACCGAGGCGAGCTGGGCCGACACAGTGTCAGCCTTGGCGAGGGTCCAGCGCCGCCAGCAGACCGGCCCGGACGTCCGGCCACTCGGCCGACAGGATCGAGAAGTAGACGCTGTCCCGCCACTGCCCGTACCGGTCGATCATGTGGTGCCGCAGCACGCCCTCACGGGTGGCCCCGAGCCTGGCGATGGCCGCCTGCGAGCGCTCGTTGCGGTGGTGCGTCTTGAGGGCCACCCGCTCGTAGCCCAGGTCGTCGAAGGCGTGCCCGAGCAGGAGCAGCTTGGCCTCGGTGTTGACCGCCGTGCGCCAGACCCGGCGCGCGTAGAACGTCCAGCCGATCTCGATCCGGCGCTCCCGCGGGGTGATGTCCAGGAAGCTCGACGACCCCACCGCCCGCCCCGAGGCCAGCTCGACGGCCGCGAACGGGAACCGCTCCCCGCGGGCCCGGTCGGCCAGCGCGCCCTCGATGAACGCCGCCATCCCGGCCTCGTCGCCGGGCGGCTCGGCCAGCCAGCGCCAGACGTCGTCGTCGGCGCCGAGCTCGGCCGCCAGGTCGCCGGCGTGCCGCGGACCCAGCGGTTCCAGCCGGACGTGGCGGCCCTGCAGCACCACGTCGGACGGCGGCTCGGCGACAGGCATGTCGCCGGGCATGGCGCCGGTCATACCAGCGGACGGACGACGACCGTCTCGTCGCGGCCCGGCCCGACGCCCACCGCCGAGAACGGTGCCCCGGAGCGCTCCTCCAGGAAGCGGACGTACGCCCGCGCGTTGGCCGGCAGGTCGTCCAGCGTCCTGGCCTTCGCCAGGTCCTCGGTCCAGCCGGGCAGGTACTCGTACACCGGGCGGGCGTGGTGGAAGTCGGTCTGGTTGACCGGCAGCTCCTCGACCCGCTCGCCGTCGATGTCGTAGGCCACGCAGACCGGGAGCCGGTCCCAGCCGGTGAGCACGTCGAGCTTGGTCAGGACGAAGTCCGTGACGCCGTTCACCCGGGCCGCGTAGCGCGCGATCGGGACGTCGTACCAGCCGCACCGCCGCGGCCGTCCCGTGGTCGTGCCGAACTCCCAGCCGGCCTGCCGCAGCCGCTCGCCGTCGGCGTCCAGCAGCTCGGTCGGGAACGGCCCTTCGCCCACCCGGGTCGTGTACGCCTTGACGATCGCGATCACCTTGTCGATGCGCGTGGGCGGGATACCGCTGCCGGTGCACGCGCCGCCCGCGGTGGCGCTGGAGGAGGTGACGAACGGATAGGTGCCGTGGTCGACGTCGAGCAGCGTGGCCTGGCCGCCCTCGAGCAGCACCGTTCGCCCGGCGTCGAGGGCCTGGCCGAGGAGCAGGCCGGTGTCGACGACCATCGGACGCAGCCGGTCCGCGAAGCCGAGCAGCTCGTCGACGACGTCGTCGACGCTCACCGCCCGCCGGTTGTAGACCTTCACCAGCAGCTGGTTCTTCTGCTCGAGGGCGCCGGTCGACCTTCTGCCGCAGGATCTTCTCGTCGAAGACGTCCTGGACGCGGATGCCGACGCGGTTCATCTTGTCGGCGTACGTCGGGCCGATGCCGCGCCCGGTCGTGCCGATGCGGCGGCTGCCCAGGAACCGCTCGGTGACCTTGTCGACCGTGCGGTTGTACGAGGGGATCACGTGCGCGTTCGCGCTGACGACGAGCCGCGAGGTGTCGATGCCGCGCTCGGTCAGCTGCTCGATCTCGCCGAACAGCACGCCGAGGTCGATGACCACGCCGTTGCCGATGACCGGGACGACCCCGGGGGTCAGCACTCCGGCCGGCAGCAGGTGCAGCGCGTACTTCTGGCCGTCCACGACGATCGTGTGCCCGGCGTTGTTGCCGCCGTTGAACTTCACCACGTAGTCGACGGACGAGCCGAGCAGGTCGGTCGCCTTGCCCTTGCCCTCGTCGCCCCACTGGGCGCCGACGAGCACGATGGCGGGCACTGCGGCCCCCTTAGGCGTCGGCGCCGAGGTGGTCGGCTGCGGCGGGCGAGCTGTCGCGCAGGAAGGTAGCGCACCGCTGCGCCTCCGCGTCCTCGCCGATCACGCCCGCAGCCCGGCCGAGCGCGTGCAGGGAGCGCAGGAAGCCGCGGTTCGGCTCGTGCTCCCACGGCACCGGTCCGTGCCCCTTCCACCCGTTGCGGCGCAGCTGGTCCAGCCCGCGGTGGTAGCCAACGCGCGCGTAGGCGTACGACTCGATGGTCGCGCCGCGGGCGAAGGCGTCGTCGGCGAGGACGGCCCAGGCCAGCGAGCACTCCGGGTAGCGGGCGGCGACCTCCGCGGCCATCACGCCTTGCTCGAGGAGGTCCCGGGGACCGGGCTCCGCTGGCAGCAACGTCGGCGGCGGCCCCGCCATCAGGTCCTGATGCGTCATACCCCCATCCTCCCCCCTCCACCCCTCCCCGCTTCACCTTGCACAGCGCTGCCCATCGAGCCGTGGATGCGCTCCCACGTCGCAGTTCACCAGGTGAAGCGGGGGCGCGGGTGGGAGTTGAGGGCGCGGACGCCGCGATCGAAGGCCGCCCGGTAGCGCGCGGCGGTTCGCACCACGTCCAGCGTGACGTCCCGGTTGGTCACCCGGACGACCTGGAGCCCGGCCCGCTCCAGTCGCTCCTGCCGGAGCTTCTCAAAGCGCAGTACGTCCCGGTCTACGTACTTGAGGAGGCCGTCGCTCTCGCCGACCGTCGCGTACTGCGGCCAGAAGTCGTCGACCCGGCCGATGACCTCCCAACGGCCGGGTTACAGCGTGCTGGCGGGTAAAGCCCTGAGGGGGGTCAGGTGAGGCGGGTGCCGACGGAGCGGAGGTCTTCGCAGGCCTCGGTGACACGGGCGGCCATGCCGGCCTCGGCGGCCTTGCCGTACGCGCGGGGGTCGTACAGCTTCTTGTTGCCGACCTCGCCGTCGACCTTCAGCACCCCGGCGTAGTTCACCAGCATGTGGTCCGCGATCGGGCGGGTGAAGGCGTACTGCGTGTCCGTGTCGACGTTCATCTTGACGACGCCGTAGTCCAGCGCCTCGCGGATCTCCGACAGCAGCGACCCCGAGCCGCCGTGGAAGACCAGGTCGAACGGCTTCGAGCCCGCCGGCAGGTCGAAGCGCCTGGCCACCGCGTCCTGCAGGTCCTTGAGGATCGACGGCCGCAGGACGACGTTGCCCGGCTTGTAGACGCCGTGCACGTTGCCGAACGTCGCGGCCAGCAGGTACCGCCCGCGCTCGCCGAGCCCCAGTCGCTCGGCCGTCGCGATCGCGTCCTCGGGCGTCGAGTAGAGCTTCGCGTCGTGCTTGGCCTCGATCCCGTCCTCCTCGCCGCCGACGACGCCGATCTCGAGCTCCATGACGAGCCGCGCCCGGGCGCACTGGTCGAGCAGCTCGTCGGCGATGTCCAGGTTCTCCTTGAGGCTGACCGCCGAGCCGTCCCACATGTGCGACTGGAACAGCGGCTCCTTCCCGGCCGCGACCCGGTCCAGCCCGAGCTGCACCAGCGGCCTCATGAAGCCGTCGAGCTTGTTCGCCGGGCAGTGGTCGGTGTGCAGGGCGATGTTCACGTCGTACTTGGCGGCCACGACGTGCGCGAACTCCGCCAGCGCCACCGCCCCCGTCACCATGTCCTTGACCATCTGCCCGGACGCGAACTCGGCCCCGCCCCAGGAGAACTGGACGATGCCGTCGCTGCGCGCCTCCGCGAAACCGCGCAGGGCGGCCACGACGGACTGCGAGGACGTGCAGTTGATCGCCGGGTAGGCGAAGGCGCCCGCCTTCGCGCGGTCGAGCATCTCGCGGTAGACCTCGGGAGAGGCGATGGGCATGGCGGGTGGCTCCTCGGCTGGTGCGTACGGGGCGCGCCCATCCTCGCATCGGCCCGGCACCGCCCGGCAAGGGACCAAGGACCCCTGCCTCAGCCGCGCCGAGTCAGGGCTGCTGGTCGAAGGCGTGCCGGCGGACCCACGCGTGCATGGCCACGGCCGCCGCCGCCCCGGCGTTGACCGAGCGGGTGGAGCCGTACTGGGCCACCGACAGCACGGCCGCACAGGCCGCTCGGGCCGGCCCCGAGAGCCCGGGCCCCTCCTGCCCGAGCAGCAGGACGCAGGCGGCCGGCAGGTCGTACGTCTCCAGCGGCACCGACCCCGGCAGGTTGTCGATCCCGATCAGCGGCACGCCCGCGGCGGCGGACCACGCGGCGAGCGCGGCGACGTCGGGGTGGTGGTGCACGTGCACGTACCGGTCGGTCACCATGGCCCCGCGCCGGTTCCACCGCCGCCGCCCGACGATGTGCACCCCGGCCGCGTTGAAGGCGTTGGCGGTGCGCACGACGGACCCGATGTTGAAGTCGTGGGTCCAGTTCTCGATCGCCACGTGGAACGGGTGCCGCCGGCTGTCGAGGTCGGCCACGATCGCCTCGACGGTCCAGTACCGGTAGCGGTCGACGACGTTGCGGCGGTCACCGGTGGCCAGCAGCTCGGCGTCGTACCGCGGGTCGTCCGGCCACGGCCCGGTCCACGGCCCGACTCCGACCTCGGCCCCTGTCACCGCGCACAGTTTGCCGGACGTTTCCGGTCTGGCCCGTACCCTGGCCCGATGCTCAGCCTGACCCACCCCGACGTCCTGCTGGGCGCGAACTTCCTGAACCCGGACCAGCTGCTCAAGAGCGTCGGTCTCATCGGGCTCCTCGCCATCATCTTCGCCGAGTGCGGGCTGCTCGTCGGGTTCTTCCTGCCCGGCGACACGCTGCTGTTCGCGGCCGGGGTGCTCATCGCCAACGACAGCCCGGTGCTGCCGTCCTCGTTGCCGCTGGTCTGCCTGCTGGTCTGCCTGGCGGCCATCGCGGGAAACCTCGTCGGCTACTGGATCGGGCGGACGGCCGGGCCGAGCGTCTTCCGGCGACCCGGGTCCCGGATCTTCAAGCCCGAGTACGTCGAGCGGACGAACGCTTTCTTCGCCAGGTACGGCCCGCCGGCCATCGTCCTGGCCCGGTTCGTGCCGATCGTCCGGACGTTCATCACGGTGATGGCCGGCGTCGGGCGGATGAGCTGGCCCCGGTACGTCGCGTACTCGATCATCGGCGGCGCGCTCTGGGGGACCGGCGTGATCCTGCTCGGCTACTGGCTCGGCCAGGTGGCCTTCATCGCCGACCACATCGAGCTGATCCTGGTCGTCGGCGTCGCGGTCGCCGTCGTCCCGGTCCTGGTGGGGCTGTTGCGTCGGCCCCGCACGAGCGGCTAGAAGCTGACCTGCGGGTTCGCGCGGACGGCCGGGTCCTCGGCCTCGAAGTACTCGGCGGCCTTGAACCCGAACAGCCCGGCGATGACCGAGGACGGGAACGCCTGGACCCGCGTGTTCAGCGCCCGCACGTTGCCGTTGTAGAAGCGGCGTCCGGCCGCGACCCGGTCCTCGGTCTCGGACAGCTGCCGCTGGAGCTCGAGGAAGTTCGTGCTGGCCTTCAGGTCCGGGTACGACTCGGCGACGGCGAACAGCTGGCGCAGCGCGCCGGTCAGGACGTTCTCCTGCTGGGCCTGCTCGGCCGGACCGCTGCCGGGGGCGGCGGCGGCCGCCCGCGCGGCGGTCACTGCCTCGAGCGTCTGCCGCTCGTGCGCGGCGTAGCCCTTGACCGTCTCGACCAGGTTCGGGATCAGGTCGTGCCGCCGGGTCAGCTCGACGTCGATCTGCCGCCAGGACTCCTGGACGAGGTTCCGCTGCCGCACGAAGCGGTTGTAGGACACCACTCGCGCCGAGGAGGACCAGGACGACGATCCCCAGGATCACCCACATGACCGCGTTCACGCGATGCTGCCTTCCGCTGGGGGCACGGCCGCTGGCGCGACCGGTGCCTGCTGAGCCTGTGGTGCCGGTGGTGCTGCTGGTGCCGGTGGAGCTGCTGGTGCTGGTGGTGCCGGCGGAGCCACTGGCGCCGACTGGACCTGCTGGTCCGGGTCGTACCCGTTGTCGTGCCAGACGAACGACGGGATGCCGTCCACCACATGGTGCAACGTGGACAGGCTCGCGAGCACGTCCACGGGGTTCATGGTGCCGCTGCCCCACGATACGAGGTCGGACATCTCGATCCGCCACGCCGTGGGCGGGCCGGCCAGCAGCGCCTCCATGGTCCGGGGGGTGAGCACGTCCGAGGCGAACTTGGGCTGCCGGGCGTGCACCCGGAAGTGCCGGTTGAAGTCCTCGGACTCCAGGTCGATCCCGCCGCCGAGCCCCACGGCAGCCGCGGCGCGCTCCAGGAAGCCCTCGGGGGTCACCTGCAGCGTGGGCAGGACAGTGGGGAGGGCGAGTGCGATGACGGCGAAGTGGTGGGTCGTGCGCTGGGTGTTGCCCCGGCTGTCGGTCGACTCGGTGTCGTACTGGTAGTCGAACCCGACGAACGGCACGTTCCGGTCGGTGCCGCGGACGACGTTCCGGCAACGCCGACGGTCGCCCTGGCCGAACGGCGTGCCGTTCCAGCGGACGGTGAACGAGTCGTCCTCCGCGGTGTACGCCCAGCCCTTGGCCATGCAGAACTGCTGGAGCGCCTGCCGCCGCTTGGACTCCTGCAGGTAGTTCCACACGAAGTACCCGGCCGCCGCGAGGGCGACCAGCACGAAGACCAGCGTCGACAAGCCACTCATGGCTAGATCTTCGGCCGGTCCCGGTCCGGACTCAACGGCCCGCGCCGGCTCAGGACAGCCCCAGGTCGGCGAGCGAGAACACGCTCCGGTACTCCAGGCCGGCCGCCGCGACGGCCCCGGCCGCCCCGCGCTCGACCACCACGGCTACACCGACCACCTCGGCGCCCGCCTCGCGCAGGGCCTCGACCGCCGTCAGCACCGACCCGCCGGTGGTGGACGTGTCCTCGACGGCCAGCACCCGTCGCCCGGCGACGTCCGGGCCCTCGATCCGGCGCTGCAGCCCGTGCGCCTTGCCCTCCTTGCGGACCACGAAGGCGTCCAGGGCCCGGCCCTGGGCGGCCGCAGCATGCAGCATCGCGGTCGCGACCGGGTCGGCGCCGAGGGTGAGCCCGCCGACCGCCTCGTAGTCCAGGTCCGCGGTGGCCGCGAGCATCGCCCGCCCGACGAGGGGGGCGGCGGCCGCGTCCAGCGTCACCCGGCGCAGGTCCACGTAGTAGTCGGCCTCGCGGCCCGAGGACAGCACGACCCGGCCGTGCACGACCGCCTTCGCGGTGATCTGGTCGAGCAGCGCGGCGCGGTCGGCGGTGGGGTCGGTCATGGCCGGCGAGCCTAGGGCAGGCTGAGCCGGGTGGAACCGACCGCCGTCGCCCTGCTGCACTCGCCGCTGACCTCGGCGGCAGCCTGGGGACGGCTGCCGGACCTGCTCGGGGCCGGTCTCGGGGCCGGCACCGCTGTTCCGGTGCACGTCGTGGACGTGGACGACGACCAGCAGCCTCCGTACGCCACCCGGTACGTCGCGGCGGCCGCCCGGCAGCTCGCCGCCGCGGTCCGCCCCGGCGAACCGCTGCTGCTGGTCGCGCACAGCGGAGCCGGGCCGCTGCTCCCGCAGCTGGCCTACGCCCGCCGGGCGGTGCACGGGCCGGTCCGTGGGTACGTGTTCCTGGACGCCGCGCTGCCCCGGCCCGGTGGCACCGCCTCCCGGCTGGACCTGCTGGCCGCCGAGGACGCGGACCTGGCGACAGCCTGGCGAGCGGTGCTCGAGGCCGGCGGGACGGTGCCGAGCTGGGTGGACGCCGACCTGGTCGACAACGTCCCGGACCCGGCCGACCGGGCGCGGCTGCTGGTCGGGCTCCGGCCGCGACCGCTGGCGTACTTCACCGAGCCCGTCCCGTTCCCGGGCGACTGGCCGGACGCCCCGTGCGGCTTCCTGCGTACGTCGGCCGGATACGACTGGTCCGCGCGGGTCGCGGCGGGCCGCGGCTGGCCGGTCGAGTCGGTCGACGCCGGTCACTTCGCCGCTCTGGCGGCGCCGGAGCTCACGGCGCAGGCGCTGGCGCGGCTGCTGTCGCGGATGTGAGCGATGCCTCGGCGGTGCACCGGCCTACCCCTCCGAGGGCCGGTGCACCGCCGGGCGCGGTGCGCGGGTCCGTCCTCCCGACGGGCCCTGCAGACCGGGTCCAACCCCTCGATGGACCCGGTCGTTCCGGAGCCATCCCCTCAGATGGGTCCGGAAGCGTGCCGGGCCGGCCCCCTCGGCAGGCCCGGCACACCTTTCAGCGCTCGAGCTCCCGCAGCAGTGCGAGCGCCTGGTCGTAGTCCGCGGGGAGCGGCTCGAGCCACACCCGCGGGGGGCGCCGCGAGGCTCGGGAGAGCCCCGCGAGCACCATCCGGACCTCGACGAGGTCGCGGAGCCGGGCCAGCATCGGCCCGAGGTCTTCGTCGCGGGCCACCAGCGCGGCCACCCGGCCGGAGCCGAGGGCCACCAGCGACTCGCCGCCGGCGAACTCCTCGCGCAGGCAGTCCGCGAGCACACATACGCGGGCCAGCCGCTGCCAGGGGTCCGGCGTCATCACCGAGGCGTCCAGGATCACCATGCCGACCACGTCGGTGACCAGCACGTTCTCGGCCACGGCGGTCCGGTAGACCTCGCCGAGCCGGGTGCGAAGGTACGAAGGAGTGGCCAGGCCGGTCATCGCGTCCTCGCAGCCGGCGGTCCGGACCGGGTCGACCCCGGCGTCGGCCCAGCCGGCGCTGAACGAGCGGATGACCAAGAACGGCGGCGCGTCGCCGCCCAGGACCCGGTAGAGCGACGCCAGGTCGTCCAGACCCTCGGCGAGGCCCACGCCGGCCTGTGCCCGGACGGCTCCGAGGAGCTCGGCGGGGACCGTCGCGTCCCGCCCGTCCGCGACGGCCTCCGCCAGAGCATCGACGGCCGGGTCCCACCAGTCGGCGGGGTGGGCCCAGCTGGCCTCGGCGGAGAGCCGCTGCCACCGGGAGCGGAGGGCAGAGGCAGGTCCGCCCAGGGGGAAGAGAGTGGCCAGTGCGTCCTCGCCCATCTCGATCCCCTCCTTTCCGCTTCGCTTCGGCGTCCGACAGGGATGAGACCGGCCGCCGGCTCAATCGTGACGCGGGATTTGTCGATGTTTTTCGCGGAGGCCCCGAAGCCGTCCCCCGGGCCCGTCATGAGCGGACCAGTTGGGCGTCTCTTGGGTAGAAGCCGCTGGACGCCCCCGCGCGGTGCACGGAGATGGACGGATAGTCACGAGATGGACGCGTAGCGTGACTTCTCCGTCTACGATCGACAACGCCCGCGCCGAGGGAGAATCAAGCCCGTGACCGACCTGCCCCCGCTCGAGACCGAGCCTCGGTCCGCCGAGGCGCCCGGTCCCAGCGACGCGGAGCTGATCACGGCGGTCCGATCCGGCGACAAGGCTGCGTTCGGTCCCCTGTACCTGCGGCACGTCGGCGCGGCCCGCGCCCTGGCCAGGCAGATGACCCGCGACCCGAACGAGGCCGAAGACCTCGTCTCGGAGGCCTTCGCGAAGGTCCTGTCGGTGGTCCAGGCCGGCGGCGGCCCGGACGTCGCCTTCCGGGCCTACCTGCTCACGGCGCTGCGCCGGATCGCGTACGACCGCACCCGTGCCGGCAGCCGGATCACGATCTCCGACGACCTGACGCCTTACGACCCCGGGGTGCCGTTCGTCGACCCCGCTCTGGAGGGGCTGGAGAAGTCGATCGTCTCCCGCGCGTACACCTCGCTGCCGGAGCGCTGGCAGACCGTGCTCTGGCACACCGAGGTGGAAGGGCTGACCCCCGCCCAGGTGGCGCCCATCCTCGGGCTGACCGCGAACGGGGTGGCCGCGCTGGCCTACCGGGCCCGTGAGGGGCTGCGCCAGGCCTACCTGCAGCAGCACCTGGCCGCGCCGCTGGACGACGGCTGCCGCCCGTACTCGGACCGGCTGGGCGCGTACGCCCGCGGCGGTCTGTCCAAGCGGGAGACCGCGCAGGTCGAGGAGCACCTGGACACCTGCGAACGGTGCCGTGGGCTGGTCCTGGAGCTCACCGACGTGGGCAGCGGGATGCGCGCCGTGGTCGCTCCGCTGGTCCTGGGCCTGTTCGTGGCCGGCTACCTCAGCTCGGGCGCCCTGCTCGGGACCGGTGGGGCCGCCGCCGCCGGGGCCGGCGCGCTGGCCGGATCGGGGACGACCGGTGGGACCGGTGCCGGCGCAGGCGGTGGAACGGGCGCAGGGGCCGGTGCGGGCGCCGGGAGCGGAGCGGCTGCCGCATCGGGCGGTGCGGCCGCGGCCGGCGGAGGCGTCGGGGCCGGTGCTGCGGCAGCGGCCGCAGGAGTCGTAGGGGCAGGCGCGCTGACGGTCGCAGCCGCCTCGAGTGCCCAGCCGGCGGCAGCGGCCGCATCCGGAGCAGCAGGCGGCGCCGCGGGGGGTGCCGGGGCTTCTGCCGGTGCCGCCGGGGCGTCTGCCGGGGCGGGCTCCGCCGGAGCGGTCGCGGGTGGCGCCGGGGGCGCCGGCGGCAGCGGCGGTACCGGCGCGGCGGTGACCGTGACCGGGGCGGGCGGCGGCGGAGGCGGCGGGGTCTTCGGGCTGAGCGCCGCCTGGACGGCCGGTGTCGCCGCGGCAGCCGTGGGCGTGGTGGGGGCCGGGATCATCGCCGCCGTCGTGATCGGCGGCGGGGGCGGCAGCGGCACCGTGACGGGGGCCGCGCCGGGCGCGTCCGGTCCGGTCCTGCCCGGCGGTACGTCCTCGTCAGGCTCCAGCACGTCCGGCTCGAGCTCGTCCGGGCCGGACGCCACGAGCACCCAGACGCTCGCGCCGATCGCGTCCGTGACCCCGACGACCGCCGCGCCGACCTCCGGGTCGACCGCCACGGCGCACCCGTCCTCGTCCGCGACGCACGCCCCGACTCCGACTCCCACCCCGACCCCCACGCCGACGTCAACGCCGACGTCGACCCCGACCCCGACGTCGACCCCGACGCCTACGCCGCCGGTGCTGACGCTGACGTACACGCCGCTCGGCGACCTGGTGCAGGGGCGCCCGGGCATCATCGGCTTCGCGGTCGGCAACACCGGCGGCCCGGCGAACAACGTCACCGCCACCGTCAAGCTGCCCTCGGGCGTCAGTTTCGTCGGCCTGCGGAGCACCCTCTCCGCATTCGACGGCTCCCAACGCGCCGGCCCCGAAGATCATGGCGCTGGGTGCAGACAGCGGGTGGTCCTGCGACGTCCCCACCGCCACCTGCAAGCTGAGCACGCTGCCCCCGCTCCAACCGGGTCAGACCACCCAGGTCTACCTGGACGTCGTCGCAGACGCGGCTTCCGCGGGCAACGACCCGGTGACTGTCACCGTCTCCGCCGACGGGCTCACCCAGGGGATCAGCGCCCAAAGCGAGCATGGCGTGCAGGCGGCCGGGCTGGCCGCGCGGTTCGCCGAGACCGGAGCGCTGAGCGTCACCGAGGTCGGCAACGGCCTGCTGTCCTGCCCGACGGGAGCGAAGGGTTGCGCCGACGCCCGCCTGGGCATCGCCAACGAGCAGTGCGCGCTCGGTGGCGGTGAGGGTCATCGCGGGTCGCCGCCCTGCCTCGACAACAACGACTGGTCGATGACCCCGTTCAACCAGGCGGGTGACAAGACCAAAGCGTCCTCCGCAGCCGTTCTACCGCCGCTTCCCCCTGGCGGCAGCGTCCGCTGGGCAGGGTTGTACTGGTCGGGCGGACTGATCCCGAACAGCAAGACGGAGACCTTGAAGCTGCGCGGTCCTGGCGCGACCGAGTACACGCCCATCACTGCCGACCGAACCGACTTCGACAGCGCGAAGATGGTGTTTCAGTCGTACGCCGACGTCACCGACCTGGTCGCCCAGGGCGGTTCGGGGACATGGTGGGCCGCCGATCCCCAGGTGGCGTTCGGGAGCCAGAACCAGTACGCCGGCTGGTCTCTCGTGGTGGTCTACGAGGATCCGAACGCGCCCGTCGATCAATTGACTGTTCTCGACGGCTTCACCCAAGTGACCGGGACCGCCTCCTTGTCCATCGGTCCGCGCAGCGGCAGCACCAGGATCGGGACGGTCGCCTGGGAAGGCGACCTGGGCATCAAGGGCGACACGATCTCCTTCGGCGACACGGTCCTGGACCCGCGGAGTGGCAACCCGGCGGATTCGACCAACGTCATGGACTCTTCGGCGGCGGGCGCTCTCGCGCCGCCGAACGCTCCCGGGCCGCCGAACACCGAGGGGCGGCTGAACACGTTCGGCACGGATGTCGACTCGTTCGACGCCCCCGTGTCCGCGCCGGGGAACCAGGTGGTCACCGCCGCCACCACCGGGGACACCTACTTCCTCGGAGTGCTGACCGTCAGCCACGGCTGAGTCCAGGCCTCCCGCAGTCGCCGCGCGAGGCGATACTCGTCGGCATGCCGGCCGGCCCCGTGCACATCGAAGTCGTCCTCGAGGTGGGGGCGAAGCGGACCTTCGCGACCGCGGTGGACTGGCCGGGCTGGTCGCGGTCCGCCCGCGGGGACGAGGCCGCACTGGACGCCCTGCTGTCGTACGCGGAGCGCTATGCGCCCGTCGCGGCCGGCGCCGATCTGGCCTTCCCGGCCGGACGTCCGGGCGCAGCCGTCACTGCGCGGGTGCTCGAACGGGTGGCCGGGGACGCGACCACCGACTTCGGCGCCCCCGGTGCGGTGACCGCCCCGGACTTCCGCCCTGTCGGCGAGCGGGACGCACGCCGGCTGTCCGCCCTGGTCGGCGCTGCCTGGGCGGTGCTCGACGCGGTCGCCGCCGTCGCGCCGGCCGAGCTGCGCAAGGGCCCGCGCGGCGGCGGCCGGGACCGGGACACGATGCTGGCCCACGTGGCCGGCGCCGAGGCGATGTACGCCCGGAGGATCGGCCTGCGCCTGCGCGAGCCGGCACCCGGCGACACCGTCGCGGTGGTCGGGAACCGCGCGGCGATCCTCGAGGTGCTCGGTCGGGCCTCGGACGGTGAGCGGCTGGTCGAGCCGAAGGGCTGGCCGGTCCGGTACGCGGCCGGGCGGATCGCCTGGCACGTCCTCGACCACGCCTGGGAGATGCAGGACCGCTCCGGCCCATCACCTTTCTGACCACCCGTGCGGTCGGTCGTCAGCGGCGGGCGCGGCGGAGCAGGCGCCAGAGGACGTACAGCCCGAGCAGGGCGAGAAGGGGAGGCACCACGCGCTTCAGCACAGGTACGGCTGCGGTCTCCATCAGGTCGATCGCGTCCGACGTCGGGCGCGGGGCGGGTGCGGCGGCAGGAGCCTGCGCCACGGCTGAGCCAGCTGCCGTCGTCTGAGCGGCCGCAGGCGTCGGCTCGGCGACGTCGGGGGCCGGGAGCTCGGCCGCGGCGGTGTCCGCCCCGAGCTGGTCGGCCAGGCACGTGGCGAACTGCCCGACCAGCTTGGCGGCCACCTCGGCCATCACCCCGCGCCCGAACTGGGCCGGTCTGCCGGTGACGTTGAGGTCGGTCACGACCTTCACCCGCGTGCTGGACCCCTCCTCGTCCAGCTGCGCGTGGATCGTCGCGCTGGCCGTGCCCGGTCCGCGGGCCTCCTTGCCGGCCGCCTCGATCACGGCCCGCCCGGCCGCCTCGTCGCGCTCGGCGAACCGGGCCGTGCCGCCGTACGTCACGGTGATCGGTCCCAGCTTGACCTTGACCCGGCCCTTGAAGCCGTCGCCCTCGAACCCGTCGAACGTCGCCCCCGGCATGCATGGGGCGATGCGTTCGACGTCCATCAGGACGGCCCACGCCTGGGCCTTGGGGACCGGGACGACGAAGTCGTTCTCCAGCTCCATCAGATCCCGGCCGCTGCTGCGACTGCCCGCTTGGTGAGCACCCGGGCCAGGTGCCGCCGGTAGTCGGCGCCAGCGTGCAGGTCGGACGAGGGGTTGGCGCCGTCCGCTGCGTGCTCGGCGGCGGCGGCCACGATGGCGGCGGTGGCGTCCGCCCCGGCCAGCGCCGACTCGGTCGCCGACGCCCGCAACGGCGTCGAGCCCATGTTCGTCAGGCCGACCCGCGCCTCGGCGATCGAGCCGTTCGAGCGCCGGACGAGGGCGGCCACACCGACCAGCGCCCAGGCCTGGGCGGTCCGGTGGAACTTCTCGTAGTGGAAGCCCCAGCCGTCCTGCTTGGGCAGCCGGACCTCGACGAGCAGCTCGTCCGGTCCGACCGCGGTCTGCAGGTAGTCGACGAAGAAGTCCGCGGCCGCGACGGTGCGCCGCCCGCCGGTGCTGGCGACGACCATCTCGGCCCCGCACGCGAGGGCGACCGCCGGCAGGTCGCCGGCCGGGTCGGCGTGCGCCAGGGCGCCGCCGAACGTCCCCCGGTGCCGTACGGCCGGGTCGGCGACGGTGCCGGTGGCGGCCACCAGCAACGGCGCATGCGCCTTCACCAGCGGGTCGTGGGCGACCTCGTCGTGGGTCGTCATGGCCCCGATGACGATCGCGTCGCCGTCGTCGCGCACGCCGTGCAGCCCGTCGACGTCGCCCAGGTCCACCAGGACGCTCGGGTACGCCAGCCGCAGCCGCAGCAGCGGGATGAGGGACTGGCCGCCGGCCAGCACCTTCGCGTCCTCGCCGCCGGCGGTGAGGGCGGCCAGCGCGCCCTCGATCGAGTCGGGCCGGGCGTAGTCGAAGCTCGCGGGGATCACAGCGCGCCTCCTTCGCGGCCCGCGTCCTGGATCGCGCGCCAGACGTTCTGCGGTGAGCACGGCATCCGGATGTCGCCGACGCCGTGCGGTCTCAGCGCGTCGACGACGGCGTTGACCACGGCCGGTGTCGAGGCGATGGTGCCGGCCTCGCCGACCCCCTTCACCCCGAGCGCGTTCGTGGTCGACGGAGTGACGGTGCGCTCGGTGACGAAGTCGGGCAGGTCGGCGGCTGACGGAACCAGGTAGTCGACCATCGTGCCGGTGACCAGGTTGCCGTCCGCGTCGTACACCGCTTCCTCGAAGAGCGCCTGGGCGACGCCCTGCGCGATGCCGCCGTGCACCTGGCCCTCGACGATCATCGGGTTCACGACGTTGCCGATGTCGTCGACCGCGACGTACGAGCGGATCGTCACGGCGCCGGTCTCGGTGTCCACCTCGGCCGCGCACAGGTGCGTCCCGTGCGGGTACGAGAACTGCTGCGGGTCGAGGGTCGAGTCGGCGACCAGCGTGGGCTCCACGCCGTCCGGCAGGTCGTGCGCCGTGAACGCCTCGAACGCCACCGCCTGGATCGCCTTCTCGGCCCCGGGAGTGCCCTTCACCTTGAAGACGCCGTTCTCGAACTCGAGGTCGCCCGGGTCGCACTCGAGCTGGTGCGCCGCGATGACCCTGGCCTTCTCGACCACCCGCTCGGCCGCCTGCAGCACGGCGATACCGCCGACGACGAGCGAGCGCGAGCCGTAGGTGTCCATGCCGTGGGGGGCCATCTTGGTGTCGCCGTGGATGACCTCGATGTCCTCGAACGGCACGCCGAGCGCGTCGGCGGCGATCTGGCTCCACGCCGTCTCGTGGCCCTGGCCGTGCGGTGACGTGCCAGTCACCACCTCGACCTTGCCGGTCGGCGTGATACGCACGGTCGAGCTCTCCCAGCCGCCGGCGACGTACTTCAGCGCGGACAGGATCCGCGACGGCGCGAGCCCGCACATCTCGGTGAACGTCGAGATGCCGATGCCGAGCTGGACCGGGTCGTTCGACGCGCGGCGCTGCTGCTGCTCGGCCCGGAGCGCGTCGTAGCCGAACAGCTCCTTGGCCCGGTCGGTCGCCTGCTCGTAGTTGCCGCTGTCGTACTCGAGGCCGGCGATCGTGGCGAACGGGAACTCATCGTGCTTGATCCAGTTCTTCTCGCGCAGCACGAGCGGGTCCATGCCCAGCTCGGCGGCGAGGTCGTCCATGATCCGTTCGATCGCGTACGTCGCCTCCGGTCGTCCGGCCCCGCGGTACGCATCGGTCGGCGTCTTCGTCGAGAACACGCCGGTGGTGCCGAAGTGGTAGGCCTCGAACTTGTAGATCGCGTTGTACATGAACGCGCCGAGCAGCGGGATGCCCGGCGTGATGATCTGCAGGTACGCACCCATGTCCGCGAGCAGCTCGACGTGCAGTCCGAGCAGCGTGCCGTCGGGAAGGTACGAGACCTCGATGTCCTGGATCTGGTCGCGGCCGTGGATGGTGGCGACGTAGCCCTCGCTGCGCGACTCCGTCCACTTCACCGGCCGGCCGAGCCGGCTGGCGACGAGGACCGCGATGACCTCTTCGCGGTAGAGGTCCAGCTTGGAGCCGAACCCGCCGCCGACGTCCGGCGCGATCACCCGGATCTTGTGCTCCGGGATCCCGGTGACCAGCGCCAGCAGCACCCGCACCACGTGCGGGATCTGGGTGGCCGACCAGAGCGTGACCTCA
The DNA here is from genome assembly GCA_963771835.1 of uncultured Actinomycetota bacterium. Classification (GTDB taxonomy): domain Bacteria; phylum Actinomycetota; class Actinomycetes; order Prado026; family Prado026; genus CAVQCJ01. The sequence continues at coordinate 743,275 of CAVYVA010000004.1, forward strand.
CCGGTCGCCGCCATCGGTGCGCACACCACGGCGCGCGGCTCCATGGCGTTCGGGATCAGCCGCTGCTGGATGTACCGGCGGTGGAGCACCTTCCCGCCGCCGGCCTCCGCCTTGGCCTTCGACTGCGCGTAGTCGCCGCCGTTGAGCTCCCAGTAGAAACACTTGTTGGTGCCCTTGTCGGAGTGCACGAGCTGGGCGCCGTCGGCGAGCGCGGCCTCCATGTCCAGCACGGGGGCGAGCGGGGTGTAGTCGACCTCGATGGCCTCGAGCGCGTCGGCCGCCTGGTACCGCGACTCCGCCACGACGACGGCCACGGGCTCGCCGGAGTACCGGACCTCGTCCACGGCGAGCGCCGGGTGGGCCGGCGTCACCATGTCGTCGGTCACCGGCCACACGCACGGCACCCCGGCCCCGCCCATGTCGGCCGAGGTGTACACCGCGACGACGCCAGGGCGCGACAGGGCCGGTGTCGCGTCCAGCCGGTCGATGCGCGCGTGCGCCATCGGGCTGCGCAGCACCGCCATGTACAGCATGCCGGGGAGCTGGATGTTGTCGGTCCAGTTCGTCTCGCCGGTGACCAGCCTGGCGTCCTCTTTGCGCAGGAGCGGCTGCCCGACCAGATTCGCGCTGGTGTCGACGGTCACTTCGCGGCTCCCCTCAGCTCGGCGGCGGCCGCCTGCACGGCGCGCACGATGTTCACGTAGCCGGTGCACCGGCACAGGTTGCCCTCGAGGCCGTCACGGACCTCCGCGTCGGTGGGGTCGGGGTTGTCCTTCAGCAGGTCGACGGCCGCGAGCATCATGCCGGGGGTGCAGTAGCCGCACTGAAGACCGTGCTCGGAGTGGAAGGCCTTCTGGATGGGGTGCCACTCACCGTTCGCAAGACCCTGCACCGTGGTGATCTCGGCGCCGTCGGCCTGCACCGCGAGCATCGCGCAGCTCTTCACGGAGCGGCCCCCCAGCAGCACGGTGCAGGCTCCGCAGTTCGAGGTGTCGCAGCCGATGGGGGTGCCGGTGCGGCCGAGGTCGTCACGCAGGAAGTGGACGAGGAGCCGCCTCGGCTCCACATCGCGGTCGTACTTCGTTCCGTCGACGGTGACGCTGACGTGGACCGTGCTCAAGGGGCACCCCCAACGGGTCTGAAGGACGTATAGGCGCACCCTAGGACGCTCCCCGCGGTCGCACCACAGGAACGGGCGGTGGGTTTGGACCGTCGTCAGGCTGCCGCGACGGCCCGGCTCAACGCTTGGGCCGGCCCCGCCGGTAGGTGGCCGCGACCAGGCCCCGCGGAGCATGCCGGGCCAGCGTCGACAGAACCTTCCAACGGGCCGTCGGCACGCTGACCGGCCGGCCGCGGCCCAGGTCGGCGAGGGCGCCGTCGACCACCTGGTCGACCGTCAGCCACAGCCAGTCCGGGATCGCACTGACGTCCATCCCGCCACGCTGGTGGAACTCGGTACGGACGAAGCCCGGGCAGACGGCGGTCGCCCGCACGCCCGTGCCGGCCAGCTCCGCGGCCAGCCCTTCGGTGAACGTCGTCACCCAGGACTTGGCCGCGTTGTAGGAGCCGCCGGGGATCCACCCGCCGACGGAGGAGATGTTGACGACCGCGCCGGCGCCGCGCGCGACCATGCCGGGGACCGCCGCATGCGTCAGCCGCAGCACCGCCCGGACCAGGACGTCCAGCTGTTCCTCCTCCGCGTCGACCGTGCTGACCGCGAACCGCCGGTTGACCCCGAAGCCCGCGTTGTTGACCAGCAGCGCGACCGGGCGCGAGGCGTCGTCGAGCGCGGTGCTCGACCCGCAGGCACTGCTCACGGTCGGACAGGTCCGCCGGCAGGACCTGGACGGCGCCGCCGTAGCGGTGCCGCAGGTCGGCCGCCTGCTGGTCCAGGCGGTCCACCGAGCGCGCGACCAGGACGAGGTCGTAGCCCCGCGACGCCAGCCGCTCGGCGAAGGCCGCCCCGATCCCGGACGTCGACCCCGTCACCAGCGCCACCGGCGCCCTCGATGCCCTCGATCCACTCGGTGCACTCGAAGCCCTCGAAGCCCCCGAAGCCCTGCTCATGCCCCCAGCCTCGCACCACCTTCCCCAGGGGGCCTCTACGGTGGGCCGCGTGAAGAGGTCCCGGCCACTGCTCGCCCCGCACCTGGCGGGGCTGGGGACGACGATCTTCGCGGAGATGTCGGCGCTGGCGACCGCCACGGGCTCGATCAACCTGGGCCAGGGGTTCCCGGACACGGACGGGCCGCGCGCGGTGGCCGAGGCGGCTGCGGCGGCGATCCTGGCGGGGCGGGGGAACCAGTACCCGCCCGGGCCGGGCATCCCGGAGCTGCGGCACGCGATCGCCGCTCACCAGCTGGCGCAGTACGGCATCGGGCTCGACCCCGACACCCAGGTCCTGGTCACCGCGGGGGCCACCGAGGCGATCGCCGCGGCGATCCTCGCGCTGGTCGACACCGGCGACGAGGTGATCGCGCTTGAGCCGTACTACGACTCGTACGCCGCGACCGTCGCGATGGCCCGCGGCGTGCGGGTCCCGGTGACGCTGCGGGCGCCGTCGTTCCGGCTGGACGTGGCCGCGCTGCGCGCCGCAGTCACCGACCGGACGCGGCTGATCCTGCTGAACAGCCCGCACAACCCGACCGGCACCGTGCTCACCCGCGACGAGCTGGCCGCGGTCGCCGCCGTCGCGGTCGAGCACGACCTGCTGGTCGTCAGCGACGAGGTGTACGAGCACCTCACCTTCGACGGCGTGGAGCACATCCCGATCAGCACCCTGCCCGGGATGGCCGACCGCACCGTCACGATCTCCTCGGCCGGCAAGACGTTCTCGTTCACCGGCTGGAAGGTCGGCTGGGCGACCGGGTCGGCCGAGCTGGTCGCCGCGGTGCGGACCACCAAGCAGTTCCTCACGTTCGTGTCGGCCGGCCCGTTCCAGTACGCCGTGGCCGAGGCGCTCGCGGCCGACCCGACCGGCTTCGACGAGCTGCGCGCCGGGCTGCAGGACCGCCGCGACCAGCTGTGCGCGGGGCTGGCCGACCTCGGCTTCGAGGTCTTCGTGCCGGCGGGGACGTACTTCGCGACCACCGACGTACGACCGCTGGGGTGGACCGACGGGTTGGAGTTCTGTCGCGCGCTGCCGAAGCGGTGCGGCGTCGTCGCCGTGCCGCACCAGGTGTTCTACGACGATGTCGAGGCCGGACGGCCGCTGGTGCGCTGGGCGTTCTGCAAGCGGCCCCAGGTCCTGGACGACGCTCTTTCCCGACTGGCCGCCGGCCGGCTGGTCCGCTAGCCGCGCCGGGCGGGCCGGCGCTGCTGGGCCACCAGCCGGAACGCAGCGAACGCGCCGATCGCGAGGAACGCCCACGACAGCGCGTCGCCGGGCGCCTTGATGATGAACTCGCCCCAGCCGATGTACTGCCCGACGAAGTCGACGGCGTCCAGGAAGCTCCCGTGCAGCACCTCCATACCGGCGACCAGCTGCGAGAGCACGAAGCCGAAGAGGATGCCGACCCCGGCCAAGGCCGCGGCCCCGAGCGCGACCTGCATGGACGCGGCCCGGCCCACTCGGTGCACGGCGTAGCCGACGCCGTACCCGACCCCGACCGCGACGATCCCCAGCTCGTAGTGGGTGACGTACACGAGCGCGGCCCAGACGATCGCACCGAGCAGCGCCGCTCCCGCTCCGGCCAGCAGGCCGCGCAGCGGGTCGCCCGGCTCCGGCTCTGGCACGGGCTGCGTGGGCGCGTAGGCGCCGTACTCGGGGAACGACGCCGGTGCCGCCGGCTCCGGCGCCTCGGCCGGCTCGGGAGACTCTGCCGGCTGGGTCGACTCGCTCATCGCGTACCCCCCTCGACGACGGGCCTGACGCCGTCGGCGCGCAGACCGTACCCGCTCCACCTCGCAGGACGTCGCAGAACGACCCGAATTACTGCCGTAGGGGCCGATCAGAGGCGCCGTCTGCGAGGTGAAGCGAGCGCGAGGTCAGGACTTCGAGCTCACCGTGAGCGTGGTCCCGTCGACGGCCACGTCCACGAGGACGACGTCACCGTCGCGCACCTCGCCGCCGAGGATCGCCTTCGCGAGCCGGTCGCCGATCTCGGTCTGCACGAGCCGTCGCAGTGGCCGGGCGCCGTAGACCGGGTCGAACCCGGCCAGCGCCAGCCACTCCCGTGCGGCCGCGGTGACCTCGAGGTCCAGCCGGCGCTCGGACAGCCGCTTCGCCAGCAGCGCCACCTGGAGGTCGACGATGCGGGCCAGCTCCTCGCTGCCAAGCGGTTCGAACACCACCACGTCGTCCAGCCGGTTCACGAACTCCGGCTTGAACGTCGCGCGCACGGCCGTCATCACCGCCTCGCGCCTGGCCTCGGAGTCCAGCGTCGGGTCGACGAGGAACGCCGAGCCGAGGTTGGAGGTCATCACCAGGATGACGTTCCGGAAGTCGACGGTGCGGCCCTGCCCGTCGGTGAGCCGGCCGTCGTCCAGCACCTGGAGCAGCAGGTCGAACACCTCCGGGTGCGCCTTCTCCACCTCGTCGAGCAGCACGACCGTGTACGGCCGCCGGCGCACGGCCTCGGTGAGCTGACCGCCCGCCTCGTACCCGACGTAGCCGGGCGGCGCGCCGACCAGGCGTGCGACCGAGTGCTTCTCGCCGTACTCGCTCATGTCGATCCGGACCATCGCCCGCTCGTCGTCGAACAGGAAGTCCGCCAGCGCCTTCGCCAGCTCGGTCTTGCCCACGCCCGTCGGGCCGAGGAACAGGAACGACCCGGTCGGCCGGTCGGGGTCGGAGATCCCGGCCCTGGCCCGGCGCACCGCGTCGGAGACGGCGCGCACCGCGCTGTGCTGACCCACCAGGCGCCGGCCGAGCTCGGACTCCATCCGCAGCAGCTTGGCCGTCTCGCCCTCGAGCAGCCGGCCGGCGGGGATGCCGGTCCAGGCGGCCACCACCTCGGCGACGTCGTCGGGGCCGACCTCCTCCTTGACCATGGCGCTGCGGGAGTTCGCCGCCTCGCGGGCGTGCGCCAGCTCGGCCTCGACCTCGCGGACGCGCCCGTACAGAAGCTTCGACGCCGTCTCCAGGTCGCCGGCCCGCTGCGCGAGCTCGGCCTCGGTGCGCAGCCGGTCGAGCTCCTCGGCGAGAGCGCCGGCCCGGTTGAGCGCGCCCTTCTCCTGGTCCCACCGCGCCACCAGGGCGGACAGCTGCTCCTGCTTGTCGGCGAGGTCGCGCCGCAGCCGCTCCAGCCGCTCGACGGAGGCCGGGTCCGTCTCCTTCTCCAGCGCGAGCTCCTCCATGCGGAGCCGGTCGACGGCGCGCTGCAGCTCGTCGATCTCGACGGGTCGCGAGTCGATCTCCATGCGCAGGCGCGACGCGGCCTCGTCGACGAGGTCGATCGCCTTGTCCGGCAGGAACCGCGAGGTGATGTACCGGTTGGACAGCGTCGCCGCCGCCACCAGCGCGGCGTCGGCGATCTGCACCTTGTGGTGCGCCTCGTACTTCTCCCGCAGGCCCCGCAGGATCGCGATCGTGTCCTCGACCGACGGCTCGCCGACCATCACCTGCTGGAATCGCCGTTCGAGCGCGGCGTCCTTCTCGATGTGCTCGCGGTACTCGTCCAGCGTCGTGGCACCGACCATCCGCAGCTCGCCGCGGGCCAGCATGGGCTTGAGCATGTTGCCGGCGTCCATCGCGCTCTCGCCGGTCGCACCGGCGCCGACCACGGTGTGCAGCTCGTCGATGAAGGTGACCACCTGACCGTCGGAGCCCTTGATCTCCTCGAGCACGGCCTTGAGCCGCTCCTCGAACTCGCCGCGGTACTTCGCCCCGGCGACCATGGCGGCGAGGTCCAGGGAGACCAGGCGCTTGCCCCGCAACGACTCCGGGACGTCGCCGGCGACGATCCGCTGCGCGAGCCCTTCGACGACGGCGGTCTTGCCGACGCCGGGCTCGCCGATCAGCACCGGGTTGTTCTTGGTCCGCCGCGACAGCACCTGCACGACGCGGCGGATCTCGGCGTCGCGCCCGATCACGGGGTCGATGTCGCCCTTGCGGGCCCGTGCGGTGAGGTCGACGCCGTACTTCTCCAGGGCCTTGAAGGAGCCCTCCGGATCGGCCGACGCGACCCGGGCCGAGCCGCGGACGCGATCGAGTGCCGCGGCGAGCTCCGCCTCGGTGGCACCGTGCGCCTGCAGCAGGTCCGCGGCCTCGGCCCCGGCCGCGGCGATCCCGAGCAGGAGGTGCTCGGTGGACAGGTACGCGTCGCCGCGGGCCTGCGCCCGCTCGGTGGCGACTGCGAGCGCCCGCTGGAGGGCGCCGGACGCCTGCGGTCCGGAGACCGTCGTGCCGCTGGCGCGCGGCAGGTTCGCCGCGGCCACGTCGGTCGCCGCCAGCAGGGCCGGGCGGGCGACGCCGACCGCGTCCAGCAGCGCCAGCGCGATGCCGTCCGGCTGCTTCAGCAGGGCGTCGAGCAGGTGCACCGGCTCGAGCGCCGGGTTGCCGGCCGAGACCGCGCTGCGCTGGGCGGCCGCGATCGCTTCCTGGCTGCGGGTGGTGAGGTCCATCGGGCTCCACAGGAGAGGTCGTACGACAGGGGCGTGTCAGCAGTCCACGGAGGCGACGCTAGACGGCTCGTACAACGCCCACACCAGAAGCCTTCTTCCCTCGTCCGGCCGGCCCGGGAGAGGCATATGACTGACCGTTCAGACAGTAACGGCTAGAGTGTCCGGCTCCGGGGCGGCTGGAGGCGACGGTCATGCAGGTGGCGGTGGACACCGGGCTGCGCCAGGACCACGCGCAGTGCTGCCTGGTCGCGCCGGAGGTCTTCGGGGCCGACGCCGGCGGCCGGCTGGTCGTGCTTCTCGAGCGGCCCTCCGACGACCTGCGCGCCGCCGTCGAGGAGGCCGAGCAGGTCTGTCCGATGCAGGCGATCCGGGTGGAAGGCTGAGCGACGTGACATCCCGTACGCAGGCGGGGCGCGTGGTCGTGGTGGGCGCCGGGCTGGGCGGGCTGCGCGCTGCCGAGCAGCTGCGCACGGCCGGCTACGCCGGCGAGGTGGTCGTCCTCGGCGACGAGCCGCACCTTCCGTACAGCCGCCCGCCGCTGTCCAAGGAGGGGCTCGCGAGCGGGCTCGACCACGAGACGGTGGCGTTCCGCCGCAAGTCCTCCGTCGACGACGTGCTCTGGCGGCTCGGCGGTCCGCAGAACACCGTCACCGGGGTCGACCTGGCCGCGCGCACGGTCCGCCTCGCGGACGGCGCTCGAGCTCGCGTACGACGGCCTGGTCATGGCCACCGGCGTCAGTGCGCGCCGGCTGCCGCTGGACGCACCCCTGGGCTGGCGGCACGTGGTCCGCACCCTGGACGACGCCTCGACGCTGCGCGACCGCCTGACGCCGGGGACCCGGGTGGTGGTGATCGGCGCGGGATTCATCGGCTGCGAGGTCGCGGCGACCGCCCGCGTGCTCGGCTGCGAGGTCGACGTGGTCGACCCGATGGCAGTGCCGCTGCTGCGCCCGCTCGGCGCGCAGCTGGGCCGGGAGATCCAGCGACGGCACACCGAGCGCGGGGTGCGCTTCCACCTCGGCCGCACCGTCGCGCGGATGGACGGCGACGACGCTGGACCGCGCGGGGTCACGCTGGACGACGGCACCGACCTGGTGGCGACCGTCGTGGTGGAGGCCGTGGGGTCCGTGCCCAACGTCGGGTGGCTGGCCGGCAACGGGCTGGACCTGTCCGACGGCGTGCTCTGCGACACCGGGCTGCGCGCGGTGGGGCCGCACGGGGCGCTGCGGGACGCGGTGGCCGTCGGCGACATCGCCCGCTTCCCCAACGTGCTGTTCGACGACGTCCCCCGCCGCGTCGAGCACTGGAACTTCCCGACCGAGACGGCCAAGCGTGCGGCCAAGGTCCTGGCCGCCGACCTCGCCGCACGCGCGGACGGCCGCGACAGCAGCGCCGACCCCGACCCGATCGAGGCGCTCGGCGACTACACCCCGATGCCGGCCTTCTGGAGCGACCAGTTCGACCTGCGCCTGCAGTCGTTCGGCCTGCCCGGGATCGGCGGCGACGACATCCGGGTGCTCGAGGGCGAGCTCACCGGCGAGTGCGCCGTCGGCTACCACCGCGACGGTGTCCTGGTCGGCGTGGTCTTCCTCGGGATGGCGGCGCGGTTCTCGCACTACCGCGGTCTCATCGCCGCGCGCGAGTCCAGCGCGGTCTAGGACCGCGGGGTACGGGGGCGCCACACCACCAGGGCGGCGCTGCTGCGCTCGGTCTCCAGCTGCACGAGCCGGCGACGCAGCCGGGCCACCTCGTCCTCGAGGTCGAGCACCCGCCGGATCCCTTCGAGGTTCACGCCCTCGTTCGACAGCCGCTGCACCTCGCGCAGCAGGGCGATGTCCCGGGCCGAGTAGCGGCGGCCGCCGCCGGGTGCGCGGCCCGGCACGACCAGACCCAGCCGGTCGTAGGTGCGCAACGTCTGCGCGTGCAGCCCGGACAGCTCGGCCGCCACCGAGATGACGTACACCGGCAGGTCCTCGCCGGGGGTGAAGCCGGTCTCGCTCATGCCGCACCGGTCCTGTGCGTCGCGCACCCGGGCGGCCTCGAGCAGGCCGGCCCGCGGGTCGTCGCCGGCGGTCGCGTCCCGGTACGCCTCGAGCGCCTCCCGGGCCTTGCCGTCCAGCTTCTGCGGGACGGCGACCTGGACCGTCACCAGCAGGTCGCCCCGGCTGCCGTCCCGGCGGGCCACGCCCTTGCCCTTGACCCGGAACGTTCGGCCGTCGGCGGTCCCGGCCGGGAGCTTCAACGTCACCGGCGCCCCGCCGAGGGTGGGCACGGACACCTGCGCGCCCAGCGCCAGCTCCGGGTACGTCGCCGGCAGGGTCAGCGTCAGGTGGTCGTCACGGCGGCCGAACAGCGGGTGCGCGGACACGTGCACGACGATGTACAGGTCGCCGGCCGGACCGCCGCGCTCGCCCGGTGCGCCCTTGCCCTTGAGCCGGATCCGCTGGCCGTCCTTCACCCCGGCCGGGATGCGCGCGTTCACGGTGCGGGTGGACTGCGCCCGCCCGCTGCCGTGGCACACCGGGCAGGGGTCGTCGACGACGAGCCCGCGCCCGCGGCAGTCGCGGCAGGGCTCGGCGAACGCGAAGCCGCCGGCGTTCCTGCTGGTCTGGCCGGCGCCCTGGCAGGTGGGGCACAGCCGCGGGGTCGTGCCCGCCTTCGCGCCGGTGCCGTGACAGGTCGGGCAGGCCGCCTCCCCGGTCAGCCGCAGCGGCACGGTGACGCCGTCGACCGCCTCGCTGAACGACAGCGTCACCTCGGACTCGATGTCGGCACCGCGCCGGGCCGCCTGGGCGGACGGACCGCGTCCGCGGCCGAACAGCCCGCCGAGCACGTCGCCCAGCCCACCGCCGCCCGCGCCGGCACCGCCGCCGAACAGGTCGCCCAGGTCGAACCCGACACCGGCGCCCCCCTGGCCCGGGTAGCCGCCCGGGCCCCGCCCGCCCCCGCCGGACCCGAACCGCAGCCCGCCGGACCCGAACAGCGCCCTGGCCTCGTCGTACTCGCGCCGGCTCTTGTCGTCCGAGAGCACGTCGTACGCCTCGGAGATCTCCTTGAACCGGTCCTCGGAGGCCGAGTCGCCCTTGTTCGCGTCGGGGTGATGGGTGCGGGCCAGCTTGCGGTAGGCCTTCTTGATGTCGGCCGCGGTCGCGTCCTTGGCCACGCCGAGGACCTTGTAGAAGTCCTTCTCGAGGTAGTCCTTGGTGGACACGGGCTACCCCTGGTCCGGTTCCGCCACACCCACCCGTGCCGGCCGGACCACGCGACCGCCGAACGCGTAGCCCGGTTGGTACACGGCGACGCAGACCGGCTCGTCGACGTCGTCGCGGTGCTCGTGGGTCAGCGCCTCGTGCAGCGTGGGGTCGAACGCGTCGCCGACCGCGCCGAAGCGCTCCAGGCCCAGCCTGGACACCGTCGCCTCCAGCGCCTCGCCGACCGCCTTGAACGCCCCCTCGAGCTCGCCGTGGTCGCGGGCGCGGCCGACGTCGTCGAGCACCGGCAGCAGCTCGCCGAGCGTGCCGGCGACGGCCTGGTCGCGCACCAGCTCGCGGTCGCGGTCGACCCGCTTGCGGTAGTTGGCGTACTCCGCGTGCACGCGCTGCAGGTCGGCCGTCACCTCGGCGACCTTGGCCGCGGTGAGGTCCAGGTCGGTGTCGACGTCCTCGCCACCGCCCAGCCCGGTCGTGGCGGCGGGAGCCGGGGTCGCCTGCTCCCGCACCACGCCGGTGACGCGGGTCGATCCGGCGCCGGTCGGTCACCTTGACCGGTTCGTGCTCACCGCCGTGCGGGTCGCTCACTTCTGCTCGCCGTCGTCGACGATCTCGGCGTCCACCACGTCGTCGTCGGAGTCCGCAGCCGCGCCCGCGGTCGCGCCCGCACCGGCGTCGGCGCCCGGCACGTCGCCGGGACCGCCGGCGCCCTGGGCGCTCTGGTACAGCGCCGCCCCCAGCGACTGGCTGGCCCGCGCGAGCGTCTCGGTCGCGGACTTCACCGCGGCGATGTCGTCGCCGGCGAGCGCCTTCTTCAGGTCCTCGAGCGGACCGGTGACGTTCGCCTTCGCGTCGGCCGCCGCGCCGGACTCGAACTTGTCGGCGTTGTCCGCCAGGAACTTCTCGGTCTGGTAGACCAGGCTCTCGGCCTGGTTGCGGGTCTCGACCTCGTCGCGCCGCTTGCGGTCCTCCTCGGCGTACTCCTCGGCCTCGCGCATCATGCGCTCGATGTCCTCCTTGGGCAGCGCCGAGCCACCGGTGATGGTCATCGACTGCTCGCGACCGGTGCCCAGGTCCTTGGCGTGCACCTGCAGGATGCCGTTCGCGTCGATGTCGAAGGACACCTCGATCTGCGGCATCCGCGCCGGCGCCGGCGGCAGCCCGGTCAGCTCGAACATCCCGAGCCGCTTGTTGTACGCCGCGATGTCCCGCTCGCCCTGGTACACCTGGATCTGCACCGACGGCTGGTTGTCCTCGGCCGTCGTGAAGATCTGCGAGCGCTTGGTCGGGATCGTCGTGTTGCGCTCGATCAGCTTCTCCATCAGGCCGCCCTTGACCTCGATGCCGAGCGACAGCGGCGTGACGTCCAGGAGCAGCACGTCCTTGACCTCGCCCTTGATGACGCCGGCCTGCAGGGCCGCGCCGACGGCGACGACCTCGTCGGGGTTGACGCCCTTGTTGGGCTCCTTGCCACCGGTCAGGTCGCGGACGATGTCGACGACGGCGGGCATGCGCGTCGAGCCGCCGACGAGCACCACGTGGTCGATCTGCGACACGGTGATGCCGGCGTCCTTGATGACGTTCGCGAACGGCGCCTTGCAGCGGTCCAGCAGGTCGGAGGTGAGCTGCTGGAACTGCGAGCGGGTGATCTTCTCGTCCAGGTGCAGCGGGCCCTCGGCGCTGGCCGTGATGTACGGGAGGTTGACCGTCGTCTCGCTGGAGGACGAGAGCTCGATCTTCGCCTTCTCCGCGGCCTCGCGCAGCCGCTGCATGGCCATCTTGTCCTTGGAGAGGTCGACGCCGTGGCCGTTCTTGAACTGCGTCACGAGGTAGTCGACGATCTTCTGGTCCCAGTCGTCGCCGCCGAGGTGGTTGTCGCCGGAGGTCGCCTTGACCTCGACGACACCGTCGCCGATCTCGAGCAGGGACACGTCGAACGTGCCGCCGCCGAGGTCGAAGACCAGGATCGTCTGCTCCTTCTCGCCCTTGTCGAGGCCGTACGCCAGCGCGGCCGCGGTCGGCTCGTTGACGATGCGCAGGACGTTCAGGCCCGCGATGTCGCCGGCCTCCTTGGTGGCCTGGCGCTGGGCGTCGTTGAAGTAGGCGGGGACGGTGATGACGGCGTCGGTGACGGTCTCGCCGAGGTAGCTCTCCGCGTCGCGCTTGAGCTTCTGCAGGACGAACGCGCTGATCTGCTGGGGGGTGAAGTCCTTGCCGTCGATGCTCACCTTCCAGTCGGTGCCCATGTGCCGCTTGACCGAGCGGATGGTGCGGTCGACGTTGGTGACGGCCTGGCGCTTGGCGACCTCGCCGACCAGGACCTCGCCGTTCTTGGCGAACGCCACGACCGAGGGCGTGGTGCGCGCGCCTTCGGCGTTGGCGATGACGGTGGGCTCGCCGCCCTCCAGGACCGACACCACTGAGTTGGTGGTGCCGAGGTCGATGCCGACCGCTCGTGCCATGGGTGAACCTCCGGGAACAGGATGCGTGTCCTGTCATGATGCATACTGCCTGCTTCGGACGCAAGTCAGTTGAGCGTGGTCGACTCAACTTCACTCGAGCGCCTCAGGGTGCCACGGGGTCGCCGCAGAACAGCCAGGCGGGCGCTCCACGTACGTCCCGTTCGTGCGCGGCCGCCAGTTCGCCGCCGTGGCCGCCGCGACCCGGACCCGGGTGGACCTCGGGCTCCGGTACACCGACCCGCCCGCGTCGGACCGGTTGCGCCCGGCCAAGGGCTTCGCCCAGGCCACCCACGTGACGTCGCTGCTGACCGTCGCCGAGGTCGACGCCGGGATCGGCGCGCTGGCGCGGCTGGCGTACGACCAGAACCCCTGACGCCGCAACCCTCTCGCTAGGCTGCGGACCGCCGCGGCGGCACCGGCTCGCGGCGCCTGGAGGAGAGTCCGTGGCCGTTCGGCTCGTCATCGGTCTGCTGCTCACCGTCGCGGCGTTCGTGATCGCCGGCCGTCGGCTGTGGATGCTCTACCGGCTCGGCCGCAGCGGGCAGGACGTCGCCGCCCGCCCCGCGGACCCGCGGCTGGCCGTGCAGGCCGAGGCCGTGGAGGTCCTCGGGCAGCGCAAGCTGCTCAAGTGGTCGCTGCCCGGCGCCGCGCACTTCTTCACGTTCTGGGGCTTCCTGATCCTCGGCCTGACCATCGTCGAGGCGTACGGGGCCCTGGTCTGGCGGGACTTCCACATCCCGCTGGTCGGGACCTGGCCGGTGCTCGGGTTCGTCGAGGACTTCTTCGCGGTGGCGGTGCTGGTCGCGCTGTGCGTGTTCGTCGCCATCCGGGTGCGCAACGACCCGGCCCGCGAGGGCCGCAGGTCGCGGTTCTTCGGGTCGCACACCGGCGCCGCCTGGCTCGTGCTGTTCATGATCTTCAACGTGATCTGGACGCTCCTGCTCTACCGCGGCGCGCAGATCGACACCGGCTACTTCCCGTACGACTCCGGGGCGTTCGCCAGCCAGTGGGTGGCCGACCTGCTGGCGCCGCTGAGCCAGTCGACGCTCGAGGTGGTCGAGACGGTCGCGATCCTCCTGCAGATCGCGGTCGTGCTCGGCTTCCTCTGCCTGGTCGTGTACTCCAAGCACCTGCACATCTTCCTGGCCCCGCTCAACGTGTTCTTCTCCCGCCGGCCGAACGCCCTCGGCCCGCTGCTGCCGATGTCCACCGGCACCCGTCCGATCGACTTCGAGGACCCCGCCGACGACGACGTCTTCGGCCGGGGCAAGATCGAGGACTTCACCTGGAAGGGCCTGCTGGACTTCGCGACGTGCACGGAGTGCGGCCGCTGCCAGTCCCAGTGCCCGGCCTGGAACACGGCCAAGCCGCTGTCGCCCAAGCTGCTGGTGATGGACCTGCGCGACCACGCGTTCGCCAAGGCCCCGTACCTGCTCGCGGGCGGCGAGAACGCCGACGAGACCGCGCTGGCGGGGGTGCCGGACGCGGCGAAGGCCGAGGCGCAGCGGCCGCTGGTCGGCCCGTCCGAGGGCGACGAGCACCGGCACTCGGCCACCGGCGGGGTGATCGACCCGGACGTGCTCTGGTCGTGCACGACCTGCGGCGCCTGCGTCGAGCAGTGCCCGGTCGACATCGAGCACGTCGACCACATCGTCGACATGCGGCGCTACCAGGTGATGATCGAGTCGTCGTTCCCGGCCGAGCTCGGCGGGCTGTTCAAGAACCTGGAGACCAAGGGCAACCCGTGGGGGATGAACGCCTCGGCCCGGCTGGACTGGGCGGCCGAGCTGCCGTTCGAGGTCCGGGTGGTCGACGGCGAGATCCCGGCCGACGTCGAGTACCTGTTCTGGGTGGGCTGCGCCGGGGCCTACGAGGACCGGGCCAGGAAGACGACCCAGGCGGTGGCCGAGCTGCTGCACCTGGCCGGGGTCGAGTTCGCCGTGCTCGGCGAGGGCGAGACCTGCACCGGCGACTCGGCCCGCCGCTCGGGCAACGAGTTCCTCTTCCAGATGCTCGCCCAGCAGAACGTCGAGGTGCTGAACGAGGTCGGCGCGAAGAAGATCGTCGCGACCTGCGCGCACTGCTTCAACACGCTGCGCAACGAGTACCCGCAGCTCGGCGGGCAGTACGACGTCGTCCACCACACCCAGCTGCTGAACCGCCTGGTCCGCGAGGGCCGGCTGACGCCGGTCACCCCGCCCGAAGGCCTGGAGAGCGGGCAGTCGGTGACCTACCACGACCCCTGCTACCTGGGCCGGCACAACAAGGTGTACGCCCCGCCGCGCGAGCTGGTCGGCGCGCTGCCCGGGGTGACGTTCACGGAGATGCCCCGGCACGCCGACCGCGGCTTCTGCTGCGGCGCCGGCGGCGCGCGGATGTGGATGGAGGAACGGCTCGGCAAGCGGGTGAACACCGAGCGCACGGAGGAGGCGATCGCGACCGGGGCGTCGGCGGTCGCGGTCGGGTGCCCGTTCTGCCGGATCATGATCAGCGACGGGGTCGCCTCGGTGCAGTCGGACCTGGACCGGGAGGACCAGGTGCAGGTCCTCGACGTCGCCCAGCTCCTCCTCCGCTCGGTCCGCGCCACCACCTCCTAGGCGTCCCGCGCCGTACGGGGGATGCGCGAGCTGACCGAAAGGTTGAGGCCGAGCGAGGTAATCGTGTGGGCCGTCCGGGTGACGCGCCGACCACGCTCTGGCATCGCCCAGGCACGCCCGCCACCGTTCGTGATTGCGGGATCACCCATCGCAGCCTGTGACGGGAGTGACCGCCCTCGGAAGGGAACCGCGGGGAGGCGGCCCGGACGGGAGGCACGGCGTTCCGGTCGTAGGACCGGGCGGGGCAGGGGGGAACCTGTCGATGGCACAGATCGAGGTCCGGGGGGACACCCACCCGGAGCGCGCGGCATTCGGGGAGACCTGGGTGCGCAGCCGCTTCCGTGCGGTGGCCGCCGCGGCCGTCGTCGGCGGGCTGCTGGTCGCAGCCGGCCCCGTGGCCGCCGCGTCCGCAGCGACGAGCACCGCCACGACGAGCACCGCAGCGTCCGCCGTCTCCGCCAGCACGACCGTGCACGTCCCGGCCGCCGGGGTCGGCCCGCTGGCCTCCTACCTGGTCCGTACCCAGCCCGGGCGCGCTCGCCGACGTGGTCGCGGCGCTGCACGCGGCCGGCGTCCCGGTCACCCGCTCGGTGCCGTCCGTCGACATCGTCGTGGTCCGCGCCTCCGCTGCGCAGGCCGCCGCCATCGGAGCGGCCGCGCAGGTCGCCGAGGTCACGCCCGACGTCGCGGTGCAGCTGCAGGGCGCCGACTACGACCCGTCCACCGACGCCAACTCGATGATCAACGTCGACCGCCTCGTCAAGGCCGACCGGGCCTGGTCCTACGGGGTGACCGGCGAGGGCGTCGACGTCGCCGTCATCGACTCCGGCGTCACCCCGGTGGCCGGGCTGGCAGCCGACGGCCAGGTCCTCAACGGCCCGGACCTGTCGTTCGAGTCGCAGTCCGACAGCACCCGCTACCTGGACACGTTCGGGCACGGCACCTTCATGGCCGGCCTGATCGCCGGGCACGACGACGCTGTCGGCGACCCGAACGCGACGAGCTCCTACCAGGGTGTCGCGCCCGGCGCACGCATCGTGAGCGTCAAGGTGGCCGACTCGCACGGTCGTACGGATGTCTCGCAGGTCATCGCGGGGATCGACTGGGTCGTCCAGCACGCGCACGACCCGGGCATGAACATCCGCGTCCTGAACCTCTCGTTCGGCACCGACTCCAAGCAGTCGTACCTGGTCGACCCGCTCGCCTACGCGGCCGAGGTCGCCTGGCGCAGCGGCATCGTGGTGGTCGTGTCGTCGGGCAACAAGCCCAGCGACCAGCTGTCCGACCCGGCGGTCGACCCGTACCTGATCGCGGTCGGCGCCCTCGACACCAACAGCACGGTGACCAAGGCCGACGACTCGGTCGCCCTGTTCACGGCTCTCGGCAACAGCAAGCGCAGCATCGACCTGGTCACCCCGGGCGTGCACGTGCAGGGGCTGCGCGTCCCGGGCTCGTACATCGACCTGCGCTTCGGGACCAGCGGCCGGCTCGGGACGCGGTTCTTCCGCGGCAGCGGTACCTCCGAGTCCGCAGCGATCGCCTCCGGCGTCGTGGCGCTGCTGCTCGATGCGCGACCCAACCTCACCCCGGACCAGGTCAAGCGGGTGCTGACCAGCACCGGCTACGACCCGGCGATCGGGAACCCGTACCTGCGCCGAGGTCCCCAACGTCTACAAGGCGATGTCGTCCGGGTGGCCCGGTGCGGCGAACTCGCAGCGCTTCGCGGTGTCGACGGGGACCGGCACGCTGGAGGGATCGCGGGGCACGGCGCACGTGACCCGCCAGGGCGGCGCGGCGCTGGCCGGCGAGATGGACATCTTCGGCAACCCGGTCAGCACGTCGGCGCTCGCCAAGGCGGAGGCCGCCAGGTCGTCGTGGGACGGCGGGAGCTGGAACGGCGCGACCTGGGCGGGAGCATCCTGGGACGGCGCGAGCTGGGACGGAGCCTCCTGGGACGGCGCGAGCTGGGACGGAGCCTCCTGGGACGGAGCCTCCTGGGACGGCGCGAGCTGGGACGGAGCCTCCTGGGACGGCGCGAGCTGGGACGGAGCCTCCTGGGACGGCGCGAGCTGGGACGGAGCCTCCTGGGACGGCGCGTCCTGGGACGGCGCGAGCTGGGACGGGGGGACCTGGGAATGATCGAGAGCCTGAGCACCCAGCACCCCACGCCCGGCACCTCGTGGACCTAAGGCTCACCACGGTTCCGGTCGATCACGCAAGCGATGGACGCGGAGACCGCCCCGACGGCGGTGACTGATCGAGCTCGCCGGGTCGCCAGGCCGACGAGGCGCGTCATCGCGCTCATGGGCGTCCTGCTCCTGTTCGGAAGCGTTCTCCTGGTCCTGGTGCTGCGCCACCCGACCCAGCCGTCGTCGGGTGTCTCGATCCCGTGGTGGGTGCTGGCGGGGCTGTTCGGCGCCGCCGAGATCTGGGTCTTCCACATCCAGTTCGGCCGCGAGGCCAAGAGCATCTCGCTCAGCGAGATCCCGCTGGTGCTGGGCCTGTTCTACGCCGCCCCCGGCCCGCTCATGGTGGGGCGAGTGCTCGGCCCGGCCGTGGTCGTCCTCCTGCACCGCCGGCAGACCCCGCTGAAGGCGGCCCTCAACATCACCCTGTTCTTCGCCAACGGAGCCGTGGCGTTGGCGACGTTCCGGCTGCTGGCCGGCGGCAGCTCGGTCGACGGGCCGCGCTCGTGGTTCGCGGCCGTCGCCGCGGTCACCCTGGCGATCGTCGTCGACCTGCTCGCCCTGAGCCAGATCCTGCGCTGGTACACCGGCAGCGGCGGCCGTCGCCGGGACGGCTTCGTCGGCTCGCTCGCCGGCGTCGGCATCGCCGCGGCCGCCGGCATCCTCGGCCTGGTCGCCGTGCTCACCCTCCGGCTGGGACCGCTGGCCACGGTGCCGCTGGTGACGGCGGGCGCGGTGCTGATGGTCGGGTTCCGCTCGTACTCGTCGCTGGCCGACCGGCACACGAGCCTGGAGAAGCTGTTCCGGTTCAGCCGCGAGCTGACCGGCGCCCCCGCCGCGACCGATGTGCTGCCGGCTGTCCTCGAGCAGGCCCGGCATCTCATGCGGGCCGAGGTGGCCGAGGTCATCCGGTTCCGTGCCGGGACCAACCCCGAGACCAGCACCGGCCTCTGGCGGTACGACGGGTCCCGGGTCACCAGCGACGCCGGCAAGCACGTCGCGATGGTGCGGACGCTGATCGAGTCGCTCGTGCGCGAGGGCGCGACCCTGCTCACGCACGAGGTCGCCACCCAGTCGGCTTTCCTGCGCGCTCGCCGCGCCCGCGAGGCGGTGGTCGCCCCGCTGGTCGTCGAGGGCGAGACACTCGGCGTGCTGGCGGTGTACGACCGCCTCGGCGAGGTCCGCGGGTTCGCGGAGAGCGACGTCCAGCTGCTGCAGACGGTGGCCAACCACGCGTCGGTCGCCCTCCACAACGAGATGCTGATCGGCCGGCTGCGGCACGACGCCCTGCACGACGCGCTCACCGGCCTGCCCAACCGCTCGCACCTGACCGCGCTGGCCACCAGCGCCGTCGCGCGGGCGAACGCCGGGCACTCCCGGGTCGCGATGATGATCATCGACCTGAACGGCTTCAAGGTCGTCAACGACACCCTCGGCCACCACGTGGGCGACGAGCTCATCCGCGAGGTGGCGAGCCGGTTCAGTGCGGCGGCCGACCCGGGCGTGACCGTGGCCCGGCTCGGCGGCGACGAGTTCGCGGTCCTGCTCGAGCGTGCCGACCTGGTCGAGGCCGACGGGCTGGACGTCGCCGCCCGGATGATCGACGCGCTGACCGCGCCGGTCCTGGTCGGCGAGGACCGGCTGCACCTTTCCGGGTCGGTCGGCATCGCCCTGGCCCCGGACCACGCGACCGGGGTCGGCGACCTGCTCAAGCGCGCCGACATCGCGATGTACGCGGCCAAGAACGGGCCCGAGTCGGCCGTGGTCTACCGGCCGGACATCGACGTGAACGACCCCTCGCTGCTGTCGCTGATGGGCGAGCTGCGCGAAGCGCTCACCAACGGCCGCATCGACATCGAGGTCGAGCCCGTCATCGACCTGCTCGCCGGCCGGCTGGTCGCGGCGGAGGCCCTGGTCCGGTGGCACCACCCGACCCGCGGCACCCTGCGGCCGGACGCCTTCCTGCCGCTGGCCGAGCGCAACGGGCTGATCGTCCCGCTCACCGAGCTCGTGCTCGACCGGGCCGTGGCCGCCTGCGCGCAGTGGCGCGCCGACGGACGCCAGCTCGGCATCTCGGTCAACCTGTCCGCCCGTTCGCTGCTGGACCGCACCCTGCCGGGGACGGTGGCCGAGGTGCTGCGCCGCTACCGGCTGCCGGCGCACCTGCTGACGCTGGAGATCACCGAGAGCATCGTGATCAGCGACGCCGACCGGGCGCTCGGGCTGCTCGCCGAGCTGCGCGCGCTCGGCGTACGGCTGGCGCTGGACGACTTCGGCACCGGCTACTCGTCGCTGACGTACCTGAGCGCGCTGCCGATCCAGCAGCTGAAGATCGACCGCTCCTTCGTCACCCGCATCGTCGAGTCGAGCCGCGACGCCGCGATCGTCACCTCGCTGATCGACCTCGCGCACCACCTCGGGCTGGAGGTCATCGCAGAGGGCGTGGAGGCGCCGCAGG
Organism: uncultured Actinomycetota bacterium; assembly: GCA_963771835.1. Taxonomy (GTDB): domain Bacteria; phylum Actinomycetota; class Actinomycetes; order Prado026; family Prado026; genus CAVQCJ01. The sequence continues at coordinate 762,751 of CAVYVA010000004.1, forward strand.
TGGCGGACCGGCTGCGGCGGCTGGGCTGCGAGTACGGCCAGGGCTACTACTACTCGATGTCGATGAACCCGACCGAGCTGCTCGCGTGGGCGGACAACTTCGCGCCGTTGGAGACGCCGGCCTCCCTGCGCGGCCAGGTCGACGCGATCCTGCGCTGACCGCTCGACCCGCCCCTCTTTGTACGCGACTTGTGTGCGTGTCTGGGGCTACTCGCGCATGAGCATGGCCTGCGCCTCACGTTCGAGGTTGAGGTACGGCTCGCCGCTCACGTCGACCGCGACCCGGTGGATCGTGCCGCCGGTGAAGGACCACGGCGACGATGCCCGGGTAGTCGTCGGTGATCGGGTCGGCGCTGTCCCGTCCCACGCACAGGCCCTCGCCCGCGAGCATGAACTTGCCGGGCTGGGTCTTGATCCGCGCCTTCACCCACCTTCCGGTCGCCGTGGTACAGGGACAGGATCCCGGTCGCGATACCGGGTGGGTCCTCGCCGTCCTTCTCGAAGGCGGCGGAAAGGATCAGGTTCTCGCCCGTCGGCAGGTCCTCGGTCGCCTCGATCTGCTGCTCGTCCATGCCCACGAAGTTGTTGACGTAGTGCAGCCGGTTGTCCCGCACGTAGAGCGCGTGCCCGCCGAACCGGGAGCCGTGCGCGAACAGCACGCCCTGCGCACCCGCAACCGGGCAGGTCGACCAGACGCACCGATCGCGAAGGAGCGGCTGCGCAGGTTGACGGACTGCGACTCAGGCACGTCGGCCGCGTCGCGGGAAGTAGACGTAGCGGTCGCGCGGAGCGGACATCACCGGCCGTGGCGTCAGGACGATCTCCAGGGCCGACGCGGTCGTCGAGCGGGAACGCCCCGTTGGCGCCGGCCTCGGAGTACCAGAGGTTCACCAGCTCGCGGACCTTCTCGGGGTACTTGTCCGCGAGGTTGTCGAGCTCGGAGCGGTCCACGTCGGTGTGGTACAGCTCCCACTCGTCCTCGTTGAAGTGGCTCCACCCGCTGAGCTCGGGTGGGTCGTGATCGCCTTCCAGCCGTCGTGCCAGATCCCCCGCGAGCCGAGCATCGAGTAGAACTGCGTGTGCCGTTCACCCGGCGCCGCCGCGTCGCCGGCGCTGTACCGCATGCTCACGCCGTCGAGCGCGCTCTGCACGTGGCCCTTGATGCTGTGCGGCACCTGCACGCCGAGCAGGTCCAGCAGCGTGGGCACGATGTCGACTGCGTGGTGGTACTGCGTGCGGATCTCGCCGCGCGCGCGCGATCCCGGCCGGCCACGAGATGATGCACGGGTCGCTGGTGCCGCCGTTGAACTCGTACCGCTTCCACATCTTGAACGGCGTGTTGAAGGCCATCGCCCAGCCGTTCGGGTAGTGGTTGTACGTCTTCGGGCTGCCCAGGTCGTCGAGGAGCGGCAGGTTGTCCTCGACGTTGTCGGGGATCCCGTTGACGAACTTCATCTCGTTGACCGAGCCGTTCGGGTCCGCCCTCGCCCGAAGCACCGTTGTCCGAGACCAGGACCACGATCGTGTTCTCCCGCCAACCGGCCTGGTCGATGAATCCGAGCAGCCGTCCGATCTCGTGGTCGGTGTGTCCCGAGGAACCCGGCGTAGACCTCGGCCATCCGCACGAAGAGCTGCTGCTCGATCGTCCGACAGGGTGTCCCAGGGCCGGGTGAAGTCCATCATCGGGAACGGCTTGCCGTCCGGTCCGGTACGCGTCTGCGGGGTGCCGATCGGGTTGAGCGGCGGCAGCTCGGTGTCGGCGGGCACGATCCCCATGGCCTTCTGCCGGGCCAGTGTCTCCTCCGGAGGGCCTCGTAGCCGGCGTCGAACTGCCCCTTGTACTTGTCGATCCACGCTTTCGGTGCGTGGTGCGGTGCGTGCGTCGCGCCCGGCGCGTAGTACAGGACGAACGGCTTGTCCGGTGCGATCGCCTTCGCGTCCCGGATGAACTCGATCGCCTTGTCGGTCAGGTCCTCGGTGAGGTGGTAGCCCTCTTCGGGGGACCGGGGCTGGTCGACGACGTGGTTGTCGTACACGAGCTCCGGGTACCACTGGCTGGTCTCCGCGCCGAGGAAGCCGTACCAGCGCTCGAAGCCGCGGCCGGAGGGCCAGTTCCGCCGGGTCGCCGCGAGGTTCATCTCGTCGTCGGGGCACAGGTGCCACTTGCCGACCATGTACGTGTTCCAGCCGAGCTCGCCGAGGATCTCCGGCAGCATGCCGTTCTCGGGCGGGATCGTGCCGCTGCCGTTGGGGAAGCCGATCGCCGCCTCGGTGATGCAGGCCATGCTGTTGCGGGTGTGGTTGCGCCCGGTCAGCAGGCAGGACCGCGTCGGCGAGCACAGCGCCGTCGTGTGGAACTGGGTGTAGCGCAGCCCGTCGGCGGCGATGCGGTCGATGTTCGGCGTCTCGATCGGCCCGCCGTAGCAGCTCATCGCGGCGAAGCCGACGTCGTCGAGCACGATGTACACCACGCTCGGCGCGCCGGCCGGGGCCTTCGGCGGCTCGAACGGCGCCCAGTCCGGGGACGAGTCCCGGATGTCGACCTCGATGTGTCCCTTGAACGTCTCCGGCATGACCACCACTCCTCCGGTGCCGCGGCGGGAAGCGGCGGCACCCACGTGATCCAAGCAGCAGACCGCCCCGGCGGGCCAGAGCCTGAGCGCGGGGAGTCAGCGCTCGGGGACGTCGGTGCGGTGGAAGTTCTGGAACGACTTGGACGGGGTCGGCCCGCGCTGGCCCTGGTAGCGCGACCCGTACACCGCGGAGCCGTACGGGTGCTCGGCCGGGGACGAGAGCCGGAACAGGCACAGCTGGCCGATCTTCATGCCCGGCCACAGCTTGATCGGGAGCGTGGCGACGTTCGACAGCTCGAGCGTGACGTGGCCGGAGAAGCCCGGGTCGATGAAACCCGCCGTCGAGTGCGTCAGCAGCCCGAGCCGGCCGAGAGAGCTCTTGCCCTCGAGCCGGCCGGCGATGTCGTCGGGCAACGTGCACACCTCGTACGTCGAGCCCAGCACGAACTCCCCGGGGTGCAGGATGAACGGCTCGTCGCCCCGCGTCACGACCTCGCGGGTCAGGTCGGCCTGGTCCTCGGCCGGGTCGATGTGCGGGTAGCGGTGGTTCTCGAACACACGGAAGTAGCGGTCGAGCCGGACGTCCACGCTCGACGGCTGGACCATCCCCGGGTCGAACGGCTCGAGGGCGACACGTCCGGACTCGATCTCGGCCCGGAGGTCGCGGTCGGAGAGCAGCACCCGTGGAGGCTACCGGGCTACCGGTCGCCGTCCGCGGGCTCGTCCGGGTCCGGCTGGTCCGGGGCGTCGGCCGGGTGCCGCCCCGCGAGGTCCGTGCGCAGCTGGTCCACCCGGCCCAGCAGGCTCACGCTGTCGAGCACCTCGTACGCGTCGGTCTGCGTGGCCGTCACCTCGCCGACCGCCTGCGCGATGCGGGCCCGCAGGGCCACCGAACGGTCCAGCACGTCGGCCCCGCCGCGGCGGGCGCGGTACAGCTCCGCGCAGTCGCGCAGCAGACCCGCGAGCTCGGCGCGGTCCAGCCGCGGGTCGTGGTGCGGCCGGTCGTAGAGCTGGTCGACCGTCAGCGACAGCACCCGGATCTCCAGCGTCACCCGGACCAGCTCGCTCTCCCGGCGCTGCAGCAGCGCGAGCTGGTCGCGGTGCCGCTGCGCCCACGGGTTGAACGCCACCCCGTCCTGGGCGAGCGCAGTGGCCCGCCGACCGGCCGTGGCCACGTCGACCAGCGCGGCCGACGAATCGATGAACGCGTGCCGGTCCCGGCCCACCAGCTCGGCCGGCGGCTGCTCGAGCGCGGCCGCCAGCGTCTCGAGCTGGTCGGCCAGCGCGTTCCCCCAGGCGTGCTGGGCCTCCTGGGCGGCACCGAAGCTGGGCCGCTCCGGGACGAGGACGCCCACGGCGATCCCGACCGCGCCGCCGATCAGCGAGTCGACCACGCGCCACTGGCCGTACCCGGTCGAGCTCGGCCCCAGCGCCATCGTCAGCAGCACCGACACCGGGATCTGCGCCTGGCCGGCGAACCCGATGGGGAGCCGGCGGGCGACCAGCAGGGAGACGAGGAGCGCGACCAGGATCGACCACCAGGTGGTGCCGACCCGCTGCACGAAGACCACCGCGGCCGCGACGCCGAGCACCGTGCCGAGAACCCGCTGCAGGCCCTGCGCGAGGGTGCCCAGGACGCTGCCCTGCACCGTGAACACGGCCACCACGGGGGCCAGCGCCGCGTACCGGGTCGGCCCGATCGCGGCGGCCAGCGCGTACGACGCGGATCCGGCCACGGCCGCCTTGAGGACGGTCAGCCGGGTGCCCAGACCGATGCTGGGCGTGCGCATGAGCCGACCGAAAGCCGCCTGGTCGGGGCCCGAGAAGGCCGGAGCGGGTCGGGCGACCATCCGGCTACAGTAGGGGCCGCTCAGGCCGTCGGGCCGGGCCCGCGGGTGTAGTTCAATGGCAGAACATCAGCTTCCCAAGCTGACAGTGCGAGTTCGATTCTCGTCACCCGCTCGCAGACTCCGCGAGGATCCGCTCGAGACCGTCGAGGATGAGGTCCAGCCCGAACTCGAAGTCCTCCACGCGACCGGACCGCATGACGTGCGTGATGACCTCCACGACGTGCGGGTACCGGTCGGCGGACAGCTGGCCGAGGACTTCGGCCGACACCTGCGGCGCCTCCTCGGCCGCGAACGGCAGGCTGAGCTCCTGCAGCGTGAAGCCGTAGATGTGGCTGTCCAGGGCGTGCCAGGCATCCATCGCACCCTCGACCGAGAACCCGCCCTCGCGCAGCCGGCCCAGCGTCGAGTCCAGGTACCGGGTCATGCCCAGGCCGATGTTGAAGCGGGACATGATCTGCAGGGCGGCCCACGGGTGGGCGAGCAGGACCTCGTGCGCCGAGACCGCCCGCCGCCGCATGGCGGCCTTCCAGTGCGTCCCGGTCGGCGGGACGTCGATGTCGCCGAGGACGAGGTCGACGATGCCGTCCAGGATGTCGTCCTTGTTCGCCACGTGGTTGTACAGCGACATCGCCTCGACCCCGAGCTCCTGGCCCAGCCGGCGCATGGTCAGCGCCCCCAGCCCGCTGCGGTCCGCCAGGTCGATGGCGGCGCGCAGCGACGCGCTCCCGGCTGAGCGGGGCTCGTCGCTCGGCGGTCGGGGCCGCCGGTCCGATCGACATCGAGATCCTCCTGGTGCGCTGAACGTACACAGTAAGCCTGGGGGTGGACAAGGGGGCTCGGATGGGTTACCTTACGACGTAAGCATACAGCGTAAGCCGCCTCGGCACCGGTCGGAGCGGACCCCTCCAGCCAAGGAGACCCCCATGACCGCCACCCAGGCCACCCAGACCATGCAGGCCATCGTCCAGGACCGCTACGGCCCCGCCGACGTCCTCGAGCTCCGCGACGTCGACCGTCCCGAGATCGCCGCCGACGAGGTGCTCGTCCGGGTGCACGCGGCAGGGCGTCGACCGCGGCGTCTGGCACCTGATGACCGGGCTGCCGTACCCGATCCGGCTGGCCGGGTACGGGCTGCGGGCGCCGAAGAACAAGGTGCCCGGCACGGACGTGGCCGGGGTCGTGGAGCGGGTGGGCGCGGACGTCACCCGGTTCGCCCCGGGGGACGAGGTGCACGGCACCGCGGAGGGCTCGTTCGCCGAGCTCGCCCGGGCCCACGAGGACAAGCTCGCCCCCAAGCCGGCCGCCCTCACGCTTCGGCCAGGCCGCCGCCGTCCCGGTCTCCGCCGTGACCGCGCTGCAGGCCCTGCGCGACCGGGGGAACGTCCAGGCCCGGTCAGCAGGTGCTCGTCGTGGGTGCCTCCGGCGGCGTGGGGACCTATGCCGTGCAGCTGGCCAAGGCCTTCGGCGCCGAGGTGACCGGGGTGTGCAGCACCGCAAAGGTGGACCTGGTCCGCTCGGTCGGGGCCGACCACGTCCTCGACTACACCCGTGACGACTTCGCGGACGGAGCGCACCGCTACGACCTGGTGCTCGACATCGGCGGGCAGTCCTCGTTGGCCCGGCTGCGCAGGGCGCTGACCCCGCGGGGGACGCTCGTCATCGTCGGCGGCGAGTCGGACGGCCGGTGCCTGGGCGGCAGCGACCGCCAGGTCCGCGCTCTCCTGCTGTCGCCGTTCGTCAGCCAGAAGCTGGGCACGTTCGTCGCCCGGGTCACCGCCGCGGACCTGCTCGTCCTGGCCGAGCTGGTCGAGGCCGGCAAGGTCGTCCCGGCCATCGACCGGACGTACCCGCTGAGCGAGAGCGCGGCGGCCATCCGGTACGTGGCCGGCGGGCACGCCCGCGGCAAGGTCGTCGTCAGCGTCTGATCCCGGTCGCGGGCCGCCGGTCAGGCCGGCGGCGCCGCGACGGCGGCCACGTAGCGCAGGTCGGCGGCGGCGATCGCCAGCTCGCCGGCCGAGTTCGGGTGGAACGGGGCCTTGTCGTTCATCCCCTGTACCCAGGACTGGTCGCTGCACAGCTCGTGTCCGGCGAAGCTCGGCCGCACCGGGGTGAAGCCGAACGCCTGGGCCCCCTGCTCGATGACGGCGTTCATCCGGCTCAGCTCGGACTCCAGCGGCTCGATCTTCTCCTTGACCTTCTCGTCCTGGTTGTCCTGGCCCGGGTCGGCCGCGAACCCGTACCCGGCCGGCGCACCGGCCCGCGCCGCGGCGTCCCGCAGCTGTGGGCAGTCGAACGAGGCCCCGAACGGGTCGTAGTACTCGTTGACGATGACCGCGGGATGGCCGGGCAGGTCCCCGAGCTGCTGCAGCAGCTGGCTGTACTGCACCTTGAAGGAGTCGAGGCGGCTCTGGAACAGGCTGTCGCTGGCCTGGTCGTCGCAGCGCTTGAGCCCGTAGCAGTAGCGCATGAAGTCCGACCAGCCGACGTCGTTCGCACCGATGCTGACGACGACCAGCCGGGCCGAGGTGATCGACTCCAGCACGCCGACCTGCGGGCTCAGCGTGACCGGGCCGAGCGTCTGCGGGCCGAGCAGCCCGTCGGCGATCGTCGCCGAGCTGCAGGCCAGGTTGAGCACGCTCAGCCCTGAGGCCGACTGCAGGGCCACCGCGTACGCGTCCGCGGAGCGCCGGCAGAAGCGGTCGGCCCTGGTCGGCTTGGCGATCGGGGTGTTGCCGATCCCGGCCGCGGTCGAGTCCCCGATGACGACGGCGTCCACGTCGGTGCGGGTGGGCCCGACGGTGATCGGGACCGGGGCCAGCTTCGCGGTCCCGACCAGGTCCGACAGCGACCGCACCTGGTCGAGCTGCCGCGAGGCGGACACGACGGTGAGCGCCGTGAACCCGCCGGTCACCAGCACCGACGACCCGGCCGCGACCGCGAGCAGCGCGAGGTGGTGCCGCCGGCTGCGGTGCCGGTGCTCGTGCCCGGACAGCAGCGCGACCGCCCCGACCCCGAGCAGGTACAGCGCCGCCCCGATCAGCGCGGACATCAGCAGCAGCCGCTTGAAGTAGTCGGCCCAGCCGGCGGCCAGCGCCTGGCCCACCTCGCGCGAGCCGGTCCGGACCACCCGGCGCCCGTTCGCCGACGTGGACTGGATGAACTGGCTCGCCTCGTCGTTGCGGTTGAACCGCTGCCAGACCAGCCGCGGGCGGATGGGGCCGTCGAAGTGCTGGACGGTCTCCAGCGTGCCCTCGCCGAACAGGTCCGCCTCGCCGGGACCGGACAGGCCCAGGTGCAGGTTGGGGGTGACCGCGCCGACCTGGACGGTCTGGCCGAACGCGGAGACGGTGACCGGCGGCGTCACCGCCAGGGCGATCAGCAGGGCCACGACCGGCAGCAGCACGAACGGCGCGACCCGGAGCACGGGGGAGATGACCTTCCTGGCCGCCTCCCCTGCTCTGGTCACCCGTCCAGCATGCAGCCACGCCCTGGCCGCTCCTGGCGGCGGGCTCCCGGAGTCAGTCGCCTTCCGCAGCACTCCTGGAAGGTTCGGCGCGCCGGGCCCGGCACCTGAGCCGGTTGCCGTCGCGGCCCGCGCCGCGGCCGGGGGTCAGCCGCAGGCGGCCGAGAGGCTGGTCGACGCCGTCGAGCTCGACGGCAGGTGCCCGGCCAGCGCGTTGCGCACGAGCGCACGGATCTGCCCGAAGTCCGGGTTGCGCGGGTCGATCAGCGGCGGGACCAGCAGCAGCGTGCGCACCTGGCTGGTGCGCAGCGCCGAGCCGAGCTGGACCAGCGCCGGCAGCCGGCGGCGCGGGATGTCGGTGGTCACGTAGTGGGTGACCGCGCCGGCGAGCGCGGGGTACACCGCGACCAGCCGCGGTCCGGTGAGCTGGTCGCCCATGGCCTCCAGCACGCACCGCTGCCGGCGCATCCGCTGGTAGTCGCTGTCGGCGTGCCGCGACCGGATGTAGACGTACACCTGGTCCGGGGTCAGGTGCCGGTGGCCGCGCCGGATGTCGGCGGAGATGGAGGCGCCGCCGTCCCGGTACGGGGAGACGCGGTCCGACAGCGACTCGGGGATGTTCATGGTGACGCCGCCGAGCGCGCTGACCACCCCGACGACGCCACGCAGGTCGACCATCGCCCAGTCGTCGATCTCCAGCCCGGTGGCCGACGCGACGGCCTGCTCGGTGGCGGTGGCGCCGGGGTCCTTGACGTGCCCGAACCAGGTGGGGTGCGAGGTGCCGTAGCCGTAGACGGCGTTGGCGATGTTGTCGAACCCCTTCGGGGAACCGGTCGCGCATCGGGCCCGGCGGGAACGGGATGTGCGCGAGGTTGCGCGGCACGCCGATCATCACGGCGGTCCGCTTCCGCGGGTCGATGCTCAGCAGCACCATCGTGTCGGTGCGCGCGCCGGACCGCGGACGGCCCGGCGTCCGAGCCCAGCAGCAGCACGGTGAACCGGCCGTCGCGGCCCAGGGCCGACGACGACAGCGAGTGCGGGCTCGGGCGGGCCGACGTGGTCGACGCGGACGGGGTCGGCGACGGCGCGCCGGTCGGGTCCGTGGACGGCAGCAGGTCCGGCTCGACCGGCTGCACCGGGTCGTCCGCGAAGACGGCGGTGACGAGGTCGCGCTGGGCGATCGCGTCCCGGGCCGCCTGCAGGTGCGGGACGACGAGCAGGCCGACCAGGAGTGCGAGCACGACGATGCCGGCGACGGACGGGCCGGCCGGGCGGCCGGCGAGCGGGCGCACGCAGCCGTACGCGTCGATCGCCGCCGCGACGCGCACGAGGAGGCTGACCGCGAGGGCGACGACCAGCGCGGTCAGCCAGCCGGGCTGGACGGCGAGCTCGAGCAACCGCACCCGGCCCGCGACCAGGGCCCAGACCGCGACGCCGAGGCTCAGCAGCGTGAACACCAGGAACGGGATCGCACGGCGCCACCGGCCGACCGCGAGCTGACCGGCCCCGGGGATCAGCGCGGACAGCGCGGCGGCGCCGGAGGCGACGAGCAGCAGGTGCGCGGGGCGCGCGGTCGCGGCGTCCTCCGCTCCCCCGCCGTGACGCCCCATCACACCAGCATGACGCGCGGCGGCCGGCTTTCGTTGTCAACCACCGGAAAGTCCTCGGCCCCGGTCACCGCCGAAGCGGTGCCGGGGCCCGAGGACCCGAGCTCGGAGCCGGGCTAGTACCCGAGTCCGTTGACGTACGCGAGGCCGTTCGGCGTCCCGATGCCGGTGACGTCGTCGTAGCCCTTCCGGGTGAAGATGGACTCCGTCTGGTCGAGCGAGCGCAGCGAGTAGATCAGCCCGTCTGCGTCGTCGACACCGTTGGCGAAGTCGACCCGGACGACGGCGTGCTTGCCCTGCGGCACGACGTCGCGGACCGCGGAGGTGCCGGCCAGCCGGTAGATCGCCGGGTTCGCGAACCCGTGCGCGCGACCGAACGCCTGGTCGGACAGAGCCTCGATACCCGCGATCAGCGGGCAGGACAGGCTCGTGCCACCGATGCGGTACTCCGAGTACTTCGACGTCCCGTCCGGGAACATCTGCGTCTCGCCGACGAGGAAGCCCGTGTTCGGGTCGCCGACCGCGGCGATGTCCGGCACGGCCCGCCCTGCGGGAGCCCCGAAGTACTTCGAGATGGACTTCGGCACGACGCCCTTCTGGTATCCCGGCTCGGCGAACAGCTGGCTGGTGCCACCGCCCGCTCCGTACACGTGGTTGCCGGGAGGTGCCGGGGCCCACGCGCCGTCGGTGAGGACGGACTTGCTCGGTGCCCCAGCCGGTCTCGAACTGGTAGTTGTTGCTCTTGCCCACGGCGAGGCTGGTGCCGCCGACCGCGGTGACCCAGCGGGTCGGACGACGGGAAGTCGACGACGCGCGAGCCGGTGTTGTCGACCTCGTCGCCGGAGTCACCGGAGGAGAAGAAGACGCCGATGCCCTCCAGGACCGCCTGGGTGAAGGTCTGCTGGTAGGCCTGCAGCAGCGCGGCCTGGGTGACCGGGTCGGGCTCGCCGACACCGCCCCAGGAGTTGCTGATGATCTGCGCGAGGTGCTTGTCGACGATCTTGTTCAGGGCAGCGACCAGGTCGGGGTCGTCGCAGCTGCGACCGGCCACGTACAGGACGTTCGCCGCCGGCGCCATCGAGTGCACGGCCTCGACGTCGAGGGTCTCCTCGCCGTACCAGCCCTGCTCACCGCACAGGTCGCCGTTGACCTTGTCGTAGTAGCCGTAGCGGTAGGGCGCAGCACCGATCTGCTTGAACTGGCCCTTCGCGAACGGCTGCTGCCCGTGCATCGACGGCGTACTGGTTGGCGTCCTGCAGGATCGTCGGAGCCGCGTACGCGTCCACGATCGCGACGGTCACGCCGCTGCCGTTGATGCCCTTGGCCACCAGGTCGGTGGTGCCGTAGGCGCCGCGCAGCTGGCTCGCGACGTAGCCGCACGGAGCGTACGGCTGCTTCTTGCCGTACGCCTTGGGCACGGTGGTGGCGGTCTTCTGGCCGTAGTAGTCCGAGCACGGCCTGGCGTTGACGAACGCCGGGGGCGGCGGGGCCTTGGTGGTGGTCGTCGCGGCCGCGTTCTGGACGGTGGCGGTGCCCTTGCGGGTGGTCGCCTTGCCGGCCGAGCGACGGAGCGTTGAGCCGGGCCTGGCTGGTCAGACCGTCGACGCCGGCGACGAGCGCGGCGACCGCGGGCGGGACCTTGGCGGCGGACGCGGGGGCGGTGGCGGTTCCGCCGCCGACCGCGAAGGAGTCGATGGTGGTGCCGAAGGCACGCTCGGCCTGCGCCACGGTGCCGGTCACGGTGACCCAGCGGTGGTTGGCGGGGACGTCCACGACCTTCAGTCCGGCGCGGTCGAGCCAGCGCGTGACCTTGGCGACGTCCGCGTTCGTCGGGGCGAACCGCGACCGGAACTGGTCGGCGGCTGAGGTAGTGGCCGTACGACGCGCTGCGCGGGTCGGAGACCGCGGCGGCCAGCCTGGCCGCACCCTGCGGGTCACGCAGGTTCAGCACGACGGTGAGCCGGACGGACGCCTTGCCGGACGCGTGGCCCTTGACGGCGGACGCGTGCGCCCAGGACGGCACGGAGCCGCTCAGGGCGACGGACGGGGTGTCGCTGTCTGCCTGGGCCGGTGCGGCGAAGGCAGCCAGGCCAACGGCGGCGACGGCGACGCCGATGGCTCCCCTGCGATAGCTGTGACGCATTGACTCTCCTCGGGATGGTGGAGGCCAGACCGCGTGCCGATCTGGCACACGCCGGGGGTCACGCTCACGTACGGCGTCTGACCCGTCAAGTGCTTCCGACGAATCAGACCAACCGTGCCCGGACCGTCACCGAACGTTGGCCTTTCCCCCATTCGGCGCATCGGGGCACGCGTCTGCGGCCGTCTCGGGAACGGTGGTGTGCGTCGGCGCGTCGCTCGACGCAACGAGCGCACCGTGGTGGTACAGCAGCGGCCGGCCGGCCTCGGCGTGCAGCGTCGCCTCGATCACGCGTCCGAGCACCACGACGTGCTCACCCGTCGACAGCTCGCGCTCGAGGGCGCACGCGAGCGTCGAGATGCTGCCGTCGACGAGCGGCGCGCCGTTGCGCCCGGACGTCCACGGCACTCCTTGGAAGCGTTCGCCCAGCGGCAGACCGCTGGCGAACCGCCGGGCCACGCCGGCCTGGTGCGCGCCGAGGACGCTCACGCCGAACTGCCCGTGCGCCAGCAGCGGCTGCAGCGTCCGGGACGTGCTCGGCAGCGCCACCGCCACCACCGGCTGGTCGCCGGGCAGCGCCATGAACGACCGGACCGCGACGCCGATCGGCCGGCCGTCGCCGTCCACGGCTGCGACGACCACGATGCCGCTGGCGAACCCCGAGGCCGCCGGACCCAGGTCGTGCTCGCCGGCAGCCGGCGTCCCGCCGGACGTGGGCAGCCCGGCGGCTCGCCAGGCCTGGTAGCCGCCGACCACGTCGGTGGCCCGGTGCACCCCGACGTCCTGCAGGGCGGCCGCGGCCAGGCTGGAGGTGATCCCTTCGGAGTCGACGACGATCACGAGCAGGTCGCGGTGCGCCAGCGGCAGCCGGTCCGGACCGTCGGGGTCCAACCGCCACTCGAGCACGTTCCGCTCGACGACGAGGGCACCGGGGATCTCGCCCTCGCCGGCCCGCTGGGCGGCCGGGCGCACGTCAACCAGCACGGCCCACTGCTCGAGGGCGGCGGCGGCCTCCCAGGGCTCGAGCCGCCGGAGCCGGGCCCGGGCCTGCGCGAGCAGCTGGGCGGCGCCGCCCGCGGACTGGTCTCTACGGCTCATCTGCCTCGTCCGTTCGGTCGGTTCGGTGCCCCGGCGCTTCCCGGGTCGATTCTCCCGTTATACGGTATTCCCTACTTGACAAGGGGAGAGGATAGGTAAATGAGGACGCGCAAGTACACCGCCATGGGCGCCCTGGTGGCCGCTGCCTCGTTGGCGCTGGCCGGTTGCGGCAGCGGCAGCAGCGGGGGCTCCGGCTCCAGCCCGAAGGTGACCCTGGCGCTGGTGGCCTACTCCACCCCCCAGGGCGCGTACACCAAGCTGATCAAGGCCTTCCAGGCCACCGAAGCAGGCAAGAACATCTCGTTCACCCAGTCCTACGGCGCGTCCGGGGACCAGAGCCGGGCGGTCGCGGCCGGCCTGAAGGCCGACGTCGTGAACTTCTCGCTCGAGCCGGACATGACCCGGCTGGTCAAGGCCAAGCTGGTCGACGCGAGCTGGAACGCCAACCAGTACAAGGGCATCATCACCAACTCGGTCGTGGTGATCGGGACCCGCAAGGGCAACCCGAAGAACCTCAAGGACTGGAGCGACCTGACCAAGTCCGGCGTCGAGGTCATCACGCCCAACCCGTTCACCTCCGGCGGCGCGCGCTGGAACATCATGGCCGCGTACGGGGCGACGTCGAGCAAGGGAACGGACAAGCAGGCCGGCGTCGACTACCTGCACGCGCTGTTCAAGAACGTCCCGGTGCAGGACGACAGCGCCCGCAAGTCGATCCAGACGTTCGTCGGCGGCAAGGGCGACGCCTTCCTCTCCTACGAGAGCGAGGCCATCAACGCCCAGAACAACAACCAGCCGGTCGACTACACCGTGCCGTCCTCGACGATCCTCATCGAGAACCCGATCGCGGTGACCTCGACCAGCACGCACAAGAAGGAGGCCCAGGCCTTCCTGGACTTCCTGTACACGCCGGCCGCGCAGCAGATCTGGGCCAACTCGGGCTACCGCCCGGTCGTGCCGGGCGTGGCGGTCGGTAAGTTCCCGACGCCGACCGCGCTGTTCACGATCACCGACCTCGGCGGCTGGACGCAGGTCACCAAGGACTTCTTCGACACGACGACCGGCGTGATGGCGGATGTCGAGAAGAGCATCGGTGTCACCGTCACGGCCAAGTAGCGCCGCAGGTACTGAAGTAGCCGACGACTCGACGGCGGGCCGGTCCAGCACCGGTCCCGCCGTCGAGCCGGACGCACTCGGTGCCTCCGACGCCTTGGCGGCGCAGGAACGACCGGTCGCGCCGGGGGTGTCCCGCAAGCCCTCCATCGGGCTCGGGATCGGTCTCGGCACGGCGACGATCTACCTGAGCCTGATCGTGCTCATCCCGCTCGCCGCGGTGGTCTGGCGGGCCGGCGAGGACGGCCTCTCGTCGTTCTGGGCCGCGATCACCTCGGACGAGGCGAAGTCCGCGCTGATCCTCACGATCATCGCGTCGGTCATCGTCGGCCTGGTCAACCTGGTGATGGGCACGCTCATCGCCTGGGTGCTCGTGCGGGACAAGTTCCCGGGCCAGCGGATCGTCGACACGCTCATCGACCTGCCGTTCGCGCTGCCGACCATCGTCGCCGGTCTCGTGCTGCTCTCGCTGTACGGCTCGCAGAGCCCGCTGCACGTGAGCCTGGCGTACACCAGGGCCGGCGTCGTCGTCGCGCTGCTGTTCGTCACGCTCCCGTTCGTGGTGCGCACGGTCCAGCCGGTGCTCCTGGAGCTCGACCCGCAGACCGAGGAGGCCGCGCACTCGCTGGGAGCGAGCCGGCTGACGACGTTCCGCCGGGTGCTGCTGCCCAGCCTGCTGCCGGCCATGCTGGCCGGCACCGCGCTCGCGTTCACGCGGGCGATGAGCGAGTTCGGCGCGACCGTGCTGATCTCCGGCAACCTGCCGTTCCAGACCCAGGTCGCCTCGGTGCACATCTTCAGCCAGATCGAGAGCGACAACGTGACGGCGGCGGCGGCGGTGTCGACCGTGCTCCTGCTCGTCGCGCTGGTCGCGCTGGTATCCCTCGACACCCTGCAGAGATGGGGGTCCCGCCGTGGCTAAGGTCGCGCTGCGCTCGGTGGCGCTGGTCTACCTGCTGTTCCTGCTCGTCCTGCCCGTGGGGCTCATCTGCTGGCGGACGTTCGAGAACGGCATCGGGCCGGTCGTCGACGCGCTCACCAACGAGTCCGCCATGAACGCCTTCAAGCTCACGCTCGAGGTCGCCATCCCGGCCGTCATCGCGAACACGGTCTTCGGCATCGGTGCGGCCATCCTGCTGGCCCGGCACTCGTTCGTCGGCAAGCGGGTCTTCAACGCGCTCATCGACCTGCCGCTGGCGGTGTCGCCGGTCGTGGTCGGGCTCGCGCTGATCCTGGTCTACGGCCGCTTCAGCCCGATCGGCGGCTGGCTGTCCGACCGAGGAGTCGACGTCATCTTCGCCGTGCCCGGCATGGTGCTGGCCACGATCTTCGTTTCCCTGCCGCTCGTGGTCCGCGCCGTCGAGCCGGTGCTCGAGGAGGTCGGCATCGAGCAGGAGCAGGCCGCGTGGACGCTGGGGGCCACCACCTGGCAGGCGTTCCGCCGGGTGACGATCCCGGCGATCCGCTGGGCGCTCGCGTACGGCATGGTGCTCGCGCTGGCGCGGTGCCTGGGCGAGTACGGCGCGGTCGCGGTCGTCAGCGGCAACCTGGTCGACCAGACCCAGACCGCCACGCTCTACGTCGAGCAGGCGTTCAACAACTTCGACCAGCAGGGCGCGTACGCGATGGCGTTCGCCCTCATGGTGGTGGCCGTCGTCACCCTGCTGGTCATCACCGTGCTCCGGCCCAAGGAGGAGACGCGATGATCCGCGTCAGCAACGTGTCCAAGAACTTCGGCGACTTCGCCGCGCTCACCGACGTCTCGGTCGACATCCCGTCCGGGTCGCTGACCGCGCTGCTCGGCCCGAGCGGTGGCGGGAAGTCGACGCTCCTGCGGATCATCGCCGGACTGGAGACCCCGGACACCGGCGTGATCGAGATCGCCGGCGCGGACTCCACGTCGATGTCCCCGCAGCGGCGCAACGTCGGCTTCGTGTTCCAGCACTACGCCGCGTTCAAGCACATGACGGTGGCGTCGAACGTCGCGTTCGGCCTGAAGATCCGCAAGCGGCCGAAGGCGGAGATCGACAGGCGCGTCACCGAGCTGCTCGAGCTGGTGCACCTGGAGCAGTTCGCCGGCCGCTACCCGGCCCAGCTGTCCGGTGGCCAGCGGCAGCGGATGGCGCTGGCCCGGGCGCTCGCGGTCGAGCCGCAGGTGCTGCTGCTGGACGAGCCGTTCGGCGCGCTCGACGCGCAGGTGCGCAAGGAGCTGCGCACTTGGCTGCGGCGGCTGCACGACGAGGTGCACGTGACCACGGTCTTCGTCACCCACGACCAGGAGGAGGCCATGGAGGTCGCCGACAGCATCGTGGTGATGGCCGACGGGAAGGTGCAGCAGGTGGGCACGCCGGACGCGCTGTACGAGAGCCCGGCGAGCGACTTCGTCATGAGCTTCCTCGGCCCGGTCACCCGGCTGCGCGGACGGCTCGTCCGACCGCACGACCTGGACGTCACCGCCGACCCGCGGCCCGATGCCGTGCGCGCGGTGGTCGAGCGGGTGGTCCGGCTCGGCTTCGAGGTCCGCGTCGACGCCGTCGCCGACGGCGAGCCGATCTGGGCCCAGCTGACCAGGGACGGCGCACGCCGGCTGTCCCTGCAGGCCGGTGACACCGTCTACATTCGGCGGGTCCCCAACACCGAGGAGTCCGTCGCCTGACAGCAGCGCGGAACTCGGCGTCAAGGTCCCGTCAAGACGCTGATCGGCACCGTCGGGGGCGCCGAGAATCGAACCGTGGCCAACGGCGCGTGGACGGAGCAGGCACCGGCACCGGCACCGCTCCTGGACGGTCCGGTGCTGCCGGAGCCGCTGACCTACCGGTTCAAGCGCCGCCTGCTCGGACCCGCGCTGACCAGGGACCGGCTCCAGCACGAGCGCCTCAACAAGCGGTTGGCGCTCGGCGTGCTCTCCTCGGACTGCATCTCCTCGTCGGCGTACGGCTCGGAGGAGATGCTGGTCATCCTGCTGCCGGCCTTCGGGGTCGCCGCCTTCGGCATGCTGCTGCCGCTGACCGTGGTCGTCCTGGTCGTGCTGGCGATCGTCACGCTCTCGTACCGCGACGTCGTGCAGGTCTACACGAAGACCGGTGGCTCGTACGTGGTCGCCCGGGAGAACTTCGGTCCGGCGGTGGCCCAGGTCGCCGCGGTGGCGCTGATGCTGGACTACATCGTGACCGTGGCGGTGCAGAGCTCGGCCGGCACGCTCGCCGTGACGTCGGCCTTCCCGGCCCTCGCCGGATGGAAGGTCGCGATCACGGTCTTCGTGATCGCAGTCCTCTTCTACGGCAACCTGCGCGGGATCCGCGAGGCCGGCCGGACCTTCGCGCTGCCGACCTACTTCTTCGTGGCGATGACGGGCCTGGTCATCGTCATCGGCATCGTGCGCGAGATCTTCGGCGACCTGCCGCAGCTGCCGCTCGGGCAGGCCGGCCAGTTCCCGATGGGGCAGGGGCAAAGCGTCCTCACCTATATGGGGATCTTCCTGCTGCTGCAGGCCTTCGCGAACGGCGGGTCCTCGCTCACCGGCCTCGAGGCCGTCTCCAACGGCGTCAGCGCCTTCAAGCCGCCCGAGGGCGTCAACGCCCGCAAGACGCTCGTCGTGATGAGCACGATCCTCGGCACGCTCGTCCTGGGCGTCTCCTGGCTGGCGCACGAGACGCAGGCGGCGCCGTACGAGAACGGCACCCCCACTGTCATCTCGCAGGTGGCCAAGGCCGCCTTCGGCGACGGGGCGGTGGGACACGTGCTCTACCTGGCCGTCCAGCTCGCGACCATGCTCATCCTGTGGACCGGGGCGAACACTCCGTTCAGCGGCTTCCCGTTCCTGGCCAGCTTCGTCGCCGAGGACCAGTTCCTGCCCAAGCAGCTCACGCGGCGCGGGCACCGGCTGGCGTTCTCCAACGGCATCGTCGTCCTGGCGCTGCTGTCCACCGTCCTGGTGGTGGCGACGCACGCCCAGGTCGACAAGCTGGTCGCCTTCTACGCGATCGGCGTCTTCACCGGCTTCGCGTTCGCCGGCTTCGGGATGGCCCGGTACTTCTCGCACCGGCGGTCGGGTTCGTGGCGGGCCAAGGTCGCCGTCAACCTGGTGTCCGGCACGGTCTCGGCCCTCGTCGTCCTGATCTTCGCGGTGGTGAAGTTCACCGAGGGCGCCTGGCTGGTCGTGCTGATCTTCCCGCTCGGCGTGCTCGCGCTGATCCGGCTCAACCGCCGGTACCGGGCCGAGGCCGAGGCGCTGTCGTCGGCCCGGTCCGCGGACCACGGCCGGCCTGCGCGGCCGAACTACAGCCGGCACCAGACCATCGTGCTCGTCGACAACGTCGATCTCGCGACGCTCGGCGCCGTCCGCTACGCCAAGAGCAAGCGGTCGGCCGACCTTCGTGCCGTGCACTTCGTCCTCGACGACGTGTACGCCGAGCAGCTCCGGCTCGCGTGGTGCGCGCAGCCGGTCCTGGCCGACGTCCCGCTGCACCTCGTGGACTGTCCGGACCGGCGGCTCGCCCGGGCCGCGCTCGAGCTCGCGGTCAAGGCCACCGTCGACCCGGGGACCGACCTGACCCTGCTGCTGCCGCGCCGCACCTACTCGCCGGTCCTGGGCCGGCTGCTGCACGACCGCACCGCGGACGAGATCGCCAGGGCCACCAGCCGCCTCCCCCGCGTGGTGGCCACGATCATCCCCTTCGACGTCGAGTCCGCCCTCGACGAGCCCAGCAACCCTGCTCCAGCCACCCCGACCGCCGAGCCTTCAGACCTTCCGGAGGGTCGGGGTCGGGATGTCCTGCCGAGCGCTATCGATACCGCGCTACCGGTGCCCTCGGTGCCCTCGGTGTCAGCTGCCGACCCCGGCCCGGAACCGACCACCCGGGCCAACGGTCACCCCGCCCTGACCCGGATCGGCGATCTCGGCTGGCGCCAGCGGGCCACGATCGAGGGCGACATCCGCGCCGTCCGGGCCGCCGCGCTCTCGGGCGCCCCCACGCTCGAGGTCGAGCTCTGGGACCCCAGCGGGGGCATCACGCTCGTGTTCTACGGCCGCCGGCACATCCCCGGTCTCGAGCCAGGCCGGCGGGTCCGGGCCAGCGGGATGGTCGGCGACGTGCACGGCTGCCTGGCGATCTCCAACCCGCTCTACGAGCTGGTGAGCCCCAGCCGGCTCTGACCCGCCCGAGGTCAAGCGGGAGATCACCCGCGCCGATGCCCTGAGGGGACCTGCACCGGCAGCCGGAGGAGCACTGTGACGAGCACGCCCCTGCTGCCGACCGACGAAGCCAGGACCGACACCCTGACCGACCTGGGACGGCGCATCGTGGCCAACGTCCAGCAGGTGGTGCACGGCCGGGAACTGGCCGTCGAGACGGTCACCTGCGCCCTGCTCGCCGGCGGCCACGCCCTCATCGAGGACGTGCCGGGCAGCGGCAAGACCACCATGGCCCGAGCGTTCGCCCGCTCGCTCGGAGGGGTCTTCCAGCGCATCCAGGCGACCGCCGACCTGCTGCCGTCCGACATCACCGGGTCGGGCGTCTGGGACCCCGGCGAGCACCGCTTCCTGTTCGTGCCGGGACCGCTGTTCGCCCACGTCGTGCTCGCCGACGAGCTCAACCGCACCCCGCCGCGCACCCAGTCGGCGTTCCTGGAGGCCATGGACGAGGGAGCGGTGACGGTCGACGGCGTCCGGCACGTGCTGCCCGAGCCGTTCTTCGTCGTGGCCACGCAGAACCCGCTCGAGCAGCACGGCACCTACCCGCTGCCCGAGGGGCAGCTGGACCGGTTCGCGGTCTGCATCCGGCTCGGCGACCTGGACCCTGCGGCCGAACGGTTGGTCGTCCGCGAACAGCTCGTCCGCCCGACCGTCGACGACCTGCAGCCCGTGGTCGGCCCCGAGCAGCTGCAGGCCGCCCGGGTGGCGGTACGGCGCACGTACGTCGCCGAGCCCGTCCTGGACCACGCGCTGGCGCTGGTGCAGGCCACCCGGCGGGACCCACGGGTGCACCTGGGCGCCAGCCCGCGCGCGGTGCTGACCCTGATCCGGTGCGCGCAGGCCCGGGCCCACCTGCAGGGCCGCGACTACGTCGCCCCCGACGACACCAAGGCCCTGGCACCGGCGGTGCTGGGGCACCGGCTGGTGCTCACCCAGGACCTGGCCGGTGGCGGGTCGGCCGTCGTGGCCGACCTCGTCAACCGGGTCCCCGTCCCGCTCCAGGGCTGATGGCCGCCCGTCCGAGCCTGCGTCCCACGCGGGTGGGACTGCTGCCGCTGGTCGGCGCCGGCGCGCTCGGCGGCCTGGCGACGGTGACCGGCGACAGCTGGCTGCTGCTCCTCGCGGCCGGGTTCCTCGGCGTCACCATCGGGGCCAGGCTGCTGCACCCGCAGCTGCGGGACATCGAGGTCGGGGTCTCCAGCCCGGCCAGGGTCGTGCTCGGCGAGCGGGTCGAGTCGCACGTGCACGTACGCAACAACGGCCGCCGGACCCTGCCGCTGTGCCGGCTGCACCACCACGTGGACGGGCTCGAGGACGTCACCGTCCTCGTCGACGCGCTGCCGGCCGGCGCCTGCGCCGGCGTGACCGTCACCCGGGTGGCGAACGCCCGCGGGGTGGCGACCGAGGGCACTGTGACCCTGACCAGCACCGCGCCGCTGGGGCTGCTCTCCTCACGGACGACGGGCACTGTCAGCGCCGACCTCGTCGTGCATCCGGTGGTGGCCCGGGTGGCGCCACCGCCGTTGCCGGACTCGACGGACGGGTTCGGCACACCGGTCCGCAGCCGCAGCGGCCTGGACGTGCACGGCATCCGCGACTGGCAGCGCGGCGACGACGCCCGTCAGGTGCACTGGCGCAGCACCGCGCGCCGGGGGCGGCTGGTCGTGCTGGAGCGCGAGGAGCTCCGCGGCGGCCGGCTGAGCATCCTCGTCGTCGGTCCGGACGCCGCCGCGGACTGGGAACCGCTGGTCTCCGCGGTCGCGTCGCTGGCCGTGGCGGCCGCCCGGTCCGGCCGCCCGGTCCGGCTCGTGGCCGGCGACCCGCAGACGACCGGCTGGCGCGAGGTGGTCAGCACCCAGGAGATCGAGCTGCTCGACTGGTGCGCCCGGCTGCGTACCGTGCTGCCGCCGGCCGCACCGGCGATGAGGCGGCTGGTCGCGCACGTCGGCCGCGGCGAGATCACCGTGGCGTTGACCCGTCCGGCCGCCGCCTGGTGGGACCACGCCGCACCGTCGGCCGCCGCCGCGGGCCTGCGCTTCGTCCCGCTGGTCGCGCGATGACGACAGGGCCGGCGGGACCGACGGCGGACGGGCGTCGGCGAACCCTTCCGCTGCGCGCCGTGGTCGCCGCCGTCGGCGTCAGCGGGACGGTCGCGCTGGTGTGCTCGAACCTGCTCGGGACGCCGGTGGCTGTGCTCGCGACGGTCGCCTTCCTCGCCGGGTCGTACGCCTCGTACGCGTTGCCCGACGCCGGCGCCGCGGCCCGCCGCAAGAGCGTCAGCGTCGGCGCGCTGCTCGTCGTCGCCGGCTACGCGGCCTACGCGACCTTCGGCCAGGGCGGCGACCCGGCGGACGGGCTGTTCACCGTCGGCCCGCTGCTCGCCGCCCTGCTCGTCGGGATCCAGGTCGCCCACTCGGTCGTGCTCAACGGTCGCCGCGACCTGATGGTCGGGCTGCTGATCGGCCTGTTCATGACCGTGCTCGCCGCGGGTCTGTCGCCCGGCCTCGTCGTGGCGCTGCCCGCTGCTGCTGTCCTGGCCGGCCGGGATCGCCGCGATGGTGCTGGGACACCGCCTGGTCGAGGCGGACGGCGCCGACGCCGTCGCGACGCTGCACCGGACAGCGCCGGGCACCGCGCGACCCGCCGGCACGGCGAGCCGGGTCGCCGGCGTGGTCGCCGTCTGCGTGACGCTCGGCCTGGCGGTCTTCCTGGTCCTGCCGCAGCCGCAGGGGGTCAGTGCGCGCAGCCGCCTGCTCGGCGGGGAGGTGCCGGACCCGGGCGGCGGCTCGACGACCGCCACCCGCAGCACCTCGTACTACACGGACGGGTTCCTCGACCTGCGGGTGCGCGGGACGCTGTCGTCCGACCCGGTGCTCGAGGTCCCCGCCGACTCACCGCAGCTGTGGCGCAGCACCGTCCTGGACGTCTACGACGGCAGCGGCTGGCAGAGCAGCCGTCCCGGCGGCCGATCGCTCGGCACCGGACCGGACTACCAGGTCCCGCTCGCGGACGAGGACGTGGTGCCCGAGGGCACGACGCTGCGCACCGACACCGTCGTGCTGCGCACCGGCGCCAACGGCGCCGTCGTCGCACCGGGCGAGGTCACGGCCGTGCACTCCGACGTGGGGCACCTCATCCAGCTCGGCACCGGGCTGGTGCTGTTCGACACGGCCGGGGCGCTGAGCACGTACACCGTGACGTCCGTGCCCGAGGTGCTGGACCCGGCCACCTTGCGGGCGGCCGACGGCGTCGACCTGCGCGACCGGCGCTGGACCCAGCTGCCGACGAACGTCCCGCTGCGGGTCCGCCAGCTCGCCGCCCAGGTGGCCGCCCAGGCCAGGACCCGGTACGACGCGGTGGACGCGGTCGAGCGGTACCTGCGCAGCAACGAGACGTACCGGCTCGACGCGCCGGTCCCGCCGGCCGGCGAGGACCCGGTCGACGACTTCCTCTTCGACTCGCACCAGGGGTTCTGCGAGCAGTTCGCCTCGGCTGAGGTCGTGCTGCTCCGGGCCCGCGGGATCCCGGCACGGCTCGTGACCGGGTTCGCCTACGGTCAGCCGGCGCCGAACGGCCGCCGGCTCATGCTCGCCTCCGACGCGCACGCCTGGGTCGAGGTCTGGTACCCCGGGCTCGGCTGGGCGTCGTCGGACCCGACCGCCGGAGCCGCCCTGGCGGTGGCCGAGCCCGACGTCCCTGGTCAGCCGGATCAGCACGAAGGTTCAGGCGCTGGCCTCCTCGGCCGGTGGTCGCATCCTGCTGGCGCTGGGCGTGCTGGTGCTGGCCGCGGTGGTCGCCGGCCTGGTCCGGCTGCTGGTGTGGCTGCGCCGGCGGCGGGCGGCCAGGGCCGCCCGGGCGGCCGCCCCCAGCCCGGGCCCGGTGCTGGCGGCGTTCCTGCGCCTGGATGCGGCCATGGGCGCCGGCGGCTCGGCCGCACGACCGGCCGAGACGCTGGCCGAGTACGCCTTCCGGCTGCCACCGCCGGCCCGCCCGGCGGTGCCGGATCCTGGAACGCGAGTGCTACGGACCGACGCCGCCGGACGAGCAGCAGGCCCTGGACGCGGCCACGCACCTTCGACCGGCTGGCCGACGAGCTGCTCGCCGCCCAGGCCCGCTGAGACAGCCCGGGCCCTGCTGGAGCGCGTTGGGCCGTTCGGGGTGGTGGCTTGCACAGGTTACTGGCGAGTAGCATCATGTTACCGACGAGTAGGAACGCCGCGGCGGGGACGGGAGCGGACAGCGATGGGGCACTACAGGTCGAACCTGCGCGACATCGAGTTCAACCTCTTCGAGGTGCTCGACCGTCAGGACGTGCTGGGCACCGGCCCGTACGCCGACCTGGACGAGCGAGACCGCGAGGTCGATCCTCGGCGAGATCGAGCGGCTGGCCACCGAGGACCTGGCCGCTTCGCTGCTCGACTCCGACCGCCACCCGCCGGTGTTCGACCCGGCCACCTCCACGCGTGACGCTGCCCGAGTCGTTCAAGAAGTCCTACCGGGCGTACGTCGACGCCGGCTGGACGAACCTGGACCTGCCCCGGCGAGATGGGCGGCACTCCCACCCCGCCGTCGCTGCGCTGGGCGATCGCCGAGATGGTGCTCGGCTCCAACCCCGCGGTGCACATGTACGCCTCGGGCGCCGCGTTCGCCCACGTGCTGTGGGCACTGGGCACCGCCAGAGCAGAAGCAGTGGGCGACCGTCTGCGGCCGGCACGGCTGGGGCGCCACGATGGTGCTGACCGAGCCCGACGCCGGCTCCGACGTCGGTGCGGGCCGGACGAAGGCGATCCGCCAGGACGACGGCACGCTGGCACATCGAGGGCGTCAAGCGGTTCATCACGTCGGCCGAGCACGACCTCACCGACAACATCTTCCACCTCGTGCTGGCCCGGCCCGAGGGCGCCGGCCCCGGGACCAAGGGGCTGTCGCTGTTCTTCGTCCCGAAGTTCCACGTCGACTGGGAGACCGGCGAGCTGCGGCGCGCGCAACGGCGTCTACATCACCAACATCGAGCACAAGATGGGCCTCAAGGTCTCGACGACCTGCGAGCTCACGTTCGGCGAGCACGGAGCCCGCCGTCGGCTGGCTGGTCGGCGAGGTGCACGACGGCATCGCGCAGATGTTCAAGATCATCGAGTTCGCCCGGATGATGGTCGGCACCAAGGCCATCGCGACGCTGTCGACCGGCTACCTCAACGCGCTGGAGTACGCGAAGACCCGCGTGCAGGGCGCCGACCTCGCGCAGATGACCGACAAGGCCGCGCCGCGGGTGACCATCACGCACCACCCCGACGTGCGCCGCTCGCTGATGACGCAGAAGGCGTACGCCGAGGGCATGCGCGCGCTGGTCCTCTACACGGCCGAGCGTGCAGGACGACGGTCATCGCTCAAGGAGGCCGCCGGCGAGGACGCCGAGCGACGACGACCGGCTCAACGACCTGCTGCTGCCCATCGTCAAGGGCTACGGGTCGGAGAAGTCGTACGCGCTGCTCGGCAGCGAGTCGCTGCAGACCTTCGGCGGGTCCGGGTACCTGCAGGACTACCCGCTCGAGCAGTACATCCGGGACGCGAAGATCGACACGCTGTACGAGGGGACCACGGCGATCCAGGGCCTGGACCTGTTCTTCCGCAAGATCGTCCGGGACCAGGGCCAGGCGCTGACCGTCCTGCTCACGCAGATCCAGGAGTTCGCGAAGTCCGAGGCCGGCA
Source organism: uncultured Actinomycetota bacterium (assembly GCA_963771835.1). Taxonomy (GTDB): domain Bacteria; phylum Actinomycetota; class Actinomycetes; order Prado026; family Prado026; genus CAVQCJ01. Next base: position 787,497 of record CAVYVA010000004.1, read on the forward strand.
ACGGCCGGCTCGCGGCCGAGCGGGACCTGCTGGCCGCCGGGCTCGAGGACGTGCAGGGGATCGTCGGGGCGATGGTCGGCTTCCTCACCTCTTCGCAGGCCGACGTGCGCAACCTGTACAAGGTCGGGCAGAACACCGGCCGGCTGCTCTACGCGCTGGGCGACCTGGTCGTGGCGTGGCTGCTGCTGCGCCAGGCCGAGGTGGCGCTCGCCGCGCTCGCAGCCGGACCGGACCCGCGGGACGAGGCGTTCTACACGGGCAAGGTCGCGGCGGCGCAGTTCTTCGCCCGGCAGGTGCTGCCCCAGCTGTCCGGGCAGCGGGCTATCGCGGAGGCCACCGACAACGCCCTGATGGACCTGCCCGAAGACGCTTTCTGACCGCGTCCGCGGACGCGGGGCTCGAGACGGCTCCGGGCTCAAGAACCGCGGTCGCGGCGGCCGATGTCCTCAGGGTGAGGATCCCTCTCGGCCACCCTCGGGGCCGGCGCACCGCTGTGACCATGGCGTCGCTGGTCCTGGCCGCCCTCACGACGTACCTGCTGCTCGACCGCAACCACGCCGAAGAGCTCGGCGCGGGCACCCGGATCGCGTTCGACCTCCTGCGCGGTGAGCAGCACCTCCCCCTCGCCTTGATGCTGGCCCTCCTGGGCACGGCGGTGGCCGCGAGCCTGCGTGGCCGCCACCTGCCTGTCGGCATCGGGGCCCATCGGGCCTGATCCGGCCGCCCGCGCATGCCCGCGTCCCGCCTCACGGCCAAGCGCCGTCACCCCGTCCTGCTGGTCACGCTCGCCGTGATCACGGTCCAGGCCCTCGTGCAGGGGCTCGTCGCCCACAGCGTCGTCACCCGGGGCTGGTGGGACACCGAGTGGGTCCGGCTGCAGCTGCGGCTGGCCAACCCCACGGCGACGTACGCGCACAGCGTGCCCTGGCCCGGATGGCAGGGCTGGGTGCCGTCAGCCGCCACCGCGCTCGGCTCGACCGTCGCGCTCGTCCTGCTCGCGCTGCTGGTGGTCCGGGTGGGCCGCGGCTGGTGGCTGCTGGCGGTGGCCGCGCTCCCGCTGGTGCCGGTCGAGCTGGCCCCGGGGTCGTGGGCGCCGCCGCTGACGAACCAGGTGGCTTACGCCCTCGTGTGGCCGGCCGGGGCCACCGACCCCACCACGACCTGGGCGTGGGTGAGCGCGGCGATCACGGCCGTGCTGGTGGCGCTGCCGGCCGCGACGCTCGCGGCGCAGCGGTCGAGACGGCCGTGGCTCAGCCCCGGCCAGGTGCTGGGCCGCTTCGTACCGGTGGGACTGGGTCTGCTGCTGTGGCTGGCCTGGGAGTCGACGGCCGGCGAGCCCGCCGACCCGTTCTCCCTGGGGTGGCGCGGGCTGCTCGTGCTGGTCGGCGGCATGGCGCTGACCGGGATCGTCCGCAAGTGGCAGGTCCTCGTGCTGCTCGCGGTGCTGCCCGGGCTGGCCGCCGGAGCGGTGCGCTGGACCACCGACGTCGACGGGGTCCCGGCCGTCGTGACCGACCGGGCCGCATGGTGGATGTCCGCGGCGGCCGTGGCCGGTGGACTCTTCGCGGCGATCGTCCAGCCCACGCTCGCGGGCTGGTGGCGGCGCGGCACGGGGTACTGGCGGGCGACGCTCGCGGCCGACGTCGAGCGGCACAACGAGGCGCGTACGGCCCGGGCGCTCGCACGGGAGCAGCGCCGGACCCGGCCCACCCAGGCCGGACAGCCGGCGACGACACCGAGCTCGACCTCACCGACGAGACCGACGAGCTGGCCGGCGTCGCCGCGGGCGGTGCTGCCGTCAGCCGGGGTCCAGGCCGCGCAGCATCAGCGCGATCCGCCGGTCGCCACCGGGCGTGACCCGGACCGGCAGGCCCCAGTCCTGCTGGTGCACGTGGCAGGCCGGGAACTCGACCGCCTCGCCGTCGTCGCAGGACGCCGCGAACGCGGCGACGTGCAGCACGCCCTCGCCCGTCCGCGGCGATCTGCAGCGTCCTGACCAGCTCCTGACCGCTGCCGTCGCCGGCCGCCAGCAGCTCCGGGCGGCGTCGACGAGACCAGCAGCCGGGTCGACGGGCCGTACCGGTCGTCGAGCTTCTGCCCGGGCGGCGGCTCGAACACCACGACGAGCTCGACGGCGCCGGGCGCGACGTCCAGTACGGGCCGCCTGGTCCGGTACGCGGAAGCCTCGACCTGCACGGCGTCCTTCGGCAGCCGCACCCGGGTCAGCCGGTGCGCCGCCGACTCGACGACGAGCAGGTCCGGCGGCGCGTCCGGACCGCCGGTGCCCCGGCACGAGCACGGCACCGGACGGTTCCCGCAGCCCGGTCGCGAGGGTGGTCACCTGGCCGGTGCTGCGGGTCGAAGCGGCGGACGGCGTCGTTGTACGTGTCCAGCACCGCGACCGAGCCGTCCGGCAGCGCGGTCACCCCCAGCGGGTGCTGCAGCAGCGCCTCCTCGGCCGGCCCGTCGCGGTGCCCGAAGTCGAACAGACCCTGACCGACGTGCGTCATCACCACACCGGCCCGCACCGAACGCAGGCTGGACGTCTCCGAGTCGGCGAGCCACAGCCGTTCGCCGTCGACGTCGGCGGTGATCGCCAGACCGGACGGTCTGCGCGAACCACGCCTGGTCGACGGGCCCGTCGCGCAGGCCCTCGTTGGTCGTGCCCGCGTACGGGCGGACCCGGCCGGTCAGCGGGTCGAAGTCCCAGAGCTGGTGGATGCCGGCCATCGCGACCCGGACCACGTAGTCGGCGGGCGACCAGGCGACGTCCCAGGGCGAGGACAGGTCCTGCTCGCGAGCGGTCCCGTCCGGCGGGTTCGGCGAGCCCTGCATCCACTGGCTGCCGGTGCCGGCGACCGTCGTCACCCGTGCCGTCGATCAGCGACACCCCGCGCAGCGCGTGGTTCACGGTGTCGGCGACGACGACGTCGTACCCCACCTCGGCGGCCACCTCGGGCGGCAGCAGGCACAGACCGTTCGGCTCGTGGAAGCGGGCCAGGTCCGGGCGGACCGTCGAGCAGCCCGCGCTCCCCGCTGCCGATCGGCGGCCGGGCCGGCGTCTCGCCGTCCGCCTCCAGCAGCGTCAGGCAGTGGTGGCCGGCGTCGGCGACGAGCAGGTGCCCGGTCGGCAGCAGCACGGCCTTCGCCGGGAACCGCAGCGTCGAGGGTGCGGGCTCGGGCGGGACGTACGGGCCCGTCGCCGCGGTGCAGGGTGCCCTTGCGCTCGTGCTCGGTCGACCAGCTCGGCGAGCAGCAGCGTCGAGCCCGTGCGCGTGGCCCTCGCCGGAGAACTGCGCGACGACGTACCCCTCGGGGTCGACCAGCGCGAGCGTCGGCCAGGCGCGCACCGCGTACGCGCTCCCAGGTGACGAGGTCGGGGTCGTCCAGGACCGGGTGGTCGCACCTCGTACCGCTCGACCGCCGCGACGACGGCGTCGTGGTCGGTCTCGTGCACGAACTTCGGCGAGTGCACGCCGACGGTGACGAGCACGTCGGCGTACTTGGCCTCGAGCGGGCGCAGCTCCTCGATCACGTGCAGGCAGTTGATGCAGCAGAAGGTCCAGAAGTCGAGCAGCACGAACTTGCCGCGCAGGTCGGCCAGCGAGTACTCCTTGCCGCCCGTGTTGAGCCAGCCGCCCCGGCCGACCAGCTCGGGGGCGCGGACCCGCGCGTGCCTGCCTTGGCTCACCCCCGCAGTGTGCCAGCACCTATCTCGCGAACCTGTCCGCACGTCGGTCGGCCGGACCGCCTAGGGTCGCAGCCGTGTACGCGTCCGAGCTGCTCACCGGTCGGGCGCTGCCACCGGGCACGTTGTGCCTGACGTACGACGACGGCCCCGGCGAGACGGTCGGCGCCGGCACCGGGCCGCGGACGCTGCCGCTGGCGAGCTACCTCGCGGACGAGGGCGTGCGAGCCACGTTCTTCATGACCGGCCGGCACGTCGAGCAGATGCCGGCGGCACCCGCGGCCGTGCGAGGGCTCGGGCACCTCGTCGGCAACCACACGTACACGCACCCGGACCTGGCACAGCTGGTCGCCGGCGGCGGCAGCGCGGTGGCCGAGGTCGCGGCGACGGACCGGCTGATCGTGTCGGGGTCGTCCGGCCCGGTCTACTTCCGCCCGCCGTACGGCGCCTGGTCCGCGCAGGTGGCGACGGAGCTGAACGGGGCGTCGTGGGGGACGGCCGAGCACGTCGGGCCGGTCGGCTGGGACGTCGACGGCGGCGACTGGGAGCTGTGGCAGGACCGGGTCGGCGCCGGCGACGCGGCGGAGGTCTACCTGCAGGCGATCGAGGCGGTCGGCTGCGGGATCGTGCTCATGCACGACAGCACCGCGGACAGCGACTTCATCAAGCAGGGCAACGCGACCTACGCGACGATCCGCCTGCTGGTGCCGGAGCTGCGCCGCCGCGGCTACACGTTCGTCGGCCTCGACGAGGTCCCGCTGGCCTGACCGGTCAGCATCGACCGACCATCCGCACCCGTGCGTCGGGATCAGGCTCCGGTGAACTAGAGACAAACGGCGCACGTCGATAGATGATGCGACCGTCCGCAGCGGCCCCGCCGACCGCCAGCCGGATTGGGGGTGTGATGAGGCACGACCGGGACGACCGACCGTCGACGATGCGGCGCGCCTGGGAGCGGCTCCTCGTCGCGCTCGGCCGGGGCGGGCTGGTCCTGCTCGCCATCGCGATCATGGTGGCCGCGCTCGTGCTCGTGCTCTTCGTCCTCAGCTGGTTCACCGGGCTCGGCCCCGAGGCCCCCGGCCGCGAGCACTACTGACGCACGGCCGCCGGTCGGCCAGCACCGGGAAGTCGGCCCGCACCTTGGCCACCTGAGCCAGGTCGAGGTCGGCGGTGAGCACCTGCTCGTCGTCGCCGGCCTCGGCGAGGACGACCCCCCACGGGTCCACCACGACCGAGCGACCGCCCAGCCGCAGCCCGCCCTGGTCGCCGCAGCCGTTGAGCGCGACGACGAACGCCTGGTCCTCGACCGCGCGGGCCCTGGCCAGCAGGCTCCAGTGCGCGATCCGCGGCGTCGGCCAGGCGGCGGGCACCAGGACGAGCTCGGCCCCGCGGTCGACGAACGCGCGGAACAGCTCGGGGAAGCGCAGGTCGTAGCAGGTGGCGAGGGCGACCGTCGTCCCGTCCAGATCGGTCGTGACGACCTCGGTCCCGGCGGTGAGCACGGTCGTCTCGCCGCCGGCGAAACCGAACAGGTGGATCTTGCGGTACGTCGCCGCGAGCGAGCCGTCCGGACGCAGCAGGACCGAGGTGTTGTACAGGCGCCCGTCGTCGGACCGCTCGACGAGCGAACCGCCGTGCACCCATGCGCCGAGGCTGCGCGCCGCGCCGCTGAGCGCCTCGACGGTCGGACCGTCGAGCGGCTCGGCCGTCGCCGCGAACGAGCCGAACGCGAAGCCGCCCTGCACCCACAGCTCGGGGAGGACGACGAGGTCGGCGCCGCGCCTGCGCCCGGACCAGCCGACGGCCCGCCCGACCCGGTCGGCGGGCGGCCTCGGACAACGACGTCTCGAGCTGGATCGCGTGCACGCGCATGGCGTCAGTGTCCCCTGCCCGGCCGGCTCCCCGTCAACGACCGACCGGCGGCATCGCCGGGTCGGACAGCACCGACGCGACCCCGCTGAGGAAACGCGCGCCGGTGGCGCCGTCGATGAACCGGTGGTCGAACGAGAGCGCGAGCTGCACGACCCACCGCGGCCGCACCTTGCCCTTGTGCACCCAGGGCCGTTCGCGGAACGCCCCGACGGCCAGGATCGCCGACTCGCCCGGGTTGATGATCGGCGTGCCGCCGTCGATCCCGAACACGCCCGACGTTCGTGATCGTGAAGGTGCCGCCGGACATGTCCGCCGGCGTGGTGCGCCCGGCGCGCGCCGTCTCGACGAGCTCGCTTGAGCGCCACCGCGAGCTCGGGCAGCGACAGCCGGTCGGCCGCCTTGATGTTCGGGACGATCAGCCCGCGCGGGGTGTCCGCGGCGAAGCCGAGGTTGACGTGGTCCTTGTAGACGACCTCGCCGGCCTCCTCGTCCCAGACGGCGTTGATCTCGGGGACGATCTTCGCCATCAGCAGCACCGCCCGCGCGACCAGCAGCAGCGGTCCGACCCGCGCGTCGTGGAACCCGGGCGTCTCGCGCAGCCGGTGCACGAGCTTGACCGAGCGCGTGACGTCGACCTCGGTCCACTCGGTCACGTGCGGGATCGTGAACGCCGAGCGCACCATCGCCTCGGCCATGTACTTGCGGACGCCCCGCACCTGCTCGCGGTGCTCGCCCAGCACCGCCGTCCCGCCAGAGGTGAGGACGACCCCCGAGCCGGCGTCGGGACCCGACCCCTGCCGGCCCGCCGCCTGCCGCTCCACGTCGTCGCGGGTGACGGTGCCGTCCGGTCCGGTGGCCGGCACCGACGCGAGGTCGACCCCGAGGTCCTTCGCCAGCTTGCGGACCGGCGGCTTGGCCCGAGCCTGGGTGCGCACGCCCGGGGTGGCGGACCCGGTCGCCGCGGCGGCGGGACCGGCCCGGCGCGGCCGCCGCGTCACCGAGCCGGACATGACGCCGTAGCCGACGAGGACCGCCTCCCGCTGCGGCTTGGGCGCCGGCACGAACTCGGTCGCCGCCAGATGCCGGGCATCGAGGGGCGCCGGGTCCGGCGACGGCGGCGACGGCGATGACGGCGGTGCCGCCACTGCCGGGGCGAGGGCTGCCGGGGCGACCGCTGCCGGGACCGTTGCGACCGGTTCGGCCGGCGCGGCCGGCGCGCCGCCCGGGTCCGTGTCGATCGTGATGATCGGGGTGCCCACCGCGACCGTCGTCCCGGCCTCGACCATGCAGCTCGGTGACCAGCCCTGCGTACGGGCTCGGCAGCTCGACCGCTGCCTTGGCGGTCTCCACCTCGACCAGCGGCTGGTTGACCACCACCGTGTCGCCGACCTTGACCAGCCACTGCAGGATCTCGCCCTCGGTCAGGCCCTCGCCGACGTCGGGCAGCCGGAACTGCTGGTACGTCGGCATCAGAGCGCCAGCGAGCGGTCGACGGCGTCCAGCACGCGGTCCAGGTCCGGCAGGTAGTGCTCCTCGAGCCGCGACGGCGGGTACGGCGCGTGGTAGCCGCCGACGCGCAGCACCGGTGCCTGCAGCGAGTAGAAGCACCGCTCGGTGACGCGCGCGGCGAGCTCGGCGCCGAGGCCCAGGAAGACCGGCGCCTCGTGCACGACGACCAGCCGCCCGGTCCGTTCGACCGACGCGCACACCGCGTCCAGGTCCAGCGGCGACAGCGTGCGCAGGTCGAGCACCTCGATCTCGACGCCGTCCGCGGCGGCGGCCTGCGCGGCGTCCAGGCAGGTGCGCACCATCGGGCCGTAGCAGGCGACCGTCACGTCGCGGCCCGGCCGGACCAGCCGGGCCTCGAACAGCGGGTCGGGCGTCGCCGCCGGGTCGAGCTCGGCCTTCTCCCAGTAGCGGCGCTTGGGCTCCATGAACACGACCGGGTCGTCGCAGCGGATCGCCTGCTGGATCATCCAGTACCCGTCGACCGGGTTGGACGGGCTCACCACCCGCAGCCCGGCGGTGTGCGCGAAGTACGCCTCCGGGCTCTCGCTGTGGTGCTCGACCGCGCCGATGCCGCCGCCGAACGGGATCCGGATCACGATCGGCATGGTCAGGTCGCCGCGCGAGCGGGCGTGCAGCTTCGCGACCTGCGACACGATCTGGTCGAACGCCGGGTACACGAAGCCGTCGAACTGGATCTCGACCACCGGCCGGTAGCCGCGCATCGCCAGGCCCGACGGCGGTGCCGACGATCCCGCTCTCGGCGAGCGGGGAGTCGATGACCCGGTCCTCGCCGAAGTCCTTCTGCAGCGAGTCGGTGATCCGGAAGACCCCGCCGAGCTTGCCGATGTCCTCGCCGATGAGCACGACGCGGTCGTCGTCCTCCAGCGACCGCCGCAGGCCGAGGTTGAGCGCCCGGGCGAGGGTGACGGTCTCGGTCACCGGTGCCTCCCGTGCGTGCCCGCGGTCTGCGGTGCGTCCTCGAACGAGTCGAGGTACGCGGCCAGCTCGGCCCGCTCTTCGCGCCACCAGCGGGTGCGGCTCGGCGTACACCTGGTCGAGCATGCGGTCCGGCGGCGGGTCCGGCAACGAACGGCAGCCCTCGCGCAGGCGGACCGCAAGCGCCTCGGCCTCCGCCTCGATCTCGTCGAAGAAGCCCTGGTCGGCCAGCTGCTGACGCCACAGGAACGAACGCACCCGCTCGATCGGGTCCTTCAGCCGCCACGCCTCCAGGTCGCTGGCCAGCCGGTAGCGGGTCGGGTCGTCGGACGTCGTGTGCGCGCCCATCCGGTAGGTGAACGCCTCGATCAGCGACGGGCCGGCCGCCCTCGCGCGCGTCGGCGAGGTGCTTGCGCGTCACCGCGAGCACAGCGAGGACGTCGTTGCCGTCGACGCGCACGCCGGGGAAGCCGAACCCGTCGGCGCGGCGGTACAGCGGGATCTTCGACTGCTTCTCCAGCGGCTCGGAGATCGCCCACTGGTTGTTCTGGCAGAAGAACACGACCGGAGCGTCGAACGACGCGGCGAAGATGAACGCCTCGTTCACGTCGCCCTGGCTGGACGCGCCGTCACCGAAGTACGCGATGACCGCGGGCGTACGGTCCTGCGTGCGCCGGCGGCGGTCCATCTGCAGGCCCATGGCGTAGCCGACCGCGTGCAGGCACTGGTTGCCGATGACGATCGTGTAGAGCGCGAAGTTCTTCTCGTTCGGGTCCCAGCCGCCGTTGGAGACGCCGCGGAACATGCCCAGCAGCTCGAGCGGGTCCACGCCGCGGGTGTGCGCGACGCCGTGCTCGCGGTAGGTGGGGAAGGCGAAGTCGTCCGGCTGCGAGGGCTCGGCCGGACCCCACCTGGGCGGCCTCCTGACCGAGCAGGCTGGCCCACAGCCCGAGCTCGCCCTGGCGTTGCAGCGCGGTGGCCTCGACGTCGGCGCGCCGCACGAGGACCAGGTCGCGGTACAGGTCGCGGTAGTCCTGGTCGGCGAGGTCGACGTCGTAGCCGGGGTGGTGCACCCGTTCGCCCTCGGGGGTGAGCAGCTGGACCAGCTCGTTCGGTGATCCGGTGTCCACGCGCACACTCCTCGGGACGTGCCGGCCGCGGGGTCACCGCCAACCGGACGGCTCGGTCCGCCGACCCCGGGGTGGGGGGTCGTGCAGCCGACGCTATCGCCTGTACCCATGATCGGGACGCAGCCGGCCACCACTTGAACCCCGGCCCACCGACTTCAGTCCGGCGGGCGGGACTGCTCGAGCTCCCACAGGGCCGCGTACCGGCCGCCCTCGCGCAGCAGGCGGGCGTGGGTGCCGCGCTCGACGACCCGCCCCGCGTCCAGCACGAGCACCTCGTCCACCTCCGCCAGCCCGGCCAGCCGGTGCGTGATCAGCACCGTCGACCGGCCGCGGGTGGCGTCGAGCAGGTCGGCGACCAGCGCGTCGGCGGTGGCGGTGTCCAGGTGCTCGCCGGGCTCGTCGAGGACCAGGACCGGGAAGTCCGCGAGGAGCGCCCTGGCCAGGGCCAGCCGCTGCCGCTGCCCGCCGGAGATCCGGCTGCCGGACTCCCCGACGCGGGTGGCCAGGCCGTCGGGCAGCGTCGCGACCCAGGAGTCCAGGCGGGCGCCGGCGAGGGCCGCAGCCAGCTCCTCGGCCGACGCGTCCGGCCGGGCCAGCCGCAGGTTCTGCTCGAGCGTGGAGTCGAAGACGTGCGCGTCCTGCGCGGCAAGTCCCACCCGACGGCGGACGTCCTCGCCGCGCAGCCGGGCCAGCTCGACGCCGTCGAGCGTCACCGAGCCCTCGTACGGAAGGAAACGCAGCAGCACCGCGGCCAGGGTCGACTTGCCCGCCCCGCTCGGGCCCACGACCGCGACCCGTCGGCCCGGGGCCAGGTCGAGGTCGATCCCGTCCAGGGCCGCCCGCCGGGCGCCCGGGTAGCTCGCGTGCAGCCCCGTGACGACCAGCGCGGCCGGCCCGTCGGGCAGCGGGACCGGGTCGGCCGGCTCGGCCACCGGGTCGGGGCTGTCGAGGACCTCGAAGACGCGCGCCGAGGATCGACGGACCCGGTCCATGGCCTGGGCGGCCGCGGGGAGCCCGGCCACCGCCTCGAAGGCCGCGAGCGGGGTGAGCACCAGCACCGCGAGCAGGACGCCGTCCAACCGTCCCGACCGCACCGCCGGCACGGCCAGCACGACCGACGCCCCACAGCGCGGCGCCGGACAGCAGCAGGGTAAGCCCGGCGCCGATCCCGGCGGTCGTCGCCGCGGCGCGAGACGTCGCGGTCAGCTCGGCATCCACGTCCGCGACCTGCGCCAGCCGCTCCCCGGCCAGGCCGTACGCGACCAGGTCGGGCGCCCCGCGCAGCAGGTCCACGACCGAGTCCCCCAGCTCGCCCCTGGCCTGCGCCGTTCGCCCCTGGGTGCGGTGCTCGAGCCGCGACGACAGCGCCGGCACCGCCCCGGCCGCGAGCAGCAGGGTCACGGCCATCAGCGCACCCACGGACGGCAGCAGCCACCCGGTCAGCAGCACCACGGCAGAGCCGGCCAGGACCGCGACGAGGTACGGCGGGAGAACGCGCAGCAGCAGGTCCTGGACGGTGTCCACGTCGGCCACCAGGCGGGACAGCAGGTCGCCGCTGCCGGAACGCCGCCAGGCCCGCCGGGGCCAGCCGTTCCAGCCGCTCGTAGACCCGGACCCGCAGGTCTGCGAGCACCCGCAGGGCGGCGTCGTGCCCGACCAGCCGCTCGGCGTAGCGCAGCACCGCCCGGGCCAGCGCGAAGAACCGGATGGCGACCACCGCGACCGCCAGAGCCTGGACGGACGGGTGCTGCGCCGCGCGCGAGATCAGCCAGGCCGAGGTGGCCATCAGGCCCACGGCCGAGACGACGGCGCCCGCCCCGAGCAGCGCCGACCCGACGACCCGCCAGGACCGGCCGCGGGCCAGCCGCAGCGTCCGGAGGACGGGTGAGGTCGGCACGGCCGTCATGCCGGCACCTGCACGGTGTCGAGCTGGACGACCTGGTCGGCCAGCGTGAGCAGCCCCGGTCGGTGCGCCACCAGCACGACGGTGCGGCCGGCCGCCAGCCGGCGGACCGCCTCGAGCACCTCGGCCTCGGTCCCTGCGTCCAGGCCGGCCGTCGGTTCGTCGAGCAGCAGCAGCGGCGCGTCCCGCAGGAAGGCCCTGGCCAGGGCCACCCGCTGCCGTTCGCCCGCCGACAGCCCGGCGCCACGTTCCCCGAGCCGGGTCTGCAGGCCGTCCGGCAGCGTCGCGACGAGCCGGCCGAGGCCGGCCGACGTGACCGCCTCGAGCACATCGGCCGCCGACGCGTCCGGACGCCCGGCGCGGACGTTCGACTCCAGCGTCCCGGCGAACAGGTGCGGTCGCTGCGGGACCCACGCGACCCGGTCGCGCCAGGCGTCCGGGTCGAGCTCGGCCAGGTCCACCCCGCCGATGCGCACCTCACCGGACAGCGGCCGGACGAACCCCAGGAGCACGGCCAGCAGGGTCGACTTGCCGCAGCCGCTGGGACCGGCCAGGGCCAGCACGCGGCCCGGCTCGACGACCAGCGTCACCCCGGCCAGCGCCGGTTCGCCCCGCCCCGGGTACGCGACCGTCACGCCGGACACCTCGATCGCGTGCGCGGCCAGGTCCGGGACGTCGGTGCGGACGCCGCGCGGCCCGTCGTCGACGGCCAGCACCGCGAACACCTGCTCGGCTGCCGCCATGCCCTCCGCGCTCGCGTGGTAGTTCGCCCCGACCTGGCGCAGCGGCAGGTACGCCTCGGGGGCGAGCACGAGCACGAACAGCGCGGTCCGGAACGTCAGCTGGGAGTCCAGCAGCCGCAACCCCACCGATACTGCGACCAGCGCGACGGACAGGGTGGCGATCAGCTCGAGCACGAGCGAGGACGCGAACGCCAGCCGGAGCGTGGCGATGGTGCTGCGCCGGTACTGGTCGGTCACGGTGCGGATCGCCCGTGCCTGCTCCTTGGCCCGACCGAAGACCTTGAGCGTCGGCAGCCCGGCCACCACGTCGAGGAAGTGCCCGGCGAGGTGCTGCAGAGTGCGCAGCTGCACGTCCGTCTTCGCCCGGGTCGCGAGGCCGATCACGATCATGAGCAAGGGGATCAGCGGCAGCGTCACCCCGACGATCACCGCTGCCACCAGGTCCTGCCCGAGCAGCACGACCACCACGGCGACCGGGACGACGACGGCGAGCACGAGCTGGGGCAGGTAGCGGGAGAAGTACGCGTCCAGGGCGTCCACTCCCCGGGTGGCCAGCGTCGCCACGTCCGCCGTCGACACCCCGCCGCCCGGCGCGAGGCGCACCGCCTTGTCGAGCAGGGCCGCCCGCAGCTGCGACTTGGCCCGGGCCGCGGACCGGTGCGCGGTCAGCTCGGTCAGCCACGCGAGGACGGCCCGCGCCGAGCAGGACCGCGGCCAGTGCCAGCAACGGCCCGCGCATCTGCGTCAGCCCGAGTCCGCCGACGAATCCGCCGTCCACCAGCCGCGCGACCAGGGCGGCCTGCCCGATCACCAGCGCCGCGGTGACCGCTCCGATGACGACTGTGAGCAGCAGGTACACCCGGGTGGCCCGCGCGTACCGCAGCAGGCGCGGGTCCAGCGGCTTCACGCCGCCCATCATCGCGGGGCGGTCCGCCGCCGGTCGCCCCGGCCTGCGCATGGGGCCGTCCCGGACGTCCGAAAGCCCGCGAGCGCTCCGTCGGCGCGTCGTGGTCGGATGGCCCGATGACGGCGGCGGACGAGCAGACCGGCGCCCGTCCGGCACGCCGGCGCGGCGGCCGGGACGACGGCCCATCAAGACCGTCCATGGCGACGGTCTGGGTGGCGCTGGCCATCGTGTACGTCGTCTGGGGCTCGACCTACCTGGGCATCCGCGTGATGGTCCGGTACCTGCCGCCGATGGTCGCCATGGGCACCCGCTTCGTGCTGGCCGGACTGATCATGGCGGTCGGGGTGCGGCTGCTCAGCGGACCCGGCTCGCTGCGGGTCGGTCGCCGCCAGCTGGCCTCCGCGGCCCTGGTGGGCGTGCTGCTGCTGACCGTGGGCAACGGCGCGGTCGCCGTCGCCGAGCAGACAGTGCCGTCCGGCCTGGCCGCGCTGCTGGTCGCCGCCATGCCGTTGTGGCTCGTCGCCCTGCGGGCCTTGTCCGGCGACCGGCCGCACCGGCTCACCGTCGTCGGCACGCTGGTCGGGTTCGTCGGGATCGCCGTGCTCGCGCGGCCCGGGAGCGCGGGCGGCAGCGTGCACGCCTGGGGAGCGCTCGTCGTCCTGCTCGGCACGATCTCCTGGGCGACCGGCACGTTCCTGTCGCCGCGGCTGCCGCTGCCGGCCAGCCCGTTCGTCGCGACGACGTACGAGATGCTCGCCGCCGGAGCCGCGATGCTGGCCATCGCAGCCGTCAGCCACGAGTTCGTCGGGCTGCAGCTCGACCAGGTGCCGGCGCAGGGGTGGTGGGCGCTTGCGTACCTCACGCTGGTCGGCTCGATCGTCGCGTTCAGCGCGTTCGTCTGGCTGACCCAGAACGCGCCGCTGTCGCTGGTCTCCACGTACGCGTACGTGAACCCGGTCGTCGCGGTGCTGCTCGGCTGGCTGCTGCTGGCTGAGCCACTGACCGCTGCGATCGTCGCCGGCGGCGCGCTCGCGGTGGTGGGCGTCGCCATCGTCGTCCGCAGCGAACGTCGCTGACGCCGAGCCGGCCGGTGGGGCAGCGGCCGGCCGGTCAGCCGAGCGTGGCCGCGGGGACGTACTGCGCCGCCACCGACAAGAACACGTCGGAGGCCGCCGGCTCGGCCACGGTCACCCGCACTCCCTCGCCCTCGAACGGGCGCACGACCGCGCCCGCCTTCGCGCAGGCCGCCGCGAACTCGGCGGTCCGCTCGCCCAGCCGGAGCCAGACGAAGTTGGCCTGGGAGTCGGGGACGACCCAGCCCTGGGCGCGCAGCGCCCGCTGCACGCGCGAGCGCTCGGCGACGAGGGCGGCGACGCGTTCGAGCAGCTCGGGCTCGGCCTGCAGCGACGCCACCGCGGCGTCCTGCGCGAGCGTGCTCACGCCGAACGGCACCGCGGTCTTGCGGACGGCGTCGGCGACGCTGGGGTGCGCGATGGTGAAGCCGACCCGCAGCGCCGCCAGCCCGTACGCCTTGGAGAACGTGCGCAGCACGCAGACGTTCGGGCGGTCGCGGTACAGCTCGAGCCCGTCCGGTACGTCGGGGTCGTCCACGAACTGGCTGTACGCCTCGTCCAGCACGACCAGCACGTCGTCGGGCACCGCGGCGAGGAAGGCCAGCAGCTCGTCGCGGCGGACGGCCGTCCCGGTCGGGTTGTTCGGGTTGCACACGAACACCAGCCTGGTCCGCGCGGTCAGGGCGGCCGCCATCGCGGCCAGGTCGTGCCGGTCGCCGTCGTCCAGCGGGACCGCGACCGGAGTCGCACCGTCCACCCGGCTGATCAGCGGGTAGGCCTCGAACGAGCGCCACGCGAACAACACCTCGTCACCGGCTCCGGCGGCCGCCTGGACCAGCTGCTGGGCCACCCCGACCGAGCCGGTGCCGACCGCGACGTGCTCGACCGGCACGTCGTACCGGGCGGCGATCGCGGCAACCAGGCGGGTCGAGCCGAAGTCGGGGTACCGGTTGATCTCCTGCGCCGCGCGTGCGATCGCCGCGACGACGGACGGCAGCGGCGGGTAGGGGTTCTCGTTGCTGGAGATCTTGAACGCGCCCTCGGGAGCGGGCAGGCCGGCCTTGTAGCTGGGCAGCTGCTCGAGCTCGGGTCGCAGTCGGGGTCCGTGCGCGTCCATGTCTCCAGCCTGCCACGGCCTCCTGCCCGGCACTGCGGCGAGCCGGGCGGCTCACCAGTGGTTGGTCGACCAGAGCGTCGCGACCTGGGCTGGGGTGAGGGCCTTGTTCTCGAACAGCGCCGCCTCGTCGATGACACCGGCCAGGCCGTAGTCGGTCGCCCCCCAGCCGTTGATGTTGTCCCAGCCGATCCGCCAGTACCCCTGCCCGTCCGGGGTCGCGGGCCCAGGGCCCGGCGGGACCGCGACCTCGTTGCCGGTGTACGTCTCCGCGGTCGTCTGCGCCGGGTCGAACTGGTCGCGCACGCCGTCGACGTACAGCGCGGCGCCGCCGGGACCCAGGGTCGCGACCAGGAAGTGCGGCTGCCCGTCGTTGACCGCCGACGAGGACGTCAGCGTGTAACGGAAGCCCGGGTAGATCTCGAACCGGGCGTGCCCGGCGTCGTCGATGACCAGCTGCCGGTCGTAGTGCACGTCCTGCGCCCAGGTCGAGCTGCTCATCCCGATCACCCGCCCACCGGTCGAGCTCGTCGTGCGCACCCAGGCCATCTCGGTGAACGTGTTGAGGTTAAGGCGCGCCGACGGCCAGACCACGAAGCTGCCGCTGCCGAGCCCGCCCGGGATGGACGGCGACGTCATGCCGTCCGTCGGGTCGCACCAGATCAGCCCGGACCCGGCCGCCGCGAACGTCACCGGAGCCGCTGTCGCCGGCACGGGCGAGCTCTGCCGCACCACCGCGTCGTTGCTGTTGCCGGAGCTGTCCGCCACGGTGGTGGCGCCGGCCGCCTCGCCGAACCGGTAGTAGAACGTCGGTCCGAGCGCCTGCACCGCAGCCGGGTAGCCGGTCCCCGCCGAGCAGGCGGCCCTGGTGCCGAACACCCCCCCGGTGCTGGCCGACGCCGTCAGCACCGCACCGGTCGAGAAGGCACCCGAGGCGGGCAGGCCGGCCAGGGCCAACGCGCACAGGACGCCGACCGCGGCCAGCCGCACGAGCGGGCGGCTAGACCGTGACCGGAGTCGCACCGGATCCCTCTCGGCTCGGGACGGGCGGATCCGCGGCCGGTCGCGGCCGTCGCCAGGACCAGAGCTCGCAGCAGAGGATCAGCAGCAACGGCGGCCCGAACAGCGCCAGTCGTCCCTCCGGGGTGTGGGCGTACGTGAGGAAGTGGCCCCAGCCGGGGAGGACCTGCGTGACGATCCCGCGGATCGACCCGATCGGCGTCAGGTCCGGGTCTGGCGTGCGGTTGTTGTCGCCCTGCGTGCGGATGAAGTACTGCTCGTGGTCCGCCGGCCCCGGGTTCTTGACCATGTACCGCTGGACGATCGCCACGATGCGGTGCGTCGTGTAACGGTCCGACTCCGGCGCCTGGAACGTGACGACCTGCCCCACCCGCAGCTCGGTCGCGGCCAGCGGCCGGATCACGACGGCGTCGCCGGCCGCGATCTTCGGCGCCATGCTGCCACCGGTGACGATCAGCAGCCGCTCGCCGTGCACCCGGTACCACAGCGGCACCGCGTTGGAGAGCACGACGCCGAACAGGGACACCGCGAGCGCGACGCCGTACAGCCAGCGTCGCAGCACGCGGTGCCCCAGCAGGCGCCGCAGCCGGGCCATGGTTACGGGTTGTTCTTGGTCTGCTCGGCGTCGAAGGTGAACGACACCGTCGTGGTGGCGTTCTGGAACGCGTTGCCGGTGGCCAGCGGCAGCGTCGCGACGAAGCAGAGCTGCTCGTTCGCCGCCGCGGCGAGGGAGCGGTCGCCGGCCTGGTTGCCCTGGGCCGGGTTGCCGAACACCGGTGCGGACGCCCCGAGCGTGGCCGGCCCGTAGAGCACCGTGCCGGCGCCGAGAGCACCCGCGGTGCAGTTCACCGCGGTCACCCCGCTGTACACCGTGAACTGGAGCTGGCCGCGCAGCGTCTTGCCGTCCGGGTCGGTGGCCGACCCGGTCACCGCATAGCGGAGGCCGAGCGTGCCGGTGTTCGACACCGTCAGCGGCTTGCTCACCGTGTCGCCCGGCGCCATGTTCGCCACCGCGAACAGCGCGGTGGTCGGCGTCAGACCGAGGACGAGCGTGCCCGTCGTGAACGAGTTCGCTCCCAGGTCCTCGCTGTCGGTGAACAGGGCGCCCGTGGTCAGACTGCCGAGTGTCACCAACGACAGCGCGGCCACCGCGATCGACGCGAGGAGCCGACGACGGCGCCGTCGTTCCTCCGGATCGGCGGGTGCACCCTCCAGCTCGCGCAGGTACTCATCCATAGCGTCGTTCTCCCCGGGTCCCCGGACACCGGACACGCCGGTGTGCTGTCGTCGCGCGCCGTAGCCGGCTCACGGGCAGGCCGCGCCCGGGCCACGACCCGGTCCCCTCGGCAAGCCCACCGTTGTCTTCTTCGGCGGTACGCGGAGCCGACCTGAGCGTCGGACAGGTGAACCCGCACACACGACCCGGCGGGGCCCGAATGTGCTCCGAAGAGCCGCGCCGGGGCTACCGTCTGGTGCCAGTCCCGGAAGGGGGGATCAGTCGTGGACACCGGTCCGGTCGAGCAGCCCCGCGACCCGTTCGCACCCCCGGACCGGTCGGCACCGCCGTACGGACCGATGCCGCCGCCCGGACCGATGCCACCGCCGGTCGAGCCGCCACCCCGGCAGTGGGCCGCGCCCGCCTACGGCACCGTCGCCCCGCCCGGCTGGTACCCCGACCCGTACGGCTCCGCGCAGCAGCGCTACTGGGACGGCGCGACCTGGGGGCAGGCCTCCGGGCAGCCGCCGACCAAGCCCGGCACCGACGGCGTCGCGATCGCCGCCCTGGTCCTGAGCATCTTCTCGATCCTGCTTCCCGCCGTCATCTGCGCCATCATCGCGCTCAACCGCGTCAGCAAGTCACGACGGCCCGGACGCGGTCTGGCGATCGCGTCGCTGGTGATCAGCGGCGTCTGGCTCGTCGGGATCGTCGTGTACGTCGCGAACGCCAACCCTTCCTCGTCCGGCTCGATCAGCGGCAGCAAGCTGACCGGCGCGCAGCTCATCGTCGGGCAGTGCGTCGAGGTCCCCGACCCGGTGCCGGCCACCGGCCAGGTGTTCGAGCGGCGGGAGTGCACGGCCGCGCACAACGGCGAGGTGATGACGGCGGACAACATGCCTGACGGCGACTACCCGGGTCTGGACCAGGTCAAGTCGACGGTGCTCACCGACTGCCGCAACGAGCTCCGGGCCTACTCAGGCTCGGACACGTCCAGCCTGCACGTCGTGTACCTGTACCCGACGTCCGACAGCTGGGCGGCCGGTGACCGGCGCTTCGTCTGCGTCGCGGTCGACCGGGCCGGCGACGTCACCGCGACGATGCGGGGCAGCAAGCTCTGACGCTTGCTCGTCGGAGCCCGCGGTCAGCTCGGGGCCATGTCGACGAACCGCGCGTAGTGGCCCTGGAACGCGACCACGACGTTCGCCGTGGGGCCGTTGCGGTTCTTGGCGACGATGAGGTCGGCCTCGCCGGCGCGCGGCGACTCGCGCTCGTACATGTCCTCGCGGTGCAGCAGGATCACCATGTCGGCGTCCTGCTCGATCGCGCCGGACTCGCGCAGGTCCGACAGCTGCGGCCGCTTGTCGGTGCGCTGCTCGGGACCCCGGTTGAGCTGGCTGATCGCGACCACGGGCACGTCGAGCTCCTTGGCCAGCAGCTTCAGGCTTCGGGAGAACTCGGCGACCTCCTGCTGCCTGGACTCGACGCGCTTGCCGCTGGTCATCAGCTGCAGGTAGTCGACGACGACCAGCCGCAGGTCGTGGCGCTGCTTGAGCCGGCGGCACTTGGCCCGGATCTCCATCATCGACATGTTCGGCGAGTCGTCGATGAACAACGGCGCCTCGGACACGCTGCTCATGGTCCGGGCCAGCCTGGTCCAGTCGTCGTCGCTCATCGTGCCGCTGCGCATGTGGTGCAGGGCGACGCGCGCCTCCGCCGAGAGCAGTCGCATGGTGATCTCGTTGCGGCCCATCTCCAACGAGAAGATCACGCTCGACAGCCGGTGCCGCAGCGAAGCCGCCCGGCACCAGTCGAGTCCGAGCGTCGAGTTGTGGGTCGGGATCATCGAGCCGCCGGCGAGGTAGAGGTGGTCCGTGCTGTCGACCTCGACACAGCGCACCGGGACTGACGACACCGGCCGGACATCCGTGATGAACCGGGTGGACCTGCGGGTGAACCGGCGCCGCGAGCGCTCCTTGTGCAGCGCAGCCTTGCGCTCGAGACGGAAGAGGGGATCGTCGGTGGTGAACCCGACGACGTACGCGGTCGAGGTTTCCGACGAACGTCCCCCGACGGACCGGGTCGTCAGGTGAGCCCGGTAACCCAGGCTCTGCACCAGCTCCAGGGTCCCGCGGGCCAGGACTTCGTTCGCCACGGTGAACTGCACCGTGCCCTGCGGCGACACGGTCCCGTCCGAGTCGAGAAGACCTGCCAGCAGGGCGCGACGTTGGGCCTCCGAGGCACGCAGATAGTCGGCGGGGATGTGCTTGGAACCCAGCAATCCCAACGTGCGCAGCAGCGCCTGCACCGTGCCGTGCCGACGATGGCACGCATCGCATGGAACCGGGAAGCCGATGGTGTACGTCAAGCGCGAGCCCGGTCGCACAACGAGCCCTTCGTCCTCGATGTACAACGCGATCTCCGGGTCTGCGGACGTGTACCGGGCCGCGGCCGAGTGCCCGTCCCCCAGCCAGACGCCCAGCGTGTACGGAGGTATGGGCAGCTCTCGTTCCGGCAGATCGAGGGGGAGCGCGTTGCGCACGCTGTGGTTCAGCCGACCGTCCGCGGTCTCGCAGCGCAGCGACGCCGCGATCTGCTCCGTGGTGCGGACCCCGTCCTTCGTCCCGGGCTTGCGCCGCGAAGCCCTCGTCGTCGTGAGCCACTGGTGCAGTGCGTCGGCCACGATCACCGTGCCGTCGGAGAACTCGACCTCGTAGCAGGGTCGCCCGAGCAAGACCTCCGTCGCCGCCACGACCCGGGTGGGACGACCGTCCGCGCCCATCAGCCGGTCACCGACGGCGACATCCCCCATGGTCGTCCAGCCGGTCGGCGTCGGCAGCGGGGTGTCGAGTGCCAGCGCCTTTCCCATAGCCGGTCTGGCGGCGACGACGATGAGCTGGCCGCCGTGCAGACCGTTCGTCAGGCTGTCGAGGTCCGCGAACCCTGTCGGCACGCCGACCATCGCGCCGCCGCGCGAGGAGATCGCCTCGATCTCCTCCAGGGTCCCGTGCATGATGTCGGCCAGCGGGAGGTAGTCCTCGCTGGTGCGGCGCTCGGTGACCGAGTACAGCTCGGCCTGGGCCCGGTCGACGATCTCGTCGGCCTCGCCGCCGTCGGCGCCGTAGCCCATCTGGACGATCTTGGTGCCCGCCTCCACCAGGCGCCGGAGCACCGCCCGCTCACGGACGATCCGCGCGTAGTACGCGGCGTTGGCCGCCGTGGGAACCGACGAGATCAGCGTGTGCAGGTAGGGCGCCCCGCCGGCCCTGGCCAGCTCGCCGCGGCGGGTCAGCTCGGCCGAGACGGTGACCGGGTCGGCCGGCTCGCCCCGCCCGTACAGGTCGAGGACGACGTCGTAGACGGTCTGGTGGGCCGGCTTGTAGAAGTCGCCCGGCCGCAGCACCTCGACGACGTCGGCGATGGCGTCCTTGCTGAGCAGCATGCCGCCGAGCACGCACTGCTCGGCCGCGATGTCCTGCGGCGGGGTGCGCTCGAACGATGAGTCGTAGGGCTGGGCCGGAGCCGGGAACTCGGCCACACTCACCGTTCGTCACCCCCTCGCGTGGACTTGTCGGCGGACCTTGTCCGGGACCCTGGTCAGGACCCGGGTCGCGGCCCGGTCGAGCATCGCGGGGTGAGTCTGACGGCCGCCACCGACAAGGCCAAGCACCCCTGTGCGTGAGGGTGTGGGCAGGGTGTGCGCAACGCCGCGAACGATGTGCACATGCCGTGGACGAGCCTGTGGAGAACCAACCGATTTGCCCGCGATCATGGCGCTGACCTGCGGTTTCACCGGATCCGGGGTGTGGACCGGAGAAAGTCGCCGCGATGACGCCAGGGTGTCCGGCAGGTGGACTGTGGCTGTTGGGGCCCCGGCAGCGCGATGGGCGGGTGGGCCGGACTCCGGCCCACCCGCCCATCGCGTTCTGCTCAGGCGGGGACGACGTCCAGGGCGATCGTGGCCGCGACCTCGGGGTGCAGGCGGACGGTCACCGCGTGCGAGCCGACCGTCTTGATCTGACCGGGCAGCTCGATCCGGCGCTTGTCGATGTCCGGCCCTCCGGAGGCCTTCACGGCCTCCACGACGTCGGCCACCGTGACCGAGCCGAAGAGGCGGCCACCGTCGCCGGCCCGGGCCGGGACCCGCACGGACAGCTGCTCGAGCTGGCCCTTGATCTCCTTGGCGTGGCCCAGGTCGCGCACCTCGCGCACGTCGCGGGCCCGCTTGATCGAGGAGATCTGCTTCTCCCCGCCACGGGTCCACAGCAGCGCGAGCCCGCGGGGGACGAGGTAGTTGCGGCCGTAGCCGTCCTTGACCTCGACGATGTCGCCGGGGGCGCCCAGACCGGACACCTCCTGGGTGAGGATGAGCTTCATCGGGTCGGCCCTCTCAGCGCGCGGTGCTGGTGTAGGGCAACAGCGCCACCTCGCGGGCGTTCTTGACCGCCTTGGCGATCTCGCGCTGCTGCTGGACGGTCACACCGGTCACCCGGCGAGCCCGGATCTTGCCGCGGTCGGAGATGAACTTGCGCAGCAGAGCCGTGTCCTTGTAGTCGATGTGGGTGATCTTCGCCGCCTTGAGCGGGTTCGCCTTCTTCTTCGGCTTCCGAACGGGGATCTTCGCCATCAGTGTCTGTCCTCAGGTCTTAGCGTCAGCTTGGTCGGTCGGTTCGAGCGGGGGTTCAGAACGGGGGCTCGTCGAAGGACGAGGCGGAGGACGACGAGGATCCGCCGCCCCAGGAACCGGCCGCGGTGCTGCCGGCCGCCGGGGTGGCCCACGGGTCGTCGGACGGGCCGTCGCCGGAGGACGGTGCGCCGAAGCCACCACCGCCGCCGCCACCACCGGGGCCGCCGCGGGACACTTTGGTCACCTTGGCCGTGGCGTAGCGCAGGGCCGGGCCGACGTCGTCGACCTCGATCTCGTACACCGTGCGCTTCTCGCCCTCCTTCGTCTCGTACGACCGCTGCTTGAGCCGGCCGTTGACGATGACGCGCATGCCGCGCTGGAGGGACTCCGCCACGTTCTCCGCGTACTGCCGCCACACGTTGCAGCGCAGGAACGTCGTGTCGCCGTCCTTCCACTCGTTGGTCTGCTTGTCGAGCACGCGTGAGCTCGAGGCGACCGTGAAGGACGCGACCGCGGCCCCGCTGGGGGTGAACCGCAGCTCCGGGTCGTTGGTCAGGTTGCCGATGATGGTGATGAGGATGTCGCCCTGGGCCATGGTGCGCTCCTACCGGCGGTTGGGACGGATGACCTTGGTGCGCAGCACGGCCTCGTTGAGGTTGAGCTGGCGGTCGAGCTCCTTGACGGTGTCGGGCTCGGCCTCGAGGTCGACCACCGCGTAGATGCCCTCGGTCTTCTTGGCGATCTCGTAGGCGAGCCGGCGACGGCCCCAGATGTCGACCTTCTCGACGGTGCCACCGCCCTGGCGGACGACGTTCAGGAACTGGTCGAGGCTCGGGGCGACGGTGCGCTCCTCGAGCTCGGGGTCGAGGATCACCATCAGTTCGTACTGACGCATGCTGACAACCCACCTCCTCTGGACTCGGCGGCCACGGTCGGTCCGTGGCAGGAGGGTGACAAGCGTCGCGCCCGGCGGTCGTGGCCCGGGCGACCCGACGAACGGTACCGGACCCCGCTCCACCCCCCTAATCGGTCGTCGAGGTCTGTGGACGCGGGCCGGGGGTCCGAGCACGGCGGGCTGGGGCCGGTCGGCGCGCCGTCGTAGGGTCGCAGCCGTG
This sequence comes from uncultured Actinomycetota bacterium, assembly GCA_963771835.1. GTDB lineage: Bacteria > Actinomycetota > Actinomycetes > Prado026 > Prado026 > CAVQCJ01. The sequence continues at coordinate 810,350 of CAVYVA010000004.1, forward strand.
ACCGCGAACCCGCACCGGCTGCGCATCGGCGCCCACGTCGAGCAGGTCGACCCGCTCGCCGAGGCCGCGGCGCGTGCGGCCGACCTGGTCCAGTTCTTCCTGGGCGACCCACAGGGCTGGGAGGCCCCCGTGGTCGCCTACCCGGGCGGGGCCGCCGCCCTGCGTTCGGACGCAGCGGCTGCCGAGGTCGTGCTGTACGTGCACGCGCCCTACCGCCTGAACGTCGCATCGACCAACAACCGGATCCGGATCCCCTCCCGCAAGCTGCTCCAGCAGCACGCGGACGCCGCGGCCGAGGTCGGCGCGGCCGGGCTGATCGTGCACGGCGGCCACGTCACGGCCGACGACGACGAGCAGGTCGGCTTCGACAACTGGCGGAAGACGTTCGAGCGGCTCGAGGCGCCGCTGCCGATCCTCATCGAGAACACCGCCGGCGGTGACCACGCGATGGCCCGCCGGCTGGAGGCCGTCGCGCGGCTGTGGGAAGCGCTCGACGGCTTCGACGTGGGCTTCTGCCTGGACACCTGCCATGCCTGGGCTGGCGGCATCGAGCTGCCGGAGGCCGTGGACCGGGTCAAGGCGATCACCGGCCGGATCGACCTGGTCCACGCCAACGACAGCAAGGACGGCTTCGACAGCGGGCGGGACCGGCACGAGAACTTCGGCACCGGCTCGATCGACCCGGCCGAGCTGGTCGCGGTGGTGTCGGCGGCCGGCGCGCCGGTCGTGTGCGAGACCCCCGGCGGCGCCGAGGGGCAGCGCGCCGACATCGCCTTCCTGCGCGAGCGCCTGCCCGGCTGAGCAGGCGGTCGTCGCCCGCCGGGTCGCCTCTAGGGTGGCCCCCATGCCGCTGGAGATCCGCTCGCTCTCCGCGCAGCAGCACCTCGCGTTCGTCACCGAACGCTCAGGCAGCTTCCTGCAGACCCCCGCCTGGGCGCAGGTCAAGGCCGAGTGGGGCAGCGAGCGGATCGGCTGGTACGACGGTGATCGCCTGGTCGGCACCGGGCTGGTCCTGCTCCGGCAGATCCCGCGGGTCCGGCGGTACCTGGCCTACCTGCCAGAAGGACCCGTCCTGGACTGGACCGCGTACGAGCCCCAGGACGTGCTGACCCCGATGCTGGAGCAGCTGCGCCGGCGGGGCGCGTTCAGCGTCAAGATCGGGCCGCAGCTGGTCACCCGGCGCTGGCAGGCCGAGACGGTCAAGGCCGCGCTCGCCGCCATCGCGGACGGGTCGTCCAAGGCCCGGCGGCTGGCCGACCTGCCGGCAGACACCGACGAGCGCGCGCTGGCCGTCCAGGAGCGGCTCGGGGCCCTCGGCTGGCGGCGCCAGGACTCCGACGGCGGGGGCTTCGGCGACTTCCAGCCCCGCTACGTCTTCCAGCTGCCGCTCGCGGGGCGGACCGACGAGGACCTGCTCGCCGGCTTCAACCAGCTCTGGCGGCGCAACATCCGCAAGGCGGCCAAGGACGGGGTCGCGGTCACGGTCGGCACCGACGACGACCTGCCGGCCTTCCACCAGCTCTACCAGGAGACCGCGCAGCGGGACGGGTTCACCCCGCGTCCGCTGGCGTACTTCCAGCGGATGTTCCGGGCCATGACCGCCGAGGACCCGGACCGCCTGCGGCTGTACCTGGCCCACCGCGACGAGCAGCTGCTGGCGGCGACCACCTGGGTCCGCGTCGGCGGCCATGTCTGGTACTCCTACGGCGCCTCGAGCAGCGCCGGGCGCGAGCACCGCGGCAGCAACGCGGTCCAGTGGCGGATGGTCGCGGACGCCCGGGCGGCTGGCGCGTCGGTCTACGACCTGCGCGGCATCTCCGACACACTCGCGGTCGACGACCACCTGTTCGGCCTCATCCAGTTCAAGCTGGGCACCGGCGGGCAGGCGGTGGAGTACCTGGGCGAGTGGGACTACCCGTTGTCCCCGTTGCTCCACAAGGCTTTCCAGCTCTACCTGGCCCGCAGGACGGTGCGATGACGCTCAGCCTGTACGTCGACGGTCCGGGCTGGCGCGCGCACACCGACGCCGTGGCCGCCGCGACGCCCGGCCTGGTCCCGGTCGCCAAGGGCAACGGCTACGGGTTCGGTCTCGAGCTCGCCGCGGCCGAGGCGGAGCGGTTGGCCGCCGGGACCCTCGCGGTAGGGCTGCCCGGGGAGGTGGCCCGGGTGCGCGGGGCGTTCGGCGGTGACGTCCTGGTCCTCGAGCCGTACCTGCCCGGGGTCCACGAGGTCACCGAGCCCGACGAGCGGGTCCTGCGCACCGTCGCGAACCCGGACGCCGTCGACGCGCTGGCCGGGCACCGGATCGTGGTCGAGCTCAGCGGCTCGATGCACCGGTTCGGGCTCACCGACCCCGAGCTTGAGGCGGTGGCGCCACAGCTGCAGCGGCGCCACGTCCAGGACTTCGCGGTGCACCTGCCGATCGACCAGCCCAGGGGCGGCAAGGTGGCCGAGGTGGTCGCCGCCGCCGAGCGGGTGAGGGGACACGGGCTCACCCCGGCACGGCTGTGGGTGAGCCACCTGTCCGACGCCGAGCTCGCGGCCGCCACCGCCGCGCTGCCGGACGTCGCGCTGCTCCCCCGGATCGGCACCCGGCTCTGGCTCGGGTCATCGGCGACCCAGGCCCGCGGGACCGTTCTCGCGGTGCACGCGCTGCGACGCGGCGAGCGGTACGGCTACCGGCAGCGCCGCGCGCCGCGGGCAGGGCACCTGGTGGTCGTGTCCGGCGGGACCTCGCACGGCATCGCGCTGGCCGCCCCCACCGGCGGTGGCGCGGGGCAGCGGGTCAAGGCGGCGGGCGCCGGCGGGCTCGAGGCACTCGGCAAGTCGCTGTCGCCGTTCCGGGTGGGCGGCGCCCGGCGTTGGTTCGCGGAACCGCCGCACATGCAGGTCTCGCTGCTGTGGCTACCCTCCGTCGAGCCCGCGCCCGTGGTCGGCAGCGAGCTCGACGTCGACGTCCGCATGACCACCACCACGTTCGACCGGGTCGTCGTCGGCTGAGTCGGGGTCGTCCGCCGCCCGCCCGCCCAGCCGGAAGACGTCCGGCGCCCCGTCCAGCACCCCGCCGGCCGGGTCGTCCGCACCGTCGGCCCGGAGCGGGTCGTGCTCGGGGTGCAGCGCGTCCCGCACGATGAGCCCGCAGACCCACCCCAGCACCGCGATCCGCAGGAACGTGGCGCCGTTGTGCGTCCACTCCGGGACCTGGACCTGGTCGGGGTAGGTGATCCCCTCCAGGTGCCACCACACCGCGACGAAGTACCCGACCTCGGCGGCCTGCCAGATCAGGAAGTCGCGCCACCGCGGCCGGGCGAGCGGGAACAGCGCGAGCAGCCACAGCACGTACTGAGGCGAGTAGACCTTGTTGGTCATCGTGAACGCGGCCACGACCAGGAACGCCAGCTGACCGAGCCGGGGACGGCGCCGGGCGCCGAGCGCGAGCACCGCGATCGCCAGGCAGAGCACCAGGAACGTCCCGCCGGAGACGGCGCTGAGCCAGTTGGACGGGATGACCCAGCCGGCCCGGTCCAAGGCGTACCAGGGCGAGCCGAAGCTCGCGTCCCTGGTCCGCGACATCTGGTAGAAGCTCGCCCAGCCGTCCGGCCAGCGCAGGGCGACCGGAAGGTTCACGACCAGCCACGCCACCAGCGCGCCGGCGAACAGCTTCCCGAACGCGCGCATCCGGCCCGCTCGCAGGCACAGCAGCAGCAACGGCCCGAGCAGGAACACCGGGTAGAACTTCGCCGCGACGCCCAGCCCGAGGAGCACCCCGGACAGCCCCGGTCTGCGCCTGGACCAGGCCAGCAGCGAGGCCGCGGTCAGCGCCGCCGGGAACAGGTCCCAGTTGATGTACGCCGTCAGCAGCAGTCCGGGCGCGAGCGCGAACAGCGCCGCGTCCCACGGCCGCCGCCCCGCCGTACGTGCCACCGCCCAGGCGGTGACCAGCGCACAGGCCGCCAGCATCAGCGCGGTGATGTCGAAGAACGTCCGGCTGCGCCCGGTCTCGTCGTCGGAGCCGTTCAGCCACGAGGTGGCCGCTGCCGCGGCGGCCACGAACGCACCCGTCAGCACCGGGTACTCCAGAGGCACGGCGCCGTTGTCCGAGGAGTACGGGGAGTGGCCTTCGGCTACTCCGCCGCGCAGCCGGTACAGGAACGCGATGTCGGAGTAGCACAGCTGCGGGTAGATGTCGTCGCTCGTCCAGGCGTTCGCGCGGCACGGCTGCTTCTGCAGCAGACCGAAGCAGCAGACCAATGCGGTCATGACCAGCACGGTCGCGATGGCGCGCCGCGGCCCGTCGGCTCGGATCCGGCGACCGGCCGGGCCGCCGAGGCCCTCGCTGCCGGCGGCGACGACGGGGTCGTCCCGGGACGGCAGCACGATCTCGCCCACCCGGACCCCTTCCGCGCGTGACCGCTACGTACGGCGGTCGCCCGGCGTCAGGATGCCAGGTGCCAGCCCGCTCGCCCCGCCACCGGCGGGCGGCGCGCTGGGCGACGGCGTGCCGGGGCTCGGCGACGGCGACCCGGACGGGCTCGGCGAGCCGCACGAGGTCGGCGACGAAGACGCCGAAACGGACGAGCTCGGCGAGCCGGACGAGGCGGGCGACGAAGACGCCGAAACGGACGAGCTGGGCGAGTCGCACGAGGCGGGCGACCAAGACGCCGAAACGGACGGGCTCGGCGAGCCGGACGGGGTGGGCGACGGCGACGGCGACGGCGACGGTGACGCGGTGGGCTTGGAGACCGTCGGGCTCGGGGTGGGGCTGGCCGTCACGGCCGGCGGCAGCGTGGTGACCGGGAACGCTTCGACCGGCTTGCCCTTGAGGGCGCCGGAGGTGTACGCGGTCCAGATCGCGGCCGGGAACGACCCGCCGTTGACCCGGCCGACCCCGCCGGCGCCGGCCAGGGACTGGCGGGTCCGCCCGTTCGGTGCGACCCGGAACAGCACCACCGAGGTGGACAGCTGGGGGGTGTACCCGACGAACCAGGCCGACAGGTTGCTGTCGGTGGTACCGGTCTTGCCCGCGACCGGCCGGCCGACCGCGCGGGCCCTGGTCCCGGTGCCGTCGGTGACCACCTTCTGCAGGGCGAAGTCGACCTGGGCGGCGATGTCCTGGCTGAACTGCCGGGTCGGGCGCGGGGTCAGCTGGTAGAGGATCCCGCCGTTCGCGGCCACCACTTTCTGCACCGCGGTGGGAGTGTTCCGCAACCCGCCGTCCGCGAACGTGGCGAACGCCGACGCCATGTCCAGCGCAGTGGGCGAGGCCACCCCCAGGGTCGCCGACAGGGTCGGGTCGATCTGCACGGCGTCGGGGATCCCCGCCCGGCGCGCGGCGTCCACCACCTTCTCGGCGCCGACCTGCGGCTGGTTCTCGACGTCCACGAACACCGTGTTCACCGAGTCCTCGATGGCCTGCAGCAAGGTGATGTGGCCATAGCTCTTGCCGTCCCAGCGGGAGTTCAGCGTGATGCCGTTCTCCAGCGCGGCGGCCAGCGTGAACGCATTGAACGTCGAGCCGGCCTGCGCGATCGACTGGGTCGCGTCGTTGATGTACTGCGGCCGGCCGTAGTCGGGACCGCCGTACATCGCGACGATGCCGCCGGTCTTGGGGTCCACCGAGGCGAGCCCGACCCGGACGCCCTTGGCGTTGCTGCCGGGCCGCTGGGCGTTCACGGACGCGATCGCCGCCGCCTGCGCGTTCTTGTCGATCGTCGTGTAGACCTTCAGCCCGCCGCTGGCCAGGTCGTCCGCGGAGATGCCGCGGGCGGCGAGCTCGGACTGCACGTACGCGACCAGGTAGCCGTTGGGACCGGACGGCCCGGCCACCCCGCGCGGCACGATGGTCGGGAACTTCGCTGCCGCGCGCTGCTGCGGGGTCAGCCAGCCCTCGGCCACCTCGCCGTCCAGGACGAACGCCCACCGCGCCTGCAGCCGGTCGAGGTGGTTCTCCGGCGAGTAGCCCCCGGGCGAGCGCAGGATCGACGCGAGGACCGCGGCCTGGGCCGGGGTCAGGCTCTGCACGTCGGTGCGGAAGTACGCCTGGGCCGCGGCCTGCACGCCGTACGCGCCGCGCCCGAAGTAGATCGTGTTGAGGTAGTCCTCCAGGATCTGGTCCTTGGAGAGCTGCTGCTCGATCTTGATGCTCACCACGAACTCGTCGACCTTGCGCTTCACGGTGCGCGCCTGGGTCAGGTAGTAGTTCTTCACCAGCTGCTCGGTGATCGTGGAGCCGCCCTGCAGCGAGCCGCCGCGCAGGTCGTTCCAGGCCGCGCGGACGATTCCGGTCGGCGAGAACCCGCCGTGCTGGTAGAACTGCCGGTCCTCGGCGGCGAGCACCGCGTGCTGCAGGGTGAGCGGCACCGTCGACAGCGGCACCGACGTGCGGTTGGTCTGGCCGAACCGGCCGAGCACGGTCCGGCCGTCGGAGAAGAACACCACCGTCGCTTGCTGCAGCGCCTCGTCGTTGGGCTTGGGCACCTTGACGCTGGCATACAGCACGCCGAAGGCGACGACGACGAGCCCGAAGCCGGTCACCGCGAGCAGCAGCCACTGCCGCCAGGACGGCACGAAGCGGCGCACACCGGTCCGGCCCCGGCGGGGGTAGTCGATCTTCAAGATCCTGCTCTCGGTGGGAAACGGTGGCTCAGTCGTCGTCCTCGACCGTGTGCCGGCGGCGCTGTGGCCTGCGCGGCACTCCTGTTTCCCAGGACGTACGAGGAGGTCAGGTGGGTTGCATGCGCAGCCCTGGCAGACCTCCACGACGTACACGCGGAACTCGCCGTGCTCGTGCGCCATCCGCATCAACTCGAGCGGCGACTTGATCCGCCCGGAGTACTGCCCCAGTCGCGATGGCGCACCGCGGCCTTCCGCGCGTGACCGCTATGTGCGGCGGTCGCCCGGCGTCAGGATGCCAGGTGCCAGCCCGCCCGCCCCGCCACCGGCGGGCGGCGCGCTGGGCGACGGCGTGCCGGGGCTCGGCGACGGCGACCCGGACGGGCTCGGCGAGCCGGACGGGGTGGGCGACGGCGACGGCGACGGTGACGGTGACGCGGTGGGCTTGGAGACCGTCGGGCTCGGGGTGGGGCTGGCCGTCACGGCCGGCGGCAGCGTGGTGACCGGGAACGCTTCGACCGGCTTGCCCTTGAGGGCGCCGGAGGTGTACGCGGTCCAGATCGCGGCCGGGAACGACCCGCCGTTGACCCGGCCGACCCCGCCGGCGCCGGCCAGGGACTGGCGGGTCCGCCCGTTCGGTGCGACCCGGAACAGCACCACCGAGGTGGACAGCTGGGGGGTGTACCCGACGAACCAGGCCGACAGGTTGCTGTCGGTGGTACCGGTCTTGCCCGCGACCGGCCGGCCGACCGCGCGGGCCCTGGTCCCGGTGCCGTCGGTGACCACCTTCTGCAGGGCGAAGTCGACCTGGGCGGCGATGTCCTGGCTGAACTGCCGGGTCGGGCGCGGGGTCAGCTGGTAGAGGATCCCGCCGTTCGCGGCCACCACTTTCTGCACCGCGGTGGGAGTGTTCCGCAACCCGCCGTCCGCGAACGTGGCGAACGCCGACGCCATGTCCAGCGCAGTGGGCGAGGCCACCCCCAGGGTCGCCGACAGGGTCGGGTCGATCTGCACGGCGTCGGGGATCCCCGCCCGGCGCGCGGCGTCCACCACCTTCTCGGCGCCGACCTGCGGCTGGTTCTCGACGTCCACGAACACCGTGTTCACCGAGTCCTCGATGGCCTGCAGCAAGGTGATGTGGCCATAGCTCTTGTGGTCCTCGTTGGCGATCGGCCTGGTCTTGCTGCCGTTCGCGTCGGTGTAGACCCGTCCGCTCTTGCCGTCCCAGCGGGAGTTCAGCGTGATGCCGTTCTCCAGCGCGGCGGCCAGCGTGAACGCCTTGAACGTCGAGCCGGCCTGCGCGATCGACTGGGTCGCGTCGTTGATGTACTGCGGCCGGCCGTAGTCGGGACCGCCGTACATCGCGACGATGCCGCCGGTCTTGGGGTCCACCGAGGCGAGCCCGACCCGGACGCCCTTGGCGTTGCTGCCGGGCCGCTGGGCGTTCACGGACGCGATCGCCGCCGCCTGCGCGTTCTTGTCGATCGTCGTGTAGACCTTCAGCCCGCCGCTGGCCAGGTCGTCCGCGGAGATGCCGCGGGCGGCGAGCTCGGACTGCACGTACGCGACCAGGTAGCCGTTGGGACCGGACGGCCCGGCCACCCCGCGCGGCACGATGGTCGGGAACTTCGCTGCCGCGCGCTGCTGCGGGGTCAGCCAGCCCTCGGCCACCTCGCCGTCCAGGACGAACGCCCACCGCGCCTGCAGCCGGTCGAGGTGGTTCTCCGGCGAGTAGCCCCCGGGCGAGCGCAGGATCGACGCGAGGACCGCGGCCTGGGCCGGGGTCAGGCTCTGCACGTCGGTGCGGAAGTACGCCTGGGCCGCGGCCTGCACGCCGTACGCGCCGCGCCCGAAGTAGATCGTGTTGAGGTAGTCCTCCAGGATCTGGTCCTTGGAGAGCTGCTGCTCGATCTTGATGCTCACCACGAACTCGTCGACCTTGCGCTTCACGGTGCGCGCCTGGGTCAGGTAGTAGTTCTTCACCAGCTGCTCGGTGATCGTGGAGCCGCCCTGCAGCGAGCCGCCGCGCAGGTCGTTCCAGGCCGCGCGGACGATTCCGGTCGGCGAGAACCCGCCGTGCTGGTAGAACTGCCGGTCCTCGGCGGCGAGCACCGCGTGCTGCAGGGTGAGCGGCACCGTCGACAGCGGCACCGACGTGCGGTTGGTCTGGCCGAACCGGCCGAGCACGGTCCGGCCGTCGGAGAAGAACACCACCGACGACTGCTGCAGCGCCTCGTCGTTGGGCTTGGGCACCTTGACGCTGGCATACAGCACGCCGAAGGCGACGACGACGAGCCCGAAGCCGGTCACCGCGAGCAGCAGCCACTGCCGCCAGGACGGCACGAAGCGGCGCACACCGGTCCGGCCCCGGCGGGGGTAGTCGATCTTCAAGATCCTGCTCTCGGTGGGAAACGGTGGCTCAGTCGTCGTCCTCGACCGTGTGCCGGCGGCGCTGTGGCCTGCGCGGCACTCCGTCTCCCAGGACGTACGAGGAGGTCAGGTGGTTCCATTCGCAGCCCTGGCAGACCTCCACGACGTACACGCGGAACTCGCCGTGCTCGTGCGCCATCCGCATCAACTCGAGCGGCGACTTGATCCGCCCGGAGTATTGCCCCAGCTCGTCGCCGAAGGCGTAGCTGAGCTCCACCAGGTCGGCCCGGCGGCAGACCGGGCACCGCCTGGTCGTCGCCTCGCCGTGGAACCGGGCCGCACGGAGCAGGTAGGGGTCCGCATCGCAGACGTCGGTCGCCGAGGCTCCGCCGGTGAACAGCGCCTCCAGCGTCGCCCGGCGCTGCAGGCCGTAGTCGACGACGGCGCGCTGGGACCACATGCCTTCAAAGGGTAAAGCGTCCGGCTGGGGTCGGCAGCCGGACGTCCACAGGCGGCAGCGGCTGCCATGGAACCAGCCGGCACCGGACTGGACACGCCCCGTTCATGTCGGGTTTGCTTCGGCACCGGCTGACCCGTATCGTCCGGATGTATCGGTTCGATACATCCGGCTGAGCCGATCGGGTGACCTCGGAGGATCGCATGAGCAGGAAGAGCGGCGTGCTCGAGCTCGCCGTCCTCGGGCTGCTCCACCAGGCGCCGATGCACGGCTACGAGCTCCGGAAGCGGATCAACACCGTGCTGGGCTCGTTCCGGGCGCTTTCGTACGGGTCGCTGTACCCCTGCCTCAAGGACATGCTCGCCCGGGGCTGGATCGTCGAGGACAACGCCGCCGAGCGGACCGCGACCCGGCGGGCCGGCGGCCGGTCCAAGATCGTCTACCGGCTCACGGCCGAGGGCAAGGAGCACTTCCAGGACCTGCTGGCCGACTCCGGCCCGGCGGCCTGGGACGACGAGGAGTTCGGCGTCCACCTCGCATTCTTCGCCCAGACCGACGCCGACGTGCGGCTGCGCATCCTGGAGGGCCGGCGCAGCCGGCTCGAGGAGCGGGTCGACAGTCTGCGCCAGTCCCTGATCCGCACCCGCGAGCGGGTCGACTCGTACACCCTCGAGCTGCAGCGCCACGGCCTGGAGTCCGTCGAGCGCGAAGTCCGCTGGCTCAACGAGCTCATCAGCACGGAGCGGCTGGGCGAGGAGCCGAACTCCGGCGACGAGCCCAGCGCGACCACCAGCACGGAGCGGCTGGGCGAGGAGCCGAACTCCGGCGACGAGCCCAGCGCGACCACCAGCACCGAACGCACGGACGTCACCAGCGAAGAACGGCGCGGCGAGCAGCCGGGTCGTCCCGAGACGGTACGGGTCAACCCCGCTACCGGGAACGACAAGGAGTAGCCGCAATGGGCTCTATCCGCGTAGCGATCGTCGGCGTCGGGAACTGCGCCTCGTCCCTCGTCCAGGGGGTCGAGTACTACAAGGACGCCGACCCCGCCGGCAAGGTCCCCGGGCTCATGCACGTGCAGTTCGGGCCGTACCACGTCCGGGACGTGGAGTTCGTCGCCGCGTTCGACGTCGACGCCAAGAAGGTCGGCCAGGACCTCGCGCACGCCATCACGGCGAGCGAGAACAACACCATCAAGATCTGCGACGTCCCGCCGACCGACGTGACCGTGCTGCGCGGCCACACCCTCGACGGCCTCGGCAAGTACTACCGGGAGACCATCACCGAGTCCGACGACGAGCCCGTCGACGTGGTGGCGGTGCTGCGCGAGGTCCGGGCCGACGTCCTGGTCTGCTACCTGCCGGTGGGATCGGAGGCGGCCGCCAAGTTCTACGCGCAGTGCGCCATCGACGCCGGCGTGGCGTTCGTGAACGCGCTTCCGGTCTTCATCGCAGGCACCAAGGAGTGGGCGGACAAGTTCACCGCGGCCGGCGTCCCGATCGTCGGCGACGACATCAAGTCGCAGATCGGCGCCACGATCACCCACCGCGTCCTGGCCAAGCTGTTCGAGGACCGCGGCGTCACCGTCGACCGGACGTACCAGCTGAACGTCGGCGGCAACATGGACTTCATGAACATGCTGGAGCGTGAGCGGCTCGAGTCCAAGAAGATCTCGAAGACGCAGTCGGTCACCTCGCAGCTGCAGGGCGAGATCGCTGCGCGCAATGTGCACATCGGACCGTCCGACTACGTCGCCTGGCTGGACGACCGCAAGTGGGCGTTCGTCCGGCTCGAGGGCCGCAACTTCGGCGACGTCCCGCTGTCGCTGGAGTACAAGCTCGAGGTCTGGGACTCGCCGAACTCAGCCGGCATCATCATCGACGCGATCCGCGCCGCGAAGATCGCCAAGGACCGCGGCATCGGCGGTCCGCTGCTGGAGGCTTCGTCGTACTTCATGAAGTCGCCGCCGGTGCAGTACAGCGACGACGAGGCCCGCGACGCCGTCGAGGCCTTCATCAACGGCACCGCGTAGCCCCCGTCCCCCGACTGAAGCGCGCGTCCTGGGGTCTCCGGGCACCCGGTAGGCCCAGGACGCGCGCTTCAGTGCGGGTCGCGGGGGTGGACGGCGGCCCTAACCTGAGGCCGTGCCCCGAGGGTCGGATCTGCGCGTCGTGCTCGCCGAGCGCGGGTTCCGGCTGCTGCTCGCGACCCGGCTCCTCGGGCAGCTGTCCGACGGGATCCTGCAGGCCGGGCTCGCGTCGTACGTCCTGTTCTCCCCCGAACGGCAGGCCACCGGCGCCGCGATCGCGGCCTCGTTCGCCGTCCTGCTCCTGCCGTACTCCGTCGTCGGGCCGTTCGCCGGCGTGCTCATCGACCGCTGGCGCCGACGGCAGATCCTGCTGGGCGCGAACGTCCTGCGCTCAGGCATCGCCGTCACGCTGGCGATCCTGGTGCTGCACGGTGCCGACAGCGCGGGCTTCATCGTGCTGGCGCTCGCCGCGCTCGGCGTGAACCGCTTCATCCTCGCCGCCCTGTCCGCCGCTCTCCCGCACGTCGTGTCCCCGGCCCGCCTGGTCACGGCGAACGCCGTCTCCACGACCAGCGGCACGGTGGCCACGGCGACCGGGGCGGCCGCCGGGCTGGCCGCTCGGTTCTGGGCCGGCAGCGGGGACGCCGCGGCCGCCGGGATCGTGGTCGCGGCGGCGGGCGCCTACCTGCTGGCCGCGGTCACCGCGACGTTCCTGCGCAGGGACGAGCTGGGCCCGGACCGGACCCAGGGCCCGCCGCCGGCGCTCGGGGTCCGCGAGGACGTGCGCGAGCTGGTCTCCGGGGTCCGCTACCTGTACGGGGTCAGGCGGGCCTGGAACGCCCTCGCGGCGCTGGGGGTGTACCGGGTCACGTTCGGAGTGATGACCGTGCTGGTCGTCCTCGAGCAGCGCGGGCTCTTCCACCGGCCCGGGGACGCCGACGGCGGTCTGCGCGGGGTGAGCGTGACCTTCGCGGCGCTCGCGATCGGGGTGCCGCTGGGAGCGCTCGTGACGCCGTGGGCGGTCCGCCGCTGGGGGATCGGTCGCTGGGTTCCGACCATGCTGGTGATCACCGGGGTCGGGCTGGCCGCCGCCGCACTGCCGTTCCGGGCGCCCCCGCTGGTGGCAGCGGCGTTCCTGCTCGGGTTCGGCGGTCAGGCCGTCAAGGTGAGCGTCGACTCGGCGGTGCAGCGCACCGTCGACGACGAGCACCGCGGGCTGGTCTTCGCCCTGTACGACGTGCTGTTCAACGTCGCGTTCGTGGCGGCGGTCGCGCTCACCGCGTGGCTGGCGCCGGTCGACGGGAGGTCCGCGGGGCTGGTCGTGTTCGCCGCGGCGATCCTGGTGGCCGCTGGCCTGTGGTACCGACGGGTGACCCCGCCCGGCTGGCGGCCGGGTCAGGACGACGTCGCCGTGCCCGACCCGTCCGAACCGCCGAACCCCGACCCGCCGGACTCCGGCCGGCCGGACCACCAGGCGAGCAGCTCGGCCGCGGCGGTGGCAGCGTCGACCGGTCCCCGGTCCAGCCGGCGCTCGAGCAGGAAGCGGTAGGCCTGCCCGACCGTCGGGCCCGGGGGGATCCCCAGCAGCGCCATGATCGCGGCCCCGTCGAGGTCGGGGCGGATCGCGTCCAGCTCCTCCTGCGCGCGCAGCCGCGCGATCCGCTCCTCGAGCTCGTCCACCTGGCCCTGCAGGAGCTCGGCCCGGCGCCGGTTCCGGGTGGTGCAGTCGGCCCGGGTCAGGGCCAGCAGCCGGTCGAGCTGGCTGCCGGCGTCGCGCACGAACCGGCGCACGGCGGAGTCGGTCCAGCCGCCCTCCCCGAAGCCGTGGAACCGCAGGTGCAGGGCCACCAGCGAGCAGACGTCGTCGGTGACGTCGTTGCCGAACCGCAGCGCCTGCATGCGCCGCCGGGTGATCTTCGCGCCGACCACCTCGTGGTGGTGGAAGCTCACCCCGCCGCCCGGCTCGAACGCGCGGGTCTTCGGCTTGCCGACGTCGTGCATGAGCGCCGCGAAGCGCAGCACGAAGTCCGGCCTGGGCAACGGGCCGTCCCGGTCGCCCTCCAGCTCCATGCTCTGCTCGAGGACGGTCAGCGTGTGCTCGTACACGTCCTTGTGCCGGTGGTGCTCGTCGATCTCCAGCCGCAGCAGCGGCAGCTCCGGGAGCACCTGCTCGGCCAGCCCGGTGTCCACGAGCAGCCGCAGCCCGGCCACCGGCCGGTCCGCCTCCACCAGCTTGACCATCTCGACCTGCACCCGCTCGGCGGACACGATCGCGATGCGGTCGGCCATCCGCGTCATCGCCGAACGGACCTCGGGGGCCACCGAGAACCCCAGCTGGGCCGCGAACCGAGCCGCGCGCAGCATCCGCAGCGGGTCGTCGGAGAAGGACTCCTCCGGCGTGGCCGGGGTACGCAGCCGGCCCGCGACCAGGTCCGGCAGCCCGCCGTAGGGGTCGACGAACACCTGCTCGGGGAGGGTCAGCGCCATCGCGTTGACGGTGAAGTCGCGCCGGTGCAGGTCGCCGTCCAGCGTGTCGCCGTAGGCGACGGCGGGCTTGCGGGACCGCGGGTCGTACGCCTCGCTCCGGTAGGTGGTGATCTCCAGGCGGTACCCGTCCATGAGCGCGGCGACGGTCCCGTACGCGATCCCGACGTCCCAGAGCGCCTCGGCCCAGCCGTCCAGCAGGGCCTGGACCTGCTCAGGACGGGCGGAGGTGGCGAAGTCCAGGTCGTCACCCAGGCGGCCCAGCAGCGCGTCCCGCACCGAGCCGCCCACCAGCGCCAGCTCGTGACCGGCCGCCACGAACCGGTCGGCAAGACGGCCGACGACGGGGGCGACCCGGACCAGCTCGGCCACCGCCCGGCGCTGCGCCTCGGTGAGGGCGCGCGGGCTCGGCTGGTCCTGGTCGGCCGCGTCTGGACGCTCGACCGGCTCGCTGGGCTGCGACACGTGGAGCAAGGGTAGGGCCAGGAACCCCTCGTACCATCAGGGCGTGTCCCGCCCCTCGTCCGGCCGTCCTGCCCGGCGGCCGATGCCGACCGTGGCGGAGACCTCGGCCGGCGGGCTGGTCGTCCGGCAGCCTGCCTCGGGCGCCGTCCAGGCGGCGCTGATCGGCCGGCGCACCCGGCAGGGGGACCTCGAGTGGGTGCTGCCGAAAGGGCACCTCGAGCCCGGCGAGGCGGCGCCGGACGCCGCGGTACGCGAGGTGCAGGAGGAGACCGGCATCCGCGGCCGGGTGCTGGAGCCGCTGGGCACCATCGACTACTGGTTCGTGCTCGACGGCCGACGGATCCACAAGACGGTGCACCACTACCTCCTGGCGGCCGTCGACGGCGAGCTGAGCCGGGCCGACGCCGAGGTCGACGAGGTCGAGTGGGTGGCGCTGGACCAGGCGCCGCAGCGGCTCGCGCACGCCGACGAGCGCTCTCTGGCGCACCGGGCGGCCGCCGTGCTGGCCGGGCTCAAGGGGGCCACCGGGCTCACCGGGCTCGCGGAGCAGGGGTGAGCGCCAGGCCGCGCCGTGCGGGTTCGCGGCGGGCCCGCACGCGGTGCGGGGTCGGGGCGCTGGCGGCGCTCCTGGCCGCCGCAGCGGCAGCCCTCGCGGCGACGCCGGTCGCGGCGGCCACCAACCCGGCCGCGACCGTGACGGTGGGCGTCGACACGCTCACCCCGTCGGCACCCCAACCCGGTCAGCACCTCGAGGTCAAGGGATCGGTCACGAACAGCGGAACCGTGGCGCTGGCCGACGTCAACGTCCAGCTGCGGGTGTCCACGACACCGGTCGGCAGCCGGGACGAGCTCGCCACGCTGTCCGGCGGCACCGGCCGGCCGCCTGGCGTGGTGTTCGCCGAGCTGGCGCTCACCCAGCCGCTGGCTCCCGGCGCGAGCGCCCCCTACGACCTGACCACCCCGGTCGACGGCCTCGGGCTCGGCGACCCCGGGGTCTACCCGGTCGCGGTCGAGGTCATCGCGGACGATCCGTCCACCCAGGCGCGGACGCGGTTCGGCACCGCGCGGACGTTCCTGCCATGGGACCTGGGCGGGGTGCGGCCGACCCGGCTCGCCGTGCTCTGGCCGGTCTCGGCCGGCCCGACCCGGGACGCGGACGGGATCCCGCTCGGCACCGAGCTCCAGGACCAGATCGGCGGCCGGCTGACCGACCTGCTGAGCTCGGCCTCCGGCACCGCCGTGTCGTGGGTGGTCGACCCCGACACGCTCGAGAGCGCCTCGGCCCTGGCCACCGGCGCATCGACGGCCGCCGGCACGGGGGCCCCGGCAGCCGCGCCCGACCCGGCCGCCGCCACGTGGCTGCACCAGCTCACGGCCCAGGCGGCCGGGGCCCCGGTGCTGGCCCTCCCGTACGCCGACCCGGACGTCGCGGCCATGGTGCGGGCCGGGCTGGCCGCCGACCTGGACACCGCGACGGCGCTGGGCTCGGACGTCGCCGCCCAGGTCCTCGGCCGGACCTCCGCAGGTGGTCCGGACACGGTCCAGACTCTCGCCTGGCCCGCCGAGGGAACCGCGGACCGGACGGCCCTGTCCACGATCGAGAAGGCCGGCACCCGGCAGGTGCTGCTGTCGGACCTCTACGCCCCCCCGGTGCGCGGCACCTCGTACACCCCGTCCGGGATCGGCCCGCTGTCCGGTACCGGGCTCACCGCCGTGGTCGCCGACTCGGCCCTGTCCACCCTGCTGACCACGCCCCCCGCCCGGCTGGGCGGCGCGGTGCTGGCTGAGCAGCGGGTGCTGGCCGAGCTCGCCATGGTCGGGCTGGAGCTGCCGTCGGTGCCGCGCTCGCTGGTCGTCGTCCCGGCCCGTGGCTGGTCGCCGGACCCGTCGTACGTCCACGCGTTGCTGCACGCGGTGGGCGCCGCGTCCTGGGTGAAGGTGACGCGGCTGACCGAGCTCACGGCGAACGCGGCGGCCGGGCCGGCCCGGCAGCGGCCCGCGTACCCGAGCGGGGTGCGCAAGCGCGAGCTCGACCCGGTGCAGATGGGCGCCGTCCGCGACGGGCGGCAGCGGCTGGCCGCCCTCACCTCGGTGCTGAAGAACGATCAGCCGGTGACGGACACGTACACCAGGGCGCTGCTGCGGGCCCAGTCGGCTGCATGGCGTGGCGACCGCAACGGCGGGCGCGCCTACGCCGCGCACGTGGTCGAGCGGATCACCGCGCTGCAGTCGCAGGTGCACCTGGTGCAGTCCGGACCGGTCACGCTCGCGGCGCACAGCGGGCGGATCCCGGTCACGGTGGTGAACGACCTCGACCAGGAGGTGACCGTCCGGGTCGGGATGGAGGCGGTGCCCGCCGTGCGGCTCACGCTCGTCCAGCCGCCTCCCGTGGTGCTCGAGCCGCACAGCTCGACGACGCTCGACGTCGCCGCCGACGCGACCGCCAACGGGAGCGTGCTGGTGGTGGCCCGGCTGCTCACGGCGAAGGGTGCGGCGTACGGCTCGCCGCAGACGTTCGAGGTCCAGGTGACCGGGTTCGGCGCCGTCGCCGGGCTGCTCGTCGGGGGCGCCCTGGTCCTGCTGAGCATCGCCCTGGTGGTCCGGGTCGCACGGGCGATGCGGACCGGACGGCGACCGGGGTCGGCGGCGTCGGTGCGCGAACCGGCACGGTGACGACGGCACGGTGGACGAGGGCACGGTGAACGACGGCACGGGGGTCGCCCGCGTGGGGACCGTGCCGGTCGCTGCGCCGGACGACACACTGGACGCCGTGTCCGAAGCCGTCGAGGGTGTCGCGGGCGCCCCCCCGGGCGAGTCCGACGCCAGCGTCATCCGGTCGTCCACGGTGATGGCGACCGGGACCATCGTGTCCCGCGTCACCGGGGTGCTCCGGACCACCGCGCTGACCGCCGCCGTCGGCACCGGCCTGCTCGCGGACGCGTACAACACCGCCAACACCTTGCCGAACATCATCTACATCCTGCTGATCGGCGGCGCCCTCAACGCCGTCTTCATCCCGCAGCTCGTCCGGCACATGAAGGACGACGACGACGAGGGACGCTCGTACGCCGACCGGCTGCTGACGCTGTCCGGGCTGGTGCTGCTCGGCATCACCGTCGCCGCCCTCATCACGGCGCCGTGGGTGACCCCGCTGTACGCCGGCAACGCGTGGACCCCGCACCAGGTCCAGGTGCTCACGCAGTTCGCGTACCTGTGCCTGCCACAGATCTTCTTCTACGGCATGTACGCGCTGTACTCGCAGGTGCTCAACACCCGCGGGCACTTCGGCGCGCCGATGTTCGCACCCATCGTCAACAACGTCGTGGTGATCGCCGGGTGCGTGGTGTTCCTCGTCGTCGACCACTCGCCGGACATCGCCACCATCACGACCGGGGGCGTGCTGCTGCTGGGCGGCGTGACGACGCTCGGGGTGGTCGCGCAGGCCGTGGTCCTGGTGCCGGTCATGTCCCGGGCCGGCTACCGGTTCCGGCCCCGGTTCGACCTGCGCGGGCAGGGTCTGGGCAAGGCGGTGACGCTGGCGAAGTGGACCATCTTCTTCGTCGCGGTCAACCAGTTCGCGTTCCTCGTCGTCACCCGGCTCGCGAACACCGCCGGCGCCGAGCAGAACGCGCTGGGGACGGCAGCGCCCAAGGGCTCGTTCGTGTACGCCAGCGCGCACCTGATGTTCGTCCTGCCGCACTCCATCATCACGGTCTCGGTGGTGACGGCGCTGATGCCTCGGATGAGCCGGGCCGCCCACGCGGGCAACCTCGCCGGAGTCCGCCGCGACCTGGCCCGCGGGATGCGGCTCATCGCGGCGGCACTGGTGCCAGCGACCGTGCTGCTCGCGCTGCTGGCGCCGCAGCTGTCCGAGCTGCTGCTCGGCTACGGCAACGCGGGGGACGCCGGCGCGCGTGCCATCGGACAGGTGGTGCAGGTCTTCTCGCTCGGCCTGGTGGCTTACTCGCTGTACTACGTGCTCCTGCGCGGCTTCTTCGCGGTCGAGGACACCAGGACGCCGGCGCTGGTCAACCTGTTCCTCACCGCGGTGAACCTGAGCGTCGGCTACGCCCTCTACCGGGCGCTGCCGCCGGCGCAGAAGGTCGAAGGCCTCGCGGTGGGGTACGCGGTCGCGTACATCGCCACGACGGTGGTGTTCTGGGTGATCCTGCGGCGCCGGCTCGCGGGCCTGGACACCTACCTCACCGTTCGCACTCTCGTCCGGCTGCTGGTCGCGGGGGCGATCGCCATGGCCGCCGGGGCCGGCGCCCTCGCGCTGCTCGACGGGCACGCCGGGACCGGGAAGGCGTCGGCGCTGCTGGCCTGCGCGGTGGTCGGCCCGGTGGTCCTGCTGGTGTTCGGGGTGGTCGCCCAGCGCACCCGGGTGACCGAGGTCGTCGAGGTGACCGAGATGGTCCGGCACCGGCTCCGTCGCGCTGGTCCGTAAGGGGTCGCCCGCTCAAGGCGGCCCACGGCCAGGCCGACCCAGACACTATGGCGGGCTGCCCCGAGCGCATCCCGGACCCCTCGGCCCCTCCGGCCCGTGAGCGGGTCCTGGGGCGTGCCACGTCGCGGCGACGGTTGAGGGTGCCGCCGCGACCGCCGTACCGGGCGCGGGTCGCCGGTGCCGATCCCGAGCGCGGGGCCGTCGTCGTGGGGTGGTTCGCCCGGATCGCGATCACGCTGGCGCTGGTCGGCCTGATCGCCTTCGACTCGATCTCGATCGCGCTCGCCCGTGCGCACGTGAACGACATCGCCTCCGACGCCGCCGACGCGGCCGTCGCACAGTACGTCCTGCACTCCAACGCCCACGACGCGCTGGCCGCGGCGATCGCGGCCGCCAGCGTCGAGGGCGGCATCGTCGCGCCCGACGGCGTGGCGATCACCCGGGCGGGGCGGGTCACCACGCTGCGGGTCACCGTCCAGCTGGTCCCGAGCACCACGCTGCTGGGGCACCTGCCCGGCACCGGCTCGCTGACCCAGAACTCCGCGGTGGCGGTGCGGACGGTGAATCAGTGACCGGCGGACGAACCGCCGTTCTCCGCCGCACGCCAGCCCCCCGGTCGCTGCGTGCCCTGGTGGTCGCAGTCGCGGTGGCGCTGCTCGTGGGTGGGCTGCCCTGGCACCCGCCGACGGCCAGCGCCGACCCGACCGTCGCGTCCGCACAGGCCAAGGCCAAGGCGCTCGCCGCCCAGGTGAAGGCGCTGCAGGTGCGGGTCGAGGTGGCCACCGAGCAGTACGACGCCGTTCAGGAGCAGCTCGGACAGGTGGTCAGCCGGCTGCTGACCGCGTCGCAGGACGTCGGCTCGCTGCAGCAGCAGGCCGACCTGCTGCGGGCGCAGAAGAGTGCACGGGCGCGGGCGCTGTACATGGCCGGGGGCCAGCTCGGTCTGTACGCGCAGGTCCTGGACGGGACCGACATCAACGACATGATCGACCGGATCTCCGCGGTCGGGCGGGTGCTGGACGCCGAGACGGCGGCGATCAATGCCGGCGACACCGCCGCGGCCAGGGCGCAGGCCCAGACCGACCAGCTCGACGTGCTCGCCGCGCAGCGCACCCAGCTGCAGGCCAAGGCCGTCGACGCGCGCGCACGCGTGGTGGCATTGCTGGCTCAGACCAGCACGCAGCTTGACTCGGCCAACGCGCTCGTCCGTCGCCTGGTCGTCGAGGAGCAGCAGCGGGCCGCCGCCGCCGCGCAGACCATGGCCACCGCGCCCTTCCCGCCCATCACGCTGCCGGACGGGACCGCGCCGCAGATCGTCCAGGCGATCGCCGCCGCCAGGACCCGGCTGGGCGCGCCGTACGTGTGGGGCGCCACCGGTCCGACCACGTTCGACTGCTCCGGGCTCACCCAGTGGGCGTACGCGGCAGCCGGGGTGACCCTGCCGCGCACCTCGCGCGAGCAGTGGTCCGTCGGCCCGCACCCGAGCCTGGACGAGCTGCAGCCGGGCGACCTGCTGTTCTGGGCGACCAACACGGCGGACCCGGCCACGATCCACCACGTCGCCCTGTACATCGGCGACGGCTACATGATCGAGGCCCCGCACACGGGGGCGGTCGTGCACGTCACCGCGGTGTACCTGGACGGCTTCATCGGCGCGACCCGCCCGGTGCTGCCGGGAGGCTGAGCCAGGCCCGCACGGCCGCAGCCGCCGTAGTCTGCGCTCTGTGCGCATCAAGGCCGGCCGCTACACGCTCGAGGACCGCGTCCTCGACGGTGACGCTGGTCGTACTGGCGCGGCGACGACGGCCTCCTGCGCCGCCCGGTGGGGCTGCTCGTGCTCGAGCCGGACCATCCGTACGCCGACGAGGTCGTCACCGCCGCCCGGTCGTCGGCAGCCGTCGAGGATCCCCGCATCCAGCGCGTGCTGGACGTCCTGACCGACGACGAGGGCACCTGCCTGGTCATCGAGTGGACGACCGGCAGCACGGTCGAGGAGCTGCTCGCCGACGGGCCGCTGGCCGACATCGAGTCCTGGCGGGTCAGCCTGGAGGTCGCGCGCGCGCTGGCCTCGGCCCACGCGCGCGGGCTGCGGCACGGCGCGCTCGCCCCACGGTGGGTCCTGCGCGGCGACGGCGGCCGGGTGCGCGTGCTGGGGCTGTGCGTCGCGGCGGCCCTCGCCGGTGCCGGACCGGACGGACCCGACCCGAAGGACGACCGCTGCGACGTCCACGGCCTGGGCGAGCTGCTGTACGCCGCGCTGACCGCCCGCTGGCCCGGCGACCCGGCAGCCTGCGCGCTGCCGGCCGCGCCCATGCAGGGCGGCCGCCCGGTCCGACCGAGCCGGGTCCGGGCCGGCGTCCCCGCAGGCCCTCGACGACATCGCTGCCCGGGCCCTGGACCTGACCACCCGCGGCACCCCGCTCGGCACCGCCGGCGACGTGGTAGCCGCACTGGAGGCGGCCGGGCACCGGATGCGCCACTTCGACGCCTCCGAGCCCGTCGACCTCGACGCCGAGCAGCTGGCCCAGCTGGTGGACACCGGATACGTCGAACGGGTCACCGCGGAGCTCGCCAACGACCCGCGCCGCCCGGCGACCGCGACGCCGCGACGGCACCGGCTCGCGCTGGTCGGCTGGGTGGCCGGCCTCGTGGCCGTGGCCCTGGTCGGGTCCGGGCTCTGGCTGGTGGGACGGCCGCCGCCGGCCACCACCGCCCGACCCGGCAGCTCGGCCGGCTCCGGCCCGACCTCGAGCGCCGCGGCGTCGGCCGAGCCGACCGGCGCCCTGGTGCCGATCGTCGCCGTCAAGGACTTCGACCCGCCCCCGGACGGCAACGGGACGGAGAACCCCGACCAGGTCCGGCTGGCCTGGGACGGCAACCCGAAGACCGCGTGGCACACCGTGACGTACTTCAAGCGGGCGAACCTCGGTGGGCTCAAGGCCGGCGTCGGGCTGCTGGTCGACCTCGGCAGCCTCCAGACCGTCGGCGCCGTCCGCCTGACGCTGGTCGGGCACGGGACCTCGGTCGAGCTGCGCGTCGCGGCCCAGTACGGACCGTCGGCCGACGACTACGCCCGGGTCGCCCGGGCGCCGGACACCGGTGAGGTCGTCACGCTGCGACCCCAGCTGCAGCAGCAGACCCGGTACCTGCTGATCTGGCTCACCAGGCTGCCGCTCGCGCCGGACGGCGTGAACTACTCGGGCGGTGTCGCGGAGATCGAGGTCCACCGCAGCTGACCCGTACGCTGACGCCCATGGTCGAGGAGGCGCAGCCCGGACAGGCAGCCCTCGAGGACCGTGCTCTGCTCGCTGCGCACCTCGCCGGGGACCCGGACGCCTTCGGCGAGCTGGTCCGCCGGCACCGGGACCGCCTCTGGGCGGTGGCCGTCTGCGACCCTGGGCGACCCCGAGGACGCCGCCGACGCCGTGCAGAACGCGCTGGTCTCTGCCTACCGGAACGCCGCGTCCTACCGGGGCGAGGCCGCGGTGACGCACGTGGCTGCACCGGATCGTCGTCAACGCCTGCCTGGACCTGGTGCGGCGCCGCAAGGTGCGACCGACCGACCCGCTCCCGGACGACGAGGCCCGGCACCCGGCCGACCCCGCCGACCCGATCGGCGCCCGGGTCACCTCGCTGGTCGTGGAGCAGGCGCTGGCGACGCTCCCGTTCGAGCAGCGCGCGGCCCTGGTGCTGGTCGACATCCAGGGCTACAGCGTCGAGGAGGCCGCGACGATCCTGGACTGCGCGCCGGGGACGGTGAAGAGCCGCTGCTCGCGGGGCCGGGCCCGCCTGCTGCCCCAGCTGCAGCACCTGCGGAACCCCGACAGCGGGCCGCACGTCCCACCCCAACGGACGACCGGACAACTCGGGCACCACGACGGCGGAAGGAGGGCGCGACCGGCATGAACCAGGACGACGACGAGCTCGGCACCGAGCTGCCCCCTCTGTCCGACGCCGACGAGGCGTACGTGCGCGACCTGCTGGCGGCGCTGCCGCCGGTCCCGGTCCCGGCCGACCTGGCGGCCCGGCTGGACGCCGCACTGCGCGCCGACGGCCGAGACCGGCGCACGGAGGCCTGAGACACCACGGTGGCCCGCCGGCACCACGGTCGTCCCGCTGGACTCCAGGCGCGCTGCCCGGGCCCCGCGCAGCACCCGGATCCTGCAGGTGGCCGCGGTCGGGCTGCTGGTGGTCGCCGGCGGGATCGGCGTCGTCAAGCTCGCGAACCACGGGAACGGTGGCCAGGCCACGTCGGCAGCCGGTGCGCCGGCCGTGAGCGGGTCGGCCGAACCGGTCCTCACCCACAGCGGGCACACGTACACCGACGAGACGCTGGTCGCAGACGTCCGCTCGCTGGCGGCCGAGCACCGGCCCGCCGAGGTCTACGGA
This sequence comes from uncultured Actinomycetota bacterium, assembly GCA_963771835.1. GTDB lineage: Bacteria > Actinomycetota > Actinomycetes > Prado026 > Prado026 > CAVQCJ01. Next base: position 833,603 of record CAVYVA010000004.1, read on the forward strand.
CAGGGCACCACGACCTCCTCCGCCTCGCCGGCGGCACCGGAGTCCTCCGCGACGGGGCTGCCCGGCCCCACCACGGAACCGTCCGGCGGCAAGACCCCGCTCGCCGACAGCTCGGGCTCGCTCGCCGTGACCGGAGCAGCCAGGGGTGGTGGCGCTCTGGTGGCGCTGCCTGGCGGCCGTCGAGGAGGGTCTGACCGAGCCGGTCACGCCGCTGGCCATGGACCAGGGCACCTACCGCGGCCAGGCCGCGCTCATCGTGGTCGCTGCCCGGTTCGCAGGACCCGAAGACCAGCTTCGACGTGTTCGTGGTCGGCCTGTCCTGCGGGGCCAGACGCGGACGCGCACCTGCTGCTGTACCAGCTGGTCGAGGCCCACTAGCCCGGTCCCGCAGCCCCTGGTGGCGGCGCCCGGGCGTCGCTGTCGTGGGCTGGAATGCCGGGCACCTAGGATCCGTTGAGCAGGCGACACCAGGCACCGCGTCCACGAGCCGTAGAGCCCGGCAGGCGCACAGTTCCAGAGAGGCGTTCCGTGAGCACCGACGTTCGCGACGTCATCATCATCGGCTCCGGCCCGGCCGGCTACACGGCTGCGCTGTACACCGCGCGCGCGAGCCTGCAGCCCGCTGGTCTTCGAGGGCTCGGTCACGGCCGGCGGCGCGCTGATGAACACCACCGACGTCGAGAACTTCCCCGGCTTCCCCGACGGCGTCATGGGCCCCGACCTCATGGACAACGCTGCGCCGGCAGGCCGAGCGCTTCGGCGCCGAGCTGGTCCCCGACGACGTCGTCGAGGTCGACCTGACCGGCGACGATCAAGAGCGTCACCGACTCGGCCGGCGTCGTGCACCTGGCCAGGTCCGTGATCCTGGCCATGGGCTCGAAGTACCGCGAGCTCGGGCGTCGAGGGCGAGAAGCGGCTGTCCGGCCACGGCGTCTCGTGGTGCGCGACCTGCGACGGCTTCTTCTTCCGCGACCAGGACATCGCCGTGGTCGGCGGCGGCGACTCCGCGATCGAGGAGGCCACCTTCCTGACCCGGTTCGCCCGGTCGGTCACCCTCGTGCACCGCCGCGACAGCCTGCGCGCGTCCAAGATCATGCAGGACCGCGCGTTCGCCAACGAGAAGATCCGCTTCGCGTGGGACAGCGAGGTCGTCGAGCTGCTCGGCGAGGACCGGCTCAGTCCGGCGTGCGGCTGCGCAGCACCCGTACCGGTGCGGAGCACCGAGCTCGCCGTCACCGGCCTGTTCGTCGCGATCGGGCACGACCCGCGCAGCGAGATCGTCGCCGGCCAGGTGCACCGCGACGAGGAGGGCTACGTCCTCGTCGCAGCACCCGAGCACCCGCACCAACCTGCCCGGGGTGTTCGCCAGCGGCGACCTCGTCGACCACCACTACCGGCAGGCGGTCACCGCGGCCGGCACCGGCTGCGCCGCGGCGCTGGACGCCGAGCGCTACCTCGCCGACCTGGCCGAGGCCACCGCTGACCGGGGAGCCGGCGCAGGCCGTCGTCGGCAGCGTCGCCGGCTGACCCGAGACCGAACGACCGCGCACCAGACCCACCGGACCACCGTCCGGGACCGACGGAAGATCCACTGGAAGGACCAGCACCGTGGGAGCCAACACCCCCGCCGTCACCGACGACACCTTCGCCGCCGACGTCCTCAAGAGCGACAAGACGGTCCTCGTCGACTTCTGGGCGGAGTGGTGCGGCCCGTGCCGCGCGGTCGCCCCGATCCTGGAGGAGATCGCCGCCGAGCACGCCGGCGACCTGCGGGTCGTCAAGCTCAACGTGGACGAGAACCCGCGGGTGGCCGCCTCGTACGGCATCGTGTCGATCCCGACCCTGAGCGTCTTCCAGGGCGGCGAGCTGGTGAAGCAGATCATCGGCGCCAAGCCCAAGGTGGCGCTGCTCAAGGACCTGGAAGCCTTCATCACCGCCTGAGCTCGGAACGGGGCCGTCCCCGCGGCTACGATGCGGGTCCGGCCTCGCCTCGGGACGCATCCCGGGACGCGTGGCGCCGACCGCCGCCGGGGAGGGCCAGCGCCATGAGCCACCCGATCTACCGACGCGGGGACACCGGTCCCGCCGTGGCGGAGATCCGGGCGCGGCTCGAGCTGCTCGGCCTGCTCGCACCCGGCCCGGCCACCTCGGCGGCCGACGCCTACCGCAGCGCGGCCTTCGACGACGCGGTGGACGCCGCCGTCCGCGGGTTCCAGCAGAGCGCGGGGCGAACGTCGACGGCATCGTCGGCCCGCAGACCTGGCGGCTGCTGGACGAGGCGCGCTGGCGGCTCGGCGACCGGGTGCTGTGGTTCGCACCGAGCCACCCGCTGACCGGCGACGACGTCGCGGCCCTGCAGCAGCGGCTGCTGGACATGGGCTTCGACGTCGGCCGTGCCGACGGCATCTTCGGCACGGAGACCGAGACCGCCCTGCGCGAGTTCCAGCGCAACGTCGGGATCGTCGTCGGACGGCACCTGCGGACCGGCCACGTTCAAGGCGCTCGGACCGGCTGGCCCGCACCGTCGTCGGCGGCACGCCGTCGGCGCTGCGCGAGATCGAGGCCATCCGCAGCAGCGGCCCGACCCTGTCCGGCAAGGTGGTCGTCATCGACCCCGGCCACGGCGGCTCGGACCCCGGCAACGTCGGGCACGGGCTCGCCGAGGCCGACCTCGCCGAGGAGCTCGCCGCGCGGATCGAGGGCCGGCTGGCCGCGACCGGCGTGACCGCGTACCTGAGCCGGGCCCGGCTCGCGCGCGCACGAGACAGCCGGCCGACGAGCCCGCGCGCGCGGCGACGGCGAACGGCCTGCAGGCCGACCTGCTGCTGTCGGTGCACGTCGACGGCTGCACCGACACCCGGGCCGAACGGCGTCGCGACCTACTACTACGGCGACCGGAGCCCGAGGGATCCGGTCCGAGACCGGGGCGCGGTTCGCGTCGCTGCTGCAGCGCGAGCTGACCGCGCGCACCGACCTGCTCGACTGCGGCACGCACGGCAAGACCTGGGACCTGCTGCGGCGCACCCGGATGCCCGCGGTGCGGCTCGAGCTGGGCTACGTCACCAACCCCGGCGACGCGGCCGGCTGGCCGACCCCGGCTTCCGCGACGTCGTGGCCGAGGCGGTCGTCGTCGCGGTGCAGCGGCTCTACCTGCCGCCGCACGAGGACGCGCCGACCGGCAGCATCCGGCTGCCGGACCTGTCGGCAGCTGACCCGGTCAGGTCCGGTTGGCGCCGGCGGGGAACGGCCGCACCGCGCCGCGGATCCGCTCCAGCGCCCCGCCGACGGGGTCCCGCCACGTCACGGCCGTCCGCAGGTCCAGCCGCAGCCGCGGGTTGCGGGCATGCTCGCGGACGCGGACGAAGCCCACCGACTCCAGGAAGTCCGGCGGGCAGCACGCAGGTCTGCGCGACGGCGCCGTACGCCTCGATCGCCCGGACCCCGCGCTGGGTCAGGTCCTTCGCGGCCGCCTGCACCAGGACCCGGCCCAGACCCGCTGCCGCGGTGCTCGGGGCACGACGTACGCGGCCGTCAGCAGCACGGCGTCCGGGCCGATCGGCGAGGTCGGGAACGCCGCCGCCCGCGGCACGAACGCCGGCGGCGCGTACATCACGTAGCCGGCCGGCACGTCGTCGACGTAGGCGAGCAGCCCGCACGGGCCCCACGCGGCCGCGGTGCTCGTCCACCCACTCGGCCTTGACGTCGGCCTGGGCGACCGCGCCGCCCGGTCGGCCGCGCGGCGCCGGGCCCGGCCTCCCAGAAGGCGCAGTCCCGGCACGGCTGCGGCAGGTCGCCGAGCGTCTCCCCGGTGACCGGGACGATCCGGCGGCCCACTAGGGGCTCGCCCCGGGCAGGACCACGCGGTGGTCGGTGGCCGGGACCGGTGCGCGGTAGCCGGAGGTGCCGGTGACGGGCCGCGGGCGCAGCATCTCGGTCACGAACGCGGCGAGCGCGCCGAGCACGACCCCCGCCACGATCCAGCGGAGGAGCCTCAACGCGCACCTCCGGGTGGCGGCGCGCCGGTTGGCGCGCACATGCGGCACTCTGGACACCGGGCGACGGTCTCACTGTATCCGCGGTGGTCGCGGCCGTCGCGCCAGGCGGCGAGCGTGGGTCGGCCGCGCTGTCTGCGAGGAGGTGCACACCCGTGACCGGACCCGAGCCCGCCGCCGGCTCGCGCCTGGACCCGTTCGTCGGCTCGTACGCCGAGCGCTCGCGCAGCATGGTCGCGTCGGAGATCCGGGCGCTGTTCGCGGTGGCGTCGCGGCCCGAGGTGGTCTCGCTGGCCGGCGGCATGCCCAACCTGTCCGCGCTCCCGCTCGACGCCGTGGCCGGGACGTTCGGCCGGCTGGTCGCCGAGCACGGCACGCAGGCCCTGCAGTACGGGTCCGGCCAGGGGGACACCGTGCTGCGCGAGCAGATCGCCGGTCAGCTCATGCCGCTGGTCGGCGTCCGCGCGCACCCGGACGACGTCGTCGTCACCGTCGGCTCGCAGCAGGCGCTCGACCTGGTCACCCGGGTGCTGTGCGACCCGGGCGACGTGGTGCTCGCCGAGGCGCCGTCGTACGTCGGCGCGCTGTCGGTGTTCGCCGCGTACCAGGCCCGCGTCGTGCACGTTCCGATGGACGCCGAGGGGCTCGACCCGGAGGCGCTGGCCGGAGCGCTCGACCAGCTGGCCGCCGAGGGCGCGCCGGCCCAAGTTCCTCTACACCGTGCCGTCGTTCCACAACCCCGCCGGCGTCACGCCAGGCGCCGCCCGGCGGGCCGAGATCCTGGCGCGTGTGCCTCGCGAACGGCGTGCCGGTGCTGGAGGACGACCCGTACGCGCTGCTCGGCTTCGACGGGCACGTGCCGCAGGCGCTGCGCGCGCACGACGCCGACGGCGTGGTCTACCTCGGCTCGTTCTCCAAGACGTTCGCGCCCGGCCTGCGGGTCGGCTGGGCGGTGGCGCCGCACGGCATCCGCGAGAAGCTCGTGCTCGCCGCGGAGGCGTCGGTGCTGTGCCCGCCGGCGATCTGCCAGATGGCCGTGTCCGCGTACCTGCGCCGAGCACCCGTGGCTGGAGCAGGTCAAGGTGTTCCGCGAGCTGTACCGCGAACGCCGCGACGCGCTGCTCGACGCGATGGCCACGCTGCTGCCCGCCGGCACGTCTGGACCGAGCCCGCCGGCGGCTTCTACTCGTGGGTCACGCTGCCCGAGGGCCTGGACGCCGACGGTGATGCTGCCGCGCGCCGTCACCGCGCGGGTCGCGTACGTGCCGGGCACCGCGTTCTACGCGGGACCGGCGAAGCCGGCCGGACGGCGCTCGCTGCGGCTGTCGTACTGCTACCCCGAGCCCGACCGCATCCGCGAGGGCGTGCGCCGGCTGGCCGGGGTCGTCGAGGAGGAGCTGGATCTCGTGCAGACGTTCGGACGTGCGGTCCCCGGCTCCCGGCACGACGAGTCGACGTCGGACGTCCCCGGCCCGGAGACGGCATGAACGCGGCCGGACCGTCCGTGGTCGTGCTCGCCGGCGGGCTCTCGCACGAGCGCGACGTGTCGGTGCGCTCGGGACGCCGGGTCGCCGACGCCCTGCGCGGCAGCGGCTCGACGTCGACGTGCTGGACGTCGACGCCGGCCTGCTGCCGGCACTCGCGCACCGACGGCCGGCCGTCGTCGTGCCGCTGCTGCACGGCGCGACCGGCGAGGACGGCTCGCTGCGCGACGTCCTCGAGCTGCTCGCGCTGCCGTACGTCGGGCTCCCGCCCGCGGCCGAGCCGGACGGCGTTCGACAAGCCGGCGGCCAAGGCGGTGGTGGCGTCGGCGGGGGTCGGCGACGCCGCCGTCGGTCGCGCTGCCGCAGTCGACGTTCCGCGAGCTGGGCGCCACTTCGGTGATGGCCGCGCTGGTCGAGCGGCTGGGGCTGCCGCTGATGGTCAAGCCGACCAGCGGCGGCTCGTCGCTGGGCGCGGCCGTGGTGCGCACGGCCGACGACCTGCCGGCGGCGATGGTGGGCTGCTTCGCGTACGGCGGCACCGCGCTGGTCGAGGTCGTTCGTGCCGGGGACCGAGGTCGCCGTGTCGGTCGTCGAGACCGCGGACGGTCCGGTCGCCCTGCCGGCCGTCGAGATCGTCCCGGACGGCGGCTTCTACGACTACGCCGCCGGTACACCGCGGGCACGACCGAGTTCTTCGCGCCGGCCCGGCTGGACCCGGAGCCGTGGCCGCGCGCTGCGCCGCAGACCGCGGTGGCCGCGCACGCGGCGCTCGGGCTGCGCGACCTGTCCCGGACCGACCTCGTCGTCGACGCCGCGGGCCGGATCTGGTTCCTCGAGATCAACGTCGCGCCCGGCATGACCGAGACCTCGTTGTTCCCGCAGGCGGTCGCCGCGGCCGGTGCAGGACTTCGGCGACGCTCTGGCACGGGCTCGTCGAGCCGCGCCGTGCAGCGAGGGGCACCGGCCGGTCAGGACTGAGCCGGTCAGGACCGAGCCGGTCAGGACTCAGGCGTGCGGTCCGGGTCCAGCAGGCGCGACGATGCGGTTGAGGTCGTCCAGCGACGCGAAGTCGATGGTGATCCGGCCCCTGGTGCGGCCGAGGTCGACCCGGACCCGGGTCTCGAGGCGGTCCGAGAGCCGGGCGGCGAGGTCCTGCAAGCCCAGGTGCTATCGCCCGTTTCGGTCGGTTATGGGATAGTTTTGGAGCAGTCGGTGTCGTCACCGAGAGTGACGATCTCCTCGACGGCGCGCACGGAGAGTCCCTCGGCGACGATCCGGTGGGCCAGCCGCTCCTGCGCGTCGGCGTCGTCCAGGGCCAGCAGGGCGCGGGCGTGCCCGGCCGAGAGCACCCCGGCGGCGACCCGGCGCTGGACGCGGGGCGGGCAGCCGCAGCAGCCGCAGCGTGTTGGAGATCTGCGGCCGGGACCGGCCGATCCGGTGCGCCAGCTCGTCGTGCGAGCAGCCGAAGTCCTTGAGCAGCTGGTCGTAGGCCGCCGCCTCCTCCAGCGGGTTGAGCTGGCTGCGGTGCAGGTTCTCCAGCAGGGCGTCGCGCAGCAGCGCGTCGTCGGCGTCTCCCGGACGATCGCCGGGATCCGGTCGAGCCCGGCCGTCGCGGGCGGCCCGCCAGCGGCGCTCGCCCATGACCAGCTCGTACCGGTCGCCGCCCTGCGGGCGGACGACGATCGGCTGCAGCAGCCCGACCTCGCGGATCGAGTGGACCAGCTCGGCCTGGGCCTCCTCGTCGAAGACCGCGCGCGGCTGGCGCGGGTTCGGGGTGATCGAGTCGATCGGGATCTCGGCGAAGTGCGCGCCCGGGACCGTCCGCAGGTCCGCCGGACTGCCGCTGTCCGGCCCCGCGCCCTCGGTCAGGTCGACCGTGCGCCGGTCCGGCATACCCGGCGTCCGGGTCGGCCTGGTCGGCCTCGTCGGCCCGGACGGACACGGATCGGACCGGCCGCCTGCGGGGCGGACGGGATCAGCGCGCCCAGCCCTCGGCCCAGGCCACCTCGCCGGACGTTCACGTTCGCTCCTCTGCGTCGGCCAGCTCTACCGGGTCCTGCCGGGCGAGCTCGCGGGCCGCCTCCAGGTAGGACAGCGCCCCGCTCGACCCCGGGTCGTACGTCATGACGGTCTGACCGTAGCTGGGCGCCTCGCTGACCCGGACGGAACGCGGCACCACGGTCTTGAGCACGCGCTCGCCGAAGTGCGCGCCGGACCTCGTCGGCGACCTGGGCGGCCAGCCGGGTCCGCGCGTCGTACATGGTCAGCAGGATCGTGGAGACGTGCAGGCCGGGGTTGAGGTGGGCCCGGACCAGGTCGACGTTGCGCACCAGCTGGCCCAGGCCCTCCAGCGCGTAGTACTCGCACTGGATCGGGATGAACACCTCGTCGGCGGCGACCATGGCGTTGACGGTGAGCAGGCCCAGCGACGGCGGGCAGTCGATGAAGACGTAGTCGAACCGGCCCTGCGGCCCCGTGTAGGCGTCCAGGGCCCGCCGCAGCCGGGACTCGCGGGCGACCAGCGAGACCAGCTCGATCTCGGCGCCGGCCAGGTCGATCGTCGCCGGCGCCCCGAACAGGCCGGGGATGCCGTCGACCGGGCTGGACCACCTCCGCCAGCGGCAGGCCCGTCGACCAGGACCTCGTAGATGCTCGGGCGTCCCGGCGGCGTGCGGCAGCCCGAGCGCGGTCGACGCGTTGCCCTGCGGGTCCAGGTCGAGCACGAGGACCCGCAGCCCGTGCAGGGCGAGCGCGGCGGCGATGTTCACCGTGGACGTCGTCTTGCCGACGCCGCCCTTCTGGTTCGCCACCGTGAGGACCCGGGTGGCGGGCGGTGCCGGCAGGTCACCGGCGCGGCCGGCCCTGACCTGGACGGCGGTCTGCGCCGCGTGCGGCGATCGGGGTGTCGAACCCGTCGTTCGGAGGCTCGGTTTCACGTGAAACATCCGGTGCGGCCGGCGGTCTGCTCGCTCATCGGCCCACCGTTCGGCTCCGATCGGGGCGCTCCTCGGACCACCCGGACGACCGTGGTCGGTGGGTCGACCACACCCGCGCCTACGGTCAGAACCTCCGCGCCGACAGCACCTGCGGCGGCCAGCTCCGCCCTGGCCGCTTCGAGCTCAGCGTGCGCGGACTCGCCCTTCAGCGCCAGCAGGACGCCCTTCGGACGCAGCAGCGGGAGGCACCAGCCGGCCAGCCGGCCCAGCGGGGCGACCGCGCGGGCCGTGACGATGTCAGCGGGCTGGGCCTGCCCGGACGCGACGGCGCGAGCGCTCCTCGGCCCGGGCCCGGACCACCCGCACGTTGGTCAGTCCCAGCTCGTCCACGACCTCGCGGAGGAAGGTCGTACGGCGCAGCAACGGCTCCACCAGGGTCACCTCGAGGTCCGGACGGACGAGGCCGAGCACCATACCGGGCAGCCCGGCCCCGCTGCCCGACGTCGTCCACACGGGCGCCCGGCTCGATGAGCTCGCTGACGACAGCGCAGTTCAGCAGGTGCCGGTCCCAGAGCCGAGGCGCCTCCCGTGGGCCGATCAGACCGCGCTCGACCCCGGCGCCGGCGAGCAGCTCCGCGTAGCGGGTGAGCATCTCGAGGTGGTCTCCGACGAGGGCCCGCCCCGATCGGGTCAGCTCGGGCGGCGGCAGCGACTCCGCTGCGGTGGTTTCACGTGAAACATCGTCCGGCGACCCGGGCGGCGCCGGGCACCGCAGAGCGGTCGGCCGCAGCCGTCACGCCGGCCGGACGACGACGTAGCGCATCGGCTCGACGCCCTCGGACTCGCTCACCAGCCCGGCCGCGGCGACGGCGTCGTGGACGATCTTGCGCTCGAACGGGGTCATCGGCTTCAGCGAGAGCGGCTCGCCGCTGGTCTTCACCGTCTCGGCGGCCTCGGTCCCGAGCTCGGTCAGCTCCTCGCGGAGCCGGGCCCGGTGCCCGCCGATGTCCAGCATCAGCCGGCTCCGCTCGCCGGTCTCGCGCAGCACCGCCAGCCGGGTGAGCTCCTGCAGGGCGTCCAGCACCTCGCCGTCGCGACCGACCAGCTGGCCCAGGTCCGCGCCGACGATGGACACGATGGCCCGGTCGTTCTCGACGTCCATGTCGATGTCGCCGTCGAGGTCGGCGATGTCGAGCAGGCCCTCGAGGTAGTCGGCGGCGATGTCGCCCTCCTCGACCAGCCGCTCCCGGTCGCTGCGCGCCGCAGTGCCTCCCTCGACGGCGGGCACCGTGTCGCCGGCCGTCGCTTCGTCCACCTGTGCGCCGTCAACCGGGGTCTCGACCGCGGTCTGCTCGTTGAGGTCGCTCACGTACGTCTCCGGATCTGGTGGGTCATGGTGCGGGGCTTCGGCGGTTCGGGATCGGGGTCCGGTCCCGGGACGGTCAGGCCTGCGGTTCGACGGCCTCGCTGCCCGGGTCGGGCCCGCCGCCCGTCGTGTCCGTGGGATCGGCGGACTTCCGCGGCGGTGGGGCTCCGCGACCGTTGCGCCCGTGGCGCGCGTTTGGGCTGCACGCCGCTGGCCCTTGGGCGCCTCCTCGGTCTGCACCACGGTGGTGCCGGACGCCTCGGCCTCGCGCGGCGGCCTTGGCGGCGGCCTTCTCGGCCCGCCGGCGCTTCGGCAGGGCGAGGTCCGCCTCGCTGCCCGGCGTCGGGTTGCGCCGGATGACGATAGAACTGCTGGCCCATCGTCCACAGGTTCGTGGTGAGCCAGTAGATGAGCACACCGATCGGGAAGTTGATGCCGAAGACGGCGAACATCAGCGGGAAGACGTACAGCAGGATCTTCTGCTGCTGCATCATCGGGCTCTGCTGGCCCAGCGGCTGGTTCTTCACCATCAGCTGGCGCTGGGTGATGAACGTCGTCGCCGTCATCAGCAGGATCATGACCGCGGCGACGATCTTGGTGTTGACGTCCGTGCTGCTGCGGAACGACTCGTAGATCGGCGCGCCGAAGATCGTCGCCGAGTGGGCCGACGCGACCGTCACCGGGTCGGTGATGACGCCGACGGTCTTGCCCTGGGCGATGTACGACAGCACGTGGTACAGCGCGAAGAAGAACGGCGACTGGACCAGGATCGGCAGGCAGCTGGAGAGCGGGTTCGTCCCCGTCTCCTTGTAGAGCTTCATCAGCTCTTCCTGCTGCTTCTGCCTTGTCGTTCTTGTACTTGGTCTGGATCGCCTTCATCTGCGGCTGCAGCGCCTGCAGCCCGCGCTGCGCCTTGATCTGCTTGACGAACAGCGGGATCAGGCAGATCCGGATGACCACCACGAGCATCACGATGGACAGACCCCACGCTGCACCGCTGCTCGGGGCGAAGAACAGCGACCAGAACGTGTGGAACTTCAGCAGCACCCAGGAGACCGCGTTGTAGAGCGGGTCGAGCACGCCCACGTCAGGCTCCTTGCCACGGGGTCGAGGGGGTCGAGGCTTCGGCCGGCCGCACGGGCGGGACGTGGTCGACGCCGCCGGGCGTCCACGGGTGGCAGCGGCCGAGCCGACGCAGCGCCAGCCAGCCGCCGCGCAGCAGGCCGTGCCGCTGGATCGCGACCAGGGCGTACTGCGAGCAGGACGGGTAGTAGCGGCAGGACGACGCCGTCCACGGCGAGATCACGCGCTGGTAGAAGCGGATCAGCAGGAGGAACGGCGCCCGAGCGGCGCGGCGCGCCCACCCCGCCGGGACCGGCAGTCTCGGGCTCAGGTCGAGGGTGTGGTTCATGGTGCGCCGACAGCCGGGGTCAACAGCCGGTCGAGACATGCGTCGAGGTCGGCGCCGAGCCGGCCGATGTCGGCGCTGGCAGCAGCGGGCAGGGCCCGCACGACGAGGAAGGTCCCGGCCGGGAGCCGGTCGAGGCGCTCGCGGGCCAGCGCGCGCAACCGTCGGGTCACGGCGTTCCGGGCCACAGCACCTCCCACGGTCTTGCCGACGACGAACCCCACCTTCGGCGGCAGCGCCACCGTGGTACCGCCGCCGGTCACCCCTGCCGGCTCGAGGTAGGCCACCAGACAACCACGGGTCGAGCGGCGACCGGTCCGCGTCACCCGGACGAAGTCCGTCCGGCGGCGCAGGCGGTTCGGCTGGGCGAGCACGGCACGCTCCGGTTCGAGCGCGGCGTCAGGCCGACAGCTCTGAGCGCCCCTTGCGGCGGCGCGCGGACAGGATCGCCGCGGCCGGCGCGGGTCCGCATGCGCAGCCGGAAGCCGTGGGTCTTCGCCCGGCGGCGGTTGTTCGGCTGGTAGGTGCGCTTGCTCACGGTGCTGCTCCTGAGGCGAAGGGTGATCCGGTGCTCCACGAACGGAGGCCGGCCACCACCGGACGCCCGCGGCAGATCTTTCGCGGGCACGCGGCAACGGCCGCCGACACGTCGGCCCGCTAACGGTACGGGGCCCTCCGTGGGCGGTCAAACCGGCCCGCCGGCACGGCACGTCCGCAGCCGAACCGACCACTCTGCACGGGTCCCGGCCGGGTGTACCGTGCGACACGCCGTACCGCTCGACCGATGGTCGCCCGACCCGCTTGTGCGACTGTCGCGGCTCGGTTAACGTCCCGCCGCACGTCCGCGCTCCGGGACCATGCACAGCCTGTGGACGACCGTGTGGACGATCAGTCCAGCCCGACCGAAGGAGCACGCCCGGGTGGCCGAGTCGACCGACGAACTCGCCACGGCGACCGAGCTCGGGCCGGTCTGGGCGCGCACGCTCGCCGGCCTCGCGGACGGCACGCTCTCCCCCCAGCACCGGGCGTTCCTGCGCCTGACCCGGCCCGTCGCCCTGGTCGGCGACACCGTGCTGATCGCGGCCCCCAACGACTTCGCCAGGGACGTGATCGAGAACCGGCTCCGGGCCGTCCTGACCGACGCGCTGTCCGGCGAGCTCGGCTCGGACGTCCAGATCGCGGTCACCGTCGACCCCGGCAGCGCCGACGGCGAGTCCCCGCTGGACGAGCTCACCGACGAGGTGGCCGACGGCACCTTCGCCGCCGACCTGGACGCCGCCTCGGCCGGGCCCGGTCTGCACGGCGCGATGCAGCACGTCTCCGCACCAGGCGGGAACGGCACCGGGGACGGCACCGCGCTGAACCGGCCGGGCTCCGGCCAGCCCGGTGCACGACGCGACGCCGAGCCGAGCCGGCTCAACCCGAAGTACACCTTCGACACGTTCGTCATCGGGTCCAGCAACCGGTTCGCCCACGCCGCCGCGGTCGCCGTCGCCGAGGCGCCGGCGAAGGCGTACAACCCGCTGTTCGTCTACGGCGAGTCCGGCCTGGGCAAGACCCACCTGCTGCACGCGATCGGGCACTACGCGCGGAACCTCTACAGCGGCTCGCGGGTGCGGTACGTCAGCTCGGAGGAGTTCACCAACGAGTTCATCAACTCGATCCGCGACGACAAGGCCGCGACGTTCCAGCGCCGGTACCGCGAGGTCGACATCCTGCTCGTCGACGACATCCAGTTCCTGCAGGGGAAAGTCCAGACGCAGGAAGAGTTCTTCCACACCTTCAACACCCTGCACAACGCGAACAAGCAGATCGTCATCACCTCCGACAAGCCGCCCAAGCTGCTGGCGGAGTTCGAGGAGCGGATGCGGTCGCGGTTCGAGTGGGGCCTCATCACCGACGTCCAGCCGCCCGACCTCGAGACCCGCATCGCGATCCTGCGCAAGAAGGCGGCGCAGGAGCGGCTGTCGGCGCCGCCGGAGGTGCTGGAGTACATCGGCAGCAAGATCTCGACGAACATCCGCGAGCTCGAGGGCGCGCTGATCCGGGTGACGGCGTTCGCGAGCCTGAACCGGCAGCCGGTCGACCTGGCCCTGGCCGAGGTCGTCCTCAAGGACCTGATCACCGACTCGGCCGGCCCGGAGATCACCTCGGCGACGATCATGGCCCAGACCGCGGCGTACTTCGGCCTGTCGATGGAGGACCTGTGCGGCGCCTCCCGCTCGCGGGTGCTGGTCACCGCCCGGCAGATCGCCATGTACCTGTGCCGGGAGCTGACCGACCTGTCGCTGCCCAAGATCGGGCAGCAGTTCGGCGGCCGCGACCACACCACGGTCATGCACGCCGACCGCAAGATCCGCCAGCTGATGGCCGAGCGGCGCAGCGTCTACAACCAGGTCACCGAGCTCACCAACCGGATCAAGTCCCAGACCCGGGGCTGACCTCCGCGCTCGGCCGAAAGGGCTCGGTTAGACACGAAGAGTGACGGACCGGCAACCGCTATCACCGTGCGTACACACTCTGTGGACAACGCTGTGGATCTGTGGACGAACCGTGCGAGGTCGAGGGGCGGGCGATCCCCACCGTCTGGGGACGGTCTGGGGACAACCAGGGGACGACAAGCCCTCGACCTGTGGGTCGGCGTGTGGGCGGTCGGCGACCATCGGGTCGGCGGTCCCGCGGACGGCGGGCTGCTCCACCGGACGGCACCGGATCGTCCACAGCGGCTGGGGACGGCGACACGCCTGCCGACCTGCGCGGACGTCCGTCCGTCCACACTGTCCACCGTGCCTACGAAGACCACGAGAAGAACCATCTGGAGACGAACCGAACGAAGTCGCACGGGTCACTGTCTGGGGATGGCGCCGGTCCCTTAAGGTGACGCACGGCCTCGGGCCGACGGGCCCGGCTGCATGAGCGGTCGGCGTGCCGTGGTCGGATGTGCCCAGTCCCGAACAGGGCTGCTGTCCCAGCTGGAGGAGGATCCGTGCGGTTCCGGGTCGAGCGTGACGTCCTCGCCGATGCCGTCGCATGGACGGCGCGCAGCCTGCCCGCGCGGCCGCCGGTGCCCGTGCTGGCCGGCCTGCTGGTCGAGGCGGCCGCCGACGGGCTGACGCTGTCCGGCTTCGACTACGAGGTCTCGACCAGGGTCGCCATCGCCGCCGACGTCCTGGAGCCGGGGCGGGTCCTGGTGTCCGGGCGGCTGCTCGCCGACATCTCGCGCAGCCTGCCGGCCCGCCCGGTCGAGGTCACGACCGAGGGCGCCGAAGGTGCAGCTGGTGTGCGGCAGCGCGCGCTTCTCGCTGCTCACGCTCCCGGTCGAGGAGTACCCGACGCTGCCCGAGATGCCGTCGCTGACCGGCACGCTGCCCGGTGCGCGGCTCGCCGCCGCCGTCGCAGCAGGTGGCGGTCGCCGCCGGCCGCGACGACACGCTGCCGGTGCTCACCGGGATCCGGATCGAGCTCGACGGCGACAAGGTGACGCTGGCGGCCACCGACCGCTACCGCCTCGCGGTGCGCGAGCTCGTCGTGGTCGCCGGAGCAGACCGGCCTGGAGTCGGTGGCCCTGGTGCCGGCCCGGACGCTGGCCGACACGGCCAAGTCGCTCGCGTCGCTGCGAGTCGGTGGCGGTCGCGCTGGCGCGGTCGAGCGTCGGGCGAGGGCCTGGTCGGCTTCGACGGCGGCGGCCGGCGGACCACCACCCGGCTGCTCGAGGGCGAGTTCCCCAAGTACCGCTCGCTGCTGCCGACCGAGTCGGCGAGCGTCGCGGACGTCGACACCGGCGCGCTCGTCGAGGCGGTCAAGCGGGTCGCGCTGGTCGCCGAGCGCAACACCCCGGTCCGGCTGAGCTTCACCGGCCGGCGAGCTGCAGCTCGACGCCGGGACCGGCGACGAGGCGCAGGCGACCGAGGCGCTCGGCCTGCTCGCTGGAGGGCGAGCCGCTGACGATCGCGTTCAACCCGCAGTTCCTGCTCGACGGTCTCGGTGCCGTCGACAGCGCGGTCAGCCGGCTGTCGTTCACCACGTCGAGCAAGCCGGCGGTCCTGACCGGCGGATCAGCAGAGGGCGGCGACGCCGGGTGAGGGCGGGGCCGGCGGCGCGTACCGCTACCTGCTGATGCCGGTCCGGCTGTCCGGCTGAGCCCGGCCGCGCGGCAGCCGGCCAGACGTGCACGTCGCCCACCTGTCGCTGACCGACTTCCGGTCGTACCCGTCCGTCGAGCTGCCGCTCGGGCCCGGGCGTCACCACGTTCGTCGGTCCCAACGGTCAGGGCAAGACCAACCTCGTCGAGGCGATCGGCTACGTCGCGACGCTGGCCAGCCACCGGGTCGCCACCGACGCCGCGCTGGTGCGGGCCGGCGCCGAGCGCGCGATCGTGCGGGTCGAGCGTGGTGCGCGACGACCGGCCCACCCTGGTCGAGCTCGAGATCAACCCGGGCCGGGCCAACCGCGCGCGGGTGAACCGCTCGCCGGTCCCGCGCGCCCGCGAGGTGCTCGGGCTGCTGCGCACGGTGCTGTTCGCTCCCGAGGACCTGGCCCTGGTCAAGGGCGACCCGTCCGACCGGCGCCGGTTCCTGGACGAGCTGCTGGTCGCGCGATCGCCGCGGATGGCCGGCGTGCGGGCCGACTACGACCGGGTGCTCAAGCAGCGCAACGCCTTGCTCAAGAGCGCCGGGCCCGCCGCCCGCAGGACCGGCGCCGACCTGAGCACCCTGGACGTCTGGGACACGCACCTGGCCGGCACCGGCGCCGAGCTGCTGGCCGCGCGGCTCGAGCTGGTCGCGCTGCTGCGGCCGCTGGTGGCCCGGTCGTACGCCGAGGTCGCCGGCGCGGCGCCGGAGGAGGCCACCACGCTGGAGTACGCCGCCAGCCTCGAGGACGTCGACCCGACGGCCGGGCGCGACGAGCTGACCGAAGCGCTGCTGGCGGCCCTCGGCGAGGCCCGGCCCAGGGAGCTGGAGCGCGGCATCAGCCTGGTCGGCCCGCACCGCGACGAGCTGGCGCTCGGGCTGCGTCGCCTGCCGGCCAAGGGCTACGCGAGCCACGGCGAGTCGTGGTCGCTGGCGCTGGCGCTGCGGCTGGCGTCGTACGACCTGCTCGCTCCGACGGCGGGGAGCCGGTGCTGATCCTCGACGACGTGTTCGCCGAGCTCGACGTCCGCCGCCGCGAGCGGCTGGCCGAGCTGGTCGCACCGGCCGAGCAGGTGCTCGTCACGGCCGCGGTGGCCGCAGGATGTCCCCGACGCCCTGTCCGGGGCGCGGGTCGCAGGTGCTGGACGGGGAGGTGCGGGCGACGTGACTGACCCGACTGACCCGATCGAGCCGATCGATCCGGTCGACCCGGCCGACCCGACCGAGCCGGCCGATCCGGCCGAGCCTGCGCCGCCGCCCCCGTCCGGGATCGACCTGGGCCGCGCCTGCTGGCGCAGGCCCGCGCCGACACCCGCGGGCGCGGTCGCCGGGCCGCCGACCGCGCGGCCGTGCGGACCGGCGACGTCGACCGGCAGCGGCGCAGCGGGGCGGGGCCGGACGACCGCGACCCGCAGCCGCTCGGGCGCAGCCGTCGACCGGCTGGTCGCCGAGCGCGGCTGGCAGGCGCAGGCCGCCGTGGGCGGGGTGGTCGGCCGGTGGCCGGACGTCGTCGGGCCGGAGCTGGCCGACCACTGCGCCCCCGAGGGGTACGCCGAGACGCGTGCTGACGGTGCGTGCCGACTCGACCGCCTGGGCCACCCAGGTGCGGCTGCTCGCGCCCAGCCTGGTCGCGCGGCTCAACGCCGAGTGCGGCGAGGGCACGGTGACCCAGGTCCAGGTGCTCGGGCCCGGCCGCCCGTCCTGGCGCAAGGGGCACGCTGCGCGTGCCCGGGCGCGGCCCCCGGGACACGTACGGCTGACCGCCCGTGGCTCTCAGGACGCCCGGGGTACGTGGGGGGACACGGACCCCCGCCTGAACGGCCGCCACGTTCGCCCACAGGGGCCCTCATGGGCCGTTTCTGACCGCCGGCGGACCGATAGGATGAGAGGCTCAACCCCGCCCACCGTCAGGAGCCCTCGCCCGTGTCCTACGACGCCAGCGTCGATCACCGTCCTCGAAGGTCTCGACGCAGTCCGCAAGCGGCCGGGCATGTACATCGGCTCGACCGGCGAGCGCGGCCTGCACCACCTGGTCTACGAGGTGGTCGACAACTCCGTCGACGAGGCGCTCGCCGGCTTCTGCGACACCATCGCCGTCACCCTGCTGGCCGACGGCGGCGTCCGCGTCGTCGACAACGGCCGCGGCATCCCGGTCGACCTGATGGTCGAGCGAGGGCCGGCCGGCCGTCGAGGTCGTCCTGACCGTCCTGCACGCCGGCGGCAAGTTCGGCGGCGGCGGCTACTCGGTCTCCGGCGGCCTGCACGGCGTCGGCGTCTCGGTCGTCAACGCCCTGTCCGAGCGGCTCGAGGTCGAGGTGCGCCGCGACGGCGCGCGTCTGGACGCCAGGCGTACGAGCGCGGCGTGCCCGCCGGCGACCGCTGGCCAAGGGCGCGCCGACCGACGAGACCGGCACCACGATCACGTTCTGGGCCGACCCGGAGATCTTCGAGACCACCGACTACGACTTCGAGACGCTGTCCCGCCGGTTCCAGGAGATGGCGTTCCTCAACAAGGGCCTGAGCCATCACGCTGCGCGACGAGCGGCCCGAGCACCCGGCCACCGACGACCAGCCGGCGCCCTCCGACGCCGCCGACGACGATGCCGCGAGCCGCGGCCCGCGCGAGGTCGTCTACCGGTACGAGGGCGGCATCGTCGACTTCGTCCGGCACCTCAACGCCAAGAAGGGCGAGGCGCCACAAGTCGATCATCGCGTTCGAGTCCGAGGACACCGAGGTGCGCATCTCGGTCGAGGTCGCGATGCAGTGGAACTCGGCTTCTCCGAGTCGGTCTACACGTTCGCGAACACGATCAACACGCACGAGGGCGGCACCCACGAGGAGGGCTTCCGCGCCGCGCTCACCACGACGGTGAACAAGTTCGCCCGCGAGTGGGGCGTGCTGAAGGAGAAGGACACGAACCTGTCCGGCGAGGACTGCCGCGAGGGGCTGACCGCGATCGTCTCGGTCAAGCTCGGCGAGCCGCAGTTCGAGGGGCAGACGAAGACCAAGCTCGGCAACACCGAGGCGAAGACGTTCGTGCAGAAGGTCACCAACGACCAGCTCGGCGCGTGGTTCGAGCAGAACCCGGGCGAGGGCAAGGAGATCGCGCGCAAGGCGGTCGCCGCGGCGACCGCCCGCATCGCGGCCCGCAAGGCGCGCGACCTGGCGCGCGGCCGCAAGGGCCTGCTGGAGTCCGGCGGCCTGCCCGGCAAGCTGTACGACTGCCAGTCGACCGAGCCGGAGCGCTGCGAGCTGTACATCGTCGAGGGCGACTCCGCCGGCGGCTCGGCCAAGGGCGGCCGCGACTCGAAGTTCCAGGCGATCCTGCCGATCCGCGGGAAGATCATCAACGTCGAGAAGGCGCGCATCGACCGGGTGCTGCAGAACAACGAGGTGCAGGCGCTGATCACCGCGCTGGGCACCGGCATCCACGAGGACTTCGACGTCGACGAAGGCGCAGGTACCACAAGATCATCCTGATGGCCGACGCCGACGTCGACGGCCAGCACATCCGCACGCTGCTGCTGACGCTGCTGTTCCGGTTCATGCGGCCGCTGATCGAGGTCGGGCTACGTCTACCTCGCGCAGCCGCCGCTGTACAAGATCATGTGGTCGGGCAAGGAGCCGCCGCAGTACGCGTACTCCGACCGCGAGCGCGACGGCCTGCTGCGCCTGGGCGCGGAGGCGGGCAAGCGAGCTGCCCAAGGAGGGCGGGATCCAGCGCTTCAAGGGTCTCGGCGAGATGCCGGCCAAGGAGCTGTGGGAGACGACGATGGACCCGGCCGCACGGGTGCTGCTGCAGGTCACCCTCGACGACGCGGCGGCGGCCGACGACCTGTTCTCGGTGCTGATGGGCGAGGACGTCGAGCAGCGCCGCTCGTTCATCCAGCGCAACGCCAAGGACGTCCGGTTCCTCGACATCTAGCCGTACCGACTGCCGGTCAGCGCGACGCGCCGGCGAGCCGTACGACGAAAGGACAGCACGCGTGAGCGACGACGACCACCGCACCGCCCGAGGGCCACGCGACCGGATCGAGCTGGTCGACATCCAGGTCGAGATGCAGCGCTCGTACCTCGACTACGCGATGAGCGTGATCGTCGGGCGCGCGCTGCCGGACGTGCGCGACGGCCTCAAGCCGGTGCACCGTCGGGTGCTCTACGCGATGTACGACGGCGGCTACCGGCCCGACCGCGGGTACTCCAAGTGCTCGCGCGTCGTCGGCGACGTGATGGGGCAGTACCACCCGCACGGCGACAGCGCGATCTACGACACCCTCGTGCGGCTCGCGCAGCCGTGGTCGCTGCGCTACCCGCTGGTCGACGGCAACGGCAACTTCGGCTCGCCGGGCAACGACCCCGCCGCGGCCATGCGGTACACCGAGTGCCGCCTCGCGCCGCTCGCGATGGAGATGATGCGGGACATCGACGAGGAGACCGTCGACTTCTCGCCGAACTACGACGGCCGCGCGCAGGAGCCGGACATCCTGCCCAGCCGGTTCCCGAACCTGCTCGTCAACGGCTCCGCCGGCATCGCGGTCGGCATGGCCACGAACATCCCGCCGCACAACCTGCGCGAGGTCGCCGAGCGGCGTGCAGTGGCTGCTGGAGCACCCGCAGGCCACCAACGAGGAGCTGCTCGACGGCGCTGCTCGAGCGGATCAAGGGCCCGGACTTCCCGACCCGCGGCCTCATCGTCGGCCGGCGCGGCATCGAGGACGCGTACCGCACCGGGCGCGGGTCGATCACCATGCGCGCGGTCGTCGAGGTCGAGGAGATCAACAACCGCACCTGCCTGGTCGTCACCGAGCTGCCGTACCAGGTGAACCCGGACAACCTCGCGCTGAAGATCGCCGACCTGGTCAAGGACGGCCAGCGTCGGCGGCATCGCCGACGTCCGCGACGAGGGCAACGAGCGGCTCGGCCAGCGACTGGTCGTCGTGCTCAAGCGCGACGCCGTCGCCAAGGTCGTGCTGAACAACCTCTACAAGCACACCCAGCTGCAGGACACGTTCGGCGCGAACATGCTCGCGCTCGTCGACGGCGTCCCGCGCACGCTGCGCCTGGACGAGTTCGTCCGGCACTACGTCGCGCACCAGGTCGAGGTCATCCGCCGCCGCACGCGTCTTCCGGCTGCGCAAGGCCGAGGAGCGCGCCCACATCCTGCGCGGGCTGGTCAAGGCGCTCGACCAGCTCGACGCGGTCATCGCGCTGATCCGCTCGTCGCGCCTCGGCCGACGCGGCCCGCGGCGGGCTGATGCAGCTGCTCGACATCGACGAGGTGCAGGCCACCGCGATCCTCGACATGCAGCTGCGCCGGCTGGCCGCGCTGGAGCGGCAGCGGATCATCGACGACCTGGCCGAGCTCGAGCAGCAGATCGCCGAGCTGCAGGCGATCCTCGCCAGCGACGAGCGCCAGCGCACGATCGTCTCCGAGGAGCTCGCCGGCGATCGTCGAGAAGTTCGGCGACGAGCGGCGCACGCAGATCATCGCGGCCGAGGGCGAGATGTCCATGGAGGACCTCATCGCCGAGGAGGACGTCGTCGTCACCATCACCCGCGGCGGCTACGCCAAGCGGACCAAGGCCGACCTCTACCGCTCGCAGCGCCGCGGCGGCAAGGGCGTGCGCGGCGCGGCGCTGCGCGAGGACGACATCGTCGAGCACTTCTTCGTCACGACGACGCACGACTGGATCCTGTTCTTCACCAACATGGGCCGCGTCTACCGCGCGAAGGCGTACGAGCTGCCCGAGGCGGCGCGCGACGCCAAGGGCCAGCACGTCGCGAACCTGCTGGCGTTCCAGCCGGACGAGCGGATCGCGCAGGTCCTCGACCTGCGCGGCTACGACGACGCGCCGTACCTCGTGCTCGCCACGCGGCACGGCCTGGTGAAGAAGACGCGCCTGTCCGAGTACGACAGCAACCGCAGCGGCGGCGTCATCGCCATCAACCTGCGCGAGGGCGACGAGCTCATCGCGGCGCGGCTGGTCGGTGAGTCCGACGACCTGCTCATGGTCAGCCGCAAGGGTCAGTCGGTGCGCTTCACCGCCGACGACGACGCGCTGCGCCCGATGGGCCGGGCGACGTCCGGGGTCATCGGCATGCGGTTCCGCGACGGCGACGAGCTGCTCGCGATGGACGTCGTGCGCGACGGCAGCGCGGGCCTGCTCACCGTGACCGACGGCGGCTTCGCCAAGCGCACGCGGCTGGACGGGTGGACGCCCAAGGGGCGCGGCGGCCTGGGCGTCATCGCGATGCGCATCGTCGAGGACCGCGGCTCGCTGGTGGGGGCCGTGGTCGTCGACGAGGGCGACGAGGTCATGGCTGTGACGGCGGCCGGCGGCGTCATCCGGACCCCGATCACCGAGGACGCGCTCCGGTTCACGAGCCGAGACACGATGGGTGTGCGCTTGATGAACCTCGGCGAGGGTGACACCGTCGTAGCGGTGGCGACCAACGCCGAGCGTGGGGACGGCGACGACGAGGGAGTTGCGGACGTGCCTGAAGGAACGCCGGACGCAGCGGACGACGTCGCACCCGACGGCGAGCCCGGACCGGCGTCGTGACGGCCGGACAGACCGTCTCCGGGTCCGGCACCGGGCCGCTCGCCCGGACGGTGTCGCCGCCGGAGGCACCGCCCGCGGAAGTCCTCGGCACCAGCGGGGACGCCGGTGCGGACGGTGCCGGCACGGTCGTGACGCCGGTCCCCGTCGGGCGTCAGGTCGTCACGGTCCGGCGAGCCCGGGTCGCGGTCACCCGCATCGACCCGTGGTCGGTGATGAAGCTGTCGTTCGTGCTGTCGCTGGCGCTCGTCGTCATCTTCATGGTGGCCGCCGCGCTGCTGTGGTGGGTGCTGAACGGCTCCGGGGTCTTCGACCAGCTGAACACGACGCTGCAGTCGGTGACCGGGACGACCAACCTGCGGCTGCAGGACATCGCGTCCCTGAGCCGGGTGATGGGCGTCGGCGGCCTGATCGGGCTCATCGACGTCGTGCTGCTCACGGCGCTGGCGACCCTGGCGGCGTTCCTCTTCAACCTCACCACCGGTCTCGTCGGCGGTGTGGACGTCGTCCTCACCGAGTCGGACTGACGCCCGGCGGCAACCGTTTGGGCGGCACCCCGGCGCTCCGGTAGCCTGACCCGGCGCCCGGTGACCGCGGCGCCCCGGGCCTGTAGCTCAGACGGTTAGAGCGCTTCCCTGATAAGGAAGAGGTCAGAGGTTCAAGTCCTCTCAGGCCCACCACGCTGCCTCTGCGGCCCATCGGGAGCACCGACCCGAACCCGGGCTATGCTCGCCGGGACGGGCCGCCCACGCCTTCGGGGCCGGTGGATGCGCCCGCGCTCTGAGGAGGTTCGACGTGAAGAAGCTGGTGGTCCTCGCGATCGCGGCTGCGGCCGGGTTCCTGGTCTGGAAGAAGTTCCAGGACGACCAGGCCGAGCAGGACCTGTGGACCGAGGCCACCAACGAGTTCGCCGACCTGCGCTGACCCGGCCGGCCACCTGCTGTGTGCCACGGCGACGACAGCCGCCCGCCGGGTCCGGCCGACCCGGGCCAGGTCGCCGCGCACGGCGAGCTCGAGCTGGTCGCCGCTGACGGCAACCGGCTCCTGGCCTACGACGCGCATCCGGCTGAGCCGTCTTCCCGGGGAATGGTGATCCTCCCGGACGTCCGTGGCCTGCACGCCTTCTACCGGGACCTGACTGTGCGGTTCGCGGAGACCGGGTTGCACGCGGTGGCGGTCGACTACTTCGGCCGCACGACCGACGACCGCGACCGCAGCGAGTCGTTCGGCTACCGCGAGCACGTCGACCAGACGACGCCGGACGGGGTCGCCGCCGATGTCGCCGCCGGCGTCGCCCACCTGCGCAGCGTCGCGGGTGGTTCGGTGGGGTCGGTCTTCACAGTGGGTTTCTGCTTCGGCGGCAGCTACTCCTTGCGGCAGGCCGCCGAGCAGACCGGGCTCGCCGGCGCGATCGGCTTCTACGGTGCCGCCGGGCGCGCCCTGGAGATCTCCGACCAGCTGTCCGCGCCGTTGCTCATGCTGCTCGGGGGTGCGGACCAGAACGTCTCCGTCGACGACGCGCAGGCACTCGCGGCTGTCGCGGACCGGCACGGCCTGGACGCGGAGGTCGTCGTGTACGACGGTGCGCCGCACTCGTTCTTCGACCGGACGTTCGCCGACCATGCCGACGCCTGCGCGGACGCCTGGGTCCGGATCGGCGCGTTCGTCGCCGCGCACAGCTGACCCGCACGACGGGTCACAGGAGCTCGGCCGCCTCCATCTCGGTCACCGCGGTGTTCGGCAGCAGCAGGCACAGCACGCCGGACAGCGCACAGGCTCCGATCACCCAGGGGATCGCCGCCTGGAACGCCGCGTCGAAGCCCTCGGCCGGCAGTCGGCTGAAGAACACGCTGCCCACCACGGCGACGCCGATGGCACCGCCGAGCTGCTGGGCGGTGCTGAAGATGCCCGACGCGCCACCCGCCGACCCGCCGGGGACCGCTGCCAGGACGACGTTGACCAGCGGTACCACGAGCAGGCCGAGCCCGGCCCCGCCGAGCAGCATGCCGGGCGCCAGGCCCCAGGTGCTGACCCAGCCACCGCCGGCCCGCGCGGCCAGCGCGATCGCGACCATCCCGAGAGCCATGACCAGAGCACCGCAGATGAGGACGTTGCGACCGAGCCGTACCGCGAGGCCGCCGGCCACGGGCGCCGTGATCACCGCACCGACGCTGAACGCGATCATGGTGACCCCCGCATGCAGCGGCGCGAACTCGTGACCTTCCTGCAGCCACAGCGCCAGTACCAGCGAGAAGCCCTGCAGGCCCACGCCGAACAGCGCCTGGACCGCGATCCCGGCACCGAACGCGGGGACCCGGAACAGGTCGGGCTCCAGCACTGCAGCGACCCCGGCGCGCCGGCGCCGGTCCTCGACCACCCACAGGGTCACGAGCAGGGCCAGGCCGGTGAGCAGCAGGGCGAAGCACCACGAAGGCCACCCCAGCCGCTGGCCCTCGAGCAGCGGGTACACGACCGCGACCAGCCCGGCGGCCATCACGGCCGCCCCCAGCAGGTCGAGCCGGTCCCCGGTGCCGGCGCGCGACTCGGGCACGAACAGCACGGCGAGCACGACGACGGCGAGCGCGATCGGCACGTTGACCAGGAAGACCACCCGCCAGCCCAGCCCGAACAGGTCGGCCTGGGTCAGCGCCCCGCCCAGGATCACCCCGAGCGCAGCCGCCAGCCCGGCCACCGCCCCGTACACGGCGTAGGCGTTGGTGCGCTGGCGGCCGGTGAACATGGTCCGGTAGCTCGCCAGCACCTGCGGCATCAGGACAGCCGCCGCCGCGCCCTGGGCGATGCGCGCGAGGACCAGCTGACCGGAGGTCTGGGCGATCCCGCAGACGAGGCTGGCGGACCCGAAGCCGACGACGCCGATCAGGAACACCCGGCGCCGTCCGACCAGGTCGCCCAGGCGTCCGGCCGCGATCAGGGTGGCGGCGAAGGCCAGCATGTAGCCGGACACCACCCACTCGACGGACGTGGGTCCGGCGTCGAGGCCGCGCTGGATCGAGGGGAGCGCGACGTTGACGATCGTCGCGTCCAGCAGGTCCATCAGGGCAGCCACCATCAGCACCGCGGCGGCGATCTTGGTCCGGGTGCTCAGCGGCGGCTGCTCGATCGGTTCGGCGGCCTCGCGCTGGGCGTTCAGCTCGGTCATCGTTGCTCCCGGCCGGCCGTAGACTCAGGTCGGCAGTTAGGGAGAGCGAGTATCTCGGCTCTCCAAATATCTCGGATAACCGAGATACTTGCAAAGGAGCGGGCCGTGGTCAAGCGGGTTGCGCCGGCCTCCTCCGGCCACGCGACCGAGGACGCCCGTGCGCAGGTGGCCGAGGGGGTCCGGCGGGTGATCGCGCTGTCCACCCTGTACAACGACCAGGTGTCGGCCCGGGTCGGGATGAGCGCCAGCGAGAGCCAGTCGATCCACCTGCTCCAGCTGCACGGACCGATGACGGCAGGACGGCTGGCCGAGGTGACCGGCCTGAGCACCGGGACGATCACCGGCGTCCTGGACCGGCTCGAACGGCTGGGCTTCGTCAAGCGCGAGCGCTCGACCCAGGACCGGCGAAAGGTGGTCGTGACGCTCGACGAGGGGCGGATCTGGGCGGTGATGGCGCCCTACTACGCCCACCACGGCGCCAACCTCGACCAGGCCCTCGCCGGGTACGGCCCGGCCGAGCTGGAGCTCCTGCGCGACTTCCTGGACCGGCTCGCGCCGCCGGGCGCGCCGCCGGCGCCGGTACCCTGGGAGGACCCGGACGCCGAGTTCGGGACGGTTCCGGGGACGTAGCTCAATTGGCAGAGCACCGCCTTTGCAAGGCGGGGGTTAGGGGTTCGATTCCCCTCGTCTCCACTACCCGGCCGGTCCGCTCCCGCGTCGTGGCCGGGGCGTCCTCCGTGGTTGGATCGACGCGACGGCGGAGCGAGTGCCCGCCGACGAGGAGGGAACGCCGTGGCCGAGCAGCTCTTCGCCACCCTGCGCACCAACAGGGGTGACATCCGGATCCAGCTCCTGCCCGACCATGCGCCCAAGACCGTGCGCAACTTCGTCGAGCTCGCC
Organism: uncultured Actinomycetota bacterium; assembly: GCA_963771835.1. Taxonomy (GTDB): domain Bacteria; phylum Actinomycetota; class Actinomycetes; order Prado026; family Prado026; genus CAVQCJ01. The sequence continues at coordinate 859,540 of CAVYVA010000004.1, forward strand.
GAGGGCGGCAAGGAGTGGAAGCACCCGGGCACCGGGCAGACCACCAAGGACCCGCTGTACGACGGCACGACGTTCCACCGGGTGATCTCCGGCTTCATGATCCAGGGCGGCGACCCGCTCGGCTCGGGCATCGGCGGGCCCTGGCTACACGTTCGCCGACGAGTTCCACCCCGAGCTGCAGTTCGACCGCCCGTACCTCCTGGCGATGGCCAACGCCGGGCCCGGCACCAACGGGTCGCAGTTCTTCATCACCGTCGGCGCGACGCCCTGGCTGACCCGCAAGCACACGATCTTCGGCGAGGTCGCCGACGCGCGACAGCCGAGCGGTGGTCGACGCGATCGCGTCCACGCGCGACCGGGCCACGGGACGTGCCGGTGGAGCCGGTCGTCGTCGAGTCGGTCACCATCGAGCGGGTCAAGAGCTGACGACGCAGCGGCGCGACCGGACCACCACCTAGCCACCGCAGCTCGTGACCGATCCCCGACCGGCTTCCGGGCCGTACGAAGGTCCGCCCCCGGTCTGCTACCGGCACCCGGACCGCGAGACGTACATCCGCTGCGCCCGCTGCGACAAGCCGATCTGCCCGGACTGCATGGTGAGCGCGGCCGTGGGGTTCCAGTGCCCGGACTGCGTCGCCGAGGGCCGCCGCACGCAGCGCCAGGTGAAGACCGTGTTCGGCGGCGACGTGCACGCGCGGCCGGACATCGTCACCACGGTGCTGGTGGCCAGCTGCGTGGTCGACGTTCGCGCTGCAGGTGGCTGATCCCGTCGTTCACCAGCATGTTCTGGATGCGCGGGATCAACGTCGCCGCCGGCCAGTGCGTACCGGCTGATCACGTCCGGGTTCCTGCACGTCGAGCGTCGTGCACATCGCCGTTCAACATGTGGGCGCTGTGGGTCGTCGGCCCGCCCGCTGGAGGCCATGCTCGGCCGGATCCGGTTCACCGCGCTGTACTTCGTGTCGCTGCTGGCCGGGAGCACGGCGTCGTACCTGTTCGGGGACCCGCTCGACGCCGAGCCTGGGCGCTTCGGGCGCGATCTTCGGTCTGTTCGGCGGGATGCTCGTCGTCGCCCGGCGGATGAACTGGAACATGGGCGGACTGGTCGCCATCGTCGTGATCAACCTCGCGCTGCCGTTCGTCATGCCGAACATCGACTGGCACGCCCACGTCGGCGGTCTGGTCGCCGGCGCGGTCACCACTGCCGTGATGGCCTACGCCCCCGCAGCGCCGCGGGTCTGGGCGTCCGCGGCCGTGTGCGTGGTGCTGGTCGCGGTCTGCGCCGTCCTGGTGGAGGTGCGGACGCCAGCAGCTCACGGACACCCGGAGCTCGGCGGTGACGTCCAGCGAGCGTGATCCCCGGACAGGACTTCCGACCGTCGTTCCAGTAGTGCCTACCATCGAGGTCCAGGAGGTCGGTCCATGCGCGATGCCGTGATCGTCGAAGCGGTACGCACGCCGGTCGGACGCCGCGGTGGCGTGCTGTCCGGGGTGCACCCCGTCGACCTGTCCGCACACGTGCTGCGCGGCGCTGGCCGAGCGGACCGGGATCGACCCCGCGGCCGTCGACGACGTCATCTGGGGCTGCGTCTCGCAGGTGGGGGAGCAGACCTTCAACGTCGGCCGCAGCGCGGTCCTGGCAGCGGGCTGGCCGCAGTCCGTCCCCGGCACGACCATCGACCGGCAGTGCGGCTCGTCGCAGCAGTCGCTCGCCTTCGCCGCGGCCGGGCTGGTGAGCGGGCAGTACGACCTGGTCGTCGCCGGCGGGGTGGAGTCGATGTCGCGGGTCGCGCTCGGTTCCTCGGCCTCGGTCTCGGGGCTGCCGTTCGGCGAGCAGGTGCTGGCCCGCTACGCCGACGAGCTCGCGGCCGAGGGCACGCCGGTGTTCAACCAGGGGATCGGCGCGGAGATGATCGCCGAGCGGTGGGGGCTGCGCCGCGAGCAGCTCGACGCGTTCGCGCTGGAGTCGCACGAGCGCGCGGCCGCCGCCACCGACGAGGGCCGGTTCACCGCCCAGATCGCGCCGGTGTCCCTGCCCGACGGCACCGTCGTGACGGTCGACGAGGGGATCCGCCGCGGCGGGACGCTGGAGGCGCTGGCGGGGCTGAAGACTCCGTTCCGCGACGGGCGGCCGGATCACCGCCGCCTCGTCGTCGCAGATCTCCGACGGCGCCGCCGCGCTGCTGATGACCACGTCCGAGACGGCGGCGCGGCTCGGCCTCCGGCCGCTGGCGCGGGTGCACACCACCGTCGTGGTCGGCGACGACCCGGTGATCATGCTGACGGCGCCGATCCCGGCCACGGCCAAGGTGCTGGCTCGGTCCGGCCTGAGCCTGGCGGACATCGACGTCTTCGAGGTCAACGAGGCCTTCGCCTCGGTCCCGCTGGCCTGGCTGGCCGAGACCGGGGCCGACGCCAAGCAGCTCAACGTGAACGGCGGCGCGATCGCGCTCGGGCACCCGCTTGGGTGCGTCCGGGGCACGGCTGATGACCACGCTCGTGCACCAGCTGGTCGAGTCACGGGGGCCGGTACGGGCTGCAGACCATGTGCGAGGGCGGCGGCATGGCCAACGCGACGATCATCGAGCGGCTCTGACGCGGTTCTCCACAGCTGGGGACAACCCATGTGGAGAACTACAGCGCTGTGGTTAGCGGCCGGGAGCCGCTCCACACCCGTTCAGCGCCACTTGGTGGCGAAGGCGAACCCCACCGCCAGCAGCCCGAACCCGATCACGAGGTTCCAGTTCCCCAGCGCGTCCATGAACGGGATGTTCTGCCCGTTGATGTAGAAGACGACGATCCAGGCCAGCCCGATGAGCAGGAAGGCGCACATGAGGATCGGGATCATGCGCGACGGGATGCGGCTGGTGTTCTTGGGTGCGGTCGGCGGCGGGGTGTAGGCCGCCTTGCGACGGACGCGCGACCTGGGCACTGCCCCACCCCTTCCGGCTGGACGCCCCGACCGGCTGCGGCGGGGCGATCGTTGTGGGCGTTAGCGTAGACGAGCCGGGGCCGCGCCCCGAGCACCCGAGCGGGCGAGACGCAGGAGGCGGTCGGTGGCGAGCGGCCCGGACGCGACCCCCAGGCGCCTGGGCTGGCGCCTGGGGGTGCCGCTGGTGCTGGTCCTGGCCGGCCTGCTGATGGCCACCAGCGCGGTGACCGCCCGCGGCACGGACCTGCGGTCCGAGCGCCGGACCGACCTGGCCGACCTGGTCCGGGCCCAGCTGGCCCGCGCGGCCACGGCCCAGGCCGCCGTCCAGCAGCTGCGCGACGACGTCGACCGGCTGACCGCCGCCCAGGGCGTCCGGGACGCGCCGGTGCGGGTGGCCAGGAGCCAGGGCGACGCGCTGGCCCCCGAGGTCGGCCTGACCCCGATGACCGGACCCGGGCGTGGTGGTCACCCTGGACGACGCGCAGCGGGACCCGGGGTCGCCGCTGCCGGCGGGGGTGTCGCCGGACGACCTGGTGGTGCACCAGCAGGACCTGCAGGCGGTGGTGAACGCGCTGTGGGCCGGCGGCGCGCAGGGGGTCGAGGTGATGGACCAGCGGCTGGTCTCGACCAGCGCGGTCCGCTGCGTCGGCAACACGCTGATCCTGCACGGGCGGGTCTACTCGCCGCCGTTCACCGTGGCAGCGCGTCGGGGAACGTCGACCGGCTCACGCCGCGCTGCGGCGCTCGCCCGCAGCTGGTGACGTACCGCGAGTGGGTGGACGCGGTCGGGCTCGGCTACCAGGTGAGCACCCGGTCGACGCTCGACCTGCCGGCGTACACCGGCGACCTCGCGCTGAGCCACGCCCAGGTGCCGCCGTCGTGACCGGGCCGGAGGTCGGGTCCCAGGACGGACCTCGGGACGGGCACGGCTCGGGGTCGTTCTACGGCTGGCTCTGGCGGCACCTGCCGGGAGCCTGGCCGGCCCGGGTCGCGATCCTGGCCGTGGCGGCCGCGGTGGTGGTCGTGCTGCTGTTCGCCGTGGTCTTCCCCTGGGTGGAGCCCCGGCTTCCGTTCAACCAGGTCACCGTCGGCGGCGGATACGGCGAGGATGCGTCCCCATGGCGGTTCCAGCCACGGCCGGGTCGGCGGTGCGACCGCGCACCGACGGCGGCGCGCCGCTGCGCATCCTCGTCGTGGACAACTACGACTCGTTCGTCTTCAACCTGGTGCAGTACCTGGCCCAGCTCGGCGCCGACCCGGTGGTCCGGCGCAACGACGCCGTCGAGCCGGCCGAGGCGGCGGAGTACGACGGGGTGCTGCTCTCGCCCGGGCCCGGGGACCCCCGAGGAGGCCGGCGTCTGCGTGGACATGGTGCGGTACGCGGCCGGTCGGGTGCCGGTGCTCGGGGTCTGCCTCGGCCACCAGGCGATCGGCGTCGCGTACGGCGCGAAGGTCGGCCGGGCGCCCGAGCTGCTGCACGGCAAGACCTCGCTGGTGCACCACCAGGGCCTGGGCGTGCTGGCCGGCCTGCCCGACCCGTTCACGGCGACCCGGTACCACTCGCTCGCGGTGGAGACGAGCACGGTGCCCGACGAGATCGAGGTCACCGGGTCGACGGCCAGCGGTGTGGTCATGGCGATGCGGCACCGCGACGTCGACGTCGAGGGCGTGCAGTTCCACCCCGAGTCGGTGCTCACCGAGGGCGGGCACCGGATGCTGGCCAACTGGCTGGTCCGGCTGCGGCGACCCGCAGGCGGTCCAGCGCTCGACCGGCCTCGCCCCCGTCGTCGAGGGCGGGCCGGTCCCCGCGCACCGCTGACGCGCCACGCGGCCGCGTCCGTGGGGCTGGCGAAGGCTGGTCAGGGGCTGGGCGAGGACGTCCCGGTCGGGCTGGTGGTCGGCGTCGGCGTCGGGCGTCGGCGGGGCCTGCGCGACCGTGATCGTCACGATCTTGCCCTGGGCCAGCAGCGTGCCGGACTTCGGGTTCTGCGCGACCACCGTGCCGGGCTGGACCGCGTTCGTGGTCTGCGGGATGACCGTGACGCTGAAGCCGGCGTTGGCCAGGTCGGCCTTGGCCTGCTCCTGCGGCTCGCCGATCACCGACGGCACCGGCACCTTGCCGCTGGACACGGTCAGCGCCACGGTCGAGCCCTTGGCGACCGCGTGCCCTCCTTCGGGTCGACGGCGATCACGGTGCCGGCCGGTTGGTCGACCTGTCCTGCAGCGTGATCGTCCCCGGCACCAGCCCGGCGGCTGCTCAGCGCGTCGAGGGCCTGCTGACTGGGTCAGGCCGACCAGGGTCGGCACGGTCACCTGCTGGGCGCCGCTCGAGACGTCAGGTCGACCGCGGTGTCGGCGACCACCTTCACGTCCTTGAGCGGGTCCTGCGAGACCACGTAGCCGGCCGGGACGGTGTCGCTGGTCACCGGCGTGACCGTGCCGAGCTTGAGACCGTGCTCGGTGAGCTGGGCGACCGCGTCCGCCTGCTTGAGCCCGACCACGTTGGGCACGGCGATGTTGGCGTCCGTCCCGCCGAAGATGCTGCGCCCCAGGAAGAACGCGAGCACGAGCGCCCCGACCACGGCGGCGCCAGCAGCACGTACCAGCCGGCTCGCGACTGCGGCTCGGCCGCCGACCCGGCGACAGGCTGGGCCGGTGCCGGGCAGCACCGGCGCGATGACCTGGGTCGCGTCGTTCCCGGAGCCGGCGGCGGCGGCGACGGCGGCGACCGGTACAGCCGCGCCGGCCGCGACGGCTCCGGCGCCGGCGAGCGGCTCGCCGAGCCGGGCCCGCTCGAGGTCGTCCCGCATGGCCGCGGCCGTGTCGTAGCGGTCGTCCGGGCGCTTCTCCAGCGCGCTGCATGACGACGGCGTCGACGGCCGGGCCCACGTCCGGGTTCAGGGTCGACGGCGGCGACGGCGTCTCCCGGACGTGCTGGTACGCCACCGAGACCGGGCTGTCGCCGACGAACGGCGGCCGGCCGGCGAGCAGCTCGTAGAGCAGGCAGCCGGTCGAGTACAGGTCGGAGCGCGCGTCGACGACCTCGCCGCGGGCCTGCTCGGGCGACAGGTACTGCGCCGTGCCCGAGCACGGCCGACGTCTGCGTCATCGTGGCGGCGCTGTCGGCGACCGCCCGGGCGATGCCGAAGTCCATGACCTTGACCTGGCCGGTGCGGCTGAGCATGACGTTGCCGGGCTTGATGTCGCGGTGGATGATCCCGTGCCGGTGCGAGTAGTCGAGCGCCGTCAGCGTGCCCTCGGTGATCTCGACGGCGCGCTCCGGGGTGAACCGGTGGCCGGACTTCACCAGCTCGCGCAGCGTCGTGCCGTCGACGTACTCCATGACGATGTAGGGGACCGCCACACCGGACACGTCGGTCTCGCCGGTGTCGTACACGGCGACGATGTTCGGGTGGTTCAGCGACGCGGCGGAGTGCGCCTCACGGCGGAAGCGGGCCACGAACGAGGGGTCCCTGGCGAGGTCCGTGCGCAGCAGCTTGACCGCGACGCGGCGGCCCAGGCGCAGGTCGCGGCCCTCGTAGACCTCGGCCATGCCGCCACGACCGATGACCTCGCCGAGCTCGTAGCGCTCGCCGAGCCGTCGCTCGTCCATCGGGCCCTCCTGAGGTCCGTCGCTCACCGTCTGCCACCTATCATCGCGGGTCCGGGGCTCATCGGGGGAGCACCGCTTCCATCACAGCCTTGGCCACCGGCGCGGCCAGCGCCCCGCCGGAGATGTCGCTGTTCTTCGGGGAGTCCTCGACGATGACCGCCACGGCCACCTTGGCGTTCTGGGCCGGCGCGAACGACACGAACCACGCCACCGCGGGGTTGTTGTTGCCGGTCTGCGCCGTCCCGGTCTTGCCGGCCACCTTGACGCCGGGGATCCGCGCGTTCGTGCCGGTGCCGTTCTCGACGACCCCGACCATCATGTCGGCCACCTCCTGCGCCACGGCGGAGGTGACCGCCTGTCCGAACGACGGTGGCCCGCGTCTGCTCGAGCACGGACAGGTCGGGGGCGTACAGGGTGTCGACCAGGTAGGGGTTCATCACCACGCCGTTGTTGCCGAGCGCGGCCGCGACCATGGCCATCTGCAACGCGGTCGAGCGGACGTCGTACTGGCCGATCGCCGACAGCGCCGTCTGCGGCACGTCCAGGGGGGTCGGGAACCGGCTCGTGGCCGCGGTCATCGGGACCTGGAACGAGTGGTTGAAGCCGAACGCCTCCGCCTGCTTCTGCAGCGCGTCCGCGCCGACCTGGACGCCGAGGTACGCGAAGGCGGTGTTGCAGGACACCTCGAGCGCGTGCAGCAGCGTCACCTTGCCGTTGGCGGTCGCGCAGCCCTGGCCGCTCTCGTTGTGGATCACCGCGCTGGTGCCGGGCGGCTTGTAGCCGGCGGGGCCGGGCACGGTCGACGACGGGGCGTACGCACCGCTGGACAGCGCCGCCGACAGCGTGACCAGCTTGAACGTCGAACCGGGCGGGTAGACCTGCGCGAGCGGCCGGTCGAGCATCGGGTTGCAGCGGGTCGGCCAGGTACGTGTTCCACGCCTTCTGCGACGTGGCGGCGTCGTTGCTCGCGATCAGGTTCGGGTCGAAGCTCGGGCTGGAGTACAGCGCGAGGATCGCGACCGGTCGACGGCTCCAGCGCGACGACCGCGCCGATCTTGCTCCTTCATCGCCTGTCGCGGCCGCGGCCTGCGCCTTCGCGTTCAGCGTGAGCTGGACGCTGCCGCCCTTCGTCGTGCGTCCGGCGATGAGGTCGGCGAGCTGCTGCAGCGAGAACCGCGGGTCCGTGCCCGACGAGCACCGCGTTCTCGATCCGCTCGATCGCGGTGCGGCCGTAGATCAGCGACGCGAAGCCGGTGGACGCCGCGTACAGCGGGCCGTCGACGTACGTCCGCTGGTACTTCAGCCGGCCGCCGGTCGGCGACCGACTGCGCGACCGGGGTGTTGCCGACGAGGATCGGTCCGCGCTGCTTGGCGTACTCCTTGATGACGTTGCGGTTGTTGCCCGGGCCGGTCGGCGAGGTCGCTGGCGCGGGTGACCTGGACGAGGTTGATGTTCACCAGCAGCGCGAGCGAACAGCAGCCCGACGAAGATCGCGAGGCGGCGGATCGTGCCGGCGAGGGTGCCGATCACGGCGCGACCACCTGCGTGACGGCGGTGCCGCTGATCGGCACCGGCACCGGAGCCGGGCGGGCTGCCGAGTCGCTGACCCGCAGCAGCAGCGCGATGACCATCCAGTTCGCGACCAGCGACGAGCCGCCGGCGGCCAGGAACGGCGTGGTCAGCCCGGTCACCGGGATCAGGTTGGTGACGCCGCCGACGACGATGAACACCTGCAGGCCCATCACGAACGCCAGGCCGCAGGCGAGCAGCCGGCCGAACACGTCGCGCGCGGCGAGTGCGGCGCGCAGGCCGCGCTCGACGAGGATCGCGTACAGCACGAGCAGCGCCATCAGCCCGGTGAGCCCGAGCTCCTCGCCGACCGCCGACACGATGAAGTCGGACTTCGCGTACGGCACCAGGTCCGGCGTGCCCTGGCCGATACCGGCGCCGAGGATGCCGCCGTCGGCCAGGCCGTACAGGCTCTGCGTCACCTGGTAGCCGGCGCCGCCGACGTCGGCGAACGGGTGCAGCCACACGTCGACGCGCTCGCGCACGTGCCCGAACGCGTAGTACGCGAACGTCGACCCGATGAGGAACAGACCGGTGCCGATGACGACCCAGCCGCGGCGGCCGGTGGCGACGTACAGCATCGCGACGAACAGGCCGAACAGCAGCAGCGACGTGCCGAGGTCCCGCTCGAAGACCAGCACCGCCGACGCTGATCAGCCAGGCCACCAGGATCGGGCCGAGGTCGCGCCCGCGCGGGACGTCGATGCCCAGCAACTGGGTGCGGGCCACGGCGAGCGCGTCGCGCTTCACCACGAGGTAGCCGGCGAAGAAGACGATCAGCACGATCTTGGCCATCTCGGCCGGCTGGAACGAGAAGCCGAGCGCGCGGATCCAGATGCGGGCGCCGTTGATGGTCACGCCGATGCCCGGGCACCAGCGGCAGCACCACGAGCAGCGAGGCCGAGCGACCATCGCGGTGTACGTGTACCGCTGCAGCACCCGGTGGTCGCGCACGACCAGCAGCACCAGGACCATCAGCAGCCAGCCCGAGCCCGGTCCACACCAGCTGGGTGCGCCGCGGTGGGGTGCGGGGCCGGCTGGTGGTTCTGCGCGGCGCGGACGGTCTCCGCGACGTCGAGGCGGTGGATCATCGCCAGCCCGAGCCCGTTGATCGCCACCGCGACCGGCAGCAGCACCTGGTCCGACCAGGGCGCGAGCACCCGCACGGCCACGTGCGCGAGGGCGACGGCGCCGGCGGCGGCCGCCGTCACGAGTCCAGAACTTCTCCGGGAGGTGCCCGCCGTTGGTGAGCCCGACCTGGGCGTACGCGCCCAGCCCGACGGCGAGCGCGAGGACGAGCAGGCCGATCTCGGCGACCCGGCGCGGCGGTCGGGGGACGGCCGGTCCGGCCGGGGGCGGCTGCGCCGCGCCGGGCGGCGCGATCGTGGCGGCGGTCACGGCGACGGGCTCGCGCTCGGTCCGGCGGTTCCCGATGTCGTCGCCGACACGGACGGTCCGGGGCCGACGCTCGGCGTCGGGGTGCTGCTCGGGCTCGGGCCGGGCGGGCAGCCGTCCGGGGCGGGCACGCCTGCGCAGGCCGTCGCCTGCGTACGCAGGTGGTCGACGATCCGGCGGGCCTCGTCCAGCGACGACGGCGGCGATCGTGTCGTTCACCTGCCCCTGCGAGAACGACGGGAGGGTCGAGGCCTGCACGTCGGTCGGCTCGACCACCTGCGACAGCGAGCGGCCGACCAGCTTCTGCGGGACGCCGCGGTAGATCACGACCTGCCCGCTGTCGACGCCGACGTAGTACTGCGTCTGGGTCCAGCGGTAGCCGGCGTAGCCGGCGGCCGCGACGAGCACGAGCAGGGCGACGACGGGCAGCAGCAGGCCGCAGCCCTCTCGAGCCGCCGGTGCCCCGAGCTCGTCGTCCGTCGTGGTCGGACGGTTCGGCCGCCTCGCCGCCGGCTGCGTCGGGACCGTCGCCGGTCGTCGTCGCCGCCGGCGTCGGCGGCCGCGACGCCGACCACGCGCGCGCGTGCGCCGCTGTCGGCGGCCGCCCCGACCACGACGGCGACCGGCGGTGCGACGTCGTCGTCCTCGTCGACGACGTCGGCGACGAGGCAGGTGACGTTGTCGGGTGCGCCGGCGCGCAGGGCCAGGTCGACGAGCCGGTCGGCCGCCTCGCGCGGCGTACCGACCTCGAGCACGTCGCGGATCGTCGGCTCCGACACCACGCTGGACAGCCCGTCGCTGCACAGCAGGTACCGGTCGCCCAGCCGCGGCGTGCGCAGCACGACCTCCGGCTCGACCTCGACCCGGCCGTCCAGCGCCTGCAGCAGCAGGTTGCGCTGCGGGTGGGTCTTGGCGTCCTCGTCGCTGATCCGGCCCTGGTCGATGAGCGACTGCACGAACGTCTGGTCGTGGGTGACCTGTTCGAGGACGCCCTCGCGCAGCAGGTAGCCGCGCGAGTCGCCGACCTGGGCGATCGCGATCACCTCGCCGCTGTGCATCAGCAGCGTGAGCGTGGTGCCCATGCCCTCCAGCTCGGGCCGGGCCCGCACCAGGGCGCGCATCTGCTCGCCCGCCGACGCGACACCGCTGCGCAGGGTCTCGGTGGGGTCGCCGCCGCCGACCGGGGGCTGCAGGTCGCGCATGCTGGCGACCGCGGTGGCGCTGGCCACCTCGCCGCCCGCGTGCCCGCCCATGCCGTCGGCGAGCAGCAGCAGGTCCGGCCCCGCGTACGCCGGAGTCCTCGTTGTCCTGCCGGACCATGCCGACGTCCGACACCGCCGCGTACCTCAGCCGGAGCGTCATCGGCTACTTCCGCAGCTCGAGGACGGTCTTGCCGATCCGGACCGGCGCCCCGACCGGGACCACCATCGGCGTGGTCAGCCGGGTCCGGTCCAGGTACGTCCCGTTCGTGGAGCCGAGGTCCTCGACCACCCACGCGCCCTCGTGCGGGAACAGCCGGGCGTGCCGGCCGGACACGTAGTCGTCCTCCAGCACCAGCGTGTTCTCGGCCGCCCGGCCGATGCTGACGGGGGTGGCGCCCAGCTCGATCCGGGTGCCCTCGGCCGGGCCCGCCGTGACCATCAGCAGCTTGGGGGCGCCCCGGCGGGGCTTGGGCGGACGGGTCGGCTTGGGCTGCTTGGCCTTCCTCCCGGCTTCGGTCGCCGCGGCTGCGCCGGCCGCCCCGGCGGCCGCGCCGGTGCCCAGCGACCCGGCGGCCGCGGGGGCGCCGACCGTGCCGACCGGTACCGCCCGGGCCGCCTTCGCCCGCGACCGCGCCGACCGGTCGGCGCGCCCCATCCGCTGCCGGCGGCGGGCGAACAGGTCGCTGCGCATCACTGCGGCGACCGACAGGACCAGCACCCACAGCAGCACCAGGAACCCGACCTGGATGAGCTTGAGCGACAGCGGGCTCACGGGCTCAGCCGCCGTACCGGAAGACCAGTGTGAGCGCGCCCAGGCCCACCCTCGCCCCGTCGTACAGCTCAGCCGACTGCACCCGCTCCCCGTCCAGGAAGGTGCCGTTGGTGGACCCGAGGTCGGTCAGCCGAGGCGGGTCGGACAGCACGATCTCGGCGTGCCGGCGGGAGATGCTCGGGTCGTCCAGGCGCAGGTCGGACTCGGCGCCGCGACCCAGGACCGTGTGCCGATGGGTCAGCGCCAGCGTCGAGTGCCCGGTCTCCAGCGCCGCCGAGACCGCGGCGGGTGCCGCGGTGACGGTGCCGGCCGGCGTCGGACGGTCCCGACGCCATCGCCTGGCTGCGCACCCGGAACACTCCCGTGTCGAGCTCGCCCACCAGCTCGAACCGGACGACCACGCCGCCGACGAACTGGTATCCCTGCTCCTCCGCGTGCTCGCGGACCATCGCCCCGAGCTCGGCACCCAGCGGCTCTGCGTACATCGAGAGGCGATCGAAGTCGTGCTGGCCGAGCTCGACGGTGAAGTCGTTGGGCACCATCGTCCGGCCGCGGGTGACGATCGCCGCCTTGTCGTCGCACTCGCGCTGCAGCGCCGCGGCGACCTCGACGGGCTGCACCTCGGCCTTGAAGGCACGCGCGAAGGTGCCGCTGACCAGGCGGTCGAGTCGGCGCTCGAAGCGGTCCATGACACCCACGGGCACCTCCTCGGACGGCTCGTCGGGCAGGGGTGGGCCCGGTGCCCAGGGTAACCGTGGTGACGATCATCGGGCTCCGGGCGGCGCGGGCCCCCGTGGTAACCTCGCTGGCCTCGCGCGAGTGGCGGAATAGGCAGACGCGCTGGATTCAGGTTCCAGTGCCCGAAAGGGTGTGGGGGTTCAACTCCCCCCTCGCGCACCCGATGATCAGGCCTCTGACCTGCGGAAACACCCCCTTCAAGATCATCTTCAAGTGCGTGGGGCAACGGAAACCACCAAGAACCGCCGCTCTTGCTGGGGGTCGTGCCGTCGTCGAAGGCGTTCGCGCCGAACGGTCGTCGGAGCGCCAGCGACGGGTCATTGCCACGGCGCATCCGACGTCCGTGGCGCACGTTCGCGTGTTTCGGAGCCCGGACTTCGAGGCGACCCACGCAGTCATGGACGGGGCTTGGCGAAGGCAGCGTCCCCGCGCTGTGCAAGCGGCTCTGTCCGCATCCTCGACCAGCGCCGGGCCAAAGGCCTTTCGCCTCTAACGGCACGAAGGCCCTATCCCTAGCGTCCTTCCCGAGGGTACCCAGCGACCGCGAGGTCGCGGTCCTGAGCGCACTCGCGAAGGAGCGCCGCAATGAAGCATCGCGCAGGACTGGTCCTGGTACTGGCCGCTGGACTGCTCGTCCTGACCGCGGGGGTGTCCTGGGCTGGGTCGCACGGCGGGGTCGCCGCCACCGTCGCACCGGACGGCACGGTTGTCTTCTCGACCACCAACGGCCCCGCCACCACTGACATCGCAGTATCCGCCGCGTCGTACATCGGCCTGTGGAAGACCCAGACCGAACCGCAGCGACTGTCGGAGGTCGTGCACGGAACCATCGCGGCCGGGACCAGCCGCCTGGAGCTGCACGTACCGGTGCCCTCGTGCGGGCCCTACCAGCTCGATGCGTTCCTGGGGACGCAGGTCCCCCCGACGATCACGTTCCCGGCCGGCAGCGGCCCGAACGGGCTCAAGGGCCAGGAGTACCCGAACGGCAAGCCATGCGTCACCTCGACGCCCACGCCCACGACGACGACGACCGCCTCCGTCTCACCGACCGCGACGGCCACGGCGACCCCGACTCCCACCCCCACGACGGGCGTGCTCGGTGAGAAGCTGTCGTCCGGATCGCCCCTTCCGGCGACGGGTTCTGCTGGCCTCGGCCTTGCGACGGCGCTGGGCGTCGGACTCCTGTTCACGGGTCTGGCGCTCGTGGCAGCCACTCGCCGAGCCAGGCGCCACTAGGTCCAGAACTCTTCGCCACGGCGCCAGTCTGGTGAGTTTCGGTGCACGGGCGAGCTTGGTGTGACGGCGATTAGACTGCCGTTCGACATCGGGCCCGATCGGGTCGTGTAACGGCTGGGACAACGCTTGATTGGCAGTGAGGATGTCCGATACGGACGCTGCGGGGCGGTCGCCACGCGACGACGGCGAGCTCAGGCCGAAGGACCGCGTGCTTCATGCTGCGATGGACATCATCGTGGAGAAAGGACTCGGTGAGCTCCGCCTGGCCGAGATCAGCGAGCGCACACATATGAGCACGGGGCACGTTCTCTACTACTTCGGTACCAAGGACCGGATTCTGATCGAGACGCTCAACTGGATCGAGGCGGACCTGACCGATCGTCGGCAGCTGTCGATATCGGCCGCAGCGCCTGGGTGGGACCAGCTCAAGGTGTTCATCGGCTGCTACCTGCCGAGCGGGGTCAACGACCCCGTCTGGGCCCTGTGGGTCGAGGCTTGGGCGCAGCGGCATCGTGAGGCCTATGCCGGAGAGGTCAGGCAGACGGCTGCCGGATGGGACAAGGACCTGCGTGCTCTCGTGGTCCGGGGTCGAGCCGCGGGTGAGTTCGCCGGTGGGTCCGGCTCCTTCTCGCGCCGGCTCATCGCGCTCATGGACGGGCTGGCGATCCAGATCCTGCAGGGCACACGCGACCGCCGCCAGGCCACGAGGCTGACCCTGGAGCAGTGCCGCATCGAGCTGTGACGGCGTCGTCGATCGCCGCATCCTTGCCGCCTTAGAGTCTTGCTCTAATGTTGTTGCGCTGCGTATCGCCAACCCCTAGAGTGACGCTCTAGAGCACCACTCTAATCTCTCAGTCACCTGGACACGGCGTTGCCCTCGAGCCCTCCGAACCACCCGTTCCTCGGCGCACCTTTCGTCGAGGACCCTGCGGACGTCCGTACGCCCTATGCCTTCCTCGGCGTCCCCTTCGGTCCGCCCTACTGCGCCGACGACCTGACCGTGGCCGCGGGCGCGGCACAGGCAGTTCGGGACCGGGCGATGGTCATGGGCTACCACGAGCTGAGCCACCACTACGACTTCGATCTGGGGGGTCCACTGTTTCCCGATCGCCGGCCGACCGTCTCGGACTGCGGAGACGTCGCGGGTGACGTGCGCAACCCCGACGCGATCTGGGAGCAGACGATCGACCTCCTCCGGCCGCTTGTCACGGCGCGGCGGGTCCCCCTCGTGGTCGGCGGACTGGACTCGGTCCCGCCGATGGTCGTGGGGGCGTTCGACGGTGTGGAGACGGTCAACGTCCTGCACGTCGACGCGCATGTCGACTTCCGGCAGGAGCTGGGGGGCGTCACGCGCGGGTACTCGAGCCCGATCCGGCGGATCGTGGAGCTGAGCTGCGTCGAGCAAGTGGTCCAGGTCGGCCTTCGCTCGGTCGGGAGCGGACGTCCCAGCGACGTCGCCGACGCCCTGGCGGCAGGGAACCGCTTGATCACCTCGTGGCAGCTTCGAGAGCTGGGCGCCGCAGCAGTGCTGGACGAGCTCGAGGTGGAGAGGCGGTGGGTGGTCACCATCGACTGTGACGGCCTCGATCCCAGCATCGCGCCGGGCGTCGGCTGGCCCGAGCCCGGCGGCCTCACCTACCCGGAGATCGCGACGCTCGTGCGCGGCCTGTCGCGCAAGTCTGCCGTCGCCGCCGTCATCTTCACCGAGTTCCAGCCGGCCCGGGACATCCACCAGATCACAGCTCACACCATCGCGCGGCTGCTCATCAACGTCGTGGGCCTGCAGCGCGATCCCCAGTCGTCCCCGTCTCGTTCCAGCCGAAAGAAGTCGACATGAACAACCGCCATGCGCGTCGCGCCATCGTCTTCTCGGTCGTCCTCGGCGCCACTGCGGCCCTTGTCCTCAGCGCCTGCGGCAGCTCGTCGTCCGGTGGTTCCGGCGCTTCCGCCGGGTCATCCGCAGGCGCGGGAGCCTCGTCCTCGGTCGACCCCACGCTCGCTGCGATGCTGCCGGCGAAGATCAAGACTGCCGGCACGGCCACGGTGGCGACCGACGCGTCGTACGCGCCGATCGAGTTCTTCGCGTCCGACAACACGACGATCCAGGGCATGGACATCGACCTGGGGCATGCGATCGGCGACGTGCTGGGGGTGAAGTTCAACTTCGTCAATGCTTCGTTCGACACCATCATCCCGGCGCTGGGCACCCGCTACGACCTCAGCATGTCCGCCTTCACGGACAACCTGGCCCGGCAGCAGAAGGTCGACATGGTCACGTACTACAGCGCGGGTGTGAACTTCCTCGTCCAGAAGGGGAAGAACTCCGACCTGGTCTCTCTCGACGCGCTGTGCGGCAAGCACGTCGCGGTGGAGAAGGGCACCGTGCAGCTCGACCAGGCGACCGAACAGTCCAAGAAGTGCACCGACGCCGGCAAGGCGGCCATCGACATCCAGGCGTACCCGGACCAGAACGGCGCCAACCTGGCGCTCAACAGCGGCCGCGCGGACGTCGTACTCGCAGACTCCCCGGTGAACTCCTACGCGGCCAAGCAGTCCAACGGTGCGTTCGAGGTGATCGGCACTGCGTACGGCACCGCCCCCTACGGGATCCCGGTGCCCAAAGGCGCCGAGTACGCCGGCTTCGCCGACGCGATCAAGGGCGCGCTGGAGAAGCTGAACAGCGACGGTACCTACGCAAAGATCCTGCAGAAGTGGGGCATCGAGGCCGGCGCGATCTCGAACTTCACGATCAACGGCGCTACCAGCTAGGACGACTCAGTCAGCTGAGGACGATTCAGTCGCCCACCCGGGCAAAGCATGGTGACGCGGTGCCGGCCTCAGCGGGCGAGCAGGCGCGTCGTCGGTAGCACGGGGGCGGCGAGGCGCTCGTCGTAGCCGGGGACCGGCGCGAAGCGGCGGCCCGCCTCCCAGTCGGCGCGCGCGGCGACGATCTCCTCGTGGCTGCGGCCGACGAAGTTCCACCACATCAGCAGCGGCTCGCCCAGCGGAGTGCCGCCGAGCAGGAACGCGCGGCCACCGCGCTCACTCGCGAGCGTGAGACCGGGGCGGGCGGTCCCGAGGTACGCGAGGGCGGCCGGCTCGAGCCGCCGTCCGTCGACCTGCACGTCCCCGTCCACGGCGAGCAGCGCGTGCTCGAAGGTGCTCTCCAGCCGCAGCGTGGCCGTCGCTCCGGCCGGCAGCACGACCTCGGCGCCGAGCAGCGGCGTGTACGCCCGCGCCTGCGACTGCGACTCGAGGCCCGCCAGCCCGCCGGAAAGCCGGCCGATGAGCACGGTGACCTGTACGCCGTCGAGGTCGAGCACCGGCAGGTCGCCGTGGTGGGCGAACGCGGGCTCGGTGTCGCGGGACGCCTCGGGCAGCGCGACCCACAGCTGCAGGCCGTGGAGGGGAGCGAGCGGCGCACCGGCCGGCGGCGGCTCGCCCGCTGAGTCCTCGGCGTGCGCGATGCCGTGGCCGGCGGTCATCAGGTTGAGCTCACCGGGACGCACGAGCTGGTCCGAGCCGAGGCTGTCCCGATGCCGGACCTCGCCGTCGAACAACCACGTGACGGTCTGCAGACCGGTGTGCGGGTGCTCGGGGACGTGCATGCGCGACTCGGCCGGCCGCGAGGACGACCCGTAGTGGTCCAGGAAGCACCAGGCCCCGACCGTCCGGCGCTCGCGGTGCGGCAGCGTCCGCCGGACGAGCATCGCGCGCGGCCCGCCGAGCGGCACCTCCCGCGGCGCCAGCTCCTCGAGGACGGGTCCGCTCGCCGGCGCCAGGGCCGCCGTGCGGGTCTCGGCGGGCCGGGTCTCCAGGTTGCTCACCGGCGGGTGAACCGTTCGACCAGGGGCCCGAAGTGCTCGACCTCGGGGTCGGCGGCGAAGTAGGGGCCGATCAGCTCGCGCCACCTGGTGAAGCGGTCCGAGCCGCGGAAGCCGACGAGGTGGTCGTCCAGGGTTTCCCAGGCGACCAGGAGCAGGAGGACGCCGGGACGCTCGACCCCGCGGTGCAGCTCGACCCAGCGGCACCCGGGCGAGGTGGTGATCACCGTCTTGGCCTCGGCGAACGCCGCTTCGAAGGCGGGCGCGTCTGCCTCGGCCACGAAGATGAACGCGTGCTCGAGGACAGGGCCGGCCGGTGCGTCGGGAACGGTCACCGGCCCATCTTCGCCGACCTGGCCCCGCGGTGGCAGGCTCGGGGGAGGTCGGCCCGACAGGAGGACGGCACGATGGCGACAGCGACCGAGAAGTTCCGGGCGGCACGTGACTTCCTGCTCGAGCACCGGGACGACTACGCGGCCGCGGTCGCCGGGTTCCGGTGGCCCGAGCTGACGGAGTTCAACTGGGCGCTGGACTGGTTCGACGCGGTCGCCGCGGAGCACCCGGACCGGACCGCGCTGCGCATCGTCGAGGACGACGGGGGCGACGCCTCGTACAGCTACGCCCGGCTGTCCGAGCGCTCCGACCGGCTAGCCACGTGGCTGCGGGGTCTGGGGGTGCGCCGCGGCGACCGGATCCTGCTGATGCTGGGCAACCAGGTGGAGCTGTGGGAGATGATGCTCGCCGCGATCAAGCTGGGTGCGGTGACGATCCCCGCCTCCACACTGCTCGGTCCGGCCGACCTCGCCGACCGCATCGACCGCGGACGCGTCGCGCACGTCGTGACGGCAGCCGAGCACACCGAGAAGTTCGGCGGGCTCGCCGACCGGCTGACCCGCGTGAGCGTCGGCGCGACGGCGGGCTGGCACGACTTCAGCGAGCTCACCGCGGCCGCCCCGGGCTTCCAGCCGGACGGCCCGACCCCGGCCGGCGACCCGATGCTGCTGTACTTCACGTCCGGCACGACGTCGCTGCCCAAGCTGGTCGAGCACACCAACGTGTCGTACCCCGTCGGCCACCTCTCGACGATGTACTGGATCGGGCTGCAGCCCGGCGACGTGCATCTCGAACATCTCCTCGCCGGGCTGGGCGAAGCACGCGTGGAGCAACGTCTTCGCGCCGTGGAACGCGCAGGCCACCGTGCTCGTCGCCAACTACGCGCGCTTCCAGCCGGCCCCGCTGCTCGAGCAGCTGGTCCGGTGCGAGGTGACGACCTTCTGCGCGCCCCCCACGGTGTGGCGGATGCTCATCCAGGCCGATCTCGGCGCCTGGAAGGTGCCCGTGCGCGAGATGGTCGGCGCCGGCGAGCCGCTCAACCCCGAGGTGATCGACCGGGTGCAGGCCGCGTGGGGGCTGACGATCCGCGACGGGTACGGCCAGACCGAGACGACGGCGCAGGTCGGCAACACCCCCGGGCAGAAGGTGGTTCCCGGCGCGATGGGTCGGCCGCTTCCGGGCTATCGAGTGGTCCTGGTCGACCCTTCGACGGCAGAGCCGGGGGAGGAGGGCGAGATCTGCCTGGACCTGTCGGCCCGCCCGCTCGGCCTGATGACGGGGTACCGCGACAGCGACGAGCGCACCGCCGAGGTCATGCGCGCCGGGTACTACCACACTGGCGACGTGGCCCGCCGCAACGCGGACGGGACCATCACGTACGTCGGTCGCACGGACGACGTCTTCAAGGCGTCGGACTACCGGATCTCGCCGTTCGAGCTGGAGTCGGTGCTGATCGAGCACCCGGCGGTGGTCGAGGCCGCGGTGGTGCCGTCGCCGGACCCGCTGAGGCTGGCGGTGCCGAAGGCGTACGTGACGCTGGCCGCCGGTTTCGAGCCGGACGCCGCGACCGCGGAGTCGATCCTTCGGCACTGCCGGGAGAACCTGGCCCCGTACAAGCGGATCCGGCGGCTGCAGTTCGGCGAGCTGCCGAAGACGATCAGCGGCAAGATCCGTCGGGTGGAGCTGCGGTCCGAGGAGGTCGCCCTGCACGCCGACCCGCAGGCCCGGCCGGCCGGGGAGTTCCGCGACGACGACTTCCCCGGACTGCGGGGCTCCTGACCGCGCGTCGGCGGACCCGTCGGCTCAGCGGCGGTACCAGCGGTGCCGGCCGGCGGCGAGCCAGAACCACATGATCGGGAGCAGGAAGAACGCCTGGCCGCGGGACGCGATCAGAACCGCGACGGCAACGAACAGCACGGCCGCCGGCAGCACCGGGAAGTCCGGCCACCCGCCGACTCCTCGCGCGGCCCGGGCGGCGGACCGCCGCTCGCGTCGGCTGGGCCGGAACGGCGCCGGGTCCGGCAGGTCGGCGAACAACGCCACCAGCTGGTCCACCGTCACGGCGCGGTAGGCGGCTTCGAGCCTGGCGTCCAGCTCGGCGTGGTCCAGCCTGCCGAGGGCGAAGTGCTCGGACAGGGCGGACACCGCCTGCTCCCGCTCGGCATCACCGATCCGCTGGGCCGGAGCCAGGGTCGGGGGCGTCATCGGCAGCGGGTTCGGATCCGGGGTCGGCATGGTGGCTCCCTCTGGGTAATCCGGTAATCATCGCCCTGGAGCGGCTGCCCGGCAACGGACCCGCCAGGTACTGTCTCGCCGCACCTCGCACCGCATCCCGTCCTATCCCGTCCGTCGTCGCACCGCAGGGGAGGTCCGGAGCCACCGTGGGCAGCTCCCTCGCCGGTCGGGCCAGGCAGCTCGGCGTCGCGGCGCGCTGGCGGTTCAAGTCCGCTCGCGTACGTCGACCGGGCGCCGGACCACCGCGCCACGGTGCTGCTGCTGGGCAGTGCGCGGTCGGGGACCACGTGGGTGGGCGAGGTCATCGACCGCCACCACGACCACCGGGTGGTGTTCGAGCCGCTCCGCGCCGACCGGGTGCCGGCTGCCCGGGTGTTCGCGAACGGGCAGTACCTGCGCCGCGACGACACCGACTCGCGGTACCTGGATCCGATGACGCGGATCCTGACCGGGCGGATGCGCAACCCGTGGGCCGACCACCTCAACCACGTCGTCGTGGCCAGGCGGCGGCTGGTGAAAGAGATCCGGGCCAACATGCTGGCGCCCTGGCTGGTCGAGCGCTTCCCGGGGATGCCGGTCGTGCTGCTGATCCGGCACCCGCTCGGGGTGGCGGTGAGCCGCCGCGAGCTGGGCTGGTCCGACCACTTGGACGACGCGCTCGCCCAGCCGCGGCTGGTCGCCGACCACCTCACGCCCGACCAGGACCGTGCTCTGCGCGCGCTCACCGACCCGTTCGCGCGAGCAGTGGCCCAGGCCGGGCTGGAGACCCTGGTCCCCCTACGGATGACGACGCCGGCCGAGCTCCTGGCCGTGACGTACGAGGGGCTGGTGTCGCAGCCGCGCGTCCAGGCCGAGCGGGTGCTCCGGCACGTGGGGCAGCAGCCGGACCCGGAGCTGGACGCGGCCCTGGACCGTCCCTCGCACCTGAGCCGAGCCGACTCCGCGGTGCGGACCGGGGGTGACCGCGCCGCCTCCTGGGTGCCGAGGGTGGACGCCGACGACCGGGCACGGGCGCGCGAGGTCCTCGAGCTGCTCGGTCTGGCTGGGATCTACTCGGTCGACGACGCGTACCCGGACGCCGCCGCGATGTCCGCGCTGCACGGGGCGCCGTACACGTCCTGAGTCAGCGGGGCCCGATCTGGTTGCAGCAGGGCCACCCGCATCGGCAGCCGGCGCATCTGCTGACCGTCGATCGAGATCACCCACGAGTACATCCCGGGGTGGTCGAAGCGCAGGGCGTCGACCGACAGCGCCAGCGGCACGATCTGCTCGTCGCCGGCCGGGAGCGCCGGCGGGCGCCCGACGCTGAACTCGCCGCCGATCACGGTGATGTCCTCGGGCTCGGCGTCAGCGCCGGATCGGGACTCGCCGAGCTTCACCTTGACCGCGTCCTCGGTCTCCAGGTGCACCAGGACCTGGTGCGGCTGGTTGGTCTGCGTGTACGGCACGTGGATGGTCATCGCGATCGCCAGATGGCTGTGGGTGGCCGGGAAGGTGTTGGCGTAGATCACGTTCCAGCCCATCCCGAGCGCGTAGATCTTGCCCTCCGCCGTCGACGCCCCGTCGGCGATGAACGCGTCGACGTGCATGGTGCTCATGTCGTCCATGCCGGCCGGGGAGGTCATGGGCTCACGCGTACGGGCCGGCCGGGCGGCCAGGAGCGGCGGTGCTACCGGGTCAGCTCAGGTCGAACGCGGTCACGGACGCACGCAGCCGCTGGGCCAGCTGGTCGAGCTCGGCCACCGCCTCGGCCGACGAGCGGGCGCCGAGCGCCTGCTGCTGCGACGCGGCCGACACCTGGCCCATGGTCGCCAGCACCGCCTCGGAGGCGTCGTCCTGCAGCCGGGTCGCCTCCTGGATGAGGCCCGGCGGCCCGCGCCGAGCGGCTTGCGGCGGCGGTGATGAGGTCCAGCCGCTCCTCGACCGCGGTGGCGAGCTCGGTACCGCGGGCCGCCGCCTTGGCACCCTCCTCGGAGGCCATCACGGTGCGGCGCGTCCCGGACCTGATCCCCACGACGATCGACTGGATCTGGCCGGTCGACTTCTGCGCGCGCTCGGCCAGCTTGCGTACCTCCGCGGCCACCACGGCGAACCCGCGGCCGTGCTCGCCCGCGCGGGCGGCCTCGATCGCGGCGTTGAGCGCGAGCAGGTTGGTCTGGTCGGCGAGGTCGTCGATGACGGCGAGGATCCGGTCGATCTCGGCGGTGCGCTCCTCGAGCCCGACCGCCTCGACGGCGATCTCCCGGACGCGGCCGGCCAGCTCGTCGATCGCGTCGACTGCAAGGTTCGACGACGGCCCGACCCTCCGCGCTGACCCGGCTGACGTCGTCGGCGGACTCGGCCACGTCGTCGGCGGTACGGGCGATCCCGGCGGCCGCGTCGGAGAGCTGGCGGAGGCTGGCCGTGGTCTCGGCCACCGCCGCCGCCTGCTCGCTCGAGCCGTCTGCGCTCTGCGCGGTCGTCGCCGACAGCTCGGCGGCGGCGGCGGCCAGCTGCTGGCCGCCGGCCTGGACCCGGGTGACGACCTCGCGCAGCGACATGACCGCGATGGCCAGCGATGCCCAGACCTGTCCGACCGGGCCGTCGACGGACCCGCTCGGCACCAGGGTGCCGGCCCGCAGGTGGCCCTCTGCGACATCCGCCAGCGCGGTGGAGAGCTCGTCGACCTGCTGGCCGAGCTCGGCCCTGGCCCGCTCGCTGTCGCGCCGCAGCGAACGGACGGCGGATGCGACCACGGTCGCGAACGCGGACAGCAGGGGCAGACCCAGCCCGGCGACGATCAGGTCGCCGGCGTGTCGCGCTGCCGACCGAGCCGGCGAGCCACGAAGCGAGCAGCACGCAGCCGGACGAGAGCAGCCCGAACGCCGGCGTGAACCCCAGCGGCAGGTAGGCCGAGGCGAAGACGATGACGAAGACGAAGTACAGCCACATGCTGTGCCGGATGCCGCCGGTGGTGGCGACCTGGACGGTGATCAGCAGCTGGAAGCCGAGCAGCGTGGCGAGGTCGACGGCGACCGGGTGCGCGGCGAGCAAGGGCACGCGCGGCTGGACCCCGTCGCGGACGAGGTACCAGACGCCGCCGAGCACGGTCACGAGGGTGAGTGCCGCGAACCAGGCCGCGGGCAGCGGGTGCGTGGACGGGTCGGCGTGCTGCAGCAGGACCGTGGCCACCGGGTTGTAGACGGCCACGGCCACGGCTGTCACTCCGGCTGTCACCGACAGCCGGCGGGCGGCGTCCATCTCGTCGTGGCTCCCGGGGGCGGCTCGTGCGGTCCCCTAGTGCATCGGGCCGTCGCCGCAGGCCCTTGACGGCCCCTCACCACCGGAGTGCGGGGGCCACAGTCAGGACTGCGGGGGACGGTCAGGCCCGGCCGAGGGGGCCGTCGGTGAGCGCACGCAGGAGGGCCGGCAGGTCGCCGGCCGGGATCCGGAACGTCGCCGTGCAGATGGAGCCCTTCCACAGGCTGAGCGCCACCACGCCCTCGGCCTCGTGCCAGTTGACCCGCATGGCCCGGTCCTCGCCGCGCGCGTCGAGGAAGACCTCGCCGTGCGCCGGCGCCGCGACGGTCGAGACCGCCTGCAGCCGGACCACCTCTCCCATGCCTCGATCGTGGACCCTGCCCGCAGGGCCGGTCCAGCATTTGCGGGCACGAAGGCCGTTCGTACGAGTCGTACCAGCCCGGTCAGGCGTCGGACAGCGGGGGGTAGCGCCTGCTCGCAGGCGTGCAGCGCGTCGATCAGCGCCGGCAGCCGGGCGGCGTCGATGGGCGGGAGGGTGAAGCGAAGGGTGTTGCCGATGCCCGGCTGGTCGTCCGCGGCGCCGCTGACGCTGAGCACCCCGCTGGGTTCGAGCACCACCGCCAGCGACAGCCACTCCTCGATGGAGTGCAGCACCGCGGTCCCGGTCCCCATCTGGGCCACGTGCTCGAGGCCCTCCCGGAACCGGACCAGCTCCTCGGCCCGCAGCCCGGCCGCGATCTCCCCGACGAAACCGCCGACCCGGACCGTGATCGGGCTGACCAGCCAGTTCCCGTCCGAGGAGTCGGCGGCCTGCGGGTGCTTGCGCCCGACCACCCGGATCAGGACCGAGTCGGACGAGTCCGTGGACTGCGGACCGAGCGTGATCTCCACCTGTGGTTCCACGACCGCCATAGTGCCCCCGTCGGGGCCCGCGCACTCGCGATCACGGGCCCGCGTCGCGGGTGTCTGCGGCAGACTTGGCGGATGCCCGAGCTGCCGGAGGTGGAGGCGCTCGTCGACGTGCTCCGCGAGCGGGCCGTCGGACGGGTCGTCACCAGGGTCGACGTCGCGGCGATCAGCGCCCTCAAGACCTACGACCCGCCGGTCACCTCGCTCGGTGGACTGACCGTCACCGCAGCGGCGCGGCACGGCAAGTTCCTGGACCTGGACGTGGACGGCCTGCACCTCGTCGTGCACCTGGCCAGGGCGGGCTGGCTGCAGTGGCGCGCCCAGCTGCCGACGGTCCCGCCGAAACCGTCCGGGAAGAGCCCGCTCGCGCTGCGCGTGCACCTGGACGACGGCGCCGGGTTCGACCTCACCGAGGCGGGCACCCGGAAGAAGCTCTCGGTGTACGTGGTCCGCGACCCGGCCGAGGTGCCGGGGGTGGCGCGGCTCGGGCCGGACCCGCTGGACGAGGCGTTCACGCCGCAGCTGCTGGCCGCGATCCTGGCCGAGCAC
This sequence comes from uncultured Actinomycetota bacterium, assembly GCA_963771835.1. Lineage (GTDB taxonomy): Bacteria > Actinomycetota > Actinomycetes > Prado026 > Prado026 > CAVQCJ01. The sequence goes on from CAVYVA010000004.1 coordinate 884,088, forward strand.
GGCCGCGAACAGCTCAAGGGTGTGCTCCGGGACCAGTCGGTGATCGCCGGCATCGGCAACGCCTACTCGGACGAGATCCTGCACGCCGCCCGGATGTCGCCGTTCAAGCCGGCGACGTCGCTGGACGAGGCGGGCGTGCGGGTGCTGTACGACGCGATCCGGTCCGAGCTCGTCGACGCGGTGGAGCGCTCGCGCGGGCTGGCGGCGGGCGACCTCAAGGCCGAGAAGAAGGCCGGGCTGCAGGTGCACGCCAGGACCGGCCTGCCCTGCCCGGTGTGCGGTGACACCGTGCGCGAGGTCTCGTTCGCCGACTCCTCGCTGCAGTACTGCCCGACCTGCCAGACGGGTGGCAAGCCGCTGGCCGACCGCCGGCTGTCCCGCCTGCTCAAGTAGGCGTCGGCGTCCGTCCTCGTGTCAGGACGTGGCTGGGCCATCGCCCGGCCACGGTCTGACACGATCGGCATCGTGAAGGCGCTCGTGCTCAGTGGTGGTGCGGGCACCCGGCTGCGCCCGCTCACGCACACGTCCGCCAAGCAGCTCGTCCCGGTGGCCAACCGACCGGTGCTGTTCCACGCCCTCGACGCCGTCGCCGCGGCGGGGGTCACCGACGTGGGGCTGGTGGTCGGCGACACCGAGGCGGAGATCCGGGCCGCGGTCGGCGACGGCTCGACGTTCGGCCTCAAGGTCACCTACCTGCGGCAGGAGGCACCGCTGGGCCTGGCCCACGCGGTCCTCGTCGCGCGCGACTTCCTCGGTGACGAGCCGTTCGTCATGTACCTCGGCGACAACGTGCTGGTCGGCGGCATCACGGCGCTGGTGCAGGAGTTCGAGGCCTGGTACGCGGCGGGTGAGGCGGATGCGACGATCCTGCTCACCCGGGTGCCGGACCCGCGGCAGTTCGGTGTCGCCGAGCTGGACGACACCGGGCGGGTCGTCCGGCTCGAGGAGAAACCGGCCGAGCCGCGCAGCGACCTCGCGCTGGCCGGCGTCTACCTGTTCGGCCCGGCGATCCACGACGCGGTCGCGGCGATCCGGCCGAGCGCGCGCCACGAGCTCGAGATCACCGACGCGATCCAACGGATGCTGGACACCGGGCGCGCGGTGCGCTCGCACGTGGTCACCGGCTACTGGAAGGACACCGGCCGGGCCGCAGACCTGCTCGACGCGAACCGGGCGATGCTCGACGGGCAGCAGCCGAACGTCCGCGGCAGCGTCGACGACGCGACCACGGTGACCGGCGCAGTGGTGGTCGACGAGAGCGCCGTCGTCACCGGGTCGCGGCTGGTGGGGCCGCTGGTGCTGGGTCCGGGCACGGTGGTGCGCGGGTCGCAGGTCGGCCCGTACGCGTCGATCGGCGCGGACTGCACGGTGACGGACACGTCCGTGGCGGACTCGATCGTCATGGCCGGCAGCCGGTTGTCCGGCGGTCGCCTGACCGGTTGCCTGCTCGGGCGCGAGGTCGACGTCGCGCTGGCCCCGGGGAGGGACGCGTTCCGGCTGGTGCTCGGCGACCACAGCAGCGTGGCGACCGAGGCTGCCACCGACTCAGCTGCCGAGGTTTCGCCATGAGGGTGCTCGTCACCGGCGGGGCGGGCTTCATCGGGTCGCACTACGTGCGCTCGCTGCTCACCGGTGCGTACGGGCCGCAGCCCGACCTGACCGTGACCGTCCTGGACGCGCTGACGTATGCCGGGAACCGGGCCAACCTCGACCCGGTCGCCTCCGACGAGCGACTGCGCTTCGTGCACGGCGACATCGCCGACGAGGCGCTGGTCGCCGAGCTCATGCCCGGGCACGAGTGGGTGGTCAACTTCGCGGCGGAGTCGCACGTCGACCGGTCGATCGCGGGTCCCGCGGCGTTCGTGCGGACCAACGTGCTCGGCACCACCGTCCTGCTCGAGGCGGCGCGGTCCGCCGGCACCCGGATGTTCCTGCAGGTGTCGACCGACGAGGTGTACGGCTCGATCGAGCAGGGCTCCTGGCCAGAGGACACCCCGCTCGCTCCCAGCTCGCCGTACTCCGCGTCGAAGGCGGCGGCGGACCTGGTCGCCATGGCGTACGCGAAGACGTTCGACCTGGCCGTGATCGTCACCCGCGGCGCGAACACCTACGGCCCGTACCAGTACCCCGAGAAGCTGGTGCCGCTGTTCGTGACGAACCTGCTCGACCAGGTCCCGGTGCCGCTGTACGGGGACGGTCTGCATCGGCGGGACTGGCTGCACGTCGACGACCACTGCCGCGGGATCCATCTCGCCCTCACGGCCGGCCGGGCCGGGCGGGTCTACCACGTCGGCGGCGGGACCGAGCTGTCGAACCGGGAGCTCACCGACCGGCTCGTCGAGGCCGTCGGCGCGAGCCCCGACCTGGTCGTGCCGTCCCCCGACCGGCGCGCGCACGACCGCCGGTACTGCCTGGACATCACCCGGAGCGAGTCCGAGCTCGGCTACCGCCCGCGGGTGGGTTTCGACGACGGGCTGGCGTCGGTCGTGGCCTGGTACCGGGAGAACCGGCCATGGTGGGAACCGCTGAAACGCGGGAACCGTTGAAACGTGGCAACCGTTGAAGAGCGCGGCAGCGGCTCCGTGACCACGCGCTGGCTGGTGACCGGTGCACGCGGGCTGCTCGGGTCGCAGGTGGTCGCGGCGCTGGCCCGGCTCCGGCCGGAGGACCCCGTCACCGCGGTCGACCGGGCCGAGATGGACCTGCTGGACGAAGCCGCGGTCCGCGCGGTGGTGCCGGGTCACGACGTGGTCGTCTCGTGCGCCGCCTGGACGGACGTCGACGGCGCGCAGGACGCGGCCACCGGACACGCCGCGGCTGCGGTGAACACCGCGGGCGCCGGGCGGCTGGCCGTCGCCGTGGCGTCGTGCGGTGCCCGGTTGCTGCACCTGTCCACGGACTACGTCTTCGACGGTGCTGCCGCGCAGCCGTACGCCGAGGACGCGGACCCGGCGCCGCTGTCCGTCTACGGCGCGACGAAGCGGGCGGGCGAGCTGCTGGTGCTCGCGGCCGGCGGATGCGTGGTGCGTTCGGCCTGGCTGCACGACGGCGCCCGCGGCCGCTCGTTCGTCGCGACGATGGCGGGCAGGGCCGCAGCGGCTGAGCCGGTCGAGGTGGTGGACGACCAGGTCGGCCAACCCACCTGGGTCCGGCCGCTCGCCGAGCGGCTCGTCGCGCTCGGGGTGGCGGTCGACGGCGCGGGTCGTCCGCCGGACGGCATCGTGCACCTCGCGTCGGCCGGCCGGACGAGCTGGTACGGCCTGGCCCGTGAGGTCTACCGGCTGTCCGGCGCCGACCCGGCGCTGGTCTCGGCGACCACCGCGGCCGCTCTCGCCCCGACCCGGCCGGCGCCGCGCCCGGCGTACTCGGTCCTGGCCGACACCCGGTCGGCGTCGTTCGGTCTGACGCCGATGCCGTCCTGGGACGCCGCCCTGGCCGACTCGCTCGCCCCGCGCACCGGACCGGACTAGAGCGACCGGCAGGCCTCGTACGTCGGGAGCCAGCCGGCCTCGGCGGCCTCGGCCAGCGTCGGCGCGGCCGCGTCGCGCTCGGACAGCAGCAACGACGCGGTGGGCCCCGGCCAGTCGATCCCGGCCGAGAGGGCGTGCACGACCCGCTCCCGGCCGGGTGCGTAGGCGGTGGTGCACAGGTACGCGACGGTCGCGTCGTCCGTGAGCGCGCAGAAGGCGTGCCCGACCCCTTCCGGCACCCAGACCGCGCGGCGGTCGGCGGCGTCCAGCGCCACGGTGACGTGCTCGCCGAAGGCCGGCGAACCGGTGCGCAGATCGACGAGCACGTCCTGGACGGCACCGGCCGGGCAGGTGACGAGCTTGCCCTGTCCCGGGGGCACGTCCGCGACGTGGATGCCGCGCACCACGCCGCGCCTGGAGACCGACAGGTTCGCCTGCAGCACCGGGACCGCTCGCCCGAGCGCAGCCGCGAGCTCCTCGGCGCGGAACCACTCGAGCAGCTCGCCGCGGTCGTCGCGGTGGCGGTCCGGCTCGACGAGGTGCGCGCCGGGAAGGGCGAGCGGACGCAGCGGCACGCGGCCGGCCTCAGATCGTCGGGGCCTGGTACGACTGCTGCCCGGGCGGCGCGGATGCGGCCGCGGGCGGTGGCGGGGGAGCCGCCGGCTGCCCGTACGTCTGCTGGGCCGGTTGGGCCGCCCCGGCCGGCTGGTCGGCCGGGACCAGCACCACGGCCGTCCCGTAGGCGACCAGCTCCTGGTAGCCGTTCCCCACCTCGTTCGAGTCGAAGCGCATGGCGAGCACGGCGTTCGCGCCGCGCTGCATCGCGACCTCGACGAGTCGCTGCATGGCCTCGTCGCGACTCTGCTGCAGCTGCTTGGTCAGCCCCTTGAGCTCGCCGCCGACGAGCGACTTGAACCCCGCCCCCAGCTGGGCCCCGACGTTGCGGGAGCGCACGGTCAGACCGGTGCACTCGCCGAGCACGCGGTCCACGCGCCACCCGGGCACGTCGTTCATCGTCGAGACGAGCAGCGACATGACATCTCCCGTTCCTCGAACACCGGCCCCCGGCCTGTCAGGCTGTGTTCCCGTGGCGATGGTCGTGGCTCACCGAGGCGCGTCCCAGGACCTCGCCGAGCACACGCTCGCAGCGTACCGGCGGGCCGTGGAGGTCGGTGCGGACGCGCTGGAGTGCGACATCCGGCTGACCGCGGACGGTGTGCCCGTATGCGTGCACGACCGGCGGGTGGACCGCACCTCCGACGGCCAGGGCCCGGTCTCGGCGCTGGAGTACGCCGACCTGGCCGAGCTGGACTTCTCGGTCCGGGACCGGCCCGGCGAGAGCCGGCGGGACCGGGACGTCCGAGTCTCGACCGGCCACGAGCAGCCCGACGTGGCCGAGGACGGCCGGGTGCTCACGCTGGACGCGCTGCTGGCGTACGTCCACGACTGCGGACGCCGGGTGGAGCTGGCCGTCGAGACCAAGCACCCGACCAGGTACGCGGGACTGGTCGAGCGTCGGCTGGTGCAGACGCTGGACCGCTACGGCTGGGGGCATCCTCGGCTCGGCGCCGCCGTGCCGGTCCGGGTCATGAGCTTCTCCTGGCTGTCCCTGCGCCGGATGCGTGCACTGGCACCGAGCATCCCCACCGTCCAGCTGCTCGAGCGGGTCCCGCTGCGGCTGTGGGACGGCTCGCTGCCGGCGCACGTCGGGATCGCCGGACCGAGCATCGAGGTGGTCCGGGCGCACCCGAGGTACGTGGACCGGGTGCACCGCAAGGGCGGTACCGTGCACGTCTGGACGGTGGACGACCCGGCCGACGTCGAGCTGTGCCTGCGGCTGGGTGTCGACGCGATCATCACCAACCGACCGGCCGAGGTGCTCGCGCAGATCCGGACCGCGCGCAGCGCCACCGGCTGACGTCCACCGCGTGCCGTGGGTCACCCGGACGGCGGAGGTTGCGGCCGAGGTCCGGAGGGCATCAACTGGAGTGTGAACGCCACCCACCCCTGGCGTACGAAGGGGCCGGCGGCCACCCGAAGCGTGGACCTGCCGTTCGAGCCGGCCAGCGTGCGCGAGGCCAGGCAGCTGCTGGCCGCCGACACGGCTGCCGCCGGGGTGCAGGAGCCGGACCGGGCCGACGCTCTGGTCGTCGTCTCCGAGCTGGTGGGCAACGCCTTGCGGCACGCCCGCGCGCTCGAGGGCGGCACGGTGCGGGTCATGTGGAGGGTGCTGCCCGATGAGGTCGAGGTGGCCGTGGCCGACGGCGGCTCCCCGACCGCCCCGAGGGCCGACCGGCCGCCGTTCGCAGCCCTGTCCGGACGGGGGCTCGGCATCGTCGACGCGCTGTCGGAGACGTGGGGGGTCGAGGGCGCCGGCTCGGACTACCAGCTGGTCTGGGCGGTGGTCCCCCGGGGTACGCTCCGGCGCCATGGCGACTGAGGCTGGTACGGCGAAGCAGACGCAGAGCGTGCCGGTCGTCGGCGGCCGGGAGCCGTGCCCGTGCGGCTCTGGGCGCCGGTACAAGGCCTGCCACGGCCGGGCGGCCCGGACCGAGCCCGCGGTCCTGCGCTCGTTCGAGGGCCTCGCCGGCGAGTGCGACTGGGTCGCGCTGCGCGAGATCGTCCCGTCGGCCACCGCCCCGCTCGCCCTGCGTGCGCCCGGGTCCGGGTCGGCGACCCTCTCGACCGTCCTGCCGATGGCGTACGCCGCGATGGTGCGGCTCGACGGGCGGGTCTTCCTCGGCCTGCAGTCGACGTCCGGCTCCGGCGACGTGAGCCGTGACCTCGGTACGGCTCTCGCGACTGCGCTGGTGGCCGGTCCGGGGACGGTCGTGACTGCTGCCGACCCCGACGCGGAGCCGGTCCGGCTGCAGGATCTGCTCGACGTCGACGTGCCGCTCGAGGTCACCGTCCACTCCGGCTTCGACCACTGGCTGGAGGGGATGGAGGGGCGCTCGCCCGACCCCGATGTGGCCGAGTCCATGGAGCGGGCGAACGCCGGGGTCGTGCCCACGGTCCGGCTGAAGTCCGTCGAGGCCGCGTACTGGGCGGGCCAGCCGGAGCGCTCGACACTGCGCTGGGTGCTGCCCGAGGACGAGGAGCCGTTGCTGGACGCGCTGGCCCGGCTGCACGCGACCGGCGGCCTGTCGCTCGGCGACGGGACCCGCTTCATCGGGACCTTCCGCGCGCATGGCCTGCTCGTGCCGGTGTGGGACCTGCCTGCGGGGACGCCGGCCGACGACGTCGAGGAGCCGGCGGCGGCGTTCCGGACCCGGCTGGACGCTTCGCTGGCCGAGCGCGGCGCGCTCAGCTCGGCCGAACGGCATGCTCGCGCGGGGCTGCTCACCCGTCAGCTGACCCTGCGCTGACGCCGGCGGATCCGGTCGGTGTGCTCACCCTGCGCGCCGGAGTCCTGACCGTACGCACCATTTCCGGACCGGATGCTGAGACTTGTTCCCAGATGTACGGATCGGCTTGCCAGTCGGGCGCGCGTCGGTAATCTTTGACCCGCTCGGGCGTCACTGCATCCCCCGTCGGTGACGCCCGAGCCTTGCTGCGCCCGGACCTGCTGACTGATCCGTGACTTTCGAGCGCCTAGGTCCGAGGCTGCCGGTCCACCGGGGTGCGCGGCACCAACGGAGCGGCCACCCCGCGTCGTGGCCCGCTCCACAGCGCCGGGACGGCGTCGATCATCGACGCGATCCGGTAGGCCGTCGCCTCGTAGTTCACCCGCCACCCGCGAAAGTGCGGCCACGCCTCCGCCGGCGAGCGCTCCATCGGGTAGGAGCCGCGCTCGAGCCGGGCGATGCCGGTGAGGTAGTCGTCGTACGTCAGCGTGATCGGGGTGTTCGGGTCCGGGTCCGGGTCGTAGTCGATCCCCACGGTCTCGGCCAGGTCGCGCAGGCAGACGAAGCCCATCCGTACCGCCAGCCGCGGCTCGCCGCCGGCGGTGCTCGGGTTCAGCGCCAGGTGCAGCGCGGCCGAGTCCATCACCGCGAGCAGCCCGACCAGCCAGTTACGGGTGGGCTCCTGGGAGCGCAGGAAGATGAGCACCGGGTAGTTCGAGTGCGACTCGGACACGTCGGCGGCCCAGCGTTCCCACCCGACGTACAGGTCACGCAGGTTCTCGACCGAGGCGATCGACGCGTGCCGGGCCAGGATCTCCGGTCCCCAGTTCGGCTCGCCGGCGCGCGCGTCCAGCAGCGTGACCTCCGCCTCGCGCCGGTTGTACGCGGCGTAGAGCGCGGGCAGGTAGCCGATCTGCAGGCCGATCACCAGGGGCCCGGTGATCGCGGCCGCGAAGTCGACGGCGGTGAGCTGCCCGCGGTCGGTCGACGCGAAGCCGAGCGTGAACAGGCTCGAGCCCGCCTCGCGGACCGCGACCCGCAGCGGCAGCTCGCTGATCGCATAGACGAGCAGGCCGTAGCCGACCAGGTACAGCAGCAGCCAGGTGATCAGCAGCGCGAGCAGCGCGGTCGGCGCGGACCATGCCAGCACGCGGTCTCGGACGATGTAGTTCGAGCTCCGGTCCGCGATGAAGCGGAACGGCGCCGAGGTCGTGCGGCTCACCACCAGTCGCAGCTTCGAGCTGAGGCGGCGCGGGACGACGAGGTTGCGCAGCACGCTGATCGTCGCGACCACCACGACGCCGAGCCCGGCCAGCAGGGCCAGGATCTGCAGGCCGTTCACCCGAGCAGCCCGGCGGCCCGCGCGGCCGCGACCGCGTCGGCCAGCACCGCCTTGACCGGCCGGCCGGTCCTGGCGGCGACCGCCGCGACGTCGTCGTACTCGGGCTGCACGTTGACGATCGCGCCGTCGAGCTCGGCCGTCTTGACCCGGATCTCGTGCCCGTCGACGGACACGGTCGCCCAGCCGCGGTGCAGCGCGTGCCTGCGCACGGCGTGCTCGCGCAGCCCGATGGCGGACGTCTCGACGAACACCACCCGGCGGACGGCCGGCGCCGCCGCCGGCGGGACGAGCGCCGACAGGGTGTGGGCGGGCCGGCCTTTCTTCATGAGGATGGGGGTGAGCCACGCGTCGACGGCGCCGGCCTCCAGCAGCCGTGCCAGCACGACCGGCCACAGCCGCGGGTCGAGGTCGTCGACGTTGGACTCCAGCAGGAGCTGGACGTCCTGCTCGGTGCCGTCGTCGGGCTCGCCGGCCGGGTCGACACCGGGCTCCACCAGCAGGACGCGCAGAACGTTCGGCCGGCTGTCGAGCTCGCGGCTGCCGGCCCCGGTCCCGGATCCGACGATGCGCCCGGCGGGCACGCCGCCCCACCGGGTCACGGTCGCGGCGAGCAGCGCTGCTCCGGTCGGCGTACACAGCTCGTAGGGCTCGTCGCCGGAGTGCACCGGGGCACCGACCTCGGACAGCAGCGCGACGACGGCCGGCGCCGGGATGGGCAGCAGGCCGTGCGCGGCCCGGACCATGCCCTGCCCGACGGCGACCGGGGACGCCGCCGCGTCCCGGACTCCGAGCGCGTGCAGGGCGGCGGCCACCCCGACGACATCGGCGACCGCGTCCAGCGCGCCGACCTCGTGGAAGTGCACCTGCTCGGGCGACGTCCGGTGCGCCGCGGCCTCCGCCCTGGCCAGCCGGGCGAACACGTCCAGGGCCAGCCTGCGCACCGGCTCGGCCAGGTCGGCGTCCTCGAGCAGCCCGCGCAGGTTCGCCCAGGTACGCACGACCGGTGAGGCCTTGGTGTGCACGTGCACCCAGGTCGCCGCCAGGCCCCCTCGTACGGCCGGCTCCGGCTCGAGCCGGACCGGCTCGGTCCCGACCGCGTCGACGGCGGCCTGGAGCGTGTCGAGCTCGGCGCCCGCGTCCAGAAGCGCACCGAGCAGCATGTCCCCGCTGGCCCCCGACTCGCACTGGAACCACGCGGTCGTCACGGGCGCTCCGCCCGCGCGGACCGGCGGGCCACCCGGGCCGCGAAGACCCCCGCTCCGAACCCGTTGTCGATGTTGACGACGACGACGCCGGGCGCGCACGAGTTGAGCATCGCGAGCAGCGCCGCCAGGCCGCCGAACGAGGCCCCGTACCCGACCGAGGTGGGCACCGCGACCAGCGGCACCCCGACGAGGCCGCCGACCACCGACGGCAGCGCCCCCTCCATCCCCGCGACGACGACGAGGCAGTCCGCGTCGCCGAGGTCGTCTCGGACCGACAGGACCCGGTGCAGCCCGGCCACGCCCACGTCGTCGACGCGGACCACGCCCGCGCCGAAGACCGCGGCGGTCACGGCGGCCTCGGCCGCAACGGGCCCGTCGGAGGTGCCGGCGGCCACGACGCACACGGTGCCCACCGGGGTCGGCAGCGGTCCGAGGGTCGCGGTGCGGGCAGCACGGTCGAGCACCGCGTCCGGGAGGGCGGCCGCCAGGGCAGCCGACGCCTCGTCGGTGAGCCGGGTGGCGAGCACCGCACGCTCGGGGTGCGCCGCGTGCAGGGTGCCGAGCAGGTCGACCGTCTGCTGGGGCGTCTTGCCCGCTCCGAACACGACCTCGGGGTCGCCGGTCCGCTCGGCCCGGTGGGTGTCCACCCGCGCGAAGCCGAGGTCGGTGAAACCCGGGTCGGGCGCGGTCATGAGCCGCACCCTAGTGCGCCCCGCTCACCGCCCCCACCCCCGTCGATCTTGAGCAAGCCGCCGGTCCGATCGGCGGGTCGCAGCTGTGCTGCTCAAGATCAACGCGCTCGTAGGGGTGGTGCGGGAGCGGTTACCCTCACGGGGTGTCGCTGACCCCCGCCGCTACCACGTGGGTCGCCGTGTCGGCGGCGGCGATGGCCGTCCTGGCGCTGGTCCTGGGTCTGGCCGCGCAGGTCCGGCTGCGCCGCCTGCGCCGGGCGTACAGCGTCCTGCAGTCCGGCGACGGCGAGGCCTCGTTCGTCGAGGCCGCTGCCCGCACGTCGCGCGAGGTCGACGGCCTGCGCCGCGACGTCGCCGTGCTGTCGGCGGGCCTGGACGACACCCGCGCCGACCTGGCCGACGCGATCCGGCACGTCGCGGTCGTCCGGTACGACGCGTTCGGCGACATGGGCGGCCGGCTGTCGTTCTCCGCGGCCCTGCTGGACGACTCCGGCGACGGCCTCGTGCTCAGCTCGATCGCCGGTCGGACCGAGACCCGCACGTACGCCAAGGGGGTCAAGCGCGGGACGTCCGAGGCGCAGCTCTCCCCGGAGGAGGAGCAGGTCGTCGGGTGGGCGCTGCGCGGGCGCGGCGGCGGCACCAGACCACCCGCCAAGTCGCCCGCCAGGGCAGCACCGGCGGGCGCGAACGCGGGTGCGAAAGCGGTCGCCAAGCCGCCCGGCCCGGATCCCTCCCCGGATCCCTCGCCGGACCGCGACGCCGCACCGGCGACCGGTCCGGACGAGGAGTCCGCATGACCGCAGCCGAGGGGCCGGTCCCGCAGTACGCCTACCTCGGGCCGACCGGGACGTTCACCGAGGCCGCGCTGGTCGCGTACCTGGACTCACCCGGCGGACCCGGGCTCTCCGCCGTGACGGCGGTGTCCTACCCGACCGTGCCGGCCGCGCTCGACGCCGTCCGCGACGGCGCCGCCGTCGCCGCGATGGTCCCGCTGGAGAACTCGGTCGGCGGCTCGGTGCCCACGACGATCGACGAGCTCGCCGTCGGCCGCCCGCTGGTGATCCACCGGGAGGTGCTGCTGCCGGTCGCGTTCGCGCTGCTCGCCCGGCCGGGCACCGCGATGGCCGACGTCACGACCGTCGCCGGCCACCCGCAGGCGCACCTGCAGTGCCGCGGCTGGCTGCGCGAACGGCTCCCGCAGGCCGAGGCGGTCGAGACCTCCTCGAACGCCGACGCCGCCCGGCTGGTCGCCGACGGGCGCTGGGACGCGGCGCTCGCCGCCGGGTTCGCCGCGCGGGCGTACGGGCTGGAGATCCTCGCCGACGGCGTGCACGACGTCGCCGGGGCGCAGACCCGGTTCGTGCTGGTCCGGCCGCCGCACGCGCCCGAGCCGGCGACCGGGTCGGACAAGACCTCGCTGGTGCTGGTGATCGGCCAGGACCACCCGGGCGCGCTGCTGGAGATCCTCACCGAGTTCGCCGTGCGCGGGATCAACCTGACCCGGATCGAGTCACGGCCGACCGGGGGCGGGATCGGTGACTACTTCTTCGCCGTCGACGCCGAGGGGCACATCGACGAGGCCCGGGTCGGGGAGGCCCTGATCGGGCTGCACCGGATCTGCGCCGACGTGCGATACCTGGGTTCGTACCCGCGGGCGGACGAGGTCCGGTCCGAACTGCGGCGCGGGGTGTCCGACGCGGAGTACGGCCAGGCCCAGGCGTGGCTGTCGCGGGTCCGCGACGGGCGCGCCTGAGCCGCCTGAGCACAGTCGTTCCCCGTTCGGCTCAAGCCGTCCGCCCGCCCTGACGACGCTGGAGATGGGGACCGCGTCGGGTGGAAGGGTGGGGCGTGCGCAGACTGCGTCTGACGACGACGTTCGCCCTGGTGAGCCTCGTCGCGATGACCGGGCTCGGCATCGCGCTGGTCTGGACGACCGCGCACCTCCTCCAGCAGCAGGCCCTGACGCAGGCGGCCAGGACCGCCCAGGCGTACGTGGCGGCCGGGGTCGAGCGCGAGGTCCCCGAGGACGCGTTCAGCACCGGCAGCTTCCCGCCCGCGCTCGTCGGCCGGCTCGACTCGGTCTTCATGCCCAGGAGCGGCTCGACCCTCAGGGGCATCCGGCTGTGGACCGGCGACGGGGTCGTCGTGTACGACAGCTCCGACCGCGGCCAGGGCGGGCGCGGCTCCTCGACGGCGTCCACCCGCAGCTCGCCGGACAGCCTCGCCTCCGGCGCGATCCCCGACCCGGTGCGGTTCCAGGACGCCATCCGCCGGGTCGACGCGCTGTCGTCGGCCGCCGTCGTCACCGAGGTCGACCCGGCCGGGCACAGCACCCAGCGCCTCGACGTCTACGTGCCGGTCACGTACAACCGGACCTCGCCCACCGCGGTGGCCGAGGTCGTGCTGTCGTACGACGAGACCGCGGCGGCGATCGGGCGCCAGACGTTGACCATCCTGTACGTGACGGTCGGCGGCCTCGTGCTGCTGTGGCTGCTGCTGTTCCGTACCGTGCACCGGGCCAGCCGGCGGTTGCGGACGCAGGCGTCCGAGAACGCGCGGCTGGCCCTGCTCGACCCGCTGACCGGCCTGCCCAACCGACGGCTGTTCAACGACCGGCTGGACCGGGCCGGCGCCGTGTCGGCCCGCAGCGGGCTGCCGCTGGCGCTGCTGCTCCTGGACATCGACCGGTTCAAGGACGTCAACGACACCCTCGGTCACCCGCGCGGGGACGCGTTGCTGGTCGAGGTGGCGGCCCGGTTGCGCCGCACGATCCGCGACGCGGACACGGTGGCCCGGCTCGGCGGCGACGAGTTCGCGATCCTGCTGCCCGTCGTGGAGTCGGTCGCGGCCGCGGAGACGTTCGCGACCAGGGTCCGGGCGGTGTTCGAGGAGCCGTTCGACCTGGAGGGCATGCTCCTGCACGTCGACACCTCGGTCGGCCTCGCGGTGCTGCCCGAGCACGCCGACGACGTGACCGCCCTGATGGCCAGGGCGGACATCGCGATGTACACGGCGAAGGCCGCCGGGCTCGGCGTGGCGACGTACGCGGGGCAGGACGCGGCCACCAACGCCTCCAGCCGGCTGATGCTGCTCGGCGACCTGCGGCAGGCGCTGGACAACGCCGAAGAGCTGCGCCTGCACTACCAGCCGAAGGTGGACCTGCGTACGGGTGCGGTGGTGGGCCTGGAGGCGCTGCTGCGCTGGCAGCACCCGACGCTGGGGAACATCCCGCCGGCCGACTTCATCCCGGTCGCCGAGCGCACCGGGCTCATGCAGCAGGTGACCGCCCGGGTGCTCGGCCTCGTCGCCGAGCAGCTGGCGCAGTGGCGCGAGCAGGGCCAGGAGCTGCCCGTCGCGGTGAACCTGTCGGCCCGCAACCTGCTCGAGCCGGACCTGGACGTGTTCGTCGCCGGCCTGCTGCAGACGCACGAGCTGCCGGCGCAGGCTGCTCGAGTTCGAGATCACCGAGAGCGCGATCATCGAGGACCCGGTGCGGGCGATCGCGATGCTGCGCCGGCTCACCGACCTGGGCATCACGGTCGCCGTCGACGACTTCGGCATCGGCAACACGTCGATGAGCCAGCTGGGCACGATGCCGCTGCGGACCATCAAGATCGACCGCTCGTTCGTGACGCACCTGGACTCCGACGACACCGGCCTGGTCCTGGTCAAGGCGATCGTGGACCTGGCCCACGAGTTCGGGCTCACCGCCGTCGCCGAGGGCGTCGAGACCCCCGACGTGATCGAGCGGCTGCGGCTGCTCGGCTGCGACGTGGCGCAGGGCTTCCACTGGTCCCGGCCGGTGCCGCCCGACGAGCTGCCGGACGTGGTCCGGCGGCTGTCCAGCGAGGCCTCGGTCGCCCCTGCGGCCCGCACCGGCGGCAAGGGGCGCAACCGCCGGTAGGCTGGCTCGCCGTGATCGACCTGCGCATCGTCCGGGAGCAGCCCGAGCTCGTCCGCGCGTCGCAACGGGCCCGTGGCGAGGACGAGTCGCTCGTCGACACCCTGGTCGCCGCGGACGAGCGGCGGCGCGCTGCCGGGGCCCGCTTCGACACCGCCCGGGCCGAGCAGAAGGACGTCGGGCGCCAGGTGGCACAGGCCTCCGGGCCCGACAAGGACGCGCTGCTGGCCCGCGGCCGCGAGCTGTCCGCGGCGGTGAAGGCGGCCGAGTCCGAGCGCGACGAGGCGGCGGCGGTGGCCGACGAGGCGCTGCGCGCGCTGTCCAACATCGTCGAGCCGGACGCGCCGGTGGGCGGCGGAGGCGGACTTCCGCGTCATCGAGCACGTCGGTCAGCCGCGCGACTTCGCCGCCGAGGGGTTCGAGCCGCGCGACCACGTCGAGCTCGGCCAGCTGCTCGGGGCGATCGACGTCGAGCGCGGCGCGAAGGTGTCCGGGCTCGCGGTTCTACTACCTCACCGGCGTCGGCGCCCTGCTGGAGCTGGCACTGGTGCAGATGGCGATCGCGCAGGCGGTGTCCGCCGGGCTGGTCCCGGTGCTGCCGCCCGCGCTGGTCAAGCCGGCCGCGATGGAGGGCACCGGGTTCCTCGGCCAGGCGGCCGAGAACGTCTACCGGCTCGAGGCCGACGACATGTACCTCGTCGGCACCGCCGAGGTGCCCGCTCGCCGCGTACCACATGGACGAGATCCTGGACGTCGCGTCGCTCCCGCTGCGGTACGCGGGCTTCTCGCCGTGCTTCCGGCGCGAGGCGGGCTCGCACGGCAAGGACACCCGCGGGATCTGGCGGGTGCACTGGTTCGACAAGGTCGAGATGTTCTCGTTCTGCCGCCCCGAGGACGCGCAGGCCGAGCACCGGCGGCTGCTGGCGTGGGAGCAGGAGTTCCTCGGCCGGCTGGAGCTGCCCTACCGCGTCATCGACGTCGCCACCGGCGACCTCGGTTCGTCGGCGGCGCGCAAGTTCGACTGCGAGGCGTGGATCCCGACGTACGGCGACTACCGCGAGGTGACGTCGACGTCGAACTGCACGGAGTTCCAGTCCCGCCGGCTGTCGATCCGGATGCGGGACGCCGACGGGGTCCGGCCGCTGGCGACGCTCAACGGCACGCTGTGCGCGATGACCCGCACGATCGTGGCGCTGCTGGAGAACCACCAGCAGAGCCGACGGCTCGGTGCGCGTGCCGCTGGCGCTGCAGCCCTACCTCGGCGGGCTCGACGTGCTCAAGCCCGCCTGACCTCGGGACCCACGCCTAGCCGACCGAGGGCACGGTGGCGAGACCGGCGGCGAGCCGCTCGTCGCTGACGTCCTCGTCGGTCATCCGGCCGTCCAGGTACGCGTCGTACGCGGCCATGTCGAAGTGGCCGTGCCCGCACAGCGCCGTGAGGATCACCTTCTCCTCGCCGCTCTCCTTGCACAGCTTGGCCTCGCGGACGGCCGCGGCGAGTGCGTGCGTCGGCTCCGGGCGCCGGCACGATGCCCTCGGTGCGGGCGAACGTGATGCCCGGCCTCGAAGCACTCGAGCTGCCCGATGGCCACCGCCTCCATCGAGCCCGAGCTCGTAGATGTGCGAGATCAGCGGGGACATCCCGTGGTAGCGCAGCCCGCCCGCGTGGATCGGGTCCGGCACGAAGTCGTGGCCGAGCGTGTGCATCTTGAACAGCGGCGTCGTGCCGGCGGTGTCGCCGAAGTCGTAGGCGTACACGCCGCGGGTCAGCGACGGGCAGGACGCCGGCTCGACCGCGCGGATCGTCGGCGACATCTTCCCGGCCAGCTTCTCGCGCAGGAACGGGAACGACAGCCCGGCGAAGTTCGAGCCGCCACCGGTGCAGCCGACCAGCAGGTCGGGCGTCTCGCCCACCGAGGCGAGCTGCAGCAGCGCCTCCTCGCCGATGATCGTCTGGTGCATCAGCACGTGGTTGAGCACCGACCCGAGCGAGTACTTCACGTCCTCGGACTGCGCGGCCACCTCGACGGCCTCGGAGATCGCGATGCCCAGCGAGCCCGGGTGCTCCGGGTCGATCTTGAGCTGTGCCCGGCCGGCCTCGGTCAGCGCCGACGGCGAGCGGTGGACGGTGCCGCCGAACGTCTCGATCATCATGCGGCGGTACGGCTTCTGGTCGTACGACGCCCCGACCTGCCACACCTCGCACTCGAGCCCGAACAGCGCGCACGCGAAGGCCAGCGCAGTGCCCCACTGGCCGGCGCCCGGTCTCGGTCGTCAGCTTCCGTACGCCGGCCTTGGCGTTGTAGTACGCCTGCGGCACCGCGGTGTTCGGCTTGTGCGAGCCGGCCGGCGACACGCCCTCGTACTTGTAGTAGATGCGGGCCGGGGTGCCGAGCGCCTTCTCGAGCCGGTGCGCCCGGTACAGCGGCGAGGGCCGCCACAGCCGGTAGACGTCCAGCACCTCGCCGGGGATGTCGACGTACCGCTCGCCGCTGACCTCCTGGAGGATGAGGTCCATCGGGAACAGCGGCGCCAGGTCGTCCGGGCCGACCGGCTGCAGCGTGCCCGGGTGCAGCGGCGGCGGGGGAGGCGAGGGCAGGTCGGGCACGATGTTGTACCACTGCGTCGGCATCTGCGACTCGTCGAGCAGGATCTTGTGCTGGTTCACCGTGGTGTCGGTCATGGCGGCACGCTAGTGGCCGGCGGCGCCGCGGTCAGCCGGGTCGGGCGGATCGGCCCCGCCGTGGTGGGATGGCTGGGTGAGCTCCCTGGGTCCGGTCCGGCTGGTCGCGACCGACCTGGACGGCACCGTCGTCCGCCGCGACGGCACGGTCTCCGAGCGGACCGTCGCCGCGCTCGCCGCCGTCGAGGACGCCGGCCTGCCGGTCGTCTTCGTGACCGGACGCCCGCCGCGGTGGATGGCCGCCGTGGTCGAGGCGACCGGTCATCGCGGGGTCGCCGTGTGCGCCAACGGTGCGCTGGTCTACGACCTGCACGCCGAGGTCGTCCTGGACCGGTTCCTGCTCGAGCCCGCCGCTGGCGCTCGGCGTGGTCGGGCGGCTGCGCGAGCGGCTGCCCGCGGTGGCGTTCGCGGTGGAGCGGCACGAGTCGTACGCGCACGAGGAGCGCTACCGGATGCGCTGGGAGTCCGCCGACGTGCAGACGGTGCCGACCGCCGAGGACCTGCTCGACCGAGCCGGTCGCCAAGCTGCTCGCCCGGGACGAGACGAGCACCGGCGACTCGATGCTGGCGGCGGCCAGGGAGGTGCTCGGCGACCTGGTGTCCGTCACCCACTCCAACCCGCGGGACTGCCTGCTGGAGATCTCGGCGCCGGGGGTCACCAAGGCCAGCACCCTGGCGTTGCTGGCCGGCCGGCTCGGCATCGGCCCCGCGCAGGTGCTCGCGTTCGGCGACCAGCCCAACGACCTGCCGATGCTGGCGTGGGCCGGCGCCGCGTACGCCATGGGCGGCTCGCACCCGGAGGTGCTGGCGGCCGTGGCCCGCCGTACCGGGTCGGTCGACGAGGACGGGGTGGCGGTGGTCCTCGAACAGCTCCTCGCCACCGGCACCCTGCCCTGACCCCGTCAGCGGAGGGCGGCGGTCGCGGCGTCGACCGCCTCGGCGACCGCGGTCAGCTCCGAGGTGGTGTAGATCGGCTGCGGCCGGGTGATCCGCATCGGGTGCTTGGTCTCGTCCGCGGCCATGAGCAGGCGGGCGGGCAGCAGGACCACGGCGGCGTTCTCCGCCTCGATCATCACCGCCGAGCCGTCAGGGTGGACGAGGACGACTCTCTCGGTGCGGAAGCCGTCCGAACGGTCTTCGGCCTCGCGGTCGGGGAGCGAGTCGGAGGGCTGCTCGCGTCGCCAGCCGCGCCGGGTCTCGTCGATGTACGCGTTCGTCAGCGTCCGGCGCAGGTACGCCTCGACGTTGTCGGCGGCCCGGACCCGCGGCCAGGCCGCGTAGACCTTCGTGAACGCGATCTGGGTCAGGTCCTCGGCGTGGTGCCAGTCGCCGCAGAGCGCGTACGCGGTCCGGCGCAGCCCGTGGGCGCGGGCGGCCATGAACGCGCGGAAGTCCTCGTCCGCCTCGCCGGCCTTCTCACTGCGGTGCCCCACCCGATGCCTCCAGTCGTCACCCTGAAGACGGAGCGCCGCTGCCGTCAGGTTGCACCGGCACGCTCCCCCACCCGAGTCGCGCGGGGGTCAGAGGTAGGGGCCGCTGGAGCGTTGCGAGGCGTCCTCGTCCGGCTCGGCACCGCGGCCGGGGAGCCCGCCGCCGGGCGGCAGCGCCTGCCGGCGGATCTGCTCGAGCTGCGCCCGCGCCGCCATCTGCTGGGCGAACAGCGCGGTCTGGATGCCGTGGAAGAGCCCTTCGAGCCAACCGACCAGCTGGGCCTGGGCGATCCGCAGCTCCGCCTCGCTGGGCACCGTGTTCTGGTCGAACGGGAGCGACAGGCGCTCCAGCTCGTCCACCAGCTCGGGCGCGAGGCCGGCCTCGAGCTCCTTGATCGACCGCTCGTAGATGTCGCGCAGCCGGGCCCGCCCCGCCTCGTCCAGCGAAGAGCCGCGCACCTCCTCGAGCAGCTGCTTGATCATGCTGCCGATACGCATCACCTTGGCCGGCTGCTCGACCATGCTCGCCAGCGAGCCCTCGTCCAGCTCGTCGTGGCCGTCACCGGCGCCGCCAGGGCCACCGCGGGCCGCCGGGGCCACCGCCGGCCGGACCGGCCATGATCCCGATCGGACGCCCGTCCGGCCCCACGACGACGATCTGCTGCTCGCTCTGGTCCTCACCCGACTGCTGCGTCATGCCCGCCATCCAACCTCACCCGGCCGGTGCCTCGGCACCTGCCACCGCAAACCAGGTTGTCCGCCGCCCCCGGCTCCGGCCAGGCTCCACCGGTGACCGATCCGAAGCTGCCCGGCCGGCCAGGCCTGACCGTGCGCCCGCCTCGCCCGGCCGACGCCGACGCGGTCTTCGCCCTCGTCGCCGCCTGCGACCTCGCCGTCCTCGGCCGGACCGACGCCACCCTCGAGCAGACCGCGGCGGACCTCGTCGTCCCCGGCTACGACCGGGACCGCGGCGGGCTGCTGGTGCAGGACGGGTCCGGCGCGACCGTCGGCTGGTTGTGGACCGAGGACGACGCCGAGGCCGGCACGGTCTTCGTCGACCCGTACTCGTTGGATCCCGCCGTGCTCGGATGGCTGACCGCGCGCGGCCTCGAGTACGCACGCTCGCTGGCCGCCGAGCGTGGCCGTCCGCTCCAGCTGTCCGCCGGGTCCTGGGAGCACGACCGGATGCTCGGCGATGCGCTCACGGCGGCCGGTCTGTCGGTGCGTCGCCGCTTCTGGCGGATGCGCGTGGAGCTCACCGGTGCCGCCTGGCCGTCGCCGGTGCCGCCGGCCGGCGTCGCCGTGCGCAGCCCCGACCCTGGCGACGAGGCCGACTTCCGGGTGCTGCACCACGTCACCGAAGGCGCCATGGCGGACCACTGGGACCACGCCGAGCACTCGTACGAAGGCTGGCGGGCGCGCCTGGACTCGGCGCCCGGACGTGACCCGGCCCAGTGGTGGGTCGCCGAGGCCGGCGGCGAGCCGGCGGCGGTGCTCATCGGCGACGACTCGCGGGCCGAGCTCGGCATGGCCTGGGTGCGCACGCTCGGCGTGCTGCCGGCGTTCCGCGGGCGAGGGCTCGGCAAGCTCCTGCTGCGTACCGCCTTCGCCGCCGCCGCGGCGCGCGGGCTGACCGCGGTCGGGCTGGCGGTGGACAGCGAGAGCCCGACCGGAGCCACCAGGCTGTACGAGTCCGTGGGCATGCGCGCGGAGAGCGTGATGCTGGCGTGGAAGGGCGAGGTCGGCGGCTGACCGCGGTCAGGACGGCAGCCAGGGCCGTGCCGCTCGGCGATCGTCAGGCGTGCGCCTGACCGGCGGCCCAGGCGGCCGGTCCGAACGCCGCCGAACCGTTCGCGAGCACCACCTTCCCGATGTGCTCGGAGGCCTCGACGACGCGGTGCGCGGCAGCCGCCTCGGACAGCGGCAGCACCCGGTCCACCACCGGCCGGACCTCGCCCTTGGCGATCAGCGGCCACACGTGCTCGACCACCGAGCGGCAGATCGCCGCCTTCTCCGCGGGCGGCCGGATCCGCAGCGACGTGGACAGCACGGCGGCCCGCTTGGCCATCAACGCCCCCAGGTCGAGCTCCGCGCGGGTGCCGCCCTGCAGCCCGACGATGACCACCCGGCCGTTGGTCGCGAGCACCTCGACGTTGCGGCCGAGGTACGACGCGCCCATGTTGTCGAGCACCACGTCGGCGCCGTGCCCGCCGGTGAGCTCGCGGCACCGGGCGACGAAGTCCTCGCTCCGGTAGTCGATCCCGGCCTGCGCGCCGAGCTCGAGACACCGGGCGATCTTCGCCGCCGAGCCCGCGGTGACCACGACCCGGGAGCCGGCGGCGTGCGCCAGCTGTACCGCCATCGTCCCGATCCCGGAGCCGCCGCCGTGCACCAGCAACGTCTCGTCGTGCCGCAGCCCCGCGAGCATGAAGACGTTCGACCAGACCGTGCAGGTGACCTCGGGCAGGGCGGCCGCCCACACCAGGTCGACGCCCTCGGGGCACGGCATCAGCTGGCCGGCCGGCGCGACGACCTGCTCGGCGTACCCGCCGCCGCCCAGCAGGGCGACCACCTCGTCGCCGACCTGCCAGCCATCGACCTCCGGGCCGATCGAGGCGATCGTGCCCGAGCATTCCAGCCCCGGGTACGGCGGCGTGCCGGGCGGCGGCGGGTAGTGGCCCTGGCGCTGCAGCAGGTCGGCCCGGTTCACCGCGGTCGCCACCACCTGGATGAGCACCTCGCCGGGGCCGGGGGGAGCCGGGTCCGGGACCTCGGTCCAGGTCAGGACGTCCGGACCACCGGCCTCCCTGATCACGACCGCGTGCACACGCTCACCCTAAGCAGGCAGGTCGAGCACCTCGACCTCGGAGCCCGCCGACGCGCCGCCGGGCGGGATCACCACGAGCGCCTCGGCGTGGGCGAGACCGCGCAGCATCGCCGGGCCGATGTAGTGCAGCGGATGCCCGTCGCGCACCGGTACCAGCCGTACGTCGTGCGGGTGCCCCGGGACGTCGGTGTCCAGCCGTGTCGTCCGCCGGTCCGCGGCCGGCAGTCCGCGCAGCGCGCGCAGCGCCGGCCCGACCAGGGTGACGACGCCGGACACTGCGGCCAGCGGGTTGCCGGGCAGCCCGACCAGCGAGCGGCCGTCGGCGAGCGCGGCGAGCAGCATCGGGTGGCCCGGGCGGACGTCGACGCCGTCAGCGTCGATCCGGGCGCCGGTCTCGGTGAGGACCTTGTGCAGGTGGTCCCGCGGGCCGGCCGCGGTGGACCCGGTGGTGACGACCAGGTCGCGCGGTGGACGCCTCGAGGGCGTCGCGCAGGGCCGGCACGGTGTCCGCGAGACGCTGGTGGTGGCCGACGACCGCCCCGAGCGAGGCGAGCCAGGGCCGCAGCATCGGGCCGAGCGCGTCGCGGATCCGGCCGTGCGAGGCGGGCCCGCCCCCGACCAGCTCGTCGCCGATGACCAGCAGGTCGACGGTCGGGCGACGGGTGACGCGCAGGGTGTCCGCGCCGGCCGCCGCGGCGAGGCCGACCAGAGCGGGCACGACCAGCTGGCCGGCGGTCGCGACGACGTCGCCCGCGCGGCACTCCGAGCCGGCCGTGCGGATGTCGCGGCCGGCCGGCGGCAGGTGCGCGCCTTCGTGCAGGTGCACCATCGCGTCCGCCTCGGCTCCGTGCTCGCGGCGGAGCACGGCGTCGGACCCGGCCGGCAGCGGCGCGCCGGTGGACACGCGGATGGCCTGACCGGGGCGGAGCGCCTCCGGGGCGCGGTCCCCGGCGCTCACCTCACCGACGACCGTCCACGGGGGCGCGCCGGCGAACGCCCAACCGTCCATGGCGGAGACCGTGCCCGGCGGCAGGTCGGTCATGGCGACGACATCGGAAACGAGGACCAGCCCGACCGCGTCGTCCAGTGCGACGGTGACCGGGGCCAGCGCCGGGATCGCCGCGGCCAGCCCGCGGGCCTGGTCCCAGCCGACGCTCACTCGGCGGGGGGCGGCGACCACGACAGGGCCAGCTGCTGCGCGGCCAGCGCGGCAGCCGCGATCTTCTCGGTGCCGCCGCCGTGCAGGCCGGCTGCGTAGCCGACCAGGAAGGTGGTCAACGGCGCGGCCGGCCGGTCGACGTTGTGCGCCGCGTCCCGGGCGACATCCAGGAGCAGGCGGAGGTCGACGGCCTCGGGGTCCACGTCGAGCTCGGCTGCGAGCGCGGCGACCCACTCGTCCAGCACCACGTGCGACCACCTCCGCGCTCGGGTTCCGGGGGCCGAGCCTAGTGGCGCCCCTCGATCGCATCCCCTCTCGGCGGGTGCGGTCACCCGAACTTGACGCTAGTGTCAAGTCCGTGCAGCCGCTGGGGTCCGGGGTCGACCGACAGTCGCCCGGCTACGCCGCCAACCGCGCCGCGATGCTCGAGGCGCTGGCCGAGATCGAGGCGCTGCAGACCCGGGTCGCCGCCGGCGGTGGCGACCGTTCGGTGGCCCGGCTGCGGGAGCGCGGCAAGCTGCTCCCGCGCGAGCGGATCCGGCTGCTCCTGGACCGGGACTCCCCGTTCCTCGAGCTGTCGCCGCTGGCCGGCTGGGGCACCGAGCAACCCCTCGGCGGCGGCCTGGTCACCGGCATCGGGATCGTCAGCGGCACCCAGTGCGTGGTCATCGCGAACGACCCCACGGTGAAGGGCGGCGCGCAGGGGCCGACCGCGGTCGCCAAGGGCCTGCGCGCGATGGAGGTCGCCCGGACCAACCGGCTCCCGCTGCTGAGCCTGACCGAGTCGGCGGGCGCGGACCTGCCGCGGCAGGCCGACATCTTCGTGCCGGGCGGGCGAGTCGTTCCGCAACCTCACCCGGCTGTCGGCCGAGGGCATCCCGACCGTGACGATGGTGTTCGGGTCTTCGACCGCCGGCGGCGCGTACGTGCCCGGGCATGAGCGACTACGTCGTGCTGCAGCGCGCGGCGGCGCGGGTGTACCTCGGCGGCCCGCCGCTGGTGAAGATGGCGATCGACGAGGACGCGGACGAGGAGGAGCTCGGCGGCGCGCGAGATGCACGCGCGCACCTCGGGGCTGGCCGACTACCTCGGCGACGACGAGCCGGACACGATCCGCATCGGCCGCGACATCGTCGCCCACCTCGGCTGGCGCCCGGAGGGACCCGGGCCGCGCACCCCCAACCCGGACCCGCCGCTGCACGACCCCGACGACCTGCTGGGCATCGCGTCGGCCGACGTGCGGGTGCCCGTTCGAGGTGCGCGAGGTGCTGGCCCGTACGCTCGACGGGAGCCGCTTCGAGGAGTTCAAGCCGCTGTACGGCAGCACGCTCGTCACCGGCTGGGGGGAGCTGTGCGGCTACCCGGTCGGGGTGCTCGCCAACAACGGGATCCTGTTCTCGAGCCGAGGCGCAACAAGGGCGCGCAGTTCATCCAGCTGTGCAACCGCATGGACGTGCCGATCGCTGTTCGTGCAGAACATCACCGGCTTCATGGTCGGCACCCGCTACGAGCAGGGCGGGATCATCAAGGACGGCGCCAAGCTCATCAACGCCGTGTCGAACTCGGCGGTGCCGCACCTGACGCTCATGGTCGGCGCGTCGTACGGCGCCGGGAACTACGGGATGAGCGGGCGGGCGTACGACCCGCGGTTCGTCTTCACCTGGCCGAACCACCGCATCGCGGTGATGGGGCCCAAGCAGCTCGGCGGCGTCCTGGAGATCGTCGCGCGGCAGAAGGCGGCGGCGGACGGTTCCGCGTTCGACGAGGCCGCGTTCGCGCCCGCCCGGCAGGCGTTCGAGGACCAGGTCGAGGCCGAGTCGACGGCGCTGTTCGCGACCGGCCGGCTGTGGGACGACGGCATCATCGACCCGCGCGACACTCGTACGGTTCTGGGCATCGCGCTGGCGGCGTGCCACCAGGCCCCGGTGCAGGGGACGTCGTCCTTCGGCGTCTTCCGGATGTGAGCGCCGCGATGACAGCTCCGCACCACCTCGTCCCGCCGCGACGGATCAGCCGGCTGCTGGTGGCCAACCGCGGCGAGATCGCGACCCGGGTCTTCCGGACGGCGCGCGACCTCGGCATGGGCACCGTCGCGGTGTACTCCGAGCCGGACGCGGCGCTCCCGTTCGTGTCCGACGCGGACCTGGCGGTGCCGCTGCTCGGCGCGACGCCCGCGCAGACGTACCTCGACATCGACCAGCTGCTCGCGGCGGCGCGACGGACCGGCGCCGACGCCGTGCACCCCGGCTACGGCTTCCTGGCCGAGAACGCGGCGTTCGCCCGCGCCGTGCAGTCGACGCCGGGCTGGTCTGGGTCGGGCCGGCGGCCGCGACCGATCGAGCGCGCTCGGGTCCAAGCTCGAGGCGAAGCGCGTCGCGGCGGCGGCCGGGGTTCCGCTGGCGCCTGCTGCGGAGCTCGGCGCGCGACGACGCCGAGGGCTGGGCGGCGGCCGGCGAGCAGGTGGGTTTCCCCTTGCTGGTCAAGGCTTCCGCGGGCGGCGGCGGGCGCGGGATGCGGCTGGTCGAGGAGCCGGGCGACCTGGCCGAGGCGGTGCGGTCGGCCGGCGGGAGGCGGCGTCCGCGTTCGGCGACGGCACGGTCTTCCTGGAGCACTACCTGCGCGGAGCGCGGCACGTCGAGGTCCAGCTGCTCGGCGACGAGCAGGGCTCCGTGGTGCACCTGTTCGAGCGGGAGTGCTCGATCCAGCGCCGGCACCAGAAGATCGTCGAGGAGTCGCCGTCCCCGGGCACCGCGATGCCGACGCTGCGGGCGATGTGCGCCGCGGCGGTGACGCTGGGCCGGGCGGTTCGGTACGTCGGGGTCGGCACGGTCGAGTTCCTGGTGGTGGGCGACGACGAGCACCAGCAGTTCTTCTTCCTGGAGATGAACACGCGGCTGCAGGTCGAGCACGCGGTGACCGAGATGGTCACGTACAAGGATCTGGTCAAGGCGCAGCTGGTCGTGGCACAAGGGCTGCCGCACGGGTTGTCGGACGGCGGGTTCGACCGCTGGGAGGACGACCTGGACGTGGTCGAGCTGCCGCCCGACGCGGCCGCGCAGCTGGGCCGCGACGCCGACGACGACGAGGACGACGGGGAGCTCGACGACACTGACATCGCCGAGCACCAGGACCGCTCGCACGCGGTCGAGGCCAGGCTCTACGCCGAGGACCCCGGCGCCGGCTACGCACCCTCGACCGGGCCGGTGCTGCTCTTCGACTACGACGACGGTGACACGCGGGTGCGCTGGGAGACCACGGTCGGCACCGGGTCGGTCGTCTCCCCGTACTACGACGCTCTGCTGGCCAAGGTGATCGCCGCGGGGAACACGCGGCAGGAGGCGGTGGCGGCCCTGACCCAGGCGCTGCGCGGCATCCGGGTGCACGGGGTTCGGACCAACCGCGACCAGCTGGTCGCGATCCTGGAGTCCGCGCCGTTCCAGGCCGGCGGCACCCCGACGGACTTCCTCGACCTGTTCCCCGAGCTGGTCGCGCCGGCCGTCCCGGTCGAGGTGCAGGACGCGCACCTGGTCGCCGCGGTGCTGTTCGGCGTCCGGCAGCGCCGGGCGGCCGCGCCGCTGCCGTTCGCCCCGGCCGGTTGGCGCAACGTGCGGGCCGGCGTCGACACGATCGCGTACGGACGCCCCGACGGGACCACCGTCCAGGTGGGCTACCGGCTCGGTGCCGACGGCTCCGCGCTCGTCGAGATCGGCGGGGTCGAGCACGACGTCCGGGTGCACGGTGTCGACGACGACGGGGTCGACGCTGTGGTGGACGGGGTGCGCCGGCGCTGTCTCGTCGCGCAGTACGCGCGCGACGGCGCGAACAGCCCCAACGGCGGTGACGGAGACGGCGGCCTGGTCTGCGTCGACGGCGGTGGCTGGTCGACGCAGTGGGTCGAGCGACCCCGGTTCGGCACGGGTGTCGCGGGCGGACCGGCGACGTCCCCGACCGCGCCGGTCCCGGGGACCGTCACCGCGGTCCTCGTCGCGCCCGGCGACGTCGTCGCCGCCGGCCAGCCGCTGGTGGTGCTCGAGGCGATGAAGATGGAGCACCGGGTGACGGCATCGGTCGAGGGGAGCGTGGACGCAGTCCTGGTCGAGGTGGGCCAGGCCGTGGATGCGCACGACGTCCTCGTGACGCTTGCCCTGCCGGACGAGCCGGACGAGCCGGACGCCGCCGACGCGGAGCCGGCGGATGGCTGAGCCCCGTCCGCCGGTGCGGATCGCGAACTGCAGCGGCTTCTTCGGCGACCGGCTGGCGGCCGCACGCGAGCAGGTCGAGGGCGGACCGATCGACGTGCTCACCGGTGACTGGCTCGCCGAGCTGACGATGCTGATCCTGGCCAGGCAGCGGCTCGCCGCACGGCCCCGGCTCCGGGTACGCCCGCACGTTCCTCACCCAGCTCGAGGAGGTGCTGGGCAGCTGCCTGGAGCGCGGCATCAAGGTCGTCTCCAACGCCGGCGGGCTCGACCCCGCCGGGTGCGCGGCCGCGGTGTCCGAGCTGGCGGCCCGCCTCGGCCTCGCCCCGCGGATCGCGTACGTCGAAGGGGACGACCTGCTCGCGCGGCTCACCGACCCGGGGGCGGTCGGGGCGATCGCCGGCGGCGCCGACGTGCTGCGCAACACCGACACCGGTGAGCCGTACGCCGTGCTCGGCATGCCGCCGCTGACCGCCAACGCCTATCTCGGCGGGTTCGGCATCGCAGCCGCCCTCCGGGCGGGCGCGGACGTCGTCGTCACGGGGCGGGTCACCGACGCCGCGCTGGTGGTGGGCCCGGCCGCGTGGTGGCACGGCTGGGCGCCGGGCGACCTGGACGCGCTCGCCGGCGCGGTGGTGGCCGGGCACGTGATCGAGTGCGGCGCGCAGGCGACCGGCGGGAACTACGCGTTCTTCGAGGAGGTGCCGGGCCTGGCGCACGTCGGCTTCCCGATCGCGGAGGTGGCCGCGGACGGCTCGTCGGTGATCACCAAGCACGCGGGCAGCGGCGGGCTGGTGTCGGTCGGCACGGTGACGGCGCAGCTGCTGTACGAGATCGGCGGCCCGGCGTACCCGAACCCGGACGTCACGGCGCGCTTCGACACGGTGACGCTCGCGCAGGTCGGACCGGACCGGGTGGCCGTGCGCGGCGTGCGCGGCGAGCCGCCGCCGCCGACCCTGAAGGTCGCCGTGAACACCCTCGGCGGGTTCCGCAACAGCGCGACGTTCGTGCTCACCGGCCTGGACCTGGACGCGAAGGCGGCGCTGCTCGAGAGCCAGCTGCGCGAGGTGCTGACGTCGTTCGCGGGGCTCGACGTGCAGCTGCTGCGGCGGACTCCCGTGACCGCCGACGGGGTGCCCGCCGACGTCCCGCAGTACGCCACCCAGGCCGAGCTCCGGGTGACGGTGCGCGGCAAGGACGCGAAGGCGCTCGGCAAGGCGTTCACCGCGCCCGCCGTCGAGCTGGCGCTGGCCTCGGTCCCGGGGCTGTACGCGGACGGACCGCCGTCCGACCCGACCCCGTACGGCGTCTACTGGCCGGCCGCCGTGGACGCGGCGCTCGTCGAGCAGCGCGTCGTCCTGGACGGCGCCGAGATCGCCCGCATCCCTTCCGTCGTTGCATACGGATCGGGGGCTATCACCCCCGATCCGTATGCAACGACGCGCCGGCGGACGGCGCGGCGGCGACGGCGCGGCGGGAGACGGTCCGGGTGGCGCTCGGGACGGTGTTCGGGGCGCGCTCGGGGGACAAGGGGGGCGACGCCAACATCGGCGTCTGGGCCCGCACCGCACCCGGCGTACGCATGGCTGCGCGACTTCCTCACGGTCGAGCGCGTGCACGAGCTGCTGCCCGAGACGCGCGCGCACACGGTCGAGGTGCACCTGCTGCCCAACCTGCTCGCCGTCAACGTGGTCGTGCACGGCCTGCTCGGCCGGGGCGTCGCCGCGAACACCGCCGTCGACCCGCAGGGCAAGGGCCTCGGCGAGTACCTGCGCGCGAAGTCCGTCGACCTGCCGGCCGCTCTGCTCCCGGACGGCACCGCATGAGCGGCACGAGCAGGGTGCCGCTCACCGACCGCGGCCGGCGAACCCGCGAGAAGCTGCTGCTCGCCGCCCGCACCGTCTTCGAGGAACGCGGCTACGAGGACACCCGGATGTCCGACATCGCGAGGGCGGCCAAGGTGAGCCACGGCACCGTGTACACCTACTTCGACAGCAAGGACCAGGTGCTGCGCGAGGCGTGCGCGACGTTCGTGGACGACATCCTGACCACGATCCGGGTGCCGGACGACCTGCGCTCCGACCCGGCGGTCCGGCTGTTCGAGGGGCACCGGCGCTACCTGGAGGCGTACTCCGAGAACGCCCGCATGCTCGAGGTCGTCGAGCAGGCCGCGGCCGGGGAGCCGTACTTCCGCGACCTGGTCACCCACCTGCGGTCGGTGTTCCTGGAGCGCGCCGCCGGCGGGCTGCGCGAGTTCCAGAAGCGCGGGCTCGCGGACCCCGGGCTCGACCCGGAGATGGTGGCGCCCGCGCTGGTCGGGATGGCCGAGGCGTTCGCGCGGCGCTGGCACCTGCTGGGCGAGGAGTACGACGTCGACGACGTGGCGCGGCTGCTCGCGACCCTCTGGTTGCGCGCCGCCGGTGTGGAGGTGAGCCGGGTATGAGGTTCAGCGAGGAGCACGACCAGCTGCGGGCCGTCGTGCGTCAGGTGGTCGAGCGGGAGATCAACCCGCACGCCGACGAGTGGGAGGCTGCGGGCACGTTCCCCGCGCACGAGCTGTTCAGCAAGCTGGGCGGGCTCGGGCTGCTCGGGCTGGAGTACGACCCGGCGTACGGGGGCGGCGGCGCCGACCACACGTTCACGCTCGTGCTCGGCGAGGAGCTCGGCCGTGCCGACGTCGCCGGCGTCCCGATGGCGATCGCGGTGCAGGCCTCGATGGCGACGCCCGCGCTGGCGAGGTTCGGCAGCGAAGAGCTCAAGCAGCGCTACCTCGCGCCGGCGATCCGCGGCGAGATGGTCTGCGCAGTCGCCGTGACCGAACCCGGGGCCGGATCGGACGTCGCCGGGATCCGGACCCGCGCGGTCCGCGACGGCGACGAGTGGGTGGTGGACGGCCGCAAGCTCTACATCACCAACGGTACGCAGGCCGACTGGCTGTGCCTGCTGGTGCGGACGTCTCCGGACGAGACCGGCTACCACGGGATGTCGTTGCTGGTGTTCCCGACGAGCACGCCGGGCTTCTCCGTGTCGCGCAAGCTGGACAAGCTCGGCAACCGGTCCTCGGACACGGCCGAGCTGTTGTTCGAGGAGTGCCGCGTGCCGGTCGACCACACGATCGGCGAGGTCGGCCGCGGGTTCCAGCAGCAGATGGTGCAGTTCCAGGACGAGCGCCTGATCGGGGCGTACATGGCGACCGCCGGGATGGACCGGGCGTTGCGCCGTACCGTCGACTACCTGCAGGTGCGCGAGACGTTCGGCAAGCCGCTGATGGCCAACCAGCACGTGCAGTTCCGGCTGGCCGAGCTGTTCGCCGACGTGGACGTGCTGCGCGAGTACTGCCGCACGGCCGCCGCAGGCGTACGCCGACGGTCAGGACGTGACCAAGTACGCGACGGTGGCCAAGCTGAAGGCGGGACGGCTGGCCCGCGAGGTGGCCGACGTGTGCCTGCAGTTCCACGGCGGGATCGGGTACATGGAGGAGAGCTGGACGGCGCGGTACCTGCGCGACGCGCGGCTGATGTCCATCGGCGGCGGTTCGGACGAGGTGATGCTGCGCGTGATCGCGCTGCTGGAAGGGATGGGACGCCGATGAGCGGCACCGGGGCCGGCGCCGAGACGGCGCCCGTGCGTTACGACGTCGCGGACGGCGTGGCCACCGTCACGCTGAACCGTCCCGAGCAGCGCAACGTGCTGAACGCCGAGTCGCTGATGCCGCTGCTGGCCGCGCTGCAGCAGGCCGCGTCGGACGAGGCGGTCCGCGCCGTGGTGCTGACCGGGACCGGCAACACGTTCTGCTCCGGGGCCGACCTGCGTGGCGCCGCATCGGACACCGGCGGGTTCGCGTCGTCGGGTCCGCGGCTGACGGTGTCGGTGCTCGAGGCGCTGCTGGACCATCCCAAGCCGACGATCGCGCGGGTGCAGGGGCACGTCGCCGGCGGCGGGAACGGGCTGGTCGCCGCGTGCGACCTCGCGGTCGCGGTCGAAGACGCGCGGTTCGCGTTCAGCGAGGTGCGGGTGGGAGTTGCGCCCGCGGTGATCTCGGTGGTCTGCCTGCGGGTGATGCAGGCCCGGGACGCCGCCGAGCTGATGCTGACCGGTGAGCGGGTGTCGGCCGCGCGGGCGCTGCGGGCCGGGCTGCTGACCGAGGTCGTGCCCGAAGCCGGTCTGGACGAGACGGTCGGCCGATGGTGCGCCGCGCTCCGGCTGGGCGGGCCCGGGGCGGTCGCGGCGACCAAGGAGCTGCTGCGCCGGGTACCGGCGCTGTCCCGCGACGAAGGGTTCGCGTACACGAGCGAGCTGTCGGCCCGGCTGTTCGGCAGCGCCGAGGCCGCCGAGGGGATGACCGCGTTCGTCGAGCGCCGCCCACCTGCCTGGGCCCCGCCGGCCACCGACCCCACGTGATCGGAACGGTCGTCGAACGGCTCCGCGCCGCGGGCTGCGTGTTCGCCGAGGACGAGGCGCGGCTGCTCGTCGAGGGTGCGGCGACGCCCGCCGAGCTGGACGCGATGGTGGACCGGCGGGTGGCCGGTGTCCCGCTCGAGCACATCCTCGGCTGGGCGGAGTTCTGCGGGTCCCGGGTCGCCGTCGACCCCGGCGTCTTCGTCCCCCGCCGCCGGACCGAGCTGCTGGTCCACGAGGCGGTCGCGCTTGCGGGCGCGAGCGCGGTCGTCGTCGACCTGTGCTGCGGCTCGGGTGCGGTCGGCGCTGCGCTGGCGGCGAGGCTCGACCGGATCGAGCTGTACGCCGTCGACATCGACCCGGTCGCGGTCGCGGTGCGCCGGCCGCAACCTCGCCGCCGCCGGCGGACGGGTCCTCGCCGGCGATCTGTACGCGCCGTTGCCCGGCGCGTTGCGGGGCCGCGTCGACCTGGTGCTGGCCAACTCCCCGTACGTGCCCACCGACGCCCTCGCGACGATGCCGCCGGAGGCACGGCTGCACGAACCGCGGGTGGCGCTCGACGGCGGCGCCGACGGGCTCGACCTGCACCGCCGGATCGCCACCGGCGCGCCGCACTGGTTGCGCCGGGGCGGGCACCTGCTCGTCGAGACCAGCCGGCCGCAGGCTGCGCAGACGCTCGAGGCGTTCTCCAGCGCCGGCCTGACCGCGCACGTGGTCAGCTCGGACGTGCTGGACGCCACGGCGGTTGTCGGCACCTGGACCGGTGCCGGGGCCGGCGACCAGGCCGACGGTCAGGCCGGCACGTCCGCCCGTTCGTAGGGCGTGCGGAAGAAGCCCGCGCACGGGGTGGCCGATGTTGATGTTGGTGGTGAAGCTCGTCGGCCCGACCGGGTCGACCAGCTCGAACGACAACGTCACGTCGTCCCGCTTCGGGCTGTTCGGGTCGTAGACAGTGATCGTGATGCGTCCGTCGCGGCCGCCCTCGCTCGCGTACGAGCAGGCGACCACCTGGTGGTTGGCGCCCAGGTCCGCAGGGTTCGCCGACGCGACGGTGACCAGGCCGAGCGGGACCGGGACGCCGTTGTCGAGCTCGGCCTGGATCTGCGGCCACTCGACGGTGAGGGTCCGCCACGAGAGCCCGCGCTCGGCCACGATGTCGTGCCCGAGCACCGACACCACGCGGTCCGTGTCGGGCAGGACCATCCACTGGTAGTACTGCACGACGCCGGCCGGGATGTGCCACGAGTCGATCAGCCGCTGGACGATGAAGGTGTACAGCGGGTCGTGCAGCGCGGGCCGGGTGGTGGGTGCCGCTGCCCCGGCGTGCCAGTAGTCGAGCGCGGCGAACACCATGCCGCCGCACAGACCGCCGGACGCGTCGCCGATCGCCACCCGGCCGAACGGCGTCTGCTCCTCGATCGCCGGCTGCGGCGGCCACGAGTTCGCGAAGGCGAACCCGTCCACCGAAGCCTGGAACCCGGCCACCCCCCAAACCTACGGTCCGGTTAGGCAGTCCGGCTGCGCTACTCGACCGTAGGTTTCGGGAGGTCGGTGCGGGGGCCGGTGAGGTCGGCGGGGGTGTCGACGTCGCGGGCGGCCCCCCAACGGTCCGGCAGCAGCAGCACCCGCACGCCGTCCAGGACGCGCTGCAGCGGGACCCCGTCGGTGCCGCCGAGGACGCCCAGCGCGCCGACCGCGGCCTCGAGCGCGGCCCGGTGCCAGGCGGACGCCAGCACCTGCCCCCGTCCGCCGGCGTCCGACAGCAGGACCGCGTCGACCGCGGGGCCGGCCTCGTCGAGCGCCGCCACGAGCGCGGGTACGGCGGCGCCGAGCGCGGGCATGTCCCCGCCGGCCAGCAGCACGACGGGCGGGCGCACGGCGGTGCCGCTGCTGAGCGCGGCGGCGACGGCGGACAGCGGCCCGCCACCGGGCGGC
Organism: uncultured Actinomycetota bacterium; assembly: GCA_963771835.1. Classification (GTDB taxonomy): domain Bacteria; phylum Actinomycetota; class Actinomycetes; order Prado026; family Prado026; genus CAVQCJ01. Next base: position 916,676 of record CAVYVA010000004.1, read on the forward strand.
TCCTCGCGTACCCAGGCGACGTCCGGCCTGGACGGCGTCGGCCGTACCGGGACCGACGCAGACCACCGGCACACCGGGCGGCAGCCCGGACAACGTCCCGTCCAGCAGCAGCACGAGCTTGTCCGAGCCGAACCGCCGTGACCGTCCGCCGGCCAGCACCACCACCTGGTACGCCGGCACGGACATGCGCGCCAGCCTAGGGAGTCCGGTCGCTCAGCACGCCGGGCAGCAGGCCGCCCACGAGCGACCTGACCGGGCTCGGCAGTGCCGACGACACCACCGACGAGACCGCGGCCGGGAGCACCGAGGACGCCACCGAGGCGACCGGTGCGGAGATGGCGCCGGGGAGGGTGGGGAGCGTCAGCGGCGGCAGCAGGCCGGAGGCGACGGGAGCGGGCGTGCTCCCACCGCCCGGCCCGCTGCCGCCGGTCGTGCCCGGGACGGGTCCGGTCGCGCCCGTCGACGGTGTCGACGACCTGCTCGGAACCACTCCGGCACCTGGCGTCCGTCCCGCCCCCGCGGCGGCGGCGTCGCCTCGGCCTGCACCGCCGACGCTCGCGGAGAGGCTCGTCGTGTGCACGGCGGTGCTGCCGTTGCCGGCCGCCGACGGAGCCGACGGCTGGGAGGACCCGGACGCCACGACCACCACCACGGCGGCCCCGCCCGCGACCAGCCCGGTGCCGGCTGCGGTCAGCGCGGCCGCCGCCGTGCGGCTCCCGGCCTGGACCAGCGGCAGGAACGGCAGCTGCACCAGGAACGAGACTGGCCCGGACGCCCAGAGCAGGCGCGGCAGCGAGATGGCCAGGAAGGCCCGCACCATCGCCGGGTCGAAGTGCGTCCCGGCGCACCGGGCCAGCTCGGCGCGCGCGTCCCGCGTCGCGAGCGGCTTCTTGTACGGCCGCGCGGCCGTCATCGTCTCGTAGGCGTCGACCAGGCAGACCAGCCGTCCGGCGGTGGAGATGTCCGCGCCGGCCAACCCATGCGGGTACCCGCTCCCGTCGTAGCGCTCGTGGTGCTGGGCGATCGCGTCGCCCCACTCGCCCAGCCAGTCCAGCAGCGGACCGCACAGCCGTGCGCCCTCCTCGGGGTGCGCGCGCACCCGGGCCCACTCGTCGTCCGCGAGCGCGCTCGGCTTGGCCAGCACCGCGGCCGGCACCGACAGCTTGCCGATGTCGTGCAGCAGCGCGGCCCAGCGCAGCCGTCCCCGCTCGGACCTGGACAGCCCGAGCTCGAGGGCCAGCATCTCGGCGAGGACCTGGACCCGCTGGGAGTGCCCGCGGGTGTGCCGGTCGTGCGCGGCGAGCGCGGCCAGCAGGCCGACGACCCGTTCGGCGACGGCGGCGGCGTCGTCCCCGGTCCGCGGGTTCAGCGCGGCCCCGATGTCGGTCGAGCAGGCCCTGCGCGCGAGGCGGAACCGCGACGGAGCACGGCCGGGGAACAGCAGCGACATCTGCAGCAGCATGACCAGCGGGGTCAGGCGCCGTACCCCGCGCTGCACCGCGTACGCGACGGCAGCTGCCAGCGCGAGGAGGGCGAGCAGGCGCAGGACGGCCAGCGCGGGGGCTTGGTCCGTCGGCGCGGGCACGAACCGCGAGACCACGGCGACGGACGCCAGCGACCCGAGCCCGGGGAGCAGCACGATCGCAGCGCGCAGCAGCGCGGCCGGCACCGGGCGCGCACGCCATCGGCCGGGCGCGCGGTCGTCCTGGACCGGTGGCCCCCCCACGCCTTCGGTGTCGGCAGCGCGGACGCCCGCTTTGCTCGCGCGTCCGGGTGATCCGCTCGCTACCGTGGCGCAGGTGGCCTCGACGACCGAGCAGAGCCCGGGCGAACGTCGAGCGCGGTGGGGCTCGCTGACCGAGTTCCTGCACGACGAGGCCGTCGGCGGGGTCGTGCTCGTGGCGGCGACGGTGGTCGCGCTGGTCTGGGCGAACTCCGGCGCCGCGGACTCGTACATCCGCTTCTGGCACCACCCGCTGACGCTCGGCAGCGGGTCGCACGCCGTCACCGAGGACCTGGTCGGGTGGGTCAACGACGGGCTGATGGCGGTCTTCTTCTTCGTCGTGGGGCTGGAGATCAAGCGCGAGCTGGTCGTGGGCGAGCTGCGCGAGCTGCGGGCCGCCGTGCTGCCGATGGCGGCTGCGACCGGCGGCGCGGTCCTGCCGGCGTTGCTGTTCCTCCTGGTGGCGCCGGGCGGAGCGGCCGGCCGCGGGTGGGGCGTGCCGATGGCGACCGACATCGCCTTCGCGGTCGGCGTGCTCGCGCTCGTGGGCAGCCGGGCCAGCGGCGGCGCCAAGCTCTTCCTGCTGTCGATCGCCATCGTCGACGACCTCATCGCGATCGTCGTCATCGCCGTCTTCTACTCCGGGTCGCTGCACCCGGCCTGGCTGCTGCTGGCGGGAGCCGGGATCGGGGTCGTGCTGGCGATGCGCCCGTTCGTCAGCCACCCGCTGGCGTACGTCCCGGCCGGGCTGGTGGTGTGGTTCGGCCTGCTGGAGTCCGGCGTGCACGCGACGCTGGCCGGCGTCGTCCTGGGACTGCTGACGCCGACCGGGCTGGTCCGTGGACGGCCGGTGCTCGCCGACCTCGAGCACCGGCTGCACCCGGTCAGCGCGTACGTCGTGATCCCGGTGTTCGCGCTCGCCAACGCCGGGCTCTACCTGCGCGGCGGGATCCTGTCGGATGCGCTCACCCAGCGGCTCACGTGGGCGGTCGTCGTCGGGCTGGTCGTGGGCAAGACGGTGGGCATCGCCGGGGCCACGTTCGCACTGCTGCGGACCGGCTGGGTGCGGCTGCCGGCGGGGATGGCGACCCGCGAGGTCTGGCCGCTGGCGGTGCTGGGCGGGATCGGCTTCACCGTCGCGCTGTTCATCGCGGACCTGGCCTACACCGACCCGGCGCTGGTCACGCAGGCCAAGGTCGGCATCTTCGTGGCGTCGGCGCTGGCAGCGGCGATCGGAGCCGGGCTCATGTTCGCGCGGCGGGGCGACTAGCGTGGGCCCGGCGAGGGCATGGGCGAGCGTCCCGGCCCCAGGAGGCGACGAGCCCATGCCCACGAAGGCCGACGAGACCCGCGTGCTGTCCGGGGTCCGGACCGACCTCTACCTCGGCGGCGAGTGGACCCCCGCGCGGTCCGGCGGGACCGTCGCGGTCGAGGACCCGTCCACCGGCGAGACCATCGCCGAGGTGGCCGACGGCAGCCCCGCCGAGGGGCTGGAGGCGCTGCGCATCGCCAGTGACAACCAGGCCGGGTGGGGGGCCACGGCGCCGCGCGAGCGCGGCGAGATCCTGCGCCGGACGTACGAGCTGATGGTGGAGCGTGCCGACGACCTCGCGCTGCTGATGACGCTGGAGATGGGCAAGCCGCTGTCGGAGTCCAGGGGCGAGGTGACCTACGCCGCAGAGTTCCTGCGCTGGTTCAGCGAGGAGGCGGTCCGGGTGGACGGCCGCTTCGGGCTGTCGCCGGGCGGCGACAGCCGGCTGATCGTGCTCAAGCAGCCGGTCGGCCCGTGCCTGTTCATCACGCCGTGGAACTTCCCGCTGGCGATGGGGACGCGCAAGATCGGACCCGCCGTCGCGGCCGGCTGCACGATGATCGTCAAGCCGGCCAAGCAGACCCCGCTGTCGATGCTGGCGCTGGCCGCGCTGCTCGAGGAGGCCGGCCTGCCCAAGGGCGTGCTGTCGGTGCTGACCGCGAAGTCGGCCGGGGCCCTCACCGGACCGCTGCTGCAGGACCCGCGGCTGCGCAAGCTGTCGTTCACCGGCTCGACCGAGGTGGGGCGGCAGCTGGTCAAGGACTCCGCCGACCAGCTCCTGCGTACGTCGATGGAGCTCGGCGGCAACGCGCCGTTCCTGGTGTTCGAGGACGCCGACCTGGACAAGGCCGTGGACGGAGCTGTGCTCGCCAAGATGCGCAACATGGGGGAGGCCTGCACGGCGGCGAACCGGTTCCACGTGCATGCGTCGGTCGCCGAGGAGTTCACCCGCCGGCTGACCGAGCGGCTGTCCGCGCTGAGCGTCGGTCGCGGCACGGACACCGGCGTGCAGGTCGGTCCGCTGATCGACGACGCCGGCCGGGCCAAGGTCGAGGAGCTCGTGTCGGACGCCGTCGACCGCGGCGCGAAGGCGGTCTGCGGCGGGACGCGGCCGGACGGGCCGGGCTACTTCTACCCGCCCACGGTCCTCGCCGGGGTCGAGCCGGGCTCGCGGATCCTCAAGGAGGAGGTGTTCGGGCCGGTCGCCCCGGTGGCGACGTTCGAGACCGACGACGAGGCGATCGCGGCGGCGAACGACACCGAGTTCGGGCTGGTCTCGTACGCCTACACGCAGTCCTGGGACCGCGGCATGAAGGTGATCGAGGCGCTGCAGTCCGGGATGCTCGGCCTCAACCGCGGCCTGGTGTCCAACCCGGCGGCACCGTTCGGCGGCATCAAGGCGTCGGGCTTCGGGCGCGAGGGCGGCCCGGAGGGCATCGCCGAGTACCTCGACGTCAAGTACGTCAGCACCCCGCACTGACGACGGCGTAGGAGGCAGCGTTGGACTTCCGTGACACCGCGGACGAGGCGGCGTTCCGGGCGGAGCTGCGCGCCTGGTTCGCCGCCAACCTCCCGCCGGGGTGGGCCGAGCGCGAGCCGACCGTCGGTCTGGAGGACCTCCACTTCCTGCGGGCGTGGACGCAGAAGGTCTTCGCTGCGGGCTACGCCGGCATCACCTGGCCGAAGGAGTACGGCGGTCTCGCGCTGCCGCCGACGTACCTCGGGATCTACCTCGAGGAGGCGGCCCGGCACGACGCCCCCGGACACGTCGGCGTCATCGGGATCGGCATGGCCGGGCCGACGATCATGGCCTGGGGCAGCGACGAGCAGAAGGAGCGGTACCTGCGGCCGTTGCTGTCCGGCGAGGAGATCTGGTGCCAGGGGTTCTCCGAGCCCGGGGCGGGCTCGGACCTTGCTGGCGCGCGGACCCGTGCTGTGCTGGACGGCGACGAGTGGGTCGTCGACGGGCAGAAGGTGTGGTCGTCGTACGCCCACGTGGCCGACTGGTGCATCCTCGTCGTCCGGACCGACCCTGACGCGGAACGGCACCGCGGGCTGTCGTACCTGCTCGTCGACATGCACGCTCCCGGCGTCGACGTGCGACCGCTGCGGCAGATCACCGGGGACCCGGAGTTCAACGAGATCTACTTCACCGACGTCCGGGTGCCGCGGACGTCCATGCTCGGCTCTCCGGGCGAAGGGTGGAGCGTCGCGATGACGACGCTGCTGCACGAGCGGGGCACGCTGGGGTTCGCGCTGACCGCGCGGTTCGAACAGCTGCTGCACCGGCTCGTGCGCACCGCGCGCGCCGCCCGCCCGGACGGGACGCGCCCGGCCGACGACCCGCTGGTGCGGGACCGGATCGGCGCGCTGGCCGTCGACCTGGAGGCGTTGCGGTTCACCAACTACCGCGCCCTGACCGCGCTGGTGAAGACCGGGGTACCGGGTCCCGAGGGCTCCATCGCGAAGCTGCACTGGTCCGAGGCGAACCAGCGGCTGACGTCGCTGGCCCAGGACCTGGAAGGTTTCCGGGGCCGGCTCGACGACGGGTTCTGGGGGTACCAGCAGCTCCGCTCGCGCGGGAACACCATCGAGGCCGGTACGTCCGAGATCCTGCGCAACATCATCGCGGAGCGCGTCGTCGGCCTGCCCCGGTCCCGCTGACAGCACAGACCGACCAGCACGGACCGACCAGCACAGACCGACCAGCACAGAAGGAGCGGACGTGGACTTCGCGTTCTCCGACGACCAGCAGCAGCTGCGGGCCGCGGCCAGGCGACTGTTCGCCGAACGCGTCACCGACGAGCGGCTGGCGGCCGTCGCCGACGGCCCCGTCGGCCACGACGCCCAGCTGTGGGCCGAGCTGGTCGGGCTCGGCTGGGTCGGGCTGTCCGCGCCGGACGGCGGCGGAACGTTCCTGGACGAGACGGTGCTGCTCGAGGAGGCCGGCTACGCGCTCGCGCCGGTCCCGCTGCTGTCCACCGCGGTGGCGTCGCCGGCTGTGGTCGACGTGGCGGCGGACCCCCTGCGGTCCGCCGCGATGGCGTGGGCCGAGCCGTCCGGGGCCGAGGCCTTCGGCGACCCGGCAGCCTTGCGTTGCACGGCCACCCGTACGGCCGACTCCTGGTACGCTGACCGGAGCCAAGGTCGACGTCGCCGACCTGGCCTGCGCCGAGCTCGTCGGCGTCGTGGCGCGGGACGACACCGGCGGACCGCTGGTCGCGGTCCTCGAGCCCGCCGCGACCGGCGGCGCCGTCACCGCGCTGCCGGCGACCACCGACACGACCCGCCGGACCGGGCAGCTCAGCCTGCACGGAGCCGCGGTGCCGGTGGCCTCGGTGGTGGCGCCGGCCGCCGGGGTGCTGGTGGCGGTCCGCCGCCGCGCCCTGTCCGGGCTGGCGTCGGAGTCGGTCGGGATCGCCCAGCGCGCGCTGGACCTCGCGGTGGCGCACGCGTCGACCCGCGAGCAGTTCGGCCGGGTCATCGGGACCTACCAGGCGGTCTCGCACCGCATCGCCGACATGTACGTCGCGACCGAGCTGGCCCGCTCGCTCGCGTACCGGGCCGCCTGGTACGTCGCGACCGCGGAGACCGAGCCGACCGCGGTCGACCCGGCCGTGGTCGACTCGGCCTGCTCGGCGGCCAAGGCATCCGCCGGGGAGGCCGGCGTGCTCGCCTGCGAGGGGCTGATCCAGGTCCTCGGCGGGATGGGGATGACCTGGGAGCACGTCGCGCACCGCTTCTACAAGCGCGCCCTGGCGAACCGCACGTACGCGGGGGCTCCGGCCCGGCACCGGGCGCTGGTCGCGGCCGCGATGCTGGACGGTTGACCCGTTCCGGCTTCAGGCACCGGCCGACCCCGTCGATGCCCTGGGTGCGAGGAACCAGGCTGCCGGCAGGTAGACTGGGGGCAGCAACCCGCCGAAGGGTTGCCCGAGGCCCTGTGCGGCAACGCACGGCGCCCGGTCCCGATGCCCCCCTCGTGTGGGTTCTGGGCAAGCAACAAACCCGAAGTCGGCTCCGCTGCTTCCAAGCGTCGCAGCCGGCCCGGGACGGAAGGAGACTCGTCATGTACGAGAAGGACTACGGTCCCTGGGACGACTAGGGACGAGCACGGACCCAGAGGGTCCGACGACAGCGCCCCCGACCGGGTACTCCGGCCGGGGGCGCTGCCGTCTCGACCCGACTCGGGAGGTGCGCCGCTGCGTACAGTCGGAGCGTCCGAGCCTGCCCCGGTGGCGGGTTGCCGGGCCGGCGGGAGCCATGGTCGGGTGGCCTCCCCGTCCGCACGGCGTCCATCGCGAGGAGTCCGAAATGAAGGCACTGGTCAAGGCCGAGGCTGCGCCAGGGCTGTGGCTGCAGGACGTCCCCGAACCGGCCGCGCGTGCCGGCGAGGTGCTGATCCGGGTGCTGCGGACCGGCATCTGCGGCACCGACCTGCACATCCGCTCCTGGGACGCGTGGTCGCAGGGAGCGGTCAAGCCGCCGGTCGTGCTCGGCCACGAGATCGCCGGCCGGGTGGAGGCGCTCGGCCGCGGCGTGGACACCGTCGACGTGGGCGACCTGGTCAGCGTCGAGGGGCACATCGTCTGCGGCCGGTGCCGCTCCTGCCTGGGCGGTGCCCGTCAGCTCTGCCCGAACACCGTCAGCGTCGGCGTCGACCGGGACGGCGGGTTCGCCGAGTACGTCGTCGTGCCGGCGACCAACGTGTGGCGGCACCCGCGACCGATCGACCCCGACGTCGCGGCCATCTTCGACCCCTTCGGCAACGCCGTGCACTCGGCGCTCAGCTTCCGGGTGCTCGGCGAGGACGTGCTGATCACCGGCGCCGGCCCGATCGGGATCATGGCGGCCTCGGTGGTCCGGCACGCCGGCGCCCGGCACGTGGTGATCACCGACATCTCGGCCGAGCGGCTCGCCCTGGCCGAGTCGATGGGTGCGGTCACCCGCGCGGTCGACGTCAGTACCACGAGCCTGGACGAGGTGATGGCCGAGCTCGGCATGGTCGAGGGCTTCGACGTCGGGCTGGAGATGTCGGGGGCGCCGGCGGCGTTGCACTCGATGATCGGCTCGATGGCGCACGGCGGCGAGCTGGCGTTGCTCGGGCTGCCTTCCGGTGAGATCCAGTTCGACTGGGACCGGGTCATCCACTCGATGCTCACGGTCAAGGGCATCTTCGGCCGCGAGATGTTCGAGACGTGGTACGCGATGTCGGTGCTCGTCGGCGCCGGTCTGGACATCTCTCCGGTGATCACCCACCGTTTCCCGTTCACCGACTTCGAGGAGGCGTTCGACGTGGCCGCGAGCGGCAAGTGCGGCAAGGTCATCCTCGACTGGGAGGGCTGAGCGGTGGGCGCCGCGTTGGACGGCCTGCGCACCGAGCTCGCGGCGCGGCTGGAGCAGATGCGCGAGACGGGCGTGTTCAAGCCCGAGCGGGTGATGGCGTCGCCGCAGGGCACCCATGTGGTCGACACCGCCGGCCGCGACGTGCTCAACCTCTGCGCCAACAACTACCTCGGGCTGGCGGACGACCCGCGCGTCGTCGCGGCGGCCGAGCAGGCGGTCCGGCAGTGGGGGTACGGCATGGCGTCCGTGCGCTTCATCTGCGGGACGCAGACCATCCATCGGACGCTGGAGCAGCGGCTCGCCGAGTTCCTCGGCACCGAGGACGCAGTGCTGTTCGGCTCCTGCTTCGACGCGAACGGCGGGGTGTTCGAGGCCCTGCTCGACGAGCAGGACGCGGTCATCTCCGACGCGCTGAACCACGCCTCGATCATCGACGGCGTACGGCTGTGCAAGGCCCGGCGGCTGCGGTACGCCAACCGCGACATGGCCGAGCTGGAGCAGCGGCTGGTCGAGGCCGCCGACGCGCGCTACCGGCTCGTGGTCACCGACGGCGTGTTCTCGATGGACGGCTACCTCGCGCCGCTCGACGAGATCTGCGCGCTCGCCGACCGGCACGACGCGCTGGTCATGGTCGACGACTCGCACGCTGTCGGGTTCGTCGGACCCGGCGGGCGCGGCACGCCGGAGCTGTTCGGCGTCGCCGACCGCGTCGACATCGTCACCGGCACGCTGGGCAAGGCGCTCGGCGGAGCGTCCGGCGGGTACGTCGCGGCGCGCCAGGAGATCGTCGACGTGCTCAAGCAGCGGGCCCGCCCGTACCTGTTCTCGAACTCGGTCGCTCCGCCGATCGTGGCGGCGTCGCTGACCGTGCTGGACCTGCTGCAGGGCTCGGCGGACCTGCGCGAGCGGGTGCACGCGGCGGCGGCCCGCTTCCGCGCGGGCATGGCCACGGCCGGCTTCGACCTGTTGCCGGGCGAGCACCCGATCGTCCCGGTGATGTTCGGCGACGCGGTCGTGGCCGGCCGGATGGCGGAGGAGCTGTTCGCCCGCGGCGTGTACGCCGTCGCGTTCTCCTTCCCGGTCGTCCCGCAGGGTCGGGCCCGGATCCGCGTCCAGCTCTCGGCGGCGCACACGGACGAGGACGTGGACCACGCCGTGGACGCGTTCGTGGCGGCCCGGGCCGCGGCCGGTCCTCCAGGAGACGTGGCGGACCCCGTGCGCGCGCAAGGCTGACGAGGGAGACTGCCCGGGTGGATCTGGTCACCCTGCACTGGCAGCAGGCCGGGCAGCTCGCGGCGCTGGCCGCGGTGTCCGGCCTGGCGCTGCGAGCGGGGCTGGCCGTGCAGGCCGCGCAGGACCGCGAGGTGGCGACCGCGAGCGGGGCTCAGCCCAGGGTCCGGCCGCGCTGGCCGCGCGTGGTCGGCACCGCACTGCTGGAGACGTCGGTCGTGCTGGGCCTGTTCACGTTCTGGCAGGTCGCCGGCGGGTGGGCGCTGACCCGGGTCGACGGGGCGTTCCAGCGCGCGCACTGGATCGTGGGCACCGAGCTGCGGATGGGGCTGCCGAGCGAGCTCACCGTCCAGCAGGTCGTGCTGGGGCACGACGCGCTGATCCGGTTCCTCAACATCTTCTACCTGTACGTCCACATCAACAGCATCGTGGCGTTCCTGGTCTGGATGTTCGTGCGGCACCGCGCGCAGTACCGCTGGGCGCGCAACACGATCGTGCTGCTGACCGGCTCGTGCCTGCTGGTGCAGATGATCCCGGTGGCGCCGCCGCGGATGCTCACCGACCTCGGCTTCGTGGACCTCGCGCTGCAGTACGGCCAGTCCGTGTACGGGGCGTTCGGCAGCGGCGTGGCGGACCAGCTCTCGGCGCTGCCGTCGGTGCACGTCGCATGGGCGCTGCTCATCGCGTTCTTCGTGATCACCGTGTCCACCAGCCGCTGGCGGTGGCTGATCCTGCTGCACCCGGTGGCGACGATCTTCGTGGTCGTCGCCACCGCCAACCACTTCTGGATGGACGGCATCGCCGCGGGCCTCCTGATGGCCGTGGCGCTGCCGGTTACCGACGCGCTCGAGCGTCGGAGGCGGCGCCGGACCGCGGCGAGCCATGTGACACCTGAAGACGCGCGTGAGATGCTGACTGTCACATAGTCGGAGGCACGCCATGTTCGAGGAAGCCCAGCTCTACGCCCCGGTCACCCAGGGCGCCGACGGCAACGTCGAGGTCCAGCTGTCCGCCGACCACCCCGGCGTCAACGACCCGGTGTACCGGGCGAGGCGCAACGCGATCGCCGCGCTCGCCCTGGCCTGGACGCCGGGGACGCCGGTCCCGCACGCCGAGTACACCGACGAGGAGCACGAGGTCTGGCGCGAGGTGAGCCGCGAGCTCGCCGTCCTGCACCGGACGCTGGCCTGCCACGAGTACCTCGTCGGGGCCGAGCGGCTGCGGCTGCCGGCCGACCGGATCCCCCAGCTGGACGAGGTCACCGCGTCGCTGGAGCCGCTGACCGGGTTCCGGTACGCGCCGGCCGCAGGGCTGGTCCCGCTGCGCGAGTTCTACGGCTCGCTCGCGGACAGCCGCTTCTACTCGACCCAGTACATCCGCCATCACTCGGTGCCGCTGTACACCCCGGAGCCCGACGTCGTGCACGAAGTGGTCGGGCACGCCAACTGCCTGGCCAGCGACCGGTTCGCGGCGCTGTACCGCTCGGCCGGGACCGCCGCCCGCCGGGTCGAGCAGCCGGACGCGCTGGAGTTCGTCTCGAAGGTGTTCTGGTTCTCGCTGGAGTTCGGGGTGCTCCGCGAGGACGGCATGGTGCGCACGTACGGCGCCGGCCTGCTCTCGTCGTACGGGGAGATCCAGGAGATCGCCCGTGCCGACCTGCGCCCGCTCGACATCGCGCGCATGGGCGTGCAGACGTACGACATCACGCACTACCAGCCGCTGCTGTTCTGCGCCGACTCGTTCGAACAGGTGGAGGACGTGGTCGGCGGCTTCTTCGACTCCGTCGACGACGACTCCGTCGCCCGCCTGCAGGCGGTCAGCGCCGCCTCCTGAGCACGGGTCAGTCGCGGACCTTGGGGATGGCGCGGGTGCGGTCGAGCTCGGCCTCGGCATGCCGGGGGACGACGAGGACCGGCACCGTCGCCGCTCGCAGGATCTTCTGCGCGGTGTCGCCGAGGAAGACCCGGCGCAGCGGGCCCGCGGTCCCCGACCCGCAGACCAGCAGCTCGTCGGGCTCGCAGTCGACGGCCGCCATCGCCTCCTCGAAGTCGTCGCCCTCGGCGATCTCCGCCGTCAGCCGGGTCGAGAACGGCGCCTCGATCAGCGCCTCGTCGAGCCAGTGCCGGGCATCGGCCCGCAGGTCGTCCAGCGAACGCTCGTAGCTGCGCAGCGTCCGCGGCGGGTGCAGCACCAGCGTCACCAGGCGCAGCGGTGCACCGGTCCGGCGGCACAGCTGAGCCGCGGCGTGCAGCGCCTCCGCCGAGTCCAGGCTGCGCTGGTAGGCGACCGTGACCCGGCTCGGGGTGAGCGGGCGCGGCTCCGCACCGTCGCCCGCAGGCGCCGGGACCAGCAGCACCGGCACCGAAGCGCCGTGCAAGAGCTGGTCAGCCGTCGAGCCTCCGTGCAGCCGTCCAGGTTCGCCACCGGGTCCGGCCCCGATCACGATGAGTGAGCCGCCGTGCTCCTCGGCCACCTCGGCGAGCCCGCGTCCGGTCGAGGTGTGCGGGTGCACGACCAGCTCGTGTCCCACCGCGCCGCTGAGCCTGCGCTCGGCCCGTAGCAGCGCCGAACGCGACTGCTCGACCAGGTACGCCCGCCACTCGCTGTCCACCGCCCCGGGCTCGGGCGCCCGCCAGGGCGTCGGGTAGACGTGCGCGAGCACGAGGTGGGCCCGCATCGACCGGGCCAGCGCCTCCGCCCGCGCCAGCGCCTCGTCACCCTGCTCGTCCGGCTGGACCCCGACGACGATCTTCATCCGACCTCCGAAACCGCTGCCACCGACGACCCTAGCCAGCAGCCGGTGCCAGCCCGCGCCTGGCCGCCTCGACGCCCATCGCGAAGCGGGTGTGGGCGCCGAGCTTGGTCTGCAGACGGGCGAGCCGCCGCCCCACGGTCCGGGTGGACGAGCCGAGGTGCCGGGCGATCGCCGCCTCGGTCATGCCGGCCGCCAGCATGCGCAGCAGGCCGACCTCGTCGTCGGTCACGTCGCCGTCCGCGTGGTCCGGCATCCCCGGTCCGGCGCGCTCCCACAGCTCCTCGAAGGTCTGCACGAGGTCCTGGACGAGCGCGGGACCACGGACGACCATCGATGCGGTGACCCAGGGACCGTCCCGGTCCAGCGGCACCATCGCGGCGGTGCCGTCGACGACGACGAACCGCAGCGGCAGCCGCTCCAGCCGTCGAGCCTGCTCGCCGAGCGCCGCCATCTCGGCCATGTACCCGGCATAGCCGGCCACCGCGAAGGCGTCCGCCGCGTAGATCGTCCGTACCTCGACCCCGCGCCGCAGGGCAGCCGCCATCGCGGCCGGCAGCGCGTGCCGGGCGATCGACCGCACGTACGGCTGCCGGTCGAGAACGAGCAGGTCGGTGCGGGCGGACGCCAGCAGCCCGTGCATCGTGCGGGCCACAGCGACGCAGCCACCCGTCACCTCGGCGAGGCCGTCGCGGTCGCTGGCCGCGGCCCTCGTCGCGTAGCGGCCGCCGAGCTCCTCGATCGCCGCTCCGGTCGCCACCAGCTCCGCGATGCGGTCGCGCAGCTCGTCGCCCAGGGCCCGCACCGGCGGGCAGGCGGCGTAGCGCACCGGCCCGGGGCCGGCGGGCGCGACCCCGGTGCCGGGTGCGTATCCGGGGACGTCGGAGGGGACCACCCGCACCAGCCCCGCCGTCGAGAGCTCGACCAGCGCGCGGTCGACCGGACCGGGCCCGGTCCGCAGCATCCTGGCGAGGTCGGCGGCGGTCCCGGTCCGGGTCGCCAGCAAGGCTGCGTACGCCTGTTCGGCCAGTGCCCCGAGCCCCAGAGCCCGCAGCTTCCCGGGGCGGGACGGATGACCGGAGCCCGGCTTCGGTGCTGCCCGTCGTTCGGACACCATTGATCGACCCTCTCTGCCCGACTCCGGCGGAGCCCCCCGTGGGTTGCGCGCGAACAGGGTGCAGGACCGAGCCGGGCGGACGCGAGAGCCGTGCGGAATGTGGTGTCCAGATGTGGACATGTCGTGAGCCGGACAGCGGCGCATCGTTGACCGGCAGGGTCGTGCGCCGGAACAGTCGATCGGGTCGCGTTCGCGTTCGGGGGCGGCGGTCTCGGCCCCCTGTCCCGTCGCCTCCCGGACCTCCCGGCGGGCGGCTCCCTCGGGGACGCGACCGGCAGGTGGGCCGCCCCGCCGGGAGTGCCCTTCCGGGGTCCGGGGCGGTCCGCCTTGCTCGTCAGCGCTTGCGGCGGCGGCTCGGTGGTTGTTCGCCGAGCTCGGCGAACAGCGCGCTGATCGGCAGGTCGAGCCCGTCGGCGAGCCGCCACACCCGGTCCAGGCTCGGCGAGAAGGTGCCCGTCTCGACCCGGCTGATGCTCTTGCGGTCGACGCCGCACCGTTCGGCGAGCGCTTCCTGGCTGAGCCCGAGCTCGGCCCGGCGCTCGCGCACGACGTCGCCGAACCGCAGACGGCGCTCGCGCACGCGGTTCGGGCGTTCAGTCGGCACCGTCGCAGGCTGTCCTCTGTACCACGACAAGTCCGTACCTGCTGTGGTACAATCGACAGTTTGCCAGCCGTAGGTCAGTCCGGTCGCCTGATTCCCTGCTCATCGACGCTCACAGACATCGCGCTGCAGACACGCCTACCCACCGCTGCACGGCATCATGCGGTGATGGACGCAACCGGGGCGGAGCAGGCGGTGCAGGCGGTGGTGCGCGACCTGCGCCGAGCCGTCGGCGACGCCCACGTCCTCACGGACCCCGATCTCACCGCGTCGTACGAGTCCGACTGGACCGGCAGGTACCACGGCCGGGCGCTGGCTGTGGTCCGGCCCGCGGACACCGACCAGGTCGGCGCGACCGTCCGGCTCTGTGCGAAGGCCGGCGTCGCGGTCGTGGTGCAGGGCGGCAACACCGGGCTGGTCGGCGGCGGCGTCCCGGCCGGTGGCGAGGTCCTGCTCAGCACCCGCCGCATGGACGCCGTCGGCACCGTCGAGTCCACGGGCGGCACGGCGTCGGTGCTCGTCGGGGCCGGTGCCACCCTGGCGTCGTTGCAGGACCGCGTCCGTCCGCTCGGCTGGGACCTCGGCGTCGACCTGGGCTCGCGCGGGTCCGCCACCGTCGGCGGGATGGCGGCGACGAACGCCGGCGGCGAGCGAGTGCTGCGGTACGGCCCCATGCGGGCCCAGGTGGCCGGGCTGGAGGCGGTCCTGGCCGACGGCGGCGTGGTCGGCCGGCTGGACCGCCCGGCCAAGGACAACACCGGGTACGACCTCGAGCAGCTGCTCGTCGGCAGCGAGGGCACGCTCGCCGTGCTGACCAGGCTGCGTCTGCGGCTGGTGCCGCTCGGGCGCTTCCGGGCCGTCGCGCTCGTCGGGGTCGCCGGCGTCGCCCCGGCGCTGGCGGTCCTGTCCCACCTGCGCGACCGGCTCCCGGGCCAGGTGACCGCGGCCGAGCTGGTGCTCGAGGACGGGCTTGTGCTGGTCCGGGCGGTGACCGGCCTGGTGGGCCCGTTCCCGGTCGCGCACCCGGCGTACCTGCTCGTCGAGGTCGACGGGTCCGAATCGGGCGGCGGACCGGCCGACGTCCTCTCGGCGGCGCTCTCGACCAGCCCGGACGTGACGGACGCGGTCGTCGCCGCGGACCCGCGGCGCGCAGCGGACCTGTGGCGGTACCGGGAGGCGCACACCGAGGCGCTGGCGGCCGGGCGCCCGCTCAAGCTGGACGTGTCGGTACCCCTGGACGCCCTGCCGGCCTTCGTCGACGAGCTCGCGGGTCTGGTCCGGGCCGCCTCGAGTGGTGCCGGTCCACCGGACCCGCAGGTCGTCGTGTTCGGCCACCTGGCCGAGGGCAACCTGCACGTCAACGTCCTCGGCCTGCGCGACGAGGCGGACCGCCCGGTCGCCGACGCGGTCCTGCGCCGGGTGGCCGAGATCGGCGGCAGCATCAGCGCCGAGCACGGGGTCGGCCGCGCCAAGGTGTCCTGGCTGTCGCTGAGCCGCTCGGCCGCCGACCTCGCCGCGATGGCCGCCGTCAAACGCGCGCTCGACCCCGCGGGCCTGTTCGCCCCCGGCGTCCTGCTGCCGGCTACGGCACCGTCTACGAGCGGTCGTGACCGGGTGAGGTCCAGCCTCCACCGGTCAGAACGCGGCCAGGGCTAGGGTTTCCGCGAGCCGGGAGGAGGCGACGGCGATGGACGACGAGGCTCCGGCGCCGACCGCGGAACCGGCGCATCAACCGGCACACGGACCGGCGCAGCCTCCGGTAACGGGGTCGGTCGCCGCGGGCGAGGACACGGTGCGCGTCGTCGTGGCCGTCGAGCAGCGCAGCGTCTGGCGCGCCGGCACCATCGTCATCGCCCTGGCGAGCCTGGCTGCGTTCGGGTGGTTCGTGATCGACGACGGCGGCTCGGTCTTCTTCACGCTGCTGATCGCGTGGTTCGCCTCGATCGCGATGGAGCCGGCGGTGGGCCGGCTGGCGCGCCGGATGCGCCGGGGCGCGGCCACCGGCCTGGTGATGCTCGCCGTCGGGGTCTTCGGCATCGTGTTCGCGGTCCTGTTCGGCAAGCTCATCGCCGACCAGCTGGTGGAGGCGGTCAAGGCCCTTCCGGTCCTCGCCGCGGCCGCGCTGGACTGGGTCAACCAGCACTTCGGCACCGAGTACAGCCAGACCGACGCGCTCAACGCGGTGGGGATCACCCAGGACACGCTGACGACGTGGGCCAAGGAGCTGGCCGGCGGTGTGCTGGGGCTCATCGTGTCGGTGCTCGGGGCGTTCTTCTCCGCGTTCACGTTCCTGCTGTTCACGTTCTACTTCTCGGCGGACGCGCCGCGCCTCAAGCGCTACGTCGCCCAGCTGTTCGCCCCGCGCTGGCAGCCGGTCGTCGTCAACGTGTGGGACCTGGCCGTCGAGAAGACCGGCGGGTACGTGTCGGCGCGCGTCATCCTGGCCACCATCAACGGCGCGACCACCGCACTGTTCCTGTTCATCATCGGCATGCCGTACTGGTTGATCCTCGGCATCTGGACCGGCGTGGTCGCGCAGTTCGTGCCGACCATCGGCACGTACATCGCGATCGCGCTGCCGGTGGTCGTGGGCCTGCTCGGGGACAACCCCATCCAGGGCGTGCTGGCGCTGATCTGGGCGCTGGTCTACCAGCAGGTCGAGAACCTCACGCTCGAGCCGCAGATCAGTGCGAAGGCGGTCTCCATCCATCCGGCGGTGTCCTTCGCCTCGGTGATGCTCGGCGCCGCGCTGTACGGCGCCGCCGGGGCGATCCTGGCGATCCCGGTGGCCGCTCTGCTGCTCGCGCTCCTGGACATCTACGCGCGCAAGTACGAGCTGCTGCCGTCGCTGACCCCGCCGGACACCCCGGCCAAGGCACCCAAGCAGCATTCACAGGAGCCGAGAGCGCTGCGCCGGGGGCAGCGCTGGGTCAAGGGCCTGGTCGTCCACGACAAGTCCGCAGCGCAACCGGGCGCGGCCGATCCCGACGGCTGACCGAGGTGATCACCCAGCCGGCCCGCCAGGCAGGTCGGCCAGCGTGGCTCGTACGGCGGCGTCCATCGCGTCGCCGGTGACGGTGCCGGCCAGCAGGTAGCCGCGACCGTCCGCGGTCTCGATCACCGCGACCTGGAGCAGCCGGCTGCGCAGCACAGCCGCTCGACCGGTGCCGACGTCCACGGTCTGCGCGCCCACCGCCGCCTGCACCCGCGGCACCAGCCGGGGCGGCAGCTCCAGCAGCGCCAGACGCGCGAACCCGCCGCCGTACGTCGCGATCCCGGCCGGGAGCCCGGCCCCGGCCGTGCCCGGCAGCCCCGACAGGGAGTCGGGGAACAGCGTGCTGCCGGCCGACCGGATCGCCGAGACGATGTCCGGGCGCGAGGTCGACCAGCCCGCCTGGCCGGACAGCACCGGGGACACCACCGCCGGGTCGGGCCGTTGCGTGGACACCTCGAGGAACCGCGTGCGGAAGACCGGTTCGGCGTTGCCGCGGGTGTACAGGTCGACCTCCAGCGGCAGGCCGGTGAGGCTGTCGACCCACACGTCCAGAGCCGCCACCGAGCTGCTCCGCTCCCCGCTCACGACCTGGACGCCGGAGGCGTCGTGGCCGGCGATCTCGCCCGGCGGCAGCGGGCGCAGCCGGTCGCTCGGCGACAACCAGGCGAGCAGCGTCCTGGCGGCTGCCGGCGGCATCAGGTCGGCGGTCCTGGGCAGCCGGAGCCCGGGCAGCGTCTGCCGGATCAGCACGGTGTTGCGCCCGTGGTCCCAGGCGAGTGTGGCGCCCGTCGCGGCGCCCTCCTCGCGCTGCCCGGTGAGGGTGAGCGTGTCGGTCCGCCACACCGTGGGCGAGACCCACCAGGTACGGACCCGGGTGCTGGTGTCCAGCTGCGCGGTCGCGTCGTTCTGCAGCGCAAGCGTGGGCAGGCCGAGCCAGCCGTCGACCTGGACCAGCCCGGAGTGCGCGACCACCGCCGACCTCAGGGCGTCCGCGACGACGTCGTCGGCAGGCAACCCGGTGCCCGGCCGGCTGGCCGCCCCGAGCAGCAACGGGGTAGCCGCGAGCGCGCCGGTGCCGGCGAGCACGGTGACCCATCGCGCCGTTCGTCCCTGCCGGACCGAGACCACGTCTGACGGTACGTCGGTTCCGTCGACGATGGGGTGCCGACCGGAGTGGCTCGGGGCGCTCGCGCGGGGTCAGGACCCGAACGCGCCGCGGGCCGAGACGGGGGCGCGGCCGGCCGGCTGCGACGGGCGCGGCATCAGCGGGACGCGCTTGCCCAGCGGACGAGTGACCGGCGTACCAGCCGCGACCGAGACCTCCTCGCCCGCGTGCCGCAGGACCAGCGCCGAGCTCGCGCCGTCGCGGACCGAGTACGTGACCTGGTCGGCGTGGACGTCGACCATCAGCCGCAGGCCGCGCCAGCGCACCGAGAAGCACAAGCGGGTCAGGCCCTCGGGCAGCGCGGGGTCGAACGACAGCATCCCGCCGTGATCGCGGAACCCGCCGAACCCGGCGACCAGTGCCAGCCAGGCACCCGCGAGCGAGGCCATGTGCAGACCGTCCCGGCTGTTCTTCTGCAGGTCCAGCAGGTCGATGAGCGCTGCTTCGTACGCGTAGTCGTAGGCAAGGTCCAGGTGCCCGACCTCGGCGGCGAGCACCGCCTGCGTGGCCGCGGACAACGAGGAGTCGCGCACGGTGCGCCGCTCGTAGTAGTCCACGTTGCGGGCCTTCTCCTGCGCGGTGAACCGGTCCCCGCACCAGTGCATCGCGAGCACCAGGTCGGCCTGCTTGACGACCTGGCGACGGTACAGGTCGAAGTACGGGACGTGCAGCAGCAGCGGGTAGCGGTCGACGTACCTGGAGAAGTCCCACTCCGCGTGCTCGGTGAACCGGGCCGACTGCTCGTGCACGCCGAGCTCGGCGTCGTACGGCATGTGCACGGCGGCCGCGGCGTCCCGCCACGCGGCCTCCTCCTCGACCTGCACGCCGAAGTCGCGGGCGCGGTCCGGGTGGCGCCGCGCCGCGTCGGCCGCCCCGACGAGCGCGTGCGCCGCCATCAGGTTCGTGTAGACGTTGTCGTCGGCGATCGCGCTGTACTCGTCCGGCCCGGTGACCCCGTCGATGTGCCAGCCCCCGTGCCGGTCGTGGTGCCCGAGCGACATGAGCAGCCGCGCGATCTCGACGAGAAGCTCGAGCCCGACCTCCCGGTCGAACTCCTCGTCGCCGGTCGCGGCCACGTACCGGATCGCGGCCGCGGCGATGTCGGCGTTGATGTGGAACGCCGCCGTCCCCGCCGGCCAGTAGCTGGAGCACTCGTGACCGCGGATGGTCCGCCACGGGAACGCCGCCCCGGCCAGGTGCAGCTCGGCGGCCCGCTGCCTGGCCAGGTCGAGGGTGGAGTGCCGCCAGCGCAGCGCGTCCGCGGCCGACTTCGGCACCGTGTACGTCAGCAGCGGCAGCACGAACATCTCGCTGTCCCAGAAGGTGTGGCCGTTGTAGCCGGGACCGGTGAGGCCCTTGGAGGGGATCGCCCGCCGCTCGGCCCGCGCCCCGGCCTGCAGCACGTGGAACAACGCGAACCGCACAGCCTGCTGCAGCTCGGCATTGCCGTCCACCTCGACGTCGGCGGCGTCCCAGAAGTCGTCGAGGTACTCGCGCTGCTGCCGTACCAGGCCGTCCCAGCCGGCGAACCGCGCGCCGCTCAGCGCGCTGGCGACCTGGTCGCGAACGGCGGTCACGGACCGCAGGCTCGACCAGCCGTACGCGACGAGCTTCACGAGCCGCAGCCGCTCGCCCGGCGCGAGCGTGCAGGCGACGGTGAGCCGGGCCCAGTCCTCGCGCGCGGCCACGTCGGTCTCGACCCGGCCGTTGTTCTCGATGAGGTGGCCCATCCCGGCGCCCATGAGCAGACCGCTGTTGCGGGTGCGGTGCAGCAGGACGACCGAGTGCCCGTCGCTGTCCTGGGTGACCGCCTGCAGCGGGCTCTGCATCAGCTCGGCCACCCGCGGGTCGGCCGACAGCTCGGGCTGCTGCTCGTTCGCGACGAGCTCGGACTGCACGATGATGCGCACCGACCGGTCGACCGGCTCGACCACGTACTCGATCGCCGCGACCGAGCGCTGGACGAACGAGACCAGGCGGCGCGAGCGGACCATGACCCGGGTGTCTCCCGGGGAGGTCCAGTCCACCGTGCGTTCCAGGATCCCGGAGCGGAAGTCGAGCCTGCGGTGGTGCTCGTGCAGGTCGCCGTAGCGCACGTCGAACGGCGCGTCGTCGACGAGCAGGCGGATCAGCTTGCCGTTCGTCACGTCGATGAGCGTCTGACCCATCTCCGGGTATCCGTAGCCGGCCTCCGCGTACGGCAGCGGCCCCTGTTCGTAGAAGCTGTTGAGGTAGGTGCCGGGGATCCCGTACGGCTCGCCCTCGTCGAGGTTCCCGCGCAGCCCGATGTGCCCGTTGGACAGCGCGAACAGCGACTCGGCCTGCGCGAGCAGGTCCAGGTCGAGCGCCGTCTCGCTCACGGACCACGGCTCGACCGGGTACGGGCGCTGGACGATCACCGCGCGCCCGCCGTGGGCAAGAGCTCGGCCAGGTCCTGCACCACGACGTCGGCGCCGTGGGCGCGCAGCTCGTCGGCCTGGCCGACCCGGTCCACCCCGACGACGCACCCGAACGCACCGGCACGACCGGCGGCGACCCCGGCCAGCGCATCCTCGAACACCGCGCAGCTGGCCGGGTCCGACCCGAGCCGGCTCGCGGCCTCGAGGAAGGTGTCCGGCGCGGGCTTGCCCTTGAGGTGCTCGGTGCGGATCGTCACCCCGTCCACCCGCAGCTCGATGAGCGGCGCCAGCCCGGTCACCTCCAGCACCTCGGCGGTGTTCGCCGACGACGACACGACCGCCCGGCGCAGCCCGGCCGCGAGGGCTGCCTGCAGGTATCGGCGCGAACCCTCGTAGACGGTGACGCCCTGCGTACGGATGCGGTGCTGGACCACCTCGTTCTTGCGGTTGCCCAGCCCGTTCACGGTCTGCGCCGTGGGCGGGTCCTGCGCCGTTCCGTCCGGCAGCGTGATCGATCGGCTGGCGAGGAAGTCGCGCACGCCGTCCGTCCGCGGCTTTCCGTCGACGTACCGCTCGTAGTCGCGCTGGCTGTCGAACGGGACGAACGGCCGCCCCTCGGCGGCGGCCCGGGCCTGCAGGAAGGCGTCGAACATCTCCTTCCACGCCGCGTCGTGCAGCGAAGCCGTGTCGGTGAGGACCCCGTCCAGGTCGAACAGGCAGGTCGTCACGCGATCCGGGAGCCCGAGCACCGCGGCCTCACCTCCGTCGATCACCGTACGACCTCGAGCACCCGTGTCGGAATGCGCGAATCGCGAGTAGGTTGCGGCCAAGGCACCAGACCCACGCTCCAGGGGACCAGACATGGGTATCAGCCGCAGGTCGGTCGCAGCCGTCGTCGGCGGGATCGCCGCCGCAGTCCTGGTGACCCTGGCACCTGCGGCCGGCGCCGCCAACGCCGCACCTTGGCGGGAGGGGGACTACGGCGCGGCACGGTCGGCGTACAACAGCAACGAGACCATCGTGAACGCGACCAGCATCAAGAGTGTCGCGTTCGCCCGGAGCCGGCTCGCGCCGCCGGCCAGCCCTGACCTGCCCGGCTGCGGCGCGGGCGTCGCCACCCAGCCGGTGATCGTCGACCGCCGCCTGTTCGTCGTGCTCACCGGCCGGCTGTTCGCCGTCGACCTGACCAACAACCACACGCTCTGGTCCGTCGACCTGGACACCTCGCTCGCCACCTACTACCCCAACCTCGCCGTGGTCGGCACGAACGTGATCGTCGCGCGCGAGGACTGCATCTCGCAGAGCGACCCGTCCGGCAGCGTGACGGCGTTCGACCTCACGTCCGGCGCGCAGGTCTGGAACCAGTCCTTCGACCCCGGCCCGGCGAACATGACCGTGTGGAACGGGCACGTGCTGTTCACCGGTTTCGAGGCCGGCGGCGGCGGCGACCTCATCTCGCTGTCGACCACGACCGGCGCCGTGCAGTGGTCGTACGCGCCGGGGATCTGCGACGGGATGGGCCGCCCGGTCGTGGTGCGCAACATCGTGATCGTCGAAGGCTGCGCCCCGAACTTCAGCCCGCGCCTCGAGGGCCACTCGCTGAGCACCGGCGCGGTCGTGTGGCACAGGGCCGGCGACTGGGACGTCCAGCGCGGTGACAGCGCGGGTCCCGGCGGCAGCACCGCGTACGTCGTCAACAACGCGACCGGTGCGCTTACGGCGTTGAACCCGGCGACCGGTGCGACTCGGTGGGCGAAGACCGGGGTCGGCGACGCGCTCGCCGTCGACGCGACGCACGTGTACACCGACTGCGACGCGAACACGTTGTGCGCGCTGCGTCCCGCCAACGGCTCGGTGGCCTGGCAGAGCTCGCAGTTCGGCCTGGGTTCTCACCCGGTGGCGGTGGCCGGCGGCCTGGTCCTGTCCGGCGGGGCGTTCGACACGGTGGTCCGCGCGACGGACGGCACCGAGGTCCCGGACCAGTTCGGCTTCGGGATCTCGGTCTGGTCGGACCCGGTGTCGACGATCGCGGTCGCCAACGGCCGGATCGTCGTCTCCGCCGGCCGAATCCTGGACGTCTACGCCGTCCCGGGCGCGATCACCTGAGCCCTCCCCGGGTCGACGCAGAAGTCACTGGTCAGGAGGGGTTGGCCCGGAGCCAGTCCTGGGCGCCCTGGGGGAGGTAGAGCAGCCCGTCCTCGAGCTCGCTGAACAGCCCGGTCTCGATGAGGTCCTCGGTCGGCGGGAAGCCCTGGCTCGGGTCGTCGCCGAGGATCGCGTACACATCCGGGCGGGCCTTCTTGAGGCGCTCGAGGTCGATCCGGATCAGCTCGTCGTCCACGTCGCGCATCCTAGGGCGCCCAGGCGCGCGCCCGGGCTTGCACGGCGTCCAGGATCACCTCGACGCCGACCCGGTACACGTCCTCGTCGCGCAGGGCTTCGAGCCGGTCCCGAACCGCGGCCACGGCCGGGAGCCGGCTGACGCTCAGCGCCGAAGACCCGCCGAGCCAGCGCGGGTCGTCGTCGTGGGCGGTCGGGCCGGCGACCAGCAGCGCCCGCGCCTGCGCACTGCAGAACGCCAGCAGGTACGAGGAGAAGACCGCGTAGTAGCGGACCGAGTCGTCCGGCCCAAGCCCCGCGTCGACCATCGCCCGGATGATCAGGTCGACAGCCGCGAGCTCGCCCTGCCCGCCGGTGGTCCGGGTGGCGGCTTCGGCACCGATCGCGGGGTGCGCGGTGAAGATCTCCAGCGTCACGTCGGCGAGCGCGCTGAGCCTGGTTCGCCAGTCGGCCCCGCCGTCGATCCGTGCGGCGCCCTCCCCGATGAGCCGGTCGATCACTGCGCGGATCAGCTCGTCCTTGTCGCGGAAGTGCCGGTAGATCGCCGTCGGGTCCGCGCCCAGCTCCCTGCCCAGCCGCCGCACGGTCAGCGGCTCGCTGCCGCCGGTGCGGGCCAGCCGCAGGGCCGCGTCGAGGATCGTGGCCGCGTCGAGCTGCGGTCGGACCCGTGGCGCCGGCTCAGCGGACATCGTTGCCTCCTGGACCCGGGGTCACGGTTTCACTGTCTAGTCAACGGCGTTGACATCACCGCTGACTTAAACCTACGCTCCCCGGCAATGTCGTGCCACCCCCGGCCCGAGACGGCCGCTGCGAGCGGCGGGAGATCGCATGGTCCAGCAGGTCGACACGCTCTTCGTGGGCGGGTCGGTGTTCACCCCCGGGTCGAGCGGGTCCGTCCGCGCCGGGGTCGCCGTCGCGTCGGGTCGGGTCGTCGCAGTCGGCCCGGACGCCGAGCTGAGCGAGCTGGCCGGGCCGCGCACCGAGATCGTCGACCTCGCCGGCGGGCTCCTGCTCCCGGGGTTCCAGGACGCGCACGTCCACCCGGTCATGGGCGGCCTCGCCATGCTCCAGTGCGAGCTGCACGGCACCACCTCCGCCCAGGAGTGCCTGGACATCGTGGCGGAGTACGCGCGCGAGAACCCGGACCTGGACTGGATCGTCGGCGGCGGCTGGTCGATGCAGTTCTTCCCCGGCGGCACACCGACCCGGCAGGCGCTCGACGCGGTGGTCGCGGACCGCCCGGTGTTCCTGACGAACCGGGACGGCCACGGGACCTGGGTGAACACCCGGGCGCTCGAGCTCGCCGGTGTTCACGCGTCGACGGCGGACCCCAAGGACGGCCGGATCGAGCGCGAACCGGACGGCGCGCCGTCCGGGACCCTGCACGAGGGCGCCGGCCGGCTGGTCGGGCGGCTGCTGCCAGAGCCCAGCGGGCCGGACCTGCTCGCCGGGCTGCGCGAGGCCCAGGACCTCTTGTTCTCGCTGGGGATCACGGCCTGGCAGGACGCCGCGGTCGGGGCGATCTTCGGGCTCGCCGACATCCTCCCCACGTACCTGCAGGCCGCCCGCGACGGGACGCTCAAGGCGCGCGTGGTCGGCGCGCTGTGGTGGGACCGCGACCGCGGGGGCGACCAGATCGGCGAGCTGGTCGAGCGCCGGGCGGAGGGTCGGGCCGGACGCTTCGCAGCCACCAGCGTGAAGATCATGCAGGACGGCGTCGCCGAGAACTTCACCGCGGGCATGCTCGAGCCGTACCTGGACGGCGACGGCTGCCGGACCCACAACGCCGGGCTCAGCTTCGTCGACCCGTTCGCGCTGCGCGAGCACGTGACCCGGCTCGACGCCCTCGGCTTCCAGGTGCACTTCCACGCCCTCGGCGACCGCGCGGTTCGCGAGGCGCTGGATGCGATCAGCGCGGCTCGTGCCGTCAACGGCCGGTCCGACAACCGGCACCACCTGGCGCACCTGCAGCTGGTGCACCCCGAGGACATCCCGCGCTTCGCCGCACTCGGTGCCGTCGCGAACATCCAGCCGTTGTGGGCCGCGCACGAACCGCAGATGGACGAGCTGACCATCCCGTTCCTCGGTGCGACCCGGGCGGCCTGGCAGTACCCGTTCGGCGACCTGCTGCGGGCCGGCGCGCAGGTGGCCGCCGGCAGCGACTGGTCGGTCAGCAGCCCGGACCCGCTGGCAGGCATCCATGTCGCCGTCAACCGGGTGTCGCCGGGCGAGGACGCGCAGCCGTTCTACCCGGGTAACGCGATCACGCTGGCCGAGGCGCTCACCGCCTACACGGCAGGCAGCGCGTTCGCCAACCACCTGGACCTGACGACGGGGCGGCTGAGCCCGGGCGCGGCCGCCGACCTGACCGTCCTGGACGCCAACCCCTTCGCCAGAGCGACCGAACAGATCGCCGACACCCGCGTGACCCGCACGTACGTCGAGGGTGAGCTCGTCTTCACCGCGCCAACGGAGGCCTGAATGACCGCACGGAACGATCTTCGTCACCGCCCCGGCCTGCTCGCTGCGGCGGTGACGGTCACGGTGGCGCTCGCGCTGTCCGCGTGCAGCGGCACCGCGAAGCCGAGCCCGTCGGCGTCCGGCTCGAACGGTGCCGCGTACCAGCTGACCGCGGACACCCCTAAGCCCAAGGGCGACATCGACTCCTTCACCTGGTCGGTCTACGCGGAGCCGTACTCGCTCGACTACGCCTACGCCTTCGACTACCCGCCGAACCAGATCCTGGCGAACGTCTGCGAGAGCCTGCTGCGCTGGAACGCGGACCTGTCCGTCTCACCCGGCCTCGCGTCCGCGTACGCGAACCCGACGCCGACGACGTGGGTGTACACGATCCGGCAGGGCGTGACCTTCCACGACGGGACCCCGCTGACGGCCGACGACGTGGTGGCCTCGCTCAAGCGGCACCTGGACCCGGCGGTCGGCTCGTACTGGGCGAACGTCTACCAGAACGTGAAGTCGATCGCGAAGACCGGGTCGGACCAGGTCACGGTCACCCTTACCAAGCCGGACTCACAGTTCAACCCGTACATGGCGGCGAGTCCCGGCACGATCGAGTCGGCGAAGACCCTCGCGACGGACGGCAAGGACTACGGCAACCCCACCAAGGGCGTCAACTGCACCGGACCGTTCGAGTTCTCGTCCTGGTCGCCGGGCCAGAGCATCACGCTCAAGCGCTACGACGGCTACTGGGACCCGAACCTCAGGGCGAAGGCCGGGCAGGTGAAGTTCGTGTTCCTGCAGGACCCGAACACCCGGGTGAACGCCTGGCAGTCCGGCGAGGTCGACGGTGGGTGGCAGGTGCCGTCGAACGCGTACGCCCAGCTGAAGAACGGTGGCCCGGGCACGCTGTACTACGGCACCAACACCACGGTGAACGACGAGATCGTCGGCAACCTCAAGGGTGTGCTCGGGGACAAGCGGGTCCGCCAGGCGCTGCTGATGGCGATCGACCGCAAGGGGGTCATGAAGGCCGGCGAGCAGGGGGTCGCCGCCGACGCGCAGTCGCTGGCCACCACCAGCGACTGGGTCGGCGTCCCGCCCAACACGGTGGACGGTTACTACAGCTCGCTGCCGCAGTACCCGCACGACGTCACCAAGGCGAAGGCGCTGGCCGCGTCCGCGGGCGTGCAGGGGCAGACGGTCGTCATCGCTACCAGCCCGATCACCTCGGCGGCCGACGTCCTCACCCAGGCCGTCGCGCAGGCGGCGACCGACATCGGGCTGACGCCGAAGATCGAGACCATCTCGCCCGACAAGTACACGACGTTGTTCAGCGACCCGGCCGCGCGCAAGGGGATCGACCTGTTCTTCACCTCCTGGTACGTGTCGATCGGCGACCCGCTGGACATGTACGGCGTCCTGCAGACCGGGCAGTTCAGCAACTACGGAGGCTGGTCGAACCCGGACTACGACGCCGCAGTCGCGTCGGCCATCGGGACGGCCGACCCGGTGCAGCGGTCCGCGTTCACGGCGAAGGCGCAGCAGATCGCCCAGGACGAGCTGCCGTGGCTGCCGCTGTACACGGTCCCGACCACGGTCTGGCTGGGGAAGCGGATCACCGGCGTGCAACCGTCGATCAACTTCATGTACTACCCGTGGGCCGCGCAGATCGGCGCCGCGTCGTGACCGAGCTCCACTACCTGTCGGCGACCGACGCGCAACGCCTGTTCCGGGACAAGGAGCTCTCCCCGGTCGAGCTGCTCGACGCCGTCGTGGCCAGGGCACTGGAGGTCGAGCCGCTCGTCAACGCGATGACCGAGCAGATGCTGGACGATGCGTACGCGGCGGCGCGCGAGTCCGAGGCGCGCTACCGCGGTCACGGCGGTGGTGCGCCCCGGCCCCTGGAGGGCGTCCCGCTCGCGCTCAAGGAGGAGCAGGCGTGGGCGGGCCGCACGATCGAGGAGGGCTCCCTCCTGGAGAAGGGCCGCGTCTCGGACGTCACCCATCCGGTGGTCGAACGGGTGCTCGCCGCGGGCGCCGTCGTGCACGCACGGACGGCGACGCCGGAGTTCTCCTGCGCGCCGTTCACGCACTCGTCGCTGTGGGGCGTGACCCGCAACCCGTGGAACACCGACCTGTCGCCCGGAGGATCGTCCGGCGGGTCCGGTGCGGCGCTCGCGGCCGGCTCGACGGTGCTGGCGACCGGTTCGGACATCGGCGGCTCGATCCGCCTCCCTGCATCGCTGTGCGGGGTCGTCGGCTACAAGCCGCCGTTCGGCCGGGTGCCCGGGCTCTCGCCGTTCAACCAGGACACGTACTGCGCCGACGGCCCGATGGGCCGCACCGTCGCCGACGTCGCGCTCCTGCAGAACGTCCTGGCCGGTCCGCACCCGGCTGACCAGGCGTCGCTGCGGCCGACCTACCGGGTCCCGGTCGAGGGCGCCGCCGCGACCGGCCTGCGGGTGGCGCTGTGCGTGCAGCTCGGCGACTACCCCGTCGACGCGGCGGTCGAGGCGAGCACGCGAACCGCCGCCGACCTGCTCCGCGACGCCGGTGTCGCCGTCGACGAGGTCGAGCTGCCCTGGACCCGCGAGACGCTCGCGGCCGCTGCCTGGGCGCACTTCGGCGCCATCTTCGGCAGCGCGATCTCGATGCTGACGGGCGACCAGGCCGAGCTGCTGATGCCGTACACCCGGGACTTCGCCCGCCGCGCCGCCGAGCACGGTGGCGGCACCCGGTACCTGGAGGGTCTGGACGCCGAGGCGGCGGTCTACGCACCGCTCGGTGCGCTGCTGGAGGACTACGACGCCCTGCTGGCCCCGACGTTCGGCGCCCAGGGTCTCGTCGCGGGTGACGACTACCTGTCTGCGACGATCCCGGTCGGGGACGCGACCTACCACTGGGACAGCGTCCTGATGACGGTGCCGTTCAACGTGGTCGGTCGCGTCCCAGTGCTGTCCGTGCCGTCCGGCCGCTCCCCGAACGGGGTGCCGACCGGCGTGCAGATCGTCGGACGCACGTACGACGACGCCACGGTCTTCGCGCTCGGTGCCGCACTGGAGGCCGCGCACCCGTACTGGTCCGACCCCGGCTGGCGGCCGGCGCTGTGAGCCCGTCGCGACGTCGCCACGGCGGTCGCCTGCGGTTCGTCGCCGGGCGGGGATTCGGGCTCGTCGTGACACTGTTCGTCACCTCGTTCCTGGTCTTCTCGTCGCTGTACATCGCGCCCGGGGACCCGGTCTCGTTCCTGCTGCAGGGCCGCAGCCCGTCGCCCGCGGCGGTCGCGGCCGTCAAGGCGCAGTACGGGCTCGACCAGCCGTTCCTCGTGCAGTACCTGCACTGGCTCGGCGGCGTGCTGCACGGCGACTTCGGCCGCTCGCTGGAGTTCCGGCAGGACGTCGGGTCGCTGATCCTCGCCCGGCTGCCGACCACGCTCATGCTCGTCGGGATGTCCGCCGTGCTGATCCTGGTGGTGGGGCTCGGCGCCGGGATCATCGGCGCGTTGCGCGCCGGACGGTTCACCGACAAGTCGGTGCTGGTGCTGGTCACGGTGTTCGCTGCGGTGCCGTCGTTCGTCGCGGCGATCCTGCTGATCTCGTTCTTTGCCGTACGCCTGGGGTGGTTCCCGACCTACGGCTCCGGCGAAGGGCTGGTCGACCGGCTGTACCACCTGACGCTGCCCGCGATCGCGCTGTCGCTCACGTTCGTCGCGCTGCTCGGCCGGGTGACCCGCTCCTCGATGCTCGACGAGCTGGGCCGCGAGCATGTGGAGGTGGCGGTCAGCCGCGGAATCCCGTACCGGACGGTGGTGCGCCGGCATGTGCTCCGCAACGCTCTCGGCCCGATCTCGACGATCTCCGGCCTGCTCGTCGCCGGGCTCCTGGTGAGCAGCGCGGTGGTCGAGACCGCGTTCGGGCTGGACGGGATCGGTTCGCTGCTCGTGCAGGCCGTCGACAAGCTGGACTTCCCCGTCGTGCAGGCACTGGTCCTGCTCGTGGTGGCCGTGTTCGTGCTCATCAACGGCGCGATCGACCTGTTCTACCCGCTGATCGACCCGCGGGCCGCCGCCGGGGAGTCGGCCCGATGAGCGTCCTCACCGCGCCGCGGACCGGACGCCGGAGCCTGGCGGCGTTGCGCGGGGTCGGCGGCAGCTGGCTGTTCTACGCGTGCCTGGCGATCGTGGTCGGGTTCGTGCTCGTCGCGGTGCTCGCACCGGTCCTCGCGCCGTACAACCCGGACGCCACCGATCTGAGCAACGCGCTCGCCCCACCCAGCCCCGCGCACTGGCTCGGCACCGACGAGGTCGGCCGGGACACCCTGTCGCGGCTGATCTTCGGGACCAGGACCAGCCTGGTGGGACCGCTGGCCGTCGTCGTGTTCTCGACCATCCTCGGCATCATCGTCGGGCTTCTGGCCGGGTGGCGGCGCGGCTGGGTCGACGCGCTGCTGTCGCGCGTGGTCGACATCCTGTTCGCGTTCCCGGGCCTGCTGCTGGCGATCCTGGCGGTGTCGCTGTTCGGCAAGGGGCTGGTGGCGCCGGTGGTCGCCATGGCCGTCGCGTACATGCCGTTCGTCGCTCGACTGGTGCGCAGCCTGGTGATCCAGGCCCGGTCGAGGCCGTACATCGCGGCGTACCAGGTGCAGGGGTTCGGCCCGGTGCACATCGCCGTGCGGCGGCTGCTGCCGAACGTCTCCCCCACGGTCCTCGCGCAGTCGACGCTGAACTTCGGGTACGCGCTGCTGGACCTGGCGGCGCTGTCCTTCCTGGGCCTCGGCGTCCAGCCGCCGACCGCGGACTGGGGCTCGATGATCAACGACGGGCGAGGCGCGGTCCTGTCCGGGCAGCCGCTGTCGGCGGTGGCGCCGGCACTCGCGGTGATCGTCACCGTGGTCGCGTTCAACGTCGTCGGCGAGGACCTCGGCGACCGGATCGCACGGCGGGACGGCTGATGGCGCTCCTGGAGATCGACGGGCTGTCGGTGCGGCTGCCCGCCGGTGCTGCGCGGCCGCTCGTCGACGGGGTGTCGCTGACCGTCGGCGACGGGGAGGTCGTCGGCCTCGTCGGCGAGTCCGGGTCGGGGAAGTCCGTCACCGCGCGCGCGGTCATCGGCCTGAGACCGGGCGGCGCGCTGGTCGGGGGCCGGATCCGGGTCGGCGACGTCGACGTCCTGGACGCCTCGGCCGAGCGGCTGCGCGCCCTGCGCACCCGCGAGGTCTCGATGATCTTCCAGGACCCCCGGGCGGGCATCAACCCGATGCGTCGCATCGGTGACTTCATGACCGAGTCGCTGCGGCGCAACGAGGGCTGGGACGCCGACCGCGCGATGGCGCGAGCGGAGGAGCTGCTCACCGCGGTGGCCATGCCGGACCCGCGCCGGCACCTGCGCCAGCATCCGCATGAGCTCTCCGGCGGAATGCTGCAGCGGGTGATGATCGCGGCCGCGCTCGCGACCGACCCGCGGCTTCTGCTGTGCGACGAGCCGACCACGGCGCTGGACGTGACCACCCAGGCCGAGATCCTCTCGATCCTGTCCGGGCTGCAGGCCGACCGCGGGCTGGGGGTGCTGTTCATCACCCACGACCTCGACCTGGCCGCGGCGATCTGCGACCGCGTCTACGTGATGTACGCGGGTCGCATCGTCGAGAGCGCTGCGGCCGACGCGCTGTTCGCCGAGCCGCGGCACCCGTACACCTCCGGTCTGCTGACCTCCACGCCGGACCTGGATGGTGCGCACGAACGGCTGCTGCCGATCCCGGGCCAGTCGCTGAGCCTGCTCGAGTCGCCGGCCGGCTGCTCGTTCGCCCCGCGCTGCTCCTACGCGCAACCGGGGCGGTGCGACGGGCGCACACCCGAGCTGACCGCGGTCGGCGCCGGTCGCGAGGTCGCGTGCGTGCGGGCCGCCGAGGTGGCCACCATGCTGCCGGGGCGGCGGGCAGAGCCCGGGTGGACCCGATGACCGCCCTCCTCGAGGTGCACGACCTCGACAAGTCGTACGTCGTCGGCGACACGACCGTCCGCGCGGTGGACGGGCTCTCGTTCCGGCTGGATCCAGGGGGCTCGATCGGGCTCGTCGGCGAGTCCGGCTCGGGCAAGACCACGACCGCGCGGATGCTCGTGGGCCTCGAGCGACCGGACTCGGGCGAGATCCTGGTGCAGGGTGCGCCGCTGGACACCCGCAGCCGCGGGGCGGCCGCCCGGCTGGCCCGGGCCAAGGCGGTGCAGATCGTGTTCCAGGACCCGTACCTGTCGCTCGACCCGCGGGTGACGGTCGCGGACGGCATCGACGCCGTGGTGGCCTTGCACAGCCGGCTCGCCCGGTCGGCCCGCCGCCGCCGTACGCGGGAGCTGCTCGAGCTGGTGGGACTGGGCGAGCGGGAGGCCGGGGCCTACCCGCGGCGGCTGTCCGGCGGGCAGCGGCAGCGGGTCGCGATCGCGCGGGCGCTCTCCGTCCAGCCGCGGGTGCTCGTACTGGACGAGGCAGTGTCGGCGCTCGACGTCTCGGTGCAGGCGCAGGTCCTCAACCTGCTCGGCGACATCCGGCGTGACACCGGGGTCGGGCTGGTCTTCGTGAGTCACGACCTGGCCGTCGTCCGGTACGTGTGCGACGACGTGGTCGTGATGCATCGCGGCCGGGCCGTGGAACGCGGGACGACGCGCTCGTTGCTCGCCGCGCCCCAGCATCCGTACACACGGCTGTTGCTGTCGTCGGTACCGCGCCCGGACTGGGACCTGGCCGCGATCTCCCGGATGCGGCGCGAGGCCGCCCTCGACGACTGACCGGCTCGTGCTCAGGGAACTCGCAGGAACTTCGGTCTGAGACTTCAGCGTCTGTACAGGGACTGTTCAGGGTCGACCGGCACCTTGATGGACATGACCTACGACCCCTACGCCCCGTACACGCCCCCCTCCGTCCCCGCCCCCGACGCGGTACCTGCCGTTGTGCCCGCCGCTGCCGCAGGCAGCGCCCCGTCGCACTCCTCGCCATGACCGCCGTGATGGCCGGTCTGGTCGGCGGCGGCGTCGCGACCGCCACCGTGCGGCTCGCCAACGCCCCGGCCGCCCCGGCCGCAGGTGCTGCGGCCACCGGGTCCAACTCGGCCCAGCCCGTCGCCGACGGTTCCGTCGAGGCGGTCGCCAAGGCCGTCCTGCCGAGCACCGTCCAGATCCAGATGCGCGCGAGCGACGGCTCCGGCGACACCGGCTCCGGCAGCATCATCAGCACCGACGGCTACATCCTCACGAACAACCACGTCGTCGCGGGCGCCGCCTCCGGCGGTGCGCTGACCGTGCTGTTCAACGACGGCAGCAAGGCCACCGCCAAGCTGGTCGGCCGCGACGCCGGTGACGACGTCGCCGTCATCAAGGCGGACGGCGTCTCCGGCCTGACGGCGATCAAGGTCGGCAGCGCGGCCAACCTCCAGGTCGGGCAGACCGTGGTCGCGCTGGGGTCACCGCTGGCGCTCGCCGGCACCGTCACCGAGGGGATCGTCAGCGCGGTGGACCGCCCGGTCAGCACCGCCGGCGACGGCACCACCACGTCGGTCATGAACGCCATCCAGACCGACACCGCGATCAACCCGGGCAACTCCGGCGGCCCGCTGGTGAACCTGCGCGGCGAGCTCGTCGGGATGAACTCGGCCGGTGCCTCGCTCGGCAGCAACGGCCAGGAGACCGGCTCGATCGGTCTCGGCTTCGCGATCCCGGTCGACCAGGCCATGCGCATCGCGAACCAGCTCATCAAGGACGGGCACGCCACGCGGGCCTTCCTCGGTGCCTCGGCGACGGACGCCAACGGTGGCGGCGCGACGCTGCAGAACGTGCAGTCCGGCAGCGCGGCCGCCAAGGCCGGGCTCGCCGACGGCGACACGATCACCAAGGTCGACGGCCGCACGATCGTCAACGGCGAGGCGCTCGTCGCCACGATCCGCAGCGCGCCGGCCGGGTCGACCGTCCAGCTCACGTACGTCCGCGGCGGCGCGAGCCACACCGTGAGCGTCACCCTCGGGTCGGTCGCCGTCTGACCCTCCGAGGCGCAGACGGCCCCGTACCGGGGCCGACCTCGAACGCCGCTGCCCCGACGCTGCCCCGCCCCGGCCGTCGGGGCAGTGGGCATTCCCGGCTGCTTCCCTTTGTCGGGATGCCGCTCTAGCGTCCGGACATGCTCGCGCAGGCACCGCTGGAGGCCGCGTGAGGGAGTACACCGCCGGGCCCGCCATCGGGGACGTGCACGAGCTCGCCGAGGGCCCTCGTTGGGACGACCGCGGCCAGTCGGTCTCGTGGGTCGACATCGCCCGCGGCCACGTCTTCACCGGGCAGCTGGACGGTGACGGCATCCGCGTCACGAACCGGCTCGACTTCCCGGACACGACCGGAGCCGCCGTGCCGACGGGGGACGGCGGCTTCGCGGTCGCCGCGCACGACCGCGTGGTGCTCGTGGCGCCGGACGGGACCCGGCGCGCGTCCGCCCCCATCGTCGACCGCGCCGCCCGGCTGCGGCTGAACGACGCCGCCGTGGACCCGGCCGGCCGGCTCCTGGCCGGAAGCATGGCGATCGACCACCGTCCGGCGGCCGCGGCGTTGTTCCGCCTCGAACGGGACGGGACGGCCTCGGTCCTGCGCAGCGGGCTGAACCTCGCGAACGGGATCGGCTGGTCGCCCGACGGCAGCACGATGTACTTCGCCGACAGCGTTCCCGGCACGCTCTGGTCGGCCTCCTACGACGTGGGCTCCGGCGACATCAACGCGTGGAAGCCGTTGGTCACGCAGTTCGACGGCGCGCCGGACGGTCTGTCCGTCGACGCCGAGGGGCGGATCTGGGTGGCTGTCTGGGGCGGGTCGCAGGTGCGCTGCTACGCACCGTCCGGCCAGGCTGTCGCCCGGGTGCGGCTGCCGGTCCCGCACGTCACCGCAGTGGCGTTCGTCGGTCCGCTCCGGGACCGGCTGCTGATCACCTCGGCGCGCGACGAGCTCGACGCCGACGAGCGTGCGCGCTACCCGGACTCGGGTCGGATGTTCTTCGCGGACGTCGACGCCCGGGGCCTGCCGACCCCGGAGCTGAGCCCCCTGGAGCTCCCGTGAGACTCATGGGTATCGGGCCGGTCGGCCCGGCGACAGCGGTCGGTCGGTCCCGGTGAAGGCCTTCGTCGTCACGGCGCCCGGCGCGTCGAGCGTGCTCGAGGTCGACGCTCCGGTCGCCGGGCCTGGCCAGGCGGTCGTGGACGTGCACCGCGTCGGCGTCTGCGGCACCGACGTCGAGTTCTTCACCGGTGAAATGGCCTACCTGCACCAGGGTCACGCGCACTACCCGCTGCGCCTGGGCCACGAGTGGATGGGCGTCGTGCACTCGGTCGGCGACGAGCTGGACGCCGGATGGGTCGGCCGCCGCGTCACGGGCGACACCATGCTCGGCTGCGGCACCTGTCGGCTGTGTCGCAGCGGCCGTCAGCACGTCTGCCCCGACCGGTTCGAGATCGGCATCCGGGGCGACTGGCCGGGCGCCCTGGCCGAACAGCTGCTGGTCCCGGTGCCAGCGCTGCACGAGCTGCCCGCCACCGTCGACGACGTCGCCGGCGCCCTGGTCGAGCCCGGCGGGAACGCGATGCGGGCGGTGCGGGCCATGGGTACCGGGCCGGGTTCACGCGTCCTCGTCTACGGGCCCGGCACCATCGGCCTGCTGTCCGCGCTGATCGCCGGGTCGGACGGCCTCGAGGTGCACCTGGCCGGGCGCTCGGAGGCGTCTGTCGACTTCGCCCGCAGCGTCGGGCTCGAGCACACGTGGCTCGTCGACGAGATCCCCGACCTCCCGTACGACGCGATCATCGACTGCACATACGACGTCGACGTACCGGCCCAGGCGATCGCTCGGGTGCAGCCCGGCGGACGGGTGGTGTTCATCGGGCTGTCCGGTGCGCCGAGTCTCATCGACAGCCGAGACCTGGTCCTCAACGACGTGACGGCGGTCGGGATCCTCAGCGCGTCCCCCGGGCTGACCGAGACGATCGCGTACTTCGCGGACGGCCGGGTGGACCCGCGGCCACTCGTCGCGGGGACGGTCGGGCTCGGCGAGGTCGCGGGCGCGCTCGCCGGGGCGCTGCCCGGCGTCGGTCCCGGTCCCAAGATCCACATCGACCCACGCATCTGAGCCCTGGGAGCGACGCATGAACGACTACGACGGACTCGTCGCGCTGGTCACCGGGGGAGCCAGCGGGATAGGCGCGGCCACGGTGCGTCTGCTGGCGTCGCGCGGCGCACAGGTGGCCGTCCTCGACCGCGACCCGGGCGAAGCCGACGTGGCGGCGCTCTCGGTTCCGTGCGACGTCACCGACCCGCAGGCGGTGACCGCCGCTGTCGATGCTGTCGCCGCTCGGTTCGGCCGCCTCGACGTGGTCGTCAACAACGCCGGCATCGGTGCGCAGGGGGACGTCGGCGCCAACGACGACGACGAGTGGCGTCGCGTCCTCGAGGTCAACGTCCTCGGCATCGCCCGGGTGACCCGAGCCGCCCTGCCGCACCTGCGCCGGTCGCCGCACGCGGCGGTCGTCTGCACGTCGTCGGTGCTCGCCGTCGTGGGCGTGCCGCAACGCGCCCTCTACTCGGCCAGCAAGGGCGCGGTGCTCGCCCTCACCCTCGCGATGGCGGCCGACCACGTGCAGGAGGGCGTCCGGGTCAACGCCGTGATTCCCGGCACTGCCGACACGCCGTGGGTGGGCCGGCTGCTGGACAGTGCTCCCGACCCGGAGCAGGCGCTCGCCCAGCTCCGCGACCGGCAGCCGCTCGGACGGCTGGTGTCTGCCGACGAGGTCGCGCAGGCGATCGCGTACCTCGGCTCACCGCTGTCCGGATCCACCACCGGGACCGCGCTCACCGTCGACGGCGGGATGACCGGGCTACGGCTGCCGCGATGAGCACGGGAGCGTCAAGCTCAGCTCGCCTCAGCCGAAGGACAGGCCCTGCACGTACGCTCGGTTCTCAGTGAGGTCGCCCTTCGTCTGCGGGGAAGCCCAGGACCAGATGACGGTCACGCCGGCACCCGGGACGTCGACCAGCGTGTACTCCCCGGTCAGCGTCGGCGAGTAGCCAGCGGTGGCCGGGGGGGCGCCGGCGAAGGTGGGCGCCGCGTCGTTCCCGCTCTTCGCCGCCAGCAGCGGGGCACCGTCCTTGAGGTCGCCGGTGACGAGCCACGTCGTCCTCCCGTCGACCGTTCTCGCGGTCATCGTGGTGTGGGTGAGGAAGGGACGCTGGCTCAGCCACGTCGCCATGGAGCGCGCCGTCGTGCCGGCGGTGGGGTCACGGGTCCAGCTCGCATCGTTCCTGACCGGCACCGCGTTCTCGAACACGGTCACGCCGGTGTGGTCGGCGTCGTTGCGGTAGTCCTCCAGCGTCGCCGCGCCGAGGCGGTTGAACGCACCCTCGAAGTTGTCGGGCAGGGCTACCGTCACCGGTACCGGCATGTCGGTCACCCGGTAGCGGTTGCCGCCGAGGCACTGCACCGTCGTGCCGCACCGCGACGAGCTGGAGGTCACGGACCCCCCGTTCGCACCGGGCGCCTGACTGACTGTGGGCGAGGAGACACCGTGCACCACGAGCACGATCCCGACGACGGCGGCGGCAGCGCCCGCGACGGTCATGGTGACGGTGCGGGTGCGGTGAGTGCGGTGCAGCTTCTCGAGCATCATCGTGGGATCGACCTCCCGGATCGCCTTGTGCCGTGCACCGCGGGCGGCGGCGCGGCCGAGGTTGTCGATGGTCATGAGAGCCCCTCGGTCGGTTCGCCGAGCCGCCCTGAAAGGGCGGCGCGTGCACGGAACAGGTGTGACTTGACGGTGCCCTCGGCACAGCCGAGGGTCTGCGCGATCTCGGCGACGCCGAGGTCGTAGACGTAGTGCAGGGCGATGACCTG
Source organism: uncultured Actinomycetota bacterium (assembly GCA_963771835.1). Taxonomy (GTDB): domain Bacteria; phylum Actinomycetota; class Actinomycetes; order Prado026; family Prado026; genus CAVQCJ01. The sequence continues at coordinate 954,016 of CAVYVA010000004.1, forward strand.
GGCCTGTCGCCGTGGGAGCCTGCGCACCTCGGACCAGAACTCCTCGTACTCCACGCGCAGCGGTTCACCGCGGTCGCGCTGGACCAGGCGCAGCAGGCCTCGTGCCTCGACCGTGCGACGACGCAGCGTCGACACCGCCCGGTTGGCGCAGGCCCGTCGCACCCAGGCCGCCGGGACGTCCATCTGGCTGACCGCGTCCCACCGGCGGTAGGCGGCGAGCATCGCCTCCTGAGCGATGTCGTCGGCGGCGGCAGACCCCGACAGGGAGCGTGCGAAGGCGACCAGCGCCGGCATCTCGCGGCGGTAGAAGGAGTCGAACCCCTCCGTGACCCGGAGCTCGGTGACGGCGTCCGGGACGACGTCGACCGGGGCGTCGGGTCGGTCCTCGACGCCGTTCGGCCCCTCGACGGCCCTGGTCATGCCCGTTCACTCGCTGCAGGCCCGCGGATGGTTTACCTCTGCTCGTGGCCGGAGCGGGCGGGATTCGCCGAACCAGTACCCTCACGACCTGGAGGGCTCGCCTAGTGGCCGATGGCGGCGGTCTTGAAAACCGCTAGGGGCGCAAGCTCCTCGTGGGTTCGAATCCCACGCCCTCCGCCCTGACCAGCGGCGATGCGTCCTAGGCCCGATCTGGGGCGAGCCCCGACCAAGATCGATCTAACGCTCATCAAACGTGCTGTGCCCTGCTACGAGCCTCGCCAGTCGGGGCGGACGCCGAGTACCGAGTTGCTCGCACCGCTCCACCCGGTCACTCGTGTCGGCCCCATTGCCCCCGGTGGACCACCTGCGCTACTCCGCGTCTTCGCTGCGCGACGGCAGGGCTCTGGGCGGGCTGATCGACGGCCCGGTATCCGACCGTGACCCCGCCGATCGGGGCGTACTCGTCGGGCACGCCGAACTCGGCTCGGAACGGCTGCAGGTGCTCGGGCGTGATCCCGAAGAAGCACGCGCCGAGGCCCTCGTCGACGGCGGTGAGGAGCATCAGCAGCGCAGCCATCCCAGTGTCGATATACCAGTACGGCGCGGGCCAGCGAGACTCGGCGCGGTCCTCCCAACCCTTGTCCGGCTCGGCGTACCGTTCCAGGTAAGCCGCTTTGTGCGCCATCGGGACTACGACAAGAGGCGCGTCCTGCATCGTCGGAGTGTCCTCGACCCGTGTCGGCACGAACGGCCAGAACCTGGCCCGGTCCCGCGCCTCGGTCAGGGCGAGGAACGCCCACCCCTGCGAGAACCCTGCCGAAGGTGCACGCAGGGCATTCGCCAGGACCCGTTCGATGACGTGCGGTGCTAACGGCTGGTCAGAGTAGTGACGGACCATACGGCGACGGCGAAGGACCTCGGAGAACTCCACGACCGCGATTCTGGCACCGACCGAGCCAGCATGGACTTTCGACCAACCTGGACGAGCCATGCTCGAACGCGCCCGAGAACCGGTGACCACGAGCTCAGCTGCACGACCGGCAGGACGGCGGAGCGACAGAGCCGGTGCGGAAGCCGGCGCCTGCATGGACCACGCGCTCTGGATACCGAGGTTCCCGGCCTGGCGCGTGGCGGAGGAACAGTCGGGGTTCCTCGGCACCGCCTCGATGACGAGGGCGTCCGCTGTGGGAGCAGCACCGGGTTCCCGGCCCTCCGGCAGCCCAATAAGCGGCGTTAGGTGCGATCGCTAAGGCGGGCAGGATCAGCCACACGCGGATGCCTAGGGGTGATCACTAGGGCGTCTGGTGACGCGGCATGCCGGAGGGCAGGCCTGGACAGGTCGTTTGGGCTCGCCGGAGCCCGCCCGGCCGGGGCCGTCGGAGCGGTCGTCGACCACCGTCGGACTTCTGCTTCCTGCCTGGGTGATGGAACCCTCATGGAGCGTCTGCGCGTGTTCATGGTGACGGCGGCGAGCACCGGGAGGCGGTGGATGTCAGAGCCAACGGGCGAGCTGAGCTTCGACGGGTTCTATGTGTCCACTCGCCGGCGCCTGCTGGGGCATCTGGCGCTGATGACTGGCGACGTTGACCAGGCACAGGACGTGGTTCAAGAGGCGTTCGTACGAGCTTGGCAACGCTGGGAGCGGGTGCGGACGCTGGACGACCCCGAGGCGTGGGTCCGCACCGTCGCATGGCGGCTCGCGGTGAACCGGTGGCGGCGAGCCCGCCTGGCGCTGCGGCTTCAGCCCCGGGTAGCGACGCCGGCGACTGCACCAAGCCCGCCCACCGACCAGGTTCTCGACGTCCGCGCTGCGCTGGCGCGGTTGCCGGAGGGGCAGCGACTGGTTCTGGTCCTGCACGAGCTGTGCGACCTGAGCGTGGAGCAGGTCGCGCGGCAGACCGGCCTGCCGGTCGGCACCGTGAAGACCAGGCTTATGCGCGGCCGAGCTGCCCTCGCCGCGCAGCTGGGAACGGACGTCGAGGAGGTGGGCGATGTCCAGCCTGCATGACCGGCTCACGACCGCCGCGGGATCCGTCGAGGAGCGCCCGTGGCCGGCGCCGGCGGATGTCGCCGCGCGTGGGCGCCGACGAACCCGCACACGGCGAGTCGCCGTCGCCGGCGCAACCGCCGGAGCCCTCGTCCTGGTCGTGAGCATCCTGGCCAGTGGTGGACTCCGCCAGGCCAGGCCTGCCCCGCCGACCCACCCCAGCCCATTCCCCACGGTCCTCAGCACCGGTTGCCTAGTTCCCACAGGTGACCAAGGCACGGCCGACGTCCACGGGCAGGTGCTCCTGGCCGGGCAACAGCTGCTGCGCGTCGACCTGGCCAGCGGCCAGGTGGCACCACAGGGCGCCTGCGGCGACGGCTGGCGCTCCGTCATCCCCACGGCGCACGCGCAGGTCCTCGTAGCCAACAGCGGCGTCACAATCCGCGACTCTGCTGGGCGAACGTCCAACTTCATGTCCGGCGACCACATCACCGACGCATCCCCCACACCCGACGGTGGGGTCCTCGTGGTGCAGTACAACTACCCGTCGCACCGTGACACGAGTCTGCGACGCTACGACGCGTACGGCCGTCTGGTCGCGCCCCTACTGAAGGTGGCCGTCGACGGGGGCCTCTTCACGGTCGTCGGCGTCACCAAGGGCGGGATCGTCGCCTTCGGCGCCAGCCCAAGGGGCGGGCTCGCCCTCGTCGACCCGGTCAGTGGCAAGGTGCACGAGACGCTGGATGCCACCGCCAACTGGGCCGTGGCAGTCTCAGGTCACCTGGTCGCCTGGCGACCCCACAGCCTCAGCGAAGCGGTCCACTCCGTCGACAACGGCGGCCGCATCTACCTGAGCTGCACGCCTCGCTGCCAACCAATCGTGGTCTACGACGAGCGGACCGGGACCACACGCGAGTACCCAGCCACCACGCCATCGGGTCGGCTGTACACGAACGCCGCCTTCTCACCTGACGGCACCCGGCTCGCGTTGGCGACCGCTGACGACCCCAAGACGCGCGACGGCGCGACCGTCGCCGTCCTCGACCTGGCCACAGGGCAGACCACCCTGATGCCCGGCATCCCCAGCGTGGGAGAACCGTGGGCGCCGTGGCTCACCTGGCTGCCCGACAACAGTGCCCTCATCGTCGCTAGCTCCACCGAGAACCAGGTCCGGTTGCTCGCCTGGCGACCCGGCGACACAACGCTGCGACCAACCGTCACCCTGTCCGGCGATCCGAGCAACGTGAGCGTGGCGGCCCTCAGCCCCGGGGAGACGGCCTGGAGCCAGCACTAGCTGCTGATACGGCGTCTGGGAAGCGTCTTCTGCGGAGACTGCTGCGCATGGGTCCGCGGACCGATCGAGTACCGCTCGCCGCACCGAAGTGCCGTTCACGGGCTCATCCACGGCCGCCCCTGGGGCTCGGGCAGGATGTGCCCGTGGAGTTGCCCCCGGCCCTGCCGCGACTGCGTACGCCGCGCCTACTGCTGCGTGAATGGCGGGATCCGGACCGGGACGCGTTCGCGGCAATGAACCGGGACCCGCAGGTCATGGAGTACTTCCCCGGCCCGATGCCGCGTACTGCGTCTGATGCCCTTGTCGACCGTCTGGAGGAGCTCCACGCGTCGTTGGGATACACCTTGTGGGTGGTCGAAGTGATCAGCAGTCCCCGGGGTTCAACATCGTTCGCAGGCTTCACCGGGCTGCTGCCTCCGTCGTTCGACCCTCCATTTGCCCACGCCGATCCCTGTGTCGAAGTGGGTTGGCGGCTGTGGCCCCAGTGGTGGGGGCTGGGCCTCGCCACCGAGGCAGCGAGGGCCAGCATCGATTACGGCTTGACCGAGGTCGGTCTGCCCGAGATTGTCTCGTTCACGGTCGTGGCCAACACCAGGTCGCGGGCGGTGATGGAGCGACTCGGGATGACGGCCGTGGGCGAGTTCGACCATCCGCGTGCTCAGCCGGGTGATCACTGGCGTCGCCATGTGCTGTATCGGATCCAACCATGACGCCGTCCGGAAGAGACCTGCCGCGCGCAGGAGTGCCGTTCTGTTCGCCGGCCCCAGCGCTCGATCCGGCATTCGGTGCGTATCCCTGTTCCGCTGCTCATCTGCGGTCCATCATGTTGAGCCGGAACCACCCCTGACCTTGCTGGGTGTTGAAACGATTCTGACGGTGCGGGGTGGATCTGGTGGCTGAGGCATTCCCAGGCAGTCGCGGAGTCTGGCTGGTCCGACCAGTGTGGCCGCCCCGGTGGGTTCTGGTCGGCGGTGTCCTTTGGCTGGTATCCGATCACATGCGGGTCGCCCGAGCTCGATCCGGAATTTCATGCGCACGAGTGGATCTTGGAGTGCGTCGCTGGCCGCGGACTGAGGTCTGGCGTCCGGACTTCGCGCCAAGGACAGACCCAGTCCTGCACCTGCTGGAGCTTCCTCGTGGCGCCTGCGCGGGAACTCCGTGTCCAGCACGGATGTCGCGCGTGCCGCTCGGACTCAAGATGGCTCCGGCGAGAGCGCCGCCCGGAAGGACCTGGCCCGAATGGATCGCGCCAGGGCGGGCCGGATTCTGAGAGGTGTGAAGGACGATGGCCAAGGCGGTTGTGAGTCTGACCACGGGGCTTGAGGACCCGGAGAAAGTCACAGTGGCCTTCCTGGTCGCGGTAGGCGCGGCCGAGACCGGGCGTCAGACGCTGATGTTCCTCACGAAGGAAGCGGTCCGGCTGGTCACGGAAGGCGTCGCGGTGGGAACCGCCTGCGAGGGTTGCCCGTCGATCGAGTCGCTGATGGCGCGGTACGTCGCCGCCGGCGGTCGTTATCTGGCGTGCCCGATCTGCTTCGAGGCACGTCGGCTCGACAAGGGCATGCTGGTCGAGGGAACCGACCTTGGCGGGACGGTCCCGATGTGGCAGTGGATCGGTGATGACGCCGCCGTGACCTTCAGCTACTGAGGGGCTCCGTGCCTGGATGAGCTGCCGGAACTCGGGCTTCGTCGGGGGCGGTGGCCACATGCAGGTCCCACCTGTCCGTGGCTACTGTGTGGCTATGGTCCGGCCTGTCTGGGGCGAGTTGACCTCGCAGGAGACTGCCGTGCTCGGCGCGGTGGAGAGGCGGCTGACCAACCCGGAGATAGCCGCTGAGTTCGTGATCTCGGTGCGTACCGTCGAGAGCCACATCGCTGCGTTGCGGCGCAAGTTGGGGGTCAGCAGCCGTTCCGGCCTCATAGACGTTGCGCGGGCGCGGCGCCGAGAGGCGCTGCCGCTGCCCCTGACCTCGTTCGTGGGGCGGGAGACCGAGATGGCGGAGGTGTCCGGCCTGCTGGACCGCCATCGTTGGGTCACCATCGTCGGGCCCCCGGGGTGCGGGAAGACCCGGCTCGCGCTCGAGGCCGCAGCGATCGGATCACGCTCGCCCGTCCTGGTCGAGCTGACCGGGACTCCGCGAGGTCAGGTCGCGGACGCTGTCGCCGGGGTGCTCGGCGTGGGTCGAAGCATGGACACATCGCTGACGCGCGCGCTGGCGGCGGCGCTCACGGCGCGCGGGGCTCTGCTGTTGCTCGACGGATGCGAGCGTGTGGCACCCGATGTCAGTGTGGTCGCGCGTGAGCTCCTCTCGAGCGCCCAAGACCTTGCGGTGCTCGTGACCTCGCAGGGCCCGCTGGACGCACCTGACGAGGTTGTCTACAGGATCCAGCCGCTCACGGGTGATCCGGATGCCGAGCGGGCGGCCGTGCGGCTCCTCCTCGACCGCGCCACCGCCGCTCGAGGCGGCCGGCCTCCGGACGATCCGGAGTCCGCCCCGCGGCTGTGTGTCGTCCTGGACGGGCTCCCGCTGGCGATCGAACTGGTCGCGGCCCGTGCACACGACGTCTCGCTGCGACACCTTGCCGACACCATCGCAGTCGACCGGGCCCTGCTCGACGTCGCCGCACTCACGGGTGAGCGTTCGTTGGCCTCGGCGTTCGCGCGCTCATGGGACGTGCTGCCTGACGAGGACCGGCGCGTACTCACGCGGGTCTCCGCGCTGCCGGGTCGCTTCGGCCTCGACATGGTGGCTTCAGTGGCTGGCCCGACGGCGCCGGCCGTGGTCCTGCGGCTCGTCGATCGATCGATGGTCTCTGCGGACCGGACTTCCGACGGCGAGCACGCCTCCTTCGTCGTGCTGGCATCCTTGCGCCCTCTGATCCTCGCCCAAGCCGACAGCGGCGTAGTCGACCAGGTCCGCCGTGCCCACGCCGAGCACTGCCGAGACGTTCTCGACCAGCTCGCGGTCAAGGCTCGGACCGATGACTCGCGCGGTACGGCGCTGCGCGCTCGACGGTCCCTGGCTTCGGCGCCGCCGGCCCTCGACTGGAGCGCCGATCACGATCCGGCGCTGGCCGCCCATATGGCCCGCGCGGTCGGGTTGCTGATCGAGCAGTACGGGGCGGATGCCGCGGCTGTCGCTGCGGTGGCTCGCGCCGTCCGCCGTCCCGAGGTCATGTCTGTGCTGCTCGGGCCCAACGGCGACCTCGCCGGTGAGGCCCTTCTCTTCTCCGAGGTGCTACTCGCCGGGGAACTCGCGACCCGGCTGCTGGCTGCAGCCGGCGAAGACCCGCACACGCAGCTCGCCGGGCACCGCCTCGCAGCCTTCGTCGACTGCTACCGAGGGGCCAATGAGTCCGCTCTCGAGCACGCGGCCGTGGCCGAGGATCTGGCGGTACGACTGCATGACCCGTGGCGCCTCGCTTCGGCGCGGCAGGGCCGCGCGATGGCCGCGCAGGACGCGGAGATCGAGCTCTCCGCCTTCCGGTCCGCTCTCGAGTCGTTTGCCGAGGTGGGTGACGCTCTCCACGTCAACAACGTTCGATACATGATGGCCATGTCGCAGATCGATTCGGGGAACCATGTGCAGGATGCCGATGAATGGGTCGTCCAGTGCCTCGCGTACGCGACCGAGACCGGGAACCGGCACGAGCTCGCCCACGCGCTGCTCACACGTGCCCGGCTCCGGCCGGACGCCACGACTGCATCCGACGACCTCGCGGCCGCCCGAGACGTGTTCGCCGAGCTCGGTGACCTCCGATGCCTGGCACGTGCTCACCTCGCCCTCGCCCAACACTCGGCCCCCGAAGACTCACTGTCGCTGCTACGGACGGCCGTCGAGCTCTCGGCCCACGCCGTGGCTCCCGGCGTTCACGAGAGGGCTGTCGTGGAACTCGTCCGCCTGGCATGGGAAGACGGCCGGACCAGGGAGGCCGCACTCGCGCTCGGCGAACTGATGACCCTCATCCCGCGCGAGCAGGCACTGGCAGCCTGCCCCGAGAGCCTGCGGGACCAGATCGACATCCTGCAGCCCCAAGTGCTCGAAGGCATCGCTCGAGTCGGAACAGGCGGGTCTCCCGCGCGACCCTCTCAACCGACCACCTGACACGACGCTGACCAAGAGCTCAGGATCCCTGCTCGATCGTCGCAGCCCGCTCCTCGTTCGCAGCAAGCAGGCGCGAACCTAAGTGCCGTGCTGGTGCGCGTACCGCGCCAGTGTCAAGCCGAAGCCATATCGCACGGCCACGGTGCTCCGCGCTCGTGACCAGAACGGTCGGGACGGGGTCGCCCTGCAGGTCGCCGCCCTTGCCACGCTGCTCCCTGTGGCTGTGTGCGATCTGTTGGGCCTCCTAGCGATCTCTTGGACGGGTGCCGACGCGGCTTAGCCGTTCGTCATTGTCGAAGCCTGCCTCGTGCTGCTTGCCTGGCGCGGGTTGACGTCGAGGGCGTCGCGCTGCTGGTCTGGGGAGCCGCGCTTGCCGTGTCGCTGTGGACAGGCCGAGTGTGCAAGCACCCCGAGTGGTTCGTCTGAGTGCGTCGTCTAGCCCCGTAACCGGTCCAGCAGTTGGGCGGCCAGTTCATTGAGGTCGCAGTGCTCGACCTGCACCGTGATGCCGGGCTTGACCCCAGCGAGCGCAGGCAACAAATGGTTCAGGACCTGCTCGGCCGTCGCGGGCATCCGGTGCCCACGGGTGGTGAGCTTCGTCCACTGGTCGTGGTCCTTGAAGTACCGCTCAACACCGGAGTGGATGCCCAAGGTGATCAGGTAGCAGTCATTGGTAAGTCTCACCGAACCAGTCGACCACACGGCCCCTCCAGGGGCCCGCGACGGCGTCGAAGGCTGCCGGCCTCCTGTTCGCCCGTTGACCTGTTGACGCGGCTTGAGCGGACAGACATCACCGGAGTCCCACAAGCCCTGGATCTATCCTGCTGCTCGGGCTGTCGCATGACACAGGCCGGCACGCTGCCCCCTGCAGACGCGGGTGAGTCCGGCCCAACCGGGTCGATCGCTCCGTCAGCGGATGCCGCTGTCTACTGTGATCGTCACACCGGCCAGCCCTTCCTGGGGGACGCGCACCACCTGGATGGCCGAGGCCCGCAGTCCACCGGACTCGGTCGCCGTGAGCGTGTACGTGCCTGCGGGCAAGGTCAGCGAGAACGAGCCGTCCGACCCCGACCGAGCTTCGGCGACCCGAGCGTCACCCTGTGACGCGACCACGTCTGCGCCCACGACGCGGAAGGCGGGGCACGGGGAGTCCAACCGCTCGACCGGGCAACCTGGGGCGGCGAGCACCGTTCCTCGCACCATGACGGCGGTACCTCCACGGACACCGTGAGCGCACCCGGTCAGGAGCACGAGCACGACGAGGGCCACAGCGAGGCGTCTCACGGCGAGTTCGACGGGCTGCGGCCGCCCTCAGTTCCGTCACCGGACGCGTGCGCGCCGACGACGTCGCAACGGCTACTGAGCGGGGCGCCACGCGGTGAACGAGTGAATCTCCCAGCCGCAGTGGTGGTGCCACGCAGTCGTGGTGTGCCTCGGGTCCCAGAAGACGAAGCCCTGGATGTCCACCAATGTCCCGCCCGGCGGGACCTTCGGCGCCCAGCCCTTGGCCCGGAAGCTCGCGTCGAGCTCTACGTGGATCGCGTTCAGATCGGCGGGCAGCTTCCCCACCATCGACGGGTCGATGAGAGCACACGTCCGGTCGCCGTCGCTGTTGATCTTGCTGCACTTGGAGGACTGCACGCGGTGGAGGTCCACCAGAGTGGGGACACCGGACACCGGACACCGGACACCGAGCCGCCCGACCCCGGCCACGCCGAGCTGCGCTGGAGCGACGACTACGCGCAGCGGCTCGGGTTCCTGCTGCGGACCAGGGTCGCGATCGCACTGCCCGGGGGGGTCGGCACGCTGGCGGCGGCTGCTGGAGTCGTTCGGGCGCGAGCTGGTCGTCGACGAGCGTGACCTCTTCGTCGCGGTGCATGTCGAGGACGTGGACGGTGTAGTGCCCGCCGTGCGTGCGCTCATCGACCGGCTCGCGTCGGCCCGGGCCTCCCAACGCTCAGATCGCTCCGTTCTGGGAGATCTCGGCCACCGCGTGAGGTCCGTCGACGACCGGCTTGCGCTCCGGTGCTGTTCACCCGTACGGCCGAACACGCTCGCGCGCCGGGCAGCCAAGCCGGTTACAGGGGGTGGACGGGCGATCACTCTGGGGGCAGGCTAGCCCGCACAGCAGCGCGGCCACGGAGGAGGACTCATGCACCTCGCCCCCACCCCCGACGTCGCCGCCGACGAGCCCAGCACCTGCCGGGCGACCTGACCATGGACAGCTCGGGGGAGCACGTCGACGTCCTCGTCGTCGGGTCGGGCTTCGGGGGTTCGGTCACCGCCCGGCGGTTCGCCGAGGGCGGCCGCAGCGTCGTCGTGATGGAGCGCGGCCGTCCGTACCCGCCCGGCTCCTTCGCCCGGTCGCCGGCCGACATGGCCCGCAACTTCTGGGACCCCAGCGAGGGCCTGCACGGTCTGTTCGACATCTGGTCGTTCCGCGACTTCGAGGCGGTGATCTCCAGCGGCCTCGGCGGCGGCTCGCTGATCTACGCCAACGTGCTGCTGCGCAAGGACGAGAAGTGGTTCGTGCGCGACGCACCGGCCGGCGACGGGTACGAGACCTGGCCGATCACCCGCGCCGACCTCGACCCGTACTACGACCGGGCCGAGCGCGCGCTGGACGCGCAGCGATTCCCCAAGGGCAAGCCCGGCTACGAGGTATCCCGCAAGACGCAGCTGCTCGAGGACGCCGGCGTACGGCTCGGCTACACCGCGCAGCAGCCGCCGCTCGCGGTGACGTTCTCGGTCGGCGGCGCCGCTCCCGCGCCCGGCACGCCCATCCCGCTCCCGGACTACGGGAACCTGCACGGACGCCCGCGCATGAGCTGCCTGCTGTGCGGGGAGTGCGATCTCGGCTGCAACTACGGCAGCAAGAACACGCTCGACCACACGTACCTGTCGGCGGCGAAGCACGCCGGGGCGGACATCCGCACCCTGCACGAGGTGCGCTCGATCACGCCACTGGCAGGCGGCGGCTACGACGTCGGCTACGTCGTGCACCAGCCGGACGTCCAGGCCGCCGTCGCCACGCTCGAGCAGCACACGATCACGTGCGACCGGTTGGTGCTCGGCGCGGGCACGTTGGGATCGACGTTCCTGCTGCTGCGCAACCGCGCCGCGCTCCCGGGTCTGTCCAGACGCCTCGGGCACCGGTTCAGCGGCAACGGCGACCTGCTCGGTTTCATGCTGGGCGCGCCGCTGCCTGCGCTGGGGAGCGCGCACGCGCCGGTGATCACCACGGCGGTCCGTGTCCCGGACGCGGCGGACGGCGCGGACGGCGCGCAGGGCCGTGGGTTCTACGTCGAGGATGCCGGCTACCCGGGATTCACCGAGTGGCTGGTCGAGGCAGCCGGCGTCGGCGGCCAGGCGAGACGGCTGGTGGCTGCGGGTCTGCGACTGGTGCGCGAGCACCTGACCCACCACACCGACCACGAGATCGGCAGACGTGGTCTCGGACCTGCTCGGCACGGGTGCGAAGTCCGCCGGGGCCATGCCGATGCTCGCGATGGGCCGGGACATCCCGGACGGCCTGATGTCGGTCGAGGACGACCACCTGCAGATCGACCACTACCCGCGGTCCAGCCAGGAGTACTTCGCGCACGTCGGCGAGGTGATGGCCGCGCTCGTCTCCGAGATGGGCGGGCACTTCGACGAGAACCCGTTGACGCGGCTGTCACGGGTGGTGACTGTGCACCCGCTCGGCGGTGCGTCGATGGGCGCCGACGCGACGACCGGGGTGGTGGACGCGTGGGGCGAGGTGTTCGAGCACCCGGGCCTGTACGTCGCCGACGGGGCCGCCATGCCCGGCCCGGTCGGCGCGAACCCGTCGCTGACGATCGCCGCGTTCGCCGAACGCCTCGCGGAGCACGTCCTGGAGGGCGCGTCATGACCGGGACGACCAGCCTGGAGTTCACCGAGGAGATGAAGGGCTTCGTCACCCTCGACGAGAGCGACCCCCAGCGTGGCTACGACCAGGGACGCCAGGACGGCACCGGGTTGATGTTCCACCTGACGATCCGGACCGAGGACGTGGACACGTTCGTCGCGCAGCCGGAGCACGAGGCCGCGGCCGCGGGCTACGTGGACTGCGACGCGTTCGGCGGGCAGCGTCCGGTCGAGCAGGGGGTCTTCAACCTGTTCGTCGGCGACCGGCCGGACCACCGGAAGATGCTGTACCGCCTGTTCTTCACCGACTCGGTCGGGCACCCGCTGACGCTGAGCGGCTTCAAGGACGTCCGCGACGACCCGGGGTTCGACGTCTGGCGGGACACCTCGACCCTGTTCACGACGATCTACGGCGGTCACGTCCAGCCGGCCGACGAGGCGTCCGCGCGGGTGGTGGCGGCGGGCATCATCACGATCCACATCCCGGACTTCGCCAAGCAGCTGACGACGTTCCGGGTCTCCGGGCCCGGTGCTCGGCGCCATCCCGGGCGGGCTGGAGAAGTTCGGCCGGCTGTTCCTCGGACAGCTCTGGGCGGTGTACGGCCGGCACCTGTCCGCGGCGGCGGACCCCGAGCCGTGACCAGCACCCCGCCGCCGCGGCCGGCGAGCGACGACGAGCAGTCGCTCGGCTTCGCGCCGCAGCGGGCGATGTCGCTGTGGCTGTCGCCGAGCCTGCTGCTGCACGCGGCCCTGCGGGTGGTGATCAGCAGCGTGCTCGGCGAGTACACGGACAAGCGCGAGCAGATGGCCGCGCTGCCCGAGCCGGCCGTGCACGACTACTCGCCGGCCGACGAGCTCTGGTTCGACTACGTGAGCGACCTCGGGGACGGTTTCGCCGCGACGTACGCGATGGCGTCGCTGCTGGCCCGTCCGGAGCTGCACCTGGGCGGGCCGACCGAGACGCGGGACGTTCCTGGTGATGGGCGGGGACCAGTGCTACCCGACCGCGAGCACCACCGGGTACGAGGACAAGGCCGTCGGCCCCTACCGCGCGGCGCTGCCGTGGGTGGACGGCGAGCAGCCCGGCCTGTACGTGCTGCCCGGCAACCACGACTGGTACGACGGCCTCACGTCGTTCATGCGGATGTTCTGCCAGGGCTCGAGCGTCGGCGGCTGGCGCACCGAGCAGACGCGCAGCTACTTCGCGGTCCGGCTGCCGCACCACTGGTGGCTGCTCGGCATCGACATCCAGTTCGACTCGTACATCGACGACGCCCAGCGCCGGTACTTCGCGAAGGTGGCCGAGCAGCTCGGGCCCGACGACGCGGTGATCCTGTGCTCGGCCAAGCCGAGCTGGATCGGCGGGACCGACGAGAGCCCCGAGACGTACGCCGTCCTGGACTACTTCGAGCGCACGATCATCCGCTCGACCGGCGCCTCGGTGCGCGTCTCGCTGTCCGGGGACCGGCACCACTACGCGCGCTACGCCGAGCAGGGCGGCACCGGCCAGAAGTTCACCGCCGGGGGCGGCGGCGCCTACCTGTCGCCGACGCACCACCTCCCGTCGACGCTGGTGCTGCCGCCGGCCGCGTCCCGCGCGATCGGCAAGACGAGCCCGCCGGCGACGTACACGCTGCAGCAGACCTTCCCGGACGCGCCGACCTCCCGGCGGCTCGGCCTGGGGATCTTCCGGCTCCCGTTCCAGACCCGCGGGCTGGCGGCGCTGTTCGGCGGGCTGTACCTCGCGCTCGCGCTGGCCATCGGCGGCTCCGCGGCGCCTGCGCGGTCGGGCGGTGGGCGACCACCTGCGGGACATGGCCGCGGCGCTGCGGACCTCGAGCGTCGGCGACCTGTTCGCCGGGCTCGGCCGCAGCTTCCCGGCCCTGCTGCTGTGCCTGCTGTTCCTGGGCAGCGCGGTCGCGTTCACCAAGGCCAGCCGCACGCCGAAGGGCGTCGTCGTCGGGCTGGTGCACGGTGCGGTGCACCTGGTCGCGGCCGTCCTGGTGCTGGCCGGGCTGCTCGCGGTCGTGGACGGCCTGCACGGGCTGTGGCTGGCACTGGTGTTCGCGCCGGTGCTGGTGGTCGTGGGCGGCCTGGTCGGGACCGAGCTGGTGGCCGGCTACCTGCTGCTGGCCGACCGGCTGCTCGACCTGAACGCCAACGAGCTCTTCGCCGCGCAGGCCCGACCGGACTTCAAGAACCTGCTGCGCCTGCACCTGGGCCCCGACGGCGTCCTGACCGTCTACCCGGTCAAGGTGGAGCGGGTGCCCCGCCGGTGGCGGCTCGGTGCCGGGCGGGGCGACCTCCGACCCCTGGTTCGCCCCGACCGACCGCGCCCTGGCGTTCGACCTGATCGAGCCGCCGCTGCGGGTCCCGCAGCGCGAGCCGGGCGCAGGCGCGGCCCGGTGACCGCCACCCCGACGTTCGACACCGTCGTCCCGGTGACCGCCGGCGACGGGCAGCCGCTCTCGCTGGTGCACGTGCAGCTCGAGACCGCGCCCACCCGCGGCCCGGTGCTGCTCGTGCACGGTGCCGGCGTCCGCGGCAACATCTTCCGCGCCCCGGTCCGGACCACGCTGGTCGACGCGCTCCTGGACGCCGGGTACGACGTCTGGCTGGCGAACTGGCGGGCCAGCATCGACCTGCCGCCGTGCGACTGGACGCTCGACCAGGCCGCGGTGCACGACCACCCGGCGCTGGTGCGCGCGGTGCTGGAGCAGACCGGGCGGGACACCTGCCAGGCGGTGATCCACTGCCAGGGCTCGACCAGCTTCATGATGTCGGCGGTCGCCGGCCTGGTGCCCGAGGTCACGCACGATCGTGAGCAACGCGGTCGCGCTGCACCCGAGGGTCCCGCCCTGGTCGAAGTTCAAGATCAGCCGGGTCGCACCGGTGGTCGCGCACCTGACCAAGGGCATCGACCCGGACTGGGGCGACTACGCGCCCAACCTCTTCGACCGGGCGATGGTCCTGAGCGTCCTCGCCGTGCACCGCGAGTGCGACAACCGCGTCTGCCGCATGGTCAGCTTCACGTACGGGAGCGGCTTCCCGGCCCTGTGGCGGCACGAGAACCTCAACGACGCCACGCACGCGTGGCTGTCCGACGAGTTCGGCCGCGTCCCGATGACGTTCTTCGCGCAGATGGCGCGGTGCGTCCAGCGTGGCCACCTGGTGTCCGTGGACGGCGACCCGGCGCTGCCGGCCAGCTTCGTCGCCCAGCCGCCGCAGACCGACGCCCGGTTCGTGTTCCTGCGCGGCTCGAAGAACCGCTGCTTCCTGCCGGAGTCGATGGAGAGCACCTTCGAGTTCTTCCAGGCCCACCAGCCGGGCCGGCACGCCCTGCACACGTTCCCCGCCTACGGCCATCTCGACGTCTTCATGGGCCAGGACGCGGCCGTGGACATCTTCCCGACGATCCTCGAGGAGCTGCAGCCGTGATCATCCACGACCTGCTACGCCAACGCCGGCTGACCGGCCGGCACGCGCTCGTCGACGGCATCCCGTTCACCATGCCGGTGAACTCCGAGCGGAGCCCGGCGCTGATGGCCGTCTTCTCGGTCGACCGGGCGGCCGCCGCCGCGCTGCTCCCCGGCGGCGAGGTGCACCCGCTGCGGCTGCCGAACGGCCGCGGCGCGCTCGTCATCACCGTCATCGACTACCGCGAGACCGACATCGGCAGCTACATCGAGTTCTCGATCGCGATCGCCTGCACGCACGGCGCGCGGCCGGCGCCACCGCTGCTGCCGATGCTGCTGCTCGGTCCGTACGGCACCGGCCAGTACGTCATCGACCTTCCGGTGAGCACACTGGTGTCGGTCAAGGGCGGCAAGGGGATCTGGGGGATGCCCAAGCACCAGGCGAACCTGGACTTCACCATCGGCGACAGCCAGGTCAGCTCGCAGTACGACATCGACGGCGAGCTGGCGGTGCGGATCGAGATCACCCGGCCTACCGGCTGGCGCATCCCGCTGCGGGCGAGCGGGATCAACTACTGCGCGTTCCGCGGGATGCTGGTCCGGTCGGCGGTGCGGTTCGCCTCGCCCGTCCAGGTGTCGCTGGGCAGCGGCGCCGGCGCCCGGCTGTACCTGGGGACCAGCCCGTACGCGGACCAGCTGCGCACTCTGGACATCGGCGGCCGCCCGCTGATGGTGGCGTTCCTCGAGGACAGTCACGGCGTGCTCGACGACCACATCGAGAGCTGGTTCGTCACCGAGGAGGAGCCGATCAAGACCGTGCCGGAGGGGCTGCCCAGCGTCGTCGGTCTGGAGCCCACGCAGGTCTGGCTCGATCCGCCGACGGCCCCGTACGGCGCCGGAGAGCTGGTGCCGTGATGGGCGCGACCCTGGTCGAGATCTGCTGGGTGTACTTCCTGTTCGGCGCGACGGTCTACACGGGCACCCTGTGGTGCCTGCACTTCTTCCTGTACCCCAGCTGGGTCGGGCTGTCTCCGGACAACGTCGGCGTGCACTTCGTGCACCCGACCCAGGCGGCCACCCGGTTCTTCACGGTCGTGGTCCCGCTGATGCTGGTGGCCGGCGTGGTGCTGGTCGTGCACTCGTGGGGCACGGGCCCGGTGTGGCCGGCCCTGCTGGCCGTCCTGGGCATCGTGGTGTCCACGATCGTCGGCACCGGTCTGATCATCCCGGTGAACAAGCAGATCACCGCGGGCGTCGACGCTCCGGAGCTGACCGTGCTGCTCAAGCGCTGGATGCTGCTCAACGACATCCGCTGGGTGACCACCAGCGTCATGTGGGCGGCTGCGGTCTGGTACGTGCTCGCGGTCGGCAACGTCCACGCGGCGCTGTCATGAAGGCGACCGACGACCCGGTCGGCCGGCTGCTCGTCGCGGTCAGCGCTCTCACCGCGGTCAGCGGGCTGGTCCAGGCGAGCGCGCCCGGTCCGGTGCTGCGCGCCCTCGGCTGCGAGGACTCGGCCGGCCACCCGGCAGGGGTTCGCGACGGTCGGGATGTTCATGACGATCGTGGGCGGCGGCACGCTGCAGGCGCTGGTGGCGGCGCCGCGGGACGAGGCGTCGCGGTGGGTGTTCTGGACCGGGCTGCAGAAGCTCGGCGCCGCCGCCGCGGTGGGCGTCGGCGTCCGCCGCGGGGTGTTCGGTAAGCCGGCCGTCCTGGTCGCGGCCAACGACCTGGGGTCGGGGCTGCTCGCGCTGGGCTGGTGGGCCCGGAACCGATGACCGGTCTGCTCACCGGTGCCGACGCCCGCCCGCGGCGGTCCCTGGTGCTGGCCGGCGGCGGGATGCGGGTCGCCTGGCAGGCCGGGGTGGTGAGCGCGCTCGCGGACGCCGGGCTGCAGTTCGCCCACGTGGACGGCGCCTCCGGCGGGACGATGTCGACGGGGATGCTGCTGTCCGGCCTGAGCCCGGCGCAGATGGTGCAGCGCTGGACGACGCTGGACGTGCACGAGTTCTCGGCTCTGCTGCCGCTGACCGACTACCTGCGCGGTCCGGCTCAGCTGCCGGCGCTGGGGGACGCGTCGGGGGTGCGGGACAAGGTGTTCCCGCACCTGGGCATCGACCTGGACGCGGTCCGGTCGGCGACCGGCCGGACCGGCACCGTCGGCACGTTCAACGTCTGCGACTTCACGGCGAAGACGTGCGTGGCGATGCCCAACGACCTGATGACGCTCGACCTGCTGGTGGCAGCGGTGTCGCTGCCGCTGGTGATGCCGGCCGTCAAGCACCAGGGCCGTACGTACACCGACGCGGTCTGGATCAAGGACGCCAACGTGCTCGAGGCGGTCCGTCGCGGCGCCGAGGAGGTGTGGCTGGTCTGGTGCATCGGCAACACGCCGCGGTACGGAGCCGGCCCGCTCGAGCAGTACGTGCACATGATCGAGATGAGCGCCAGCGGTGGGCTGTTCGCGGAGCTGGCCGTCGTGGCCGACATCAACGCCCGGCGACGGGCGGGGGAGGCCGTGCTGGGCTCGACCGCCCCGGTGGTCCTGCACGTGGTGAAACCGGCGGTGCCCCTCCCGCTGGACCCGGACTTCTTCGCCGGGCGGATCTCGGCAGCCACCCTCGTCGACATGGGTCACCGGGACGCCTGCGCCTACCTGGCCGCCGCAACGCCGGATGGCGTCGCGCTGGACGAGTCCGCCACCGCGATGGCGGACCTCCCGCTCGGCGTACGGATGCGCGAACGGCTGCACGGCGACCTGGACGGCCTCGGCGAGGTCGAGCTCGAGGTGGTCAGCGAGCTGCGCGACCTCGCCGCGTTCAGCGCTGACCCGACGGTGCCCGTACCTGTGGTCGGACACCTGGACCTGCTCGACCGCGGCGACGCCCGGCTCCTGCTCGGCGCCGGCGAGCTGTCGGTCGTCGACGAGGAGGTGCGGTACCGCCTCCAGCTGAGCGTGGACGGCCGGGCTACCACCCTGCTCGGCGTGAAGTCGATGCGCGGGTCCGCGGGTCTGGACGCGTGGAACAGCTTCAGCCGGATGGACGTCCGCGACGGGGCCCGGTCCGGACACAGCCTGGGCGGGCTGCGGATGCGGCTGCGCGACGCCGCCGAGTTCGTCGCGGCCATCGAGCCGTCCGGGGCGCACGACCTCGCCGACCGCGCGAAGGCGGTCGGCGAGGTGACGAGACTGCTCTGGCGCCGCGGCGACCCGACCGGCGGGTGACGTCAGGCGATGAGCTGCTTGAGGTCGACGCCGCTGAGCTGTTCGTAGGTGTGCAGGCGCATCCGGAAGTACCCGTTGTCGCCCCACGAGGTGTTCCAGCTGTTGGCGTAGACGAGCACGCTGTCGAACGCGTTCGTGAAGTCGACCTCGACGCCGACGCACTCCACCTCGTGGCCGCCGGCGAGGCCGCTGCCGGACCAGCGCGGGTCGGAGTCGATGAACCCGTCGTGGTCGGGGTCGAAGAACGCGTTGTACCAGGGCATGCCCTGCAGGACCACTCCCGTCTGCAGCAGCCGCAGCAGGCCGTGCGGGGTGCGCGCCCACCGGTAGCGGGTGACCGTCCCGCGCGTCTTGAGGACCTTGCAGATCGCCAGGCCGGACGAGCCGGTGTCGTCCGGCGGGTACGTGCCGGGGTAGCCGTCGGCGGCGGTGGCGTCCTCGTACAGCTTGATCGCGAACTCCTCGGCGTCCGCGGCCGTGCCGCTGTTCGGGAGGACGTTCTTCCCGACCGCGCTGTACAGCGGCTCGGTGCCGAGGGCGCCGGTGCCGGCGTTGCCCGTGCAGGAGCCGAGCTTGCCCTGGTCGAGGATGGGGAGGATGCGCTGCCACTGCTTGCTCTCGATGGCCTGGCCCATCTCCCGAGCGTCGTTCTCGACCATATGGGCGAGACTGCGGCCGTCGAGCCATCGGTTGCGGCCCAGACGCACGCCGGCGCTGTGGTTCTCTTCGTACTTCTCGTACAGGAAACCGCTCTCGAGCAGAGTGCGAGTCACCCCGATCGCCTCCTTCTCTGAAGGACGCCCCGCCAGCGTGGTCACTGACTGTTGCGAGAGCGTACTCTCCGTGAGGAGGGCTGCCTATCCCGCAATTGGGGCTATCACCAAGATCGGTGTGCCTGTTTCCTTGGTGTCCGGCAGCTCGGCCCGCGGGCGCCGGTTCGGAAGGGGTGAGCGCCGAGATGACGACCGAGCTGACGGCCGCCGACTCGGGCCGGACGGTCACCGTCCACGTCGGTGACGTCGTGTCGGTGCGGCTGCCGGAGAGCCCGACGACCGGGTACCGCTGGCAGTCCGAGGTCGACAGCACCCGGCTGCGGGCGGCCGAGGACCGGTACGAGCCCGCGCAGCAGCAGACGCGCGGTGGCGCGGGTGAGCGCGTGCTCGGCTTCGAGGTGCTCGTCGCGGGGTCGACGGCACTGCGGCTGGCCGAGCGGCGCAGCTGGGAGAGCGGCCCCGCGAGCACGGAGTTCTCGGTGCAGCTCGACGTGCAGGGGTAGCCGAGCCGGCTGCGTCAGTGCGACGGCGGCACGTCGATCGACGGGTTCCGGTCGAAGAAACCGCGGCTTGAGCCAGAACGAGACGATGTCCGCCGGCATCACCGGCCAGTCCTCCACCCGGGTGACAGGCCCGCATCCAGGCCTTCGCCGGCTCGGACAGCTCGATGGACGCGAACCGCCAGGACTCGGTGACGCCGCGGTCACGCCGGAGGACAGCGGCGGTCTGCCGGAACTCGTCCGCGGTCAGCGGCTCGAGGGGATTCCGTGCCATGGGGGTACCTCCGCACCGAGGCCGTTGCTCGGTCTGCTCGGTCGGACAGTACCGAAGGCGCTAGCTGCTCAAGGCGGGCACTGCGTTGGCGCCGGCGACGGAGGCGTACCAGCCGGCGCTGTGCTTCGGGGTGCGCCGGCCGGTGGGGAAGTCCACGTGCACGATCCCGAACCGCTGCTTGTAGCCCCAGGCCCACTCGAAGTTGTCCAGCAGGGACCACAGGTAGTAGCCGCGGACGTCCACGCCCTGCTCGATCGCGCTGTGCACGGCCGCCAGGTGCTGGTGCACGTACTGGGTGCGGCGGCCGTCGTCGACCGAACCGTCGGCCAGCACGCGGTCCTCGTAGCTGGCGCCGTTCTCGGTGATGTAGAGCGGGACCGGCGGGAAGTCGCGGTGCAGGCGCAGGAGCAGGTCGCTGAGCCCGCTCGCGTCGACGCCCCACCCCATGGCGGTGTGCGGCGCGGGTGGTTCCGGGAACTGGACGTTGTCCGCTCCCGGCCAGGGCGAGCCGGCGCCGCGGCCGTGGCCGTCGAACTCCAGCCGTGCCGTGCCGCCATCGAAGCCGCTGACGATCGTGGGCTGGTAGTAGTTGACGCCGAGGGCGTCCAGGCTGCCCGGGAGGGCATCGAGGTCGCCCGGCCGGGCGAACGCCCAGTCCGTGACCGTTGAGGTGTCCTCGATGAGGTCCGCGGGGTACTCACCGCGGAACAGGGGGTCCAGGAAGATCCGGTTGGCGAGCGCGTCGATGCGCCGGACCGCTTCGTCGTCGGCGGCCTCGTTGTCGCGCGCGGGCCGGACCATGGCCAGGTTGAGCGCCAGCGAGACCTGGGCTGCGGGAACGCTCTCATGAAGAACCTTCGCGGCCAGCCCGTGGCCCACCAGCAGGTGGTGGGCGGCCGCCAGGCTCTCGGCGGCGTCGTGCCGGCCCGGTGCGTGCACGCCGGAGGCGTACCCGAGGAAGGCTGAGCACCACGGCTCGTTCAGGGTGCACCAGTCGGCCACGCGGTCGCCGAGCAAGTCGGCTGCGGCAGCGGCGTACTCGGCGAAGCGGTCGGCGGTGTCGCGGTGCGGCCAGCCGCCGGCGTCCTCGACCTCCTGCGGAAGGTCCCAGTGGTAGAGCGTGACGCGCGGGGCGATCCCGCGCTCCAGGAGACGGTCGACCAGCCTGGAGTAGAAGTCGGCGCCGTCCGGGTTGACCGTGCTGCCGCCCCCCGGCAGCAGTCGTGACCAGGACATCGAGAACCGGTAGCCCGTCAGGCCGAAGTCGGCCATCAGCGCGACGTCTTCGGCGTACCGGTGGTAGTGGTCGGTGGCCACGTCGCCGGTGTCGCCGGAGCTGATCGCCCCCGGCGTGTGCGAGAAGGTGTCCCAGATCGAGGGGGTACGGCCGCCCTCGGCGACGGCGCCCTCGATCTGGTAGGCGGAGGTCGCGGTCCCCCAGACGAAGCCGGTCGGGAACCGCAGCAGCTCGGGCACCTGGGCGGTGCTGCTGTCGACGCTCGTGCTGCTCACGCCGTGACCACCAGGCCCTCCTGGGGTTCCGTCCTCGGCGAGAACCCGGGGAGGCGACTGCTGCGACGACTCTGCCGGGGGCGCGACGTGACAATCATGGGAGCGCTCTCAGCCAGATGAAGAATGACCAATGGCTCGTCCGTCCGTCAAGCAACGCGCCGTGGTCCGGCTAGGCGCTGGCGCGGACCACCAGCTCGGTGGGCAGGACGATCGTCCGCGGGGTCACCTGTCCGTCCAGCCGCTCGATCAGCATGTGGGTCGCCTGACGGCCCATCTCGGCGGCCGGCGCCGTGCAGGACGCTTAGCGCGCCGACCGCCATCATGTCGCTGGCGGCGAAGACCCCGTCCAGGTCGGGGGCGGTCTCCAGCAGCGCGCGCATGGCCCGCGCGCCGCCGGTCCGGGTGAAGTCGCAGTGCGACGAGCTCACGACCTTCTGGTGGTATGCCGAAGACCTCGGCCTGGTGCTGCCCGCACCTGCGTACGACGTCGCGGTCGAGCCGCTCGAGGGTGGCTGCCAGGTGCGCATCCACGCGCGGACCCTGCTGCGCGACCTGTGCCTGTTCGTCGACCGGCTGGACCCGGCCGCCAGCGTCGACGACGCGCTGCTGACGGTGCTGCCCGGTGAGACCGTGACGCTGCGGGTCGGGACCGGGCTCGCGCTGGACCGTGAGGCGCTGTCCCGTCCCCCGTGCTGCGCTGCACCAACGACCCGGCCACCCGTCGGGTCAGGTGAGCGGGACCCAGCGGGGGTCGCCTAGCCTGCCGACTGGCGGGGGCGAGGCGAGGGAGGGTGGACGTGCAGCAGCCGGCTCCGGCGGTCCTGGGCATGGCGCTGGACGAGGTGGACACGCCGGCGCTGGTCCTGGACCTGGACGTCTTCGAGGCCAACCTGGACCGGATGGCCGCGTTCATCGACTCCTCGGCAGTGGTGCTGCGGCCGCACGCCAAGACGCACAAGGCGCCGGCCGTCGCGGCGCAGCAGATCGCGCGTGGCGCCGTCGGCGTCTGCGTCCAGAAGGTCGCCGAGGCCGAGGTCATGGTCGCCGGCGGGGTCAGCGACGTCCTGGTCGGCAACGAGGTGGTCGGCCGGTCCAAGGTCGACCGGCTGGCCGCGCTGGCCAGGCAGGCAACAGTGGGGGTCTGCGTGGACGACCTCACGCAGGTGCGCGCGCTCGACGAGGCCGCCGACCGCGCAGGAGTGGTGCTGCGCACCCTCGTCGAGGTCGATGTCGGCGCGCAGCGCTGCGGGGTCCCGCCGGGGGAGCCGGCCGCAGTCCTGGCCCGGGCCGTCGAGGCGGCTGCGCACCTGACCTTCGGCGGCCTGCAGGGCTATCAGGGCGCGGCGCAGCACCTTCGCACGCCGGCCGAGCGCGCGACCGCTGTGCGGCATGCTGCCGACAGGCTCGCCGGCACGGTGGATCTCCTGGCCGGTGCGGGGCTGCGGTGCGCGGTGGTGACCGGCGGGGGCACGGGGACGTTCCGGCTCGACGCGCGCAGCGACGTCTACACCGAGGTGCAGGCCGGCAGCTACGCGTTCATGGACGCCGACTACGCCCGCAACCTCGGCGACGACGGTGCGCCGCTGCGCGACTTCGACCAGTCGTTGTTCGTGCTCGCCACCGTGATGAGCGCGGCCCGCCCCGGCGCCGCCGTCGTCGACGCTGGGCACAAGGCGCTCGCCGTCGACTCCGGTCTGCCGCAGGTGCACGCGCGCCCCGGTGTCGAGTACGTCGGCGCATCCGACGAGCACGGAACGCTCGCGGTCGGCGCGGGTCCGGACGTCGTCGCTCCCCGGCTCGGCGAGAAGCTGCTCCTGGTGCCCGGCCACTGCGACCCAACGGTCGACCGCTTCGACTGGTACGTGGGCGTGCGCGGCGGGCAGGTCGAGTCGCTCTGGCCGGTCGCGGCCCGCGGCGCGATGCACTAGTACCGGTCAACCGGCGGAAGACTTCCAGCACAACCGTCCCGCTGCGCAGGAGCTGCTGCGACCCGCCCGGCCCGCACACCGGGCCGGCGGCGGGCGGACAGCGGTAGCCTGCGCGCGTGGACGTCGCGCCCGGACCGGCTCCGGCGCGGTGGCGGCGGCTGCGGATCCTTGTGCGACCGGTGATCCTGCTGGCCGTCTCGATCGCGGTCGGCTGGGTCATCATCCAGTTCGTCGGCGCGATCGACTGGGCGGCCGTGCTGGACGCGCTGCGCCGCCTCAGCATCGCGCAGGTCGCTGTGCTGCTGGTCGGCCTGCTGGTGCGGCAGTCGTTCAACGCCGTCCCGCTCACCCAGTTCGTGCCCGGCCTGTCGTGGTGGCGGTCCCTGCAGAACGACCTGACCGCCAACCTCGTCGGAACGATGGCGCCACCGCCGGCCGACGTCGTCCTGCGGGTGTCGATGTTCAAGTCCTGGGGCCTGGACCCCGTGGACGGGATGGCCGGCGTCACGCTCAACATGCTCGCCTTCTACAGCGTGCGGTTCCTCGCGCCGGCGCTCGGCCTGGTCGCGCTGTCGGTGCACGGGTTCGAGAGCGGTCAGCTGGTGGCCGCGCTCGGCTTCGGCACTGCTCGCCGCGGCGATCCTCGTCGGCCTGGCGCTGGTCGTCCGCGGTGACGGCCTGGCCCGTGTCGTGGGGCGCAGTGCCGGTCGGGTGGTGCGCCGGTTCCGCTCCTCGGTCGACCCGGACGCGTGGGCGGGCTCGGTCGTGCAGTTCCGCGGCCGGATGGCCGGGAACGTCCGGGCCGGGCTGGCCCGCTCGCTGCTGGCGCTGGTCGCGATGGTGCTCGCAGACGCGGTGGTGCTCACGCTCTCGCTGCGCTTCGTCGGGCTCGGCGCCTCGGCCCTGACCGTCGACCAGATCATCGGCACGTTCCTGCTCGCGTACCCGTTGACGCTGATGCCGCTTGCCGGGCTGGGCGTGCTGGACGCCACGCTGATCGCTGCGTTCACCGAGATCTGCGGTACCGCGCTCGAGCCGGAGATCGTCGCGGGTCTCGTGGTCTGGCGCAGCGTCACGATCCTCGGTCCGCTGGTGCTCGGGCTGGGCACGCTGCTGCTGTGGCGGCGCCGCAACCCGGTTGCCGCGGAGCTGTCAGCCTGAACCGGTCGCGGCATCGGCGAACGCCTTCATGGACGGGAACGTCCAGTCCGGCGTGACGTCGGCAGGTGGCGGCGGGGTGGCGCCCCAGCCGGGCCGGTCGTGCCGCCGGTCGATCCACACCGTGGGCAGCCCGCGCCGCTTCGCCGGCCCGTGGTCGTGGAAGAGGCTCTGCGCGACGTGCAGCAGCCGTCCCGGCCCGACGCCGAGGTCGGCGAGCGCCG
This sequence comes from uncultured Actinomycetota bacterium, assembly GCA_963771835.1. Lineage (GTDB taxonomy): Bacteria > Actinomycetota > Actinomycetes > Prado026 > Prado026 > CAVQCJ01. Next base: position 978,722 of record CAVYVA010000004.1, read on the forward strand.
CGTCCAGCGCGTCGAAGTGTGCGGGTGCCGGCTTGTACGAGCCGACGTCCTGCGCGGTGACGATCGCGGTCGAACGGCACGCCCAGCCGCTCGTTGCTGGCCGCGAACCCGGCTCGGTGCACGTTGGACACGATGATCAGCTTGTACCGGGTGGCGAGCGCGGCCAGAGCCTCGTGCGAGTCGGGGAAGGCCGGCCAGTCCGGGACGGAGTTGCCCAGCGCCGCGGCCCACTCGTTCGTGACCGGCACCCCGAGCTGGGCGCCCAGCGCGCAGAAGCTGCTCGCCAGCACGTGCGGGTAGAGCGCCCCCGGCTGGGCCGACTCCGTGGCCGCCTCGTGGCCGGCGTACGCCGCGAGCAGGGCCTCCCGGTCGAGGTCGAGCCCGTTCTCGTGCGCCCAGGGGGCGAGCACGGCGCCGATCCCGGCCTCCCAGTCGATGAGGGTGCCGTAGCAGTCGAAGCTCAGCGCCTCGAAGTCGGTCAGCTCCATGGCCCAGGACTCTAGAGCCGCCCGGGGGGACGTCCCCGCGAGCCCGGAAACGGCCTTATTGCCTCGCAGTTGCAACAGCAACTCGGGGGCGTTAGCGTCCCGGTCATGACAACCGGGCGGTCCGCGACCCCGTCGCTGCGCCGGCGTGCGGCCGCGAGCCTGACCCGGTCCGAGTGGGTCGCGGTCGTCGGGATGGCCCTGTCCGTCCTGTTCCTCACCGTGCTCGGCTGGGGCGTGCTGCTCGCCCTGGTCGTCCCGCACCACTACCACGTGACGTCGACGCAGCTGTTCGGCGTCGGGCTGGGGCTGACCGCGTACACCCTCGGTATGCGGCACGCCTTCGACGCGGACCACATCGCCGCCATCGACAACACCACCCGCAAGCTCATGGCGGACGGCAAGCGCCCGGTCTCGGTCGGCTTCTGGTTCTCCCTCGGCCACTCGCACCATCGTGTTCGTCCTGTGCGTGCTGCTCGCCGCCGGCGTGCGGGCCCTGGCCGGCCAGGTCGAGAACGACTCCTCCGGCCTGCACACCGTCACCGGCCTGATCGGCACTGCCGTCTCCGGCTTCTTCCTGCTCGTCATCGGCGTGCTGAACCTGATCGTGCTGCGCCAGATCCTCGGGGTGTTCCGGGCGATGCGGCACGGTGCGTACGACGAGGCCGAGCTGGACGAGCACCTGAGCAACCGCGGCTTCATGAACCGCTTCCTCGGCGGCGCCACCAAGGCGGTCACCAAGCCCTGGCACATGTACCCGGTCGGGGTCCTGTTCGGGCTGGGTTTCGACACCGCGACCGAGGTCGGCCTGCTCGTGCTCGCCGGCGGCGCCGCCGCCTTCTCGCTGCCCTGGTACGCGATCCTCACGCTGCCGGTGCTGTTCGCGGCCGGCATGAGCCTGCTCGACTCGATCGACGGGTGCTTCATGAACTTCGCGTACGGCTGGGCCTTCTCCAAGCCGGTGCGAAAGGTCTACTACAACATCGCGATCACCGGGCTGAGCGTCGCGGTCGCACTGATCATCGGGACCATCGAGGTGCTCTCGGTCGTCGCCGACAAGCTGGGCGTCACCACCGGCCCGGTCGCCTGGGTGGCCGGTCTGGACCTGAACTTCGTCGGGTTCGCGATCGTCGGGCTGTTCGTGCTCGCGTGGGCCGTGGCACTGACCGTCTGGCACTTCGGCCGGATCGAGCAGAAGTGGGAGGCGGGGCTGGCCGGCATCGACCGGGAGGCCGAGCTGGCGCTGGAGCGCGAGCTCGACCTCACCCTCGACCAGGAGCTGGCCGCCGACCCGATCTGACCCGGATCACGGGGCACGGGCCCGGGCGTTCAGTACCGTGCTCGACGTGTCCGATGCAGAGGCGGCCGAGGGCGACGGCGGAACGGTGCGGCCGATCGTGCAGGTCGGCGACCCGGTGCTGCGGGTCACGTGCGCCGAGGTCACGGAGTTCGACGCCGAGCTCACGGAGCTGGTCGCCGACATGTTCGCCAGCATGTACGCAGCCGACGGCGTAGGGCTGGCCGCGAACCAGGTCGGCCGCACGGTGCGGGTGTTCGTCTACGACTGCGCCGACGAGGACGGGGTCCGCCATCGCGGCGTCGTCGTCAACCCGACGCTCTCCCTGCCGGGCGTCCAGGAGCGGGTGCTCGACGAGGACGCCGAGGGCTGCCTGTCGATCCTCGGCGAGAGCGCGGACCTGGCCCGGCCGGACCGGGTCGTGGTCACCGGGTTCGACGCCTCGGGCGCGCCGGTGGTCGTCGTCGGGACGGGCGTGCTCGCGCGCTGCCTGCAGCACGAGGTCGACCACCTCGACGGCGGCCTGTACATCGACCGGCTCTCGATGCTGCAGCGCCGGCGCATCCTTCGCGCGCACGCTCGCACCATGGCCTGACCCGCTTCACCCGGCGGACTGCTGCAGATGCCCGGTTGGGCGCGCTCCCACGCAGCAGTCAGCGAGGTGAAGCGGGTCAGCTGGGGGTGAGGGTGCGGGTGCTCAGCCATTCGCGCAGCGTGTCCGGGGCCATCGGGCGGCCGGTGTAGTAGCCCTGGATCACGTCCGCGCCGACCGCCTGCAGCGCGACCAGCGTGATGCCGTCCTCGACGCCCTCCGCGACGACCGCCAGGCCGAGGTTGTGACCGAGGTCCACGGCGCTCTGCACCAGGGCGGTGTTGCTGTCGTTGGTCGCCATGTCGCGGATGAAGGTGCGGTCCACCTTCAGCTCGTCCACCGGAAGGATCTTGAGGTACGCCATCGACGAGTAGCCGGTGCCGAAGTCGTCGACCGACAGGCGTACGCCCATCGCGTGCAGGTCCCGGAGCACGGCCAGCGCGCGGTCCGGGTCGACCATGATCGTGCTCTCGGTGATCTCCAGGCAGAGCATGTCCGCGGGCACGTCGGCATCCGCCAGCTGCCTGGCCACCGAGGACGGGAAGGCGGCGTCGAGCAGGCACCGCGTGCTCACGTTCACGGACACCGGCAGGCGCAGACCGTGGTCGAGCCGGTCGCGCGCGAACGCCAGCGACTGGTCGATGACGACCGTGGTGATGCGGTGGATGAGCGTCGTGCCCTCGGCGAGCCGGATGAACTCGGCGGGCAGCAGCAGGCCACGGGTCGGGTGCTGCCAGCGCACCAGCGCCTCGACGCCGACGAGCTCACCGGTGTCGGCCGCGACCTTGGGCTGGAAGTACGCGATGAGCTGTTCGCCGTCGAGCGCCTGCCGCAGCTCGCCGAGGACCGCGAGCCGGTTCGGGCTCGCGTCCTGCCGGCCGTCCGCGTAGTGGACGAACCCGCTCCGCTCGGACTTCGCCACGTACATGGCGGCGTCGGCGCGGCGGACCATGTCGACGACCTGCGTCGTGACGTCGCGCCCGGCCCCGTCGGCCTCAGGAGCGGGCGGAGCGTACGTGGCGATGCCGATGCTCGCCTCGATCCCGACGCTGACGCCGTCGAGCTCGAACGGCGGCTCGAGAGCCGCCGCGATCCGCTGCGCGACCCGCCCGCCGGCGTCCCGCCCGCCGGCGGTGAGCAGCACTGCGAACTCGTCCCCGCCGAAGCGGGAGATCGTGTCGCCGGGGCGCATCACCGCGGACAGCCGCTCGGCCATCTCCACGAGCAGCTGGTCGCCGAAGTGGTGGCCGAGGGTGTCGTTGACCTCCTTGAACTGGTCCAGGTCCAGCACCATGACCACCGGCTGGGCCCCGGACCGGGCCGCGGATGCCAGCGCCTGCCGGGCGCGGTCCAGGAACAGCGTGCGGTTGGGCAGCCCGGTCAGCGCGTCGTGCACGGCCTGGCGCTCGATGGCGAGCCGGTGCCGCCGCTTCACCAGGCCGAGCAGTCCGAGCGCCAGCAGCGCGACGACGAGCACCGCCGGCGTCCCGACCCGCAGGATCTCGCCCTGGTGCGCGACCGTGCCGAGGTCGCGCACCGCGTCGTCGGTGTGCCGGGTCTCGAGCGTGCGCAGCGTCGTCTGCACCCGCTCCGTGAGCGGGGTCATCTCGCTCCGGTAGAGCGTCCGCGCTTCGTCGAGGTGGCCGCGCACGCTCAGCGTGAACGTCCGTCTGGCGAGCGTCTCGTACTGGGTCTGGGCGATCAGCAGGTCGGTCAGGATCTGCTGCTCGCCGGTGCTCTGCACCGACGGTTCGGCCTTGAGCGCGGTCAGCGTGTCGTCGAGGCCGCTGGAGAGCGTCTCGTAGCTGTCGCGCAGCTCCGGCCCCTGGGTGAGCAGGAAAGAGCCGAGCGCGTCCGACTCGGCGACGGAGAAGAAGCGCGCCTGCTGGGAGAGGTTGGACGCGGTCACGCTGGCCTGGGCGGTCTGGGCCGCGCGGTGCAGCCCGACGCTGGCGGTGAGGGCCACGGCGCAGATCGCGGCCAGCGTCACCCCGAGCACGACGCTCGCGATGCGACTCGCGGCGTGCACCCGCAGACCAGTGCTGAACCGTCCCATGACCCTCGCACTCCCCGGTGCGTACGACCCCGTCCGGATTCGGCAGGACCGGCGGGGCGCCGGTCCTTCCTGGAGGCTTCGACGCGGACCGGCGGGAACCTGAGGGTCGATCACGCTCCGTCAGCGGGGGACGGGCTGTCAGCGGTAGCGGAAACCGTCCAGGAACCGCCGGAAGAGGCCGCCCTCGCGGGTCAGGGCGGGCGCGGGTGCCGGGGCGGACGGGAGCCGGGTGGCGATGGGCTGGTCGTAGTCGGTACGGCTGATCGCGTCGACCACCTGGGCCTCGTCGAAGTCCTCCGAACCGTCGATCACCGGTACGAACCCGACGAGCACGCCGTCGAGCATGACCTGCGCCTCGAGCTCGGCGGTGCCGTCGCTGTCCCAGACCGCCTGCCGGCCGTCGTGCAGATCGACCCGCACGCCGAACTGGTAGACGCCGGCCTTCTCCATGTGCGCATCCACACCACGCTCGCGGAGAGCGTCCACCACCCGTCGGGCCCGGTTCTCGTCCACGGCCCCAACGTACGTCAGTCCGGCGCGATCTCCGTGACCTGGCCGTCGGCCACCTCCCAGCGGCGGGTGAGCCGGACCGTGTCGAGCATCCGCCGGTCGTGCGTGACCAGCAGGAACGTCCCGCCGAAGGCGTCGAGCGCCTGCTCGAGCTGCTCGATCGCGGGCAGGTCGAGGTGGTTGGTCGGTTCGTCGAGGACCAGCAGGTTCACGCCGCGGGCCTGCAGCAGCGCCAGCGCGGCCCGCGTGCGCTCGCCCGGGGAGAGCCCTGCGGCCGGCCGCAGCACGTGGTCCGCGCCGAGCCCGAACTTGGCCAGCAGCGTCCGGACGTCGGCGCCCGGCCAGTCCGGGACCTGGTCCTCGAACGCCCGGCCCAGGGGCTGCGACCCGAGGAAGAGCCCGCGGGCCTGGTCCACCTCGCCGACCACGGTCCCCGGGCCGAGGTGCCGGTCGCCGGCGGTGAGCGGGACCCGGCCGAGCATCGCGGCCAGCAGCGTCGACTTGCCGCCGCCGTTGGGGCCGGTGACCGCGACCCGGTCGGTCCGGTCCAGCTGCAGGCTCACCGGCCCGAGCCGGAACCCGCCCAGCTGCACCTGCGCGTCGCGCAGGGTCGCGACCACGTCGCCGGAGCGAGGTCCCTCGGCGATCGCGAACTGCAGGGACCACTCCTTGCGAGGCTCGTCGACGACGGCGAGCCGTTCGATCATGCGGTCGGTCTGCCGGGCCTTGGCCGCCTGCTTCTCGCTCGACTCGGCCCGGAGCTTGCGGCCGATCTTGTCGTTGTCGCGGGACTTGCGCCGGGCGTTGCGTACGCCCTTCTCCATCCAGGCCCGCTGGGTGCGGGCGCGCGCCTCCAGCTCGGAGCGGCGGGTCGCGTACTCGTCGTACGCCTGCCTGGCCTGCAGCCGCGCGACCGAGCGCTCGTCGAGGTAGGCGTCGTACCCGCCTCCGTACACCGCGGCCCGCTGCAGGCTCCGGTCCAGCTCGAGCACGGTCGTGACCGTCCTGGACAGGAACTCGCGGTCGTGGCTGACCACGACGATCCCGGCCTCGACTCCGTCGACGAACTCCTCGAGCAGGTCCAGCCCGTCGACGTCGAGGTCGTTGGTGGGCTCGTCCAGCAGGTACAGGTCGTACCTCGACAGCAGCAGCGCCGCCAGCCCGACGCGCGCCGCCTGGCCACCCGACAGCACCGCGAGCGGCAGGTCGAGGTCGACGTTCAGCCCGAGGTCCGCCGCCACGAGCCGGGATGCGCTCGTCGAGGTCCGCGCCGCCCATCGCCAGCCACGCCTCGAGGGCGTGCGCGTATCGGTCCGCGGCGTCGCCGGTCTCGGCCACGAGGTCGTGCGCGGCCGCCTCCATCTCCACCGTCGCCGGCCCGACCCCGGTGCGGCGGTGCAGCCACGCGCGCACGGTCTCGCCGGGGTGGCGGTCCGGCTCCTGCGTTCGGAAGCCGACGTGGGCGGTGCGCGGCGACAGTTCCACCGTGCCGCCGTCCGCGGCCAGATCGCCGGCCAGCACCCGCAGCAGCGTGGACTTGCCGGCGCCGTTCGCGCCGACCAGCCCGACCACGTCCCCCGGGCCGACCGTCAGGTCGAGCCCGGAGAACAGCACTCGGTCGCCGTGGCCGACCGACAGCCCACGCGCGACGAGGACGGCGCTCAACGGGCGGCCGCGCCCCGGACCTCGAGATGGTCGAGCAGGTGCGAGGTGGCCGCGGCGACCGCCTGGACCGCCTCGTCGAACGCCTCTGCGTTGTGGGCCGCCGGCTTGCGGAAGCCGCTGATCTTGCGGACGTACTGCAGCGCGGCCGCCCGGACGTCCTCGTCGGTGACGTCCTCGGTGTACGGCTCGCGCAGGGTCTTGATGCTCCGGCACATGCCTCGACCCTAGCGAGCGTCGGGGATGATGGGTCCCGTGAAGCTCAAGCTCGACCTGCACGACGTCTACAACCACGGCGGCGAGATCGACCGGGCGCTGCAGGCGATCATCGACGAGGCCGTCGCCAAGAAGGCCAAGCTGGTCGAGATCATCCCCGGCAAGGGCAGCGGCGCCCTCAAGAAGCACGTGCTGCGCTTCCTCGACCGCAAAGACATCAAGGCGCTGTACCACCGGGTGGAGAAGGACTCCGACAACTGGGGCCGCATCTTCGTCCACTTCCGCTGGAAGTAGCACTTGGTCGAACGACTACGGCGATTCGAACGAGGGCTTCGTAGCGGAAGCGGCCGGTGGGGTCCAGGGACTGCGCGAGGGCGACGAAGTCGGGCAGCCGCTCGTAGCGGGCTGCGACGGCGGCGGGGTCGGCGGCGTAGACCTTGCCCCAGTGCGGCCGGGCGTCGAGCGGCAGCAGCGCCGCCTCGACGGCGCGCACCGCCGGCAGCACGCGCGCGACGTCGCGGACCCAGGTGAAGTGGACGGCGAGCGAGTCCTGCCGGTACGCCGGGCTGAGCCACAGCTCGTCGGCCGCGACCGTACGGAGCTCCGACACCTGCAGCACGGAACGCAGCAGCGGTCCGGCCCGCGCGACCGCCTCGACGCGCCTCGACCGCCCGCGCCACCGGCAGGAGGTACTCGGTCTGCAGCTCGTCGCCGCTGCTCGGCGTGTGGTCGAGGCGGAAGTGCGGCAGCCGGTCGTACCACGGTCCGGGCACGCCTAGCTGCTCGGTGCAGCGCTCGGCGGGGGCGCCGGCGATCATGTGGACCGGCCGGTCCGCGAGCCGGCCGCCGAGCCACCGTGCCGGGAACGGCTCGGCGTCGGTGACGTCCGCTGCGTCCGACCCGACCCGCGCCTTGACCCAGACCTGGTCGTCGGCCGCGGTGTCCCAGCGGGTGAACACGCTGACGCTGTACGCCCGCCCGAGCACGCCGGCGAGGTCGGCCGCCACCGCTGCGCGCGGCACCTGCTCGTACACCACCTGGCGGACGGCGTACGACGGCACCAGCTCGAGCGTCACGGACACCACCACGCCGACGCAGCCGAGCGACACCACGGCACCGTCGAAGCCCGGTTCACCGCGGCGCAGCTCGACCAGGTCGCCGTCCCCGGTGACCAGCTCCAGACCGGAGACCGCCGACGCCAGCCCCTGGTTGCCGGAGCCGGAGCCGTGGGTGCCCGTCGCCACCGCGCCGGCGACGGACAGGTGCGGGAGCGAGGCCAGGTTCGGCAGCGCCAGGCCGGCCGCGTCGAACGCCTCGACGACGTCGCCGTACCGCAGCCCGGCCGCGACCCGGGCCTGCCGGTGCGCCGTGTCGATCTCGACGGCGGGCGGCAGGCCCGCCATCGAGAGCTGCAGGCCGTCGGTGTCCGCGAGCGGGCTGAACGAGTGGCCGGTGCCGAGCACCCGGACGCGCCGGTGCGACGTCACGAGCTCGCGCACCTGCAGCGACCGTGGCGGGCCGGAGCACCTCGGCCGCCCGGAAGGCGACGTTGCCGGCCCAGTTCGTCATCGGTGCGCGGTCACGGTGCCGGCAGCGTGAACGTCACGGCTCCGACCCGGGCCGTCGCCGTCGCGTGCGGACCGATCGTGGTCCACGCCAGCACAACGGCGACCGGCGGGCCGGCGCCGTCGGCCACCGTCAGGGTGCCGTGCGCGGCCAGCCCGTCGACGCGGACGCTGACGACGCCGTCGACGGTGGCGTCGTCCACCCACCGGTAGTGCCGCAGCGTGGCCCTGATCCACTCGCCCTGTGGGCCGGGCCGGTAGCCGGTGCTGCCCCCGCGCATCCCGCGGTCGGCGTACGCGTCGACGTAGTTGTAGCGGAACGCCGCGTCCCCGGCCGCTGCGACCGCGACGGCCGCCAGCCGTCGGTCCCGCGCGGTGCTGCCCGCCGTCGCCGGGCCCGCCGGGAACACCTGCAGCACCGTCGACGGGTACGAGCCGACGACGTGCACCTCGGGGATCGACGGCAGGCAGGAGACGTCCAGGGCCCGCAGCCGGTCCGGGCGGGCCACGAACTGCCGGTAGATCGAAGAGCCGCAGCCGTACCTGTCGTCGAGCGCCACCAGGTGGACCATGTTGGGCGCCACGACCGCGCGCGCGGCCGGTCCGATCTGCGCGGCGACGTGTGCCCCGCCCGGCGCCGGCGTCAACGAGTCCAGGTCGCCGTTCAGCAGCAGGACCGGGACGCCGCCCGGGTCCAGCGGTGCGGTGGCCGACGGCAGCGGCGGGTCGTCGTGCACCGGGGAGGGCCAGTCCAGGCAGGCGGTGTACGCCTCGGTGTACTGGTTCACCTGCAGCCACTCCGCGGTGCTGAACGGGGCGAACGTCCCGGCCGGCAGCGCGGCGACCGCCGCGGCCAGCTGGGTGCGGCGGTGGGCCGGCGTGGCGTGCATGTCGAACAGCTGCGGGTAGTCGGTGCACGCGACCGCGTAGTAGATCCCGTCGGTGTAGACGTCGACCGGGCCGTAGTAGTCGCCGTCGTCCCAGCCGAGGTCCTGCGCCCACTGGCGCAGCAGCGGCTTCGCGTCGCCGTGCTCGAGCAGGGCTCGGCCGGCGGCGTCCAGCGTGCGGTACTGCGCGTAGTCGTAGCCGGCGTCGTTGACCAGGTCGACGAGCGCGCGGATGTCGACCGTGACGCGCTGCGGCGCCGCGTCGGTCCCGGTCGTCCACCCGGAGACCGGGTGCCGCGCGCAGGTACGTGGCCAGCTCGCCGATCCGGTCCCATACCGACCCGGGGGCCTGGGCGGTGCAGTCCGTGCTTCGGGCGCACGCGACGTCGAACGCGGTGCGCGCGGTCTGCACCGACGTGAGGTACCACGGGTCGAGGTCGCGTACCTCGTACGACGAGTCGAGCGTCACCGAGCGCAGCAGCGCCGGGTAGCGCGCCGTGAACACCTGCGCGAACCAGCTCCCGTACGAGTCGCCGTACAGGTCGACGCGTCCCACGCCGAGGCGCCCGATCACGCCCGCCAGGTCGCGCGCGATGTTCGCGGTACCGAACAGGTCCGCCGCGTGCACCCAGGTCCCGTCGGTATGCCGCCAGGTGTGGTCCAGCTGGTCGGCGCATCCGCGCACCAGGGCGCGGAAGTGGTCGGTCGCGGTGCTCCCGGTGTACGCCTGGAGCGGCGCGCAGTCGAGCAGCGTCGACCGTCCGGTCCCGCGCGCGTCGACCACGAGCAGGTCGTGGTCGGCGTGCAGCGGCCCGAGCATCGCGAGGAAGTCCGGCGGTGGTGCCGGTGGACGGGTAGCCGGGCCCGCCCTCCATGGCGGCGACGGTCCCGACCGAGTCGGCCGGCCGCGGGCACCCAGCCGAACCCGACGGTGATGGTTCCGGCGGTGGCGTCGGCGTAGTCGAGCGGCACGCGGGCGCTGCCGCACCACGCCGCGGCCGGGGCGACACCGAGGTCGCAGCGGTGCAGGGCAGCGGCCCCGACGTGAAGGGCGTCGGGTGGCTGAAGCGGTCGTGGCCGGGGCGACGGCGAGGACGGCCGGCCCAGTCACGAGCAGCCCGGCCACGGCCGGTGCGAGCGCGAGCCGGCGGACTGCGAGGTTCATGACGACCCCTTCCCGAGGGCATGCTGTCAGCAGGCGGGGCAGGATGGAGGGGTGACTTCGACACCCACCCGGTCGACTACGGCGGGTGTCGGGCTGCGCTCGGGGCGCGGTCCGGTCCTGATCGCTCTCATGCTGTCGGTGGCGCTGGTCGCCCTGGACAGCACGATCATCGCGACCGCGGTGCCGTCCATCGTCCGCCAGCTGGGCGGGTTCAACCAGTTCCCGTGGCTGTTCTCGATCTACCTGCTCACCCAGGCGGTCACCGTGCCGCTGTACGGCAAGTTCGCCGACCTGCGGGGTCGGCGGCCGGTGCTCTTCTTCGGGATCGGCGTCTTCCTGCTCGGCTCGGTGCTGTGCGGCGTCGCCTGGAGCATGCCGACGCTGATCGCCTTCCGGGGGCTGCAGGGCATCGGCGCCGGCGCGGTCCTGCCGATGACGACGACGATCGTCGGCGACCAGTACAGCGTCGCCGAGCGGGCCAAGGTGCAGGGGTACATCGCCAGCGTCTGGGGCATCTCGTCCGTGGTCGGGCCGACGCTGGGCGGGCTCTTCGCCCAGTACCTGACCTGGCGCTGGATCTTCTTCGTGAACCTGCCGATCGGCGCGCTCGCCGTCTGGATGCTGGCCCGCCACTTCTCCGAGCAGGTGACCCGCACCCGGCACGCGATAGACGTCGCCGGCGCGGTCACGCTCACCGCCGGCTGCTCGCTGGTCATCCTCGGCCTGCTGGAGGGTGGCGTCTCCTGGAGCTGGACCTCCTGGCCGAGCGCCACCGTGTTCGGCGTCGGTTCCGTGCTGCTCGTCGCGTTCGTGCTGGTGGAGCGGCGGGCGGCCGAACCCGTCCTGCCCCTGTGGGTGTTCCGCCCCCGCGTGCTGGTCGGCGGCAACCTGACCGCCGCGGGCGTGGGCGCGCTGCTGATCGTGCTCAGCTCGTACGTCCCGACGTACGTCCAGGTGGTGCTCGGCACCGGTGCGCTGGTGGCCGGTCTCGCCCTGGCCGCCCTGACCATCGGCTGGCCGATCGCGGCCGCTTGCGCCGGCCGCGTCTACATCCGGTTGGGCTTCCGCGACACCGCACTCATCGGCTCCGCGGTCGTGCTGGCCGGGACGCTGCTGTGCGCCCTGCTGCACCCGACCTCGTTCGTGTGGGAGGTGGCCGCGGCCTGCTTCGTCGTCGGCGTCGGGCTCGGCCTCACGAACGTCCCGTCGCTGGTCGCCGTGCAGTCGGTGGTGGGCTGGCGGCACCGCGGTGTGGTGACCGCGACGAACATGTTCAGCCGCTCGATGGGCAGCGCGGTCGGGGTCGCGGTCTTCGGCGCGATCGCGAACGCGGCGTACGCGGCCAGCGCGGGGACAGCGCCTCCGGTGGCCGGCGAGGGCGGACACCTGTCGCCGGCTGCGGTCTTCGACGCGACGCACGAGGTGTTCCTCGGGCTCGTCGTGGTGGCGCTGCTCCTGGCCGCCGCGGTGCTGGTGATCCCGCACCGGGTGCACGAGCTGGACGTCGACGCCCTGGCCGCCCGGACATCCGCCCGCGCAGGGTGACCGGGCCGGTCAGGTCGGCACGGCGGCGGTCACCGAAGCCGGGTCGTCGGTGGGCAGCACCACGACGTCGAGCGATGCGGTACCGGCCGGCGTCCGGCCGGCCGCGCGCAGGCTCGCCGCGATGTCGACGCGGTGGCCCGCCTCCGTCCAGAACACCTCAGTGGCGGTCCGGGCCGGCGCCGCCCCGGCCAGGACCAGCGAACGCACGCTCGCGGGGTGCAGGCGGGTGAACGCCCTGGCCACCAGAGCCCCGTAGCCCTGGCCCACGAGGGCGTACGGACCCGGTTGCCCGGCGACGGACAGCAGCGTCGCCAGCTCGCGGGCGTTGACCCCGGCGTCCACCACCTGGAGCGGGCTGGTCCGCGCGGGGGACAGGCCGAGCCCCGGCCGCTCGTAGACGCAGGTCCGGGTCCGCTGCGCGAGTGTCTCGACGGATGCCGACCAGTCCGCGGCGCCGACGCCGAGCCCGGGGACGACGACCACGGTCGGTGACCCGGTGCCGGCGCACCGCAGGTGCTGGCGCACCCCGGCGGCCAGGATCACCGTGTCCAGGTCCCCTGCCGCCGCCTCCGGCGAGAGGGTGCTGCCGGCCGGCACCGTGGTGACCGGGTCGACCGCCCCCGGGTCGCTGGGCAGTCCGGACGGCAGCGACGCACCCGCCGTAGGCCCCGGCGACCCGCTCGCCACCGCGGCCGGGACGGGCGGCGCGACCGGGTCGTGGGCACCGCCGCCGGGCGCCGGCCCGCGGCCGCAGGCCGCCAACGCGGCCGCGCCCACGGTGACGAGGACGAGCACGCCCGTGCGACCGAGCAGACGAGCGGCGGCCATGCCAGAGGTATCGGCCGGCCGTAGCGCCGTCCGTAGAACCAGGTTTCCGTAGAACCGGCGTCCGCAGCAGGTCAGGCGTCGCGACGGCGCAGCAGCACCCCGCCGACGACCAGCGCGAGCAGGGCGTACCCGGCGAACACGGCGAGCCCGGTCCAGGGCGCGAGCGTGACCGGGTCCGGGTGGTCCTGGAAGATCGCCTGCCCCGCCTGCCCCGGCAGGTACTTGACGATGTGCTCCTGCCAGCTGTGCGGCAGGAAGCTCGCGAGGATCGGCAGCACGAACAGCAGGCCGAGGACCGTGCTGATCCCGGCGGCGCTGTGCCGCAGGATCGTGCCGATGCCGAGCCCGAGCAGGCCGACGATCGTCAGGTACAGCGCGCCGCCGACCACCATCCGCAGCGAGGAGCCTTCGCCGAGGGTGACCCCGAGGTCATGGGTGTTCAGGATGGCCTGCACCGAGAAGAACGCCACGAACGTGGTCACGAACGAGACGACGGCGATGATGACCGCGAACGTCAGGGTCTTCGCGACGAGCATCAGCAACCGCTGCGGGGTGGCCGACAAGGTCGCCCTGATCGTGCCGGTCGAGTACTCGGCGCTCATCACGAGCACGCCGAGCGAGCCGACGATCAGCTGGCCGAGGAAGACCCCGAAGAGGCTGAAGCCGGCCGCGTCGGACCGGTTGAAGTCGCCCGCGGGCTGGTTGATGATCGCGGTCGAGATCAGCACCGGCAGACCGATGCAGACCAGCAGCGTGAACACCAGCGTCCACACGGTGGAGCGCACCGTGCGCAGCTTGGTCCACTCGGACGAGAGCACGCGGACGAACTGACCGGCGGGGCCGGCCTTGTGCGCGTGGACGGGTGCTGCGGCCGGGGTCGCTGTCGTGGCCGACATGTCAGGCTCCCTCGTAGGACGGCACGCCACCGGGCGTGGTGGGCGGTGCCGGCGAAGTCTCGGCGTGGTACTCGACGCTGTCGCGGGTCAGCTCCATGAACGCCTCTTCGAGCGAGGCGCGTTGCGGGGTCAGCTCGTGGAGCACGGTGCCGGTGTCGGCGGCCGCCTGTCCGACCGCCGGCGCCTCGAGGCCGGTGACGAGCAGCCCGCCGTCGTCGGACGCGGTGACGGCGGCACCGTGCTTCTCGAGCGCCGCACGCAGGGCCGTGCCGTCCGGCGTGCGCACGAGCACGGACCGCCGCCCGGCCTGCTCGACGAACTCGGCGACAGTGGTGTCCGCGATCAACCGGCCGCGCCCGATGACGACGAGGTGGTCGGCGGTCAGCGCCATCTCGGCCATGAGGTGGCTGGACACCAGCACCGCCCGGCCCTCGGCGGCGAGCGCCTTGAGCAGGTTGCGGACCCAGATGATCCCCTCCGGGTCCAGGCCGTTCACCGGCTCGTCCAGCAGGAGCACACCGGGGTCCCCGAGCAGCGCGCAGGCGATGCCGACCCGCTGGCCCATGCCGAGCGAGTACGTCTTGGTCCGCTTCTTCGCGACGCTCTCCAGGCCGACCAGAGCGAGCACCTCGCCGACGCGCTTGCGCGGGATGCCGTTCGACTGGGCCATGAAGAGCAGGTGGTTGTAGGCGCTGCGGCCCGGGTGCACGGCCTTCGCCTCGAGGAGCGCGCCCACGCGCTGGAGGGGGGCGCGGTCGTCGCTGTAGCGGTGACCGTCGATGCGGACGGTCCCGGCGGTGGGGCGGTCGAGCCCGATGATGGCGCGCATCGTCGTCGACTTGCCGGCGCCGTTGGGGCCCAGGAACCCGGTCACCCGACCCGGCTCGACCGAGAACGACAGGTCGTCGACCGCCAGCACCTCGCCGTACCGCTTGGACAGGCCGACTACCTCGATCATGGCTGCACCGTCTTGAGATCCATGCCGTACACCATGCCAGCCCGGTGGCGGCTCGGGATCGGGGATCACCCTGACGCGGACCCTGGCCCGCCCCCGACCCGCCGATCCTGGTGGGGGCTGTGGACGACGGACCGCCTTCGACCGCCGATGGTCGCCGGCCCGATGCCCGCCGTTCACCTGCGGGCTGACCCGCGCCCCTAGGTTCCGGTCACCGCTCCTGTCGCAGGAGCGCAGCCGCCGCCCCCCTCGAGGAGCACCGCCGTGTCCGGACTGTCCGTGCTCGACAGCATGCTGACGGGCGACCGTCCCGACGGCGAGAACCCGCACGACCCCCGGAACGGGCTGTTCTTCCACCTGTACTCGTCGCCCCCGTCGGGCGGGGTCCGGTGGCGCCTGCTAGGCGCCAACAACCGCGAGCTGGGACGCAGCTGCCTGGCGTACCCGGACATCGACCTGTGCCGCGCCGGTCTGGCCACGACGCTGCTGGAGCTGACCTTGCTCGTCCCGGCGGTCATGCGAGTGGACCGCGGCCACTGGGGGTGGCGGCTGCGCGCGGACGGCCGCGACGTCGTCGGGTCCGCGCACGCGTTCGACCGCCGGCCCAGCTGCCAGGCGGCGTGCGCGCGGTTCATCGAGCAGGCTCCGCACGCGTCGGTGCGGGACACGCTCACCGTGATGCCGTGGGGCTCGCGGAACATGCGGCCGTCGATCCTGCGCTGGCGACCGGTTCCGTTGGCGGTTCCGCTGCGCACCCGCGCACAGCGGCCTCCCGGGCGTCGAAGTGGCGACCTTCGTCCACGGGACTGCGGTACCGTCCGGACAGTGGGCTTTGATGCTCATGAACAGCGTGTGGTGCGCGTTGTGCGGTCGGACGCACAGTAGTGACGGGCGGGCGGCGGCCCAAGGTCCGGGACTCGTTGTTCACCGAGCCCTCGACGCCGTTCATCCGGCCTTGCCGGACGGCCAACCGCCCGCCCCACCAGCCTCAGCCGTTGCCGAGCAACGCCTTCAGCGATTTGGCGTCGGCGAGCGCCTTGGCCAGGTCGGCGTGCGCCGAGGCGACGCTCGCGCGGTAGCCGTCGATCACCGGCTCCTTGGCCGGGATGTCGGCCGGGACCAGCGCCAGCATCCCGTCCGCCACACCGGACAGGGCCGTCGTCGCGGCGTCGACGTGCGACTTCATGTCGTCCAGCTCGGCCTGTGCGGTCGCCTTCTTCTGCGCGTCGGTGAGCGCGTCGATCGCCGCCTGCGCCTTCGGCTCGGCCGCCGCCAGCTGGCCGGCCGCGTACGTGCCGCTGTCGGCGGCGGACACCAGGCGCGTCTGCGGCACCACAAGGCGGTACACCCGGTAGCTGGTCACCACCGTGCGCCCGTCGACGACCGCCTGGGCGCAGGTGGTGTCGGCCTGCACCTTCGCGTCGACGGTGCGCAGGCCGCTCGCGTCCGCGGTGTACGTCGCGGTGAGCGTCGCTCGATGGGCGTCGGTCACGTGGGTGCGGGCGGCCAGCCGGCGCGTCAGCGAGTCGAGGGTGACCTCACGCGCCTTGACCGCGGCGTCGACACGCGCCTGGACGTACGCCAGCCGGTCGGCGGAGCAGGTCCTGGTGCTGGGGGCGGGACTCGGGGTCGTGTCCGCGAACGCTGGCGCGGTGGCTCCCGTGACGAGCACCAGGCCGGTGCCGGCCACGGCGAGCATGGGGACGAAACGTCGGATGTTCACTGGGTCGGGTCTCCTTCTGCGCTGCCCGTGCTCGCGGACAGGTCGCTGCTCTGGTCGGACGCTGCTGCGCCCGCCCGGTCGATGGCGGTACCCAGCGCCGAGGTGGCCTGGGCGGCGGTCTGCGCGGCGCCGGCCGGCTGGGTGGGGGCGGCGGTGCCGGTGACCGGGACGGAGCCGGTCCCCGGACCCGTCGTGGCCGTGGCCGCGGCGCCGCCCTGGGGCCCGGCCGGCGGGGCGCCGACGTGGCGCGAGCAGGCCGCCGTGGTGAGGAGCACCGCGACGGCCAGCCCGGCGGCTGCCGTCCGGCGCACGGTGCTCGGGTTCAGAGTTCTCGAGTTCATGGCCAGAGCATCGGAACCCCATGTCCGGCCCCGGCGCAGGCTGTGTTCGGGCTCGGTAAACCCGTCCCCACCCGACTCGCCCAACTTCGGTGCTCGCCTGCGCGGGTGCGCCGGCCTGTGCGATGGTCGCCGCACGACCAGGGCGGGCGGGGGTGCAGCATGCGACGGACGGTGGGGCGACCGGCCGTGCTCGTCCTCGGTCTCGCGCTGGCGGCGGGTTCGCTGGTCGCCGGGGCGAGCACCTCGGCGACGGCTGCGCCGCCGACCGGCCTGCGCGTGGTCGGCAACCAGCTGACCCGGGGCGGGCAGCCGTTCCTCGTGCGCGGGTTCAACCTCGTCGGTGCGATGGCCGGGACGGACTGCACCCAGACGGACATCGTCAAGGCCGCCGCCCACCTCGGGCAGCCGGAGATGGCGGCGCTGGCCGGCACCTGGCACGCGAACACGGTGCGGCTGCAGGTACTGCAGACCGCGCTGACCGACCCGGTACCGTCGAACGTCACGACCTACCTGGCTTCGTTGACCCAGGCGGTGGCCGTGGCGCACGCGGCCGGCCTCGCGGTGATCCTGTCGATGCAGGACCAGTACCAGGCCGGCTGCGGCGACCAGCATCCGATGCCCAGCCAGAACACGGTCACCGCCTGGACCACGCTCGTCCCGCTGTTCGCCGGTGACGGCGATGTCGCCTTCGAGCTCTACAACGAGCCGCACGACGGCCCGGCCAACCCGGTGTCGGGCACGCTGCCGGGACCGGGTCAGTGGGACGAGTGGCTGAACGGCGGCTCCAGCCCCGAGCCGAACCTTGGTGACCCCGCGGTGGGGCACCAGCAGCTCGTCGACGACATCAGAGCGCTCGGCGCGACCAACGTCCTCATCGCGGACGGGCTGAACAGGGGCGGCCAGCTTCAGGGCGTCCCGCTGCTGCAGGACACGTTGGCGACGCCCAACATCGCCTACGGGATCCACCCGTACTACTACGTGCTCGGCTCCTCGGACTGGACCTTCCGTTTCGGCGACGCCGCCAACCAGGTCCCCGTGATCGCCACCGAGTGGAACTACCCGACGAGCAAGTGCGGGGCCGGCTCCTTGCCGCAGAGCATGGCCCCGGCGTTCCTGTCGTACCTCGCGACCCGTGGGATCGGCGTGCTCGGGCAGTCCGCCGACATCGGGATCGGCACCCTGCTGATGGCCGACTGGACCTGGGCGCCGACCGACTGCGGCACCCCGTCGAGCGGCCCGGGTGTCGACTTCGCCGCCGCCATGGCCGCGGCCCAGGCGCCACGCGCGACGCAGGTGACGCTGACGGCGAGCACCGGCCAGACAGTCGGTCAGCCCAGCACTCTCGCCGGCACGCTGACGGTCGACGACCAGCTCGCGCCAGGTGTGCCACTGGCACTGACCCGGAGGAACCCGGACGGCACCAGCACGTCGCTCCCCTCCGTGACGACGAACCTGATCGGCGGCTTCCAGCTGTCGGACGTCCCGGTCGCCGTCGGCACCACGACCTACACGGTGACTTATGCCGGGAACCCCGCGACGGCGGCCGCCACCGCGTCGGCCCTGGTGACCACGATCCCGGTGCTGACGTTCCTGTCCGCGACCGGACCTCCCTCAGCCGCCCGAGGCGTCCCGCTGACCATCACCGGAACGCTGACCGGTGGCGACACGGCGACCGGACTGAGGCCGCTGACCTGGACCCGTACCGACATCGACGGCACGGTGCCGCTCGCGCCGCTCACCACGGACTCCGCCGGCGGCTTCGTCGCGACCGACAGCCCGCCGGCCGGCGGCACGGTGACGTACACGTTCCGGTTCGCCGGCGACAGCACGCACTCCGGATCCACGACGACGGTCACGGTGGCGGTGGACCGGATCACCCCCGCGCTCACCGTCACCGTGAACGGCCGGGTGTTCGCCTACGGCGGGGCGGGGACGGTCACCGTGCACCTCGGCCCGACCTACACCAACCGCACGATCAGCCTCTACGAGTACGTGTACGGCGTGCCTGTCCCGGCCTGGACACTCGTGCACACCGGGCCGGTGAACAGCGCCGGGAACTACCTGCTGAGCACGGCCTTCTACCGGCACGTCGCCTTCCAGGCGAGCTTCGCCGGTGACGCTCGGTACGCGTCCGCGACGTACGCCACGTCGACCACGGCCCTGGCGCGCGTCACGACGTCGGTCGCCGGCTCTTACGGTACGTCCGGCTCGTACCGGCTGTTCCACTCGGCCACGAACCCGGCGTTCCGCGCGGTGCTGGCCCCGGCCCGCGGCGCGGTCGGCTGCGTGACCTTCACCGCGCAGAGCTTCAGCGGCGGAGCCTGGAGAACGGTCGCGACCACGGCCTGCGTACCCGTCGACGCGACGAGCGGCGCGACCGGCCTTCCGCTGGCCAAGCACTCGCTCTCGGTGCAGTACCGGGTGCGAGCCTCGATCGCTACGGACGCCGTCAACGCGGCGACCACCGGCGCGTGGGTCTATGTGGAGTTCCGGACCTGACGCGTCGCGATGGCGCCGGCGATGCCCGCGACCGCCTCCGGCCCGAGACCGCAGCAGCCGCCGACCAGCGCGGCGCCTGCGCCCACCCAGCGCCGCACCACGGCCGCGGGCAGCTCCTTGGATGCGACGTCGGCCCAGGTGCCGGTGACCGCGTCCCAGGTGCCGCCCGCGTTGGGGTAGACGACCAGCGGCAGCCCGGTGACCGCCCGGGCGGCGGCGAGCACCGCGTCGACGTGCTCCGCGGCCGTGCAGTTGGCCCCCACCGCGATGGTGCGGTCGGTGGACGTGGCCACGCCGACTGCCTCGGCGAACGGCTGCCCGGCGCAGGTCGTCCCGCCCGCTGTGCACGAGAACGAGATCCACGCGGGGACGGCGGAGCCGGCCAGCAGCTCGACCAGCACCTCGGCCTCCTCGACGTCGGGGATGGTCTCGACCGCGAGCAGGTCGGGGGCCGCGTCGACCAGCACAGCGAGCCGTTCCTCGTGGAACGCCCGCAGCTGCGCCCGCGGGATGCCGTAGCGGCCGCGGTACTCCGAGCCGTCGTGCCGGATCGCTCCGTACGGACCCACGCTGGCGGCGACGAGCAGCGGGCCGCTCACGCCCTCGGCGAGGGCCTGGTCGCGCGCCTGCTGGGCGAGCCGCACGCTGCGCCGCAGCAGCGAGTCGGCCTCGTCCGCGTCCATGCCGCTGGCGATGAACCCGGTCCGACTGGCCTGGTACGAGGCGGACGTCGCGACCCGCGCGCCGGCCAGGTAGTAGTCCAGGTGCAGCCGGCGGATCGCGTCCGGGTCGTCGGCGAGCAGGTGTGCCGACCACAGGTGGTGGGCCAGGTCGTAGCCCCGCGCCTCCAGCTCGGTGGCCAGACCGCCGTCGAGCGCGGAGGGCAGCGGTAGCAGGTCGGCCAGCGTGGGTACCGGCGTGGCGGTCACGAGTGCACCGCCCCGGCCGGCGCGCTGTCGGGCTGCGCGGTCAGGTCCAGTGCCGGCGGTCCGTAGAAGTCGTCGTCCGGGTCGGCGAAGCCGAACCGGTCCCGCAGGTCGGCGAGGTAGCGCTGGTACGTCGGCGAGTCGACGTACGCGGCGTGCCGCGCCGAGTCCACGTAGTGGTGCCCGCCGGCGAGGTCCGGGTGCGCGTCGCGACGCAGGCGCCGCATCTCGTCGAGGTGCTCGCCGGTGCGGTGCGCATGCGCATCCATCACGACGACCTGGGCCATCTCGTCGAACCGCTGGTAGGCGGCGTCGGCGAACTCGACGAAGCCGAGGACGTACAGCCCGTCGAGCGTGCGGTGAGCGATGTTGACGAAGAGGTCCGGCCGGCCCTGCCGCCAGTCGAACAGCGCCGGGTCGACGTACGGGATGAGGTAGTCGTACCCGGTCGCGAGCAGCACCAGGTCGACCTCCTCCTCGGAGCCGTCGACGAACACGACGCTGCGCTCGCGCAGCTCGCGGACGTCGGGCTTGGCGACGAGGTCGCCGTGCGCGAGGTAGTGCAGCACCTGGGTGTTCATGATCGGGTGCGACTCGAGCAGCGCATGGTCGGGGGCGGGCAGCCCGAGCCGGGTCAGGTCGCCGACGAGGGAGTCGACGAGCTCGCTCGGGTCCTCGGGCACGACGACGCCCTTGGGCGGCACGCCGCCCCGCGTGATGAACACGTCGGTCGGCACCCCGAAGATGTGCTTGGGCACGAACCGGTAGCCCCGGCGCACCGACAGGAACGCCGCGTCGGCCGACCGCGCGGCGTCGCACGCGATGTCGACCCCGGAGTTGCCCGCGCCGACGATCAGCACGCGGTGCCCGCGCAGCTCGTCGGTCGAGGTGTACGTGACCGAGTGCCTGACCTCGCCGGTGAAGCGGTCCAGCCCGGCCAGCTCGGGGACCTGCGGGTGCCAGGTCACGCCGTTGGCGCACACGACCCCCCGGTACCTGCGCCGCTCGCCGGTCGACAGCTGCACCTCCCAGCCGTCGGCGACAGGGGCGGCCGACACCACGGCCACCCCGGTCGTGGCCTTGCGCTCGATGCCGTACCCGCGGGCGAACGACCGTACGTACGCGAGGATCTGCGCGCGGCTGGGGTAGTCGGGGTACTCGGCCGGCATCGGGAAGCCGTAGAAGTACGAGGTGTACTTCGAGGAGATGAAGTGCGCCGACTCGTACA
Source organism: uncultured Actinomycetota bacterium (assembly GCA_963771835.1). Classification (GTDB taxonomy): domain Bacteria; phylum Actinomycetota; class Actinomycetes; order Prado026; family Prado026; genus CAVQCJ01. The sequence continues at coordinate 1,000,098 of CAVYVA010000004.1, forward strand.
TCGGGGTGCCCTCGTTGGCCAGGTCCCAGATGCCGCCGAGCGCGTCGTGGCGCTCGAACAGGTCGTAGCCGATGCCTTCGTGGTCGAACGCGCGGGCCATCACCAGCCCGGCCGGCCCGCCGCCGACGATGCAGTATCGGTCCTGCGGTCCGTAGCCGACGACGCTGGCCGTCCGCGCCGCTCTGTGCCGCAGGTCGGTGCCGGCCAGGTCGCGGTAGACGGCCGGCCGCGCGCGGCGCAGCCAGAGCGCGAACACCAGGCCGCCGACCGCGACCAGGACGAGCAGGACGGGAAGCCCGTTGACCGCCCAGGAGCGGGTCCCGGTCAGCGTCGAGTAGTTCACCATCAGCAGCGTCGCGGCCACGATGAGCCCGGCCGCGCCGATCAGCGGCGCGATCACGGTGCGCCACAGGTCGCCCTCGTGCCGCCGCCGGAAGAACGCGACGATCGAGATCGCCGCCGCGGCCTGCAGCAGCACGATACCCAGCGTCGAGATGCCGACCATGCTCGCGGCCAGGCTCAGGTACGGGTCCAGGCCGGCGAGGGCGAACGCGGTGACGATCACGGCGTTGACGCCGGACTGGGTCATGCTCGCGACGTACGGCGAGTAGCGCCGTCGGGTGGAAGCGCCCGAGCGCGGACGGCAGCACGCGCTCGCGACCGAGCGCGAACATGTACCGGCTCGCGGCGTTGTGGATCGCCAGCAGCGAGGCCAGCACGCTGGTCACGAAGAACACGGCCATCACGTCGTGCGCCCACTGGCCGACGAACTTGCCGTTGAGGTCGAGCACCAGGGTGCCGAGGTCGTCCTTGGTCCGCTTCTGGGCCTCGGCCACCCCGCCGCCACCGACGATGCACCACGTGGTGAACGTGTAGAACGTGCCGATCAGCAGCACCGAGGCGTACGTCGCGCGCGGGATGGTGCGCTGCGGGTCGTGCGACTCCTCGCCGTACAACGCCGCGGACTCGAAGCCGATGAACGAGGCGAAGGCGAACATCAGCGCGAGCCCGAGCGCGCCGGAGAACACCGTCGACGGGGCGAAGACCGTCGTCGGCAGGCCCGCTGTGCCCTTCGCGTGCAGCACGCCGAGGTCGAGGACGAGCAGGATGCTGATCTCGGCCGCCATCAGCACCGCGAGCACGCGCGCGCTGACGTCCACCGAGCGGTATCCCAGGACCGCGGTGACCGCCCAGCCGACAGCGGCCACGGCGTACCACGGCACCCCGTGCAGCCCGGCGCTGTCCAGCACCAGGGCGCCGAAGTACCCGAACGCCCCGACCAGTCCGGCCGCCAGCGCGTTGTAGGAGACCACGGCCACGAACGCCGCCGAGACCGCCGGCGGCTTGCCCAGCCCGCGCGCGACGTAGGTGTAGAAGGCGCCGGTGTTGACGACTTTGCGGCTCATCGCCGCGTACCCGACCGCGAAGCAGAACAGCACCCCGGTCGCGAGCACGAACGCACCCGGCAGCCCAGGCCCGTTGCCGAGCTTGAGGGCCAGCGGGACGTTGCCGACCATGGCGGCCAGCGGGGCGGCCGCAGCGACGACGAGGAAGACGATCCGCGCTGTGGACAGCTTCTTCGTCTCGGCCAGGCCGCTTGTGGCGGGCGGGTCGGCGGGCGCGCTCATGGTGTCCCTATGGTGAGGCCCGTCGGACGGTGATTTCACCAGATCCTGACACTTCGTTCAGTGGGAGCCGAGCGTTTCAGCTGGCCCGGCGGCCGGTCCGCTCACGACGTCCGGCCGATCGTGTGCCCGGACAGCGCCTCCAGGGCCTTGGCGAGGGCGTGGTTGCCCTCCGAGCCGAGGCCGCGCGCCTGCAGGGTCCGGTACAGCTGGAAGACGGCGGCCGTCCCGACCAGGGGGACGCCGAGCTCGTCGGCGGCGTCGAGCACCAGCCGCAGGTCCTTCTGCTGCAGGTCGATCGTGAAGCCGGGCCGCCAGTCGCCGGCCACCACCTGCGGGCCCCGGTTGGCGAGCATCCACGAGCCGCCGGCCCCGCCCTGGACCGCGGAGATCGTCGTCGCCAGGTCCAGCCCGCCCGCTTCGGCCAGCAGCAGCGCCTCGGAGACGGCGAGCATGTTGACCACGACCAGCACCTGGTTGACCAGCTTGCACGTCTGCCCCGAGCCGACCGGGCCCACGTGGGTGATCGTCCGGCCGATCGCCTCCAGCACCGGGCGGGCGCGGTCGACGTCGGGCCCGGCGCCGCCGACCATGATCGACAACGTTCCGTTCTTGGCGCCCTCGGACCCGCCGGAGACCGGCGCGTCGACGAGGGCGACCCCTTGGCCGGCCAGCCGTCGCGCGAACGCCCGCGTCGCCGCCGGGGCGATCGTGCTCGCGTCGATGACGAGCGTGCCGGCCGCGGCCCCCTCGGCCACGCCGCCCGGTCCGAAGAGCACCCCCTCGACATCGGGGGTGTCGCTCACGCAGACGCAGCACCACGTCGTTCGCCGCCGCCAGCCCGGCGGCGCTGTCGGCGACCGCGGCGCCGACCGCCGCGAGCGGCTCGGTCCGCGCCCGGGTGCGGTTGAAGACGGTGACCGGGAAGCCGGCGGCGACCAGGTTGTGCGCCATCCCGGAGCCCATGATCCCCAGCCCGACGACGCCGACCCGGGTCTGCGAAGCGCCTCCGCCTGCCTGGCCACCGTCCGTCGGCCCACCGTCGATCCGTCCACCGGGTGTCACAGGTGTCATGGCCGGAGAACCTAGTGCGGTCCCCGTAGCATGCCGCGCGTGACCCCCCGCGGCCGGCAGTACGTGCTGATCGGCATCGCTCTCGCCTGGATGGTGCTGGCCGCGCTCAACTTCTACCGGGGTCACGCCAACGTGGGGGCCGTGTACCTCGTCGTCGGACTGCTCACGTGCGGCCTCGCCTACTTCTTCCGTCCCCGCGGCCGCCGCTCCCGCTGACCCACCCTCGGGCGGGGCCAAGTTGAACGATCAAGGTTCACAGCGGGTCCGGGCGTGGCTAGCGTGTGCCCATGGCGAACTTGGTCGCCGGGAGCACCGGCCGCGCGCCGGCGGTCGACCGCGCCGGCTACACGGTCGCGGCGGAGCGGATGCGCGCCCAGGTCGCCGGCGTCCCGCCCGGTGGCTCGGTCCGGCTGGCGAAGCGCACCAGCAACGTCTTCCGCGCCCGGGCCGCCACCCCCGGGCTGGACGTCTCCGGGCTCGCCGGGGTCCTGTCGGTCGACCCGCAGGCGCGGACCGCCGACGTCCTGGGGATGACGACGTACGAGGACCTCGTCGACGCCACGTTGCCGTACGGGCTGATGCCGCTGGTGGTCCCGCAGCTGAAGACGATCACGCTCGGCGGCGCCGTGACCGGGCTGGGGATCGAGTCGAGCTCGTTCCGCAACGGGCTGCCGCACGAGTCGGTGCTCGAGATGGACGTGCTCACCGGCGACGCGCGCCTGCTCACGGTCACCCCGGACGGCGAGCACGCCGCGCTGTTCTACGGGTTCCCCAACTCGTACGGCTCGCTCGGGTACGCGCTTCGGCTGCGGATCGAGCTGCAGCCCGTGCGTCCGTACGTGATGCTCACGCACGAGCGGCACGACGACGCGGACTCCTTCGTCGCCCGGCTGGACGAGGTCTGCCGGTCCCGCTCGGCGGACGGCGCGGAGCTGGACTTCGTGGACGGCACCATCTTCTCCCCGGGCGAGCACTACCTGACCCTGGGCACGTTCGTGGACGAGGCGCCGTACACCAGCGACTACACCGGGCAAGGGATCTACTACCGTTCCCTGCAGCGGCGCCGCCGCGACTTCCTCACCGTCCGAGACTACCTGTGGCGCTGGGACACCGACTGGTTCTGGTGCTCGCGGGCCCTGGGCGTGCAGCATCCGGCCGTCCGCCGGCTGGTCCCGAGGCGGTACATGCGCTCGGACGTCTACATGAAGCTCCTCAGCTTCGAGCGCCGGCACCAGGTCGCCGGCCGGGTCGACCGCTGGCGGGGCCGGCCGCCGCGCGAGGTGGTCGTCCAGGACGTCGAGGTGCCGATCGAGCGCACCGTCGAGTTCCTCGACTTCTTCCACCGCGAGGTCGGGATCGAGCCGGTCTGGGTCTGCCCGCTGCGCCAGCGCGACCCGGACGTCACCTGGGAGCTCTACGCCTTCGACCCGAGGAAGACCTACGTGAACATCGGCTTCTGGTCGAGCGTCGAGCTCGCGCCGGGGCAGCGGGACGGCGAACACAACCGCCGGATCGAGGAGGTGGTCGCCGAGCTGGGCGGCCGCAAGTCGCTCTACAGCACCGCGTACTACGACGAAGACACGTTCTGGGCCACCTACAACGGGGCGGCGTACCAGACGCTGAAGAAGACCTACGACCCGGATGGACGGTTCGCCGACCTGTACGACAAGACCGTCCGGCAGCGCTGAGGCAAGGGGGCGGTATGAAGCTCGCGGAGATGTTCGAGCGGTTCGTCGGCGACGGCGACCGGCTGCGGTTCGTCGCCTTCGACGGCAGCTCGTGCGGACCGAAGGATGCGCCGTCGACGATCGAGGTCCGGTCGCCGGTGGCGCTGCGCTACCTCGCGACCGCGCCCAACGACCTCGGGCTGGCGCGTGCCTACGTGACCGGCAACCTGGACGTGACCGGCGACCTGCACGGCGCGCTGACCACGTTGCTGGCCGGACCGACGGCCGACCTCACCTGGGCCGAGCGGGCCGATGTGCTCCGCACCCTCGGTCCGGGCGTCCTGCGTCGTCCGCCGCGGCCGGCCCAGGAGGCGCCGCCGCCGCTGCGCCGAGGCCGCCGGCACTCCAAGGCCCGCGACGCCGCGGCGATCAGCCATCACTACGACGTCTCGAACCTGTTCTACTCCTACGTCCTCGGGCCTTCGATGGCGTACACGTGTGCCGTCTTCCCCAAGCCGGACGTCTCGCTCGAGGAGGCGCAGGCGGAGAAGTTCGACCTCGTCTGCCGCAAGCTCGGGCTCGAGCACGGCATGCGCCTGCTCGACGTCGGCTGCGGCTGGGGCGGCATGGTCCGGCACGCGGTGGAGAACTACGGCGTACGGGCGATCGGGGTCACGCTCTCGCGGCAGCAGGCCGAGTGGGGCGCCAAGATGCTCGCCGAGCACGGCATGCAGGACGTGGCCGAGGTGCGCTTCCAGGACTACCGCGACGTCACCGAGACCGGGTTCGACGCCGTGTCGTCGATCGGCCTCACCGAGCACATCGGGCTGGCCAACCTGCCGAAGTACTTCACGTTCCTGCAGTCGCGGCTGCAACCGGGCGGGCGGCTGCTGAACCACTGCATCACCCGCCCGGACGGCACCGGGCCGGCCCGCACCGGCGGGTTCATCGACCGGTACATCTTCCCGGACGGGGAGCTGGAGGGCCCGGGGACGATCGCGTCGGCCATGACCGACAACGGCTTCGAGCTGCGGCACGGGGAGAACCTGCGCGAGCACTACGCGTTCACGCTACGGGAATGGGCCCGAAATCTCGACGCGAACTGGGACGCGGCGGTCGCCGAGGTCGGGTTCGCCAAGGCCCGGGTGTGGCGGCTGTACCTGGTCGCCTGCCAGGTCGGGTTCGAGAACAACACGGTGCAGCTGCACCAGCTGCTCGGGGTGCACCTGGGACCGGACCACCGCAGCGGGATGCCGCTGCGCCCCGACTGGTGAACCGTCCGGCGGCCGACCCTGGAGGACGCCCGTGAAGAGCACCATGCAGGACGTGCAGCTGTCGGTCGCCCGGCTCCTGCGGTACGGCAGCACCGTCCACGGCGGGTCCACGGTCAGCACCTGGACCGGGGACGGGGTCCGCACCGAGACCTTCGCGCAGGCGGGCGCGCGGGCCGCGCAGCTGGCGCACGCCCTGCGTGAGCTCGGCGTCGACGGCGACCAGCGCGTCGGCACGTTCATGTTCAACAACGCCGAGCACCTCGAGGTCTACTACGCGGTGCCGTCGATGGGCGCGGTGCTGCACACGATCAACATCCGGCTGTTCCCCGAGCAGGTCGCGTACATCGTCAACCACGCGGAGGACCACGTCGTCGTCGTGGACGCGACCCTGGTCCCGGTCTTCGCCAAGGTGCTGCCGGAGATGACGACCGTCCGGCACGTGGTCGTCGCCGGTCCGGGCGCCGACCCGGCTGCGCTGGACGCGCCTGAGGGCGTGGCCGTGCACTCCTACGAGGAGCTGATCGCCGGCCGGCCGACCACGTACGACTGGCCGGAGATGGACGAGCGCTCGGCGGCGGCGATCTGCTACACCAGCGGCACCACCGGCCACCCCAAGGGCGTCGTGTACTCGCACCGCTCGATCTGGCTGCACTCCATGCAGGTCTGCACCAAGGAGTCGTTCGGGCTGAGCGACGCCGACCGCGTGCTGGTGGTCGTCCCGCAGTTCCACGCGATGTCCTGGGGGCTGGTCTACGCCGCGTTCATGTCGGGCGCGTCGCTGCTCATGCCCGACCGCTTCCTGCAGGCCGAGCCGCTGGCGAAGATGATCGAGCAGGAGCGCCCGACGTTCGCCGGTGCGGTCCCGACGATCTGGAACGACCTGCTGCACTACCTGGACACCAACGGCGGCGACATCTCCTCGATGAAGGAGGCGGTGGTCGGCGGTTCGGCCTGCCCGCCGTCGCTGATGCGCGCGTACGAGGAGCGGTACGGCGTCATGATCGTGCACGCCTGGGGGATGACCGAGACCTCTCCGCTCGGCTCGGTGTCGCGCGCGCCGGCCACGGCGACGGACGCGGACGCGCGGATGCGCTACCGGGTCACGCAGGGCCGGGTGCCGGCATCCGTCGAGGCGCGGCTGATCGGTCCGGACGGCTCCGAGCTGCCCTGGGACGGCGAGTCGGTCGGCGAGCTCGAGGTGCGGGGGCCGTGGGTGACCGGCGCGTACCACCGCGACGCCGACCCGGACAAGTTCGACGACGGCTGGCTGCGCACCGGCGACGTCGGGACGTTGACCGCCGACGGTTACCTCACGCTGACGGACCGGTCCAAGGACGTGATCAAGTCCGGCGGCGAGTGGATCTCGTCCGTGGAGCTGGAGAACTGCCTGATGTCGCACCCGGACGTCGTGGAGGCCAGCGTCGTCGGCGTGCCCGACGAGAAGTGGGGCGAGCGGCCACTGGCGACCGTGGTGCTGCGCGAGGGCTCGGACGTGTCGCTGGAGGACCTGCGCGGGTACCTCGCCGAGCGCGTCGCGCGCTGGCAGCTGCCGGAGCGGTGGGCGGTGATCGACGCGGTGCCGAAGACGTCGGTCGGCAAGTTCGACAAGAAGGTGCTGCGGCAGCGGTACGCCGAGGGCGCGCTGGACGTCACGACTCTGGGCTGACCCGCTCCAGCATCCGCACGGTGGCGTCGGGTCCGGTGCCGGCGACGACGACGACCGAGGCCATGTCCAGGAACAGCCCGACCTCGACCACGCCCGCGCGGGTGCGCAGCGCCTCCTGCAGCGCGGCCGGGTCGGGCAGCGGGCCGAAGTCGGCGTCGAGGATGTGGTTGCCCTCGTCCGTGACGAACGGCGCGCCGTCCGCGTCGGTGCGCAACGACACCCGCGCCCCCAGCTGTTCGAGGAACTCGCGCTCGGGCCGCTGGCCCATCGGCACCACCTCGACCGGCACGGCGAAGCCGGTGCCCAGCTCGGGGACCAGCTTCGCCTCGTCCACCACGATCACCAGCCGGCCGCTCGCCTGCGCGACGATCTTCTCGCGCAGGTGCGCGCCGCCGCCGCCCTTGATCAGGTCGAGCGCGGGGGACACCTCGTCGGCGCCGTCGATCGTCACGTCCAGGAACGGGTGCGCGTCGAGCGTCGTGAGCGGGATGCGGCACGCTCGCGCCTCGGACTCGCTCGTGCTCGACGTCGGCACCCCGGCGATGTCCCGCAGGTCGCCCGCGGCCAGCAGCGCGCCGATCCGGCGCAACGCCCACACCGCCGTGCTGCCGGTCCCGAGCCCGACCCGCATACCGTCGCGGACGAACCGCTCGACGGCGGCCTCGCCCGCCGCGCGCTTGGCTGCGGTGCGGGCGTCCAGGTCGGTCACCGGTGGCTCCCTCCGCGGCGGGCTGCGTCACTTTGCCGGTCCGTTCCGACGGCCGGTAGCCTAGGCCCGCGGTCGAGGACCGCACTGGAGGCGTCGCCTAGCCCGGCCTATGGCGCCGCACTGCTAATGCGGTTGGGGGCTTCAACCCCCTCGAGGGTTCAAATCCCTCCGCCTCCGCTCCCCGCCAGGGTGCTCACCGCGTGCGACGCCGGGCGCCATGCGCGGGCCGGACCGCCAGCCGCTCGTAGCCCTCCCGCCCGCCACGGATCACGTACCGCTCCATCCTCGGACCGTAGGACCGAGCGGTGCCGCCGGCCGAGACCCTGGAGCGCGGGCCTAGAGTCGGGCCATGACCGAGATGAGCATGAACAAGGCCATCCACGGCGCCGTCCGGCGGGACCTGGACCGGTTCGTCGCCGCGCTCGGAGCCTTCCGCGGTGGTGACCGGGCGCGGGCGGCGCAGCTGGCGACCGCGTGGGCGAACTTCGACGACCAGCTCACCTACCACCACCAGGGCGAGCACGAGATCGCGTGGCCGGCCCTCGAGGCGGTCGGCGTCAGCAAGGAGCTCCTGGCGCAGATGGACGCCGAGCACGAGACCATGGCCGCGGCCCTGGCGCAGACCCGCACTGCGATGGGTGCGCTCGCTCGCACCGCGGGCTCGGCCGAGGCGGCGGCCGCGCTGGCCGCGTTCCAGCAGCTGCGCACGGTCACGGTCGCCCACCTCGAGCACGAGGAGGCCGAGCTCGAGCCGGTGTACCTGGCCAAGCACGACACGCCTGAGATCAAGGCGATGGGCAAGCAGTTCGGGAAGGTCAGCCCGTCGCGGGGCGGTCAGTTCTTCGCGTGGGTGCTCGACGGGGCGTCGGTGGACGAGCGTGCGGCGGTGACCGGACAGGTTCCCGGCCCGGTGCTCTCCGTCATCGGCGCAGTGTTCGGGCGCAGCTACCGCAAGAACATCGCGCCGGTCTGGCGGAGCTGAGCAAGGCTCAGACCGCCCGCATGCTGTTGCTCTTGACGTCGTGCGTGACCTCGGCCAGTCCGAGCGTCTCCAGCAGCGGGGGCAGGTAGACACCGAACCGCCCGCGCAGGCCCTTCTTCAGCCCGTACCACCCGCCGACCGGGTTGCCCGGCGAGCGTCCCCACGCTTCGACGGTCCCGTCGGCGGCCGGCTTCTGCTCGTCAGCCCCGCCCAGCGGCACCCAGCCGCCGTCGGCCACGAGCATCGCGTGCAGGTCCTCGATCGCGCGCAGGTGGTAGCGCAGCTGCGTCCCGCCGACCTGGCAGACGAGCGCCGGCGGGTCTGCTTCGTCGTCGCGCCACATCTGGTACTGCGCCTTGCCCGGCGGCGTCGTCAGCTGCCAGGGGTCGTCGCGGGTGCCGCTGCCGGTCACTGGTACGACCCCACGACGCTGGCCTCGGTGGGATCGGGCTGCTCGACGCAGCGCTGCGCGAGCTCGCGCTGGAACTCGGCGAACGCCGGCAAGGCGGCGAGCGGGTTGTCCGGCCCGGCGAAGTCCGCGACGTGCACGAACGTCGCGCCGTCGCCGAGCCGGTACGTCGTGTACCGGAATCCGGTCGGCGCGCGCTCGGCGAGCGAGCCGTACACCGCCTCGACGAGGCGGGCGTTCTCGTCGGCCGCTTCGGGCCGGGTGCGGTACCGCACGATCACCGTCCTGGTCATGGGCGGACCCTAGCCCCGAGACTTTCCAAGTACAAGTGAAATCTCTTAATGCAAGTGCCATGTACGATCGCAACGTGCCCGAGCCCGCCTCCACCAGCCGCAGCTACGCCCAGCTCTGCGGCATCGCGACGGCGCTCGACGTGGTCGGGGACCGCTGGAGCGCCCTGGTGGTCCGCGACCTGCTGCTGGGCCCGCTGCGGTTCGGGGACCTGGCCGACGGTCTGCCCGGGATCGGCACCAACACCCTGACCACCCGCCTCAAGCACCTCGAAGGCAGCGGCGTCGTCCGGCGCCGGCTCCTCGCGCTGCCCGAGCGCGGCACCGTCTACGAGCTCACGCCGTACGGCCACGAGCTCGAACCGGTGCTGATGGCGCTGGGCCGCTGGGGGACCAAGAGCATGGGCCGGCTGCCCGCCGACGTCGCCACCCGGTCGCGGTGGCTGGCCGCGGCGATGCTGGCCTTCCACGACGAGTCACGACGCGTCGCTCGGCCGACGACCTGGGAGCTGCGGCTGGACGACGGGCCGTTCACCGTCCGGGCCGAGCGTGCGGTGCTGACGGTCGCGGCCGGCGCGCCCTCGCCGGCCGCTACGGCCGACCTCGTCGTCACCACCAGCGACACCGACCTGCACCGGCTGCTCACCCGCCAGGTCACGCCGGCCGACGCGGTGGCCGGCGGTGCCGTGATCCTCGACGGGGACGCCTCGGTGCTGCCGGTCCTGCTCGACCTGTTCGTCTTCCCCACGCTGGACCCGGCAGCGTCCGCCTGAGGGCGCCATCAGGCTGAGGGCGGTGTCAGCGGTTCGGACAGCCCGGGACCGGGCCGGAAGTCGATGTCCGCGCGCACGAGCGGCGCGGCACAGGCCGAGCAGACGACGGTCGCGTCCGTGTCGTGCCCGCACGGGCGGTGGGTGAAGATCAGCGGCGGGCCGTCCGGAGCCGTCCAGCGGTCGCCCCACGCGACCAGCGCGAGCAGCGCCGGGACGAAGTCGATGGCCTTGTCGGTCGGCACGTACTCGAACCGGTCGGGCCGCCGCTGGTACCGGTGCCGCTGGACCATCCCCTGCTCGACCAAGGTGTCCAGTCGGGCCTTGAGGATGTTGCGAGCGATCCCCAGGTGCTCGTGGATCTCCTCGAAGCGGTTCCAGCCGAAGCAGATGTCGCGCAGCACGAGCAGGGCCCACCACTCGCCGACGATCTGCAGGGTCCGCGCCAGCGAGCACTCCAGCTCCGCGAGGTTGGCTCTGTGCATTGCATGATGCTACTCACTCGGTTACGGTCGAACGACGACGACACGCGGAGGCGACGGGCACCGTGACAGACCAGAAAGCCGACGAGGGCCGCGACCGACGGGTGGCCCTGGTCACCGGGACATCGTCCGGGATCGGCGAGGCCGTCGCGCGGCAGCTTGCCGCGGCCGGGTTCCGGGTGTTCGGCGCGACGCGCAGCACCCCCGGGCGACCGATCGACGGGGTCGAGCCCGTGACCGTCGACGTGGACGACGACCGGTCCGTCCGCGACGGCGTCGGGCGGGTCCTGCGCGAGGCCGGGCGCATCGACGTGCTGGTCAACAACGCCGGCTACCTGTGCGAGGGCGCGGTCGAGGAGGTCACCATCGCCGAGGCCAAGGCCCAGTTCGAGACGAACTACTTCGGCGTCGTGCGGACGACCGACGCGGTGCTGCCCGGGATGCGCGCCCAGGGCGGCGGCCACATCATCACGTTGAGCTCGCTGGCCGGGTTGGTGCCGGTCCCGTTCTGGGGTCACTACAACGCGAGCAAGTTCGCCGTCGAAGGACTCATGGAGACGCTGCGGCACGAGGTGCGCCCGTTCGGCATCCGGGTCGCGATGGTCGAGCCCGGCAACATCCGTACCCAGCTGTACGCGCGCCCGCACCCGGACCGCATGGACGCCTACGCCGGCCCGCGCGGCCGGGCGTACGCAGCCATGGACGAGTTCGGGCGCAAGGCGCCCGGTCCGGAGGTGGTCGCCCGGAAGATCGTCGCGATCGCCGACGACCCGCACCCCGCCCTCCGCAACAAGGTCACCAGGGAGGCCACGCAGTTCACCCTGCTCAAGTGGCTGCTCCCCGGCAGCGCTTTCGAGGCCGGTGTACGGCGGGGGTTCAAGCTGGTCGGCAAGGACGGGAGCACCGAGCCGCAGGGGAGTGCCGCGTGATCAGCAGCGTCGTGGTCAGCTACCGGGTCAAGCCCGAGGCCGTCGCCGAGCACGTCCGGCTGATCGAGGCCGTGTTCGAGCAGCTGCGGGCGGAGCACCCGGACAACGTGGAGTACAAGGTCGTGCGGCTCGACGACGGGGTGTCGTTCGTGCACGTGTCGACCGCGGACACCGCGGATGGCTCGAACCCGCTGACCGCATTGTCGTCGTTCAAGGAGTTCGGGCGCGACTCCGGGTCCCGGGTCGCCACCCAGCCGGTCCCGACGGCCGCCGACATCATCGGCGCCTACCGTCCCGCCGAGCCCGTCTCCTAGTCCCCGAGGCGGTCAGAGCGCCGCACGGCGGGCGGCCAGCAGGTCGCGCTCGGCTGCGTTGTCGGTGCGGGCCAGCGCCTGGTCGTACGCCGACCGTGCCTCGTCTTCGCGACCCAGCCGCTGCAGCAGGTCCGCGCGGGTCGCGTGCAGGAGGTAGTACCCGTCCAGGTCGAGGCCGTCAACGATGGCCAGCGCCGGCCCCGGACCGTCGACCTCCCCCACCGCGATCGCGCGGTTCAGCTCGACCACCGGCGTCGGGGCGAGCACCAGCAGGTGGTCGTACAGCGCGAGGATCTGTGCCCAGTCGGTGTCCTGCGCGGCGGCCGCGTCGCTGTGCACCGCCGCGATGGCCGCCTGCACCTGGTACGGGCCCGGCGCGTTGCGGCGCAGGCACGCGCGGACCAGCGCCTGCCCTTCGTCGACGAGGTCGCGGCGCCACTGCGAGCGGTCCTGCTCCGGCAGCGGGACCAGCGAACCGTCCAGGCCCACCCGGGCCCCGCGGCGCGACTCGGTGAGCAGCATCAGCGCGAGCAGGCCGACCACCTCGGGCTCGTCCGGCATCAGCTCGACGAGCAGCCGGCCCAGCCGGATCGCCTCGTCGCTGAGCTCGGTGCGGACCAGCGAGTCACCGCTGCTCGCCACGTACCCCTCGTTGAACACGAGGTAGACCACTGCGAGCACCGGCCGCAGCCGATCCGGCAGCTCTGCATGCGTCGGGACCCGGTACGGGATCCGCGCAGCCCGGATCTTGTTCTTCGCCCGGACGATGCGTTGCGCCATCGTCGGCTCCGGCACCAGGAAGGCCCGGGCGATCTCCGGCGTCTGCAGCCCGGCGATGAGACGCAACGTCAGCGCCACCTGGGCCGCGGGGGCCAGCGCCGGGTGGCAGCAGGTGAAGACGAGGCGGAGCCGGTCGTCGTCCACGGCACCCCGCTCCTCCGGTTCGTCCATGCCGTGCAGCAGGGCGGCCTGCACGTGCCGGTCGTGCCGCGTCGACTCGCGCCGGAGCCGGTCGATCGCGCGGTTGCGGGCCGTCGTGACGATCCAGCCGGCCGGGCTGGGTGGCACCCCGCTGGTGGGCCACGTCTGCACGGCGACCGCGAACGCCTCCTGGACCGCCTCTTCGGCGATGTCTATGTCGCCGAAAAGGCGGACCAGGGTGGCCACGGCGCGACCGGAGTCCTGCCGGAACACCCGCTCGACCTGCTCGGCCGCGAGGCGGCCGGGGCCGTCGCCCGGTGCGTCGGGGACGCGTGATGCGTGCGGCAACGTCCGTCAGGTTCCGGCTTCGTCGAACGGGCGCACCTCGACCGGCGCACCGCACGCGACCGAGCCCTCGGCAGCCAGCGCGAGCGCGGCGTCCAGGTCGGGAGCCGAGATGACCCAGAAGCCGCCCAGCTGCTCCTTGCTCTCCGCGAACGGCCCGTCGGTGGTCAGCACCTCGCCGTCCTGGACCCGCACCACGGTCGCCGTGGTCGCCGGGTGCAGCCCGCCGGCGAACACCCAGGAGCCCTGCGCCCTGAGCTTGTCGTTGAAGACATCGACGTCCTTGAACATCTGGGCCATCTCTTCGTCGGACGGCGCGGGTGTGCCCTCCACGCCCCACACCGACAGCAGGTACTGCGTCATCTCGGATCTCCTCTGTGCGGTCCACCGGCCGATCCGGCGTCTCACCCTCTGTACGAAGACACCCTGCCCGGATCGACACCTCCGCCGAACTTCCTTGGCAGAAGTTTCGCGGGCGCGATGCCAGGATCGGCCCGTGCGGGTGCGCGAGCTGACCGAGGCCGAGCGGCCGTGGCTGGTCGAGCGGCTGGTCGCCGGCTGGGGCTCGGTGGGCGTGGCCCGCCTTGGGGAGCTGCGGGACGCCTCAGCACTGCCCGCCCTCGTGGCCGAGCAGGACGGCGTGCCGGCCGGGCTGCTCACGTACGAGATCGTGGGTGACGAGCTCGAGGCGATGACGATCGACGCCTACGTCGAGGGGGCCGGAGCCGGGTCGGCGCTGCTCGCCGCGGCGGCCGACGTGGGGCGCCGGTCGGGGTGCCGCCGGCTCTGGCTGATCACCACCAACGACAACCTGCGGGCGCTGCGGTTCTACCAGCGGCGCGGACTGCGGCTGGTCGCGGTGCACCCGGGGGCCGTGGAGGTCGCGCGGGCGCTCAAGCCGTCGATCCCGCTGGTCGGCCAGCACGGCATCGCGATTCGGGACGAGATCGAGCTCGAGCTGCTGCTCGGTTGACGGTTTTCGAGGCGGCGCAGCCCCCGGCTACACTTGCCGGCGGCCCGTGCTGGCCGAGCGCCCGTAGCTCAACGGATAGAGCATCTGACTACGGATCAGAAGGTTAGGGGTTCGAATCCCTTCGGGCGCGCACCCTCTGACCTGGGAATCCCTTGATCATCTAGTGGTCGTTGGATGGGCCGTTGCTCGCCATATCTAACGGCTGTCTAACGTCGGCTGCTCGTTGACCAGATTGGCCAAGCGTTCAGCAGACCGGCGGGGTACATCCGGTGCGATGTTGCTGTACGGGTCAGCTGTGATCACGATGCTGCTGTGGCCGAGCCGGTCCGAGACCTCCTTCAGCGTCTCGCCTGCCTCCAGACCGAGACCGGCCGAAGTGTGGCGGAGGTCGTGGAGCCGGATCCTCGGCAGTCCAGCAATCTTGATCATGCGCTGGAAGTGGGCACTGACGATAGAAGCCGTGCCATGGCGGGGTGATCCTGGAGGCATGAGCATCGTGAGGGCGCCTCGCGGGAAGGCCCGAAACATCTACAAGCCCTGGTCCAGCGTCGGCCAGGGCTACGCCCGCCCCCGGAGCGGCCGGCGAAGCTGCGGACGCCTCAGGAGTGCTTCGTCTGCCTGCACGTGATGGCGGTCGGCACCATGGCCGCCCGGTCCTCCCGGCAGCGGCGATGGCGGCACACCGGCTGCTCGGTCGGACGCACGGGCAACGGCTTCCGCGCCTAATCACGTACCAGAGCCCTCTCGATTCCGAGGTTATCCACAGCCCAATAACCGGCATTCGGTGCGGAGTGGCCTTCTTAGGTATCAAGCAGGTTCGGCGACAGTGGTAGGGCGCGCAAGGGCTTGTTGGGGTCGCTCATCTCCTGGGATTCAGTCCCGCCCACAAACCGTCTGCATCTCTTCGCGCGTGAGCGACCCGAGCGAGGTCGTCGTTGTGTCCATGCGGTCGCGCTCGTGCCGCCGGTCCCCCGGGCTGAGACCGCTGACTGTGCCACCTCACGTTCAGCACGACGATGAGCGCAAGCAAGACCAGGACGAGGGTGAGTCCTGCCCCGACCAGCGCCCAGCGCACCGGTTCGAGCCAGGCATGGGCAGGAGCCATGGCCACCGGTACAGGCGGCGGCGGCCCGAGTGGCGGATCTGGGGGTGGGAACCCGAGATGGGCGGTCATGGCTTTCCTCCGAGTCAGGGTGGAGATGCCAGCCTGCCCAGGGCGCGCGGGTACCGCTGTCTTGCAGGTGACAGCTGACCGCAGACCTGTCCCTGGCTACGGGAACGAGGCCGGCTCTTCCCCTAACGGTCGGGGATCTGGTCTGCCATCCTCGTGCCATGGACGGTCTGGAGACCGGCCCGGGTGAAGTCCACTCGAACGATCTGCGTGCGCCGACCGGCCCGCGGGAGTGGCAGTCACGTCCCGCTCTGCGGGTGTTCATGTTCGCCGACATCCGTGGCTACACGTTCTTCACCGCCCAGCGCGGGGCGGAGGCGGCAGCACAGCTCGTCGCTCGCTTCCGCCAGGTTGCCACCGGCCCGATAACGGTCAATGGCGGCTCGATCCGCGACACAGCGGGTGACGAGATCCTGGCGGAGTTCGCGTCGCCACGCGACGCGGTGCGCGCGGCCATCAGCCTGCAGGACGTCTGCGCGGAGGCAACCCTGGCGAACCCCAGCCTGCCGCTGGGTGTCGGCGTCGGACTCGACGTGGGCGAGCTTGGCGGGCCAGGTGAGGGCGTCTCGACAGACGCCCTGAACATGGCGGCGCGTCTGTGCGCGGCGGCCAGGGCGGGTGAATGCCTGGCCAGTCCCGAGCTGGTACATCTCGCTGGTGCGTTGGCTGCGGTGGCCTATGACAACCGTGGGCGTGTCCCCCTGAAGGGGTTGGGACGTCGACACGTCGTGCGTGTTCGGGTCAGCCACCCGGACCGCGGCCGCGAGGCAGCGCTCGCACCGCTGATGATCGGCGCAACCGAGCGACACCAGGCTCGGCGCCGGCGGCGGGTCGTGATCGCCGGACTGACCATCGCGGTCGTGGTCGCGGGCTCGGGCACGTGGTGGCTCGCCCGCCGAACCAACAGCCCGCCCACGATCCCGGCGCAGACCGTCGGACTGATCGACCCGTCTGGAGGTCGGCTGCTGGCCAGCGTCCCGGTCGGCCTAGGGCCATCCGGCATCGCCGCCAGCGGTAACGACGTCTGGGTGGCCAACACTGCCGAGAGCTCCGTGTCCCGGATCGACCAAGGCACTCGCTCGGTCGTCCAAAGAACCCCGGTCGATGCGGGACCGGTTGCGGTCGTCGTGGTGGGGGCGGACCTGTGGGTGGCGAACAGTCAGGCCGGCACCGTCTCCGAGATCAGCACACAGACAGGTCTGCCCGTCGCGGACAGTCTGGTTGTCGGTAACGAACCAACCGCGATCACCGCCGGCTTTGGCTCCGTCTGGGTGGTCAACGAGGGCGACGGGTCGCTGACCCGGATCGATCCCAGCGGAACCACGCTGCCCAAGACAAAGTTCGTCGTTGAGTCCCCCGACGGCATAACCACGGGGCTCGGTTCGGTATGGGTCAGCAACCGCGCAGACGGCACGGTCGCCCAAGTCGACCCGGACACCATGGAAGTGACCCGCCTGTTCCCCGTGGGTTCCGGACCCCAGGGGATCGTGGTGAGCGCCGGCGGGGTCTGGGTGGCGAACAGCCTGGACCTGACCGTGTCCCACATCGACCCGCGGACCGGCACGGTGACGTCGGACCCAGTCGGTGACACCCCGACGGCGATCACCAGCGACGGCGGATCCCTCTGGGTCACCGACGCCGGCGACGCGACCGTCGCTCAGATCGATCCGAGCACGGCTCAGGTCACCAGACGGCTGTCGGTCGGGAGCTCACCCCGCGGGCTCGTCGCCACCGGGTCCGGGCTTTGGGTGGTCGGGCAACCGATGCCATCGGCAGCACACCGCGGCGGGACGCTCACCGTCTCCTACGGCGGCGGCTTCCCCACCGTTGACCCGGCCCTGGTCTACAACCCGGACATCTCGCCCACGGCACTCTCCCTCGTCTACGACGGGCTGGTCGGCCTGCACCGAACCTCCGGAGCTGCAGGCTACGAGCTGGTGCCAGACCTCGCGCAGAGCCTCCCCAGACCTACGCCCGACGGACTCAGGTACACGTTCACCCTACGATCAGGCATCCGGTACTCCGACGGCACGCCGCTGCAGGCCGACGACGTGCGCCGCGGGATCGAGCGCAGCTTCGTCCAGCCCCTTGACCCTAACAACGGCCACCCCCAGTATCTGGACGCCATCAAGGGCGCCGCCGCATGCATCCACGCGCCGCTCACGCCCTGCCACCTCACCGCGGGCGTCGAGACCAACAACAAGCGCGGGACCGTAATCATCCATCTGAGCAGACCCGACCCGGACCTGCTCGCCAAGCTCACCCTCCCCTACGCGAGCGCGACTCCGGCCAGCGCGCCCCAGCCCCAGCGCAATCTCGGCGGCCCGGCGTTCCCGGGCACCGGCCCCTACCAGATCAGCGACTACCTCCCGCCCAAGCTCGACGCCAAAGGCGATGTGGTAACCGACGCCAACGGCGATGCGGTAGTTCCAGGTCACCTCACCTTGACCCGCAACCGCTTCTTCCATCAGTGGTCATCGGTCGCGCAGCCCGCCGGCTTCCCCAACGTGATCCGCTGGGTCTCCGGGGCTAGCGGTGTCCCGGATTCCATCGCGGTCGAGGATGGAGTCGCGGACCTTGCCGGCCTGGGCCTGAAGGAGACAGCGGCCCTGCACCGGCAGTACCCCGCCCAGGTGCTCCAGCCCACCAGCCCGTGGTCCGAGATGTTCGTGCTCAACACCAACCGGCCCCCATTCGACAACCCGCAGGCTCGTCGAGCAGTCGCCCTCGCACTGGACCGAACCGCGCTGGCCGCCAGCGCAGCCGAACCGGCCGCAGACATCGAATGCCGCCTCGTCCCACCCGGCTACCCCGGCTACCAGCCCGGGTGCCCCGCGGACGCCCACGTCGACACCCTGACGGCCGCAGCGCTGGCCAAGGCCCACATCAAGACCCCCGTGAATCTGTACATCTGGCCATACCCACGGTTCGAGGCCAAGGCTGCCGACCTGGCGAAGGCGCTGGGCAGGCTTGGAGTCACCGTGAACATCATCGCCCGACATGAGGGGTACGGGCAGCAGGGCCCCACCGACCCTGTGCCTGGGAAACCGGTCAACATGTACGGGTTTGCGTGGGGTCCGGACTTCCCGTCGGTGACGCAGTACTACACCCCGTTGTTCGCCTGCCCCGATCGCAGCACCAGCATGGGAGCCTTCTGCGACCCCGCGCTCGACAACATGGTGCGACAGGCCAAGGCGGACCAATTTTCAAACCCCGGCCAAGCCAGCCAACTATGGAAGGACGCCTACAGCAGGCTCGACGCGGCCGACGTGGTCCTCGCCACCGGCGCATCCCCGAGCAGCTACCTCGTCTCTCCACGGATCCGGAACTTCCAGGCCAGCCCCCTGACCGGCACCCCGCTGCTCGACCAGATGTGGGTGCAATAGACCCAGCCAGAACGGCACCTCGGCCCCACGCCAGAGCGCTCCGCAGAGATCCCACCGGCTTGTCGGACCGGCGGTAGCAAATGGCTCCCCGCGCACAGAAGTGCCGATACAGGCGCACGAGACGGCTCCCATCTGCCTCCACGGAGGCTCCCGCGCCGTCCCTCGAGGCGTACCTTGATCGCCATGAGCAAGCCGTTCCGGTGCAGGATCGCTCTCCATGCCTGGCACGCCGTCAAAGACCCCGAGGACGGTTCCCCCCTGCTGGAGTGTTCCCGCTGTGGCAAGACCGAGTCGCGTTCGACGAACGTGATGGCCCGGATCGGATGGCCTGGCCGCACGCCCAACTAGCGTCCCGTCGCACATCGAAGCTCCCTTGCGCCGCACCGAAGTGCCGATCAGGGGCGGGTTAGGCGTGCAGGATGAGCCAGTGGACTCGGAGTACCTGGTCGTCTACGACTACGGGATGGGCGGGCTATGGGGCGTGCTTCTGGCGCCCTCCGAGGTAGCGATCAAGGCGAAGTACCCGGAGCTCCGCATCGCGTCCGAGCGGCCCGCCTGGATGACCGAGGAAGCGTTCCAGCGCCTTCGCGAACAGCCACTCTGGCTCGACGCGGAACCCGAGGGCATGCTCCAGGCCGTCGTGTCGGACCGCGAGCACGACTGATCGACGGGAGCACCGATGTGCCGCTACAGGGCTCAAGGCCGGCTACGGGAGGAAGATCCACCATGGCTGCTTTCGGCTCGGGCTCGGAGCTGTGGCGTGTAGACGTGGTTCTGCGGCGCGGGAGGGCGGCCTCCGACACGCAGGCGCGCGTCCTCGACAGGTTGACCACGTGGCTGACCGATCTGCCGACGAGGCTGATGAAGAGGTTCACCCGACCGTGGCGGCCACGTACTCCTACGACCTGTCGGCTCCCGAGGGAGAGGTCGGCGTTTCGTGCTCGGTGCGGGCGGATTCCGTCGGGCAGGCGGCGCAGCTGGGTTTCGAGACCGTCGCTCAGGCGTTCGCGGAAGTGGCCGGGCGGCCGCCCGAACTGTGGGACCTCAGGTTGATGCCTCGTTCGGCCATCACTGACGGCAGGTCTTCGTAGCGCACCGAAGTGCCGTTCACGGCGGCCAGAAGATCTGCCCGGACCTCACCTGAAGGACCGGCCCATCCGATACTCGTGCCGTGAGCGACGGAGAATTGGGAAGGTCCGTCGGGACACATCATTGGCTGGGCGGTCGGCTGACGGTGGCCTTCCTCGCTGCCCGGGGGCCGGAATGGTCTCGTTGGTGAAGGCCGAGCGCGACTCGCGTGCCTCGGCGTCGAGAATCCGCACGCCGGATCGGGTTCGGGCGTCCTCGCCATGCTCGGTCTTGGTCGGCCTTCTGCCTGCTTGGCGCGGTGATCGCCACCTGGTGGGTGGTTCCGCTCCCTGGTCGTGTAGCCGGTCTCCACACGTACTTTCATAGTTGAAACGTGCACTGCCAGAGTTGACGCATGACAAGTGTCGAGCCGGAGCTGTGGGTCGAGCACGCTGGACAGGCGGTCGCCTTCTACGGCGAGGCGTTCGGGGCGACGGTGTTGCATCGTGTCGGCGAGGGCGAGGACATCGTCGCGCAACTCGCTATCGGTGAAGCAGCGTTTTGGGTGACCTCGGCGGCACCGCACATGGGCGACTGAGTCCGCTGGCAATCGGCGGGGCAACCGGTCGGACCCTGCTGGTGACGGGTGACCCGGAAGGGGTCGTTCAGCGGGCGATTCTGGCGGGTGCGACCGAACTCGCACCGGTCGGCGACGAGCACGGTTGGCGCCTCGGCCGCGTTCGCGATCCGTTTGGCCACGAGTGGGAGATCGGGCAGCCGATCGACATCTGGCCACCGGAGTGAGCCTGGCCAGGCCGACCCAGCCGATCCAAACCGACCACCGGCGGCCCCTTCGTGGCCTTCGGTCGCGGCCCGCAACGGTGCGCCGGGGCCGGTCCGGCCAAATGTGAGATTTCGGATGAATTTGCAACCTCCACCGTGATGGCAGTTCGGTCCGAAGCCCGGCACGAGCCATCGGCAAGGGGACCTGCCGATGACCGCGCCATCGACCACTGAGCCGCACGTCCACATGGTATGGACCAGGCCATCAACTGGCAGGCCACACCGGACCTGAGGCCCATGTTGTTCGATGCCCTCGAGGTCCCCGCTCACGTCAGCGTCCAGCTGGACGTGCGTGCATGCCGCCATCGAGCGGAGCGGATCGCGCTGCTGGTCGGGGCGACCATCGAGGCCCAGCGATCGGACGTCAGCTCATCCTCATCGACAGGGGCGGACCGGTAACAACACCCTGGCCAACCTGCGTCTGCTGCGGCGACCCGAGCTCGCCCAGTGGTCGAGGATGCGTTACCGACCAGCCCCACAG
>CAVYVA010000005.1:0-15259 GCA_963771835.1 uncultured Actinomycetota bacterium
GAGACCGGGCGGGCGCCGGGACACGCCCTGTCACGGCGCGTCGCCTGCTGCCCGCTCGGCTAAGGTGCCGAGCGTCCCAGGCAAGGCTGTGGGCGGACGGCCGGAGGTGGACCCGGGGTGCGTGCGAAGACGTTCACCGCCCTGGACGGTTACCGCGCTGTGGCCGCCCTCACCGTCCTGGTCTTCCATGTCCTGTTCCTCACCGGCGAGAACGTCGCCGGCACAGCCCTCGGCAACCTCGCTTCACGGCTCGATGTCGCGGTGACCCTGTTCTTCCTCATCTCAGGCTTCCTGCTGTACCGGCCGTGGGCGGCCGCCCATCTCGCCGAGGCGGCCCGCCGGCGTGGGCCGCGCACCTCCGGGTACCTGTGGCACCGTGCCCTGCGGATCCTGCCCGCCTACTGGGTGCTAGTCGTCGTGGCCCTCCTCACGTCGGCGCGCGGCGGCGGCGCCCGGACGTGGCTGAGCACGGTGACGCTGACCGAGGTGTACCGGCGTCCGCTGCCGGTAGGGCTCGAGCAGACGTGGAGCCTGTCTGCAGAAGTGGTCTTCTACCTGCTTCTGCCGGTCTTCGCCTTCGCGCTGGTCCGCCCCCGAAGGCGAGGCCCACGCCGGCAGCTGCGGGTCGAGCTCTGCGTGCTCGGTGCGCTGGCCTTGCTCGGCGTCGTCTGGCAGGGACTGTCCGAGGGGGACGTGAGCTGGATGCCTGCGCTGGCCGGCTCCTGGTTGCCCGGCTACCTGGCCTGGTTCGCTGCGGGCATGGCCATGGCCGTCGTCCACGCGCTGGACGACGGCCTACCCGGGGCGCCTGCGGCAGGTGGTCGACGGAGGTCGGACGGAACTGGGGGAAGTGCTGGTCGCTGGCCGCCTTGCTCTTCCTCCTGGCGATGACCCCGGTCGCGGGTGCGCACGCGTCCGCGACCCTCACCTCCTTCGAGGCGGTCTCGCGGAACGTCCTGTACTGCCTCATCGCGACGGCCTTCCTCGTCCCGGGCATCTTCGGCCCTCAGGACGGCGGACCGGTCGTCCGGATGATGAGCGCCCCGGTGATCGCCTACCTGGGCCTGATCTCGTACGGGATCTTCTTGTGGCACCTGATCCTCGCCAAACCGGCCATCACCCTGACCGGTCATCACCTGTTCGGCGGCGGAACGGTGCCGGTCCTCGCGGTCACCCTGCTGCTCACGATCGGGGCGGCGACGCTGAGCTACTACCTCGTGGAGCAGCCCGCGCTGAGGCTGAAGTCTCGCGGACCTTCGATCCGCCGCGTCGAGCGCTCAGCTGCGCCCAGCCGTCGGCTTGCGTCCGACGACCCCGATGTTGGCGTAGGTGTAGAAGCTCAGCGATGACTCCCGGAGGGTTCGGCGCAGGACCTGCCGTGCCGGCTGCCATGCGCTGATCCGGGCCGGCTCGCTCGGCAGGACCAGCCCACGACCGGCCAACGTCCTGCGGAGAGCGCGGTAGCCGAAGCTGGGCGACATCCAGTCTCCGAACCTGGCTTCCAGCTCGAAGCCGACGTCCCGCATCTGCCGGCTCAGCTCTCCGATGGTGTACGAGGTCTCCCAGCCGGCGAACCAGCGGTCCATGGCGATGAGCGAGCGTTTGACCGGCGTGTACACGTGCCAGCGCTGCGGGACGTCGACCACCGCGTGGCCGCCCGGGCGGAGCACTCGCAGGTTCTCGGCGAGCAGGTCCCGGGGGTTGCGGAAGTGCTCGAGCAGCCCCTGGTGCATCACGACGTCGAACGATCCGGTCGCCAACGGCATGGCGAATGCGTCCCCCAGCACGAGCTCCAAGGTCACTCCCGCCTGCTCCGCATGGCGCGCCACGACACCGAGGCTCGGCTCGACGTAGTCGAGAACCGTCACGTGCGCGCCGGCGAGGGCGAGCTCGACAGCCGCCTGACCGGATCCGGCACCGACCTCGAGCACTCTCGCGCCGTGCAGGTCCCCGAGGTCGCGGCAGGCGGCGACGACGCGTTGGTGGTTGGGATACGGCTCCAGCGGCCCGTCGGTGCTCCCGATGCCGCCCCAGTAGGCCTCCCAGTGCGCGGGCGTGGACTGTCTCACCGCTGATCGCCTCTCCGCTTCCGCCCGTCCGCGGCCCGGCCCGCCCGCGCCGGGATCGCAGCCGCGACGACGACGGCGAGCACCAGCATGCCTCCAGCCGCACCGAGCGACGCCGGCCCCCCGACCGGGACGGCTCCCGGCGGGGTCACGGTGGGCAACGCCGACCAGGCGGTGAGCGCCGCACCGGCTGCCGCCAGGAGCGGCAGGGCAGGCCCGCGGCCGACCACCACGCGCACGATGACGGCCCCGACCAGGATGCCCGCAGCCACAGCGCCACCGACCAGGACAACCAGGCAGGCAGCGACGCCCAGCTCGGCCAGCACCTGAGCCCTGCCCGCCTCCATCCGCCAGAGGGCGAAGGCGGCTCGGGGCCGGCGCCGCGGCAGCAGCGCCAGCGCGAGCAGCGCCAGGACGCAGATCCCGCCCAGCACGAGGGCGCCCTGGTATGTCCGGTCGGGGGTGAAGCGGAGGTCGACCGACGTTACCCCGGCCGGGACCAACCAGCCCTGCTGCCAGCCGTCGACCCGCACCGCGGTCAGCGTGTGCCCGGCACTCGTGGCGACCCAGCCCCGGTTGAAGTTCTCGTGGACGACGAGGTAGGCGCCCGAGGGCCCGGATCCCTGGGGTAGCCGGACCTCGCGCTGGTCGGCCCCCCACGAGCTCACCTCGATCCGTGGAGCCGCCTCGTCCGGCACCGGGGTCGTGGTGGGGTCGAGGGTCATGCCGGTCACCGAGAAGGGCCCGTCCTGGACGGACGCGAGCCGGTGGATGCCGGCCGTCAGCGCTTGGGAACCGGCGCAGACCGAGAGGCTGACCGGGTGCAGGCCGAGCAGATCGTCGAGGGTCGCGCTCACCGACGTCCGGAGTCGGCGGCCATCGAGGGTGACGGCCGGGCCGCGGCCGCACGGCAGGAAGACCGCGGTGCTGCCCGCTGAGGACCTGTTCTCGACCCCGTTCACCCGCAGCTCGGCGAACCCGACGGGCAGCGCTACCGGCGCCTGGCCGGGCGAGCTCGAGTACCGCTGGAAGGTCCGCGGGAACGTCACGGTGATCGCCCGGGCGACGATCGGTTCGAGCCGGACGTGGCCGGCCGAGGAGACCAGCCCGTCCCGGTCGCCGGTTGCCGCGTGCACGTGGACGACCTCCGGCGGGCTGGCCGGAAGCCCGGCCGGGACGACGAAGTCGAGCGATGAGATCCGCCGAGCCGACGGCCAGGACAAGGTCAGCGCCGCATCCCCGGTCGAGCCGGCGACCCAGGACGTCCGCGGGTCGCCGTCGACGGCGGCACCGGCGTTCCCCGCCGGGTCGGGCACGAGAGACGAGCTGGCGACGGCAGCCGGCGCGGCGCGTTCCGCTGCCAGCAGGGCGTCGAGGGCAGGGCCGGGACGCGGCGTCGCCGACCCGGACAGCACGAGAGTCTGGGGCGAACGCAGGGCGAACGTCCGGTCCAGGCGGCTCTCCTCGCCAGGTGACGCGAGGAGCGGCTGGCACACGACGAACTCAGGCCCGGGCACGCAGGAGCCGCGGGCGCCGACGGCCGTCGCGAACACGAAGCTCTGCGGCCCGGCGATGTGCGTGTCGGCGGGGGTGATGACCGTGCGCTGGGGACCGACACCCGGGAGGGAGACGTCGATCAGCCCGACCAGCGTGCCGACGGGATGCGGACCGGACACCGCGTCCACCCGCACGGTGAGCGAGCTCGTGGTGCCCCCCGGCAGGTCGAAGACCTGCACCCCGTCACCCGGCACCGGCTCCACAGGAACGCTTCCTCGGTCGGTGGCCAACGTCAGCCTGGTCACCCGTGGCTGGCCGGGGTAGCTGGCGACCCGCAAGGCCACGACCGACGTGGTCACGGCCCGGTCGAGGTCGAGCCCGACCCACTGGCCGACCACCGGTTGGTCCGGGTTGGAGACCCAGGCGGTGGTCGGGTCGCCGTCGAAGGCGTTCGCCGGCTGGAACTGCGGCCCGCGGACGAGACCGAGCACGGAGGCGTCCGACGCCGAGCTGGAGGCCGTCGCCCGCGCCCCGTCCGTCAGCGCCCCGAGCGTCTGGTGCTGGACCCCCTCGACCGGCAGGTAGTCGTGCTCGGGTGAAGGCAGGCGGAACGGGTCGGTGACCGCCAGCGTGGCCGACGCGTTGTCACGGACGGCCCCGAAGTTGACCTCCCGCCGCCGCAACCCGTCGGTCACCACGGTGCCGCTCAGCCCCAGACCCGTGGTGGCGTCGGCTGACAGGACGGTGGCCCGATCACCCAGCAGCCCGGCATCGGCCAGCTCGAGGATGCTCTCCGGACCTCCGCTCAGGCCCACGGCGGACGCTGCGGGGTACATGCTGACCGGCCCCGAGGCCCCTGCCACCTCGTAGACCTCGAGGGCGGGGAGCGCAACGTCCAGGCCGAGATCCCCCGAGTACTGCAGACCGGCTGCGCCGGACACGACCGGCCCGACGGTCGGACCGAAGGCGACGACCCGGCTGAGCCCCGGCGAACCGTCCAGCGCCGCATGCACGAGCACAGGCCAGGGCGCGTTCGTCTCGTAGCGGCTCAGATCGTTGCGCACCAGCAGGAACCTGACGCCGGCGCGCCGCAGAAAGGCAGCCAGGCCGGATGACGGCTGACCGGTGGCGATCACTCCTTCGACCGCGTCCAGGACCCGCGTCTCCCCGGCCGACCCGAGCGGGATCAGGTTCCGCGACACGGTCTGCGATGCCGCGATCGCCCCGAGCGGGTCGTCCATCGGCCTGCCCCAGTCGTACTCCGCGAACCCTGCCGCCGGCAGCCCGAGCGTGGTCGACCGGCCGGCATGCGCATCCAGCCACGCCGTCGCCTGCGTCCAGTACCCGGGCACCGAAGGGAAGCTGCCTCGGGACGGGAGATTCCCCTGGAACGCGGGCACCGCCACGACCAGCAGGATCGCGGCAGCGCCCGCAGCCGCGAACCGCTGCGCATCGACGGTGGGGCGGCCCGGCAGCGTGACCCGTGCCCGGGCCAGCAGGTGGCCGAGGCCCACCGCCAGGGGGAGCCTGATCATGGGGTCGAACTTGTGCGTGTTGCGCAGCGGTGCCAGCGGCCCGTCCAGCAGGTGGTGGAACGTCGCCGACCACGCAGGTGCGAGCTCCCCGAGATGCCCGAACGTGACGAAGGCCATCCCCAGCGCCAGGCACAGGACCAGGAACCTCCGGTGCGGCAGCCCCCGCAGCGCGAGCCCGGCGGCACCCCCGGCTGCGGCCGCTGCGGTGAAGACGCCGGCCACCCCGTCGGTGGAGAGCCACCAGCCGGCTCGCCACCAGGGCAGACCGCCCACGCCGAGATAGCCGACCCAGTCCGAGACCCCGCGCAGCGCCTCCCCCGGACCGGTGTGCGAGGTGGTGGCGGCGGCGCTCTCGGTGTAGCCGAGGAAGCCGAATCCGTAGCGGGCCTCGAGGAGCAGGGGAATCAGCCACCAGAGGATGGCCAGGCCGACGGCGAGCAGCCACCACGCGGCCACCCGGGCCAGGCCGCGCGACCAGCGACGGGTCAACAGCCACAGCGCGGGGACCGGAAGGACCGCGAGCACGGCGGCGGCGTTGACGCCCCCCATCGCGACGACCGCCAGGCCCGAACGCGAAGCCGCCCGCCGGTCCACCTGGCCCGATCGGGGCATCAGAGCGACCAGCGCCCAGGGCAGCACCGCCCACGGGATGATCTCGGCCGAGTCCGTCGCGAGGAGGGACAGGGCTCTGGGGGCCGCCACGTACAGGCAGCCGCTGAGGACCACGGGCCAGGAGCCACGGACGCCCAACCGCCCCGCGACCCGAGCGGCCCCCAGGAACGCGGTGATCGACAGGGTCGCCATCCAGAAGCGCTGCACGACCCACACCGGCAGACCGAGGAGGTGGCCCACTGCGAAGAACGGACCCATCGGGAACAGGTAGCCGACGGCCTGATCCTGGAGGCGTCCGAGATCATGGGACGGGTCCCACAGGTGGAAGACCCTCGCCAGGAAGCGCAGGGGTGCGAGCGCGAGGTCCAGCTTCGTGTCCGCGACGATGAGGCCGGGGTCCTGCAGGAAGCAGACGGTGAGCAGCAGCACGCAGACCACTAGGAGCAGCAGGCGGTGGCGTGCCCGCCCTGACCCCGGGTCCGGCTGGCTCGACTCGACGGCCGGGGTCGCCTGCGTGAGCGCGGATGTCATCGCGGTGCCCGGGAACCGCGCAACGGGACGGCTCGCAACAGGTCTTCAGAGGTGGCCGCACGCACCGTCGCGAGGCCGATGCCGACGCCGGCATCGGACCCGAGTCGAGCCAGCACCTGCTCGGCCTGAGCCTGTGGGCAGGCGGTGAGCAGGATCCAGGCACGCGACTCCCACCCACCGGCACGATCCGTGACACGCAGCTTGCGGCGCAGAGCCGGCAGCCGCTCGGCCTCGTCCGGAGCGAGCTCGACGAGGGTGGCTTCGTCACCGGTCGACCGGCGATCCGGCGCGGCCCGGGAACGACGCACGACCTCGGCCTCGACCACCGACATCAGCCGATCACCGCTCCCCGACCAGGTGAACTCCGACGCCCAGGCGCGGCACGCCGCGTCCATCTCGCCGACAGCGTCCGGGCCGGCCAGGACGTGGAGCGCGGTGTCCAGGGCGTCGGCCAGGTCATCACCCTCGGGGACGAGCCATCCGGTGTGGTCGGCTCGCACTGCGTCACGCAGACCCTCCACGTCGAAGGCAACCGTCGGCACTCCCCTGGCAGCTGCTTCCAGCACCGACAGGCCCCAGCCTTCGCCGCGCGTGGTCGCCACCGAGAGCCACGACCTGTCGAGCACGGCACGGACCTGTTCGTCGTCGAGCCTTCCCCGCAGCCGGACGACCTCACCAAGACCCAACTCCGACACCAGGGCCCGCAGCACCGGGAGCTCGGGGCCGGTGCCGATGATCTCGACCCGCAGGTCCGGCCGCCGGTCGGCGAGCTGACCCGCCGCCTCCACCAGCAGGCGCACACGTTTGTGCACGACCAGCCGCCCGACGCTGACCACGGTCGGCCGGGCGTCCCGCGCACGTCCATGGGCGGGTGCGGCCTCCGCATCCGGTGCACCGTTCGGCACGATGTGGATGGGGCCGCGCCAGCGCAGACGGGCGCGCAGCGCCTGGGCGGTGGAGGGCGAGACGGCGACAGCCGGGCGGCGACCGTAGACCCGCGCGCTCACCGGGCCCTCGAGCCATCGGCCGACGGTTGCGACCGGAGCCGGGAAGTGCAGCCCGAACTGGGCGGTGTGGACGTGGTGGACGACGCAGACGACCGCCGCGCGGCGGTGCACCCACAACGGCGAGAAGAACGGGATGCCGTTCTGGCAGTCGACCACGACGTCCACGGTCCTGCGATGGCGCACGAGCCACCAGGCGACCCACGGGTACACCGTCCAGCGGCCGCCTCCTCGCACGTGCTCGACGGGGCTGTCCGGCTCGGGCGCGGCCGACGGGTACGCCGCCGACAGGAAGGTGACCCGGTGGCCGTACGCGGCCAGCTCTTCCGCGAGCCGCTCGGCGTACACCTCGGCCCCGCCCGCGTCCGGATGCCCACGGTCGCGCCAGTTGGCCACCACCACAGCCAGGCGGTCCGAGGACGACCCCCCGGGCAGCGTCGGAGCGCTCACGCCCCGGTCGCCAGCTCCGCTTCGCGTCCTACGCTCGTCGCCGGCACGCCTGTCGCCGGCGAGGCGGCGCGTGCGGCACCCCTGGTGCGCCGGGAGATGCGCCAGACGTCGAGGAAACTGTCCCAGCCGTCGCGGGTGGGACGGAAGGTCGATCCGGGTTGATCCACCCAGCTCACGGGCACCTCGAGGATGTCCGCTCCCGCGGCACGGCAACGGGCGAGCACCTCGACATCGAAGGCGAAGCCGCCGTCGACCAGGTCGGCGAAGACCGCCCTGGCCACGTGGCCGTCGAAGAACTTGAACCCGCACTGGGTGTCGGCGACTCCCGGGACTACCGCGGAGACAGCGGTCCTGAACAGGAACGCACCGAGACGGCGGACCGCCCGGTGCCGAGCGGTCACCTGCGACGCCGCGAGCGCGCGGGAGCCGATGACGACCGGGTGGCCGGACTGCAGCTCGGCCAGGACGACGGGCAGAGCCGCCAGGTCCGTCGCCAGGTCTGCATCCATGAAGCCGGTCCAGCGGGAGCTTCCGGTGAGCACACCGGCCCGGACCGCGAAACCCTTGCCCCTGGCCGCACAGTCGACCACGTGGACCGGCACCCGAGGGGTGCTGCCTGCCTGGGCGACGTCAGCCGTCCGGTCGGTGCTCGCGTTGTCGACGACCACCACAGCCGAGGACAGGGGCAAGGACGCCAGCACCGCGGTCAGTGCGGCGAGCGTTGCCCCCAGGCGAACCTGCTCGTCAGCCGCCGGGATGATGACCTCGAGATCGACCTCGGGGCGCGCCCGGCCCGCCGTCGAGTCGGGCGAGGACCAGGGTTCGGTCGTCATGCCGCCCCCGGGTCGGCAGGTTCCGGTGCGGGCGTCGCGCTCGCCACGTGTTGCCCCTCGACGCGCCGGCGCGCGCGCGGGCCGTCAGAGCCCACGACCATCCAGATCCCCAGCCCGACCAGCAGCAGGCCGACGGCGAGCGAGACAAGGGGGATCACGGTGCTGACGAGGCTGAGCTTCCTGCCGTTGTCGATCGCGAGGTCGGTGAGCTTCTTGACCGAGTCGGGGCGCTCCTTCAGCTGCACGTCCAGGATCGTTCCCGCATCGGTCGTCGTGCCCTGCAGCCGGGCGGTGAGCACCAGGTGGCTCGAGCCGCTCACGATGATCCCGGTCGCCGGGTCGACGAGCGCGACCGACTCGGGGTTGGAGTAGTACACGTCGTACTTCCCGTTGGGGTCTCCGCCGACCACCGAACCGAGCGGCTGCCCCTGCTGCACCAGAGTCGGGGGCACCACGGACACCCACCGGTCGACCGTACGGCCGAGCACCACCTGCTGGCCCTTGTACCTGGCCGGGTACGCGCCCTCCGCGGTCGAGTCCCAGTAGCTGTACGTCTGCGAGGTGTCCGCGTTGAACGGGAAGACCAGGTAGGCGTTGCTCTTGCCGAAGTTCGGGTGCGCGCCCGCCACCTGCTCGGCCTGCACGGTCTTCCGGTTGAACGCCCAGCGCTCGACGGTGATGTTGTAGGCCTGGTCGGGGCCGCCGCAGAACGTCTGGCCCGGCGTGTGGATGTACGTCACCACGTCCCAGACCGCCGCACCGGTCTGGATGCCGGCCTGGACATCCCCGTACGCCGTCCGGCAGACCGTCATCTCCACCGGGCCCTTGACCTTGAGGTCGGTGAAGTCCAGGTACGTGCCCGGGCCGGAGGCGTAGTCGGTGAAGTCCTGGTCCAGCGGGAACTGCTGCACCTTCGGGAATGCAACGAAGTGCATCAGCGGCGCCAGGGCGATGCCGCACACGCCCAGCCCTACCAGCACAAAGCCGATGACTCGTCGCATTTCAGCTTCCATCCGTGATCAGTCAGCCGGGGCCGCACCGGCCCCGGCTGATGACCGGTGCCGCTACTGGTCCGGAAAGATAGCCCCTGACGTGGTCGCGCGTAGGCAGCGCCGCGCGATTGTGACCCCGCCCCGCCCGGTCACGTCCTGCGCAGAACCATGGCGAGGTTCCAGCAGACGACTTCGCGCAGCACCGGGACGCGCGCCGTCCAGTACGCCCACCACGGGTGGTACCTCGGGATCGCCGCGACCAGCTCGGCGCCGTCGACCTGCCTGGCCCACCGGATGGCCTGCGCGGCGCGGACCGCGAACAGCGACTCCCCGAACCGGTTCTTCGGAGGCCTCCCACGGGTGCGTTCGAACCTGAGGGCGGCCCGGTGGCCACCCAGCAGGTGCCAGGGTGACGTCTCATGCCCTCCCCAGGGGGACCACCAGAGCGTGAACGAGCAGAAGACCAGCCCGCCGGGCCTGGTGACCCGGACCATCTCGTCGCCCATCGCCCACGGGCGTGCGACATGCTCCAGCACGTTCGAGGAGTAGCACACGTCGACCGACGCGGTGCCGAACGGCAAGGCCATCCCGCTGGCCAGCACCATCCCCGGTGACGGCTCGTGGCGACCGCTGAGCTCGCCCAACCCCGGTTCCACGCAGAC
This sequence comes from uncultured Actinomycetota bacterium, assembly GCA_963771835.1. Classification (GTDB taxonomy): domain Bacteria; phylum Actinomycetota; class Actinomycetes; order Prado026; family Prado026; genus CAVQCJ01. The sequence continues at coordinate 10,183 of CAVYVA010000005.1, forward strand.
GTAGCGCGAACCGGCAGCCGTGAACGCGTCCGAGAAGTATCCCGGCCCGCCGCCGACGTCGAGCACGGTCGCGCCGTCCAGCCCGGTGAACCACTGCAGCTGGCGGACCGAGTCCTCGGCGAGGAGGCGGTAGTACCCGTCCGGGTCGCTCTGCTCGCGCCGGAACGCGGAGAGCAGGTGCGTGGAACGGCTCGCAGTGGCGTGGGTGCGGATCTCGGCGGCGTAGGGCCGCTGGGTCACCGAGTGCCGTAGAGGACGAACGTCGGCCCGACCGGCGGGTTCTTCGTGCCGGCTGCCACGACGCCCCAGGTCGCAAGGACCGCGAGCGCCAGCCCTGCGAGCACGGCGGCGAGCCAACTGAGAACGACAACCATGCGAGCGCGCTCCCCGGGACAAGTGCCTGGACCGACTGCGCCGATGTTAGCGCGCAACCCGGCGCCGAGGAGGCAAAGACACCGGGACGAGCTGCCAGACCGCGCCCAGCAGGAGCAGGCACACCCCCACGTCGGCCACGACGACCCCGCCGGCACCGGGGATCAGGCTCACCCGGGCGTCCGCACCCGGCACCTGCCACAGCTGCAGCTCGGGACCGGTCAGGCGCAGGGTCATCCCCGCGAACCTGGACGCCGGGTACCGGTCACCGCCCGGACTGGTCCGCTCCAACAGGACCCAGCCCACGCCGTGCTCGGTCAGGCCTTGCGCGAGCGGCGCTCCGGACTCGACCAGGGGTGTCAGTGCCACGGCGAGGCGGTCGCTGCCCGCGATGGTGACGCCGCCCACGCGGAGCCGGTCGTCGCCGACCGTCCGGGCCGGGAGCCATCGGTCGGCCGGGTCGTACATGGTGCGCCGGTCGTTCCAGGGGAACTGGCGGTAGGACCCCCACGGGAGCACCAGCACGGTGCTCCCGACGGCCTCCTTCGAGACCACGTCGCGCGCCTGCTCCCACTCGGCGGGGTACCGAGCGGTCCCGAGCTGCCCGAACCCTCCCCACGCGAGCCCGGAGAGCACGGCCACCGGTGCGAGCAGGCCCAGCACGGCCGTCGCGGCGGCCAGCTCGCGCGTCGGGGACCACCGCCGGAGCGCGGCCAGCCCTTGTCCGAACCCGAGCGACATGAGCAGCACGAACGGAGCCAGGTAACGGGTCCCGTCGCGGAACAACCCTCCGCCCGGGACGTCGGCGACGACCCAGCCCGTGACCGCGCGCAGGGGCGGCAGCGCTGCGGCGACCGCCACCAGGAGGGCGACACCTCCTGCCGTCACCAGCCCCCACCACATCCCGTCCGGCGCGGCGTCCCGACATCGCAACGTGATGCCCAGCCCGGCCACGGTGACCAGCAGCACGAGCACGACCCCGGCGAGGATCCCGTCGCGTCCGGACGGTGTCGTCTGGGAGTTCCAGGTGCCGCCGAGGGTCAGCACGCTGAGTACCGTTCCGAGGCTCGTGTCGGCCCTGGCCGCGAACGCGCCAGCCGCAGCAGGATCAGACGGCACCCCGCCGGGACGGAGCAGCGCCGGCAGCAGCCACGGCAGGTTGACCAGGACAGCGGCCCCGCCGACGAAGCACGTCGACCGCACCCGGCGGCTGACCGGGCCGTGGGCGAACCCGGCCACAGCCAGCGCCGTGCCGGCGGCCAGCACACCCCCGGAGGGCGACACCGCCGACAGCGCGAGGAGGAGCACCGTTCCCGCGGCCGCGCGCCGGTCGCCGCCGCCGAGCTTCGACGCAGTGAGGACGAGCCACGGCAGCGCCGCGAAGGACACGAGGATGGCCCACTGGCCCAGCAGGAGCCGGGATCCGACGTAGGGGTTCCACAGGTACAGGACCGTCGCGGCAGCCGCTGCCACGCGTCCGTAGCGGCGCACGAGCCGGGCGGCACCCATGCCGCCTGCGACCAGGATGGCGACGAGGATCAGCTTCTGCAGCAGCTCTGCCGGGACGATGCGGGACAGCGCCGCGACGACCGCGTCGCTGGGCACGGCCTTGGGGATCGAGCCGTCCAGGCCCAGCAGGCGCGCCGTGAAGGGGAGCCGGGGCACGAAGACCATGTCGTAGCTGAGGCTGAAGCCTGGCCCCAGCGCGGGCCCGAGGATCAGTACGGAGAGCCCAGACGCCACGAGGAAGTCGGCCAGCATCGCGCGCCGCGCGGGTCGTTGCGAACGATCGACGGACGAACGGACGGCCCCTGTCAACGCGGGCCCCCGTGCCGCGCTGCTGCCGCTACCGTGGCCGGATGATGTCGGAGGGGTCCGGTCACATGCGACAGGATGCCGCACCCCCGGAGCCGGAGCGGCCGCCCGAGAGCGGGCGACGCGCCCTCGTGCGGGCCTCGGTGGCGATCGCACCGGCGATGACCGTGGCCACGCTCCTGCAGTACGTGCTGCAGGTCGTCGCCGCGCGACGGCTTCCCGCCGGCGACTTCGGTGCCTTCGGCTCGCTGCTCGCGCTGACTGTCGTGGGCGCTGTCCCGCTGTTCGCCGTCCAGGCGGTCACGGCGCGCCGGATCGCCTCCGACCGCGAAGCCTCGTCGAGCGCGGGTACCGGGCTGGGGATGGCCGTACCGGCGATCAGGTGCGGCCTGGTCGTCGGTGCCGGCGCCGCGGTCATGGCCCTGCCCGTCGCCGCCTTCCTGCATCTGCCGGTCGTCGCGGCGCTGTTCCTGGCGGTGGCACTGGTCCCTCTCCCCGTGGTCGGTGCCGCGCTCGGCACTGCCCAGGGCGAGCGCCGCCACGGCGACTTCATCGTGCTCTACCTCGTCTACTCGGCGACCCGCCTGCTGCTCGTGGTCCCGGTGCTCTGGGTGCACCCCAGCACATCGTCCGCCATGGCGGCGGTCGCGGCTGCTTCGGCAGCCACGGGTGCGCTTGCGGTCTGGATGCTGCGCCGGCGCGCGGCCGGTGCTACCCCGGCGCACCCGACCCGGTTCGCCCGAGAGGTGGCGGTGACGTCGCTCTCGCTGCTGGCCGTGCTGGTCCTGGCCAGCATCGACCTGTTGATAGCGCGGCACCGACTCCCCCCGGTCGACTCCGACCTCTACGCGCTGGGCTCGGTCGGCGCCAGAGCGGTGTTCTGGCTGCTGCAGTTCGCCGGGGTGGCCGCGTACGCCGAGCTCGCGTCGCACGCTTCCGCCGCCCGGCGGCGGAGCACTCTGCTGTCCGGCCTCGGCGTCGTCCTCGTGCTCGGCGCAGTGGGCACCGCGGTGGCCGCCGTCCTGCCCGAGCAGGTCGTCACGACCCTGCTGCGCCCCGAGTACGCCGGGCTGGTCCGGTTCCTGCCGTTCTTCGCCGCACTCGGGACGGCGCTGGCGGCGGTCCAGTACCTGGTCATGGCCGGGATCGCTCGAGGGCGTGGTCGCGGGGGTGTCGTGATCGCGGCGGCGGCCGTCGCCGAGGCGGCCGTGCTCCTGATGATCCCCGATCCCGGCGTCGGCGCCTTCGTCGCGGTGGCCGTCGTGATCACCGCCGTGACCGCGGCGGTCCTGCTCTCGTCCGACCTGCGGCTGGTCGACGGTGACCGGACTCCTCAGGGAGTCGGACTCCCCGGCCACGGCGGCGGGCTGTAGGCGAGGTCCAGTCCCGTCGGTGAGCCGATGTCGGCGGTCGTCTGGTCACTCCACGGGTACGCCCCGGTGCGCACCCACTGGTCGAGCACCTTGACAACCCCGGTGAACTCGTTGGCCGTGAAGTTGCAGTGACCCGCGCCGTAGGGAGCGGTCGTGTAGGTCGGGGGTGGCGCGGTGTACAGCTGGTACGTGTCGTAGCGACGAGTCTTGCTGTCGCGGACCCGCTGCCCGAAGACCGTCTCCTCGTAGACGGGGACGGTGTCGTCGAACTCCGTGTGCATCGTCACCGTCGGCACCTTGAGGTCGCCCGTCGGGTTGCCGAGTGCGTCGGCCTTCGTTCGCGCGGCCTGGTCTGCCGCGATCCGCGGCGCGGCCGCGAGCTGCGCCAGCCAGGCATCGAGACGACCCGGCGCAAGCCCGTCGATCAGCGCGCGGTCACCGGCCGAGACGCGTGCCGCGTAGTCGACGCCGACGTTGCTCGACGGGTTGCCCCCGACGCGCTGCTCGAACTCCCACCGGTCGAAGGTGCCGTAGCCGAGACCGGTGAGCATCGACGTCGCCTTGGCCGTGAGCTGGCTCGTCGTCGTGGAACCGTCCTGACCGGCCGTCTTGGCGCTCGGGTGCACGAGCGCTGCCACGAGGACCAACTTGGCCAGGTCCTCGTTGCTGCCGGAACCGGCCGCGCCGGCAACCATCTTCTCCGCGCTGGTCCACGCGTCCACGCCCTCCTGGAACGAGCTGTAGCCGGTCAGCTTCAACGCCGGGTCGAGGAGGACCTTGAGGGCGAAGGCTCCGTCCAGCGCGAGGTCGAGGGTCTGGTTGGCGCCGGCCAGGACCCCGCAGAGCGGGGCGGCCCCGGTCACCCACGGCTCGCGTTCCGCCAGCGTCTCGGTGATCAGACCGCCGAGCGAGACACCCCAGACGTAGGTACGTGCCGGCTTCGCCTCGTGGGCGACGAACCACGAGTAGAGGGCATCCGCGGCTTTGACGCCGTCGTCGACGGCCCATCCGTTCTTCGCGTACGCAGAGCCTGCCAGCGCGTATCCCGCATCGAGCAGCGTCTGGGCCACGGCATCGGTCGGGGCCGCCTCGGCCGCCGTCTCGACAGGAGCGAAGTCCGGGGGCGCCGGCTCGGGCTGGCGGTAGCCGTGCGACCAGACGAGCAGCGTGCCGTTCCAGTGGTCGGGGAGCCGGACCTGGTAGGCAGCCCCGTCGAGCGTGCCGCTGCACTCGACCTGAGCGCATGTCCGTGGCAGCTGCTGCGAGGTCACGGCCCGAGCCGCGCTCACCGACGGCGTCGACGAGCAGCCCGCCAGCGTCATGAGCACGACGGCGGAACCCACGGCCGCAACCGACGCGCGGACCCTGCGTCGGGGCCTGCACGACCGCCTCGTCCGGCTCACGCGAAGGACAGTACTTGCGGGGCCGCGCCGGGCGCTGCGCCACGCCGATGTGCCTGGCCAGCGCGCGGGTGGCAGCGCGGCGAGCCAGCGCGGGGCGGCACCGGCCGAGGTCAG
>CAVYVA010000006.1:0-100780 GCA_963771835.1 uncultured Actinomycetota bacterium
CGACACGATCCGGGCCGACTCCCCAGAGTTCGAGAACCGTGCGAACACCGTTGAGGGGCCGCGAGAGTCGGACGCGGACAAATGACCGCATAGGTAGTGGCGGCAAGACCTCCACAACGTCAACCCAACGGACCGTCGGTCGCAGCGCGAGCTTGAAGAACTCCCTCGTCACGCGAAGTCGCAGAGTGAACGTCGTGAGCCAGAGTGCGCCGATCGAAAGCAGAACGAAGACCCAAGCAGCGACTGCCCAGCCGGGACTTCGCCAGCCGGGTGCCCGCAGGCTGCGATTGGCGATGATCAGCAGCAGGAGCACCACCCCGATCGCGTTGCTCAATGCTACGCGTCGGGACCATCCGTACTCCCCCAACACCTCGCCCTGAGGTGGTCGCGTTCCGGCCCGAATCCGCATCCGGCTCCCTCCGAAATGGCGCTTGAGGATATGACCAGGCTGGGCATCCGGGATGCAGACTCGCCGCCAGAACTGTCCGCCTGAGTGCTCCTGCGTCGGCTTGGCTCGGACACGCCTACACCACGGCTGCCTGACCGACCTCGCGCTGGTTACCGGGGAGCGTCCTCGCCGACCAGGCCGTCCACCGACTCGCGGATGAGGTCTGCGTGACCGACGTGACGCGCGTACTCCTCGATCATGTCGACGATGATCCGGCGCAGGCTCGGGGTCCGGCCGTCGGGCCAGGTGAAGCGCGCGGGCTGGTCGAGCCCGCCCTCGGCACAGGCCTCCGCCACGACTCGGCGCGACCGCACCACGGCAGCGTTCCAGAGCGCGTAGAGCTGCTCCGGGGTGTCGTCGGACGCAGACGTCCACTCCCAGTCGTTGTCCGCGTCCCAGTCCACCGAGTCCCACGGCTCGCCGGCCGGCTCCCCCCGCAGCTTCACCGCGAACCAGTCGGCCTCCACCAGCGCCAGGTGCTTCAGCAACCCGCCGAGCGTCATCGTCGACGCCGCCGTCGTGGCCCGAAGGCCGTCCGCGTCGAGGCCGCCGGTCTTCCAGGCGAACGTTCGCCGGTTGCGCTCGAGGGTGCCAAGAAGCGTCGCGATCTCGTCGCCCGCCACGGGGGGCTCGGTCGGCACGTCGATGTCGGTCACGCGGGCACGCTACCCAGCCGGGGACTGCAGGGGCATCGGGTCGCCTGATGCCCCGCAGATCCGTCCGGCCTCAGTGGGCCATGTGCACCAGGAGGTCGTAGACGACGAACGCCGGCCAGACGATGGCCTCGATGACGGCCCAGATGTGCGGCCAGAACCCGCTCGCGTGCTGCCAGTAGTAGACGAGGGCGCCGATCAGTCCGAGGCCGTAGACGGCCTCGGCGCTCGGTGTCCGTACCGCCCCTCTCGAAGAGTTGGTCATGCCACCCATCCTGTCCCGTCGACCGGCAGGATGTCTCGCGTGGTGGAGGCGGGTGCTCGGGCGGCCGGCCAGTGCGCGGCCGCGGCCTGGTCCTGGGTGCTGGAGCAGGTGCGATGGGACGCGCACGGACCGTGGATCCCGCTGACCGTTTCGGCCTCCGGGGACTTCCCGTCGGCGCCGCCGCCCGACCGCGACTGCCTGTACGACGGGATCGCCGGCCTTGCGCCGGCGCTGGGCGAGATCAGGCTGGGGCGGGAGTGGACCGCGGACGAGCAGCGGCTGGCCGACGGGATCGTGGCGCGGTTGAGCGTCGCGGACACCGGTGGTGACTCCAGCCTGTACGTCGGTCAGGCGGGCAGCCTGGTCGCGGTCGCCGTGCTCGACCGGTCGGCCGCGAGCGGCGTGCTGGACCGCCTCGAAGACCGCGTGACCGAGAGCGGATGGCCGTCTCCGATCTTCGACGACCCGACCAGCCCGGTGAACGACCTGGTCCTCGGCGACGCCGGTGTGGTGCTGGCCTGCGCCTGGTTCGGCGGCGCCCGCGTGGACGAGCTGGTCGCGGTGGGGGCCGACGCGCTGGTCGGCAGAGCCCGTCCCGCCGCGCACGGGCTGGCCTGGAAGATGGACGAGCGCGACCGAGCGCGGGTGATGCCGAACTACTCGCACGGGACTGCCGGCGTCGCGACGGCGCTCGCCGTGGCCGGCCACCACCTCGGCCGCTCCGACCTGGTGGACGTCGCCCGGCTGGGCGCCGAGCACCTGGTCGGCATGGCCGACACCGCAGGCGGAGGGTTCCGGCTCCCCCTGCAGGTGCCCCCGGTCGACGGCGACACCGAGCCGTACACGTACGGCTGGTGCCACGGTCCCACCGGCACCGCCAACCTGTTCGGCGCGCTCCGCCTGGCCGGTGTCGACTCCGTCGCGGGCCGCTCCTGCGCGGAGTGGATCGACCGGGCCGCCCGTAGCGTCCGGGCGAGCGGTCTGCCGGCGCGGCTCCGCCCGGGCTTCTGGGACAACGACGGACGGTGCTGCGGGACCGCGGGAGTCCTCAGCGCGACGCTCGACCACGCCCAGGACACCGGGGACGCCGCGCACCTGGCGTTCGCGGACGAGCTGGCCGCAGCCCTGGTCGAGCGCTCGGTGCCGAGCCCCGCAGACGGGAGCCTGCGTCGGTGGCGGTTCCGCGAGCACCGCGCGAACCCGCCGGAGCAGGACCCGGGCGTCGGATGGATGCAGGGAGCGGCCGGGATCGTCGCTGCGCTGACCCGGTACGCCCGCGTCCGCGAGCAGGGCCTCGCCGCAGCACGACTGGCCATGCCGGACGATGGTTGGATGGTGGCATGACCGACCCGAACGCGACCGTGACGCTGCGCGAGATCACGCCGGAGAACCGGTCGACGATCGAGGCGCTGTCCGTCACCGACGAGCAGAGCGAGTACGTGGCCGGCGTCGCCGACTCGCTGGTCGAGGCGGCCCAGACCCCCGACGCGCGACCGTGGTACCGGGCGGTGTACGCGGGCGACGAGCCGGTCGGCTTCGTGATGATCAGCGACGGCATCACGGTCGTGAACCCCGACTACCTCGGCCCGTACTTCCTCTGGCGCCTGCTCGTCGACCGTCGCCACCAGGGCCGGGGGTACGGGAGCGCAGCGCTGCAGCTGGTGGTGGAGCTCCTGCGCACCCGGCCGGACGCACGGGTGCTGATCACCTCGGCGGCGCCGGGCCCGGCCTCACCGGTGGACTTCTACGTCGGGCAGGGCTTCCGGCTCACCGGCGAGGTGCACCAGGGCGAGGTGGTGCTCGAGCTGGACCTTGCCGCGGCGCGGACCGGTGTCGGCCCAGGCTCCTAGCGTGGGCCGGCGGAGCCGGACCGACCGGGATGGGAGCCCGATGGCTGACGCCGACGACGTACGCCGACTGGCGCTGGCCCTGCCGCATGTGGTCGAGATCGACAGCGACGGCTTCGACTTCAGGGTGGCGGACAAGGGCTTCGTCTGGTCCTACCCCGAGCGAGTGCCGGGGCGCCGGCGCGTGATCCGGATCGACATCGCGGTGCTGTACGTCGGCGACGAGGCCGAGAAGCAGGCGCTCCTGCTCGGCGAGCCGGCCGTCTTCTTCACCACGCCGGCCTACGACGGCTGGCCGCTGGTGATGGTCCGGCTGGCGGAGGTGGACGTCGAGCGCCTCGCCGAGCTGGTGACCGACGCGTGGCGGATGCGCGCACCGGCCGACCTGACCCGCTAGGTCCTCAGCCGCGGACCCGCTCGTTCTTCGGGTCGTACAGCGGGCGCAACGAAGCCGCCGCCGGGTAGCGGGTCGCCGCGATGTCCACCTCCCAGGTCCCGGCGTCGATCCAGCCCTGGTCGAGCGGCTCGCCCGCGTCCACCATGGCCAGACCGACCGCACCCCCGAGCGTGAAGCCGTAGGACGCGGCCCGGACGTAGCCGACCGGGCGGCCGTCCCGGAGCACGACCTCGGCGTGGAACAGCTGCGGCTGCGGGTCGAGCACCTGGACCTGGAGCAGCCGCCGGGTCGACGGACCAGCCGCCTTGCGGGCCACCACCGCGTCCCGGCCGATGAACCCGCCGGGCTTGTCCAGGTCGACGACGAACCCGAGCCCGGCCTCGAGCACGGAGTCGGTGTTGTCGATGTCATGGCCGTAGTCGCGGTAGCCCTTCTCCATCCGCAGGCTCGACAGCGCCTTCAGCCCGGCGTGCCGCAGGCCGACCGCCGCACCGGCGGACACGACGCGGTCGTACACGTGCACCGCCTGGTCGGTCGGGACGTACAGCTCGTAGCCGAGCTCGCCGAGGTAGGTGATCCGCACGCACAGCACGCGGGCGAAGCCCAGGTCGATCTCGCGGGCGGCGCGGTACGGGAACGCCGCGTCGGACAGGTCAGCTGTGGTCAGCGACTGCAGCAGCTCGCGCGAGCGCGGTCCCTGGACGTTGAGCTGCGCGAACCCGGAGGTGTGGTCGGCGACGTGCGCATGCATGTCGTCGGTGATGTGCCGCCGGATCCGGGTCAGCACGTGCCGGTGCGCGGTGTCCGAGGCCACCACCCAGAACTGTCCGTCGTCCAGCTTGGTGACCGTCAGGTCGGCCTCGAGCGTGCCAGCCTCGTTCAGCCAGGGCGTGTACGTGATCAGGCCGGGCTCGGCGTCGACGCGGTTGGCCGACAGCTGGTCGAGCAGGCGTCCCGCGTCGCGGCCCTCGACCGCGAACTTGGACATGAACGACATGTCCATGAGGATCACGCCGTCGCGGGCCGCTTGGTGCTCGGCCTCCCAGTACGGCCACCAGTCCTGCCGTCCCCACGAGAGCGGGCCGGCCACCGGCTCGACGCCCTCCGGGGCGTACCAGTCCGGACTCTCCCACCCGCTGACGTCCTTGAAGTACGCGCGGGCGGCGACGAGGCGGTCATGCACCGCCGAACGCTTGGCACCGCGCGCGGTCTTCATCGAGCGACCCGGGTAGTGGCACTGGTAGACCATGCCGAGCGACTCGACCGTGCGGGTGGCCCGGTACTCGGGGTTGGTCTGGTACGCGTGCAGCCGGTCGATGTTCATCCCGGTGATGTCGATGTCCGGACGGCCCTCGACGATCCAGTGCGCCATCGCCCGGCCCAGGCCGCCGCCGGTGAGGATGCCGATCGAATTCAGCCCGGCCGCGACGAAGTAGTGCCGCAGCTCGGGCGCCTCGCCGACGACCGGGGCCAGGTCGGGGGTGAAGCTCTCCGGCCCGCAGAAGAACTTGCGGACGCCGGCCTCCATCGAGATCGGGATCCGCGACATCGCCGCCTCGAGGTACGGCGTCATCCGGTCCCAGTCCGGCGGCAGCTCGCCGAAGGAGAAGTCGTCGGGGATGCCGCCGACGTTCCACGGCGCGCACACGGTCTCGAAGAGACCGAGCATGAGCCCGCCGCCCTCCTCGCGGAAGTACCCGAAGTTCGCCGGGTCCTCGAGCACCGGCAGCGAACCGTCGACGCCGTCCAGCGGCTCGGTGATCAGGTAGTAGTGCTCGGCCGCCTGCAGCGGGATGCTCACGCCGGACTTCGCGCCGAGCTGCCGGGCCCACATCCCGGCGCAGTTGACGACGTACTCGGCCTCGATGTCGCCGTACGGGGTACGCACGCCGGCCACGGCTCCGCGCGCGGTCAGCACGTCGAGCACCGGCACGCCCTCGAAGACCTTGGCGCCGGCCATGCGGGCACCCTTGGCCAGGGCCATCGTCGCGTCGACCGGGTTGGCCCGGCCGTCGTCGGGGACGTAGAAGCCGGCGAGCACGTCGTCGGTGCGGGCCAGCGGGAACAGGTCCTCGACCTCACGGGCCGAGATCTCGTGCACGTCGACGCCGCACAGCCGGTTGAACGCGGACACCCGGCGGTACTCCTCGAGCCGGTCCGGGTCGGTCGCCAGCTCGATGAAGCCGACCGGCTTGAAGCCGGTCGACTGCCCGGTCTCGGCCTCCAGCCGGGTGTACAGGTCGCGGGTGTACTTGCGCAGCTCGGTGGACGTCTCCGAGGTCGAGCCGAAGCACACCATGAGCCCGGCCGCGTGCCAGGTCGTGCCGGAGGTGAGCCGGTCGCGCTCGAGCAGCACGACGTCCTGACCGAGGTGGGCCAGATGGTAGGCCACGGAGCTGCCGATCACCCCGCCCCCGATGACGACGATCCGGGCGCGGGCGGGCAGGACGGGCGCTGGCATGCCCGACACCCTACGGCCGACCGGCCGCGCCGTGCACCCTTCTTACTGTTCCGTGAGTCAGGAGTCGTCGGGTGCTGCGGTCAGCCCGCGGCCATCTCCTCGCGGATGGCGGCGGCGAACACGTCCACGTCGGCCTCGGTGGTGTCGAAGGTCGTCATCCAGCGGACCTCCCCGGTCGCCTCGTCCCACGTGTAGAACCTGAACCGCTTCTGCAGCCGGGCCGTGACCGGCTTGGGCAGCACGGCGAAGACGGCGTTCGCCTGGACCGGGCGCTGCACGGCCACGCCGTCGATGCCGCGGACGGCGGCCTCGAGCCGCTGCGCCATCGCGTTGGCGTGCGTCGCGTTGCGCAGCCACAGGTCCGTGCCGAGCAAGGCTTCGAACTGGGCGGAGACGAACCGCATCTTCGACGCCAGCTGCATCGACGACTTGCGGACGTACTCGACGCCGGGCGCGGCCGCCGGGTCCAGCACCACGACGACCTCGCCGAGCATGAGGCCGTTCTTGGTACCGCCGAACGAGAGCACGTCCACGCCGACGTCGGTGGTGAACGCCCGCAGCGGCACCCCCAGCGATGCGGCCGCGTTGGAGATCCGCGCGCCGTCGAGGTGCACGCGCATGCCCAGCCCGTGCGCGTGCTCGCACAGCGCGGCGAGCTCGTCGACGGAGTACGCGGTGCCCAGCTCGGTCGTCTGGGTGATGCTCACGACCTGCGGCTGGGCCCGGTGCACGTCGTCGAAGCCGCGCGCCTCCTGGTCGACCAGGGCCGGGGTCAGCTTGCCGTCCGGGGTGCGGACCGGGAGCAGCTTCAGCCCGCCGACCTTCTCGGGGGCGCCGCACTCGTCCACGTGGATGTGCGCGGTCGACGTGCACACCACCGATGCCCACCGCGACGTCATCGACTGCAGCGACACGACGTTGGCGCCGGTCCCGTTGAAGACCGGGTACGCCGCCGCGGTCGGAGCCGAAGTGCCGCTGGAACACCTCCTGCAGATGCTCGGTGTACGCGTCGTCGCCGTAGCTCGTCTGGTGCCCGCCGTTGGCCGCGGTGATCGCCTCGAGCACCTCGGGGTGGACGCCGGAGTAGTTGTCGCTCGCGAAGCCGCGCGCCGAGGGGTCGTGCCGGGTCACGGCGCCAGCACCAGACGCCGGCCGTTGACGTCGGCGGCGTCGGCGTCCCACAGGCCGGCGATGGCGTCGGCGAGGTCTCGGACGTCGGTGTACCCGGGGAACGTGGCCTGGGGCTTGGCCGCCCGCAGCGCGTCGTGGACGAGTGCCTTCACGACCAGCACCGTAGCGGCAGCCGTCTGCGGCTGCGGGTCGTCCGCACGACCGGACTGCAGCCTGCGGAACGAGTCCGCGAGCGCCAGCGTCCAGACCTCGGCGGCGGCCTTGGCGGCCGCGTAGCCGGCCGCGCCGGCGCTCGGAGCGGCGGCCGCGGTCGCCGAGACCAGCGCGAACCGCCCCTGCGCCGAGCCGACCAGCTGGTCGTGGAAGGCGAGCGTGACGTTCTGCACGGTGCGGATCAGCAGGTCGTGCAGGACCAGCCAGTCCGTCAGCGTGTTGTCGGCGAACACCGACCCGCCGCGGTAGCCGCCCACCAGGTGAACGACGCCGTCGACCGGTCCGAGGCCGGCCGCCCAGGCCCGGGTCGCGGCTTCGTCGACGAGGTTCACGATCTGACCGGTGAACCGGTCGGCGTCGTCGCCCAGCGACGCGCCGACCTCGGCCAGCCGTTCCTCGTGCGCGTCGGCGCCGACCACTGCGGCGCCGCCGGCCACCAGCCGCCGGACCACAGCCTGACCGGCCGGACCCCCCGCGCCGGTGACCACGACGACAGCGTGTTCAGGGATGCTCATGGTCGCACTCGGGTCGTCGCCACAACCCGGCTCCTCGCCTCGCCGCTCCAGCTCATGGGCGGATCCCTCGGGTCGACTCGATCACGGCACCGATCTTCTTGTTCAGTGTCTCGAAGAACATGCTCAGCGGGAACTCGTCCGGGCGGACCGCGTCGGTGAGCTCCTTGGGAGCGCCCTCCCACGGCAGCGCGCCGGCGCCCCGGGCCCACAACGACGCCGGGTGCGGCTCGACGTAGGCGGTCACGAGGTCGTAGGCCGCGAGCCAGTGCGAGACCTTGGGCCGGTCGATGCTGCGCCAGTACAGCTCCTCGATCTCGGCGAGCAGGGCGAGCACGACCTCGGGCAGCCGAGCCCAGTCGACGTGCAGGGCGTTGTCGGTCCAGCTGACCGCGCCGTTGCGCCGCAGGTACGCGAAGAGCAGCTGGCCGCCGAGCCCGTCGTAGTTGCGCACCCTGGTCCCGGACAGCGGGAACCGCAGCGCCCGGTCGAACACCACGGCGTACTGCACCAGCCGGGCCCTGGCGACACCTGCGCGCTCGAGGTCGACGGCGGCCCGGAAGGCGGTCAGGTCGCAGCGAAGCTCCTCGAGCGCGTACAGCCAGAACGGCATCCGCTGCTTGATCATGAACGGGTCGAACGGCAGGTCGCCGCGGCTGTGCGCCCGGTCGTGCACGAGGTCCCAGAGGACGAACGTCTCCTGGGCCAGCTCCTGGTCGGACAGCAGCAGCGCCGCGTCCGCGGGGAGGTCCACCCGCAGCGCGTCGACCGCGGCGGAGACGACCCGGCGGAAGCGAGCCGCCTCGCGGTCGCAGAAGATCGCGCCCCAGGTGAACACCGGGACCTCGCGCACCGCGACCGTCTCGGGGAACAGCACCGCCGAGAAGGTGTCGTACCCACTGGTGAAGTCGGTGAAGGCGACCGGGACGAACATCGGGTTCCGGTACTGATCGGCCTCGATCCTGGCGACCCACTCCGGCCAGACCACGCGCAGCAGGACCGCCTCGAGGTTGCGGTCGGCGTTCCCGTTCTGGGTGTACATGGGGAACACCACCAGGTGCTCGAGCCCGTCGACGCGGTGCTGCTCGGGGCGGAACTCCAGCAGCGAGTCGAGGAAGTCCGGGACGACGAAGCCGGCGGTCACCCAACGGTGCAGGTCGGCGACCACGGCTCGCAGGTAGGCGGCGTCGTGCGGCAGCGAGGGCGCGAGCTCTTCGATGCCCGCCACGACCTGGTCGACCAGCTCGGCCGCACGGGACAGGTCGTGGGCACCGCCGTCGACCGAGCCGTCCGCCGACTGCATCGTCCGCACGGCCTCGACGGCACCCTTGAGCCGGACCCAGCCGGGGTGCCCGGCCATCGTCGCTCTCGGGTCGGACGACACGACCGTCTCGACAGGGAGATCTGCAAGATCGGTCATGGTCGCCACCTTCTACCGAAAGAATCGCCGTCTGAATGGGATTAGACAGCAAATATATCGGTAGACAGCGATCAACAGCCAATCGCCGCGGTCCGGCGAGGTCAGCCGCCCTGGCGCTGAGCGGCCTCGCAGCGACGCAGCCGCGCCGTCATCACCCGCAGCATGGAGACGGCGACCTCGGGGTACTCCTCGAGCAGGTCGTTGAACGTCCACTTGGTCAGCGCGAACGTCTCCATGCCGTCGGGCCCGGCCACCACGTCCGCCGTCCGCGGACCGCCGTCGATGAGCGACAGCTCGCCGAAGTAGTCGCCGGGGCCGACCCGGCCGATGACGGCGCCGTCCTGCCGCACGTCGCCTGATCCGGCCAGCACCACGTGGAAGAGGACGCCCTCCTGCGAGAACGGGACGAACCCGCTGACCTTGTCCCCCTCGTGGGTGACCTCGTCACCGGCTGCGTACGTGTGCCGTACGCCGTCCTGCTGGAACCGGCCGAAGACCTTCGCCGGCAGGCCGGCGAACAGGTCGACGCTGCCGAGTGTCGACGCCAGGTCGTCGGTGGATGTCATGACGCCGCCCCTCTCCCCGCGTGCCGCTGATCATGGACCCGCCCAACGCCGGCGGCAAGCGTCTCGACGAGCCGGGCGAGCACCGGGCCGAGCGGTGCGTCCAGCACCAGCTCCGCGTACGGGTCCCCGCGCGTGGCGCCCAGGTTGACGATGGCCACCGGGATGCCCAGCGCCGCCGCGCGCAGCACGAAGCGGCGGCCCGACATCACGGTCAGGGACGAGCCCAGCACCAGCAGCGCCCGCGACCGTTCGACACACGCGAAGGCCGCGGCGACCCGCGCCGGCGGGACGCTCTCGCCGAAGAAGACGACGTCCGGCTTCAGCGTCCCGCCGCAGGAGCCGCAGCCGACGACGACGAACGACGCCGTGGCCTCGTCGGGCAGCTCCAGGTCGCCATCGGGTCGGGCCGCACCCGAGCCGGGCGACCAGCCGCCGTTCGCCGCGCGCAGCCGGGCGTCCAGGTCCCGCCGGTCGGTCCGGCTGCCGCAGTCCAGGCAGACCACTCGGGACAGCGCGCCGTGCAGCTCGAGCACCGACCGGCCGCCGGCCCGCTGCTGCAGGCCGTCCACGTTCTGGGTGACGATCCCGGTGAGCAGCCCGGCCTGCTGGAGCGCGGCGACGGCGCGGTGGCCGTCGTTCGGGTGGGCCGCGGCGATCCGGCTCCAGCCGACGTGGCTGCGGGCCCAGTACCGCTGCCGTGCCGCCGCGTCCCGGGTAAAGGTCTGGTACGTCATCGGGGTGAACCGGCGGGCGGCGCCGGACGGGCCGCGGTAGTCCGGGATGCCGGACTCGGTCGACAGCCCGGCGCCGCAGAGCACCGCGACCCCGCCCGGCCCGACCAGCCGCGCCAGGTCGTCGACCCCGCCCCGCCGCTCGTCCACGCCCCCATTCTCGGCTTCACCCCGCGAGATGTCGCTCCGAAGCGTCTCTCCGGCCCGATCTGCGTCGGTCTGCGAGGTGAAGTGCAGCCGCGGTTGCGGGATTCAGGGCTCCCTGGCTCCGCAGGTGCGGTTAGAGTCGGCGGGTGCCCGAGTACCGGATCAAGGAAGCGGCGGAGCTGCTGGGGGTCAGCGACGACACCCTGCGGCGCTGGGCGGACAGCGGCCGGGTCGTCACCGGCACGGACACGGCCGGCCGGCAGGTCGTCGAGGGGGTCGCGCTGGCCCGGCTCGCCGAGGAGCTCGCCGCCGGGTCCGAGCACGCAGACCGTCAGGTGGTGGTCGCGCACTCGGTCCGCAACCGGTTCACCGGCCTGGTGACCAAGGTGGTCCGGGACACGGTGATGGCCCAGGTGGAGATCCAGGCCGGCCCGCACCGCTTCGTGTCGCTGCTCAGCCGGGAGGCCGCCGACGAGCTGGGCCTGGAGCCCGGCGTGCTGGCAGTCGCCGCCGTGAAGTCCACCAACGTGTCCGTCGAGATCCCGCGACCCTGAGGAGCCTGACGAACCGTGCCACGAACCTCTGTGCCACGAACCTCTGTGCCACGAACCTCTGTGCGCCGAACCGCCCCTGTCCTCGCCCCGCTCGGCCTGTCCGCCGCCCTGCTCGTCGGGCTGCTCGCCGGCTGCGGCTCGAGCAGCAGCGGCGGCGCCGGGTCCAGCGCGCCCGCGAGCTCGTCGGCCCCGGCGGTCACCGGGTCGATCACGGTGCTCGCCGCGTCGTCGCTCAAGGAGGCGTTCACGACGATCGGGCAGCAGTTCGAGGCCGCGAACCCGGGCGTGAAGGTGACCTTCAGCTTCGCCGCCAGCTCGGCGCTCGCGACCCAGATCACCTCCGGGTCGCCGGCCGACGTGTTCGCGTCGGCGAGCACGAGCACCATGCAGCAGGTGGTGGACAAGGGCGGGGCGAGCAGCCCGACGAACTTCGTCAAGAACGTCATGGAGATCGCCACCCCGCCGTCGAACCCGGCGGGCGTGACCAGCGTGAACGACCTGGCCAAGTCCGTCGGTCAAGGTGGCGCTGTGCCAGTCGCAGGTGCCCTGCGGCTCGACCGCGCAGAAGGTGTTCACCAACGCCGGCATCACGGTCACGCCGGTCACCCAGGAGCCGGACGTGAAGTCGGTGCTGGCCAAGGTGACGCTGGGCGAGGTCGACGCCGGCGTCGTCTACGTCACCGACGTGCTGGCGGCCGGGACGTCGGTGCACGGCGTCCAGATCGCCGACAGCGTGAACGCGTCGACGACGTACCCGATCGCCGCGCTGACCAAGGCACCCAACGCGGCCGGGGCGGCGGCGTTCGTCGCGTACGTCCTGTCCCCGGCCGGCCAGGGCGTGCTGACCGCGGACGGGTTCCAGGCGCCATGACCTCGCGACGGTAACGTCCGGCCGTGGACAACCTGGCCGCACCCGTCCGGCTGTCGCCGGCCGAGCGGGAGCATCGGGCCGAACGGGGCGGGTCGGCCCGCGGCACCCCGGTGCCGCTGCTCGTCCCGGCTCTGGTCGGCCTGGCGTTCCTGCTGCTCCCGCTGGTCGGGCTCGTGGTCCGCGCCCCCTGGGGCCGGCTCGGCTCGATCCTGCGAACCGAAGACGTCACGCAGGCGCTGTGGCTGTCGCTGTGGACCGCGAGCGTGGCCACGGCGACGGCCTTCGTGATCGGCGTGCCGCTGGCCTGGGTGCTGGCCCGCGGGCGGTTCCCCGGCCTGCGGTACCTGCGCGCCCTGGTCACGCTGCCGCTGGTGCTGCCGCCGGTGGTCGGCGGCGTCGCGCTGCTGCTGGCGTTCGGCCGCGAGGGCTTCGTCGGCCGGTACCTGGACCAGTGGTTCGGGCTGACGATCCCGTTCTCGCCGCTCGCCGTCGTGATGGCCGAGACCTTCGTCGCGATGCCGTTCCTGGTCATCACGGTCGAGGGTGCGCTGCGCTCGTCCGACCAGGGGTTCGAGGAGGCCGCCGCCACGCTCGGCGCGTCCAGGCTCGGGGTGCTCCGGCGGGTGACGCTGCCGCTGGTCGCGCCGTCGCTGGTCGCCGGCGGCGTCCTGTGCTGGGCCCGGGCACTGGGCGAGTTCGGCGCGACGATCACGTTCGCGGGCAGCTTCCCCGGCCGGACGCAGACCATGCCGATCCAGGTGTACTACGCGCTGGAGACGGACCCGGACGCGGCGATCGCGCTCAGCCTGGTGCTGCTGGTGGTGTCCGTCGTCGTCCTGGTCGGGCTGCGCGACTACTGGCTGCGCGGGAGCCCGACGCAGTGAGCGCCCCACCGCAAGGGCTGCGGGTCGACGCGCAGGTCCGCCGCGGGTCGTTCGCGCTGGAGGTCGCGTTCGACGCGCCGCCGGGCGAGGTGGTCGGAGTGCTCGGACCCAACGGCGCGGGGAAGTCGACGCTGCTGCGCGCGCTGGCCGGGCTGACTCCGGTGAGCGCCGGCACCGTGCTCCTCGGCGAGCGGGTGCTCGACGACGCCGGCACCGGCGCGTTCGTCGAGCCCAACGCCCGTCCCGTGGGGTTCGTCTTCCAGGACTACCGGCTGTTCCCGCACCTGAGCGTCCGGGACAACGTGGCCTTCCCGCTGCGCTCGGCCGGGCTGGGCCGCGAGGGGGCCAGGGCCGCGGCCGACCGGTGGCTCGGCCGGCTGGGGCTGGCCGACCTGGCCGACCGGCGTCCCGGCGCGCTGTCCGGCGGTCAGGCGCAGCGGGTCGCGCTGGCCAGGGCGCTGGCCGGCGAGCCGGCGCTGCTGCTGCTGGACGAGCCGCTGTCCGCGCTGGACGCGCGCACCCGCCTGGACGTCCAGGACGAGCTGCGCCGGCACCTGTCCGCGTTCGCCGGCCCGAGCCTGCTCGTCACCCACGACCCGCTGGAGGCGCTGGTCCTGGCCGACCGCCTGCTGGTCCTCGAGGACGGGCGCATCGTGCAGGACGGCCGGCCCGGTGAGGTCGCACGGCGCCCGGCGACCGACTACGTGGCCCGCCTGGTCGGGCTCAACCTCTACCCGGGCCGCGCCGAACGGCGCCGAGGTCGCGCTGGACCGCGGCGGCCGGTTCGTCGTCCCCGACCACGGCGCGCACGGGCAGGTGCTCGTCGCGGTGCGCCCGTCCGCCGTCCTGGTCGCGACCACCCGGCCGGAGGGCACCAGCGCGCGCAACACGTGGCCGGGCACCGTCGCCGGGCTGACCCTGCTGGCCGACCGCGTCCGGATCGAGGTGGACGGCCCGCCGCTACGCGCTCGTCGACGTGACACCGGCCGCCGTCGCCGACCTGCAGCTGCGCGCGGGCGCGCCCGTCTGGCTGTCGGTCAAGGCGACCGACCTCGAGGTGTACGAGCGTTCGCCGGCTATCCCGTCACGGTGAACCGCGCCGACACCGCGATCGACTTGTAGCCGTCGTCGGTGAGCAGCCGCACCACGTACGTGCCCGGTGGCAGCGGCCAGGAGATCGCGCCGGGGAACGTGTCCGCACCGGGTCCGATGACCCCGCTGCCGCGGATGGCCGTGTGCGTGTACCAGTACAGGAGGTAGCCGCCGTTGCCGGCGCAGCCGGCGGGGTAGCAGCGGAACACCCCGACCCAGTCCAGCGCCATGCCCGGCGCGTGGTCCCAGGAGACGCCGATCGGCTGGCCCACCGCGTACGTGCTGCTGTCGGTGCTGATGCTCGCGTGCGTGCCCGGCGGGTAGAGCCAGAACGGGCTGCGCGAGAGCACCTCGGACTGCGGCGAGAGCAGGAGCACGTCGTACGCCGCGGGGGCCAGCGTCGCGGTCAGCGCCCCGCCGAAGAACAGCGTCCCGTCGGTGCGGCCACGGGTGTCCAGGCTGAACACCATCGACGCCGGGCCGGTGCCGGCCAGGACCACGCCCACCCGCTCGCCCGACTGGCCCGGCGCGTGGAACGTGACGCCGAGCGACTGGCCGGTGCTGAGCCGGCGGGTCATCGGCGCGACCAGGACCGGCGAGACCGCCGGACGGACGGCGAACGTGGAGACCACGCCGCGGTGGTCGCTGGGGTACGGGCTGAACTGGACACCGGCGTCGACGTCGCCGACCTCGCCGACCACCGTGCTGGCGAGCGTCCGGACCGGGCCGGCGTGCAGCACCCAGTCGATGCGGTCGAACACCTCGTGCGGGTCGGCCTCCGGGCTGCCCGGGGTCCAGGTGAAGCCGGGCACCGCCACCGGGTCCGGGTGCGCCTCGCGGTAGGAGTCCTTGAGCCCCGCGTCGGCGAGCGCCTTGCTGACCGGCCACACGACCGGGTACTTCACGTCGGGACGCACCTTCGCGACGGCGGCCGTCCAGTCCAGGTAGGACGGGCTGTTGA
Source organism: uncultured Actinomycetota bacterium (assembly GCA_963771835.1). GTDB lineage: Bacteria > Actinomycetota > Actinomycetes > Prado026 > Prado026 > CAVQCJ01. Next base: position 15,154 of record CAVYVA010000006.1, read on the forward strand.
AGTCGCCGGTGAGGAAGACCGGGATGCCCCGGGCGGCCAGCGCCGGCAGCACCGTGAGCTGCGTCTGGATCGCGGGCAGCCGGACGGTCCGCTCCAGCTCGAGGACCTGCGCCCTGGTCGCGCCGTCGCGGACCGCGTACGGCCCGTACGGGTCGGACGGCATGTGCACGTTGGCCACCGCGACCACCCGGCCGGGGGACGGCTCGACGAACACGTACACGCCGTCGCCGTCCGGCGGGTCGACGATCGGGAAGCGGGAGATGACGTGGTCGCGCGCGCTGGAGTACCAGCCGAGCGCCTTCGCGATGACGTCGGTGTTGCGCTCGGCCTCCTGCAGGCCGACGACGTCCGCGCCGGACATCCGGATGACCCGCTCGATCCGCAGCAGGTTCTCCGGGCACCCGTCGGCCACCGGGCAGAACGTCTCCGTGCTCGGGACCAGGTCGTCGCCACCGTAGAAGATGTTCTGCGACATCACCTTGAGCGTGACCGCCGCGCCCGAGCCGCTCGCGGTCGTCGCCGGGGCGGGGCTCGCCGCCGACGCCGAAGGGGCGAGCGAGGTGGCGAGCAGGACGAGGGCGGCGGCCACGCCGAGGACGGCCGCCGGACGGTGCTGGACGGTGCGCACGGCTGCTCCCGCTGGTCGTGACGGCCGGCCTGCCGGGCCGGCTGACTGCTCGGACAGTAACCGTCCCGGACGGCCGCGTCAGCCGCTCGGGACAAGCACCCGCCATGCGCGGGCACGGCCGAACACGCTGCGTACGGCGGCGCTCCCGGCGCGTGCAGCGGCTGCCCCGGCCGGCGTAGCGTCCGGCCCTCGCTGTCGGGGCTGGTCAGCAGAATGGGCGGGTGCTGCTCGCCGATGTCGCCGCCGCCTCGGCCGCCGTCGCGGCCACCTCCGCCCGGTCCCGGAAGGTCGCGCTGCTGGCGGACTGCCTGCGCGCGGCCGACCCCGGCGAGGTGGCGGTCGTGGTGGCGTACCTGTCCGGTGAGCTGCTGCAGCGCCGGACCGGTGTCGGCTGGGCGTCCCTGCGCGACCTGCCGGAGGCGGCCGCCGATCCGTCGCTCACCGTGCTCGAGGTCGACTCGGCCTTCGAGGCGATCGCGGCGCTCGGCGGGACCGGCTCGCAGGGCCGCAGGCGCGAGCTGCTGTCGGCACTGATGGCGCGCGCCACCGAGGCGGAGCAGCGCTTCCTCGGCGGCCTGGTGGCCGGCGAGCTCCGGCAGGGGGCGCTGGCCTCGCTGGTCACCGACGCGGTCGCCAGGGCTGCGGACCTGCCCGCCGACGACGTCCGGCAGGCGGTGATGCTGCGCGGCGACGTCGGTCCGGTCGCGGCCGCCGCGTTCGCCGACGGCGCCGCCGGCCTGGCCCGGTTCCGGCTCGAGGTCGGACGGCCGGTGCAGCCGATGCTGGCGCAGACCGCCGAGTCCGTCCCCGCCGCGCTGGAGCGGGTCGGCCGTGCGGCGGTCGAGTGGAAGCTCGACGGGGTACGCGTGCAGATCCACCGCACCGGCGCCGACCCGGCCGACGTCCGCGTCTTCACCCGCACGCTGGACGACATCACCGGCCGGGTGCCCGAGCTCGTCGAGGCGGCGCTGACGCTGCCGGTCCGGTCCGTCGTGCTCGACGGTGAGGCGATCGCCCTGCACGCCGGACGGCCGGCCCCGGCCGTTCCAGCAGACCGGGAGCCGGGTCGGGTCCCGTGCCGACGTGGGGAAGGCCCGCGCGCAGACGCCGCTGACGCTGTTCGTGTTCGACGTCCTGCACCTGGACGGCACGGACCTGCTGGGCGTCGCCGCCGCCGGACGCGCCGAGGTGCTCGAGCGGGTGGTCCCGCCCGGGCTGCGGGTGCCGAGGCTGGTCACCGCCGAGCCGGACGAGGCGAGCGCGTTCCTGGCCGACGCGATCGCGCGGGGGCACGAGGGCGTCGTGGTGAAGTCGCTCGACACCCCGTACGCCGCCGGCCGCCGTGGCGTCGGCTGGCTGAAGGTCAAGCCGGTGCACACCCTCGACCTGGTGGTGCTGGCCGCCGAGTGGGGGCACGGGCGCAGGCAGGGCTGGCTGTCGAACCTGCACCTGGGCGCCCGCGACCCGGACCACGGCGGCTTCGTGATGCTGGGCAAGACGTTCAAGGGGCTCACCGACGCGATGCTGCGCGAGCAGACCGCCCAGCTGCTCGCGGTCGAGGAGTCGCGCAACCAGTGGCAGGTGTTCGTCCGGCCCGAGCTGGTCGTCGAGATCGCGTTCGACGGCGTGCAGGCCTCGCCCCGCTACCCCGGCGGCGTAGCGCTGCGGTTCGCGCGGGTGGTGCGCTACCGCCCCGACAAGCGCGCCGACGAGGCGGACACCATCGACGACGTCCGCGCGCTGCACATCGGCTAGCTCCAGCTAGGCGGCCGGCACCCGCTTGCCCGGGTCGAGGAACGGGATCGCGGCCGTGGTCGCGTCGACCAGCCGGCCGTCGGCGCCCTCGACCTGCAACGGCGTCCCGGGCTGGGAGAGCTCGGTCGGCAGCCACACGTAGCCGATGTTCCGCTCCATCCGCGGCGACCAGATCAGGTCGGTGACGCGGCCGACCTCGCGGCCCTCGTGCAGCGCCGGCCGTACCTCGGCGATCTCCAGGGCCAGCGGTTCGCCGGGCATCTCGATGCCCACCAGCCGGCGGCTGACGCCCTCGCTCCGGATCCGCTCCAGCGCCGCCTTGCCGATGTAGTCGGCGTCCTGCTCCTCGACCAGCCGCTCCAGCCCCATGACCTGGAACGGGTTGTCGGCGAGGGTGATGTCGGAGTTGTAGTTGAAGATGCCGGCCTCGATCCGGCGCGCCTCGCACGGGGCGATCGGCCGGATGTCGTGCTCGGCCCCCGCGGCCATGATCGCGTCCCACAGCGCCGCGCCCTTGCTGGAGTCGGTGAGGTAGACCTCGTACCCGACCTCGCCGGTCCAGCCGGTGCGGCTGATCACCACCGGGGCGCCCGCGATCTCGGCGTCCATGGTCCAGTAGTACCTGACGTCCAGGACCGCGTCGCCGACGAGCGCGCGCATGACGTCCTTGGCCTTGGGGCCCTGCACCTGGACCGGGTGCACGTCCGGCAGCGACACCTCGACGTCCATGCCCCGCCCGGTCGCGATCCCCAGCGCGTACAGGTGGACGTCGCTGTCGGCCAGGCACAGCCAGAACGAGTCCTCGGCCCGGCGCAGCAGCACCGGGTCGTTGACGATGCCGCCGTCCGGCGCGGTGATCAGCACGTACTTGCCCTGGCCGACGGCGCACTTGGTCAGGTCGCGGCAGGTCAGCATGTTGGTGAGCTCGAAGGCGTCCGGCCCGCTGATCTGCACGACCCGCTCGACCCCGACGTCCCACAGCGTCACGCCGTTGAGCAGGGCCCAGTACTCGGTCACCGGGTCGTCGTAGTAGCCGGGCAGGTACATGTGGTTGTAGATGTCGTACGCCGAGCAGCCGGCCCGCAGCGTCGACTCGAACATCGGCGACTTGCGGTACCACGGGCCGAAGTACAGCGTGCTGGACGTCGGCAGGAGCTCGGTGGACGTGCTGGCGACCATGGCGGGCCCTCTCTGAATGGGCGTTCAGGTGGGCCAAGGATCGTCCCGGCCGGGGCCGGCGCGCAAGAGGCGCCCGGCCCTGGCCAGGTGGGGCGCCGGTCAGTAGCGGTAGTAGTCCGGCTTGTACGGACCCTCGACGTGCACCCCGATGTACTCGGCCTGCGCCTTGCTCAGGTGGGTGAGCCGGACCCCGAGCGCGTCCAGGTGCAGCCGGGCGACCTTCTCGTCCAGGTGCTTGGGCAGGACGTAGACCTGCTTGTCGTACGTCTCCCGGTTCCCGAACAGCTCCATCTGCGCGATCACCTGGTTGGTGAAGGAGTTCGACATGACGAAGCTCGGGTGTCCGGTCGCGTTGCCGAGGTTCAGCAGCCGGCCCTCGCTGAGCACGATGATCGAGTGCGACGGCCGGTCCCCCTCGGCCGGGAAGACCCACTCGTCCACCTGCGGCTTGATCGGGTTGCGCACGACGCCGGGGGTGCTCTCGAGACCGGCCATGTCGATCTCGTTGTCGAAGTGGCCGATGTTCCCGACGACCGCCTGGTGCTTCATGGCCTTCATGTCCGCGACCGTGATGATGTCCTTGTTCCCGGTGCAGGTGATGAAGAAGTCGGCGGTGCCCACCACCTCGTCGAGCGTGGTCACCTGGTAGCCGTCCATCGCGGCCTGCAGCGCGCAGATCGGGTCCACCTCGGTGACGATCACGCGCGCGCCCTGCCCGCGCAGCGACTCGGCGCAGCCTTTGCCCACGTCGCCGTAGCCGAACACCACGACCACCTTGCCCCCGATCAGCATGTCGGTGGCCCGGTTGATGCCGTCGATCAGCGAGTGCCGGCAGCCGTACTTGTTGTCGAACTTGCTCTTGGTCACCGAGTCGTTGACGTTGATGGCCGGGAAGAGCAGCTCGCCGGTGCGCGCGAACTCGTAGAGCCGGTGCACGCCCGTGGTCGTCTCCTCGGTGACGCCGACGATGCCCGCGGCGATGCGGGTGAAGCGGTTCGCGTCGGTGGCCAGGCTCCGGCGCAGCACGTCGAGGATGACGTGGTACTCGTGCGGGTCCTCCGGGCCGGGCTGCGGTACCGCGCCGGCCCGCTCGAACTCCACGCCGCGGTGCACGAGCAGCGTGGCGTCCCCGCCGTCGTCGAGGATCATGTTCGGCCCGACCGGCGCCCCGGACTCGTCGGTGAACTCGAAGAGGCGCTCGGTGCACCACCAGTACTCCTCGAGCGTCTCGCCCTTCCAGGCGAAGACCGGGACGCCGGCCGGAGCGTCCGGGGTCCCGTCCGGGCCGACCACGACCGCGGCCGCCGCGTGGTCCTGGGTCGAGAAGATGTTGCAGCTGACCCAGCGGACGTCGGCCCCGAGCGAGACCAGCGTCTCGATCAGCACGGCGGTCTGGATCGTCATGTGCAGCGAACCGGCGATGCGGGCGCCGCGCAGCGGCTGCGTCTGCGCGAACTCCTCGCGGGTGGACATCAGGCCCGGCATCTCGTGCTCGGCCAGCCGGATCTCCTTGCGGCCGAAGTCGGCGAGGGTGAGGTCGCTGACGCGGTAGTCGCCGGGCTTCATGCGGTCTCCTTCATGGGCGGGACGGAGTTCGGGACGAGTCGGTACGGACAGGGTCGAGGGTCACCGGGCTCGCACGCCGTGGCTGCGCAGCAGCAGCACGCCGATCTCGCGGGCCCGGGCGGCGGCGGCAAGGTCGCCCTCGTGCGCAGCCATGATCGAGCCCTTCATCAGGATGTGCCACTGACGGGCGAACTGGTCCGGGTCGCCGATCCCTGCCTGCGCCGCGAGGCCGGCGACGAACGTGCGGATGTTGGCCAGGTGCTCGACGCTGGCCCGCCGGACCGGGCTGTCCAGGTCCTTGACCTCGATCATCGTGGTCAGGAAGGCGCACCCGTCGAAGTCCTCGCTGCCGAACCACTCGCCGAACACGTCGAAGATGCCGAGCAGGTGGTCGGCCGGGGTCATGCCGCGGCGCAGCGCCTCGGTCTGCAGCCACTCGCGCGTCCAGATCCGCTCGCGGCGCTGCAGGAAGTCGAGGATCAGCTCGTCCTTGGAGTGGAAGTTGCGGTAGAGGGTCATCTTCGCCGCGCCGGCCCTGGTGATCACCGCGTCCACGCCGACGCTCTGGGTGCCGTCCCGGCTGAAGAGCTCGTACGCGGCACGGGAGACCCGCTCGCGTCCGCTCAGCCGGTCGGCCGGCTGGCCCTGCACCGTCATCGAGTCTCCGCCATCCCGGACGCCGTCGTCCCCGGCCCTGCTCGCCTGTGGGGCGGAGTGTATCGACCGGTAGCGTCCGGCCATGGCGCTGGTCGCGGGCAGGTACCTGATCGGACCGGACACCGGATCCCTGCACCTGACGACCACCCGCGAGGGCGTCGCGGCAAAGGTGGGCCACGACCTGCTGATCGCCATGCAGAGCTGGTCGGGTCAGCTCCGGCTCGGGCTCGGGGCCGGCCGGCGCGACCGTCCGGGTCGAGGTCGACATGGACTCCTTCCACGTCGTGTCCGGCTCCGGCGGGATCGCCCCGCTAGGAGCCGACGACCGCGCGGAGATCACGCGTACGGCGCTGCGACTGCTGGACACCGCGACGTACCCGCGAGCGACGTTCGACTCCACCCGGGTGGTGGCAGCCGCCGGGGCCGGGACGCTCGAGGGCAGCTCACCGTCCGCGGCACGACCAGACCGCTGGTGCTCGACGTCACGCAGACAGGTCCGTCCGCGTGGCGCGGGACCGCGACGGTGCTCCAGTCCGATTTCGGGATCCAGCCTTACCGGGCGCTGTTCGGCGCCCTCAGGCTCGCCGACGCGGTCGGCATCGAGGTCATCGTCGAGCTGCCCGGGACGCCAGCACGTCGAGATCTCGCTCTGCGTACAGCCGGTGCTCCCACTCCTCGTCGAGCACGGTCTCCAGGCAGCGGCGCACCGCGAAGCTCTCCTGCTCCGGGTAGCCCGGCTCGGTGACTGGTTCGGTCACGCCGGTGAGCCTCTCGTCGGTCAGGCCGGCGATCACCTGCCGCACGGTGCCCATCCGGTCCAGGCGCAACGCGAGCACCTCGTCCAGCGACGGGCGGGCATCGCGGTTGCGGGGGACGCTCGCTTCGTCGGCCATCTCGTCGTGCGGCAGGTCCAGTGGATCCCAGGGCGACGGCTCGCCCAGCAACGCGCGCTTGACCCAAGCGTCCGAGGCGAAGACGAGATGGCGGAGCGTCTGGATGAAAGACCACTCTCCCTCGACGCTCTCGTGGAGCAGCTCAGGGGCCGTCGAGCGAGCCCGCTCGACGGTCTGCTGCCACCGCTGCTCGAGGATGCCCCATGCTTCGCGGAATCCGTCCGCGTCCGTCGGGCGCATCTTGACGCGGTCCGGATGACGACGGTCCAGCTCCGCCTCCACCAGGGGTACGACGTCGACACCGTTGACCCGCAGGTTCTCGATCCGGCCGCTGATGTCCACGTTCACCAGGGCCGCCCCCCGGATCATGACCCCCGTCAGGTCGACCAGGCGGAAGCGGGCATCGGTCAGGTCGACGTCGTGGAACCTCGCGCCGGTCAGGTGGACATCCTCGAACCGGGAGCCGGCCAGGTTCTCGTGCGTGAAGTCAGCCATTCGGCCAGCCTCCCGTGACTGCGCCCGTCGTGTCAGGCCCAGAGCGTGCCATGGCACGGCTCGGCCTGACCCTTACGACGCCGGGGTCACCCGATCGTCGGCGAGACCGGATCCCCCACGCCGCGCGCCACGAGGCGCCGGGCTCGAGCACGACCAGGTCGGTACCGCTGCGCAGCGCGTCGGGAGGGCAGGTCATCGGCTCGACCGCGATCGCCCGGCGCCGCCGGGCCAGGGCGCTGACCCGGTCCGCCGTGTAGACCATGAGGTAGCGGAACTGCTCGTCCACCCACAGCTCGACGCTGCGCCCCGACGCGTCCGAGACCGTGGCGACGGCTCGTCCGTCCGCTCCTCGATCCAGGTCGGCGTACGCCGTGTCCAGCACGGTGGCGTCGACGGCTCTGCCGACCAGGAAGTCCTCGGCCATGCCGGCCACCGGCTCCACGGTGGGCTCGGCGTCCGGGTCGCCGGCCCGGACGGTGCCGCGAGCCGGCAGCCGCAGCCGCAGCTCGTCGACGGGGACCCCGAGCGTGAGGTACGGGTGGAAGCCGATCCCGAAGGGTGCGGCGGAGCGGTCGACGTTCGTGACTTCGCTGGTCACCGTCAGCCCGTCCTCGGCGAGCCGGTAGCCGACCTGCAGCTCGAGCCGCCACTCGTACCCGGGCTGCGGGTGCAGCACGCAGCCGAGGGTGACCGCCGAGGGTCCGCGGTCGAGCTCGGTCCACGGCAGCCAGCGGACCAGGCCATGGATCGCGCCGGACCGGGTCGGCTCGGACAGCGCAGCCTGGACGACCTTGCCGCCGAAGACGTAGCGGCCGGCGGTGAGCCGGTTCGGCCACGGCGCGAGCACCTGCCCGCGCCCGTCGGTGGCCCGCTCGTCGACCCCGAACCCGTCGAGCAGCGCGCGGCCGCCGACGGTGTACTCGCGCAGCGTGGCGCCGACCTGCGTGACCACCGCCCGCCGGTCCCCGTGCTCGAGGACGTGCTGCGTCCCGGACGGCGGCAGCGCGAGCGTCGACGACGGGCGACCCTTCGAGCGCGACCCGGCGACGGTCACATCGACATCTCCTCGAGCCGGTCGGCCAGGATGATCCGGCTGGCCGCCTCGATCAGCGCGAGGTGCGAGAAGGCCTGCGGGACGTTGCCCAGGTGCCTGGCCCGGTCGACCTCGAACTCCTCGGCGTACAGGCCCAGCGGGGAGGCGATCCGCAGCAGCCGTTCCATCAGGTCGCGGGCCCGCTGCATCTCACCGACGATCGTGAGCGCGGAGACGAGCCAGAACGAGCAGATCAGGAACGTGCCCTCCTTGCCGGACAGGCCGTCGTCGGTCTCGTCGGTCTTGTAGCGCAGGACGAAACCGTTCTCGGACAGCTCGTCCGCGATCGCGAGCACACTGGCGTGCAGCCGCTCGTCGGTCCCGGGCAGGAAGCCCGAAGTGCGCGGCGAGCAGGGTCGAGGCGTCCAGCGCGTCGGTCTCGTAGTGCTGGCGCAGCACGCCGCGCTCGCTCACGCCGTGCTCGAGGATGTCGGCCTTGATCTCCTCGGCGATCGCCGCCCAGCGTCTTCTCCAGGTCGGGCTCGCCGCGGATCGCCGGCCAGCTTGGCCGCGCGGTCCATCGCGACCCAGCACAGGATCTTCGACGACACGTAGTGCTGCGGCTTCCCGCGCGCCTCCCAGATGCCCTGGTCCGGCTCGGTCCAGACCCGGGCGGCCCCCTCGGCCTGGGCCTTGACGATCGGCCACAGCCGCTCGGGCAGCCGCTGCGCGCGCCGGGTGTGCAGCAGGATCGAGTCCAGCACCGAGCCGTACACGTCGTTCTGCTTCTGGTCGAACGCGCCGTTGCCGATCCGTACCGGCCGGGCGCCCTCGTAGCCGGAAAGCTCGTCCCGGGTCGTCTCGGTCAGGTCGCGCCGGCCGTCGATGCCGTACATGATCTGCAGCCCGCCGTCCTCGTTCGGCTCCAGGTCGGCGACGAACTGCATGAACTCGTCGGCCTCCCAGTCCAGCAGCAGGTAGTGCAGTGCCTGCAGGGTGAACGTCGAGTCGCGCATCCAGGTGTAGCGGTAGTCCCAGTTGCGCTCGCCGCCGGGGGTCTCCGGCAACGACGTGGTCAGGGCGGCCACGGTCGCCCCGGTCGGCATGTACGTCAGGCCCTTGATGACCAGCGCGGAACGCTCGACGTACTGGCGCAGGCGGGTGGTCCGGGATGCGGGCACGACCCAGCCAGCGCCGCCAGAAGTCCCGGGTCGCCGTCCAGCCGACCGGTGGCGTCGGCGTGGTCGGCCGGTCCGTCCAGCACGCTGGACCAGGACAGCGCGCCGAAGACGGTCTCGCCGGCCTGCAGCACGTGCCGGCCGCGCACGGCGTTCCCCTCGGCGCCGAGCGCGAGGTCGGTGTGCAGCCGGATGGTCTGGCCGGCACCGGTCGCGTCCGCCGTGTGACCGTCCGAGTCGGCCAGGGCCCAGGTCGCCGGGGTACGGCCGTAGTCGAACGCCGGCTCGCACACCAGCTCGACCTCGACGCTGCCGGCCAGGCACCGCGCGGTGCGGACCAGCAGGTGCTCGGCGTCGTCGTCGGCCGGCGGCCGCGTGTGCGGGGTGGTCGCGTCCGGACCGGTCCGCGGGGCCATGACCAGCGCGTCGCGCACCTCGAGCCACCCGCCGGGAGTGTGCCAGGTGGTGACCAGGACGTTGGTCCCCGGCTCGTAGCTGCGGGCGGTCGGCACGTTGATCCCGTACGGCCCGAACCGGAAGTAGCCGGCGCCCCGGTCCAGCAGGCTGCCGAACACGCTGGGGCTGTCGAACCGCGGGACGCACAGCCAGTCGACCGAGCCGTCCGGGGCCACCAGGGCCCCGGTGTGGCAGTCGGACAGGAACGCGTACTCCGCGATGGGCGGGAACGGCGAGGCGGAGCTCGCACGGGTCACCGGGGCCTCCTCAGCCGAGCCGCTGCAGGATGTGGTCGCCGACGCGCAAGGCGTTGGCCATGGCGGTGAGCGCCGGGTTCACCGCCCCGATGCTCGGGAAGAAGCTGGTGTCCACGACGTAGAGGTTGTCGACCTCGTGCGCCTTGCAGTCGCGGTCGAGCACCGACGTGGCGGGGTCGTCGCCGAACCGGACGGTGCCCGCCTGGTGCGCGCAGCCGGCGACCGGGATGTCGTTCTTCATGTAGACGTCGCGCGGGACCAGGTGGTGCGGGTGCATGCCCAGGTGGCTCAGGTGCTTCTTCACCCGGTGGTACAGCTGCTCCAGCGGCTCGCGGTTGTTCGGCGTGTACGACAGCACGATGTTCCCGTCGTCGCCGAGCGTCACCCGGTTGTCCGGCTCGGGCAGGTCCTCGACGGAGAGCCAGAAGTCGACGGCCCGCTCGGCGATGTCGGTCAGGGAGAAGGTCGGTGCGAGCCTGGTCTCGATCGGCTTCTCGCCCCGGTACATCGGCGCCGACGACTTGCCGACCATCTGCACGTTGCCCATCGGGAACTCGAAGTCCGCGTCGCCGAAGTAGTAGTCGTTCACCCCCAGGGTCTTCTGGAACCGGGTGTCGTTGCTCTCCGTCGAGATCGCCAGGAACGCGCGGCTGTTGTGGAACATGTAGTTGCGCCCGACCTGGTCCGAGCCGTTGGCCAGCCCGGCCGGATGCCGGTCGTCGGCGCTCGCCAGCAGCAGCTTCGCCGAGTTCGCCGCGCCGGCGGACACCACGACGATCGACCCGCCGAACCGTTGCTCGACCCCGTCCACGTCGGCGACCACGGTGGTGACCGTGGTCCCGGCGGCGTCGGTCTCCAGCCGCCGGACGGTCGCGTTCCGCACCAGCGTCACGTTGGCGTTCTTCAGCGCCGGCCGCATCGCGACCACGTCGGCGTCGGACTTGGCGTGCACCAGGCAGGGGAATCCGTCGCAGGTGGCGCACCGGATGCAGGCGCTGAACGCCGGGTTCGCCTCGTCCAGCATCACTCCGGACGGGGAGTGGAACGGGTGCAGGCCGACCTTCGCCAGGTCGTCGAACAGCTGCTGGATGCGCGGCTCGTGCGACACCGGCGGGAACGGGTACGGAGCGGCGGACGGCGGCTCGGTCGGGTCCTCGCCACGCGCGCCGTGCACCTGGTACAGCACCTCGGCCTGCGTGTAGTACGGCTCGAACTCGTCGTAGCCGACCGGCCAGGCCGGCGACAGACCGCCGTGGTGCGCGCAGCTCGCCGAAGTCCTTCTCCCGCAGCCGGTACAGCGCCGCACCGTAGAACTTCGTCGCGCCCCCGACGAAGTAGTGCACCTGCGGCTGGAAGGCCTTCCCCTCGTGGTCGTACCAGGTGTCGGGCGAGACGTAGCGGTTGTCCACGAAGACCGCGGTGGCGTCCCAGTTCTCGATCTCGCGCGGCAGCCAGTCACCGCGCTCGAGCACCAGGATGCGCTTGCCCGACGGCGCGAGCCGGTGCGCCAGGGTGCCGCCGCCCGCTCCGGAGCCGATGATCACGACGTCGTACTGGTCGGGCATGGCGTTCTCCTCGGTCACTGGTCCGACGGTCGTGCCGGGTCGAGCACGATGTGCGGGACGTCGCCGGTGTCGTCGCCCCAGGCGATGCGCTGCGGTGACGTGCGGCTCTCGACGGTTGCGGCGTGGTCACGGTCGAAGTAGTCCCAGGCCCAGGACAGGAACGCGTCGGTCCGGCTGTGCACCCCGGACAGCAGGACCGCGTGCACCCCGAGCCAGGCCGCGAAGGCCACCGGGCCCTCGAGCTGGTGCCGGCGGCGGCCCACCTCGGCGACGGCGGCGTTGCGCCCGATCATCGCCATGATGCCTTTGTCCTTGTACCGGAACGGTTCCGGCGCCTTGCCGTCGATCTCGCGCCGGATGTTGGCGGCCGCCCACGCGCCCGCCTGCTGGGCGACCGAGCCCAGCTGGGGCAGCACGCCGTCGCGCCCGTCCGGGATGTTGGCGACGTCGCCGGCGGCGTACACCCCGGGCAGGCCCGGCACCCGCAGGTCGGGCTGCACGTCGATGCGTCCGCCCGCCCCCGGCGGCACCCCGGCTGCCTGGACGAAGCCGGCGGCAGCCTCCCCACCGGCCCATACGACGGTGCCGGTGCGGATGGACGTCCCGTCGTCCAGGTCCACGCCGTCGGCGCGCACGGCCGCCACGCCGACGCCGAGCCGCAGCCGGACGCCGGCCTCGGTCAGACGGTCGGCCGCGTACGTGTGCGCCTTGGTCGAGAACTGCGGCAGGAGGGCGCGGCCGCGGTCGACCAGCACCACCTCCGGCGGGTTGGCCAGGTGGCCCTCGTGGGCCAGCGCCGCGAGCAGCTCGGCGGTGGCGCCGGCGGTCTCGACCCCGGTCGCCCCCGCCCCCACCACGACCACGGCGTCCGGCTCGGGCGAGCGCAGCTGGTCGTGCAGGTGCAGGCGCAGCCGCTCGGCGTCGGCGACGCTGTACAGCGGGTGGGAGTGCTGCGCCGCGCCGGGGATCCCGAAGAAGTTCGGCCGGGCCCCGGCCGCGACCACGAGGTAGTCGCCGGCGATTGTCCGGCCGTCCGCGAGGGCCAGGCTGTGCTCGGACAGCTTGGCCGTGTCCACCGACGCGGTCACCACCTCGACGCTCGGCTGCTCGGCGAACAACGACCGCAGCGGGCGGGCGATGTCCTCGGCCGGCAGCTGCGAGGTCGCGACCTGGTACAGCAACGGCTGGAACTGGTGGTAGTCGTTGCGGTCGACCAGGACGACCCGCAGCCCGTGCCTGCCCAGGTCCTGGGCCGCCGCCACACCGGCCAGGCCGCCGCCCAGCACCACGACGTCCGATCCGCTCATCGCGGGCGTCCTCTCATCAGGTGCGGCCCGGTCACAACCCCGGGCTGCCGTGCATGATCCCGCCGTCGGCGAACACCGTCGTGGCGGTCAGGTAGCCGGCGCCCTCGTCGGCCAGGAACGCGACGAGGCTGGCGATCTCCTCGGGCTGGGCCATCCGGCCGAGCGGGATCGCGGCGTCGAGCGTCTTCATCTTCTGCGGGTCGTTCATGGTCGAGGTGTTGATCGGCGTCGCGACCGCGCCCGGTCCGACGCCGACGACCTGGATCCCGTACTCGCCCAGCTCGACACCGGCGGTGCGGGTGAGCATCCGCATCCCGCCCTTGGACAGGCAGTAGGCCGTGTTGCCCGGCATCGGCCAGTCCTCGTGCACGGACGTCATGTTGATGATCCGGCCGCCGGAGCCCTGCGCGATCATCTGCTTCGCCGCGATCTGGGTCCCGAAGAACGCGCTCTTCAGGTTGATCTCCATCACCCGCTCGTACTGCTCCTCGGTGGTGTTCAGGATGTTCGACCGGGTCTCGATGCCGGCGTTGTTGACCATGATGTCCAGCCGCCCGAACGCCTCGACCGTCTTGGCGACGAGCATCTCCAGGTCCGCGACCTTGCTGACGTCGGCCTGCACCCCGATCGCCTTGTCGCCGAGCGCGACGACCTGCTTCTCCAGCTGCTCGGTCGCGTCCGGGTTCGCCACGTAGTCGATGACGATGTTCGCCCCGGCCTCGGCGAGCGCGATCACGACCGCCTTGCCGATACCGCTGTTGCCTCCGGTGACGATGGCCACCTTTCCGTGCAGGCTCATGCCAGGACTCCTTCGCCGGCTGGAGCGGACGGGTCCGGGACCGGACCCGCTGGTGCGTCGGGCTGCGGAGGACCGCTGACCCGACGGCGGAAAACCACGTACGTCCAGCCCTGGTAGGCGAGGACGACCGGGACGAGCACGAGCGCGACGACCGTCATCACCTTGAGCGCGTACTCGCCCGAGGCCGTGCCGGCGACGGTGAGGCTGTCGGCGGCGCCGGTGCTGGAGACCATCACGTCCGGGTACAGGTTGCTGAAGATCGACACGACGGTCAGCCCGATGGTCACCGCGGTGGCGGTGAAGGACCAGCCCTCGCGCCGGCGCAGCAGTGCGACGCCGGCGGCGACGACGGCGAGCACGGCCAGCACCGGCGGGAGCACCCCGCGCACGAAGCCCGCGTCCGACAGGGACGGGGTCCACACCGCGAACCCGAGCACGAGCACCGCGGCCGGCCACACCACCCGGCTGGCGACGGCGTGCGCCCGCTCGCGCACCGGGCCGTCGGTCCGCAGCGACAGGAACGTCGCGCCGTGCAGCACGCACAGCACCAGCAAGGCCACGCCGACCAGCAGCCCGTACGGGGTCAGGACGTCCCAGGTGGAGCCGGTGAACTCCTCGTTCGAGTCGATCGGCAGCCCGGCGAGCAGGTCGCCCAGCGCCACCCCGATGAGCAGCGGCGCCAGGGCGCTGCCGACGGTCAGGCACCACGACCAGGTGCCGCGCCAGCGCACGCTGTCGAGACGACCGCGGAACTCGAACGACACGCCCCGGCCGATCAGGGCGACCAGCAGCAGCACCAGCGCCAGGTACAGGGCGGAGAACCAGGTCGCGTACCAGCTCGGGAAGGCCGCGAAGATCCCCGCGCCACCGACGATCAGCCACACCTCGTTGCCGTCCCAGAACGGCCCGATCGCGTTGATGGCCACGCGCCGCTCGGTATCCGTGCGGCCGACGATCTGGTGCAGCATCCCGACGCCGAAGTCGAACCCCTCCAGCACGAAGAAGCCGGTCCACAGGAAGGCGATGACCACGAACCAGAACACGGGCAGGGACATCGCACCTCCTCAGTACGTCAAGGCCGGAACGCGGGGCTCGGTGCCATCGGCCGGCTCGCTCTCGTCCAGCTCGAGCTCAAGACCGCGGCGGGCGTAGCGCAGCATCAGGACGAGGGCGACTGCACCGAGGGCGATGTAGACGCCGTAGAACGCGACCAGGCTGATCACGACCTGCGCAGTCCCGACTGACGGCGAGACGCCGTCCTGGGTCTTCATCAGCCCTTGCACGATCCAGGGTTGGCGCCCGCTCTCGGTCAGCATCCAGCCCGCGGTGTTCATCAGGAACGGGGCGACGACAGCCCACGTGGCGATCCACAGGAACACCCGTGACGTCCCCAGCTTGCGCCGCCAGAGCAGCCAGCCGGCCCACAGCGCCAGCAAGGACCCGAGCGCGCCGAGGTAGGCCATCACCCGCATCGACCAGTACTGGATGAACACGTTCGGGACGTAGTTCCCGGGGCCGTACTCCTGCTGGTACTGCGCGTTGACCTCGTTCAGCCCTTCGACCGCGCCGTTCCAGGTACCGGTGGCCAGGAGCGACAACAGGTGCGGGATCTCGATGATCTGGGTCGGCGTCTCGTCGTCCTTGCCGCCGCCGACCTGGAACACCGAGAACGAGCAGGGTTGGCAGCTGTTCCACTGCGCCTCCGCGGCGGCGATCTTCATCGGCTGGTACGTGGCCTCGATGATGCCCAGGTGGCTGCCGACCATGAGCACCAGCAAGGCGGAAGGCAGTAGCACGACGACCGAGACCTTGGCGGACCGCTCGAACAGGTCCACGTGCTGCTTGCGGCGCAGGTGCCAGGCCGAGACGCCGAGCATCACGAACGCGCCGGTCACCAGCGAGGCGAGCAGCACGTGGGCGTAGCCCCAGAGGAACACGGGGTTGGTCATGACCGCCGAGATGGACGAGAGCTGCGGACGCCCGGTGGTGGGGTTCGTGGTGTAGCCGACCGGGTGCTGCATCCAGGAGTTCGCCGCCATGATGAACGCCGCCGAGCCGGCCGAGCCGAGCGCCACCAACCAGGCGGACGCCAGGTGCACCCCTCGCGGCAGCACGTTCCAGCCGAAGATCCACAGCGCGATGAACGTCGACTCCAGGAAGAACGCCGCCAAGCCCTCCATCGCCAGCGGCGCCCCGAACACGTCGCCGACGAAGCGCGAGTACGCCGACCAGTTCATGCCGAACTCGAACTCCTGCACCAGGCCGGTGACCACCCCGACCGCCACGTTGATCAGGAACAGCGTCCCGAAGAACTTCGTCAGCCGCCGATGCTGCGGGTCGCCGGACCGGAACCACATCGTGTGCAGGATCGCGACCAGGAACGCGAGACCGATCGTGACCGGTACGAAGAAGAAGTGGTAGATGCTGGTCGACGCGAACTGGAGCCGGGCAAGGTCGAGCGCGGACATCGTCACCTCCCCGGTCGCCCTCCGAACGTAGCCCGGGGCGCGTGGCGGGGCCAGACCGGGGAAGTTGAATTCTGTGCGACCGGACGATTTCGTCCCACATCTCCCGTTTTCGTGACGGCGGTCCGCGCGGACTGCCAGGATCGGACCGGCCTTTGACCGACTTCCCCCTCGGAGCGCGCATGGCGAGCACGGACGGCCCAGGTACGGCGACGCCCTCAAGGCCGCCCGATCCCCCGTCCACAGCCCCGGCCCGCGCCGGCCTGGTGCTCGTCTCGCTGATCCTGGTCGCCGCGGTCGCGAACCTGAACCTGGCCGTCGCCAACGTGGCCCTCCCGGACATCGGCAAGGCGTTCGACGCGTCGCAGACGTCGCTGAACCTGATCGCGGTGGGGTACTCGCTCGGCCTGGCCGCCTCGGTGCTGTACCTGGGGGCGCTGGGCGACCGGTACGGCCGCAAGCTCATGCTGATCCTCGGCGTCTCGCTGTCGATCCCGGCCTGCCTGCTCGCCGCCTACGCGCCCAACGAGTACGTGCTCATCGCGGCCCGCATCCTCGGCGGCGTGTCGGCAGGCATGGCGTACCCGACGACGCTGGCGCTGATCGCCGCGCTGTGGTCGGGGCCGGCCAGGACCCGCTCGATCGCCCTGTGGTCCGCGCTGGGCGGTGCGATCTCCGCCCTCGGGCCGCTGCTGTCGGGGTTCCTGCTGCAGTACTACTGGTGGGGCTCGGTCTTCCTGGTGACGCTGCCGCTGGCCGGCGTAGCGCTGGTGATGGCCGTGCTGTACGTCCCCGCGCATGTGAACGAGGCCACCGACCCGGTCGACAACCTCGGCGGCATCCTGTCGGTGCTGCTCGTCGCCGCGCTGGTCCTGAGCATCAACTTCGCGGCCGTGCCCGACGCCGGCAAGGCGGTGCTCGGGCTGGCTGTCATCGCGGTCGCCGCCGGGGCCGCCTTCGTGCTGCGCCAGCGGGCCGCCCGGAACCCGCTGTACGACCTGCACATCGCCGGGCGACGCATCTTCTGGGTGGCCGCGGTCGCCGGGATCATCGTCTTCGGCACGCTCATGGCGGCCATGTTCATCGGCCAGCAGTACCTGCAGAACGTCCTCGGCTACTCCACGCTCGACGCCGGCATGTCGATCATCCCGGCGGCGCTGTTCATGGTCCTGATCGCGCCCCGGTCGGCGAAGCTCGTCGAGGCTCGCGGCGCCCGGATGACCCTGCTCATCGGGTACTTCTTCTGCCTGCTCGGCTTCGTCGTCATGCTCCTGTTCTGGAAGGAAGGCACCCCGTACTGGCAGGTCGGCCTCGCGTACGCGCTGGTCGGGGCCGGCGTCGGGTTCGCCGGCACGCCGGCGTCGCACTCGCTCACGGGGTCGGTACCGGTCGCCAAGGCCGGCATGGCCTCCGGGACGGCGGACCTGCAGCGCGACCTGGGCGGGGCCATCATGCAGTCCATCCTGGGCGCGCTGCTCACCGCCGGGTACGCCGCCGCCGTCGCCGCGGCGGTCGCGGCGTCGCCGAACGCCGACCAGGTCACGGCGCAGATGCAGACCGAGCTGGAGAAGTCGTTCTCCAGCGCGTCGGCGATGGCCGAGCAGTACCCGCAGTACGCTGCGCAGATCACGGCCGGGGCCAAGCAGTCGTTCCTGGACGGCGACCAGTGGGCGTACACCGCCGGGATCGTCGCCATCCTGATCGGCGCAGCCGTGGTCGCGACAATGTTCCCGCACAACGACGACGAGCGGCGGCTGCTGGCGCAGTACCACGCCGAGGACACCGGCGCGGGCCCCGCGCCGACGCAGACGGCCGCGCAACCGGCCTGACCTCTCCACCCATCGAAAGGAACAACGGTGACCATCGCCGCAGAGTTCGGTACCGGGCAGATCCTGTGGGACATGCTCTGGTTCTTCATGTTCTTCATCTGGATCTACCTGCTGATCGTCGTCTTCAGCGACATCTTCCGCAGCCGTGACCTCGGTGGCGGCGCGAAATGCCTGTGGACCATCTTCGTCGTGTTCCTGCCGTACCTCGGCGTGTTCGTCTACCTCATCGCCCGCGGCGGCAAGATGCACGAGCACGCCGCACAGGCGATGCAGGCGCAGGAGGCCGCGACCCGCGACTACATCCAGAGCGTCGCCGGCAGCAGCACCAGCTCCGCCGACGAGATCGCCCGGCTCGCGGACCTCAAGGCCAAGGGCGTCATCGACGAGGCCGAGTTCCAGAAGGGCAAGGCCAAGATCCTCGGCTGAGCCGACCCGGCAGCACCGACCCGGCAGCACCGCGCCGAGCGGATGGTCGCCGGCAGGCCCCGAGAGGGGTCCCCGGCCGACCACCTGCTCGGCAGCGTCGTCTCCGGGAGGGTTCTCAGGCGACTCGCAGGCGATGCTTCCGACCCTGTCAGCCGGCCGGCGTCCCATGGTCGTGCAGCCCGGCGCACCAGCCGCTGCGAGGACCAGGAGACGAGTCGTGGACGGATACGAGCAGGAGCCCGAGCGGACCGAGCCGCAAGGCACCGAGGAGCACTTCGACGAGCAGTGGTGGACGGAGCCGGTCGCCGAGCCATGGCGGACGGAGCCGGCCGCGGCGACGAGCCCCCGCCGGCACGCGGTGCGGGCGGCGCTCGCGGCGACCGGGGTGGCAGCGCTTCTGCTGGGCAGCGCCGGCTACCTGCTCGCGCGCTCCCAGACGACCCTCACGTCGACGACCCTGCCCGGGATCAACTCCACCGGCTCGGCCAGCCTCGCCGCGTCCGCGTCGTCCAGCGACCCGGTGTCCGCGGTCTCGCCGGCCGTCGTCGACATCGACACGACGCTCGGTGCCAGCGGCGGAGCGGCCGCGGGCACCGGCATCGTGCTCACCGCGGACGGGCTCGTCCTCACCAACAACCACGTGGTCAGCGGCGCGACGGCGATCAGCGCGACCGACGTCGGCAACGGGCAGACGTACACCGCGACGGTCGTCGGCTACGACCGCTCGCACGACATCGCGGTCATCCGGCTGGTGAACGCCTCCGGGTTGAAGACGGCGTCGATCGGCGACTCCTCGTCGGTCACCGTCGGCGACCAGGTCGTCGGCGTCGGTAACGCGGGCGGGGTCGGCGGCGCGCCCAGCGCTGCGCCGGGATCGGTCACCGCGCTCGAGCAGTCGATCACCGCCGCGGACGAGGGCGACGGGACCTCCGAGCAGCTCACCGGGCTGATCCAGGTGGACGCCCCGATCCAGCCCGGCGACTCCGGCGGTCCGCTGGTGGACACCACCGGCCGCGTCGTCGGCGTGGACACGGCGGCGTCCACGGGCGGCTCGTTCTCCGGCCAGGGCGGCGAGGGCTTCGCCATCCCCATCCGTACGGCGCTGACCATCGCCGACCAGATCGTCGCCGGCGATGGATCAGCCGAGGTGCACATCGGCGCGACGGCGTTCCTCGGGGTCCAGGGGACGGCCGCGCAGGGCGTGGCAGGAGTGGCCGTGGCCGGGGTCGTCGACGGGTCGGCGGCCGCCGCTGCGGGCCTGCCGGCCGGCGCGGTGATCACGGCGGTCGACGGCAAGGCGGTCGACTCCCCGGACGCCCTGGGGTCGGTCCTGCGGCAGTACCACCCGGGCGACACCGTGACGATCACCTGGTCCGACCAGCAGGGGCAGCAGCAGACTTCGTCGGTCCTGCTCGGCAGCGGGCCGGCGGCCTGACCCGAGACCCGGAACAGGCGCCCGCCATGGCTCGGGCGCCTGTTCCGGCATATAGGGCTCATCCGGCACAAACCTGACGATCTCTCTTGTCAAAACCGCTTCCGTAGTCACACTCTGTGTCACGTCGACTACGCTGAGAGGCGGTGTGAGACGTGCCCAGCCGCCGGGTCGCCGTCCGGGTCGCCGTCCGAGTCGCTGCCGCCGGTCGCACGGCTCCCGCGGGCCGGTGAGCCGGGATGGAGCTCCGCCAGCTGCGCTACTTCGTGACGTTGGCCGAGGACCTGCACTTCGGTCGCGCTGCGGCCCGCGAGCACATCGTGCAGTCCGCGCTCAGCCAGCAGATCCAGCGGCTGGAGCGTGAGCTGGGCACGACGCTGGTCGACCGCAGCACGCACCACGTGCGGCTCACCACCGCGGGTCAGACCCTGCTCGTCGAGGCCCGCCAGATCCTCACCCACGTCGAGCAGGCCTCCGCGGCGACCCGGACAGCCACGGCCGCGACCTCCATCGTCCGGGTCTGCGTCGGCGACGCTGGCTTCGACTCGATGCCGAAAGTCCTGCGGGCGCTGCGCGACGAGCACCCGGCGCTGGAGATCCACGAGGTCGAGGCGAGCGTCCCGGACCAGTACCGGCTGCTCGCCGACGGGCGGATCGACGTCGGCATCGGGCGCGCCTCGCAGGCGCCGCTGACCATCACGTCCGAGCTGCTCCGGCTGGACCTGCTCGGCGTGCTCTTCCCCGACGGGCACGCGTTCGCGCGCCGCCGGGCCGTCCCGGTCGCCCTGCTCGCCGAGGAGACGATGCTGCTCGCCGCGCCGGACCGCGCCCCGGAGCTCAACCAGCTCGTGGTCGAGCTGTGCCGGACCGCCGGGTTCACGCCCAGGCCGTTCAACGGGACGGTGCAGAGCGTGCGCGCGGCCGCCGACCTGGTCCGCGCCGGGGACTGCCTGCTGTGCGTGCCGCGCTCGTGCGGGCGGGTGCTGCGCGGGGTCCGCTGGGCGCCGCTGGTCGAGCCGGTGACGTACTACCCGTGGTCGCTGCTGTGGCGGGCCGGCGACGGTGCCGAGCCCGTGCAGGCCGTGCTGCGCTGCGCGCGCGAGCTGTCGGCCAAGCTCGGCTGGACCGACGCCACGGACCGCGGGCGCGCGCCCGGTACCGCCGGCGGCCCGCAGCCGCGCGGTCATCACCTGCCGTGATCATCTCTGCTCGGACTCGCTGTTTCCCCTGACCCGCCTTCGGGGCTCTGCTGTGACCTCAGGTCGACCCAGACGGGAGCAGCCATGGAGCCAACGGGGAACGCCGTCGTCGTGCCGTGCTGTCCGGTGCTCGAGGAGTGCCCACCGTGCGATGTCATGGACATGCGCCGCCGGCTGGTCTTCCCGACCGGCCAGCGCGGACCGGCCGGGCAGCCCATCGAGGTCGAGGTCACGCTGCACACGCGGTTCACGCGGTGCTCGGGCCCGCTGTCGCTGGGCGACCCCATCTACACGACCACGCTGCTGCCGGGTGAGAAGGTCCGGCTGGCCACCACGGACCGCCGGAGCCGGTTCAGCTTCGACAGCGAGAGCCAGCTGAGCTACCACAGCGAGCAGATGTCCGAGGACCAGTACCGGATGTCCGCCCTGCGGGCGGTGATGTCGGACTCAAGCAGCACCGACAACGGCTCCAGCCGGAACACCGACCAGGGGTCGTGGGACTTCCACGGCGACGCCAGCGGCGGCATCGGGTTCTTCTCGGCCAGCGCGGACGCGAACGCGAAGGGCAGCCACAACGCCTCGTCCACCGCGGACTACCTGCGCGAGCACAAGGCGCACGCGACGATGGCCGACAACATGTCCGTCGAGGCCACCCGCAAGGCGCACTCGATGTCGATCGGCGAGGTGTCGACCCGCGCGCACTCCGAGGGCGAGTCCGAGGACCACTTCGAGTCGTCCTCGCGCGAGTTCACCAACCAGAACCAGTGCCACGCGGTCTCGTTCTACTTCTACCGGATCAACAAGTGCGAGACGATCACGTTCGAGCTCGTCGCCATCGACCGGCGGGTCATCGACCCGGTCGCGCCGACGCCGGTCCTGGCCAACCCGGTCCGCGCCGTCGGCCAGATCGCCACCGTCCCGCAGGAGGTCCCCGCGACCGCGACGGCACGGCTCGACGTCGAGGCGCGCGGACTGGCCAGCCAGGCCCAGTACGCCGCGGCCGGCCAGTCGCGGCTGGCATCCCTGTTCGCCGTGGGCGCCTCCTTCGAGCCGGCCGGTGCGCCGCTGCCGGCCGCCGTCCGCACCGCGGCGCTCGCGGAGGTGGACGAGGCGCTGGTCGAGCAGGGCCTGCTGGACAAGGGCACCGGCCTGGTCTCCACGCAGACGCAGGAGGAGATCGGCTTCTCGCGGACCACCTCGCTGCCGACGGCCGGCGTGGTGGTCAAGGGGTGCCTGGACGACTGCGAGGTCTGCGAACCCGCGCTGAAGCGCAAGATCAAGCTCGACCTGGACCGGCAGGAGCTCGAGAACGAGCTGCTCAAGCGGCAGATCGAGCTGCTCGACCAGTCGCAGGAGTACCGGTGCTGCCCGCCGGCCGCTCCCGAGCCGGCACCCGCCCAACCCTGACGACCCGACCCGAGCAGGAGCGTGCACCATGCCGGATGACCTCGACCCCTCCGAGCTCGTCGACGGCGCGCAGGCGATAGCAGCGCTGGCCCAGGACGAGGACCGCTTCCGGGCCGCCTTCGACGCGTTCCGAGCCTCGGACCGGGACTCGTTCCAGCGGCTGCTCGGCGAGCTCGGCCTGACCGAGCGCTGCGAGCTGGTGACCGAGTGGATCTGCAGCAAGGAGTGCGTGCTGCTGTGCCTGGAGCTGTGCGGTCCGCCGGTCGAGGGCGACCTGCCGGACCTGCGCGAGTTCGCCGAGGTCCTGGTCAAGGTCACCGGCGACGAGGAGCTGGTGGAGCGGCTGGCCGAGACCGTCGCCGCCCGCGACGTCGAGGGCTTCCGGTCACTGGTCGCCGAGCTCAAGATCGAGCGGTACTGCCACCTGCTCTGCCACTGGGTGTGCGCGGTGCGCTGCCGGCTGCTGCGCGAGATCGTCTGCGCGCCGGTGCCGGGCCCGGTCCGGTACCTCGAGGACGAGCTCGCCGCCGCCGGCGCCGTCGTGGCCACCCTGGTCGCCGACAAGGAGGCGTTCGCGGTCGCCGAGAAGGCCGTGCTCGCCGGCAACTGCGACCTGGTCCGGGAGACGGTCGCGCGCCTGCGGCTGACCGACCACTGCGCGATCGTCTGCGAGTGGTTCTGCAGCTGGCGCTGCGTGCGCGTGTGCCGGCTGATGTGCCGCGGGTTCGACTTCCCGCAGGTCGACCTGTCGCTGGCCGAGGCCTTCGAGTTCGCGAAGGTCACGGCCCGGCTGGCGGCCGAGCCGGACGTCCTGCCGCGGTTGTCCGCCGCCGTGCAGGCGCAGGACGCACCGGCGTTCGAGGAGATCGTCACCAAGCTGGAGCTGGGCCGGTTCTGCATCCAGCTGTGCCACTGGATCTGCTCGTGGCAGTGCCACCGCTTCTGCCGCTGCGTGTGCCCGCCGGTGCTGCAGCCGTGGTTCACCCAGGTCGGCCACTTCGACATCTACGCCGACATCGACCCGGGCACCGGCCTGACCAACAAGGGCCTGAGCTACTCCGGCCTGTACTTCAACGGCGGCCCGGACTTCGCGTTCCACGGCTGCCTGGAGCTGCGCGGGTTCTGCCCGGCGGGGTCACCGATCGACGGGACGCCGATGAAGTACCGCTTCGTGCTCGCCGGCAGCGGCCTGCCGCTCACCGGGAGCCGCGTCTGCCCAGTGGACGCGGGCACCCGGCGGATCCTGTGGCCGGTCAACTCCAGCGGGGTCGCCGGGACCACGCAGGTCCTGACGTTCCAGTCGATCAGCATCGAGGGCGCACCGGTCGCGGACACTCCGCCGCCGGCCCCCGGCGACCCGTGGTTCGGGCCGGTCAAGCACGTGATCGCCCCGGACTCCGACGGCTGGATCCCGGTGGACCAGGACAGCGTGTCCGGAGGCTTCACCACGCTGGTGGGCTTCAACAGCACCGATCCGGTCCCCGGCGGGACGCCGCCCTCGCCGCCGCCCGTGGCCGGCTCGCCGGTCGCGACCGGCGACCAGAAGAACGGCGCCGACCTGGGCATCACGTTCGAGGCGACCAGGATCTCGTTGCCGCCGGGCCCGCCGGACTCCACGAACTCGCTCGCAAAGATCCACATCAACAACTGGGCCGAGGTCAACCTGCTGGACATCACCGAGTTCCACTCCGGCGGCGGCACCGCGTGCACCGGGATCACCACCGACCTGCACGTGGAGTACACCACCGACCACGAGCTCATGAAGGAGTGGGACGCGGTCATCACCAGCGCCGCGCTCACCCTGCCGGTGACGGTGGCCAGCGGGCCGACCGTGCCGGCGCCCAGGGGTGACGGCGCGATCGTCGCGGTGTCCACCACCGGGTTCAAACCCTGCTCGTACGTGGTGACGCTGAGCACGCGGGCCGGGCTGACGGACGGACTCATCGACAACGTCGGGTGGAGCCGGCAGCTGACCTTCTGCGTGAAGTAACCGCTACCGGTCCAGGAGTCCCTCGACGAGCTCGAGCACGCGGGTCCTGGGCACGCCGGCCAGCGCCGGCGCGGCATCCGGCGACGACCAGACGCGCTCGTGCAGGAAGCGGGCGAACGACTCCGCCGCGTCGACGGTGTCGAACTCGAGGTCGAGCATCAGGTAGCCGGCGTCGTCGAGCGGCCGGCGGATGGCGTGCGCGCGGACGCCCGCACCGGCCCGCACCTCGGCGAAGCCGTCGAAAGCTGCCTTCCACGTGCCGTAGTCGGTGATCGCGTGCTCGATCCGCAAGGTGCTCATGGACCGCCACGGTAGGCCGGCCGCGGGCACCGCAGACATCCCAGATTCCTGGGGGCGGACGGCGCGTACGCTCGCGCCGTGCCGAGCCCGAGGACGGCGTCCAAGACCCTCGACCGGATCGAGGCGGTCGCCGGCCGGGCGGCCGGGGCCGCCGAGCTGCGGGCGGCGCTGCTGGATGTGCTGCGCCCGGCGATCGGCTTCGACGGGTACGTGTGGCTGCTGACGGACCCGGTCACCACGGTCGGCGCAGCCCCGCTCGCGGACCTGCCCGGCATCGCCCCGGCCGAGCTGCCGGGTCTGATCCGGGCCAGGTACACCAGCGGAGTCAGCCGCTGGACCGTGCTGACGCAGCAGCCGGACCCGGTGGCGCTGCTGGACTGCGCCGGCGTCGACCACCCGGGCGCGTCCGGGACCGGGCGGTCCGCGTGGGAGCAGCTGCTGGCCCGGTACGGGATCGGCGCGGTGGCCTCGACGGTGTTCGCCGACGCGTACGGCTGCTGGGGGTTCCTCGACCTGTGGCGCGGCGTGGCCCGCGCACCCTTCGACGAGGCCGACGCCGCGCTGCTCGCGGGCGCCGCCCCGTCCGTGACCGCCGCCCTACGCAGGTGCCAGGCCCGCACCTTCGTCGCGCCGGCGCGGCCGCACCGCAGTGACTTCGCTCCGGTCGTGCTGACCCTGGACGACGACCTGCGGATCGTCGGACGGACGGCCGCGTCACAGGACTGGCTGGACCGGCTGCTGCCCCCCGCGCCCGGCGTCGACGCGGTACCCGCGAGCGTGTTCAACGTGGCTGCGCAGCTGCTCGCCGCCGAGGCCGGCGTCGACGACCACCCGGCCAGCTCGCGGACGCATCTGGGCGACGGGTTCTGGCTGACCCTGCGCGCGGCGCGGATGGCGTCCGCCGACGGCACCGACCCGATCGTCGTGAGCATCGAGGAGACCTCCGCCGTCGAACGGGTGGAGCTGTTCACCCGGGCGCACGGCCTCAGCGCGCGCGAGCACGAGCTCTTCGGACTGCTCGCCACCGGCGCCGACACCCGCGCGATGGCTCGCCTGATGGGACTGTCCGAGCACACCGTCCAGGACCACCTGAAGTCGATCTTCGCCAAGACCGGGGCGCGCGACCGAGTCACGCTGCTCTCGCGGGCGCTGGGCACCGGGCTCACCCCGGCTCCGTGAGCGCGCGGGACCTAGACTTCACGCGGGCAGACGGGGAGCTGCGTCAAGCCCTGGAGGGATCTGCGTGACGCCGACTCAGCTGCGCGCCTTCGCCGCAGTGGCCCGCCTGGGCTCGGTGAAGCAGGCCGCGGCCGAGCTCGACGTCTCGCAGGCCGCCGTCTCGCTGCACGTCGCGCACCTGCGCCGCGAGCTCGGCGACAAGCTGTTCATCCCCACCGCGGCGGGGCTGTCCTTCACCCCCGGCGGGCTGCGGCTGGCCAGCCGGGCGGCCGAGATCCTCGGCCTGCAGGACCGCACCGTGCTCGAGGTGAGCCAGGCCGGCAGCGAGCGGCGGCTGCTGCGGGTGGCCGCGTCGGCCCTGTTCGCCGAGCACGCGGCCCCGGGTCTGATCGAGCTGTTCGCCGACCGGGCGGACGACCTGGACGTCGAGCTCAGCAACCACAACCCGCACACCTTCGTCCCGCTCCTGCTCGCCCGGACCGTGGACGTGGCCATCGGACCGCAGCCCGCGAGCCTGGACCCGTCGATCGCGAGCACGCACTTCCTCAACTACCAGGTGGTGGCCGTGGCCAGCCCGGACCACCCCCTGGCGCGGGTCCAGCCGAGCTCCCACGAGCTGCGCGAGCAGACCTGGCTGCTGGGCCCGTCCGCCGTCGGCGAGGGCGGCGTCATCGCGAACCTGCTGCGACGGATCAACGTGCCGGAGGACCGTCAGCAGATCTTCCAGAGCCACGCTGCAGCGCTCGAGGAGGCCAAGCGGGGCAAGGGGATCGCGCTCGCCGTGTCGTTCGCCGTCTCGCAGGACCTGGCCACCGGCGACCTCAAGCGGGTGCCGGGACCGTTGCTGCAGGGCCAGGGCGGATGGAGCATCCTGACGCTGGCCGCAGGCAACGCGCCGCCCGCGGCGGCGGAGCTGAGCCGGTTCGTCACCACCCCGCGCGCGATCCAGGCGATGCTCCGCGGCACCGGGGTCACCGTGGGGCGGTTCAAGCCGTCCATCCACGTCACGCTCTGGAGCTAGGGCACCGTCAGATCGGCGGCCGGGGTCGGCCCTGCATGGCGTCCCACACCCGCGAGGGCGTCAGCGGCATGTCCGCGTGCCGGATGCCGAACGGCCTGAGCGCGTCGACGACCGCGTTCACGATCGCCGGCGGCGACCCCACCGTGGCCGCCTCCCCCACCCCCTTGGCCCCGATCGGGTGGTGCGGCGACGGGGTGACCGTGAACCCGGTCTCCCAGTCGGGCACCTCGATCGCGGTCGGGATCAGGTAGTCCATCAACGAGCCGCCCAGGCAGTTCCCGTCGGCGTCGAACGCGATCATCTCCATCAGCGCCATGCCGACCCCGTCGGTCAGGCCTCGGTGCACCTGGCCCTCGATGATCATCGGGTTGATCCGGGTGCCGCAGTCGTCGACGGCGACGAACCGCCGCACCTTGACCTGCGCGGTGCCCGGGTCGATGTCGACCACGCAGATGTACGCGCCGAAGGGGTACGTGAGGTTGTCCGGGTTGTAGCAGATCTGCGCCTCCAGGCCGCCCTCGACGCCCTCGGGCAGGTCGCCGGCGCCATGCGCCTTCCGAGCGATCTCCTGGATCGTCACGGACGTCGACCGGTCACCGGTCACGCGGAACGCGCCCTTGTCCCACACCAGGTCGGCCGGCGAGATCTCGAGCATGCCGGCGGCGATGAGCCGCGCCTTGTCCCGCACCTTGCGCGCGACCAGCACGGCCGCGGCGCCGGACACCGGCGTGGAGCGGCTGCCGTAGGTGCCGAGGCCGAACGGGGTCTGGTCGGTGTCGCCGTGGACCACCTCGATGTCCGCCGGTGGGATCCCGATCTCCTGGGCCACGATCTGCGCGAACGTCGTCTCGTGCCCCTGGCCCTGGGACTGCACCGACAGCCGCAGCGACAGCCTTGCCGGTCGGGTGCACCCGCAGCTCGCAGCCGTCGGCCATGCCCAGACCGAGGATGTCCATGTCCCGGCGCGGACCGGCGCCGACCGCCTCGGTGAAGAAGCGAGACGCCGATACCCATCAGCTCGCCGCGCTCGCGCCGCTGCGCCTGCTCGCGGCGCAGCTCGGTCGTAGCCGGCGATCCGCATCGCCTCGCGCATGGCCGGCTCGTAGTCGCCGGAGTCGTACACCCACCCGGTCCTGGCCCGGTACGGGAACTGCTCGGGCCGGATGAAGTTCTTGATCCGCAGCTCCACCGGGTCCATGCCCAGCTCGTAGGCCAGGCAGTCGACGATCCGCTCGACGAGGTAGACCGCCTCGGTGATCCGGAACGAGCAGGAGTACGCCACGCCGCCGGGCGCCTTGTTCGTGTAGACGGCGGTCATGGTGCAGTGAGGCGGCCTGCAGGTCGTAGCTGCCGGTGAACACGCCGAAGAAGCCGGCCGGGTACTTCACCGGCGCGGCCGTCCCGTTGAACGCGCCGTGGTCGGCGAGGACGTGCGCGCGCACCGCGAGGATGGTGCCGTCCCGGGTCGCCGCGATCTCGCCGCGCATGATGTAGTCGCGGGCGAAGGCCGTGCTGGTGAGGTTCTCCGAGCGGTCCTCCATCCACTTGACCGGCTTGCCGGTGAGCAGCGAGCCGACGATCGTGCAGACGTACCCCGGGTAGATCGGCACCTTGTTGCCGAACCCGCCGCCGATGTCCGGCGAGACGACCCTGATCTTGTGCTCGGGCAGCCCGGTCACCATCGCGTACAGCGTGCGGTGCGCGTGCGGCGCCTGGGTGGTCGACCAGAGCGTCAGCCGGCCCTCGACGGCGTCGTAGTCGGCCACCGAGCCGCACGTCTCCATCGGGGCGGGGTGCACCCGCGGGTAGACCAGGTCCTGGCTCACCACGACGTCGGCGGCGGCGAACACCGCGTCCGTGGCGGCTCGGTCTCCGGTCTCCCAGTCGAAGCAGTGGTTGTCGGACTTGCCGGGCAGGTCGTCGCGGATCACCGGGGCGTCGGGGTCGAGGGCCGTGCGCACGTCCACGACGGGTCGCAGCGGCTCGTACTCGACGTCGATGAGCTCCAGCGCGTCGCGCGCCGCGTACCGGTCCTCGGCGACGACGAACGCGACCTCCTGGCCCTGGAACCGCACCTTGTCGGTCGCCAGCACCGCCTGCACGTCGTCGGCGAGGGTCGGCATCCAGGCCAGCCCGCGCTCGGCGAGCATCGCCCCGGTCACGACCAGCGGACCTTCGGGTGCGCCTGCGCGGCGATGGTGTCGATGCTCAGGATCCGCGCGTGCGCCATCGGCGAACGCAGGATGGCCAGGTGCAGCATGCCCGGCAGCTGCACGTCGTCGCAGTACCGGCCGCGGCCGCGGATGAACCGCGGGTCCTCCTTGCGCAGCATCCGGCCGTAGCCGACGGGGTGCTGGTCGTTGTCGACGAACGCGGTCACCGGACCGCCCGTGCCCGCGGTCACGACACGGCCTCGGCCTCTGACTCGGACTCTCGACTCGGTCCCGGACGGGTGGAGGGCGGTCCGGGTGCCGGCCTCCTCCGCGGCCGCCCACTGCACCGAGCGAACGATGCTGGCGTACCCGGTGCACCGGCAGATCTGGCCGGAGATCGCCCGCCGGATCTCGGTGGCGGACGGGGTCGGGTTGCGGTCCAGCAGCGCCCGCGCGGTCATCAGCATCCCGGGGGTGCAGAAGCCGCACTGCAGACCGTGGCACTGCATGAACCCGCGCTGGACCGGGTCGAGCACGCCGTCGTGCTCGAGCCCCTCGACCGTGCGCACCTCGTGACCGCCGGCCATCGCGGCCAGCACGGCGCAGGACTTCACCGGCTCGCCGTCGAGCCACACCACGCACATGCCGCAGTTGCTCGTGTCGCAGCCCCAGTGCGTGCCGGTCAGGCCGAGATCGTCGCGCAGGAAGTGCACGAGCAGCAGCCGGCCCTCGATCTCCCGGGTCACCTCGTCGCCGTTGACCGTCATGCTCACCAGCATCGTCAGCCCCCCGCCTGTCGGATCCGCGCGACCGAGCGGCGCAGCGCGCGTCGGGTCAGCTCACGGGCCAGGTGCCGCTTGTAGTCCGCGCTGCCGCGCTGCGTCCGTCACCGGGCTGCAGCTGCGCGCCGCGATGTCGCCGGCCTGGGCGTACAGGTCCTCGGACGGGGTCTGGCCGACCAGCAGCTCGGAGACCGCCGGGAGGCCGGCGGTGTCCGGCCCCACCGCCGCCAGACCCACCCGCGCATCGGCGATCAGACCGTGGTCCATCCAGACCGCCGCACCGGCCGAGACCACCGCCCAGTCCCCGGCCCGCCGCTCGACCTTCTCGTACGCGCTCGAGCCGCCCGGGCGCACCGGGAAGCGGATCTCGGTGAGCATCTCGGCGACGCCGACCGCGGTCTCGTACGGGCCGCGGTGGAACTCCTCCATCGAGACGACCCGCTCGCCGCCGGTGCCCCGGATCACGCAGCTGGCGTTCAGGGTGGTGCAGACCGCGGACAGGTCCTCCGAGGGGTCGGCCTGGCACAGCGAGCCGCCCAGCGTGCCCCGGTTGCGGACCGGCGGGTCGGCGATCACCTGCTCCGCGTCGGCGAAGATCGGGAACGCCTCGGCGAGCTCGGCCGACTCGAGCAGCTCGCGGTGCCGGGTCATGGCGCCGATCCGGATCCACCGCGGCTCGACCGTGATGTAGCCGAGCTCGCCGTGCAGGTCGTTGATGTCGATGAGGTACTCGAAGTTGGCCAGCCGCAGCTTCATCATCGGCAGCAGGCTCTGCCCGCCGGCGACCAGCCGCGCGGTCTCGCCCAGCCGGTCCAGCAGCCCGATCGCCTGGTCGACGCTCGTGGCCCGCTCGTACTCGAACGGCGCCGGCACCTGCATCCCCGGAGGCTAACGGCCGGGCGGGGCGCTCGCCGAGTGACCTAAGCGATGACTTATTCAGCCGTTGCGGGGGCCGGACCCGCCGGGCAGTATGTCCCCGCATCACCGGCGGCGCCGAACGGCGCCGTCCCAGCGAAGGGCGTCGCGATGGCGGTCGAGTCGAGCGGGCACAGCCAGGGGCAACCCGCGCCTGTACGAGCTGATCGAGAACGCGCCGAAGACCGGCAAGAGCCCGACCGTCTGGGCCTGGCCGCAGCTGATCGACGTACCTCAAGGTCGCCGGCCAGCCGGTCCAGGGGCCCTGGCCGCCGCACCAGCAGCCGCGTCCCGACCCCGAGGAGGAGTCGCTGCCGGTCGCCGTGCCCGACCCGCACTCGCCCCGCCACCAGGCCCGCACAGGCCTGAACCGCCTGAACCGCAGCCATCCAGAGAGGCGGCTCGGATGTATCCGTCCCGGTTCCGCTACGAGGCCCCGCGCTCGCTCGACGAGGCGATCGGCCTGCTGCACCAGGGCGCCGGCGAGGCCAAGGTGCTCGCCGGCGGGCAGAGCCTGGTCCCGCTGCTGAAGCTGCGCTTCGCCGCGCCGGAGCTGCTGGTCGACATCAACAACATCCCGGGCTGGACTACCACCGGGTGGACGCCGACGGCACCATCCACGTCGGCGCGCTGTGCCGGCACGCCGACCTGGAGCGCTCGACCATCCTCGCCGCCCGGCAGCCGACGATGGCCGCCGCCGCCCCGCTGATCGCCGACCCGATCGTGCGCAACCGCGGCACCCTGGTCGGCTCGCTGTGCCACGCCGACCCGCAGGGCGACTGGGCGTCGGTGGTGACCGCGCTCGGCGGGCACGTCGTCGCCCAGGGACCCGGCGGCCGGCGCACCATCCCGGTCGCGGAGTTCGTCAGCGGCCCGTTCCAGAACGTGCTCGCCTACGACGAGATCGCCGTCGAGGCCGTCATCCCGGCGTCCGAAGGGCACCCCCGCCGGCGGCTACCTCAAGCTGGAGCGGCGGGTCGGCGACTTCGCCACCGCCGGCGTGGCCGTGGCGATCGAGACCTCGGGCGACCTGGTCACCCGGGCCGGCATCGCCCTGACCGGCGTCGGCGGCTCGACCATCGACGCCACCGAGGCCGGGCAGGCGCTGGTGGGCCAGGCCGCTGACGCGCGGACAGCATCGGCCGGGCCGCCGACCTGGCCGCGCAGGCGGCCCGGCCCCGGACCGACCACCGCGGCAGCGCGGAGTACAAGCGGCACATCGTGCACACGTTCGTCGTGCGCATCCTGACCCGCATCACCGAGTCCGCGGAGAGGGCGGCCTGACATGAGCAGCCTGTACGAGGAGATCCGGCCCGAGCCGC
Source organism: uncultured Actinomycetota bacterium (assembly GCA_963771835.1). GTDB lineage: Bacteria > Actinomycetota > Actinomycetes > Prado026 > Prado026 > CAVQCJ01. Next base: position 47,342 of record CAVYVA010000006.1, read on the forward strand.
GGCCGACGACGTCCCGGTGCGGCGGGTCACGATCACGCGTCAACGGCGAGCAGCGCGCGGCCGAGGTCGAGCCGCGGCTGCTGCTCGCCCACCTGATCCGGCAGGGCTTCCGGCTGACCGGCACGCACACCGGCTGCGACACCATCGAACTGCGGCGCCTGCACGGTGCTCTTCGACGGCAAGCCGATCAAGAGCTGCACGATGCTCGCCGTCCAGGCCGACGGGCACGAGGTCACCACGGTCGAGGGCCTGGCCACGGCCAGCGAGCTGCACCCGATCCAGGAGGGCTTCAAGGACGAGCACGGCCTGCAGTGCGGCTTCTGCACGCCCGGGATGATGCTCGCGGCCAAGGCCCTGCTGGACGAGAACCCGGACCCGACCGAGGACGAGGTGCGCTGGGCGCTGTCCGGCAACCTGTGCCGCTGCACCGGCTACCAGAACATCGTGAAGTCGGTGCTGTGGGCCGCCGAGAAGCTGCGGTCCGAGCCGACATGCCCGGAACGAGACGAGGAGCGACCGAACGTGACGCAGGCACTGGACGAGATCAAGATCGGCGGGATGGGCGCGAGCCGCAAGCGCGTCGAGGACAACCGCTTCATCCGCGGCCGGGGCAACTACGTCGACGACATCGTGCTGCCCGGCATGCTGCACATGGAGATCCTGCGCAGCCCGCTGGCGCACGCCCGGATCAGGTCGATCGACACGAGCAAGGCGTGGGACATCCCCGGCGTCCGGCTGGTGCTGACCGGCGAGATGATGGCGACCCGCAACCTGGCCTGGATGCCGACGCTCTCCTACGACACGCAGGCCGTGCTGGCCACCGACAAGGTGCGCTTCCAGGGCCAGGAGGTCGCCTGCGTCATCGCCGACGACCCGTACATCGCCAAGGACGCCTGCGAGGCGATCGTCGTCGACTACGAGCCGCTGCCGGTGATCGTCAACCCGACCCAGGCGATGGCCGCCGGCGCGCCGCTGATCCGCGACGACAAGGAGAACCAGCACGACAACGTCGTCTACGACTGGGAGGTCGGCGACCAGGGCGGGCACCGACCGGGCGTTCGAGCAGGCCGACGTGGTCTCCAAGCTCGAGCTGCACTACCCGCGCTCGCACCCGTCCCCGATCGAGTGCTGCGGGTCGATCGCCGACTTCAACCGGGCGACGTCCAAGCTGACCGTCTACATGACCACCCAGGCGCCGCACATCATCCGGGCCGCGGTCGCGCTGGTCGCCGAGCTGCCCGAGCACATGATCCGGATCGTCTCGCCCGACCTCGGCGGCGGCTTCGGCAACAAGGTGCCGGTCTACCCCGGCTACGTCATGTCGATCCTCGCCTCGATCCTGCTCGAGCGGCCGGTGAAGTGGATCGAGGACAAGTCCGGCAACCTGATCTCGACCGGCTTCGGCCGCGACGTCTACCTGCACGGGCGAGATGGCGCTGCGCCGGGACGGCAAGATCCTCGGCGTCCGGATGCACACCGACGCCGACCACGGCGCGTTCTTCTCCGACGCCCAGCCGAGCAAGTTCAAGATCGGCCTGATGCACTCGGCGTTCTCCTGCTACGACATCCCGGCCGCGCACCTGACCGCGCGCGGCATGTACACGAACAAGGCGCCGGGCGGGGTCGCCTACCGGTGCTCGTTCCGGGTCACCGAGGCGATGTTCTTCCAGGAACGGATGGTGCAGGCGGCCGCCGACGACCTCGGCATGGACCAGGCCGAGTTCCGGCGGATGCAACTTCGTCCGCGACGACGACTTCCCGCACCGCACGCCGTTCGGCTTCCTCACCGACTCCGGCCAGTACGGCAAGTGCCTGGACGTCGGGCTGGAGGCCGTCGGCTACCAGGACTTCCTCGCGCAGAAGGAGGAGGCCCGCAAGCGCGGCCGCCTGCTCGGCATCGGCATCTCGACGATGACCGAGCCGCTCGGCGCCGGCAACAGCCGCGAGTACGACATCCTCGGCATCAAGATGTTCGACTCGGCCGAGCTGCGGGTGCACATGACCGGCAAGGCGATCCTGCGCACCGGCGCGAAGACCCAGGGCCAGGGGCACGAGACGACCTGGGCGCAGATCGTCGCCCACGAGCTCGGCATCCCGGCCGAGGACATCGTCGTCGAGGAGGGCGACACCGACACCGCGCCGTTCGGCATGGGCACCTACGCCTCGCGCAGCACGCCGGTCGCCGGCGCGGCCGTCGCGATGGTGTCCCGCAAGGTCCGGGCCAAGGCGCGCAAGCTCGCCGCGCACCTGCTCGAGGTGTCCGAGGAGGACGTCGAGTGGGAGCTCGGCCGCTTCTACGTGCGCAGCGCGCCCGGACCGCGGCGTCACCATCCAGGAGTGCGCGATGGCGGCGTACAGCAACATGCCCGACGGCATGGAGCCGGGCCTGGAGAACGTCGCCTACTACGACCCGCCGAACCTGACCTGGCCGTTCGGCTGCTACATCGTCACCGTCGAGGTCGACCCGCAGACCGGCGTGTGGGACGTGCTGAGCGTGGTCGCGGTCGACGACTGCGGCGTGCGGATCAACCCGATGATCGTCGAGGGCCAGATCATGGGCGGGCTGACCGAGGCGTTCGCCATGGCCAGCATGCAGTTCATCACCTTCGACGCCGAGGGCAACTGCGTCGGGTCCAACTACATGGACTACCTGCTGCCGACCGCGTGGGAGACGCCCGGGTTCGAGCTGCACGAGGTCGTCACGCCCGTGCCCGCACCACCCGATCGGCGCCAAGGGCGTCGGCGAGTGCGCGACCGTCGGCGGCCCGGCGGCGTTCGTCAACGCGGTGCATGGACGCGCTCAAGGACACCGGCGTGCGCAACATCGACATGCCGCTGCTGCCGGACCGCGTGTACGAGGCGCTCACCGAGCGGCACGACGTCTCCGGCGCACCGCCGGTCCGGTCGGACGACTGATGGAGGCGGGCGGCGCGGCGATGGAGGGCTGGGACGTCGTCGAGCGGGCCGGCGAGCTGGCCCGGCGCGGCGAGGAGTTCGCGCTGGCCACCGTGGTGTGGCGGCAGGGCCCCTCCTCCGGCCAGCAGGGCTCGCGGGCGATCGTCACCGCGAGCGGTCAGCTGTACGGCTGGATCGGCGGCGCCTGCGCCGAGCCGGTCGTGATCCGCGAGGCCCAGCGGGTGATCGCCGAGGGTCAGCCCCGGCTGCTGCTGCTCGGCACCCCCGAGCAGTTCGGCGCCGCCGTGCCGGACGGGATGCGGGTGATCCCGATCTCCTGCCAGAGCGAGGGAGCCCTGGAGGTCTACGTCGAGCCGGTCCTGCCCGGCGCCGCACCTGGTGGTCGTCGGGCGCTCGCCGATGGCGCACACGCTCGCCGACCTGGCCGGCGGCGCTGGGCTGGCGCACCGACCTCGTCGACGGGGCGGACTTCTCCGCGGCGGCGGTGGACGCCCGCTCGATCGTCGTGGTCGCCACCCAGGGCCACGGCGACGAGGAGGCCGTCGAGCAGGCGGTGGCCGGCTTCCCGGCCTTCCTCGGGCTGGTCGCGTCCCGCCGCCGCGGCGAGGCGGTCCTGGGCTACCTCGCCGACCGTGGCGTGCCGCACGAACCTGCTGGACCGGGTGCGGGTGCCGGTCGGCCTCGACCTGGGCCATACCTCGCACCGCGAGATCGCGGTCGCGATCCTCGCCGAGCTGGTCCAGCTGCGGGCCGCCGGCGCGCTCGTCCCCGACCAGTCCGGCGAACCGGCAGAGCAGGGCGAGCGGTCGAGCACGGCGAGCGGGCAGCGACCGCGCCAGGACAGGCGGTCGACCCGGTCTGCGGGATGACGGTGCCGGCCGACCGGTCCAGCCGGCCGTTCGAGCACGCCGGCGTCACCTACTACTTCTGCTGCGCCGGCTGCCGCCACGCCTTCGAGAAGGATCCCGCCTGCCTACCGTCCCCGAGGAGGTCCGATGCTGATCAAGACCGACTTCGAGGTGGCCGAGTCCGTCGGACAAGGTGTGGAAGTTCTTCGACGACATCCCCCAGGTGGCCGCCTGCCTGCCCGGCGCGGAGCTGACCGAGGACCTCGGCGACGACACGTACCGCGGCAAGGTCGCGATCCGGATGGGCCCGGTCAAGATGCAGTTCGCCGGCACCGCCACGATCACCGAGCGCGACGAGACCGCCAAGCGCATCGTGGTCGACGCCGCCGGCGCCGAGGAGAAGGGCCGCGGCCAGGCCGCGATGCTGGTCACCGCGCACCTGGTGCCGGCCGGTCGCGGCACCAAGGTCGAGGTGGTCCAGGACCTGCAGCTCTCCGGCGCCGCCGCCCAGTACGGCCGCGGCATGATCTCCGACGTCACCGCCGTGCTGATGCGCGACTTCGCCGCGAACATGCAGCGGCGGATCGGCGCCATCGACCGGGGCCTGTCCCCGGACCAGGTCGGCGCGGCCGCGCCGGCCAGCGGCTTCGCCATCGGGCTGCGGGCGATGCGGATGGCGCTGACCCGGGTCTTCAGGCGCTTCTTCGCTGCCCTACCAGCCCAACCCGAGCTGAGGAGGACGACCCATGGTGCTGTGGTGGATCGGCAACGCGCTGCTGCTGCTGGCCGTCGTGCCCGTGCTCGTCGCCCTGCTCAACCGGCGTGCTGGCCGCGCTCGAGCGCATCCGCGGGGCGTCCGACGACATCCTCGCCGGCGGCGTCGCGCTGGTCGGGGAGCTGGACGAGCGTGCCCGAGATGCTGGCGACCACCGACCGGACCATCGACGACGTGGCCGTCGGCGCCGTCCGCTACGCGGGCTCCGTCGCGAAGCTGCTCGGCTGAGCAGGGAGGAGAACCGTCATGCCGGCCGCCGCCTGGGTCACCATGGTCATCTCCGCGCTGATCATCCGGCCGCAGCCCTCGGGCTGCTGCGGGTCATCATCCACCTCGACGTGGTGCGCCAGACGCTCGCGAACGTCATCGGCGGCGTCGCAGGTCGTCGCCGACGCAGACCCGCACCGTCCCCGAGGTCCTGCCCTCGGTCAACGCGAGCCTCAAGCCCGTCCGCGACTTCTGCGAGACGGTGTGACCCGGCGAGAGGAGCCGACGTGCTAGTCGCAGCGAGCACCTCGACCACCGGCTGGGTGGTCGGCTACACGATCGGGATCGTCGTGGTGCTGGTGGTCGTCGCCCTGGTGGTGCCGATCCTGTGCTCGCGCACGCGATCGGCAACGAGGCGAAGGTCATCGACGACTCCCTCACCGAGTCCGTGCACAACACCGCGGCGCTGAAGGAGCTGCACACGACGATCGACTACGCCGAGGTCATCGTGGCCGGGCTCAACCGCGGACGCACCAGGCTGGGAGGCTGACATGGACGCACTGTCCGCCGCCGAGCTGACCTCGACCCAGAACAACCTGTGGTGGGGCGCGATCATCGGCGGTGTCGTCGTCGTGCGTCGCCGTCGCCGCGCTGCTCACGATCCTGGTCGTCCTGGTCCGGACGATCGACCGGCGGGTCGTGCAGGTCCGGGACACGCTGCAGGCCGCGGCGGCCAACACCGCCGACACGGCGCTGATCGCCGAGACCGCCGACGGCGTCGACGCGGTCCTCGCCGAAGGCCTGGAGCACCACCTGTTCCTGGGCCGCGTCCTCGGGAAGGTGAGGTCGTGACGCGATGGTCGTGCTGTCCGTCGATCGACATCGTCCTGCTCATCGCCGGGCTGGCGTTCTACCTCTTCGTCGTGGGCGACCCAGCTCACCCGGATCGCCACGAACCTCGAGGAGTGCGCCGAGCTGGTCCGCACGATCGTCGCGCAACGCCGAGGTGATCCGACCCGGCGTCGAGCACATCAACCGCACCGGCGGCGTCGTGGCCGGCGCCCTGCCGCTGCTGTACGGGATGGCCGAGGGCATCGTCGTCGGCGTCACGCCGCGTCCCGAGCCCCCGGTCGAGCGGCCGCCGGCCCGGCCCGCCTCCGGCCGGCGCCGGTCGCGGCTGCACGACGGCGTCGGCTACGAGCCGGTGGCCGTAGCGCGCGATCGCCCACGGGGTCGTCCGGGTCGCGGCCGGTGGTGAGCGGTCCGGTCGTGGGCGCCCGGTACTCGCCGATCCACTCGTCCTTCCACGACCGGTCGTACTGCTGCTCGTTGCAGCTCGGGCTGGTAGATCGCGCACAGCTCCTGCGCGATCTGCTCGCGGTGCGAGGCAGCCCGCCGGGCACCTCGTAGGTGCAGATGTAGACCTTCCAGCGGTCGCCGGCCCGGCTCGACCCAGCAGGCGGCGCGCCGGGTGGCCGAACGGGAACCGCTCGCGCGGACAGGTCCTCGGAGTGCCCGACGTAGATGACCGCGTACCGGTCCGGCTTGGTCTGCGGGTCCGGCTTGTAGACGATCGCGTAGACCGCGGGGACCGCCGGCGGCGTCCAGCCGCCGAGGACCCGCGGCCCCTCGAACGGGTAGCCGGCGAGCGAGCCGAGCCGGATCACTCGTCGCGTCGTCCGTCGTCCGTCGTCCTCGCTCGACGGCCACCGCCCGGACGATCGGCCACGGCGGCAGGCCGGCCCTGGCCGCGGCGCCGGCGAAGTCCGCCGTCGCCCGCTCGACGGCCTGCTCGCGGGCGTCCGCCTCGACGACGAGCTGGGCGCCGTAGCGCGTGGTGCCGATGCCGGAGGCGATCCCGCCGTGCGCGGCGACCGCGTCCGCCAGCTCGACCACCTCCTCGAGCATCACCTCGCGGTCGCCCTCGGCGACCACCGCCACGCTCCACCTCACCGGATCCTCCTAGCCCAGCCCGGGCAGCAGCGCGGCGAACTCTTCCAGGCTGCGCAGGTCGTGGCCGGACAGCAGCAGGTCGACGTGCGGCGCGGCCACCATCATGCCGAGCGTGCTCGGCCGGAACTGCGCGTCGCTCGCCCTTGTGCGGGTTCAGCCACACCACCCGATGGCTCAGCCTCGACAGCCGCTCCATCGCCGTGGCCAGCACGGCCGGGTCGCCGCGGTCGAGACCGTCCGAGCAGATCACCACGATCCCGCCCCGGCACACGCCGCGCCGGCCCCAGTCCCGCACGAACGCCTGCAGCGAGTCGCCGATCCGGGTCCCGCCCTCCCAGTCGAAGACGGCCCTGGCGGCGCGTTCCAGGGCGTCGTCGGGACGGCGGTGCTCCAGCTCCCTGGTGATCCGGGTCAGCCGGGTGCCGAAGCAGAACACCTCGACCCGGGCCGCCGCCCGGCTGGTGGAGTACGCGAACTGCAGCAGGTTGCGCGAGTAGTCCGCCATCGACCCGGAGACGTCCAGGATGAGGACCAGCGGCCGTGGCCGGAGCCGGCGCCGGCGCCAGTAGCAGCTCGGCCGGCTCGCCGTGCGTGCGCATCGTCTCGCGCACCGTCCGGCGCAGGTCGGGCGCTCGCCCGCGCGAGCGGGCGCCGACCGTCCGGCGGGTGCGGCGGCGCGGCGGCGTCAGCCGGATCCGCGCCATGATCCGGCGCAGCGCAGCCAGCTCCTCGGGGGTGCAGGCCGCGAACGACTTGTTCTTGCAGCGCGTCCGCGTCCGAGGCGATCAGGCCGAGCTCGGCCTCGCTGCTCGCGGGCGGTCCCGCCCCGGCTCGGTCTCCGGGACCTGCAGGACCGCAGCGGTCTCGACCCTGGCCCGGATCGTCGGCCGGACCGGCTCGGGGAGCCCGTCGGCCTCGTCCAGGAAGAACCGCCGGAACACCCGGTCGTACACCGGGATCTGGTCGTGCCGGGTCACCATCGTGGTCCGCCCCGCCCAGTACAGGTCGAGCAGGTCGGTCGGGTCCAGCGGGGCCATCGCCGCGCAGTACGTCAGCACGTCGCCGGACCCGACCGGCAGCCCGGCCGAGCGCAGCTCGCGGGCGAAGTCGACGAGCAGGGCGACGAACGACGCGTCGTCAGGCACCGGAGGCGATCTCTTCCAGGTTGTCCCGCACCAGGTCGAGGTCGTCGCGCTCCTTCACCACGGCGCCGAGCGTGTCGGCGACGGTCCTGGCGTCCAGCTCGGTCTCGCCGAGCACGTCGAGCGTGCGCACCCAGTCGATCGTCTCGGCGACCCCGGGCGGCTTGGCCAGGTCCATGGACGCGCAGCCGGTTCACCGCGGCGACGACCTTCCTGGCCAGCGTCCTGCGGACACGCCCGGCGCCCGGAGCCAGGATGATCTCCACCTCGCGCTCGGCGCTGGGGTAGCCGACCCAGTGGTACAGGCAGCGGCGCTTGAGCGCGTCGTGCAGCTCGCGGGTGCGGTTGGAGGTGAGCACGACGATCGGCGCGCTCTCGGCGCGTGATCGTCCCGATCTCCGGGATGCTGATCTGGAAGTCCGAGAGCACCTCGAGCAGGAACGCCTCGAACTCGTCGTCGGCGCGGTCCACCTCGTCGATGAGCAGCACCGCCCGGTTCCCGGCGCGGACCGCCTCGAGCAGCGGCCGCTCGAGCAGGAACTTCGGGCCGAACAGCTTGTCGACGGCCGCGTCGTCCTCGACGTGCCGCTCGGACAGCGCCCGGATCTGCAGCATCTGCCGCGCGTAGTCCCACTCGTACAGGGCCTGGTTGGTGTCGATCCCCTCGTAGCACTGCAGGCGGATCAGCTTGCGGCCGAACACCGCGGCCAGCACCTTGGCGACCTCGGTCTTGCCGACCCCGACCTCGCCCTCGAGCAGGATCGGCCGATCCAGCGACAGCGCGACGAACAGGGCCGTGGACAGCCCGCGGTCAGCGAGGTAGCCGCCGTCGCGCAGGATCTCGGTCAGCCCGCCGACGGTCTCCGGACGATCCATCCAGTGCTCTCCTCACCGACGCCGCGCTGGCTGCCAGGCCGGGCAGCCGCGGTCAGTCGGCCGGCGAGGAGCCGAGGACCAGGTCGCGGATGCTGCCGCCCGCCGTGCTCAGCTTGCCCTCGCGCGCCAGCTTGCTCCGCCAGGCCTCGCGCAGGTCGCTGCCCGGCTCGGCCATGCCGTCGAAGGTGATCTCCTTCATGTTCTTGCACGACTTCTTCGGCTCGAAGGTGGCGTCGAGGTCCTCGCTCGTCTGACCCTGCGCCGCCCACACCGCACGGAGCACCTCGACCGGCTCGTCAGCCTCGTGCGCATCCGCGTGCTGGGTCATGGTCGGCGTCCTCTCGGCGGGCTCGTGCTCGTCCGGCTTCACTGTACGACGGCCGGTGGATCCGGGCGACTGCGGAATAAGCATTTCCTTACTCGCGCGGACTCGCACGGACTCGCGCGGACTCGCGCGGACAGACGAGAAGACCCGGCGCCCTGGGGGGTCACCCAGGGCGCCGGGTCGGGACGGTCGGACCGTCGCTTACAGCTTGGCCTCGACCGGGGCCGGGACCCGTGAGCCCAGCTCGACGTCCGCCGCCGTCTTGCGAGCGTGGACCAGACCGAGGATCGACAGGATCAGCAGGATCGCTGCGCCTGCGAAGGCGAAGATGGCGGCGATCCCGGCGATCGTGCCCATCGTGCCGAACGCATAGGCGTTCAGGAGCAGCCCGCGCAGCGCGTTGCCCTTGAACAGCGTGTTGGCCTGACCCTGCAGGGTGGTGTTCGTCGGGTCAGCCTGAGCTGCGGAGCTGACCTCGGCGTACGTCTTGCCACCCGCCACCTCGTTGAGGTGCACGGCGATGAAGTGGTTCGCGTAGACCTCGGCCTGCGCGCCGGTGGTGAGCTGCTGGCCCGCGTACTGCTGCATCGCTGTGAACTCAGGGCCCTTGATGGCGTCGCTGCCGGCCGGCGGGAAGAAGATCTTCTGCGCCGCGAGCTGGTCGTGGACCTGGCCGTTGATGTACACGGAGCTCCACGTCAGCAGGCCTCCTGCGATGACGAGCACGAACGCGATCAGCAGTCCGCCGATCGCCACCATTGTGTCGAACGTCCTACGGCGCATGGCCGCCTCCTGGTTGTCGGCGCTGCCTTCCCGGCTGGCGCCCCGTGGATGTTCCGGTTCACCCAAGAGACTCGCCTCATCCGCTCGGCGCGGTCAGAGCCGCAAGTCCTCTCTTCAGGAGGACCTTGGTCCCCTCCAACGGTTCGGGACCTTCGGCCCTGCCCGCGGCTCGGTGCGACGGCTGAACCTGAACGGCATGAGCGATCGTCGAGAACTGCGGATCCTGTCCTGGGCCGAGTGCCTCGAGCTGCTCGGCGGCGCCTGGATCGGTCGGGTGGTCCTGACCGCGCACGCGCTGCCGACGGCGATGCCGGTGAACTACGCCCTCGACGGCGAGGCCATCGTCTTCCGCTCCGGGAGCGGGATGAAGCTGTCGGCCGCCGACGCGGGCACCGTCGTCGCCTTCGAGGTCGACCACTTCGACACCAAGCTCCGGATGGGCTGGAGCGTGCTCGCCACCGGGTTGGCCCGGCGGCTCAGCGATCCGGCCGACGTGCAGCGGGCCCAGGGACTCGGCGTCCCGACCTGGGTGGAGCCGGGCCCGGCCGACTCCTTCGTGCGCATCGAGATCGGCTCGATGAGCGGACGGCGCCTGGTCCCGGTCGCGCACGGGAGCGCCTCGGCGGCGGCCCTGCCCGCCTGAGCGACGACGCCCGGCCAGTGTGCACCAGCGCGCCGCGACGGGTCGTCTCAGTCGCGGGTCTCCCGGCGGACCTCGGTGGCCAGCACGGCGGCCTGAGTCCGCCGCTCCATGCCCAGCTTGGCGAGCAGGTTCGACACGTAGTTCTTGATGGTCTTCTCGGCCAGGTGGAGGCGCTCGCCGATCTGCCGGTTGGTGAGGCCCTCACCGATGAGCTCGAGGATCTCCCGCTCCCGCTCGGTCAGCTCGGCCAGCGGGTCCGACTGCGGCGCGGCCGCGGTGCCGCGCAGCCGGTCCATCACCTGGGCGGTGGTGCGGGCGTCGAGGAGCGAACCGCCGGCCGCCACCGTGCGCACGGCGCCGAGCAGGTCCGAGCCTCGGATCTGCTTGAGCACGTACCCGGCCGCGCCGGCCATGATGGCGTCGAACAACGCCTCGTCGTCGGCGAACGAGGTCAGCATCAGGCAGGCGAGGTCGGGCAGCTGCGAGCGCAGGTCGCGACAGACCGAGACCCCGTCGCCGTCCGGGAGCCGCACGTCGAGCACCGCGACGTCCGGGCGCAGCGCCGGGACCCTGGCCATCGCCTCGGCGGCCGTCGACGCCTCGCCGACGACGACGATGTCGCCGGCCGCCTCGAGCAGCTCCTGGACGCCCCGGCGCACCACCTCGTGGTCGTCGAGCAGGAAGACCCGGATCGGTGCGTCGGGCTGCGTCATGGTTGCACCGTAGCGGCCGTCAGCCGAACTCGAGCACGTCCGACAGCGGCAGCCGCGGGCTCGGCGCCGGCTGCTCGCCATGACCGAACCGCAGGACGATCTGCGGGTGCCGCCACGCGCTCATGGGGTCGCGGACCAACGGCCGCAGGTCGGCCACCTCGGTGGCCTGCGACAGCAGGCCGACGCTCAGGCCGCGGGCCGTCGCGGTGAGCAGGACGCTCTCCAGCGCCATCCCGCCGCGCAGCCAGTCCGCGCGCTCGTCCCCGCTGGTCAGCAGCACGGCCATCAGCGACTGCTCCTCGAAGTCGGCGGTCGGCCGGTCGCCGACCGGGCGCCCGAAGGCCAGGTCGCGGACGAGCGACTTCGGGTCGTGCGGCGTCGGACCGAGCGACTCCGGCGGGATGCCCACGCTCTCCCGGCCGGAACGTTCGACGGTCCAAAGGGTCACTTCGTCGACCAGCGCCTGGTCGTCGCGCTGGGTGCGGTCGGCCTCGTGCAGGGCCCCGGTCACCACCTTGCGGTGCAGCCCGGTGGTCACCTCCAGGTGGGCGCCCTCGAGCGCCGCCGCCTCCTGCAGCCGGTCGAACTCCTCGTACGCGACCATCTCGCCGGTGAACGGGAGCCGGCTCGAGCGCCGATGCGGGATCGCCTCGTAGAGCAGCTGCTCGGCCGCTGACAGCGTGGCGGGTCCGGCGATGCGGACGGTGGCGACGAAGCTCGGGTCGAGGGTCGAGGGCACCAGCTCGGCGACCCCGGTCAGGCCGGCGGCGCCCAGGGCCAGCCGGAGGTTGAGCAGGGCCGCACCGACCGACAGGTGCACCTCGCGCCGGGCCGTGTCCAGCAGGGCCGGAGCCCGCTCGGGGACGACGAACACGTCGATGCGGTCCGTGGTCGCATGGAACCGCCACGGCTGGCTGTTGAGGATGGACGGTGCGGCCGTCGCCGCCGTCACCACCGCCTCCGCGGTCTGCGGGTCGAGCTCGTGCCTTACCTGGTCGCCGCTCATGGGACCCTCCTCGTGGACGTGGCCGACGCACCGTGCTCGGACGTCGGCGTCAGACCCAGGTAGCCCGCCTCCTCGCGGAGCTCCTCGCGCACCCGCGGGTCGGCCGCGTGCTCGATCAGCGCGGCCGCCTGCTCGACCTGGTCGCGTCCGACCAGCTCGGCCGTGCCGTGCTCGGTGACGATCGCGGTGTGCTGGAACGACGTCACCGGCTCGCTGAGCAGCGGCACGATGGTGGAGCAGTCCGCCTTCGGGTGCCACGACCGGAGCGCGATGATCGCCTGGCCGTCCTTGGCGTGCAGCGCACCGCCCACGAAGTCGCTCTGCCCGCCGAAGCCGGAGTACACCTGGCCGCGGACGTGCGCCGCGTTGGCCTGGGCGAAGAGGTCGATCTCGAGCGCGGTGTTCACCGAGACCATCCGCGGGTTCGCGGCGATCCGGGCCGGGTCGTTGGCCACCTGGGTGCTGAGCATCCGCAGCCTCGGGTTGCCGTCGGCCCAGGCGTACAGCTCCTGGCTGCCGAACAGGAACGACGTCGAGATCTGCGCCTGCGGGTCGAGGGCCCCGGAGTGCTCCAGGTCCAGCACCCCGTCGCTGACCATCTCCGACCAGACCCGCAGCCCGCGGCGGTCGCCGAGCCCGCGCAGCACCGCGTCCGGCACGGCCCCGATCCCCGCCTGCACCGTGGCGCCGTCCGGGATCCGCGCCGACACCCACTCGCCGATCATCTGGGTCTGCACGTCCGGGACGCCGGCCTGCGCGACGGGCGAGGGCAGCTCCGCCTCGAGCTCCACGACGAAGTCCACGTCGTCGGCGGGCAGCAGGGCGTCGCCGGAGGTGTACGGCATCCGCGGGTTCACGACCGCGACCACCACACCGCCGCGCGCGCGGGCGGCCGCGACCGCGGCGGGCAGGATGTTCACCTCGGTGCCCATCGAGAACACGCCCTGGCGCGGCGGCGCCACGTGCACGACCGCCGCGTCCGGGCCCAGCGGGCCGCGCAGCAGCACCGGGACCATCGACAGCCGGCTCGGCACGTACGACAGCGTCGGCTGGCCCCGCATCCCCGGGCCGACGAAGCAGGTCTCCAGCCGCAGGCCGGTGCGGTGCGGGACCCCGTGCTGCGCGTTCAGCATGTGCAGCGTCCAGTCCGGGATCTGGAGGTCGAGGGCCTCCACGGCCGCCCACGGCGTGGCGAAGTTGCCGGACACCACCACCCGCGGCCGTTCGGCCGACCCGGCCACCGCCGCCGCCATCTCCTCCATCGAGACCTGGCGCACGGTCACCGGCCGGTCCGGACGATGTGCGGCAGCACCGGCGCGGGGATCTGTCCGGGGCCGATGCGGGCCCGGAAGACCCAGTACGTCCAGCCCTGGTACAGCAGCACGAACGGCGTCAGCACCACCGCGACCCAGGTCATGACGGTCAGCGTGTAGTGGGTGCTGGAGGTGTTGGTCGTGGTGAGGTCGAACGCCGCGTCCGTGGAGGAGCGCATGACGGCCGGGTACAGCGTCGCGAACAGGGCCACGACCACCAGCGCCAGGCAGCCGCCCATGAGAGCGAACGCCCAGCCCTCGCGCCCCTGGCGCGAGGCCACGACCGAGGCCACCAGCGCCACGGCGGCCAGCGCGCTGACCGCCCAGGACAGCGGCCGTCCCGAGTCGACCTGCGTCCAGACCAGGAACACCGCGGCCAGCACGACGGCCACCGGCGCGATCCTCGTCACCATGGCACCGGCCCGGTCGCGCACGTCACCCTCGCTCTTGAGCGCGAGGTAGTACGCGCCGTGCAACGTGAACAGGGACAAGGTCACCAGCCCGCCGAGCAGTCCGTAGGGGTTCAGGAGCGTGAGCAGCGTGCCGGTGTACTCCTGGTGCCGGTCGATGGGCACACCGTGCACGATGTTGGCGAAGGCGACGCCCCAGAGCACCGCCGGCACCAACGACCCCACGAAGATGGCACGGTCCCAGCCGGCGCGCCAGCGTGCGGCTGTCGACCTTCCCGCGGTACTCGAAGGCCACGCCGCGGGCGATCAGCGCCAGCAGGATCAGCAGCAGGGCCAGGTAGAAGCCGCTGAACAGCGTGGCGTACCAGTTGGGGAAGGCCGCGAACGTGGCGCCGCCGGCGACCAGCAGCCACACCTCGTTGCCGTCCCAGACCGGACCGATCGTGTTGACCACGACCCGGCGGTCGACCTCGCTGCGGCTCACGAGCGGCAGCAGCACGCCCACCCCGAAGTCGAAGCCCTCCAGGAAGAAGTAGCCGATCCACAGGACTGCGATCAGTCCGAACCAGAAGTCGGTGAGCTGCATCGTCCGCACCCCCCTCAGTACGCGAACGCCATGGGGCGCGTCTCGTCGGTCTCGCCGGGTTCGCCGTCACCGGGCCACCGGAGCCAGCGGCGCCACCGGGCACCGGCTCGTCCAGCGGTCCGGCCTTGGCATAGCGCAGGAACAGCGTCAGCTCGACCACGGCGAGCACCCCGTACACCAGCGTGAACGCGACCAGCGAGGCCACCACGCTCCCGACCCCCACCGAGGGCGACACCCCGGACTGGGTGAGCAGCCGCACCGCCGGGTTCCCGGTCGGGTTCGGCGCGACCACCCAGGGCTGGCGGCCCATCTCGGTGAAGATCCACCCGAAGGAGTTGGCCAGGAACGGCGCGACCGCCGCGACCACCACGGCGCCGACCCACCAGCGGCTCGCCGGCGAGCGCCCGCGCCGGTAGAGCCAGAAGCCGAGCAGGCCGACCAGGACCGCGACCATGCCCAGGCCGATCATCAGCCGGAAGCTCCAGTACGTGACCGGCAGGCTCGGCACGTAGTCACCCGGCCCGTACCTGGCGACCGCGGCCGCCTGCAGGTCGTTCACACCCTGGACGGTGCCGTCGGTCGAGTCGGTGGCGAGGAAGGCCAGCAGACCGGGCACGGTGACGGACTTGACCTCGTCGCACTTGGCGCTGATCGAACCGATGGCGAAGATCGAGATCCCGGCGCCCTGCTCGGTGCTGCACAGCGCCTCGGCGGCGGCCATCTTCATCGGCTGCTGCTTGGTCATGATCTGGGCCTGGAGATGGCCGGACAGCGTCACGGCCACCCCGGCGAGCACCATCGCGACCAGGCCGACCCGCACGGTCCGGCGGAACACGTCGACGTGCGCGGACACGGGCTCGCGCCGGGCCAGGTGCCAGGCGGACACGCCGAGGACGACGGCCCCGGCGACCAGGAACGCCCCGGCGATCGTGTGCGGGAACGTCACCAGCACGGTCGGGTTCGTCAGCAGCTTCCCGATGCTGGTCAGCTCGGCCCGGCCGCTCACCGGGTTGTACGTCACGCCGACCGGGTGCTGCATGAAGGAGTTGGCGGCGAGGATGAAGTACGCCGACAGGTTGACGGCGATCGCCACCATCCAGATGCACGCCAGGTGCACCCGCTTCGGCAGCACGGACCAGCCGAAGATCCACAGGCCGAGGAACGTCGACTCGACGAAGAACGCGGCCAGCCCCTCGATCGCCAGCGGAGCACCGAACACGTCGCCCACGAACCGCGAGTACGCGCTCCAGTTCATCCCGAACTGGAACTCCTGGACGATCCCGGTGACCACGCCGAGGGCGAAGTTGATCAGGAACAGCTTCCCGAAGAACTTGGTCGCGCGGTACCAGGCAGGGTTGCCGGTGCGGTACCAGGCGGTCTGCATGATCGCCACCAGCGGCGCCAGCCCGATGGTCAGGGGTACGAACAGGAAGTGGTAGACGGTGGTGATGCCGAACTGCCACCGGGCGACGTCGAGGGTGTTCACCCGGTCAGCCTCACCGACCCCGCGCAGGCCCCAGCAGGGTCCAAAGTCCTTGATCAGGACCTTGGGCCCTGGGCCGGTGCGCGCCCCCTCCCGCGGTGAGCCTCGACACCGTCGACGTCGACATCCCTGTGCCGCACGTTCTGCCACTCCGAAGAGCATTGCCGGTGGTCGTGCTGGGTCGGCGCCCGGGGACCAAGGTCCCTGGTCCGGTTCGGCCGGCGAGGACGATCCTGGGTGCCTCGCCCCGGCTCCCGGCCGCGCGCGGGGCAGGTACGCCGGACAGGCCGAACATCGACCGAGGGGCCACTGTCATGACGAGCCAGCAGCCGGACGCGACGACTGCGCCGCAGACGACCCGACGCCCGTCCCAGGGGCCGATGCTCGCCCTGGCGACGATCGGCTTCGCGGTGAACTTCTGGGCGTGGGCGCTGCTCAGCCCGCTGGGGCCGAAGCTCAAGGACAGCCTGCACCTGACCTCGTTCCAGCAGGCGCTGATCGTCGCGGTGCCGGTGATCGTGGGTGCGCTGGGCCGGATCCCGGTCGGCGCGCTGACCGACCGGCTCGGTGGCCGGGTGATGTTCCCGGCCGTGTCCTTCGCCGCGATCGTCCCCGTCCTGTACCTCGGGCTGATCGGCCACTACTCGCTGGCCGGACTGCTCGTCGGCGGCTTCTTCCTCGGGATCGCGGGGACGGCCTTCGCGGTCGGCGTCCCGTTCGTCAACGCGTGGTTCGCGCCGCGCCGGCGCGGCACGGCCATCGGCGTCTTCGGCGCCGGCATGGGCGGGCACTGCGATCAGCGCCCTCACGACGGTCAAGCTCGCGGCCGCGCACGGCTTCGCCGCCCCCTTCGTCCTGACCGCGCTGGTGCTCGCGCTGTACGGCGTGGTCGCGATCCTGGTCCTGCGCGACGCCCCGGGCCGGCAGCTGCCCACCGACCGGGTCACCACCCGGCTGGCCGCCGCCCTGCGCGCGCCGATCACCTGGCAGGCCTCGGCCCTGTACGCCCTCGTGCTTCGGCGGCTACGTCGCCTTCTCGGTCTACCTGCCCACGTACCTCAAGACCGGCTACGGCCTGGCCCAGGCCGACGCCGCGAACCGGATGGCCGGGTTCGTCCTGGTGGCGGTCGTCATGCGTCCGGTCGGGGGCTGGCTGTCCGACCGCTTCTGCCCGATCCCGGTGCTGGCCGGCGTGCTCGGCGTCGTCGTGCTCGCCGCGGCCGTCCAGGGCGCCACGCCCGCGCTCATGCCGGTCGGGACGGTCGCGTTCCTGTCCATGGCCGCCGCGCTCGGGGCCGGGGCGGGCGCCGTGTTCGCCCTCGTCGCGCAGCGCAGCCCGGCCTCGACGGTGGGCGCCGTCACCGGTGTCGTCGGAGCGGCCGGCGGCCTCGGCGGCTTCGTCCCGCCGTTGCTGATGGGCTCGATCTACGGGCGCTCCGGCTCGTACGGTCTGGGTCTGGTGCTGCTGTCCGCGAGTCGCGCTCGCAACCCTCGTCTTCGCTGTCACCGTGGTCCGGCGCCCGGCTACGGTGCACGCATGACGGAGCCGTCTGCAGGCTCGACAGTCGCGGGACCGGACGGCCCTGGTGCCGACGCCCTGCTGCGGGTCGGCCGGTTCCTGCGCAGGGTCGACCAGGTCTCGCCCGACCTGCGGGCCGTGGAGCGTACCGGCGGGCGCGAGGGCGACGTCTTCTACCGCGACCGCTGGAGCCACGACAAGGTGGTCCGGTCCACCCACGGCGTGAACTGCACCGGCTCCTGCTCGTGGAAGGTGTACGTCAAGGACGGGATCATCACCTGGGAGAGCCAGCAGACCGACTACCCCAGCGTCGGTCCCGACTCCCCGGAGTACGAGCCCCGCGGCTGCCCCCGCGGGGCGGCGTTCTCCTGGTACACGTACTCCCCGACCCGGGTCCGCTTCCCGTACGTGCGCGGCGTCCTCGTGGAGATGTACCGCGAGGCCAAGGCGCGGCTCGGCGACCCGGTGCTGGCGTGGGCCGACGTCGTCGGCGACCCCGACCGCCGCCGCCGCTACCAGCAGGCCCGGGGCAAGGGCGGGCACGTCCGGGTCGGCTGGGACGAGGCCGCCGAGATCATCGCCGCCGCGCACGTGCACACGATCCGGGCGTACGGGCCGGACCGCGTCGTCGGGTTCTCGCCGATCCCGGCGATGTCGATGGTGTCGCACGCGGTGGGCGCGCGGTTCATCGAGCTGCTCGGCGGGGTGATGACGTCGTTCTACGACTGGTACGCCGACCTGCCGGTCGCCTCGCCGCAGGTGTTCGGCGACCAGACCGACGTCCCGGAGTCCGGCGACTGGTGGAACGCCACGTACCTGCTGATGTGGGGCTCGAACGTGCCGGTCACGCGCACCCCGGACGCGCACTGGATGGCCGAGGCCAGGTACAAGGGCCAGAAGGTCGTCACGATCTCGCCGGACTACGCGGACAACACGAAGTTCGCCGACGAGTGGCTGCCCGCGCAGCCGGGCACCGACGGCGCGCTCGCGATGGCGATGGGCCACGTGATGCTCAAGGAGTTCCTCGTCGACCGGCGCACGCCGTTCTTCACCGACTACCTGGCCCGCTACACCGACATGCCGTTCCTCGTGACCCTCACCGAGCGGGACGGCGCCTACGTCCCCGGCAAGTTCCTCACCGCCGCCGACCTCGGCGACGACGAGCGAGGGCGCCGAGTGGAAGACCGTGCTCGTCGACGGTCGGACCGGCGAGCCGGTCGTCCCCAACGGGTCGCTCGGGTTCCGGCACACCGAGTCGGGCCGGGGGCTGTGGAACCTCGACCTCGGCGAGCGTGGCGCCGCAGCTCACCCTGTCCGGCGGACCCGCTCGGCGAGCCGCCGGTCGAGGTGCTGCTGCCCCGGTTCGACACCCCGGACGGGCACGGGGAGGTCCTGCACCGCGGCGTGCCGGCCCGCCGCGTCGGCGGCCGGCTGGTGACGACGGTCTTCGACCTCGTGCTGGCCCAGTACGGCGTCGCCCGACCGGGCCTGCCCGGTCGCTGGCCGACCGGCTACGACGACGCGGACGAGCCGTACACCCCGGCGTGGCAGGAGCCGCTGACGTCGGTGCCGGCCGACCAGTGCGCGCGGATCGCCCGCGAGATGGCCCGCAACGCGGAGGCGTCCCAGGGCCGCACGATGATCATCATGGGCGCGGGGGTGTGCCAGTGGTTCCACGGCGACGCGACCTACCGCGCGATCCTCTCGCTGCTGCTGTTCACCGGGTCGATGGGTCGCAACGGCGGCGGCTGGGCGCACTACGTCGGCCAGGAGAAGTGCCGGCCGCTCACCGGGCACGCGACCATGGCGATGGCGCTGGACTGGGTGCGCCCGCCGCGGCAGATGATCGGGACGGCGTTCTGGTACACGCACACCGACCAGTGGCGCTACGACGGCTACCGCGCCGACGCCCTGGCCTCGCCCCTCGCCGACGGCCACCTGGCCGGCATGCACACCGCGGACACGATCGCCCAGTCGGCCCGGCTGGGCTGGATGCCGTCCTACCCGCAGTTCGACCGCAGCCCGCTGGACCTCGCCGACGACGCGCGAGGCGGCCGGGCAGCAGCCCGGCGAGTACGTCGTCGACCAGCTCCGCGCCGGCGACCTGCGGTGGGCCGCCGAGGACCCGGACGCGCCGGAGAACTGGCCGCGCGTGCTGACCCTGTGGCGGGCGAACCTGCTCGGCTCGTCCTCGAAGGGCAACGAGTACTTCCTCAAGCACCTGCTGGGCACGCACTCCTCCGTGCGCGCGCAGGAGACCCCCGCCGACCGCCGGCCGCGCGACGTGCGCTGGCACGACCATGCGCCCGAGGGCAAGCTCGACCTGCTCGTGTCGCTGGACTTCCGGATGACCAGCTCGACGCTGCTCGTCCGACGTCGTGCTGCCGGCGGCGACCTGGTACGAGAAGCACGACCTGTCGTCGACCGACATGCACCCGTTCGTGCACGCGTTCACCCCGGCGATCGACCCGCCGTGGGAGACCCGCTCGGACTTCGACGCGTTCCACACGGTCGCCCGCCGGTTCAGCGAGCTGGCCAGCGACCCACCTCGGCGTGCGCCGGGACCTGGTCGCCACTCCCGCTGCAGCACGACACGCCGGGTGAGACCGCGCAGCCGGGTGGGCGCGTCCTCGACTGGCGCGACGGCACCGTCGACATGCTGCCGGGCCGGACGATGCCCGCGTTCACGGTGGTCGAACGGGACTACGGCGCCGTCGCCGAGAAGCTGGCGTCGCTGGGACCGCTGGTCGAACGGCTCGGGCCTGACCACCAAGGCGGTCACGGTCGTCCCGGACGTCGAGGTGGGCCGGCTCGCCGCGTCCAACGGGGTGATGCTCGGGGGCGCCGGCGACGGACGGCCGGCGCTCGACACCGACGCGAAGATGGCCGAGGCGATCCTGGCGCTGTCCGGCACGACCAACGGCCGCCTCGCGGTCGAAGGCTTCCGTCGCCTGGAGGAGCGCACCGGCCGGCGCCTCGTCGACCTGGCCGAGGGCAGCGAGGAGAAGCGGATCACGTTCGCCGACACCCAGGCCCGGCCGGTGCCGGTGATCACCAGCCCGGAGTGGTCCGGCAGCGAGACCGGCGGGCGCCGGTACGCGCCGTTCACGATCAACGTCGAGCGGCTCAAGCCGTGGCACACGCTCACCGGGCGCATGCACCTGTTCCTCGACCACGACTGGATGCACGAGCTCGGCGAGTCGCATGCCGACGTACCGGCCGCCGCTGGACATGCACCAGCTGTTCGGCGAGCCGCGCATCGGCCCCGACGGGTCCAAGCAGGTCACCGTCCGCTACCTCACCCCGCACTCGAAGTGGTCGATCCACTCCGAGTACCAGGACAACCTGCTGATGCTGTCGCTCTCGCGCGGCGGGCCGACGGTCTGGATGAGCGTGCAGGACGCGGCCGCGATCGGGGTCCGGGACAACGAGTGGGTCGAGGCGGTCAACCGCAACGGGGTGCTGGTGGCCCGGGCCATCGTCACCCACCGCCTGCCCGAGGGCATGGTCTTCGTCTACCACGCGCAGGAGCGGGTGGTGAACGTGCCGCTGAGCGAGACGTCCGGCCGGCGCGGCGGCATCCACAACTCGCTCACCCGGGTGCTGGTCAAGCCGACCCACCTCATCGGCGGGTACGCCCAGCTGTCGTTCGCGTTCAACTACCTCGGTCCGACCGGGAACCAGCGCGACGAGGTCACCGTGGTCCGGCGGCGCAGCCAGGAGGTGACGTACTGATGCGGGTGATGGCGCAGCTCGCGATGGTGATGAACCTCGACAAGTGCATCGGGTGCCACACCTGCTCGGTGACCTGCAAGCAGGCATGGACGAACCGCTCCGGCGTCGAGTACGTCTGGTTCAACAACGTCGAGACCAGGCCGGGGCAGGGCTACCCGCGCCGGTACGAGGACCAGGGCCGCTGGCGCGGCGGATGGCGGCTCAACCGGCGCGGCCGGCTGGCCCTGCACCGCCGGCGGCCGCGGCCGCAAGCTCCTCGTCGATCTTCTCCAACCCGCTGCTGCCGAACATCAAGGACTACTACGAGCCCTGGACCTACGACTACGAGAACCTCATCTCCGCGCCGCTCGGCGACGACTTCCCGGTGGCCGAGCCCAGGTCGTTGCTGACCGGCCGGCCCACGAAGATCGAGTGGAGCGCGAACTGGGACGACGACCTCGGCGGGGCGCCCGAGCACGGGCACCTCGACCCGGTCGTGGAGCAGCTGCGTCGCGACGCGGTCGACAAGGTGCGCTTCGAGTACGAGCAGGCGTTCATGTTCTTCCTGCCGCGGATCTGCGAGCACTGCCTGAACCCGTCGTGCGTCGCGTCCTGCCCGTCCGGGCGCGATGTACAAGCGCAGCGAGGACGGCATCGTGCTGGTGGACCAGGACCGCTGCCGCGGCTGGCGGATGTGCGTGACCGGCTGCCCGTACAAGAAGGTGTACTTCAACCACCGGACCGGCAAGGCCGAGAAGTGCACGTTCTGCTACCCGCGCGTCGAGGTCGGTCTGCCGACCGTGTGCAGCGAGACCTGCGTGGGTCGGCTGCGCTACATCGGTCTGGTGCTCTACGACGCCGACCGGGTCACCGAGGCGGCCTCGACCGCGGACCCGCAGGACCTGTACGAGGCCCAGCTCGACCTGATGCTCGACCCGAACGACCCCGAGGTCGTCGCCGCGGCCCGGCGCGAGGGGATCAGCGACGACTGGGTCGAGGCGGCCCAGCGCTCACCGGTCTACGCGCTGGCGAAGACGTACCGGGTCGCGCTGCCGCTGCACCCGGAGTTCCGCACCATGCCCATGGTCTGGTACGTGCCGCCGCTGTCCCCGGTGGCGGACGCGCTGCGCGACACCGGGCACGACGCGGAGGACGTCGACAACCTGTTCGGGGCGATCGACACGCTGCGCATCCCGGTCGAGTACCTCGCCGGCCTGTTCACCGCCGGCGCCACGGCCCCGGTCACCGTCGGTGCTGCAGCGGCTGGCGGCGATGCGCGCGTACATGCGCCGGGTGACGCTCGGCGAGCAGCTCGACGAGTCGATCGCCGCGGCGGCCGGCATGACCGGCGGCGAGGTCACGGCGATGTACCGGCTGCTGGCGATCGCCAAGTACGACGAGCGGTACGTCATCCCGTCGGCGTACGCCGAGCAGGGCCACGCCCTGGAGGAGACGGCGTGCAGCCTCGACTTCGACGGTGGCCCCGGCATGCTCGACAGCGGCCCGTTCGGCGAGGCCTCCGGCCGGCCCGTCCCGGTCTCGGTGGAGACCTTCCACGCGCTGCGCGAACGGCAGACCGGCGGCGAGGTGGTCGACACCGACCAGCCGCGGTCGCGGGTGAACCTCCTGAACTGGGACGGCAAGGGCGCGCCGTCAGGACTGTTCCCGCCGCGACGGCGCGACGGCGGGCCGGAGGCCCGGCGATGAGCCGGCCGGACCAGCCCGCCGTGGTCCTGCAGGCGGCGTCGGTGCTCCTGCAGCTACCCGGACGACCGCGTCCTCGGCGGCGATGCCCGCGGTGCGGGCGCCGTCCGCGAGCTCGCCGACGGTCCGGCCCGGCAGGACCTGCAGGGCTTCCTCGACGCGGTGGGCCCGATGGGCGCGCTCGAGCTCCAGCAGCACTACGTCGGGACGCTGGACCTCAAGCGACGCTGCTGCCTGTACCTGACCTGGTGGACCGAGGGCGAGACCCGGCGGCGGGGGCTGGCCCTCGCGCAGCTCAAGCAGCTCTACCGCGAGCGCGGCTTCGAGCTGGACTCGACCGAGCTGCCCGACTTCCTGCCGGTCGTGCTCGAGTTCGCCTCCGCCGACGTCGACCTCGGCCTCCGCGTGCTCCAGGACCGACGGGCCGGGGTCGAGCTGCTGCGGCTGGCCCTGCACGAGGCGGCGTCGCCGTACGCCGGCCCGGTCGAGGCGGTCTGCTCGCTGCTGCCTGGCCGGTCCCCCCAGGACGAGGCCGCGGCCCGGGCGCTGGCCCGCAACGGACCGCCGGGCGAGCAGGTGGGCCTCGAGCCGTACGGGGCCGGCCCCGATCGCCACGCGGGCGCCCGCCCCGGCCCGGTCGACCTCGATCTCGGACCCACGTCGCTGATCCCGACGGGGGCCCGCCGGTGAGCACCCTGGACATCGTGCTGTGGGGGGTCCTGCCCTACGTCGTCCTGGCCGTGCTCGTCGGCGGCACCGTCTGGCGCTGGCGGTACGACCAGTTCGGCTGGACCACCCGGTCCTCGCAGCTGTACGAGTCGCGGCTGCTGCGGATCGGCAGCCCGCTGTTCCACTTCGGGATCCTCGTGGTCCTGGTCGGGCACGTCATCGGGCTGCTGGTGCCCAAGTCGCTCACCGACCGCGCCGGTCTGAGCCAGGAGGCGTACCACGTCCAGGCCGCCCTGCTCGGCGGGGTCGCCGGGCTCGCGACGCTGGTCGGCGTCGGCATCCTGGTCTACCGGCGACGAACCACCGGTCCGGTCTTCATGGCCACCACGCGCAACGACAAGACGATGTACGTCGTCCTGGTCGCCGCGATCGTCGCCGGGCTCGCCACCACGCTGCTGGGCGTGCGGGCCACCGGCGACGCGCACAACTACCGGCTCACGCGTGTCCCCGTGGTTCCGGTCCCTGTTCGTGCTGCGTCCCGACGTGCAGGCGATGGCGTCGGCCGACGCGGCGTACCACGTGCACGTCCTGATCGGGATGCTGCTGTTCGCGATCTGGCCGTTCACCCGGCTGGTGCACGCGTTCAGCGCGCCGGTCGGCTACCTGTTCCGTCCCTACGTGGTGTACCGGCGGCGGACCATGGCCGGCGCGGCACCCACGACCCGCGCCGGCCGCCGCGGCTGGGACGCCGGCGGTCCGGGCAGCCGGGGACGATGATGCCGGCATGCACGACATCGCCGAGTTCCTGCGCCGGCACCCGCCGTTCGACGCGCTCGACGACGCGGCGCTGGAACGGGTGTCGGACGCCGTGCACATCGAGTTCTTCCCCCGTGGCGCCGTGGTCCTCGAGGCGGAGGACGCGGGCGGCTCCGGTTACGTCATCAGGACCGGGACCGTCGACCTGATCGAGGACGGCCGGGTGGTCGACCACCGGGAGGTGGGGGACGTGTTCGGGGTCGCGTCCACCCTGACCGGCGCGCCGACGGCGCTGCGGGTGAGCGCCCACGACGACCTGCTCGTGTACCGGTTCCCGGCCTCGGCCCTGGGGTCGCCCGGGACCGGCGCAACCATGGGGACCGGCTCCGTCGGGCCCGCGGTCCGGTCGATCCTGCGCCCGGCGGTCGTGCTCGACCCGGACGACCGGGTGCGCGAGGCGGTGCTCCGGATGGGAGAGGCGGGGGTGTCCGCCGTCCTCGTCCGGCAACGCGATGGCGGGCTGGGGATCGTCACCGACCGCGACCTGCGCAGCCGGGTGCTGGCCGTGGACGGGCGCGGACCCGAGACGCCCCTGGCAGCGGTGATGAGCGAGGACGCGGTCTCGACCGGGGCCGGGGCTCCGGCCGACGAGGCGCTGCTGCTCATGCTCGAGCACGCGGTGCGGCACCTGCCGGTCGTCGCCCGCGACGGCACGGTGGTCGGCCTGGTCGAGGACGTGGACCTGCTCGCCGCCGAGGGGCACGCCCCGTTCCGGCTGCGCCGCGCGATCACGACGGCCGCGGGCGTCGAGGACCTGGTCGACCTGGCCCGACGGCTCCCGCAGTCGCTGCTGTCCGCGGACGCCGCGGGCGTGGCACCCCTGCGGGTGATGGCGACGCGCTCGATCATCGTCGAGGCGATGATCCGCCGGCTGCTCGAGCTCACGGTGCAGGCGTGCGGCCCTGCGCCCGCCCCGTTCGCCTGGCTGGTCCTGGGCAGCACGGGCCGCCGCGAGTCCTTCCCCGCGTCCGACGCGGACACCGCGCTGGTGTGGGACGCCGACGACGAGGACGCCGCGACGGGCAGGTGGATGGAAGACCTGGCCGGGCGGGTCGTCGGCGCGCTCGCCGACTGCGGCGTGCGCAGCGACGAGCACGGCGTCGTGGCGGCGGACCCGCGCTTCGCCCGCCCGCGCACGCAGTGGCAGCGCTCTGTCGCCCGCTGGCTGGCCGACCCGATGGCGACCGACGCGCTGACGTACGTGTCGGCCCTGCTCGACGGCCGGGTCGTCGCCGGCGCCGGCGCCGGGCCGGACCGCATGCTCGGCGAGGCTCTGTCGGCGACGGCCCGGGACGAGGCGATGGTGCGCGCCCTCGGGCGCCATGCGCTCGCCCATCGTCCACCGACGGGTTTCGTCCGCGAGCTCGTCGTCCAGCACACCGGCGAGAACCGCGGCCGGCTGGACCTCAAGCTGCACGGGATGACCCCGGTCGTCGACCTCGCCCGCTACGGCGGTGTGGCCGCACGGTCGACGGCGGTCGACACTCCGCAACGGCTGCGGGACGCGGCCGCCGCCGGGGTGCTGCGCGACGGCGACGCCGCGATGCTCGACGAGGTCTTCACCCTCGTCGCCGGACTGCGGCTGGAGCGCCAGCTCGACGCGATCCGGGCTGGTCAGGAGCCGGACGACCTGCTCGACCCCCGGACTCTCAGCCCGTTCGCACGCCGGCACCTGCGTGACGGCTTCCGGGCGGTCACCCAGGTCCAGCACTGGCTGCAGGGCGTCCTGGCGCTGGGCGGCTGAGCGCGTGCCGGACTGGAGCAGCCCGTGGCGCGAGGTGCCGTTCGCGGTCGTCGACGTCGAGACCACGGGCCTGGACGCCGGGCAGGACGAGCTGCTGTCGGTCGGGGTCGTGCCGATCGACGCGGGGCGCATCGTCGCCGGTGCGTGCACGTACCTCGTCGTGCGCCCGGTCCGGCCGCCCGCCCCCGCGAACGTGCTCGTCCACGGCATCACCCCAGGCGAGGCCAGCCAGGCGCCGCCGTTGCAGGACGTGGTCCCCTCGATCGTGGCTGCCCTCCACGGGCGGGTCCCGGTGGCGCACGTGGCCCGGGTGGAGCGTGCGTTCCTGGCACCGGTCCTGCGCCGGCACGGGGCCCGTCTCGGGCCGGCCGTCCTGGACACCGACCGGCTGCTGCGGTGGCTGGTCTGGCGCGAGGAGGGGTTGCTGCTGCCACCGCACGTGCCGCTCACGGCCGCGGCGGCGCGGCTGGGCCTGCCCGTCCAGCGTCCCCACCACGCGCTCGGGGACGCACTGACCACCGCGCAGGTGTTCCTGGCGGTCGTGGGCCGGCTCGAGTCGCGCGGGCCGGTGTCGCCGGGCTCGTTGCGGAACGCGCAGCGGCGCCTGTCGCTGGCCCGCGCGATCCGGCCGGCGACCGCCGGTCGCTAGCCGGTCGGGACCGTCCAGCTCAGGTGCGTCCCGCCGCCGTCCGGGCCGGTGACCGCGAACGACCCGCCGAGCAGCAAGGCGCGCTCGGCCAGGTTCGCCAGCCCGCTGCGGGGGACGTCCGCGGGGATCCCGACCCCGTCGTCCGTCACCTCGAGGGTGACGGTCCCGTCCGTCACCGACACGACGACGTCGACCCGCTTGGCCTGGGCGTGCCGCCGCGCGTTGGACACCGCCTCGCGCAGGACGGCCAGCAGGTGCTCGGCGATCTCGACGCCGACGACGGAGTCGACCGGGCCGTCGAAGCGCACCGACGAGGTCGGTCCGTCCTCGCCCGCAGCCGCCTCGACCGTGGCCAGGACCCGGCTCCGCAGGCTGTCGACGTCGGCGCCGCTCGCGGCCTGCAGCGAGTAGATCGTGGTGCGGATCTCGCGGATCGTCTCGTCGAGGTCCTCGACGGCACCGAGCACCCGTTGACGGGCCTGCGAGTCCTCGACCCGCCCGGCGACACTGTCCAGTCGCATGCCGGTGGCGAACAGCCGCTGGATGACCAGGTCGTGCAGGTCGCGGGCGATCCGGTCCCGGTCGCCGAACAGCGCGGCCTGCTCGGCCTCGCGTCGTTGCCGCCCGAGCTCGAGCGCGATCGCGGCCTGACCGGCGAAGCCGGTCAGCACATCCTCCGCCTCGTCGGTGAAGCCCGGGCTGCCAACTGTGTTGGACACCATCAGAACGCCGAGCACGTCCTGCGCCGCCTGCAGCGGCACGACCAGGCTCGGCCCGTAGGCCCGCTGCCCGGGCGCCGGTCCGGCCGCCCTCCCGTCACTGCTGGCGTCCAGCACGCGCAGGGTCTGCCCGGTCAGCATGACGTGCCCGGCCAGCGAACCGTCCAGGGCGAGGCGCCGGCCGAGCACCAGCGGTGCCTCCTCCCCGACGGCCACCTCGGTGACGAGCTGCTTGTCGTCGTAGCGCAGCGCGATCGTCGCGAGCTCGGCGCCGACCAGCTCGCGGGCACGGGTGGCGATCAGGTCGAGCACCTCCCCCGGGTCGTCGCCGGACAGCAGCGCCCGGGTGACCTCGGCCGAGCCCGCCGCCCACGCCTCGCGCCGGGAGGCGTCGGCGAAGAGGCGGGCGTTCTCGATGGCGACCGCGGCCGACGCGGCCATCGCCTCGAGCAGCGCCTGGTCGTCGTCGTCGAAGTCGCCGCCGCCGCGCTTCTCGGTGAGGTAGAGGTTGCCGAACGCCTCGCCGCGCACCCGGATCGGGACGCCCAGGAAGGTCCGCATCGGCGGGTGGTGCGGCGGGAAGCCGGACGACGACGGATGGGTGGTCAGGTTGCTCATCCGCACGGACTCCTGGTCCCGGATGAGCACGCCCAGGATGCCGCGGCCCTGCGGCAGGTCGCCGATCAGCGCGCGGGTCTCGTCGTCGATCCCGACCGCGATGAACTGCGAGAGGCGCTCGTCCGACCCGAGCACCCCCAGCGCGCCGTACTCGGCGTCGACCAGCCGGACCGCGGCCTCCACGATCCGGCGCAGCAGGGTGTGCAGGTCCAGGTCCCCGCTGACGGCGGCCACGGCCTCCAGGAGCCCGTGCAGCCGGTCACGGGTGGTGACGATCTTGCTCAGCTGGGTCTGCAGCTGAGCGAGCAGCTCGTCCAGGTGCAGCGCAGGTGAGGCACCGCCTGGCCCTGACCTCTCGACCATCCCGCTCCATCCGGCCAGTGCCCACCCGGTCCCCAGTCGTGCCGAACGGGGCGAAGACTACCGCTGGACCGGACGCACCACGGCGACCGCGCAGCGGGCGTGGTGCAGGACGGCATGGCTGACCGAGCCGAGCAGCAGGGCCCGGAACCCGCCCCGTCCACGGGACCCGACGACGACGAGCTCGGCACCCGGGCTCGCCTCGGCCACGGCCTGGGCCGGCTCTCCGTGCACGAGCCGCTGGCGCACCTCGACGTCGGGGTACTTCTCGCGCCAACCGGCGAGCGCCTCGGACAGCAGACGTAGCTCGGCCTGCTCGACCTCGTCCATGAAGCTGTTCTCCGGGGCCGGGCCCCTGGCCGGCAGCTCGAAGAACGGCGCCTCCCAGACGTGCATCGCGGTGAGCCCGACCCCGCGCAGCGACGCCTCCTCGAAGGCGAACCCGACCGCCTCCGACGACGGTGTCGACCCGTCCACAGCCACGACCACCCGGCCCGCCTCCGGACCCGGCGCCGCGTAGTCCAGCGAGCGGACCACGACGACCGGGCACGGGGCGTAGGTCACGAGCTGCACGGCCACCGAGCCCACCAGCAGCTCGGTGAACCCCCCGAGACCACGGCTCCCGACCACGGCGAGCTCGGCACCGGCGAGCTCCTCGAGCAGGGCGGGGACCGTCGGGCCCTCGACGACCCGGCTCTCCAGCTCGACCCCCGGGACCTCGCGCCGCGACTCGTGCACGGCCGCCAGCAGCATCCGCTCCGCGGCCGCACGCCGGTCCGCGGAGAACCTCGCGTACGTCCCGAGCCCGGCCAGCGTCCCGGCGACCGGGTTCAGCGCATGCACGATGAGGACCGGAATCGCCCGGCTGCGCGCTTCTCGCAGCGCCCAAGTCAGCGCGACGCGGCTCGACTCGGAGCCGTCGTACCCGACGACGATCCTCTTGGTGGTCATGACGGCACTCCTTCTGCTCCGGGTCGGCCGACGCAATCCGGACGCCCTCCCTCCATGCTCGGCGCGGACGGCGACGACTCCCAGGGCCGAAGGTCCCCGCCGGCGCTGCCGGTCAGGCGAGCCGGTCCCCGGTCGGATGCCCGAGCGGGTCGACCACCCTGAGGGGGAGCACGCTGTGTTCGCACAGCGCCAGCCGGCTCATCAGGCGCACGGCCTCGCCCCGGCTGTGCAGCAGCTGTCGCTGCCGGTGGCCGTCGCCGTGGACCACGGCCCAGCCGGGCTCGGCCGGCTCGACGTCCGTCTCGCACCGCGGCACGAGTGCGGGGACCGGAACGATCCGCACGTTCGAGCCGGGTTCGCCGGCGCCTTCCTCGAAGCCCAGTGCGCCGGCCGGCAGGCCGTGCGCCTCGACCAGTGCGTCCACGTGGATCACATCCCTTCGACGTGCGGCACCGGCGCGGACAGGTCGACCCTCGCGCCGCGCCGGCGACGGCGCACGGCCCGGACGGTCTCGTCCGCGCCCCAGACCAGGACCGCGAACAACGGGAGCAGCGTGAGCTGGCGGGCCGGCGGCAACGCCATGCCCAGGGCGGTGGCCACCCCGGGCAGCAGCACGATCGCGGCGGCGAAGACCAGCTCGAACGCGATCCCGTACAGCAGGAGCCTGTTGGTGAACACCCCGACCGCGCGCAGCGACGCCCGCTCGGTGCGCGCGGCGAAGGCCGTCCCCACCTGGCACGCGACGATGCCCAGGAACGTCATCGTCGTGGCCTGCAGGTACGTGTGGTGCAGCGGGCTGCCGGCGCCGACGTCGGCTCCCGGCACCCAACCGCCGTCGGCGAGCACCCAGAAGAAGCCAGTGAGGACGAGCACGGCGGACACCCCGCCGAGCAGCAGCCAGGCGCGCAGCAGCAGCTCGGTCCGGATGATGCGTTCGCTGCGCGGCCGCGGCGGCCTGGTCATCCCGCCGGGCTCAGCGGGCTCGCGGCCGAGCGCGAGGGCCGGCAGCGTCTCGGTGCCGATGTCGATGGCCAGGATCTGCAGGACGGTGATCGGCAGCGGGACGCGGCCCCCGGACAGCGCGAACAGGAGGAACGGCACCACCTCGGGCGTGGCGTGCGCGAAGATGTACAGGATGAACTTGCGGATGTTGTCGTAGACCCGGCGCCCCTCCTCGACCGCGCGGACGATCGAGCTGAAGTTGTCGTCGGTGAGCACCATCGTGGATGCCTCGCGAGCGACGTCGGTGCCGTTCTCCCCCATCGCGACGCCGATGTCCGCGCGACGCAGGGCGGGAGCGTCGTTGACGCCGTCGCCGGTCATCGCGACCACCTGACCCGCCGCCTGCAGTGCGTCGGTCACGCGCATCTTCATCTCCGCGGAGCTGCGGGCGAGCACCATCTCCTCGCTGCCGGCCAGGACCGCGTCGAACTCCTCCTCGGTCAGCGGGTCGAGGCTGGCCGCGTCGATCGTCATCAGGTCCTGTGCGCCGATGCCCACGTCGCGGGCGATCTGGCCGGCGGTGAGACGGTGGTCGCCGGTCACCACGATGATCCGGATGCCGGCGCGGTGGCACGCCTCGACGGCCGACTTCACCTCGGGCCGCGGCGGGTCGTACAGGGCGATCAGACCCAGCAGGGTGAGGCCGCGCTCCGCGTCCTCCCGGGTGCGGACCGGGTCGGTCGGCTCGACCGGGCGCTCGGCCGCCGCGATCATCCGGAGCCCGCGGGCTGCGTAGCGCCCGACCGCGGCGGCCACCTGCTGGCGCATCGGGTCGTCCAACGGCTGCACGGAGCCGTCGACGGCCATGACGCTCACGCAACGGGACAGGACGTCCTCGGGCGCCCCCTTGGTGTGCACGGACGTCCCGTCCGGCCCGACGTCCACGGTCGTCATCAGCCGCAGCTGCGGGTCGAAGTGGAAGAGCTGCCGACGCCGGTCCGCCCGCCGCCCGGGGTCGACGTCGGCGCCCATGGACCGAGCGGCATCCAGCAGGGCCACGTCGGTGGCGTCGCCGGAACCGCGTCCTGGTCGCGCTCGGTCCAGCTCGGCGGTGTTGCACTGCGCGAGGGTCGAGGACAGGTGCCGCCCGAGCGGCGTCGGTGTCGTCCGCTCGGCCGTGCCCTCCCTGCCCCGCTCGTCCTGCTCACCCGCGGCGCTCCAGGTGAGCACGGTGCGCATGCGGTTCTCGGTGAGGGTGCCGGTCTTGTCCGTGCAGATGACGCTGGTGGAACCCAGGGTCTCGACGGCGCTGAGCCGCTTCACGAGCGCACCCCGGCGGGCCAGCTCGCGCACCGCCACGGCCAGGGCAAGGGTGATCGTGGGCAGCAGCCCCTCTGGCACGTTGGCCACGATCAGCCCCACGGCGAAGTTGATCGAGTTGGTGAACGACAGTCCGGCCACCAGCACACCGAGCGGGATGAACGCGGCGGCCACGACCACCGCGACGAGGGCGATCAGCCAGGCCACCTTGCGGACCTGCAGCTCCAGCGGGCTCGGCTCCCGGACCAGTCGCTGCGTCAGCGCCGCGATCCGGCCGAGCTCGGTCTGCATCCCGGTCCGGACCACGACACCGACGGCCTCCCCGCCGGTGCACGCGGTGCCGCTGAACACCACGTTCGGGGCCTGGAGCAGCGGCACGCCCCGGTCCTCGGCGGCGGCCGAGCGCAGCACGGGCAGGGACTCACCGGTGAGCGTGGACGCATCGATCTCGACGGCACCCTCGAGCAGGCGCGCGTCCGCGCAGACCCGGTCGCCCTCCTCGACCAGCAGCACGTCGCCGGGGACGAGGTCGGCGGCGGGGACCTGCAGGCGCTGCCCGTCGCGGCGCACGTTCGCGTGCTGCGGGAGGTACTCGCCGAGCGCCTCCACCGCACGCTCGGTCTGTCGCTCCTGGACGAACGCGAAGACCGCGTTGAGGAGGATCACCAGGATGATCGCGACAGACAGGATCAGCGTGTGCGTGAACGTGGAGAGGACGGCCGCCACCCACAGCAGCAGCGCCAGCGGGTGCACCAGCTGGTCGCCGAAGTCGCGCAGCGGGTGCCGCCGTCCCTCCGTGCGGAGCCGGTTCGGGCCGTGCGCGACGAGCCGCCTGGCCGCCTCGCGGCCGGTGAGCCCGCGCGGCGTCGTCCGCAGGTCACGCAGCAGCAGACGGACCGGCTCGGTGGCGTCGAGCGCCGGGTCCGGTCCCGTGGACTGGACCTGAGGAGGCTGTGTCCGGGTCATCCGCCGAGCGTGACGGGCCGGCCCTCGACCGCGGAGATGTCCTCAGCCGCCGTACCCAGCAGCAGGTCGGCCAGCCGTCGGAGCGCCCTGGCCGCGGCGATCTCGTCGCCGATCTCGGGCACGTCCGGGTCTGAGCTGCGGCGGTGCGCGGTGCCCCGCGCGTCGAGCTGGGTGGGGGCCTCGGTGCTCAGCACCGCGTGCGCGGTCGTCTCGCCCCCCGACTCGAACAGGTCCACCCTGACCTGCCAGGACCGGACGTGGCGCAGCGTGGGCCCCGCCTCGGCGCCCCCGGCGGTCGGCTGCTGCGGCTCGCCCTTGACCAGCTGGGCGTCCGGACCCGGGAAGACCAGGGCGCGGTGGCCGTCGCCCGACCACTCGACCAGGTAGGGCGGAGCGCCGTCCGGGTGGCTGACCTCGACGATGCGCCCGTCGCGCACCGGTCCGTCGAGCCTCGTCGACGCGATGACGATCCTGTCTCCGACCGAAGCCTTCATGGCTTGTCGCCTCCTTCGTACCGCGTTGACCGTCGTGGGCGGGCGTGCGATCCCCGGCACCCATCCCACGCCGGGGATCCGGCGGGCGCCAGGTACGAAGGTCCCGAGCCCGCCCGCCGCGTGGATCCGGCGGGACCAACGACCCTGGCCGTACCGGGCCCTCGTCCAAGAACGTGGACACAGCCACGTCCCGGTCAGGTACCGGTGACGGCGGACAAAGGCGGAAGGCAATGACCACTCTCATCAAGCCACCGGTGGCCGAGGCGACGACGAAGCCTCGTGCGATCCCGGTGGGCCTCGGACTTACCTCTGCGACCGCTCTCGTGGTCGGCAGCATCATCGGGACCGGTGTCTTCACCATGCCAGCCGTCATGGCGGGTGCGGGCACCGTCTCGATCGTGACCCTCGGCATCATCTCGGTGTGCGCCGTGCTCCTGGGGATGATGTTCGGACAGCTCACGAAGCGGATCCCGTCGAGCGACGGCGGCCTCTACGCATACGCCCGCCACGAGTTCGGCGACTTCGCCGGCTTCCTGACCGCGTGGTGCTACTGGATCACCTGCTGGGCGGGCAACGCCGCGATCGTCGCGTCCTGGGTGCTCTACGTCGAGTCCCTGTTCGGGATCGAGAACCCCTCGACCGCGACGAACATGCTCATCGCCCTGACCGGCCTGTGGATCCCCGCCGTCGTCAACCTCGGCGGCATCCGCGGCATGGCCTGGTTCCAGAACGTGACGGTGGTGCTCAAGTACGTGCCGTTGCTCCTGGTCGGCGTTCTCGGCTGGTTCTTCATCAGCACGTCCAACTTCCCACCGTTCAACGCCTCCGGCGGCAGCCTCTGGGACGCGGTCTCGATCGCGGCCGGCGTCGCCCTGTTCTCGTTCATCGGGGTCGAGTGCGCCTCGATCGCCGCCGGACGGGTCCGGAACCCGCGCCGCAACGTCGGGCGCGCGTCGGTGCTCGGCACCGCAGCCAGTGCGTTCGTCTACATCGCGGTCACCGCGGCCGTCATGGGCCTGGTGCCGCACGACTCGCTGGTCAAGGACGGTGCGCCGTTCGTCGCCGCGTTCCAGACGATGTTCGGCGTCGGCTGCATGGGTCGGCAAGGGAGTCGCCCTGGTGGCCGTGATCTCCGGCATCGGTGCGCTCAACGGCTGGACGATGGTGACGGCCGAGATGCCGTTCGCCGCCGCCAAGGACGGGCTGTTCCCGAAGGTGTTCGCCCAGGTCAACCGGCGGCAGGCGCCGTGGTTCGGCATCGTCGTCTCCACGATCGTCGCCTCGCTGCTCATGGCGTACAGCTACGCGGGCGGCACGCTCGGGCTGAAGGTCTTCACGTACCTCGTCTCGCTGTCCGTGGTGACCGTCGCGATCCCGTACTTCTTCTCCGCGGCGGCCCAGCTGGCGTTCCTGGTCTCGCGTCGTCGCACCGTGAACGGGGCGCGGCTCGCGCGTGACGTGGCGATCGCCGTGACCAGCCTGCTGTTCTCGCTCTGGGTGACCGCGGCCTCCGGCTACCAGGCGGTCTACCAGGCCGTGCTCCTGCTGCTGATCGGGCTGCCCCTGTACGCGTTCATGAAGGCCGCGCGCGAGCGGGAGGGACTGGTCCCGGAGCCGGTCGAGTACAAGGCCGACCTGTCGGTCTCGCGGTAGCTGACCGCGGCGCAGCCGGTCCACACCTCGGAGTGGGCCGGCTGCGCCTGCCTGGAGCACCGCTTGACCCCGCGACCGCCACCATGGTTACCTAACGACGTTCGGATATCCTAACGTCTTTAGGAGAACGAGTGAGCGCGACGTTGTCTCCCCTGGCGCCCCCGGCTTCGGGCCGGGTGCAGGCACGTCGGGCCCGGACACGTCGGGCGGTTCTGGACTCAGCGTGGCGACTGGCGAGCGGATCCGGGCTGGACGCGCTGTCCCTTCGGGAGATCGCTGCGAACGTAGGCATGCGGGCACCGTCGCTGTACTCCTACTTCCCCAACAAGGCAGCGATCCTGGACGCCTTGTTCGTCGACGGCTACCGCGCTCTCGACGCCCGCATCGCCGAGGTCGCCGAGGCGCTGCCCGCGAAAGCATCACCTCGACAGCGGCTGGCCCAGCTGCTGCGTGCCTGGGTCGGCTTCTGCCAGGCCGACCCGGCCAGGTACCAGCTGCTGTTCACCAGTGCCGTCCCGGGCTGGCAGCCGTCCGCCGACGCCTACGCGGCGAGCCTGGCCAGCTACGCGCTGCTGTGCGACTACCTCGCGCTCGCCGGCATCACCGAGCCGGACGACGTCGACCTGTGCACGGCGCTGTCCGCCGGACTGATCGCGCAGCAGATGGCCAACGACCCGCATGGCGACCGGTGGCTGCGTCGGGTCGACGACGTCGTCGACATGTTCCTCCAGCACCAGAGCTCCCGCCGAAGGCGGGCCGCCCGACTCCCCGAGAGGGACTCATGATCCAGCAGCCGCTCGACACCGCCGCCCTGACCCGGATCGCAGCCGGTCCCGAGGCCGACGCGCTGGCCCGGGCTGTCTACTCGGCGCTGCTCGACGACCTCGCCGGGTTGACGGTCGACGACTGGTACCGACCGACCGAGTGCACCGGGTGGTCGGTGCACGACATGGTGGCCCACCTGGTCGGTGCTGCTCAGGGACACGCGTCGCTGCCCGTCTTCGTGCGCCAGTACGCCTGGGGCGTGCGACACCGCAAGGACTTCGGCGGAAGCAGCCTGGACGCGATGAACCAGCGTCAGATCGACGGGCTTCGCGAGCGCTCCGGCGACGAGCTCCTGCGGCTCTTCGTCGACCTCGCCCCGAAGGCGGTGGCCGGGCGGGCCCGACGTGCCCGCGTGCTCGGCTGGGCCCCGATCCACCTCGACGCGGCAGGGTCCTGGTACGAGGGGATGCCGACCACCACCACGATGGCGGAGCTGTGCGCGGTCGTGCTCACCCGCGACGTGTGGGCCCACCGGCTGGACATCGCGCGGGCCACCGGCACCGTCCCGTCGATGGAGGCCACCGTGGACGGCCGGATCGTGGCCGACATCGTGACCGACTGGGCGATGCGGCACGGCCGACCCTTCACCCTCACCCTGACCGGCGTCGCAGGCGGGGCGTTCCGGGCCGGCGACGCGGGCCCCGACCTGACGCTCGACGCGCTGGACTTCGCCCGCCTGATGGCCGGCCGGCACCCCGACGGCGAGATCCCCGACTCACCGCTGTGGACGACGAGAGTCCTGTTCTGACCGACGCCGGCTCAGGACGCCGACCCCGCGGTGTCCGCGAGCGCCGGCCCTTGGTAGAAACCAGTCGTGCAGCTGGTCATCGCGGCCGACGACCCTTGGTCTGACGACGTGCGTCCCCTGCTCGACCAGCATCTGCGGTTCGCCCACGAGGAGAGCCCGCCTGAGCACGTCCACGCGCTCCCGCCGGACCGGCTCACGCAGCCCGGGGTCACGTTCTTCAGCGCTCGACGGGACGGGACGGTCGTCGCAGTGGGGGCGCTGAAGGAGCTCGACGAGTCGCACGGCGAGGTGAAGTCGATGCACACGAGCGCGGCCTTCCGCGGCCAGGGTGTCGCGCGGGCGATGCTGACCCACCTCCTGGAGGTCGCGGCGAGCCGTGGCTACCAGCGCGTGAGCCTGGAGACCGGGGGCACGGACGGCTTCGTGCCCGCCCGCACGCTGTACCGGTCGTTCGGTTTCGAACCGTGCGCGCCGTTCGGCGAGTACACGTCGAACGAGTTCAGCGTGTGCATGACGCTGGAGCTGTGACGCCATCCGGGCTAGAGCCGGAACGCGGCCCTGATCGACGGTGCGCTGCTCGCCTGCCCGAGGTAGGGCAGCCCGAGGAGCTGCTCGGTGGCCTGCAGCAAGGAGTACTGGTTGGCTAGCGCCGTCCAGCGGGTCCCCGGGCGTACGTACGGGCTCAGCACCAGGAGGGCGATGTGACATCCCGGGTCGGTGGCGTTCGTCGCGCAGGCGCTGGTGTGGCGCGGCGTGCCCCCTTCGTCCCAGGTCAGGAAGACCACCGTCGAGCCGGAGCGGTAGGCGGCGCTGGCCAGGATCGCGCCGAGGTGCGTCCGCAGCCAGCTGTCGCCGGCGGCCACCGACGACGACGTCTCGTGCATGTCGTTGCGCACGTTCGGGACGATGAGCGAGAAGCTCGGCAGCGCCCCCAGGTTGAGGGCGGTGAGCGGCACGTCGTTCGTCGCGCAGTTGGTCACCGACACGTAGTACGGGGCCGCCGTGTGGTGCACCACGTAGGGCCCCGCGTTGTGGCGCACGCAGTTGCCGGGCATCGACTCCGCGTACACACGCCATGACCTGGTCTGCGTGAAGATCGACGGCCCGGAGACCGGGCAGAACGTCGGGCAGTCCGTCCGTGGGAGCTGCCCCATCGCTCGCCCGGAGGTCATCGCGATGTAGTTGGGCAGGCTCGGGTGGGACACGTTGTGGAAGTTCGTGGCTACGCCGCACTGCGACGCCAGCGAAGAGATGTACGGCGCTCCGATCACCTGCGAGTAGCTGCGGTTCTCCATCACGATCCAGATGACGTGGGAGATGTGCGCCGTCCCGGTCGCCATCGCGCCGCAGACCGAGCTCGCGACGGCCTTCGGTGTCGCAACGGCTGCGGACTTCGCCGGAGCGGGTCGCTGGTGCAGGTGCGGCTTGTGGGTGCGGTGGTGCCGGACCTGGGCGTGATGCACTCGAGCGGCCTTCTTGTGCGCCCTGTTCGCGGCATTCGCCGTCGCGCCGACACCGGCCGCCGCCAGCGCGCTCACCAGGACCAGGACGGCCGCCGCCCCGAGCACCGGGTGCCGTCGGGCGCGGCCCGCGGCGCGGGTGGTACGGATGGTGCGGGTGGTGCGGTGAGCGTTCGTCAAGGGGACTCTCCTGCCGCGATGCGAGAACGGGCGGCCGTCGAGCCCCCTCCACGGCCTACCTGGTGCCTGCTTCATAACCCTTCCCGGGTCAACGGAGGGCTAACCCGCGGTGAAGCCCCGGAGTCGCCACTGAACCGGACCGGTCCCGCGTGCGTTGTACGGGCATGGCCCAACGACGATCGTTGGTGGCACTGGCACTGGCACTGGCAGCCCTCTCGATCACTGCGGGCTGCTCGTCCGCGACCTCCGGGCCCGGGTCCTCCGCCGCGTCCACGACGCAGCCAAGTGGGTCTTCGGGCCCGACCCTGGTCATCTCCGGGTTCGCGTTCTCCACGCTAACCGTCAAGCCCGGTGCGCTGGTCGCAGTGAGCAACCAGGACAACGTCGCCCACACCGTGAAGGTGAACGGCACGACCATCGACGTCACGGTGGGGGGCGGCGGCCATGCCACGTTCACGGCGCCCGCCAAGGCCGGCAGCTACCCGCTGACCTGCGACTTCCACCCCAGCATGCACGGCACCCTCACCGTCGCCGCCTAGCCCCCAAACGCCGCGAGTCGTGGGGGCTACTCGGCTCCCTGACGACGGGACTCGCCGGCCGCGCGACCGAGCTCGGCCCTGGCCAGCGCCCCGCCCCACTGCTCGGCCCGGTCCGCCTCGCCGGGCTTGAGCCCGGACTCCTTGCCGATCACGAAACCGTGTGGCCCGTCGACGAGGCGGAACCCGGTGCGCCGCAGCCGCTGGGCGATGCCCTTGGCGGCACGGCCGGACAGGACCGCGGGCACGTCCGCACGGGTGTCGAACGCGGCGGCCGCTCCCGTCATCGCCGGCAGACCCTCGAACCACTCCCGCAGGCCGATCCCGTCCGCGCCGGGCTCGAGCGGTGCGCCCCTGCCGTACTTCGCCGGGTCGGACACCGCGGCCTGCCGCGTCTGCGGCCGGGACATCCCGTGCGCGTGCGTGGGACCGCCGACCACCACGAGGTCGGCGTCGGCCACCAGCACGACGTCGGCCTCGCCCACCCGGCGGACCTCCACCTTGTCCACCACGGTGCGCAGCCCGACCGCGATGCGCTCGGCGATCTCGCGGGTGCTCCCGAACATCGACTCATAGACGACCAGTGCGTGCATGGCCGCACCTCCTTCTTGGCTCAGATCCTTGGTGGGTCAGGGCTGCCTCGACTCAGAGCTGGAAGACCACGCGGGCCGGGATGTCGCCGGCGAGGACCTCATCCATGGACTGGTTCACCTCGTCCAGCTTGCGGTCGACGGCGACCACCCGCGTGCGTCCGGATGCGTGCAGCGCGAACACGTCGCGCAGGTCGTTACGGGTCCCCACGATCGACCCGATGATCGACTTCCCGTTCAGCACGGTGTCGAAGATCGGGACGCTCATGGTCCCGTCGGCCGGCAGCGCGACGCACACCAGCCGGCCGCCGCGCCGCAGGGACGCGTAGGCCTGCTCGAACGACTTCGCGGACGCGGCCAGCGCGACCGCGACGTCCGCGCCGCCGAGGCGGCGGATCGCTTCGACCGGGTCGTGCAGCCTCGCGTTGACGACATGGTCGGCGCCGAGCTCGGTGGCCATGCCCAGCTTGACGTCCTCGACGTCCACGCCGATGACGAACGCGCCGGCGATCCTCGCGTACTGCACGGCCAGGTGGCCGAGCCCGCCGACCCCGAAGACGGCGACCGTCTCGGCGGGAGCGACCCGCGCGACCTTGATCGCCTTGTACGTCGTCACGCCGGCGCAGGTCAGCGGCGCGGCGTCCCGGGACGGGATGACGTCGGGGACCGGGGTCGCGAAGGCGGCGGGGAGCACGGCGTACTCGGCGAAGGCACCGTTGACCGAGTAGCCGGAGTTGTGCTGGCTCTCGCACAGCGTCTCCCACCCGCCGATGCAGTACCGGCAGTGCCCGCAGGCCGAGCCGAGCCACGCGATGGCCACCCGGTCGCCGATCGCCCGCTCGGTCACCGCGGACCCGATCCGCTCGATGTGCCCGATGCCCTCGTGCCCCGGGATGAACGGCAGCGTTGGCCGTACCGGCCAGTCGCCGTGCGCCGCATGGATGTCGGTGTGGCACAGACCGCTCGCCTCGATCCGAACGAGGACCTCGTCCGGGCCCGGCTCCGGGGTCGGTACGTCGGTGACCTGCAGCGGGGAGTGGAAGTCGGTGACGACGGCAG
Source organism: uncultured Actinomycetota bacterium (assembly GCA_963771835.1). GTDB lineage: Bacteria > Actinomycetota > Actinomycetes > Prado026 > Prado026 > CAVQCJ01. The sequence goes on from CAVYVA010000006.1 coordinate 87,557, forward strand.
CCTTCATGGCCGGCTCCTCTCGGTGTCGGAGCGGCCGGGGTCGCCGCTCGGTTCCCATCGACTCTGGTCCGCCCGAGCCCTCGCCCCTAGGGCCGTAGGTCCCGATCGGACGGGTCGATCGCCCCTGCGCGGACATGGGTCCACTGGAGCAGGCTCGAGGTGTCGCCGCGCCGATCGGGCGCGGCCCGCGACCGATCGGGGGTCAGCCGGCCATGTCTGCGACCACGCGAACCGATCTCCTCCAGGTCCGGTCCGAAGACCGCCAGGACCTTGATCTCACGCCGGGGCCGGTCGCCACCGGGCTGTCCGCCGCCCTGGCGGCGGTGGCCGCGCTCACCTGCGCGCTGACGCTGTTCGTCCCGGGGGTCCTGACCGGTCCCCCGGCCATGAACGGGTCCGCGCGCGGGACGGCGCTGGTCGCGCTCGTCGTGGCGGTGCCCGTCCTGGTCACCGCGATGGTGCTCGCCCGCCGCGGCTCGGTGCGCGCGGTACCGGTGTGGATCGGCGCCGTCGCCTACCTGCTGTACAACGCGGTCCTGTTCGTCCTCGCGACCCCGTTCGACGACCTGTTCCTGCTGGACGTCGCGACCCTGTCACTGGCGCTGTGGTCGCTGGTCGCGGTGCTGCACGGCGTGGACGTCGCGCGGTTCGGCGCCCTCTTCGCCGGCGGCACACCGGTCCGTGCGGTGGCCGTCTACGTCTGGGTGGTCGTCGGGCTGAACACGCTCGCCTGGACCGCCCCGGTGCTGCGCGCGATGGCGGCCGACGGTCCACCCGCCTTCCTGGCCGGCACGGGCCTGACCACCAGCCCCACCTACATCCAGGACCTCGCCTTCTGGCTGCCGGCGATGGCGGTCGCCGCCGCCTGGCTGTGGCGCCGGGCCGCCTGGGGCTTCCTCGTCGTCGGCTCGGGACTGGTGGCGTGGGTCGTCGAGAGCCTCGGCATCGCGGTCGACCAGTGGCTCGGGCATGCGGCCGACCCCGGCTCGGAGGTGGCGTCCGCGTCGATCAGCCCGGCCTTCGCGGTGCTCGCCGTCGTCGGCATGGTGCCGCTCGTCGCGCTGCTGCGCGGCCTGCCGTCCGGAGCCGGCCGCGCGCCGGGCCGCTCACCGGACCGGGCCCGGCGGGGTGGCTGGGCCTGGGCCCTGGTCGGCATCGAGGCCTTCGTCGGCGGGATGGCCGTCCTCGGCGGCGTCCGGATGATCGTCGACGGGTTCGGCATGCCCACCGACTGGCTGGTCGCGGCCGGGGTGGACAGCTGGGTCCTCCCCGGGATCGCGCTGCTGGCGGGCGTGGCAGCACCGCAGCTGCTCGCGGCGGTGCTGGTGGCCACCGGGAGCCGGTGGGCCGTCGCGGTCGCGTGGGTGGCCGGCGGGGGCCTGCTGGCCTGGATCGTCGTCCAGATGGCCGTGCTGGAGAAGTACTTCTTCCTGCAGCCGGTGATCGCGGTGCTGGGCCTGGCCGAGGTCGCGCTCGTCGCCCTCATGCAGGCCTCGGGACCAACGACTCTGCCCGTGGCTCCGGCGACGCGCGACGCTCGAGGCGTGAGCGGATCCATGCAGATGAGGAGGTCGTCATGAGAAGCGACAAGACTGTGCTCGTCGGGTACGACGGATCCGAGTCGAGTCGGTACGCGTTGCGGTGGGCCCTGGATGACGCCCGGCGCCGCCACCTGCCGGTCGTGATCCTTCACGCGGACACCCCGGACGTGGTCCTGAACAGCGTGGGGATGGGCTTCTACCAGCCCGTCACCGACCCGCCAGGCCCCGAGGGGACCTCGACGCTCGCCGACGCGACCTCCCTGGCAGCGAAATGGGCGCCCGGCGTCACCGTGCGCCAGCGCCTGACGGCTTCGTCTCCCGCGGTCGCCGTGCTGGACGCGATGGGCGACGCGGCCCTGGTCGTCCTCGGCTCGCGCGGGCTGGACGGCTTCGCCGAGCTGCTCGTCGGCTCTACGTCCCTGCACGTCGCGACGCACGCCACCGTCCCCGTGGTGGTGGTCCGTGTCCACGACACGATCCTCACCGGGCCGGAGGCCGGTCGCATCGTCGTCGGTGTCGACGGTTCCGACGCTGCCCAGGACGCGCTGGCGTTCGGGTTCGAGGAGGCCGCTCTCCGCGGCGTCGGGCTCACCGCAGTCCGCGCCTGGTACTCCGACTTCTTCGACAGCAGCGGCCCGAAGAGCGGAGCGATCCCGCTGAACGTGGAGACCGAGGTCGTCGTCCCGGCCGAGACCGCGGCGCTGACCGAGGCCGTGGCCGGCTGGCGGAACAAGTTCCCGGACGTCGACGTGCGCGAGCGCGTGGTGCACGGCATCGCGGCGCCGGTGCTCGTCGACGCCGCCCGAGGCGCAGAGCTGCTGGTCGTCGGGTCGCGCGGTCGCGGCGGGTTCCGCTCGCTGCTGCTCGGCTCGGTCAGCCACGCGGTGATGCACCACGCGACGGCACCGGTCGCCGTCGTCCGACCGTTCTCGACCGTCTGACCCGACGAATCTCGCCGGCCGTAGGACGACGGAGGTGGGAACCGTGGCCGCGGAGAGGCTCAGCCGCCCTGCCTGGGAGTTGATGCTCGCCGCGGCCACGGCCGCACCCTCGCTGCACAACAGCCAGCCGTGGCGGTTCGTCGTGACCGGCGCACAGATCGACCTGTACGCGGATCCGGGACGGCAGCTGCGCGAGGTGGACCCCACCGGGCGCCAGCTGCTGATCAGCTGCGGCGCGGCCCTGTTCAACCTGCGGCTGGCCGCCGGCCACCTGGGCCTGGAGCCGAAGGTGCGGGTCCTGCCGGACCCGACCCAGCCCACCCTGGTGGCCAGGGCCACCATCTCCGGGCACCGGATGGCGCCCGGCGTGTCCGAGCTGCTGTACCAGGCCATCCCGTACCGGCACACCAACCGGCATCCGTTCGAGGACGTGCGCATCCCCGAGGAGACCGTGCTGGCGATGCAGGAGGCCGGGCAGCTCGAGGGCGCAGGGCTGGACGTGCCGCGCGAGCGCGCGGAACGCGTGCGGCTGGCGGAGCTCATCCGGGTCGCCGACTTCGAGCACGACCACCGGCCCGCCGTCGCCGTCGAGGCGGTGCAGTGGACGGGCGTGCACCCCGACCGCCGGGACGGTGTCCCCGGCTACGCGCTCGGCCCGGTCGCGGACGACCCCGACGCGATCGTCCGCGACCTGCGCCGCGGGGCCCCGCTCCCCGACCGGCCGCGAGAGCAGTTCGAGGCGGTGCCGGTCCTGGCGGTGCTGTTCACCGCGGCCGACGACCGCGGGTCGTGGGTCCGGGCGGGGCAGGCGCTCCAGCGCGTGCTGCTGACGGCGACCCTGCACGGCATCTCGGCGTCGTTCGTCAACCAGCCGCTCGAGGTGCCGGCGCTGCGCCGCACGGTGTTCGGCCCGGGCACCGTGCAGGGCCACCCGCAGATGCTGCTCCGGCTGGGTCGCGGCACTCCGGTCCCGCCGACCCCGCGGCGGCCGCTCGACGAGGTGACCCGACAACGGTTCTGAGCAGAGGCGGGCTCCGCCGGCGCTCGCTGCTCAGCCGACGCGGACGAGACCCTCGGCCCGGACGGCGTACTCGGTCGTGACCGAGAGCACCGGGGAGTAGACGAGCAGGCTCACCGCGGGTGCGAGCTGCTGGACCGGTCAGCGAGTCGGTCGCCGGTCGAACAACCACTGCGCCCACAGGTAGGAGCCGACGTGCGATCCCCACGCTCCACGCGATCGCGACTGCGACGTCGCGACCGCTGGGAGTCCCGAGCAGCAGCCCACGGACTGTCTCGATCGTCGGCGTGAACGGCTCGTTCTCGGCGAACCACCGCAGCGGTCCGGGCAGCGACCCGGTGGGGACGAAGCCGCTGCTGAGGAACGGCAGCAGGACCAGGAACATGGGCAGGTTGCTCGCGCTCTCCGGTGTCTTCGCGACCAGGCCGAGCGCGACGGACAGCCAGGTGAGCGCCACCGTGAACAGCGCGACCACGCTCGCCGCCACGATCCAGCCGTTCACCCCTGCCGTGGGCCGGAAGCCGACGGCCAGCGCGACCGCGAGGACGACGACCAGGCTCAGCATGGTCTGCAGGAAGCTGCTGACCGCGTGGCCGGTGAGCACGGCAGACTTCGTCACGGGCATCGTCCTGAAGCGGGCGATGAGGCCCGCGTTCATGTCCAGGGCGACCGAGATTGCTGTGCCCTGGGCGGCGGCAGCCACCGTGATGAGCAGGATCCCGGGCGTCACGTAGTCGGCGTAGCCCGCGCGTCCGAGGTTCCCTCCGCCCAGGCCGGTGCCCAGGGTCTGGCCGAAGACGTAGACGAACAGGAGCAGGAACACCACCGGCATCCCGACCAGGATGATGGTCATGCTCGGGTAGCGGACGATGCGTCGCAGGCTCCGCCGGGTCATCGTCGAGGAGTCGTGGACGGCCTCGCTGAGTGTGGACACGGGTCATCAGCTCCGCTCGGTCTGCTCCTGGCCGGTCAGGCTCAGGAACACGTCGTCGAGGTCAGGCAGGTGGACGGACAGCTCGTCGGGGACCAGCGAGCTCCGGTCGAGCGCGTCGAGCACGGACCGCAGCGCGTGGACGCCGCCGTCGCTGGGGACCTGCAGGCTCAGGCTCGCCGGGTCGCGGGTCGATCGTGGGAAGGCGCGAGCCGCTGCATCGAGCTGCTCGGCGTCGGCGAACTGCAGGCGCACGTGGCCGCCGGGGACCAGCCGCTTGAGCTCGGCCGGCGTGCCTTGCGCCACCAGTCGGCCCGCGTCGAGCACGGCCACCCGATGGGCCAGGTGGTCGGCCTCCTCGAGGTACTGCGTGGTGAGGAAGACCGTGACGCCGGCGCGCGGCGAGCTCCCGGACGATCTGCCAGACGGTGCGCCGGCTCCGGGGGTCGAGCCCAGTCGTCGGCTCGTCCAGGAAGATGATCGTGGGCTCGCCGACGAGCGTCATGGCCAGGTCGAGCCGGCGCCTCATGCCGCCGGAGTACGTCGATGCCAGCCGGTCCGCGTCCGCCGTGAGGTCGAACCGCTCGATGAGGTCGGCGACCCGTCGCTGCGACGTCGAGCGCCCCAGGCGGTACAGGCTCGCCATCAGGGCGAGGTTCTCGCGGCCGGTGAGCAGGTCGTCGAGCGCGGACGCCTGGCCGGTGACGCCGATCCGGCTGCGTACCGAACCGGCCTGCGAGCGGACGTCGTAGCCGCCCACCAGCGCGGTCCCCTCGTCGGCGGGGATGAGCGTGGACAGGATCTGCACGAGCGTGGTCTTGCCGGCGCCGTTCGGACCGAGCAGGGCGAACACCGTGCCCTCGTCCACCGTGAGGTCGATCCCGTCGAGCACGGTGGCGTCGCCGTACGACTTGCGCAGACCGGCCGTCGCGATGGCGGATGTGGCGGCCGTCGTGGCGGTGGCGGCGGTCGAGGTGGTCGTCATCGAGCCGGCTCCCGTCACGACTCGTCGTCGGGGACGCGGACGACGTGGATGTCCCCGGCGCTGGTCTGGGCATGGACCTCGACGGTCCGCTCGCCGGCGGCAGGCTGGTCGGTGGCGTCGAGGTCGCTGCGCACGGTGCCGAACGAGGTGCTCACGTCGAGCCGCGCGGAGGTGCCGGTCGCGATGCCGACCTCGATGCGACCGAGCGACGTCTTCAGCTGCACGGATCCGCGCTCGACGCTGCCGATCCGCAGGTTGCCGTTCGCCGTGGTCGCGGTGACGTCCCCCTGCGCACGGTCGACCGAGACGCTGCCGTTCGCCGACTTGACCCGCAGCGGGCCGCCGCTGTCGCCGATCCTCGTGTCGCCGTTGGAGTTCTTCACCTCGGCGCGACCACCGATCCGGTCGATGTGCACGGAACCCGAGCCGGTCGAGCAGTACACCTCGCCGGCGATGTCCCCAGCGACGACGGCTCCGATGGCCGTCCTCAGGTCGGCGCTGGTCGCGTCCTGCACCCGGATGTCCCCCGCCGACGTCTTGACCCGGCAGCTGCCGAGCTCGCCCTCGACCCCGATCGCACCGAGGGCCGACACCGCGTCGAGATCCGACCCCGACGCCAGCCGGACCGCGACCTGCACCGATCCGCGCTTCTTGGTGAAGCTGACCGGATGCTTCGGTCCGACCACCCGCAGGCGACCGTCTGCGCAGGTCATCGTGGTGGCGTCGGCTGCCCGGCGGTCCTTCTCGTTCGTCGGGTCGGTCGGGGTCACGTCCACGACGGTGGGTCCGTCGTCGCCCGCGACGATCCAGATGTCGCCCATCTCGACCTCGACGGAGGCCGCGATCGGGCCGGTGGTGGGGAAGCTGGTCATGTCGTGTCCTCCACTGCGATCGGTGAGTCGGGTCCGGGGCGGGACGGCGCTTCCACCGGGGCTAGTGCACCCATCCGTGGTAGCGGTCGCCGCCGCGTGCAGAGGCTCCGGGTCGGGGACGGGCTGGGCGGTCCTGCGGCCAGCGCGGCGGCGGCCGCGCGCACGAGCCACGCGTTGACCGACATCCCGGCACGCCGGGCGGCCGCGTCGACCCGGTCCTTGAGGTCCTGCCCGAGCCGCAGGTTGATCCGGGTCATGGCCGCGTCGTCGCCCGACGGCGGTCGCCGGTTCGTCCGCTGCGGCGCGGTCGACGGCCTCCGGCACGGCCGGAGCGACCACCACGAACTCCGGGTCGCGGCCGCGCAGCCGCAGCTCGACCGACCCGGGGGCGAGCTCCTGGGTGATCTCGGCAGCGGCCACGGAGAGCGCATCGAGCAGGGACAGCCGGAAGGCCGACTCCAGCGTCGCGGTCAGTCGCTCGGCCAGATCCCGCGCCTCGGGGCCACCGGGTTCGGCGGCGGCGGCGAGCTGGCTCCGCAGGTCGGTGAGGTACGGCGCGAGATCCATGGCACAACTATGGCACCATAATTGGTGCCATAGTCAAGTGATGTGATGCCAAGTTAGGTGCCACTCGGCATTCTCGGGTCGGTCCGAGGGTGGACGGTTCGACGAGACTGACGAGTAGGGTCGCGAGCATGGTCGCCACCGGTGCGGCAGCTGCCCGGCCGTGGGCGTCCCTCGGCTAGGCCATGACCAACCCACCGCACGACCTGACCGCGCTGCCGGACCTGCTGCACGGCCGTCCGCTCTCGGGGCCCGTCAGGGAACGACGTCCGGTCTACGTCGACCTGCTTCCGCCGTGCAACGCCGGCTGCCCAGCCGGCGAGAACATCCAGGCGTGGCTGGCCTACGCCATCGACGGGCGCCACGAACAGGCATGGCGTCAGCTGGTGGCCGACAACCCGCTGGCGGCGATCCACGGGCGGGTCTGCTACCACCCCTGCGAGAGCGTCTGCAACCGCGCGACCCTCGACAGCGCAGTCTCGATCCACTCGATCGAGCGGTTCCTCGGCGACCTCGCGCTGCAGCGCGGCTGGACCTTCGAGCCCCCGCCCGCGCGCACCGGCAGACGGGTCCTCGTCATCGGTTCCGGGCCGAGCGGGCTCTCGGCGGCCTACCACCTGTCCCGGCTCGGCCACGAGGTCGAGGTCCGTGACGCGGGCGCCGAGCCCGGCGGGATGATGCGCTACGGCATCCCGGCATACCGGTTGCCGCGCGACGTCCTCGCCGGCGAGCTGGACCGCATCGCCGCACTGGGCGTGCGTCTGACCTCCGACCACCGGGTCGAGGACCTGGCGGCCGAGCGGGACGAGGGCAGCTTCGACGCGGTGTTCGTCGCGGTGGGCGCACACCTGTCCAAGCGCGTCGACATCCCCGCCCGCGACACCGGCCGGATCGTGGAGGCCGTCACGTTCCTGCGCGACGTCGCCTCGGGCGACAGGCCGGTCATCGGTCGCCGGGTGGCGATCTACGGCGGTGGCAACACCGCGATGGACGCTGCTCGGGTAGCGCGACGCCTCGGCGCTGACGAGGCGATGGTGGTCTACCGTCGCACGCGCGAACAGATGCCGGCGCATGCCGAAGAGGCGCAGGACGCCGAGCGCGAGGGCGTACGCATCAACTGGCTGCGCACGATCACCGCGTTCGACGGACCACAGCTGCAGGTCGAGCTGATGGAGCTCGACGAGTCGGGCTTCCCGCAGCCGACGGGGCGGTTCGAGACGCTGGCGGCGGACACGCTGATCCTGGCGCTCGGGCAGGAGACGGACACCACGTTCCTTCGCTCCGTCCCGGGAGTGGAGTTCGGGCGCGACGGGACCGTACAGGTGTCGGCCTCTCTGATGACCGGGTGCCCGGGGGTGTTCGCCGGCGGGGACATGGTGCCGAGCGAGCGCACGGTGACGGTGGGCGTCGGCCACGGCAAGAAGGCGGCCCGCCACATCGACGCCTGGCTGAGCAGCAGACCGGTGGCATCGGACTCGAAGCACCGGACCGCGACCTTCGACCTGCTGAACCCCTGGTTCTTCGGCGACACGGCCCGCCGCCAGCAGCCCGAGCTGGCGCCCGACGAGCGGGTCGAGAGCTTCGGTGAGGTCGTCGGCGGACTGACGGAGGCGGAGGCGACCTACGAGGCGGGCAGGTGCCTGTCCTGCGGCAACTGCTGCGAGTGCGACGGCTGCCTGGGCGCCTGCCCGGAGGATGCGGTGATCAAGCTGGGCGTGGGGCACCGCTACCGGTTCGACTACGACCGCTGCACCGGGTGCGGCGCGTGCTACGAGCAGTGCCCGGTGCACGCGATCGACATGTTCCCGGAACCCGACTGATGCGCGCCACGATCGACGGGAACGAGGCGGCCGCCTCCGTCGCCTACCGGCTCAACGAGGTCTGCTGCATCTACCCGATCACGCCGTCGTCGCCGATGGCCGAGCTGGCCGACGAGTGGTCCAGCCAGCGCCGGCCCAACGTGTGGGGCACCGTGCCCACCGTGGTGGAGATGCAGAGCGAGGGCGGTGCGGCCGGAGCGCTGCACGGTGCGCTGCAGGGCGGGTCGCTGGCGACGACGTTCACCGCCTCGCAGGGCCTGCTGCTGATGATCCCGAACATGTACAAGATCGCCGGTGAGCTGACGTCCGCCGTGCTGCATGTTGCCGCCCGGTCGTTGGCGGCACAGGGACTGTCGATCTTCGGCGACCAGTCGGACGTGATGGCCGTGCGGCAGACCGGCTTTGCGCTGCTGGCCTCGGCCTCCGTCCAGGAAGCCCATGACCTGGCCCTGGTCGCGCAGGCCGCGACGCTGGCGACGCGCGTGCCGTTCGTGCACTTCTTCGACGGGTTCCGCACTTCGCACGAGCTGAACTCGGTCGAGATGCTCTCCGACGACGACCTGCGTGCGCTGGTGCCGGAGGAGCGCGTCCGAGAGCATCGCGGCCGTTCGCTGTCTCCCGAGCACCCGTTCATCCGTGGCACGGCGCAGAACCCGGACGTCTACTTCCAGGCGCGCGAGACGGTCAACCCCTTCTACGCCCGGGTGCCGGGCGCGGTGCAGGCGGCGATGGACGCACTCGGGGACCGCACGGGCCGGCACTACCGGCTGGTCGACTACACCGGGCACCCCGACGCGGAACGGGTGCTCGTGCTGATGGGCTCTGGTGCGGAGACCGCGCGGGAGACGGTCGCGTTCCTGCAGCGACGAGGCGAGCGGGTCGGGGTGCTGCAGGTCAGGCTCTACCGGCCGTTCCCGGCCCGTGCACTGCTCGACGCGCTGCCACCGACGGTCACGCAGGTCGCCGTCCTCGACCGGACCAAGGAGCCAGGGTCGTTCGGCGAGCCGCTGTTCCTCGACGTGCTGGCGTCACTGAGCGAGGCCCACGCCGACGGAGAGCGCGACCTGATGCCACGGGTGGTCGGTGGCCGCTACGGGTTGTCCTCGAAGGAGTTCACCCCCGGGATGGTGGTGGGCGTGCTCGAGGAGCTCGAGCACGACCGACCGCGATCGCGCTTCACCGTCGGTATCAACGACGACGTGTCCGGCACCAGCCTCGCGTACCCCGCAACCTTCGACATCGAGCCCGAGCACACCGTGCGCGCGGTCTTCTTCGGCCTCGGCTCGGACGGGACGGTCGGGGCGAACAAGAACACGATCAAGATCCTCGGCTCCGAGGCGGGACTGTACGCGCAGGGCTACTTCGTGTACGACTCGAAGAAGTCCGGCTCGCAGACCGTCTCGCACCTGCGCTTCGGCCCGGAGCCGATCAGCGCCCCCTACCTGGTGTCGCGGGCGAGCTTCGTGGGCTGCCACCAGCTCAGCCTGATCGATCGCGACGAGGTCATGGACCGGGCAGCGGACGGGGCGACGCTGCTGCTCAACACTTCAGTGCCCGCCGACCAGGTGTGGGACGCACTGTCGCGACCCGTGCAGGAGCAGCTGCTCGCCAAGCGGATCGAGCTGTACGTGATCGACGCCGGCCGGATCGCCCGTGAGGTGGGCCTGGCCGGTCGGACCAACACGGTGCTCCAGACGTGCTTCTTCGCGATCTCCGGCGTGCTGGAACCGGACCGCGCGATCGAGGCGATCAAGTCGTCGATCGCCAAGACGTACGGTCGGCGTGGCGTCGAGGTCGTCCAGCGCAACCTGAACGCGGTCGACAGCACGCTGGCCGGGCTGCACCGGGTCGAGCTGCCCGAACGGGTGACGACCACCCGGGAGCCCGCTCCCGTGGTTCCGGAGAGCGCGCCCGAGTTCGTGCGCACGGTGACGGCGGCCATGATCGCCGGGCACGGTGACGAGCTCCCGGTCAGCGCGCTGCCGGCGGACGGCACCTACCCCAGCGGCACGACGAAGTACGAGAAGCGCAACATCTCCGAGCTGGTCGCTGCCTGGGACCCCGACCTGTGCATCCAGTGCGGCAACTGCAGCTTCGTCTGCCCGCACAGCGTGATCCGCTCCCGCTACTACGACCCCGCCCGGCTCGACGGCGCGCCGGACGAGTTCCTCTCGGCGCCGCTCAACAGCCCCGGCCTTCCGGAGACGCGCTACACGCTGCAGGTGTACGTCGAGGACTGCACCGGCTGCGGACTGTGCGTCGAGGCCTGCCCCGTCTCGGCCGGGACCGACCCCACGCACCGGGCGATCAACCTCGCCGAGCGAGAGCCGCGGGTGGACGCCGAGCGTTCGAACGTCGCGTTCTTCGAGCAGCTGCCGGCGACCGACCGGTCGCGGGTCGACTTCGGCACGGTGCGCGGCACCCAGTTCCTGGACCCGCTGTTCGAGTTCTCGGGTGCCTGCGCCGGCTGCGGTGAGACCCCCTACCTGAAGCTGCTGTCACAGCTGTTCGGTGACCGGCTCACGATCGCCAACGCGACCGGGTGCTCGTCCATCTACGGCGGGAACCTCCCGACGACTCCGTGGACGACCGGGCCGGACGGGCGCGGGCCCGCGTGGTCGAACTCGCTGTTCGAGGACAACGCCGAGTTCGGCCTCGGGCTGCGGCTCGCCTCTGACGGGCAGACCACGCTGGCGCGTCGGCGGATGCTCGAGCTGCGTGACCAGCTGGGCGCGGAGCTCGTCGACGAGATCCTCGCAGCGCCGCAGCTACGGGAGTCCGAGCTGCGTGAGCAGCGCGGGCGCGTCGCCGAGCTGGGACGTCGGCTCGACGCGCTGGACGGGCCGGCCGCCGTAGACCTGCGCAGCGTGCTCGACCATCTGGTCCGCCGAAGCGTCTGGATCGTCGGCGGCGACGGCTGGGCGTACGACATCGGCTCCGGCGGACTGGACCACGTGCTGGCCAGCGGGCACGACGTCAACGTGCTCGTGCTCGACACCGAGGTCTACTCGAACACCGGGGGCCAGATGTCCAAGGCCACCCCGCTCGGCGCCGTCGCGAAGTTCGCAGCCGCGGGCAAGACGATGCCGACGAAGGATCTCGCGCTGCAGGCGATCGCGCTCGCCAACGTGTACGTCGCCAGGGTCGCGTTCGGCGCGGATCCGCAGCAGACCCTGCGTGCGTTCCGGGAGGCAGAGGCGTACGACGGACCGTCGCTGATCATCGCGTACAGCCACTGCATCGCACACGGATTCGACCTGCGCGACGGGCTCGGTCAGCAGTACCGCGCGGTGGCGAGCGGCCACTGGCCGCTGATGCGGTACGACCCGGTGGTCCGCGCTGACGGCGGCAACCCGTTCCTGCTCGACTCGCCCCGGCCGCGGATGCCGCTGGGTGAGTATCGAAAGGGCGAGCTGCGGTTCCGTACGCTGGCCAACACCGACCCGGCTGAGGCCGAACGGCTGCTCGCGCTCGCCCAGCAGGCCGCCGACCTGCGCTGGCGGACGTACGAGGAGATGGCCACGCGCGGTGCGCGGTAGCTTCCCGCAGGATGCCCGGAAGGAGCCCTGATGGAGCTCGCGACGGGCTACCTGGGCCTGCGGCTGCGCAACCCGGTCGTGGCATCAGCATCACCGCTGTCGACGTCGGTCGACGGCGTGCGCAGCCTCGTCGACGCGGGCGTCGGCGCAGTGGTGCTCCACTCGCTGTTCGAGGAGCAGCTGCTCCAGGATGCGGAGCGGGACGCTCGTCAGGTCGAGGTCGGCACCGAGAGCTTCGCCGAGTCCCTGACGTACTTCCCGGCCGACACGGACGGCGAGCCCTGGCCCCGCCGCTACCTGAGCCTGCTCGAGCGCTCGGCTGCCGCGGTCGACGTTCCGGTGATCGCCAGCCTCAACGGCGTCACGCCTGGTGGCTGGGGCACCTATGCCACCGCGATGCAGGACGCCGGTGCGGCAGCGATCGAGCTCAACCTCTACTACCTGCCCGGCAGCTCCGAAGATTCCCGGCCGCGACGTCGAGGACCAGCTCCTCGACGTTCTCACCGGGGTGAAGGGCGTCGGTGCAGGGTCCCCGTGGCGGTCAAGCTGAGCCCGTACTTCAGCTCGACCGCCGAGATGGCGGTGCGGCTGGACGAGGCCGGCGCCGACGGGTTGGTCCTCTTCAACCGGTTCCTGCAACCCGACATCGACCCGGAGTCCCTCACCGTCGTGCCCGCCGTCGGCCTCTCCCACCCGTCCGAGGCACGGCTGCCGCGCACCTGGATCGCGCTCCTGCGCGGGCGGGTCCGGGCATCCCTCGCCGCGTCTACCGGCGTCGAGGGCCCGGACGACGTGGCCCGCTACCTGCTGGCGGGCGCGGACGTGGTGATGACGACGTCGGCACTGCTGCGACACGGCCCGCAGTACGCGACGGTCCTGATCGACGGCCTGTCCGACTGGATGGCGCGCAAGGAGTTCGCGTCGCTGGACGACGTGCGTGGGCTCCTGGCCGTGCCTGCCGGGCACGGACGGGGTGGCTCATGGGCGGGCGGCCTACGTCAGAGCTGTGTGGG
>CAVYVA010000007.1:0-108531 GCA_963771835.1 uncultured Actinomycetota bacterium
GCATCACTTTGGTGCCATAGTCAAGTGATGTGATGCCACAAGGGTGCCACATTAGGGTTCCTGGCCCGGGCCGTGGCGCCCGAGTGGGAACGACAAGGGCCCGACCTGTCGGCCGGACCCTGTGTCGTTGGGACCTGTGTCGTTGGGACCTGTGTCGTTGGGACCTGTGTCGTTTGGTAGCGGGGGCAGGATTTGAACCTGCGACCTCTGGGTTATGAGCCCAGCGAGCTACCGAGCTGCTCCACCCCGCGTCGGTGGTCTCACAGTAGGTGAGCCGGAGCCGGCGGGCAAATCCCGGCGGCGCGCCGTCCGCCGCGAACCGCTAGCCCGACGGGCTGCTGCTCGTCGAGGGCGAGACGTCGCCGAGGGGCCCGCCGACGTCGACGGGGTGCCGCCGCGAGCTTGACGGCGAGCGCCACGGCGTCGGCCAGCCGCTTCTGGGCCGCGCCGTAGGCCGCCCAGTCCCCGGCCTTGAGCGCGTCGTTCGAGTCCGCGAGCGCCTGGTCCGCCTCGTGCCAGCGCCACCTGGAGCGGCGTCTTGCCCGGTGCCCGTCGTGGGCGGCGTCGGGGTGGTCGGGGTCGTCGGGGTCGTCGGGGTGGTGCCGAGCACCTGGCTCAGCGCGTCGGCGAGGGTGTTGCCCAGGGCGGTCTTCTGGTTGAACGAGACCAGCACCTTGCCCAGCAGCGGGTACGTCGTCCCGCTGGACGCGCGGATGTACACCGGCTCGACGTAGATGAGGCCGCCGGCGACCGGCAGCGAGAGCAGGTTGCCGAACATCGACCGTGCGACCCGCCGTTGCGCAGCAGGGTGAGCTGCGAGGAGATCGTCGGGTCGGTCTCGAACTGGTTCTGCACCTGTCCCGGGCCGAGGACCGTCGTGTTCTTGGGCAGCTCGAGCACCCGGACCGTCCCGTAGTCGGGCCCCGGGTCGGCGTCGACCGCCATGAACGCGGCGAGGTTGGGCCGGTTGTTCGGGACGAACGTCGTCGTCAGCGAGAACGACGGGCCGGACTGCCCGGGCATCTGCAGCGTCAGGTAGTACGGCGGCTGCGCCTGCGCCGCTGTCCTTGGTCGGGTCGTCCGGGACGACCCAGAAGTCCTGGCCGCTGTAGAAGGCCTTGGGGTCGGTGACGTGGTACTTGGCGTACAGGTCGCGCTGCACCTTGAACATGTCCTGCGGGTACCGGAAGTGCTGCATCAGCTGGGTGGGGATCGAGTCGAACGGCTGCACGGTGCCGGGGAACGCCTGCTCCCACACCTTGAGCACCGGGTCGGTCTGGTCCCACTCGTACAGCTGGACGGTGCCGTCGTACGCGTCGACGACGGCCTTGACCGAGTTGCGGATGTAGTCGACCTGCTCGGCCGGCTGCGACGCGATCGCGTTGCTCGCCACCGTCACCGAGTCGGCGGTCGCCTGGCCGAGCTGGGTGCGCTGCGAGTACGGGTAGCCGTTCGTCGTCGTGTAGCCGTCGATGATCCACTTGATCTGGCCGTCGACCACGGCCGGGTAGGCGTCGCCGTCGACGGTCAGCCACGGCGCGACCGCCTGGACCCGGTCGCGCGGGTCCCGGTTCCACAGGATGCGCGACGCCGAGTTGATCCGGTCGGACAGCAGGATGTTCGTCTCGCCGAACTTCGTCGCGAACAGGACCCGGCCGAACAGCGGACCCCATCGCCACCCCGCCGTTGCCGGCGTAGGTGTTGTCGACCTGGTTCCCGTTGGCGTTGTTGTAGTCGAACTCCACCGGCGGCTTGCCCGCCGGCGCCCCGACGATCGAGTAGTCCGGCGAGTTCTCGCCGAAGTAGACCCGCGACCCGTCGGCCGTCAGCGTCAGCAGGCCCGCCGGCGGGATGTTGGACTCGAAGAAGGCGGGGTTGCCGAACTCGTCCGTGACGTTGCCGTACGCCGCCACGAAGCCCTAGCCGTGCGTGTACACGGTGTGGTCGTTGGCGAAGTTGTGCGAGCTGGCCGGGATGCCGTTGAGGTTGAGCTCGCGGACCGCGACCACGGCCTCGCGCTGGGTGGTGCTGCCGTCGCTGCCGACCAGGTCGTACCGGTCCACGTCGAGGGTGTCGGCGAAGCTGTAGAAGCCGCGCAGCTGCTGCAGGTTGTTGAACGTCGGCGAGACGACGGCCGGGTCGATCAGCCGCACGTTCCGCACGGTCGGCAGGGCGCCGGTGACGTCCTTGGGGTTGGACA
Source organism: uncultured Actinomycetota bacterium (assembly GCA_963771835.1). GTDB lineage: Bacteria > Actinomycetota > Actinomycetes > Prado026 > Prado026 > CAVQCJ01. Next base: position 2,201 of record CAVYVA010000007.1, read on the forward strand.
CGCCGACGTAGTCGCGGGACTCGATCCGGTCGAGCTGGTAGGCCTTGAGGGTGGCGTCGATGTTGCGCTGGATGTACGGCGCCTCCTTGTCCGGCTCGCTGGGCTTGACCTGGAACGACTGGACGAAGAACGGGTAGATGCCGCCGACGACCACGGCGCTGAGCACCAGCAGGCCGAAGCCGAGCGCCGGAGCGAGCCAGTTCCGGGTCAGAACGGTGGCGAAGAACAGCAGCGCGCAGATGATCGCGATGCAGAACAGGATGAGCTTGGCCGGCAGCACCGCGTTGATGTCGGTGTACGTGCCGCCGCTGATCCGCGGACCGTCCTTGACCACGAGCTCGTACCGGTCGAACCAGTACGCCGCGGCCTTCATGAGCACGAACAGGCCGAGCAGCACGGCGATGTGCGCGCGCGCCCACGGCGTGGTCTTGTCGCCCGGGGTCTGCAGCCGCAGGCCGCCGTACAGGTAGTGCACGAGCAGGGCCGCGATCAGCGAGACCAGCACGATGCCGAACCCGAAGCCCGACCAGGAACCGCCAGAACGGCAGCCGGAACGCGTAGAAGGACAGGTCCAGCCCGAACTGCGTGTCCTTGGTGTAGAACGGCTGCGAGTTGAAGAACGGCAGCGCGGTCTGCCACTCGGAGGCCGCCGAGCCGCCGGTGATGAGGCCGAGCACGCCGGCCGCGAGGATGACCAGGACCCGGCGGTACGGGTCGATCGCGACCCGGTAGCGGTCCAGCCCCTGCTGCTCGGCCGAGATCCCCCGGAACGCCGGACGGGCCCGGTAGGCGAGCCAGCAGTTGACCGCGACCGCGGCGGCCATCAGACCGCCGAACACGACGAACATGAGCAGCCGGATCTTCAGCTGGGTCTGGAACACCAGCGAGAACCGCCGGCCTGCGACCCCACCGAGCGGTACCACAGCAGGTCGGTGTAGAGCCCGGTGAAGATCCAGAACACGATCACCAGCAGGGCCAGCACCACGATCGTCAGCAGCAGCGCACGGCTGCGGTTGCGACGCGGTGGCAGCGGGACCGATGCGGCGGAGGGCTCGTCCGGGTCCGGCGGAAGGTTGAAGCTCACCCGCACAACGTACCTAGCCGAGCTGAGTGCTCAGCGCCGAGCAGGCCTCGGGTACGTCACGATGTCGTTATGACAGCCCTGCTCGAGGTCGTGCGCGAGATCGAGCAGCACGTGGCCGACGGCGGCTGGGACCAGCCGGCCCGGCTGTTCGCGCTCGTCCCCACCGAGCAGCTGCTGGCGCACGAACCGTCCCTGGCACCCGTGCTGGGAGCCCCGCCGGCGGAGTCCATCACCCCGGTCGAGCAGGAGGAGCTGCCCGCGGCCGCGACGCTCGAGGAGCTGCTGGCCGGGCTCGTCGTGGCCGGAATCGGTGGCCGGGGCCGCGCTGGCCGTCGAGCGCGCCGTGCTGCCGCCGTCGGCCGAGGACGGCCTGCCGGCGGACCCGGAGGCGGCGCTGACCGTCCTGGCCGACCACCCGGACCGCGAGGACGTCCGGCTGGTGGTCGCGGTGCTGCGGGACGGGACGCGGCAGTGCGCGCTGCGCGCCCGCACCCACGACGCGCCGGACGCCGTGCTGACCGGCCCGGACCTGGTGCCCGGCCTGGCCGAGGCCCTGGCCGCGACCCTCGCGCCCTGACCGGTCGCGGCAAGCCCGACCACGGTCAGGCCGAACAGGTGGGGGCCGGCCGGCCGGCGACCGCAGCCGCCATCCCGGACAGCGCGTCGTCGACGTCGGTGACCTTCACCAGCCGCAGCCCGGCCGGGACCGCGAGCAGCGCCTCCGAGCAGTTCTCGGCCGGGACGAGGAACACGGTGGCGCCGTCGGCCCGGGCACCGGCCATCTTCTGCCGGATCCCGCCGATGGCCCCGACCTTGCCGTCCGCGTCGATCGTCCCGGTGCCGGCGACGTGCGCTCCGCCGTTCTCCTGCGACGGCGGTGAGCTTGTCGACGATGCCGAGGGTGAACATCAGGCCCGCGCTGGGGCCGCCGACGTCCTCGAGCCTGATGGTGACGGTGACCGGCGAGGTGTAGCCGTCCTTGGGCAGGAAGCCGACCATCGCGACGGACGGGTCGTCCTTGGACGCCGCGGCGACGACGGGCACGGTGAGCTTCTGGCCGCTGCGCTCGACGGCGAACAGCACCGTGTCGCCCGGGCTTGCGCTTGCGCACCTGGGCGCGCACCTCGTCCCCGGTGTGCACCACGACGCCGTCCACGCGCAGGATCAGGTCGCCGGGCTTGAGGTGTCCGTCGGAGGGGCCGCCGGCGGCGACGGACGCGACCGACACGGTCAGCGTGACCGGGAGCCCGACATGGCGCAGCGCGGCGATGACGGCGGAGTCCTGCGACTGCAGCATCTCCTGCGTGTTCTGCTGCTCGACCTGCTGCGAGGTCTCGCCGGGCGGGTACAGCACCGCGGTCGGGACCACGGCGACGCTGCGGGTCGACCCAGCCGCTGAGCACCCTGGTCAGGGCCGTGCGACCGTACGGCCCGCCGGACTCGCTGACCGTCGTCAGGTCGAGGCGGCCGGAGGTGGGGAACGTCGGTGCACCGGTGATGGTGATCAGCGGCTTCCCCGACGGCGCGCCGAGCACGTCGATGACCGGTCCGGGGCTGAGCACGACGTACGGCAGCGGCAGCGCGACGGCGACCAGCAGGCCCACAGCGATCAGGACGACCGCGAGCAGCTGCGGGGTGGATCGACGGGACACGGGGACGGAGCCTAGGCGCGCGAGCCGCGGGGGCCGGGCGCGTCGGGGTCGTCGGCGTCCGCGGGAGCGGCCGGTGGGTCCTGGTCTCCCGAGGTGTCGACCGAGCGGCCCATCGCCTCGGTGAACCGCTGGTGCTCGGCGACCGAGTCGTGCGGGTCCGCGGGCGGCCGCGGGCGGTTGGCCAGCGAGACCCACACGATGGCCAGGACGAAGGCGACCAGCGGCACGGACCACCACGCCATCGCCTGCATGCCGTCGAGGGTAGCCCCGCGGCGCAGGGCGGGATCCTCAGCCGTCGGCGGCGACCCACTCCTGCGAACCGTCGCTGAAGCGCTGGTGCTTCCAGATCGGCACCTCGTGCTTGAGGTCGTCGATGAGCCGCCGGCCGACCTCGAACGCCTCGCGCGCGGTGCGGGGCACCGGCGGCCACGACCACCGCCAGGTCGCCCACCGCGAGCTCGCCGACCCGGTGCACCGCGGCGACGAGGACGCCCGGGGCGCCGGCCAGCGCCCGCTCGGCGACCGCCCGCATCCGCTGCTCGGCCGAGGTGTGCGCGCTGTACTCCAGCCCGACGACGTCTCGGCCGGAGTCGTGGTCGCGGACGGTCCCGACGAACAGCGCGGTGCCGCCGACCGTCGGGTCGCTCACCGCCGCCAGCACCTCGTCGACCGAGAGCGGGCCGGCGCGCAGCTCCACGAGCCGTACCGGATCGGCGTCCATGTCCGGACCCTAGCCGCAGCCGGTCAGCCGCCGCGGCGCTGCCGGCGGATCTGCCGGACCACCGCGGCGGTGCCGAGCACGGCGACCGTCGCACCGGCGGCACCCAGGGTCGCGTCGCGCCCGAGCCGGCGGCCGCTGACCGGACGACGGCCCTTCTCCTCGACCAGAGCGGCGAGCGCCGAGCGGTTGTCGTGCGCGGGGAGCCACCCGGTCGCCCGCAGCCGCGTGCACGGCACGACCCACGGCTCGGCCGTGAACGCCAGCTCGCTCGCGGGCGCCGGCGTCATGCCGAGGCGGTGCAGCCGCTCCGCCGTCCCGTACGCGATGCGAGCGGGCAGCTCGATCCGGCGCATCCCGGTGACGTCCTCGACCTCGTCCTGCGTGAGGTAGCCCTCGCTGGCCACCGTGACCGCCCCCTCGACGACGCCGGTCGCCGCCAGCTCGAGCGCGGTCACGAGGTCGTCGACGTGGCAGAACTGCCAGTGCGGGGACGAGTCCTTGACGACCAGCAGCCGCGGCGCCTCGAAGTGCCGCGTGAACAGGCTGTCGGCGCCCGGGCCGACGAGCACCGCGGGCCGGACCACCGTGACGCGCAGCCCCGGGTGGACGCCGCGCGCCTTCGCCGCGGTCTCCTCGACCTCCAGCAGCGCCGTGATGGCGGGCGCGTCGGCGACGGCCGCGAGCTCGGCGTCCTCGTCGAGCGGGACCGGGTTGTCCGCGGACGCTCCGTAGACCATCGCGCTGGTGACCAGCACCACCCGCGGTACGTTCGCGGCGGCCGCGGCGGTCACCACGGTCCTGGCGCCCTCGACGAGCCGTTCCAGCGCTGCCTCCGGCCCGGGGCGACCCGCCCCCGGCACGGGCTCGCCGGGGACGTCCGGCACCACCGCGTGCACCACCGCGGCGCAGCCGGCGATCGCGTCGACGAGATCGGGTGAGCACACGTCCGCGAGCCGCCAGCGCACGCCGGTCAGGTCGCCGCGCCGGTCGTCGATCGCGACGACCGCCGCGACGTCCTTGCGGTCGGCGAGCCTGGCCGCGAGCGCGCGGCCGATGCCGGTGGCCGCGCCGGTGACGGCCAGCACCGGGCCCGCCGGGCTGCGCCCAGAGCGAACCGGACCGGACGACGGCGCCGGGCGGCGCCTGCCGCGACTACCGTGTTCGGTGGTGCTGGCCTTCTCGCCGTCCTCGGAGGCCTGACCCATGGAGCGTGTCCTTCCGTGACGGCCCCCATCCTGCCCGAGGTGCACCGTGAGCGACCTTCCCTTCGGATTCGGCCCCGGATCGGGCGACGACGACGAGGGGATGAGCCCGCAGGCGGCGCCGACGCGGCGAACCCGTTCGCGGCGTTGTTCGGCGGCAGCTCTCCCGCCGACATGGGCTCCGCCTTCGCCCGGCTCGGGCAGCTGCTCTCGTACGAGGGCGGTCCGGTGAACTGGGACCTGGCCCGGGACGTGGCGAGGCAGACGGCCGCCGAGGGCGGCGACCCGACGCCGTCCGCCGCCGACCGCCGCGCGGTCGACGAAGCCGTCCGGCTGGCGGAGGTCTGGCTCGACCCCGTCACCGCGCTCCCGGCCGGCGGTGGCACCGCGCAGGCGTGGAGCCGCGCCGAGTGGGTCGAGCAGACCCTGCCCGCGTGGAAGGAGCTCATCGACCCGGTCGCCGAGAAGGTGGTCGCGGCCACCGCCGGAGCCGTGCCCGCCGAGATGCAGGCGATGGCCGGTCCGATGCTCGGGATGATGCGCCAGCTGGGCGGCGCGATGTTCGGGGCGCAGGTGGGGCAGGGACTGGGTGCGCTGGCCACGGAGGTGGTCGGCTCCACCGACGTCGGCCTGCCGATCGGCCCGCCCGGGCGCGCTGTCCTGCTGCCCGGCGGGCTGGAGCGGTTCGGCGCCGGGCTCGGAGTGCCCGCGGACGAGGTCCGGCTGTACCTGGCCCTGCGCGAGTGCGCGCACCAGCGGCTGTTCGCGCACGTCCCGTGGCTGCGGGCCCGGCTGTTCGGTGCCGTCGAGGACTACGCGCGCGGCATCGTCGTCGACCCGACCAGGCTCGAGGAGGTGATGCGCTCGGTCGACCCGTCCAGCCCGGAGGCGGTGCAGGAGGCGTTGCAGTCGGGGATGTTCGAGCCCGAGGACACTCCTGCGCAGAAGGCGGCGCTGGCCCGGCTCGAGACGTTGCTGGCCCTGGTCGAGGGCTGGGTGGACGCCGTCGTCACCGATGCGGCCCATGCCCTGCCCAGCTCGGCGGCGCTGCGCGAGACGGTGCGCCGGGCCCGGGCGACCGGCGGTCCGGCGGAGCAGACGTTCGCGACGCTGGTCGGTCTCGAGCTGCGCCCGCGGCGGCTGCGCGAGGCCGCGGACCTGTGGACCGAGCTGAAAGCCACCCGCGGCATCGACGGGCGGGACGCGGTCTGGGCCCACGCCGAGCTGCTGCCGACCGCCGACGACCTGGACGACCCGGCCGGATTCGCGGCCAGGGACGAGCTGGACCTGTCCGGGCTCGAGAGCCTCGGCGACGCAGAGCCCGAGGGCGGCGAGGCGCAAGCCGGGCGGCGACGAGCCGCCCACCGAGTGACGGCGTGACGGCGGCGACGCTGCACGCCGCGGCGGTGCTGGAGCTGACGGCCTGGACCGCGCCGACCGCGGACCAGGCCGCGCTGCGGGCGTCGTACCTGGACTACCTGAGCGCGCACGAGGACGCGACCTGGCGCACCTCGCGGCCGGCGCACCTCACCGCGAGCGCGCTCGTGCTGGACGCGGCGGACGGCCAGGTGCTGCTGACACTGCACCCGAAGGTCGGCCGGTGGCTGCAGCTGGGCGGCCACTGCGAACCGGGCGACGCGACCCTCGCCGCGGCCGCGTTGCGCGAGGCGACCGAGGAGAGCGGCATCGGCGGGCTCACCATCGTCGGCGGACCGCTGCGGCTGGACCGGCACCCGGTCGAGTGCGGCGCCGGCGGGTCGAGCGCCGACCATCTCGACGTGCAGTACGTGGCGCCCGCCTCGTGCCGGCAGCCGACCTCGCGCAGCTCGGAGTCGCTGGACCTGCGCTGGTGGCCGGTCGACGCGCTGCCGCCCGGCACGGACGACTCGGTCCGCGCGCTGGTCGGGTCGGCTGTCTCGCTCGCCGGCTGACCCGGCTGGAGCCCGGCCGCCGCAGCCGGACCCGCTCGGCGGTCGCCGGGCTCAGACGCCTGGCCCGAGGTCCAGCCGGCCCTGCCCGTCTTCCGGCTCGGGTCCACCTCCGCGATGGTCGCGCGGGAGGCGGTGCGGGTGTTGATGCGGCGGCGGCTCTCCGGCCTCGTCGAGCTCCTCCTCGCCGTCGACCGCCCCGGATCCCGCCCAGCCGTCGGTGGCCCCGGCCCAGCCGTCCAGGAAGCCGCGCGCGCGCTCGGTCCGCGGGTACACCTCGAGCAGCGCCCAGAACCTCGGCCCGTGGTCGGGCACGATCAGGTGCGCCAGCTCGTGCAGGAGCACGTAGTCGATGACGTACGCCGGCATGCTCCGCAGCCGGGCCGAGAGGCGGATCGTGCGGTCCTCGACGGTGCACGAACCCCACCGGCTGCTCTGGTTGGTGACCCAGCGGACCGAGCCGGGGACCGCACGTCCCCGCAGGTACCGCTCGGACAGCGACCTGGCCCTGGCCAGCAGATCCGCGTCGGAGCGAGGGTGACGTTGGTCACGCTCGGCCAGGCGCTTGGTCATGACCTCGATCCAGTGCCGTTCCTCGGTCCGGGACATCCTCGCGGGCAGCAGCACGATGATCCGGTCACCGTCGCGGTACGCGCTCACCGTCTTGCGCCGGCGGGCGCTGCGACGCACCTCGACCTCCGGCTGCCCCGGCTGCCCCGGCTGGACCGCGCGCACGGGGGCCTTGCCGAGGGCTCGCGAACGGCGGGACGCGGACCGGGGCGAAGGGCGTTGCTGCATGCCCGGGACGCTACCCCCCGGCGGGGACCGACTTTCTTCTGTCCACAGGCGGGGGACAGCATTGTCCCAGGTCAGGGTCGATGAGGCCGATCGGTCCCCACCTTCGTCCACAGGCGGCGCACCGCTCGTCCACAGCGGCGCGCCGGTCCGTCCCCACGGTGTCCCCAGGCGCATCCACAGCGGGCCGCTCGGGTGCGTTGACTCGGGTCGAGGGCCGGTCCTAGCCTCCCGATCCGAACGAGGCCCCCGGGATAACTCATCCGGTCCGTACGCAAGGGGAAGGCGGACGGACCGGGCGTGCGACCTGGGGGCCTCGTGCTGTCCGAGCGGAGGGCAGGGCCTGAGCGGGGCATGAGCAGACGTGGCCGGGTGCCTGGTCACTTCCACGAATCAGCCTGAACGACTACTCGGAGTAATCACGATCACACGCCGGGACACGCTCATCCCCCGATCCTGAGCGTGACTGACGTAAGGTGCTCGATCGGTCCCCGTCGTGCTTGGCGGAGGGCCTCCACGACGAGGATGAGGGAGGACCCGCGATGGCCGAGAGCTACTCGGGCGAGGCCTACTGCGTGAAGTGCAAGGAGAAGAGGGAGTTCACCGGTCAGGTCGTGGTCAGCGCTTCGGGCCGGCGTATGGCGCAGGGCATCTGCCCCGTCTGCGGCACCAAGCTGAACCGGATCCTCGGCAAGGCCTGAGAGCGCCCTCGCTCCACGCAACGCTCGGAAGGGCGGTCCTCCGCACGATGCGGGGGCCCGCCCTTCTCGATGTCTGTGGACGACGGGCCGCCCGTCCCCAGCGTTCGGTCCGGGCGGTGACCGAACGGGCAGGCGCGAGGCAGGGTGGCCGCTCGGCCACCGGCACCCGCAGGTGGCGCACCCGGCGAAGGAGTTCGATGCGCCCGCTGCTCAACCCGGCCCTGCGCGCCCTCTGGCGGGACGAGTCCACCCTCCAGCTCGGTGTCGACACCGAGCGCGCGGTCGTGCTCGTCGGGCTCGGCGGTGCCCACGTGGACCTGCTGAGCCGGCTGGACGGCACCCGGACCACGGACGACCTGGTCGCCGGCGCCGACGAGGTGGGCCTCGCCCAGTCGGCGGTCCGGGACCTCATCGCCTCGCTGGACCGCCGTGGGCTGATCCTCGACGCCGGCGAACCCACGCACACCCGGTCCCTCCCGATCCGCGAGCGGCACCGGCTTGGGCCCGACCTGGCCGCCTGGACGGTCGGCGCCGGCCGGGTGGAGCGAGCCGTGCTCGCGGTCCGGCGAGCCTCGACGGTGGTGGTCGAGGGCGCGGGCCGGATCGGGGCCGCGCTCACCGGCCTGCTCGCCGCCGGCGCGGTCGGGCGGCTGCTGGTCGCCGACGGGCAGGAGGTGCGACCGGCCGACCTGGGTCCCGGCGGTCACCACGCGCGCGCCGTCGGCGACCGGCGTGCGCAGTCTGCAGCGCAGGCCGCGGCCGCCGCGGCGCCGTCGACCGAGGTGACCGCGTCGTCGTCCGTGCCCGACTACGGACCGGACGCGCCGCGACCCGACCTGGTCGTGCTCACCCCCGACGGCCCGGTCCCGGCCGCCGGCCGCTGCGAGCAGCTCCTGGCCGACGGCGTCCCGCACCTGCTCGCCACCACGTTCGAGCGGGTGGCCGTCGTCGGTCCGCTGGTGCTGCCCGGTCGCTCGCCGTGCGCCACCTGCCTCGAGCTGCACCGCGTCGACCGCGACCCCGCCTGGCCGACGGTCGCCGCCCAGCTGGCCGGGACCGCCACGCCGGTGAACGGTGTCCGCGGTCCGGCTGCCTGCGACGTGGTCCTGGCCGCACTGGCTGCCGCGATGACTGCCAGTGCTGTGCTGGCCTACCTCGACGAACCGTCGTCGCCGCACGAGCTGTGCGGGGCGCTGGTGCAGGTCCGGCCGCCGAGCCTGCGGGCGCGGCGGCGTTCGTGGCCGCTGCACCCCGGGTGCGGTTGCTCGTGGCAGTCCGTCGCGGCCCCTGCCGAGGTTCAGGCGGTGGCGTCGACCAGGGTTGCGCCCTGCACGTCGCGGAGCCGGCGGATCGTCGACGGCAGCGTCCGGAGGACGCTCCCGACCCGGACCGGACTCAGGCGGTCGGCGGATCTGTCGGCGGCAGCGACAATGAGGTCGTGACCGACCTCCCGCGCCGCGCCGTGACCCGGACGGCGAAGCTCGCGGCACTGCCGCTCGGCTTCGCCGGACGCACCGCGCTGGGGTTCGGCAAGCGAGTCGGCGGCCGGCCGGCCGAGGCGGTGGCCGCCGAGATCCAGGCGCGCACGGCCGAGCAGCTGTTCCGAGTGCTGGGGGAGCTCAAGGGCGGCGCGATGAAGTTCGGCCAGGCCATGTCGATCTTCGAGGCGGCGTTCCCCGAGGATCTCGCGGGCCCGTACCGGGCGACGCTGACCAAGCTGCAGGACGCCGCTCCTCCGATGCCGGCCACCACCGTGCACAAGGTGCTGGCCAGCGGGCTCGGCCGCCAGTGGCGCCGGCGGTTCCGCTCGTTCGACGACGTCCCGGCCGCCTCGGCGTCGATCGGCCAGGTGCACCGCGCCGTCTGGTCCGACGGACGGGACGTCGCGGTGAAGGTGCAGTACCCGGGCGCGGCCCAGGCGCTGATGGCCGACCTGGACCAGATCTCCAGGCTGGGCCGGCTGTTCGGGTCGCTGGCCCCGGGCATGGACATCAAGCCGCTGCTCGCCGAGCTGCGCGAGCGGGTCGTCGAGGAGCTCGACTACACGCTCGAGGCGACCTCCCAGCGGGCCTTCGCGCTGGCGTACGCGGACGACGAGGACTTCGTCGTACCGGACGTCATCGCGCAGAGCGGCACCGTCCTGGTCGTCCGAATGGGTCGAGGGCGTCTCGCTGGCCACGATCATCGAGACCGGCACCAAGCAGCAGCGCGACGACTTCGGTACGAAGTACCTGCGGTTCCTGTTCTCCGGTCCGGCCCGGGCCGGGATGCTGCACGCCGACCCGCACCCCGGCAACTACCGGGTGATGGCGGACGGACGGCTGGGCGTGCTGGACTACGGCGCGGTCGCGCGGGTCCCGGACGGGCTCCCGCCCTCGATCGGGCGGTTGCTGCGACGCGCGCTGGACGGCGATGTGGACGCGGTGGCCGACGGTCTGCGTGAGGAAGGGTTCATCAAGCCGAACGTCAAGGTCGACGCACAGTCGCTGGTCAGCTACCTCAACCCGTTCATCGAGCCGGCGCGGGTGGAGCGGTTCCAGTTCGACCGCGCCTGGATGCGGCAGCAGTTCGTCCGGATCAACGACCCGCGCCAGGAGTACTGGTCGGTGGGGCTCAAGCTCAACCTGCCGCCGGAGTACCTGCTGGTGCACCGGGTTTGGCTCGGGGGCGTCGGGGTGCTCTGCCAGCTCGGCGCCGAGGTCCGGATGGGCGCCGAGCTGGAGCGCTGGCTACCCGGGTACGCGTGAAGGCCCCGGCTCCACAGGAGCCGGGGCCTCCGCAGGCGCCGCCCCGTCACAGCGAGGCGAGCGCGAGGCGGGCACGGTAGGCCGCACGTTCGGCCCGGCGGTGCCAGCGCTTGTGCGCGAGGAGTGCGCGAGCACGTCGTGACTGCTCGGCCTCCAGCTGGCGGCGGGACGAATGCTCCCGAGCCAGCTCCTGATGCATGAGGTTCATCTCAAGTCTCCTGGTCAGTGTCGAAGCAGTGATCGCATCTCGGGACGTGGTGGCCGACATCAGGCAGCCACCGCGTCCTTGCGCGGACGTCCGCGGGGCCGCTTGCGCGCGACCACGACGCCCTGGACGAAGAGCTCGCCGCCCCAGACCCCCCACGGCTCGCGCCGCTCGAGGGCGCCGGCCATGCAGGCGGGCCGGACGGGACAGCCGGTGCAGAGCGCCTTTGCTCGTTCGACGTCCTCGGGCCGTTCGGCGAAGAACAGCTCCGGGTCGTTCGCTCGGCAGGGGATCGCCGCACCGGTGTGCTCGAACTCGGTGATCAGGTCGAGCAGCATCGGTGTCACCTCCTTGTGACGTTGGTAGATCAGTCGGTCGGGCTGGTCGGCAACGCGGGAAAACGAAAGAGCCGCGGATCCCGGGTCTCGGGTTCCGCGGCTCTGAGGTGCGCCGGTCTTGATGTCTAGACCGGAGGGTGACTCCAGAGCTGCTTGCCTGAGACGGGCTGGTACGGGTCCTGCGTGATCACGGCGTCGAGGTCGAACGTGCGCTTGCGGTCGAACGTGGGCTCGAACGAGGCGCCGAACGGGCTGTTGGTGGCCTGAGAGTCGAAGGTCAGACCGCTGCCCTCGTTCAGCGCGGCGAGGACGGGCGTCTGCGTGCGAGTGGGCCGCATGAAGGCGGCCTCGTTCCGGCTGTGCTCCGGACGCACGACGGCGACCACGCCGGTGGTCGCCATCTCGGTCACGTGGCTCGTCACAGGGGGTCACCTCCTTCGTCGTCGGAGTGCGCGCATCTCGCGTGCGAGCGAGGCTAGCAAAGGACTACGAGCCGGACGCAACTTCTTTTCCCGGCGAGTCCGCATCGGCGTCACCCGGATGCAGCAGGGCGAGCACCTCGGCGCCGTAGCGGTCCAGCTTGACCGCGCCGACCCCGTTGATGGTGGAGAGCTCGGCCAGCGTGCTCGGGCCGCGCTCGGCCACCGCCTCCAGCGTCGCGTCGGTGAACACCACGTACGCCGGGACGCTGTCGTGCTGGGACCGCTCGAGCCGCCAGGCGCGGAGCCGTTCGAACACCTGCTCGTCGTACGCCGGGGGGCAGTCCGCGCAGCGGCCCCTGGTGCGGTCGGCCGCCGCGACGAGCGGGGCCCCGCACCCGGCGCAGACCGTGGGCAGCGGGCCGCGTCGACCACGGCGACCGGAGCGACCGGTCACCGCCGGACGCCCCCCGGGTCCGGCCGGGTCGGCGGGGCGCAGCCCGTCCAGGAACCGCGACGGCTGGCGGCTCGCCCGGCCGCCGGGCGAACGGGCCGACGCCCAGGACAGGTGCACGTGCTCGCGCGCCCGGGTGACACCGACGTACAGCAGCCGGCGCTCCTCCTCGACGGCCGCAGGGGTGGTGGCGTACGAGATGGGCAGCGTGCCGTCGACCAGCCCGACCAGCAGGACCGCGTCCCACTCCAGTCCTTTGGCCGCGTGCAGCGAGGCGAGCGTGACGCCCTCGACCGTCGGAGCGTGCTGCGCCGCGGCCCGCTCTGCGAGCTCGGCGACGAGCTCGGCCAGCCCGGCGGCCCGGTCGGCGGCGGCCATCTCCTCGGCGAGCCCGACGAGGGCGTTCAGCGACTCCCAGCGGTCCCGCACCGCGCCGGAGCCGGCCGGGGGCTGCGCGGCCCATCCGGCCGCGCCGAGGACGGCGCGGACGTCGTCGGCCAGCGGCGACGGCGCACCCGTGCCGTCCGCACCGCCGCCGTCGCTCCCCCGGCCGTCGCGGTCGTCGTCGGCCGCCGCCCGGGCGGCTCCGCGCAGCAGGACCAGAGCCTCGCGGACCTCGGGGCGCTCGAAGAACCGCTCGGCGCCGCGCAGGAGGTACGGGATCCCTGCTTCCGCCAGCGCCTCCTCGAAGACCTCCGACTGGGCGTTGATCCGGAACAGGACGGCGATCTCGCTGGCCGGTGTCCCGGCCGCCAGCAGCTCGGCCACCCGGGCCGCCGCCCCGGCGGCCTCGGCGGTCTCGTCCGGGTAGGCGGTGAACGTCGGCTGCGGCCCGGCCGGACGCTGCGCGACCAGCTCGACCCCGGCGGCGGACACCCGGTCGGCGCCGGGGGCGCGGGCCGAGCGCAGCACGCCGTTCGCCAGCGCGACCACCTGCGGGGTCGAACGGTAGTCACGGACCAGCCGGATCACCTCGGCGTCCGGGTAGCGCCCGCGGAAGCCGAGGAGGTACTCCGGGGTGGCGCCGGTGAAGCTGTAGATGGTCTGCGCGGCGTCGCCGACCACGCACAGGTCGTCGCGCCCGCCCAGCCACTGGTCGAGCAGGGCCTGCTGCAGCGGGTTGACGTCCTGGTACTCGTCGACCACCAGGTGGCGGTACTGGGCCCGCACCTGCTCGGCGATGTCGGCGCGCTCCTCGAGCGCGGCCACGGTGAGCAGCAGCACGTCCTCGAAGTCGATCTGGGAGCGACCGCGCTTGACCTCCTCGTACGCGGCGTAGAGGCGGGCCGTCTCGGCCCGGTCGAGGTCGCCCACCGCCGCGCGGCCGGCCCGGGTCGCCGCCGCCACGTAGTCGTCGGGCGCCACCCGGGTCGACTTCGCCCACTCGACCTCGCCGGCCAGGTCGCGCAGCAGGGCGCCGGCGGCGGGCACCCGGGCCCGGCCCGCGGCCTCGGCGATCAGCCGGGCCTTGCTGGCGACCAGCTGCGGGACGGGGCCACCGACCACTCGCGGCCAGAAGTACGTGAGCTGGCGCAGCGCGGCCGAGTGGAACGTGCGCGCCTGGACCCCGACCACGCCGAGCTGCCGCAGCCGCCCGCGCATCTCGCCCGCGGCTCGGGCCGTGAACGTGACCGCCAGCACGTGCTGCGGCGAGAGGACGCCGGCGTGCACGCCGTACGCGATGCGGTGGGTGATCGCCCGGGTCTTCCCGGTGCCGGCCCCCGCCAGCACGCAGACCGGGCCGTTCACCGCGGTCGCGACCGCGCGCTGCTCCGGGTCGAGCCGCGCCAGCACCTCGTCGGCCGTGGGGACGGCGGCGGCGGCGGGCGAGAGCGTCATGACCGCCCCATCCTGGCAGGACCCCCCGACCGCCCGGCGCGGCCGTCCACAGCGACCGGCGCCGTGCCGGGGAACAGGCGGGGGAACAAGGGGCCGCTGAGGGCCGTTGCCCGGTCGTCCGCGTAGGAGAGGATCGGCCCGTGCCCGCGCCGCCCGAGGTCCCGGCCCCGCCGACGACCCTGACCATGTACAGCACCCCGTGGTGCGGCTACTGCGTGCGGCTCAAGGGTCAGCTGGAGCGCGAAGGCATCGAGTTCGAGGTCGTCGACATCGAGGAGCACCCCGAGGCCGCCGACCTCGTCATGGCGGTCAACCACGGGAACCAGACCGTCCCGACCGTGGTCTTCCCGGACGGCAGCGCGCTGACCAACCCGAGCGTGGCCGCGGTCCGCGACCGGCTCGAGGCCGCGCTCGCCGACTGAGCCACCACCCGCCGGCTGGACCGGCTACCAGCCCTGCGGCCCCTGCGGCAGCTCGCCGCCGTACCAGTGCTCGACCAGCAGACGCGCGATCGACACCGGCGGGGGCAGCCGCAGCGTCCCGTCCGCCACCTCGGCGGCCACCTGCTCGCGGGTGAACCAGCGCACCTCGGCCAGCTCGACCCCGTCGGCGACCGGCTCGGTGTCCGTGCCCAGCGCCCGCGCAGTGAACCCGAGCATCAGCGAGGACGGGAACGGCCACGGCTGGCTGCCCAGGTACGTCACGTCGCCCACGTGGATCCCGGACTCCTCCGCCACCTCGCGGACCACCGCCGCCTCCGCGCTCTCACCGGGCTCCACGAAGCCGGCGAGCGTCGAGAAGCGGCGCCCCGGCCAGCGCGTCGAGCTCCCGAGCAGCGCCCGCTCCCCCGCGGCGTCGGTCACCAGCATGATCACCGCCGGGTCGGTGCGCGGGTAGTGCTCGCTGTCGTCCGCCGGGCAGCGCCGGACGAAGCCCGCCTGCTCCACCCGGGTGGGCTCGCCGCACCGCGGGCAACGTCCGTGCGTCGCGTGCCAGTTGGATAGCCCGACGGCCAGCACGAGCAGGCCGGCGTCGCGGTCGGAGAGCACCGTGCCGACCTCGCGCAGCCCGGCGACGACGGTCTCGGAGCCGACCGGCGGCTGCGGCGCGTGGACGACGTCCACGGCGAAGTACGCGACGCCGTCCGGGTCCACCCCGAGCAGGTAGCGGTCCCCGGCCGGGGCCTGCGCCGGGTCCGTGAACTCGATGCCGTCGTCGTGGACGAGCGTGCGGCCGTCGCCGACCAGCAGCACGCGGGTGCGGGGGTCCGCCCACGCGCGCGCCAGCCAGCGCTCGTCGCCGCGGTGCACGGCCGCCCGACCGGTGGCCGACCGGGCCAGGGCGAGCCGTCCGGCCAGCGGGGCGGCGTTCACGCGCGGGCCGGCAGCGACGCCAGGTCCTCCCACAGGTACGCGACGGCCTCCGCACCCTTGAGCAGCATCGGGACGTCGACCTTCTCGTCCGGGGCGTGGATGCGGTCGTCCGGGAGGCCGACGCCGAGGAACACCACCGGCGCGGCGAGCTGGTCGGCCATGTCCGCCTGCGGGCCGGAGCCGCCCTCGCGGGTGTAGAGCGCGTCGATCCCGAACGCGCGGGACATCGACCGCGTGCACCGCGGCCAGCGCCGGGTCGTCGAGCGGGGTCAGGCACGGGCGTACCCCATCGCCGTAGAAGTGCAGCCGCGCGTCGATGCCCGCCGGCACCTGCGCCAGCACCCAGTCGCTGAAGAGCTGCTGGATGCGCAGCGGCTCCTGACCCATGACCAGCCGGAACGAGACCTTGGCGTGCGCGTCGGTGGGGACGATGGTCTTGTGCCCGGGCCCGGTGTAGCCGCCCCACATGCCGTTGACCTCCGCCGTCGGGCGGGCCCAGATCCGTTCCAGCGTCGTGAACCCGGCCTCACCGGACACGGCGCGCGACTCGGCCGTCCCCAGCCACTGCGCCTCGTCGAACGGCAGCCGGGCGAACAGCTCGCGCTCGCGCGCGTCCAGCTCGACGACGCCGTCGTAGAACCCGGGGATCGTCACCCGGCCGTCGTCGTCGTGCAGCCGGCCGAGCACCCGGGCCAGAGCGGTGAGCGGGTTCGGCACCGCGCCGCCGAACGAACCGGAGTGCAGGTCCACGTCGGGACCGTGGAAGTCGACCTGGCCGTCGGTCATGCCGCGCATCCCGGTGCACAGCGAAGGCACGTCGGCGGCCCACATCCCGGTGTCGCTGACGACGACCGCGTCGGCGTCCAGCCGGTCCCGGTGCTCGCGCAGCAGCGCGGCGAAGTGCGGGGACCCGGACTCCTCCTCGCCCTCGACCAGCAGCTTCAGGTGCACCGCCGGGGTCGAGCGACCGGTCACGGCCAGGTGCGCACGCAAGCCCAGCAGGTGCATGAGCACCTGGCCCTTGTCGTCCGCGGTGCCGCGCCCGCGCAGGCGGTCGCCGTCGCGGACCGGCTCGAACGGAGCCGTCGACCACAGGTCCGGCGGGTCGACCGGCTGCACGTCGTGGTGGCCGTACACGAGCACGGTGGGCGCGCCCGGGTCCTCGCTCGGCCATTCCGCGAACACGCTCGGCAACCCGGCCGTGGGCCACACCTCGACGGTCGGGAACCCGGTCGCCGACAGCTCGGCCGCAAGCCAGCGCGCCGAGGCGGCCACGTCGTCCGCGCGCTCGGGGTCGCCGCTGACCGAGGGGATCCGCAGCCACTGCACCAGCCGCTCGAGGAAGTCCTCGGCACCGGCTTCGACGTGGGCCCGGACGTCGGGGTCGTGCGGCTGGGGGTCCGTCATGGCGCCGAGCGTACGACGCGGCGGCCGCGGGGTAGCGTCGGCCGATGGCCATGCTGCGGCTCGCGACGTTCAACCTGCTGCACGGCATGGCGCTGGCCGACGGCGCCAGCGACCCGCACCGGCTCAAGGCCGCGGTGCACGAGGTGGACGCGGACATCCTCGCCCTGCAGGAGGTCGACCACGCGCAGCCGCGCTCGGGCGGCGCCGACCAGACCGCGCTCGCGGCGGCCGCGACGGGTGCGCGCTGGCACCGGTTCGTCCCGACCGTGCTCGGCACCCCCGGCGTCAGAGGGTGGACGGCGGCGACCTCGGACGCCGATCCCGGTGGTGAGCACGCGGCCGAGACCGGGCGGCACGACCCGAGCTTCGGGGTCTCGCTGGTGTCCCGGCTCCCCGTCCGCGAGTGGCACGTGCGCCGGTTCCGGGCCGCGCCGGGACGGTTGCCGCTCCTGGTGCCGACCCGCGGCCGCCCGCGGCTGATCGTGGTCCCGGACGAGCCGCGGGTGGCGCTGGCCGCCGTGGTGGACGGACCGCACGGACCGTTCACCGTGGTCGCCACCCACCTGTCCTTCGTCCCGGGCTTCAACGTGCGGCAGCTGCGCGGCATCGTGCGTGGAGTGGAGGGGCTGCCCCGGCCCGCGTTCGTGCTCGGCGACCTCAACCTGCCGGGTGGCCTGCCCGCCCGGGTCAGCGGCTGGAGCTCGCTGGTGTCCGCACGCACCTACCCGTCGTTCGGTCCGCGGGTCCAGCTCGACCACGTGCTCGCCGACGGGGCCGGCCGCCGCGACGTGCACTCCGAGCACGTCTGGACGCTGCCGGTCAGCGACCACTGCGCGATCGGCGTCGACATCGAGGTCTGAACGCGCCGTCGCAGGTGTGGGCGGCGGATCAGGAACGGGAGAGCAGGCGCTCCACCTCGTCGGCGCCGGGCAGGTCGTCCGGGCGCGCGACCTCACCGGTCGCGACGTAGTAGAACGCGGCGCCGACCGCCGACTCGGGCACGCCCGCGACCCGGGCCCAGGCGATCCGGTACACCGCGAGCTGCAACGGGTCCGCCGCGCCGCGACCGGTCTTCCAGTCGACGACGTCGTAGGTGTCGTGGGTGTCGCGGCCGTCGCGGCCCGCCGCGCCCGGCTCCGACGTGCGGTACACCGCGTCGATCCGGCCGCGGACCACGTGCTCGCCGAGCACCAGCTGGAAAGGCGCCTCCACCCGGTACGGCGACAGACCCGCGTACGGCCCGGCCAGGAACGCCGCCTGCAGCTGCGCCAGCTCGTCGTCGTCCAGGTCGTCGTCGGCCGCGCCGCCCAGCTCGGCGCGGTCGATCAGCGGCACCACCCCGAACAGCGACTCCACCCACGCGTGGAAGCGCGTGCCGCGGGCGGCCGCCGGCGCCGGCGGCCGCGGCATCGGCCGGGCCAGGTCGCGGGCCAGCCCGTCGGGGTCGCGCGCCAGCCGTACGAGCGCGGACGCGGACAGCGAGGTCGGCAGCGGGACGTCCAGGTCGACCCGGTGCGCGCGCCGCGCCTCGTCGAGCAGGACGTCGATGTCCCGGTCCCAGGCCGCGATGCGGGCGAGGTCGGACGGCGCCAGAGCGGTGGCACCGGTCGCCGACCGGACGTCGAACAGGGTCGGCGGGGACTGGATCGCGGCGGTCACCCACCGCGCGGCGTCGCGCCTGGCCCGCAACGCCTTCGGTGCGAGCGGCACCGGCCACTCCAGCTCCCGGCTGCGGACCAGGTGCGGGTTGCGCTCGTCGGTCGGCTCCGACGCCCAGGTGCTCACCGTGCCCGCGCCGGCCACACAGGCCTCGTACATGGTGAGCAGGTACGGCGACGGACCGCGCGGCTTCACCTGGCTGGGTCCCCACCAGTGCCCCGAGGCGATGAGAAGGTCCTTGGCACGGGTCACGCCGACATAGGCGAGCCGCAGCTCCTCGAGCCGGTCGAGGTCCTTGATGCCGTCCTCGTACTCGTCGAGCGAGCGGGTGCTCCACGCGTGCGGGGTGGGCGGGAAGTCGCCCGCGTCGCCGCGCACCTCGGTCGGCAGCGCGCTCATCGACCGGGTGAACCGAGGCCGCCCCTTCGTACCCGGGAACACACCGGCGCTCACGTTCGGCAGGACCACGACCGGCCACTCCAGGCCCTTGGCCTTGTGCACCGTCATCAGCTTGACGCTGTCCCCCGGCGACGGAGCGGCGGTGTCGAGCCCGCGCTCGAAGTCGTCCGCGGCGTTCAGGTACGCGAGGAAGGCCCGCACGCTCGGGTCGCCCTCCAGGTCTGCGAACGCGGCCGCGTGGTCGAGGAACGCGCCGATCGCGTCGGACCGACGGGTGCGTGCCGCCAGCGGCGCCGCGCCCACCTCGACCTCGAGGCCGGTGGTCGACAGCACCCGGCCCAGCAGGTCGAGCAACGGCTCGCCCAGGTGCCGGCGCAGCGCGCGCAGCTCGGCCGACAGCCGGCCGAACTTCGCCCGGGCCGCCGCCGAGTAGGGGCGCCCGCCGGGGTGGTCGAGCGCTTCCAGGAGGGACACGACGTCGACCGGGTCGACGCCGGCGACGGCCGCCTCCAGCAGCCGTTCGATGTCGTCGCCGCCGTCGGCGTCGGTGTCGTACGCGTCGCCGCGCACCAGCTCGGCCGCACGGCGGCCGAGCAGCGCCAGGTCGCGCGGGCCGATCTGCCAGCGCGGGCCGGCCAGCAGCCGGACCAGTGCCGGGTTGGCCGAGGTGTCGTCGAGCACCGACAGCATGGCGACCAGGTCGGCGACCTCCGGCAGCGACAGCAGACCGCCGAGGCCGACGACCTCGACCGGCACGCCGCGCGAGACCAGCGCGTCGTGGTACGACGGGAAGTCGCTGCGCGCGCGCACGAGGACGGCGATGTCTCGCGGGCTCGTACCCGTCGCGACGAGGGACGCCACCCGTTCGCACGCCGACGTCACCTCGCCCGCGTAGGTCTCGTGCAACGAGCACTCGACCCGGCCGGCACCGACCGCGTCCGGCCTGGGCTCCAGCTCGCCGACGCCGGGGTGCCGCTCCCGCAGCGGCGTCGACAACGCGTTGGCCAGGTCGAGCAGCAGGCTGCCGCTGCGGTTGTTGCGCGACAGCGAGTAGCGCCTCGACGGACTGCCGTCCACGCGCGGGAAGTCGGTCGGGAACCGGTCGATGTTGGCCACCGAGGCCCCGCGCCAGCCGTAGATCGCCTGGCACGGGTCGCCGACGGCGGTCACCGGGTGCGCGCCGCCGAACAGACCGGACAGCAGCTGCTGCTGCGCGTACGACGTGTCCTGGTACTCGTCGAGGAGGACGACGCGGAACCGGTCCCGCTCCAGCTCCCCGACGACCGGGTGCGCGCGCACCAGCTCGGCGGCGAACGCCAGCTGGTCGCCGAAGTCGAGCACGCCCAGGCGCTCCTTCTCCGCGCGCAGCGCGACCACCAGCGAGGTGAGCTCGTCGCGCTGCGTCGCCGTGCGGGCGACCTCGAGCAGACGCTGCGTCGGCTTCGACGCGGCGTCGATCTCACCGCGCACCCGGGCGTCGACGTCGAGCAGCCGCTCGGGCACGACGAGGTGCTCGGACATCTCGCCGTCCAGCTGGACCAGGTCGCCGACCAGCCAGGCGACCGTCTGGTCGAGCCCGACGAAGGGCCCCCTGGCCCGGCGCAGCACCCGGTCGGCGAGCTGGAACCTGGTCGCGTCCGCGAGCAGGCGCGCGTGCGGCTCGACGCCGATGCGCAGGCCGTGCTCGCGCAGCAACCGCCCGGCGTACGCGTGGTACGTGGAGACCGTCGGCTCGCCCGGGTCGGCGGCCTCCGCGAGCTCGGCGGAGCCCGCATCGGCCGCAACCGCCGGGGGCACGGCCGACGGGGACAGGACGGACAGCGCCGAGCGCACCCGCTGGGCCAGCTCCGCGGCCGCCTTGTTGGTGAACGTGAGCCCCAGCACCTGGTCGGGCCGCACCAGCCCGGAGGCGACCAGCCACACCACCCGCGCCGCCATCACCGTGGTCTTGCCCGACCCCGCGCCGGCGACGACCACCCCCGGCTCCAACGGCGCGGTCGCGGCGTCGAGCTGCTCGTCGGTCAGCCGAAGCCCGAGCAGGTCGCACAGATCCCGCGCCGACACCGTCCCCGGCCCGGTCGCGCGGCTGGTCACGTCACCACCTGCCGTCCCTCGTCCTGCGCCGGGCAGGACGAGCGGAAGCTGCAGAACTTGCAGTACTGGTTCGGCGTCGGCGGGAACGACTCGGTGACCATCCGCCCGACGCCGCGCCGCACCACCTCCTCGATCCAGGTGAAGCCGTTCTCGCCGATCTCCAGCGGCCCTTGCGGCTGGACCTTGGGCAGCCCGGCGCGGTCGCCGTGCTTGAGCTGGACGAGCTCGGCACCGGCCGACCGCTCGTGACCGGGCACCGCGCCGGCCCCGACCGCGAGCTGGTAGAGCCCGAGCTGGACGTGCTCGGCGATCTGCCGGCCCGACGGCGCCGTCTTGCTGGTCTTCAGGTCGACGACGTGCACCGCGCCGTCGTCGTCGATCTCCACCCGGTCCATCGACCCGCGCAGACGCACTGCTCGGCCACCGACGCTGATCTCCACCTCGAACGAGTGCTCGGTGCCGAGCAGCTCGCGACCACGCGCGCTGCGGTGCCAGGCGAGGAACCGGGCGAGAGCGTCGCGAGCGTTGGCCCGCTCGAGCTGCGATCGCCACGGCGCCTCGAAGGCCAGCTGGTTCCACACCGAGTCGACCAGCGCGACCAGGTGGTCCAGGTCGGCGGGGGTCTCACCGCGCCCGACATCGTGCGCCAGCGCGTGCACCACCGAGCCGAACCCGAGCGCGGTCGACCGCGGCCCCTCCGCGTGCACCTCGTGCTCGAGGAACCAGCGCAGCGGGCAGTCGTCGAGCCGGGCGAGCGACGACCCGGACAGGTGCACCGGCAGCGACTCGGGGTACAGCGGGATGCCGGGGTCGCTCGGGTCGTCCAGGCCCCACCAGGTCGCCGGCGCTGCGACCGGGACCAGCGCCACCTCCCCCTCGCGCTCGACCGCGAGCGCCGCGAGCCGCTCGGCCGCGGCCAGGCGCAGCGTCTCGACGGCCTCCGGGTCGGACGCGACCGCCCGCAGCTCGGCGACCAGGCCGGTCAGGGTCAGCGGCCGCTCGGGCCGGTCCCGGACCTCGACCACCGGGACCCCCAGCTCGGCCAGGAACCGCGACGGTCGCACGCCGTCGTCCTCGGGCGAGTCGACGGCGGTCACCACGAGCAGGCGCCGAGCCCGGGTGATCGCCACGTAGAACAGCCGGCGCTCGTCCGCCAGCCGCTCGGCCACCGTCGGGGGCTCGGCCGGCCCGCTCGACCCGAGCCGCTCGGGCTGCAGCAGCGAACCCCGGTGGCCGAGGTCGGGCCAGGTGTCCTCCTGGACGTCCACCACGACCACGACCGGCCACTCCAGGCCCTTGCTCCGGTGCGCGGTGAGGACCCGTACGCCGTCGCCGGGGACCGCCCGCTCGGACAGCGTGTCCGCCGGGATCTGCTGCGCCTGCACCTGCTCGAGGAACGCGCTGGCGCTGCGTCGTTCGCTGCGTTCGGCGTCCCGCGCGGCCAGGTCGAACAGGGCGACGACCACGTCCAGGTCGCGGTCGGCGGACCGGCCTGACGGCCCGCCCGCGGCGGACGCCCCGGACAGCCGGTACGGCCACCCGGTGCCGCTCCACAGGCTCCACAGGACCTCGTGCGCGCCGGCCGGGCGGGCGACCAGGTCCGCGGCGCCGTGCAGCAGCCGGGCCAGCCTGGCGGCCCGCCGGACGGCACGTTCGGTCCGGCTCCCGGGCGAGCCAAGGGTCACCAGGGCGGCCGGCCACAGCAGCGCGTCCCGGACCAGCCGGTCGCTCGGCTGCGGCAGCCGTCCCAGCGGGTGCTCGGCGTCGACCGACGCCCGGCGCTCCTCGTCCCGCAACGCGCGCCCGAGCACCCGCAGCGCGGTCGGGTCCAGCCCGCCCAGCGGCGAGAGCAGCAGCGTCCGGGCCGCATCGGTCGGCAGCGCGTCCCGCCAGGCAGGCGCGTCGTCCGGCCGGTCCCGGACCGCCGCCAGGTCCACGGCGGCGCGCAGCGCGAGCAGCAGCGGGGCCGCCGCGGCCTCACGGGCCAGCGGCAGCTCGTCGCCGGCGACCTCGACCGGGACCCCGGCCGCCCCCAGCACGCGCCGCACCGAGGGCACCGAACGCTGACCGGAACGGACCAGCACCGCCATGTCCGCCCACCCGGTCCCCGCGTCGAGGTGCTCACGCCGCAGCAGGTCGGCGACCGCGTCCAGCTGAGCGCCGCCGGAGGCGTACGTCCGCACCTGCACCGACCCGGCCGGCACGTCCGGACCGGGGACCAGGTCCCGGTGCTCGCGCAGGTGCCGGGCCAGCGAGCCGCCCGCCACCGGGATCCGGCGGGCCACCCGCCGCGACGCCGCCAGCAGCTCGGAGCCGGCCCGGCGCGACACCCCCAGCTTCAGCACCCCGGCGGGCTCGCCGGTGGTCGTCCGGAACCGGGAGGCGAACTCCAGCAGGCCGCGTACCTCGGCAC
This sequence comes from uncultured Actinomycetota bacterium, assembly GCA_963771835.1. Taxonomy (GTDB): domain Bacteria; phylum Actinomycetota; class Actinomycetes; order Prado026; family Prado026; genus CAVQCJ01. Next base: position 25,631 of record CAVYVA010000007.1, read on the forward strand.
CGCGGAACGCGTAGATGGACTGGTCGGGGTCGCCCACGACGACGAGGTCGCGCCCGTCGCCGGCGATGGCGGCCAGCAACGCCTCCTGCGCCGGGTCGGTGTCCTGGTACTCGTCGACGACGACGAGGTCGTACCGGGCCCGCAACAGCTCGCGGCCGTCGGTGGACTCGGCGTAGCCCACGGCCCGGTGGACCAGCTCGCTGTAGTCGAGCAGCCCGAGCGCGTCGATGACGTCGAGATACTCGGCCAGGAAGGCGGCCGCCCCCGCCCAGTCGGGCCGACCGGTGGCGGCGGCGGCGAGCGCGAGGTCGGCGGGCTCCATCCGCAGCGCGCGCGCCCGAGCCATCAGCGCCCGCACCTCGTCGGCGAACCCCCGCGTCCGCAGCGCCACCTGCAGCTCGGCCGGCCACTGCACCAGCCCGTCGAGCTCGAGGTCGCCGACCAGCAGGTCGCGGACGACCGTGTCCTGCTCGGGGCCGGACAGCAGGGCCAGCGGCCGACCCTGGTCCTGCGGCGCGCGGGTGTCCGTGCACAGGGCGTACGCGAACGCATGGAACGTCCACGCACCCTGGCTGGCCACCGTGCGCCCGAGCCGGGTGGCGATGCGGTCCCGGAGCTCGGCCGCGGCGCGCCGGGAGAAGGTCAGCGCGAGGATGCGCTCCGGGTCGGTCCCGGCCGTCACCCGCGCCGCCACCGACTCGACCAGCGTCGTCGTCTTGCCCGTCCCCGGACCGGCCAGCACCACCAGCGGCCCGTGGCCCGGCTCCCGCACGGCGTCGACCACCGCCTGCTGGGAGTCGTCGAGCAGCGGCGCCGCCGCCGTGCGCGCCACGGCGGGCACGAGGCGGTACGGGACTGCGGGCTCGCTCACGCCGGTCATCCCACCACCTGCAGCGGACATACCGCCTCCATCCCCCGACGCGGTGGCGTCCGGACCCCTCGCGGCTAGCGACCGGGCCGCCAGCGGGCGCGCGCCATGTCCACCCGGGCTCCGTCGGCGCGCAGCGCCGCCCCCTCGGCACGCAGCCGGCGCAGCGCCTCCCGCTCGTGGCCGCTGGCCGGCTCGCCGCTGGCCCGGACCACCCGCCACCAGGGCACGCCGCCGCCCCAGCGGGACATCACCCGGCCCACCTGGCGCGGCCCTCCGCCGGCCGCCAGCAGCTGCGCGACGTCGCCGTAGGCGAGCACCCGGCCGGGCGGGATGCGCTCGACCAGGTCCAGGACCAGCTCGGCGTACGGGTCCGGGTCACCGGGATGCACGCCCGCATCCTCCCAGCCGCCCCGCAGCCCGGGTGCGAGGATCGCCCCCGTGAGCGCGGACACCCTCGAGACGACCAGCCAGCGCGGCGTCGTCGTCACCGAGCCCCGCCTCCCGCTGCGGGCCCGGCGGCCGTCCGACCTGGCCCGGCTGGCCGGCAGCCTGCTGCTGCTGGCCGTCCCGATCGCGATCGGGAGCGTCGCGGTGAGCACCTCGACCGGGCTCGAGCAGGACCTGACCCGCTCGTTCGACTCGATCCAGGGCTTCACCAAGGTGATCCTGCTGCTCGGGACCTGGGCCGCCGGCTTCGGCCTGCTCGCCGTGCCCGTCGGCCTGGGCATCGACCTGATCATCCGGCGCCGGCCCTGGCAGCTGCTGGACGCGCTCATCGCCGCGACCGTGGCCATCGGCGCGGCCTGGGCGCTCAACTGGTGGCTCGTGCACCACCCGCCGGGCCACGTCCTCGAGGCGCTGACCAAGGTGGTGGACGGCGAGCGGACCCAGCCGATCCAGGGGCTGCTCGCCGCGATCGTCGCGTTCCTCACCCTGGCCGGCCTGTCCGGCCGGCGGTTCTGGCGGCCGGCCGCCGTGCTGTCCATCGGCGCGGTCTCCCTGTTCGGGTTCCTGTCCGGGCACGTGACCGCGCTGTCGACGATCGTGTCGCTGCTGCTGGGCTGGTCCATCGGGCTGGCGGTGCGCTACGCGCTCGGCGCGGCCAGCACCCGGCCGTCCGGGGCCGAGGTCGCCGACGCGCTGATCGCCGCGAACACCCCGGTCGTGCACCTCGAACGCATCGTGGAGACCTCGATCGAGCCGAGGCGCTACCTCGGTGAGCTGGACCACGCCGGGTCCGGCGAGCTGGTCCGGGTGGAGGTGCTCGACCGCGACACGTACGGGTCGGCGCTGGCGTACCGCTTGTGGCGCCGGCTGCGGGTGCGCGGGCCGGCCACCCGCCGGACCTTCCTGACCGTTCGCTCCGCGGTGGACCACACGGCGCTGATGGTGCTCGCTGCGCGCGAGAGCGGCGCCAACGTGCCGCAGCTGCTCGCGGTCACCGAGGTCGGCCCGTACGCAGCGCTGATCGCGTTGAGCCACCTGCCGGGGCAGAGCCTCGCCGAGGCTGTCGCGCACCGCGAGGAGCTCGACGACGACCGGCTGCGCGGTTTCTGGCACGAGCTCGCGCAGCTGCAGAACCGCAAGGTCGTGCACCGGGCCCTGACCGCACAGAACCTGCTGATGACCCCGGACGGAAGGGCCGCGCTCCTCGACCTGGGCGCCGGCGAGATCGCGGCCTCGGACCTGGCCATGCGGCTGGACACCGTGCAGCTGCTGGTGACGCTGGCCCTGGCCACCGACCCCGAGCGCGCGGTGCGCACGGCCGTGGAGGTCCTGGGGCCGAACCCGATCGTGGACTCGTTGCCGCTGCTGCAGCGCATCGCGCTGTCCCGCGACACCCGCCGCCAGCTCAAGCAGCGCAAGGGACTGCTGCACGACCTGCGCACGCACATCATCGAGGTGACCCCGGCCGACCCCGACGTCGAGGAGATCAAGCTCGAGCGGCTGTCCGGGCGGACCGTCGTGGCGATCATCGGAGGTTCGGTCGCGGCCTACGTGATCGCCACCCAGTTCACCCAGGTGAACTTCGGCAGCCTCGCGCACCTGGACTGGAAGTGGGCCGGCGTCGCGTTCGTCTGCTCCTGCCTGACGTACCTGGCGGCCGGAATGACCTGCGCCGGCTTCGTCACCGCACGCATCAGCCTGTGGCGGGCCACCCTCACGCAGTACGCCGTGGGGTTCTCGGGGCTGCTGGCGCCGACCGCGGTCGGGACGGTCGCGCTCAACGTGCGCTTCCTGGAGCGCTCCGGCGTGGACCCGGCCGTCGCCGTGAGCAGCGTCGGGCTCGTGCAGCTCATCATGTTCGTCGGGCACATCGTGCTGATCGTGCTGTTCGGCGTGCTGGCCGGGACCGGTGCGGAGCATTCGTTCACGCCGCCGCTCGGCGCGGTGATCGCCGTGCTGGTCGTCATCATCATCGCGCTCGTCGGGCTGTCGCTGCCGATCGGGCGGCGGCTGCTGCAGGCCCGCGTCCGGCCGCTGGTGCGGCGGGTGGTGCCGCAGCTGGTCGCGGTGTTCCAGCGGCCGAAGAAGCTGGCGCTGGGCCTGGGCGGGGCGCTGCTGCTCAACCTGGCCTACATCATGGCGCTGGACGCTTCGATGCGGGCGTTCGGCTACTCGCTGAGCTTCGCCGCCGTCGCGGTCGTCTACCTCGCCGGGTCGGTGGTCGGCGCCGCGGTGCCGACGCCCGGCGGCCTGGGCGGCATCGAGCTCGCCATGGCCTCCGGGCTCACCGCCGCCGGCCTGCCGGCCGGGGTCGCGGTGTCCTCGGTGCTGCTGTACCGGATCGCGACGTTCTGGATCCCCATCCCGATCGGATGGGTGTCGCTCACCTGGCTGCAGAAGGTCGGATCGCTGTGACCCCGCGGCCGCGCGCCGCCGTCAGTACGAGGGCTTGTCGGGCTCGATCTGGCTGACCCAGGCGGAGATCCCGCCGCCGACGTGCACGGAGTTGGCGAAGCCGGCGCCCTTGAGCACCGCGAGCACCTCGGCCGAACGCATGCCCGTCTTGCAGCTGACCACGATCTGGCGGTCCTGCGGCATCTGTTCCAGCGCCGACCCGTTGAGGAACTCGTTCTTCGGGATCAGCACCGACCCGTCGATCGAGACGATCTCGTACTCGTTCGGCTCCCGGACGTCGACGAGCAGGAAGTCCTGTCCGTCGTCGAACATCGCCTTGAGGTCGCGCACCGAGATGGTCGAGTCGCGCGCGGCGTCCGCGGCCTCCTGCGAGATCGTGCCGCAGAACGCCTCGTAGTCGATGAGCTCGGTGACCGTCGGGTTCTTGCCGCAGACGGCGCACTCGGGGTCCTTGCGGACCTTGACCGTCCGGTACGTCATCTCCAGGGCGTCGTAGATCATCAGCCGGCCGACCAGCGGCTCGCCGATGCCGGCCAGCAGCTTGATCGCCTCGGTCACCTGGATCGACCCGACGGACGCGCACAGCACGCCCAGCACGCCGCCCTCGGCGCAGGACGGCACCATGCCCGGCGGCGGCGGCTCGGGGTACAGGCAGCGGTAGCAGGGACCGTACTCGGACCAGAACACCGACGCCTGGCCGTCGAAGCGGTAGATCGAGCCCCAGACGTACGGCTTGCCGAGCAGCACGCACGCGTCGTTGACCAGGTAACGGGTGGCGAAGTTGTCCGTGCCGTCGACGATGAGGTCGTACTGCCCGAAGATCTCCATCACGTTGGTGGAGTCCAGCCGGAGCTCGTGCAGCACGACGTCGGTGTAGGGGTTGATCTCCAGCACGGCGTCGCGCGCACTCGAGGCCTTGGAGCGGCCGATGTCGCTCTGCCCGTGGATGATCTGGCGTTGCAGGTTCGACTCGTCCACCGTGTCGAACTCGACGATCCCGAGCGTGCCGACGCCGGCGGCGGCGAGGTACATCAGCGCCGGCGACCCGAGCCCTCCGGCGCCGACGCAGAGCACGCGGGCGTTCTTGAGCCGCTTCTGCCCGGCCATCCCGACGTCGGGGATGATCAGGTGACGGCTGTAGCGGCGGACCTCGTCGACGGTCAGAGCCTCGGCTGGCTCGACCAGCGGCGGCAGTGGCACGGCTGCTCCTCGTGATGCTCTACGGGCTTGTGCAGGCGCAACGCTGCCATGTGAGCCCCGATTCCCCCCACCCGGGGCGGCGACGGACGTGCCGAGCGCGACCGTGGAGAATGGGACCATGGCCGCGCACCGCCCGCTGATCGGGATCACCTCCTACGTCGAGCAGGCCCGGTGGGGCGTCTGGGACCTGCCCGCCGCGCTGGTCCCGTACGCGTACGTCCGGCAGGTCGAGGCGGCCGGCGGGCGCGCGATCGTCGTCCCGCCGTCGGCGGCCGACCCGGCCGAGGTCCTGCGGGTGCTGGACGGTCTGGTGCTCGCCGGCGGCGCGGACATCGACCCCGGTCGCTACGGCGAGCCCGCCCACGAGCAGACCGTCGGGCTGCGGCCGGACCGGGACGAGGGCGAGCTGGTGCTCCTGGACGCCGCCCTCGCCGACGACCTGCCCGTGCTCGGAATCTGCCGTGGGATGCAGCTGATGACGGTGCACGCGGGTGGCAGCCTCAGCCAGCACCTGCCGGACGAGGTCGGGCACGAGGGGCACCGGCCGTCCCCGGGGGTCTTCGGCGAGCACGACGTCCGGCTCGCGCCCGGGTCGGCGGTGGGCGGGATCCTGGGCGAGCGGGTCCAGGTGCGGTCCTACCACCACCAGGGCGTCGCCGACGCCGGTTCGCTGACCGTGACCGGGTGGGCCGACGACGACACCGTCGAGGTCGTCGAGGACCCGGCGCACCGGTTCGCGCTCGGCGTGCTGTGGCACCCGGAGGCCGGCGACGACCCACGGCTGTTCGACGCGCTCGTGCTCGCATCCGGAGGCGGTCCCGACGGTCGGGCGGCGCGGGGATCGCGAGGATAAGGAAAAGGCCCCATGTGCCCCGCGGAGGCTTAGAGCGAGCGTCTTCCTCGTAAAGCATCCGAGGAGGACACCATGTACTCGCACCTGAGCGCCGCCGTCGCCATCGAGCAGACCGACGACCACTACCACCGGGCCGCCCTGAGCCGGCGCAGCCGGAGCGCCCGTGACACCCGGCGCGAGCAGGCTCAGCTCGAGCGGCACGAAACCCGAGCTCGTCGCACCGACCGCGTAGCGTTGGCGCGAGCCGCGGGCGAGTCGCGCCCGGCCCGCGCGTGACCGCCGAACCGGGCTCGACCGGAGGTTCGCCGATGCGTGTGGTGGGTCGCGGACCCGAGCTGGCCGCGATCGGCGCGGTGCTCGCAGACACCGCGACCGGGCTGCCGACCGTGGTCCTGCTCGGTGGCGACGCCGGCGTCGGCAAGACCGCCTTCGCCCGGACCGTCGTCGACCTGGCCGCCGCCGACGGGTTCCTGGTCCTGACCGGAGCCTGCCTCTCGGTCGAGAGCGGAGTGCCGTTCGCCCCGGTCGTCGAGGCCCTGCGGCCGACGCTGACCGAGGACCCCGGCCGGCTCGGCCCCGCCGCGACCACGCTGCGCGGCCTGCTGCCGGGGACCGCCGCCGCCGCGCTGCCCGCCGGTCAGGTGCTCGAGCTGCTGCTCGCCGCGCTGGCCCGGCTGGCCGCCGACGCACCGGTCCTGCTCGTGCTGGAGGACATGCACTGGGCCGACGCCTCCACCCGCGACCTGGCCGTCCACCTGGCCAGGAACCTGCGCGGGCCGGTCTGTCTGCTGCTGTCCTACCGCTCCGACGACCTGCACCGCCGGCACCCGCTCCGGCAGAGCCTGGCCGAGGTGTCCAGGGCCGCCAGGGCCGAGCGCATCGAGCTCGGCCCGCTGGACCGGGACGGGCTGGCCGACCTGGTGGAGAACCTCGTCGGCTCGCCGCCGGAGCCGTCGTTCGTCGGCGCGGTGCTCGCCCGCAGCGGCGGCAACCCGCTGTTCGCCGAGGAGCTCGTCGCGGCCGGGACCAGAGGCGGCCAGATCCCGCCACGGCTCGCCGACCTGCTGCTGGCGCGGATCGACTCGCTGTCGGCGCCCACCGGACAGATGCTGCGGGCGGCGTCGGCCGGCGGCGCCCGGGTCGACACCCAGCTGGTCGCGCGGGTCATGGGCACCGACGTCGAGCAGGTCGAGGCCGCCGCCCGCGAGGCGGTCGACTTCAACGTGCTGGCCCTGCGGTCCGGCTGCCTGGAGTTCAGGCACGAGCTGCTGCGCGAGGCGGCGTACGACGACCTGCTGCCGGGCGAACGGTCCCGGCTGCACGCGCGCATCGCCGAGGCGGTCGAGGCCCGGCTGGCGGCCAGCGGTGCGCTGCCGAGCATGAACGACGCCGCGCAGACCGCGTACCACTGGGACGCCGCGAACCAGCTCCCGAAGGCCCTGCAGTGGTCGATGCGCGCCGGCGAGATGGCCTCGCGGCTGGCCGCGCCGGAGGCGTTCACCCACCTGGACCGCGTGCTCGAGCTGTGGGCGCAGGTCCCGGACGCCGCCGACCTGGTCGGCGTCCCGCACGCCGAGGTGCTGCTGCTGGCCGCGCAGTCGGCCGAGATGTCCGGCCACACCGAACGGGCGCTGGCGCTGGTCGACCGGGCGATCGACGAAGTACGCGACGACGAGGACCCGCTGCTGGCCAGCCGGGTGTACGGCCTGCGCGGGAGCTTCTGCGGCGGCATCGGCGACACGGTCGGACGCGATGCCGCGGTGGCCAGGGCGGTGGAGCTGGCCGAAGGCGCACCGACCGTCGAGCTGGCGGGGGCGCTCGCCGTGCGGGCAGCGCGGCTCGGGTACGACCTCCACCTGCGCGAGGCGGTACGCGTCGGCGAGCGCGCGGTGCGGATGGCGCACGACCTCGGCGCCCCCGCGGAGGAGACCAGCGCCCGGCTGGCGCTGGGGTGGGCGCTGATCCAGAGCGGGAGCGTCGACGAGGGCCTGGCGCACTCGCGGCGGGCGGTCGAGCTGGCCCCCAGGGACTTCGACGTCGCGAACTCCTCCGCGCTGCTGGCGTACCACCTGCTGGTCGCCGGCCGCCCGGACGAGGCGCTGGACGTCTCCGCCCAGGGCGCCGGGATGGCGGCCGGCCTGGGGATGCGGTGGATGACCCGCTTCTGCACCACCCAGCGGGTCGAGTCGCTGCTGTGGACAGGTCGGTGGGACAGCGCGGAGATCACGCTGCGCGAGATGGTCGACCTCGAGCAGGGCTCGACCGCGTCCACGATCCCCGGGACCTCGCGGCTGTTCGACGGGATGCTGCGGCTGTGGCGTGGCGACGTCGCCGGCGCGGTCGACTCCCTCGCCGCCGTGCGCTCGCACCGCACCCGGCTGGAGGACTTCTCGACGAGCTGGGAGGCCAGCGCCTGGTTGGCCATGGCGTACGCCCGCCAGGGCCGGCCGGAAGCGCTGGAGCTCGCGGTCGAGGTGGCGCGCAGCGTCGCCGACCGCGAAGGCGGGTACCCGGCCGGCTTCGCCGCGAGCACGGTCTTCGCCACGATGTTCCTGCTCGGCGTGCAGGACCCCGCCGCGTACGCCCTGGCCGACGGGATCATGCGTCGTGCTCTCGCCGAGCCGGCGGCGGCGCCGGGCTCGTGGCCGGCCGCGTTCCTGGCGTACGCCCGGGCCTGGTCGGGGACGGCGGCTGGCGAGCCGGACCCGGCGCGGTGGCAGGAGGCCGTCGACGCGTGGGCCGCGTTCCCCCCGCACGCCGCCCAGTCCCGCGCGCTGCTGGCGCACGCCCTGCTCGCGACCGGCGACCGGGACGAGGCCCGGGCGCAGACCGCGCGCGCCTGGGCCGAGGCCACCGAGCTGGGCGCGGCCGGGCTGGCCGAGCAGGTCGGCGCGTTCGCCCGGCGGGCCCGGTTCCCGTTGCAGGCCGCGGCCGGCGCGCCGAGCGAGCTCGACGTGCTCACCCCCCGAGAGCGCGAGGTGCTCGCGCTGCTCGCCGACGGCGCGTCCAACCGCGCGATCGGCGAGCAGCTGTTCATCAGCACCAAGACCGCGGGGGTGCACGTGTCGAACCTGTTGGGCAAGCTCGGGGTCTCGAGCCGGCTGGAGGCGGCCGCGATCGCGCACCGGTCCGGGCTCAGCGGGGCAGACTGACCGGGTGGACCTGCCCGACCCCTGCCTGGTGGTGCTCGTCGGTCCGGGCGCGTCGGGTAAGAGCAGCTGGGCCGCCGAGCAGTTCCCGCCGGACGTCGTGTTGTCGAGCGACGCGCTGCGGGCGATGGTCGGGACCGGTCCGGACGACCTGTCCGCCAGCGCCGACGCCTTCGCGCTGCTGCGGGAGATCGTGCGGCTGCGGGTCGGGCGCGGGCTGACGACCGTCGTCGACACCCTGGGCAACGAGCGGGACGAGTGGCTCGCCCTCGCGCGCGCGCACGGGATGGCCTGCGTCGCGGTCGCGTTCGACACGCCCGCGCGGGTCTGCCGCGAGCGCAACCGGGCCCGGCCGCGGCCCATCCCGGCCGCCGTGCTCACCGCGCAGCTGCGGGCCTGGGCCGACACCCGTGACCACCTCACCGGGTTCGACCGGGTGCTCACGCCGGAACCGATGCGCGTCGTGCCGGCCGCGTTCGCGCGGGCCCGGGCGGCCGCCGAGCGCCAGCGTGCGGAACCGACCGGTCTGCGGTTCGCGCTGCACATCGGTGCGTTCCCCGGTGGGGCGGCGGCGCTGCGCGCGAACCTGCGCGGCACGGCGGCCGATGCCGAGGCGGCCGGCTTCGACGCGCTGTACGTGATGGACCACTTCCGGCAGATCCCGCAGGTCGGCCGGGCCTGGGACGACTTCCTGGAGAGCTACACGACGCTGGCGTACCTGGCCGCGTGCACCGAGCGGGTGCGGCTGGGCGCACTGGTCAGCGGCATCACGTACCGCAACGTCGCGCACCTGGGGAAGATCGTGGCCACGCTCGACGTGCTGTCCGGCGGGCGGGCGGTGTGCGGCCTCGGGCTCGCGTGGTTCGCCGCCGAGCACGCGGCGTACGGGTGGGAGCTTCCCCCGGTACCGGACCGCTACGCGCTGCTCGAGGACGCGCTCGAGCTGTTCCCGCTGCTGTGGGGACCGGGCAGCCCCGCCTACCGCGGCCGGGTCCTGGACGTCCCCGAGGCGGTCTGCTACCCGCGGCCGCTGCAGGAGCACGTGCCGATCGTCGTCGGCGGCGGCGGGGAGCGCCGGACGCTGCGGCTCGCCGCGCGGTACGCGGACGCCGCGAACGTCATGGGCGACCTCGCGACCGTGCGGCGCAAGGCAGCGGTGCTGCGGGCGCACTGCGCGGCCGCCGGCCGCGAGGTCGAGCTCACGCACCTGTCCACGGTCCTGGTGGGCGTCGACGACGCGCACGTCGCCGAGCTCGTGGACCGGCACCGGCCCCGCGGACGCGCACCGGCGGCGTACGCCGCGTCCGTGCACGCCGGCACCGTGCAGGACCATGTCGGCCGCTTCCGCGAGCTCGCCGACGCCGGTGTCGCGGAGGTCGCGCTGCGGCTGGTGGACCCGGCCGGCCTGGAGCCGATGGCCCGGGTCATCGACGCGTTCCGCGCCGGCTAGCCGGACGCTGTCAGAGCGGGGTGACGTAGGCGCCGCTGATCCCGCCGTCGACGAGGAACTCCGCCGCCGTGATGAACGACGAGTCGTCGCTGGCCAGGAACGCGACCGCGGCCGCGATCTCGTCGGCGTCGGCGAACCGGCCCATCGGGATGTGCACGAGCCGCCGGTTCGCCCGCTCCTGGTCCTTGGCGAACAGCTCCTGCAGCAGCGGGGTGTTCACCGGCCCTGGGCACAGCGCGTTGACCCGGATCCCCTCGCGGGCGAACTGCACGCCGAGCTCGCGGGACATCGCGAGCACGCCGCCCTTGGACGCGGTGTACGAGATCTGCGACGTCGCCGCGCCCATCTTCGCCACGAACGACGCGGTGTTGATGATCGAGCCGCGCCCCCGGGCCTGCATGTGCGGGATCGCGTACTTGCAGCACAGGTAGACCGAGGTGAGGTTGACCTCCTGGACGCGCCGCCAGGCGTCGATCCCGGTGGTGAGGATGGAGTCGTCGTCCGGCGGCGAGATGCCCGCGTTGTTGAACGCGATGTCCAGCCCGCCGTAGGTCTGCACCGCCTGCGCGAACATGGCCTCGACCTGCGCCTCGTCGGTGACGTCCACCTGGACGAACGTGCCGCCGACCTCGGTCGCCGCCGCCGTGCCGCCGCCGGGGTCCATGTCGGCGCACACGACGTGCGCGCCCTCGGCGGCGAACCTGCGCGCGGTGGCCAGGCCGATGCCGCTGCCGGCGCCGGTGATGACGGCCACCCGGCCTTCGAGACGGTTCATGGCTGTGCCTCTCCTGGGGTGGTCACGGGTCAGGTGGTCGCGACGAAGACGTTCTTGGTCTCGGTGAAGGCGTCCACCGCGTCCGGCCCGAGCTCGCGACCCAGCCCGGACTGCTTGTAGCCCCCGAACGGGGTCGAGTAGCGCACCGACGAGTGGCTGTTCACCGAGAGGTTGCCGGTCTCGACGGCCCGCGATACGCGCAGCGCGCGGCCGAGGTTCTCGGTCCAGATCGAGCCGGACAGCCCGTACGGGCTGTCGTTCGCGAGCCGGATCGCGTCCGCCTCGTCCTCGAACGGCAGCACGACGACGACCGGCCCGAAGATCTCCTCGCGCACCGTGCGGTCGGTCTCCGCCACCGGGGCCAGCACGGTGGCCGGGAACCAGTACCCGGGGCCGTCCGGTGCGGTGCCGCGGATGGCGACCGGGCTTCCCTCGGGGACGTACGACGAGACCGTGTCCCACTGGCCGCGGGAGATCAGCGGGCCCATCTCGGCCGTCTCCAGCCGTGGGTCCTCGACCCGGACGCCGAGCACCGCCGGCTCGAGCAGCTCCATGAACCGGTCGAACACCGACCGCTGGACGAGGATCCGCGACCGCGCGCAGCAGTCCTGTCCGGCGTTGTCGAACACGCCGTACGGCGCGGTGGCGGCGGCCCGTTCCAGGTCGGCGTCGGCGAAGACGACGTTCGCGCTCTTGCCGCCGAGCTCGAGCGTCACCCGCTTGACCTGGTCGGCGCAGCCGCGCATGACCTGCTGGCCGACCGCGGTCGAACCGGTGAAGACGACCTTGCGTACCAGCGGGTGCGTGACGAACCGCTCCCCGACCACCGAGCCCTTGCCGGGCAGGATGTTCAGCACCCCGTCGGGCAGGCCCGCGGCCAGCGCGAGCTCGCCGAGCCGGATCGCGGTCAGCGGCGTCAGCTCGGCCGGCTTGAGCACGACCGTGTTGCCGGCGGCGAGCGCCGGAGCGAACCCCCAGCCCGCGATCGGCATCGGGAAGTTCCACGGGACGATGACGCCGACCACGCCCAGCGGCTCCTTGAACGTGATGTCCACGCCGCCGGCGACCGGGATCTGCCGCCCGAACAGCCGCTCGGGCGCCGCGCTGTAGTAGGTGAGGACGTCCCGGACGTTGCCGGCCTCCCAGCGCGCGTTGCTCAGCGTGTGGCCGGAGTTCGCGACCTCCAGGAGGGCGAGCTCCTCGACGTGCGCGTCGACCTCCTCCGCGAACCGGCGCAGCAGCCGACCGCGGTCGGCCGGGGCCAGGTCGCGCCAGGACTCCTGCGCCTTGGCCGCCCGTTCGATCGCGGCGTCGGTGCCCAGGACGTCGGTGTGCTCGACCGCGGCGACGACCTCCTCGGTCGCCGGGTTGATGACTTCATGCATGCGCCGCGCTCCTCTCAGAGCCGCTCGAAGCCGCGGAAGCGTTCCCAGTCGGTGATGGTGCGGCCGAACGCGTCCAGCTCCACCTTCGCCATGTTCAGGTAGTGGTCGACGACGTCGTCGCCGAACGTGCTGCGCGCCCAGGCGCTGGAGTCCCACAGCTGGGCCGCCTTCGCCAGCGAGTCGGGCACGTGCTCGGCGCCCGACGCGTAGGCGTTGCCGGCGAAGGCCGGCTCGAGCTCGAGCCCGGCCTGCACGCCGTCCAGCCCGGCGGCCACCATCGCGGCCACGGCCAGGTACGGGTTGACGTCCCCGCCGGGGACGCGGTTCTCCAGCCGCAGCCCGGCGCCGTGCCCGACCAGCCGGAACGAGCAGGTGCGGTTGTCCCGGCCCCACTTGATCGCCGTCGGCGCGAAGGAGCCTTCCACGTACCGCTTGTACGAGTTGATGTTCGGCGCGAACAGCAGCGTGGACTCGCGCATGTGCGCGAGCTGGCCCGCGATGAACGAGCGGCCCAGCGCGCTGAGGCCGAACTCGTGGTCCGCGTCGTCCGCCATCACCATCGAGCCGTCGGTGCCGCGGAACGAGAGGTGGATGTGGCAGGAGTTCCCCTCCCGCTCGTTGTACTTGGCCATGAACGTGAGCGACATGCCCTCCTGGGCGGCGATCTCCTTGGCGCCGTTCTTGTAGATGACGTGGTTGTCGCAGGTGCCGAGCGCGTCGGTGTACTTGAACGCGATCTCGTGCTGGCCGAAGTTGCACTCGCCCTTCGCGGACTCGACCGTCAGCCCGGCACCGGTCATGTCGTTGCGGATCCGCCGCAGCAGCGGCTCGATCCGCGCCGTGCCGAGCATCGAGTAGTCGACGTTGTAGAGGTTGGCCGGCGTCATGTCCCGGTAGCCGGACGTCCAGGCCTGCTCGTAGGTGTCCCGGAAGACGATGAACTCCAGCTCGGTCCCCACGTACGCGCGCATGCCCGCCGCCTCCAGGCGGTCGAGCTGGCGGCGCAGGATCTGCCGGGGCGAGGCGACGACGTCGCTGCCGTCCTCCCACTGCAGGTCGGCGACCAGCGCGACCGTGCCCGGCTGCCACGGCACCCGCCGCAGGGTGGCCATGTCGGGGATCATCACGAAGTCGCCGTAGCCGCGCTCCCACGAGCTCATCGCGTACCCGCCGACCGTGTTCATGTCGACGTCGACGGCGAGCAGGTAGTTGCAGCCCTCGGTCCCGTGCGCCAGCACGGTGTCCATGAAGTACTCGGCGTGCAGCCGCTTGCCCTGCAGCCGGCCCTGCATGTCGGTGATCATCACCAGGACGGTGTCGACGGTGCCGTCGTCGACGTCGGCGGCCAGCTGCTCGACGGTGAGCGCAGGCGTACGGCTCATGGCGGGGCCCTCTCGTCCGGCAGGCAGGTCGCGTCCGGGTACGGCGCGGTCGTCCAATGGTTCGAAAGCGCATGTTTACCACGGCCGAGGTCAGCCGTCCGGCGGGACTCCGGAAGTCCCCGCGGGCTGCTCAGGTGAGGAAGCCGCGCAGCAGCGCGGACGTGCCGTCGCAGTGCGCCTCCATCGCCTTCCGCGCGTGCACCGGGTCCCCGGCCAGGATCGCCTCGACCACCTCGGCGTGCTGCGCGTCCGAGTGCGCGATGTTGCGCCGCAGCACCGGGATCGCCGCCAGCAGCTCGCCCACCCGCAGCTGGACGTCGACGACGGCGGCCAGCAGCAGGTCCGAGCCGGCCAGGCCGGCGATCATCAGGTGCAGCCGCGAGTCCGCGCCCCGGCGGGCCCGGTCGTCGGGTGCCGACGTGCAGGCCTCGAGCGCCGCCGCCAGGGCCGTCCGGTCGGCGTGCGGAGAGCTCGCGCGACGCCGCCAGCGCGGCCGCCCCGGGCTCGACCACCCGGCGGAAGTCCAGCGCGTCGTGCAGCCGGGCGCCCATCGAGCGGGCGATCTCCGCCGCGTCGCGGTGCCCCGCCGACCCGGTGTACGTGACGAACGTGCCGCCCCCGCGCCCGCGCCTGGTCTCGACGTACCCGGCCTGGCGCAGGGCCTCCAGGGCCTCGCGCAGGGTGGTGCGGCCGACCTGGAGCGCCTGGGCCAGGTCACGCTCGGGCGGCAGCCGCTCGCCGTCCGGGATCACGCCCAGCTTGATCGTGCGGACCAGCCGCTCGACCGCGGTCTCGAACGCGTTGCCGTCCCGGACGGGACGCAGCAACGACGACGGGACCCCGACGCTGACCACCCGGCCATGATCCCCCGTCCGCCGACCGGCCGCGCGCCGTCCCGGCAAGTCCACCCCACCGGCCCCCTGGTCGTCGTTGCATACGGATCGGGGGCCATGGCCCCCGATCCGTATGCAACGACGGCGGACGCGGCGACGCGCGGCGGGTCAGGCGCGGATGCGCTCGCCCTTGGGGTCGAACAGCGGCTCGGCCGCCACCGTCGCGGCGACCCACTCGCCGAAGACCAGCACCTCGGCGGCCGTGCCGGGCAGGACCAGGTCGGCCGGCAGGTAGGCGAACGCGATCGAGCTGCCCGACCCAGTAGCCCACCGCACCGCTGGTGACCCGGCCGACCGTCGTCCCGGCCACGCGTACCGGCTCGTTCCCGAGCACCTGCCGCCGCGGGTCCTCGAGGGTGAGGCACGCCAGCCGCCGGGCCGGCGACGGACCGGCCGCCGCCAGCGCCGCGCGGCCGACGAAGTCCGCCTTGTCCATCCGCACGCAGAAGCCCGAGCCCGCCTTCGTACGGCGTGTCGTCCGGCGTGACGTCCGAGCCCCAGTAGCGGTAGCCCTTCTCCGCCCGCAGCGAGTCGATCGCCTTGTAGCCGCACCGGCGCATCCCGTGCGGCTCGCCCGCCTCGACCAGCTCGGCCCACAACCGCGCGCCGTACTCCGTCGGCGCGTACAGCTCCCAGCCGAGCTCGCCCACGAACGTCACCCGGGACATGCGCACCGGCGCCGACCCCACCGTCGTCTCGCGCATCGTCAGGTACGGGAACGACTCGGAGTCCAGCGGCTGCGGCGTCAGCGGCTGCAGGATGTCCCTGCGCCGCCGGTCCCCACAGGCCGAAGCACGTCCGCGCGCTGGTGACGTCGCGCAGCAGGACCGAGCCGTCGCGCGGCGCGTGCCGGCGGATCCACGCCAGGTCGTGGCCCGCGAACGCCGTGCCGGTGACGATCTGGAACGTCTCGGTGTCGATCTGGGTGACCGTGACGTCGCACTCGATGCCGCCGCGGGCGTTGAGCATCTGCGTGTAGACGATGCGACCCGGCCCGCGCGCCACCGTGTTGTCGCACAACCGCTCGAGCAGGTCGGCGGCGCCCGGCCCGGAGACCTCGAGCTTGCCGAACGACGTCTCGTCGAACAGCCCGGCGTGCTCGCGGGTGGCGCGGTGCTCGGCCTCGATGGCCGGCGACCACAGCTTGCCCGCCCAGCCGAGCGGCCGCCTCGAGTCGTCGCCGGCCGGCTCGTTGGACCAGTAGTAGTTGACGCGCTCCCAGCCGCTCTTCTCGCCGAACTCGGCCTCGGCCTCGCGGTGCGCCGGGTACGCCGGCGACATCCGCAGCGGACGGCCGGACCGGCGCTCGTGCCCCGGGTACTTGATGTCGTAGTACGTCTCGTAGTTCTCGGTGACCCGGGCGAGGGTGTACGACGGCGAGCGGTACTGCCGCCCGAACCGGCGCACGTCCATCTCCCACAGGTCCATGCCGGGGTCGCCGTCGAGCAGCCAGTCGGCCATCACCCGCCCGACCGCCCCGGCACCGGCGATGCCGTGCGCGCAGAACCCGGCCGCGACCCAGAAGCCCTCGACGTCGGTCGGGCCCAGGCAGAACTCGTTGTCCGGCGTGAACCCCTCCGGCCCGTTGATGATCTTGCGGATCTCGACGTCCGCCATCGCCGGGACGCGCAGCGACCGAGTTCTCGTAGATCTCCTCCAGCCGCCCCCACTCCTCGGGCAGCAGCCGTCCGTTGAAGTCCGGCGGCACCGCGTCCAGCCCGTCCGGGCCGAGCGAGAACGGGCGCGACTGCCGCTCGTACCCGCCCATCACCAGGCCGGCGCCGTCCTCGCGGTAGTACACGAGCAGGTCCGGGTCGCGCAGCGTCGGCAGGCGCGGGTCGGCGGCGCCGACGGTGCGGAACGGCTTGGTCACCACGTACTGGTGGCTCATCGGGACGATCGGGCACCCGGACGCCGGCCATCCGGGCCACCTGCGGGGCGTACATGCCGGCGGCGTCGACGACGACGTCGCACTCGATGTCGCCGCGGTCGGTGCGCACGCCGGTCACCGCGCCGTCGCGCGTCAGCACGTCGAGCACGCGGGTGCGCTCGCAGATGCGGATCCCGGCGGCGCGGGCACCACGGGCCAGGGCGTACGTGAGCTGGGACGGGTCGAGGTACCCGTCGGTCGGCAGGAACGTCGCGCCGAGCACCCGCTCGGTGGACATCAGGGGGAACAGCCCGCGCGCCTCGTCGGGCGAGAGCCGGTGCAGCTCCAGCCCGAACGTCTCCGCCCAGCCGACCTGCCGCTCCAGCTCCTCCATCCGCTCGGGCGTCGACGCCAGCCGCAGCCCGCCGCACTCGACCCAGCCGGGGTCGGTCTCGGCGACGGCGGCCAGGTCGCGGTACAGCTGGGCGCTGTACATCATCATCCGGGTCAGCGTCACCGAGCCGCGCAGCTGCCCGACCAGCCCGGCCGAGTGGAACGTCGAACCGCTGGTGAGCTCGGCCCGCTCGACGAGGACGACGTCGGTCTCGCCGCGCGCGGCCAGGTGGTGCACGATGCTCGGCGCCGCCGACCCCGCCGCCGATCACCACGACCCTCGCCCTGGACGGCAGCTGCGGTGTCGTGGCGGGATCCGCCTCGGTCATGCGAGCCCTTCCCTGATCTCGTCGTACTCCGGCCCGAGCAGCTCGGACCTGGCCGACTCGTACTTGTCCATCCCCCAGGCCCAGAAGTCGAAGTCGATGGGCGAGACGCCGTCCTGGATCGACGCCCACAACGTCCAGCCGTACCGCGCGAGCAGCGACCAGGCCCGGGCCCTGGCGAGCAGGGCCGGGTCGGGCCGGCCCCAGTACGTCTCGACGAGCACCTGCGTGGTCGGCACGTCCAGCCCGGACTCGCTGGCGATGTTGCCCAGCTCGAAGCTGGCCTCGTTCATGCCCGAGTACTCGTAGTCGATGAGCCAGATCTTCGCGCCGTCGTCGATGAAGTTCGCCGCGAGGAGGTCGTTGTTGCACGGCACCAGCGGCTCGTCACCGGGGCGCATCGCGTCCTCGAGCCGCTCCACCAGCGGGCGCGAGGTCGTGGTAGTCGTCCGGGAGCCGGAAGCCGTTGTCCACCACGATGTCCAGGTACCGGCGCCGGATCGAGCGCATGTCGAACGACCCGGCGAACTCCGGCCCCGCGTGCAGCAGGCGCACCGCCTCGGCGACGCGCAGCACGGTCGGCCGGGTCCCGCAGGTCGGCGGCCGTCAGCGTCCGTCCCGGCAGGAAGCCGACGACGAGGACGTTGTCCTCGGGCAGCGCCTCGACCACCGGCGCGCCGACCCCGGCCTCCGCAGCCCGCCAGGTGTTCAGGCGCTCGTTCACCCGGTCGATGGCCAGCAGCCCGGACTCGTTCGCGGAGACGCGGACCACGTAGTCGCCGGGCCGACCGTCGTCCGTGGTCGTGACGCGGTAGTTGCGGTTGGTCAGCCCGCCGCCGAGCTCGCTGACCGCGTACGTCCGTCCGGACAGGCAGCGCAGCCGGTCGAGCAGGTCCTGCACGCCGGCGTCCACGACCCCGGGTCCCGGTCCGCCGGCCATGCCGCTCGCGATGCCGCTCGACATGGCCGCGAGCCTAGGCCTAGCGGTCCAGGTGCCGGCGCACGAACCGTTCGACCAGCTCGGGGTGCTCGAGCTGGGCGACGTGGCCGGTGCGCGGCAGCACGACCACCGTCGCGTCCGGGAACGCCGCCTTCGCCTTGGGCGCGACCAGGTGCGAGACCAGCCGGTCCTGCCGGCCGTACAGCAGCAGGGTCGGCGCGGTGACCCGGCCGGCCAGCCGCCACAGGCCGCCCCGGCCGGTGCGGACGAACTCGCGCAGGAGGCCGCGGGCCGACGACGCCAGCGCGTCGGTGGCGTACGGCAGCTCGGCCCGGCGGGTCACCTCGGCGACGGCCAGGGCGCGCTGCTGCTCGGTGACCGCGGACGGGTCGGCGTACACCAGCTCCAGCAGGCCGGCGACGCGCTGCTCCGGGGTCATCGCCGCGAGCCGGCGGGACAGCAGCGGTCCGACGCCGGGTGAGGCCAGCAGTGCCACCTGGGTGCGGTCGCGGCCCGGGCGGTAGTCCGGGCAGCGCCGGCGAGATCAGCGTCAGCGTGCGGACGAGGTCGGGGCGGTACGCCGCGATCGTCGTGGCCACCGCGCCGCCGAGCGAGTTCCCGAACAGGTGCACGGGACCGCGGCCGTCGGAGTCGATGAGCCGGGCCACGGCACGGGCGTGCGCGCCCACGGAGTAGTCGTGGTCGGCGGGGGGCGGCGACAGCCCGAAGCCGGGCAGGTCCGGGGCCCGGGTGGCCAGCCGGTCCGCGAGGAGAGCCATCAGCGAGGTCCAGTTCAGGGCCGACCCGCCGAGACCGTGCACCATCA
This sequence comes from uncultured Actinomycetota bacterium, assembly GCA_963771835.1. Taxonomy (GTDB): domain Bacteria; phylum Actinomycetota; class Actinomycetes; order Prado026; family Prado026; genus CAVQCJ01. Next base: position 44,806 of record CAVYVA010000007.1, read on the forward strand.
CGGCCGGCTCGGCGCCGTCGACCTGCGGCGTCGACCGGACGGACAGCTCGAGGGGCGGGCGACCGGCCACGGACAGCCGGACCGTCTCGGCCGGCCACGGTTCGGCCGGCCAGGCCTCGGTGGCGGGGATCGCTGGGTCAGGCTCGGGTCGGGTCTGGTGGCTCACGCCGAGACAAGGTACGTCTCGATGCGCCGGTTCACGGCATCCAGGGTCGCCCGGATGACCGCCTGCCTGGCGTCCTCGCGCACGGCGCTGACCCCGGTGAGCCGCTCGCTGCCGTGCCTGGTGATCATCGCGACCTCGACGACGACGGCCCGGTCGCCCCCGAGCGTGGTCGTCTCGAGGTGCTCCAGCTCGAACCGGACGGCGCCGTCGACGGCCTCCTCGACCGCGCGCAGCGTCGCGTGCGCCACCGACCGGTGCACGCTGGACGGGGTGCTCGCCGCGCCGGCGGTGCCGGTGTGCTCGTGCCCGGAGAGCTCGAGCGTGACCTCGCTGGTGACGCCCTTGCTGGCCGACACCAGCTCCATGCGATGGATGAGCAGCCTGGTCCCGCGCGGGGCGCCGGTCCGCTCCACCGGGCCCAGGTCGGCCACGGTGCCGAGCCCGGCGGTCGGGGCCGGCCCGGTCGTCGTGCCGGCGGTCGTGGCGGCCGGCTCGGCGTTCTCACCGGAGTCGCTGCGGGCGGACGGCGCCGCGGGCGCGCTGGACGGCGGCGCGAGGGGCGGCACCGGTCGCAGCACGTGCGGAGTCTCGGCCGGACGGACCACCGCGGGGGCCGGCTCGGGCTCGGCCGCCGCTGCCGGGACGACCGCCTGCGGCCGCGGCCGCCGCGGGTGCACCGCCGGAGGCCGGCGTTCGCCGCCGCACCTCCTCGACGACCTGGACCTTGCCGGAGTCCACGCCGAGGCCGAACTGCTCGCCGAGCAGGCGGTTGACCGTCTTGGCGACGCTGACCTCGTCGGCGCCGGGCAGCAGCTGCAGGCGCAACGTCCCCGGGCCGCCCTCGGGGTCGGGCAGGATCTCGGCGTCCGCCACCCCCGACACGGCGCGCAGCGCAGCGACGACGGCGGCGCGGTCGCCGCCCTGCCCCCCCAGGGTCATGGCGGAAGTGTCCCAAACACGCTGGGTACCGGACGAACCGCGACGCGCCATTCCCCCGTCCGGCCTAGCCGCGGGCCGCCGGTCGTCACGCTGCGGTTGCGGCCCGGCACCGGGTCGCCGTCCGCGTCACCCGGTCGCCGCATCGGCCCTCGCCGCCTTCGCGGCCTCGACGCTGGCACGCAGGGCCGCCATCAGGTCGACGACCGTCCCGGCGTCCGCCTCGGCGGCGGCCGGCGCGACGAGCGCGTGACCGTCGGCCTTGGCCGCGATCAGCGACTCCAGCGCCGCGCGGTACTCGTCGGTGTACTGCGTCGGGTCGAAGTCGCCGGAGAGCGCCTCGATCAGGCTCTGCGCCATCGTCACCTCCGCAGGCTTCACGTCGACGTCCGAGTCGAGCACCGAGAAGTCGGGCGTGCGGATCTCGTCCGGCCACAGCATGGTCTCCAGCACCAGCACGTCGTCGCGCACGCGCAGGCAGGCCAGCGCCTCGCGCGAGCGCAGCGCCACCTTGACGATCGCGACCCGCCCGGACTCCTGCAGGGCCTGTCGCAGCAGGACGTACGGCTTCACGCCGGTCTTGTCCGGCTCGAGGAAGTACGAGCGGGAGAAGAAGATCGGGTCGACCTCGGAGAGCGGGACGAACTGCAGGACCTCGACGGTCTTCTGCGTGGACAGCGGCAGGTCGGCGAAGTCCTCGTCGGTGAGCACGACGGTCTCCCCGGTCGGCAGCTCGAAACCCTTGGCGATCTCGGCGTACGGGACCTCCTCGCCGTCGGCCGCCGCGACCCGCTTGTACTTGATCCGGCTGCCGTCGCTGCGCCGGACCTGGTGGAACGCGACGTCACGCTCCTCGGTCGCCGAGTACAGCCGCACCGGGATGGTGACCAGCCCGAAGGACACCGTGCCCTTCCAGATCGAGCGCATCTCGCCTCCAGCCGCAGTTCGGTGCCGACGGTCGTGCGCCCCCGCGGGACCAGGATCGCACCACGGGGTGGGTACGTTCACGTTCATGGCGGACGAGCGCGTGACGGTGGAGGTCGGCGGGCGCCGCCTCACGCTGTCGAACCTGTCCAAGATCCTCTACCCACCCGCCGACGGTTCACCCGGTTTCAGCAAGGCCGAGGTGGTCGACTACTACACGCGGGTCGCCCCGGTCCTGCTGCCGCACCTGGCCGGCCGCCCGGCCACGTTCACCCGCTGGCCGGACGGCGTCGCCGGGAAGATGTTCTTCGAGAAGAACGCGCCCTCGCACACGCCGGACTGGGTCCGCCGGGTCCGGCTGCCCTCGCCCGGTTCGGGGATGAAGCGGGACACGATCGACTACGTCGTGGTGGACGACCTGGCCACGCTGGTCTGGGCGGCGAACCTGGCGGCGCTGGAGCTGCACGTGCCGCAGTGGCGGGTCGGTGCGGACGGCGCGCCGCAGGACCCCGACCTGCTCGTGCTCGACCTGGACCCGGGGCCGCCGGCGACCGCGCTCGAGTGCTGCGCGGTGGCCGTGCTGCTGCGCGAGCGGCTGGCCGCGGACGGGCTCGACGCGTACCCGAAGACCAGCGGCTCCAAGGGCCTGCAGCTGTACGTCCCGCTGGAGCCGACGCCGGCCGAGCGGACCAGCGGCTACGCGCGAGCGCTCGCCGGCGAGCTGGAGCGGGCGCACCCGGGGCTGGTGGTCAGCCGGATGGCGAAGGACCTGCGGCCGGGCAAGGTGTTCGTGGACTGGTCGCAGAACAACGGGGCGAAGACCACGGTCGCGCCGTACTCGCTGCGGGCCCGGCCGTGGCCGACGGTGTCCACGCCGCTGACCTGGGACGAGGTGGCGGCCTGCCGAGTCGCCGAGGACGTGCGGTTCGTCGCGGCGCAGGTGCTGGACCGGGTCGCCGCGGACGGCGATCTGCTCGGCCCGCTGAGCCCGGGGCCGCATCGGCGCGCGGGGCGCCTGCCCGACGTGCCCGGGGAGCCCGTTACCGCTGGGTAGGATCCCCGCCGTGACGCTCGCCCGAGGCACCCGGCTGCCGCGGTCGGCCCGCCGGGCCCAGCTGCTGGGCGCCGCGCGGGACGTCTTCGTCGCCCAGGGCTACCACGCGGCCGCCATGGACGACATCGCCGACGCGGCGGGCGTCTCCAAGCCGGTCCTGTACCAGCACTTCCCCGGCAAGCTCGACCTGTACCTCGCGCTGCTGGACCAGAGCACCGACGGCCTCGTCGACGCCGTCCGCGCCGCGCTGGCGAGCACCACCGACAACAAGCTGCGCGTCACCGCGACCATGCAGGCGTACTTCGACTTCGTCGCCGACGAGGGTGGCGCGTTCCGGCTCGTGTTCGAGTCCGACCTGATCTCCGAGCCGTCCGTGCGGGCCCGAGTCGAGCAGGTCCTGCAGGGCTGCGCCGAGCTGGTCAGCGCCGTCATCGCCGAGGACGCCGGGCTCTCCGAGGCCGAGTCGCACCTGCTCGCGGTCGGCCTGATCGGCACGGCGCAGGTCTCCGCGCGGTACTGGATCACCACCGGCGAGGTCATCCCTCGCGACGAGGCGGTGCAGCTGGTGTCGACGCTGACCTGGCGCGGCATCTCGCGGTTCCCGCGCACCTCCGGCTGACCGGGGCGGCGGGAGCAGGCGTTACGCCTGCGGAGAACCGGGCCCCGGCGTGGACGGTCCGGCTGAGCGGCTGGACTACGCTCGCGAGACCCAACGCTGAGTCACGGAGGTCCTGGTGGAGGTCAAGATCGGCGTCAAGGGCGCCGCGCGCGAGCTGTCGCTGGAGAGCGCGCAGAGCTCCGACGAGATCGCCGCCGAGGTCAAGGCCGCGCTCGCCGACGCGGGCGGCCTGCTGGTCCTGGCCGACGAGAAGGGCCGACAGGTGCTCGTGCCCGTCGACAAGCTGGCGTACGTCGAGATCGGCGAGCAGGCCGAGCGACGGGTCGGGTTCGGCGCGATCTGACCGTTCTGTCGGCCCCGGTCGGCCGCGGCCGTCAGGCGGACAGCCCGAGGGCCCGCATGCGGCGGGTGTGCTCCTCGGTGAGCCGGGCGAACATCCGCCCGATCTCGGCCAGGTCGAACCCGGCCAACCCGGACGAGGTACCGGTGATCCCGCCCACCAGCAGGTTCGACAGCGCGTCCCGCTCCGCGGCGGTGCGCTGCGCCTGCGACAGCATCTCGCCCATCAGCCGCCGGCCCCAGAGCGCGAGCCGGCCGGCCACCCGCGGATCGACCGCGATCGCCTCGCGGATCGTCGTCACGGCGAAGGCCGACTGGCCGGTGTCGGCGAGGACGTCGAGCACCAGCGCCTGGGTCCGGGCGTCGAGGAACCGGGCCACCTCGCGGTAGAAGTCGGCGCTGACGCCGTCGCCGACGTACGCCTTCATCAGGCCCTCGAGCCAGTCGGCCGGTGCCGTCGACTCGTGGAACCCGTCGATCGGGGCGACGAACGGCGCCATGGCCTCTTCGGGGTCGACCCCGAGCGCGGCGAGCCCTTCCTGGAGCTGGACGAAATGCCGGAACTCGGCCACGGCCATGCCCGCCAGCTTGGCCTCGTCGCCGATCCGCGGGGCCAGCGCGGCGTCCGCGGCCAGCCGGACGAAGGCCGACAGCTCGCCGTAGGACAGGACGCCGAGCAGGTCGACGACGGCCGCGCGGTACGCCGGGTCGTCCAGGTCCGGGCCCGGCTGGGCCTGCGCGTCGTCCATGCGGCGCACTGTAACGGCTACACTTGAGGCCGCACCGCGCCGCTGGCGCTGGGAAGTCGGGCGCCGACGTCCTTCCGGACGAACGCAGCGCCACCGAGGAAGAGGCGAACGCACTGACCACGTTCCGAGAGCTCGGGGTGCTGCCCGAGACCTGCGAGGCGCTGGAGGCCGTCGGCATCACCGACGCCTTCGCGATCCAGGAGATGACCCTCCCGCTGGCGCTGTCCGGCAACGACGTCATCGGGCAGGCCAAGACCGGCACCGGCAAGACCCTCGGGTTCGGGATCCCGCTGCTGCAGCGGATCATCGGCCCGCACGACAACGACGCCGAGTTCCTGGCCGCGCCCGGAAAGCCGCAGGCGCTCGTGGTGGTACCGACCCGTGAGCTGTGCATCCAGGTCGCCAAGGACCTTCGGCAGGCCGGCGCCCGGCGGGCTGTCCGGGTGCTCGAGATCTACGGCGGGCGCGCGTACGAGCCGCAGGTCGAGGCGCTGCGGACCGGGATCGACGTCGTCGTCGGCACCCCGGGCCGGCTGATCGACCTCATGCAGCAGCGCCACCTGGACCTCACGCACGTCAAGATCCTGGTCCTGGACGAGGCCGACGAGATGCTCGACCTGGGCTTCCTGCCCGACGTCGAGCGGCTGGTCGCGTCGACGCCGGACAACCGGCAGACGATGCTGTTCTCGGCCACGATGCCGGGCGTCATCGTGAACCTCGCGCGTCGCTACATGCGCACCCCCACGCACGTGCGCGCCACGAACCCCGACGACGAGTCGGCCACGGTCGACACCGTCGAGCAGCACGTGTACCGCGCGCACGAGATGGACAAGCCCGAGGTGCTGGCCCGCATCCTGCAGGCCGACGGCCGTGGGCTGACGATCATCTTCACGCGGACCAAGCGCGCGGCCGACCGCATCGCCGGCGACCTGTCCGAGCGCGGCTTCGCCGCGGCGGCCGTGCACGGCGACCTCGGGCAGGGCGCACGCGAGCAGGCCCTGCGCGCCTTCCGCTCCGGCAAGGTCGACGTGCTCGTCGCCACCGACGTCGCGGCCCGCGGCATCGACATCGACGGCGTCACGCACGTGATCAACTACACGTGCCCCGAGGACGAGAAGATGTACCTGCACCGCGTCGGGCGTACGGCCAGGGCCGGCGCAGACGGTGTCGCCGTCACGTTCGTCGACTGGGCCGACCTGCCGCGCTGGTCGCTGATCAACAAGGCGCTCGGCCTGCCGTTCGCCGACCCGCCGGAGACGTACTCCACCTCGGACTGGCTCTACACCGCGCTCAGCATCCCGAGGACGGCCAAGGGAGTGCTGCCCCGGGCGGCCCGGACCCGCGCCGGCCTGGACGCCGAGGAGCTCGAGGACCTCGGCGAGACCGGGAAGGCGCGACGCGGCGGCCCGAAGGGCTCCGGCGGCGGCAGCGGTGACCGGCAGGGCGCACGGTCGGGCTCCTCGTCAGGACCCGCGCGCACCGCGACGTCGACCAAGACGACGAAGTCGTCGGGAGCGCCACGGAACCGGCGCCGGACGCGCTCGGGCGAGTCGCTGGACCCGGCGACGGCACCGGTCGAGCGCTCCGAGCGCGCGGACCGCCCCGAGCGGGTCGAAACCCCCGCCGGCTCCACCGCCGGTTCGACCGCCGCGCCACGTCGCCGGCGCCGCCGCAGCCGTGGCGGCTCGGGCGGGAGCGATGCCGGCGTTGACTCGTTGACCGCCCCGGTCGAGCAGACCGGGACCTGACCGATCGTTCCCCGAGGCTGACGACTACCTGAGGACCACGACGGTGGTACCGATCGTGGCCCAGCCGTACAGCCACTTCGCATCGACGACGCGCTGCCGCACGCACCCGCCGTGCCCGATCGGCGCACCCAGCTGCGCCTCGGCCTGGATCGGCACCCCGGTGCCCATGATCCGCGGGATCGAGTGGAACCCGATGTTCAGGTCGTTGCCGTGCGCGAACCGGACCATCCAGTCGAAGGTCACGTGGTACTTCGGCGACGCGGCTGCCAGCGTCTTCGAGAACACGTGGTACGTGGCCGGGCGCGGCCAGCCCGGGCGGCCGGTCACCGGGTAGTCGCGGACGACGGTGCCGTCGGCCTCGACCACCCACAGGTGCATCGTCGACTCCTGGTAGACGATGCGGCGACCCGTGCCCGAGTCCTTCGGCAGCGCCTTGCCCCGCCGGCTCGGTGACCCGACCGCGAGCAGCGACGGACCCGCAGCGCCGCGGACAGCGGCGGGCAGCGGCTGGGTCCGGGCGACCGCCGTCCCGTCTTCCGCGGGACGCTCCGGGCCGGGCTGACCGGTCTGCCCGGAGGCGAACGCGGTCCGCAGCGAGCCGCCCAGCGCGAACCCGAGCACGAGCACGATCAGCGCGAGCAGGACCCACACGTGCCGGGGAATCCGGCCGGCGGGTCCCGAAGACGGGACGTCGGTCACGAGACGCTCCTGGGGAAGTCCGGCATCGGCCGGAGGCGCGCTGGTCCCGCAAGAGTCGCCGTCGGAGCAGTACGTCTCAAGGACCGGACCACGCCCGGCGTGTCGAAGACTCCGGCACCGCGTGTGGAGCTGCGGACGTCACAGGCGGACGGACACGCTCACCCAGGTCAGGCGGCGGCAGGCCGGGCAGCGCATGAACGACCAGGGGGCGGGCCGCAGCCCGGGCAGGTGCAGGGACGGGACGGCCAGCCGGATCGCGCGCAGCAGCGACACGACGGTGCGCTCCTCGCACGCCGAGCAGGCGATCGTCACGGTCCCGATCGTGGGCGGCTGCTCGGCGGTGCTGAACAGCGCCCGGCGCCCGTCGGCGTCCGGCGGGCCGCTCGAGGAGACCACCCCGGCGGCCGGCTCCGCGGGCTCGCGGCGCGGCAGCCGGTCGAACCCGGGCGACTTGCGGGCGGTCAACGCGGGGGCCCGGACCGGCCGGAAGACGCGACGAGCTGCCGCGCGTGCTCGCGGTACGCCTCGGCGCCCTTGGAACCGGGAGCGGTCGTCAGCACCGAGCGCCCGGCGGCCGGCGCCTCGGCGAAACGCACCGACTTGGGCACCGGCGGCTCGAGCACCCGGACCGAGTAGCGCAGCGCCACGTCGGCCAGCACCGCCCGGGCGTGCGTGGTCCGACCGTCGAACAGCGTGGGCAGCAGACCCAGCACGTCCAGCTCGGGGTTCGTGCGCTTGCGCACCTCGTCGATCGTCTCCAGGAGCTGTCCGACGCCGCGGTGCGACAACGTCTCGCACTGAAGGGGGATCAGGACCGCGTCCGCCGCCGTCAAGGCGTTCAGCGTGAGGATGCCCAGCGAGGGCGAGCAGTCCAGCAGCACCCAGTCGAACCCCGCGGAGACCTCGGCCAGCGCCTCGCGCAGCACGAACTCGCGGCCGGCCCTGGTGACCAGCCTCGCCTCCGACCCGGTGAGGTCGATCGCAGCCGGCAGCAGCATGACGCCGTCGTCGGTGTCCAGCAGCGCCATCGCGGCCGGAACCCGGCCGAGCAGGACGTCGTGCACCGACAGCTCGAGAGCGTCCGGGTCCAGGCCCAGCGAGAACGTCAGGCACGCCTGCGGGTCCAGGTCGACGAGCAGGACTTTGTGGCCGAGCTCGGCCAGGGCGGCGCCGAGCGAGGCCACGGTCGTGGTCTTGGCCACGCCGCCCTTCTGGTTGGCGACGGCGAGCGTGATCGTCACGGCGGTCCCTTCCGAAGTGGGCCCGGACCCGGCCTATTGTGCCCCGGGTGAGCACCCCACCGTTCCTCGATCTTCCGGCGGGCGTCCGGGACGAGCCCGTCCGCACCGCCCGCGGCACTTTCGCGGCCCTGCGCAGCGGCCCCGACCCCGGTCTCGGGCAGTCGGACGGACATCGCACGGTGGTGCTCGTGCCGGGGTTCACCGGGAGCAAGGAGGACTTCATCGCGGTGCTGGCGCCGATCGGGGCGGCCGGCTTCCCGGTCGTCGCGTACGACCAGCGTGGCCAGCACGGGACCACCGCGCTCACCCCGCAGCCGCCGCCGGAGGGCTGGGAGCTGGGCGCGTTCGCCGCCGACCTGCTGGCCGTCGTCGACGGGGTCGCCGGCCCGGGGCCCGGGGCGGTGCACCTGCTCGGGCACTCGTTCGGCGGGCTGGTGGCCCGGGCCGCGGTCCTGCGGGACCCGGCCCGGTTCTCGTCCCTGGTGCTGCTCGACTCCGGCCCCGCCTCGATCGGCCCCGAGCGCGACGCCCGGCTGATCGCCCTGGCGGACGCGCTGCCCACCCTCGGGCTGGCCCCGGTCTGGCAGATCATGCAGGCCCTGGAGCTGGAGGCGGGGAACCACCCGCCCGCCGACCCCCAGGTCGCCGAGTTCCTGGAACGGCGGTTCCTGGCCCACGACCCGCTCTCGCTGGCCGCGATGGCCCGTCTTCTGGCGACCGAGCCCGACCGGACGGACGAGCTCGCCGCGGTGGCCGGACTGGCCGGCCGGACCCTGGTGGCCTTCGGCGCGACAGACGACGCATGGAGCCCGGAAATCCAGAGTCGAAACCGCGTCACGACTCCGTGCGCAGACCGTCTCCTTCCCGGAAGCGGCTCACTCCCCGGCAGCCGAGGCTCCGGAACCCACCGCGAAGGCGCTGGTGACGTTCTGGCAGCGATCGGAGGGAGCGGGGCAGCCTCCCCTGGCGGAGGAGGATCTGTGACAGTGATGGTGGAGCTACGCGCGACCCTCAGCGCGGACCCCGAGCAGGTCGCCGAGGCGCGCCGACTGGTGGCGGGCTACCTGCACGACCGTGGCGAGGACGACGGCGAGGTCGCCGTCCTGCTGGTCAGCGAGCTGGTGACGAACGCGATCCTGTACGGCCGAGCCCCGCTCGAGCTCCGTGCCCACACCGAGGGCTCGGCGCTGCGGGTCGAGGTCCGCGACCAGGAGCCGGCGAGCCCGCCGGTCCTGCGCGGCGACGTGGACCTCGCCGAGGTCGGCGGCCGCGGGCTGCAGCTGGTGGACACCCTGGCCGACCGCTGGGGCTGGGCTGCCGAGGAGCAGGGCAAGGTCGTCTGGTTCGAGCTCGACGCCTGACCCGAGGACCCGACCGCACGCCGGCCGGGTCAGGGCCGATCGGTGGCTTCCCTTTCATCGTCCTTCTCGCCACCGGACTCCCCCGGACCCTCGGGCAGCGCGTCCCACGGATCCCGCGGCCTGGCCACGGCCCGTCCCTCGGGGCACAGCCGGACGAAGTCGCACCACCCGCACTGCGACCCCGGTCGTGGCGGGTAGAGCCGCTGCGCGTCGGCCGGCAGCTCCTGGCCTGCCTCCGGGCGCCCGTCCGCCAAGTACTCCTCGTCCGCGGCCTGCGCCTCGTCGGCGATCGCCGACGCCCGCCGTACGTGCCGCGCCAACGACTCCTCGCTGTGGTCCCAGGCGGCGACCGTGCCGGACGGCACGTGGTGCAGCTCGACCCGGGTGCAGTCCCCGTGCAGGGTCCGCCGGGTCCCCAGCACGTACAGCGCCAGCGCCGCCGAGCCGCGCGCATCGTCGGGGCCGAGCTCCTGCCGGCCGGTCTTGTAGTCGACGACCACGAGCTCGGTGCCGCCGGGCCGGGTCCTGGACGGACGCTCGTCGACCCGGTCCACCCGCCCGCTCACCGACAGCCGGTCCGTCGTGAACGCCACCGTCCGCTCCACGCCGCGCGGGTCGCCGGGAGGGGCCTGTGTCGCGACGTACCGCTGGACCATCGCCCGCGCGCGTACCCGCGCCTGCTCCTGCTGGACCGGGTCGCGGTACCCGTCGCCGACCCACGCGCGGTCGACCAGGTCGGCCGCGACGGCCGGGCTGCGCTCCGCCGCGGGCAGCTCGTACCAGGAACGCAGCGCGTTGTGCACGGTGCTGCCGAAGGCGTTGTGCGCCCACGGGGGTCCCTTGGGCGGCGTCGGCCGGTCGATGTACGTGAACCGGTACCGGCGCGGGCAGTCCGACCAGGCGGCGAGCCGGGTCGGCGTGCAGGCGAACAGACGGCGCGGGACCCCGCTCAGACCGGCGCTGTCCAGGCCGAGCTGCTCCCCGTCGGGTCCGCCTGCGGTCACGGCGGTCAGTGCCCCCGAGCCACCCACGCGTCGTAGTCGGCGGCCTCCGCCCCGATCGTCGTCTCGTCGCCGTGCCCGGGCAGGACGCGGGTCTGCGGCGGCAGCGTCAGCAACCGCTCCCTGATCGACGCGAGGATCGTCGGGAAGTCGCTGTAGGAGCGCCCGGTCGCCCCGGGCCCGCCGTGGAACAGGGTGTCGCCGCTCAGCACCACACCCAGCGCCGGGACGTGCAGGCACACCGCCCCAGGACAGTGACCGGGCGTGTGCAGCACCTGCGCCGCCACCCCGGCCACCTCCACCGCGTCGCCGTCCGCGAGCTGCGAAGGGGTCCGGTCGGGGTGCACCACCTCCCACAGCATCAGGTCGTCCGGGTGCAGCAGCACGGGTGCGCCGGTCTGGTCCGCGACCGCACCGGCCGCGCCGATGTGGTCGTCGTGCCCGTGCGTGCACACGACCGCCAGCACCGTGCGGCCGTCGACGGCGGCGAGGATCGCCTCCGCGTCGTGCGCGGCGTCGACGACCACCACCTCGTCGTCGTCGCCGAGCAGCCAGACGTTGTTGTCGACCTCCCAGGTACCGCCGTCGAGGGAGAAGGTGCCGCTGGTGACGAGCCGCTCCACCCGGGCGACCATCTACCAGACCACCACCGAGCGCAGCACGTCGCCGTGGTGCATCTTCTCGAACGCCTTCTCGACCCCGTCCAGGCCGATGGTCTCGGAGACGAACCGGTCCAGCGGCAGCCGGCCCTGCAGGTACAGGTCGACCAGCGTCGGGAAGTCGCGGCTGGGCAGGCAGTCGCCGTACCAGCTGGACTTGAGCGACCCGCCGCGGCCGAACACCTCGATGAGCGGCAGCTCGATCGTCATCGTGGGGTTGGGGACGCCGACCAGCACCACGGTGCCGGCGAGGTCGCGCGCGTAGAAGGCCTGCTCGTAGGTCTCCGGCCGGCCGACGGCCTCGATCACGACGTCGGCGCCGAACCCGTCGGTCAGCGCCTTGATCGCCTCGACCGGGTCGGTCGTGCTCGAGTTGACCGTGTGGGTGGCCCCGAAGCCCCTGGCCCACTCCAGCTTCCGGTCGTCGACGTCCACCGCGATGATCGTGCGCGCCCCGGCCAGCAGGGAGCCCGCGACCGCTGCGTCGCCGACTCCGCCGCAGCCGATGACCGCGACCGTGTCTCCGCGGCCGACCCCGCCGGTGTTGATGGCGGCGCCGATCCCGGCCATCACCCCGCAGCCGAGGAGGCCGGCGACCTGCGGCGGCGCCTTCGGGTCAACCTTGGTGCACTGCCCGGCAGCGACCAGGGTCTTGTCGGCGAACGCGCCGATGCCCAGCGCGGGCGACAGCGCCGTGCCGTCCTCGAGCGTCATCGGCTGGGTGGCGTTGTGGGTGCTGAAGCAGTACCACGGCCGGCCGCGCCGGCAGGCCCGGCACTCGCCGCAGACCGCCCGCCAGTTCAGCACGACGAAGTCACCGGCCTGCACCTCGGTGACGCCCTCGCCGACGGACTCCACGATGCCGGCGGCCTCGTGCCCGAGCAGGAACGGGAACGCGTCGTTGATGGCGCCCTCGCGGTAGTGCAGGTCGGTGTGGCAGACCCCGCACGCCTGCACCCTGACCTTGGCCTCGCCGGGACCTGGGTCGGGGACCAGCACCGTCTCCAGGGTGACCGGGGCGCCCTTGGACCGGGCCACCACGCCGCGTACTGCCTCCGCCATCGGTGCGTCCTCCTGATCGGCTGGTCAAGTCGTGGGAGGCACCCTAGGAGGTCGGGCTGTCAGGGGCGAGCCTGGGGCTGGGCGCGCCGAACGGGACGTCCAGCTCGTGCCCGGCGTCGCGCAGGTCCACGAGCACGAACCGGTCCAGGACGACCAGGCCGGCGGTGTCCGGCCACAGGACGACCCACAGCCACTGGCCGAGCGCCTCGCCGACGTACACGGCCCGGTCCTGCGCGCCGTCCACGCTCCACAGCGCCGTGGGGTGGCCCGCGGCGTGCACGCGCGCGTGGGGGGCGGTCCGCTGGGACAGGTACGGCGCGTCCGGGCCGGCGTCCGTCCCGGCGAAGCCCGCGTACCTGGCCCCGAGCCCGATGCCCGGCTCCTCCGCCACCAGCAGCATCTCGCCGGTGCCGCCCAGCGGTGCCGGTCCGGAGGTGGCCAGGACCGTCGCGCGGGCCCCGGTCCGGTCGTCGCCGGCGTACGCGAGGCCGGTGACCAGCCAGCCGGTCGGCAGCGGCCAGGGCACCCACAGCGGGACCTGGGAGGTCTTGACGGTCCAGGCGAGCACGTCGGCGTTCAGGGGTTGCGGGCCGAGGTGGAAGGGCGCGATCTCGCCGTGCACCGAGCACACCCAGGCGCTCGACATCAGCCCCGGCTCATGCACCGGGGCGGAGCAGCGCGGGCAGACCGGGGGCTGCCTCATGCCCCGAAGCGTCTCGTGTCAGACCCTTCCGGGGCTATAGCCCCGGAAGGGTCTGACCCGAGAGCCGAGCGGTGCGCCGAAGTCAGCCCAGGTCGGCGCGGCTGCCGTCGGGACGCAGGCCCAGACCGTCGACGACCCCCGACTGCACCCAGACGGTCCAGCCGACGACGGCGCCCTTGAGGCTCGCGGGCAGCCCGTACTGGGCCGGGTCGAGGGCGCGCTCCTCGGTCTGCAGGAGCAGGCCGGTCCTCTGGTCGAAGACCATGACCTCGCTGGCGCGGGCGTGGCCGTCGTCCCCGTGGGCGAGCCCCACCGCGATCCCGGTCCGGCCGAGCCGGTCCGTGGTCGTGCCGAGGTACTGGACGCCGGGCAGGCCGGCCGCCACCTGGTAGAGCGCGGAGCGCAGGGCCGGCGGCGACACCGGCGATCCCAGCATGTCCTGGACGGTCACCCAGACCTCGACGTCGGCGCTCTCGCCGCTGCCCGCCGTGTCGTGCCGGATCCGCTGCTCGAGGGCCGCCGGGTCGGTCGGCAGGGTGCGCGCGAACGCGTACGTCGGGCCGTTCACCGACCCTGCGTACGCGGGGATGCGCACGACCACGCGGTCGGAGACGCCGGGGACGTCGGACGGCTTCGGGCCGCCGCGGGCCGCCAGCACGAGCGCCTTGTCCCGGGCGGTCGGGTACTCGGGCTGACCGACCACGGTCTCCAGCCGCGTCAGCGCGCCGCCGGGAGCGATCCACGACTCCTCCAGCCGCGGCGCCGCCAGGTAGCTGGCCGTCCTCCCGTCCGGGAGGGTGAGCTGGGCGAAGCTCGACGTGCGGGTCCGGCTGTAGATCAGCTGGCCGGGCTCGAGCGGGGTGTCGACGGCGGCGGCTGCGGCCCGGCCGGCGGCGAGCAGCGTCTCGACGGCGCGGGCGTCCGAGGGGGCGGCGGCGCCGCCGGGCAGGAGCACGAACGCGACGGCCGCGGCGGCGGCCACCGCGACGACCGAGACGCCCATCCGCCGGCCCCGGCGGCCGCTGCGGGCCGGGACCTTCGCGGCCGCGCGCTCGGCCGGGACCGAGCCGGCTGGGCCCGCGGCGGCGGGGCCGAGGTCGACGGACAGCGGGTCGGCGGCGCGCAGCCGGTCCAGGGCGGTCGAGGTGCGGGTCACGGGGTGCCTCCCAGCGAGGGTCGGGTCAGGGCGGGGCGAGGCTCGGCCATCGGCGGCGGCTCCCCGTCCACGGCGCCGAGCGCGTCCGCGAACCGGCGGCGGGCCCGCAGCCAGCGCACCCGTGCCGCGCCCGCCGAGCAGCCGAGCACGACGGCGGCCTGGTTGAGCGGCAGGCCGTCCCAGGCGACGAGCAGCAGCAGCTCGCGGTCGGGCTCGGGTACCCGGTCGAGCGCGCGGAGCACGACGTCGAGCTCGGCCGCCCGGACGGCGTGGTCCGGGACGTCGGCGGCGTGCGACTCGGACCGGTCGAAGGCGCGGGCCTCGCGGGCGCCGCGCCGGGAGTCGGCCCGCGCCGAGGCGAGCAGGACGTTGCGGGCCGTCGCGAGCAGCCAGGGCAGGGCGCCGTCGGGCGGGATGTCGGCCACCCGTCGTGTCGCGACGGCAAAGGTCTCGGCTGCGACGTCCGGTGCCGCGGCCGGTCCGACCCGACGGGTCGCGTAGGCCAGCACGGTGCCGTGGTGCTCGGAGAACAGGCGGGTCAGCCTGGACTCGGGGTCCTCACCCTGCATGGTCGGTGCGGCCATGACACTCCCCGGGGTCGGGTCGGTTGCGTCACCTGGAGATGTCCGCCGCGGCTCCCGGCGTTACGCCGGCGCAGAGCTCACAGGCTCACAGGCTCGGGACCGGGCGGCCGGGCTGCTCGCCGCCGCGCGCGTCCCCGTACGAGCGCTTGGGCACCATCACCTTGCGGCGGAACACGCAGACCACGGTGCCGTCCTGGTTGTAGCCGCGCGTCTCGACGTGCACGACCCCGCGGTCGTCCTTGGACCTGGACTCGCTCTTGTCCAGCACCGTCGTCTCGCCGTAGATGGTGTCGCCGTGGAAGGTCGGCGCGACGTGCCGCAGGGACTCGACCTCGAGGTTGGCGATGGCCTTGCCGCTCACGTCCGGCACCGACATCCCGAGCAGCAACGAGTAGATGTAGTTGCCGACGACGACGTTGCGGCCGAAGTCGGTGCTGTGCTCGGCGTAGTGCGCGTCCAGGTGCAGCGGATGGTGGTTCATCGTGAGCAGGCAGAACAGGTGGTCGTCGTACTCGGTGACCGTCTTGCCCGGCCAGTGCTTGTAGACGGCGCCGACCTCGAACTCCTCGAAGTACCTCCCGAACTGCATGCCCGCATCCTGCCGTACCGCGCCGGTCAGGCCGGCATCTGGGCGAGCAGGGCCTTGGCCTCGTCGAGCTTGCCCCAGGTGCAGACCACGTCGTACGACGTCGCGATGATCTGCTTGCGCGAGGTGAAGTCCCGGCGGCCGCCCGTGAGCGCGAACGCGACCACCCCGAACAGCGCCCCCGCGATGGCGCCGTACACCAGGCCGGCGAACATGATCGTCACCCACGAGCTGCCGCTGGTCGCGAACAGCCCGAGCAGCAGGCCGACGAACAGCCCGAACCACGCGCCGGTGGCGACCCCGCCGGCGGCCGCGCGGCCGTACGTGAGCCGTCCGAGCACCGTCTCGGCGATCTTCAGGTCGTTGCCGACGATGCCCAGGTTCTCGACGGCGAACTTCTGGTCGGAGAGCCAGTCGACGGTGTGCTGGGCCTCCTCGTACGTGCGGTAGGTGGCCAGCAGCGGGCGGCTCTGCACCGGCTGCGGCACGGGTGGCTGCGTCACGGGTCCCTCCCTGGTCCGGCTACCCCTTGAGTCTGTACTCCTCGAGCAGCCGGCGGCCGATGATCATCCGCTGGATGTCCGCGGTGCCCTCGCCGATCAGCAGCATCGGTGCCTCCCGGTACAGCCGCTCGATCTCGTACTCCTTGGAGTACCCGTACCCGCCGTGGATCCGGAACGAGTCCTCGACGACGTCCCGGCAGTACTCGCTCGCCAGGTACTTCGCCATGCCGGCCTCGAGGTCGTTGCGCCGTCCGGAGTCCTTGGTGCGCGCCGCCATGATCATCATCTGGTGCGCGGCCTCGACCTTGGTGGCCATGTCGGCCAGCCGGAACTGCACGGCCTGGTGCTCGGCGATCGGCTTGCCGAACGCGTGGCGCTGCTGCGCGTACGCGACGGCCAGCTCGAAGGCGCGGTGCGCGACCCCGCACCCGCGCGCCGCGACGTTGACGCGCCCGACCTCGACACCGTCCATCATCTGGTAGAAGCCACGGCCCGGCTCGCCGCCGAGCAGCGCGGACGCCGGCACCCGCAGCCCGTCCATCACGAGCTCGGTCGTGTCGACGCCCTTGTAGCCCATCTTCTCGATCTTGCCGGGGATGGTGAGCCCGGGGACCACCTCGCCGAAGCCGGCCGGCTTGTCCAGCAGGAACGTCGACATCTTGCGGTACACGGACTGCTCGTCGGCCGCCGCGGCAGCATCGGTGCGGACCAGCACCGCCACGAGCGTCGACGAGCCGCCGTTGGTGAGCCACATCTTCTGACCGTCCAGCACCCAGCCGTCGCCGTCGGCGGCCCGGGCGGCCTTCGACGTGATCGCGGCGACGTCCGACCCGCAGCCGGGCTCGCTCATCGAGAACGCCCCGCGCACCTCGCCGGTCGCCATCCGCGGCAGGTAGTGCGCCTTCTGCTCGTCGGTCCCGTGCTGCATGAGCATCCAGGCGACGATGAAGTGCGTGTTGACGATCCCGCTGACGCTCATCCAGCCGCGGGCGATCTCCTCCACGCACAGCGCGTAGGTCAGCAGCGACTCGCCCAGCCCGCCGTACTCCTCGGGGATCATCAGGCCGAAGATCCCCATGTCCTTCATGCCCTCGACGATCTGGCTCGGGTACTCGTCGGCGTGCTCGAGCCGTTGGGCGTTCGGGATGATCTCGCCGTCCACGAAGTCACGGACGGTCTTGAGGATCTCCTCCTGGACCTCGGTCAGCCCTTCGGTCCTGGCCAGCCGCGCCATCGCCACTCCTCGCTCGCGGGTCAGCGGAAGTATGCCGGACGGGTCCGGGCACAGGTCCGGCCGGATCCTGCCGATGATCCGGACATGGCACTTCTGGTGGGCTCGACCGCGCCCGACTTCGACCTGCCCGGCTGGTACGGCCAGTCCGACGGGCGGTTCTCGCTGGCCGCCGAGCGTGGGCACCCGGTCGTGCTGGCGTTCTACCCCGGTGACGAGCGGCTGGTCTGCACCCGGCAGCTGTGCGCGTACTCCGACAGCGTGGCCGACCTGCACCTGTTCGACGCGGTCGTCTGGGGCATCTCCCCGCAGGACGTCGACTCGCACCGCTCGTTCGCCGAGGGCCGCCGGCTGAAGATGCCGCTGCTGTCCGACGTCGACCGCGAGGTGGCCCGCGCCTACGGGGTGCTGGGCCCGATGGGCCTGCGACGGTCGGTGTTCGTCGTGGACGGGGACGGTCGGATCGCCTGGCGCCGGGTCGTCTCGCTCAACGTCCTGTTCCCGGCGGTCGGCGAGATCCGGGCCGCCCTCGAAGAGGTCCGCGCCGCCGCCTGAACCATCCGTCCGCTCGGACCTCAGAGGGTGGGCTGGACACGCCGGCGACGGCGTACGCCGGGGGTGGACAGCAGCGGCTCGATGTCCACCGAGCCGGTGACGGCGAGCTGCATCATCTCCTCGGCGGGGACCGGACGGCAGAACAGGTAGCCCTGGGCGAGCCCGCAGCCCAGGTCCCGGATCGTCACGGCGTCCGCCCAGGTCTCCACCCCCTCGACCACGACGGTCAGCTGCATCGACCGGGCCATCGACACCACACCCTGGACGAGCGCGTACGCCCGCGGGTCGCCGAGCTGGTGCACGAACGACTTGTCGATCTTGAGGATGTCCACCGGCAGCCGGTGCAGGTAGCCGACCGAGGAGTAGCCGACACCGAAGTCGTCGACGGCGAGCCGGGTCCCGGCCGCCTTGAGGTCGTGCAGCGCGCCGACGGTGACGACCGTCGTCGTCGATGAGGGTGCCCTCGGTCAGCTCCAGCACGATCTGGACGTCCGGGAAGTCCGTGCACAGCCGCCGCAGCAGGGCCAGCAGCTCGGGGTCGGTGACCTGGTTGGCCGACAGGTTGACGCTCATCGTGACCGGGTTCCCGGTCCGCCCGGTGATGGCCCGGCCGGCCGCGTGCGCGTGCTCGAGGACCTGCCGTCCCAGCGCCCGGATGAGCCCCAGCCGCTCGGCCATCGGGACGAAGGTCTCCGGGTCGATCCGTCCGAGCGAGGGGTGCGTCCACCTGGCCAGCGCCTCGAACGCGGTCACCTCGCCGGTGTTGAGGTTGACCACCGGCTGGTAGTGCACGTCGAGCAGGTCCTCCTCGACCGCGCGGCGCAGCTCGACCTCCAGCTCGATCCGGCGCAGGTCCTCCGAGCGCATCTGCGGGGCGTAGCGCTCGGCGCGTCCCTTGCCGAGAGCCTTGGCCCGGTACATCGCCGTGTCCGCGCTGCGCAGCAGCGCCTCGGCCGAGAGCGCGTCCCGGCCCGCGTACGCGATGCCGATGCTCGCCTCCACCCGGAACTCGCGCCCACCCACGTGGAAGGCGGGCTGCAGCGCCTCCAGGATCCGGGCGGCCACGACGTCCGCGTCCGCCTCGGACTCGATGTCGTCGAGCAGGATCCCGAACTCGTCGCCGCCCAGCCGGGCCGCGGTGTCCTCCGGGCGCAGGCAGGCCAGGATCCGCTCGGCCACGGAAACCAGCAGCCGGTCCCCGGCCTCGTGCCCGAACAGGTCGTTCACCGCCTTGAACCCGTCCAGGTCGCAGTACAGGACCGACACGGTGCCGCTGTGCCGGCGGCGGCTCAGCGCGTGCGAGAGGCGGTCGCCGAACACGGCCCGGTTGCTGAGGCCGGTGAGGACGTCGTGCCGGGCGAGGTACTGCATCTCGTCGGCCAGCCGGCGCCGGTTCAGCGCCGCGACGCCGACCGCCGTCAGGGCGTCCAGGGCCTTGCGGTCCTCGCGGTCGAAGTGGTCGCCGTTGGCCACCCGGTGCACGACCAGGTAGCGGGTCGGCCGGCCGGGGACCTCCACGGTCGCGCCGATCTCCGGCTCGACCGGCGGCCGCAGCCGCAGCACGGCCTCCGTGTGCCGGAGGGTCTGCTGGGCCTTGCGGACCAGCTCGTCCTCGATCTCGGCCTCGGTGGTCCAGTCCGGCGCCTCGACAGCCGCCTCGAGCAGGCCGCTGAGCCGCTGCTGGGCGAGCTGGGCCCGGCTGACCGAGCCGACGGCGACCAGGATCGTCCCGACCGGGACCAGCAGCAGTCCGAGCGTCCAGCCCGGCTCCGACCGGTACAGCAGCGCGGCCAGGTAGCCAAGGGTGTCGACGCCGACGAAGCAGACCAGACCGAGCGGGACCGAGCGCCAGCGCAGCGCGGCCGACAGCGGCGCCCGCGCCTCGATGGACAGCGAGAACGCCGTCATCAGCAGGTCGAAGATGAAGTAGACGGCGCAGCCGAGGACGATCGCGAACAGCTCGCTGGCGTCCTCGGACGGCCCCGGCGCGAGCAGCACCACCGAGGCCACGAGCAGGGCGCCGCCCAAGATGGTGAGCCCGACGTTGAAGATGCGGCTACGCCAGACCTTGCGCTGGGTCCCCTGCGCGACCGCCATGGCGATGCTCCACAGCGCCAGCGCCTGGACCGGCGGGACCGTGAGCACCAGGAAGACCAGGACGCAGGTCTCGAAGCCGATCACCACGTCGCCGGCCATGTTGGTGAGCACCAGCGGGAAGCGCACCATCACGACGACGAGGGCGATCGCCAGCATCGAGGGCAGGCTGATCAGCGACCCGTCCCGGGCGAACCAGAGCCCGCAGGTGAGCAGGCCGACCCCGACCCCGACGACGAACACGACGACGTCGAGCACGGCCGCCGGCTCGACCCGGGCCAAACGGGCGGTCGGCATGACCACCTCCGGCCTCAGGCTAGGACTCACGGCTCCCCCGTGCTCTCCCTTCAGTGGTCGGCGCGCCGCCGCTGGCGCTTGAGACGCCCGCGACCGTCGTCAGGCGTCGATCTCGGCCCAGACCACCTTGCCGGAACGGTCGTACCGGACCCCCCAGCCGGTCGACAGGGCGTCCACGATCAGCAGGCCCCGACCGCTGGTCCCGGGGCTGGTGGAGGCGGACGGGGTCCGGACCCGGCCGGTACCGGTGTCGGCGACCTCGACCCGCACCCCGTCGCCGTGCCGGGTGAGCACGACCTCGACCGGCCCGCGCCCGTGCCGGACCGCGTTGGCCAGCAGCTCGGTCAGGACCAGCAGGGCGTCGGGCGCCGCACCTTCCAGCTGCCAGCCGGACAGCACCGAACGGGCCCAGTCACGCGCCTGCCGCGCGCTCGCCGGGGCAGCCGTGAAGGTCGAGCGGGTCTCCCGCCCGACTGCGCTGTCGCGACCTCGCCCCAAAGACTCTGTCCCACCCCACCACCGGGCCCCCGTCCCTGCCCCGTGTCCTCCGGTGGCGCTATTCCCCGCCACGGTGCCGCCTAATCCCGCACAGCGAGGCCCGGGTCCTGGGTCGGGAACGTGGGTGCTGGGCTCAGAGCAGGACGTGCATGCGGACGACGGTGCCGGCGCCGGCGGTCCGAAGCTGGACCAGGTCGCAGAGCTGGTTGGCCAGCCAGAGGCCGCGACCGCTGTCCAGGCCGGTGGCCGGCCGCTCCCGTCCCACCATGGGGTCCGCGATCGGTCCGGCCCCCTGACCACCGTCCGCCACCTCGCAGACGACCGCGGCCGGGCCGTCGATCCCGGGGGTCGAGGTCCAGACCCGCAGCCGGCCGGTGCCGCCGGTGTGCCGGACCACGTTGGACGCGATCTCGTGGACGGCCAGGGTCAGCTCCTTGGCCCGGTACGCCTCCAGGCCGCCGGCGACGGCAGCCGCGGCGACCTGCTCGCGCACCTCGGCGAGGTCGCCGTTGCCGAACCACAGG
This sequence comes from uncultured Actinomycetota bacterium, assembly GCA_963771835.1. GTDB lineage: Bacteria > Actinomycetota > Actinomycetes > Prado026 > Prado026 > CAVQCJ01. Next base: position 66,095 of record CAVYVA010000007.1, read on the forward strand.
TCGACGTCCGGATGGCACGGCGCCTCCGGCAGCCGGTCGTCCACCGGGAACGGCTCGGGCAGCAGCGGCACCACCGGTTGCTCCGAGCCCCCCATCCGGTCGTGCTCGGCGGCCGGGCCGGGCACCAGCGCCGGCCGGACCAGGTCGGCCGGGTCGAACACGCCGGGGTGCAGGCGGCGGGCCAGGTCCAGGTCGACCGCGTCCAGGCCCGAGGTGTCGTACGGGCACACCAGCCACAGCGACGGGTCCTCGGCGAAGGCCCGGGACAGCAGCCACTCGTGCCGGTGGCACTCGATGGCCTCCTGGCGGCCGCGGCCGGGCCACAGCGGCTCGCCGACCCCGCGCATCGGGCGGCCCGCGGAGGCGTCCACGAACCGCCGCCACTCCGGGATGATCCGGGCCGGGTTGCGGCCGACCTCGGCCATGTCCGCGAGCAGCACCTCGTCCGCGTCGCTGCCGAGCGCGTCGCGCAGGTCTCCGAGCCGCGGCGTCGGGACGACCGCCATCGCCGGTTCGGAAGCGGCCAGACCCGCGCGCAGGAAGTCCGCCAGCGGCTCGGCGTAACCCGCGTCGCCGGAGTAGAAGAAGGCCTCGTGACGGAAGCCACGGGCCCCCGGCGCGTTGGGGCGCGCACGCATAGCCAGCAGGGTAGGACCTGCCGGCGCGCTCCCGGCCGCAACACGCGGTGCTGCCCTGCCGTCCGGCCCGAGCCGCCCGGACGACGGAATCCGTCGTCCCCTTCACTCGAACGGTCTAGCCCACGGGCTCGCGCAGCTGTCGATGACTAGCACGTCAGGGTGGACGGGGGCACGCTTCCACTCCCCTCGCGGAGCTTTCGAGGCATCTGGTCCCCCGACCCGCCGGGAAGCTGCGCCCGTCCATCCTGACTCCCCGACAGTCGGTCAGGAGCACTGGGCCAGCCCTGCGTGCACCTTCGTCAGCAGGACGCGGTAGACCGACGCTTCCAGCAGCGAGGCGAACGAGGGGTCCTGGGCCGCCCGCGCCGTGAGCGCCGCGACCATCGGGGCGGCGTCGGCCGGCAGGACGGTCAGCACCATGTCCCCGCCGGCACCGACGAAGGACACCGCACGCTGCTGCGGGGTGAGCGCCCGCACCGCGACCGCGCGGCCCACGTCGTCGGACACCACCAGGCCCTGGTACGCCATCTGCTGGCGCAGCAAGCCGGTGACGATCGCCGGGGAGAACATCGCCACGTGCGCCGGGTCCAGCTCGGGGTAGCGGGCGCTGGACACCATCACGGCTGTCGCGCCCGCCGCGATGCCGGCCGCGAACGGCTGCAGGTTCGGGTCGTCCGGGCTCGCCACCGGGTCGACCGCGGCAGTCGACGTGTCGGTGTTGGCGTGCACCCGGCCCAGTCCCGGGAAGTGCTTGACCGTGGACCCCAGGCCGGAGGCGTGCATCGCCGAGACCACCACCGCGATCTGTCGCGCGACCACGGCCGGGTCCGAGCCGTACTCGCGCTGGTACCGGCCGATCGGCGGGTTGTCGTCGCGGTCCTCGACGGCGACCGTGTCGGCCACCGGTGCAAGGTCGAGCGTGATACCCGGCCGCGGTCAGCTGCGCGGCCCAGCCCTCGGTGCGCTGACGCAGCCGCGCCGCCGACCACGTGCCCTGTTCGAGCGCGGACGGGATGTCGCTGAAGCCCGGCCCGGACAACGTCTGCACCAGGCCGCCTTCCTGGTCCGTACCCACCAGTAACCGGACACCGGTGCTGCTGAGCGCCGTCCGCTGGAGCGCGTCGACCGCGGCTCGGGTACGGCTCACACCCAACGAGCTGCGGCCGGCGAGGAACACCCCGCCGAGCCGCAGGCGGGCCACGAGGCCGCTGCCCGAGGACGCGCTCGTCGCCGGTACGCCGACCATCAGCAGCTGGCCCGCTCGCGCGGCCGGGTCCATGCCGTCGAGCAGCGCACGCGCGCAGGCGGCCGACGCGTCCACGCCCGTCGGCGTGGTCGACGTCGTGGTCGTACGGGACATGCTCGGACCGGCGGGCGTCGACGACGCACGCAGGCCCAGCCTGCGGGCCGCTGCAGCCGGTCACCGCCATGGCAGCCATCGTGCATGCGGCGAAGCCTGCCGAGCGGGTCCGCATGCGCACCTCGGCATCGTGCCACGGCGTGATCGATTTGAGGCCCCGCCAGGCATTGACGGGCCCTGTTCGGTCGGACGAGCATGCGTAGCCGCAGCATTCCGGGGACGGAGGGGCCGCCACCCGCGAAGCATCCCGAGGAGTCATCGGTGAGCGAAATCGCACCGCACGAGCCTGGCAAGCTTCGCCGCTCCGTCGGTTTCTACGGGCTGATGTTCGTCTCGCTCGGCTCGATCATCGGCTCGGGCTGGCTGCTCGGCGCGCTGAACGCCACCGTGACGGCCGGACCCGCCGCGATCCTGTCCTGGATCCTCGCTGCCGCCATGCTCACCGTGCTGGCGCTCGTCTACGCCGAGCTCGGTGCCGCGTACCCGGTCGCGGGCGGCACCGGCCGGTTCCCGTACTTCTCGCACGGCCCGCTCGCGGGCTTCTGCGCAGGCTGGTACTCGTGGCTGCAGGCGGTGGCCATCGCACCGATCGAGGTCCTCGCCGCGATCACGTACGTGAACAGCATCAGCAAGGTCAACGAGAACTTCCCGATGCTGCACCCCAGCGGTCCGAGCGCCGGCCTGCTGAACGGCACCGGGCTGTTCGTGGCCACGCTCGGCATGATCCTGTTCACCGGCATCAACCTGGCCGGAGCCAAGTTCATGTCCGACAGCAACGCGATCGTCGTCATCTGGAAGACGGCGGTGCCGCTGCTCGCGATCGTCGTCGTGAGCTCGCTGTCGTTCCACCCGAGCAACTTCACCGCGGGCGGCGGTTTCATGCCGTTCGGCGTGCACGGCGTCTTCGCCGCGTTGCCGGCCGGTGTCGTCTTCGCCCTGCAGGGCTTCGAGCAGGCGGTGCAGCTCGCCGGCGAGGCGCGCAACCCGAAGAAGGACATCTCCCGGGCGATCATCGTCGCGATGACGATCGGCGCGCTGCTCTACATCCTGCTGCAGACCGCGTTCATCGGTGCCGTCGAACCCAAGGACGTCGCCAAGGACTGGCTCAAGCCGCTGGGCACCGACCCGTCCGACTACGGCGCCTGGTACACCCTCGCGCTCGCGGTCGGCGCCACCTGGCTGGCCGTGGTGCTGATCATCGACGCCGTCGTCTCGCCGGCCGGCACCGGCATCGTCTACGTCGGCACCACCGCGCGACTGTCGTACGCACTGGGCGAAGAGCGCGAGATGCCCGGCGTCCTCGCGACGACGAACAGCCGCGGGGTTCCGGTGGTGTCCATCCTCGTGGCGGCCGTGATCGGCGAGATCATGTTCCTGCCGTTCCCGAGCTGGAACTCCCTCGTCGTGCTCGTCACCGGCGCGACCGCGATCATGTACGCGTTCGCCCCGGTCTCGCTGGCGTCGCTGCACATGCGCGACGTCGACCGGGTGCGGCCGTACAAGATGCCGGCGCCGAAGATCCTGCTGCCGACGGCGTTCGTCTCCGCCAACCTCATCCTGTACTGGGGCGGCTACAACTACACCTGGAAGCTGGCGCTCGCGCTCGTCGTCGGCCTCATCCTGTTCGGCATCGGCTCCCAGGTCGCACGGACGAACGCGCTCGGGATGCTCCGCAGCGCGGTGTGGATCGGCCCGTGGATCCTCGGCGCGGTGATCATCGGGGCGCTTGGGCCGGTACGGTGACGGCTCGCACAGCGTGCTGCCCGAGTGGTGGGACCTGGTCGTCGTGATCGTCTTCAGCCTGGTCATCTTCTACTGGGCCGTGTCGCTGACGATGCCGCACGAGAAGGTCGAGGCCGCGATCGCCAAGGACAGCGCGCAGATCGACTTCGTCACCGCGGACGTGTGAGTCGGCGGCGTCCAAGGCGCAGTGCGTCCCGGCGTGGCCTCGTACTGGTCCGGCGGCTGGCGTCGGTGGCACACTCGGGCTCATGACGGAACCTCTCGCCACCAGCTTCGCCCAGGCAGTCGCGGCGAAGGACCTGAAGAAGGTCCGTGACCTCCTCCACCCGCAGATCGACTTCCGTGGGATGACCCCGGGTCGGGTCTGGGAGGCGGACGGACCGGACGACGTGCTCGTCGCGATCGGGACCTGGTTCGACGACCGCGACGTGATCGAGGGCATCGAGTCGATCGAGACCGACTCCTTCGCGGACCGCGAGCGCGTCGGCTACCGGTTGCGGGTACGCAACGACGACGGCCTGCACCTGGTCGAGCAGCAGGTCTACCTCACGCCGCGGGAGGGTCGGATCGGCTGGCTGCGCATCATGTGCGCCGGGTACCGGCCGGTGACGGAGTCGCTGGCGATCGCGCCCGACCGCGAGGTACGCGTTCGAGTCCCCCAGGCCCGGACTTCGGAGAACGCGTAGCGACCGCCGGCTCACGGGCCGTACAGGTCATCGTACGCCTGGCGGGTGGAGTCGATCTGGCGGACGCCCCGGCCCGGCGAGACCCGCCGCGTCGCACGATCGACGGCGACGGTGACCCACCCGGAGCCGTCCTCGTCCGCAAGGTGGATGAGGAGCGTGCTGGCGTCGTGCTCCACCCGCAAGCGGTGCCGGGGGTTGCCCTGCTCGTGCAGACCGCGCACCGGACGGTCCGGACTCTCCGGAGAAGGCGGGTCCGCTATGAACGACGTCCAGGCGCGTCCGGACGACTTCGGACGAGGCAGCTTGGCCATGGCCCCAGGCTAGGACGCCGCACAACCTGTGAACCTACGGTCCCCAGCCTCCGTGCACGAGGCTCTCCGGAGCCAGGATCGTCGGGGAGCCAGGTCACAGACCGAGCTCCGCACGCATGGACGTCGCCCCCGGAGCCAGCGTTCCGGGCAGGCCGAGCAGATCCTCGGTCGTGCGCAGCAGGGACAGGTGCGTGAAGCGTGCAGCGGTGGTCGTCCCCGGTCGGACGGCGGGCGCGACGACGATCAACGCCACGTGGTTCCCGTGTGCCGAGTCGTCCTCGTCCCAGGTGACGAACACCGCGGTGCGCCCGGCGCCGTACGTCGGGCTGGCGGTGATCACCTCGAGGATCCGGCCCAGCCACGCGTCACCCCGGCCGACGGAGCAGTCATGGGTGTCGTCGCACAGGTCGGGTACCACCAGGGAGAACGTGGGCAGGGTCCCGGAGCGGAGCGCGACGGCGAACGGGCCACTGCTGAGGTCGCCCAGCGGCACGTCGTCGGACAGGCAGGTCGGGTAGAGCTCGGTGTAGTACAGCGCGGGGTTGTGCTTGGTCGCGTACGTGTCGGTCGAGTAGCGGGCGCAGGCGACCGGCATCGACTCGGCGTACGTCCGCCACGTGCCTGCGGACGCTGCCAGCTCGGAGAAGATCGACCCTCCGGCGATGCGGTGCACGAACGGCCCGGCGTCGTCGCTGATCCCGTGGGTGCTCCCAGAGGTCAGGGCCAGGTAGTTGGGCAGTGAAGGGTGCGCGACCGCTGAGTAGGCGGTGGCACGCCCGCAGGCCCGGGCCAGGGACGTCGTCCGCTCAGACGCCGGTGAGCCGACGACGGAACCCGCCGCCTTGTTCTCCATGATGATCCACACGACGTGGTCGTACCTGGTCGGCGCGGCGGCTCCCACGCACGGCGCAGCAGTCCGTGCCGGCGCGGTCGCGCTCGGCCCGCTCGGCCCGCTGGGCTCGCTCGGAACGCCGGTGCCGACGACCGACGGAGCACCCGAGGCGCCGGAGCCGCGGGGGGCGGACGGAGATGGCACGCATGCGGACAGCGTCAGCAGGCAGGCCAAGGCGAGCGTCGCTGCCGGACCGGCTCGCCGCGGATGTCTCATGCCGACTCCCCTGCCGGTGCTCGGTCAGCTGGCGGGGATCCGCGCTGCACGTCCACGTGGACGTGGTCGTAGTGGAGCAGGGTCGCGTTGGTGGTGGTGCCTTCGGGGTACAGCGTACGGGCGCCAGCCTCGCTGGTCCCAGCCGCCGGGTGTCCACACCCGTGCGTCGAAGATCACCGTGGCGATCTGCAGCGGTTGGGCGTGGGCGACCAGCCACTGCGCCAGCACCCAGCCGTGCCGGATGCTCTTGGCGGTGATCGGCCGGTACAGGAAGTCGATGGCCCGGCCCTCGTAGTGCGCCGACCCGGGCACGTGCCCGGTGGTGACCCCGCCGGGCATGAAGCCACCGGCCGGCAGCGGCCCGAAGATGCGTTTGACCGCGGTCCACACCTCGTTGGCGCGTCTGGTCAGTCCGTCCGGCTGCATCGCCTCGGGCCGGGCCGGGGGCAGCGACGAGGTGCACGCGAGCGCGGCCGGTACGTACCCGCGCAGGGACGTGGCGATGGCCTCGGCCCGGGCCGCCTGCGCGGGCCAGGCCAGGGCGACCTGCCCGCTGGTGGTGGCCAGCGGGGCGGCGTTGTTCTGGTCCCGCCCGGCCAGATCGGTCAAGGTCATGGCCAGGGCCGACGGCAGCGGCAGCTGAGCGGTCCCGACCTGGAGGGTGCAGCCCAGCCGAGGTGCACCCGCAGGCGCCGACGCCGGCGCCGGGACCGCCGCTTGGCCGATGCCGTCCTGCCACGCGTCCAGCGCCGGCCACGCCACGGCGGTACCGGCCAGCGCGAGCACAGAGGCGAACAGCACCCGGCGGCGGCGCGCCACGTGCGGTGGCACATCGGGCAGCCGCCACCTGCGGCCGGCGCGGTTCACAGCGCCGCCGACCTGTCGTGACGGCTGATGGCGCGACGGATCAGGTGGTCGGCCAGAGCCGGGTTGCGCGCGAGCACCGGGCCGTGCAGGTACGTCCCCATCGCCGAACCCGTCACGGCGCCCTCGGTGCGACGGTGGGAGTTGTTCCCGGTTCCCCGCAGGACGCGGCCGAGGGGGTCCTGTCCCGGTCCGAGCTCGGTCATCCCGGAGTGGTTCTCGTAGCCGGAGAGCTGCCCGAAGGGGCTGGACACGACGATGTCGCCGGTGACGCGTGCGGAGCCCGCGACGCTGACGGCGTCGAACACGCCGATCCCCGGCAGCACGTCGCCGTCGCGCGTCGTGAAGCTGGTGCCGAACAGCTGGTACAGGCCGCACACCACGAGCATGGGCACGTCCTGGTGGAGGGCGGCGTGGACCGCGTCCGCCCGCAGCGCCAGGTCCTCGCTGACGATCCGCTGGCTCACGTCGGCCCCGCCGCCACCCAGCACGAGGTCCACGCCGGTGAAGTCGAACGGCTCACCGGACTCGACGGCGAGCACGTCACAGTCGTGCCCCATCCATCGGAGCCGCTGGCGGATCACGATCACGTTCCCGGTGTCCGCGTACAGGTTCATCTCGCGGGGGTACAGGTGCGCGAGCCGTAGCCTCACGCAGCCGCTGCCGAGCTGACCGCGCCCCGGTGCAGCAACTCGCGGCGCACGGCCAGCATCGCGGTGTAGGTGGCCAGCACGTAGCCGGTCCCGCCGGGCGGTACCGCGGACAGCAGCTCGCGCACGGCTCCCGCGCGCGACGGCGGGATCGGAGCCGGGACCCCGGCGTACCAGAGCCGCTGCTGGAGCTCGGCGGCGCGGGTGCCGTAGGCGATCACCGGGCCCGGCCGGCCGGCCAGCGCCTCCAGGGGCACGTCCCAGATCCACGACACGTCGCGTCCGTCGGCGGCCGCGTCGTTGAGCACGATCAGCGCAGGAGCCGCAGCGTGGTCGACGAGGTGGCTCCGGATGACTTCGGTGCAACCGGTCGGGTTCTTCACCAGCAGGAGTCGGATCCGCCGGCCGTCCACGTCCAGCTCCTCCGACCGGCCGAACGCCGGGGGGCACGCGCTGATGGCCGGACCGGCCACCGCGGGGTGCGCACCCAAGGCGACGCAGGCCGCGAGTGCCGCCAGCGCGTTGTACACGTTGTACGTGCCCGGCGACCTCGTCAGCATGCCCTGCGGTCGACCGTCCACCTGCACGACGTACGGCAACCCGTCCGCGGTCGCGGTGCCCGTCCGGGTCACGTGGACGGCGGGAGCCGGTCGCCCGAAGTCACCGGCCGGGCAGGCGTAGTGGCCCAGCTGGGCGAACAGCACGCTCGTGTAGTGCAGGAGACGGCCACAGGCCGGACAGTGCTCGGCATCGCGTTCGGCGGGCGGCGCTCCGGCGCTCCCCAGACCCGCGCTCTCCTCGATCCCGAAGTGGTGCACGCGTCCGGCGGGCAGGTCCCGGCCCAGGTCCGCGACGCGCGGGTCGTCGGCGTTGAGCAGGACGTCGGCCCGCGTGGTGCGGACGCCGGCGAGGATCCGGCCGGTCACCGACTCGAGCTCCGGGTGCCGGTCCAGCTGGTCACGGAACACGTTGAGGACGACCACGAGACGGGGGTCGAGCTCCGCGGCGACGGACGGCAGCGTGTCCTCGTCGACCTCGAACACCCCCACGGTGGCCCGACCGGTGCCGGTCGTGGTGCGGCTGCGACCTGGACCGGCCGCGAGCGCGGCCGCGATGCCCTGCCGAAGGTTCGACCCGCTGCGGTTGGTCACGACGACCTCACCGGCGGCGCTGAGGCCGCTGACGATCTGCCGGGTCGTCGTGGTCTTCCCGTTCGTGCCGGTGACCAGCACGACGCCTCCCGGGAGCGCGGCCGCCAGTCGGGCCATCGCTCCGGGCTCGAGCCGGTTCAGCACCATCCCCGGCAGGGCCTGACCCGACCCGGTCCCCAGCATCCGACTCGCTCGGGCGGCGACCCGAGCGGCGCGCACGCTCAGCGTCGGAGCCGAGTGGGACGTCCGTCCGTCAGACACCCTCGCAACGTATGTCGTGCGTGGTAACCCGACGGTAAGGGGACGGCCTCGCGACGGTGCGGATCCGAACGCCCTGCGGGGCGGACGGGTCCCGACGTTGACCGGACGATGACCCGGGGGTTGCGCTAGCGGAGGTGGGCCCAGACGCCGGTGCCGCCGGCGTTCACGATCGCCGAGTCGCCGATGAGAGTGAACGGCGTGCTGCCGATCGTGGCCGCGTCCGTCAGGGCCGGGTGCCCGCCGGTCACCAGGTAGAGCTGCCCCGTGCTGCCGTCGCTGACCACGGTCCCGTCGGCTGGCACGAAGCTCATGTGGTTCCAGATGCCCCCGGACCCGGCCTGGTCGACCGCGGCCTGGTTGACCAGCACGTACGGCTGGTTCCCGCCGAAGGTGGACCACGTGCTGACGAACACCGGCGCGCCCCCGGCCACCTCGTACACCTGGCCGGTCTCCACCGTCCGCACGAACGTCCCGTCGCGCACGGTCGTCGAGAGATGGCTGTACGGGCCGGTCCCGCCGGCGTGGACGATGTCCGAGTCATCGATCCCGACGTAGTGCTGGACCCCTCCGTACGGTGTCCAGCTGGACACGATGACCGGGGCTCCGCCGGCCACGCGGTACACGTGCCGGTCGGTCAGATCGACGACGAACGTGCCTTCCGACGGCGAGCTGCGGAGCGTGTAGAACGCGGCCGCGGAGATCTGCCGCACCGGATGGGGTCCGCCGACACGCGACCAGCTGGTGACGAACAACGGCGCCAGCCCCGCGATCTCGTACACGTACTTGTCGCCGGTCACCCGCACGAACGTCCCGTCCGGGAACTGGGCGGCGGTCGCTGTCCCGGTGAAGGGCGCCACGATCCCCGGGCGCGAGGTCGACGCGAGAGCGGCGAGCTGGGCCTTGGTCCCACCGAAGCGGTCCCGGTCCACCCGGGCCGGGATGCCCGGCACCGCTGCCGGGGACCCGAACGTGCCGTTGCTGTACTGCCACAGCGTCCACCTCGGCCAGCCGCCGACGGCGTTCGGCGCGGCCGCCGTCGTGTAGTGCGCCTCCCACAGCGGGTAGCGCGCGAAGGCCTTCGAGCCGGCCATCGCCGTGCTCCAGAAGTACGGGCCGGAGTAGATCATCGGGATACGCCCGGTGTCCCGTTGCACCCGCGTGAGGAACGCGCTGGTCCAGCTGATCAGCGCGGCCGGGCTCAAGCCACCCGTCGCCTCGAGGTCCAGCACCGGGGGCAGCATCGTCCCGCCGATGCCGCTCACCTGGCGGGCGAAGGCGTCGGCCTGCGCGGTCGCCGAGACGGCCGGGTCGGCGTAGTGGTAGAGCCCGACGACGAGACCGGCCGCCCGCGCTCCGACCAGGTCCGTCATCGCGTACGGGTTGGTGTAGGTCGTCGACTCCGTGGCCTTGAGCACGGTGAACGACTGCCCCGACGCAGCCACGGCGCGCCAGTCGATGGGCTTGCCGCCCGGGTGCTGGTAGGAGGAGACGTCCGTCCCCAGGGTGTAGCTCACCGTCGCGGCCGCCGTCGCGCGGGACATGCTCGGCGTCGTCGGGCCGCCGGCGTCGGGCGACCCGGCCGGCAGCATGCTCGCGGTCTGCTGCTGCGCGGTCTGCTGGGTCGGCGGCTGCGGCAGGCCGCCGGTTGATGTCGCGTACGCGGGCGAGGCGACCAGGGCGGTGATCACGCTCAGCACCGCGACCGCGAGACCGGCGGCGGCGCTGTCGAGGGGACGGGAGCGGTTCGAGGGCATTCCTAGGTGTCGGACGAGTCGCGGGTGGCGTTGAGCCCCAGCGCCGGCGAGTTCAGCCACCGTCCGTTCCCCCGATCGGCGCATCGGGTCACGATCCGTAGTTTGATCGTCACCGAAGGCTGGTCGACGCCGGGGGTCGCCAGTCCTACCGTGTGGCTCGTCCAGGTTGCCTGGGCCCAGCAGGACCCACGCAGCGCTCTGTGGCCACGCAGAAGGTCGGTGGAGTCGTGAGGAAACCAAGGATCTGGGCGGTCGCAGCCGCGGCGGGGGCACTAGCGGTAGTGATGGGCTATCCGGCAGTGGCGTCAAGCGCGGCCGGCGGAACCGCGCCGGCGGCCAAGCCCACCGCCCACGCCCACGTGGACTGCAGCAAGCCGGCCACCCTCTGTACCGAGGTGGCCGACTCCGAACAGGTCTTCGGTGAAGGCAACTATGTCGGCCATGACGAGCCGTCGTTGCTGTTCTACTCGAACGTCGCCGGCTCCGGCAACCGGATGCAGTACACCGGGGTCATCCCGACGGACCCGCCTCCCGCGCCGATACCGGGGAAGCGCTCCTACAACTTCATGCTGGCTGCAACGTTCTGGTACGGCATGGCACTGTGCGACACCCAGTCCTACCCGCTCCAGGTGAAGACCTGCCGCCCCGACAGCGACAGCAACATCGTGCCGCCGAGCAATCCAAGGCACGCCGGTACGGCGTTCATGGAGCTGCAGTTCTACCCGCCGGGCTACGTCCAGCAGTTCGACGGTTTCAGCTGCTCAGCTCGGCAGTGGTGCGTCGCGATGACCATCGACAGCCTGTCGCTCAACCCGGTCACCGGCCAGTCGCTCAACGACACCTGCCAGTCCCAGGTCGGCATCGAGCCGGTCAACTTCGCGTACCTCACCCACAGCGGGACGCCGCAGGGCCCCCCGAACCCGGTGAACTTCGACCCGATCGCGTCCGGCAAGCCCAATCCGGCCAAGGATCTGTTCCTCAACCCAGGCGACCGGTACACGGTGACCCTGCACGACACCGCGCACGGGCTGCAGACCGTGGTCCAGGACACGACCAACGGCCAGACCGGCTCGATGACGGCGAGCGCCGCCAACGGGTTCGGCCAGGTCAAGTTCGCCCCCAACCCGTCCACGGCCTGTACCAACATCCCCTACGACTTCCACCCCATGTACTCGACCTCCAGCCCCAAGACCCGGGTGCCCTGGGCCGCGCACTCCTACAACGTGGCCTTCGATGACGAGATCGGGCACTTCGACTACTGCAGCAAGGTGCCCGCACCCTTCGCCTCGTGCACGGGTCGGGAAGGCACCGACGGTGAGGCCACCGACGGGGACGACAACTACTGCTTCCCGGCGTCGGCTGCCACCCTCGTCCCTGTCAGTGGATGCCTGGACACCAACTCCGGGTTCGACGGACAGTCGTACCAGCGCCTCTGGCCGGACGGGAATCTCGGTCTGCATCCCTCGCCGATCCTGTTCACCAGTCCGAGGACAGGCGCGTCCTATTCGGTTGACTATGCACAGGTCGGGTTCGAGGCGGACCTTCCGCGTATCGAGGACCCGTCAGTAAGCCCGGGCAACAACTGCGACAGATCGACCGGCGCGGGGTGCTCCCGGATACCGCTCACGGACGACCACTCGCCCGCCGCTTTCTACCCGTACTTCACCAGCGGGCAGGCGCTGGGCGGTTGCGCCTGGACCATCGGCCAGAACGTGCCCGGATTCACGACGAACGACTACGGCAAGAACAACCAGTACGGCCCGCTGCTGAGCCTGGCCTACACCGACATCGGTGGCGCGGTCGTGCACAGGTTCAACGACTTCCGGAAGATCATCACCAACACCTGCACTCAACGCACCTGACGGACTCGACAGGAGGGGCTCTCTCAAGCGGGAGCCCCTCCCGTCTGTGGCCGATTGCACGGGCCGATGGCGACCCGGTCCTTGTGCGGGGTGCCGAGCTAGCCTGTTGTCGTGACCAAGATGACTCGGCAGGAGATGTTCGAGCTTGTGTCCACCGGGACCAAGACAGCACACGTGGCTTCGACCAGGGTGGACGGCAGCCCGCACGTCGCACCGGTCTGGTTCTGCGCCGACGGGACCCCTGACTCCTTCGTCATCCAGTTCACCACCAGCGCGTCCAGCGTGAAGGGCAGGAGTCTGCGGCGCGACAGTCGCGTCGCTCTCACCGTGGACGACCCGCACCCGCCGTTCGCGTTCGTGATCGTCGAGGGAACCGCCGTGCTCAGCGAGGACGTCGACCAGCTCCTCGAAGTAGCGACCCGGCTCGGAGAGAAGTACATGGGCCGCGACCGGGGGGTCGAGTTCGGAAAGCGCAACGCCGTGGCCGGTGAGCTGCTGGCCACGGTACGTCCCGTGAAGCTGATCGGGGAGAAGGATCTGACGGACTGAGGCGCGATCCGGATCCACCAGGCACCGGCTCACCGAGCCCCATATGCGGTTGCCGGGATGTGGGGTCACTGAGAGGCTCGCGGTATGCCGCACAGCGCCGTCGACCCACCGTTCGATCAGTTCCTGGCAACCGCAGAGGCAGTCGCTCAGTCCCGGCCCGAGGTGGACCTCGAGATGGCCCGTGAGGTGTTCCTGGAGGCGGCGACCCTGCTCCACAACGGCCTCGCCCTTGACGGTCTGGACGAGCACGACGCCAACGCCGTTGTCGCTGGGCTGTGCATCGATCTCGTTGCTGCCGATCCCGGCGCCGCCGTGCGCGCACGAGCCCAGGCAACGTTGGAGGCTCCCGGAGATCTGCACGACCCAGAAGGTGTGTCCGCGGCGTACCTGATCGCTGCGGGGCTGTTCCAGCTCTGAGAAGCGGCCCAGTGAACGCCCTCGTCGGCCGTGGGTCGGCGGCTCTAGGCCGTCAGCTCCGCCACCGACGTCCCGGCCGACTGCTGCAGCGCCCGGCGCCGGGCGAGCCGCGACCCGCTGATGCGGTGCGCGCCGTACCCGGCTCCGAGGACCACCAGCAGGTCGCCGACGCTGAACACGTTGGCGAGCGGCAGCGGCGCCGGCCACGCGAAGACGTCGCCGAGGAAGCCGAGGACGGGGTGCGCGACGGTGCCCGAGTTGAGGAACACCGTCGGGTCCTTGTGGATGTGCGCCGCCGCGAGCGCGGACGCGCTGGCCGGCAGCGTCCCGTCGTTCAACGCGATCGTCGCGCCGTTGCACACGGCCCCCGCCGCGACCAGCAGCAGTCCCGGCACCGAGCGGTTCAGCCAGATGAACGCCGCCGCCATCAGGTACGTCGCGATGTGGATCCCGATCAGCAGCGGCCGGGGACCGCCCTGCACGACCTGCAGGATGACGATCTGCAGCGCCAGCGCCGCCAGCGGCAGCCAGCTCGCGCGCAACCGGACCTGGAACAGCCGGGACAGCCGTCCGCCGAACAGTGCGGCACTGAGCACCGCGACCACGGACGCGACCAGGACCAGCATCGTCGCCCCTACGCGCTCTCGTACGCGAGGTACGGCGCCAGGTGCACGGGCTCGCCGCGGTAGACCGCACCGGACGCTCGCGTGGTGAACCAGCGCTCGAGCTCGCGCGCGGTCATCGGACGGCTCAGGTGGTAGCCCTGCGCCGTGTCGCACCCGATGCGGCGCAGGTCGTCGAGCGTCTCCTGGTCCTCGACTCCTTCCGCGACCACCCACAGCCCCAGGTTGTGCGCGAGGTCGACGGTCGAACGCACGATGATGCTGTCGTTCTGGTCGAGCGCGTAGTTCGTGATGAAGGACTTGTCGATCTTGAGCTCGTCGATGGCCAGCCGCTTCAGGTAGGTCAACGACGCGTGGCCGGTGCCGAAGTCGTCGACGGCGAGCCGGACGCCCAGGGACCGCAGGCTCTCGAGGACCGCGATCGCGCGGCGCGGGTCGGTCATGACCCCGCTCTCGGTCACCTCGAGGGTGAGGCGACCTGGGTGCACCCCGGAGCGCGCCAGCGCGCCCGCGACGAGGTCGGGCAACGACGCGTCGACCAGGTCACGGACCGAGATGTTCACCGAGACGTCAAGGTCGATCCCGGCCGCGGTCCAGGCCCGGACCTGGTCGAGCGCGTCGTCCAGGACGAACCGGGTGATCAGACCGATCATCCCGGTGTTCTCGGCGAGCGAGACGAACTCGTCCGGGAAGATCAGCCCGCGGCTCGGGTGCGACCATCGCACCAGCGCCTCGACCCCGGTCACCACGCCCGCACGCAGGTCCAGCTTGGGCTGGTAGACGAGGAACAGCTCGTGCCGCTCCGCGGCCGTGCGCAGGTCGCTGAGCAGCTCGAGCCGGCGCGGCGTGTGCGTGTCGGTCTCGGGCTGGTACGTGCGGACGCGGGCGCGTTCGCGCTTCGCGTCGTACATCGCGATGTCGGCCCGCTTCATCACCGTGTACACGTCGCTGCCGTGCGCCGGGGCGAGCGCGATCCCCGCGCTCGCCTGGATGCTGAGGCGGATCTCGCCCGACGAGGAAGCCGGCCGTCAGCGCCGTGAGCATGGCGGTCGCCATCTCCTCGGCCCGCGCCCGCGACTCGACGTCGGCGATGAGCACCGCGAACTCGTCACCGCCGAGCCGGGCCACCGTGGCGTGGTCGGGCAGGCTGCGCTCCAGCCGCCGGGCCACCTCGATGAGCAGATCGTCGCCCACCTGGTGGCCGAGGGTGTCGTTGATCTCCTTGAAGTGGTCGAGATCGATGATCATGACCGCCACGGTCGAGCCGTTGCGCTGCGACTCGCTCAGGGCGCGCTCGGCGCGGTCCCGGAACAACAGGCGGTTCGCCAGCCCGCTCAACGGGTCGTGCAGCGACTCTCGCTCGTGCTTGATGGCCAGCCGGGCGCTGTTGTGGACCGCCAGCAGCGGCAGCGCCAGCAACGGCAGGAGCAGCGGGGACGTCTGCACCGCTACCACACCCACGGGGGCGAGCGCGACCAGCACGCCGGACGTCGTGGCCTGGAAGCGGATGTCGTCACGCAAGATGTCGACCAGGCCCTGCCGCGTCGCGATCGCGACCACGGTCGAGATCAGCAGGAGGTTCACCACGAAGAAGGTGGCGCCGGCGGCGAGTGCGGCACCGAGCTCGGAGATGTTGAACAGGTCGTATCTGTTCAGGAACGGCTCGTGCGGCGCGAGCGTCGAGAACACCGCCCTTGCGGCGACCAGCGTCAGGATGTACTGGCTCAGGTTGAAGACGAGCTTGAGCGGGTTGCGGCGCGCCCTCAGGTCGTCGAACAGCACCGCGGCGCACTGGACGAACAGCGCGAACCCGATCGGTCCGACGATCACCAGCATCACGGCGGCGGTCGTCGAGATGGTGATCTGGTCGGTGCTGTCGTCGCCACGGGAGATGGGGATCGGGCGCAGCTCGCCCAGGACGAGCGAGATCGCGAGCAGGGTCAGGACGATCCAGGCCCCGTCCCAGCCGGCCCACGGCGGCTGGTGCAGCCAGACCGTACCGGCGGCGAGCACGCCGCAGGCGCTGACGACCAGGACGAAGGCCGCCAGCGGCCGGGATACGACGGGGGCTGCCGGTCTACCGGCAGCCCCCGTCGGTCGGTGGATCATGTCCACTTAAGCCCGGGTGCTCGAACGCTCCCCAGCCGCGTGTCCACGGGTCAGTACCACTTGACGCCGGCACCGACGATCGATGCCAGAGCTGCGAGGGTCACCGCCACGCCAGTGGCGCGGACGACGACCTCCCTTGTGAGCTTGTCCTTCATGGGCCCCCCCAGGGGTTGTGAGAGTTGGTTCGAGTCGCCCCCCGCCTAGCCACGTCTCGAGGTGAAGATCGGCAGCGGCGCGCGAGCCACGAAGGCCCGTTCGGGTGACGGCCGCCCGGCGGAGCCGGGGGAGGGCGGGGGGGAGGACATGAGAGAACCCCGGCGCTGCGGGGGATGCTGCTGGCCCGGGGTCCTCTCCAGCCCAACGTACGGCCCCGCCGCGCCCTCCGGTACGGCTGTCATCGACCGGCAACAGAACTGCCACCCGACCGCCAAGTCGCGGCCAGGACCGGTCAGGAGTGCGGGAACTCGCAGATGCCCGGGTGGAAGGCGCCGGCGCACTTGCCGGGGCTGGCCGCGTCCGAGGAGACCCACAGGTTGCCCAGGGAGTCCAGGAACAGGTCAAGGACACCGTGCCCGCGGGTCTTGGTCGGGTTCCACGCGGTCGCCAGCCCGGTGGTGGGGTCGACGTCGCCGACCCCGGGCCGCGAGACGCAGCCGGGTCCGCAGCTGTCCACACCCTGCGGGTTGTTCAGCCAGCGGTTGTGGCCGCCCACGTACACGTCCGTGGAGGTGGCCACGACGGAGTACAGCGAGTCGCCGCCGGTCTTGTTGATCCAGATCAGCTGCTGGTTCGAGCTCGCCGACGCCGAGAACTTGGCCACCGCGTCGCACAACGTGGCGCCGCGGAAGCCGGTGCTGGCGATGTACAGGAAGTTGCCGTCCGGCGACCAGCCGAGCCCCTTGGCGTAGAACTGCTCTCCCCCGGCGCCGCAGGCCTCGTTCAGGACCGGTGCGTACCAGGGGTCCATGCTCACCGAGCTCGCGCCCAGGTCCAGGACGAACGCCTGCTTGCGGGCGGTGCCCAGCACGCTGGTGAACACGCCGTCGACCGCCACCCGGGTGCCGGCCGGGTTGGCGAACAGCTTGTAGATGTGGGTGACGTCCTTGGGCAGCGTGCCGGTGATCCCCAGGTTGTCGGCGTATCCGTCGGTCTTGCCGGTGGTCGGGCTCAGGCTGGTCAGGTACGACGAGGTCGACCCGGTCGAGCCGTTGATGGTCGGGAAG
The DNA here is from genome assembly GCA_963771835.1 of uncultured Actinomycetota bacterium. GTDB lineage: Bacteria > Actinomycetota > Actinomycetes > Prado026 > Prado026 > CAVQCJ01. Next base: position 83,404 of record CAVYVA010000007.1, read on the forward strand.
AATCCTCCGGTCAGCAGGTGACCGTTGATGTACAGCAGCGCCGACACCTGGCCTGAGGAGTTGTGGCCGAAAGCCGGGTCGACCAGGCCAGTGCTGGTGCTGATCTTGGCGATGTTCTTCACGGCGGTGCTGCCCACGGCCGTGAACTTGCCCCCGATGAAGGCGCTGGTGCAGTCCGGCGAGAACGTGATCGTGTTGACCTGGCCGTTCACGTTCGGGTCCACCGCGGCGATCGCACCGGTGGCCTGGTCGAACGCGACGATGTTGTTGCGGGTGACCGCGGAGTGGCCGGGCGAACCGACCGAGCTGAACTTGCCGACCGCCCACATCTGGGTGCCGCACTGGCGCATCATCGTCGTGCTGGGCGTCGTTCCCACGTTGACCAGGTACGGCGTGCCCGGCGCGGCCGCCGACGAGACGGTGGACGCGGCAGCGACCAGGACGAGGGCGGCCAGCTTCGAAGCAAACACCAATTCCATGGGCGGACGCTATGTCCACGCCGTCCCGCGATGGATGGTCCGAACGGCCCCCACGGTAACGCCGTAGGGACGAGCGCGACGCTCGCGCGACCTGGTCCCGCAGGTCGCCCGCGCGTGCCGACGGGACGGGGGCGACCCGGGTACCCTCGACTGGCGACGTCGACTGCCGGCGGCCGCCACAGGGGGTAGTCATGGGAGACCACCGGCTCACCCGACGCGCACTGCTGCGCTCGGCCGCCGTCGCTGCAGGTGGTGTCGGCATCGCGACCGCCGTACCGGGTGTGGCCGCCGCCGACGGCACGCCGGCGCCGTCTCCGGTCCCGACCAGCACGACCGTCGGGGCCGACGCCCCCGGCGAGCTCGGCGCCTCGCTGGCGCAGCAGCCACTGGTCACGACGCCCCCGGTCGACCTGACCGTCCCGGCGGCGCCCGCACCCAGGGTCGCGGTCACGGCCGCGCTGCCGTACCGGAACTTCCTGCGTTACGACTTCGAGCTGCGCGAGACCCCACCCGAGCTGCAGCCGTACGCCTTGGCGACGCCCCCGCCGGTCCCGTACGGAGTCGTCGACGCCACGGGGGTGCGGATGGTGCGGCTCGGCACGACCCTGTGGAACCACCCGGTCGCGCAGGCGCAGTACGGGATGGCCATGCTCGAGGGCTACCGTCTCACCGGCGACCACAGGTACTGGAGGACGGCCGTCCTGCAGGCGACACGCATCCTCGGCCGGGCCCACGCCTACTCAGGCGCGCTGTTCCACCCCTACGACTTCGCAGTGCAACCGCACCACACAGCCGTGCGCACCCCGCCGTGGTACTCCGCGATGGCGCAGGGACAGGTCCTGGACTTCTTCACCCGGATGCACAAGCTGACCGGCGACCTCGGGTACAAGGCCGAGGCCGACGGGACCTTCCGCGCCTTCCTGGTCCCGCAGGTCGCCCGCAAGCCGTGGGTGGCCTGGGTCGACGCCGGGATGCTGTGGCTGGACGAGTACCCGCGCACGGACATCGCGCTCGGCGACCGCACCTACAACGGGAGCATGTTCTCGGCGTTCGGTCTCTACCAGTACTTCCTGCTCACCGGCGACGAGCGGGCCAAGCAGCTGGTCCAAGGGATGTTCAGCACCGCGCGCGCGGTGGCCCAGCAGGTGCGGAACCCGGGCTGGCGCAGCGCCTACTGCCTGCACGACCGGGCCGACTCCAACAACTACCACATGACCCACTCCGGCCAGCACCTGCTCATCGCGACCCTGACCGGCGACCCGTCTTTCCAGGCGAGCGCCAACAACTTCCAGGAAGACTTCCCCAACCCGGCGGTCGGCGGCACCGTCGTGTTCGCAGCCGGCTTCCACGCGGGCTACGCGTTCGACGCGAACGGGCGGGTGACCGCCAGCCGATCGATCGTCGTGAAAGCCGGGAGCACGACGTCGGCACCGTGCGGCGCCCGGACGCGGATCATCAACCGGCCGGACCAGCTTTGGTACCGGATCACTGCCGGCACCCTCGCGACGTACTACGTGCCGGAGGTACCCGGTTTCAGCTACCTACGGGCCAGCGTCCTGCCCGTGCAGTACCTGCCTTACCGGACCGTCACGCTGACCCGGGACGTCTCGACCGCGGTCCAGCCGCCACCCACGCCGGCGGCGCCGATGCCGACCCGGAGCGTCGACCTGCCCAAGGGCGTGACCGTGACCGTCGACCGGCGGCTCACCGTCAACGCCGCGCCATACCTGCGGATGGTCGGCGGGGCCGACGCCGGCTGGTGGGTACCGGCAGCCGACGTGTCGTTCTGACGCACGTGGTCGGAGCGGGTCCCCCACAGGACGCACACCGTCCGCGGCCGACTGCCACCACGGAGGGTCGGGGGTACGTCGGTCCCGCATGGCGCGCAGCAGCTCCACGCCACCCAGGCTTGCGACATCACGCCCAGGGTCACGGCACTCCCGCATCCCCGGTCCGGGTCGACGGAGGCGGATTGACGGGACACGCGCAAAGAGTGGCTGGGGTTGCAGCCACGCGATCGCTCCGGGCGCTCGGGCGTCAACGTCGTGCGAAGGGGCGTCTCTCATAGATCTAGGGCCTGATCCCGAATGGGCCCAGAGTGCCGGCATCAATGCGAAGTGACTCGAAGAGCGCGAACGCGTTGTCGACTGTGAACACGTCTGCGCCGCCGAGCTTGCCGAGGTACTTGTCGACGACAGGGGCTGCAGATTGTCCCGCGGCGGCGTCGAGGTACGTCTTGAAGATCGCCCAGGCGTTGCCTGAAGGTCCGTATTCTTGAAAGAACGGAGTCGGGTCGAGGCTTGTCATCGTCTGTCTCACGCTGGTGTCCAGGTCGCGAATGTACTGTCGCTGCAGTTCACCGTCAGCACGCACGCCCAGGCGACCGAGGTGGCCACCCACGAGCGATGTCCAGGGGTAGTCCATGGTGATGTCGTGGGCCCGCACCCAACCAGGAATGTCCTGTGATAGAGCCAGATTCTTGAACGGCACCCAGCCTGGAAAGAGCACGTCGACAACCATCAGAGTCCGGTGCCTCGGTGCGAAGATGAAGATGTTGTCGGGCGTATGGTTCGGACCGTGGAATGCCAGTTCAAGCCGATCCCTGCCGAACTCGAGAACGTGCTGTTCCTTGAACGTTACCTTCGGGGGCGGACGATTCGGGTCGCCCGCCTCACGAAGCAGCCGTCGGGTTTGCACATGACCGACACGGACTACGGTGTCGTCGAAGATGGAGGACGCACCGATGTGATCGGCATGGAAGTGCGAGTACACCAGGTGGGTCACTGTGGACGGCGTTCCCGCCTTGGCGGTGACTTGTTCGATGGCCCGCAGCAGGTTGTGACCAATGGTTGGAGGTGCGTCAACGACGACGACACCCTGCGCGGTGGCAAGGAACATTGACTGGTAGAAGCCGTCGGTCACCCAATAGAGGTTGTCGCTGATCTGGCCGACGAAGTAGCCGTCAGCGTTCAGCGCGGGACCGAATGAACTTGGCGGAACGGGGGCGAACGAGGGCAAGTCTCCGCCAGTGGCCGCCTCCGCGGCGCTCTGGGAGATCAGCGTCGGGCCGAGAATGGCTGCTGCAGGGGCCGCCGCCACCAGCGCGGCGCGTCCGAGAAAGCCACGCCTGCTGGGGTACTTTGCGGATTGCTGGATGTCAGTCATGGAGCGCTCCTTTGCTGTTGACGGGTGCCTCGACTCTTTGCACACATCCAGGGCCCCGGATCAGGGCTTCCAGTCGCCGCAGCGGTCGACGCCGTCATCACGGGTCCCGGCCTCATCGCCCCGACGCTCGATGTGCGCACAAGCAGTGCCATGGGTCAGCCATCGGCACCCACGTGGTCCGTTCCGGGAGCCGCCGTGATTACGACGTTGGCACCAGAGTTGGGGTGAAGACCTGGGCGAAGTCGCGTGCGAACTGCTCGAAGTCGCGCGGCTGGTGGCCGCTCAGCGCATGGACGTTCGTTGTGGTCAGGTCAGCGAACCCGTGCTCGAACCCGTCATCGAGCTCGCCGTAGCCCTCGGCGATCCACTGTGGCACGCCCATGGCGGTCATCGAGGCGATGGCGGCCTCGTGCGGCACCGGCATGTACTGGACGGTGCGGCCGACTACCTCGGACAGTGTCGCCGCCACGTCGGCGAAGCCAATCGACGCCGGCCCGGTCAGGACGAAGGTCTCGCCGTCGATGGCTTGGGGGTCGCCGGTGAGGGCGCCGACGGCGCAGTCAACGATGTCGCGCACATCGATCATCCCCGCCTTTCCGTTCCCCCAGTCGAAGTAGATGTGTCCGTGGTCGCGCACGGTCGGGGCGGCCATCATCACGTTCTGCATGAAGAAGGTCGGCTTGAGAATCGTCCAGGGTAGGCCGGAGTCCTTCAGCTCGTCCTCGCACTTGGCGAGCTCGGAGATGATGCGGCTCTTCAGCGTTCCGTAACCGGAGAGGCGCACGATGTGCGGTGCCTTCCCGGAGCGCTTGATCGTCTCGAGAAGGTTCCGGGACTGCTGGAGCGCCGTCGGCCCGTTCCAAGTGACGAAGTAGACGCCGGTGACTCCATCGAGGAGATCGTCGGTGAGGGTCTCGGGCCGGTCGAGGTCGGCGACCGCGATCTGGGCGCCTTGCGCACGCAGGCCGGCGGCCTTGGCCTCGTCGCGGACGAGCGCCCGCACCCGCCGCCCTTTCGCACGGAGCGAGGAAGCCACGCCCGATCCGGTGTTGCCCGTCGCTCCGCAAACCAGGATGAGATCCGTGTCGGTCATCGTCCCACTCCTTCTATCCGGGCCCCAGGCAGATACCTAGGGATCGAGTAACTAGGACTCAAACTACACCGCCTTGGACCAGAGTCAAGCCCCGTCAAGATGCGCACCATGGGCGCCCTCGTGTGCGGCGGCGGGGGCGGGACTACGCGGTCCTGCAAGGGCGCACACCTCAGCCGACAGCGACCACAGCCTCGTTGCCGATCGGGTTCGCCGTTCTCGCGGTGGGCGCAAACACCACTGTGCTGGGCGTTGGGTTGGCGTGTCCTGGTGCTTTCCGCCACCCGCGCACGTATACCGGCACGTAGAAGATCGTCAACATCAGAAAGCCGAACTGCCGCGTCCACAGGTCGTACCAGGTCCATGGGAGCTGGGCGGCGAGGGCGACGAGCCACCCGGTGCGGCGTCGTTCGGCGATGAGCGCGGCGCTGGCCAGGTTGAGGAGGGAGAGCAACACGCTCCCGAGTGCGAGGGTCATCGCCGCCTCCTCTGCCGAGATCGACTTATCTCACAGACATCAAGTAGTTAGAACTCAAGTTATATGACACTCGTGCATATGTCCACACCTTCGTTCGGCACTCGTCTGCTCGCCAAGCGCGGAAGACTGGGTCTCGAAGGACGCTTGACTTCTAACTTCTTTAGGTCTAGTAATGTGCATGGACGGGGACGCGACCCAGGGGAGCAAAAGGAGGTCATATGACCACGCTGGCAGTGCGACACACGGTGAACGACTTCGACACATGGAAGGCCGGGTTCGAAGGCCACGACGCGGGGCGCCGCAGTCACGGGGCAACCGGCTACCGGGTGCTCCAGGACGGCAACAGCGTTCTCGCCCTGATCGAGTTCCCCGACACGGCGTCCGCGCAGGCCTTCCAGACCGACCCGAGCCTTCGGGACGCCATGGACAAGGCCGGCGTCGTCGGGACACCCGACATCAGCATCTGGTCCGAGGCATACCAGGAGCAGTACTGAGCACCGGGCGAGCGTCCGCGCCGAAGGGCTCCCAGGCCGGGAGTCCTTCGGCGCGTGCCGCCGCCAGCGGGTTCGAACGGGAGTTCCCCGGCGGCAGTGAGTCGGCCAACGCCTGCATCGTGGCCATCGTCCAGGTCGGCGAACGGTTCCTCGCCTCCGCCGACAAGGCCCTGCGGCACCACCACCTGTCCAGGGCCGGCCGCGAGGCGCTGGCGGTCCTGGAGGGCGCCGGTGAGCCACTGTCCCCGACGACCATCGCGGAGCGGCTGATCGTCACCACCGCCAGCGTCACCTCGTTACTGGACACCCTGGAACGGCGTGGGCTGGTCGAACGCCGACCCGACCCGGGAGACCGGCGCAGGCTGCTCGTGGCGATCACCGACGACGGGCTGGCTCTCGTCGACCAATTCCTGCCGGAAGTGGTCGCGCTGCAAACCGCGGCCATGGCAGAGCTCACCGAGCCACAACGCCGACAGCTGCTCAAACTGCTCACAACAGTCCGGGCCGGCCTCACCAACCTCGACACCGACGCGGTCGTCCGCTCCGCGCCCCGACGGGGCAAGCCCCAACACAGCTGACCAAAGCCCTGCCCGCTCCCGAGCCGTCGCTACGGAGCCGCCGCTGCCAGGTTCTGCGAGACGACGGCGTGGCCGTGCCCCGACCGGACCTGCCCATGAATGGAAGACCGATAGCTCCATCGACTCCTGAGATCGACTCGCCAGCGCACCGAAAGCGGATTCGCCGGCGCCCCACCGGACTGGGTACCAATCCGCTGGTCCTTGTTGGCCGCCCAGTCCCGCCGGTGACGTCGGGGATCGCGACATGCCCGATGGGTTAGGCCCCTCGGAGCCCACCCCCGACAATCCGTCGAACGGTGTCTGCCCTGGTCGGTGGTGGTCCCCCTGGCAGGACTTGAACCTGCGACCCGCGGATTAGAAGTCCGCCGCTCTGTCCACTGAGCTACAGGGGGTGCGACGAGTCTAGGACCGCCGCCGCACCCCGGCCCGGACGTCTCACCCGGCGAAGTACGGGTCCTGGCCCATCGCCGCGAACGTGGCCAGCGTGGCCGGCGGGTTCTCCACCCGCCAGTCGCAGGCCTTGTTCAGGTTGAAGTACAGGACGCCGCGGAACCGCGCGTACGCCGGCGTCTGCAGCAGGGCCCGCGCGTCGTTCAGCCAGGCGGCCTTCCGCCCGGCCTGAGCGGGGTCCTCGACCGAGGCGTACTCGGCCAGCCACATCTCCTTGCCCGGGTGCGCCTGGGAGAACGTCATGAACCCCGACAGCAGGGTCTGCAGGGAGTTCCAGGGGTTCTGCACGCTCTTGCGGCACGTGTACCAGTTGTAGGCGTCCACCGCCATGGCGTCGACGACGTCGTCGCCCGGGTACCACTTCGACGCCTGGCGGCGGTCCTTGGGCCCGAGCTTGTGCGCGAACGCCGTCGTGATCCACATGGTCTTGGCGTTGGTCGCCCCCTCGGCCCGCAGGATCGACACCCACTTGCGCCAGGCGGCGATGTAGTCGGTCGACGTCCCCAGGGTCGTCTTGGTCGACGCCTCCGGCTCGTGCTGGAGGGTGATGTACATCGGCGCCTGGAAGTCCCGGATCCGGTCCGCCCAGGACACCATGTCGTTGTACAGCGCCGACCCGGGCGCGGCGGCCGCGATGGTCGCCCACTTGATCCCGCCGGTCGAGCGGCTGGTCGCCACCGACAGCAGGATCGTGGTGCCGTCGGCCTTCAAGGCGTTCTCGTACGACGTCGGGAACGGCGAGTCCCAGGAGAGGAAGTCGCGGATCGCGGCGAGGTTGCGCCCGACCTTCGTCTCGAACACGTGCACCGCGTCGATGGGGGCCTGCGTCCCGGTCGCGTTGACGGTCGCGCCCCAGACGATCGGTGCCGGGGCCGCCCCGGCGTTCATCGGTGCCACGGCGACGGCCAGGACTGCGACGGACACGGCCGCCACGGACCAGACGGTTCTTCTCATCCCGGGGGCCCCTTCCCGAGTCGGGTTGCCCGGATGCAACACCTCCGGCCGCCCGGGCACAACCCCTGTTCGGCCGATCAGGTCGGAGGATCACGATCGGGATCGATCCGCTCACTAGCCGTCAAAGTGCTGCTTATCTGCATCCGCGACCCCCGGATGGGTGCATGCTGGCGCCACTCGGGACCTGGGGCGGGTTCCGTCGGGGTGGAGGGTCGTCATGCGCCGTCGCAAGGCAAGGCAGCTGGTCGGGACTTTCATCGGCACGGGAGCGCTGGTCGCGGCGTCGTTCGCCGCGGCCCACCCGGCCTCGGCGGTTCCTGCGGCACCGGCCGCGATCTCGTTCGGCAAGAGCCTGCTGGCGGGTGAGATCTCGACCCGGCCGACCACCTTGCAGTGGGGGCCGGACGGGCGCCTGTACGTGCTCCAGCAGGACGGCACCCTCTACATCTACAAGGTGGCCAGGAACGGCCCGAACAACTACAAGGTGACGGCCACCGAGACGGTGCTGCTGATCAAGAACATCCCCAACCACGACGACGACGGCGCCGTGAACAACACCCTCGGGGTGCGGCAGGCGACCGGCATGATCGTGAAGGGGACCGCCGCCCGTCCGATCGTGTACGTCACCTCCAGCGACCCCCGGTACGGCGGTGGCCCGCGCGGCGACCTGAACCTGGACACGAACTCCGGGATGGTCTCCAAGCTCACCTGGAACGGGACCGCCTGGTCGAAGTTCGACATCGTCCGCGGCCTGCCCCGCTCGGAGGAGAACCACTCGACCAACGGGCTGGCGATCAACGCCGCCGGCACGATGCTCTACGTCGCGCAGGGCGGCAACACGAACATGGGCGCGCCCTCGCACGTGTTCGCCGACATGCCGGAGACCGCGCTGTCCGGAGCGATCCTGACCATCGACCTCAACGCGATCGGCACGACGACGTACGACCTGCCGACGCTGGACGACCCGAACCGGCCGGGCACGGTCGACTCGAACGACCCGTTCGGCGGCGACAACGGCAACAACCAGGCGGTCCAGGTGGCCGGTGGCCCGGTCCAGGTCTACGCGACCGGCTTCCGGAACCCGTACGACCTGCTGATCTCCAGCAAGGGTGTCATGTACACCGACGACAACGGGCACAACGCCGGACAGGGCAACTACCCGGTCAACGAGGGCCCGGCCGGGAACTGCACGAACGCCATCAACGAGCCGGGCGTCACCGGCCCGGACAGTCTGCACGTCGTCACCAAGGGGTACTACGGCGGACACCCCAACCCGACCCGGGGCAACAAGGCCAACACGTTCAACGGGCAGTCGCCGATCCTGGCTGCCAACCCGATCGAGTGCGACTACCAGCTGGCCGGCAGCGCGGCACGGCCCGTGCTGTCCACCGACCCGAGCTCGTCCAACGGCATCGCCGAGTACACCGCCTCCAACTTCGGCGGCGCCATGAAGGGCGACCTGCTGCTCGCGGCGTACGACAACTACGTCGAGCGCATCCAGGTGGACAGCACCGGCACGGTGAACATGGGCAAGACCACGCTGTTCTCGAACGTCGGCGTGCACCCGCTGGACATCGTCGCGATGAGCGACACCGAGGCGTTCCCGGGCACGATCTGGGTCGCCGACGTCGGCAACCAGAACATCTACGTCTACGAGCCGTCCGACTTCGGCGGTGGCGGCGGCGGGACCTGCACGGGCGTGTACAGCACCTCGCTCGACGAGGACGGCGACGGCTTCACCAACGCCGACGAGATCGACAACGGCACCGACCCGTGCTCGGCCGGCGACGCCCCGCACGACTGGGACGGCGACCACGTCTCCGACCTGAACGACCCGGACGACGACAACGACGGGATCGCCGACACCTCCGACCCGTTCGCGATCGACGCGACGAACGGGCTGGGCAAGTCGCTGCCCGCGTCGTACAACTTCGACAGCACGTTCGGCGGGCTGCTCGACATGGGCTTCACCGGACTGATGACGAACGGCACCGCCGACTACCGGACGCTCTACGACCCGACCAAGCTGACGGCCGGCGGCGCCCCCGGCGTGCTCACGATCGACCAGCTGTCGGCGGGCAACGCCTCGACCGGGACCCAGTCGTACGGGTTCCAGTTCGGCGTGGCCCCGGGCACGAAGCCGTTCACGGCGCACACCCGGATCGTCTCGCCGTGGGCCGGCACGACTGCGGTCCCCGGGCAGTACATCGGCCTCCAGGTGGGCACCGGCACCCAGAGCGACTACGTCGAGGTCGCGCTCACCGGCGACTCCGGCGGCGGGGCGCTCGCCATCAGCAAGATCGGCGGCGTGCTCACCAGCTCGGCGGTGACGCCGATCACCCTGCCGGGGCCGGACCAGGTCGAGCTCTACCTCGACGTCAACCCGACCGCGCACACGGTGCAGCCGGCGTTCCAGACCGTCACCGGCGGGGTGACCGGGGCCGTGCAGACCATCGGCAGCCCGATCACGGTGCCGGCGTCCTGGCTGGACGGGCACACCGGGGTGGCCGTCGGCCTCCTCGGCACCTCGCCCGCCATCGACCCGCTGTCCGGGACGTGGGACCTGATCGAAGCCACGGTCGACGGCGCCAGCGCCACGTCCCAGCCCGACCTGACGATCAAGAAGAGCGGCGACGCCACCGCGCTCGGCAACAACATCTACAACACCACCGGCGTCGGCCAGACCCGCACCGTCACGACCGCGCGGGGCACGTCGAAGACCTTCGTCATCAAGATCTGGAACGACAGCTCGAGCCCGGACACCTACCTGGTCAAGGGTGCCGGGACGCAGACCGGGTTCACGGTCAAGTACCTCAAGGGCGCCAGCGGGACGACGGACATCACCGCAGCGGTGCTCGCCGGGACCTACAAGACCGCGAGCATCAACGCCGGTGGCGGGGTGGTCATCAGGATGGTGGTGACGATCGCGGCCAACGCCGCGACCGGCGTCACCAGGGACTTCCTGGTCACGGCCACGTCGAGCCGCGACTCCAGCGCGAAGGACGCCGTTGACGGCCAGCTGAAGACCTGAGGAGCATGAGGGCGCGATGAACCGCCGCGGAGCTGTCCTCCTGGTCGTCGCCGTGAGCCTGCTCGCGGCGACGGCGCCCCCGCTGGCCGCGCTGGCCGCCGGGGGCACGGCCGGCCCGGCCGCGGCGGCAGCCACGGCCAACGGCACCTGGACGACCGAGCAGCCCAGCGGCTTCAACCGCCAGGAGGTCACCTACGTCACGGTCGGCTCGAAGATCTACCTCGCGGGCGGCAAGTCGACGGTCCAGCAGGCGTTCGACCCGGTGAGCCACACCTGGAGCACGGTGGCGCCGCTACCGGTGGCGATGGACCACATCGGCGCGGTCGCGCTGAACAACAAGATCTACTACGTCGGCGGCCTGGACGGTTACCCCGGCACCGGCGTGAGCTACGGCACCGTGTACATCTACGATCCGGCGACCGACTCGATCACGTCCGGGGCCTCGCTCCCCGGCGGGCGGGACCGGGGCGCAGCCGGCATCGCCGTCTACCAGGGCAAGATCTACCTGGCCGGCGGCTTCCACTCTGGTTCCACCGTCGCCTTCTTCGACGTGTACGACCCGGTCGCCAACACCTGGACGTCGCTGCCCGACCTGCCCGAGCGCCGCGACCACGTCGCCGCTGCCGTCGTCGGCGACCGCATGTACGTGATCGGCGGCCGCCGGTACGGAAACAGCGTTCAGCCGCAGAACGACGCCTACGACTTCCTCACCGGCAAGTGGGTCACCGGGCTGGCGCCGATCCCGACGCTGCGCGCGGGCATGGCCACCGCCGTCGTCGGCAGCGAGATCCTCACGATCGGCGGGGAGTGCTGCGGCTCCACGTACAACCAGGTCGAGGCGTACGACACGAGCACGGACACCTGGCGCGAGCTGACGCCGATGCCGACGTCGCGGCACGGGATCATGGCGGCGCTCTACAACGGCAGCTTCTACATCGCCGACGGCGGCACCCGGATGGGTGGCGGTGGCCAGACCGACATCCAGGAGGTCCTGTCCCTGTCCGGCGGCCCGCCACCGCCGACCGGCCGGCCCGACTGCCGCGTCCGGCTGTCCACGGAGTCCAAGCTCACCGGCAACAACGTCTACAACACGACGGGCGCCGGTCAGACCCGGGCCACGACCACGACCGCGACGACCACCACGTTCGTGCTCTCGCTGCAGAACGACGCCACTTTCGCGGACGCGCTCACCCTGCGCGCACCGGGGACGGCCGCACCGTTCACGGTCCGCTACCTGATGGGCACCAGCGGGACGACGGACATCACCGCGGCCGTGGTGGCCGGGACGTACAAGACGGCGAGCGTCGCGCCCGGGGCGCTGAAGGCGTTCCGGCTCCAGGTGACGGTGGCCGGGGGCACGGCGAGCGGGACCACCGGGACCTGGCTGGCCACAGCCGGCTCGGTCACCGACCCGGCGACGACCGACGCCTGCGCCGCCCAGCTGACCGTCGGCTGACCACCCGGCTGACGCTCGACCACGCGGTCGACGCCGCGCCGCCCGCACGCGGGCGGGCGGGCCGGTTCGATAGCCTCGCCGCCATGACGAACGACGGGCGCCTGGTCTGGATCGACTGCGAGATGACCGGGCTCGACCTCGACCGCGACGCTCTGGTGGAGATCGCCGCGGTCGTCACGGACTCCGACCTCAACGTCCTCGGCGAGGGGGTGGACATCGTCATCCGGCCCCCGGACGCCTCCTTGGTCGACATGAACCAGGTCGTCGTCGACATGCACACCGCCTCGGGGCTGCTGGCCGAGCTGCCGGCCGGTCTGACGCTGGCCGACGCCGAGGCCCAGGTCCTGGCCTACATCCGCGAGCACGTCCCGGAGCCACGGAAGGCACCCCTGGCCGGCAGCTCGGTCTACACCGACCGCGGCTTCATCGCCAGGGACCTGCCGGGGCTGGACGCCCACCTGCACTACCGGCTCGTCGACGTCTCGACGATCAAGGAGCTGTCCCGGCGCTGGTTCCCCCGGGCGTACTTCGCGGCTCCGGCCAAGCACGGCGGCCACCGGGCCCTCGCCGACATCCTCGAGAGCATCGAGGAGCTCAGGTACTACCGCGAGGCCGTGTTCGTGCCGGCGCCGGGCCCCGACAGCTCGATGGCCCGGGAGATCGCCGCGCGGTTCGGCCCGCCGCCGAACGAGGAGCCGACGGCCGTCGAGCCGCCGCCGGAGGCCTGAACGCAGGTCCGGGTCGACCACGGACCCTTGTACACTGCTTCGGCCGCTGCAGGTCGGCGGCACGCATGGTGGGTGTAGCTCAGCTGGTAGAGCACCTGGTTGTGGTCCAGGGGGTCGCGGGTTCAAGTCCCGTCACTCACCCCAAGCGAACCTGGTTCCCGGTTCCGCCCCGGGATCCACGCCCGGACCGAGCGCCGGTAGGCCTCGTACTGCGTCCCGTACCGCCGTCGCAGCGCCGGCTCCTCGTACCACCGCACGAACGACGCCGTCGCCGCCCAGACCACGGCCGCGTACGCCAGCAGGACCGGCCGCGCCAGCAGCATCGCCTGGCCGACGATCAGCGCGACGACGGCGACGTACATGGGGTTGCGCACATAGCGGTACAGGCCGCCGACGACCAGCTCCTCGGTCGGCGCGACCGGGGCCGGGGTTCCGCGTCCCTCGAGCACGAACCGGGCGAACGACGCGATCAGCGCGCCCGCCCCGGCCACGACCAGCACGACGCCGACCAGCCGTACGACCACGTACCACCCCGGCGCCGACCCGCTGGACCAGCCTGTGAGCAGCCAGGGCACGACTGCGGCCACCACGACGGGCGCGACGACGAAGAAGACCGCGCTCCCGGCCGCCGCCCGCGCTGTCTGCACGGCACCACCCTGGCACGTTGTTCGGCGAGCGCCCGTGCTTGTATGAAGCCATGCCTGTCGACGGCGTGTACGAACCCAGCCCCACGGACTTCGTCCGCGAACAGGTCGAGCAGTACGAGCGCTCCGGCGGCACCGAGGCCAACACCCGGCACGGCTACCCGGTGGTCATCCTCAGCACCCGCGGAGCCCGGACGGGCAAGATCCGCAAGAACCCGCTGATGCGCGTCGAGCACGACGGGAGATACGCGGTTGTCGCGTCGATGGGCGGCGCGCCGAAGCACCCGACCTGGTACTACAACGTCGTCGCCGACCCGCACGTGGTGCTGCAGGATGGCCCGCACCCGCAGGACATGGTCGCCCACGAGGCGCACGGCGCGGAGAAGGAGCTGTGGTGGGAGCGCGCGGTCGCGGCGTTCCCGCCGTACGCCGAGTACCAGCTCAAGACCGAGCGCCTGATCCCCCTCTTCGTCCTCGAGCCGGGACCCACGGTCCAGTAGCGCAGCGCTCAGGCGGAGCGGTGGAACCACGGGTCGGCGAGCATCGCCTGGTAGGCCTGCAGGACGGCCGGGTCGGTGGTGACCCGGAAGTCGCGCTGCACGCCGTGGTCGTCCACGCGGTCCGCGTCGAAGTACACCAGCGCCTTGATCTGCGGGTGCGCCTGCGCGTACGCCGTCGCGCCCGCGATCCATGCGGCCTTGGTCGCGGGGTCGGTCTTCTCCGAGCCGTACTCGCCGATCACGATCGGCTTCGGGTGGCCGGCGGCCCACGTCATGAAGTCGCCCGCGACGTCGCCGAACGAGCGGTCGGTGCCGATCGCGTAGACGTCCGCACACAGCCAGTCGACCTGGTCGTCACCGGGGTAGTAAGCGGCGGCGTCCGTCTGGGTGAAGTTGCCGGCCAGCGGGCACCACACCCAGCCGACGTTGGTGGCGCCGACCTGCTGGAAGATCGCGCGGATGTGCTTCCAGGCCGCGACGTAGTCGGCCGGCGCTCCGACGGTGGCATCGAGGTTGGGCCGGTTCATCTCCCACCGCCAGCGCAGCAGGACCGGCTGACCGAGCGACTTCAGCTCCGTGGCGCGCTGAGTGATCAGGTCGTCGTACGTCCCGGCCACGATCGGCTTCGTGTCCGTCCCGGACCAGGAGATCATCAGCTGCTTGCCCTGCTGCAGGAACGAGAGGTCGGCCGCGTCCGGGAACGGGTCCTTCCACGGGTGGTACGTGTGGACGAGGTCGAGCGGGTGCCCGGTCGCGGTCTCGAAGTTGCCGACCGCCTCCACGCGGCCGAACTGCCCGGCCTTGGCGGGCTTCACCCACGCGCCCACCCAGGCACCGGTGGCCGGGGGCTTCGGTCCCTGCGCGACGGTGTACGTCGGGCCGGGGCCGGACGGCAGGGTCTGCCCGGTCGAGGCGGTCGGCGACGGGTTGGGCGCGGGCGACGATCCCCCGGAGCAGCCGGCGAGCAGCACGGCGGCTGCGGTCAGGGCGGCGCCCACCCACCACGCACGGCTCGGCTTCACCCCCAGGTGACGTGCGGGAGGGGCGACTGGTTCCGCGACCGCGTCCGGACCGGCACTGTTCAGACCGGCGCGCGACCGGTGCCGATGTCCTCGGCCCGACGCTCCATCCCGCGCTGGGCGCCGATGTTGTTGCCGTGGATGACGAGATACACCAGCGTCCCCAAGAACGGGAAGACCACGACGGCGACCAGCCACAGGGCCCGGTGCAGACCGGGCATCTCCGGCCTGGTGAAGATGTTCCAGATCGTCATCGCGTAGACGAGCAGCAGCGGGATGAAGATCAGCAGCAGGAAGAACCACGACCAGAACCCCATTTGCAGCCTCCTGCTCGGGAGCGGGCCCACGCCGCCCCGACCCGGTCATCGTCCCACTCGCCGCGGCCGCCTGTCCGGCCCTCCGCCCCGTTGGTCCTAGAAGTCGCCGGCGTCTCGGCGGAGCTCGTGCAGCACGCCGACCAGGTCCGCGACGCGGGCCGGGTCCAGCCCCGGGGCCGCGAAGACGGCCTCGTTGAGAGCGGCGGTGGCCCGCTCGGCGAGGTCGCGGCCGGCCGCGGTGATCTCCGCGAGCACTCCTCGACCGTCACTGGGGTGCGGGGCCCGGCGGACCAGGCCCTGGGCCTCCAACCGGTCCACGACGTTCGTCACCGACGCGGGGTGCACCTGGAGCCGCGATCCCACCTTGGACAGCGGCAGCGCGCCGCTGCGGGAGAACAGCAGCAGCATGAGCATCTCGTAGCGCGCGAATGTGAGACCGAACGGTCTCAGAGCCTCGTCGACCCGGGCCAGCATGATCTGGTGCGCCCGCATCACGGAGGTGACTGCGGCCATCCCGTCCGCGGCGTCACCCCAGCCGCGCTCCACCCACTGCCGCTGCGCCTCGGCGATGGGGTCGAACGGCAGCGCGGTCATACGTTGCGGCGGTACTGTCCGCCGACCTCGAAGAACGCCTGGGTGAGCTGACCGAGCGAGCAGACCCTGACCGCCTCCATGAGCTCGCCGAAGACGTTCCCCCCGGACGTCGCGACCTCCTTGAGCCGGGCCAGCGCCGCGTCCGCCTCGCCGCGGTGCGCTGGCCTGGAAGGCCGCCAGCCGTTCGAGCTGGGACTCCTTCTCCTCGACGGTCGCCCTGGCCAGCTCGAGCCGCGGGTGCTCGGTGGCCGGCGTCGGGTCCAGGAACGTGTTGACGCCGACCAGCGGCAGCGACCCGTCGTGCTTGCGCTGCTCGTACGCCATCGACTCGTCCTGGATCCGGCCGCGCTGGTACCCGGTCTCCATCGCGCCCAGCACGCCGCCGCGCTCGGAGAGCCGCTCGAACTCCGCGAGCACCGCCTCCTCGACCAGCTCGGTGAGCTCCTCGACGACGTACGAACCCTGCAGCGGGTTCTCGACCCCGGCAAGCCCCCACTCCTTGTCGATGATCATCTGGATCGCCAGCGCCCTGCGTACGGAGTGCTGGCTCGGCGTCGTCACCGCCTCGTCGTACGCGTTGGTGTGCAGCGAGTTGCAGTGGTCGTAGATCGCGCACAGCGCCTGCAGCGTCGTCCGGATGTCGTTGAAGTCCATCTCCTGCGCGTGCAGCGAGCGGCCCGAGGTCTGCACGTGGTACTTCAGCTTCTGCGAGCGCTCCCCCGCGCCGTACCGCTCGCGCATCCCGATCGCCCAGATCCGCCGCGCCACCCGGCCGAGAACGGTGTACTCGGCGTCCATCCCGTTGCTGAAGAAGAACGAGAGGTTCGGCGCGAAGTCGTCGATCGCCATCCCGCGCGCGAGGTACGCCTCGACGAACGTGAACCCGTTCGCGAGCGTGAACGCGAGCTGCGTGATCGGGTTCGCCCCGGCCTCGGCGATGTGGTAGCCCGAGATCGACACCGAGTAGAAGTTGCGCACCTGGTGCTCGATGAACCACTCCTGCACGTCCGCCATGCACCGCAGCGCGAACTCGGTCGAGAAGATGCAGGTGTTCTGGCCCTGGTCCTCCTTGAGGATGTCCGCCTGCACGGTGCCGCGGACCGTGCTGAGCACCTGCGCGCGGATGCCCGCGGCCTCCACCGGCGACGGGTCGCGGCCCTCACGTTCGGCGAACGCGTCCAGCTGCTGGTCGACCGCTGTGCTGAGGAACATCGCCAGGATCGCCGGCGCCGGACCGTTGATGGTCATCGACACCGACGTCGACGGCGCGACCAGGTCGAAGTCGGCGTACAGCGCCTTCATGTCGTCGAGCGTCGCGACCGACACCCCGGACGTCCCGACCTTGCCGTAGACGTCGGGCTGCGGCGACGGGTCGCGCCCGTACAGCGTCACCGAGTCGAACGCCGTCGACAGCCGGGTCGCCTCGGCGCCCGCCGCGAGCAGGTGGAACCGCTTGTTGGTCCGGAACGGGTCGCCCTCGCCGGCGAACATCCGCGCCGGCGCCTCCGCATCCCGCTTGAGCGGGAACACCCCGGCCGTGAACGGGAACCGCCCGGGCAGGTTCTCCCCGCGCAGGTAGCGGACCAGCTCGCCGTGGTCGGCGGTGCGCGGCAGTGCCACCCGCGGCACCGACGTACCGGACAGCGTCGTGCGCCGTAGCGGCGTCACCACCTCGCGGCCGCGCACGTGGAAGACCAGCTCGCCCGCGGCGTACTGCTCGACCGTCGCGGGCCAGTGCGCCAGCTGGGTGCGGACCCCGTCCGGATCGGTGTCCGGGCGGTCCAGGCGCTCCAGCTCTGCGTCGACCGCGTCCAGGACGCCCGCGACCTCGGCCGTCGTCGAGTCGCTGGCACCCGCGGCCGTCAGCTCCGCGACGGTCGTCGTCACCGCCTGCCGCCGCCGGGCGGCGCCGGCCAGCCGTTCGGTCGCCGCGTGGTAGCCGCGCACGCTCTCCGCCACCTCGGCGAGGTACCGCACCCGGGCGGCCGGCACCATCGTCGTCAGCCCGGTCGACACCTTCGTCGCCACCGGCGCGAGGCGGCCCGGCTGGACGCTGAGCCCGTGCTCGGCGAGCAGGCTCCGGACGAACTGGTAGAGGGCCGTCACCCCGTCGTCGTCGAAGCGCGCCGCGCTGGTGCCGAAGACCGGCATCTCCTCCCACGGGACCCCGAACGCCTCCCGGTTCCGCACCAGCTGACGGGCCACGTCCCGCCGCGCGTCGTCGGCTCCGCGCCGTTCGTACTTGTTCACGGCCACCGCGTCGGCGAAGTCGAGCATGTCGATCTTCTCGAGCTGCGACGCAGCGCCGTACTCCGGCGTCATCACGTACAGCGACGCGTCCACGAACGGCACGATCGCCGCATCGCCCTGCCCGATCCCGGGCGTCTCCACGACGACCAGGTCGTACCCGGCTGCCTTGCACGCCACGATCACGTCGGCCAGGTGCGCCGGCAGCTCGCTGCCCGCACCGCGGGTCGCCATCGAACGGAAGAACACCGGGCCGCCGTCGAGGCAGTTCATCCGGATCCGGTCGCCGAGCAGGGCGCCGCCGGCGCGGCGGCGGGTCGGGTCGACGGCGATCACCGCGACCTTGACCTTGTCCTCCTGGTCGACCCGCAGCCGGCGTACCAGCTCGTCGGTGAGCGAGGACTTGCCGGAGCCGCCGGTCCCGGTGATGCCGAGCACCGGCACGGTCCGGCCGTCCGCTGCGGCCCGGAGCGCCACCCGCAGGTCCGCGGCATGCGTCGACGGCGGACTCGAGCACCGTGATCGCGCGGGCCAGGGCGCCCTGGTCGCCGGCCAGCACCGCGTCGATCGCCGGAGGCGTCGCGCCCAGGTCGGTGTCCGCCTCGGCGATGATGCGGTTCACCATGCGGGCCAGGCCCAGGTGCTGTCCGTCCTCAGGCGTGAAGATCGTGACGCCGCGCTCGCGCAGCAGCGCCACCTCCGCCGGCACGATGACTCCGCCGCCACCGCCGTACAGCCGCACGTGCCCGGCCCCGCGGGCGGCGAGCTGCTCGGCCAGGTACGTGAAGTACTCGACGTGCCCGCCCTGGTACGAGCTGATCGCGACCGCGTTCGCGTCCTCCTGGACGGCGGCCGCCACCACCTGCTCGACGCTGCGGTCGTGCCCGAGGTGGATGACCTCGGCGCCCTGCGCCTGCAGGATCCGCCGCATGATGTTGATCGACGCGTCGTGGCCGTCGAACAGGCTGGCCGCGGTGACGACCCGCACCGGGTGGGTCGGCACGCTCAGGGCGTTCGGGTCTTCCATGGAAACCTCTCGGCAGGCAGGCGGCGCGGAGAAATACTTTGACGTCAAACATATTAGTTGGACGCCCAAAGATTTCCAATGGTCGGCGCGCCTCGGGTTGACGCCCTGAGGCATTGTGAGGTTAGGCTGTCCTAACAGAGCGCTGGCAGCGGGCCCCGCGCACGGAGCAGGATGGCTGGCGTGTCGGCAGCGAGCATCACACTTCTCGGCTTCATCGCCGGGGTGACCATCTTCATCGGGCTGCCCATCGGCCGGGTCCGCAACGCCTCACCCGCGCTGCGCGCCTTCCTCAACGCGATCGCCATCGGCATCCTGGTCTTCCTCCTCGTCGACGTGCTCAGCCACGCGCAGGAACCCGTCGACGCAGCTCTGACGGCCGCCAAGGTCGACCACTCCGGGCCGTGGACCTCCTTCATCGGGCTGGCCTCGCTGCTGTTCGTCGGCATCGGCGTCGGCCTGATGTCCCTCGCGTACTACGAGCGCTGGATGTCGGCGCGGGCGCGGGCGGCGGCGACCTCCGGCGCCGAGGGGACCGGCGAGACCAAGCAGTCCATCGGACCGGGAGCCATGGCCACCGCGGAGCGGCCGGCCCGGCTCGGCCTGACCGCAACCGCGGGCCGCCGGCTGGCGCTGCTCATCGCCGTCGGCATCGGCCTGCACAACTTCTCCGAGGGGCTGGCGATCGGCCAGTCCGCGGCGAGCGGCGAGATCAGCCTGGCCGTCCTGCTCGTCATCGGCTTCGGCCTGCACAACGCCACCGAGGGCTTCGGGATCACTGCGCCGTTGGCCGCCGAGGACAGCCGGCCCAGCTGGGCCCTGCTCGGGGTGCTGGGCCTCATCGGCGGCGGACCGACCTTCCTCGGGACGATCCTCGGCCAGTCGGTGACCAGCGACGCGCTGTACGTCGCGTTCCTCGCTCTGGCCGCCGGGTCGATCCTCTACGTCGTCATCCAGCTCACCGGCATGGCCATGAAGCTCGGCCACCGCCAGGTCATGTACTGGGGGATCCTGCTCGGCCTCACCGCGGGCTTCGTCACCGACTTCATCGTGACCGCCGCCGGCGCGTGACGCAGGGAGGTCCGAGGCACCGCCGCACGGGGGGAACAACGGCGCCCCGGACCTACACCCTCGAAGACGTTCGACCCCGCCCCCGTGTTCCCGTGCCCCGCCGCCGTCCCCCGCGATCTTGAGAGATTCAGGGCCGACACGCCGAGGAGAGCTCTGAATCTCTCAAGATCGCGGGGCTCGGCGGGGTCAATGGGACCGGACGGTGCGGTAGATGACGACCTTGGTGCCGATCGGGACCTCGTCGAACAGCTTCACCATCGACGCCATGTCCCGGACGTTGATGCAGCCGTGCGAGGCGCCGGCGTACCCGACGGCATGGAAGAACATGGAGTAGTGCACGGCCTGGCCACCGCTGAAGAACATCGCGTACGGCATGGGCGTGTGGTACAGCGTGGACACGTGGAAGCGGCTCTTCGCGTAGATGTCGAACACGCCCTCGCGCGTCGGCAGCGCCGGTGACCCGAAGCGCACGTCGAGGAGCATCACGACCTTGCCGTGCACGAGGTAGCGCAGCACCTTCTGGTCCTTGTCGATGCACAGGATGTGCGTGGCGCCCGAGCAGCGCGGGTCCAGCTTGGGACCACGTCGCGTCACCTGCGCCAGCCGCGTGTACGTGGTCTTGTCGACCCGTCCGGTCGACTTCAGCGACTGCTTGACCTGGAACTTCTTCACGGCCGTCACGGTTGCGGCGTCGTACGTCCCGGTGACCTTCAGCGGCAGGCCGGTCCAGACCAGCCGCTGCTGGACCTGCTTGACGATGGCGCCGGTCCAGCCCAGCCGGATCGTCTTGCTGAACCTGGGCGGCCCGCTCGGCGGCCGCACGGTCGGCGTCGCGGTGGGGGTCGCGGCCGGGGTCTGCGTCGGCGTCGGCGTCGGCGACGGGACTGCGACGGTGGCCGCGGGTCGGGTCACGGCCTGGGTAGCGCCCCTCCCGGTGTCCCTCGCACCGAACGCCGCCCCGGCCGTGACACCGCCGGCTACCACCACGGCTACAGCGACACCGGCGAGAACCGTGCGTCGAGACCCGAGGTACAGGCCGCCGTGACGTCCCACTGCTTGATCCTCGGTGCCAGGACGCCGGAAGCCGAGATCCCGTGTCCTACTTGTTACCCACGTGTTCGGTGGGATTGGTGACTCGTAGCGGATCTGGCGCTCAAGTCCGCGGACCGAGATGCCGAACTACACGCGTGTGATTCCCCCTCAGGAGCGCGTGATGACCTGGCTGGCGCACGGCGTGCCGCTGGCCCTCCTCGCCGACCTGGCCGACCCCTCCGGCCCGAGGTCGCGCGAGATCTACACCGCGGAAGCGGTGGAGGACGATGTCCGTCTCGACCTGCGCTCGCTCAGGGTCGACCGAACGGCCGAGGCGCCCGCGAATGATTTCTCGGGCGCGAGGACCGGCTGATAGCCTCGGCGGCCTGGCGCCGCTAGCTCAACTGGCAGAGCAGCGGACTCTTAATCCGCGGGTTCGGGGTTCGAGTCCCTGGCGGCGCACCCGTCCTGTGTGTTACTTCGGCTGATGCTTGTCGTTTCGCCTTCGGGTGAGGCTTGACGGTGTTTCGGCTGATCGTTGACACCTACTTCGGCTGATTCTTGACACTCCCTCGATGAGGGAGACGAGCGTGGCCGAGCACACCGACCACGATGGGAAGATCGAACGTTGCCACCGTGCCCTGCGGGTCGAGTTCGACACCCGACCGAGTCTTCTCCAGCCTGCGCTGCGCCGGAGGCGCGCCTGGACGGATGGCTGGCCAAGTACGCGGCCGGCGGCACGAACGGTTCAACGCGACCTGCCCCCAGCCCCACGCCCACTCCAGCCCTCACCCGGACCGGACCGGTGGCCACCCCCCGTGGAGCCACGCGGGCCTTCCCCGACGGCCGGGTGCGGGAGCAGGATCACCGCAGCCCTGCAGGGGCCCGGGGGGCCTAGTGCGCCACCCTCACCACGTCACCGGAGGAGCAGCGATGAGCGACAGGCAACCCTTCGACATGTCTCTCGTCCAGTGCGGTGCCCGGAACCGGCGTACCCCGTACTACGAGGCGACGCAGAGGTACGGCCCGAAGGGTTTCACCGTGTACAACCATATGTACTTCCCCATCAACTTCGACTCCTTCGAGGCCGAGTACGACGCCTTGCTGACTCACGTCACGTTGTGGGACGTCGCCGTCGAGCGCTGCCTGGAGATCTCCGGACCTGACGGGTTCACCTTCGCGCAGCTCCTCACCCCACGCGACCTGTCGCGCTGCGCCGTCGGCCAGGCGAAGTACGTGCTGGTCTGCGACAGCGACGGCGGCATCGTGAACGACCCCGTCCTCACCAGGATGGACGAGCACACCTTCTGGTTCGCCCTGGCTTCGTCGGACGTGCTGCTCTTCGCGCGTGGGCTGAAGAACGCGTACCCGGACCTCGACGTCACCATCCGGGAGCTCGACGTCGCTCCGCTGCAGATCCAAGGACCGAAGTCGAAGCAGCTCATGGTGGACCTGCTCGGGGAGGACATCCTGGACCTGAGCTACTACCACTGGCGGCATGCTCGGATCGCGGGGGCTCCGGTCGTCGTGACGCGTACCGGCTGGACGTCGGAGGTCGGCTACGAGGTCTACCTGACCGACCCGGCCAAGGGCACCGAGGTCTACGAGGAGATCATGAGGGCGGGCGAGGTTCACCAGATCAAGGCGACCGGCCCCTCGGACATCCGCCGCATCGAAGGCGCGATCTTCAACTGGGGCGCCGACATGACCTATGAGAACAACGCCTTCGAGATGGGCCTGGAGCGGCTTGTCGACTTCGGCCTCGAAGACAAGGCCAGCCTGTCCATCGCCGCCTGCCGCCGCATCCGCGCCAACGGGGTCTCGCGCCGGATCAACGGGGTGGAGCTCGATGGGCCCCCCTTCCCGTCCCTGAACAACGTCAAGTGGCCGGTGCAGGAGTCCGGTGCCCCGGTCGGCCAGGTCACCTCGGCCGTCTACTCGCCCCGTCTCGCCCGCAACATCGGGTACGCCTGGTTGCCGACCAGGTTGAGCGTCCCCGGCGGCAAGATCACCGTCGAGTCCGAGTGGGGCATCCGAACCGCGACAGTCGTGGCCATGCCCTTCGTGGATCCGGACAAGGCGATCCCGGTCTCCTGAGCTCCCCCGAACCTTCGGACCTCCCGGCCTGACCGGCCGCGCGCCAGCCGGGCCGTTCTTGGCTCGTCAGATCCCCAGACCGTCCAGCGCCGCTGTGTCCTCTGCCGTCAGCTCGAACCCGCCGACATCCGCGTTGGCGAAGATGCGGTCGCGGACGACGGACTTGGGGATGACCACGACACCATGCTCAAGGTGCCACCGAATGATGACCTGAGCAGGGGTCCTGCCCAGTCTGGCGGCGATCTCGGTGATCACGGGGTGGTCCAGGGTGCCCCCACGCAGGGCGCTGTAGCCCTCGAGGACGATGCCCCGCTCACGATGGCCCTCCAGCTGGACCCGGTCGAACAGCAGCGGGCTCCACTCGATCTGGTTGACCGCGGGGACGACACCCGTGCTCGAGACGAGCTCGTCGATCTCAGCCAGCGAGTAGTTGCTCACCCCGATCGACCGAGCCAGGCCGGCCGACCGGGCACCGATCAACCCCTCCCAGAGACCGACCCCGACACCCCGTCGCGGCGGCCAGTGGATCAGCCACAGGTCGACATGGTCCGTGCCGAGCAGCTCCAGGCTCCGCTCCAGCGTGGCGAGCGCCTTGCCGGCGCTCCTCGGCGGGCACTTCGTGGTGATGAAGACGTCCCCGCGTGGCACGCCGCTGCCAGCAAGGCCCGCGCCGACCTCGGCCTCGTTGCCGTACACGGCGGCCGTGTCCAGGTGGCGGTATCCGGCCTCCAGCGCCCACCCGGACGCCAGCCTCGCCTGCTGGCCGGTGATCTGCCAGGTGCCGAAGCCGAGCAGAGGCATGTCCCCGCCGCCGGGCAGGGGCGCCGACACCTTCGGGACAGTGTGCATGGCGGCCATCAGCAGCTTCCCTTCCAGGGCGACAGACGTCTCATCCAAGCGTGGCCCGGTTCGGACGACCACCGGTGCGGCGGGTCTCACGGGGCGACGAGCTCGCGCGGTACGACGATCACGTCGACGAGAGCGCCGTTGCGCCAGACCGTGATCTCGGTACGGCGGCCGATCGCGTCCTCCACCATGACCCGCTGCAGAGCCGTGCTGGACGGGATGGGCTGACCCGATGCCGCTACGACGACGTCGTCGACCCGCAGGCCCGCGTCGGCCGCGGGGCTGCCCGAAACCACCTGAGCGACGCGCAGGCCGCGCCGGCGACCGGTCTTGGCGACCAGCGCGGGCGGCAGCGGCGCCTGCACGGACGCGATGCCGAGCCAGGCTCTGCGAACCCGGCCGTGGGTCACGAGCGTTCCGATGATCTGCTGCGTGGTGTCGTTGATCGGCACCGCCAGACCGACGCCGAGCCCGGCGACCGCCGTGTTGACTCCCACCACGCGACCCCTGCTGTCGGCGAGCGCTCCCCCGCTGTTGCCCGGGTTGAGCGACGCGTCGGTCTGGATGACCTCGTCGATGACTCGGCCGGCCCGCGTGGGCAGCGACCGGCCCAGGCCCGACACGATCCCGGCGGTGACACTGCCGGCGAGCCCGAGCGGGCTCCCCAGCGCAACCACGAGCTGGCCCACGGTCAGCCGCGCCGCGTCGCCGAGAACCACCGGAGTCGGCACCTCGCCCTGCGCCCGCAGCACGGCAAGGTCGGACAGCGGGTCGGCGCCGATCACGTCAGCGCCGGTCTCGGTGCCGTCCGCGAACGCTGCGTGCACCGTCAGC
>CAVYVA010000008.1:0-29931 GCA_963771835.1 uncultured Actinomycetota bacterium
GGCTTGTGCAGGCGTACGCCGATGCCTGCTTGCGGCTCGGCGTCCAGCTCGCCGAGCACGAGCAGGTGCTCGACGTGACGGTGACCGACGGCTCGGTGGACGGTGTGGCGACCGACCGCCGCCGGGTGCGCGCCGCTCATGTCGTCGACGCCGCGGGCGCGTGGGTCCGGCAGGTCGCCGCGTCCGCCGGCACGGACGTGGCGGCGCGCCGGTGCGCCACCAGCTGCACGTGACCGAGCCGACCGCGTCGGTCGCGGCCGCCGACCCGATCGTGCGCGTCGTCGACGCGGCGGTGTACCTGCGGCCGGCCCGCGGCGGGCTGATGGTCGGCGGCTTCGAGCCTGAACCGCTGCCGGTCGACCCGCGCGCGCAACCGGCGTCGTTCGACACCGACGACGTCCCGCTCGACGCTGCGGTGATGGACGGGTTCGCGAAGACGGTCGCCGTGGAGGTCCCGTCGGCCGGCGGGCCGGTGGCCGAGCACCGCGGCGGGCTGTTCACGATGAGCCCCGACGGCAGGTTCGTCGTCGGCCCGGTTCCGGGGGTGCACGGGCTGTGGGTGCTCTCCGGCTGCAACGGGTCGGGGTTCTCGTCCTCGCCGGCGTTGGGTGAGGAGCTGGCGGCCTGGATCGTGCGCGGCGAGCCGACCGGAGACTTCTCGGTGCTCGCCCCGGACCGGTTCGCCCGACTTGCGGACACCGAGCTGGTGCAGCGGGGTACCTGGCAGTACGCGCACTACTACGACCCTGAGGTGTCTTAGCCCTCTGACCTGCGCAAACGTCAGGCGCGTACCTCTGTAGTCCGCAGAAAGTCCGTACGAGCAGCGAAGACCGTCTCGACGGCCGCCCTCGTCGCATCGTCCGAGTCCGGCCACAGATGGCCGTACGTGTCGAGGGTCGTCTTCGCCGAGCGGTGCCGCAGCCGAGCCTGCACCCAGCTGGCGATCCGCGGCTGATCCGAGCGCCGCTTGATCTCGTCGACCTGAGGATCGTCCAGGATCTGCGTGCGGGTACGAGTCTGCTGTTCGGCGCTTTCCCCCCGAGCCTGGGATGAGTAGTTTGCGGGTGTTTCGCGGCAGTTCGTCCCTCCCCGCCAGGAGGTAGGTCATGACCCGTCCCAGGCCGGAACCCAGCCGCCGTAGCTTCCTCGCAGGTCCGGCCGCGCCACGTTCAGGGTCGCGGTTCCCGGTGATCGGCCCATCGGATGACCCGTCGCGGCGCGCATTCCTTTCTGGTCTGCTCGGACTGAGTGCGACCCGAGGGCGCCTACCCGCTGCGGCGCCACCGCGGCCGGCGCCGTCGATGACGACGACACACAATGCCCCGCAGATTCTCGCCGCGCACGCCGGGCTGCTGGGTGCTGGCATGCCCGACCCGGTTGCAGACCCGGCCCGCCGGCCCGAACGGATGCAGGTCGGCGCGGTCTTGACCGAACCCTCGTGCGTGAAGGTGCAGGCGTGGCCGGTCGACGACCCGGCCACCGTGTTCGAGAGCCCGTGGGTGCCCACCGTTGCGGGGACCGATCCGACCAACCCGGTGAACGTGGCGAAGTTCTTTCTGGCCGCAGGCGCCGGAGCTGCCGGGCAGGCGTGGCGCTGGCGGACGTTCTGCGCGTTGAAGGGCACCTCCGCGAACGCCCCGCTGTCGGCGGCGTACGGGACCGATGGTGTGCTCCGCACGCTCCCCGGCAGGCCGCGGACAGGCGTTCCGGCGCGGTTCTCCGTCGCGGTCGGCTGCTGCTCGCAGATCGCCCACCCCGGTCGGCCGAACCGGCCGATGCCCGCCGCAGCGGCGATCTCCGCCTCCGGCTCGATCCGGTTCGTGCACCTGGGTGACACCTCATACGTCGACGACTGGCACGAATACCTGGAGGACACCGCCGCGCACACGTACACGAAGTTCGCCTGCGGTCTGCGCGGCCACCTCACCCAGCCGGACCTGCGCGGCGTCTACGACACCATGTCGAGCCGCATGGTGCTCGACGACCACGACAGCGGTCCGGACAATGACTACGCATCCTCCGCGTACCCGCAGGCGCGCCAGGTGTTCACCGATGTGGCCGCTGGAACGTCGTTCGACAACGCGTCCTGGTCCAAGGACGCACCAGGTGCCCCGGCGTACGACACCTGGCTGGACGGGCAGGCCCAGTTCTGGCTGCTCGACTGCCGGTTGCAGGCCGACACCCCGGGGACCCAGTTGCAAAGCTTCGGCGGCCAGCCGTACAGCAGCCAGTCTCGGGGCGACCCAGCGGAACTGGCTGAAGCAGGGTCTCGCAGCCAGCACCGCCCCGGCGAAGATCGTCCTCAGTCCTCGCGCCTTCACCCAGTACTACCCAGGCCCAGAGCAGCAGGAGATCCTCGACTGGATCACCGGGTACCGCAGCGGCACCGCGCACGTCGGAGGCACGGTCGTGTTCGTCACCGGCGACAAGCACGCCGCGGCGGTGTGGCAGGTCGGTGCCAGCGGCCGCGTGTACGAGATGCTGTGCGCCCCGTTGCTGAACATCACCAAGCACAGCCTCACCGCGCTGGCCAGCTGGCAGCAGAATTCCGGCTACCGGATCATGTTCATGAACACGGCGAACGGAAGCCCGGGCCTCGCCGTGAGCAACTCTTGGGGTCGGCTCGACGTCGACACCACAGGACCCGGCAACGGAACCGTGACGTTGAACGTGCTACGCGACGATGGGGCGACCCTGTACCGCACCCAGGTCGGCTAGCCATGCCCGAGCGCGCACCCCACGAACGCCTCGGCCGCGGGCAAGCCCACGCTTCGCTCCCTAACCGTCACCGTCAAGACCCGCCCTGAGGCTGTCGTGCGTGCCAAGTGCAGGCTCCGAGAAGGTGGAGGTCTGATGGACGAGCCGCGGAACGCCCCACCAGGGTGACGGGGGCACTGCTCTTGGGTCCCCAACTGGTTCTAATCCTCGGGCTTCTGTACCTGTCGCTGACTATTTCCGATCTGCCCTCGTTCCTGCCTGGCGCCGATCCTTTGAACGTCGGCCGGCACACGCTTCGAGGCGTCGGGCTGATCAGACTTGCAGAGGTGCTTGCTGGAATGGCGTGGTTTACGGCCCTTCGCCGTCGGCCACAGCCAGAGCACGCTTTCGTTTAGAAGACCGCCGGAGACCCCCAGCCGCACCGATCGGCCCTTCTAGGCTAGTGAAGCGGCTCCGTCGGCGACCAAGAGTCGGACCGCTCAACGATCCCAGACCTTGCGGCTCAGGGCGTTCTGCAGGGCCGCCTCTGTGGCGCGGTGCCCGGCCAGACCGGAGCCAGACCGGGGGCTGGCTACGATCTGCCTCCATGACCGAAGCCGCCGAACCGTCCAACGACGCCATCCGGGCGCTGGTTCGAAGGGTCCTCGAGGCGTCGGAGTTCTCCGGTCGAAGCGAGCTTGTCGCACAGGTCGACGGCATCGAGTACGCGGGCGGTCCTGTGACGACGATGCGCCTTCATGTTCCTCGGACTTACCCACCGTCGGTTGGCGTCCCGAGCCCAATCGAAAGTGGCCTTACGGTCCTTGACGAAGCCGGGACCGCGATCGGTGGCCTGCTGCTCTGGCTTGACGAGGACGGGTACCTGGACTGTCTCGATTGGTGGGTGACCGACGAGATGCCGACGGAGCTTCCAGCCGTGGATCGGCTCGCGGCATCCTGATTCGCTCGCGCGCCGCGCCCGCTAACGGCACCTGTGTGCGGGATCGGCGAGGACCGGGGCTGATCGCTCGCTCGCCTCGTTGCCCCACGTTTCTGCGCCGGTCTAGTGTGCGAGCAACCGTGGGACACATGATCACGGGCGTTTCCCCGAGAGGAGCGGACATGCAACACAAGCAGACAACAAGGGGCAAGCGGCTCGCCGTCGGTCTGACGACCATGGCCAGTGTGGCCGCCATCGCCGGCCTGACGGGAGCACCCAACGCCGCCGCCGCCCCGCCGACGGTCACCATCACACCGTGGCTAGGCTCGCTGAACGCGCCGCGCGGTGTCGCGTTCGACGGTGCGGGCCACTTCTACGTCGCCGAGTCCGGCGTCGCCGGCAGCGGCACCCAGGGCCTCACGCACACCGGACGTGTCAGCCGGTACAGCCTCGGCTCGACCACGCCCGTGTGGCAGACAAGCACGTCGTCGATATTCGCGACCGAGGACCCGACCCAGCCACCGGACGTGCTCGGACCCGAGGGCGTCTCCGCCATGGGCCCCGGCTGCAACAAGAACAACAACGGCTGCCAGGTCCTGGTCATCATGAGCGAGTCCCACGATGGCACCGGCACGGGCGGGCAGACGGGCGACCTGCTCGGCTTCGACCAGTCGACCGGCGCCTTCCACAAGGTGGCCAACGTCGGTGACCGCGACTTCCACTTCACCAAGAACCACGTGTCACTCTTCCCGTCCGACTTCCCCGACGCCAACCCGTACGCGGTGCTGGTCACGCACGGCGAGGCCGGCTCCCGCACATTCGTCGCGGACGCCGGTGCGAACACGATCGACGAGGTGATGGCTAACGGGCAAATCCGCATCGTCTCTTACATCCCGAATGAGACCTCGGGGCAGCTGAGGGATGCCACGCCCACCTGCATCGCGCAGGGCCCAGACGGCATGCTGTACGTCGGGACGCTGGACCTTCTCTCGAACTTCGCGGGCGGCGGCGGGTCCTCGAACGTGTGGCGGGTCAACCCGGACGCGAGCTTCCCCACGGCGCCTCAACTGTGGGCCACCGGGCTCACCACCGTGTCCGCATGCACGACTGACCGCCACGGCAACCGTGGCTGACCGAGATGTTCGGTCCCACGGGCGCGCCTCCGTTCGGTGACCTCGCGCGGATCCGGTTCAGCAACCCCGCGCACGTCGACCGCTTCGGTGGCGGCGGTGCCATCACCCTGCCCGGCGGCATCGCGCTAGGGCCGGATGGCGCGTTCTACGTCAGCACGTTCTCCGCGGCGCCCGGCCCAGCGGGCCAGGTCGTCCGGGTCAAGGTGAGCTGACGCGGCTCGAGCGGCTGACCGTTCGCTCAGCGGCCGGTCAGCCGCTCGGCGCGGCCCCTTGGGTGGTTCGGTGCCGGACGTGGCGCCGGCCCCGAGCCGTTCATCGGGCAGACTGTGTTAGTGCGCGCGGCCGTTGGCAATAGCGGGCATATGTAATGCTGCTCAGGGGTCCCTGATGGGCAGCGAACCGTCCGTCGACGGCACTCCCCCGACACCGGTCGGGAACGCGTGCTCCAGGGACTCGGCCGTCCTGGGCGCAGCTGGCGCCGCGCCCAGG
The DNA here is from genome assembly GCA_963771835.1 of uncultured Actinomycetota bacterium. Taxonomy (GTDB): domain Bacteria; phylum Actinomycetota; class Actinomycetes; order Prado026; family Prado026; genus CAVQCJ01. The sequence goes on from CAVYVA010000008.1 coordinate 5,260, forward strand.
GCGACGGTTCGGCGGTGTCCCCGGCATCTATTCATGGGCCGAATTTGTCCAGATGATCTTTGGTGTGCCCCCTCAGGCCGTCGCAACGAATCGCCTGACTGTCGGGCTCACTTCTTCCGGTTCAGCAGTCGAAGATCGTCGCGGAGAACGAACCGCGAAGACCCGGCCTGTCGGCGCTCCCGACCTGGTATCTGACCCGGAACTTGTCGCCGATGAAGCCCGGACCTGGGGCTCCGGTGTTAGTTGAGCCAGCACCGCCGGACAGCTGGATCTTCGACGTGAACAGCACGCCGCTGCCCACGATCTGGACTCTCGCCTCGACGACCTTGCGGTTGACCGCGAAGCCCGATGCCACGAGGACGACGTCCTGGCTCGCGCAGACGTGTCGAGTGACTACGCCGTTCTGCTCGACGACGATGGACGCCCCGTTGGCCGCTGGGGCAGCAAGCGCCGGACTTGCCGTACTGCTGGTGACCGCCAGTGCGGCGGCAAATGCGCCGACTGCGAGGACCCGTGTGACTGTACGCATTGCGACTCACCCCGGTTCTGAGCTGCGTGGGTAGCGACTCGATGCACGCATCCGATCACCGGAAACGCACGTTATGACAGCCCTGCCACCCGTATGGGCTAACGGGTCGTGTCACTTCCCTTGAGGACTGCCCTGCGTGAGCCGGCGCAGATCGTCGGCGGACAACCTCACCCTCGCTACGCCGGAGTCGTCGCACGCCGCCAGGCGATCGGATGCCGGGGGTGCGTGATCGCCACGGTCACCTCGACCGGCTCGGGGAACGTCCGGTAGGAGGCCATGCGCCACCCTACGACCCGGCGCAGTGGGCGGCGGCCGAGAGCGGGGAGACCGTGACCGGCGAGGCCCCGAGCCACCTGGACCGCCGCTTCGCTGCGGCCACCGTGGCCTGGGCGTCCGAGGCGTACACCGGCGGCGGCTACGCGAACTACCGGCCGGGCCAGATGCTGACCGCGAAACCGGCGTTCCGGACCTCGTACGGCCCGTTGCGTTTCGCCGGCGAGCACACCGAGGCGATGGGTCAGTACATGGAGAGCGGGCTGCGGTCGGGCCGGCGGGTCGCGCGAGCGATCGGTGCCGCGCCCGCAGCGATCACCGGGTGAGGCGCTCGAGCGAGAGCAGGTCCCAGCTGCGCAGCCGGCCGGCCCCGGTCGCCGCGCAGGTCAGACCGATCGCCACGTCCTCGTGCCGTTCGGCGAGCAGCACCCGCAGACGCTCGCCGTCGACCCGGTGCACCAGGTCGACCTGCCAGCGGTCGTGCCCGGCGTGGCTGACCTGCGGTGCGGTCGAACGCGTCCAGCCGGTCGTCGCCGAGCAGCGCACGCGCGTGGTGCTCGGCGACCTGGGCCGCCGGGACGGTGCCGCACCGGCCCCGCAGCAGGCTCGGGACGACGCGGCCGCCGGCGTACGCGGTGGTGAGCCCGACCGCGGAGCCGACGTCGACGTGCCCGTACACCAGCCCGGCCGGCATCAGCAGCACGTTCGCGGCGAACCGGTCGCCGCCGACGTGGGTGCACTCCCAGGTCCGGTCCGGGGCGACCTCGGCGAGGACCTGCACGACGGGCCGCCCGTAGACCGCGCAGCAGACGTCGTGCCGGCCCTGGGTGCAGACGAGGTACCACGGCCGGTCGTCCGGCTGCCCGTCGGCCGCGAAGTCGACCGTAGCCAGTGCGTCCGGGTGGCCGACGGTGCCGGTCCGGACCTCGGCGCGGGTGGTGTCGACCCAGGCCCAGGTCCGGGGCACCCGCACGGCGGGCTCGGGCGGGGCGTCGCCGCTGCTCGGACGGCGGCCGGTCCTGCGGATCAGCAGCAGCCGGGCGGACAGGACCCGAGCCTGCTCGTGCACGTGCTCGGCCACCGCCGGTGGCAGAGTGCCGACCGGGTGCGGCGCCGGTCCCCACGGCCCCGGGTCCTCGACCAGCAGGAACCGGTCGGTCGGCAGGGCGGTTCCGGCGAGCGCGTCGGCCCGGCCCCGCGCGGCCACCGAGCACCGCGGGACCGGCATCGGCCCGTCGCGGTCGAGCTCGTCCGGGTCCTCGGCGGCACGGTCTTCGGGCGGACGGTGCGGTCGGGTCACGCGGGAACGACCGCGCCGTCCAGCAACAGTCGACGAGCGAGCGCTCGGCCGTCGGCCGGCTCCAGCCCCGGCAGCTGGTCGGCGACGCAGCGGCCGCCCTCGACCACCGCCTTGAGCGCGGCGGCGTGGTCCGGTGCGAAGTCCAGCCGGCGCCCGTCGGCGACCAGGGTGACGTGCTCGAGCGTCTCCTCGACCCGCAGGGCGGACCCCGGCCGAGCCCGTACGGCCACCTGGGCGTGGCCCTCCCCGCCCGTCGTCGCGCCCGCGGCGGCGACGGCCTGAGCCACGGGTCGCAGGGGCTCCGGCCGGGTGTCCGCGGCACGGCGACGCTCCATCCGCGCGGCGATCCGTGGGGCGGACGCCGCGGCCAGACCGTCGGCGACCAGGTCGCGGACCAGTGCCAGGGGCACTGCGAGGTCGTGCGGGTCCGCGACGTCGAGGCCCATCGGCAGCGAGTCCTCGAGCGGCCTGCTCTCCAGGACCTCGGCGAGCAGCGCCTCGACCAGGTGGCGGCGCGTGTACGGATGCACGCCGATCGTCAGGTGCAGCGACATCGCCTGCTGCGCCTGGGCGGCGTGGATCCAGCCGCGAGGCAGGTAGAGGACGTCGCCGGGCCGGAGCACGTGGTCGAGGGCAGGTTCGGCCGCGGCAGCGGCAGCGACGGACTTCCCGGTGCGCCGTCCAGCCGTCGTCGGCGGCCGGTGAGTGCACGACGGGGCGGTGCACCTGCCAGCGCTTGTCCCCGGCCGTCTGGACGACGAAGACATCGTGCGTGTCGTAGTGCGGTGCGAACCCGCGAGCGCTGGGCGGGGTCAGGTACGCGTTGACCTGCACCGGGTGGCCGAGCTCGCGGGTGAGGGTAGCCGGTGAAGTCGAGGACGGCCGGCCAGATCCGGTGCAGCCCTTGGAAGACGACGGTGCAGCCGTCGGCGAGCAGCCGCGCCACGCGGTCCGGGTCGACCTGGTCACGGACGCGCGGCGCCCACCCCGGCGCCCCGGGTGAAGGTGGACTCGGCCTGGACCGCGCCGTCCTTGGCGATGCGCAGGAACGGGGTGCGCAGACCGCGGGTGGACAGCAGCTCGTCGGCGTCGGCGAGCGTGAAGAGCCCGGTGAGATCGGGTCCGTCGGAGGCCGCTCGCAGGAACGCCTCGCGGGCCCAGACATGCTCGGCGAACTCGGCCGGCGTCGTCCTGCCGAGCAGCGGGGCGAGGGCGGCACCGAGGACGGGTCCGGCGCCAGCGCCGAGCCCGTCCCCGGTCACCACCGGTCCGGTCATCGTTCAGGCGCCGCTGTCGGCGCCGCCGTCCGCGCCGCCGTCGGCCCCGCTGTCGGCCGCCGCCCGTCGGCCCCGCCGTCGGCACCGCTGTCCGCCCCGCCGTCGGCACCGCTGTCCGCTCCGCCGTCGGCACCGCCGTCGGCTCCGCCGTCCGCGCCGCCGTCCGCCGGGCCGTGCGTGTCCAGCTCGTCCGAGTCGCTCATCGACGTGCCTCCCTCTCGTGCCGCGGGTGTCCCGGGACTGGTCGCGCCGGGTCCAGAGGCCCGACCCTACGGACCTACCCGGCGGCCCGCACCGGCAACCCCGGCGCGACCTGTGCTGCGAGGCATAGGTTCGGCCCGTGACCGCTGCCGACGAGCCCCTGCCGGGCGTGCCCACCTCGGCGGCCCGGACCACGCTCTCCCAGATCATGACCGCGGCGGACACCAACCTGCTCGGCACCGTGCACGGCGGCGTCGTGATGAAGTTCGTCGACGACGTCGCCGGTGTGGTGGCCACCCGGCACTCCGGTGGTCCGGCGGTCACCGCCGCGATGGACGAGATGGTGTTCGTCACCCCGGTACGCGTGGGAGACCTCGTGCATGTGATGGGCCAGGTCAACTGGACCGGTCGCACGTCGATGGAGATCGGCGTGAAGGCCGTCGCCGAGCGATGGGACCGCGCCGGCGAACCCCCGATCACCGTCGCGACGGCCTATCTCGTGTTCGTCGCGGTGGACGCGCAGGGCCGGCCGCGCGAAGTGCCGCCGGTGCTGCCGGAGACGGACGAGGACGAGCGGCGCTACCACGAGGCGCAGATCCGCCGCCGGCACCGCCTGGCGATGCGGGAGGAGATCAAGCGCTCGCGCGCGCAGAGCGGCTGACCGGCGAAGACGTCACTTTCGCTTGGGCGCTCGCTTCGAGTGCGCGGCAGGGACTCCCAGCCGCCGACGCAGGAGGTTCCTCGGCATGGCGAGCACCTGGGGGTCGTTGGTCAGGACGAAGGCCGAGTTGGCGGCGAGGATGATGCCGTTGAGCTCGAAGGTGAGTGCGTCGGGATCCTCGTCGGCGGCCAGCTCGCGCTGTTCGATCGCGGAGACGACGAATCCGCGGATGAGAGCCGTGAAGCTGCTCTGGAAAGCTGCGATCCGCTCCTTGACGGGTCCAGGGCGGGTCCCCATCTCCAGAACGGCTGCGGCGAAGAAGCAGCCGCCGGGAAAGGTCCGGCGGGCAAGGTAGTCGAGGTACGCGTCGCACACGACGAGGAGCTGGCCGAGGCCCGCCGGCGCGGCGAGCGCCGGCTCGATCACCTGGGCGCGGAAGATCCGCTCCGCCTCGTCGACGGTCGCGATCTGGAGCTGCTCCTTCGACCCGAAGTGGGCATAGACGCCGCTCTTGCTCATGCGCAGACCGTCCGCGAGGTTGCCGATCGAGAGCCCTTCGAGACCGTCGACGGTGGCCAGGGAGACCGCCTCGCGGAGGATCGCGTCCCGCGTGCGCTCCCCGTCCGCCCTCGGCTTTCGTGTCTGAACCATGTTGACAAGATAGCACGACCGTTCGTATTGTGCTAGAAGCACGAACGATCGTGCTATGTCACTGGACCCGCTGGAAGGCTCAGCGACGAGTCAGCTCACCGAGAAGGAGCAGACCATGACCGCACAGTCCATCCCCGCTCCATCCTGGGCCAGAGGTCCCATCGTGGACGACGAGGAGGTCCGCTACGACACCACGGTCGGGACGATGCCGGACCACGTACGCACGGTCGGGCTCACCCGTGCCGACGTCGGCCCGGAGCCCGGCGAAACCACCGTCTACGCGTTCGACGAGGTGTTCACCTCCGCAGCAGGCTCGCGAGGTCGCCCGCATGCTCGTCCACGCGGCTGACCTGGCCGACGCTGGCTGACGCCGGCGCTCCACGCACAGCACGTGCCGACCACAGCCGCCGTACGGCTGCCCGCTCCACTCTGAGCAACCTTGCTCGCCGACTTCACGAGGAGCTTCGATCATGCAACTCCGTCATCGCCACCCCAGCCCCATGCCGGTCAGAGACAGCACGGACGATGCCACAGCCCATCGACCCCGCCGCCGAGCCGGGTCGTCGGGTGCTGACCATCCAGGTGGATGCCCACACCCCCTTGCCTCCCCAGCGGGTGCTCGAGGCAGCCCGCGACTTCTCCGAGCGGCGCGCAGACGTGTGGCCGAACGTGCGGAAGAGGCACATCACGGTTCACGCGAGCGGCGAGGACTTCGCCGAGGTCACCGAGGGCACCTGGGTCGTCGGCCTCTTCTGGGAGCGGAATCGCTACGACTGGTCGAGACCGGGAACGGTCAAGGCAACGGTGATCGACTCCAGCATCTTCGAGCCTGGCAGCACCTGTGAGCTTCGGGCCACCGCTCGCGACGGCGGAAGTCAGGTACAGCTGGTCCTCCACCGTGGCTTCCGCAGCGGCCCGAAGGGCAGGATCGCCAGCACCGTCCACCACACGGTCGGCACGTGGGTCTGGCGCTGGTTCCTCAGGAGCGCGCTTGCTGCTGTCGAGAAGCAGCAGCGACACCGCACGCCGGGGGCGTCACGACCGAGGTGGCTGTACGTGTGACGTCGCGCCGCAGGCCGGTGTCGACGGTGGCGGTCAGGAGGTCTTGCAGACGGTCTGCGCGGCGGACGTCGTCTTGACGCCACCGGGCGCCGTCGCCGTCGTCGCCGACGAGGCGGCGACCGCCTTCGGTGCCTGGTAGTCGGTGCCCACCACGACGGTGAAGACCTTGCCCTGACCCTTGACGGCCTTGACGGCGGCGTCGGGGTAGGCGGCCTGCAGCGTCTTGAGGCTCACGTCGTAGCGCGGGTCGTAGGTGATCAGGGTCTGGGTGACGCCGTGCTGGAGGGCGTTCGTCGCCGGGCCGGCCATCACGAAGCCGAGCTTGGTCAGGTCGTTGACGGCGCGGGCGCCGGCGCCGGTGACGCCGCCGCCGTTGGAGACCTGCACGGTGATCCTGGCCGGCGCGACCTGGACCGCGATCGCCGAGGCGTTCGACGACTTGGCGGCCTGGCTGCCGATCGGCTGGTCGGCCTTGATCGCGGCGAACAGCGCGCCGGCCTTGGTCTTGTCCCACAGCACGGTCGAGCCGAGCGCGGGGGACGGCCGGTAGTCGACGTCGGACAGCGGCACGGTGGCGAAGACGACGTTGGACGGGGACAGGCCCTTGGTCCGGGTCGCGAGGCCGAGCAGGTCGTCGCGGGTCAGGTGCGTGTCGAGGGTGATCGACGACAGCGTCGCGCCGAGGAAGGCGTTGAGCTTCAGCGGGTTCAGCAGCACCTGGGTGCTCAGGGCGGTGCGGAAGAGCGAGCCGAGGAACGCCTGCTGGCGCTTCATCCGGCCCAGGTCGGCGGTCGGGTCCACGTACCTCGCCCGCACGTACTCCAGCGCCTGCTTGCCGTCGAGCTTGCTGGTGCCCGCCTTGAGGTCGAGCCCGCTCTTCGGGTCGTGCAGCGCCTTGGTCGTGCAGACGTCGACGCCGCCGATCGTGTCGACCATCTTGACGAACCCGCCGAAGCCGATCTCGACGTAGTGGTCGATGTGCAGGCCGGTGGCGATCTGCACGGTCTGCACGGTCAGTGCCGGGCCGCCGAGGTCGTAGGCGGCGTTGAGCTTGTTGTGCGCAGCGGGGTGCTGGCGGCCCTTGGAGTCCTTGTACGCCGGGATCAGCACGTACGAGTCGCGCGGCAGCGAGATCAGGGTGGCCTTGTCGCTGCCGGCGGACAGGTGCAGCAGGATCATCGTGTCGCTGCGCCGGCCGGAGGCGTTGGCCGTGGTGGCGCCGCCGACGTGCAGGTGCGCGATCTGCTGCGGGGTCAGCCCGGCCCGGTTGTCCGAGCCGACGAGCAGCCAGTTCTGCGCACCGCCGTCGCTGCCGCCGGTGATCCCGGCGTTGACCCGGTTGGCCTGGCTCTCGTAGTAGCTGGCCAGCCCCGACCCCACCACGCTGAAGGCCAGCACGAGCCCGGCGACCGACCCGGCGACGAAGACCGGCCAGCGCTTGCCCCTGGACGGCCCGCCGTCCCCGGAACCGAGGGCGCGGCCGGTCCGGGCCGGGACCTGGCGGCTGCGCCGGGCGGGCCGGCGCGGACCGCGCGGGTCCAGCTCGGGGGGAAGGGTGGGATGGCTCATGAGGTGAGGACGCTCGGCGCTCCGTCGGGGTTCGCCTGGGCGGGTGTGGTCCCGGTCACGGCCGGGGCCGGGCCAGGCCGGGGGCGCACCCTCCAGGTTAGGTCGAGGCTCGGGGGGCCGGGCCAGGCGCGCCGGGCGGCGGGGGGCGGCGCGGGTAGCCTGGCGGCCTCATGCCTGCACGACCCGCGCCCGACTGGCCCCCGGTGAGCGTCGTCATGCCGGTGCTGAACGAGGAGCGGCATCTGCGCGAGGCGGTCGAGGGCGTGCTGGCGCAGGAGTACCCGGGCGACCTCGAGCTCGTCCTGGCGCTCGGGCCGTCCACGGACGGGACCGACGCGATCGCGGCCGAGCTCGTCGACGAGCATGCCGGCCGGGTCCGCAGCGTGCCGAACCCGGCCGGCGCGACTCCGTCCGCTCTGAACGCCGCCGTCGCGGCGACCAAGCACGACATCGTCGTCCGGGTCGACGGCCACGCGCTCTTCCCGGCCGACTACGTGCGGACCGCGGTCGAGGTGCTGACCGAGACCGGGGCGGACAACGTCGGCGGGGTGATGGCGGCGGAGGGCACGACGCCGTTCGAGCAGGCGGTGGCGTGCGCGATGACCAGCCGGCTGGGCGTCGGCAGCGCCCGCTTCCACACCGGCGGTGAGGCGGGCCCGGCGGACACCGTCTACCTCGGGGTGTTCCGGCGCGAGGCGCTCGAGCGGGTGGGCGGCTACGACGAGACGTTCCTGCGCGCCCAGGACTGGGAGATGAACCTGCGCATCCGCCGCAGCGGGGGGCTGGTGTGGTTCACGCCGCGGCTGCGGGTCTCGTACCGGCCGCGCGGCTCGGTGCGCGCGCTCGGCCGGCAGTACTTCGACTACGGGCGCTGGCGCCGGGTGGTGATGCGGCGGCACGAGGACTCGGTGTCGGTGCGGTACCTGGCCCCGCCGGTCGCGCTGGTCGCGGTGGCCGCGGGCACGCTCGTGGGCGCGTCGGTCTGGTGACGGGGCGTGCGGCGCTGCTCGCCGGGTTCGCGCGCCGGTGGGGTACGTCGTGGCGGTCCTCGCCGGCTCGGCGGTCACCGGCCGCGGGCTGCCGCCGGCGGCACTGGTCCGGCTGCCGCTGGTCTACGCGACGATGCACGGCTGCTGGGCGGTCGGGTTCCTGACCAGCCCACGGGGCCTGGGCCGGTCGGCTTGACCTGGACCGGTCTGCTGGCGGCGGCCCTGGCCGCGGACCCGGGCCGTCCGCTGGTGACGTTCTACGACGACGCCACCGGCGAGCGGGTCGAGCTGTCGGTGGCGACGTACGCGAACTGGGTGGCCAAGACAGCGAACCTGCTGGTGGACGGGCTCGGCGTCGGACCGGGGGACGTGGTCGAGCTCGCCGCCGTGCCCCGGCACTGGCAGCTCGCGGTGTGGGCGGGGGCGACCTGGTCGGCGGGGCCGGTGCTGGCGGTCGGCGAGCCCGCGGCCGACGCGGCGGCCCCCGCCGTCGCGGTCGTCGGGCCGGACGTCGCGGCCGGGACGGCCGGCGGACAGCCGCGGGCGCGGGGGGCGCGGGGGACGTCGTGGGGCTCTCGCTGCGGCCGCTGGGGGGCGCGTTCGCCGGCCCGCTGCCGCCCGGGGTGCTCGACTACGCCCTCGAGGTGGCCGGGTACGGCGACCGGTTCAGCGGTCCGGCGCCGGGCCCGGCGGCGCCGGCCGTGCTCGCCGCGGGGGCGGCGCTCTCGGACGAGGAGATGGTGGGGCGCGCCCACGAGCTGGCCCGGCGCTGGGGCCTGTCCGCGAGCGGTCGGCTGCTGGTGGCCGAGCCGCTCGCGGCGCTCGAGGAAGTCCTGGCGTGCGCGGTGGTCCCGTTGGCTCTGGGCGGCTCGGTGGTCCTGGTCGCCCACGCCGACGCCGACCGGCTGGCCGGCCGGGCCGAGCAGGAGCGTGTCACCGCGACGGCGGGGAGCGCCGGCCTCGAACCGTGAGACCGGCGCCCCGCCGAGCGGTTACGGGACCGTCACCTGCTGGGTGACGAACGCGGACTTGTTCCAGCCGTCCGTCACCGTGAGCGTGATCGTGTAGGTCCCGGCGAGCGCGTACGTGTGCGCCGGCGAGGCCGCCGTGCTCAGTGCCGTGCCGTCGCCGAAGTTCCACGAGTACCGGATCACGTCCCCGTTCGGGTCGATGGTGCCGAAGCTGTTCGTGAGGCACGCCAGCGCGGTGCACGTGACCGTGAACGTGGGCACCGGTGCCACGTTCGTCACCGGCTCGATCAGGCTGACGACCTTGCTGATCGAGGCCGCGTTGCCCCAGCCGTCGGTCGTCGTCAGCGTGATCGTGTAGGTGCCCGGCAGCGCGTACGTGTGCGACGGCGAGGTGCTGGTGCTCACCGGTGTGCCGTCGCCGAAGTTCCACGAGTACGCGATGGTGTCCCCGAGGTTCGGGTCGACGGTGCCCGAGCTGCTCGTCCCGCAGGCGAGAGCGACGCAGTTCGTGATGAACGTCGGCACCGGGGCCGTGTTGCCGGCGGCATCGTGATCGTCAGCGGCGGCATGGTGAACGTGCTGGTCACGTTCCACATGTCCTTGACGGTCAGCACCACGTTGAACGTGCCCGGGCCGGTGTAGGTCTTGATCGGCACCGGACCGGAGCCGCCGCCACCTTGGCCGAAGTTCCACGAGTACGTCAGCGAGGAGGCGTCCTCGTCGGTCGACGACCGGCCGTCGAAGGTGCAGACGTTCTGCGCGCAGGACACCGTGGCGTTCGCGACCGGCGGCAGGTTCGCCGGCTGGGTGACCGTGATGCCGGTGACCGTCTGCGGCAGCGAGACGAACCCGTGCTGGTCGGTGGCCCGCACCGCGACCGAGTACACGCCGGCCGGGATGACCGGCGAGGTGTACGCGTAGTTCGACCCGAGGCTGCCGGGGCTGTTCAGGAACGCGGTCCGGCAGCTCGGCGTCGTGCTCGTGAACGTGCCGGTCGAGCTCATGTACCGGCCGAGGTTGTCGATGATGCCGACCTCGACCCGGGCGATCTGCTGGTCGTCCGTCGCGCGGCCGCTGGCCACGATCACGCCCTGGTCGAACGACGCGCCGGTGACCGGCGCACCGAGGCCGGGGTCGAACGTCGGCGGCAGGTCACCGGGGTAGACCAGGTAGCGCGCGGTCGCCCCGGTGGTCGAGGTCTCTGCTGGCCCGCGGTGTCCCAGGCCCAGGCGGTGACGCTGTAGTTGCCCTGGGCCGGCAGGTCGACGGCAGCGTGAACGTCGTGCTGGTCGCCTCCGGCGACGCGAGCACCGCGTTCAGCGTGGCGTAGGTCGACGACAGCGTGCCGTTGGTCTGCACGTACTGGCCGGTGTCGTTGTTGAACACGGTGATCCGCACGCTCGCGACGCCGTGGTCGTCGGTCGCCGTGCCGGCCAGGTCCAGGTGCAGGACCTGCAAGGTGCTGTCGGTGCCGGTGAAGCTCAGCGTCCCGGTCGGGAAAGGTCCCCGGGCACCTGGGCGTTGATGGTCAGCGAGCCGCGGCTGCTGGTCAGCCCGAGGTTGTCCGTGGCCGAGACCGAGAACGAGTACGTGCCCGGCGTCAGGTTGAACGGCGTCGTGTACGTCCAGTTGTACGTCGGCGCGTTGATGTTGATCGGGGAGATCCGGTACGAGCCGGCGGTCACGCCGACCCCCCAGGTCCCGTCGGCGCCGAGGTTCTCGCGCGTGGTGCTGTTGCGCAGCGAGATCTAGACGTCCTGCAAGCGGTCGTCGTCCGACGCGGTGCCGGAGAACGTCAGCTGCCCGCCCGGGCTCACGACCACGGCCGGCACGGTGAACGGCGGCGTCATCTGCACCGGCGCGGTGATCGCCACGGTCGGCGCGACGGCGGACGTGCTGACCAGCCAGTCGCGGGTGCCGCTGCGCAGGTCGGCCTGGCCGGCGTCGTCGATCGCCGTGGCGCTGCCGCGCCAGGTGCCCTCGTGCGGCAGCGTGACGGTGTACGACCAGGTCGCGTTCGGGGCGCCGATCACGTCGGGGGTGCCGCTGAAGGTGTTGAACACCGGGCCGACGGTGCCGTCGTTCTGCAGGTAGTTGTTGTTCTCGTCGCGGAACCAGAACGACAGGCGGTTGATGCCGTGGTCGTCGGTGGCGGTGCCGGTCATCGTGAAGGTCGTCGTGGCGATGCAGGCTGCCCGACGGACCGGTGATGTTCGTCGTCGGCGTCTGGTCGGTCAGGTCGAACGACTCGATCTTCTTGACCGCCTTCGAGGCGTCGTTGCCGGTGTTGCCGAACGTCTTGGCGTAGACGAAGTACGCCGAGGTGCCGTTGAGCGTCCTGGTCAGCGACCAGGTGGTCGAGGTCCCGTTCGGGGTGTCCAGCGTCGCCAGGGCGTTGGTCTCCTTGGTCTGCCAGGTGACGCCGTCGGCGGCCAGCCACCGCTTGGTGTTGCGGTCCTGGATCTCGACCTGGACCCGCTTGACCCCGGTCGGCGCCTTCGCGGTGCCGGTGATGGCGAACGGCGTGCCGCCGGCCTCCACCCGGCCCTCGATCGGCGTGGTGATCGTGGTGTCGATCGCCGTCGGGGGGTTGGGGTCGTTGTTGAAGTCGAAGAACGCGACCCGGCCGACGCTCTTGCCGCCCTGGATGCCCGCGTCGCCGCCGGCGAACAGGCCGCGCGGGGTGGCGAGCATCGCCTTGTTGCCCTGGAAGGAGTTGGAGCCCGGGTCCCACTCGATCGCGTGCCCGGTGGCGGGGTCGACCGCGCTGAGGTGGTCGCGGCGGACGACGTCGTCGCCGAGCCCGTAGCCGGACAGGCCCTGACCGGTGCCGTAGCCGACGTTGTCAGGCCGGGCCACGGTGACGGGGCGGTGGGGGACGGCTCGAACTGGAAGTGCCCGCCGAGGTAGACCGCGTCCTCGGTGATGGCCACCGAGTAGACGCTGTCGAAGTGCCGGGAGACCCAGGCCGGCTGGACGTCGTCGGCACCGGCGATCGGGAAGCGGACCGCGGTGTCGCTGATCGGCGGAGCGTCGCCGCCGGAGCCCTCGCTGACGACCATGTAGCTGTCGTCGGGGGAGATGTCGCCGGCGTAGATCCGGGTGACCCCGCCGAGCCTGGCCAGGTTGTCGTCCCACAGCCGGGTGCGCCACGGCAGCAGGGTCTTGGACGCCGTGTCGATCTCGGCGATGCCGAGCCGGTCCTGGCCGTTCACCTGCCGGCCGGTGTGGATGACGACCAGCTTGCTCTCGTCGTGGGTGAGCTTGAGCACCTGCACGGTGAGGTCGCCGTTGACGCCGATGCCGCCGGAGAGGTTCAGGTTGAAGGCGGGGTCGACCACGCCGGTCGTCGCGTTGACCGCGGCCAGCCCGCTGTGGTTGGTCCCGTTCAGCTTGCTGAACCGCCCGCCGACGTAGATGGTCGTGTTGGTCGCCGCGATCGCGGTCACCGGGTTGTTCGTGGCGCCGGTGAAGGCGAAGGTCGTCAGCGGGGCGCCGGTGGTCGGGTTGAGGACGGCAACCTTGGAGCGGGTCAGGCCGCCCACGGTCTTGAACGTGCCGCCGATGATGAGCTTGGTGCCGTCCGGCGTCGCCTCGACCGTCTCGACGATGCCGCCGGTGATGGTGGGCTTGAAGCTCGGCAGCAGGTTGCCGCTGTTGATGTCCCACCCGGTGAGGCCCGGCACGGCCGTCGTGGTGCCGCCCTTCGTCACCGAGGTGAACGACCCGACGATGTAGATCGAGTTGCCGATCGCGGCCATGTCCCAGATCTCACCGCTGGAGATCTTGGGCATGTCGGTGCGCGGCACCTGGGGGACGAGGTGGGTGTGGCCCGGGACCGGCTGCGCCGCGGACGCGGGCGCCACGGTCAGGGTCGGGACCAGCAGAGCCGCAGCCATCGCAGCGACTGCGACGACCGCAGAACGTGCACGTGCATTCATGGGCCTGCCCCCAGGCGTGTAGGCCGCACCGCGGGTCGCGGGGACCCGCCGGTGCCGAGAGTGTGCGTTCTCCGGACCGAGCTGACGTGCCGGGCGCGGTCGAGCCGCACACCGTTTTCGGAAATCTAGGGGCGCGCGCGTCGCTCCGGCTCAGGCGATCGGCCAGGACTGGCTGGTCCGTTCGGCGGGACCAGGCTCAAGGCCGGCGCGGCCGGCTAGGCCGGCTCAGGCCAGAGCCGCCGCGGTCACGGTGGCGTCCGGGACCACCGCGATCCCGCCCACCGCGATGACCCGGTGCACGCCCGGCTGCCGCTGCAGCCAGTCGGCGACACCGGCCTGCGGGGTCGTGGTGGTGAACAGCATGATGCGGCCGAGCCCGCTGGCCGAGAGCGCGTCGGTCAGCGTGCCGTCGACGCCGGAGACGAGGACCACGTCGGAGGTCCCGGTCAGTGGCGCGAACGCCCGGCCGATCGCGGCGGAGGTCGCGTACTGGTCGGCACCGTAGGTGCGTGCCGGGACCGGCAGCTGGGCCATCACCGAGTCGGGGATCGAGGTCGGGCTGCCCACGACCGTGACGGCGAGCGGCTGCAGCGTGGCGAGCACGGCGGCGGTGGCCGCGGGGATCCCGGTCGAGGTGACGAGCAGCAGCGGGCGGCCGGCCCTGGCGGCCGGCCCGGCGACGGCGAGCGCCCCGGCGAGGTCGTCCACGTTGGCCACGGCGGCACGGGTGCCGACCGGCAGCTGCATCGCGGTGGCGACGGCCGCGGCGGTCCCCACCGCGTCGGTTCCGGCCAGCCGGACGACCGTGCTCACGCCCAGCGCTTGCAGCGCGGTCACCACGTCCGGGCCCATCGCGTCGGTGCCGCCGACGAGGTACGCGGTGGTGGGGTGCCGGCGCTGGATCTCTGCGACGGTCGCGGCGGGCAGGTCGGTGGCGTCGGCGAGCAGCAGCGGAGCGCCCTTGCGCACGGCGAGCGGCGCGGCGGACATCCCGTCGGCGATGTGCGCGGTGTCCCCGGAGACCAGGACCACGCTGGTGCCGACCGCGGTGGTCCTGGCCACCGCGACGTCGGTGGCGTAGCGGTCCGGGCCGGACAGCCGCAGCGTGTCCCGGTGCAGCCAGGTGGCGGGCAGCGCGAGGCGGCTGCGCAGCGTCTCGCCGCTGAGCGCGGCGCTCGCGCCGGTCGAGGACCAGGCGGTGGCCACGTGCACGCCGCCGCCGGCGGTCCGCGACGACAGCGCGACCTTGACCACGTCGGCGAGGCCGAACGCCGCGGCGACCTGCGCCTGCGTGCGGTCCGCGCCCCAGTCCGCGTACGTCGGGTTGACCGCGGGGTCCAGGCTCCAGTGGTCGTCGACGCTGCGGGCCCACGGGCAGCGCGCTGGTCCACACGTCCTCGCTGTTCTGGGTGCGGCCGCCGCTGGAGGAGAAGTAGTACGCGGTGACCGGCTTGCCGCGTAGCTGACGGCCAGCCCGGTGGTGCTCGTCGGCTCGGTCGCGGTGACCGCGGCCACCCACTGCGCGCCGTACGACCCGCTCTCTTTGTTCCAGCCGGCGAAGACCTGGTCGAGCGTGCTGCCGTACACGTGGCAGAAGCAGGCACTGCGGATGCCTGCGGCGTACTTGCTGAGGGCGTACGAGCGGGCGGCGGCGACCTGCGCCTGCAGCGCGGCTGCCGGCCACGAGGACGGCATCTCGGCGATGCCGCGCAGGTACTCGTCGTGCACGAGCACCGGGTTGTTCACCTCGAGCCGTCCGGCGATGACCCGGACGTCGATGTTCCCGTAGCGGTACGGCACGCCGTTGACGACGGCGAGGGTCGGCGCCGACCCGGCCGAGCCGGGGACACGCGGGTACCACCCCAGTAGATCCCCACGGTCGTGCCGGAGCCGACGACCGCGCCGTTCTTCTTCACCGAGACCAGCGAGCCGGACACGGCTACGGTCCAGGTGTCGGCCGCGGTGCCGAGGACGTGCGGCAGGCCGTTCACCGTGACCTGGATGGTGCCGCCGCCGGTGGCCGCGGCCCTCGAGCCGAGGGTGAAGCTGCTGGCCGCGTGCAGGATGTCCACCCGCAGCGAGACGGCGTCCGCGACCGCGGCCACCGTCGTGCCGGTGTAGTAGTGGGTCAGGATCTGCGCCGCGGTCGAACCGCCCCTGGCCATGCCCAGCGCGCCGTACTGCGACATCCCCACGCCGTGGCCGAACCCGCTCCCGCCGAAGTGGAACGCGGCCGGTGCGCCGGTCGCCGCGGCGGCCGGGCCGGCGCCGACGACGGCCGCCGCGGCCGCGATCCCCGCGACGGCGAGGACTGCGGGCAGGAGGCGGCGCGGACGCATGAGGGGTCACTTCCCAGGTGGGCGAGGGGGTACACCTGTGATTCGGCGCCCTGCCGCGGGCACTTGACCCGAGCCTGCCCGGCGGGACCCTCAGGAGTCCAGGAACTCGGCCAGCGCGGCGGCCGACAGGCGCCCCGAGTGCAGCCGCTCGCGCGAACGCCGGGCCGCGGGCCGCCAGCTCCCGGTAGCCGGCCGGGTCGCGGGCGACCGAGCGGAGCACCGGCCTCGAACGTGTCCGGGGTCGCCTCCAGGATCGGCGGCGGCTCCGGGAACCGGTCCCGGACGTGATCGGCGATGTGCGCGACCACGAGCCGGCCCGCCGCGAGCGACTCGGCCGCCAGCACCCCGGGGTTGCCGAGCACGATCTGGTCCACGACGACGTCCGCCTCGCGGACGAAGTCGGTCACGAACGACGACGGGACGGCGTCCAGCCTGCGGTACTCGACGAGGCCTTCGGCGTGCAGCCGCTTGAGCACCGGCTCGATCAGCGACGTGCCCTTGAGGAACGGGTTGCTGGGCGCGTGCACGACCACGGGACGGCGGCGCTGCAGGGCCGGCGGCGCCGGGCCGAAGCAGTCCGCGCCGACCACGACCGGCAGCCAGGTGGCGTCCGGGACGTCGTCGAGCAGGTCCAGCGTCGAGACGAAGATCGGTCCGTCGAAGCCGGCCAGCAACGAGTGCACCCGTTCGGTCGCCGCGGTCATCCGCGCTGTCGCCTCGGCGTGCTGCCGGGGAGTGGAACGGGGAGAAGCGGTACTCGCTGCGGTGCCGGTCCGGCCGGCGCACCTCGGACCCGTGGAACAGCAGCCCGACCCGCCGGCCGGAGCGCAGCAGGGCGTCGAGGTCGGCGCGGCCGAGGCCGAAGTCCCAGCCGTCGGCGTCGGCCGTCCCGCACGTGGTGGCCAGCACCGGCCGCATCGCCTCCAGCAGCACGTGCGTCGCGGGCAGGACGGCCTCGACGGCGATGCGGGCCCGGACCCCGGGCGGCGCCACTCGGTCGACGTCAGCGGGAAGTCGGCCGGGAACGCGAACGGGGCGTCGGGCTTGCCCACGGCCAGGTTCCGGGCCTGCACCCCGCCGCCGTGCTCGCGCACCGCCCGGGCCCAGGCGTCGGACTGGCCGGCGTAGTTGGCCGGTGCGACCAGCAGGTGGACGCCTGCCGTCGGTCCGGGGCAGCCCGAGCGGCAGCTGCTCCGCAGCCCCCGGGTCGGCCGGGTCGGCCACGGGTCCGGCTCGAGGTCGTCGAGGATCGCCGCGCGGACCGCCGCGCCCGCGCCGGCGGGGACCCGGACGGTGACGCTGTCCTCGTCGAGCGTGAGGAACTGGCCCTGTCCGGCGGTGGCGGTCGTCGGAGCACGACCACGTCGCAGCCGTTCGCGGCCGCCTTGCGCACCAGCGCGCAGCCCTCCGACGCGCCCGTCGTCTGACCAGGACGACCACGCGGGGACGGGCCGCGTCCAGCGGTGGCAGTGCGGCCAGCACGTCGTGCTCGTCGCCGGCCCCGACGACCGCCTGCCAGTGCACCCGTCCGCCGGCCGACTCGCTCGCCCGGGCGAACTCGAGGTAGCGGACGGCGGGGTCGATCCCGTTCAGCGCCGTCACCTGCGGGAGCCGGCGGGCCACGTACCAGCCGGCCGCCGCCGCGGCCCGGTCGCAGGCGACGAGCAGCTCCGGCACCCGCCCGCGCAGCGGCCCGACGGCCAGCGCGTCGGCGAGCCGCTCGCCCGGGATCGGGCCGCGCCCACCGGGGCGGCCGAGCAGGACCTTCTGCAGCGCTGGCCTGCCACCGCGGCGGGAGCACCGACACGGCGCGCTTGGCCGGCTTGGCCACCCGCTTGACGGTCCGCCTGGCCACCCCCTGCGCCTTGGTCACGACGATCGCCCGGGTGGTCGGGCCCGGCTCGCCGGCCGAGCGGGCGCGGCCGACACGGCGCGGCACCGCCGGCACGGTCGGGCGGCTCGACGCGGCACCGCCGCGGCACCGGCGGCCCCCGCGGCCGCCGCGGCTGGGCCGCCGCGTCGCCGGTCGGCCGTCGGCGCCGTCGTCGGTCCGGCGCTGTCGTCGGGGCCGATGTCCGGGCCGCCGGCGTCCACGGGTCCATGAGCTCGAGCAGCCCGTCGGAGCCGTCGTCGTCGCCGTGCGCGAGCTCCTCCACCGCCGTCTGCGCGTCCAGCGGGCGCACCTCGCGCAGCCGCCAGCCGAACTCCACGCCCAGGTCCCGGGCGTAGGCCACCCACAGGATCGGCCGCCCGCGGGCCGCGCGCAGCAGGTGCCGGACCTGCATCGCGCTCGGCGCCGCACCGGTGCTGAGCAGGACCAGCTCGCCGGCCGGGGCTGGTCGACGCGTGCCCGGGTGACCGGTCGCTCGTCCGACGCTGTGGCTCATGCGGGCACCAGCAGTGCCTCGACCAGCCCGCGCAGCACCGGCTCGAGCATGTGGTCGCGGCGGAACCGCTCGCCGTAGCCGACGGCGGACTCGACCAGCGCTGTCGGTGTGCGAGGCGCTGTCCTGCGCCGCGGCGACCAGGGCGGCCGCCAGCGACGCGGCGTCCTCGCGCGCGGCCGGGTACCAGCGCGGGTACCCGGACAGCACCCGCTGCGCGTCGTGCGACGGGTCCAGCACGGAGGCGATCGGCAGCCCGGTCGCGACGTACTCGTAGACCTTGCCGGAGGTGACCATGCGGGACCCCTCCTTGGCGAACAGCAGGACGTCGATGTCCGAGTACGCCTCGCCGATCCGGGTCTTCGGCCAGCGGCCCATGTGCACGACGCCGTCTCGGCGGCCTCGGCGAGCCGGGCCTGCTGGCCGGCCAGCCCCGAGCCGCTCATGCCCCAGGTGGCCGAAGAAGCGCAGCTCGGCGTCGGCCAGCAGCGGCGAGGCCGCCCGGGCCCGCCGCCAGCCGTCGATGATCATCTCCAGCGGGAACCGCTCGAGGATCGTCCCCACGTACCCGACGATCAGCCGCTCACCCGCCGTCCGGCGGACCGCGGCCGGGTCGAGGAAGTGCCGGTCCCAGCCGTTCTCGACGACCCGGATGCGGTCCGCCTGCTCGCGGGTAGCGCTCCTGGTGCCACTGCGCGATCGGCGGGTTGACGAACCACGCCTGCTCGCAGCGCTGCAGCATCCAGCCCAGCCACTGCTGGGTGCGGGCGGACTGCGGGTACGGCTCGCCGGTGTAGACGTCGACCACCCACGAGTCGCGGTCGTCGAGCACGAACGGCACGCCGTCGTCCACGTTCAGCCGCTGCGCCACCGAGAAGTCCACGTACGGGTTCCCGGTGGCCACCACCAGCTGCACGGGGTCGACCCGGTGCAGGCGCTGCGCGGCCGCCTCGATCCGGGGCCGCCATGGCCCGTACAGCGGCTCGGGGAAGACGCGCTCCTCCTGCGCGACCGCCTGGGCCAGCCAGCCGTCGGCTCGGCGACCCGCCCGGGCTCCCAGCGGTTGATCACCGGGTCGCGGCGGCCGGGCGGGAACGGCACCCGCAGCACCTGGATCCGCGGGTCGACCGCCGTCATCAGCGAGTGGTCGCCGCCGATGACCAGGTCGAACGTCGCCATGTCCGCGGTGAGCACGGTGACGCGGCAGTCCAGCTCGGCCAGCAGGTTCGCGGTGGCCAGGGCGCGGTAGGTCCCCGGGCCGCGGTGCGGCGGGAAGCCCCACGCGACGTACAGGACGTGCGGGCTGCCGCTCCGGGGTGCTGCCGGGAGGCGGGTTCCATAGCTCCGGGCGCGTGGCCGGGGTCAGGCCGTCGGGCGCCGGTCGGCCCAGCACCCGCACCAGCGCGTCGGGGAACCGGGCCGGCTCGATCACGCCCCGGCCGTCGACGAGCGCGCGCAGCCCGGGCAGGTCGTCGGCGCCCAGGTCGCGGTACTCGGCGTGGTCGGCCTGGACGACCACGGCCTCGACCGGCGTCCCCAGCGTGGTACGGCTCGAAGCCCGAGCGCGGCGAGCTCGGCGTCGGTGAACAGCGGGTCGTGCACGCGCACCTGCGCGCCGCGGGCCCGCAGCGCGGCGACGACCGGGAAGACGCCGGAGAACGCCGTCTCCTTCACCCCGCCGCGGTAGGCGGCGCCGAGCACGGCCACCTGGACGCCGGCCAGGTCGCCGACCAGGCCGTCGAGCAGGCCGACCGCGTACTCGGGCATCGCGGCGTTGGCCTCGCGGGCCGCGCGGACGACCGTCGCGTCCGGGTCGTTCCACAGGTAGAACCGCGGGTAGACCGGGATGCAGTGGCCGCCGACGGCGATGCCCGGCGGGTGGATGTGGCTGTACGGCTGGGAGTTGCAGGCC
Organism: uncultured Actinomycetota bacterium; assembly: GCA_963771835.1. GTDB lineage: Bacteria > Actinomycetota > Actinomycetes > Prado026 > Prado026 > CAVQCJ01. The sequence goes on from CAVYVA010000008.1 coordinate 25,319, forward strand.
TCGATCACGTCGTGGACGTCGATGCCCATGCTGTCGGCGTAGCGGGCGAACTGGTTGGCCAGGCCGATGTTGACGTCGCGGTAGGTGGTCTCGGCGAGCTTGGCCAGCTCGGCGGCCTCGGCGGTGCCGAGGTCCCACACGCCGTTCGGCCGGCCGGCAGGTCGGGGCGCTCGTCGAAGTCGAGCACCGGCTCGTAGAACGCGACGCCGCGCCGGGCGCTGGCCTCGTCGATGCCGCCGACCAGCTTGGGGTAGCGGCGCAGGTCGGCGAAGACCCGGCCGGTGAAGCACCCGCTCCGGGCTGAACACCAGCGAGAAGTCCCGTCCGGGCTGCAGGCCGGAGCCCTGCCGCCAGCATCGGGCCGAACCGGTCGCGGGTGGTGCCGACCGGCAGCGTCGTCTCGTACGACACGAGCGTGCCCGGCCGCAGCCCGGCGGCGATCGCGCGGGTGGCGGCGTCCATCCAGCCGAAGTCGGGCGCCCCCTCGGCGTCGACGAACAGCGGCACGACGACGACCACGGCGTCGCTCTCGGCGACCGCCGCGGTGGTGTCGGTGGTCGCCCGCAGCGCCCCGGACTCGACGACCGCCTTGAGCCGGACGTCGAGGTCGGCCTCGCCCGGGAACGGCTCCTCGCCGGCGTTGACCAGCTCGACGACACGGGCGTCGACGTCGGCGCCGATCACCTGGTGGCCCTGGCCGGCGAACTGCACGGCCAGGGGCAGACCGATCTTGCCGAGGGCGACGACGGTGATGTTCATGGGCAGCCTAGATCCACGGTCGGTGTCTGTGCGGGGGTCGGTCCAGGGTACCCCGCCGGCCTGGACCGGCCCGCTCAGTCCGAGCCGTCGTCGGCGTCTCGGCGGCCTTCGGCGTGGTCATCGAGGCGCGCAGCCTGCCCAGCTCGCGGCCGGCCTTGGCCCGCACCCGGGTGGGCGTCCAGCGCGAGCCCCGGCGGTCGGCGCCTTGGCGGCGGCGGACTTGGGCGCGGTCGCGGCGTTCAGCCGGGTGGTCAGCGCGGTGACCTCGCGCTCCAGCCAGGCCAGCCGCTCTTCGCGAGCGCGGGTGACGGCGCCCTCGACGGCGCGCTCGGCGAGCAGCCGGAGCCACGCCTGCGGCCCCGGGCCGACGACCGGCCGGCCGTCGGGGTACGAGCGGATCGAGCCGAGCTAGGTCAGGTCCTGCGGGTCGGCCGGCCGGCGCAGCGCGATCGACGTCAGGCCGGTGCCGACGCCGAGCCCGGTCGCGCCGGCCGTCGCGAAGCCGCCGGCCGGTGAGCGCGTCGACCACGCGGTCCGGCCGGCAGCTTGGCCGGCGGGCGCGCGACGATCAGCACGGCCCGGCCGCCCGGCCGGCAGCCCGGCCAGCGCCTTCTCGGTGTCGGTGCGCAGGTCGCTGCCGTCCTCGACCGCGATGTACGCCACGAGCAGGTCGTCGTCGGCGAGCGGCCCGGCCTCCTCGGCCCGCACGACGCTCGCGCCGGGCAGGTGGGCCAGCTGGCGGCCCAGGTGCAGCTCGGCCGGGCGTCGCGTCGACGACGCGGACGACCTCGCCGTCGGTGTAGCGCGTCACGAACTCGTCCAGGCGCATGTCAAGCCGTCCTCGTGGCGACGTGGAATCCGGCCGGGCTGGTCCGGAAGCGGTAGGGCACGAACTGCTCGTAGTCGGAAGCCGAGCTCGGTCAGCAGGTCGACGTAGCGGTGCGACGCCCGGGTGATCATGTAGTTGCCCCAGAGGCTGGTCGAAGTCGCCGCCGTGGTCGACCAGCGCGATCGTGCCGCCGAGCCGCACCAGCGAGCACAGGTTGCGCACCGACCGCTCCCACAGCGCGTCCTCGGTGACGTGGAACAGCACGTCGATGCAGTAGACGACGTCGTACAGGTACGGGGGCGACCAGCGGTCGAGCTGGCACACCGCGTAGTTCTCCAGCGGACCGCCCTGGCTCGCGGCACTGCTCGACCGCCTCCGGCGAGGCGTCGATGCCGTCGACCACGTGGCCGAACCGGCCCATCCCGCGGGCGAAGTAGCCCTTGCCGCAGCCGGCGTCGAGGACCCGGACCGGTGCCATCGGCTCGCCGATGTCGCCGACGGCGTCGATCAGCCGGCCCAGCCGCAGCGCGTAGAAGATCTCGTTGTTGGGGTGGTCGTAGCCCAGGTCGCCGCCGGACTGCAGCTCGCCCTTGGCCTTGTGCCGGCTGTCCCAGTAGTCCAGGACTTCGGGCTGCGCGAGGCGCTGGTCGGCGGTCACGGACGCTGACACTACCCCTGGGGCAGGGTGCGCCAGCCTCGTCGGCGGGGCACGGCGCCGGAGCCGGGAGGGTCGATGCGGGTCGTCAGCGTCGTCGGCGCCCGCCCGCAGTTCGTCAAGCTGGCGCCGGTCGCGGAGGCGCTCACCGCGGCCGGCGACGAGCACGTCATCGTGCACACCGGCCAGCACTACGACGCGCGACATGTCCGACGTGTTCTTCGCCGACCTGGCGATCCCCGCGCCGGACGTGCACCTCGGCGTCGGGTCGGGCAGCCACGGCGTGCAGACCGGCGCGATGCTGGCCGCCCTCGACGCGGTCCTGGCCGAGCAGCGCCCGGACTGGGTGCTGGTCTACGGCGACACCAACTCGACGCTCGCCGGCGCGCTGGCCGCGGTGAAGCTGCACCTGCCGGTCGCGCACCTCGAGGCGGGCCTGCGCTCGTTCAACCGGCGGATGCCCGAGGAGCACAACCGGGTGCTCACCGACCACGCCGCCGACCTGCTGCTGGCCCCGACCGAGGTCGCGATGGGCCACCTGGCCGACGAGGGCCTGGCCGCGCGCTCGCGTGCTGGTCGGCGACGTGATGACCGACGTCTGCCTGCGGGTGCGGCGACGCCGTCGCCGAGCACGCCCGGCCGCCGCTGCCGGCCGGGGTCGACCCGGCCGGCGGCGTACGTGGTCGCCACGATCCACCGGCCGAGAACACCGACGACCCGGAGCGGCTGCGCGCCGATCGTCGACGCGCCTCGCCGGCCTGCCGTCCCGGTGCTGCTGCTGGCCCACCCGCGGCTGGTCGCGCGCTGCGCCGAGCAGCCGGCCTCGACGCTGGACGCGCGGCGTCGCTGCACGTCGCACCCGCCGCTGCCCTACCCCGAGCATGGTCGCGGCCGTGCTCGGCACGCGCCGGCGTCGTCACCGACTCCGGCGGGCTGCAGAAGGAGGCCTACCTGCTCGGCGTGCCCTGCACGACGCTGCGCACCGAGACCGAGTGGGTCGAGACGCTCGCCGGCGGCTGGAACGTGCTGGACCCGGACCTGTCGCCGGGCTGGCGGACGGCGGCGGCGCGACCGGCGCCGACCGCCGCGCGCGGACAGCCGTACGGGACGGCGCCGCGGCGCCGCGGGTGGTCGGCGAGCTGCGCGCCCACCTGCCCTGACGGAGTCCGGCGGCCGCCGGCTCAGACGATGCGGCGCACGAACGGCACCTTGGCCATGCCCCAGACCAGCGCGAACGACGCGAGCACGGTGCCCGCGTACAGGTAGGCCAGCCCGCGCATCCCGGTGGCGCCGCTCTGCCAGGCCCGGCACCGGCCAGTGCTGGAGCCCGTAGAGCACGATCAGGTGGATCGCGAACACGCCGAGGGTCAGCGCCCCCAGCCGGGACACGAACGTCGCCTGCGGCTCGCGCGCCCACATCGTGCCGGCGGCGAACACCCGCCTGGCCACGAGGAACAGCGCGACCGTGCTGGCCGCGACGAACCAGCTCAGGTAGCCGACGGGGCTGACCAGGTTGAGCAGGCTCGGCGGTCAGGTGCGCGTGCCCGGCTGCTCGACGGTCGCGTCGCCTGCCAGAACGTGACGGCGAGCCGGCCACCAGCACCACCGCCCATCCGCCGGGCGGCCCGCGCGGTGACCGGGACCCGGGCCAGCACCGGACCGAGCAGGAAGTAGCCGGTGTACGGGATCCACCAGGTGAGGACGGTGTAGGTCGGCGGCGCGGACGTCCGGTCCGGCCACGATCCCGGTCACCGACCCCCACACCAGCGCCGCGGCCGTGCAGCCGAGCGCGATCGCAGCTGCGCGCGCTCGGACCGGCCGCCGCACCAGCCGCCACAGCAGCGGCGCGACCACGTACAGGCCGAGGATCAGCCAGAAGAAGTACAGCGCGGTGTACGTGCGGCCGTGCCAGAGGTCGACCAGCACGATCCGCGGCGTCAGGCTCCACCCGAGGACGCGCAGCTCGAACAGCACGTACACGACGTGCCACGCGACCAGCGCCGGCACGATCCGGGACAGCCGCTTGCGGTAGTACGCGCCGAGCGGCACCTGCATCGACTGCCGGCCGCAGCAGCAGCGCACCGCTGACCATCACGAACAGCGGCACCGCCCACCGCGAGCACGCGTTCAGCAGCTCCGCGACCCACCACACCCGCTCGTGGACGAGCGCAGGGTTGATCACGGTGAGCCCGGACACGTGGATCGCGATGACGGCGAGGATCGCCAGCACGCGCAGGTAGCCGATGTACGCCAGCCGCGGCCGGGACGGTCCGGCAGCGGCGGCGCGGCAGCCAGGTCCCTGGCCGAGGTCACGGCCCGACCGGCTCCACGACGACGGTGCGCCCGTCCGCGGCCGAGACCAGCAGCGCC